>CAVUHS010000004.1:0-288899 GCA_963741345.1 uncultured Bacteroidota bacterium
TCAAATTCATTAAAACTCACCAGAAACCTGTTCAGGTAAGAAACGCTTCTCGTGTTATTGAAATTAACGGGGAAAATATGAACCGGAATAAAATCCTGTCCAAGGTCTTTTGCATGGGCAGCCAATACATAAAGTTCCTCGATTTGTCCGTCAGTAATTGGAATACAACCGGTTGTAACACAGCTTCCGTGAATATAAATATCTCCACCCGGTTGAGAAAGGTCACAGAGCATTTTGTCTGATGCATTCGGATAATTCAATCCTAATGATAAGTGATAAAGGCTTCTTGGATTAAATTCATTAATATAATAAAATCCTTCGGGCACCTGGTAGTCTCCCGCCATTCTTTTGGGTCCTAGGGAACCAGCCATGGCGCAGATTTTATAAGTTTTAAAAAGCCTGTATTTTTCACTTTGTTTATTCTTTACCCAGACCTCCATCTCACTGTCGTATTTGAAAGAGCGGATGTAGACAAACCGGGCAGGCCAGACCAGTTGTTTTGCATTAAACTGCTTTTGCAGGGTGTCTTCCTCCCGGCTCATCAATTCGTTGATTTTCGGAAATGTCTTCTGATTATCCAGAAAACGGACGTTATATGCGGTCGAAGTCTGTGAAAATAGGGGTGAAACGGATAAATTCAGGCAAAAAATGAGTATTGCCAGGGAGAAAAACCGGATTTTCTTCATACCAAAAAAAATATTATTCATCGGGACGGATAAAGGTACTTATTAAAACAAAAATCCAGCCATATTATTATGTCAGACACACGAATAATGCTTGAAAACCAGATTGTTTTATCTTCACGCCATAATTGGAAAAATGCTCAAAATCGGAATATTAGGCGGGGGTCAGTTAGGGAGAATGCTTTTACAGGCGGCCGCCAATTACCCTGTACAGACTTTCGTGCTGGAAAACGATCCCGAATGCCCGGCAGCCCACCTTTGTCATGGGTTTACCCGGGGGGATATCCGAAATTTTGAGGATGTATATCAGTTTGGAAAAGGTCTCGACGGGCTGACCATTGAAATTGAATCTGTCAATGTAGAAGCACTTGAAAAACTGGAGACAGAGGGCGTAAAAATCTATCCCAGACCTTCTGCGCTACGTATAATCCGGGACAAGATTTTACAAAAACAATTTTATAAGGAAAACGATATCCCGAGTTCTGCCTTCCGCATTACCGCAGGGCGTGACGATCTGAAAAAATTTGAAGACTTTTTTCCGGCAGTTCATAAACTCGCCTCTGGTGGGTATGATGGCCGGGGTATACAATATCTGGGTGGGAAGGATCTTCACCTCGGTTTCGACCAGCCTGCCGTGCTTGAAAAAAAAGTGGACATCCACAAAGAGATTTCGCAGATTGTTGCGATCAATAATTCAGGACAAACGGCATTATATCCTCCTGTGGAAATGATTTTTAACCCGGTATTAAATCAACTCGATTACCAGCTCAGTCCCGCAGAATTGCCACAACAGACTACCTGGCGGATTGAAGCAATTGCATTAAAAGTAGTAAAAGATTTAAAAACGCCGGGGATTTTTGCAGTAGAGCTTTTTATTGATAAGAATGGAGATGTGCTCGTGAACGAAACCGCTCCACGGGTACACAACAGCGGTCACCATACCATTGAAGCAAATTTCAGTTCTCAGTTTGATATGTTATGGCGAATTATGCTCGGTTATCCACTCGGCAATCCGAAACATATTGTTCATGCCGCCATAGTAAACCTCATAGGAAGTGATGGATATTCAGGCGAAGCCAGTTATGAAGGATTAGAAGAAGTTCTTAAAATGGAAAATGTCTTTCTTCATCTTTATGGTAAAAAAGAAACAAGACCGGGCAGAAAAATGGGACATGCAACCATACTGAGTCCTGATAAATCTGACCTGGTCTATAAAGCAAAATCCATTAAACAGAAACTACGCATTACTTCACTTCAATCTCAAATAACAATATGAATCAGGTGGCCATTATTATGGGCAGCGATAGCGATCTTCCGGTCATGCAGCCTGCAGCCGATTTGTTGAAATCCTTCGGCATTCCTTTTGAACTGACCATTGTTTCCGCGCACCGGACGCCACAGCGATTAGTGAGTTATGCTTCAGGAGCAAAAGAAAGAGGTTTCAAAGTAATCATCGCCGGAGCCGGTGGTGCTGCCCATTTACCGGGTATGGTTGCTTCTCTAACTACCCTGCCTGTGATTGGGGTTCCGATTAAGTCATCAAATTCTCTGGACGGATGGGATTCCATACTCTCCATTTTACAAATGCCCAATGGAATCCCGGTTGCGACTGTGGCACTGAACGGGTCTAAAAATGCAGGTATCCTGGCAGCCACCATCCTGGGTGCATTTGATGAGAAAATTTCCGCCAAAATACTCGCTTATAAAAAGTCACTGGAAACAGAGGTTTCAGATAAAATCGCCAAGCTGAAAAAAGACGGCTGGGAGAATAACTTCGACTGATTAATTAATCGACTTAAAAATGGGAAATAATCTGTATAACAGAAGGAACTTCATTGGCAATGCTGTAAAAGCAGGCGCTGCAGGTATAATTGCCAATCCGGTAGTCGGGCATTTTACAATCCATGAGACGCTGACAATAAACCAGGTGATAGAACGCATCCTCAGTGAAGTGCCGGGTGGGAAATTAACCGATACAGTAGACACCATCAAGAGCGGATCAGGCGACGCGCCGGTAACAGGTATCGTAACTTCCATGTTTGCTACGGTTGCAGTAATTAAAGCGGCAGCCAAAATAAAAGCGAATTTTATCATCACACATGAGCCGAGTTTTTACAACCACCTGGATGATGCAAATTGGGTTGAAAATAATATCGTCGTAAGAGAAAAAAAAGAATTGCTGGAAAAAAACCAGATCACGGTTTGGCGATTTCATGATCACTGGCACCGCATGAAACCCGATGGCATCCTGCATGGAGTACTATGGAAAACCGAATGGTTAACTTATAATACAAAGGAAGAAAATGTATTCCAGCTTCCCGCGCAACCGCTGATTGAAATTGTCAGACACCTGAAAGATACCCTCCATATTCCACACCTGCGATATATTGGTGACCCTTCAGCTACATGCAGTATTATTGCCCTGATGCCCGGAGCGGCCGGCGGACAACGACAGGTGCAGACGATCATAGCCAATAAAGCAGACCTGATTATCGTCGGGGAATCACCCGAATGGGAAACTGCAGAATACGTAAGGGATGCGCGGGCACTTGGAAAGCAGCTTTCAATGATTGTCCTGGGTCATGGTTTCAGCGAGGAACCAGGTATGGAATGGCTTGTTCAATGGCTGCAACCCAGGTTGCCAGGTATCCGGGTGAACTTTATTTCAGCAGGCGAACCTTACACCTGGACATAGTCGGACACTGACAGCTTTAAAGGAAAAACAATTACATTGTTTCTTCAAGAATAATAAATTCCTGTTCCAGCGAAAGCGAGTGGTGAAGAATTTGATCTATGAAATCTTTACCAAATTCAGCGTACCATGGAATAAAATTGTCTATACGTTCCTGCAGGTTATCAAATGGAAATAATGCTTCCCGGATTTCATGAATTTTTCTCCTCACTTCTTCGTGATTTTTCTTTTCTGCCCGCAATATTTTTTTTTCCAATTCTTCCAGTTTTTGCAAAGCCTGCGCCTCCAGTTTCTCAACATGCTGCTCCAGGGTTTTGTCGACAACGCCAGAAATAGTCTTTACAGACTGATATATCCCGCGCATTTCGGATATTTGGACATCCAGATTTAGTTCGCGTTTTGTATTATTTCGAACAAAATTTTCCATCAATTCCTCTTCCGGTTTAAAAACAGCAGAAACAGAAAGACCGGCTTTTTCTATTTTCGTTTTCCAGTTTTTTCTGATCAGTAAAAAAGAATTGCGGAGGATCAATACCGGATAGGGAACACGGTAGTGCTTAAAAAGGGCCTTATACTCAAGCCAGTAGGCCATTTCACCCCCGCCGCCTACAAAGGCAATATTTGGAAGTATAGTTTCCTGGTAAAGACCACGAAGAATCACATTGGGGCTAAACCGTTCCGGGAAATTAGCAAGTTCCTTTTCCATCGCCTCCGGAGAAAAAGATATTGCGGTATTATTTACATGGTAATTCCCGTTCTTCCTGTCGAGACGTTCCCGGATATCATCCTTCAGGTAAAAAAGATTTATTTCCCTGGGGTTCGCCTGTACAGGATACAATTCGGATAAAATCCTGTTACTTTTTTCGGTGATTTCGAATGGGGCATGAATGGTCAGGTCATCCTTGAATATACCGCGCATAACGGTCTTGAGCAGCCGATTATCCGGGATCAGCACGACCAGTCCATATTGACCGAACAACCGGTGCAATAATTTGAAGGTCGCCTGCTGGATATTTTCGGAATCGAGATAGCACTCTTTGAGTAATTGAATTAATTCCGGCCCACAGGACTCGCCGGCAAACTCACCTTCAATGCGGTCGATGATTTTTTCCAATCCGATAGTATGCATGCGGCCTACCGCCCCCGCTTGCTTAGTATCCCATAGGATTTTTTCATTATCCAGATAAATATATCCCAACTCTTCCAGATCTGCATCTTCGCTGCCCATATAAAATACAGGAATAAAATGCCGGGTTGGGTACCGGGCAGAAAGAGTTTCTGCAATTTTTATCACATGCAGAATCTTATAGATAAAATACAGGTTACCGGTAAAAATGGCCGGTTGGTGGGCAGTCGTGATGGTGAAACTGTTTTTGCTTATAAGTCGTTCAAGGTTTTTTGTAACCGCATCGCATGAGGAAAGAATAGAATACTGCTCTTCCAATGCCTTGACCAGGAGATGGCGGTCGGTTGCAAATTGTTCACGCTCATGGATAGCCGCCTCAATTCCGGCAAACGAAACCGGGTGCTCGTAAAAATGTCGGAGGAAATCCTTTCCGTTCAGGTAATCAGAAGTAACCTTGGAAAAATAACCCGTTTCCTGATAAGGAACCGATTTAGCTGTAAAATTCATAATAGAATAACTGGATATGAGCTGATGTAGTTAAGAGGTACCTAACAGCAAAACATTTATTTTGTTCAGTTTCCCAATTCTGTGTTTACAACCTGCCCCTCCAGATCAAAATCATAAGCCTTCGTCATTTTCACGGAAACAAAACTGCCTATTTTCAATGAGGTAGTCGTCTTAATAATCACTTCATTATCTACTTCCACGGAATCAAATTCTGTTCTTCCGATATAACGGCCGGATTCTTTTTTATCGACGATAGTTTTAAAAATATGTCCGATTTTTTCAAGATTCTTTTCATAGGAAATATCCTGCTGCAACTCCATCACTTCCCGTGCACGTTCTTCTTTGATTTCTGCCGGCACATCATCATTGAGTCCGAAAGCTGAAGTTCCCTCCTCATGCGAATAGGTGAATATCCCAACCCTGTCAAAGCGGTGTTCAGTAAGAAAATCTTTCATTTCTTCCACGTCGGAAACCCGTTCACCAGGGAAACCGGCAATCAGCGTAGTGCGCAGGCAAATGCCCGGGACTTTTTCACGGATTGCCTGAATGAGCTCGGTCATTTCAGATCGGGTTATCTGCCGCTTCATGGCATTGAGCATGGCATCACTTGCATGTTGGAGCGGCATATCCAGATAATTGCAGATATTTTCCCGATCGCGCATCACATCCAGGATTTCAAGCGGAAATTTACTGGGATAGGCATAATGAAGACGGATCCATTCAAGACCTTTTATATCGGCCAAACGGTTAAGTAAGTCGGGCAACATTCTTTTTTTATAGATATCCAATCCATAATAAGTGAGTTCCTGTGCAATCAGCATCACTTCTTTCACCCCTATACGAACAAGGTTTTCCGCTTCCTGTACAATAGCTTCCATAGACTTACTGACGTGAACTCCTCTCATCAGGGGTATGGCACAGAATGCACAGGTCCGATTACAACCTTCAGATATTTTCAGATAAGCATAGTGCTGAGGGGTGGAGAGCAGTCTTTCCCCAACAAGTTCCGCCCTATAATCGGCATTCAGTTTTTTAAGCAGGAGCGGCATTTCCATCGTACCAAACCAGGCGTCTACCTCAGGAATCTCCTTTTCGAGGTCATCCCGGTAACGCTGGCTAAGGCACCCGGTAACATATACTTTGTCGAGGCTTCCTTCTTTTTTCAGAGCGACCTGCTCAAGGATTGTGTTTACGGACTCTTCCCGGGCTTTGTCAATAAAACCGCAGGTATTTACTACTACGATATTCGAACCACTTTTGGCATTCTCGTGGCCCACTTCGATCCCATTGGCGAGCAACTGGCCACTCAGCACCTCACTGTCCACCATATTCTTGCTGCATCCGAGGGTAATGATATTTACCCTATCCCGGCGGATTGATTTCGTCTTCATGCGGGGCAAAATTAAGGCTTTTGGATGACGGAAAATGAATGAACCCTTAGCAGTTGTGGAGGCTTAAGTTAAACGCCCTAAGCATAAAATAGTATCTTCGAAACTGATGCAAAAATTCACGAAAACAGGCCTATTCCAGCAGTTCTTTAACAGTGAAAAAGCAGGTGGCCTGTTACTGATCATATGTACAATCATATCCCTGGCGATAGCCAATTCTTTCGCAGGCAAAGATTTTATACATTTCTGGCACCTCCCGGCACATCTGCATATCGGCAACGTCTTCATCCCTTTTCGAATGGAGGAATGGATCAACGATGGCCTGATGACGGTATTTTTTTTACTGGTCGGGCTTGAAATTGAACGTGAGCTTTATGTCGGTGAATTGTCTTCCTTCCAGAATGCAATTCTTCCCATAATGGCCGCGGTAGGAGGTATGGTGGTTCCGGCCATGATCCACTTTATTTTAAATCACGGCAAATCCGGTCAGGCTGGCATAGGCATTCCTATGGCGACAGATATTGCCTTTTCATTGGGTGTGCTTTCGCTGATTGGAAAACGAATTCCCCTTTCATTAAAAATATTTTTAACCGCGCTTGCCATTATCGACGACCTTGGAGCAGTCATTATCATTGCAATTTTTTATACAAATACATTTTCTTTTTTTTATCTGGCCCTGTCAATAGCACTATTACTGATCCTCTTCCTGCTCAACCGGAGAAATGTTTTTTCACTGTGGGTTTATCTGCCAGCCGGTGTCCTACTCTGGTACTTTCTTTTTCGTTCCGGTGTACATCCTACCTTAAGCGGGGTTCTTCTGGCATTTGCAATACCCTTTCGAAAAAATATAGAGAATCAACCTTCTTCTGTATTACAACATGCCTTGCATAGACCAGTCAATTTTTTTATTATCCCCCTCTTCGCCCTGGCCAATACCGCTATTCATCTGCCTGCTGAATGGAAATCCGAAATTATAAGTTCAAATAGTCTCGGTATATCATTGGGACTGCTTCTTGGAAAGCCTCTGGGGATCGCAGGATTTAGTGCACTGGGAATTGCTTTTGGCTTCGCCAGGCTTCCTGACGGCATGAATACAACAAAATTAATCGGGATGGGAATGCTGGCAGGTATTGGGTTTACCATGTCAATATTTATCAGTAACCTGGCATTCGATGGCCAGGAGGAACTTATTCAAAGTTCTAAAGTGGCGGTACTGATTGCATCGGTACTGGCCGCTATCGCAGGTTGGCTCATTCTAAAAGCGGGCATGCGCAAAACCGGACTTAAAGATCCTGTTCTTTAAAAAGACTGTCCACAAACTCATGACTGTCGAACAAAAGCAGGTCTTCAATTTTCTCTCCGACACCAATATATTTTACCGGGATTTTGAACTGATTGGCAATTGCCAGCACTACACCTCCTTTAGCTGTTCCATCAAGTTTGGTAATTGCCAGGGAAGTGACATCTGTTGCTGCTGTAAAATGCTTTGCCTGTTCCAGCGCATTTTGGCCAGTACTTCCATCCAGTACCAGCAATACTTCATGAGGTGCCTCGGGAAGAAGTTTTTTCATAACCCTTTTGATCTTGCTGAGTTCCTCCATCAAATGAGACTTATTATGCAAACGACCCGCGGTATCGATGATGATCACATCGGTTTCGCGGGACAACCCGCTTTGTACAGTGTCAAAAGCCACGGACGCAGGATCTGCACCCATCCCCTGTTTCACTAGTGGCACACCGGCTCTTTCACTCCAGATCACCAGCTGGTCTGTGGCTGCCGCCCTGAACGTGTCTGCAGCGCCGAGTAAGACGCTGTAGCCCGCTTTCTTGAAATTAAATGCCAGTTTACCAATCGTGGTTGTTTTGCCCGCACCATTCACACCTACCACTAAGATTACGTAGGGCCTTTTTGGAGGTAATTCAAAGTTGCGGGCCTGATCTGCGCCGCTTTCCCGCAATAAAAGTTCAATTTCGTCCCGGAGTATCGCATTGAGTTCGGAAACATTCAGGTATTTATCCCTGGCCACACGCTTTTCAATCCGATCGATGATCTGGATCGTGGTGCCCACGCCAACATCCGCACTTACCAGGGCCTCTTCCAGATTGTCGAGCACTTCTTCGTCTACCGTTGTTTTACCCGCAATGGCTTTACCAACACGTGTAAAAAAGCTTTCCTTGGTCTTCTGCAGACCTTCATCAAGTGTTTGTTTTTCTTTCTTTCCGAAAAGTTTATCAAAAAATCCCATTCCCGAAGATTAAAATTTACGTAAAGAAAAAAGCCGCTCCGATGGGGAACAGCTTGGATAAAAAGGTCAGGGCAGAATTATTTCTGAGCCAGGTACTGTTTGATACTATCCTTGTGGATAATCGCCTCTTTGAAAGTGTAAGCACCAGTCTTCGGACTACGGACAGCCTTAATCACTTTGGTCCAGTTTTTTGCCTCAGCCGCTGCCCGGGCATCCTTGGTTTTGATCGCGGTCTTTGCTGCTTTTGCCATGTTTATTTAATTTCTTTATGAACTGTTACTTTCTTTAAAATCGGATTGAATTTTTTCAGCTCCAGTCTTTCCGGAGTATTTTTTTTGTTCTTGACGGTAATATACCGGCTGGTTCCTGATTTTCCGCTGGTTTTGTGTTCTGTACACTCCAGTATAACCTGTACCCTGCTCCCTTTCTTTGCCATTTTACTGAATTTATAAATTTTTAAGCCTGAGTGCTTTAGATCTTCACACCTGCCTTACGCATTTCCTTTACTACTGAATAAAGACCATTTTTGTTGATAGTCCGGATGCCTTCAGTCGAAAGTTTCAGAGTAACCCATTTGTCTTCTTCAGCCAGGAAAAAACGTTTCTGCTGGAGGTTGGGTAAAAAACGACGTTTTGTTTTAATATTCGAATGGGAAACACTGTTCCCGGTAATTGGCCGCTTACCCGTTAACTGACATACTCTGGACATACTATCGGAATTTTGGACGGCAAAGGTCGGGATAATTCCCAGATTTTCAAAGAAAATCTCGTGGAATGTGGAAAGAGTGGGAACGAAGTTATAACAAACTATTTTCCGACCTCTTCTGTGCTCCTGCCAAAACCGACACTTCGTGATTAATAATTAATTAATTTTCCAAACCTTTCCCTTTCAATACTTTGCAAAAAAGGAAGGCATGGATATCATGAAAAGACGAACTATTCCAAGGGATATCAGCTGGCTGGCATTTAACGGAAGGGTTTTGCAGGAAGCAGCAGATCTATCTGTTCCCCTCCGTGAACGGGTGAAATTTCTGGGCATATTCTCCAATAACCTGGACGAGTTTTTCAGGGTGAGAGTGGCAGCCCTGAACCGCATGAAAGAATTCAGCGGCAAGGGAAAACTCAACATGCATATGGAAACAGCACCGGATAAAATACTTCTCCAGATTCAATCCATTGTTTTACAACAACAGGAAAGATTTGATGAAATATGGCGGAACATTTATTCGGAAATGAAAAATGAGAAGATTTTCCTGATCACTGAAAAAGACCTCAACAAGGACCAGCAGAGATTTGTACAGAATTATTTTGAGGAAGAAGCCCGTGCTAATATCATCCCATTAATGATCCAGAGCATCCCCCAGTTTCCGTACTTAAGAGAGAAATCTCTGTATTTAGGGGTCGTGCTTTCCAGAAAGGAACCTGAAAAAGAGGAGAAAAAATTCGCAATCATAGAAATTCCCAGCCGTCTGTTAGGCCGGTTTGTGATCCTGCCCTCCCCATCCCCGGATGAACATCATATTATATTGCTGGAAGACGTGATCCGGTTTAACCTTAAAAACATATTTTCCTATTTCGGTTACGACCGATATCGTTCCTGGGTATTTAAAGTTACCAAGGATGCGGAAATAGATATTGACAATGACCTCTCCACTTCCCTGATAGAAAAAATTGAGAAAGGTTTGAAGAATCGGCGGAAGGGAAAATTCGTTCGTTTTGTTTATGACAAGGAAATGGATACTGACCTGTTGGAATTCCTCATTAAAGGCCTTTCACTGGCAAAAAAAGGAACCACCATTCCCGGAGGACGTATTCATAATTTCAGGCATTTTATGGATTTTCCGGATGTCTTTACCAGGAAAGGACAACGCAAGAAACCATTTCCACATCCGCTCGTAAAAAGTTCCCACCGGATTACTGACGTTGTACTGGAACAGGATGTAATGCTTCATTTCCCTTACCATTCATTTCATGCCGTAATTGATATGTTGCGGGAAGCAGCGATCGATCCTAACGTGACAGCGATCAAAGTGACCTGTTACCGGCTCGCCTCCAATTCAAAAGTGATCAATGCACTGATCAATGCGGTAAGAAATGGCAAACAAGTGACAGCCATGATGGAATACAGAGCCCGATTTGATGAAGAAGCAAATCTGGAATGGAAAGAGATTCTCGAAGAAGAAGGAGTGAAAGTGATTGACGTGATTCCCAACATGAAAGTCCATTCCAAACTTTGCCTGATTAAGAAAAAAAAGGGCAACCGCTCCATCTATTATGGTTTTGTGAGCACAGGCAATCTGAATGAAAAAACGGCCACCATGTATAGCGACCATTGTCTGCTCACTTCCAACCGCAATATTATGGCTGATGTAAATCGCATGTTTACATACATGGAGAAATGGAAATATGGAGTGGAGCCATTGAAAACCTGCAAAACATTGATCCCATGCCCGATCTTCCTGCGTAAGGAATTGTACCGGATGATCAATACTGAAATCAAATCTGCGCGCAACAAAAAACCCGCATCCATTACTTTAAAAATCAATTCACTTTCCGACGAAGAACTTATTTATAAATTATATGAAGCAGCCCGGGCAGGAGTGGACATCAAATTGATCGTGCGGGGCATTTTCTGCATGATGCCCGAAAACAAAAAATTCAAAAAACCTGTTACGGCCATCAGCATTCTGGATGAATACCTCGAACATGCACGGGTGTTCATATTTCACAACCAGGGCAAAGAAAAAGTTTATATATCTTCGGCAGATTGGATGGTGCGTAATATGGATCACCGGGTTGAAGCAACCTGTCCCGTACTGGATGCAAAGATCCGGACTGAATTGAAGGAGATATTACAGATCCAGCTTTCTGACAACGTAAAAGCAAGATGGCTGGACAATAACTTGCAAAATCATTATAAAAAGGACCAGTCAAAAAAAGTGCGTTCACAAATTGAAATTTACCAATACCTGAATCAAAAAATCAATAAAGGGCCACTGCAACCGGAATCTATCCCTGCTGCACCTGCTGACCAGATGGTACCCATTTAAATCCAACACCCATGATATTGGCAGCCATTGATATTGGAAGTAATGCAGCCAGGCTGCTGATCACGGAAGTAATAGAATCGGATAAAAAACCGCTGTTTGAAAAACTGAATCTCGTGCGGGTTCCGTTACGTCTCGGATTTGATGTATTTGAGAAGAGGGAAATTTCAGAGCAGAAGACCACGATGCTGCTTAATACAATACGTTCTTTCAAATACCTGATGGACGCTTACAGGGTGATTCATTTTAAAGCCGCCGCCACTTCCGCGATGCGGGATGCCGACAATGGACCTGAGATCATTGAAACAGTCGCCGACACGACCGGTATCCGGATCGAAATTATCAGTGGAGACGATGAAGCCGCCTTTATTTATGAAAATCATATTGCTGAAAACCTGACCAGTGACAATTCTTACCTGTATATTGATGTAGGCGGAGGAAGCACGGAACTGACCTGCTTTGCAGATAACAGACTGCTATTTAAAAAATCTTTTAATATCGGCACGATCCGATTGATTAAAAACCAGGTTACAGAAGCGCACTGGGATGAGATGAAGGAATTTCTTAAAAAAGAAACAAAGAATACATCAAACATATTACGGCCATTGGTTCAGGAGGAAATATCAATAAGGTTTTTTCATTGTCCAAAAGAAAAGATGGAAAACCTCTTTCTCTTGAATTGCTGAAAGATTATTATAAAGAGCTCAATAGCTTTTCTGTACCGGAACGGATGCGGTTATATAATCTGAAAGAAGACCGGGCGGATGTAATCGTTCCTGCCCTGTTGATTTATGTAAACGTGATGCGATGGATTGATGCGGAAGAAATTTTCGTTCCCAAAATCGGTCTTGCCGATGGGCTGATACAGGCCTTGTACAGAGAGATGCAATCAGGTATAACATCCAAAGTGTCGTAGTTATTTTAGTCTCATAAGAAAGCAGGTGACTATCATGAAGTTGCATTCAGTACTCAGGCATCGAGTATTCTGCCAAAAGAATTTATCTTTATCATTCAACCCCAAAAAATGGTTCCTAAAAAAATCACCACCCATATCCTTCAGAATATGAAGGCTAATGGTGAACGGATTTCTATGATCACAGCCTATGATTTTTCATTTGCCCGCCTGTTTGACAGTGCCGGCATTGATGTGATCCTTGTCGGAGATTCCGCCTCCAATGTAATGGCCGGACATGAAACCACTCTTCCAATCACGCTCGATCAGATGATCTATCATGCTTCCTCTGTCATTCGTGGTGTGTCACGATCCCTGGTGATCGTCGATCTTCCTTTTGGGTCATATCAATCCAATTCCAAGGAAGCACTGATATCTGCAATCCGGATCATGAAAGAAACCGGCGCGCATGGTGTAAAACTGGAAGGCGGAGAAGAAGTGCTTGAATCCGTGAAAAGAATTCTGGCTGCCGGGGTGCCAGTCATGGGACATCTCGGATTGACACCGCAATCCATTTATAAATTCGGTACATATACCGTACGGGCGAAGGAAGAAATGGAAGCAAGAAAATTAAAGGCTGATGCGCTTTTGCTGGAAGAAGCCGGTTGCTTTGCGATTGTTCTCGAAAAAATTCCGGCAATGCTGGCCAAGGAAGTTGCAGAGACGCTGAGTATACCTGTCATCGGAATAGGTGCAGGTAAATATTGCGATGGCCAGGTACTAGTGATGCATGATATGCTTGGCATCAATACGGAATTTAAACCCCGCTTCCTCCGACAGTATCTTAACCTGCATGAGCATATTACACAGGCTGTACATCAATATATCCTGGATGTTAAATCCAACGACTTTCCCAACGAGCAGGAACAATACTGACGACGCAGGGTATATAAATTGTAACAGACTTTGTTAATCAGCGTTCAGAATTTCGTATAACTTCAGATTCTCATCTGAGGAACGCAGATGTAAAAACATGCTCTTACAGGTACCAACACCCTGGAAAGTTGCCACTACCTTTATTTTGTCATAAAACATTTTCTTCAGGTGGTTCTTTTCTTTCTGAAGTCGGTTTTTCGCTGCTGTATATGCGGCAGAACTGCCATCGTTTGCTTTTTCAGATAGCAACACCACCGAATGATGATCGTAATTTGATGACTCCAGATTTAATATCTGACAAGAGCAAATACGGGAAGAAGAAAGGTTCATCTCCTTTTCTGATGATTTAGCGGCAACAGCAGCGGGGGAAACAGAAGTTCTCAACAGAGAATCCAACATCACAATATACATATCGTCAAAGGAGGCGGGGTTTACCGGTTTGAGCGATTCAGTTCCTGCAAAACAATTCAATGAAATTGATACATACAAGGAAAAAGATAAATGCAGTTCGGATTAAGGGGTACATATAGGGTATAAATCAAGTGAAAAATAAACATCAGGATATGAACTTGATTGATACCGGATTTTAGTGATGGCGAATAAAAAAACCTGCCGTCAACAGGTTTTCATGGATAGATGGGACTCAAAGAATGCAATAAAAAGGGAGATTCCCTAACTTTTTAGCAAAAATATTTCGGAAAATACGGTGATATTTTTATCTAAAAACTTGCAGAAATCAGAATATTATTTATAATAATATATGGTTATCTGACCTCATATCCATAATTTGGTGGCTGCTTCGACCATATCTCATCTTATTCAAGATTTTTAGTCAAGTATTAAATACCAAAACTGACGTTTATGAGAAAATGGCTAATTGTTCCCTTTTTTTTGCTCTCCGCTACATTGATTTTTGCCCAAACCACCGTAACTGGTAAGATTACCGATGCTAAAAACGGGACTCCCTTACCCGGCGTTTCGGTCAAATTAAAGTCTGGGCAGACAGGAACTACCACTAATAATGAGGGAATTTTCAAATTACAGGCAAAAGCCGGTGATGTGCTTGAATTCAGCGCAGTCGGTTTCAAATCCAGGTCGGAAAAGCTTGCAGGGTCATCAACCATCTCGGTCGCCATGGAAGAAGATGCTGATCAGCTTAATGAAGTGGTAGTAACTGGAAACCGTGGTATGCCCAGGGTAAAAACAGAAAGCCCGGTACCAGTTGACATCGTAAAATTAAATAGTCTTCAACAAACGACCTCGTCTCCAAACCTCGAAGCGCAATTGAATATGGCTGTGCCCTCTTTCAATTATAACAAACAAAGCGGTGCTGATGGTTCAGATGCGATTGATTTTGCGAGTTTAAGAGGATTGGGATATGACCAGACCCTGGTTTTGGTAAATGGGAAGCGACGCCATCTGGCAGCCTTTGTAAATGAATTTGGTACCCGGGGTCGGGGGAATTCAGGAACAGATCTGAATGCGATTCCTGAAGCCGCCATCGATCGGGTGGAAATACTGCGTGATGGAGCATCAGCACAGTACGGGTCAGATGCCATTGCCGGTGTAATTAATATTATACTGAAAAAAGATGTTAAGAAATTCTATGCCGTTGTGGGAGTCAGCGGATACAATGATCAAACGTATAATACGCTCAATAATGTGGACCCAAGTCAGTATTATACGGGCTCAAAAATTGACGGACAAACCCTGAAAGCCGATTTAAATTACGGAATTCCAATAGGAAACAATGGCGGTTTTTTGAATATCGGCGGCAATTTCCTGACGATCGGCAAAACGTTCCGCGCCCTGCCTGATACAAATTGGTCCTCCAATCCCGATTCGAAAAAAGTTGCCCCCTATATTGCCGAATACAGAAGAGCTTTTGGCGACGGTTCCATCACTTCCGGCGGAGCCATGTATAATCTGGAATTGCCAATAGCCGGAACGAAAACAACATTTTATTCATTTGGTGGATATAATTATAAGCATTCAAACGTATATGCATGGACCAGAAATTTCGGTGACCATCCGGAAAAATATCCAACAGACCTGAATGGAAATCTGCTCTACAACCCGGCCATCATGCGCGTATTTGATCCAACACCCGGACAACTGGACACAGCCAACGTTTATTACAATCCACAGGAAGATGTATATATCCAGGATGAATCATTTGCTGCCGGCCTGAGAGGAACCATCGGAAATAACTGGGACTGGGATTTCAGCAATGTGATCGGCTATAATAATTTTCATTATTATGGTGAAAAAACATTTAACGCAACACTTCCTGTCAGCCAGGTTGCCACCCAAAACCGGTTTGATGACGGAGGTTTTAATTTTTTGCAAAACACTGCCAATCTCGATGTAAGCCGAAGATTTAATTCCATTGCCCACGGACTGACTTTTTCATTTGGTGCAGAGTTCCGATATGAAAATTATAAAATATACCAGGGTGAGGAAGCGTCCTGGCAGGCATATCCGCCAAGACAGCGATATTATCCCATAACCGGTGATACCAGGGATATTGCTTCCGGATCTCAGGGATTCCCTGGTTTCAGACCAACAGATGAAGTAAATGCTAACCGTACAAATATTGGGGCTTATGTGGAAGGCTCTTTGGATGTTACTGAAAGATGGCTGGTTGACGGAGCCATCAGAATTGAAAACTATTCAGATTTTGGTTTTGTAAATACATACAAATTTGCAACACGATATAAGTTATCGGATAATTTTAATTTAAGGGGATCCATCAGTACCGGCTACCGGGCACCTTCTTTGCAGCAAATTAATTTCAGTAACATCAATACAAATATTGTTGATAACAGTTTGCAATACATCTGGCTTGCACCCAATACCAGCCAGGTGGCCAGAGCTGCTGGCATCCCTCCGTTAAAACAGGAAACATCTGTGAACTACAGTCTGGGATTTGCCTGGAAACCAATGACTAATCTTACAATTACCGTTGATGGATATCTGATCAAATTGAAAAACCGGATTATATTTTCCGGGCAATTCCCTGCAACGGATTCTGTACTGGCACCTTACATCCCTGCATTGACTCCCCCGCTTAATTCGGTTCAGTTTTTTGCAAACGCGGTAAATACCACAAATTCAGGAGTTGATATTGTGGTTGAATATTATAAAAGTTGGGGAACCAAAGGACTTAAACTTTTGTTGGCCGGTAATATTCAAACCATCAATATTGACGATATAAACGTTCCGGCGCCGCTGAATGGAAGTTTATTTGATCAGCAGACTTTTTTTAGTACAAGGGAACAGGCTTTCTTAATTGCATCAGCTCCCAGATCAAAATTTTCGCTGAATCTTGAATACGATGTAAACCAGTTTGCGATTGGTACCCATCTCACTTACTTTGGTAAATTGTCAACCCAGGGTTATGGCTATGATACATTGGCAGGTGCACAGCCGGGAACGCCTGGCGGAGACGGGATTTCCAATGCAGGACTTGGCTATTACCCTTATGTAATCCGGGATGATGGGAACGGTTCTGTTCCCGAAAATTTTGTATTTAATCCAAAAATGACTACTGACCTTTATTTTTCTTATAAAATAAATAAAAATATTTCCTGGGTTATTGGCGTGGATAATATTTTCAACGTACATCCGGATATCGCAGCTACTGCTGGAGCTAAGAGCGAATCCTGGGGTGACAGTGAATCCGGCGGGCCCTTTGAAGCTGTGCAAATGGGCTATAATGGCATGCGGTTGTTCACCAACGTAGTTTTGCACTTTTAAATAATTTGAATCATCGCTTTATTGAGACCACGGGAAAAACCCCGTGGTCTTTTGTTTTATCCCCCACACTCCCATACTCCCACACTCCCACACTTTCTTTACCTTGCGTCTTCAATTGTATTTATATGGAATTCCTGAAAGAACTCAACATTCACACCCACAATGCAGGCAGCTCTACAGGCATGAATTGGTTTGACAATCCTAAACAAACGATTGAATCTTTTTCACCGGTGAATGGAAAACAAATTGCAGCGGTATCAGTAACCACTAAAGAAAATTATGATCAGATCGTAGCGAAAGCACAGGAGGCATGGCTTATATGGCGAACCTGGCCCGCACCTAAACGGGGTGAAGTGGTCCGGCAGGTAGGTGAAGCCCTTCGCGAAAAAAAACATGCGCTGGGAAGTTTGGTAAGTTATGAAATGGGGAAAAGCTTGCAGGAAGGATTGGGGGAAGTTCAGGAAATGATTGATATCTGCGATTTTGCAGTTGGTCTATCCCGGCAGCTGCACGGGCTTACGATGCATAGCGAACGCCCCCAGCACAGGATGTATGAGCAATGGCATCCATTGGGTATCGTAGGTATTATTTCCGCTTTCAATTTCCCGGTTGCCGTGTGGAGTTGGAACAGTATGCTGGCTTGGGTTTGTGGAAATGTATCTGTCTGGAAGGGTTCTGAAAAAACTCCACTTTGTTCTGTTGCCTGTCAGCAGATCGTTTCACAAATATTCAAAAAGAATGAGGTGCCTGAAGGAGTAAGTTGCATAGTGACAGGTGGTCGTGAAACCGGAGAATGGATGAGTGGAGATCATCGTATTCCACTGGTATCTGCCACCGGATCAACCCGAATGGGTAAAGCGCTTGCATCTGTTGTCGCTTCCAGGTTAGGAAGGTCCCTGCTTGAATTGGGTGGCAATAATGCAATCATTATCAGCGAGCAGGCCGATCTGGATATTGCTGTTTTGGGCGCTTTATTTGGAGCAGTTGGTACCGCAGGACAACGATGTACGAGTACCCGGCGGCTCATCATACACGAAAAAATTTATGAGAAAGTAAAATCCAAACTGGTCAGCGCTTACGCACAGCTTAAAATCGGCAATCCGCTGGATGAAAAAAATCATGTGGGTCCATTGATAGATAAACAGGCTGTTAGTATGTACCTGGATGCCATCGAAGCCTGTAAAAAACAAGGGGGACATTTTGTTGTCGAAGGTGGGGTATTATCAGGTAAAGGATTTGAAAGTGACTGTTATGTGCAACCCTGTATTGCTGAAGCAAAACCTGAATACGAAATTGTTACCCAGGAAACATTTGCACCGATTCTTTACCTCCTTAAATACAAATCCCTGGACGAAGCCATTCAAATCCAAAATGGAGTACCACAGGGACTGTCTTCGGCGATCATGACGCTAAATTTGCGGGAAGCCGAACAATTTCTTTCCGCCGGCGGAAGCGACTGCGGCATTGCCAATGTGAATATCGGAACTTCGGGAGCTGAAATCGGAGGTGCTTTTGGTGGTGAAAAAGAAACCGGGGGTGGAAGAGAAAGCGGCAGTGATGCCTGGAAATCATATATGCGCAGGCAGACGAATACCATTAATTATTCTACTAAATTGCCACTTGCACAAGGGATTCAATTTGATATTTAAACGCTGAACGCTGAAAGCTAAATGACGAACGAATCAACGATATCGTATTAACTTTATTAATGAAGATCTCAGTAACAGACTTTTATCAATAAACAATTTGAAAACTGGCCATAAGCATTTATCGACCTGGCTTTGGCGTTAAGCGTTCAGCATTAAGCACTAAGCGTATAATATAATAGATTCCTAAACGTTTATAAGGCAATGAGCCAGAACCGGATTTACCGTCCATTATTAACAGTTTTTCTCTCTCTTCTGGTATTTTCCTCCCTTCAGGGCCAGATCAGGCTTGCTGCCTGGGGCGGTATACATGCCTCCGATTTTATTCAGAAAAATTCCATTCCCGGTTTCGATACAGCAGTGGGTCAATATTATTCATCCAAAACAGGATTTGAAATAGGCGTTCTTGCGGAAATCCCTTTTGGAAAGAACAATCTTTTTTTTCAGCCCGGTATCTTATACAGCGCGAAAGGAAATCAGTTCCAACGGCTTTACGATTCAACTGTGGTACAAAATGATACACTATATAGTCAACGTACGCTGAACCTGAATTATGTGGTGCTTCCTCTCTACCTCACCTGGAAACTACCCTTCTCGAAAAGTCATAAAAACAATTTTTACATAGGGGCGGGACCCTATTTTGCTTTTATCTATGGGGCATCCCAACCTTACCAATACCGGTTCAGGCAATATAATACCTCGAAATATATTTATCAGTCAGGTACAGAAGATCTTCCCGTAGGCATCGGTACTGGGAAGTATAAAACTTATGATATCGGGCTGGTAGCGAAAGCGGGTTTTGAGTTGGGGAGTGTGATGATTGGAGCTTATTTTAGTCAGGGACTGACCAATGCCTATACAGCTTCCTACCCTTCGAGCTTTCATAACCAGGTTTTCGGAGGTTCCCTGGGAATTTGGCTAAATAAACCCAAACCGGTGCCTGCGCCGGCAGAGGATACAGACCAGGACGGAACCCCGGATTTGGAAGACTCCTGTAAAACGATTCCGGGTTCGCCTCGCTACCATGGCTGCCCAATACCAGATTCAGATCTTGACGGAATAAACAATGATGAGGATTCGTGTAAGTTTGAACCAGGAGTTGCCCGGTATCACGGCTGCCCCATTCCCGATACAGATCAGGACGGAATCAATGATGAACAGGACTCATGTAAAACTCAGCCCGGACTGGCAAAATATCATGGCTGTCCGATTCCGGACCGGGACAATGACGGTGTAAACGATGAAGTGGATAAATGTCCCGATCAGCCCGGACCCGCTTCGAACCAGGGTTGTCCGGTATTGAAACCGCCGGCACCGGCACTTATCAAACAGGCCCAGCTGGTGGCAGCCAATGTGCTGTTCGATAATAACAGCACAAATCTGACCCGGAAGTCATACCCCTCTCTGGTTCAGCTCGCAGATAGTATGAAAGCAAATCCGGATCTGAATTTGTTGATCGAGGGGCATACCGATAATATTGGCAATTCTGCTTATAACCTGAAACTGAGTCAGGAAAGGGCTGAGTCAATCAAGAAAGTACTTGTAAATCAAGGCGTTTCAGAAAGCCGCATCCGTGTAAAAGGATTTGGGGACACCCGGCCTATAGCTACCAACGACACCGCTGCCGGAAGAGCTAAGAACCGGCGTGTGGTATTTATTTTCCAATTAAAGAACCGTTAAAAACCCTTCCCGAATAGAAATATATATTAAACATATGGTGATCTTTGCGGGTCCAAATATTTTAAAAAAATTTGATGCAGCGGAAGAACTCAGGTAACGATTACGAGCCATATAAAAATTCTACGATGAAAATCCGTATTAAAGAGCAATTTCTATTCATTATCCTGCTTGCTTTTTCCTTCAGCTCATTTGCCCAGGGAACTTATTCAAAACAGGAACTAGTAAAAGGTTGGCACCTTCTTGATAAGGAAAAAGACGGTGTCTACGGTATCAGCCTGGATAAAGCCTATGATTTCCTGCGTTTGAAAAATCTGAAAAGCAAATCTGTCCTGGTTGCAGTCATTGACTCCGGAGTAGATACTTTACAAGAAGATCTTATCCATATTTTATGGACAAACCCAGGAGAAATTCCCGGAAATGGGATTGATGACGATCATAATGGCTATGTGGATGATATCCATGGCTGGAATTTCATCGGCGGTAAGGATGGGAAAAACGTAAAAGATGATTCACAGGAAGAAGGCCGTGTGTATTACAAATACAAAGATCAATTTGACGAAAAAAAAATCAGGATGGACAGCCTGAATGGAGAAAACAGGGAGCATTATCAGATGTGGGTGAAGGCAAAGAAGAAGATTATGGGCGAAGGTACTGATGATGGCGGTGTGGACCTGCTGATGCTGAAACGCGTTGTAAATGCCTGTATCAAATCTGACAGCTTATTACAACAAGCTATGGGCAGGAAGGAATATACCGGCAACGACCTCGATACTTTTCAGGCAAAGAATATGGAAAGCAGAACTGCCAGGTCCGTGTTGCTATACCTTTTCAAGGAAAATCATATCATGGATATGACGAATACTACCTTCATTACCGATTTCACCGAACAAGCTGACCGTGAAGAGAAGAAAATGGAAATCAAAGAAACAGCCCCCAGGAACTACCGCGGAGATATCGTGCAGGACAATGAAAATGATATTAGGGATAGTCTGTACGGCAATAACGACATCATGGCGACCGATCCCATGCATGGCACCCATGTCAGCGGTATCATAGGAGCAGAAAGAGATAATGATAAAGGCATTAACGGCATTGCAGACAACGTACGGATCATGATGATCCGCGCGGTCCCCAATGGTGATGAACATGATAAAGATATTGCACTGGCCATCCGTTATGCTGTTAACAATGGTGCAAAAATCGTTAACATGAGTTTCGGTAAAAACCTGTCTCCTCAAAAGTCATGGGTGGATGAGGCGGTCAAATACGCAGAATCAAAAGGCGTATTGCTCATACATGCCGCCGGCAATGATGCCGAAAACGTTGATTCGGTAGATAATTTCCCGAATCCAAATTTTAAGAATTCCCGGCAGGAAGCTAAAAACTGGATCACCGTGGGTGCAAGCAGCGATCCAAGGGCAGAAGAGGTTTTTAAAAGCTATACCGCTTCTTTCTCTAATTACGGCAAAAAAGAAGTGGATGTATTTGCACCGGGTACGAGAATTTATTCAACCCTGCCAGGTGGAAATAAATATGGAAATCTCGACGGAACCAGTATGGCAGCGCCAGTAGTAACCGGCGTGGCAGCCCTGATCCTTGAATATTTTCCGACATTGACACCGGAGGAAGTGAAATATTGTATTGAGAAATCCGCAGTGATGCCTGCAGTTAAAGCAAAAAAACCGGGAACGGAAAATGAAATGGTTCCTTTGTCAGAATTAAGCGCCTCCGGAGGCATCCTGAATGCATATGGTGCCATTAAACTGGCTGCTGCCATTTCAGACCCAAAGAAGAAAGAAGTTTTGAAATCAACCCTGCAGAAAGAAAGAAATTAAGGACGCCCGTTTAAAAAATTCAAAATAGCAAATTGCATATAGTAATTTGCTATTTTTTATGCCCTTACCACAAAGACGTCTTCATCGAATAGCAGTAAGCAGCTTTTTTTTTCTGGCGGGAATTTGTTTTGCATCCTGGGCATCACGCATTCCGGATATACAGAACAAGTTGCAGTTAAACAGTGCAGCACTTGGAGGAGTCCTTCTATGCCTTCCTATCGGCTTACTCACCTCCCTGCCAGTTGCCGGATTTCTGGTTGCGAAATACGGAAGCAGAATTATCGTGATGATGGCCGCTATATTATATTCCTGTACTCTCCCCATGCTGGGTTTTGCAGGATCGGTTACCCAGTTAATGATTACCTTATTTTTTTTTGGATTTGGTGGTAATATGATGAATATCTCCGTTAATACACAGGCCGTGGCCACGGAGGGACTGTATCATAAACCAATCATGGCTTCCTTTCACGGCGTCTGGAGCATGGCGGGCTTCACGGGTGCTGCTATTGGTACGGCCATGGTTCACTTTGGGCTTTTACCACCCTATCATTTTCTTTGTATAACCGGACTCGCCGCTTTGATCCTGGTTATTTTTTCTGGCAAACTCATCCATCACGACGGAGACCGCGATGATAAACAACCCATCTTCGCCAAGCCGGATAAATCTATTTTAAATTTTGGATTCATTGCTTTTTTTTCAATGGTCTGCGAAGGAGCGATGTTTGACTGGAGTGGGATTTATTTTGCCAAAGTTGTCCAGCCGGATCATTCCCTGATAACAGTTGGCTATACTGCCTTTATGTGTACAATGGCAACCGGGCGATTTGTAGGTGATTGGGTTGCATTCAGGCTTGGTATGAAAACCATGTTGCAATTGAGCGGATTGCTGACGGCAGGAGGTCTTTTATTAGCGGTAATTTTTCCTCAATTTATCACTGCTACTATCGGATTTTTAATTGTGGGTGCCGGAGTTTCTTCAATCATACCGATGATTTACAGCGCAGCGGGAAAATCTAAAATCATGTCTCCGGGTGTTGCCATTGCCGCCGTTTCAACAATCGGGTACCTGGGATTTTTATTTGGTCCGCCCTTTATAGGTTTCATTGCCCAGGCCACCAGCCTGCGCATCTCCTTTGGTTTGATTGCAGTAATGGGAACAATGATTGTAGTGCTTGCTTCCGGGATCCGGATTGAGGAGGAACCAATAAAAAATGCGTCTGCTCATCCCCTATGAATAAGCAAACGCATCTGATCTTAAATTTTATACTTTTTAATTCTTATAAACCACCGATTTCAGGGAAATCATATCATCCATCACATTTACCGCTTCATTTAGATAGATATCTGTTTTGCGGCTCTCTACCCATTGCTTATACCTTTCGCCTTTATCCTTGTCCTCACTGTATTTAACCGTGTCCTGCGGCATGGAATACACCATCATGGGAGATTTTAATTTACTAACGGAATCGATCTGCTTCACCGTGGCACGAATCATTTTCTGCTCTTCCTGATATGCTTTCAGATTCAGCGGATACATTTTATCATTTTGTTTATCCAGCCATGCTGCATTTTTCGCAATTGTATTAAATGCAATATTCGTATTCGTTCTGTCAGTACTGGACGTCCTTATATTATTTATATCATATGCATATTTCCAGGTTGTATAATCTGCCTTCGGCATTTCATCCCAGGCCAACGCATCGGGCTGGTCTTTCTCACGTACTTTGTAATGTTCGTAAAGATCTGGAAGTACGATATCTGAGGATACACCGCGTAACTGAGTGGAGCCTCCGTTGATCCGGTAAAATTTCTGCAACGTCAATTTAACCGTGCCCAGGGGACCAGCTATATCGTTAAATCCAACTGATTTATCCAGTGGTATATTCCGTTGAACGGTGCCCTTGCCATAGGTACTGGTGCTTCCAATAATCACTCCGCGGTGATAGTCCTGGATGGCTGCCGCAAAAATTTCGGACGCGGACGCACTGAATTCGTTCACCATTACTGCCAGGGGGCCATCATATAAAACAGTCTTATCTCTGTCGTTCAAAACCTGCGGTTTGCCATCACGGTCACGGACCTGCACGACCGGACCCTGGTCTATAAAGAGTCCTACCATCTGTACAACATCATATAAAGAACCACCTCCGTTATTGCGCAAGTCGAGCACGATGCCATCTACCTTTGCTTCCTTGAGTTTTACGATTTCGCGGGCAACGTCAACGGAACAGCGGTTTCCCTTCGGGTTATCAAAGTCTGCATAGAATTCAGGAAGAAATATATATCCGATTTTGCCTTTATTACTTTGGATGATCACACTCTTGGCAAATTTCTCATCCTGCACAATTTCGTCCCTTACCAGAGTAACCACTTTAATGGAACCGTCTGATTTTTTCAGTGTGAGTTTCACTTCAGTCCCTTTGCTTCCGCGGATTATTTTTACCGCATCCTCTACCATATAACTGGTAAGGTCTACCGGTTCCTGGTTGCCCTGCCCCACTTTCAGAATCACATCTCCCACATTTACCTGTCCTGATTTCCATGCGGGGCTGCCTGTTACCAGTGTAACAATTTTAATCGTGCCGTCTTCATCACGGAGCGCTGCCCCGATTCCGTAAAAACGTCCGCTCATATCTTCATCGAAGGATCTTTTTTCCACAGGCGGGAAATAATCCGTATGCGGGTCCATACATTGGACAATGGTTTCAACAAATAAATTAAAGAAATCATCTTCCGTCGCTTTGATCCTTAAATGATCAAAATAACGATCTATAAATTTCAACGTTTTTTCCCGGGCTTCTTTTTCCAGCTGCTCATTCGTTTTTTCAATAAATCCCGGTTTTCCCTTTCCCGTCTGCTGCTGGTCTAAGAGATCCGCGTATTTTTCCAGTGCCAGATATTTGAGCTTTTTTCTTTCTTCTTCGCGAAGTGCTGCCTTATTTGCGGGATATTCAAGTTTATCGTAATCCAGATTAACAGCCTCGTTTTTTGTGAAATCAAACGGCTGGGTCAGAATTTCATGGCAGATTGCCTGATTTTCCTGCAGATTCTTTTTATAGATAGTAAGAGTGGAAGTCACGAATTGTACCGGGGCCTTTCCTAATATTTCATCGTCCAGTTTATACTGATATTTTGACAAATCCTGCATATCTGATTTCAGGAAAAATTTCTTTTCGATGTTGATCTGCTCGATAAACTTGTTAAATACTTCAGATGAAAATTTATCGTCAATATTCTTGGGACTGTAATGAATTTCTTCAAGCAGTTCGCTAACATTTTTTAGAATCCTTTCGTATTTGGTGGGCGGATTGCCGGCGAAGGCGAAGGTCTTCAGGGCAATTGCTATTCCAAGGGCGGATACGAGCAAAACGATGGGGAGGTTCCTTTTATTCATCATATAGGAGAACAGTTTTGACATTGCTCAAAAATAACGATTTATGCTCCTGTATTGTTGTTGCCAATCCTAATATTAACCCATCCTTACGTTAACGGCAAAAATCATGTACGACTGGCATCGTATGTTAAAACAAGATAGCCATGGATGCACACGATGAAAACTCCTTCCGTCATTTGCACACTTTCATATAATTTCCTTAGTTTTGCCGTCCGAATGGTGGTTGTAGCTCAGCTGGTTAGAGCACTAGATTGTGGTTCTAGGGGTCGCGGGTTCGAACCCCGTCATCCACCCATTTTTTCTTCCCTTATTTAGAAATTCCAGTCCTTTCTTCGCAACAAATTAGATGTTAACAACCTTTTAGCAACCGGGTCAGGCATGTTCATTGAACTTTAATTCTTCATTATCTGAATAAAATGAAGTATTTGCAGGGCTTGTGCTTATCCGGATTCCTGCTGCTCCTGATTTCAAACGCGTCTGCCCAGGTCGGGTCGAACCACGGTTTTTCAAAAGACTCAACACTTTCAGCTCCCTCTTCTGTTCCGGGAAAGATAAGCACCACGACGAATTTAAAGGATACCCTACCATATTCACAAGGGGATACGGTATCCCGAGCTGCATCCGGCTTTCAGGAGAAAGACTCTATTCCCCGGATTAAGGATTCAATGGCTCCTGTCGCTAAAACTCTTCTTCCAGGAGGTGGTTCCGGCCGTCGCTCAGGAAATGGCAGGCAGTCGGCCCCCATTGGCCATTTTTATGGAAGAATAGTAGATACCAAATCGAATAAGGGACTGGAGGGAACCTCTGTACAACTGATCATGTCAATTTTCGATGTGGTGAAACATATCCGACGTGATTCTGTAATTCGGGGAGCGATTACCCCATCCAACGGCGATTTTAGTTTTGAAAACCTCCCAATTCTGGGCTCTTATCAGTTTGAAGTTAACCGCTATCGGCTATAAAACCATCGACCGGAAAGTTGCGTTCAATTTAAAGGATGCCCAAAGTGCAGATCCCGAGCAAAGACTGGGTGCGATCGATGAAGATCTGGGAAATATTAAGATGGAACAGGATGCCACCAGTCTGCAAGCAGTGACGGTTACTGCCGAAAAGCCGCTGATTCAACTGGGTATTGACCGTAAGATTTATAATGTGGAAAAGGATTTATCCGCCTCCGGCGGAACAGCCGTTGACATCATGAAGAATATTCCTTCCCTCTCCGTTGACATTGACGGAAACGTTACACTTCGCAACAGCGCCCCCGTGATATTTGTGGATGGCCGGCCCACAACGCTTACATTAGATCAGATACCAGCGGATGAAATTGAAAGTGTCGAGATCATTACCAATCCCGGTGCAAAGTTTGATGCTTCCGGGGGAGTTTCGGGTATCCTGAATATTGTGATGAAAAAAAACAGGAAGGCCGGATATAACGGCGCCGTCCGTGCGGGAATCGACAAACGGGGCGGTTATAACGGGGGTGGAAATATTAATATTAAGGAGGGAAAAATAAATTTCTTTACAAGTGCCAATGTAAATCACCGTAAAACAATTTCTCCGGGAACAACCGACCGTCTCACCTTTATTTCCAACCCTGAATATCAGCTGCATCAGGTAGACAGTAATGTAAGTAACAGCCATTCTTTTTTTGTTCGGGCAGGCCTGGATTATTTCATGGATAACAGAAATACATTTACTATATCCGGAACGATTGTACATGGCACTTCAAAACCATACACTAACAGTAATATTTTGCAGGATACCATATACAATGATGGATTTTCAGACAGTTCATTTATGCAGCGTTATCTCCAATACCAGCACGACCTTCAATAACAGATCGGGCATGATCAGTTTTAAGCATAATTTCCCCCGGTCCGGAGAAAACTGGACGGCCGATATAAATTATACCCACGGTCAAACGAACAGCCAAAATCAAACCAGTTCGGACCTCTATGAAATACCCGGCGGTCCTCTGTCAAGTATCTATAAACAACAACAAAATGCTTCGGGGAACAATGAATTTATTACGGCGCAAACTGATTTTACAAACCCATTTACTGAAAAAGCTAAATTGGAATCAGGCGCACGGATTTCGGTCCGTAATATCAGCAATTTGAATAATTTTTATACTGTAGATAGTGTGGGATTGCTCATCTATCAGCCACTACTTTCATCAAATTATCAATATCACGACCAGGTACTGGCGGCATATATACAATATTCCAATACGGTTGGGAAATTTGGATTTCAGCTGGGCCTTCGTGCTGAAAATTCAAGCTACCGTGGATCCAACAGCTATGCTGAAAATGATGCCAGTAACCCGGGCGGTTTAAAAGATACCGTGGGAAATTTTTCAGCAATAGTTACCCGGTTAGTTTGTTTCCCAGTATTTTTCTGACAGAAAAACTCACAGGCGGACAGGACCTGCAACTGAATTATACCCGCCGGATTGACCGGCCAAGTTTCCTGCAACTCTCTCCCTATACTGATTATTCGGATTCTCTTAACCTGAGCAGGGGAAATCCAAACCTGAAACCACAGTTTACCAACTCTTTCGAAATGGCATACCAGCTGAACTATCAGAAAAATACTTTCCTCGCTTCTGTATATTATAAATACACCACTGATCTTATTACCCGTTTTCAGACTAAGGAAATTAATCCCCTGACGGATTCTGTTGTGCTGATCAATACCTTTATCAATGCAAACTCCAGTTATATTGGCGGACTGGAGCTGATTGGAAGAAATAACTTGACCAGCTGGTGGGATCTTACCACGAATCTCAATATATATACTTCAAAAATTAATGCGGACTCGATTCAAACTGCCCCCGCCAGCTACAGTTGGTTTGCCAAAATAAACACGACTTTCAAAATACCCAGGAATTTTACATTGCAGGTGACGGGAGATTATACCTCCAAGACCAATCTTCCTCCGGGGGGTACGGGAGGTTCCGGGGGAGGCGGCGGAGGACGGGGAGGTACCGTTAGCGGAAATGCACAGGGATATTCCCTGCCCACCGGGGGCGTAGACGCCTCGCTGAAATATGAATTCCTGAAAAACAAGGCGGCCAGCCTTACTTTCAGCATTTCTGATATTTTCGCTACCAGACGTTACGATGTATATATTAATTCCCAATATTCCACCCAGCACACCCTCCGATACAGGGATCCGCAATTCTTCCGTTTGCAATTTAATTACCGGTTCGGCAAGGTGGATATATCCCTTTTTAAGCGAAAACCCAAACAGGAGGATCCGGATAATCTGCAAAACAACATAGAAAGCCCTATAAATTAATCAGTTAACAGGCAATTTTTACCCCATCTACCCAGCGTCCTATTTTTTACTTTCAATGTTATACTGTAAAATTGCACGCCTTGAGTCATGTTAAAACTCATTTGAAACAGTATGGCGAAGAATTTATTGATCGTGGAATCCCCGGCAAAAGCCAAGACAATTGAAAGAATTCTGGGAGAAGATTTTGAGGTAAAAAGCTGCTATGGACATATCCGCGACCTGGAACGCGCCGATATGGGTATTGACCTTAACAATAAATACAAGCCCCGTTATATTGTTCCGGAAGATAAAGAAAAGGTTGTCAAGGAATTAAAAAGTCTGGCCAAGAAATCCGGGGAAGTATGGCTGGCAACGGATGAGGACCGTGAAGGAGAAGCCATCAGCTGGCACTTATGTGAGGTACTGGGTCTGGATCCGAAAACCACCAAAAGGATTGTATTTCATGAAATTACCAAACCCGCAATAGAATCAGCCGTCAAAATACCCAGAACGGTTGACATGAACCTGGTAAATGCCCAACAGGCACGTCGCATCCTGGACCGGATTGTAGGATTTGAACTGAGCCCGGTCCTCTGGCGCAAAATGAGCATGAAAAATAATCTGAGTGCCGGCCGAGTGCAGAGTGTAGCCGTCCGGATTATTGCCGAAAGGGAAAGGGAGATCAACGCCTTTTCGGCACAAAGCAATTTCAGGATCGAAGCCAGTTTTTCTGCGAAAGATATTTCCGGAAAGAATGTTGTTTTTTCTGCGGAAGGCAAAAAATATGCGGATGAAACAGGTGCTGAAAAATTTTTACAAAGCTGTATGGGCGCAGATTATACTGTTACTGATATACAGGTAAAACCCGGGAAGAAATCACCGGCTGCTCCTTTTACTACTTCCACCCTCCAGCAGGAAGCATCGCGAAAACTGGGATATGGCGTTAGCCGGACCATGTTGCTTGCGCAAAAATTATATGAAAGCGGTAAGATCACATATATGCGTACCGACAGTGTGAGCCTGAGTGATACAGCAATGGATAGCCTTAAAAAAGAAATCAACAGTAAATACGGAACTAAATACCATCAGAAACGGGCATTCAAAAATAAAAATGAAAGTGCCCAGGAAGCGCATGAAGCCATCCGGCCAACCTATATGGAAAATGATACGGTGGAAGATGCAGATCTCCGGCGTTTATATGAACTGATCTGGAAAAGAACAATGGCATCCCAGATGGCTGATGCCGAATTGGAAAAAACGACTGCGATTATTCAAATCTCAACCAATAAAGAAGAATTGAAGGCCAATGGGGAAGTACTGAAATTCGATGGTTTTCTGAAAGTATATCGGGAGGACCGGGATGATGATGATATCACTGAAGAAGAAAACCAGGAAGGCATGTTACCACCGTTGACAGTCAACCAGAAACTACCCTTTCATCGAAATGCGTGCTACAGAACGATTCAGCCGGCCCCTGCCCCGTTATACTGAAGCCTCACTGGTAAAAAAACTGGAAGAACTGGGAATCGGCAGGCCTTCCACCTATGCCCCAACCATTTCTACGATTCTGAAAAGAGGTTATGTGGAAAAAAGCGATAAAGAGGGAGTGATCAGGAAATTTCAGGATACTGAAACTGAAGGAAAATAAAATCAGCAAAATATCTGAACAGGAAACAACCGGTGCAGAAAAATCAAAATTATTTCCGACCGATCTGGGATTGGTCGTCACTGATTTTCTCAAACAGTATTTTGATGATATCATGGATTATAATTTCACTGCACGCATCGAAGCAGAATTTGATGAAGTAGCCAGTGGAAAAATTGAATGGAACAATATGATTGATGATTTTTATATGCCCTTTAAAAAAGATGTTGAAAATACTATTGAAACAGCCGAACGGATCAGCGGGGAAAGAGAACTGGGAGTAGATCCGGTGTCGGGGAAAAAACTTATTGTGCGTATGGGACGGTATGGCCCAATGGCGCAGATCGGCGAGCAGAATGATGAAGAAAAACCACGTTTTGCCAAATTAAAAAACACGCAGAGTATCGAGACCATCAATCTGGAAGATGCATTGGAATTATTTAAACTTCCGCGAAACCTGGGTTCCTTTGAAGATTCCGATGTCACCGTGAATATCGGACGGTTCGGTCCTTATATTGCACATGACAAGAAATTTTATTCACTCGGGAAAGAATTTGATCCTTATACGATCTCTTTTGAAGAAGCCATTCCGATTGTTGTCGAAAAAAGAGCTACCAAAGAACAAAGAACCATAAAGGTTTTTGAAAAGGAAAAAATTCAATTGCTGCGCGGACCCTATGGTCCCTATATCAAGCAGGGGCTTCGCAATTATAAAATCCCTAAAGAAAAACAGGAAAACGTAGAAACACTGGAACTTCCTGAAATCAAGGCCATCATTGAAGAAGTAAAGGCCAATCCACCCAAAAGGGTCCCCAGGAAAAAGAAATCCAAATAAGATTTTCAAAAATCCTGCGTTATCCAATCAGGCCACAGGCATCTGTACCGGAAATAAACATCCGGAAAGGGTTTGTGGATAAGATTGTCATTGCATTTTTTTTAACTTCTGCGATATTCATCCCGGTAACCCTGATTGTAATACCGCCTGAAGAAAAACATCCACCCCATGCAGGAATCCAAAGAAATTAAAGCTTTGCTTCATCTCATAGATGATCCGGATGAAGAAGTTTTCATCACAGTCAGCGATCGCATTATCAGTTACGGCAGGGGTATCATACCCAACCTCGAATATCTCTGGGAAAATACATTGCAGGATTCCATCCAGGAAAGAATCGAAATGCTTATTCACCGGCTGCATTACCGCGACCTTACGGAAGATTTTCAAAGATGGAAAACCAGCAGTTATCACGATTTACTGACAGCCAGCCTGCTGGTGTCGAAATTTCAATATCCTGATCTGGCTACCAGCCCGGTTCTTGAGGAAATCGAAAAGCTGCGACGTAATATCTGGCTGGAATTAAATAGTTACCTGACACCGCTTGAACAGGTAAATGTACTGACAAGTATTATTTATGGCTATTACAATCTGAAAGGAACTGAAGTCGGATACCAGCATCCGGAAGAATTCCTGATCCATAAAGTAATTGAAACCAAAAGAGGAAATACCATTATCAACGGAATTGTCTATTTGCTGCTGAGCGAATTGCTGGATATTCCGGTGAAAGCCATTAATATTCCACGCCAGTTTGTACTTGCTTATATCAAACCAGGCCTGGCTGACGAAGAAAATAATAAAGCAGCATTCGACCGCATCGAATTTTTCATCGATCCAATGAGCGGTCAGGTTTTTACTCACAAAGATGTGACAAACTATTTCAACCGCATTGCCATCACGCCTTCTGACATACATTTCAAGCCTTCAAATCATATCCGGATCATGCAGACTTTGCTGGAGGAATTCAGCAAATGTTTCGACAATGAGTCGAACTTGTATAAAAAAACCGAATTACTCATGCTTTCCCGCATGCTCAGCGAATAGTTCGGAAAGCAGCTGCATTTTCACGGGGCCCTCACGGACAATTAGCGTAAATTGGCAGAAATTCCCGCAGTTATGCCCGTTCAAAACAGGCTAAGAATTATTTCAGTTACACTGTTATGTCAGTTTCATTTCCTTTTGCACAAATGCACAGGTTAAAAGACGTGCGGTCCACCACCAGAAAGAGGATTCAATTGTCATGGAGCAAAACATCCAGGCTCGCTGATTCCATCCTCCGGGAATCAGAGATTAAGGATACCACTGTGCCGTATATGGTGAATAAGCTTGAGTCTTATTCATTCAGCCTGAACCGGGCTGATAATTTTTTTGATCACCGTTTCGACACCAGTGAAATTCTGAAAACCATCCCCGCACAGGAGCGCAGGCTGAATTTTTTTCATAACCGGCTGAACCGAAATGATCAGCCTATGAACTTACGCAGCCTCAATACCACTTCGGTCATGCTTGGTGAAACGCAGGAAACACTGGAGGATTGGGACAAATCTCTGGTAGCATATATATCCCAATTAAATAATATCCATGAACGGATCCGGATTGTAAAACACGACAGTAGTTTACAGAATGATTCATTAAACACCGTACTACACGGACAGATGCAGGCGGTATATATCCGGTCTCTTTCACTGGATACGATATTTCATACAACCACAATAAGAATCAATGCACTCAGGAACCGGGTTTCCATAAACCTGTTACTGGTAAAAGAATTACAATCGGAAATCGAAGATCGCCAGCAGTCTTTCGGCCAGGCAATGTGGAAACAGGAAGAAGCCCCTTTTTTTGAATCCTGCGCCACAGACTATGACTCCACGCTGACTGATGTTGTAAAGGGTGGTCTTCGCCGCTCTCAACGGATTATCCCCCGGTTTATGTCAACCACATGGGATACCAGAAGCATCAATCTTCTTATATGGATTCTTCTTTTGGTATGGTTCCTGGTAAGCGGTCGTATTGTTCGCAGGAAGACAGATCGCGAAAACATCATCAGTAACCTGACTTTTTTAAAAAAATCAGCCATACTTTCCAGTCTCTTATTGCTGACGACCTATAGCCCTTTTTTATATGAAAGCGCGCCGGCCGCATATGTACATATCATCGAGTTTTTTCGGCTCTTGTTACTTTCCATACTGCTATTCCCCTATCTGACTAAAAATGGTAAAACAGCGTGGATTGCGATTGCGTTTATCTGGATCATATTCGCCATTGACGATATTTTACTCGATTCAGCCTACGGCGAAAGATGGGAACTGATGATCGCAGGAGTCGCGCTTGTCGTACTATGTACCTGGCTGTTAAGAAAAAAAACCATCATTTTTAAACAACTGGAAGATTCACCTGCGCGAAGATTGGTGTTGATAGTTACTCTGATCCAGATTATTATTTCAATCGTCTGCAACCTGACCGGAAGGTTGACATTAAGCAAACTATTAGCCTTCAGTGCCATCAATGGTGTTGTTATGGCTGTTTCTTTAAAAGTATGTTGTACGATACTCGTGGATGCCATTTATACGCAAACTGAAGTATTTCAAAACCGGTTTTTCGCGTTCCTGAATTTTATTGACCTGAAAAATAGACTGCGCAGAATTTTGTGGGTACTGGCCATTATAGCCTGGATTTTTTCCCTTCTTCGGAATCTGATGCTGAGTGACCGGGCAAGTAATATAATTTCATTTATTATAAATAAACCGAGGACTATCGGGAGCTTCACATTCACATTTGAAAGTGGAATTTTATTTTTACTTATCATCTGGATATCTTCGGTGCTTTCTCAATTTGTGAATTTCTTTTTTGACGAAAGTCATAATCCGGGTCCGAAAAAAAAGACAAAACTGGGCTCCATTGCGTTACTGGTAAGAATCGCAATATGGACTTCTGGATTTCTTATAGCAACCGCCGCCGCCGGCATCCCGATCGATAAAATTTCAATCCTGCTTGGCGCCCTGGGTGTGGGTATCGGATTTGGTTTGCAGAACCTGGTCAACAACCTGGTTTCCGGAATCATCATTGCTTTTGAAAGACCCATACAGATTGGCGACACAATCGAGGTGGGCGGAAAAACCGGAACGGTACAGGAGATTGGAGTAAGATCCAGTCAGATCAATAATGGAGAAGGTGCAAATATAATCGTGCCTAACGGCGATCTCCTGTCCCAGCAACTGATCAACTGGACACTTGCATAACCGGAATAAACGGATTAAAGTCGTGATCAGTGTCCCCTACAAATCAGATTTCCGCAAAGCGCGGGAATTGATTCTGGAAGAACTTAGCAAGAACGATAAAATAATGCGTGATCCGAAACCCGCAGTCACTGTTGACACATTTACGAATAACATGGTCAATTATGAAGTAAAATTCTGGGTTCCGGATATGTCAGAAGTTGGCATAATCCGGAATGATCTGATGTTGAATATTGTTGATTCGTTTTCGAAGAACGAAATTGTAATGGGATAGAAGAAAGTGTGGGAATATGAGAGTGTGGGAGTGTGAAAGTAAAAAGCACAGAGACACTTATTCCCATACTCCCACACTCCCATACTCTTAACTTTTCCTACCATCCTTGCCTGTATTCTCTTTTGACAAACTGATTGGCTTCATCAAAATTGGTGATCTTCATATTGACAGCATCCCACAGTAATTTTTTTCTTCCGGGATAGGAGAATTGTTTTCTTCCATTCGTTGAAGGTTTTTCTGTTCTGATATTCCAGGTCCTGAGTGCAAGATTTCCCATCAGTATGGTTTCAGTTAATGGACCAGCATATTCAAACGGCGAACTCAGTTCTTTTCGCCCGTAACCTGCCAGACAGGCATTTACCCATTGTACATAATGACCTTCCGGAACCCGTGTCAATGTTTGTGGAACATTTACAGTCTTTTGTTTTGGAGGTAGGCAGCAAAGTGTGGATCACTGCCATAAGTACCACACATAATTTTCCCCTTGGTTCCAATGATCAGTACACCGCCGCCTCCATTATCCCCGAATTGTTCATCCGCACCCAGTTCTTCCGGTCTTTGCGGAATAATACCTCCATCCATCCAATGCATTTTTACATCCGGTTTCCCATTTTTCCCGGGGAAATTAAGAATGACTGAAGAGGCAGCCGGACAACTTTCGGGAAAATATTCCGGCGTCCAGGCTTTTTCAAAAATGGACACCTGGCTGCATTCCACGGCATTCGGATAACCCAGACCAACAGTTTTAAATGCAGGATCTATCAGATGACAACCCATATCGCCCAGTGCTCCCGTTCCAAAAGCCCAGAATCCCCGCCAGCTGAACGGAACATACTCTTTATGATAAGTCTGCTCCTGTGCGGGCCCCAGCCAGAGATCCCATTTGAGTTCAGCGGGAACCGGATCTGTGCTTGTCGGTGTTCCCAGTCCCTGCGGCCAGATAGGCCGGTTTGTCCATACCTGGATTTCTGTTGCGTCTCCAATAAGTCCGGCACGATACCATTCCTGCATAGTGCGTACTCCGTCTCCGGAAGATCCCTGGTTACCCATCTGAGTAACTACTTTATATCTTTTTGCTGCTTCCGTTAACATGCGTGCTTCATAGATATCATGTGTCAAAGGCTTTTGAACATACACATGCTTTCCCAGTTGCATGGCTGCGATTGCCGCTACGGCATGACACATTATCCGGTAGTTGAAACAGAAACAGCATCAATCGATTTATGTTCTTTTTCAAGCATTTCACGCCAGTCGTAATATCTTTTTGCTTTCGGGAAATCGTTCTACCGATTTTTTTATCTGCCGGTCATCCACATCGCAGAGAAAAGCAATATCTGCATGCGGGCTTTTTGAAAATTCAAACAGATCGCTCTCTCCCTTTCCGCCAGCACCAATACCCGCAATCCGGAGTTTATCGCTCGGTGCCACAAAACCCCGGCCCAGCACATGTCTTGGCACAATAAAAAAACCAGCAGCCGCCAGGGATGTGGATTTCAGAAAGTCTCTTCTCGATTTATTTTCAGATTTTATTTTCATATGACATACGTTATTTTAATGTACAGTAAGTGAGCTATAGCTAATGGCAGGTGAACCATTCGCCATTAACTACGAACCTATAACCTCAGTAAGATCTGTAATTTCGTTTCACAAACTGATTGGCAGGACGCAAAATTAGTTACTTCCATTTTTTCTCCATCCCAGAGTAATTTTTTTCGTCCGGGAAATATTTTTTCTCCCTTTGCATCCGTTTCGCTATACTGATAACTACGCACTGCCAGGTTGCCCATCAATACGGTTTCAGTCAGTGGACCGGCAACAGCAAAATCAGAACTGGTATAAGCGCCATATCCCTTTTTACAGGCTTTTACCCATTGTTGCTGATGACCGTCCGCACCACCTTCTACCAGGGGAAATTTTGATTTGGGCAGTGACGATATCTTTCATCACGGCTCGTCGGAAGTAGGGTTGCATTTTTGCCCCAGATCCCAGCCATCAGTTTACCCTTGGTGCCTTCGAAATATCATCCCGCCACTGTCTTCACCCATGGGTTCATCAGGTAACAGTTCTGCGGGTCTTTCCGGTTTTATGCCGCCATCATACCAGATCATTTTAACTGGCACGAGCGAACCGCGTTGCGGAAATTGTATATATGATTTTGCAGAAGGCGGAAATCCATCTGTATTAATAACTTCCTGGAAAAATCCGTTGTATACAGATCCAACACTGGTTTCCACAGAAACCGGGTAGCCCAGTTTCAAAGCGAGATAGGGAACATCAATAAAATGACATCCCATATCACCCAGTGAACCGGATCCAAAATCCACCCATCCTCGCCAGATCGCCGGAAGAAATGCTGGATTATAATCACGTTGTGGAGCCGTACCCAGCCAGAGATTCCAATCCAGTTCTTTTGGAACTTCAAACTGACCGGTCGGTGTGGCGAATTCCCTGTGGCCATGTGGGACGGTTGGTCCATACATGCACGGTATGCACATCACCCAGCAATCCATCCTGGAGCCAGGTTTCAATGAGTCGGATATCGTCCCCGCTGCTTCCCTGATTGCCCATTGGTGTAACAACCTTATATTTTTTTGCGGCCTGCTGTTAGCATCCTGGCTTCATAAATATCATGGGTCAAGCGGTTTTTCAACATATACATGTTTGCCGAGTTCCATTGCCGCCATCGCGATGGGCGCATGCATATGATCCGGGGTGGTAATGATGTACTGCATCAATATTTTTCCCTTCCTTTTCAAGCATCACCCGGTAGTCCTTGTAATAGGGAGCATTGGGCCACTTAGTCCGCGCATTCACTGCCATCCGGTCGTCCACATCACAGAGTGCGGCGATATTATCGGACCCATTATTATATGCGTGGGGAAGATTTGTTTCGGCACGGCCACCTACACCCACACCCGCAATATTTAACTTATCACTGGGTGCAATAAAACCGCGGCCCAGCACATGTCGTGGCACAATAAAGATTCCACTGGCAGCATACGTTGTATTTCTTATGAAATTTCTCCTTGAGATGGAAGATTTCTTTGAAGGCATATTTTATTTTTATACTGTTGTTGAATGGCCTGCGACTCGCGCTTTGCACTTTACGCTCAGACCAGTGATGCATCGAGTGTAATGTCAGCCTTCAGAACTTTACTGACGGGACAATTGAGTTTGGCGTCCTCTGCAGCTTCTTTGAATTGTTGTGGAGTTATACCTGGAACTTTTGCTTTTAATGTAAGTACCGAAGATGTTATGGTTCCGTCTTCAATCGTCACTTCAGCACTTACATCGAGGCTCTCCGCAGTGATGCCCAGTGCCTGTAATACAAAACTAAGTTTCATCGCAAAACAACCGGCATGTGCCGCAGCAATAAGCTCTTCCGGATTGGTTCCTACCCCATCTTCAAAACGGGATTTATAAGAATACTGGGTATTGTTTAAAGTTGTGCTTTGTGTTGTAAGTGTTCCCTTTCCATCTTTTCCGGATCCATTCCAGATTGCAGTGGCAGTACGTTTCATAATTATAAAAATTTAGAAACGTAAGTTAGGGAAAACTAATTCACCTGAAGCAGCTTCACATCAAAATAGACCGGGGCATTTGCCGGTACAGGACCATATCCTGTACATCCCCATGCATAAGCAGACGGTATCAGAAGTTTAATGCGACCACCTACGCCGATTTTTGGCAGACCGAGTCTGCCAGCCGATGATCAGATTATAAAGTCCTGAACCATTTAAATTGGTATTTGATGCAGAGTCAAAAATGACTCCGCTCATCAGGCGACCTGTATAATTCACCCAGATATTAGAGGAATAAACCGGTTTATTACTATTTCCGGAATCAATGATCTGATAAAATAAACCGGAACTGTCCATGGTAACATTCAGCGATGAATCGGCAGCATATTTTAGCAGCGCAGCAGAATCCTGCAAAAGGTTTTTTGGAAGTACATGGTGGATTATCCGGGGCAGTTTTTCCACATCCAAAAAAGCTGACCAGTCCTGAAATAATAAATACGAACAACAATTTTTTCATAACGGGTGCAAAATTAATGCAAAAATTTAATTCTGGTTTCAATTCCTGGCTACTAAACGCAAATGGAAGTAAATCCGTTGCCCGTTTAATAATAAATATTTCACCGGAAATTCCGCCAAGTACAAGACGTATGGACTGGCCAAAACGTTGCTCATATTCGGTCAATGTTTGCCGGCATATACCACAGGGAGCGATGGGCCTGCTACCGGTACCGGATTCGTTGATATAGGTCAAGGCCAGACTGGAAATAGCTATGCCGGGAAAAGTGGCCGATGCTGCCGATAAGGCTACACGTTCGGCACATATGCCAGCGGGAAAACTTGCATTTTCCTGGTTGGAGCCTGACAGGATTTGTCCGTTTGCAAGCCTGACAGCCGCTCCCACCCTGAATTTTGAATAGGGTGCATACGCATACCCCGTAGCGCGGCGGGCAGCTTCCAGCAGTTCTGCATCGGCAGTTTCCAGAGAATTGAAATCCGGAAATATTTGAACCGGAATATTTAAACTGGCTTGCTTCATCCGGATGATGCAGGTTATTTGATTTTTTTAAAAAGACGATTCCACCGGACACCATTTTTCCAGCTCATCCAAATCATCCATGCTTCACCAACTACATGATCTTCCGGAACAAATCCCCAGTAGCGGCTGTCCTGGCTCTGATGACGGTTATCGCCCATCATCCAGTAATAATCCATCTTGAATGTATAACTCGTGGATTCCTTGCCATTGATAAATATTTTCCCCTGTTGAATTTCAAGTTTATTATTTTCATAATCACGAATCGACCTTTCATAAAAAGGATAGTTGAAAGTATTGAGCGCAAGGGTTGCTCCTTTTTTTGGTATCCAGAATGGTCCATAATTGTCCATTGTCCAGTTATATTGAGGATCATATGGATATACGACATTGCTGCTGTCCAGGTAAGGTGTGATATTTTTTGCCAGCCCGTTTTTCAGCATTTTGTCGCGGGCTGCCGAAGTAAGTAACATGGCATAGCGATTTGGAACACCTGTTTGCTGAAACTCTTCGCCGTTATTAATATCGATATCATATTCCTCCTTCATAACGGTTTCATCCAGTTGCTGACCGGCTGTTACCACGATATAATTTGTTTCAGAAAATTCAGGTAATTGGGTTGGCTGTCCATTGATATATACGATCTGATTCTTGATCTGTAAAGTATCTCCTGCTATGCCCACACAGCGTTTGATATAGTTCTCCTGTTTATCTACAGGCCTTACAATCAGCGGATACTGATCCGGGTCATTGAGTATGACTGCCCGGCCTACATTGATATCTCCGTTTCCCAGCATACGGGCAACATTATAATAGGGCTGTTCAGACTGGTATCCTTCTTTGTTGATAACCGTATCCCCGGCAGGAAAATTAAAGACGACCACATCGTTTCTTTTTACAGGTGCAGCAAACCAGCGGGTATATGGAATGTGAATCCATTCAACATATGATTTCATATCGAAAAGAGGCATGGTATGATGTACGAACGGCATGGCAATCGGCGTATTGGGGATGCGCGGACCATAACTGAATTTACTGACGAAAAGAAAATCATTCACCAGTAATGTCTTTTCCATAGAAGGTGTTGGAATCACGTACGCTTCAAAAACAAATGTCCGGATAAGAGTAGCAGCCACTACGGCAAAAATGCCCGCATCCACCCATTCGCGGGCCGCTGATTTTTTATATTTTTTTGCAGCATCCGGACCTATATATTTATCTTTTTTATTCAGGCCCACATATAAAAAATATAAGCCCGCCGTACAAACCGTAAGTGCATGCTGGTAAAACCTGAATTTGCCGAATGTTTTGACAAATTCAACACAGATCGCCAATGACAAAAACCATCCGACAACCGGTATGAATTGCAGGAAAAATAAATAAACAGGACGCCTGCTGAGCCTCACCATTTCATAACTGTTAAGAACTGGAACTAAACCCTTCCAGGCTGGAACACCTGCTTTTTTAAACATGAAATACAAACCAAAAGCAGGCAGAATAAATAAGGTCAGGGCTATTAGTATAAGAATCAGGATCTGGTGGGCAGTCATTTAAGCGATTTTAGATTTGGTCAAATGTACCATATTAATCAGCCTTCAAAATACAGCCACTGATTGGATTGGCTGAACCGTTCGGCACATTTATGCAATTTTTAATAGGCTATATTTTTGGCAGCACATAATTGGCCACATCTTCCCGGCCGATGGACTTGGAAGAAAGAATGATCAGCCGCTCTACCACATTCCGGAGCTCCCGGATATTACCTGTCCAGTTATATTCCTGTAAAGCACGGATTGCTTCCTCATCAATTCCCTTGCGGGCAATACCATATTCATTACAGATGTCCTGCAGGAATTTATCGATCAACAGGGGAATATCGTCCTTCCTTTCATTTAATGAAGGAACATGAATGATGATAACACTGAGCCGGTGATAAAGATCCAGCCTGAAATTTTTTTCATCCACTTCCTTCAGCAGATCCTTATTGGTTGCAGCGATTACGCGTACATCCACATTGATATCTTTATCCCCGCCTACCCGTGTGATCTTGCCTTCCTGGAGTGCCCGTAACACTTTGGCCTGCGCATTCGGACTCATATCACCTATTTCGTCCAGGAACAGAGTACCTGTATTCGCCTGCTCAAATTTTCCGATTCTTTGTTTAACGGCCGATGTAAATGATCCTTTTTCATGACCGAACAATTCGCTTTCGATCAGCTCTCCAGGAATGGCAGCACAGTTCACTTCTATCAGTGGCCCGGATGAGCGGTTGCTTTTTTCATGCACCCATCTTGCTACCAGTTCCTTCCCCACTCCGTTTTCCCCGGTGATGAGTATGCGCGCATCTGTTGGCGCTACTTTTTCAATGGTTTCCCTTATTTTCTGAATCGGGGTTGACTCTCCGATCATATCCTGCACTTTGCTTACTTTCCGTTTCAGCACTTTCGTTTCCGCAACCAGGGAGGTTTTATCCATGGCATTGCGGATAGTAATGAGCAGGCGGTTAAGATCCGGTGGTTTGGAGATATAATCATAAGCACCTTTTTTAACTGCCTCCACGGCAGTTTCAATAGTGCCATGACCTGAAATCATGATGATCGGAAGATCAGGATTCGATTCTTTTGCTTTCTCCAGGAATTCAATGCCATCCATCTTCGGCATTTTAATATCACATAGAATAACATCATATTCCTTTTCCCTGAATTTCCGGAACCCTTCTTCTCCGTCGCCTGCCTCATCAATTTTATATCCTTCGTAAGAAAGTATTTCACTCAGGGTCTTCCGGATTGCCTTTTCATCATCTATTATCAGAATATTCGACATATTTTCTCTGGTTTCAATAAAAACAAAGGCCGGATTTTCAGCCAATTGGCACGCAATTTAACTCAATAAAGGCTTATAACAGACAGTGTTGCGGCTTCCGTCTAAATAAATAGGGTTTCCCATTCGTAAAAATACGTTGCAGGAACCGGTTTCACTGCTTATTTTGTGATCAGCAATATTTTTAGAAAAACCAGCATTAAAATTTAACCCTATGAAACAGGAATTAGATCATTCCGTAAACACACCGGCCAAGGTGTTTATAAAACTGACCGTTTTTGGATTCTTACTAATTGGCTTTGCTTATGTTTCCCTGATCGTAATGGGAACTGCATTGAAAGCGATTCACTAATCAACTATGTATAAAGCATAATCTTCACGCCATCCGCGTGAAGATTTTATTTTGTTACTTCCAGCTGTACAATAGTATCATACGGGATCCAGTGAAATTCCCTTTAGATCAATCATAATATAGCTATCCGCCAGGGACTCCACTTTTAATTTCTGACCACCCATTACCGCTGACTTCACCTTGTAAGGCATTTTTACAAAAAACTTGTCTCCATCTGTCTTGAAAAGATGGAGATAAACATGATTTCCGTTTTCTGTAATAGCACCCCATTCCTGCGGTCTCATGTAGCCCGCATGTGAACCATAAATTGTATACCCGTTTTTAATAAGCCAGTTACCCATCGTATCGAGTCTGTCCGTAAAAGCGGCCTGAATCTCCCCGTTTGGTAAAGGACCGATATTTAACAACAGATTTGCTCCATAACCGGCAGCATTTACCAGTAAGTGTATGAGTTCCCTGGATGATTTATAATGAGTGTCGGTAATATTAAATCCCCAGGAATTATTGATGGTTTCGCAGGTTTCAAGCGGCAAATTTGAAACAGATGCACCGCCGAAACCCGTGCTGTTCCCTCCGGGCAAGTCCTTCTCAAACATTTGGAAATCCTCCCCGGGTATCGGACTGAGGTGATGATTATTACCAATCAGGCATTGCGGCTGCAACTGGTGAATCATCGCATAAATTTCTTCCAGGTGCCAGTCAACTGCCGGTTTGTTGATTTTGTCATGATCATTGCGAAGCTGGTCCCAATAGCCATCAAACCAAACACCTGCGATTGGCCCATACTGGGTGAGCAATTCAGTCAACTGGGCTTTCATAAATGCAATGTAATGGTTCCAGTCACTTTTTGCAGTTCTTCCGGTACCCTGACCGGTACGGCCCGTTTCATATTGGTAATCGCTGCGATACCAGTCTAACAGGGAGTAGTATACGAATAATTTAATTCCCTGCCGATGACACTCTTCGGCCATGAGTTTTACAGCGTCCTGTTTCCAGTCTGTATTGGTTATTTTCCAATCAGACTGTTTGGTATCCCAGTCGCTGAAACCGTCATGGTGACGCGTAATCAGGGTGATGTACTGCATGCCTGCCCGTTTAGCAGTGGCAACCCATTTCTTAGCATCAAAGCGTACGGGGTTAAAGATTGTTTGCAGACGGCTGTATTCGGTGAAAGTAATATTGCGGTTATTCATTACCCACTCACCGTCACCCGGTACGCTGAAAGCACCCCAATGAATAAACATACCAAACCGGGCGCTGTCAAACCATTTCCTGGCAGCCAGGTTTTCGGGCGAAGGCTGATATGCTGGCTGGGCATAGCTTATAAATATGGCAACTGTAAGGCAAATGGTCGTCAGGAGCAATTTCATATGACCGCAGTTTAATGTGTGGCAGCGGAAGAACTATTTATTCAGATACATCACTTCCTTAACCATTCTAACCACTTTTTCCACGGAAGGCATGGCCGCGGCAACCAGGTTACCGGCATAATGCAACGGGGCATCAGCTGCCGTCAGGCGACGTATAGGTGCATCCAGGTAATCAAAACCTTCTTTCTGGATAGTATAGGCGACTTCGGAAGAAATGGAAGCAAAGGGCCATTGTTCTTCCACAATCACCAGGCGGTTTGTTTTCTTGACACTTTCCAGAACCGTCATCCAGTCCAAGGGCCGGATGGTTCTCAGATCAACTACTTCCGCACTGATATTTTCTTTCTCAAGTTCTGCTGCTGCCGCCAGGGAGATCTTCATCATTTTATTATAAGAAACGATGGTTACATCCTTTCCCACTTTAGCCACATGAGCTTTTCCGAGTTCGATATAATATTCTTCATCCGGAATATCCGATTTGTCGCCATAACTCACTTCGCTTTCCATGAATATGACCGGATCTTCCTCATAGCGGATCGCTTGTTTGAGTAATCCTTTTGCATCATATCCATTACTGGGAGAAACCACTTTCAGGCCAGGTATATTGGCATAGTAACTTTCAAAAGCAGTGGAATGCTGTGCACCCAGCTGTCCGGCGGATCCGTTGGGGCCACGAAATACAATTGGACAACCCACCTGCCCGCCACTCATAGCCAGCATTTTCGATGCTGTATTCAGTATCTGGTCCAGGGCCAGCATAGCAAAATTAAAAGTCATGTATTCCAGTATGGGACGAAGTCCGTTCTGGGCGGCACCTACGCCGATTGCAGTGAATCCAAGTTCAGAAATGGGCGTATCTATGACCCTTTTCGCACCGAATTCAGCCAGCATGCCCTGGCTCACTTTGTAAGCCCCATTGTATTCAGCCACTTCCTCCCCCATCAGAAAAACCCGATCGTCCCGGCGCATTTCTTCTGACATGGCTTCACGTAAGGCTTCCCTGTAAGCAATTTGTCTCATTTATAAGAATTTAAGGAGGGGCAAAAGTATTGAGGAATGAGGAATCAGCAATGAGGATTTTTGGTTAATCGGCTATTTTCCACCGAAAATCGAAGGAATAGCCCCCCTAATCGAATAAGTTATGAAAAGGTGGTCTTCCGGAGCATCTTTGTATTGTCAACGCGCAGACAAAGCCAAAATCCTAATGCAAAAAACCAGATCCTGAAAAAACCAAAGAATCCGAACCTGAAAAACTGAAACCCTGACAAACCAAACGAATTAAACCCCCTAAACACTGACCGGGAAAAATGTAAAAGACAATCCTAAAAAAACCGAAACCAAATCCTGAAAAACCGATGTCCTGAAATCCTGAAACCTATTGAAGACCCCTGAATCCTGACCTGGAAAAATCCGAAACCGAAAATCCAAATCCGAAAAAGACCAATCAAAAAGCAAGATCCAAATCCAAAAAACCATCCGATCATCCTTTGAAAACTCGAAAACTCCAATCCATCCGAATGAAAACCGACAAAACCAGTATCGTTGAAAACCGGATCCTTTAAACAAATCTTATACCTTCATTTCTTCTGTTTACAATAGCCGGTTTAACGAATTGAAAAAAGCTGTCACTCAAAAAGTGGCAGCTTTTTCATTTCAATATTTTGAAAATGACAGTAACAATATTCCACTTCATTCAATAAGCAATGAATGATAATCGCCAACACCCTAATGTGAAACAGAGTCCCGATAAAGTCCCATGCTGTCAAGTTCCCGGAGGGTGATGGTTGGCTGTTGGTTTGCCGTAATTTTTTTCACAACCAGATTTCCAACCATTAAAGCGTCGGCTTCAGATTTAAATCCTCTTTTACCAGGGACTGCCGGCATAAATTGTTGTTTGATGTGTACTTTCCCGTCTGCCAGAATATTATATCCCCACCCATATTCCGTCCTGAATGGTTCTGCATAAATAAACACTTGTTTGTCCTGGGGACTGTGTCTATAAAAAAAAATTACCGCGAAGCAAACGAGCAGCGCGGCAATTGCTATTAAAGAATAAGTTCTTCTAATTGTCATTGGGATTCTGTACTTCATTTGGATAGAACTCACGCAAATAATCGGATGCGCCAGCCTGTCCGGCTGAACTCCTGCCGGTGCTGATATATCCACCGCCCTGGGTTGAACTGGGCAAACTGAAGCCAACTGCGCCAGTAGTAGGCGGACCTTCAAAAGGTGTTTTCTCAGCCCATAAGTCGCCACTTGAAGTTCCGTTGGGAAATGTATACTGCCAGGTCGTGTTATTGTTACTGATATTTTCACCAGTACTTATAAACGCATAACCATTTGCTATAAACGCAGATCCATTCCAACGTGCGATGGTTGTATAGGCGTCGTCGTAAGCATCCGTGCTTGAATTGTTGATATTGCGCAGTTGAGCCCACTTCGCAGTATCAGACGCCGGATCAAACACCCAGAAATCATACTGCATCACACCGCTGTTGACACCCGTAACCAGGTAAGCTTTATTTCCGTTTGTAAAAGTAACAGCACCATATCTTTTATTACCGCTGAATCCGATATCGGTCCATGCGTCGGCAGCAGGGTCATACTGGTAAAAATCTTTCAGTGCATTACTGCCGTCAAAACCCGTCCCAACATATCCGAGTGCGCCGAGTCCGAAAGCCACCGCTTCATAACGTGCAGTTCCTGCAAAATCCGCCTTTCTCGCCCATGTATTGGAAACCGGATCCAGTTCGTAAAAATCTTTCAGGTAGTTGAACCCATCGTAGCCGGTCCCCACATATCCTTTTCCATTTGCAGTAAATCCAACGGCAGAACTTCTGGCAGCGCTGTCGGGCATGCTGGTAACCTGCGACCATATATTATTTACCGGATCGTATCTCCAGAAATCACTATAACGTGTGTTCAATCCATCCCATCCGGTACCAACATAAGCGAAATTGTTAATCACAAATGATACCGCTTCACTACGGGCGGGTCCGTTGAGCTGGGACATAGTAACCCAGTTACCGCTCTGGGTATAGGGAACAGAATTTTTATGACAGGAAAATAAGGTGGTTAAAAAGAAAAGAAAGAACACATGAAAGTAGATCCGCTTCATATTGTTGTATTAATAATACGGTGTTTTGTAGCGATAAAAGTATTTTATTTGCAGCGCGAAATACGGACAATTCGGGGGATTTCACAAAAATTTATCAAATAACGCAATGCGTTTCAATTGTTAATCGATTTCAAAAAACATACTTTTGCCCTTTTAGAAAGTGCGGAAAGACGAATTAATGATTAATTACAACCCGATACCCGACATCTCTGTGATCCGCATCAGAACATTTCCTTTTTTTCAATTATCCGAAACCGGATCCTTAACCAGGAGAAAATAAACATGGCAAGCAAATGTTATCACAGGCAAAGACCTTCTGTTTATATCCTGCCGGTACTTTTTATTCTGGCTGTTTTTGCATGCACAAAACCAAAAATTGCTTTTGATTCTGTTTATTCTCCGGGAAATGCAACCAATGTAGTTACGATTGACACCTTTTCCGTGCAGGTTTCAACTGTTTTTCTGGACTCCTTTACAACCTCCGGAACCCCAGCCCAGCTGCTCGGCCGGTATAAGGATCCCTTTTTTGGTACCATTACTTCGCAAAGTTATTCCGATATCGGCACGCCGGTTCCTCTGCCGGTTATTACCAACTATACGGTGTATGATTCCATTAAACTGATAATGCGGATAGACAAAACTTTTTACGGAGACACAACAAAAATTCAGCGCTTTTCGGTTAGTCAGTTAACGCAGGTGATGAATTTTCCCAATGGGCAACGCGCTTTCTATAATATCAGCTCCATTCCTTACAGTCCGGTTGTGCTTGGATCAACTGACGTAAGAATTAATCCCAGGGCAGGCGTAACCAGTCAGCGGATTGGAGACACTATTAAAATTTCCATGCCCAACAGTCTTGGTCAGCAGCTGTTTGATTTATTATACAGGCAGTCCGATACCATTACGAACGCCGCAACTTTTCGTGGCTATTTTAAGGGCCTGACTGTTTATCCCGACACCAGTCTGCCGGGGGCCGTTTATGGATTCAAGGATTCCATGTACCTGCGAATCTATTATCACGAGCCGGGTGTTGTGGTTGCGGAACACTCCACCGATTTTGGAATCGTAAACCAGTATACTCAATTCAATCAGATTAAAGCAGACCGCATCGGAACACCTACAGAGAAATTGACCCGTTTTACACCGGAGCTTCAATCCACAGCTGCTGACAATCAGGCTTTCCTTCAACCGATAACAAGTCTTTATATAAAATTACTTTTCCCAACGATCAGCAATCTGGCAAGTTATCCCGATTATCTGGCAGTCATGCAGGCACAGCTGGTGATCAAACCGGTACAGGGAACCTATAGTCCGCTGTATCAATTGCCGCCGCTGGTTAATCTTTCGTTAACCAATGAAGGCAACGGAATTGGTGCACAGCTTCCCAGCGGAAGCGGGAATCTGAATATAGATTACCTGTATGGTACTAACACAAATTATACCTACGACATAACCGGATATATTCAAAATGCCATTAAACAAGGTGCGCAGGTCAACGCGAAGGATGGGATTATTCTGGTAACACCGGCTGCTTTATTTAATACAACATTTAACCGGGCTGTTATTGGAAACGCTTACAATGCACAAAAGTCAAATCAAATATCCCTGAAAATCTATTACGCTTCATATTATTAATATGACCAAACCGAGCGGCTTTTCATTTATGCGAATATGGTTTACCAGCATTTTTTCCATTGTGCTGTGCTCAACGGGTCTTGCGCAAACCAATAACCAGCCTTATTCCATTCATGCCATCGGCGATATCACAGACAATATCATTAACCGCACAAGCGGTCTCGCTTCTACCGGTCTTGCCTACCGGAATAACAGGTATCTCATTACCAATAATCCTGCTTCACTCAGTGCGCTGGACAATCAGTTTTTCGCGGGCGAGATCGGAGTAAACGGCCAGTATATAGATTACACCGGCAACTCAGTCAGTCCGACAAATCATCAGAGCTCCGATATTACATTTAAAAGGTTCGCGCTGGGTACAAAAATATTCAGGCATTGGGGAACTTCGGTAGGCCTTGTACCTTACAGTGAAGAAAATTATGAATATACCGGTTACCAGTCTATCGGCGGAAGCGGTGTTCTGCTTCCCACTTACAATCAGGGTTACGGTGGCATAAATAAAGTTTACTGGGCGAACGGATATGAATTCCTGAATCATTTTTCAATTGGCATTACCACATCTTATTTATTCGGTTCGATTACCAATAAGAATATTATGTTCGGACAGGGTTCATCCATTTACCTGTCAAAAAACAACAATACATTCTTTAACAGCCTCTACCTGGATTATGGACTGCAGTATTATGGATCAATCAACTCCCACCTGGACTTTACCCTCGGCGCGGTGTTTGCCAATCAGCAAAATCTCAGATCCGAAACAAACGACAATGTAATCAACCTGGATTCGGCCGTCCTGCGAAATAAAATTACCACGGGCAATTATGAAATTCCCACCAGTTACGGAGTTGGATTTTCCGTGACCATGAATAAGAAATTTACACTGGTGGCTGATTACAAATTTCAGAACTGGTCGAGTCTTCGTTCTTCCACGGGAGATTTTTTTTACGAAAACAGCCAGCGTGCATCGGTAGGTTTTGAAATATCCAATAAAAAAGTGGCTTTTAATACGCTGTATGAAACCTCATTTTTCCAGGCCGGTTTCTATTATAACAAAACCTATCTGATCGTAAACGGAGTCCCGATCAATGATATAGGCGGATCCATCGGGATGGGTGTAAATTCTAAAAGGTCCCCCCTTTCCTTTATGGTTATTTTGCAATATGGAATTAAGGGGACTACTGATAACAACCTGTTGCGCGAAAATTACATGAACCTGAGCTTTATCTTTTCCATGCGTGATTTCTGGTATACACACGGAAGGAAATTTGAATAGAACGCATCATAACAGGATGACGATCGTTCCTAAAGGAACACCCAGGCCTGTGCAGGCATCCCAGCCTGGATAATGGGCTTATCTTTTCCGGTGCCAATCCCTTTAATAAAATGATGGACAGATGCTTTTCTCCTGAGTCTGACCATCACCTCCATCACTTCATTGAGTGAGGTACTGCCCATATTTTTCCCAGAAAGAAGTTTCCGGAAGCTCCCCGGCAATTCTATCCGGGATTCAAATTTTGCAGATGATTTGAATGACTTGTTTTTTGCTGCAGACATAACAGATTTTTTTGAAGATATTTGCAGAATGAATCATAAGCTACGTGTTGCGATACTTGATCTATATGAAGGACGCCCAAATGAAGGTATGCGCTGCATCCAGCAAATCCTGCAGGAATACAGCCAGGAGAATGCTATACCAGTCATCTCAAAAATATATGACGTCCGTTTAAAAGAAGAACTTCCTGATCTGTCCTATGATATTTATCTGTCAAGCGGTGGCCCCGGCAGCCCGCTGGAAACAGATGGGGTTTCCTGGGACAGCAAATACATGGACTGGCTGCATAACCTTGTTAAGCACAATAAAATATCGGGTGAAGCAGATAAGAAACATGTACTTTTTATATGTCATTCATTCCAACTCGCGTGCCGGTTTTTTAAAACAGGAAAAGTAACCAAACGTAAATCTACCGCGTTTGGCGTTTTTCCGATTCATATGAAAACAGAAGGTAAAAAAGAAGCTGTTTTCCATGGTTTGAAAGATCCGTTTTATGCAGTGGACAGCCGCGATTACCAGGTTATCGAAGAAGACCGGTCCGATATGAAAATGAAAGGAGCCCATGTACTGGCCATCGAAAAAGAGAGGCCCCATGTGCCACTTCAGCGTGCGATCATGGCTATTCGCTTCAATGAATACATGTTGGGTACACAGTTTCATCCTGAAGCCGACGCAATGGGCATGAGTATGTATCTGCAAAGAGATGATAAAAAGAAAACTGTGATTGAAGGTTATGGAGAAGAAAAATGGAAAAGTATGATCCAGCATTTAAATGACCCGGATAAAATCAGGAGAACTTATTCACGTGTGATCCCGAATTTTCTGAATATTGCACGGGGAAGCCTGCGTGTGTGAATCTTCATACTATCAACCGTTAACCGTCAGCCAAAAATGATCCCACATTTTCGAAAGTTATTTAATGACTCATTTACGGAAGAGAAATATCAGGCCTTCCTGTCGGATCTTAATGAGAAACATCCGGGGGCCATTGAATTCCGGGTCGCGGAAACACCGGTATTCGTTCCGGATGATTTCAAAAACAAAATGATCAGTGCCTGCGAATCAATCGTAGATATCATTTCCACCCCGGGATTTAAAGCTGACTCTGATAAAGCAATTCCTGCTCAGGATTTTGTTCCCGGCAATGAAACAAATCCTCAATTTATTGCTTTTGATTTCGGTGTTTGCATAAATGATAAAAATGAACTCGAGCCACAACTTATCGAAATGCAGGGTTTCCCAACGCTGTATGGGTTCCAGGTATACTATCCGGAAGTCATACAGAAACATTTTTCTATAACCCGCAATCTGACTCAGTACCTGGGCGGTTATGATCGTCCATCTTATCTGAAAGAGCTGAAAAAAATTTTGATCGGCCCCGGTAAACCGGAAGAAACCATCTTACTGGAAATCAGGCCACATGAACAAAAAACAAGGATTGATTTTTATTGTACAGAGGATTATTTTGGTATTCAGCCGGTGTGCATCACAGAATTACTCGAAGAAGGCGATCAATTGTATTACATGCACAAGACAAGCAATAAAAAAACAAGGGTGAGACGAATTTATAACCGTGTCATCTTCGACGACCTGCATGCGCAAAAAGATACACTTGGTAAACATATCGATCTTGGGAAGAAATGGGACGTTGAATGGATCCCGCATCCCAACTGGTTTTACCGGATTTCAAAATACACGCTTCCATTTATAAAACATCCCTACGTACCTGAAACAGTTTTTCTGAACCGGTTGAGAGAACAACCGGCAGATCTTGAGAACTATGTATTGAAACCGCTGTTTTCTTTTGCCGGTCAGGGTGTAATCATTGATATCAAACCGGAGGATCTCCGTTCAGTAAAGGATCCATCTAATTGGATATTACAACGGAAAGTAAAATATGCGTCTGTAATAAAAACGCCGGATGATGCTGCCAAGGCTGAGATCCGTATCATGTACCTGTGGCCGGAGGGATTTTCCAGGCCTAAACCAGCCATCAACCTCGCCAGGTTAAGTAAAGGAAAAATGATCGGCGTACGTTATAACCAGGACAAGACCTGGGTTGGAGGAAGCGTGGCACTCTTTAATTCAGGAGTTTGATTACATTTCGTGAGACTTTACAGAGACCTTACAGAGACCTTATAGAGACCATTTGCCTTTATGACTACACCCTGCTCCCACCTGGCAAGACCCTGGCAGTCCCTTCTTTTCATTTAGCCACTTAATCCTGACAGAATATACTCTGAGTTGAGTTTGGCGATATTGGTCATGGATATTTCTTTGGGACATACTGATTCACAGGCCTGTGTATTCGTACAGCTTCCGAATCCTTCTTTATCCATTTGCGCAATCATATTCATTACGCGGGTCTTACGCTCCGGATGCCCCTGCGGCAACAGGGCCAGATGAGAAACTTTAGCTGACACAAAGAGCATAGCAGAACTATTTTTGCATGCGGCAACGCAGGCTCCGCATCCGATACAGGCAGCAGCGGCAAATGAGGCATCGGCCAGGTTTTTATCCACGGGGAGGGAGTTGGCATCCACCGCATTTCCCGTATTAACAGAAATATATCCTCCTGCCTGGATGATTCGGTCGAAGGCTGTGCGGTCAACCGTAAGATCTTTAATAACCGGAAACGCATTGGCACGCCAGGGTTCTATGGTGATGGTGTCCCCGTCTTTATACGCACGCATATGCAATTGGCATGTTGTGTTAGCCTGCCAGGGTCCATGTGGCCTGCCATTGATGAACATGGAACAGGTTCCGCAGATACCTTCCCGGCAATCATGGTCGAATGCCACCGGCTCCTGCCCTTCGCGGATCAGCTTTTCGTTCAGAACATCCATCATTTCCAGAAAAGACATTTCAGATGATATATCTTCTATCTTATAAGATTCGAAGCGTCCTTTGGATTCAGCATTTTTTTGCCTCCAAATTTTTAACGTCAGATTCATCTTATAGTGCTCCATATCTAAAAACGGTTTTATACTGTTTATTTTTTAATCGATCTGGCTTTTAATGTTTCTCCATCATCCGAAATCGAATTTATTTATAGCTTCTTTGCGAAGGTTTCGCCACATCAAATGTCAGCATCTCTTTGTGCAACTCCCATTCGTGCTCCGACAGGTACTGCCAGGCAGACACATAACTGAATTGCTCATCATTTCGCTTTGCTTCACCTTCCTCCGTCTGCATTTCCTCGCGGAAATGACCGCCGCAGCTCTCATTTCGGTCCAGCGCATCCTTACACATCAGTTCTCCCAGTTCAATAAAGTCGGCCACACGGTTTGCCTTATCCAGTTCGGGATTCATTTCTTTGATGTCGCCGGGAATTTTCAGATCACTGTAAAACTCTTTTTTTAATTGCTGGATCTCAACGATGGCTTCACGAAGATTTTTTGCATTGCGGGCCATGCCACATTTATCCCACATGATCTTTCCGAGTTGTTTATGAAAATGATCCACGGTTTTTGTCCCGCCGATATTTTTTAACCTGTTCATCCGGTCGGCAACAATGTTCTCAGCAGATTCAAAGGCCGGATGACTGGTTGGAATTTCTTTAGTACGGATGTCATCACTCAGGTAATTCCCGATGGTGTAAGGAATCACAAAATATCCGTCGGCAAGGCCCTGCATCAGGGCGGAAGCACCAAGGCGGTTGGCGCCATGATCGGAAAAATTTGCTTCTCCCAGGCAATAAAGGCCGGGTATGGTCGTCATCAATTCATAATCTACCCATAGCCCTCCCATGGTATAGTGAACAGCCGGATAGATGCGCATCGGCACTTCATATGGATTCTCTCCTGTAATCTTTTCGTACATACTGAAGAGGTTGCCATATTTTTCCTTTACTACTTCCATTCCGTGCTGACGGATGGTTTCAGGAGTTGGATTCTTGATTCCGTTCTTATTGCATTCCACTTTTCCGTAGCGGACAAATGCTTCCGCATAGTCCAGGTAAACAGCCTGCCTGGATGTGCCGACACCATAACCCGCATCGCACCTTTCTTTCGCAGCACGGCTGGCAACATCGCGGGGTACGAGATTTCCAAAAGCAGGATATCTCCTTTCCAAATAGTAGTCTCTTTCATCTTCCGGAATTTCACCCGGCTTACGGGTTTCATTTTGTTTTTTTGGAACCCAGATACGTCCGTCATTACGGAGTGATTCGGACATGAGGGTAAGCTTTGACTGGTAATCTCCGGAAACAGGAATACAGGTTGGATGAATCTGGGTGAAACATGGATTCGCAAAATAGGCGCCCTGTCTATGTGCCTTCCAGGCTGCAGTTACATTTGATCCCATTCCACTGGTCGACAAATAATATACATTGCTGTAACCTCCTGAACAGAGCAGCACCGTATGTCCAAAATGTCTGTCGAGTTCTCCTGTTATAAGATTCCTGGTGATAATTCCACGCGCCTTTCCATCTATCAATACAAGTTCCTGCATTTCATGACGTGAATACATCGTCACATTTCCCAGGGAGACCTGCCTTTCAAGTGCCTGGTAAGCGCCAATCAGTAATTGCTGGCCGGTTTGGCCGGCAGCATAGAATGTTCTTTGTACCTGGGTGCCACCGAATGACCGGTTACTCAGCAGACCGCCGTATTCACGCGCAAAGGGAACTCCCTGGGCTACGCATTGATCAATTATGTTATTACTTACTTCAGCCAGCCTGTGCACATTGGATTCACGGGCGCGGTAATCGCCTCCTTTGACCGTATCGTAAAACAAACGGAAAACACTGTCTCCGTCATTCTGGTAATTTTTCGCAGCATTGATGCCGCCCTGTGCTGATATACTGTGCGCCCGGCGCGGTGAATCATGAAAGCAAAAAGCTTTTACCTGGTAACCCATTTCCGCCAGGGAAGCGGCAGCGGATGCGCCCGCAAGTCCGGTTCCGACTACGATGATTTCTAACCTGCGCTTATTGGCGGGGTTGACCAGTTTCACATGTCCTTTATATTCACTCCACTTTTGTTCCAGGGATCCTGCGGGGATTTTTGAATCGAGCATTTGAATGAAAGAATTTGAAAATTTGGAAATTTGAAAATTAACTTACCCAGCCCAGGTACACAGAAACCGGCATCATGGCAAAAGCCAGCGATACGATGACGGCAAAACCAAATCCAACATTTTTTACAAGAGAAATATATTTTCCGTCGGGAACACCCAATGTTCTGAATGCGCTTTGAAATCCATGCAACAAGTGATACAACAGGGAAATACAACCCAGTACATAAATCACAACTACTAACGGATTCTGAAAAACGCGGATGATTTCCGCATATTGATTGGCGACTTCCTTACCATTATATTCAACCGGAGGCAGTTCGGTAAACCTTGAGGGTACCCAGAAATGCGCTAAGTGTATAACAAGGAAAAATAATAAAAGAGTTCCCAGCAGGCCCATGCTGCGACTGTACCATTTGCTTCCGCGATTGCCCAGGGTGACTGCATACCCTGTTTTGCGTTTTGAACGATTTTGAACTTCCAGTATGAGGCCCTGTATAATGTGCAGCAATAAACCCGCGAACAAACCAACCTCCACAATACGTATCACTACCGTCGTTGCCATAAAATGGGATGCGAGATTAAACATCTGACCGCTGTCGTTGGCCCAGATGCAGGCATTAACGCCCACATGCACCACGAGAAAACTAATCAGGAAAATTCCGGTCAGAGACATGATAAACTTCTTGCCGATCGAGGAAGTGAAGAATTCAGACCATTTCATAAGCGCTGTGAAATTGAAAATCAGGGGAATAATGCAAAAATAAGTCAGGAAAAGGGAAATCCCTATCTTAGCCGCTCAAATATCTGTTTTGATGAAGCGCGAAGAAGATTTTGAAGCCAATCTTTCGGGTGAAGAAGGAACTACAGAGGAAACTAAAACGAGTTGGTTTAAACGAATTAAAAAGGGGATCCTGACCAGCACGGCGGAGAAGAAAGAAACGCCCGAAGGTTTATGGACCAAATGCCCAAGCTGTAATTATATATGCACCGTTACCGAGTTGCGGGAAAACTTATTTGTATGTCCTAAAGATGGTCATCACCACCGGATTGGCAGCGATGAGTATTTCGAAATTCTTTTCAATGATAACAAATATGATATTCTGTTTGAGAATATCCGCAGTAAGGATTTTTTGCACTTCACTGATTTGAAATCGTATCAGAAAAGACTGGAAGAAACATGGCAAAAAACGGATATAACAGATTCCATCCGTATCGCTGCCGGACAGGTTCGCGAACATCATATGGTGATAGGTTGTATGGATTTTGAATTTATCGGCGGTTCGCTAGGTAGTGTGATGGGTGAACGCATTGCCAGATCTGTGGATTATTGTCTGCAACACAAGGCCCCGCTTATGATTATTTGCAAGTCAGGCGGAGCCCGGATGATGGAAAGTGCTTTTTCCCTCATGCAGCTGGCCAAGGTCTCTGCCAAGCTTTCACAACTTACAGACGCCAGAATTCCTTATATATCTTTACTTACAGATCCCTCTTTTGGAGGGATTTCTGCTTCTTTTGGCATGCTCGGCGACCTCAATATAGCCGAACCCGGTGCCCTGATCGGATTTGCCGGCCCCCGTGTTATCCGCGAAACAATCAAAAAAGACCTGCCTGAAGGATTTCAGAGAAGTGAATTTCTCCTGGAGCACGGATTCCTCGACTTTATTGTGAACCGCAAGGAACTAAAACTCAAAATTGCAACCGTTCTGAGTTTGCTGAAGAACTGATCCCATTCGCTAATTTTGCCGGCTAATATGAATGAAATCAGGAATCGATCGGCCTACCATGAATATTTCATCGAGGAAAAATACGATGCGGGCATGGTTTTGGCCGGCACGGAAGTGAAATCAATACGGGAAGGGAAACTGAGCTTTGCCGATAGCTTTTGCATGTTCTTCCAATCTGAACTCTGGGTTCGAAACCTGCACATAGCTGAATACCGCTTCGGGACCACCAACAACCATATAGCTGTTCACGACCGGAAACTGCTTCTGAACCGCAGAGAGCTTAGAAAGCTCGAAAATAAGCTAAAGGACAAGGGCTATACGATTATCCCCCTTCGGGTATTTTTGAGTGAAAAAGGTCTCATTAAGATGGAAATTGGCCTTGCAAGGGGTAAAAAACTGTACGATAAACGGGAAACCGTGAAAGAAAGGGATACCCAGCGTGAAATCAAGCGGTTTTTGAAATAATACCGTCCCTGAGAAGATATTTTACCTCCGGGATCAAAATAAACCCATACTGGTATAATGATTGCCGGTTTCCCACGTTAGATAATTGTCAACCTTATAGAAAAAGCCCATGAAGAATCTGGTACTCGTGATCCTCCTTTTCTCAGCATTTGCCGCTCATTCTCAGAAAGTTACCGGATACTGGTATGGCAAGGCCAATGTGGAAGTAGCCGGCATTCAGAACAATTACCTGACAGAACTCATCATTTCCCAAAAGGGGAATAAAGTGAAAGGATACTTTGGATACTATTTCAAAGATATTTATCAGAGTTTTATCGTGAAAGGAAGTTTTGACCCCAAAACCAAAAAGGTTGTCATAAACGATATTCCGATTGTTTTTTATCAAACCAATTCCACCACCAATAGCGTAGACTGTATCACCAGTTTCTACGGCACCCTGCGGGTTTCCAAAGTCAAAACTGAACTGATTGGTTACTTTTACAGGGACAGAAAATATACATATACCTGTCCCGATCTGCGTGTGAATTATACCCTTTACACAGAAGCGAAAGTCACAGACAGTATTTTCAAGGACGTTTCGAGTACACGGAGTTACTGGAAACCGCAGCCACCAGTTCCGGATGTTGTGCAGGGTAAGAATGCCGTGGCAGAAAAAGAATTGGCAGGGATCGCAGATCCGGCGGTAGCGGACAAAAATAAAACTACTGGCAAAGAAAAACCGGCTGCTATCAGGAATACGCCCGTGGCAGCTGCTGTCGTAACGGCTCCAACAGAAAACAAATCAGTGCCGCTGGTATTGGAGCAACCCGTTGCCCAGGCCGATATTCTCAAAATCAAAGATAATTTCAAGAAGAGAAAACAGATCGTGAGCAAACAGATTGAAGTGGGCTCAGACAGTGTTCGATTAAGCTTTTATGATAATGCAGAAGTGGATGGCGACAGTATTTCCGTCTTTCTGAACGGCAATCTGGTCGTAGCACACCAGGAGTTGAATGAACGCGCATTTAATGTTTATATTCAACTGGATAGTTCCCGGGAAGTGAATGAAGTGAGTATGTTTGCGGAAAACTTGGGGAAATACCCGCCCAACACAGCCCTGATGGTTCTCACCGATGGTGACAAAAGATATGAGACCTTTCTCTCCAGCGATTTCAAAGGCAATGCAACGATTCGCTTAAAACTGCACAGGAATTCAATTGCCGGAAATAAGTGAATGCTGAACGCTCAACACTGAACGCTGAACGCGCCACCGGTAATAAACTGAAGTTTAATCCTGCTCAACTCCTGCCTTCAGGATAATATTTCTTTTCCAGTTTCACCACACACATTAAATTTGTTGCTCTAAAGCGGGATGTAGCGCAGCCCGGTAGCGCACTACGTTCGGGACGTAGGGGCCGCAGGTTCGAATCCTGTCATCCCGACATTGAATTAGTTGAAGTGCAATGTGGTATTGAAACGTCCTTACCCCAAGAGAATCATCTGCAATGGAATGGCGTTCATTTAAATCCACGCGGGCACATGTTGAGGATTCAAATAGCTATAGTCATTTCCTTCCTTGCTGCAGGTTGCTATAAAACCAACAGCAACAGTTCGCAGGTTCCACCTCTTAATAACGACAGCAGCAATTCGCAGGTTCTGCCTCCCGAAAGTGACAGTAGCAGTTCACAGGTTTATTTCCCCAATAGAGTCGGCGACGAATGGCATTACCTGGTAGACGACACAACCATCCGTGCAAACGGCATAGACAGCCCAACCGTATCCTCCAGTCAGTACTATGTAGATATCGAAATCGTTGGCCGGACCAGGTTGGAGAATAGGGCCATTGCAACAATATGGCAATACCAATATCCGGGCTCGATCGATACGAATTATGTTTATCAATCCGGCGACAGCATCCTGTTCCTGGACAGACACAAATTCTCTACGCCTAAGGTTTATATCACTCCTTATGCTGTGGGTTCAAACTGGCTCTGTCTGTCAGGTGAATTAGATTTTAAAAAAGTAGTCAGCCAGGGAACAATAACGATTGGGGACAGTACCTATACAAATGCCTGGGAAATCGTCGGTGGCACCACACTGGCTGATGCCGATTACTACCTGAACGAACGTTTCAAAGAACATGTCGGCTTCGTAAAAACTTACTTCAATAATTCCTACGCCTTCCTTTTTGCCTTTCATCATACTGCATGGTTCCTGATCAGTTATAACCTCAAATAACCGGATAAATGGGCGATATTCTGTTTTTATGCGAAATAAATCAGATGAAAAAAATCAAGCAAATACATGACAAATGTCATTCTTGTTAACTTCTTGTAGTACTACATTTAACTACAATATAAACAAGTGACAAAGAAAATAATTTCTAAAATCATTTTGCTCGGATTTCTTTCCTGGTTAATACCATTTGCATTTTCTTTTCTGTTTTATAAGCCAGGTGGCGAACTTGTAGTTCCTTACGCTTCTTTCAAATCAATTATAATATTAATTGGAACAATTACAGGATGTTTCCTTCTCTTTCGCTACTACAAAGGATTGCCAGGCGATTTTTTGCGAAATGGGATTATGGTTGGTTTTTCATGGCTTTGTATTAATATTATTCTTGATGCAATCGTACTTGTACCTATTATGAAGACGAGCTTCATAAATTATTTTATGTCAATTGGACTGAGCTACCTTGCAATTCCGACAATCAGCATAACGATGGGATACCTGCTTGAAAAAAAAGTGAAGTAAGGATTTTAGAATTGCCGCCTGTTCTGCCGAATTTCCATTGATCGGAATTAAAAAATGACCCATAAGGAAATAATATCCTGGTTGCTAAACGGTGATGTCTCTATTCAATATCAGACATACAGGGATTTATTAAACTCAGACAAACCAGCATTAAGAAAGAAAATTGAATATGAAGGATGGGGATTAAAATTCCTCAATCGACGTCAACAAAATGGCTATTGGGGACGCGGATTCTACCAACCAAAATGGATATCCACCCATTATACTTTACTGGACCTGAAAAATCTTAGCCTTTCCCCCGGAAACATAAGCGTAAAAGAAACCTTAAATATTATATTTGAAAGAGAAAAGAGTCCGGATGGAGGTATTTATCCCATTGGAAAAAATGCCAGAAGTGATGTATGTGTGAATGGTATGATCTTAAATTATGCGTCTTATTTCCATGTGCAGGAAGCGATTTTAAAATCTCTGGTTGATTTTTTATTATCTCAAAAAATGAAGGATGGTGGATTCAACTGTGAATCGAATCGAAAAGGAGCTTTTCACAGCTCGCTTCATTCTACCCTTTCAGTTCTGGAAGGTATTCTTGAATACAAAAGAAATAACTACAAGTACAGGTTAACGGAGTTAGAAAACGCTCAGGCTGAATCGCAGGAATTCATCCTGAAGCATCAATTGTATCGTTCCATCAAAACAGGGGGAATTATTAATCCAAACTTCCTGAAGTTATATTATCCACCGCGCTGGCATTATGACATTCTAAAAGCCATGGACTATTTCCGGTTAGCCAACGTGAAATATGATCGTCGTATGAATGATGCGATCGTTGTTATACAAGACAAAAGGGATAAGGATGGACTTTGGAAACTACCTGCAAAATATCCGGGAGAAACACATTTTGAGATGGAAGAAACCGGAAAACCAAGTCGCTGGAACACATTGCGGGCTCTGAGAGTGCTGAGGCACTATAATATAAATTGACCAACAATTGCAAACGTGGTAAAAAATAATTTCGTTGTTATTTCCGGGGGTCCTGGCGGTGGTAAGACAACACTGTTGGACAGAATGTCTGAAAAAGGGTTTCATCATATCGGCGAATCCGGGCGTATTATTATAAAGGAAAGAATAAAAAAAGGCATGTCTCCAAGGCCGGCTCCGGAAGTATTTGCGAGGCAAATGTTTGAGATCGACCTCGAACAGTTTATTAATAACTCGGACAGGTCTGAAATCCTTTTCTTCGACCGTTCATTTCTGGATAGTGCATTTTTAATCCAACAAAATGACAAAATCTATTTTGAAAAAATTCGAAGCTATATAAGCACCCACCAGTTTAACAGGAAAGTTTTTCTCGCACCTCCATGGAAAGAAATTTATACCAATGACAGCGAGCGTGACCAGACATTTGAAGAATCTGTAAATATTTATGAAAGTCTCCGCAAGTGGTACCTGTTATCAGGATATGAACCCATCATGCTACCCCGCCTGAACGTAGAAAAAAGAATGGCGTTTATATGGAATGAACTAAAATAATGCTGGCATACTTTTAAACTGTCCGCCATTTCCGGAATCAATTCATCCATATCCATTATATTAGTGTTTGACTGCGAACATGAAATCAACAACAAAAATTCCTCTCTGGACCATTCTGCTACCGGTAGCTGCGTGGGTAGTTTTTTTTATAAGCCATTATATCCACTGGTCACCACTCATAATTGTTTCAGCCATTGCCCTGATTACCGCCGTGCTGAGCGCAGTACATCATGCAGAAACCATTGCCCATCGCGTGGGTGAGCCATTTGGCACACTGGTTCTGGCCCTGGCTGTAACAATGATAGAAGTTTCACTCGTCGTATCCCTGATGTTTGCAGGGGGTAAGGATACTTCCGTACTGGCAAGAGATACCGTGTTTGCCGCCGTTATGATCATATTGAATGGCATGATCGGCCTGAGCATTTTTTCGGGAGGCATTCGGTTTAAGGAACAGAACTTTATTCAGCAGGGCATCAGTGCAGCCCTGATCACCCTGGTTACGATCTCGGTGCTTACGCTGATTCTGCCAAATTTTACCGTAAGTCTTCCGGGGCCTTTTTATAATAAACAACAACTGCTGTTTGTTGCCATCGTGACATTGATTTTGTATGGCACTTTTATCCTTGTTCAAAACGTCCGGCACCGCGATCATTTTTCATCGGCAGCCGAAGAAGAATTGGAATCAGAACATCCTTCAAATAAAGTTGCATGGATAAGTGTGTTTCTATTGGTTTTTTGCCTCGGCGCAGTAGTCTTCCTTGCTGAATCCCTGGCACCCGGCCTTGAATCCTGGGTAAAGTCTATCGGCGCCCCGGTCTCCCTTGTAGGTGTAATTATCGCGGTTGTAGTTTTATTGCCGGAAGGTCTTTCTGCGTATAAAGCGGCCAGAAAAAATCAATTACAGAAAAGTCTGAATCTGTCGCTGGGATCTGCATTGGCAAGTATCGGTCTTACCATACCAACGGTATCCTTTGTTTCCCTCTACACCGGTCTCCCCCTATCGCTGGGTATCAGCGCCGCCTCGTCGGTGCTTTTCCTGCTTTCGTTGTTTGTCATTATACTCTCACTGAGTACCGGAAAAACGACGATTTTACAGGGCGTTGTCCTTCTTCTCATTTTTGCCATTTATATTTTTGCCATCATATTTCCCTGAATAGTCATTTTGAGTCTTGCACTAAATTGCCAGTCACGAACATCTCTATCAGCGTTTATCTTTTTACTATTTTTTTCTCAATATACTGTTTGATAAAATCATCCTTAAAACTCTGGCCCAGGGGAATTTCTGTATCGTGGATGTAGATTAGTTCATTGTCGAAAGAATTGATATGAAGGATATTGACAATATATGACTTACTGACGCGGGCAAATAATGAATCCGGCAACTGTGAAGCAATCGTTTTGACATTCATGGGAGTAATTATCTTACTATCAGCAGTATAGATCACGACATAGTCTTTGAGACCTTCTATGTACAGGATGTCTTTAAAGTTAATTTTAAAATATTTCCTGTCCGCTTTAATAAATATAAAGTCATCCTCAAATTTTTCCACCTGATTATTATTCCCCTGCTGCTGCAGGAGTCGCATGTGATTTTCTGCTTTATTGACTGATTTCAAAAAGCGTTCGATACGGATCGGCTTTACCAGGTAGTCAATAGCATCGAGTTCATAACTTTCCAGTGCGTATTGCGGATACGCCGTTGTAAAGATCACCAGCGGGGCATCCCGCAAAGACTTTAAAAAATCCAGACCGCTCAATTCAGGCATATTGATATCGAGAAACATCAGGTCCACCTTTTCTTTATGCAGGAAATCGCCGGCTGCGAGGGCGTTGCTGAAACTGTTCAATAATTTTAATGTTCCTACCTGGGCAATACACATTTCCATTCCCTGGCGGGCAAGAGGTTCGTCGTCAACTACAATACATTTCATATTGGTACAATAAGGTTTACAATATAATTATCCGCTTCTTCCTTGATATTGAGCATATGATTGCCAGGATAAAGCAGTTCAAGACGCCGGTTGATATTTTTCAGTCCAAGTCCCCCGATCGTGTTTTTTCTTACCGGAGGTTTGGAGTTTTCAGCAGTGAAGTACAGGCGATGATCAGTTACCCGAAAATTCAATCGTAGATAGGAATGACCAATCGTGGAAGCTCCATGCTTAATAGCATTTTCCACAAATGGAATAAAAAGAAACGGTGGCAGGGTAATCATGTTCATATCTCCCTCAGAATTTACCTGGTATTCAAAATCATTTTTCCTTATTTTTTCCAAAGCAAGCAGGTTTTGAATGAATTCAATATCCTTTGTAAGTGAAATCTTATCTCTTGCGCTGTCGTATAGCTGGTATCTCAACAAATCAGACAATCCCAGCAATACCTTCGATGCTTTTTCAGGATTCGTCCTGGTGAGGACCAACAGATTGTTCAAAGTATTAAACAGGAAATGCGGGTTGACCTGACTTTTTAACTGCTCCATCTCTGTGCGCAAATTAATTTCCTGCAGCTCACTCATTCTATGCACATCGTTGATCCACTTTTTAAATACGACCAAACCCACAACGGATCCTAAGAGGACAGATGAAACAGCACTCAACTGAATATACGACATGATGGAAAGTTCAACATGGGGTACCAGCGGCGGGCCGTTGGTCGGATCCATAGGTACGAAAAAATAGATATCAATAAACCAAACCAGGAAATAGATCCCTGTGATGAGTACAATAAAGGATAATGCAAAAAGGAAAACCCTGGATCGAAAAAGCAACCGTGGAATCAATATCCCGATCATCAGGTATATCATTCCCATGATACAGGTAAAAGTGATCAGATCACCGAGAATCATGGCTTTTTGCAATTCAGGTGTGCGAAAAGGATTGTCAACACCTATATCCCCTTTAAACGCGAGAATGAGTCCGAGCAGAATAAATATAGTATGACGTATCCATTTATACCGGGACTCAGAAATAAACCTGATCAATGGATTATCAAAGGGTGCTATAATCGTATCTGTATTTCCCATTATACCCAAAACTAGTCAATCATCTCAGCCGGTAAACAGGAATTCTACAAACAGGGCATATTCTTATACGAAACCCCGGATTGCCGGATTTGAACCCCGGGTGGAATGAAATCGACTCTATATCAGCCAAAAACGGGTTTGGTATAAAAGCCGGGCACGTATGTATAAATACGACAAAACAGCCTATCCCTGCGGCCTAGTTTTGTTCTGCAAATGAGAAATATTTTAAAAAAACAATCAAACTTCAACAAAATGAAAAATTTAATTTTCGCAGCACTGCTTCTGATGAATGCACAATTATTCGCCCAGCAAAATGAATCTACGAATGCTGTCCCGGGCAGCCGCCTAAAAAGCACAGGATACGGTGTTTTAACAACACAGTATTCCAGGTTTAACGATCAGTCGGCCATGTTCGCAGGAGCATACGGCGGATGGATGATCAATCATAAATTGATGATTGGCCTGGGCGGTTATGGTTTGGTCACTCATCATAACGGGATTGGTAAAAATGTCGAAACCAATGGCCAGAATGCATGGAAAATGGGATATGGGGGGCTAGTGCTGGAATACAGCTTTTTTGAAACCAGGAAGATTTTCTTTACCATCAACACCCTGGTCGGTGGTGGTATAATAAAAAATGGTAACGGGAGAGGAACAGTGACTCAAAACGGATCTGACGAATTAAAGGACATTGACGCGTCCGGATTTTATGTCATCCAACCTTCCGTAAATCTTGAAATGGCCGTTACAAACTGGTTTCATATCGGAGCGGGAGTTGGTTACCGGTATATCGCCGGCGCCGATCAAACGGGTATAACCAATTCCAAAATGAGTGCCCGCACCGCCAATCTGAGTTTTAAATTCGGTGCATTCTGATCAAATTGATCATAATCGCAAGCAAGGACAATAAAATAAATTTCTAACAACTCAAAACGTATTTATGAGTACAAAGTATATCAACACACAAACCAGGATGGCCTGTTTGTCAACACAAACCAAAATAAAACCGGACATTTTTGCGCAATTAGAACAAACGATCGCCGAGCGAAAAAGGATCATGAAGCGACTGGAGGATACTTCGAATAAGGCTAAAATGATCGATTTATACTCCGATAAAAAAGCTGCTGGTTAGCAGCTTTTTTTTGTCATCCTGATTTTAGTCATCCCCCGCATTGATTTATATCATAACCCATTTCCACCTGTATTTGCAAATTGCACCGAGCAATACGGTTTACATGTATCAGATGAATCAAATTCCACAGGAAAATCTGTTTTCGCCGCAGTTTGTTTATGAACACCTCCAAAAAATGTTTTGCGATCCGGTATTTTCGGTTTCTGATATTTTAAAAAGATTTCTCTCCTTTATCATTACGGAAACCATGGAAGGTAGACCCCACTTGCTGAAAGAATATACTATTGGCATTAATGTACTGAATAAGCCTCCGGAATTCAATCCGCAGGCGGATGGGATAGTACGAATTCATGCAGGTCGTCTGAGAAGAGCCCTGAATCAATATTATATGGGAACGGGGAAATCGGACACTCTTCGTATTTCTGTTCCGAAAGGGAATTATATTCCATTTTTTTTTGAAGCCGGTTCCCGGCAAACTACAAGTGGAATACCATCAGAGACCGCAGCAGAATTCGGATTGCCGGAACACGGGGATTCAGACATCAAAGTAGCTGTCTCGCCCTTGAATTATTTCATGAAGGAGGATAAAATGATTTCTTTCGCCGAGGGAATCGCATCCCAACTAAGTTCAACCCTGGCTGGCAACCACCGGTTGATCGTTATCGCCTACAATCCCCTGCGTTATTTATATAGCAACCCCTTTCACTTTAAAGATGCGCTACTGAAAGCCGGCGTACAATTTCTTTACACAGGGGACATACAATTCCATGACAACAGAATAAGAGTCAATATTCAAATGATTAATGCGGTTACCGGGGAACAAATTTGGGGAAATTGCTACGACCGCAAATTAGAGGGCATTTGTTTGTTTGATATCCAGGATGAAATAATTAAGCGGGTGGTCACAGAATCCGGGAGTATCTTGAATCCGAAAAAGACTGCCAGACCTAAACTTTCCACCATGGCAGTCGCTTAGTTATAAAAAAGTATGCTATGGCAGTTAAAATTCCGAATCCGGCATAGTGACAAGCCCCTATCTGCAGCGAAATGGTAGGCTGCCAGGATGGACTAGGGTATGGAATCTGGGAAGCACGCAATGGTCTGCGTCTGGATTCAGCTGTTTGTTATATGATAATTATTGGTTTGCTGGGCACGGGCATTGATCGTCTGCTGGCACAATTAACTAAACTTCCTAATGTACGCTGGGGCTATGAAAGATAAACAGTTCGGACAGCCGGCTCATACTTGAAAAAGTTTCGCATCGTTATGGAGCAGCACCTGTATTGGCAGAGATCTGAATCTGGATAGTTAACCCGGGCGAGGTAGTCGTATTGGTAGGCCCATCAGGTTGCGGCAAAACTACGATATTAAATCTACTGTCCGGTTCATATCAAACCGTCTTCGGGTTCTGTTATCAGACAAGGTATTATCCGGACAGTTTACCAGCAGGATGGTCTGTTCCCCTGGCTTACTGTTTCAGAAAATATCACGATCGGATTGCGTTCGATGACAGATGCAGCACACCGCGAAAAGGAACTACGCGATCTGATAGAACTGATCCACCTTGAAGGTTTTGAACATCATTATCCGCACCAGTTATCCGGAGGCATGCGGCAACGGGTTGAACTGGCGCGGGTGCTTGCCGGCGATTCCGACATATTGCTGATGGATGAACCATTTTCCGCTCTGGATTACCAGACACGACTTCGTATGCGGCAGTGAACTGGTTCGTTTACTGGAGAAGCGTCCAAGTACCGTCGTGTTTGTAACGCATGATATAGAAGAAGCTGCTCAACTGGCCGACCGCGTGTTGGTATTATCCAACCGCCCCGCAACTATTAGGCGCGAGTTACAAATTAGATGCACCACGTCCGCAGGGATCTGACGGATAATGCGGTGATCGAAGCAATGAAGGCAATACTGACCGAACTAGGATTACAAGTATAGGACCCTGATTTTGCTACGAATCGCCTAAATATGAGATAGGAAACATTATGACATTATTATCGTCGGCGCACTGATCGCGGTATCCTCGTATGCTGGGGCTTCTGCGATATCGTCCCTGGAATCGTAATGGTGCTCAGTCAATGTAAGAGATGTGATACATGAAGGATCAAATCAAAATGGCATCGCGCGAACTTACTGTCGGCTTTCTACCGGTTACCTGTCATCTGACCTGCCCGGTTACTGATTACGCATCCAAGACAACGCAATCAAATACGAATTTCAATTCACGTGTATTTTCGGATTTTCCAACTGTAGTAAGCGCGCTGGAAGCAAAACAGGTGCAGGCTACTTTTATGATTGTACCGCTGGCAATGAAACTTCGGGAACAGGGGGTACCGGTAAAGATCTGTTATCTCGGTCACCGCGACGGCTCAGAAATTGTAGTTGGAAAAAACAGCCAGTACAGGAGCCTGGCGGATCTGAAAGGCAAGAACGTGGCCATTCCAAGCATATACAGCAACCAGAATTTTGTTATTCATAAACTAATGGAAGACTACGGAATGAAACAGGACGACATACAATTTGTTGTTCTGCCGCCGCCGGATATGCCGACTTCCCTCGCGTCGGGGAAGCGGGTTTTTCATTTTATGAATTCAATATTTCGATCTTCTGGTCGCATTGCACCCGGTAAATGGACGCGATTACACATCAACAGTATTGTGAAGTCTTGATAGGTTTGTGTTTTAAAAAATCATATGCGAAAAATAACACCCTTCCTGTGGTTTGATAGCAATGCGGAAGAAGCTATGGAATTTTATGCGTCTATATTCAAAGACTCAAAAGTCGGAAAAGTCAATTCCTATAACAGCATGGAAGAAGGTCCCCGGGGCGGCTTCATTACAGGCTCATTTCAACTGGCCGGTCAGGAATTCATGGCTTTATCACTGAATGCACCGGCACCATTTAAATTCAACGAATCGATTTCGCTGTACGTGAATTGCGAGTCGCAGGAAGAAGTGGATTATTTCTGGGAAAAACTGTCAGCAGGAGGATCCACTTCCCAATGTGGATGGCTCAAAGACAAATTCGGATTGTCCTGGCAGATCATACCCGCCATCCTGGGTCAGCTTCTGCAGGGAAAGGATCCCGTTAAAGTTAAAAATGTGATGAGTGCGATGCTTAAAATGACTAAAATGGATATTGAAAAACTAAAAGAGGCAGGTGAATAAACTTATTCACTCATGGCGGCATCAAAAAAGTGAAAAAACGGCAGGGCAGCCTTGTAAGACTTTAAAATTTCCGGTATCAGTTGTTTGGATAAAACCAGGTCGTCGTCAAAATTTCTTTCCACGTACAATTGTTTGAATTTTAGCAGTTCGATATTTGGATTATCGGCCTCATACCCTTTGGGTGGCCTGGCCAGCCTGCTACCGGATATTTTTCCAAAATATTTTATAAACTCTTTTGAATGGATGATTTTTTTTAAAGCCGCGCTGTTATAGTCTATCTCCTGCCGGATCTTTTTCAATATTTCAGTCGGCGGGTCCCAGATACCCCCGCCCATCAAAGATCTGCCGGGTTGAATTTGCAGATATAAAGGACATTTCCGGTTTTCGGGTCCTCTTTCAATGATGGAACTGAAATGTGATTTATAGGGTGTCTTGTCTTTTGAAAAACGGATATCCCTGTAAATCCTCAGTACATATTTGGCCGGCTCTCTATCGGGGATCCATTCGATCTGTCTGATTCCCGCTACCAGCTTTGTAATGAAAGTAAGGTATTCGGCTCTCGCACGCTCATATACCGGTCTGTTTTTCTCAAACCAGGGTTTGTTATTATTTAACTTAAGCTGCTCCAGAAAACGAAAACTGTCTTTCGATATTAATGACATGACCGCTGAATTTTTATTGAGACGGATTTTTATAGGCTGCGATTTCAGGTAATGTACCCACCCGGATAAAACTTTTTAATTTCCTGGCAACAGATGCCTCGAATCCTGTTAAGCGTGTCAGGTCTTCATGCCACAAGCCTGTATTCGAAAGTATCCTGTGCACAATCTGGTCGATGGAAACCTCCTCCCAGATTCCATAAAAATCCCCGGCCCGGTCGTCGTTGATCGGGTAATACTGATTATAAAGCATGCCATAATATTTATCAGCTTCCTTTTTTACGGGACGCATGAAAAGAATATAGGCCGCAAAACCCATGGATATCAGCTCGGGTGGTTTCTTAAATATTTCATAATACCTGTTCAATACTGGCAATACACGCATGGAAAGTTTGGAACTGTACTGCATGGTGATGCTAAGCCATTGATGCTGTAAAAATGGATTCCTAAACCGGTCCAGTACTTTCAACCCGAACTCCCTTTTTTCACTTTCTGAAATCATGTATGGAATGGCAGGAGCAATTTCATCCATCATCAGGTTCCGGATATAGGATTCAAATAGAACATCTTCCATAGCCGACCGGACAGTTTTAAAACCGGATACATATGCCAATCCGCAACTGAGGCTATGGGTGGCATTCAACAATCTCAACTTAAGTTCCTTAAATTTATTGATGTCAGGCGCGATGACCACCCCCTCATCAACCTTGTAAAATGAAAGCACATTCCGAACGGCCTCTTCACCCTCTATGGCCCATAAACGGTATGGTTCACAAACCGACATCAGATCATCCTCGTAACCCCAAGACTTCTCGAGTTTTTCTTTTATCGAAGGTTCCGGTTTGCCTGGAACGATCCGGTCTACCAGTGAACTGCAAAAGCGATTGTGCCGGACCAGCCATTCGATAAAAGAGGACTCCAATTTATTGAAGTTCGACAGATCCGTAAGGATGGATTTTAATTTACCGCCATTATCCGTTAACAATTCAGTTGGGATAATAATCATGCCGGCATCCGGTTTTCCTTTAAATATTTTATACCGTTCATATAAAAAGGCAAGCAGCTTAGCCGGGAAAGATGCAGGTGGTTCCTGAAATATGGATTCTTCCAGGAGCTGAACACCCACTTCGGTTGTATTGGAAATAACTATCTTCAGATATTCACTTGAAGCGGCTTTCATGAATTCAGACCACTGATGAGTGGCTGATATAACGCGACTGATGGCGGAACAAATAACGGGTTGGTCCAGTTCAGTTCCTCCCTCCAATCCGCGCACGGAGAGTGTATACAGACCATCCTGCTGATTAAATGCATCGAGATCTCCGGCGCTGGTTGACTTAACAACCAGGATCCGGCCATTAAATATTCCCTGACGGTTTGCTTTATCCACAAAATAATCCGGAAGTGCGCGAAGAAGAACACCTGTCCCGAATTGTAATATCTTTTCCGGCAGGTCGAAAATTTCATTCCCCGGTGTTGAAATTCCGGTTGTCGAAATTTCTAACAGGTTATTTTTTGATAATTTCATGACTCATTCATCATTTTCAATTATTACCTTGATAACTTCTCCGGATGAATTCAACCATACCGGAAACCCGGCCGCTGCGTCTTTAAATTTAACCCGGTTTGATATAAAGGATTTAGGATCCAGTTTCTTACTCAAAATATTTTGTATGACATTTTCAAAGTCCGCACGTGTTGCATTCCTGCTGCTCATCAACGATGCCTCCCTTTTATGAAATTCCGGGTGACTGAAAACCAATTCTTCTTTCTGGAGTCCGATTAAAACATACCTCCCTCCATGCGCAAGATAATTTAATCCCCCGTTGATCGCTTTCCGGTTCCCGCTGGCATCAATCACTACTGTTGGCATATCTCCGTGCGTAATTTGAGCCAGTTGATCAATAATATTTGCATCTCCTGCATGTATAATATGGGGTATTCCCAAAACCGTCTTACAAAAATTCAAACGGTGGGAATTGGTGTCCATAGCGATAATTTCGGCTCCACTTAGACCTGCTATTGCCATAGTGGCTAATCCAATCGGGCCCGCTCCCATTACCAGTAAAAATTCACCGGGCTGAACGGCTGCCCTTTTGATTCCATGGGCGCCAATCGACAACGGTTCGACCAGTGCGAGTTCAGTCAGACTCAAACCCTGTGCATGTACAAGGAGAGCACTTGGAATGGAATAATATTTGGTCATGCCCCCGTCGATATGCACTCCGCATACCTCCAGTTTTGTACAACAGTTTGTTTTGCCATTCCGGCACGCAATACAAGTCCCACAATTCTGATAGGGTAAAAAAGTTACTGCATCGCCTATTTGAAAACCCGATGCACCATCAATTGCCACCAATTCTCCTGACAACTCATGGCCAAGTATACGGGGATAATTAAAAAACGGCTGAGTCCCTTCATAAGCATGCAGATCCGTTCCACAAACACCGATATGGCTGATCCTTACGATCGCATGATCTTTTTTTAATTCAGGTTCTGCTATTTCAATATATTCCAATTTACCGGGTTTAGTACAAACCAATGCCTTCATAAGATTTTATAATTTGAATTCCCTAAGCATTTGCCAGTGCCCTGTCCAGATGTACATAACCTCCATCTACATGAATTAACTGCCCCGTTGTGTGACTGGATTTTTCCGAAAGAAGAAAAGCAACTGCATTTGCAATTTCTGCCGGAGTGGTCATCCTGTTTTCCAGGGGAATTTTTGAAATGATTTCATTTAATTTTTCACCCGGATTGTGAAGAGTCCGTATCCAGGAATCATACTGGGGTGTCCAGCATTCCGCAACAATGATCGAATTTACGCGAATGCCATATTTTAATAATTCAACCGCCCATTCCCTCGTCAATGCATTGCGGCCACCATTGGCAGCCGCATAAGCTGAGGTATTCCCCTGACCCGTTTCAGCAGTTTTTGAACTGATATTCACTATAGCTCCTTTGGAGGATTTTAAATATGGCAGGGAAAAATGCGCCATCAGATAATAATGCACGAGGTTTTTATGAAGACTCTCCATGAATCGTTCATAGTTGCCGGATTCCAGGCCGACCCCGTCGTTGACGCCCGCATTGTTCACCAGTCCTTCAATTCGGCCATATTTTTGAACTACTGCCTGCACGACTTTTTCCGGAGAGGCCGGATCATTGAGTTCCGCCTCTACTGAAAATGCATGACCCCCCGCATTTTCTATTTCCTGTTGCAGTTTTCTGTTATCCGGTTCATTCCTGCCGACGATTGCAACTATAGCTCCCTCCTCCGATAGTGCACGCACGATGCCTTCCCCGATTCCTTTAGCACCCCCTGTAACAATAATTACTTTGTTGGTTAAATCCAGATCCATAAAAAAAATTTATAACAGTTGATAAAATGCCGTAGCATTGGCACCAAAAAAATCCTCCTGTTCTGACAAGGAAAATGAATTAAAATAATCATCTGCAATCTGTTTCACATCGTCATAGCTTCCGGCCAGCAGGCATACCGGCCAGTCTGATCCAAACATGATGCGCTTGGTTCCAAATGTCTCCAGGACTACATCCATATAAGGACGAAAATCGTACTCTTCCCAATATGCCCAATTTGCTTCCGTTACCATGCCGGATATTTTACAATAGACATTTTGGAATGGGGCGAATCTTTTCATGGCCATTTTCCATTCAGATATTATCCACTGTTTAATATAGGGTTTGGCAAGATGGTCTATTACAAAACGCTGATTGGGAAATGCAGCCACGAGTTGTTCAGCAAAGACCAGCTGATCCGGCATAATCAGCAGATCATAACTGAATCCATATTTATCCAGCAATCCGAGCCCGTTTTTAAATCCCGGCTTCAACATACTATCCCTTTGTCTTTTCTCCCTGCAGGAGTTGCCGGAAACCCTTCATCAGTTTATACTGTCTGTAGTGATCCAGTTTTTCCTCCAGTCCATCGGATTCAAAATCAATCCAGCCCACAACACCTTTAATAAATGGATTTTGCGCGCCAAGATCCAATAAATAATAATTTTCATTTTCAGAGGGGTCTGCCTGTACGGCAACCGAACCGGCGATATGATTATGACCAAAAACCGGCTCGATATCTGAAGGTAAATAATCCTTTTTCAGGACCTCCATCTCATCTGTTATCCATCCGTCGCGCAACGGATCGTACTTCCAGAAGTGCTGATGTGCATCTATGATCGGATAATGCATGTCAACGATGTTTAATCTCGCGCTTCAAAGTTAAATACCCTTTCCATCAGGATCCATTTGGTATCAGGTTTGGCCCAGGGAATCTGCTTTTGAAATTGCGACATGAGCGCCTCCCATTTCTGGACGACGGGATTAGCCAGATCCATTGCAGCTTTTCTTTCAAAACTGAAATCTGATGTCACCTGGATTATCATGAACAAACGATTCCCGGTCCGGTAAATCTCCATCACATCGATACCCGCCTGGCGGAGACTGTCTTTAACTTCCGGCCAGACATTCCTGTGATAGTCATCATAGGACCGGATCAGCTGCTCATCGTCTTTCAGGTCGCATGCAAGGCAGAATTGTCTCATAAAAATAATTAATGCGAAATGGAGAGTTTTAATTTTTCAACATCTATATTTCTTAATGCAAATAAAAGCACGATGATAAAACATACAGCCGGCACCAGGTAGGCGGTCTGAATGGAAGTCGCATCAGAGACCCTGCCCATGATCACAGGAAATATCGCCCCGCCTACTATTGCCATAATCAGCAGGGAGGATGCTTCCTTGGTTTTTGATCCCAGCCCCCGGATCCCAAGTGAAAAAATGGTCGGAAACATGATTGACATAAAAAACTCAACCCCCATCAAGGCATAAACCGGGAACATGCCATGGAGGCTTACTGCAAGAATCAACAGAACCATATTGATAATACTATAAGCGGCCAGCAGTTTTGCAGCAGGGAAAAACCTGATCAGCGCAGAACCGACAAATCGGCCAATCATAAATCCCATTAATGCTATAAATAAATAAAACGCAGCAGTCTTCTCCTCCAGGCCGGCCACTTTATATGAAAACCGAATGAAAAAACTACTGATACAAGCCTGTGCGCCCACATAAAAAAACTGAGCAAGCACTCCAAACATGAGATTTTTTTCCTTAAATATGGATCCTTCTATTTCAAGTGAACTATCAACATCTTCGATTTCCGGCAATTTAGTTCTGTAAATCATAACCGCAACGGAAAGCACGACCAGGCCGATCACCAGGTAAGGCACCTGCACAGCCGCTGCCTCGTGATTCAGATATTCATTCAATTGATCTGAGCTCATGGTAGATTTCTGGTCATTCGTGAGCGTTTTCCCTGAAAGAATAAACATGCCGCCAACGAGGGGTGCAATGGATGCCGCCAGTCCGTTAAAAGATTGCGCAAAATTTATTCGTTGTGTTGATGTAGCCGGATCGCCCAAAACGATAATATATGGATTAGCCGCTGTTTCCAAAAAAGCCATTCCACAACCCATGATAAAAATGGCCCCCAGAAAAAAAGCATATACCCGGCTTATGGATGCGGGATAAAATAAAAAAGCACCTCCGGCGAATAAGATCAATCCGAAAATAATACCGCTCTTAAAACTATATCTTTTCATAAATTTTCCCGCAGGCACTGCCAGCAGGAAATAGGCGATATACAATGCTGAATCCACAAAGGCTGATTGCGTATCTGTCAGCTGACAGGCCTTCTTTAAATGCGGAATCAATATCGGATTGAGATTAAGTGCAAAGCCCCATAAAAAAAATAAGGCCGTAATCAGTATGATGGCAGCAGATCTTTTGTTGGATGGCATTGTAGAACCGTTGGGTGAAATGGTTCCTGAATATACGGATTCACTTCAAAATAACCTGACAACCACCAAAGGAGGTCTGAAAGCTCTGTCCCCTTCAGGCATACACGGGCATCTGTTGTTTACCCCACCTGGCATTGATATATTTTCGACAGGGCTTCTCAATATAGAAATATGAAAGAGACGAAAACCCGATTAATATGATTATATAAATCACGCAATATGTTGCGCCTGTCAAAAAACCTGTGGAAACACCACTCTTTGCATAGACTACACCCGGCAATTTAACATCCAGATAAAAGAGTGGTATCAGCGGGAAAAACTGAACCAGGTAAATGGAATAGGAAATATTTCCCAGGTATTGCGCAAAACGGATATTACAAATTTTATGCAGGCGCTGATTATTCAACGCAAAAGTGAAAACCAGTATCGCAAATAAAAAAACACAATAAAGATCATTTATTCCCTGGTGCAGGCAATAAATGGTTATAAAGATGACCATTACGGCCGTTAAATCCTTCTGAAAAAATTTTCTGAATAGTCCGGAATCATATAATTTATATAAAAGCATACCGGTAACAAAGCCAGCCAGTCCCCTCAGATAACCAAAGTCAAATGTTGAATCAAGATTATGCGGCGCCGGCAGGTTGGGGTCCATAAAACTTTTCCGGGGGATCCAGTACATGATTCCCCCATAGGCCAGCACGACAAACAACAACAGAACCAGGACTGCCAGTTTTTTATTCCGGTATAAAAAAATCGCTAGTATCGGGAAAGCCATATATGACCACCACTCTGCACTGATACTCCATGAAGGAACATTCCATGTAAATATTTTATGAATTCCAAAGGAATGTATCAGGAGAATATTGGTGATGATAGCTTTAGGATCATCCACCGAATCCCATCCCCATTTGGGCACAAAAAGGACAATACACAAAATCAAAGTAATGAAATGGAGCGGGTATACCCGGGCGAAACGTGCTACTGTAAACTGCCGGAATGTTTTATTATTGAATCCATATTGAAAACTATCCAGATAAACATGACAGATGATAAATCCGCTCATGATAAAGAATAGATCCACCATAATATATCCTTTGGCAACTAAATGGGTGTGATCGGGAGAAACAAATTTCATTACTGTTTCCTGGAAATGAAATACGACAACCCATAGTGCGGCAATTCCACGTAAAGGAGTAAGGTTGGAAAGATACCTATGACTTGGTTGCATTCGGGAAATTTGGGCAAAACTCCGTTAAAACAATGATGGCTGAGCAAAATGGATACGGCATTTTGCCAGCGGTGTCATTGGCCCTATACCCGGTCTGTTTGAGTAAACATACGGCATTAAATTAAACACCCGGAACTTTTATATCAACCGGATTGGGCGCTTCAGTCTGTAGCTGTAATCCGGATATCCCCGGACTGGAATTCAGCGCGTGGCGTTTCGTTATTGAGCCTAGTCGAACAATTCCGGTTGTTCCGGTTTTTTCCTTTGTTCCCATTCCATTGTCAGGCTCTTTGTGTATTCGGTCAGCTTTGCACCTACTGCCCGCCAGCCCATGACTTCTACAGCTTTTGCCGTTTTGACTTTTGCCTTGCGCACCTGCGCCCCCCGACCGGATTGCATAATCAAAACCGGTTCATCCTCTGTGCTGACAGCCTCCAGCCGGTTCCCTTCACCTTCTTTAATGAACATGAATTTATTGTGCAGGGTATTTGTTTCAATCTTAAACCGCTTGATGCTGTACTGGGCTTTTTCGCTGTCAAGGTAAATCGCCGTGATGATTTTCTCGGGATCGAATTTTTCGATTAGTAAAATCTTATCTGAATCGAAACGCTGGGTAAGCTCCTGATCGGTGATCTCATAGTTCCCGTCATTGTAAATGACGAGCAGCCTGTCTTCCGGACCAAACCTTCCCAGGAAACTCCCCTTCTGTTCAGTATTGAGCCTTCCGAATGTATCGTCAAACCATATGTTCCGCGCGTTCAGTGTTGCCCTTCCTGCCAGCTTGAATTTTACCGTCCTGATCGGATACTTGGTTACCTGGTTTCCCAATGAAGCCCGGGCCTTTATTTCAAGGGTTTGAAAATCAAAATCGAATTCCTTATGCCTGGCAGAACATCCGGGGTTTAAAATTATCCTTACCAATTCAGCCTCTCCGTTTGCATTGGCGGAAAAATAATGCACTTTGGCTTTTTCTGATTTAGTGAGTTCATATTCCTTTTCCCTGGTTACGCCAGTCACATTAAAACGCTTTGCGTAGCTAATGCCCGTTTTCCCGTCGGCATAAATCATATTGTAAGTGGTTCTTTCATCATTTTTCTGAAAGATGCCCACGTGTATAATATCTTTCCCGATAAAGGTTTTCTCGGCCACTTTTACAATCTTCATAGTACCCCCGCGGGTGAATGCAATAATATCGTCCAGGTCGGAGGCTTCTGTAACAAACTCATCTTTTTTCAAACCGGTTCCGATAAAACCTTCGGAACGGTTTACATAAATTTTGGTATTAGCGATGGCTACCTGTTTTGCCTGGATGGCTTCGAATGGCCTGAATTTCAGTCTTCCTTTCCCTTCCCTTCCCGTATTTGCGCAGGAGTTCCTCAAAATAATTAACAGCAAAATCGATCAGGTTATTCAGGTCGTATTTCACTTGTTTGATTTCCGCTTCCAGGTTTTTGATCTGGGCATTCAATTCTTCGATATCGAGCTTATAAATTCTCCTTACAGGCTTTTCCGTTAATTTAACGACATCTTCCCGGCTGATGTCTTTCTTCAGCTGTTTGCGGAATGGCTCGAATGCAGCCGCAATTGCCTGCAAAACCTTTTCCCAGGTAGCATGTTTTTTTTCGAGTTCTTTATAAATTTTTTCTTCGAAAAATATTTTCTCCAGCGATGTGAAATGCCATTTTTCCTGGAGTTCTGCCAATTTGATTTCAAGCTCTCTCTTTAATAGATCCTTGGTAAGATCCACGGAAGTTTTAAGGAGCTCCGGCATGGACGGGAATTCAGGTCTTTGCTTATTGATCACGCAGGCGCTGGGTGATATACTTATTTCGCAGTCAGTGAATGCATATAAAGCGTCAATAGTAATATCGGGTGAGATACCCTGGGCAAGGTCGACTTGTATTTCCACTTCAGCGGCTGTGTTATCGGTCACTTTTCTGATGCGAATCTTTCCCTGGTCGTTGGCTTTAATAATAGAGTCAATCAATTGGCTCGTCGTGATCCCGTAGGGAACATCCCGGATCATCAGTGTTTTTTTATCAATCTCCTCAATATGTGCCCTGACCCGCACACGCGCTCCCCTTCTTCCTTCATTATAATTGATCACGTCAATCATACCACCCGTCTGAAAATCCGGAAACAGTTCGAATTTCCTTCCCCGCAGGTACTTCACGGCAGCCTGGCAGATTTCACAAAAATTATGGGGAAGTATTTTCGTTGCGAGGCCTACAGCAATCCCCTCAGCACCCTGGGCCAGAAGCAATGGAAATTTCATGGGGAGCGTAATGGGTTCATTCTTCCTGCCATCATAACTCAGTTGCCAGTCGGTGGTTTTTGGATTGAACCCCACTTCCAGTGCAAATTTACTGAGCCTGGCTTCAATATATCTGGCCGCTGCAGCGTCATCACCTGTGCGCACATCGCCCCAGTTTCCCTGCGTTTCGATCAGGAGATCTTTTTGTCCGAGGTTTACAAGCGCTTCCCCAATCGACACATCGCCATGCGGATGATACTGCATGGACTGTCCGATGATATTTGCCACTTTATTGAAACGGCCATCGTCCATTTCTTTCATAGCGTGAAGGATGCGGCGCTGCACGGGTTTAAGGCCATCCTGGAGGGCGGGCACGGCTCTTTCGAGGATAACATAAGATGCATAATCAAGAAACCAGTTTTTATATTGATTGGAAATACCGGTTTCAGTTAAAATATCTTTATTCGTCATGATGGCTGCAAAGATATATAGCCTTATTCAAAAGAAAAGCCGGTTTATGAAGCCGAAACGAGTCCCCGTATTCAGCTAACTATCCTATATTCACTGGAAATTTTTTTTGATGCTTATGTCGATCCATGCCGGCCGGACGAGGTTCCGAGATACGGAATAAATGTTAAATTGACATGAATTCTTCACGCGATTCCATATGAATAAAAAATGGGTTATCGGGATCGATTTCGGAACCGATTCTGTCCGTTCGATTATTGTGGATGCAAATTCCGGCGAAGAAGCGGCGTCCTCTCTTTTTGAATATCCCCGCTGGAAAGCAGGTTTGTATTCTGCTCCTGCACTCAACCAATTCAGACAACATCCACTGGATTATCTCGAAGGTCTCGAATATGGAATCCGGACATGCCTGCAAAAATTACCACCGGAACAAATCAAGGATATCTGTGGAATTGGAATAGATACCACCGGGTCAACACCCGTAGCAGTCGATCAGGCAGGCACCCCGCTTTCGTTACTGCCTGAATTCGCAGAAAATCCAAATGCCATGTTTGTTTTATGGAAGGATCATACCGCCTTACAGGAAGCTGCAGAAATTAACCGGCATGGAAAATCTTACCGGGAAAATTATCTTCAGTTTGTTGGCGGAATTTATTCTTCCGAGTGGTATTGGGCGAAGTTATTACATGTATTACGTGCGGACGAATCTGTGCGGAAGGCCTGTTTCAGCTGGGTTGAGCATTGTGACTGGATTCCCTATGTACTTACTGGCGGAGACAATGTTCTCCGGATGAAGCGTGGGGTTTGCAGTGCAGGACACAAGGCGCTTTGGTCCCCGGAACATAATGGCTTTCCGCCCGATGAATTTTTCAGCACACTGGATAACAGACTGAAAGGATTTGCCTCCCAGTTGCCTTCCAACTTATATACGGCTGATCAGCCAGCGGGAAAACTTTGCACATCCTGGGCAAAAAGACTCGGATTAGGTGACGATATAATAGTAGCGAATGGCGCTTTTGATGCTCATATGGGAGCTGTCGGCGGACAAATTGAGCCTTATTACCTGAGTAAGGTCATGGGAACTTCCACCTGTGATATGCTGGTAGCACCCCTGAACGAAATGAAGGGCAAACTGGTAAAAGGTATTTGCGGACAAGTACCTGGTTCAATTATCCCCGGCATGATGGGCATGGAAGCCGGTCAGTCCGCGTTTGGTGATTCATATGCCTGGTTTAAGAATCTCCTGGCATGGCCGCTCAGCAAGGCTTATGAAAATCTGAATGATTCGGATCCTTCAGAAAAAGAATTTCTTCGGAAAATCCTGGATGGAATCATTCCGGCACTCAGCAAAGAAGCGGAGAAAATTAATGTGGATGAAAATTCTGAATTAGCGGTTGACTGGTTTAACGGGCGAAGGACACCTGATGCCAACCAGGCATTAAAGGGAGCCGTTACAGGCATTAACCTGGCCAGCGATGCCCCCGCCATTTTTCGCGCGGTAACAGAATCTACCTGCTTTGGTGCGAAAGCTATCGTGGACCGGTTCATTTCTGAAGGTATCCCTATCTATGGGTTGATTGGTCTCGGGGGAGTAGCAAAAAAATCTTCTTTCATTATGCAACAACTGGCTGATATAACAGGGATGGATATCCGCATACACAGATCGGAACAGACATGTGCGCTGGGTGCGGCTATGTTCGCCGCCACAGCCGCCGGCCTGCATAAAAATGTGGAATCAGCTATGCAGGCAATGGGTACAGGATTTGAAAAGACTTATCATCCGGACTCCGCACGCCAGCTCATGTATAACAAAAGATTTCTTCAATATAAAAAGACCGGAGCGAGTATAGAAAATATTTTATTGAATACACTATGAAAGTATACCAGAAATTACGGGAAGAAGCTTGCGCCGCAAATAAACAACTACCCGCCATGGGCCTGGTCCTGTTCAATTTCGGCAATCTCAGCGTCGCAGATCCAAAGGCGGGTGTATTTGCTATCAAACCCAGTGGCGTCCCCTATGAAGATCTGCTACCTGAGAAAATGGTAATCGTTGATTTCGATGGCAGATTGGTTGAAGGAAATCTCCGGCCATCATCGGATACTCCGACACATGCCGCGCTTTATAAGAACTGGGAAGATATCGGCGCCATTGTTCATACTCACTCTACATATGCTACTGCCTGGGCCCAGGCACAGCGGGAAATCCCCATTTACGGAACTACACATGCAGATCATATCGCCGGACCCATACCCTGCACACAGCCATTGGATAGTGAACTGATCCAGGGGAATTATGAATACCAGACCGGTTACCAGATTATTAACTATTTGAAAGAAATCAATCTTTCATATAAAGTGGTGGAAATGATTCTTGTCGGAAGCCATGCTCCATTCACCTGGGGAAAGGATAGCACGAAGGCTTTATATAATAGTGCCGTGTTGGAATATATTGCACAAATGGCTTTCCTTACCGAGCAAATAAATCCGAAAGCAGACCTGTTAAAAGCAGCATTGATAAAAAAACATTTTGAAAGAAAACACGGACCGGACGCTTACTACGGTCAATAAACTGAAATATTATGGCGGATCTCAAACAGTGGGAAGTCTGGTTTTTGGCAGGCAGCCAACATTTATACGGACCTGAAACGCTCAGAAAAGTTCAGGATCACGCGCAGGAAATTGCCGCATCGCTAAACAGCAACCGGGACATTCCGGTCTGCATAGTCTGCAAAAAAATCGTAACGACCCCGGAGGAGATTACCGGCGTCTGTATGGAGGCAAACCAACAATCTTCCTGCATCGGACTCATCACCTGGATGCATACATTTTCTCCCGCGAAAATGTGGATTAACGGACTAAAAATGTTAAATAAACCAATTCTACATCTGCATACTCAATTTAACCGTGATATTCCCTGGAGCAGTATTGATATGGATTTCATGAATCTGAATCAGTCAGCACACGGCGACCGTGAATTCGGATTCCTTATGAGCCGCATGCACGTCCGGCGAAAAGTGGTTACCGGTCACTGGCAGGATCCATCCGTGATCAGTCAGATTGCAGACTGGACGAGGGCCGCAGCGGGCTGGAACGACTGGCAGGGGGCCCGGTTTATACGTTTCGGAGATAATATGCGGCAGGTGGCAGTTACCGAAGGAGATAAAGTGGAAGCACAAATAAAATTCGGATATTCTGTAAATACATTGGGGGTCGGTGACCTGGTCTTAAGCATCAGTTCGGTGTCCGATTCTGAAGTGAATGAACTGGTGAATGAATATTCAGTTCAGTATGAAATCGCAGAGGACCTGAAAAAAGGGAATGCAAGGCATGATGCATTAAAAGAAGCAGCAAGAATTGAATGCGGCATAAGGAAAATTCTGACAGATGGAAATTTTAAAGGATTTACAAATACGTTTGAAGATCTGCACGGCCTCAGGCAGCTACCGGGAATTGCTTCGCAAAGACTGATGCAGGCCGGTTACGGCTTCGCGGCTGAGGGGGATTGGAAAACCTCCGCCCTCGTACGCGCAATGAAAACAATGGCCACTGGTTTGCCCGGCGGAAATACTTTTATGGAAGACTACACCTATCACCTGGAACCTGGCAATGAAATGGTGCTGGGTGCACATATGCTGGAAATCTGTCCATCTATTTCAGAAGAAAAACCCGTCTGTGAAATTCACCCTCTTGCTATTGGTGGAAAAGAAGATCCGGTGCGCCTCATTTTTACCGGACGTGCAGGTGCCGCATTGAATGCAACCATCGTTGACATGGGCGAACGATTTCGTATGGTTGTAAATACCGTACAGTCCGTTGTTCCTCCGGAGAGCATTCCCAAACTGCCCGTTGCAAGAATATTATGGAAGCCGGATCCGGATATGAAATTGGCCTGCACTGCCTGGATACTTGCAGGCGGCGCACATCATACTTGTTTAAGCCAGAATCTGAGCGTGGAATGCCTGGAAGATTTTGCAGTGATGGCCGGAATAGAGTTTGTATTAATAGGAAAGAATACTGATATTTATCAATTCAAGAATGAGCTGAAATGGAATGACATGTATTACCGGCTGCATGCATAACATTCCATAACCCATTGCTAACGTACGACTGCTGACACATGAATAATCAACTGGTTTTTTCAGACTACTTAATTTTTGTCCTATATCTCATCCTGGTAGGGTCCTATGGCTACTGGATCTATCATAAACGCAAAAGCAAAGAACACGATTCAAAAGGATTTTTTCTTGCAGAAGGTTCCCTCACCTGGTGGGCAATTGGCGCCAGCCTGATAGCATCCAATATTTCTGCCGAGCAATTTATTGGTATGAGCGGAAACGGCTTTTTCGTTGGAATTGCTGTGTCAGCATACGAATGGATTGCTGCTTTATCTCTTGTTATAATTGCCATTTGGTTTATTCCGATCTACCTGAAGAATAAAATTTACACGATGCCGCAGTTTCTTAAAATGCGGTACAATGAAACGGTCGCGATGATCATGGCCATACTCTGGCTATTCATTTACATATTTGTCAACCTGACGTCCATCTTATACCTCGGAGCCGTGGCCATCAGCGGATTGCTGCCTCCCAATAGTCAATTGGACTATCTCCATATAGTAATGATTGCCCTGGCTGTTTTTTCCATTTTCATTACCCTGGGAGGGATGAAAGTAATCGGTTTCACGGATGTGATCCAGGTAACGGTCCTGATCATTGGCGGGCTGGCCACTTCTTATATGGCGCTGGATAAAGTAGGCGGAGGCCAGGGGGCTGTTCATGGATTTTCAACGCTGCTGCAGTCAGCACCGGAACATTTTCATATGATTTTCAAAAAACCCGATGCTCTTTCAACACAGGTAGACATCAATAAATATCTGATCCTCCCGGGCATACTGATGTATGCAGCAGGCCAGTGGATCGTAAACCTGAATTACTGGGGTTGCAATCAATATATTACTCAAAGGGCATTGGGCGCCGATCTGAATACCGCCAGATCAGGACTGTTGTTTGCAGCAATCCTGAAACTGATCATGCCACTGATCGTAATGCTTCCAGGCATCGCAGCGTATGTGTTGATGAAACAAGGGCGACTCCCTTCGATGGAAAATGCAAATATGGATCATGCGTATTCAGCGGTCCTTGGTTTCCTGCCCGCAGGATTAAAAGGGCTTTCCATCGCGGCACTGACGGCGGCTATAGTCGCCTCTCTGGCGGGTAAAATCAATAGTATATCCACCATTTTTACGCTGGATATTTATAAAAAGTATATCAATAAGGATGCTTCCGAATACAAAATGGTATGGACCGGCCGTGCTGTTGCACTCGGTGCACTGATTCTTGCAATCCTATTTACCTGGAAGGATGTACTTGGCATTAGCAGTGCGGGTGGCTTCACCTATATACAGAAATATACGGGATTCATCAGCCCCGGCGTTTTTGCAATGTTTCTCCTCGGCATGTTTTGGAAAAGAACAACCGGTGCTGCAGCGGTGGTCGGTGTCATTACCGGTGTCGGATTATGTTTTTTCTTTAATGAAATGGCTCCGGCTGTTTTTGGAAATAATACCTGGCTCTACACTGCTTACCCGAATGGCAATGGCGGATATGAAATTCCTTTCCTGATCGCCATGGGACTTTCTTTCTTTTTTACCGTACTGGTAATGGTGCTGATCAGTCTCGCAGGGCCAAAAATTAATTCCAAAGCATTCGCGATCGATTCCTCCATGTTTAAATTGAAACCAAGAACGACTGCATTGGTAGTAATTATCCTGTTACTGCTTTCCGCTCTGTATATAAAATTCTGGTAGAATTGAAGATTTATAATAGTACAGCACACATCAATTTCGCCAACTAACAATTAATAATTAACAATTAACAACTGTTATTGCATTCCCTGCATGGCATCCTGAGATCCGGATGAATTCATATTTTTTCTTTTGAAAACAGATACGTCCATTTTTCCAAAACGCCATGTAAAGTTTACCCGAACCAGCTGGGGGTCACGGATACGGTTGTTTTGTTGTGTGAATAAATCCTGCTGGAAAGAGTATTGATCAGCCCACCGGCTGCGAAATATATCACTGATGGAAATGCTTATGCTGGCTGCATCATTCTTCAGGAAATTTCTGCTGAGCGCCGCATCAACAGCCCAAAACGGCGACACATATCCTTGTGAAGCACTTGCCACGCCCGCATTGCCGCCCGGTCCCCTTTCCGTACCAGCCGTTGAATTCACCGGCAGGTTAGATTTGGACTGGTAGAACCCGGTTACCTGAAGTTTCAGTTTCAGAGGAAGTTTGAAATTCGCATTCAACTTTCCAAACCAGCTCCATAAAGCAGGCTGGGACTGGGTGTTGGCCGTGGTGGTATTAATATAGGAGTTGTAAACATTCACGTTTGTTGTCAGGTCCCACCACGGTGTGATGGTATTAACAGCAGTGAACTCTCCCCCAACCGTCTGGCTGTAATTCGCATTGACCCAGGTATTCACCAGGTCCTGCTTGCCGGAAATCGCATTGGTAAAAGTATCCAGGTAACGGGTAATCAGCTGATCGGTTCTTTTGTAATACAAGGAAGCCAGGAAAGTATTATTTCCTTTTAAAGTTTTCAGATAGGAAAACTCAATGGAATTGGTGAACTCCGGAAGCAGGTTGGGATTTCCCCGCGTAATATTTAGACTGTCAGAATAATCTGTATAAGGAATCAGCTGAAAGAAATTCGGACGATTAATTCGTCTTGTATAGCTGATCTGCAGTTCCTGTTTATTTTTAAATTTCTGACTTAAAAATAATGACGGGAATAAACTGATCGGGTATGAATTGCTGAAGTTCTGTTTTTCATTAATCAGTTCGCCGGTATAGTTTGAACTTTCAACCCGCAAACCTACCTGGTAACCAAAGTCTTTTATGGCGCTGGTAAACGAAGCATATGCTGCATACACGTTGTTGGTATTTTTGTAATTGGTTGATGCTGCCGGTACCGGATAAAAATCATTTTTGTTAGTCGAATCATAATAGGTATACGAATTGCTTACCAGTTTTTGCGTGTTAAGTCTTAACCCCGCCTCCAGTTTTGTTTTCGAATCGAATGGGTGAACGTAATCAGTCTGGATGGTAATAAATTTGTTGGTACCGTTTCCGTTTACCTTCTGTTGTTCCGTATTAGCGATGCTTGAGCCTGGCAGTCCGGTTAAAAAGTTGGTGACCGTTAAAGAATTATTGTTATTCATACCGCTGAAATAATTCAGGTCGGCCGTAATATTTTCTCCTTCTCTTGGAAACAAATGCTTAAAGGCGAACTGTAAACCGTTTGCATCAAAAACCCTTTGACTATTGACAGTCCGCTGGCTGTAACTGGTTTCATCTCCGCTTGGCAGATATGTATTATTGGTGACATCCAGCAACTGGTTTGGTTTAAATTCACCGTGCACGTGTATCCCTGTCAATGAAAATGTAGTTCTGTTGGTCATGAAATAATCAAAACCCAGGCTCCCGAAAGCGAATGCACCTTTGTTGCGCATATTCTGGGTCTGGTAAATGGAAGTGGGCGTATCTGTGTATGTATACCTGTTAATATTGCCCGTGGTCACGGCGTGGTTCTGATTGTAAAACCCATTGGCTGTAAAATTGAATTTATCCTGTCGCAGGCTAAAATTCAAACCACCATTGAGAGCACCATGGCTGTCAAATCCTGCCCTCACATTTCCATTGTATCCGGTTTTACGGTTTTTCTTTAATATAATATTGACAATCCCGGCTCCGCCACCGGACGCATCATATTTAGAGGAAGGGTTGGTGATCACTTCCACGCTTTCTATTGCATCAGCAGGTATCTGATCAAGTGTAAGCGTGGTCGGTCTGCCATCAATGTATAGTAAAGGTGGTGCATTTCTCAATGTCAGATTTCCATCTATATCCACATTTACCGAAGGCACATTCTTCATAACATCCATCGCCGTACCACCGGCATTCACCAGGTCTTTTTCAACATTGTATACTTTTTTATCGATATCCATTTTCAATGTGGCTTTTGATGCAGTAATAGTTACCCCCTGTAACTGCGTCACGTCGGCTGTCATTTTAATATTGCCCAGATCCTTGTCGAAGCCGTTGATTGTACTGCTCATCGCATTGACCGCCTGCGCAGGGTCAGTTATATTTTTGGGTACGCCCCCTGCAGGCATTTTCATCTGGAAAAGAACGTTTTGTTCTATGGGCTTGAATCCGGTTGCAGATATCTTAAGTTTCAAAGGCCCGAAAATCGGCAAATCCTCAAAATTGAATTCCCCCTTTGCCGAACTCGTAAGTCCCTTCAGCAGGACCTGCTTGGATTTCTTTGTGACCGAATCATATTTATTGTGAAGAAGGAGAACTGTCGCATCTGCAATGGGTTTTCCGGTACTATCAATCAGTTTACCATAAACATGACCCATATTCGGTACCCCTTTACCCGCTCCGCCAGCCGGAAACTGGGCTTTCAGGGAAAGGCCACCCATCATCACACATATCAACAGCGTCAAATTTTTCATAATTTCAATTTGTGAGTGTAAAACTAATCCGGGGATACCGGATTATCAGCCGATTTGCGACGAGCGGTCAAAATCCAGCGACCAATTATAGGGTCATTTTCCCGCCTGACCGATTTCCCGCATCAGGTCTTCTTTATAAAGGTCGCTCAGGGGCAATTCCAGTTCACCCAGGAAAACAGAATTTCTGCGAATGGTTGTTATTTGGGAAATCGCGATGATGTAGGATTTATGAATCCGTGAAAATTTACCGGGGGGAAGTTTTTCTTCAATAGATTTCATACTCATTCGGATTACCAGTGGCTTGGATTCTCCCAGATGTATTTTCAGGTAGTCTTTTAAGCCTTCTATCAACCGTATTTCAGAAAAAACAATTTTTACCAGCCCGTATTCAGCATGAACAAAAAAATATTCCGGCCAGGGAAGCGATTCGGCGGGCACATTTTTCTTTAATCGAAAAAAATCGTTGGCTTTGTTACAGGCTTTCAAAAACCTTTCAAACGGTACCGGTTTGACCAGATAGTCAATCACGTCGAGGTTAAAACCCTCCAGCGCATATTTTTCGTACGCCGTAATCAATATTACCATGGGTTTCACAGAAAGTGATTGCAGTAGTTGAAGTCCCGTAAGACCGGGCATCTGTATATCCAGAAAGACCAGGTCCACTTCCCGGGCATTCAGGATAGCCAGGGCCTCCATGGCTGTATTGCAGGCAGCAACGAGCTCCAGCGATGGTACCTGACGGATATTATCCTGCAGAAGCGCAAGCGCCAGCGGTTCATCGTCTACTGCAATACATTTGATCATTAATGTAGTTTAATCTGAAGAGAAACTATAAACCAGCCGTTTTCCTTTTTAACAGTGAACATATGTTTCTGATCATACAACAAATTTAGTCGACGAATTACATTCGGCAATCCGATTCCCGAAGTCCGGTCCCTGATCTCTCCATTTTCAGGATCATATTTATTTTTAACGCGGAAGTCAAGCAATCCATCAGAAATCTTAAGTGATATATCGATCTCGGGATTATCAATAGCTCCTGTTCCATGTTTAAACGCATTTTCAATAAATGGGATCAGTAGCATTGGCTCAATACGCTGACTATCGCCCGGGTCTATGTTCACTTTGATAAAATCCGACGATGCATAACGGATTTTCTGCAGTTCGATATAACTATTAACATATTCTGTTTCACGGAGAAGCGTAACCGATGTTTCATCTGATTCATATAACATATACCTCATCAGTCCTGACAGACGTATCAATGAAGGTTCCAGTTGCGCAGACTTAAGCCTCGCCATCGCCACCAGATTATTCAGCACATTGAAAAGAAAATGTGGACTGACCTGCGACCGTAAAAAAGAAAGTTCGGTTTTCAGATTTTCGTTTTCTTTTTCCTTCATGTATTGTTCCGTGCGGATCTTATCCGTTACGAACCAGTAGGTAGTGCTGATGGCCCAGATAAATATATAAGGAAAAATCGTAAAAAAATATTCCCGACCAAAGCCCCGCTTATGTCCTTCCATAGGAATGATATTCACCACGTACATAAAAACAATGAACAGGGCGATTATGAGAGAAATATAGACGCCGATTTTTTTCCGGTTCAGAAAACGGGGTATCAGGAAAAGTAAATTGTGATAGAAAAATAATATGCAGCAGGTATCAAAAACAAACGACCTCGCATTGAGAACAGCTTTCCAGTTGATACTTGTCTGATCGGGTTCTCTTCTGAAAAGAAGAGGCAATGAAAATAATAACAGCCAGGCGAGGATGTGAAAAAAAACCAAGGCAATTTTAGACCTGTACCAGCGGGTGTTCATGGAATCGTTCAATAGTACAATGTCCGAATATATTAATAATCCGGAGTCCGTCATGCGACAAAAGATGCATTTCCTGCGATGAAGCGTCTGTTTTAAAGGGCTAAAAAAATAACCTCCGTAATATTTACGAAGGTTATTATTTGTTAATCCTGATCTTCCTGCTTCTTATGATTTTGGCATGTCAAAAATAGAGGGGTCTATTGGCTTGTTCAATTCAATTTTATCCAGGGTGTTCGTAATCGTAAACTGACCCCCGATATTGATTTCCGTTAAATAGGGAAATACGACGCCAAAATCCGTTTTCTTGAAATTTGAAAAATTAATGGTCATCTCCATAGACTGCCCCATAAAACTGGCATTCCGGGTGAGTTTCGTAAGAAAATAGCTGGTTCCATCAATGTACACGGTGGTTTCAACTGAGTCTGTATTGGTAATTTTTAATTTGTAGTCATTCCCCTCCTTGCCCAGTAACTCAACCTTATTCCCTTTCGTCGCATAGTTGTACAACGGACCGGTAATAAAAATTTGGCCCCTGCTGCCTTTATACATTTCTTCAGGCAGAGGTTGAGGTGAGGTGGATCCCATCATTGGATTCACCTGCCAGCCGCCTTTATCGGTAAACACCTGGATTACTTTTTGACCATTGGCTTCATATTCCAACCGGAATCCTTTTCCTTCTAATATGCTGGTTTTGCTTTGTGCCCCGTTTCCCATCATCTGTGTGGTACCCAATATATAGGCTGATTTTATCTGTTCCAGTTTGGATTTACCTCCAATGGCATCGACGTATTTATTCACTATTTCGTCTGCAGTCTGTGCCTGGATATTACTGAACCCTGTTACTGCCAACAGGATGACAATCCCCGTTTTTACCATATTCATAAGACTAATTTTATTTTAAAGATAAAGATCAAGTATTTTCTTTAAATCGCATGCCAGGTCAGTTTTTCCGCATTCTGTAAATTGTTTTTCCGATCCCGTAACGAACGGGCATGGAAAAATGATTCCTTTTGCCGGATGAAATACCTGATCATTGCCTTCTCCCTTTTATTAATATTCAATTTAACTACTGAGGCTCAAAAGTTTACGACAACCAACGCGCAGCAGCTTATAATGACTAACGAGGATTCCCTGCTGATGGGATCCAATACTCAAAAAACTGTTATTTCCGGATATGGAAGTGCTGCCTTCCAAAGAAACTTCAACGTCCAACAATCAACAGTTACTCTGGAAAGAGCGGTGCTTTTCGTGGGCCATCAGTTTTCACAGAAGATATCTTTTTTTTCTGAGCTGGAAATCGAGAATGCCAAAGTGGAAGGAGGAGAAAGCAACGGTGCCGAAATCGCCATGGAGCAGGCTTTTTTAAAATTCAATATCAATCCCCATCAGTATATTATTGGTGGTTTATTCACACCAAGGATTGGTATTCTGAATGAAAACCACCTGCCCACCAATTTTAATGGAGTCGAAAGACCCATCGTGGAAACCCTGATTATTCCAGCCACCTGGCGGGAACTGGGAATTGGTTTTTACGGGAACAGTGAAAAGATTCCTTTGAATTATAGTTTTGCGCTGATGAACGGGCTTAATGGTGCGGATTTCGAACATGGTACGGGCATCCGTGGAGGACGTGCAGAGGGGAACCTGGCATCTGCCAATAATATTGCAGTTACTGCAGCCCTGCAGTATTACTGGAAGAATTTCAAATTCCAGGTATCTGGATACAGCGGAGGCACAGTTACCCTGAGCCCTAAGGGTGCGGATAGTCTCGGCCTCAACAGTGGTGCATTTGGAACACCGATATACCTGGGTGAAGCAGACGCACAATATGACTACAATGCCTGGTCCGGGAAAGCATTGGGTGTTTATATCAGCTATCCTGATGCAGGCAAAATGAATACGGTATATGGTAATAATACGGCAACCGGAATGTATGGCGCGTATGTTGAAATTGCCTATAACTGGCTTTTCAAAAAATCAACCAGGGCAAGCTTTATCAGTTTTGCCCGATTCGAGGCTTTGAACATGAATTCCAGTATTGCAAAAAATGGTGAAGGTATCTATGACGGAACGGAAGATCAGACCCACCTGATCCTGGGATTTGGTTATCTGCCACTTCCCAATGTGGTAATCAAGGCAGATGTCCGCCTCATGCATACAGGACCTCAAAATCCGGCACTCGTTGTAAACCCGGAACCCAATGCACCTGCTTATCAGCAAAACAACCAGTTTTTAAATCTGGGTATCGGGTATTCATTTTAATCAAAACATGATGTCGATGCAAATTGAACGGAGAAAATTCCTGGAATCTGCCTGTAAAGCCTGTTTGCTGGCAGGCGCCGGGATTTTAATTTCAGACCTTACAGCCTGTAGTCCGGCCTCAAAAATCCTGAATCTTCCGGTCACAGACAACACTGTACAGCTCCCCCTATCAACATTTGCGAAGCAAACTATGCAGATCGTCAGACCCCAGGGTTGGTTTTATGATATCGCCGTACGCAAGATTTCACCTGATCAATATGAAGCAATGCTATTGGAATGCACACATCAGAGAAATCAGCTGATCTTAAATGGAAGCAGGTTTTTTTGCACCCTCCATGGAAGTCAGTTTAATCTGAACGGAACTGCAGTAAAGGGACCTGCCGAGCGTTCCTTAAAAAAATTCACCACCAACCTGGACAGGGACCAGTTGGTCATCCAAATAAAATCATAATAAATTATTGAAAAATTTACTCTTTGCAGGTTCGTCATGCTACACGATATGGGAGAAGGACTTTCCGATGACCGCCCTGATTTCCTGGCATCAGGCAGGGAATGGCGTACACAACCTTTATGGGGCCTGGGTTTACTTCAAAAAACCACCGGAACCGCTTTTTATCTGCACGATGGCCGGGCCCGAAGTATTGAGTAAGCCATCCTCTGGCACGATGGTGAAGCTGCAAAATCAAAACAGTCTTTTACAGAATTAACCAAACAGCAAAGAAATCAGTTGATGAAATTTTTGAATTCGCTCTGATAGAACAGCTCTTCCGGCTTAACTTCGGAAAAAAACTGAATCATGAAAACAGGCGTTGTTGGTTTTGGGGTGGCTGCTCAATTTATGCATCTGCCCTTCATCATAACAAATCCGGATTACCAGCTACAAAGTATTTTGCAAAGGCACGGAGATTCAGCAAAAGAAAAATATCCCGGCGTACAAATAATGCGAAGCCTGGAAGAAATGCTTAATGACGAAAGCCTTGAACTCATTATCATCACTACCCCGAATGATTCTCATTTTGATTACGCATTTCGTGCGCTGGAAGCAGGCAAACATGTTGTGCTGGAAAAACCTTTTACAATTACTTCCGGAGACGCCAGGAAACTGATCGATCAGGCGGCTAAAAAACAACGGGTACTAAGCGTCTATCAAAACAGAAGATATGTGTCGGATTTTTTAACGATCCGTCAGCTGTTGGAGGCCGATATGCTTGGGGAAATTGTGGAATTCGAAGCTCACTACGACCGGTACAGGCCCGAGCAGCGACCCAATGCATGGCGGGAAGAAAATACGCCGGGCAGCGGAATTTTATACGACCTCGGCGCCCACCTGATTGACCAGACGTTCTGCCTGTTTGGACTGCCCCGGTTTGTCACAGCCGACATTCGCATCCAAAGGCCACATGCGCGAACCACGGATTATTTTGAACTCTGGCTCGACTATGACTTTACAAAAGTTATATTAAAAGCGGGTATGCTTGTACGTGAGCCCGGACCGCGCTATACGATTCATGGCAGACAGGGATCATTTATAAAGTCCGGCGAAGATCCGCAGGAAGCCCTATTGAGGAAAGGCATTCTTCCAACGGCAGCGAACTGGGGCATGGAACCGGACGAAATTTACGGGTTCCTTCATACAGAAATCAACGGGAAACTGATCCATGAAAAATATCCGTCGCTTGCCGGCAATTACGGCGGTTTTTATGTTGATCTTTATAATACTATTCGCCGGGGTAAACCCCTTCAGGTAAAACCGGAGCACGGTTTTAATGTAGTCCGGTTGATTGAATTGTCTACTGAAAGCAGCGAAAAGAAATGCAGGATTGAATGCACCAGACTGATCGATATACCATACCCCTAAACTACTAGCAGGCTGCATCCGCGTATATCGCTGTTATCCATTCTTCCCAGGACTTCAAAACTTCCGTCTTCATAAATTTTCACGACGTCATCAGTCGCAAGGAATGCGCAGGAATCCCTGTTTGCCAGGTCAATGATATTGAGTAGTCCCTCCCCGTATTCATGAATATTTAATGGATCGTCTTCATCCCGAACCAGCATTTTCATCCAGGGAACCGGTTTATAAATACCGTCACCGGACGAATAGGCCTGGGACAAAAGTTCCGTCATCCCGAATTCAGAATGAATCCTGGCAACTCCCAGCCGGCTTTTCAAAATATCCTGGAGTTCTGCGCGGGTGATTTCCACCCGGCGTCCTTTCATACCACCCGTTTCCATTACGATTGTGTGGGTAAGTTGCATTGTATATCTTTCAACAAAATCAAGCAGGGCAAAACTGACTCCGATCAAAAGAGTTTTTTGTTTGTTTTTTTCCAGCCTGGATATGACATGATAAAGTTTTTCAAAATCATACAGGTAAAATCCATTTTCCCTGTGATCGCTCAGGCGCATTAGTTCATCCGCCATGAATACAAGAGACGACCCGCTTCTTTCCAGGTAAGAGGGCAGTAAACAAAGGATACAATATTCCGGTATCTCACCATAAAAAAATTCAAATCCTTTAACGAAACTTTCACGGTAGAGCGCCAGATCCTTCACATAATGCCGGGCAGACCGTTGGCCGGTAGTGCCACTACTTTCAAAAATGATCTCCGGTTTAAATCCACCTGATTTGACCGTCTCTGTTTTAAAAAAAGAAACCGGCAAAAAAGGTATTTGCACCAGATCTTTGACCGACCCGGGGTTCTTTTGAAAACGTTCCGTAAAATTCCGGTAAATGGTGTTTTCAACGCACTGGTAATTGAATAATTCGATGGCGCTGGTTTTAAAATCTCCGGGCAACCCCTTGAAGATACTTTCGTATTTATATTGATAGGAATGGCTGTTCAAATCCTGCATACTGGTTGAATAAGACGAATCAAAAGTTTAACCGGTGCAATACTAAAGCTTTTCACGAAAATCCTTTAATTTGCGCTGTTCAAATTACAATTATGAAGTCGAGGCTGCCCGCGCTATTTTGTGTTTTTCTCCTTTTGCTTGGATGCAGTAAGGATCAGAATTCAGGCAGCCCAAGTATTAAATTAAAATCCTATACTTCTTCAGTAACTCCGGATCAAAGTTTTAATGCTGTATTGACTTATTCGCAGTCCGGTGGAAATTTATCGGGTGATACATTAACGATTATTCGTCATCGGTATAATCAATTGCCTGTTCCTCCGGATGATCTTACGTCGGATACTTTTATGACACTGCTACCGGAAACACCCAGTGCAAGTAATGCCGAGTTCAGTGCATCCCTTTCGTGGGCGAATATTAGTTATGGAATACAAGGTGAAAATGACACATTTGATTTCCGGTTTATTCTTACAGACCTGAAGGGACATCATAGTGATACAGCTGTTACCGGCAAAGTTGTCGTACTACAATAATTCTGAAAAACTTGGCCTGGATCCGGAAAGCTTTTGATTTTTTTGTGTTCAGCAGCCTGTATATTTCACTTTGCGCTGTTTTAATGACTTGGCAAAGTATTTATCTGCTGCATCTACCTGTATCAGGGGATTTGTACTGGTTTGTATTTTTTGCAACCATCTGCAGTTATAATTTTCACTGGTATCTTACCCCGGTTTCGCAAATCTCCGCAGAACGCAGCAATTGGTCTTTACACCATAAAAATGCTCAGTTGTTATTTTATTTTGCGGGCATTATAGGGGCGTTGATTTTTTTTTATAAGCTACGGACGCACTGGTTTGCCTTGTTTTTTGCCACCCTGCTTACCTTTCTTTATTCAGCACCCAAAATCCCGCTTCCCTATTTTCGCTTTCTCAAACAGGTCGCCATTGGCAAAACTATTTTTTTAACTACTGTATGGACTTACGTTACTTCGATGCTGCCTGTATTCATTGCGTCGCAACACTTCAATCATGCGATGAAATGGTTTTCTGCCAGCCGTTTTTTCCTAATCTATGCCATTTGTATCCTTTTCGACTACCGGGACCGGGCAGACGACAGGCATGATGGGATCCGTACCCTGGTGAATTATTTTGATGAAACGGTCGTAAACCGACTGTTCCTTTTCTCAATCATTGCGTTTATATTTTTTACCCTCGGTCTTCTTTTTTCGGGCATTTCCCTTGTGCATGTTTTGATCCTGTTGATTCCGGGTATCATCTTGTTTTCCATCTACCGGTTTGCAAAAAACAGCAATTCCGATTATCTGTACTATTTCGTTTTAGATGGATTAATGATGCTTTCCGCATTACTGATGGCAATACTGCCAATTTGATTATTTTTGATTCTAAAATCAATTCATGGCTAAAGCCAAACCTGCTGCGCGTTCAAAAACTTCGATACTGCCCCAGTCTTCTCTGGATTTCCTGAAAAAATATCTTAATACACCTTCCCCGGTCGGATTCGAAAGCGAAGGACAAAAAATCTGGCTAGAATATCTCAAGGCTCAAATTGATACCTATTTTACCGATGCCTATGGAACAGCTGTAGGGGTCATCAATCCAAAGGCCGATTTCAGGGTGGTGATTGAGGCCCATGCAGATGAAATCAGCTGGTTTGTTAATTATATTAACCCGGAGGGCCTGATGTACCTGAAAAGAAATGGTGGTGTGGATCACCAGGTGGCACCGGGACAACGAGTTATCATTCATGGTGAAAAAGGTCCTGTAAAAGCGGTATTCGGATGGCCCGCTATTCATACCCGGATCGGCACGGATGCAAAGGAAGTTCACCCTAAAGTTGAAAATCTTTTCCTGGACTGCGGTGCCCGGAACAGAAAGGATATTGAATTGCTGGGTATTCATCCCGGTTCAGTGGTTACTTATCAGGACGGGTTTGATGAACTGGCTTACGATACCCTGATCGCGCGCGCGTTCGATAATCGCATTGGCGGGTTTATGATTGCAGAAGTGGCCCGCCTGCTGAAGGAAAATAAAAAGAAACTTCCTTACGGGTTATATATCGTGAATGCCGTCCAGGAAGAGGTCGGGTTACGCGGAGCCGAAATGATTGCCCGAAGGATAAAACCCGACGTGGCCATTATAACAGACGTAACCCATGATACCGCCACACCAATGATGAATAAACTTATTGAAGGTGATATCACCTGCGGGAAAGGGCCTTCCCTGGCATTCGGACCTGCCGTTCACAATAAATTACTATCTTTTGTTCGGGATATGGCAGCAAAAAAAAATATCCCTGTTCAGCTTCGTGCCGTCTCCCGCAGTACGGGCACGGATACCGATTCATTTGCCTATTCCAATGAAGGCTGTCCCTCAGTTTTGATTTCTATTCCCCTCCGTTACATGCACACAACGGTTGAGATGCTGAACCGCAAGGACATAGAACAAACCATTCTACTGATCTATGAAACCCTGCTGGGACTAACCCCGAAAACCAATTTCAGTTATCATTTATAATTTCAGTTCACTAAAATCCGGATAATGATTCGCAACAACTGGACGAAAGAAGAAATTCAGGCAATTTATGAACTCCCTTTGCTGGAACTTGTATACCAGGCAGCTACCGTTCACCGCACCTACAATAATACTGCCGAAGTACAGGTCTGCACACTCCTGTCTGTAAAGACCGGTGGCTGTTCGGAAGATTGTGCCTATTGTCCGCAGGCTGCCCGCTACCATACAGATGTTAAGGTTCATGCGCTGATGCAGACCGATGAAGTGCTGGAATATGCACAAAAAGCAAAGCAGGCCGGTTCCACCCGTTTTTGTATGGGCGCCGCCTGGCGTGAAATCAGGGATAACCGGGATTTTGACCGGGTATTAGATATGGTAAAGGGTGTAAATGCCATGGGTATGGAAGTATGTTGCACCCTGGGGATGCTGACAGAATCCCAGGCGGAAAGACTTGCGGAAGCAGGTTTGTATGCCTATAACCACAACCTGGATACCTCCCCTGAGTACTATGAGGAAATCATCACTACCCGTACTTACAAAGACCGGCTGGATACACTTGGAAATGTTCGCAAAGCTGGAATCAGCGTGTGCTGCGGGGGTATCATAGGCCTGGGTGAAACCCATGACGACCGGATCAATATGCTCAAAACACTGGTAAACCTGCCGCAACATCCGGAAAGTGTACCCATTAATGCCCTGGTCCGAATCAAGGGAACACCACTCGAGAATAATCCAAAAGTCGATATTTGGGATATGGTCCGCATGATTGCCACCGCACGGATTCTCATGCCCAAAACCATGGTCAGATTAAGTGCCGGAAGAGCTGAAATGACCATTCCGGAACAGGCTTTCTGCTTTATGGCAGGAGCCAATTCCATTTTTGCGGGTGATAAACTGCTGACTACCCCTAATCCATCTTTCGAAGAAGATAATGACATGTTCAATCTGCTTGGTCTCGATGCCATGGCCGCATTTAAATCAGAAAAAAGAAAAACGGAAATAGTTGCCTAGATCAGGTTTGCGAAAATTGGTAACTGGGCAAGTATGGTAAAGTGAAAATGAGAGAAGGGAATGTGGAAATGATCATAAAAAATAGGACTGACCGATGAGTTCCTATCATCTAATAACCAATAACTGTAAAAAAAAAATTAAGTGTTGTACGTTCAGTGTTAAGCTCTAGGCGTAAAAAAAGAATTCCTCCATAGACATGGAGGAACTTTTTTTAACCCTTAAAACAACCAACATGAAAATCTTTGTGGTTATATATATAACGTAATGATTATGCAATGGTTTAACCCGCAAATGTGAAAGGCGTGTTAATCCTTTTGAAAAAATAAAATTTTAAACCACGCTCAAACCCTCCGCCTAAATGAAAACACTTAGAAGAATCCTTCCGGATTTAAATTCAATTAAGAATGTAAAAGAAAAGGGAAAGAACAATAGTTCCTCCCCTCTTGTCAAGTTTTTTCTTTTCAAATGCTCTATGTCTTAGGCAATTGAAGATTGAATGTTACCACTGGCCATTTCCATATTCAATTTCCTGTTTTAAAATTATCATTTCCACATTCCCTTCTCTCATTTTCCCTTTATCAGACTTCCGCATTTGTCACAAGTATTTCCCCTCCGCTCCTTATTTTTCCACCAGCGCCAGATCAAGTACCTGTTGCATGGTTTTCACATAGTGAAATTTTAATCCCTTAATGAAATTGGAATCAATTTCACTGATATCTTTTTCGTTTTGCCAGCACAAAACCACTTCTTTGATCCCGGCTCTTCTGGCTGCCAGGATTTTTTCTTTGATGCCACCTACGGGAAGAACCTGACCTCGAAGAGTAATTTCACCGGTCATTGCCAGGTAAGGTTTTACCTTTTTACCGGTAATAGCTGATGCCAGAGAAGTCATCATGGTAATGCCCGCACTCGGACCATCCTTGGGTGTGCCGCCTTCCGGAACATGAATATGAAGTGTCTTTTTTGAAAAAACTTCCTGGTTCAATCCATATTTCCTGGCGTTCGACTGCAGGTAAGTGAGTGCAGTGGTTGCACTTTCCTTCATAACGTTGCCCAGGTTGCCTGTGAGTTTCAAATCACCCTTACCATCGCTAATGCTGGTCTCAATAAAAAGAATATCACCGCCTACATAGGTCCAGGCAAGTCCCACAGCAACGCCCGGCATATTGGCCACTTTGTAGAGATCATTACTATAACGTGGTTTACCCAGCACTTTTTCAATATCTTTTTCCGTAATGGAAGCTTTAAGCTTGGACTTGAACGCAAATTCCTTCGCTTCATAACGCATAATGGAAGCCAGTTGCCGGTCCAGTTCCCGCACACCGCTTTCTCTTGTATAATCCGAAATTACTTTTACGAGATTTTTATCTGACAATTTCAGTGGCTGTCCCTTTAGACCATGAGCTTCTTTTTGTTTTGGAACAAGGTGTCGTTTAGCAATCTCCACCTTCTCTTCTACGGCATATCCGCTCAAATCAATAATTTCGATACGATCCCGCAACGCAGGCTGTATGTGGCTGATATCATTGGCAGTCGCTACAAATAAAACCCTGCTGAGATCATATTCAAGCTCCAGGTAATTATCGTAGAATGTATTGTTCTGTTCCGGATCCAACACTTCCAGAAGAGCCGAGGATGGATCACCACGAAAATCGGTCCCTACTTTATCGATTTCATCCAGAATCATGACGGGATTAGATGATTTTACTTTTCGCAAAGACTGTAAAATCCTGCCTGGCATTGCGCCAATATAGGTTTTACGATGACCCCTGATTTCACTTTCGTCATGAAGGCCTCCCAGACTAATACGCACATATTTTCGACCAATGGCGTTAGCAATGCTTTTTCCGAGGGAAGTCTTACCGATACCCGGAGGACCAACAAAGCACAAAATCGGGCTCTTCATGTCCCCCTTCAGTTTCAACACGGCCAGGTATTCCAGAATTCTTTCCTTCACTTTCTTCATGCCGTAGTGATCCTGATCAAGCACTTTGGATGCTTTTTTCAAATCATATAAATCGTCCGTATAATCATTCCAGGGAAGGTCCAGCATCAGGTCCAGGTGATTGTACACGATGGAATAATCCGGCGTGCTTGGATGCATGCGCTCTAATTTTTCAATTCCCTTTTTGAAAATATCTTTGGCGGCCTGCGGCCATTTTTTTGTTTCCGCCTTCTTCTGCATTTCACGCAATTCGCGTTCATTGCTGTCGCCACCCAGTTCATCCTTTATACTTTTGAGCTGTTGCTGCAAAAAATAGTCCCGTTGTTGTTTGTCCAGCTCTGTTTTTGTTTTGTTTGTAAGTTTATTTTTCAACTCAGCAAACTGCAATTCCCGCTGCAGTAATTGCATAAGCAGGTCCGCGCGGGATTTGATATGATCTGTCTGCAATAGTTCCTGCTTTTCAGTCAGTTCCGAATTCAGATTGCTGGAAATAAAGTGTATAAGAAAAGAGGGGTTCTCAATATTTTTCAGGATGATAGATGCTTCAGTCGGAATATTGGGCGATAGTTGAATGATCTGAGCAGCCAGATCCTTGATATTGGAGACATAGGCAGCAAAATCCTGGTCTTTTGGAGCCTCTTCTTCCTGCAGGAGTATCACCTGTGCCTTAAAATATGGATCATCGGCTGTAATCGCACCTACTTTGAACCTTCTTTTACCCTGTAAAATAACCGTCGTACCGCCATCGGGCATTTTGATTACTTTGATGATTCTGGCAATAGTTCCCACAGCCACCAATTCATTTAGGCCTGGATCCTCCACACTACTGTCTTTTTGTGCCAAAACGCCAATCAATTTGTCAGTCTTATAGGCGTCATGTACCGCCTTGATGCTTTTATCCCTGCCCACCGTAATCGGTAGCACCACGCCGGGAAAAAGGACGGTATTTCGCAGCGGAAGGATGGGGATTTCCTTAGGAATCTCAGCATCAGCAAGGTTATCGTGTTCTGTTTCGTTTATAGGGATAATGGGCATGAAGTCCATCTCCTGCTCACTGCGCTGAAAAAAGAGTTTTTCGTTCATAAGTACAAAAGGGGTGACAAAATAACACCTCTTTTGGTATTATCCTATCTTTTTATGGTAGAAGCCCTTATGTTCAAGTTTGATGCCATCCTTTCTGAACGCTGAAGGCACAACGCTCAACGCTTAACGCATAACGCTAAATGCTTAACGCTTAAAGCTGAACTCGGAACGATTCGCAATTATATTATTAAAAGAATTTCAAAAAATAAAAATTGCTGATGCAGGTTAACAAATCTGACAAGGGACATGAAAATATGATCACCTGAAATGCTCAACATTAAGCGGCAAGCATCCCGCGTTCAATGTTAAGCGTCCCGCGTTCAGCGTTAAGCGTTAAGCTTAAAAAATCCGAAGCCCCACATAAAGTTGTATTGTCCTGCTTTTCCAGGCATCCACATTGGTCACATCATCAATATTGGTAAACCCGTATACATAGCGGGCTCCTCCCTTAAATGGCCCCAGGTTAACCTGTGCGCCAACCACCATGGAAAAATCGCCGGATTTAAATGCATTGGTTCCGTTGGCAGTAATATTTTCACTGGTATTCATCAGGATCCCGAACTGCGGGCCCAACTGAAGACTGATGATGGGTAAAGGAAGCTTGTAAGTAAGTAAAATCGGAATACTCAGATAATTAAGTTTTACATTTTGGCTATTGATGCCCTGTTCATACACTTCATCGAAATTACTCGCCGTTTGTGTAGTCGTCTGGCTGAATAAGACTTCGGGTTGGATTCCCCATTTACTGGTAAAATCGAGTTCGGCAAAAGCACCGGCCATAAAATTCCACTGGAATCCTTGATCAAATGAACGCCCGGTAAGTTCGGAAATATTAGTGCCGGCTTTTATACCGAGATGAAAACCCTGGGCATGGATACGACTGACTGTAAAACCAAGAACGACGAGCAGGAGCAAACAAAATTTCTTCATAAATAAATGATTTTATTTAAAGGTTGACTTCCCTTAGCCCCGAACGTTTAATATGGGGATTTGGTGGGCTGTTTCGGCATTTTAACAGCTCATTAATAAGTAAGTCATATAAAAATTATACCAACTCTATCAGAGTTATTTCGGGGAGAATACCAACGCGACCCGGATAACCAATAAATCCATAACCCCGGTTCACATATAATTTCTGTTTTCCTTCTTCATATAAACCGATCCACTGATCGTACACATATTTTACGGGGCTCCACTTAAATCCGGGTAGCTCCACACCAAACTGCATTCCATGGGTGTGCCCGGCCAGCATAAGATCAATGTCCCCATATTTTGGCCGCACTTCAGCATCCCAGTGACTGGGATCATGACTCATCAGAATTTTAAAGGGATATTTTTCCGCACCAGGATACGCTTCCCACATTTTGCCATGCTTGGGGAACCGGGCTTTTGCGCTCCAGTTCTCAATTCCGATAAGTGCGATTTCCTGCCCGTCTTTTTCCAACACAACGTGCTCATTCATTAAAAGTCGCCATCCCATGCCGGCCTGTAGCTTTTTCAAGTCTTCAATATTCTGATTCCTGGCTTCTTCAGATGGCCATTGTACATAATCCCCATAATCGTGATTTCCTAAAGTGGAAAAAACTCCCATCGGCGCTTTCAGTCGGCTGAAAACATCCACATATCCGTGCATTTCCGTTGCCCGGTCATTAATCAGATCTCCGGTAAACAGGATCAGGTCAGGTTTGAGATCGATAATTTGCTGGACGCCTTTTTCCACCGCTTTTTTATTGTCAAAACTTCCTGAATGGATATCAGAAATCTGCACAATTCTCAATCCTTTAAATGCGGGTGGAAGATTACTGAATGACAAAGGGAGATGGCGAATTTTGTAATTATATTTATTAGAGAATCCATATATCAGGGAACTGATCAGGCTTCCACCAATACCAACACCAAGCCAGCTCAGGAATAACGACCTGGAAATACCTTCATTCACCTGGCTCTCTCCTTCCGTATTGCGAAAAAATATTTTTGCAACGGCCCATTGTATGGCACGACGCAGGTCGTCGATCAGAAAAAAAACGGATGCCAGCAGTTTGGCAAAGAAAAGTCCGACAATCGTTGCAAACAGGTAATTCCGCAGGTTCTTGGGCCATTTTTCTGTATTGAGGAAGGGCAGGCAAATGAATAATGCAATGATGCCTATAGAGACAGCCCAATAAGTTGTGAAAATTATGGTCTTTGTCCGATTGGAAGACCCCTGGCAAAGCATTTTAACTACCTGGAAAACGTAAAAGTCAATGGCCAGCATTATAAGGCCAACAATCCAAAGAAAACCGGCATTCCGCATAACAAGATTTTAAAAATTGATAAACTCGTCCAGTTGCTGGTTGATTGCACGCAGGGTGTCCTGGTGTGCCATTTCCTCTTCATTGAACAGGGTGTCAACAATGGAAATAGGAAGTTTGTTCGGATGAACAATGGTACCCACGTAATGCATAATGCCCGTGAGGTGGTCCATTCCCCGAAGATTGCCGGCCCTGCCCTTGGAAACGCCCGTGAGCAGGGCTTTCTTTCCTTTCCACACTTTCTTCACATCCGAAACATCAATCAGGCATTTCAAAACGCCGGGTATACTTCCGTTATATTCGGGGCTGATAAATATATATTTCTCGGCAGGCAGCAGCCATCTTTTTTCGAGTTGTACCATAGCAGGATTGCGTTCAAGCAGATCCAAACCGACCAATGACAGCACCGATGCATCAATATTTTTTTTCTTTAAAAGGGATTGATATAGTTCGGCAATGCGCAGGGTAAAACTTTCCGGGCGGTTAGTGCCTGATATGATAAGATACATGAGGATGCAAGTTAAGACGTAGCGGTATTTTTCCGAACTCGGCCGGCAAGTTTGTATTTTTATGCTCAGGCAGCCGAAAGGGAAGGGTTTTTTGTACTTTCACGCATCTTTCTCCGGGCCTTCCCGGGGAAAAAACAAACCTAAATTACGGAAAGGATCATGGCAAGAATCATCGGTGTGGCGAATCAGAAAGGTGGAGTAGGTAAAACAACCTCCGCAATCAACTTAGCGGCAAGTCTTGCAGTGCTTGAATTCAGAACCCTGCTGGTCGATGCAGATCCACAAGCCAACAGTACCACGGGCGTGGGTTTTGACCTGCATAATATTACTCAGAGCTTGTACGATTGTATGGTAAACCATGTTCCTGCCAGGGACGTTGTACTCAAATCCGAAGTGCCCAACCTGGATTTAATTCCTTCTCATATTGACCTGGTGGGTGCAGAAATTGAAATGATTAACTACCCTGACAGGGAAAGTGTTTTAAAGAATATCCTGGAGCCGCTCCGGAAAAATTATGATTTCATTATTATCGACTGCTCTCCTTCCCTGGGACTGATTACCGTAAATGCCCTGACTGCAGCCGATTCGGTGATTGTCCCCGTACAAACAGAATTCTTTGCATTGGAAGGTTTGGGTAAACTGCTCAATACCGTTAAAATTGTGCAAAGCCGCCTCAATCCGGATCTGGCCATAGAGGGTATACTGATGACGATGTATGATGGACGATTGCGTCTTTGTAACCAGGTCGTGAGTGAAGTGCGAAAACATTTTGACGAAATCGTTTTCAATACCATCATCCACCGCAATTCTAAAATCAGTGAAGCGCCCAGTGTGGGCAAGCCCGTGATATTGTACGATGCTTACAGTAAGGGCGCGATGAATTACCTGAACCTGGCCAAAGAAGTATTGCAGAAAAATAATATGACGCGGATGAGTCAGGAAGAACGTATCCTTGAATAGCCCATGAAAATGAACCAACCATTATGACGACTCCGAATAAGAAAGATAAGGAAGCCCTCGGAAAAGGAATCCGGTCCCTGCTTCAGCATATTGACTCAGATTTAAAAACCGCAGCGGGCAATCTCAGACCCTCTATCGCTGAAAATATCACTGGAATTCTGAGAATACCGCTTGACCTGATTGAAACAAATCCCAGGCAGCCACGAAAAGACTTTGATGAAGTGGCATTGCAGGAGCTGGCTGCATCCATCAGGTTGCATGACATCATTCAGCCCATCACGGTTTCCAAACTGTCGGCGGGAAAATATCGTCTCGTCTCCGGAGAAAGAAGGTTTCGTGCAAGCCGGATAGCCGGAATAAAAGATATCCCTGTTTATATCAGGCAGGCCGATGATCATCAACTACTGGAACTCGCGCTGCTGGAGAATCTCCAGCGTGAAGATCTGAATGCAATGGAAATTGCGCTGAGTTATAAACGCATGATGGATGAATTGAATTATACGCAGGAGCAGGTTTCAGAACGCATGGGAAAAGAAAGAAGCACTGTTGCGAACTATGTCCGTCTGCTGAAGCTTCCACCCGATATCCAGGTGGCATTACGAAATAATCTGATTTCGATGGGACATGCCCGTGCCCTGATCAACGTCGATACTGTTGACAAACAACTTTATCTCTTCAACGAAATAAAAAGCCGGTCTCTGTCTGTGAGACAAACGGAAGAACTCGTGAGAAAATTATATAAAACACCGCATGCTGTTAATAAATCTGTAAAAGCGGGCCTGCCGGAACCATACAGAAAAATAGAAGATACTTTAGCATCTCATTTCAGCACGAGGGTCAAATTGAATCAAAGTGCAAAGGGATCCGGAAGTATCAGCATCGAATATTATTCCCTGCAGGAACTAAATAAAATTCTGGACCAACTCGGTGTACAGATCAACTAAGTGTTCAGTATGAGGCAGGCATTTTTTATTTTTTTTCTTACAGGTCTTTTATGCAACCTGCAGGCCGGCGCACAGCAAAAAGACAGCACACAAGCCAAACAACTTTCCGATTCATCGCTGGAAAAAAATGACAAAATATATGGCGGACCTTCTATGACACAGGCACAGCGGGACTCTGCTGATAAAAAAAGGAAACAACATTATCATCGCGCCACGCTCTATTCAGCCATCCTGCCGGGAGCAGGCCAGGTCTACAACAAGAAATATTGGAAAGTACCCATCGTATATGCAGCCATCGGCATACCGGCCTATTTTTACTTTTATAATAAAAATTATTATAACGAGGCGCAATATGCCCTTGAAGTGACGATTAACGGGAGCACCGGCGACAGTCTCGCAAAAGTCAACCCCGATTTTTTACCACTTGTGGAATCCGGCAATACGACAGCGATTATAAACGTCCGGGATGAAGCCCGGAAAAACCAGGATTATTCGGTATTGTTTTTTCTCTTATTCTACGGGTTAAATATCCTGGATGCCACGGTCGATGCACATTTGAAGGATTTCAATGTGAGTAGCGACCTGAGTTTTAAAATAAAGCCGATGATCATGCCCGGACCCTCACCCAGCGCAGGCATCACAGTTGCTTTTAATTTGCATAAATCAAGGTTTCGGCCATTGTTGATGAATTAATATCTTTAAGACTATGAGAATCGTACTGATCGGTTATGGGAAAATGGGCAAAACGATTGAACGCATTGCAATTGCCCGGGGTCATGAAATAGTATTAAAAATTGACCTGGACAACGGATTCGAATTGACACCGGAAAACCTTTCTAAAGCAGATGTGGCCATTGAATTCACCGGTCCTGCCAGTGCCGCAGCAAACCTGTTCAAATGCGCAGATGCCGGTATTCGGGTCGTCTGCGGATCTACTGGATGGCTGGAGCAGTATCCTGAAGTTAAAAAGGCGTTTGAAAAATCCGGCGCTGCTTTTATTTATGCCAGCAATTTCAGCATCGGGGTGAATATTTTCTTTGAACTGAATAAAAAGCTCGCCAGTCTGATGGCGCCTCATCCGGAATATCGGGTTGAAATGCACGAAATACACCATACCCAGAAAAAGGACGCCCCCAGCGGTACAGCCATTACACTTGCAGAACAAATCCAGGCTGCCATACCTGCATTAAAAACCTGGGTGAACCGGCCAGGACAAAATCCTACCGAACTGCCGATTATCAGCGAACGTGTGGATCCGGCACCCGGAATACACGAAGTAAAATACCATTCCACCGTCGACGACATCGAAATCATTCATACCGCCCATAACCGGGAGGGATTTGCAGGAGGAGCCGTACTCGCAGCAGAATTTTTACTTGGGAAAAAAGGTATATTCTCTATGAAAGAGGTACTTGGATTTTAGGAAAGTATGGGAGTATGGGAGTGTGGGGGTATGGGGTACGGGTCAACTCTTTCAGGCCTTGAACTGTTATAAATAAAATATATCTTGTAACAGATTTTCCCTATGCTCTCAAAAAAGTCACAGTACGCTTTCCAGGCACTCATGTATCTTTCTGAAAAAGAAAAGGACGGCCCCGTACTCATTGCAGAAATTTCGAAAAAGAAGAAAATTCCATTAAAATTCCTGGAAAATATTCTGCTGGAATTAAAAAAGGCAGGTATCCTGGAAAGTAAAAAAGGCAAGGGCGGTGGGTATTTCTTCGGTAAAGATCCTGCCGATGTTACACTGGCAACGGTCATGCGCCTCATCGACGGGCCCATTGCCCTCTTACCCTGTGTGAGCCTTCATTTTTATGAGAAATGCGCCAACTGCGACGAAAAACATTGTGGTCTGCGGGATGTATTGATACAGGTCCGCGATGCCAATCTCAGATTGCTGGAAAAGAAAACCATTGCAGATTTAAGCCTCAAACCGAAAGTGCCGGGCGTGAAACTGAAGGCGTAACGCTCAATGCTTAACGCTTAACGCATAACTCATAATTCATAATTCATAACCCATAACCCATAACGTTATCAATAGTCGATCATACGCATTATGCATAAAATAAAAACCCTTGCAGTTTGCAAGGGTTTTTATTTTATAAAGCTTTTTGCTTAATAGTCCATTCCGCCCATTCCGGGTGCTCCTGCACCAGGATGTGTATGTGCTTCTTCTTTCTTAGGTTTGTCTGCAACCACACATTCTGTAGTCAACAGCATACCTGCAATGGAAGCGGCATTTTCAAGTGCGATACGGGTCACTTTTGTCGGATCAATTACACCGGCCTTGTATAAATTTTCATATACTTCCGTACGGGCATTGAAACCATAATCAGCTTTACCTTCCTTCACTTTCTGCACAACGATACTACCTTCGAGACCACAGTTGTGAACGATCTGTCTAAGTGGTTCTTCGATTGCACGTTTTACAATGAGAATACCTGTTGTTTCGTCTTCGTTGGCAGCGCCTTTGAGCTTGTCAAGGCCTTCTATTGCGCGGATATATGCAACTCCTCCACCGGGAACGATTCCTTCTTCCACAGCGGCTCTGGTGGCGTGCAGAGCGTCATCCACACGATCCTTCTTCTCCTTCATTTCCATTTCTGTTGCCGCACCAATATACAGAACAGCGACTCCGCCGCTTAGTTTGGCCAGGCGTTCCTGCAATTTTTCTTTGTCGTAATCGGAGGTCGTGGTTTCTATCTGCGCCTTGATCTGATTAACACGGGCAACGATATCTTCCTTCTTTCCCTTACCACCCACAACCGTTGTATTGTCTTTATCAATAGTAACAGAAGCAGCGGTACCGAGATAACTAAGATCAGCATTCTCCAGTTTGTAACCCTGTTCTTCGCTGATCACAATACCCTTGGTAAGAATGGCGATATCCTGCAGCATTTCTTTTCTGCGGTCTCCGAATCCTGGTGCCTTTACAGCAGCCACTTTCAGAGTACCCCGTAATTTGTTTACCACCAGGGTTGCCAGTGCTTCACCTTCCAGGTCTTCAGCAATGATCAGCAGCGGACGACCGCCCTGGGCAACCTTTTCGAGGATATGTAAAATATCTTTCATCGCAGAGATCTTCTTATCATAAATAAGAATATAAGGATTCTGCAATTCAGCTTCCATCTTTTCGCTGTTAGTAACGAAATAGGGAGAAATATAACCGCGGTCAAACTGCATACCTTCTACAACATCTACGGTCGTATCGGTGCCCTTTGCTTCTTCTACCGTGATCACACCTTCTTTACCCACTTTGGCAAATGCTTCAGCAATCAGTTTTCCGATGGTGTCATCGTTATTAGCAGAAATAGAAGCAACCTGCTGGATTTTCTTGCTGTCATTGCCAATGGTCTGTGACTGTGTCTTCAGACTATTGATAACTGCAACAACTGCTTTATCAATACCGCGTTTCAAATCCATTGGATTTGCACCGGCAGCAACATTTTTCAAACCTTCACTGATAATGCTCTGGGCAAGAACCGTGGCGGTTGTTGTACCGTCACCGGCAATGTCAGCAGTTTTCGATGCAACTTCTTTCACCATCTGGGCACCCATGTTTTCAATCAGGTCCTCCAGTTCAATTTCTTTGGCAACCGTTACTCCGTCTTTGGTGATTCCGGGTGCACCGAATTTCTTTTCTATTACCACATTGCGGCCTTTCGGACCAAGGGTAACTCTAACAGCGTTGGCCAGAATGTCCACGCCCTTTTTCATTTTATTTCTTGCTTCGATATCGAAGAAAAGTTGTTTAGCCATAATATTAAATTTGAGAATTTTAAAAAATGAAAACCAGTGTAAGTATATTCTGAAATATGGTAAGTGATATTACTCCCATACCCCCATACTCCCCTACTTGTATTAGAACCGTGCAATAATATCTGACTCTCTCATACTCAGAAAGTCCTGTCCTTCAAAACTAATTTCAGTACCTGAATACTTGCCATATAAAACCACATCGCCGACCTTCACTACAGGCTTCTTGCCATCTTCATCAATTTCACTGATCGCAACCACTTCGCCGCGTTGGGGTTTTTCCTTTGCCGTATCCGGGATGATAATGCCGCCGGAAGTTTTTTCTTCTGCTGGCGCAGGCTTCACAAAAACTCTGTTTTTGGTGCCTGCGATTGGTGAGATCGCTAACTTTTTAGCCATGACTGTATCAATTTAAATTTTAGTGAAAAGTTTATTCTGCCCTTTGGAAGGGGCAGCAAAGCTACACTAAATACTGTACCAATCAAGTGAAAACAGGTTAAATGGGAAGACTTGGCAGTCATTCCGGCTCTAACATACAATGAATTATAAGTAAAATGGCTAAATGACAGTATTTAGAAAGTCTTGTCACTGTCAACTACGCGGCCGGCTCCCACATAATGATGCAAATAATATCCCTCGCCCAGGTCGCTAATCTGAACACCGGCTATGGAAGCATGCACAAACCGGTTATTATATAGGTAAACTCCCACATGTGTTACCTTATGACCCTTACCCATAGTATGGAAAAATACCAGGTCACCTTCGCGTAAGTCCTTTTTCGGTATGCGCCGGCTGGCCTTGTACTGATCGGCACTCATCCGGGGTAGCTGGTTTATTTTATAAACATCCGATATCAGCTGGCAGGCAAAAGCGGAGCAATCGATGCCATCCTCATTCGTTCCTCCATAATGGTAGGGAACCCCATACCAATGGTCCATGAAAGTCAATAGACGCTGATTGTTGAGTTCTTCCACCGGACTATTCGTTAGAATGGCATATTTGAATTGCAATGGATCGTACCCGTCGCTCCCGGTTACCGGCAGGCTGGTTGCCTTTATTTTGTTCCTGTATAAAGGATTCTCGGTTTTAGTGGGAGAAGTAACAACAGGACCGGAGGATTCGGTTGAGATATTTTGAATGAATTGGACAGATGAATTTTTTCCGGAGGAAGGCGCGGCAGACAAATTGTCCGTATTACGGGATGCCGGTCGGAAAACATCGCAACCGGCCAGGTTAAACAGTAGAAGTAGTAAAATGAACTGATTTTTCATTCCGTTGTTTAATTCCAGAGCGGGTAAAGATACTCTATTTCTTAAAAAAAACGACATCCGGGGCATCCGTTTCGGAGCAGGAAAGCCGTTGATTTTAAGGGCTTTATGACAAACTTCGGGAGAATGCTTTTTTTAATTGACCCTGAAGAACTTATTTACCCCCAAATGTGAACAGATAGTTAGGCCCAAAAAATCGGGGCGGATTTTTTTATTGTTAATTGCATATCCAACCAGTTACCGATGCCTGCTTTTTCACATCTTCATGTACACACCCAATATTCCCTGCTGGACGGAGCCGCATCGATTCCCAACCTGTTTAATAAAGCTGTAAGGGATGAAATGCCTGCACTGGCCATTACTGACCATGGCAATATGTTCGGTGCATTCAGTTTTGTGGCCGAGGCATATAAACACAAAAACCCGGATGGAAGTCTGAAGGTAAAACCCATCGTTGGCTGCGAGTTTTATGTGGTAGCCGACCGGCATAGAAAAACATTTACCAAGGAACAAAAAGACGAACGGTATCACCAGGTTCTGCTGGCAAAAAATAAAATCGGATACCAAAACCTGATCAGACTCACTTCCCTGGGTTACGTGGAAGGTATGTACAGTAAGTACCCGCGTATTGACAAAATCCTGATCGAACAATATCACGAAGGAATTATAGCGACTACCTGTTGTATTGGAGCGTATGTGCCGCAAACCATCCTGCACGAAGGAGAGGAAAAAGCTGAACAGGAATTCAAATGGTGGCTGGATATGTTCGGAGAAAATTATTTCATAGAACTCCAGCGTCATCAGATACCCGATCAGGAAAAGATCAATCAATTCCTGCTGAAGCTGGCAAAAAAGTACAAGGTTCCGGTGATTGCCACCAACGACAGTCATTATACCGATCAGGAGGATTACAATGCACACGACATCCTGCTATGCATTAACACGGGCGAAAAACAATCGACCCCCGGCTTTGATGATTTTGTAAATGATGAAGTAAGCCTGAAAAACCGCCGTTTCAAATTTCCAAATGATCAGTTTTATTTGAAAACGCAGGCAGAAATGACTGCACTTTTTTATGATATTCCGGAAGCAATTGCGAATACAGGGCTTGTGGCCGATAAAGTGGAGATATTAAACCTGAAAAAAGATATCCTGCTGCCTGCCTTCCCCATCCCGAAGGAGTTTCAGATTCATTCAGATAACAATCTCAACCAATGGGAATACCTGAAGGAGATTACTTATCAGGGTGCAAAAAAAAGATACAGCGAGCTCAGTCCGGAAATTACTGAACGTCTCGACTTTGAATTGTTCACGATCAGGACAATGGGATTTGCAGGATATTTTCTGATCGTGAGCGATTTTATCCGGGCGGGCCGGGAAATGGGTGTATTCGTAGGACCTGGCCGTGGTTCGGCTGCTGGAAGCGTGGTCGCTTATTGTATTGGCATCACCAATATTGACCCGATCAAATACAATCTGCTCTTTGAAAGGTTTCTGAACCCCGATAGAAAGTCCATGCCGGATATTGACACGGACTTTGATGATGAAGGTCGTCAGAAAGTGATCGACTATGTGGTCAAAAAATATGGCCGGAACCAGGTGGCACAAATCGTTACCTACGGCACCATGGCTGCCAAGATGAGTATAAAAGACGTAGCCCGCGTCATGGATCTCCCCCTGGCGGAATCCAACGCCCTGGCTAAACTGGTGCCAGACCGGCCCGGCGTTAGTCTGAAGCGCGTGTTGCATGCCCCGCTCAAGTCGAAAGACGGAGAAAAATCCCTTGAAGAGAAAGAAGGCATTGGTGGGGATGACCTGGAGCTCGTCAAAAAAATCCGCGAAATATATCAGGGCACCGACCTGAGAAGCAGAGTGCTCCATGAGGCTGAGCGATTGGAAGGATCGGTAAGAAATACCGGGCTGCATGCGGCCGGTATCATCATTGCACCGGAAGACCTGGCTAATATAATACCCGTATGCACAGCTAAAGATTCTGATCTTCTGGTTACCCAAATCGAGGGTAGTATCATTGAGGAAGCAGGTGTATTAAAAATGGACTTTCTCGGTCTCCGTACACTGAATATTCTGAAGACATCATTGGAACTCATAGAACAAAATCATGGGATCGCCATCGACATTGATCAGATACCGCTGGATGACAAAAAAACTTTTGAACTTTATCAGCACGGTGATACCATCGGAACATTTCAGTTTGAAAGTCCGGGTATGCAAAAATATCTGCGCGATCTGAAGCCCGATAAATTTGATGACCTGACAGCTATGAATGCTCTATACCGGCCAGGTCCTATGGCATATATTCCGGCCTTCATTGATCGCAAACATGGCCGCGAACCCATCCAGTATGATCTGCCGGTCATGGAAGAGTACCTGAAGGATACCTATGGGATCACAGTGTATCAGGAACAGGTAATGCTCCTGGCCCAGAAACTTGCCGGATTCAGCAAGGGTGATGCGGATGTTTTACGCAAGGCGATGGGGAAAAAACAAAAGTCCATCCTGGACAAAATGAAAAACCAGTTCATCACCGGAGCAACTTCAAAAGGACATGCTGCAGCTTCCCTGGAGAAAATATGGACTGACTGGGAGGCATTCGCCCAATACGCTTTCAATAAATCCCATTCCACCTGCTACGCATATGTAGCTTACCAGACAGCCTATCTGAAATCGCATTATCCATCCGAATACATGGCCGCGGTTCTTAACCACCAGGGGAATATTGAGAAGATTACATTCTTCATGGAAGAATGTAAAAGAATGGGGTTGAAAGTGCTTGGGCCTGATGTGAATGAATCGAAACAGGGATTCGCAGTAAACAGCAGAGGGGAAATACGGGTTGGACTGGGTGGATTAAAAGGCGTAGGCGAAGCCGCGGTATTTTCACTGATTGAAGAAAGGGAAAAAAATGGGCCCTATATTTCCATTTTTGATATGGTAAAACGTATCAACCAACGGACAGTGAGTAAAAAAACATTGGAAAGCCTGGCTTATGCAGGCGCTTTTGATTGTTTCCCGCAAATGCATCGTGCACAATATTTTTATATAGCGCCCGGAGAAACCATCACCGGTCTCGAAAAAATTATTCGCTTCGGGAATGTGGTACAGGCGCAGAATGTTTCGCATAGTAATACCCTGTTTGGTGTAAGTGCTGCAGCCTACGAAGTGCAATCGCCCAAGATCGCAAACTGCGAACAATGGTCGCTCACGGAATTACTGGATCATGAAAAGGAAGTCACAGGCATGTTTATGAGTGGTCATCCACTGGACCATTTCAAATTTGAAATCAATCACTATGGTATTTTAAACCTGGCTGAATACAATGAAATAAAGGATGCCGTCAGCCTGCAGGCCAACCCCGGTAAATCATTTCGGCTGGCCGGTCTGGTTATAGATGCGCAACATCGCATTACCAAGACGGGAAAACAATTTGGTTCATTTACTATTGAAGACTATTCGGGTAAAAGCGATTTTATTTTATGGAGCGAGGATTACGCCCGGTATTCAAACTATCTGGAAAAAGGCAAAAATATTTTCATGACCGGCTTTTTCAGGACCAGGTATAACCGAAATGAATTTGAATTTAAAGTAGATAAAATGCTGCTGCTGGAAAGCATTAAACCACTGCTTACAAAACAGCTGGTGATCGATCTGGATGCCCGGCATCTGAACGAAGGGATGGTTAAATTCCTTGAAAAGAATATTAAAAAACACCCGGGCAAGACCAGCCTGAAATTCAATGTGCAGGAATCTAAAACAAATGCTAAAATATGTTTATATAGCCTGGAAACCGGATTTGAAATGAATGACGAAATGGCTGCTTTTTTGCAGGACTGTCCTGAGTTTGAAGTCCAGATTGTGAGTTATTAGGGGTTATTATGACAGAATGTGGGACCGCGATGACTGGAAACATATTTGCGATAAAGGGGCGGATTTGAATCTGACATTTCATGTTAAAATGGAGATGTTTTACCAGTTGTCGGTGAAACGACATAGAATTCAGAAAATTAAGCGGAATTTTACTTAAAATTTAAAAAGCAACATATGGCAATTGAATACACCGATGCGAACTTTCAGGAGAAGGTACTTGCATCTGATAAGCTGACTGTAATAGATTTCTGGGCAGAATGGTGTGGACCCTGCCGCGCAATCGGTCCCGTTATTGAGGAACTTTCCAAAGAATATGATGGCAAAATCAATGTGGGAAAAGTGAATGTTGACCACAACCCGCAGCTGTCAGTGAATTACGGAATTACTTCTATCCCGGCAATTCTGTTTATAAAAGGCGGAAAAGTAGTTGACAAATTGGTGGGCGCACAACCTAAAAGCAATTTTATAAAAAAGATTGAAGCACATATTGGATCAGCGCTGAACGCTTAAAGTCCTGAATACAAAGCTCAATTATTTTAATTCATACCGTATAAAGGCGTTTCCTCCCTGGAAGCGCTTTTTTATTTATTTTAAAGCTGTCTCTATTTGTTAAGTTTTAGCAATAATACTCTCTGCTTTCGGCTTTAGGCCCTAGGCATTAGGCTTTTATATTATTTTTGCGCTCACCCGGCAATCATGAAAAATTATATTTTATCTTTTTTATCTGTTTTTCTTTTAATATCCTGTAAAGACAATTCCAACTCATCCGAACCTGCAGCCACGGTCGATACGCCTGCAGCCACTAATGAAGCTCCCGCTATTACCTATACCATATTGAATGCATTACCTCATGACAGAAACTCCTACACGGAAGGACTGCTGATCCATGACGGGAAATTATTTGAAAGTTCCGGTGCTCCGCAGGAAAATGATAAAACCAGGTCCATTGTTGGAATCGTTGACCCATCAACAGGAAATATAGCAGTGAAAGCAGAACTCGACAGGAAGACTTATTTCGGTGAGGGAATAACCATTCTTCATGATAAACTATATCAGCTCACCTGGACCAATAGAAAAGGTTTTATTTATGACCTGAAGACATTCAAAAAAATCGGCGAATTCAACATACCAAGTAAAGAGGGATGGGGAATGACGACCGACGGCAGCAGTCTCATTTTGAGCGATGGCAGCAGCAACCTGACCTTTCTGGATCCTGTCACATTCAAAACGAACCGTATACTCGGAGTTACGGATAATAATGGACCTGCCGGGAATATTAATGAACTGGAATATGTGAACGGAACCATTCTAGCCAATATTTATCAGACTCCCTATATCATACGGATCGACCCAAATACCGGGAAAATACTGGGTAAAGCAGACTTCAGCAACCTGGTCAGTGAGCTTAAAATAAAAGATCCTGATGCAGAATATATGAATGGGATCGCCTGGGATTCTGCAAAGAATAAAATTCTGATCACAGGCAAATTATGGCCGAATATTTACGAAGTGAGGCTGAACAACTAATAAGTGTGGGAGTATGGGAGTATGGAGGGATTTACGCCTTTTTTGCGACATAGATCAATGAACTGCATCTTTCCTTTTCTTTTAGTGCCTGTATATTTGAAACAGCTCCATTGTAAAATCCTTTCAATAACGAAGTTCTCCCCCCTGCGTATTTTTCGCTCAACAGACTGATATAAAAACTGTCATACCACATAGGTGCGATTCTCGTTAATTCAAATCCGGCAGTTTTGAGCAGCCACTTCATGGAGGCGGGTGAAAAATGATACAGGTGTCTGGGAACATCATATGCTGCCCAATCCGCCTTGTACTTCATTCCATCATAGCTTGTGTAATTTGGAACAGCGACGAAAATCAGTCCGCGGGGTTTTAAAATTTTTCTTACCTGTTCCAGGTAGGGATAGAGGGCGTGCACATGCTCGAGTACATGCCACATGCTGATAACATCAAAACTTTCCGGCAATAAAGAATCGAAAGCCTCGGCAGACAAAAGTTTAGTCTGATGATCTGCGAGGGCAAGGGTGCGTGCTTTTTCATCCGGTTCAATACCCATACTTTTCCAGCCATGGGCATTCATATATTGAACAAATGCACCGGTGCCGGCGCCGATGTCCAGGTGATGTCCCAGTGTAAGTCCTGAAAGCTTTTCAAGCAGGTGATATTTATCAGCGAGCGTACGGTTCCGCACCAGGTGATATAAACTGTTTACAATTCCCTTCCGGGTATTGCTATGGGAAATATAATCCTCCGATTCGTAATAGATCCCTATGTTTTCGCTGGGGGGTGCATCTTTCGTAATACGTAAACTGCATCGGGAACATTCATACACTTCAAAAAATTCACCGCTTACAGAGTGATCTTTTATTTTCAGTGCAAAATATGTCTTTTCACTATTGCATACCGGGCAGACAACGAGAGATTCAGGCGAGGAGTTCATTAAGAATGGGTTGGTTCTGGATGACCTGGGCGGACTATTTTTTTACCTGGATCAGTTGTTGATTACCGGTAGACTCGACGTTCCATCCCCTGGACGAGAAGTGAATCATGATGATCAGTGCAGCAGCTATGCCGCCTATCAGCGCTACCAGCCACCAGAGCCTGTTTCCATGAACAGGTTCTTCTGCAAACCAGTCGCTCATTTCACTATTCGATCTTTCGCGGTCACCAACCAGTAACATATGTTTTGCATTGGCCCGAATCACTTTTTCAGCGGGAACAGGTTGCAGAAAAGACGGGCTGGAAATGGAAGATTCAAAATGTATTTCTCCCATATCATCTTTTTTCAGGATGCCGAGCCCTTCCCAGGGTGCCTCGCGAAAATAATTGAGCCGGTCCCGGAGAGAATAAGCAAAATCATTGTACTGGCGCAGGGCCTCATAATCTGAAATATTTTGTTGGGACGAGAGATAGGAAAACAGATCCTTATCCGGCGAATCAAAAAATTTATCGAAACGAAACCGGTAAGTGGGCGGTAATATGCATCTCGTACTGGCATCAATAATTGCCGCCTGGCTTTCCATACAAATGGTTCCGAGTCCCGGAACCGGAATGCTCTTATTCAGAAAAAGATATTTATTCAGTATGGCGTACATAGAAATTATTAACGGCTTATCTCCCGAAAGAGAAAATCACACCCCCTAAGATATTAAATCCGTAAACAGAATATTGGTTCCAGCGCTGATATTTATCATTGAACAGATTATTCATCTGTAACCAGAGGTTCAGTTGCTTTGCAATCCGGAATTCGAGGCCCGCATTGATATCAAACCCGCCATTTGTGCTGGCAACCGACTTGTTAATGTTTTTGAAATATCCCCCTTCAAAAGCCCACAAATCGGCCTTCAGCCACAGGTCTTTCATGATCTGCCAGCGGAAAGTGGTTGTAAACTCAAACGGAAGCATGCCCCAGGCACGGTACTGGCTGGTTGTTTTAAAGTTATTCAGGGTAAGCGCTGCGGTGATATTTAAATTCTCTCCTTCGAGATAGCTGATTTCTCCATGAAAACTGAATGCGTCAAGTCTTTCTTCATACACTACCTGGAAATTCTTTCCATCCAGACTATCATTCAGGAACAACGGCATATTATGGGATTGGGAAAAACCAGCTTTTGCCAGATAGGAAATATGATCTGAAAGAGATCCTTTAAAACCACCGAAAAATTCGTTGACACGGGTATTCAGCAAACTGGTTGGTGCCCATAGCCAGGGGTTAATACCTGCAAATCTCTTGAAACTACCCTTTTCGTAATAACCATCCAGCGAAGCAAACAGCGTGAAACGTTTATCGTCAGTCGTGTACTCTCCTCTGAAATTCGGCAGGAGATGAAAATCACCCTGATCCCAGGATGGCGTCATTTCGAGATGCAGGGCAATATTATCGGAATGATAGATGACAGCCGGGGAAACGACAAAGAGATTATTGTTGATTGAGGAAGCATTGGGGTATTGATAATTGGTAATATCTGCAGTAAAAGCCAGGTCGATAGCAAAATGCTCATTGATGGTTTTTTCAACCGGTACATTAAACACCATATCTGCCTCTGAAGTACGCGGGGAATTATTCAATCCGAATGCTGTGATTTTTACGTTGGGATTATAAGTCAGCCCGTAAGGAGTCGGTATGGTATTCCGGAGGCCGATTCTTCCATCGAATGTAAAGAATTGCTGTTGCAGCTGACTCTTTACAAACTTCAGCGTATCAGGCTGGAATCCGTACAGGTAATAACCATCAGCACGAAACCCAAGCGCCCCGTCCCATTCCAGGTTGTTTGCTGCCTTAATGGTTCCGCTTACAGATGCAGCCAGTAAACTGTTCTCCTGGAAAGGAAGTTTTCCCTTGGAAGAATATCCTTCAGCAAAAATGTTGAAAAAGGATTTTTTACGGTCACCAAAACTCAATCCTGCCTGTACATAGGGCAGGTGTACATTCCCCGCTCCGACTTTGATATAATTGTCGTTATTCCAATTCTTAAGACTGTCGGAAGGAAGAGCTACGGGATTCAATCCTGCCGGTTGATAAACCAGCGAAAGAAACTGAATGGGAAGATTGTATTTTAAATCAGGTCGGCTGGTGTCAATCAATGGCGCATCCGCATTAAAATTCAGCTTGGCCGTATTTTTCAATGCCGGCTTGAAAGTGGAAGTGATATTGATCGTTTTCCTTTTCGTGGTGTCCTGCGCCGTGGCAGCGTTGGAAACCAGGCATAAAACCAATGCTGTATAAATAATTCCGTTCATCATATTCAGTGGATTCTGACGCATTAATTCTCGTTGCTGATTTTACTATTTCCAGATTCTTCTTTTTTCACTTCATCCAGCCTTTGTTCGGCCTGTACACGTATTTCTTCTATTTTTGCATTCTCTGCAAGACTCTGGAACGTCGCCTTGGCATTGAAATAATCTTTTTCTTTCAGGTATATTTCTCCCAACAGGAAATAACTCCTGGTTACCCATAATTCATAGGAACCTGACTTATGAATCACTTCAAATGCTGATTTCTCCGCCTCCTTCAGGCGGTTCTGATCATACTGGCAGGCTGCAATCTGGTATTGCGCCTCTGCTCCATAGGCCGCCCGGCTTAGCGCCGCTACGGTTTTGAAATAGGGAATGGCTGACTCGCATTTTCCGTCGGACTGATAGGACTTTCCCATGATCATACTGGCGATTATTTTATCGTCAGATCCAATACCCTTTTCACTCAGCAGCTCTTTAGCATTGTCACCTGCAGCCGTCCATTCCTGTAATTCAAACTGGCAGCGCAGGAGGCCGCGCATGGCTTCCATCTTATTTTCCTGCGAGGTGGAAAAATCCTTTAAGCGTGCATAATATTTTTCTGCCCTGGCGTAATTCTTCAGATTGAAAAAATTGATTCGGGCAGCCTGCAGAAGTGATTTTTCCGCAAATTTATTGGGTGCCCTGTCCGCCACCCACTCATAACCGGTTGCTGCTTTTGCCCAGTTCTTCTGGCTTGCATACATTTCGCTCTTATAAAAATTAGCTTCCAGGGCATACTTGCCTTCCGGGAATTTTGTGAGGTAGCTTTCGAATTTGTCCTGTGCCCCGGGAAAATTTCCATTGTTGAATTGAACTTCCGCTTCCTGGTAAGCCAGCTGATCTTCCTGGCTTACTGTAACTGAAATACCCATGCCTTTTGCAAAATTGACATACTCACTCGTGCGGCCTTCTTCCACATAAATAGACTTTGCATTATCCAGTGCTTCCTGCGCCTCCATGGAATTCGGATACTGTTTCAAAAGTTCGTTGTACCTGCTTAGCGCTTCCCCGTTATTACCAAGATTGTAGTTAGCCAGGCCGGAGCGCAGGAGGGCCCTCGGCTTCAAGCCATCATTCCCGCTGCTATTAATGACTATTTTCAAATAAGGAAGCGATTCACGGTATTGTTCATTTGAAAGATAAGTGTTTGCAATTTCCATATTGGCATCCACCACCAGATCAGATTCCGGATATTTCCGGATGAGTCCATTCATAAGACTGATCTTTTCAGCCGAATTATTCACGCCCGCCACCATTGCCTTTTGAAACGTGGCATAATCAGATGCCGGCCAGGAATATTCCAGCACTTTATTATACATGGGAACCGCTACTTTAAAATCGCGATTCATATAATAACAATCCGCAGTTCGGATATAAGCATCCTGCTCCAGTGGTGCTGCGTTGATTCCCGGGTTCCTGGTAACCTGTATAAAATATGCCAGTGCTTCCTTATAATTTTCTTTTTTCAGATAGCAATAGCCCAGATCATATTTCGCATTGACAGGATTAACTTCCCCCCTGCTGACTGGTGCTTTCAGATATTCAACGAAAAATGGAATAGCTTCATCCAGACGGTTAGTACGGTAAGCAATCTCCCCTCTCCAGAAATTGATATAAGGCATCAGGGCGGTATTATTCGGTTCCCTGGATGCCCGCTCAAGCAAATCGCCCGCATTGGCCAGCATACCATCATTGATAAGCTCGGTAGCCCTTCCATAGAGAATGCGGGCCTTCAGTTGCCTGGCTGCCGGAGATGGGTTTTTAACACTGTCCATAAGAACCAGTGCATCTTTATAATTACTTGTATTAGCCAGTACATTTAATAACAATTCCCGGGCTTCCGGCACATAAGCAGAGTTCGGATAGGACTGCAGAAAACTACGGAATTCAGTGAGGGCAATATCAGGATAACCGAGCTCATAAGAGAGTTTGGCATAGTGGAACTGCGAAATTTCCTTTTGGATGGGATAACTGCTGTTTGATGCACAAAATAGAAATGCATTGCGGGCATTTGCTTTCTGACCTGTCTTTAAATAGGAATCACCGAGCAGGTACATGGCGTTTTGCGCAAGTGAATCATCTTTCCCGCCCAGTTGTTTGAAACCATCAATTGCTTTCCGGTAGTCCTGTGTTTGATAATAACAATAGGATAATTCAAAAAGATCCAGGCGGCTTACCGTTTTCGAACTGTTTACATATGACTCAAGGAACGGAAGGGCTTTACTAAAATTTTTCTCTTCGTAATACCCGTGACCTACGAGTTGTTTAAGTTCCGCAGCATAGTACTGGTTACCCGCGGCCAGTTTTGCTGCTGCATATGAAATGGCTTTTTCTTTTTGGTTTTGAACCAGGTAAATATTTGCTATATAATAGGGAACAATACTGGAATACTTAGGACTATTTTCAACTATTGAGAAAGCAGCATACGCATCGTTATATTTTTTTTGGTAAAAGCAGATATACCCGTAATAATAATTGGCGTCGATATAATGGTCGTCTTTGGACAGCTGGCGGATGGCGTCAAAAAGCGGTTTGGCAAGATCAAAATTCTTTTTGATAAAATAAGCATACCCTTTATGAAATTTCAGCGTGGCAATTTCTTCATTGCTCAGGTTATCTATGCCCGAACTTTCATACCCCTTCAGAGCGGCGTCATAATTTTTATGCCGGAATTCATACTCGGCCAGGTGATAAGACAACATCTCTGTACGGGCAGCATTGTTATCCCTTTCGATATAAACCATCGCAGGCGTTACTGCCGTACTATCGTCCTGGTTGAGAGAACAAACCAGGTTATAGTAGTGAACATTTTCGTACGTAAAGGATTCATAGTGCTGGGGCCTGGCCGATTGCTCCTGCTCAAGTTCCTTGAAGATCGGATAAGCCAGGCTATAGTACTGCTTCTGGTAAAATTCCTGTGCCTGCTTATAAACAGCTTCGGGGTCGGTCAGCCAGTAAGTCTGCTGCGCTTTAGAAAAAAAACCGGTTAATAAAAGGCATGGAAGAATCAATCGTTTCATCCGGGTATTATTATTCACGCGCCCAAGTTTCTGAATTATTTCCCCTAATACCAAAGATTGTTCCAAACAGCTTGTGGATAACTGGTATGATTAACATTTCTTTAGATCATATTCGGGAAAGTGCAAAACCTTTACTTTTGAAAGAAATAAATCCCAGATGAAGAAGTTATTGTCCACCGCCTATTCCGACGGTGCCTTCAATTTTGCATTATTGGTTCAAAGAGTTGTAACGGGCTTGTTCCTGTTGATAGTGCACGGGCTGCCAAAAATTTCCAATTTCCGGGAACTTTCGATTGGATTTTACGATCCTTTGCGCGTGGGACACCGCAATTCGCTGATCCTGGTGATAATGGCAGAATTTTTCTGTTCCATGTTTCTTGTTCTGGGTTTATTTACGCGCATAGCTGCATTTATCATTGTAATTAATCTCGGAGTAGCCGTATTGGTTTTAAATAATCAGGGCCAGCCCCTCAAATCTATTGACCTGGGTGCTATATACCTGGTGAATGTATTTACAATAATGATTGTGGGCCCCGGAAGAGTGAGCGTGGATGGTATGATGGGAAAATAAGGCAAGTGTGGGAGTATGAGAGTATGGGGGTGATTGTTTTTGACTGCGGAATATCTAACTTATTAATTATAATTCTGACCCATAACCCATAACCCATAACCCATAACTCATAACTCATAACCAGTAATACATGTTTGTTACAGAAACCCACATACGCGTCCGTTATGCTGAGACAGACCAGATGAATGTGGTGTATTATGGAAATTACGCTCAGTATTTTGAAGTGGCCCGCGCGGAGTCTATCCGCAACCTCGGCTTTACGTATAAAGAAATGGAAGCCGCCGGCGTGATTATGCCGGTAGTGGAAATGCAGACTAAATTTTTAAGACCCGCCCATTACGACGATCTTCTGACAATCAAAACCATTTTGCGTGAGTTACCCGTGGACCATCGAATCCACTTTGAACATGAAGTGTTCAACCAGGAAAAAAAATTACTGACAATGGGAAAAGTGACTTTATATTTTGTAAAAATGGGCAGCTTCGAAAGGACCGTCATGCCAGCCGGTTTGCGGATCCTGCTGCAATCATTCTTTCCTGAAAATGCATAGCGCCCTAAACAAATTCATCCCTTCAGGGTTAATAGCTGCATGACGAAAATATCCATTATAACGATAGGAGACGAATTGCTGATCGGCCAGGTGATCGACACCAACAGCGCCTGGATGGCGCAGGAACTTAATAAGGCCGGTTTTTGGGTGAACCGGCGGGTAGCTATCGGTGATGACAGGAGCGATATTCTGAAAGTGCTCGATCAGGAATCTGAAACAGCAGATATTATCCTGATGACCGGTGGACTGGGTCCTACAGCGGATGATATCACAAAGCATGTATTGTGCGAATATTTCAACACAACACTGGTGATCAATGATGAAGCCCTGGATAACGTAAAAAATATCTTTGTAAAAATTCTGCAACGACCGCTCATAGAACGCAACCTTAAGCAGGCTGAAGTACCCTCCTCCTGCCTGGTGATTCAGAATAAACGCGGAACAGCGCCCGGAATGTTATTTGAAAATAATGGTAAGTTTTTTATTTCGATGCCCGGCGTGCCACATGAGATGAAAGGTATGATGTCTGATAATGTGATTCCCTGGTTAAAAAAGCGATTCGGTACAAACTATATATCACACCGCACGCTACTCACCGCTGGTGTCGGGGAATCCACACTCGCTGACCATATTCATGATTTTGAATCATCCCTGCCTTCATCCATTAAACTGGCCTACCTGCCTAATTACGGTATGGTACGTTTACGACTTACTGCCAATGCAACGGAGGCCGGCAACCTGGAGTCAGTACTGGATCAACTTTTTGCCGATCTGAAAATGCGTGTCAGGGACTGGCTGGTAACGGATGAGGACATTACATTGCAGGAAGCACTGGGTAAAATATTATCTGCCGGAAAACAGACCCTGGCAACGGCAGAAAGTTGCACCGGTGGTTATGTGGCTCATCTGATCACCAGCGTTCCGGGATCCAGTGCCTATTTCCGCGGGTCAGTAATTGCCTATGATAACGAAATCAAAAGGAAAATACTGGGTGTCGATCAGGACCTATTGCTGAAACACGGAGCAGTAAGTGAGGAAGCTGTTCGGGCCATGGTCAGTGGAGTCATAAAGAACCTGGGAACAGACTTTGCGGTGGCAACTTCGGGTATCATGGGACCCGGCGGTGGATCGGCAGACAAGCCCGTAGGAACCGTCTGGATCGCAGCCGGAGACGGGCGTCAGGTCATTGCACAAAAGCACTGGTTCCGCTTTGACAGACAGCGCAATACTGAATTGACTGCCGCTAATGTGCTCAACTTGTTAAGAAGATTTGTCCTTGCACGGGCTTCCGAAAACGGAGCTGCATGACTTAAATAATTAATTAATACTTTTGATCGAATCTAAAGATCATCTCCAATGGCGATTGTCGATCTGTTAATGCCAAAAATGGGCGAAAGCATCATGGAGGCTACCATTCTCAAATGGAATAAGCTACCAGGCGAAATCATTCAGCAGGATGAATCTTTATTGGACATCGCCACTGACAAGGTTGACAGTGAAGTTCCTTCTACAGCAGCCGGCGTCCTGAAAGAAATTCTGTTCCCCGTCAATGCAGTTGTTCCAGTAGGCAGTGTGATTGCGAGGATAGAAACAGAAGTGGCCGCAACTTCCCCGGGGAATGCCCAGGGTCCAATGCCCCCTGCGCAACGACCAGTCGTTAATACTGAAAGTGAACAGCCTGCAGCTATCCATCAACCGGCAACCGCCTATCATCAACCATCAACGGTTAGTGAATCGATCAGCTATCAGCGGTCGGCTGTTAATGATATTTCTACTTCCAACGGAAATTCAAACCGCTTCTATTCCCCGCTGGTTTTAAACATCGCCAGTAATGAAGGAATCGGCCTTGCGGAGTTAGAGAAAATTCCAGGTACCGGTAATGAAGGCAGGGTTACAAAAAAAGATATACTTCAGTATGTTAGTAAGAGAAAAGAAGGAAACGGATTTCATACCCGGCCGCCTGCTATCGAGCCGTCTTATGGGTATAAAGATGAAGACAGCCTGAACATACCAGAGGAAAAACCACGTGAGCCGGAATTCGCTCCTGCAAATATCAGCGGCAATGTGGAGATCCAGGAAATGGATCGCATGCGAAAACTGATTGCCGAGCATATGGTGCGCAGCAAACAGACCAGTCCGCATGTTACCAGCTTTACAGAAGCAGATGTTACGAACCTGGTAGCATGGCGCGAAAAAGAGAAGGCAGATTTTGAACAACGTGAAGGAACAAAACTGACGCTGACTCCCCTGTTCATCGAAGCAGTTATCAAATGCATTAAGAAATATCCCCTGATAAACAGTTCACTGCAGGGTGATAAAATTATTATCCGCAAGGATATCAATATTGGTATGGCTACTGCATTACCCAGCGGAAGCCTGATTGTCCCCGTGATTAAGAATGCTGACAATTATAACCGGGTGGGACTGGCTCGTCAGGTCAATACCCTTGCCAACAATGCCCGTAGTAACAAACTGAAACCGGAAGATATCCAGGAAGGCACTTTCACGCTCACCAATGTGGGTGTATTCGGAAGCCTGATGGGCACACCCATCATCAATCAGCCCCAGGTGGCCATCCTGGCTGTCGGCGCCATAAAGAAACGACCAGTAGTAATTGAGACTGATCAGGGTGATGCGATTGGCATCCGGCAGATGATGTATCTCTCTATGAGTTACGACCACCGGATCATAGACGGTAGCCTGGGCGCCACTTTTCTGACTGCCGTTGCCAAAGAACTGGAATCGTTTCAGGGTTAATGGTTGATGCTTGCCCTACCTGAGGTAGGCAGGCTGCCGGCAGGCAGGGTTGGAGGTTGACGGTTGACGGTTGACGATTGTCAGTTGTTATCTGTCAGTTGGCCATCACAAATTCACCCCCCACACCACCACACTCCCATACCCCCATACTCTCATACTCCCATACTTTCCCTTGTAAGATTTCAGCTTTTTGGGCATCATAACAAAACCCAAAATTGAACGTTCTTATATAAGGAAATTTTGTAAATTCCCTTACTTACTAAACCAAGTACAATGAAAACACTTTCCGAAACCTGGTTTGCTGATGGTTATATTGACTTTGAATTGAAAAAATATACCCTGCTCGCCTACCTGCAGGAAATCAACCGGAACTTCCAGGAAAATAAATTATATCCCCAACTTGCTGACGTCATATTTCATTACAACAATCTGGTCGCATTCCGTGAAAACAAAAAATATCTGCAGGAACATTTCCCTAAAAAATTAACAGGACTGCAGATGGAAAAAATACAGGTTCTTTATGAACAGATGATCCAGGACGACGAACTCATGCAGGAGTTGGAAGATATTATTGAATATTCCGCCGAACATATGAAAACGGCCATTACCAATGGCACGGAGATCTATGAATTTGTGGAAGATAAAATCAGCATTCATCCCGTCGGGATTATGCCCGTCCATTCTAAAGAAGGATATTTTTTATTGAGCGACGGTGCGGCCAATTCAACCCGCGCATATAGTTACTATCTCAGTTTTTTTGAAAAGCATGATGAGAAATACCGAAGCATGCGGACAGAATATATTGATAGCTGGCAGCGTAGCTTCACGAATACATATGAGCAGATAAAATCTGAATTGCTGTATCGGAAACCCGAACTGGCACATCCTGCCGTTTATGCAATTGAAACAAGCCTGAAATTCCCGCTGGATGAAACCCTTCTGCCCGTGGCGAAGAGAAGCCTGGTTAGATATATATCCACCAAGGCTGCTTAGCAGGAATATCAGGCGGGCTTATTTATTTGCGAAATCTTTTTTATCCGCAACGTCTGCAAAGCAACGGCAGCAATGATCAGGAAAAACCCATAATAAAATCCCGGACTCACTTCCCTGTCTTCACGGTAAATTAAAAATGCCATAGCGACTCCGTAGATTGGTTCGAGATTATAGGAAAGATTTACTGTAAAAGCCGGAATTTTCTGGAGTGCCTTCATAAATAGATCATAAGCGACTACGGTGCACAAAACACCCAGGACGAGCAGCCAGGCCCAGTCTGACAATGATGGCGTCAGGCGGTCCACGGGAATATAATGCAGGTAAACAGGCATCAATAGAGTGATAAACAAAAAGCCTCCGCTGAGCTGATATCGGGTAGCTGTTTCAGCATCCATTTTCTGCAGGATCTGTCGGTTCATGATGGGAAAAATACTGGCCAACAGTGCAGAAAAAAGAGAAATAATGATTCCGAGTTTATAATGCGGATCAAAATGAAAAACAATACTTATACCTGCGATGGCAAGCAGGCCCAATAAAACTTCGACAAGATCAAAGGACCTCCTCAGCATCAGTGGTTCGAGGATGGCGGTAAAAAAACCCATGGCAGACAGACAAACCAGCGCTGTGGAAACATTGGATACTTTTATCCCTGCATAAAAAGTTACCCAATGGAGAGCCAGTATAAATCCTATACTGGAAGCCTGCAAAAACAACCGTCTTGAAGCAGCCGGCTTTCTTTTTTTGAAAGCCAATAAAATCCATAGCACCATACAGGCGATCATCATCCTGTACCATACCAGTACGGCCTCATTTAGTGTGATAAGCCTCCCAAGCACGCCTGTAAATCCGGCCAGGAAAACCGCAATATGTAGCTGGAGAAAAGCCTTTTTCATGGAGTGGGCAAAGAAAGATTATTTTCCTTCCACCACCATATTCTGGGAGAAATGATTTACCGGTTCGGCAACAGAAACATTCTTAACCCGCCTGCGATAGTTTTTGAAGAGAGCATTCCAACGGAGTTTAAGGACACCCAATATACCTTCTTTTACGATTCCCTTATTCATTTTAGAAACCCCCAGTTTGCGATCTTCGAAAATAATGGGCACTTCTTTTATTTTGAAACCCAGTTTCCAGGCCGCAAACTTCATTTCAATCTGGAATGCATAACCTGCAAAATGAATCCGATCGAGATTGATCGTTTGTAGCACCTCCTGTTTGTAGCATACAAAACCGGCAGTGGGGTCTTTTACCGGCATCCATGTAATGAGCCTGGTATAGATGGAAGCACCTTTGGAAAGAATAATCCGGTCCTTCGGCCAGTTTACATTTCCCCCATCTTTTACATATCGACTGCCAATGGCCAGGTCCGCCCCTTCAAACTTGCACGCGTTATATAACCTCTCCAGGTCTTTTGGGTTATGAGAGAAATCCGCATCCATTTCAAAAATAAAGCAATAACCTTTTTCAACAGCCCATTTAAAACCATGTATATAGGCTGTGCCCAGGCCCATTTTGCCCTTTCTGGTTTCCAGGAATAGCTGCTCCGGAAACTTTAGCTGCAATTGTCGGACGATATCAGCGGTACCATCGGGAGAACTATCATCTACGATGAGGATATGGTATCCCTGGTCAAGAGAAAAAACAGCTTCCACGATAGAAGCAATATTCTCCTTCTCGTTGTAAGTTGGTATGATAGCAATCTTTTCCAATATATCTACCCCTGGTTAACTAACCGTTTTATCTTTTTTCAACATGGTCCGGTTGAAAATCTCTGTCAGCTTTTGCTTGGTATGCATGGGGAAATCTCCCTTCATCATCCAATCGTAATACTGGGGTTCCGATTTTAATACGTCAGCAACAGCCCTTCCTTTATGCTTACCGAAGTTAAAGATTTCAATCCCATTTTCCATGGAAAATCGACGGGCAAAATCAACGAGCTGATCGTCGCCCGTAAATTTAACGATGCTTTCGGGATCTGAGCCCAACTGGGGATACCGGTCGATTTGTGCCAATAGGATTTCAAGGGTTGCTTCAGCATCTGCCTGGGCACCATGAGCCCCATCGTGCAGCTTGTCGCAATAAAACCGGTAAGCCGCTGTCAGGGTGCGCTGTTCCATCATATGGAAGACCCGCTGAACATCAATGAGTCGCCTTCCCTTCATATCGATCTCAATTCCGACCCGTAAAAATTCCTCCACGAGCAACGGAATATCAAAGCGATTTGAATTATAACCGGCCAGGTCGCTGTGATCCAGGAATTGTTTCAGTTCATTGGCTGCCTGACGGAAAGTCTGTGCTTCTTTCACTTTATCATCCGTTATTCCGTGGATTTCGGATGCCTGCCTGGGAATCGGCATCTCCGGATTGATAAGCTTATGTTTTACACTCTTACTTCCATCGGGCATAATTTTGACGATGGCAATTTCAACAATTCGATCTGCAGCGAGATTAATTCCGGTGGTTTCAAGGTCTATAACCGCCAGGGGTTTGGTTAATTGTAACATGAATCTTTATGGGTTATGCAATATTTTCCGAAGCAAAGGTAGCAATATCCAATCCATCATAATGACCGGGACACTTCAGCGGCAAATTAGATTTAATATCTGATTTTCACCTTATTCCTGCGACAATTCCTATGCCGGACTGATCCCTTATTTCCTTTAATTTCCTACTGAATATTAAGCTGACTCCGATCAAAACAGTGCCTTCATTTAGTTCATCAGGAGCCCTCTTCAGGCAGGTATCCACAGGGTATAAGTTCAGATTATTTTAACCAATGGCCCCGCTTTTCAGGCCAAAACTTCCTTTTAAGGGGCAGGCTATTTTACGCGTAAAATCCTGTTTCGGGCCGGAAAAAGCACTTGAAACCTAGTTTCCAAAACTTCGCCGGATATTAAATAAGAAATATCAGGTAATTGGCCGGCTGACTTGATTTCCAGCCTTAACGGAATCACAAAAAAGGCATGTAAATCGGTCCCGCTATTGCATATTCAAAATATATTGTTTTATTTTGTCTTATTCCCGTCTATCCTTCGAACAACTCCATTTTGAGCTTAAAGCCTAAAGCTATAAGCCTAAAGTTTTTCAATCGTACCTCTGGAAAATATTCTTCCGCACCATTAGTGTTGCGCGTTAAGTTGAATACTCCCGTTCCCTTGAAATACCTGGACACCGTAAACCAGGCTATTATTTTTAATTTAAAATACCCACGAAAATGAGAAAGACAGTGTTGATTATCGCTATCATGGCAATTGCCACGACCATGTTCACTTCCTGCGCAAGCTACCGGAATTCCGGAAAAAGCGGATGCAAATCCACGCAGGGATATGTTGGTTATGGTTCTACCAGATAAATGGCATGGATGAACTTCGGTGTGCAACCTGATTGAACCCGAAACCCGGAACAAAGATATTGCGTGCTGAGGCCCGGACGTTTTAGTAGAACGACCGGGCCTTTTTATTTTTTAGACTTGTTAATGTTAAACCTGACCCGAAAAATCTTTTTCTATTGTCATTGACTTGCTGACTATGGGGAAAAAATCAGGAATTACAAGTCCGATCTGGAAATACCAAAGAACGAGAAACCCAGCAGGTCCTGTATGATAAAATATCTCACTCCTTGTCGGTCCTCAGGCAGCGGCATGAAAAACTATAAATAATTCCAGACTAGGTAGCCCAGGCCTTATCACCTTTTTTGTAAGGAATACAACCTTCATATTTTCCTGGAACTGCAACATAACGCAGGGCTTTGGTGGCGCCTGGCTCTGAAGTGAAATATCCCCAGATGGTTAACTCCTTCATCATCCTGAAATAATGAGGAGGATCTTCTTTTTTCTTACTGGCTGTATACTCTTTTTGTTCTTTATCCAGCTGAATCAGCAGTGTTTTGCGTTCTGCAGGTGTACACTCCAAAAAGGTTTTACCATTCACCGTTTTACTGGCATCATTGAGTTTACCCATACCCGCTATAAAAATATCCTGGTCTGTTTTATTGTAGCAATCCCTGACGATTGTGTGCATGAATTCACCAATCTTGACATCTTTGGCGCCCGGAGTATCGGTAACTGGAATGATAGTCTCTCCTACCTCATCCAGAAAAGAAATGTCTTGCGGAGAAAAATTCAAACCGGCCGTCCCGATTTTTTTATCTGCATTGGTACAGCCGGACAAAAATACCTCAGCGCCAATGATCGTGCCACCGAGCAGCAGCGCCACCGATGATAATGCTTCTCTTCTGTTCATGTTCTGTAAATTAATAAGTAAAAACTAAAAAATAATAATATTCTTCACTACCACACTACCACACTTCCACACTTCCACACTAAATATTCCCTTTCTTCGACTCACTGACCGCATGGTCTACGGCTCTTGCAGTAAATGCCATGTAGGAAAGAGATGGATTTACGCAGGATGCCGAAACCATGAATGATCCATCAGTAACAAATACATTGGGAGCGTCCCAGATCTGATTATACTTATTCAGTACAGAAGTTTTGGGATCCTTGCCCATACGCGCTGACCCCATTTCATGAATTCCGCGCCCCAGTGTCCCGTCTCCGTCGTTACCTTTCACATTTTTATACCCAGCTGCAGAAAACATTTCCATGGCATCATTTTTCATATCCACCCGCATCTTCTTTTCGTTTTCCTTGTATTCAACATCCATGGCAAGCACATTCAGTCCCCATTTGTCCTTTCTCGTTTTATCAAGCGTGATTTTATTTTCATGATAGGGAAGTGTTTCTCCGAACCCGCCAATGCGAATCGTCCAGACGCCCGGCTCGGATAAGGCTTCCTTCAGGTCCACGCCAAGAGCGATCTCTTCTGCACTCCGCAGATAGCCTTCCCGGCTTCCACCTCCCTGGTATCCGAAACTCCGCAGATAATCCCGCTTGTCATTTCCGACATTTCTGAATTGCGGAATATAGATTCCGTTGGCTCTTCTCCCGAAATAATATTTATCATCAAAACCCTCCACGACACTGCTCGCTCCTACCCCCAGGTGATGATCCATAATATTATGGCCCAGCTCACCACTGCTGCTGCCGAGCCCGTCGGGCCAGATATCCGTTGCTGAATTCATCAGGATCCACGCGCTGTTTAAAGTGGATGCATTTAAGAATATAATTTTTGCATTGTAAGTATAGGTCTTGTTGGTTTCTCCATCCAGCACTTCAACGCCCGTAGCCCGCTTTTTATCTTTATCATACAGGATTTTGGTAACGATTGCCCAGGGACGAACGGTCAGATTGCCTGTTTTTATGGCTGCCGGCAGGGTGGATGACTGGGTACTAAAGTAGCCACCGAATGGACAACCCAATGCGCATTTATTACGGAACTGGCAATTGGTCCTGCCCTGTTCAGGCATAGGTACGGTGATATTGGCGGTCCGCCCAATGATGGCATGGCGGGTTCCATTAAATTTTTCCTTTAGTTTGGCTGAAAAATCTTTTTCCACACAATTCATATCCATGGCTGGCATAAACTGGCCGTCGGGTAAAATATCCAGTCCGTCGCGGTTCCCGCTGATCCCGGCGAATTTTTCTGCATAGTCGTACCAGGGCGCAATTTCTTTATAACGGACGGGCCAGTCTACACCGTGACCATCCCGGGCATTTGCTTCAAAATCATGATCGCTGAAACGATAGCTCTGACGCCCCCACATCAGGGAGCGGCCACCTACATGGTATCCGCGAAACCAGTCGAAACGTTTGATTTCCGTATAAGGACTGTCCTTGTCACTGCACCAGTAATCCAGATTAGTTTCGCTCAGTGGATAATCTCTTTTGAGTACCGGATATTCACTGATCAGCTCCTGCGTACGCCGGCCGCGATGCGGATAGTCCCAGGCTTCTTTATTGGCGTTCACATAATCCTTTACATGTACTATATCCCTGCCTCTTTCAAGCATGATAGTCTTGAGACCTTTTTCGCAGAGTTCCTTCGCGGCCCATCCCCCGCTGATCCCTGATCCGATTACAATTGCGTCATACACATTGTCTGCCATGATTTGCTTTTTAGTATTTATTATATATCACAAATGATGACCGCTTTCTTCAAAGAAGTCATTTTATCTTTTTCTGCCGGAATAAACTCCTGGGCAACATATCCATTAAAACCTGTTGCCAGAATAGCTTTCATGATAGCCGGGTAATAAAGTTCCTGGCTCTCGTCTATTTCATGCCGGCCGGGTACACCGCCGGTGTGATAATGACCGATATATGTGTAATTATCCCGGATAGTCTGTATCACATCCCCTTCATCAATCTGCATATGATAAATATCGTAGAGTAGTTTGAAATTTGGGCTTCCGAGTTTTTTGCAAAGCCTCACGCCCCAGGCAGTACGGTCACACATATAATCCTTGTGATTCAACTTGCTGTTCAGCAGTTCCATATGAACAGTAATGCCGTTTTTCTCTGCCATCGGTAAAATCTGTTGAAGGCCCTTCATGCAATTATTCAAACCCGTTTCATCATCCATGCCGCGGCGGCTTCCGCTAAAACAGATCACATCTTTATATCCTGCATTGACCATTAGCGGAATCACTTCCTTGTATTGCGCAACCAGCTTATCATGAAATGCCGGTTCGGCGAATCCATCCGTAAGACTGATATCGCCGGCAACATAACACATCGAACTATAAAGTCCGTATTTCTGTAGCATTGGCCAGTCCTTTGGTTGAACAAGATCAATCGCCGGAATACCGATTTGTTTTACTCCCTGACAAAACTCGTCCCATGGAATCGAATCGTAGCACCAGCGACATACAGAATGATGGATATTTCCTTTCAGTTTCAATGAATCTGCTGATTTAGTTTTGGGAGCATAAGAAGAGAGCACCTGGGTTCCTGTTACCAGAACAGCAGAACCAGCAAGCATATTCTTAATTAGTTTTCGCCTGGACGAGCGATGATTCATGCGCCTTATCAGAATTTGAAAGTACGAAATGAAAATGGATGTAAAACCAAATTAATGACCAGCGGATGCTGAAGCCAGAATTTCCGGTCTTTTGCGCCCGCGCATATACAAATTCAAACCACCAAATGCAACGATCAGGGCAAGAGGAATCATGAGTGTGAAATTGATGATAGCGGGGCCTGCTGCTTTATTTGCTTCATATAAAGCATTGGCCATTTCAGAGCCGGGGGTGGCCTGTTTATAAAGCGATATATCTGCTCCGGCAGGTAGTTTGCTGGCTACCAGGGCATCATAATGTTTTCCCATTAAAATCATATAGATTGAAACGGCAAACATACCGGCCCCTCCCATCAGGTTCATCCCGACGGCCCCGGTCTTGGGCAGATTTTCTGAAACAAATCCCAGCATTGTCGGCCAGAAATAACAGACACCCATCCCGAAAACCAGCGCTCCCACAAAAATCATATTTCCGGTTGAGTGACCCAGCAGATACAAACCCAATGAAGCCAGGATAGCTGACATGAGCAGTACGCCCTGCGGTGAAAACTGTTTGACAACCGGACCTGCGAAGGCCCTTCCCACCACCATCACACCCGTTTCCAGGGTTAGTATCAACAGTGCGTTATCGGTCACATTTTTCAAAAGAACATCAATCCATTGGCCCGTAAATAATTCTGTAATGGCAGTGCCAAACATGCACAGGATCATGAACAGGAACAGGCCTGAAAAAACAGATTTATACATGGCTGCATTGGAAACACCGGCTGCAATCCTTTCAGTAACAGGGAATTTGAGTTTGAAAAACAAATACCCATAAATCAGGGTTGGTATCAGCATAGTGGCTACTTCAATCTGCCAGGGCACTCCGAATTTATTCAGAATAAAAACGATCAGCGTTCCAATCACGATTCCGCCGGGAAACCACAAATGGAAGTGATTGAGTTTGGTTGTTTTGTTGTCGGTGAACAAAGAGGCTACCAGTGGGTTACAGGCTGCCTCCACTGTTCCGTTGGCAATACCGATCAGCAGGGTGGAAAGGAAAAGGGTCCAGTAACCGGTTGCAAAAATAGTTAGTATGATTCCAGCCAGATGAAAAACAAAGGCCATTTCCAGGAGTCTCTTCATTCCAATGACATCCACAATAAATCCGCCAATGACTACTGCCAGCGGGAAGCCCCAGAAAGCAGTGGCAGCAATGGTTCCCAGCTCGGATGCACTCAGGTTAAAATCCGTTCCCAGTTTACCCAGGATACCGGCACGGATGCCAAAGGAAAGGGATGTTACAAGAAGAGCCAGGCAGCTGGCGGTAAAAAGTTGTTTGCGCGGAATGACGGTTGAAGACATAGCAATCGTTTTAATTTGAATCAGAACCTTTGCAACTGGAAGTAAATGTAATTTTTATTTCAGGAAATAAAAAAAGCAAACAAATGGACTTCCCGGTACAAATATGTACATTAATATTCTAAACTTGCATAATTAAGCCTAAAGCCTAAAGCTTAAAGCCTATCGAATTTCATATATCGAAGATCGCGTATCGTTTATCGAGTATCGTTTGTCGAGTATCGTTTGTCGATTTTACGACCGATACACGATCTGCGATAAACGATCAACGACATCAGTATTCCAAAAAATATATTCTCATTTAAAATACAAACGACATGAACAGAAAATTACGAATGGGCATGGTAGGCGGCGGCAAGGACGCATTTATCGGAGCCATACACCGGATCGCCGCACATATGGACGGGCTCATCGAAGTTTCCTGCGGTGCACTCAGCATCAATCCGGAGATCGCAAAGGCTTCCGGAGAAATGTTATTTATTCCCCCGGAACGCACTTATCTGAACTTTGAAGAAATGCTGGAGAAGGAAAGCAAACTTCCTGCAGATAAAAGAATTGATTTCGTAACCATCGTTACGCCCAATTTTGCACACTTTGCGCCGGCAATGATGGCACTGGACAAAGGATTTCATGTAGTGATTGAAAAACCAATTGCGTTTACACTGGATGAGGCTTTACAACTGAAAAAAAAGGTGGCGGAAACCGGACTTATCCTTTGTTTAACGCACACATATTCCGGCTATCCGATGGTGAAACAGGCAAAACAGATGATAAAAAATAATGTACTGGGGAAAGTGCGCAAGATATGGGTTGAATATCCTCAGGGCTGGCTGAGTAAACTCACGGAGCGCGAGGGCAACGCCCAGGCAGCCTGGAGAACCGATCCGAAACGTTCCGGGAAAAGTGGTTGCATGGGAGATATCGGGACCCATGCGGCACACCTGGCTGAATATATCAGTGGGTTGAAGATCACAAAAATCTGCGCTGACCTGAATATTGTTGTGGAAGGCCGTCCGCTGGATGATGACGGAAATGTATTATTGAAATTTGACAACGGAGCCGCGGGCGTTTTGATGGCTTCCCAGGTGGCAGCAGGTGAGGAAAATGCTTTGAGAATAAGAATCTACGGCGAGAAAGGGGGGCTGGAATGGAGACAGGAAGAACCCAATTCCCTGGTTGTAAAATGGCTGGACCAGCCAACCCAGATATTCCGCGCGGGTGTAGGATATAAAGAACCGCTTTCTTCTTATACAACACATAATTTACGAACTCCCGGTGGTCATCCGGAGGGATACCTGGAAGCCTTTGGAAATATCTACCGAAATTTTGCGCAAACACTCACTGCACGCATTGATGGCACGAAGCCTTCTGCTGAAAGTCTTGATTTTCCTGGCGTGGAAGACGGGATTCGCGGAATGGCGTTTATCGATTCGGTGGTGGCTTCGTCACAGTCTGCGGAAAAATGGTACACACATGTTGTGCAAGTATGAGAGTATGGGAGTATGAGAGTGAAATTAAAAATTAAATAACTGTCGACTGCCAACCGTCAACTACCAACTGTCAACGGTCAACCGTCAACCGTCCACCGTCAACCAAAAAATAATGAAGACAATCAAAGGTCCCGGTATATTTTTAGCCCAATTCCTGGGTGACTCAGAACCTTTCAATTCCCTTGCTTCGATTTGCAAATGGGCCGGGTCACTGGGCTATATCGGCGTGCAGATCCCAACATGGGATGCACGTTGCATCGATCTGAAAAAAGCTGCAGAAAGTAAAACATACGCAGATGAATTAAAGGGCATCGTTCAATCCGCCGGACTGGAAATCACAGAACTGTCCACTCATCTGCAGGGCCAGCTCGTGGCCGTCCATCCCGCGTACGATGAACTGTTCGACGGCTTTGCACCGGAGGCCTACAGGAAAAATCCGGCTGCCAGACAGGCCTGGGCTGTCGAACAGCTGAAATATGCAGCGGCTGCATCAAAAAATCTCGGATTGAGCGCCCATGCCAGTTTCAGCGGTGCACTGCTCTGGCCAACTTTTTATCCCTGGCCGCAAAGGCCATCCGGCCTGGTGGATACAGGATTTAAGGAACTCGGGAAAAGATGGAAACCCATCCTCGATGTCTTTGATAAAAATGGAGTGGATCTTTGTTACGAAATTCATCCCGGCGAGGATCTGCATGACGGAATAACGTATGAAAGATTCCTGGAAGAAGTCAATAACCATCCGCGTGCCTGCCTGCTTTATGATCCTTCTCATTTTGTTTTGCAACAACTCGATTACCTGACCTATATCGATTATTATCATGAACGTATCCGCATGTTCCATGTAAAAGATGCAGAATTCAATCCGACGGGAAAACAGGGCGTATACGGTGGATATCAGTCCTGGATTGACCGGGCTGGAAGGTTTCGCTCGCTGGGAGACGGCCAGGTGGATTTTAAATCCATTTTCAGTAAGCTCACGCAATATGACTATTCCGGATGGGCCGTGCTGGAATGGGAATGTTGCCTGAAACATCCGGAAGACGGAGCTAAGGAAGGATCCGTGTTCATCAAAAATCATATCATACGCGTTACGGAAAAAGCATTTGATGATTTTGCAGGAACAGGTTCTGACGAAGCATTCAACCGATCCGTGCTCGGCATAAAATAGCGTTGAGTAATCCGGTATTTTTTACGAAATTTATCCCTCACTTCAACCATTGCAACAATGAAAAAATCAATTCTCTTTTTACTGGTTTGTTCAGTTACCGTGCTGGCTTGTAATTCCGGCTCTTCCTCAGGAGCAAAAACCGATACGGCGGCCACGGCAGCGGCGCCTGCAGCAGCCGACTCCAAGGGGCTCGAACTGATCGGTGCCAGTGATTGCACCACCTGTCACCGGCTCCATAAGGAAGCTGCAGGAGCTGCGATCGGGCCATCTTACAGTGAAGTGGCTGCCAAATATGCCCCCGCAGCAGATACGACCATTGACCGCCTGGTTCATAAAATCATTACCGGTGGCACAGGCGTTTGGGGAACAACTCCGATGACACCTCATCCTGCCTTACAGCCCGCAGACGTGAAGGAAATGGTGGTTTATATACTTACTTTAAAAAATTAATTCATGGTGAAAATATCAGGGGTCACCTTCCTTTTTGTGATGGTGACATTTTTTGCTGCGCGCGCACAGGGCCATAACGAACTGACGGGCGCCGAAACTACCGGTGGTTGGAAATTATTGTTCGACGGCAAAACAACAGCTGGCTGGCACACTTATAACAAGTCAATTTTTGGGCCGGCATGGAAAGTCGTGGATGGTACGTTGTTTTGCGACACAACCTATCATGTTCCCAAAGGCGAAGAGGGAGATATCTGCACCGATGGAGTTTATGAAAATTTCGACCTCAAATATGAATGGAAAATAGCAAAAGGCGGGAACAGCGGTGTGATGTTTTTAGTGCAGGAATCTTCAAAATATGAAGCCCCTTATTTAACAGGGCCCGAAATGCAGGTGCTGGACAATGATGGTCATCCGGATGGAAAAATTCATAAACACAGGGCCGGAGACTTATATGATCTGATCGCGTCTTCCAGCGAACCCGTACATAAAGTGGGCGAATGGAACGAAGCAGAAATTAAATTGGTCAATGGACATCTGACCCTCTTCCTGAACGGCGTCCAGGTGGTATCCACGACTCTCTGGGATAAGAAATGGGATGAACTGGTAGCGGGCAGTAAATTCAGTAAGATGCCCGGTTTCGCTAAATCAAAATCAGGACATATCGATCTCCAGGATCATCAGTGCAATGTTTGGTTCCGAAATATCCGGATTAAAATACTCTAATACTTTATGAGCGTAACTAGTGTGGTAGTATGGTAGTGTGGTAGTGTGGTAATAAAGAAAGTAATTTCACTACCACACTACCACACTACCAGACTACCAGACTCCTAAAGGCCAATCGACTTCATGAATGCATCCGAATTCGGTTCCCTGCCAAGGAATTTCCGGAGCATATCCATCTCCTGCTGACTGCCTGCCACTTCCAGAATTTGTTTCCTGTAACGCTCGCCGGTTTTTGGATCCATCACACCATTCTTTTCGAATACGGAAAATATATCCTGCGCAAATACACGCGACCAGAGATAGCCATAATAATTTGCGCCATAGCCGCTCAAATGAGTGAAGCCTGCAATCATATGCGCCCCATCCGGAAAAGGAATCTGGGTAATACGGTAGAGATTTTTGGTAACTGAAGTGAGATCCATTCCGCGGATACTGTCATATTTATCCTCGAACGTAAAGTCAATCATGCCATAGTAGACCTGTGCCATGTAAGCATTTGCATCCAGTACATGTTCCGTCGCCTTCATTTTATTGAAAAGACTTTCCGGAAGAATTGCCCCTGTTTTATAATTTTTCGCAAATAATTTCAGACTGGGATACTGCCAGCAAAAATTTTCCAGGAACTGGGAAGGTGCCTCCACGAAATCCGCTTTCAGTGTTCCCGGCTGTGATGCCAGATCTGACCGCACAACCATCGCATGTACCAGGTGACCGAATTCGTGGAAAAGAGTAATGACGTCTGTATGATCCAGCAGGGTTGGATTGCCGGGTGCTGCTTCCGGGAAATTACAGATCAGTGCAGCGACCGGTAATATTTCATGCCCACCGTTGTAGTTGGCTGCACTGATTCCAAAACAGGCGAAATGAGTGTATTTGTTCTGTCGCGGATAAAGGTCAAAATAAAAACTCCCTGCTTTTTTAGTACCCACATACATTTCAAATGTCCTCACTTTGCTGTACCAGGTTGGCAAGCCGGATGTTTCTTTGATCGAGATACCCAGCAGACGATGATAGACTTCAAACATACCCTTTATCGTCTGGTTCATTTCAAAGTATTCCTTCACCTCATCGGTATTCAATTGATATTTTGTGTCCAGCAGCTGTTTTTTGTAATAGGAAACATCCCAGGCGAAAATAGTATCCGGCAATTCAGGATGCATCTGGTGTTTTATGGCCCGGATGGACGCTATATCCGATGTAACATTGGGTGTGAGCTTTTCTACCAGGCCGTTTTCGAAATTCCAGACAGCCTCCGGTTTCCCGGCCATTTTATCAGCCAGCGCATAGGCCGCATAGCTATTGTAACCCAGTTTGCGGGCATATTGCTGACGGTAATAAAGCAGACTGTCAAGCACTTTGATATTTTGCGGATAAGCGCGGTTGTTGTACTTAATAAACATTTGTCTGCGGGTATCATTGGACACTGCATACCGGGAAATATCTACCGCATTGGGCGTGTTTATATAAAGAACATATTCTCCGCCGGATCTTTTCCATTTCTTTTTCTGGGCATCCGGTAATCCCGTCAACTGGTCTTCAGTAAAAACAATACTATCCCTGGAAATCCCGATATTTTTGTCAAATTCGAGTGACAGCGCGGTAAGATGATCACTGATGATCTGTAGCTCCTTGCGTTCCGGAGCCTGAAGTTTCATCCCGTTATTTTCAAAAATCCGAAGTTGGTCATTGACAAATTTCTGCTGGCTTGACTTCAATGAAGGAAGGGAAGCGGCTGCATATTTTTTTAACGCATTATACAGGGGTTCGTTTAATATAAGCGTGGTCGTGTAATCGGAAAGAGCCTGGCTGCCATCATTGGCAGCATTGCGGACGCTGTCGGATGTATTGGTCTGCGCGAGTAAGCCCAGCTTCATGCCCAGGTCGTTCAATTCGTAACTCAAATCATCATAGGCGGTCAATGTACTGCCCGGTCCGGTACCCGTTTTTAATCCGGAAACAATTTTTTTGACAAGGGCATCAGACATCTTAATGACCTGGCCAACGGCATCACGGATAACATTCGCATTCACCTTATCAAAGGCTATGGGACTGTTGGAATGAATTAAAAGCGGGTTGGCAGCAACCGGTGGCTGGGCCCACGCGGGAATAATTGTAAAAAGGAAAAAAGCGGGAAACAAATATTTTAAAATACGCATACGGTCAATTTGGGCCGAAGCTATCAATTCCGCCTGAAATTTCCTTTCCACTCATAAATTTACCTTGCTGGTCAGTTAGGTGCGTGCACAGGTTGACGGTTGACGGTTGACGGTGGACGGATGGCATTTGACAGTTGGCAGTTGGTAGTATTCTCGTGAATCGTGCATCGTTAATCGACAATTGCAATCCATAACCCATAACCCATAATCCATAACTCATAACCCACGATCCACCTTACCGTTAACCGCTAACAACTAACCACTATCTAAGTCTTCGGCAGCACGTACCCATTATGATAAGCCTTCATCAGATACTCACTATTCACTGTTTCATCCGTGAACCTGTCATTTATCCAATTTAACCGCTTCCCGCTCCGGTAACTGATATTACCGAGCTGTGCAACCGTCGCCACATGAGCTCCGGCTTCGATAGAACAATGCAGGTCTTCCATTTTTCTTGAACGGACCACATCGATAAAATTCTTCCAGTGATTATCCAGTCCGTTATCGGTTGGTTTAACCAGGGGTCGTTCGATTTTAATTTTGCTCAGTTTTTCATCTATCACTTCCCACCCGCCCCTGCTTAGTACGAGTGTTGCATTATTACCGATATAGGCAATACCATGATCCCTGCCATATGAACCGTTTCCAATTCCCATGGCACTATCCCAAACCAGGTTGAAATGGTCGAATTCGTATAGTGTGGTAAGGGTGTCGGGTGTTTCCTGGTAGAGATCAGGATAGGCAAAATCACCGCCCAGCGCAGCAATCGTTTTCGGATTTCCCGCTTTCATACCCAATAAACCATAATCCAGCAAATGAACACCCCAGTCCGTCATGAGACCACCCGCATAATCCCAAAACCAACGGAAATTAAAGAGATAACGGCTCGGGTTGAAGGCCCTGGTTTCTGCGGGACCCAGCCACATTTTATAATCCACCCCCGGCGGAGGCGCTGTGTCGGCCACAACCGGTCCGGGTTTCATCCAATCCTGGTAGCACCAGACCTTCACGGTGCGGATATTTCCAAGCTGGCCGGTATCAATAAAATCAAGCGCATCCTGAAAATGTTTTTGACTCCGCTGCCATTGTCCACCCTGCACCGCACGATTATATTTTTTCTGCGCCGCAACCATCGCCCGGCACTCACCAATCGAATTTCCTACAGGTTTTTCAACGTATACATCCTTTCCCGCCGCACAGGCTTCGATCATAATCAATGCATGCCAGTGATCCGGTGTGCCGATAATGACAACATCGACGTCTTTATTATCAAGCACATGACGATAATCGCCGGTTGCCTTCACCTTCGAAACATCTATATTTAATTTGGCGAGATCGGCCATTCTCTTATCCAATACATTTTTATCGGTATCACATAACATGACTACCTGTACACCTGGCTGTTTCAGAGAAGAAAGGAGATCGGTCCAGCCCATACCGTTGATGCCGATCGCCCCAATATTGATACGGTCATTGGGGCCCATTTTTTTCGTCAGTGCTCCGAACGCCTGCTGATTGAAGACGCCTGCCAGCATGGTAGCCCCTGCAAATGCTCCTGCCTGCCTGATAAAACTTCGTCTGCTATTCATAACTGTATTTCTATTGATGAACCATGGTTGCCGCACTGTAAGCTCCATACCAGCCCGCGCCGATCATGGGGGCTTTATCATTGAGAATTACTTTTACCGGAACTTTTTTTACAAGGTCCTGCATACGGTCGCAGTCCAGCATGTTTTCATAAAAGTAAGAATCCTGTAAAAGAGAAATGATTTTCGGTGGAACACCGCCTGCCAGTAAAAGTCCGCCGGTTGATTTCATTTTCAAAATGAGGTTGCAGCATTCCCGCGCAAGGTGACGAATAAATATCCGCATCGTTTCCATACAAACGGGATCAGTTTCTTCGATAGCCGATTCACTGATAACCGCCGAGGGATCAGTAGTTTTCATTTTATCTTCGATGGCCACACTGGCCTTTCTTTTTTTTATTTCGCAAAGAAATTGGAAAATTGAAAAAATACCGGGACCGGCAATGATACTTTCCCAACTGACGACCTTATATTTCTTTAGCATGTAGTCATGGAGTTGGAGGTCGTCTTCACTCCGGCAGGAAAAATCACAGTGGCCGCCCTCGGTTGCGAAAGGATGATACTTCTGACCGTCCCAGAATAAACCTGCTTCGCCCAAGCCGGTACCGGGAGCCAGTATGGAAATATTTCCTCCTTCATCCGCATCCCCCTCATGTAGAACGGAATAATCTTTTTCTTCAAGGCCCGCGACACCGTAAGCAGTTGCTTCCAGATCATTTAATAAAATAACCTGGTTAATTCCGGTTGCGGCAGCAATTTCGTTGGCATCTACATACCAGGGAAGATTGGTAACTGTAACCCGTCCTTCAAAAACCGGTCCCGCAATTCCGAGGCAGATTTTTTCCGGTTTATAATCCAGGTTTTCCAGCAGGAATTGTTGCAGAATCTTATTAGCCGTAGGAAAACTGCCGGACTGATAGCTTGAAGATTTGATCATTTTTACTCCCGCCACAGTAGCCTCAAAAATGGCCAGGTTAACCTTGGTCCCTCCGACGTCTCCCCCTAAGATGAAAACTTTTTTTTTGCCAAAAGAATGTTTATCAGGAAAATAAAGAGAGATTTTTGGGCGGTCGGCCATATATTCGGTTGAGCTGACAATTTAAAGGATTGAACCGAAATAACCTCAATACCAGACCGGGCCTTTAGGAACTTTGCGATTCTGGTAACGTAATTTTACAATGAGACAGTGAAAATACCTGGATTGGGAGAAAAAGAAAAGCCAGTGTAGAAACACCGGCTTGAGAAAACTTCAGTTATGATAATCACTTTAACTGAAACGAAGAACCGTGGATATTATTTTAAAAAAAAGGAAATAAACTCTTTACGTGAACCAAACTTTTTATCCACATAATCATGGCTAAAACAGGTTGTAAAATGATACAGTCCATGCGGTGGTACGGACCAGCCGATCCCGTCAGCCTCGCGGATATCCGGCAGGCGGGTTGTACGGCCGTCGTAACAGCCCTTCATCATATACCGAATGGAACAGTATGGCCGGTTTCCGAAATTGGGAAAAGAAAAGCGCTGGTAGAATCTGCCGGACTTAAATGGCTGGTGGTAGAGAGCCTGCCCGTGCACGAATCAATTAAAACACAATCGGGGAATTTCAAAGAGCTGATTGAAAACTATAAATCAAGTATTCGTAACCTGGGTTCGGCCGGCGTACGCATCATCACTTATAATTTTATGCCGGTTCTGGACTGGACACGTACCGATCTCGCATTTAAACAGGCAGATGGCTCCCTGGCCCTGCGTTTTGAGAGGGCCGCATTTATTGCCTTTGATTTATTTATGCTGAAACGGCCTGGAGCAGAAATAGATTATACTGATTCTGAACTCAGACAGGCTCAGGAGCGGTTTGAAGATATGTCTGCTGATGAAAAACTGCTTTTGCAAAGAAATATAATAGCCGGACTGCCAGGCAGTGAAGAAAGTTTTACCCTGGAGCAATTCCAAAAAGCACTCGATGCATATCAAAATATTGATACTGAAAAATTACGGAGACATCTCATTGAATTTTTAAAGGCGGTGATACCGGTTGCTGAAGAAAATAATGTGCAACTCGCCATCCATCCGGATGATCCTCCCTATCCCCTGCTTGGTTTGCCAAGGATTTTAAGTACGGCTCATGATGTGGATCAATTGATCAGGGAAGTGCCTTCCGAAAATAATGGACTATGTTTTTGCACCGGTTCTTTCGGAGTGCGTCCGGACAATGATCTCCCTGCGATGATTCGCCATTTCTCGAACCGTATACATTTCCTGCATTTGCGCAGCACGCGCCGGAATGAATCGGGGGATTTTTATGAAGAAAATCACCTGGACGGTGATGTGGATATGTTTACAGTCGTGAAAGAAATTCTGCTTATGATGAAGAAGAGAAATATTTCCATCCCGATGCGGCCCGACCACGGCCACCAGATGCTGGATGATCTGAAAAAGAAAACCAATCCGGGCTACTCAGCAATCGGCCGGCTACGCGGGCTGGCTGAATTGAGAGGGCTGGAAACCGGAATTATAAATTCGCTGTGATAACCGAAGAAGGAGCCAGTCAATATCAAAAAATAAAAGGGATCATATTCAGACCTTAAAGAATATTTTTTTCCGGTAGAGAAAATAAAGTATCCCGGCTTCCAATGTAAATACAACAAGTGATCCCAAAATGGCTACGGCCATAACGGGCATATGTATCATTCCAAAAACACCATCTGTAATGGCCAGCACATAGCCCGTAAACCATCGGTCGCCCACAATCTCGAAGAAGAGGTAAATGAAAATAGAATTGAGCGCGAATAAATTAAAAAACAGCAAGCGGCCACGGTGTTTCCGGATATCCACCCACCAGTAGCAGATCGCCAGAAATAAAACACAGTAGCCGCCCGAAGCCAGTACGAAAGAACTGGTTGCAATACGTTTTATGATGGGTGTGATATTTATCCAGTCCATACCAAAACCGGACAATAATAACAGGAAGCCGCCTGAAATCAGCCATCGCATTTTTTGTGAAGAATTTTTATCACTCATGAGCAGCTGCCCAGCCAGAACCCCCCAGATGGTGTGCGCGCTGGTTGATATGCAATTGATCGCCACCCACCCGCCGGGATTAATTTTATTCATTAGTATGAGATCTATATAATTCCCGAAATTATGCTGGTCGGTGAATGGCTGGTCAAATCCCGGAACATGGCTATACCGGTAGAGTAATTCAGGGATCAACAGGCAGACACCGCTTACTGCCAATTGTGCAGGAGCAGACCAATTCATGATAAGAAACGCAACCAGCGTCGTGAATGATAATTGTGTAAGAACGTCCCAAAGTTCAAATGAAAGACCGGTTTTTCGCACAGCATAATCCAGCACACCCCAGAAAAATAACCAGCCACATCTTTTTAAAATCCTTCTGAAAGTCTGGTTCCAGGTAAGTGTCTGACGTTGCTTTCTGACAGAGTAAGCTAGTGCAACACCTGCCACGAACATAAATGTGGGCTGAACGAGATCCCAGAATCGGATTCCGTGCCATGGATGATGGAAGAACTGGTTAAGGACATGTGCGGACAAGGTTCCTTCTGTCAACGGCACGAGGTGCTCGAAAAGCCGGGTACTTTCAAGAGTCAGGAATATCATGGTCAGCCCGCGAAGAAAATCAAGCGAAGCCAGTCGGCTTGAAAGGGTTAGTTTTTCATTCATGATTGTTCCGGTGAAAGAAGTAAAACTATTCTGTCATGTTACGGAGCGTTGTCGTAGCTGCACCCTGCAGGTCCAGCACCATGGGTGTATTCGTTTTCCAGGCACCTCTGGTAAAATCCGGAACATCCAGGCTCTTTGACCGCGAAGCGACAGATTGTTCGCTCAGTGGTGCGATGGAGCTCCATAACGCGGCATCATAGACATCATGATCCAGCGGCAGGCCGTTACGAAGGCAATCGATCAGTCGCCAGTCCATGATGAAATCCATGCCGCCGTGTCCACCCACTTTTTTTGCAAATTTTCCAACGTGTTTTACAATGGGTAATGTATACTTTTCCTCGATCTCTTTCATTTGCGTTTCATCCATCCATTTTTCTGCACTGCCCAATGCAATTCTTGCGGGCTCTGGCCATTTACAGGCTATACCCTTGGTACCAATCAGCTGATGAATCCGTGAATAAGGTCGCGGGCTGGTCACATCGTGCTGTACCATGATCGTTTTCCCTTTAACTGTTTTGATAACTGTCGTATTCATATTTCCCCGGTAATGTTTATCGCTAAACTCCTGATAAAACGGATCGGCGGCTGCCTTTCGCTTTGCGGTTTCACCCATCAGGAAATCATTGGAAGACATAGACACCAGGTAGTCCATTTGATCACCCCGGTTAATATCCATGCATTGGGCTATCGGGCCCAGCCCATGCGTCGGATAGAGATTTCCGTTCCGGCTCGCATTTTCACGAAGCCGCCACATGTCTGCATATCCGGTTTTACTAAAATTCAAATCCAGCAGGTTATGCAGATAGGCCCCTTCGCCATGTACCAGCTCACCAAAAACTCCGTTCCTCGCCATGTTAAGCGTGAGCAATTCGAAAAAATCATAACAGCAGTTTTCAAGCATCACGCAATGCTTCCGTGTTTTTTCAGACATTTCTACAATGGCCCAACATTCTTCCATAGTAACGCAGGTCGGAACTTCTGTTGCAGCATGTTTTCCATTTTTCATGGCATATAAAGCAATCGGTGTATGTAAACGCCAGGGCGTACAGGTATAAACCAGGTCGATATCGGCTCTTTCAATAAGTGCTTTCCAACCCTCTTCCCCGGAGTATTCGGCCGCCCTGGGCAGCCCGGCCGTCACCAGTATTTCCTGTGCCGATTTCACACGGTCGGGGAACTTATCGCAAAGGGCCACAATTTGCACGCCTTCAATAAATGACATCCGCTTTACCGCATCAGGCCCACGCATGCCGAGACCAATGATGCCGATACGAACCGTATTTATTTTGGGTGCTGCATATCCGCACATATTAAAGCCACCAGGGCTCCTTTTCCAGTTCTTCGGTAATGCATCAGACGCCGGAACAGATTCTGTCTGTTGCCAGTTTGCCAACAATGGAAGTCCGGCGGTGGCTCCTGCCGCTCCCAGGGACAAATTGCGTAAAAACCGTCTGCGATTTTCTTTCATATATTTTCGGTTCTGTTGAGTCCTCTAATGTAATTAAATAAAAACAGCCATGCGGCAGGAATCATTGAAGGTCCGGATTAAGTTTGCAGGATATGATGCCGTCTGTATTAACCCTTTATGGTCTGGAAGATAAAAATTGCATCGTGGTTCCTTTTGGTAACGGACTGATCAATCACAGCTGGAAAATAACCAGCGGAAGCAGCGAATTCCTACTCCAGAAAATCAATCGGCAGGTATTCCCCCGCCCCGCTGATATCATGTACAATCTGGATCTTTTATCAGCCTATTTCAAAACGGGGTACCCGGAGTATTTATTCGCCGCGCCGTTATACACTTCCCCGGGGCAAAACTTTGTTGTGGATGCAGAAAATAATTATTACAGATTATTTCATTTTATTGAAAATTCTTATTCCTGCGATACCATTACTGAACCTTCGCTGGCATATGAAGCTTCCAGACAATTTGGAAAATTTACCCGCCTGCTTTCGGCATTTGATTCAACACGCCTGCATACAACTCTCCCTGATTTTCATAATTTAACCCTGAGGCACCACCAATTTGAGACGGCTGTCCTGAATGCAAAAAATAAGCGGGTCAGGGATTCTGAAAAAAGTATCGCTTTTTTAAGAACACAACAGCAAATTGTGGATGAATATGAAAAAATTACAAAGAATCCCTCTTTCAAAATAAGGGTCGTTCACCATGATGCAAAAATAAATAATGTACTATTTGACCGGAAAAGCCAAAGGGCTTTATGTGTGGTTGACCTGGATACCGTCATGCCCGGGTTTTACATCAGTGACGTAGGTGACATGCTGAGGACATATATTTGTCCGGTAAATGAAGAAGAATCCGATTTTGACAGGATTCTGATCAGGGAAGAATATTTTCGGGAAATTGTGAATGGTTACCTGGGTGAAATGCTGTCGGTCCTCAGCGAAGAGGAAAAGTACTCATTTGTATATGCAGGCAAATTTGCCATCTATATGCAGGCGCTACGATTCCTGACGGATTATTTAAATGAAGATATTTACTACAGTATAAAGTACGCTGATCAAAACCTGGTTCGCGCCAATAACCAGGTAACACTATTAAAACGATTTTTAGAAAAAGAAGACCGCTTAAATGCTATTTTAGAAACTTTCCTGCAAAAAAATTCCATATGACCAGCAGACTATTGACAGTTACGGCCTTGTTAGAGACACTCACCGGTCTGGCCCTTCTTGCAACGCCGGCCCTGATTGCACGGATTTTATTGGGAACAGATATTTCTACACCAGTGGAATTTACCCTCACGCGGGTTGCCGGATCGGCTATACTTTCGCTTGGTTTAACCTGTTGGCTGGCCAGGAATGACCGGATAAGCCAGGCATCCAGGGCACTTCTCTTCGGCATGCTGATTTATAATATTTCTGTCTTCGTCAGCCTGGCTTACTTTGGAATAATTTCACAAACTACCGTAGCTTTGATTGCAGCTTTGGTGGCGCATTTCATATTGGCCATAGGCTGTATCTTATCTTTGAAAAATTTCAACCGTGTTGGCTGACCATTACATAAATTAAATGTCATGTTATTAAAACCGGTTCCAAATAAAATTCCCGCCTTCATGATTCACGATAACGGGACCTTTCCAAATTCTGTCTTACCCGTTTTACTCTATAAAACAGCTTTTCAATTACCCAATGATCATTCGCCCGGATTGATTGAAACGGTTTTTGAAAAAAATGACTGGTCCAATTGCTGGCGAAACGGTATTTACACTTACAATCATTATCATAGTACAACACACGAGGTGCTGGGTATTTACAGCGGCGAGTGCCATGTGGCATTGGGAGGAGACCACGGGATACAGATTTTCATTGAAAAGGGAGATGTACTCCTGATACCCGCCGGTGTGGCACATAAAAATGTTGGTGCTTCACTGGATTTTAAATGTATCGGTGCGTATCCCCACGGATTGGATTTCGATATAAATCTGGGTAAATCCGGGGAAAGACCGGGTACGGATAAAAATATCCGGAAAGTTTCTATTCCCAAAAAAGATCCTCTTTACGGAAAAGAAGGATGTATGTGCCTCTACTGGCAATAATTTCTAAAATACCAGTGTCGCAATGGAATGCGGCAGACTTTCCATTTTTGCAGCTTTATTATTCATCCACAACACATAAGGCAGTTTTTTATCGCTTCGGTTCATCACAATGACCGCAATTTTTCCGTCCTCATTTTGAAATGCCGTTGTCTCCAGCAGATCACGGTTGGATGAACTGATGATTCTTTTGGCACCCGGCCGGATGAATTTTGAGAAATGGCCGATATAATAAAATGAATTCGTGAATATCAGCTCTCCGGTTTTTGTGTCGGCGATGACGGGTGCAAAACAAAAGTTCCCTGCATGGTTCGGGCCGCCTTTCTCATCCAATAGAATATTCCAGTCGGTCCAGCCTACCGTTCCATTATTGAAATCGTTTACCATCGAGTGGCCGTATACTTCTCCCAATGCCCAGACACTGAGCCTTGACCTGTCAAACCGTTCTGTACATCCTTCTGTAAATATTAATTTCTTATCCGGAAATGCTTCGGCAACTTTCCTTACATTGTCAAACTGCATGGCACTGCCCGTCCATGTTTCATACCAGTGATATCCGATACCCCAAATATATTTTGCAGCGTCCGGATCTTTTAAAATAGTACTGGCTGTCTGGTAAATCAGGTCACGGTTGTGATCCCACGCAATCAATTTTTTGTCTGCCATGCCCTGGCTGTTCAATGTGGGTCCCAGGTATTCCTTGATATAATCCTTTTCATCTTCCGCAGAAAAATAACATGATTCCCATTTTTGCTTGGCCATCGGTTCGTTCTGCAGTGTCAAACCCCAGATGGGAATACCTTCTTTCTCATAAGCCTGGATGAATTTCACAAAATAATTGGCCCAGGCCTGACGGTATTCTGGCAATAACCTTCCTCCCTGTAACATCGTCTTATTTTCTTTCATAAAGGCCGGAGGACTCCAGGGACTTACATACATGGTGAGCTTCCCACCGGCTGCTGCGATGGCCTTTTTAATGAAGGGAATGCGATATTGTTTGTCGTGATCAATATTAAAAGTCTTCAGATCTTTGTCTCCCTCGCTGATATACGTATAACTTCCACTGGAAAAATCACAACTGTGAATACTGGTCCTGGCAAGGGTATATCCGATACCGGTTTCAGAATCATAATAAGCAGACAGGAAGCGTTTTTGTGTTTCCGCAGGGAGTTTGGCAAATGTTTCTGCCGATGCATCCGTCAGGGCACCGCCGATTCCGAGGATCGTCTGAAAACTATGCGTGGGATCTACGAAAACACAGACCTGCGTTTCCAGAGGCTGGCCGAAATCCGAAAACCGGGAACTGTCAGAAATTTTTGAAATCCGGTAGCTGGTATTTTCTGCGGTTGTATAAACGGTAATGGACTGACTTTGCGAATAGCTTGCATCCATGAAGAGAAATAAAAATCCCGCGAAAAAAAACATAAATTTTTTCATAATGGCCGCTTTGTTTAAATGAGGGAGCCAAATATAACTAAAAAGCCCGACCGTCTGAAGCCGGCTTCATTAAACGGTCAAAAAAATACCCATTAAATCAGCTGCAGAGCGACCCTCATCTGCCATGGCACGGATATTGAAAACGTATCAGGAGTCTTTTTGTTCATCCTTAAATTATCAATCATGGGAAATCTTCTTTACGCTATCGCGGTTATTTTAGTTGTTGCCTGGGTAATCGGATTCTTCGGTTATGCGGCAGGGGGAATTATTCATGTGCTGCTCGTAATCGCTATTGTATTATTCCTGCTGAAATTTATTCGCAGGGAAGCCTGATAGTTATCGGGGTTCCGTTTGTCATGAATTTGCTGAAGCAGACTAAAAGCCGGCTGATCAGGAAGAACGAAATAGTCGAGTTGCGGAAAGTGTGATAGCCGGCCTTTTAATCTACAATCCTACAAGCTGCTTTACTCGGACGCTCCATTTTACTTGGACACTTTAAAAGCAAAACCTCTTTACCAGAAAAGAAATAAGGGAAAACACCTACGCAAAATCTATATAGAAAGAGAGTTGCCATTTATGGAATTACCTGTTTTGTTCACCGTTCTATATAAAAAACCATCAAAATAATTCTTTAGAAAAATCATTTTTATTGACCAGGAAACTTAAAGCTAAAGAGTTCGGGCTCTCGTTTTGCAATAAGTCCTTTTACATTAAAATTCTGAGAATTATGGCCACATTATGCGAGTTAATTACACAAAAAATGATTCAAGACGAAACAGATATAGGTAGTGCAACAATAATAAGAAATGACAGGACGGAATATTGGGCGGTAGATTTTATTCATAATTCACTTGTCTATTTTAACAGCATTCTTAAGAATAATTTCCCAACTGACCAGGAACTTTGTAATGATGGTGTAACTATTTCGCTAACAACTCACGGTAATGGTCGTAAAAAGTATCTTATTCGCATGGGTGCCCCTGATAAAATTGAGGTCACAGACGAAACCGCAGAATAATGAATTTCCGATTACGCATTAGTAAAATATCCTGAAGAATTCCATTAGCGTTACTAACTTTGGTACAAAGACCCGATGATTGCCCCGAAATTTATATTAAGCAGTGACTATCAGTATTTGGTTCATACAGGGGTTCCCAGTTTTGTAGCTATCATAGATTTAAATAATGGTTTAAAGTTGACTGATTACCACTGGATAACTCCCCCATCACAAGTTTCTCAAACTACATTACAACAAATCATCGAGGAAGCCTTAGTTTTTCTTCGTACACCTGAATCCAAGCTATAGTCTAAAAGAATATTTAAAAAAAACGATAAATTTAACAGAGACAGCATACTTCAATCTGAATAGTACTGCGATTGATAATCAGCCGGTTAATTTATTGAGTAGTGGAAAGTGTGCGGGGGGAGTAAATGGTAGTGGACTGTACTGGGTTCGAACCAGTGACCTCTGCTCTGTCAAAGCAGCGCTCTGAACCAACTGAGCTAACAGTCCATGAATAACAAAAATAAGTGTTCGGAAGGAAAGATTTTTACCATTTGCATAATTCTGGCGGAGAAACCAATAGTATCGTCTTCGAATTGACCTTCACCTAAATAGAACATTCTATTACTAACCGGCTGACTCGGGCGGAGAATTTCACATACTCGTCTCGAGGCCGATTTTAACAGACTCAGGCTCGGATCCGACCTGACTTTATTGCAAATTAATTTTTCATTAAGATCTCAGGCCTGGCCTCGGCAGTTCACACATTAGATCACAGCCCTGGATTAGGGAAGCTGGTTTGCCAGGCGCCTCAACTGCACCTCAGCGGCTTTAGCGGCATAACTTACGTTTACCAGTTGGAATCCGGCACTTTCAAAACTTTGCTGGGCAAGCGTTACATCCACAATGGTAGCCACTTTATATTGGAATCGCATCAGGACCAGGTTCAGCAGTTTTTGTGAGAGGGTGAAATTCTGCCGGGCTGTTTCCAGTTGCTTCAGGTTATTAAGATATGCCTGCCAGTTTTTGACGGCCGTTGATTGCACATTCAGCATCAATGTATCCTTCTGTAATTTTGCCGTATTCACATTGATTCCCGCAATTTCTTGCTGTCGTTTATAGATGCTGCCATTAAAAATCGGAACGGTAACTCCCAGACCCAGGTAAGGTCCATAAGCCTGGTTCAAGATATTAAAGCCCTGCGGATTGGTGGTCCGGCTGAAATTATATCCCAGGTTCAGCAAGGCAGAAGGATATCTTGCCGCACTTACCTCTTTTTCCAGGTACTGGTTGATGCGAATCTGCTCGTAAGCAGCCTGGATGTCAGGATTCTGATATGCGGCCGAGAGGATCGAATCCAGCCGGATTGATTTATCCACGATGATCGTGTCCTGTACCACAATCGAAGAATCCGGGTTCAGATACATGAGGGTTAACAGATCTGTTTTAGCTTGCTGTATTACCAGCTCCTGCGCCGTGAGACTCTGGAGCTGGGTATTCAGGTCGACCTGGCTCTGGAATAAATCCGCATCATTGGCAACACCCACCGACTGCTGCTGCTTCACAATCTCCAGTCTTTGATTAGATGCACGGATAGAAGCTTCGAGTGTTCGTGCATACCCCTGCTGGCGCACGATATCATAATACTTCAGTATCACATTATAGATCAGGGTTTGTGCGCGTGAACCGTATTGTAATTTGGTTTGCGCTTCAACCACTTCCAGTCTTTTCTTTTCGTTTACGATCCGGCTTCCTTCATATATTGGCATACTGGCTGCGACGCCTGAATTCAGATTTGTTGAATTCGCATTGTTACTGTTTTTATTATTCAGGGGATTGGAATATTCCTGTTGGAGGCTCGTCATCTGCTGGGTTGCGTTTAAAGTCCCCTGGACCACCGGAAGGCCTCCCGCAATTCCATAATTATTATTGATGCCGGCAATATCAATATTGTTTCGCGAGATCATGAGTCCCGGGCTGTTTTTTAATGCGATCGCAATGGCAGAATCCAGGGTCAGTTGCTGCGCCGCAACTACCCCGAAAAACATTACGAAACATATAAAAAATAATATCCGGATCATTCATTATTAATTTGTGCTCTTCATTATTCTTGACCGATGACCGTTGACCGATGACTGCCACCACACTACCACACTACCACACTACCACACTACCACACTTCCATACTTGCCCTCACTCTGCCAGCGCATTCGCGCTTATATACTTGGTTTTATGTTCCCCGGAAATAAATGTGTACACGGCCGGAATCACAAATAAAGTCAGGATCAGAGAGAAAAGAATTCCACCCACTACCACGATGCCGAGCGGTATCCTGCTGGTGGATGCGGCCCCCAGGCTCAGGGCAATCGGCAAAGCGCCCAGTGAAGTGGCCAGACTGGTCATCAGGATCGGGCGCAGGCGCTGGGCAGAGGCTTCTACTACCGCCTGCATTTTTTGATGACCATGCTCCCTCTTCTGATTGGTAAACTCCACGATCAGGATGCCATTTTTTGTTACTAATCCGATCAGCATGATCATACCGATTTCGGAAAATATATTCAGCGTCTGCCCGAATACCCACAGACTCAGCAGGGCGCCAGCCAGGGCCAGTGGCACCGTTAACATGATTGCAAAAGGATCTATAAAACTTTCGAACTGGGCTGCTAATACCAGATAAATCAGGATCAGCGCAAGTCCGAATGCGAATAATATATTGGATGAACTCTCCGCATAATCACGGGAAGTTCCGCTTAGTGCAGTTTGAAAAGTATTGTCCAGCACTTTAGACGCAATCTTCTGCATCACTTTAATTCCATCGCCAACAGTGTATCCTTCTGCAAGAGAGGCGGAAATAGTCGCTGCTTTATAACGGTTGAAATGATAAAGCGTGGAAGGATTACTGTTTTGTTCCATTTTCAACACCGCGGTTAGCGGTATCTGGTCACCATTAAGATTGCGAACATACAGGTCCGTTATATCCGCCGGTTTGTTCCGGTCTCTGCGATTCACCTGCGCTACGACCGGATACTGATATCCATTCTGAATAAAATATGCCAGTCGTCCTCCGCTGAAGGCAGCCTGCATGGCTGCAATGACATCGCGCGTGGAAAGACCCATGTCTTTGATTTTTATCCGGTCAATGCTGATATCCAATTCAGGCTTGTTGAATTTCAGGCTCACATCCACATTGGAAAAAGTCTTATCGTTCCGCACTTCGGCCAGGAATTTAGGAATGAATTCTTTTAACTTTTCAAGATCCTGGTTTTGCAATACAAATTGAACCGGCAGGCTCCCGCGGGAACCAGATCCGACAGCAATCGTCTGCTCCTGGATGGCAAAAATGCGTGCATCATTGAAGCGGTTCATTTTGGACTGCAGATCATTTGCTATTTCGGATTGTGATCTTTTCCTCTGATTAGCCGGAATAAGACCAATACGGGGCTGGGAAGTATTATTATCCGGCCCGGCAGGTGTACGGACAAAAACGAAATCCCGTTCCGGAACAGAATCGTACAAAAAATTGGCAACACTGTCAGAAATATTCGACATATATCCAAAGCTGGTTCCTTCCGCTGCCGTGGCAGTGAACCGGACAGAGCTGCGGTCTTCCAACGGCGCCAGTTCGCTTTTCAGTGAATTGAGTGCCGTCACGACCAATGCTACACAGACTGCAATGATCACCCAGGCAAGCCAGCGGACTTTCAAAAATGATTCGAGCATTTTGCGGTAACCGTGTTCAATGCCTTTAAAAAAAGGTTCCGTTTTTTCGTAGAATTTTCCATGGGAAGAATCTTTCCTGGTAAGCAATACATTCAATACCGGTGTTATAGTAAGTGACACAAAAGCCGATATTAATACGGCAGCTGCAAGAACAACTCCAAATTCACGGAACAGCCTTCCAACAAATCCCTGTAAAAAAACAACGGGCAGAAATACAACAGCCAGTGTAAGTGATGTGGATATGACTGCAAAGAAAATTTCCCGGCTTCCCTCCAGGGCCGCTTTGCGAAGGGGGAAACCTTCTTCGAGTTTTCGGAAAATATTTTCCGTTACTACAATCCCGTCATCGACCACAAGCCCGGTAGCCAGCACGATGGCCAGCAGTGTAAGAATATTAATGGAAAAGCCGGCCACATACATGATAAAGAAAGTGGCAATCAGGGAAATGGGGATATCTATGAGCGGGCGGACCGCAATCAGCCAGTTCCTGAAAAAGAAAAAAATCACCAATACCACAAGCGCAAATGCAATGATAAGCGTGTCTTTTACTTCACTCAGGGATTGCCGGATGTTTACCGTGTTATCGATCAGTACATTAAATTCCAGGTCGGCTTTGTTGGACTGTTTGATGAGTTCAAGCTTCTTATTGAATTCATTGGCAATTTCAATATTGTTGGCGCCGGGCTGCGGAATGATGGCGAGGCCCACCGCATTTACGCCATTGTATTTCCAGCTTTGCTCCGGGTTTGCAGGTCCGAGCTCAACCCGGGCCACGTCCCCCAGACGAATGATGCCCAGACTGTCTGCACGAATTATAACATTTCTAAAATCTGCTTCGCTGGTAAGCCGCCCCTTGGTTTGAATGGTCAGGTCCGTATTATTTCCATAAATTTTTCCGGGGGGAATTTCAACATTCTCTGCCGTCATGGCAAGAGAAATATCATTGAACGCAACATGGTAGGCATTCATTTTATCCGGGTTGAGCCAAAGACGCATCGCAATCCCCTTGTCACCAAACACATTCACGGAGCTGACGCCGTCGATGGTCTGCAATTGCTGCACCAGTATATTGTCCGCATAATCACTGAGCTCCATCAGACTCTTGGTGCGACTCTGAAGGGCCAGGATTAAAATGAAATCACTGTTTGCATCTGCTTTTGTGACAACAGGTGGCGCATCAATATCGAGCGGAAGATTTCGGGCGGCCTGTCCGACTTTATCCCTCACATCGCTAGCCGCACTTTCGAGGTCATAGCCCAGATTAAATTCAACCGTTATATTACTTCTTCCCAAAGAACTTTGTGAAGTAATTGTACGTATACCCGGAATACCATTGATTTGTTTTTCGAGTGGTTCTGTGATCTGGCTTTCGATGATGTCCGGATTGGCGCCTGTATATGAAGTGGACACATTTATAAAAGGGGGATCGATCGCAGGATAATCCCTTACTGCCAGGAAGTTGAAACCAACGACTCCAAAAAGGATGATCATCAGATTCATGACCGCTGCCAGCACAGGTCGTTTAAGAGATAATTCCGAAATATTCATGCGTGGATCAATCTATTTGGCAGCCTGGTTATTATTTAATGCTGCAAATTCCTCCAGACTTCTGGTGTTTCTTATCTGGAGCCGGGCATTGGGACGGGCAAATAATACCCCTGTTACGACTACCGTGTCCCCTGCCTGAATGCCAGCTATTATTTCTACATTGTTTGCTAAACGAATGCCGGTGGATACATTAACAAAATGGGCATTACCCGCTTTCACCAACACCACCTGGTTATTTTTATCATCCGGAATTAAAGCATTGGTCGGGATCATGATGGCTTTTTTATCCATACCGGAATTCACGTGCACTTTTGCGAAACTGCCCGGGTTGGCATTACTGTTTTCGAGTATGGCCCGTATGGTCATGTTGCGGGTTGATTGATTGACCTGTGGTTCAGTTGCAATGATTTTTGCATTTCTTCTTTTACCCGTTTCGTCCATTTCCACTTCCACCGTGGAACCAACTTTTAATACCGAACTATATTCTTCAGGAATGGTAAAATCAATTTTTATTTTGTCAAGCTGGAGAAGGGTTGCAATGAGTGTCGCAGGCGTAACATAAGCCCCTTCACTCACCTGTCGCAAACCGATATACCCGTCAAAAGGTGCTTTAAGAATGGTTTTGTCGAGCAAAGCCTGGTTGTATTCAATATCGGCTTTGTACCCGTTTACGACATTTAAGGCAGCATCATAATCACTTTGGTTGATACCATTCACGGCGAGCAGCTGCTTATCACGCTGTTCTGTTTTTATAGCAAGATCCAATGCCACTTTGCTTTTGTTCACCTGTGCCTGGAGATCGGCGTTGTTCACTTTGGCTATCAGGGTTCCCTTTTTGATCAACCTGCCTTCAGGAACATAGAGATAGGTCAGGCGCCCACTGGCTTCCGGGTGCAATTCAACGATATTCATTGGCAACGACGGTTCCATTTACTTCAATCGAATTGGTCATGGGCTTCGTACTCGCAACGAGCACATCAACGATGGTGGGACCAGCCGACCGGGGCCGGGATGTATCTGCTTTCTGACCACAGGCAAATAGGAAAATCAAAAAAATATAGACTACTCTGTTTCCTGATACCTGTTTAATCATCCAGCTTTTGAGTTTTAAGAAAAAATACAAAGCAGATTTCAAAGATAAAGAGAATGCGTTTTTTGGACCGTTAACGGTCTTTTTATTATTTAAGCGGGTTAAATCACTGTTCGCTGAGACTATTTTAGCTTTCGGCGTTTGATTTCCTTATTGATCAATGCAAGTTCTCTGCCAGTCTGGCCACTGAGGGAACTATTCTCTTCCGCTCTTCGCATCAGGTAGGGAACTACGTCTTTGATAGGGCCAAATGGCAGGTATTTACTCACGGAACAGCCCGCTTTTGCGAGGTTAAAAGTTATATGGTCACTCATTCCATACAGCTGGGAAAAATGGATATGTGGATGGGCAAAAGAAAGCCCCCTCGCTTTCAATAATTCAGTTGCATGCAGATTACTGTAGTCATTATGCGATGCCACGATACAGGCAATTCTTTCAATATGATCAATGCAAAATTCAACGCCGCCATTATAATCCCGGTCTGTTGATTCCTTATCAGGCTGTATGGGGGAAATATATTGTTTTTCTTCAGCCCTCGCCCGTTCCTTTTCCATATAAGCGCCCCTTACCAGCTTGACACCCAGCACAAAATCCTTTAGGATGGCTGCTTCCAGCATATCTTTTAAAAACGAGAGCCGGTCATGTCGATACAATTGGACCGTATTATACACGGTCACTTTTTCTTTGTTGTATTCGGCCATCATCTGGATGGATAGTACATCCACCGGGTCCTGTATCCAGGTTTCTTCGGCATCCAAGAGCACACTGATATTTTTTTCCGCTGCACAGGCACAGATTTTTTGCATGCGGTTACGAACCCGTTCCCATTCTTCTGTTTCGTCTTTTGTAAAGGCTGCCAGGGCAGCTGCATAACGCTTCATCAGTGAACCCGATCCCAGGTCAACAGAATGATCCAGTTTCTCCAATAACTCGAACCGCGCAATGCCTGTCACTTTAATACTGATAAATGGGATATTGGGCTGTGAAGCTGCGTAATTTATTACCCGTATGAATTCGTCACAGGCCTCGTCAAATCCTGCTTCTCCGTTATTTCCACCTTCCACACCATAATCCAGGATGACCTGCACATGCCAGAGGGCCAGCTTACGGGCCACTTTCGCCGTCTGTTCCAGTGTTTCCCCGCCCACAAACTGGGAAAAAATGGTGCTGCGAACCAGTCCATTGATCGGCAGTTTCCAGCGAATTGCCCAGGGAGTAAGGCGGATGCCCAGTTTAACCAGCAGGGCGTTTCCCATGCTGTTAAAAAGAAATCTGGCTTTTTTAAGTTCTGCATCTGATTTATATGCAAAAGCATTTTCAGTGTTGGCGAAGGAGAGTGTATTGTCCATCATAATTGTCCGGCTTGCGCAAATGTAGGAGAAAAACCCGGCCGACATTATCTGAAACTAACAAATCGGTTGGCGTAATGAGTTATGGATTATGGGTTATGGATTATGGGTTATGAATTGCGTTAATGCGTTAAGCGTTCCGCGTTAAGCGTTAGGCGTTAAGCGTTCCGCGTTAAGCGTTAGGCTTTAAGCGTTCCGCGTTAAGCGTTAAGCTTTCAGCTTTAATCTGTATTTTCGGTTGCATCATGAAGATTCTGCAAACCCGTATTTACAAACTTTCTATTCCCATGCATCCATTCCGGATTGCAACGGGAACGATGTACTACGCACAGAATTTATTCATTCGTGTAGAGACCGACAAAGGGTTGACGGGTGTGGGTGAATGTTCTGCTTTCCCCCCGATTGTAGGCGAATCCCAGGCAACCTGTTTTGAAATGGCAAAGGATTTTGCGCTTCTTTGGAAGGATAAAGATGCGCTGGATATCGAAAGTCGTATGCAGGAATTGCATGATTTTACCGCCTACAATGCAACGGTGAAAAGCGCTTTCGATATGGCCCTCTATGATCTTGCTGCGCAACATGCGCGAATGCCATTGTATAAATATCTGAATGGAAATAAAAAGACCCTGGAAACAGACCTCACTATCGGTATCAGTGAACCGGAGAAAATGGCCGCCACCGCAGTGGATTTTAAAAATAAGGGTGTAAGAATTATCAAGATCAAGCTGGGCAAGGATGGTAAAACAGATTTACACCGGGTTAAAATGATCCGCGATGCTGTAGGCGATGAAATCCGCCTCCGGGTAGATGCCAACCAGGGCTGGGACTTTGAAACCGCCAGTGAGGTCCTCGTAAAAATGGGAGACTACGATGTGGACTTTTGCGAACAGCCGCTGCGCCATTGGAACGATCCCCTGCTGCCTAAGTTGCGAAAAATTTCACCCATCAAAATCATGGCGGATGAAAGCGTTTTTAATCATCATGATGCGTTGCGGCTGATCCTGGATGGCGCCTGCGACTATGTAAATATTAAATTTGCCAAATCCGGTGGCATCCTGGAAGCGCTGCGTGTAAACAGCATTTGTGAAGAACACGGCGTTCCCTGTATGATGGGCGGCATGCTGGAAAGCAGGCTGGCACTGACTGCCTTTGCGCATTTTGCCACGGCGCAAAATAATATTCAATTTTATGATATGGATACCTGCCTGCTGGGACATCAGGCCGACCCCGTAAAAGGCGGTGTGCAGTTCAACGGATACTTCCTGGAAGTTCCGGATTTCCCGGGCATCGGCGCGGATATTGATGAAGGATTTTTGAAGAACTGCGAGCAGGTCCTGGTTTGAAAAAAAATAAAAAGAATCAAATTTTCTCCGAAATAAAAAACATCGCACATGACAAAAACGCCAGCAGAATCGCAGATCACTATGACAGAAATCGTTCTGCCCAATGATACCAATGTTTTTGGAAACCTGATGGGTGGCCGGCTGATGTACTGGATGGATATTGCGGCAGCTATTTGTGCAACAAAACATGCTCATGCACAAGTCGTCACGGCTTCCGTGGATAATATATCTTTTGAAACCCCCATTGAGTTGGGATATGTGGTACATATTGAAGCCAAACTGACCAGGTCTTTTTCCACTTCAATGGAAGTTCACTTGAGCGTCTGGGGGGAAAATTTAAGAACCCAGGAGCGCTATAAAAGTAATGAGGCTTACTATACTTTCGTTGCTTTGGATGCCGAACGTAAACCGACTCATGTTCCCGAACTGGCACCTGTTACGCAAGAAGAAAAAGGTCTTTACGAAGGCGCCCTGCGCAGGCGCCAGCTACGTCTGATTCTCGGTGGTAAAATGAAACCTGAAGATGCAGGTGAGCTGAAGGCACTGTTTTTTCAATTGAGACCAGGACTTTGATAGTTGTCAGTTGTTATTTGTTAGTTGTTAAATAGAACTTCTTTACAACTAACAAATAACAACTAACAACTAGCAATCATTTCTCCGGGACCAGTAAGAGTTTTATAAAATTATTTTCATTCAGGTAAAGATTTGCTGCAGCTTTCACAGATGCAGGCGTTACCTGTTTGATGAGCGCCGGATATTTCAGCAGAATAGCAGGATCATCTCCGTTTTCGTAGTGACCGGTCAGCCAGTTTAGCCAGAAATCATTATCCCTCATATGTACTTCATACTGCCTGGTTTCTTCGGTGGAAAATTTAGTGATGTCCGAAGCCGTTGCGCCTTCCTTTTTTAACTGGTTGATTTCTTCTTTGGTGGCAGCAATCAGTTTCTCAATATTTTCCGGGGCACAGCCAAATGCTATCGTGAATGCATACCGGTTTAACGGGTATTTATTATAAGAAACCGAAACCCGCGGACTGTACACTTCTCCTTCCTTCTCCCTCAGCCGGTCAAGCACCCGGTATTCCAATATTTCACTGAGTGCCGTCAGCTGAATATTTGTCTCAGGTGAATATTTGTAGTTACCGCTGATCACGAGCTTAACACTGGCCTGCGGCTCCTTGCCTTTTCTTACGACGGCCACTATTTTTCCGGGCGGGATATGAATATTCAGATTGCGTGCCTGTTCCTTCTTCGCATTGGATGGCAGGGATCCAAGATATTTTTCCAGTAAGGGACGGATACTGTCTGTATTAAAATTACCATCAAAAACAAAAGTGAAATCCCCGGCGTTTGAAAACCGCTCTTTATAAATTTTCAGTGACCGGTTCAGATTGATCCTCCGTATTTTTTCTACCGTTGGTCCGGTTCTGCGGATATTGTGATTTCCAAGCACGGCATCCACTGTATCTTCAAATACATTTTTCGGATCATTCCCCCGGTCGACGATTGCAGAAATAGTTTGTTCGATTACATTACTAAAAAGAGCGCTGTCTTTCCGGGGTGAAGTAAAATAAAGATAAACCAGCTGCAGGGCGGTTTCAAAATCTTTCGGTGAGCTAAAGCCTTCCACCCCCTCCGATCTTTCTGATATATAGGATCCCGCACCCGCAATCTTTCCGCTCAGTGATTTTTGCAAATCGGTGGGAGTAAAATTACTGAGGCCCATACTTTCCACCAGCCAGGTGGCGTTCTCTGCAGATTCAAAATCTGCATCTGAATATAATGATGTTCCGCCCGGACTGAACGCCTTGAACCGGATCTGGTCATTTTTAAAGTCGGTCGGTTTTAGAATTACTTTTACCCCGTTACTCAAAACGAGTTCAGTCAAACCCAGCGCCGGTATTTTATGTTCACTGATTATTTTTCCTCCGGCGAGTTTTCCCGAAATCAGCGGGACGCTTTTAAACTGATCCTGATAAGGGGATAATTTCGTTTGTGCAACTTTATTAAACCAACTGTTAACGGTCATCTCAGCAGGCAGCGAAGCACTGTCTTTCTGAGGCGCCAAAACAAGGACATCCCGGTTACTGTCGGAAATGAAAACGGGACAGAGTGAATTAATTTCCTCCAGCTTCATGGTAGCGAAGAAAGTTTTGTTTAACTCATATTCCATTTCTATACCCGGAACCGGTTCACCTACCAGGAAATTACGGGTATATTCCTGAACCAGTCCTTCTGAATTCACTTTATCTTTTTCTTTCACCGCCGACTCCAGATCACTGAGTAAACTGATCTTTGCTCTTTCAAATTCAGGCTCCGTGAAACCGAATTGTTTTAACTGCTGGATCAGTTCCCATACTGATAACAAAACTGTTTTCTATTTGTCCGGGTTTGGCCACCACAAATACAGTAAATGCATCCAGTCCCCCAAGGAAACCGCCCATCGCGGCATAGGCCTGAATGAACGGCGTATTGGGTTTTTGTGAAAGCTCGGATACCCGGCTCATCAGCATCATATTGAAAATATTCCTTTTTGTGTATTCATAATATTCCTGCCTGCTTCCTTCCTCTGCCTTCGGTCGTTTGATTAATACCTCGATTACCGTGTAGGGAAATTCTTTGTCAGTGATTGCCATAAACTGATTCCTCCCGTCCAATGGAACTTTATATTTTATCCGCGGTCGCTCATCAGGAGGATTTTTCAGATCGCTGAAAAGATTTTTAATCTTCGACTCCATACTATCCACATTGATATCACCCACTACGATCAATGCCTGCAGGTCCGGACGGTACCAGTCATTATAAAACCGGAGGATCACCGGCTTTTGAAAATTATTCAGTACAGTATCTGTTCCGATGGGAAGTCGGACCGAATACCTGGAATTATTTAAAATAACCGGCAGGTATTTATTACTCATTCTTTCCTGCGCTCCCTTCCCCAGTCTTTTTTCTTCCAGCACCACACCCCGTTCATCGTTTATTTCTTTCACGTCCAATGTTGCATTTGCAGCCCAGTCCCGCATGATCTGCAGGCCATTGTTCAATAACACCGGACTGTCGGATGGAATGGGCAGTTGGTAAACCGTTTCATCGAAACTCGTATACGCATTCAGGTCTGCACCAAAACGTACACCGGATTGCTGCAGGTAATGTACAAGGTCATTTTTTGGATAATGGGTGGTGCCATTAAAACTCATGTGCTCCATGAAATGTGCCAGCCCGCGCTGGTCATCATCTTCCAAAACCGAGCCCACTTTGTTCACCAGGTAGAGTTGAACCCGGTTTTTGGGTTCGGTATTTTTCCGTATATAATAAGTAAACCCGTTCGGTAATTTGCCGACTTTAATGGCCGGGTCCATCGGTAAGGGTTGAGCGAAAGCAGTGAGAAAAAAAAGTATGGCGGGGAAGAATAATATTTTTTTCATTGAATGAATATAAAGTAAAAGGTAAAAAGGAAAAAGGAAAAGAGGATAACTGTTTTCATAAAAAAAAACCCGTTCAATCATGAACGGGTTTTACAATATTGGAAAACGACTGCCTATTTCGGTTCGTCGTTACCCTTTTCTTCCTGCTGCAGCTTTTCCTTGATTTCAGCAAGGGCGCCGAGATCACCGAGTGTTGGTTTTTCAACTTTACTCTGGATCGTCTTCACCGCTTTGCGGGTTTTGTCAGCTTCTACCTTGGCTTCTTTACGCGCAACATCTTTTTCTTCAGCCTTCGCCTGTTCCCAGATGCGGGTATGCGATAAAACGATGCGTTTTTCATTGCGATCGAATTCGATCACCATGAATTGTGCTGTTTCATCTGCATTCACCGTCTTACCGTCTTCTTTTGTCAAGGTGACGGTCGGGAGCAAATCCTTCGAGACCATAAGGCAAGTTGTACCAGTGGCACCTTTATCATCTTTGCGGGTAACAGTTCCTTCATGAATGGTTCCGATGGCAAAAGTGTTTTCCAGTGCATTCCATGGATCTTCTTCCAGTTGTTTATGTCCAAGCTGGAGTTTGCGGTTTTCCTTATCGATACTCAGAATCAGCACATCGATATGCTGACCAACTTTGGTGTATTCAGAAGGATGATTGAAACGTTTCAGCCAGCTCAGGTCGCTGATATGGATCATACCACCAATACCGGGAGACAGTTCAACAAACACACCATAAGGCGTGATGTTCTTCACCAGTCCGTTATGTCTGCTTCCCTGCAGGGAAACTTGGTTTCAATTGTACTCCATGGATCTTCGCTGAGTTGTTTGATGGACAGGCTCATCTTGCGGCGTTCTTTATCGAGCGTTACGATCTTCGCCTGGTGTTCATCACCCAGTTTGAAAAATTCCTTGGCATTGATCGGTGTATTGGCCCAGGTGATTTCACTTACGTGAACCAGACCTTCAACACCGGGCATGATTTCGAGGAATGCACCGTAGTCTTCGATGTTCACTACTTTACCTTTCACGATTTCACCTTCTTTAATGCCTTCAGGCAAGCACATCCCATGGATGCGGAGTCAGTTGTTTCAGACCAAGGCTGATACGTTTCTTGCCATCGTCGAAATCGAGTACCACCACCTGGAGTTTCTGATCCAGTTTCAGTACTTCGCTCGGATGACTGATACGTCCCCAGCTGATATCGGTGATATATAATAATCCATCCAGTCCACCGAGGTCCATGAACGCACCGAAATCGGTGATGTTCTTGATGGTTCCTTCGAGTACCTGGCCTTTTTCGAGTTTGCTCATGATCTCTAGCACGTTGTGCTTCGATATCGCTTTCGATAAGTGCCTTGTGAGATACTACGGCATTCTTGATGGTTTCGTTTACTCTTCACCACTTTGAATTCCATGGTCTTTACCAACGAACTGATCGTAATCAGTAACAGGTTTCACATCGATCTGTGAACCGGGCAGGAATGTTTCCATTCCGAAATACGTCAACGATCAATCCACCCTTGGTTTTGCTGGTAACCAGTACCGGTAACCACTTCACCTGTTTTGTGAACTTCAACAATGCGTTCCCAGGCACGGGTAATACGGGCTTGTTTGCGGCTCAGGTGCAGATGACCTTCCCGGTCTTCTTTTTCCACCACCATCACTTCCACTTCATCACCGCTCTTCAGGTTCTGCAGGTCGCGGAATTCATTCAGTGAAACCAGACCGTCACTTTTAAAACCGATGTTTACGACAACATCTGTTTTGGTAACACCCACTACGAGACCCTTGATCAGTTCTCCATCGGTGATCTGTACGAAAGTGTTTTCATACACTTTGTCGTACTTTTCTTTTTCTTCCTTGTTGTAAGCAGCGACGTTTCTTTTGTCGATGCTCCAGTCGAAATCGTCGTGTGCAGTCGGAGGCGGATAATGCTTTCCGTTTGCGGCAGGTGCATTTGTTGTCGCTGTAGTTGCTTCCGTAGCGGTAGCAGACTCCTGGCCTTCAGCGTTTGAGTTTACAATTTGGTTTTCTTCCATGATAATTAAAAATCCCGAAGGTTTTATTTCGGGGCTGCAAAAATACGAAAATTATCTGGAAATATGACGCCGCTTTTGGAGGATTGACTTTTTGTAATTGCATTGATTCTGAACATTTTACACCAGCAAACCAATAACCCCTTTTTTAGTATCCGCCGGAGCCGTTCAGGGAATTGGGGACCGGGTTCCTCCTGTCATCGCGACTGCTGATTGTCAGCCATTCTTCATAAGAAACGATACCCAGTTCCGGCCTGGGCTGTTGGGGTAACATGGCAATCAATTCCAGCTCATGTTGATCCGGATCCCTGAAATAAATAGCAATCGCCGGCATCCAGGCAAATACCATTGGTTTCGAATGTCCATCCTTTAAAAAGTTATAGCATTCAATATTCATTTTAACAAGAGCCGGAACAGCTTCTTTAAGAATTGTTTCAATATCGGACCGAAAGGCAAAATGCTGCGGAGCGAAATGTCCTTTATTTTCCCAAAGCCCCAACATCGCTTCACCACGTTTCCCGATCCAGTAAAATGCGATATTTCTTTTGTGATCAATCATCGTCAGCTCCAGTCCCGGCAGTGCGCTGTAAAATTTCATGGATGCCTGCAGGTTGGATACCTGGATATGCGTTTCAAAAAGTCCGGAAATCACGAGTTATAAAATGTTTAATCATGAAATTTTTTTCTTTGCGGCCATCGCGATTGGATCAGACCAGGTTCCTGATACCGTCCAAAGTATTTCCTGTCTGCTCAACAGTAATCCCTAACTCTTCCGGGGGAGCATCCATACGGTTTACCCAATAAGTCGGATAGCCAAACCATGTCGATCCTGCTGCATCCCATCCTGCAAAGGCAACGAACAGAATTTCCGACTTGCTTAGACGGAAACTTTCCAAACCCATCTGGTAAGACGAGGACTTGGTTTGTACGTCTTCTGTTGATCGGTACTTAATACAACTTCAAAGTAATTCTTCAGGTTGTTATGAAGAATACAGGAGTCCAGCATTTTTTCTGTCATATTGGAAAGAAAAGCCATCCGGATACCTCTTTTTCTGGAGGAATTCCAGCGTTGGCAACACATCCGGCCATACTTCTAGTGATGAATAAGCATTCACCAGTGTTATTTGTCGGTTTCAGATAAGGTTACCTGTGATTTCTGGCGGCAAATAACAGCGCATCTTCGGTTACTATCCAGGAAATTTTTATATTGGCCGCCGCTACCATCAACCAGGTATACTCGAATTGTTTCACCCGCCAGGTCTCCGCAATTTCCTTTCCTTTCCCGGGAAATAATTTTTCCGTTAAAGCAAATACGGGGCGGGGATCGAAGATGGCAAAGGCGTCAAATGCAATCGCTTTAATTTTTCCCTCGACAGGTTTTCGTTGGAAGGGTATCGTCACAGCGCCTGCGGCGAGCAATAGTCCTGTTGCCGCTTTGAAAATGAATGCCCGCCTGCCTTGATCGGGTTGACCGGGACTTTTCATCCGGATAGGTTGAATGATGCTTCTCCATCTAGATATGTCGTCTGTTATAATCGAATCGATGATCGTTCTTTCTTACTTAACACCGGTTGAAAAACCAAGACTACTTCTTCCCTTTCGAATGCGGCCCACATGGGTTTTTTCTTCAGGATGGCCTGATATATTTTACAATCTGTCATCATGTGCTCCCTCCAGGTAGCCGATACTCATCAAAAATTCGTTGACGATTTCGCCGCCGGTAAATTTAAATGTCGCTTTAAAAAGCCTGACCCATTCTTCCTTAGATTTCGGATGATGATGCTCAAGCCATTTTTCAAAAGAGCCATATTCTTTTTGAAGCAAAAGAATGGCTTTTGCATTTTCTATGGCGGCATTAATTTTCAATCGGTTCCTGATGATACCGCTGTCTTCCAGCAGTTTTTTCCGATCGGTTTCTTTATAGGAGGCCACTTTTTTGATATTGAAGTTGTCATAGGCTGCCCTGAAACCTTTTTCCTTTTTCAATATGGTCTCCCAGCTCAGGCCAGCCTGGTTGATTTCGAGGACGAGCCGGCAAAACAATTCATTGTCATCATGAATGGGAAATCCATAGAGCTTGTCGTGATATGCTTTATGCAGGGTTTTTCTTTCAGGTGACATATTCTCAATGGCGTCGCAGTATGACATGACTTTAGTTATGGGTTATGAATGTTATGGGTTATGAGTTATGAGTTATGGGTTATGAATGAATGTTTCGGCAATTGCATTAACAGGGCTGTCAGAAAATAGTTCATGCGTGGCTGTCTTAAAGTCGTGATCAGCCCCTGAATTTTGCGAATCAGGAAACTCACTTATATTTGCACTCCTAAAATCTGATACAGACTAGGAAGCCCGGGTGGCGAAATTGGTAGACGCACTGTGTTCAGGTCGCAGCGTGGGAAACCATGTGCTGGTTCGAATCCAGTCCCGGGCACAAAGACCCTTTCGGTTAAAAACCGAAAGGGCTTTTTATTTTAAGACCGAGCCAAGCTTGCTTGAGCGAGGGAATAAAATAAAAAGCAAGTCCCGTCGAAGACGGGACGAGGGTCTTTGTATCGCCCCTCGTGGGAGTATCTGGATCACCGCAGGTAATCCAGTTCTGAGCACGCGAAGCGTGCGAAGAAAATCCAGTCCCGGGCACAAAGACCCTTTCGGTTAAAAACCGAAAGGGCTTTTTATTTTAAGACCGAGCCAAGCTTGCTTGAGCGAGGGAATAAAATAAAAAGCAAGTCCCGTCGAAGACAGGACGAGGGTCTTTGTATCGCCCCTCGTGGGAGTATCTGGATCACCGCAGGTAATCCAGTTCTGAGCACGCGAAGCGTGCGAAGAAAATCCAGTCCGGGCACAAAGACCCTTTCGGTAAAAACCGAAAGGGCTTTTTATTTTAAGACCGAGCCAAGCTTGCTTGAGCGAGGGAATAAAATAAAAAGCAAGTCCCGTCGAAGACGGGACGAGGGTCTTTGTATCGCCCCTCGTGGGAGTATCTGGATCACCGCAGGTAATCCAGTTCTGAGCACGCGAAGCGTGTGAAGAAAATCCAGTCCCGGGCACAATGCCTTTCAAACGAAGTTTGAGAGGCATTTTTATTTCGTAGCGGTGAAAACTTGCTTTCACAAGCGAAGAAATGAAAATGCCGGAAACGCCGAAGGCGTTTAAAGGCATTGGGTAAGACCTCCATTTCAGGATCTTCTGAGTACCCGAAGGGTACGAAGAAAATCCAGTCCCGGGCACAGTAAACACCTTGATAATCATAAAATTACAAGGTGTTATTTTTTATTACACAATCACTTGTTTACGCTTTTCTACTACTTTCGTTCACTTTTGATGAGAAAATTCTCAGCACAAAGAGAATGTTTCTCTCTTTCACTTTCATTCACCTTTGTCGTCATCATTTTTTTTTGTTTGAAAAAATTCAAATTTCAATTGTGCGAAATACAAACGTGCTGATTTTTTGAGAATGAAAACGACTAACTACTTTTAGAAAGCTGTCAAATTTTTAAGGGGCTGCTACACTATCTACTCCCATTTTTAATATTTTCGTCATTTTGAAGAAAATATATTTGAAATATTATGACAGAATTTTAATGCTCAAGAACTTTTTCTATTGCCAGGGGCTTCATACAAAAAAAACCAGTCTTTATAATAATAAGCCTCCGTCTTCCTTCCCACTCATTCGGTCCTCAGTGACCCCACAACTTCCAGCAGTGGGAACAATGACGTCTTCCCCTGGTTGCCAGTCTGCCGGAGTTGCAATCGCAAACTTATCGGCGGTTTGAGTATAGACCACACAGCTCACTGAATGATTTAACTCCGGCGGAGTTTATTGAAGAGTTGCAGAAAGACAAAGAAAAAACAAAGGCCCTGCCGGGGGCGCCTTCATCTGATCCGATGATATTTGCAGCAACGAAACAACGCCCAACTGCATCATAAAAATCATCCGATCAGCTGAAGGTCAGAAAGCTTTTTAAGGCTCCGAAATTCTAATTCATCCTGTGTCGGAATACGGGGGGACCTCATTAGAGCAAATTCTCTAATCTTGTATGGCAGAATTTCGGGGGAGCTTACAGGTCGTTTGGTAAAATTCATTTTTATATTAATAATGAAGATTGATGCACAATAATACAAGTCATCATGTGATATGATCATAGTCATTATTATATACACTTGATACCATTAGATTTACTGCAAACTTTATGGGTATGAAAAAGCAGATTGCCGTTTTTGCACTCTGCGTGGTAGCTTTTGCTATTTCATGCAATCAGCGCAAGAGCAAAGAAGCCGATCAGGCTCTGGTTAAAGACAAACAAACAGAAGATTCAATACTCAATGTAGCGCGCAACTATTTCAAAGAACTTCCTTCTATTGCGGCTAATAACGATAACACCGTTACTCCAACAAAAGTTAAGTTGGGCAAGGTCCTGTTCTATGATACCCGACTTTCTAAAACGGGAAACAATAGTTGTAACTCTTGTCATAACCTGTCAACTTACGGTGTGGATAATAAAGTGAATTCCACAGGCGACGCTGGCAAACAAGGTGAGCGTAATTCACCTACAGTTTTTAATGCAGCTCTCCACAATATGCAATTCTGGGACGGACGTGCCAAAGATGTGGAGGAACAGGCGGGAATGCCCATATTAAATCCTGTTGAAATGGCGATACCACATAAGGGATTTCTGGTAGAGAGATTGAGATCAATTAAACTATACCAGGATATGTTCAAAGCTGCTTTCCCCGGGGAATCCAAACCGGTCACTTATGAAAATTTGCAGAAGGCCATTGGGGCATTTGAACGTACACTGCTTACGCCATCCAGATTTGACAAATATATGCAGGGAAACACGGATGCGCTTACGGCAGAAGAAAAAGCAGGTTTACGTGTTTTTATGGTCTCCGGATGCGGTAACTGCCATAATGGAGTGGGTATTGGTGGGGGAATGATGCAGAAGTTTGGACTAATAACCGACTACCGTACACTTACAAATAGTAAAATAAATGATGAAGGCAGGCAAAAGGTAACAAAAAGTAAGGGAGATAAAGATGTCTTTAAAGTGGGTGGATTGCGCAATATTGCGGGCACCTATCCCTATTTTCATGATGGCAGCATAACCAGTTTGGATTCTGCAGTGAAAATTATGGGGAAGGCGCAATTGAATAGAAACTTTTCAAATGAGGAGATCAAAGAGATCGTTTCTTTTTTAAACTCACTAACAGGAGAAATAAACCCGGATGCAAAAACATTTCCGTCTGAATTGGCAATAAAATAGGGAAGGTTAGGATGGATGATTTTAAATTTAAATGTCGGTATTCAAGTTGTAAATGGCATGAGGGGCCGTTACAACATTTCCAATTGATCTGGTTAAAAAGCTCAAATTGAATGATTTCGGTAAACCTATTTTGGGCTAAACAAGAAAATGAATCCTTATTCTTACGATTAAGTAAAGGATGGGATATATTAATTCGGCCAATTATAAAAATTTATTGATTTTTAAAAGAGGACAATATGAGTTTCTCCTTTGCATATCCCTATTCCATAAATCCTTCTTACCAAACAAGGGTTGCTTATTTCTGTATGGAATTTGCCATTCATCAACCTTTGAAAACTTATGCAGGTGGCTTAGGATTTCTGGCGGGCTCACATATAAGAAGTGCATATGAGATGGGACAAAATATGATTGGTATTGGCATTCTATGGAAATATGGGTATTACAACCAGGGTCGGAAAGGTGATCAGACTATGGAAGTTCTTTTCCAGGAAAAAACATATAGGTTCTTAATTGACACGGAGATTAGGTTTACCATTAAAATTTCTCAGCACAAAGTCTGGGTAACTGCCTGGTATTTGCCTTCAGAACTCTTTCAAACAGCGCCCGTTTTCTTTCTTTCCACAGATTTACCGGAGAACGACCATTTAGCCAGGACTATCTGTCACAGATTATATGACAGTAATCCTGAGACCAGCATCGCTGCTGCTATTTTACTGGGAGAAGGAGGGGCAAAGCTATTGGACGTCCTGAATCTCGAACCATCCATCTACCATCTCAATGAATCCCATGCATTGCCCCTGGCATTTTATTTATACCAGAAATACAATTCTGTAGAGGAAGTCAAAAAAAGATTGGTCTTTACCAATCATACACCGGAACCTTCTGGCAACCGGAAAACTGATATGTTCCTTCTAAATAGGATGGGTTTCTGGGGGGATATGAATATAGAACAGGTAAAGGAGATTTCGAAAACAGAAGGAGATCTGATGGATCATACATTGACGGCTCTAAGTCTTTCTGGGAAAGCCAATGCAGTATCTAAAATGCATCTTCATACGATTCAACAGAAATGGAAAAACGCTTCAGGTCTTTGTGAAATCCTCGCCATAACCAATGCCCAGAATTACAATTACTGGGCTGATACAGAAATGTATAATGCTCTACAAGCAAATAATGACATCGGTCTTTTAAAACGGAAAAAACAGTGCAAGCAACAACTTTTTGAAGAAGTAGCCGACCAATGTGGCGATATTTTTGACCCGAATATACTTACGATTGTATTTGCCAAGCGATTTACCGGATACAAAAGGCCTGAGCTTTTGTTTCATGATATGGATTGGTTTCACCATATGATAAGTAATAGGGACAGGCCGGTGCAAATGATTTGGGCAGGAAAGCCCTATCCGATGGATTATGCGGGAATTGCCAGTTTTGACAAGATTGTTAATGTTTGTAAAACCTATCCTAATTGCGTAATACTGGTCGGTTATGAATTAAAATTATCGCGTATGTTGAAACGGGGAGCCGATGTTTGGCTGAATACCCCCCGCCTTTCTTTCGAGGCATCCGGAACAAGCGGAATGTCCGCCGCCATGAATGGTTGTGTCAATGTTTCGATGCCTGATGGATGGTTCCCGGAATTTGCGCGACATGGGATTAATAGCTTTGTGATCCCCAATACAGAGGTATCGGAACATAAATACCAACAGGATGAGACTGATGCCCATAATTTATACACGCTGCTGGAAAGGTCTGTAATACCTATGTACTATGACCATCCCGTTGAATGGTTATCTATTATTAAAAACAGTATGCAGGATATCATACCTGCTTTTGACAGTAACCGGATGGCTGATGAGTATTATAAAAAATTGTATATGGCATAATCCTGCGCCTCCGAAAAAATAAATAATTCAAATATCTGCATGCAGCTAAACCGGGAAGAGCTAAATCAATTGGGATTGAAACAGGCAGAGATACCACTGCTCGAAGTCTATTACCGTGGGTTTTTCAGTCCAATGCCAAAAAAAAGAAACGGACTTTTCCCAGGCCTTTCATCTCCCAGCAGGTACCCCCACTTTTTATATTGCTCAGTATGGTCAAATATGATCTTCAAAATGGCGACAACCGGCATCGCTAAGAACATGCCGGTTATACCCACCATAGCACCTGCTACTATAATACTTACGATAGAAACCAGCGCGTTTATTTTCACTTTATAGCCTACAATTTTTGGCATCAGTATATTATTATCTAAAAATTGCACAACCGCAATAACGCCCACCACGATCAGAACGTCAATAATATGATCTGATGAAGCAAGAGTCAGCAAAACGGCCAAAATTTCCGCGACCAGGGGACCCAGATAAGGTATCAGATTTAAAAACGCGAAGATGATTCCAATGAGTATAGCATGTTTGATACCAAACAACAATAGAATCCCCCCTAACAGTACGATCAGATATACAATCTGAATTAATAAACCGACAAGATAGTTTTTAACCATGCTTTCCGTCTGCCTGGTGATTACCTCAATATTCTCTTTATCTTTTTCTGCAAAACACATCAATACAAAATTCAAAAACAGATTCCTGTACAACATAATGAGGAATATGTAAACCGGCATCAGCCCAAAAAACAAGAGCATGCTGCCAACAGACCCCGCTGCACCACTCAGCAGATTTCCTACGGAACTGAATAATTTGTTACTCTGATCACGAATGAATTGAACTTGTGCTGTGGGTGAAAACCCGAAATTTATGGCGATCCATTTACTAAAATTATTCAGGTGGCTTGTTACCGTTACCTGAATTTGCGAAAGGTCGCCCAATAAGCTACTTATCTGACCATAAAATAACCAGGCAGCCAAAACGCCGAGAATAGTTAGCATGAAAATGGAAAGAAAAATGGCAATGGATTCCGGTGACTTCAATTTTCGGAAAAAACGGAAAATCGGAAGCAATACCAGGCTGAAAAAAAAAGACATCAACAAAGGCATTATGACCAGCTTTCCGACAACAACAAGGGTTCCAATTAAGAATAATCCAAGTAATTCAAGTGCGCGCTTAACGGTAACAGGCATGGTTAATGATCTAAAACGTAGCAGCTGGCTACTTTGAAAGTTACACTATTATTGAAAACATTCAGTATTCATCCCATTTTTATGCAATGCGGTGAATATTAAGTCGCCAGGCGCAGGATTTAAATCATCTGAACATCTGATAAAAATCAATCTTATCACCCTTCAGCATGCCTATATTCACTCAATGGCCATTATTTACAAAAATACCGGTATCGGTGCTGTTCAAAGTGGATTTCCTCATCATCTTTCTTAAACATTAAATAGTATGATGGAAAGTTTTCAATCGCAAGCGGAAATTATTATTGGACTGAAACAGGGGGAAATTACTTCCCCTGCAAAAGCAATTTGGAAAAAATATATTTCAGATGGACCGCAATAATGGGTTCTTTCGAATGGTCTGGAATATTCTCCGGGAACCTATGTTTATCATGCTTATGATTGCTTGTGCACTTTATTTTGTTTTGGGTGAAGTAAAGGAAGGCCTGCTGATGTTAGCTGCTATGATTTTTGTGGGGGCCATTTCTGTTTACCAGGAAGTAAAAAGTTCGAAAGCCCTGGCAGCGTTAGATCAATATACACAACCAAAAATTACTGTGGTCCGGGACGGAAAAGAAATGATTATTCTTTCGGAAGACCTTGTGCCCGGCGACGTGATATCGCTGAAAGAAGGAGACCGCATTCCCGCAGATGCGGTTCTGATTAATTCAAATGATCTGAGCGCCAATGAATCCGTAATTACAGGAGAATCATTACCTGTTACTAAGAGTTCTGCACAGGGGCAAAATCAATTATTTCAGGGTTCCACCATTAATTCTGGGAAAGGGTTTGCAAAAATCACAACCATTGGAAATATGACTGCCTTAGGCAAACTGGGAAAGTCCATAACCAGTATTGTTACCACAAAAACACTTTTACAAAAACAAATTGGAAATTTTGTAAAAATTATGGCCGCTTTCGGTTTCCTGATATTTGGATTAATCTGGTTCATAAATTATCTGCATTCCCGGGATGCTATTCAAAGTCTTCTCTTGGGCCTGACCATAGCCATGGCTGTTATTCCTGAAGAAATTCCGGTTGCCTTTTCCTCCTTTATGGCTTTGGGAGCTTTCCATATGGCAAAACTCGGTATCATTACACGCCAACCCCTTACCATCGAAAACCTGGGGGCGGTCAGTGTAATTTGCCTGGATAAGACAGGCACGATAACTGAAAATAAAATGGAAGTCAATTCCATCTACGATTTTAATAACAATCTGACGGAAGAATTTAAAGACGATGTTCCCATTCAAAGTCTTCAGCTTCTTCGGATCGCAAGGCTTGCCAGTGAACGGGAACCCTTTGATGCCATGGAAATCGCCATCGTAAAAGCTTATAACCGCAATAACCGGATTTCAAATGATCCGACAATCATTGTTCACGAATATCCATTGGGAGGTCATCCTCCCATGATGACCCATATATATGAATATGAAGGCAAGTCGATCATTACAGGTAAAGGAGCCCCGGAAAGAATAGTCGGGATTTGCAAATTGGATATAACTGAGAAAGATCGAACTCAAAAAGTCATAGACAGTATGGCGTCCAAAGGCCTGCGTGTACTTGGTATTTGTTCTGCTGAATTTACTGGAAAAGAATATCCAGTAAAACAAGATGACTTTAACTGGCATTTCGAGGGTCTCGTTGCCTTATATGATCCTCCAAAAAAAGGAGTAAAAAATGAATTCGATAAATGGTATGCAGCTGGAATAAAGGTCAAACTGATTACAGGAGACTATAAAGAAACAGCTTTACATATAGCTAAACTGGTGGGAATGCGACTTACAGACATGGTGTTGACAGGCGATCAATTGATGGCGATGTCGCTGGCGGAGCTAAAGTCTGCAACAAGAGAAACGATTGTCTTCGCCAGAATGTTTCCTGACGCCAAACTTAAAATTATTGAAGCCCTAAAGGAAAATGGAGAAACCGTCTGTATGCTGGGAGACGGAGTGAACGACGGCCCTGCCCTCAAATCAGCCAATATTGGCATTGCTATGGGTGGGAAGGGGACAGAGATTGCCAGAGATGCATCGGATCTTATTTTAACGGATGACCGTTTGGAAAAAGTCACGGAAGCTATCCGCCAGGGAAGAAAGATCTACTTTAATTTAAAAAAAGCCATACGATATATTATTTCGATTCATGTTCCCATAATTGTAACAGCTTCTGTCCCTTTACTATTAGGCTGGAAGTATCCGAATATCTTCACGCCCATTCATATCATTTTTCTTGAACTGATCATGGGACCAACCTGTTCCATTTTCTTTGAACGGGAACCTGTAGAAGCGTCCATTATGACTATTCCACCAAGAGCCAAATCAAAATTCATGTTGACGGGAAATGAACTTCTGCTAAGCCTTTCGCAGGGAGCCGTTATTGCTATTGGGATTCTTTCTCTCTATTATTACTTTATGCAAAGATATTTTCCAATCGAATATATAAGAACAATTGTTTTTACAACGATTATTATCAGCAACATATTTCTAACGTTCGTAAACCGATCTTTCCAGGAAACCCTGTTTAAAACATCGCATTACAAAAACAGTCTGGTGCTTTATATTTTAGGTGCTTCAATAATTTTTATTGCTGGCATTAGTTTTATTTCCTTAGTTCAGCAACTATTTGGGTTAACGCAAATCCATTTTTACGATTTTATTCTTTGTTTGGTAGTAAGCCTTATTGCAACCATGTGGTTTGAAGTATATAAAGGACTTTTTAAAAGTGCGAAATAAAAAAATTACTCGACGACTTCAATTTCTTAGGATAGTCTTCGCAGTCATTTAAAATATTTTAGCGACCTGAATAATAGCTTTGAAATCGAACAATAGAATCCTGACTAAAATCACCCTTACAACTAATATTTATCATGGAAAATCAGGATTGCGTCAATGACCTTTAGAAAAAGATAAAATGAATCAAACCCACATACATTTAATAATAACCCACTTGCCTATTTTTGGTTCCTTATTAGGAGGTATGGTACTTGCCTATGGTTTATTAACCAAAACTAAACAGACCTTAATAGCCGCCTATATTTTGCTAATCATATCTTCACTGGGAGCCGGTATCGCATATTTGACAGGTGAAGGTGCTGAAGAAGCTGTGGAAAAAATCCCGGGAATAGTCAAAAGCATGATAGGTCAGCATGAAGAAGTTGCCCTGATCGCTTTTATCTCACTTATTCTATTAGGAATCAGTTCTATATTTGGAATTTTTTTCGCTGTCAAACAATCGGCTCTTACATTCAAAATAGCATTTACAACACTTATTATTTCTTTTATAAGTTTCGGCATAATTTCATACACAGGCTATTTGGGTGGGAAAATACGACATACGGAAATTGATAATAAACCGTCAGCCGTTATACAACCATCTAAAGAATCAAAAGATTAACCCAATTAAAATGATAGCCATACTCGTACCGACAGACTTTTCTGTTAATTCAAAAGCAGGTTTACGATTTGCCATGTATTGGTCTGTCCGTCAGCCAGTAAAACTGATTTTCATACATATTTTTCATGCAAAATTGTCGCCGTTGTCAACCGATGAAGAAAATTCTAAATACATCGAAATTGAATCTAAGAGATTAAAAAACAAATTAAATCTTCATATACTTTCCCTTTACAAGACACTTGGAATAAAGCCCGGAAAATTTACCAGCGTAGTCAGACAGGGTATTTCCGCCGATCTGTCTATTTTGGATTATTGCCGGGAAAATGATCATATAAACTATATATGCATTTCCACAAGAGGAGCTGGCACTGTGAATAAAATTTTTGGAACGAATACAGGAAACCTCATTACTAAATCTGATGTACCTGTTTTAGCCATACCCAAAAAATATCGCCATCGGAAACTAAAATCCTTATTATATACTTCGGACTTGCTTAACAGCGATGCGGAAATAAGAGAAGTTCTCAGTTTTGCCCGCCCGCTAAAAATCAATATTAAAATACTCCATCTTCTTCTTCCGGACGAAGCATCTCCGGATAAAAAGACACTGGAAATTATATTAAGAAAAAAATTCAGGTATGATATGGAAGTTGTTATCACAAAAGAAAATATCAAAAATTCAATCAGGGAAAACTTAGAGGAACAAATTAAATTATCTAAACCTTCACTAATAGCGATGTTTACAAACCAAAACAGAAGTTTTTTTCAAAAATTATTTTATCCAAGCAAAGCCGAACAATTGTCATTTACTACTTCCGTCCCTCTTTTGACCTTTCCGAAGTCAAAATCCTGACTATCTGATAAAAAGAGATCCCGCCTTCTAATACCGTGGCTGCGGTGTTAAGGGCCTGATCGCCCCAGTGGTTGAAGGAGATTCCGAAAGAAGAAGGTTCCGCACTGTCGCCAGTTCTTGTCATTTATATGGCCAGACCTGTAACAATTCATCTATATGAAATCAGCCGTGATCCGATTATTTTTATTGTTGCTTTCCGTTATACTGCCGGTAAGCCTTTTCGTCTTCATCGCCCATGAGATCTTTTGGGAAAAAGAGGTAGTCTTCGACACAACCGTCTCCAGGTATATGTTCTTACATCCGGGCCCAGATTTTATGCTAAAAGCGATGACTGGCCTGTCCTTCATGGCCTCCCCCTACCTTTTGGTGCCGGCTTATTTGATGCTTATCATCTGGTTTGGATGGCTAAAAAGGAACGCCGTGCTCGCCATCTACATTCTTTCAGCAGGCCTGTCTGGCTTTTTCGTAACCTTTTTACTAAAATGGCTATTCCACCGGGTAAGGCCATCAAATCCCTCCATACCCCCGCCCCATGACTTTAGCTTTCCAAGCGGGCACTCCAGCGCGGCTTTCATTTTTTATGGATTGCTTATCTATCTTCTGTGTCAAAGCGCAATACCCAAAAACCTGAAATATCCGGCTATTACAATCCTTGTCCTTTTATCCCTTCTCATTGGCCTTAGCCGGGTCTATCTGCGTGTCCATTTTGCCAGCGATGTACTCGCCGGATTTTGCATCGGTGTAGCCTGGTTAAGCCTGTCCCTCGGCATCCTTTATCGATTAAAATCGGAGTGATATGTTTTTGCAGCCTTTATGGACACTTATATAAAAGTTATATTATCGAGTATTACTCCGGCAACCCTAACCCGAACTCAGACTATAATACTCCTATTTTAGATGTAGAAAGTTTACCGGCTTCATAATAATAATAACTCGATTATTTGCCAGAAATAATTTAATCGTTATAACCTCCTCTCTAATAACCGAACTAAAATAATTCTAATGTCAGTCCCCTGATTCATTTTAATTTTATTAACTTTGCACGGATTTATGAAAAGGGCCGTTGTAATATTATTTTTGTTCGCCTACCTGTTCTCAACAACAGAAGCTGGTCAATTATTCAAAATTCCGGTTGTCATAGCGCATTTCAAAGAGCATAAAAAGGAAAACAGGAATATCTCTATTACAAAATATTTAGCCATGCATTACTTGTATGGCAGTCCCATGGATAAGGACTACAATAAGGACATGCAATTGCCATTCAAAACACCATCTGATTTGATTTCTTCAATTGGATCGGGATTTACGCCAATGGTTATGCAATACTCTTTCGAGAAACTTATATTTGATCCCCTTGTAAAAATCCATCTGGTCCGGGAACAGTTCATCAGCTCTTCCTATCTCTCCAATATTTGGCAGCCCCCCAAGACCTGTTAATAGGTTCCATGTTTGGATTCCCATGCGGTTAATTACCACGCATGGCTCACGCTTTGGAAATCTTCCAGGCAGAATATCACTATTTACTAAGAAGAAAATAAACAATTATGCTAAATGCGATAATTGGGTTTGCCATTAAAAACAAACTCATTGTAGGGCTGTTCATCATTGTCCTGATCGGATATGGCAGTTACCAGGCTACCCGTTTGCCCATTGATGCCGTTCCGGATATTACCAATAACCAGGTTCAGATCATTACCATCGCACCTTCATTCGGTGCCGCAGACATTGAAAGGCTGATCACATTTCCAATAGAGCAAGCCAATAACAACATTGCCGGTCTGAAAGAGATCAGGAGTTTCTCAAGATTTGGCCTGTCGCTGGTAACCATTGTGTTTGATGATGCCACGGATGTGTATTGGGCAAGACAACAGGTGGCGGAAAGATTGCAAAAAGTGCAATCTGAAATCCCGCAGGGTATCGGAATTCCTGTAATGGGGCCTGTAAGTACCGGATTGGGGGAGATATATCAATATGTTGTAAGGCCGAAAAAAGGATATGAAAATAAATTCAATGAAACCGACCTGAGAACCATTCAGGATTGGATAGTGCGTCGCCAGTTACTGGGTGTAAAAGGAGTTGCTGAAGTAAGCAGTTTTGGCGGAAAGTTAAAACAATATTCCATCGAAGTGGATCCAAACAAGCTCCTGGCATATCATATCACCATTTCCGATGTTTTTAAGTCACTGGAAAATAATAATCAAAATACCGGTGGAGCTTATATCGAAAAAGGTGCCACCATATTATTTATCCGGACGGAAGGCCTGGTAGGAACCCTGGATGACATTAGAAATATAATTGTTAAGACTACCAGCGGAGGCGCTCCTTTGTTTATCCGGGATATTGCAGACATTAAAATTGGTCATGCAACAAGGTATGGCGCCATGTGCTATAATGACCAGGGTGAAGTTGCGGGAGCTGTTGTCATGATGCTAAAGGGAGCAAACAGCAGCCAGGTGATCAAAAATGTTAAAGAAAGAATTGCCCAAATTCAAAAAACGCTGCCGGAAGGAATTGTGATTGAACCCTTTTTAGACCGCACAAAAATGGTGAATAATGCCATAGGCACGGTTACAAGGAATTTGATGGAAGGGGCATTGATCGTTGTTTTTGTCCTGGTATTATTTCTTGGCAATATCAGGGCGGGCTTATTGGTAGCGTCTGTAATCCCGCTGGCCATGCTATTTGCAGTCATCATGATGAATTGGTTTGGTGTAAGTGGCAATCTGATGAGTCTGGGAGCGCTGGATTTTGGTTTAATCGTTGACGGAGCAGTAATTATTGTGGAGGCGGTCATGCACCGGCTTGGTCATAGCAAACATTTTGTAAATATGACCCGGCTCAATCAGCATGATATGGATTTGGAGGTAAATCAGTCAGCCAGCAAAATGATGAACAGTGCGGTATTCGGACAGGTCATTATCCTGGTGGTTTACCTCCCGATTTTCACGTTACAGGGAATTGAGGGAAAAATGTTTAAACCCATGGCGCAGACCGTGGCTTTCGCCCTGCTGGGGGCATTCCTTCTTTCGCTTACCTATATTCCGATGATGAGCGCCATATTCCTGAGTAAAAAGATCAAACACAAGCCAAATGTTTCTGATAAAATAATGGCGGGGATTGAGCGGGTTTACCAGAATGCCTTAAACAAGACACTGCATTTTCGGAAATCGGTTTTATTTACGGTGATCTGCCTGTTTATATTTTCCGTCTGGTTATTAAGCAGGCTTGGCGGTGAATTTATCCCGGCATTGGAAGAAGGAGATTTTGCCGTAGACACCCGGGTACTCGCCGGCAGCAGCCTGCAAACCACAATTGACAATACACAAAAAGCCGCCCATATCTTAATCACGCAGTTTCCGGAAGTGCAGAAAGTAGTAACCAAAATCGGGAGTGGTGAAGTTCCAACAGACCCGATGCCCATGGATGCCAGTGATATGATGGTTATTTTGAAACCGAAAGAAGATTGGACATCTGCTAAAACCTTCAATGATTTAAGTGAAAAAATGGGAAAAGCGCTGCAGGCTGTTCCTGGCATTACAGCCGGTTTCCAATTTCCGGTACAAATGCGGTTTAACGAACTGATGACCGGCGCCAGGCAGGATGTGGTTTGCAAGATATTCGGGGAAAACCTGGACACACTGGCTGACTACGCACACCGGCTGGGCAATATCATTAATACCGTTGCGGGCGCTAAAAATCTCTATATCGAGTCCATCTCGGGTATGCCCCAAATCATTATCTCATTTAACAGAAATGCAGTTGCCCAATACGATCTGAATATTTCAGACATCAACAAAGTGATCAACACTTCATTTGCCGGCCAGAGTACCGGAATGCTGTTTGAGGGGGAGAAGCGGTTCGATATCGTGGTCAAATTAAAAAGTGAACTAAAAACCAATTTGAAGGATATTCAAAACCTGCTGATTCCCACACCCCGGGGCACCCAGATACCTTTGTACCAGCTCGCAGATGTCCACATTAAAGAAGGTCCTAACCAGATACAGCGGGAAGATGCGAAAAGGAGAATCGTAGTTGGATTTAATGTGCGGGGCCGGGACGTACAAAGTCTGGTGAACGAATTGCAGTCAAAAGTAGACCGGCAGCTGAAATTCCCATCCGGATACTATGTTACCTATGGCGGAGCGTTTGAAAATTTAAATGCAGCAAAGGCCAGGCTGACGATAGCCGTACCCATTTCTTTGCTGCTGATTTTTCTGCTTCTCTATTTTGCCTTCAATTCCATCAAACAGGGTTTGCTGATATACTCTGCCATCCCCCTGTCTGCGATCGGCGGTATTTTATTTCTGGCCCTTCGTCATATGCCTTTCAGCATTAGTGCAGGAGTCGGTTTCATCGCCCTGTTTGGCGTGGCCGTTTTAAATGGCATTGTACTGATAGCTGAATTCAACCAGTTAAAGAATGAGGGGCTTAGCGACCTGAGAAGGATTGTTCTGATGGGGACAAAGGTTCGTCTGCGACCTGTACTGATGACTGCATTCGTTGCTTCCCTTGGATTTTTCCCCATGGCTGTGAGCAGCGGGGCCGGCGCAGAAGTGCAAAGACCATTGGCGACGGTAGTGATCGGAGGGCTATTGATTGCAACTTTGTTAACCTTATTCGTTCTGCCCATATTGTATATGATGTTTGAAAGTAAGACCAGGAAGGTTAAGGAAAACGGAAAAAATAAAACAAAACAGGTAACAGCAGCTTCTATCATGATTTTATTTCTGTGTATGGGTAATTACGGCCATGCCCAAACGCCCATCACACTGCAGAATGCAATCGATAGTGCGCTTAAGAATAATTTGGGGGTCAGGAACGAGCAACTGAAAGCCCGGTACCAGCATATGCTGGTCAATACAGCGGCCAATATACCCCAGACAAATTTCCTGGCTGAGCTGGGTCAGATAAATAGCATTTATACTGATAACAAATTCACGGTTACGCAATATTTAAATTTCCCAAAAGTATATTCGAGCCAGAAGGATTTATTAAGGCAGGAATGGAAATCCAGTGAAATCAATGTCTCCATAAGGGAAGCTCAACTGAAGAAACAGGTTTCCCAGGTCTTTTATCAGATTTTATACCTGGGGCAGAAAAAAAAACTGTTGCAATATGCCGACAGCATCTACGCCGCTTTTTACAATAAGGCACTACTCCGTTTGGAAAAAGGGGAAACCAATGTGCTGGAAAAAACTTTTGCCGAATCCCAACTTGGCCAAGTACGCATTCAGCTGGATCAGCTGAAACAGGATTCTGCGATCTTGCAATTGCAGTTTCAATGGTTGTTAAATACTTCCAACCATCTTGTTCCCATTTCTAACGGACTACCACTGGATCTGACCGGCCTTGTTTTGACAGATTCCATACCGGAACACCCGGTTATTCAACTGATGCAGCAGCAGATCCAGGTAGCGGATGCCAGTATTCAAATAGAAAAAAGCCGGTTATGGCCCGACCTGTCAATAACTTACAACAATGCCAGTATCATTGGCATTGGAGCGGACAACAAATATTATAACGGCTCCACCCGGTTCAGTGCCATACAGGCCGGTATTGGTGTTCCTATATTCTTCAAAGCATCCAGGGAAAGAATCAAAAGCTCCCGGGTTAATAAAATGGTCGCTGAAGGCAATTTCGAATCCGGATTAAAATCCTTCAGTTCGGAATACCGGGTGGCCATGGCACAATACATAAAATACCGGGAAACTGTGAACTACTATGAAAGAAAAGGTCTGAAGAATGCCTACCTGATCAGTTCAACAGCAGACCAACAACTTACCAACGGCAATATTAATTACCTGGAATGGGTTCAGCTAATCAACCAGGCTTCGCTGATCAAAAATGAATACATCGATGCAGTCAAAAATCTGAATGAATCTGTGATACAGATGAAATATTTTAACAACAAATAACTTTTGCAAAAATGAAAAACAGAATATTTATTCCGCTGATTGTTTTAATCGCATCTTCCTGCGGGGAAAATAAAAAAGGCCAGGATTCGGCCATCACGCCGGTTAGCGAAAACCTGGTTAAACTGAACGACGCTCAAATAAAAAATGCCGGCATCCGAACCGGACATTTACAGCAAAAGCAAATTTCTTCGGTTTTACGGGTAAACGGGAAAGTGGATGTGCCACCGCAAAACATGGTTTCCATTAGCGCGCCCATGGGCGGATATTTGAAATCAACCCGGCTGATTCCGGGCATGCATGTAAACCGGGGCGATGTCATAGCCGTATTGGAAGACCAAAGTTATATACAGCTTCAACAGGATTATTTAACGGCAAAAGCCAGGATCCGGTTTTTGGAAAATGAATACCAGCGTCAGAAAGACCTGAATGCCAGTAAGGCGAGCAGCGATAAGATCTACCAGCAGGCAGAATCTGAATACCGTACCGAGCAGGTATTAATCACCGCACTCGGAGAAAAATTGAAGATTGCAGGCATTGAAACAGGCAATATCAGTGAAACGAATATTCTCAGAAGCATCAATATCTATGCACCCATCAATGGCTACGTATCCAGGGTAAATGTAAATATCGGAAAGTATATTTCACCTACGGACGTGATGTTTGAATTGATTGATCCCAGGGATATTCATCTGGCTTTGAAAGTTTTTGAAAAGGATCTGGATAAGTTAAGTATCGGTCAGAAACTGGATGCATTTACAAATAATGACCCGGACCTGAGGTATCCATGTACGATTATATTGATTGGCAGGGACCTGTCGGGAGACAGAAACACCGATGTGCATTGCCATTTTGATATATATGACAAAAGGCTGGTTCCGGGCACCTATATGAATGCAGAAATTAAAATTGTGAACAAGAAAGCATTTGTGCTTCCGGAAGATGCCATCGTTAGATTTGAAAACAAACAGTATGCCTTCATTAAAAATAGTGTAAATGAATTTAAAATGACTGAAGTGAATACAGGAGGTACTGACAATGGATTTTGTGAAATATTAAATGCAGAATCATGGCAAACAGAAGAATTTGTATTGAAAGGCGCTTATTCTTTGTTAATGAGCCTGAAGAATAAAATGGAGAATTAGAAAAATGTATTCCGGAGAACCTGGTTGTAAATAGATTCTGAAAAGATTTGACTAAGCGTTTTGCTCAATTGAACCCGGCATTTTCAGATCATTTCTATGAAATATGCACCTTCAGGAGCGAAAGAAAATGAATATTAAACCTGGCATATTGACAATGTTTAAATTCACGACACATATTTGACACAACCTAAGCGCCTCCGGAAACAGTTATGACGCAGATCTGGATTTGTATGAACAGGCAGTCCTTGTTCAATGCGATTTTGTTAAATGACCCAAAGGAACTGGCGGGCAGTGGAAATCTTGCCTAATAAATAATATTGATTAAATTGCGCCTTCCCTGAAAAGAATATTTCCTGATTTTTTCCCGTTTTATAGGTTTTTTGTCACTGGTTATAGAATTAATTTTTGAACATGCAGGCAGATGCGAGATAAATTATGAAAAAACTATTTGTTATTTTATTCACGGTCATTGGCACTTATGCATGCAACCAAACTAAAGATTACAACCAGGTATTTAAAGACCCTGATCTGTATAGTAAAACGGTTTTCCAGTTAAACAATGTTGTAATGGGCAATAATTTCAGCCCGATGGTGGCTTCCAGGAATTATGTTTATGCAAGCATTGCCGCTTATGAAGTCATAGCAGCCGGGTATCCAACCCGGTTTAATACACTTGCCGGACAATTAAAGGGTTTGACATCAGTTCCTTCACCTTCGCCGGGTCTTTCAATTAATTTTGAATTTTCTTCCCTCCTTGCTTTCTGTGAACTTGGAGAAGCGGTTACCTTCCCTGCAGGCAGTATGAAGAATTATGTAGACAGCCTGAAAAAACTGGCAACTGATCATGGCATGCCGGCAGATGTTTATAGGAATTCCATAGCTTACGCAGACACCGTTTCCCATGTTATCATGAAATGGAGTCAGCATGATAAATATTCCGAAACGCGTGGCGCACCTGAATATAACGTGAATGACTCGCCTGGCCGATGGGTTCCGACTCCTCCTGCCTATTCACCCGCGGCTGAGCCACACTGGAATGAAATTCGCGAAATGGTTCTGGATAGTGTCAACCAGTTCCTGCCTCCTCCCGCCTACCGTTTTGATGTAACAAACAAATCAAGCGACTATTACAAGGAGGTGAAGGCAATTCAGAACAGGGGTGACAGTCTTACTGCAGAGCAGGCTTTCATTGCAGATTTCTGGGATGATAACCCTTTCAAGCTGAATGTATCCGGACATTTGATGTTCGGCACCAAAAAATTCTCTCCCGGGGGCCACTGGATGAGTATCGCCGGTATTGCAGCAAAGAGAGCCGGTGCCGATTTCCCCACAACAGTATATGCATCAGCCAAAACAGCTATCGCTTTATTCGATGCTTTTATACAATGCTGGAATATAAAATACCGCTACAATACGGTGAGACCCGAAACGGTCATAAACAAATATTTTGACCCGAACTGGAGGCCTCATTTGCAAACCCCGCCCTTTCCTGAATATACATGTGGCCATTGCTATATTTCGGCATCCGCGTCGGAAGCATTAAACAGCGTATTCGGAGACAATTTTGCCTTTACCGATACAACTGAAATGGAGTTTGGAATCCCCAAAAGATCATATACATCTTTTAGGCAGGCGGCGGATGAAGTCAAGGATTCCCGCTTTTTCGGCGGGATCCATTACCATTATTCCGTTGTAGTCAGTCATACAGTTGGAATGGAAATAGGAAAATTCATTGCGGACAAACTGAAAATGAAAAAAGATTAGAACCTGCTACTTCTTTAACCCTGCCTTCAGTTGTTTAACAAACCCTCCTCTGTCTCTTTTTACAGCCTTTGCAAATTCTTTTGCATGGGGGTGGACGTCTTCCTGCTTTTCAGACCACAGGATAATTTCAATCAATACGGGCATTAAGTCAATGCCTTTGGGTGTAAGCCTATAAAGCACTTTTGCATTGCTCTCCGGATGCTTTTGCCTGGAGATAATTTTAGCGCGTTCCAGTAATGCCAACCGATCCGCAAGAATATTGGTAGCAATTTTTTCTTCCGAACCAATAAATTCACCGTAGGTATTTTTTTCTTTAAACATCAGGTCCCGGATAATCAGCAAAGACCATTTATCGCCAAAAATATCGAGGGCCGTGCTGATGGGGCATTCCGAACGAAACCCAATTTTAATTTTTTCACGGAACAAATTTACGAAATCACTTGCAATTTACAAGCATAATAGTTTACATTTATACTTGCAAAGCAAAAGTGGAATCATGGCGTATAGTGAGCAATGGTTCGTCGCATCAGGGAAGTCCTTTCGAAAGGGAGAAATGTTCAGGAAAAAGAAATGATGAGCGGGCTTACGCTTCTGGCAAACGACAAAATCTGCGTTGGCATCATTAGCAAAGAAATGAAGTACGGTGCAGACCCGGCATTACACGAAGCCGTACCTGAAAAAACAGTCGCCGCAACTATGATGATTCATATCATCTCCAACAGGTTATTTCATCAAATCCAATGAGATTTGGATTCTCTCTTTAACACTTATTCATGAGTCCTAATAGTGAAGTAAGAATTCGCTGACAGGAATTATATGTAAATTTTCAGCGTAAAGTGTAGCAGTAGTTTAGTAAATTAAGCGAGTGTTTCCTTAAATGTTAACTATAAAAATTAGAACATGGAAACGAAACTGACCTCCCCCCAAAAAATCGAAGCAATGTAAATTAGAAAATCGGAATAATTGTTCTCTATTAAACAGAAGTTCTGTACTAAATATTCTGTAATGAAATATATCTTCCCCCTGAAAACGAAATGAAGTGAGAAGAAGTGAATATTAAACGCGACATTTTTGTTGGCCCCTAATTTCACGACACATATTTGACACATAGAACTTATAAGCTACTGAATAGCAAGATGGAAGAAAATCCAGTCCCGGGCACAAAGTCTTTCCAACGAAGTTGGAGAGGCTTTTTTATTTCGTAGTGGTGAAAGCTTGCTTTCACAAGCGAAGAAATAAAAAAGACGGGCATCGCCGAAGGCGATGCAAAAGGCTTTGGGTAAGACCTCCTTTTGGGGATCTTCTGAGCAACCGAAGGGCGTGAAGAAAATCCAGTCCCGGGCACTCATTAAACCACTGTAAATCTTATATTTACAGTGGTTTTCTAATTTTGAATATATTTACCTCTCTGTTTTATATTCCTTTCGTTATTTATATTTTTCTATTTAAAGATCAAACCTACACGCGAAAAAAAAATAGACATTACTTAACTATTTGTCTGGTTTTATTCTGAGTTGAAGTATCTAGAAGAAGATTGTCATAAAATGTATACATATATGGTTTTTTAAAATGAAAATTCTCATAATTGAAGACGAAAAGCGCGTGGCCAATCTGATAAAAAAAGGTTTGGAAGAACAGCACTATATCGCTGAATTGGCTTTGGAAGGTATGCAAGGCATGAAAATGGCTTCGACGAATGAATACGATGTGATCATAATGGATATTTTACTGCCCGATATAAATGGCCTCGAATTGTGTAAACAGATTCGCCAGGCAAAGCCTCAGATACCCATCATCATGCTAACCGCATTGGGTACAACCGATGACAAAATAGGCGGACTGGATGCAGGAGCCGATGACTACCTGGTTAAACCTTTTGATTTCAGGGAACTGGAAGCAAGGATAAGAAATGTTGCCAAAAGAAATAGTAATCCATTTTTGCAAAAAAATATCCTTCAGATTGCGGATTTACAGTTAAATCCAAAAACCCTGATGGTAACACGTAATGGCAGGGAAATAGATCTTACACCAAAAGAGTTTAAACTACTGCATTATATGATGATGAATAGCGGCAGGGTGTTGTCAAGGACTGAAATTGCAGAAAAAGTCTGGGACACCACCTTTGATACAGGAACAAACTTCATTGATGTCTATATTAATTACCTCCGCAAAAAAATAGACAGGGACTTCCTGACTAAACTAATTCATACAAAACCGGGAATAGGATTCATTTTTAAAGAGAGCACATGAAGATAAGGCTGAGACTAACTTTATTATTTACCTCACTTTTTGCCGCTCTGTTACTGGCTTTCGCCCTGGTCATTTATTTTTCCTATGCTACCAACCGGGAGGAAGAATACTATAAAAGACTAAAACAACAGGCTATTACAAAGGCAAATCTTCTATTGGAAACAAAAATACCACCAAAGGTATTGCAGGTAATCTATAAGAACTCTCCCAATTCATTATTTCAGGAAGAAGTGGCTATTTATGATACTTCCTTTCATTTGTTGTATCACGATGCAGTAGAAATAGACAAAGTGAAAGAAACCCGGGGCATGATAGATACAATCATTGCTCAAAAATATTTTCAGTTCGTAGTCGGTCCTTTACAGGCTGTGGGAGTTTTATATAGGTACGATGGAAAATTATATGTCTTAACCGCCGCAGCAAGAGATGAATCCGGACTGGCTAAACTGAATACATTAAAATACACTTTAATCATTGGATTTAGCATTGCCATTTTGCTGACTTTGATAGCCGGGATATTATTTTCCAAAAAAGCATTACAGCCCGTTTCCGAAATGGTGGACAAAGTAAAAGCGATTACCGCTACCCATCTTGATTTACGGGTTGAGGAAGGCAACGGCAAGGATGAAATGTCAGAGCTTGCCACTACATTTAATCAAATGCTTGACAGGATAGAAAAATCATTTGATTCCCAAAAAGAATTTGTTTCCAATATCTCTCATGAATTGAGAACACCCATATCTACCATTATAACCGAACTGGAACTATCCGGCACCAAAACAAGAACTCCGGAAGAATATAAAACTGTCATTGCGCTTACCCTGAATGATGCCAGAAAATTGTCCAGGCTTTCAACGGGTTTATTAGATATGGCCAAAGCCAGTTATGACCAGACTGAAATTTCCTTCAAAGAAATACGATTGGATGAACTGCTCTTAGATGCCCGTCAACAGGTATTGAAATCAAACACGGATTATCACATCGACATCATTTTTGAACGGGAAATAGAAAATGATGATTATGTTTCTGTATTGGGAAACGAATATCTTTTAAATGTTGCTTTTTCTAACCTGATGGAAAATGCCTGTAAGTTTTCAGAAAATCACAAGTCCGGGGTCGCTATAAGTTTTCACAACACGATTACCATACTTCGCTTTGCCGATACGGGTATTGGTATTCCGCCAGATGAAATTCCACACATATTTAATTCCTTTTACCGCGGCACAAATAAAACCTATACTAGTGGTAATGGTATAGGTTTGTCATTAGCTGACAAAATCATTAAACTCCACAAAGGCAATATCACCGTTGTTTCGCACATAAATGAAGGGACGACATTTACAATCGAACTGCCTCACCTGTAAATATTTCTAATAGTTTTCTAATGAATTTATAAAACTCCTCTAACAAGAGCCTGGATTGTCCAATCTACCTTTGCAGGCATGAATAAGTCATTAAAGTGGGTATTATTAGCTGTGGTAATATCTGTATCCGTGGTAGTCATAGACCAAAATATTAATGGAATTGAGAATCCAGGTGGAGATTTTAGCAATATTAAAATGATTAACCTGGTCGCTGCTATTATATTCATTAGTGTGGCTATTGCCGTTATTGTATCGAAATATTCCCGAAAGGGCAAGGATTAAGAGTGTACTAAAAGCATTTTTTAGCCAGTTTAAATGGTATTCTGCAAATGATTCAGGAAGTAAAGGATAAAGCAAAACAGGGAATTGCATTTTTAAGAAGTGGTGGCAACCAAAACGGTTTTGAATCCTCTGCTGGTTCATTATTAAAAGATGCAGCACAACAGGATCAGCATGGCTTATATATTATGATGGAATGCGGAGATCAGGGTTTATCCGAAAGTTCAGTTTTAGAAAAAAGAGCAAAATATGGGCTCAACGAAGTTGCACACGAAAAACCGCCAGCCTGGTATATTCAATTTGCCCAATCCTTTATAACACCCTTTAATGGCGTTCTGTTTTTTATAGCCAGCATTTCACTGGTTATGGATGTATTTCTGGCGAAACCCGGTGATAAGGATTATAAAACAGTTATTGTAGTTATTGTGATGGTATTGTTCAGCTCCCTGCTCAGGTTCTGGCAGGAATTCAGGAGTAATAAAGCGGCTGAACAATTGAAGAACATGGTTAAAACTACTGCCACCGTTTTGCGGAAAGATTCAGGTAAACTGGAATTGGAAATAAAAGAACTAGTACCCGGTGACATTGTATTTCTTTCAGCCGGGGACATGGTCCCGGCCGATTGCCGGATTTTCCAGGCTAAAGACCTTTTTATCAGCCAGGCGATCCTTACTGGTGAATCCCTTCCTGTTGAAAAATCTGAACAGCCCATAACTAATATAAATGGCAAGTCATCGCTGGAGTTGAACAATATCTGTTTCATGGGAACCAATGTAGTCAGCGGTTCCGCGATTTCTATCGTGGTAAACAGCGGTAGTCAATCCTATTTTGGTTCACTAAGCAGATCTCTTACCGGTAAGCGGGGAGAAACCAGTTTCGACAAAGGCGTAAAAAGTGTCAGCTGGTTGCTCATACGATTTATGATAGTCATGGTGCCCCTGGTTTTTGTAATTAACGGCCTTACTAAAGGTAATTGGGTTGAAGCCTTCCTGTTTGCTATTGCCATAGCCGTAGGTCTGACTCCCGAAATGCTCCCCATGATTGTGGCGGCAAACCTGGCCCGGGGCGCTGTGAAAATGAGTAAACGAAAAGTAATTGTAAAAAGATTAAATGCCATTCAGAATATTGGTGCTATGGACATTTTGTGCACGGACAAGACCGGTACGCTCACCATGGACAAAATAGTCCTTGAAAAACACCTTAATGTAGATGGTGATGAGGATGATGAAGTTTTAAAATGGGCATATCTCAACAGCTTTCACCAGACCGGATTAAGAAGTATCATGGACAAAGCTGTTTTGGAACACCTGGAGGTTCATGAGCATTTGATGGTCGAAGAATATTTTAAAAAAGTGGATGAGATCCCGTTTGATTTCCAACGCAGAAGAATGTCTGTAATTCTGGAACAAAGAAATCATAAGCACCTGCTGATTTGTAAAGGTGCGGTAGAAGAAATACTGGAGTTATGTACCCATTCGTTCGATCCGGGGGAGGATCACCAGTTACATAGAGAAACAGACAGAATCGTAACTATTGACGCCAAAGTCAGGGAGACTGTTCTAAAAACCTCCAGAAAACTCAATGAAGAAGGACTGAGGGTTTTACTGGTTGCCATAAAGGAATATGATGAAAGGCCACTTAACTATTCAGTAGCCGATGAAAGTAATATGACGCTGACCGGATTTATTGGATTTCTTGACCCTGCAAAGCCTTCTGCCAAGCCTTCTATTGAAGCACTGAGAAAATTGGGCATTACCATTAAAGTTTTGACAGGAGACAATGAAATAGTTACTAAAAAAATCTGTAAAGATGTTGGCCTGCCGGTTAACAATATTTTGCTGGGAACAGAGGTCGATAAAATGACGGATAAGGAATTGGAAGGCGTGATAGATGAAGTGACCATATTAGCCAAACTCAGCCCGGCACAGAAATCCCGCGTCGTGAAAATATTGCAGGTAAAAGGGCATACCGTTGGTTTTATGGGTGATGGCATTAATGACGCTTCTGCACTCAAAGATGCAGATGTCGGGGTTTCAGTTGACACAGCTGTGGATATAGCCAAAGAAAGTGCTGATATCATATTATTAGAAAGAGATTTAATGGTATTGAGAAAGGGTGTTATTTATGGCCGGAGAACTTTCGGTAATATCATCAAATACATCAAAATGACAGCCAGCAGCAATTTTGGTAATATGTTCAGCCTGCTGGGAGCAAGCGCCTTTCTTCCGTTTCTGCCCATGCTGCCTGTACAAATTCTTATACAGAATTTACTCTATGATATTTCTCAAACCTCCATTCCCTGGGATACCATGGACGCAGAATACCTTGAAAAACCAAGAAAATGGGAGGCCGGAGGAATCGCAAGATTCATGTTGTTCATTGGGCCGATAAGTTCTGTATTTGACTATGCCACTTTTGCCATCATGTATTTTTTCTATAAAGCCAGCTCCCCGGAACATCAAAGTCTTTTTCAATCCGGCTGGTTTATTGAAGGTCTACTTTCGCAAACCTTAATAGTTCATATGATCCGGACACGCAAAATTCCATTTATACAAAGTTGGGCCACTGCGCCGGTTGTGGTACTGACTTGCCTGGTTATGGCCGCAGGTATTTATATACCCTTTTCATCGTTTGCACCGGCCTTACATTTCCAACCCCTCCCCGGGAGCTATTTTATTTGGTTAGTAGCCATTCTCATCTGCTACTGCGTGTTAACCCAGATTGTGAAAATGTGGTTCATCAACAAGTTTAAACAATGGCTTTAACTGAATTTGGTCAGTACAAATTAAAAGATGTGAAAAGACAAATTACATTCATCATATTATATATATTAAAAGGACATTGTGCTGCTGCCCAGAACATGGATTCGGTCAAGCACAGTAGTTGGACCTTCCATTTTCAGCTCACAGTTATTAGTCAAAGTCATTCGGGCTTTTTTGCACCCTATAGCGGAACAAATAGTCTAAACAACAATGTTGAAACCGGGGCCACCAGCGTGACATCAACCCTGTTTATTGGAAGAAAATTATGGAAGGGTTCTGCTATTTATGTGAATCCTGAATTGTCTGGCGGAAGTGGTTTAAGTTACGCACTTGGAGTAGCGGGGGCATTAAATGGGGAAACATATCGTATCGGCGACCCTGCGCCCGGTTTATCCATAGCAAGGGCTTATTTGCAGCAAAATATTCCCCTGGGGCATACGGGTTATGAAAATGCCGGAGATGATATCAATCAGATTGCTGCTAAAATTCCAGCCAGCAGGATCACTATAAATGCTGGTAAATTTTCCATATCCGATTTTTTTGACAGGAATGGCTATAGCCACGACCCCCGTACCCAGTTTTTAAACTGGAGTCTCATGAGCAATGGAGCATGGGATTACCCCGCCAATACCAAAGGTTACACCTGGGGAATTGTGATCGAGTTGATTAAGCCGGGCTGGCGTTTAGCCATATCCACAGTAGCTGTGCCAAAAATTGCCAATCATCCGCAAATGGAATATGTTTTTGGCAAAGCACATTCCGAAACTGCAGAATTTGATAAGAAGTTAAATTTTAATGGGAGACATGGTGTGATTAGCTTTTTAGCCAGTTACACAGCTTCAAGGGCTCCATCATACCAGGATGGCCTGACTGCACTAACCGATGGAGATACCACTTTGCTAAATGTCATCTCAGGCAATGCTGAAGGAACAGTTTATGGAGGAAAGAAAACAGGTTTATGCCTCAACCTGGAGCAGGAATTGACCAATAATATTGGAATCTTTGCCCGCGTAGGATGGAACGATGGGAAGCATGCCACATGGTCATTTACAGAAATTGATCAAAGTATTCAGGCGGGCCTGTCGGTAAAAGGCGCTTCATGGAAAAGAAATGATGACGTCGTGGGAATCGCATTTGTTACAAACGGCATTTCATCAGATCACCGGGATTTTCTTAAATCCGGTGGATATGGATTTATCATAGGAGATGGTACTATGAATTATGGGCATGAAAATATTTTAGAAACATATTATAACGCACGGATTACACCTTTTTTCTGGCTGACATTCGACTATCAGCTGGTAGTAAATCCGGCGTATAACAAAGACAGGAAAGGTCCGGTAAATGTATTTGGTCTAAGAGGACATATTGCCATGTAAATGACGTCATAGCAAAACGATAGCCTGTATTAATTCCTGCCGGATCAGCTGAATTAACTATTTCTTTTTATGCTTTGGATTTTTATGACTATAGACCCTAATGGCCTTTGAAACCAGACCCAGATAATCATCACTAATATAATCTCCTTCTGAAAATGTATCAGAAGTAATATTTTCAATATCCTTCCAATTGATTTGTTCTCCATATTTCGTATCCCGCAATTTCATTCCAAACATCGCAATACTGGCCGCTTTTCTGAGATCTGAATCTGCCGCCGAAAATGGAACATAATTATTCGGGCAGGTAAAATTTAAAAACTGAATCTCAGGATTTCCGGGCAGCTGGTATTTTATCCGGAGATCACCAACGGGTAAATTTTTTTTTAATGAATCATCACCTGGAACCAGCTCGAAAAGGGCAATGATGGAATGACCAGATCCGATTTCGCCCCCTTCCAGTCTGCTTGAACTATCTTCCATCGCCACCCTCTTATTATTGTAACCAATTAACCGGTATTCAAAAACGGGGGGGCTACGAAAACTTAAACTTAATTGAACATTGTCAGCTACCGAATACAAGGTCTGGGTCAACTCCGTTACCAGGATTTTTTCCGCCTCCCTTTCATTGTCTACATAATAAAAATTCCCATTCCCCTTTTGTGCCAATATGGACAATTTAGAATCTTTGTAATTGCCCATGCCTAAACCCAGACATGTTAAATAAACACCTGCTTTTCGCTCATGATCAATCAAATTCTGAAGTTCATTCTCGGTCGACAGTCCCACATTAAAGTCCCCGTCTGAAGCCAGAATAATCCTGTTATTTCCTTCTTTTATATATTGCCTGCGGACCACCTCATAAGCCAGTCTTAAGCCAGCTTCACCAGGTGTAGGTCCATCAGCCTCGATCTCTTCAATTGTTTTTAATATGGAATCTTTATATTTTCCAGATATGCCTTCCATTAAAACAGAAATGGTATTACCATAGGTTACAATGGACACCGTGTCATTATCTCTCAGATTTTTTACAAGCAACCGAAACCCTGATTTTAAGAGTGGTAACTTATTTGGCAGATCCATTGAACCGGAAGCATCAATTAAAAAAACCAAATTGCTGGGCGCTAATTGACTCAAATCCAATTTACGGGCCGAAATGTTTAGAAAAAGTAGTAGGTGCTCTTCATCCCATGGACAGGAAGAAAGTTCCGATGAACAGTTGAATACGCTACCTTCTTTTGGCACGCTGTATTTGAAACTAAAATTGTTCAACATTTCTTCAATTCGGACTCCATCGGGTGGTACCATGACACCCATATTCAAAAAACGCCTGATATTACTGTAGGAAGCTCTGTTAATATTCACTGAAAATGAAGCAGTAGGTGAATATTCAGCCTGAATAAAAGGATTATCTACGAGGCTTGAATAAGTTTCTTCAGCCACCGTCCAATTGCTGTTATCTCCTATTTTAGGTTCTTTAATAAATGATACCAAATGATTCCTCTGGTCTTTTTTCAATTTTGATGCGTTTGGCAACATTTTTAAAGTATACTTTAAAAATGCTGATGCATCAACCACTGTGGTAACTGATTCGTAATTGTCCAGAGAAAAGGTAAGTGTATCTGTTGCCTTTGTCGACGTTATTCCAAAATCGCCATAAACACCTGTATGATATATAAGGCCGGTAGAATGAACAACGATTCGTACGTTTTGCAGTTTTTCCCCCTGTTCATTTTGCAATTCACCCCGAATGTAATATTGAGCATGAAGAGTATAATGAACAAATAAAAAGATCAAAATATTGCTAAAGGCACGCAATCAACGGGTTTGTATCGAAAATTAACGCATAATACCCACAATGTCAAGCTTCTAATTAATTTCTAATATTGTCCCAAACTGATGTTACCGGGTCGATTCTTAGGGTGATATATTGCATTCATACAGCGAAAAAAGAATCTAAACGAGAAAGCTTTAAAAGCATTGCGGTAAGTCGATATCCAGGATCTTCTGACTCCGAAGGATGCGACCAAAATCAAGTAACGTGGTACAATGACCTATTGAAAATCCCGGGGGTTTTTACATTACCAGCGTGGAGAATTTATTGCTTTAGCGGAAATATGTAAAAATCAATCACGCGAAGGTGTGATGTTTTGAACGCACTCGTGGAGTTTCTGGATGATCCTGAAGGCAGGACAATCCAGTCCCGGGCAGAAGGCCGTTCAAACGAAACGTTGTTATAGTTAATTTGGATAAGTTTATATAATTAAGGATGGCAGCTATGAAACAATTCCTGTTTTTCTTTTACAGGGCTCAATGGATCTATTACTTCAAAGTTGGCCATCATACCGGCAGCATGATGTTCTATAATATGACAATGATACATCCATATACCAGGGCGGTTATCAGGCATCCAGGCGATTTTGATTGTAGCCCTGGGTTTTAAATTGTAAGTATCCTTCCATGCTTTGTATTCCGGCGCCTTACCATTTTCTTCCAATACCTGAAAAAAGAAACCATGTAAATGAAATGGGTGATCCATCAGGCTGGTGTTTGATACTTCCCATACCTGGAGTTCTCCCACCATCACCGGCTTGTCCATGCCGTGCATTTCATTATTTACCCTGAAATCAATAACATGCCTGAGGCTGAGATCGACAGACAAATTCACTTTCCGGCTGACTTCAGCATCCTGTGGCGCCAAAGATTTTATCTCAGTAAGTTTTTCCGGCACTAAAGCAATGGATGGTTTTCTTTCCATCACCTGTACAGTTGCATATGTCTGTAGTTTGGCTTTCAGCATGGTAACCCGGTTGTAAGGCAATGAATTGATTGAAAAGACTTCCCCTTCTTCAAAAGGGCCAACTACAATATCAAAGCGTTCTCCCGGTGTAATTAACAACTCGTTTTCCGTTCTCGCATATTCCAACAGTCCGCCGTCCGTAGCAATTACTTTAAAGGGTTTACCGTCAAGACTCAATTTAAAATATCGTGCACTCGCCGCATTGATAATTCTCCACCTTTCAGACTGCCCCGCGAACATCTGCATCGTTAATGCTTCTTTCCCGTTAATCAGGTTAGTGCTGCCCTCTCTTCCATCATGCCTTTCAATCCATCTGCCGATGGGTCCGTGTTTTGTAAATTCGTTCTTACTGTTAAGCTTCATATCGTCCATTACCAGCACCCTTTCATTATCTACCACCGGGTCATTATCATCTTCAATAACAATACCTCCATACATTCCCCTTTCCATCTGCACTGTTTCATTTTGGTGCGAATGATACCAGAATGTTCCGGCATCCGGTACTGTAAAACGGTACTCAAAACATTCGCCGGGTAATATGGGCTGTTGCACCTCACCTGTACCATCCATCGAGGCCGGAAGTCTGATGCCATGCCAGTGTATTATGGTCGGCTCTGAAAGTTTATTCTCTAATTTCACCACCAGGGTATCTCCTTTTTTTGCCCTTAGTACCGGACCCGGTACCTGGTTATTAAATCCCCAGGCTGAAATGAATTTTCCGGGTTTAATTTCCCAGTCAAATTCACTGGCAATCAAGGTATATTCAACTACTTTGTTTTTCTCATTCATGGCGGTTCGTTTTAAGGTTTAAATAAATTAGTTTTTTGACCGGTATTTGATAAGGCAAAGCTATTCTGGCCTCAGGCGGGTTTATGGACAGGTTGATGTCAAAAACGGACAAGAGTAGGATAAATTGATGGCACTTTATTCTTGCATCTGAGGAAATGATATTCAAACAGCCGGATTTGTCTCCAAAATAGCAAGACGGTCAAAAGCAAAGAAAATCAAACGATGGATTCCGCCGATTTCTCATTACACAATAGCATTCTTGATTTCTCTCTCCATGATGCCCCTGACAATACGTGGCGGCTTTCCCCAGGTTTTAATTTTTGTGTCTGTGAGTATTGGATAAGCAGAATGCACACCGCCCGTTTCGACCACTGAGATTCCAAATACCACTGTCTGAATTTTTGCATGGCGGATCACATAGGAACACATGATGCAGGGTTCATGTGTTGTATACAGGATGCAATCCGAGAGATCGGAACTGCCGGTAATAATATTGGCCTCGCGGATGGCCTCTATTTCTGCATGAAAAGTGATATCCCTTTTTGTTTTCCCTCCCTCTATTCCCTCCGCAATGATAGCACCATCCTGAACCACCACGGAACCAACGGGTGCATCGCCTCTGGCCCTGGCTGTCCGTGCCAGGTCAATAGCGAACTTCATGTAAAATTCATGACCACGTTCTGCGATTTTATTCATTTTTATTCATTTCTTTATTTGATTCGCTTTCAGGTTACTGAGCGACACCTGAATACGCATGTCCGGTCCGGTTTTCATATTGCACATCCCATTCTCAAATATGGTTAAAACAGATGACCGGATCTCCATCCGGTTGACGGTGACGTTCTCGCCACGAACTTCCGTCGAATCATGCAGATCTGCAAACCGATGAACCCGCTCCGGTATTTTATAAGAATAAACACTCACTTTGATCATTTTTTGTTTCCGGCGCAAGTACTTCAATTTCAACGGGATTGAATGTTTTTAATCAGGTATTCGAAAAATATTTATCAAATAAAGATGTATTTTTATTGTTTATCAATAAATATTTATCTATATTTGCATTGTTATTTAATTAAAAACTCAATTTATGAAAATTAGTACAAAGCAAATCCTAAAAATATTACTGATCCTTTCATGGATAATATTTATTGGTGTATGTATTGAAGCCGGCGGCTCTATATTCAGTGCCTTTTATACTTTGGTGATAAACCCAGTTAATGCCACACATTTTTGGGTAGGAAATGATTTGTCGGGCCTTTATAAATACGACCCGGGGCATTTTTTTGCAGAAACATTGCTGATAAGCATTGCAGCAGTAATGAAGGCATGTATATTTTACCTGATCATAAAAATTCTGCACAATAAAAAACTGAATATGTCTCAGCCATTCAGTAAGGAAGTGAGGCGTTTTATTTTTAAAGTATCCTGTCTGTCTTTTGGGATCGGCTTGTTTACGCATGTGGGGAGTTAAATATACTGAGTGGTTAGTTAAGCAAGGGGTGAAAATGCCCGATACACAACATTTACGCCTGGGCGGAGCCGATGTGTGGCTGTTTATGGGCGTTATACTTTTTGTAATTGCACAGATTTTTAAAAGAGGAATCGAAATCCAAACTGAAAACGAATTAACTGTATAAACTATGCCGATTATTGTAAACCTTGACGTAATGATGGCCAAACGAAAAATGTCATTGAATGAACTTTCAGAAAAAGTGGATCTGACACTGGCCAATCTTTCCATACTCAAAACCGGCAAAGCAAAAGCGATCCGGTTCAGTACACTCGAAGCTATTTGCAAAGTGCTGGATTGTCAGCCGGGAGATATACTGGAGTATTCAAAGAAGAATAATACTTAAATGACAATATTAAAATTCCTTAACCATTTAATCATTAGCAATCATGAAATGAGCAACAACAAATTCCTTTGCGCAGCTCTTCCAATAACATATTTCATAAACATAAAAAATATAAACATGAAAAAGCAAACTAAAAATTCGCTAGGGCACTATTGCCATTACTTTTCTACCACGTTGTTAACAATGACTGCCTGCAGGAAAGAAAAGAACCCATCCAGAAACTGCTGTTTCAAACAAAGTGACGCCTCCTGCAATTGATATTCATACGGCATTGTTACCGACAATATGGAAGCGCTTAAACAACATATTGCTGCCGGATCCAACCTTAATGAAAAAGATCCACTCGGTGGTTCAAGTCCATTAATCAGCGCCAGCTTATTTGGTAAAACAGAGATGGCTAAAATGCTGATCGATGCCGGGGCTGATCTGAATTTTCAGAATAATGACGGTTCTACTGCACTGCATACAGCTTCATTCTTTTGCCGGCCGGAAATTGTAAAGATGTTATTGGATAAGGGTGCTGACAAAACAATAAAAAACAAGTACGGCAGTACTGCTTATGAATCTGTGGCAGGTCCATTTGCTGCTGTTAAACCAGTATATGAGACATTGGGTAAAATGCTTGAGCCCATGGGACTGAAACTGGACTACGCATACCTGAAAAGACCCGGCCACAGATTGCAGCAATGCTGAAATAAATTTAACCGATTCCAAACTATACATAACAATGTCAACCACGAACAGAAGATACGATATTGATTGGCTGAGAGTGATTGCCATTGGCTTGCTCTTGCTATATCATGCAGCCATTGGTTTCCAGCCCTGGGGCATTATGCTTGGCTTTATTACAAATGACAAACCATGGGAGTCATTATGGATTCCCATGACGATGCTGAATGTATGGAGAATACCACTGTTGTTTTTTGTATCCGGAATGGGGGTTTATTTTGCTATTCAAAACAGAAACTGGAAACAACTGCTGCAGGAGCGGGCAAAAAGAATCTTTATCCCGTTTGTGTTTGGCATTTTCTGCATCGTTCCCGTGCAGATATTCATTGGCAACGCTATTATCAGGCAGTTAGACTATATTCCAAATCCTGCACATCTATGGTTTCTGGGAAATATCTTTATTTATGTGATCATCCTGTCGCCGGTTTTCTTTTACCTGAAAAGAAATGAAGAAGGAAAAATTGTTGGCTGGATAAAAAAGATTTTGAGTAATCCTTTTGGCCTGCTTATTGTTATCGCAGCTTTTATAAGCGAGAAGTATTACTGGTTAATCCGAATCTATACGAATTGTATGCAATGACATGGCACGGCTTTTTCCTTGGGCTGCTCGCATTTTTTTCCGGTTTTTGTTTTGTGCTTGAGTGGATCTTCTTTCTGGAACATGCTGTTGAAATGGCGATGGTTATTTTTGCTGATGCCATTTCATTGTATATTTATCGCCTGTTACAATTTCAAATGAAAGTGCCCAATTATCACATTGGCCATTGAGTCTAATTGCTGGATCTTTTCAGTTTTTGCATTTGGTTACAAATACTTAAACAGCCCGGAAAAGCATTACGTTATTTAAGCCAGGCAGCCTACCCGGTTTACATCATTCACATGATATTTTTGTTCCTGGGATCATTGTTACTATTTCCCTTGCATATCGGCGTTTATGTAAAGTTTGTTCTTGTTTGGATTTTTACTGTTGCCGGATGTTTCGCTACCTATGAATTTATTATCAGGAGGATAAACTTTATCAGGATACTTTTTGGATTGAAAGCCAGAACGGTTCCCTTGAGCTCGCCGGTTCCGGAAGTAATCCAAAACCCAATCACGCAAGTTCATCACAAAAATGTTATTGTAGTTGAATAGCTGGCTAAAGGGCTCCGTGTTTTATTTGTTGAATCAGATAACAGCCTTGAAGTGGAACTATACCTCAGTAAAAAATCAGCTGAAGGCCTCGTCGTATGGGAAGACCCAAACCAGATTAAAATTATTGTCTCCTGAAATTCAATATATCATGACCAGGACGGAGCATATCAATTTTTTAAAGTCGTTTGCCATTCGTCTATTCCCACTTTCAAAAATGAATATCCCAAATCTGTTTTAGGAAAAGCGTTTAGCTGTTAATGATTTGGCACAATCCCTCATCAGTCAGCGTAAAACATGTTATTGGCTTGTTGAATTCGTGCATCATACAATTCACTCCATAAACAGAAATAGACAGCCGTTAGGAAACTGGTCTTCTACCGGACTCTTCCCTTTTATATATTTGACCATGACCGGCATAAAACTGTTTTTCGCAGTATCATTAATTTCCAATTTTGCTGTCGCCCAATCTAGTTACACCGGCTTTGTGTCGGACCATTACGAAACACCGTTCGGTTTAGTAAAAGAAGAAATTTATATTGTTTATAACCCCAATTATTGTTATATCAATATCGGAGGACTAAGAACGGCAGATTTTCCAGTTTCTATATATAGAATAGACACCGCTGGAAATGAAAGTTTTATGTCTACCGACAACGAAACCAGTCTCATGAAAAATTACTCGGTCAGGGTTACCAGGGGAAAGAATGGAAATACAGTGAAAATTATAAACAGACAGGGTCTTGCTTTTTCCTTCGATCACGCCAGAACCTATAGCGCTGATGACCTGGTCATTGAATATATTGAGCGCAAAAAAGTCGAGCAACGCACACCAATAATGGTAGGAGGAAAGTGAGTCGTCGTGAATAGCTAATTTCTTTCCCTGGCAACCGAAGGGCGCGAAGAATCCAATCCCTTGCATTTTGCGTGCATTCAATCCCTCATCCCCGACCCGATCAGGCACATGGCTTTATCTATGTTTGCTGTATTTTGATGAAGTTCACCATTCGCAGCACATGCTTCCGCTTTGAAACAAGCCAGGAATGAATTCGCGCGACCTGGTATCGGGACGATAAATTCATACGGTGCAGCGTCGCTCAGTAATTTATCTGGTAAAACAACGGGATCCGTTATGATCTCATTTTTTTTAAAATCGGGAAACAGAAAAATCATGGTGACGCGGAACGCCCTGATAGCTTTTTTTCTTTCCAGAAAACGTTTACTGAACGCGTAGTTGACTCTGACTTCCAGATTCGAAAAGGAATCGTCCGGTTTTATTTTCACCCGGATCGTAGTGAAGACTTGATTGCCGGATTCCGAAGTACCATGGAGAACCCAAAGCGGTTCCAATGCGCAGGGAAAGCGGTACCCGAGAAACAGCAGTACCCACGCTCAAAAAAAATGGGAGCCCCATGGCTCCCGTTTTTTCACGACACATTCGCATCCTTACCACATTCACTTTATTTCAGTTCGTTAATCGCTACGGTCGGCGCCATGGCTTTGTTAACTTTCTCTACCACCAGATTCTTGTCCAGTTTAAAGCTTTTCGATAATTTAATGTCTTCACTGGAAGCACCTATTTTTACTTCATAGCTGCCGGCAGCTGCTACCCAGGCCAGCTGATCCGTATAAAAAGAAGCCAGGTCCTTTGGATTCAGTACAAGCGTGACCGTTTGTGAAGCACCCGGGTTCAGCAAACCTGTTTTGGCAAAGGCTTTTAATTCAAGGGATGGTTTATCCAGTCCTCCTTTAGGCGCCGTCAGATATAATTCCACCACTTCCCTGCCGGCAACCTTACCCTTATTGGTGATGGTAACGGTTACGGTTAGTTGATTTTGGAAATTTTCACTGCTCAGTTTTAAATCACTGTAGTCAAATTTTGTGTAGCTCAATCCATAACCAAATGCATAGGCAGGTTTTACTTTGAATGTGGTATAATAGCGATAGCCGACATAGATACCGTCTTCATAAGTGACCACGGCAGGCTTGGCAAAATCCATCATGGAACCCTTCGGACTGGGTTCACCTGTTTCTTTCCCGGGGAAATTTTTAGCAGAAGGAACATCTGCATAAGCTACGGGGAAGGTTTCCGGCAGTTTACCGGAAGGATTTACTTTTCCTGTCAACACATCGGCCATCGCGTTGCCGCCTTCCATGCCCGGTTGCCATGCAAGCAGGATTGCATCTGCATAATCCCTCCAGCTGGCGGTTTCGATTACACTCCCGGAATTGATAACCACTACCAGTTTTTTATGCCGGGCGTGCATGGCTGCCGAAAGTTTCTGAATGATATTTTTTTCCGCATCAGTTAAATTAAAATCATTCTCCACATTGCGATCCTTGCCTTCACCCGCATTCCGGCCGATAGAAAATACAGCGATGCCTGCATGTTGCACAGAAGCAGTAAACAAACTGTCCGACAGGTTCATTTCCTTTATCGGGGGCGGAGGATTCATGATGGTCATCATGGAAGGCTTTGGCTGCTTTGCTTTTTCAGCCTGAATATATGTTCTGTATAAACCGGCAAGTCCCGCTTCCGTTGGAACACCACCATTTATTAAACCGTCAATCAGGGAAACGGTATATTTTCTGTGTACGTCCCCGCTGCCTGTACCACCGGCAATGATATCATAGGAAGAATTTCCAAAAAGCGCCACACTGTTCGTATTTTTTAAAGGCAGTGTATTGTCTTCATTTTTAAGCAGCACCATGCCATCTGCAGCCGCAGTTCTTGAGAGTACTGCATGAGCAGCCAGGTCAGGCTGATTGGTATAATGAAAGTTTTTAAATGTGGGTGACAGCAGGATGATGTTGAGAATTTGCGCTACATTATCATCCAGTTGCTTAGCGCTGATGCTATCGTGTTGAACGGCGCTGAGGATCGCTTTGATCTGGTTGAAATTTCCCGGCATCAGTAAATTATTGCCGGCATTTTCCTGCTGCACGGCATCGGAACCACCAAACCAGTCACTCATCACGAATCCTTTGTATCCCCATTCATTGCGCAGGATAACGGTCAGCAGGTCCCTGCTTTCTGAAGTATATACACCATTCACTTTATTATAAGAAGACATGATCGTCCAGGGGTCGGATTTTTTAACGGCAATTTCAAAACCCCTTAAATAGATTTCACGCAGTGCGCGCTGGCTCACAATAGTATTCAATTTGTTCCGGTTGGTTTCTGAGTTGTTGGCAACAAAATGTTTTACCGAAACGCCGACGCCCTGATCCTGCACACCTTTCACCATCGCCGCAGATATATTTCCACTCAACACCGGGTCTTCGGAATAATATTCAAAATTTCTTCCGTTCAGCGGATTGCGCTGAATGTTCATGGCCGGTGCGAGCACGATATCAATTCCGTATTCTTTCGCTTCGTTTCCGAAAGCCCCACCCAGCCTGGTCACCAGGGCCTCATCCCAGGTAGCTGCCAGTAAAGTGGCATTCGGTAGTGCGGTCGCATAGGTTTGTCCGGGACCCTCATCAAAGCTCCAGATATGAACGCCGGCAGGTCCGTCGGCAACCGTCAGTATCGGAACGCCCAACCTCGCTACGCCATGCAGACGACCCGATGTGCCGGGCACTTTATCTTTAACGGAATCATCTGCCGGATCCGTCGGCGGCAGGAAATTTGCCGGTAACCCGGGCACATGAAATCCAAATCCCACCAGCATTTTTACTTTTTCTTCCTGCGTCATGGCTTTCACCACATCTGCGACGGAACTTTTTCCCAATTGCGGGAGGTTGTTTTGGGCGAATGAAGAAAGAGAAATCAGCAGGGTCAGAGAAGATAAAATCCGGCGGAAGCGAATCGGTTTCATGTGCAATATTTAATTGTTAAAGTGGATGGGCATTTCCATCTAAATCGTTTAGATTTGTATTGCCTGTTTTTAAGGCAATAAAGGTATGGGCAAAGCCGGACATAGGGAAAAATTTATTGCCTTATTTTCAGGCAATAAGCAATATTTTATGGGTCAAACTACCTATTTCATTGATATAGTGTATTTTGCATTTGGCCATACGGTCACCAACACAGCAGGCTCATTCGAAAACCAAACCCCGATGCATATGCAGTTCAATGAAAAACACAGGGATTTTATCCGGGATGGACATCTTATATATATGCCGCAATTATCGATCGACTGTGTCATTTTTGGTTATCATGACCGGGAGTTAAAGGTTTTATTGGCGAAATATGCCGACCTGAATGGCTGGGGTCTGCCCGGAGGGTTTATTAAAAAAGAAGAATCACTCAGCCATGCAGCGGCCCGCATTTTGGAGGAACGCACGACTTTGAAAAATATCTTCCTGCAGCAATTCTACACATTTGGCGATAACGAGGACCGTGTGCTTGGCTGGCGGTCAAAGATTTTTGAGCCGGATTTTATAAAGGAATTCGGAGAAGACAACTGGCTTTTGAAGCGTACCATCGGCATTGGTTATTATGCGCTGATTGAATTTTCCAAAGCGGTTATCCGGCCCGATATTATGTATGATGAGTTTTCCTGGCATAGTGTAACCGAACTGCCCACTCTGTTGTTCGATCACAATGAAATGGTTGAAAAAGCACTGGAGACGATGCGTTTTCAACTCTATCATCAGCCCATCGGTTATAATCTGCTGCCGGAACTTTTTACCCTGCCTGAAATACAGGTGCTCTACGAAACCATTCTTGGCAAGACTTTACACCGGCGCAATTTTCCCACCAAACTCATGTCGATGGGTATCCTGGTGAAAACGGATGAAAAAAGAAAAATAGGACAACACCGCTCCCCTTTCTTATATCGGTTCGATAAAGAAAAATATGATACAGCGCTGAAGATCGGAATGCCACTGGCTGAATAGATCCTGTATGACGACGAAGAAAATAAAATAATGGCCAAACAATTTGAAATGTCATAGAAAGTAAAGTTTAATAATGCAACATATCGTATGTAGAATTATAGCGCGTAGCCTTGGCAGTTAAATGGAATATCCCGCAACAAAAAAAACCGAATGAAGATTAGATCAATCTGCATGAATAAGTGTTATATTGAAATCCATTTGTACACTGTAAATATTAGTATCAAAAATTGAAATATTTTATTGGTTACGATCTGGGCTCTTCATCAGTAAAAGCGGCATTACTGGACGTAACTACGGGAAAACCGGTCGCTTCTTCCTTTTCGCCGGTTGTCGAAATGAGAATTCATGCACCCCATGCCGGCTTCGCTGAACAGGAACCCGAAACCTGGTGGAAGGAGCTGATCGAAGCAACCAGGCTTTTAAAAAACAAAGTCCCATTTGAAAAAAATGAAATTGCTGCCATTGGCATCTCCTATCAAATGCATGGGCTGGTTTGTATCGATAGCAATCATGAACCGCTGCGGCCGGCAATAATATGGTGCGATAGCCGCGCTGTTGATATTGGCAATAACGCATTTGATCAATTGGGCCATAACTATTGCCTGGAACATTTCCTGAATTCACCCGGCAATTTCACTGCGTCCAAATTGAAATGGGTAAAAGACCATGAGCCGGAAATTTACAAGAAAATATTCCGCGTATTATTGCCTGGCGATTTTCTGGCTTTAAAAATGACAGGTGAAGCGGTGACGACCATTTCCGGCTTATCCGAAGGAATCTTCTGGGACTATAAAGAAAAGAGCGTTGCCCGATCACTGTTGGATTTTTATGGAATCGACCAGCGGCTGCTTGCCCCAATAGTACCCACCTTTGGCGAACAGGGGAAATTGCAGTCCCTGCCAGCGGAATTGCTTGGAATCGCTGCAGGTACTCCAGTTTGTTATCGCGCCGGGGATCAGCCCAACAATGCTTTTTCCCTGCAGGTGCTGGATCCCGGGGAAATCGCCGCCACGGCTGGTACCTCCGGTGTCGTGTATGGTATTACCGACCAGACAGGGTTTGATGAACGTTCGCGGGTTAATTCATTTGTTCATGTAAACAATACGCCCGACAAATCACGCCTGGGAATTCTGATGTGTCTCAATGGTACAGGAGCTTTCAATAGCTGGCTGCGCAGGGAGTTTTTTCCGGATTCATCTTATCAGGCGATCAATGATCATGCTGCCGAAATGCCCATGGGCAGTGATGGAATTTTTTGTTATCCATTCGGCAATGGAGCCGAACGAATACTGGAAAACAGGAACCCGGGCGCTCAGATCAATGGCCTGGATTTTAACCGGCACAATAAATATCACCTCGCCAGGGCTTCACAGGAAGGAATTGTTTTCGCTCTCATGTATGGCACTGAAATCATGATGGAAATGGGCCTCTCTCTGAAACGTGTCCGGGCGGGGTCGGCGAATATGTTTTTAAGTAAGTTATTTTCTCAGACTTTTGCCAACCTCGTTCATTGTCCGGTTGAATTGTACAATACTGATGGGGCCATGGGGGCAGCCCGTGCGGCTGCCTATGGATCCGGATACTATTCAAATATTCGGGAATGCTACGCAGGGATGGAAATCGTCGATCATATTGAACCGGTTGTAAATGATGCAAGCCAAATCCGTGAAATTTATGAAAGATGGAAAAAAGGTCTTTCGAATATCCTGATGAATAATAACGGGTGATACGGTGATCATCCTGACAAATCTGCCAGCCATTAATGATAGCCATAGAGTTTCACCTGTTGTATAGAGAATTCATCTACGGGAATCCGGATATGGCGGCCCTGATGATCCTGATCACCGTTCATCCTCCTTCTGGGTTTCCATTTCCCGCTGACGTATTCTCCCTCATAGGCACGGAGAATTCCGACGGACTGTTTGTATAAATATAGAAACGGCGCCAGGAGTTGGTGACAGGGGAAAAATATCGTTTTATCCGTATATCACCGTGAGGTACATCCCTGACAGCATAATAACTGCCGAAGGCAAAAGGAATTTCAATTCCGCTCGCCATCCTGCCCATACCGTAAAACGTTTCACTCGCCGGGTCTGCAATAGCAACTCCGTCAATCAAAAGGGAATAATAATGAAACCCTTCACTGATCGAATCGGTAGTGACCTGCCAGTATCCGCCGGTGTCTCTGGCCATTTCGTATTTCCTGACCAGGTCAATCTGCATCTGTTTCGCATCCGGTGCCTTCATCCGAAAAACAACGCGGTTGTCGGGAAGAATTTGCGGATAGTCTGCGGACCGTACATTGGTAGATGCCGGGGAGCCCAGAACGGTATATTTCGAAAAAGTGGAAACATCTACCGGCTTAAACAGGAACTGGGAAAACATGTACAATCCGTTTTTCCAAACCTTGAAATCATGTACGCCTGGCTCGATATAATAGATATGGGGAACCTGCATTTCTACCAGATATTCATGGGTGCGCCTGCTAAAAATGAGTAGTCCGTCTTTATCGCCACAGGAAATCCAAAGCAATTTTAATTTTTGTTTGGCTATTATTGGATCGGGAACCAGTTCCTCCGGTTTTTTGGTATTGGGGGCGGCTGAAAAAGCGCCTACCCAGGCAAACCTGTCGAGATTACCCAACCCAAAGTTTAAAGACTGTCCGCCACCCATCGACAAACCTGCGATAGCCCGGTGCTCCCGGTCGGTAAGCACCGGATATTTTTTTTCAATGAAAGGAATCAAATCATTTAGTAAATCTTTTTCAAAATTGGTAAAGGCCTGTACTTTTTCCGGTTCAAAAATATTCCCGCCAGCGCTGTCGTATTTCATGGCCCTGCCATTTGGGAGTACAACGATCATGGGAACGACTTTATGCTCTGCATAGAGGTTGTCGAGAATTACCTGTGGATTTCCGTTATTAAGCCATTCTTTCTCATCACCGCCAATACCGTGCAGCAGGTAAAGAACAGGATATTTATTCTTTTTGGAATATCCGGGAGGTGTATAGATCAGTGCTCTACGGTTCACACCGACAGTTGCAGAAGGATATCTGATCGTATCGATTTTCCCATGCAGAATATCAGCACGCAGGGAATCATAACCCCTGGGTGCATGTTTTTCAGCAGGTTGGGCGCTGGAATAAAAACCCAGCATAAAAAGGAAGCAGATTACAAACAGGGATTGTTTCATATAATTTTCAATAATCGCTCGTCTGACATTTATTTCAGCCCGTTGAGAAACCAAACAATAAATGTAATTTAGACAGTTATTATGTCCGGGCCAAGGATCAACAAATATTTCTATTTTTCTACATCAACCCCATGCGTGAAATTCCATCTTACCGCCGCAAAGACCATCTGCTGATTGCGGTGGACTGTATTATCTTCGGATTTAACGGGCAGGATCTGAATGTCCTGTGCATTAAAAGGGATTTTGAGCCCGGGCTGGGAAAATGGTCTCTGATGGGCGGTTTTGTAGGTAAAAATGAGAGTGTATCGAATGCTGCGTCCCGGATTTTGGAAAAACTGACCGGGTTAAATAATATTTATATGGAGCAGCTGAACTGTTTTGGGGATGTTCAGCGGGATCCGGGAGGACGCGTAGTTTCAGTAGCTTATTATGCCCTGATCAATAGCAATCAATACCCCGAAGAACTCCTGGCGAAACACCAGGCCCGCTGGTTTAATTCCCGGGCCATCCCCCCTCTCGTTTTCGACCACAAAAAAATGGTTCGTCTGGCTATTAATCATTTGCAGGAAAAAGCGATCAGTCATCCCCTTGGCTTCGTGTTGCTTCCCAGGAAATTCACCATGAGTCAGCTGCAGACCCTTTATGAAGCCATTTTCGAAATGCAGTTTGACGAACGGAATTTTTCCCGGAAATTATTTTCTCTGAAAATATTGCGCAAGCTGGATGAAAAAGATAAATCCTCTTCCCGCAAGGGTTCTTTCTATTATGTTTTTGACGAAGTAGAATATAAAAAACAACAGAATATTAAATTTATCTGACAAACGACAAAACACCCATTATGACAACAACACTACAGACGCTCATTGCATCATTGAAAAAATCAGGCTTCCGAATTGCGGGAAACCCTTATTTAAAATCCGGCGTTCGGATTTTCCTGCTATATTTTATTTTTCAGACAGCCTGCGGGATGATGCGTGCCCAGTCGTTCGTGGAATTTCCGGCTTCCGTGGAAAATACATCCGTGATCATTAATAAAAATATCTACGGACATTTCGCAGAACATCTCGGTCATTGTATTTATGGCGGATTTTATGTCGGGGATACGAACAAAACGATTCCAAATATTGACGGTGTCCGGAAAGATGTGATTGCTGCTTTAAAGGCGCTGAAAATTCCTGTACTGCGCTGGCCGGGCGGATGTTTTGCCGATACCTATCACTGGAAAGATGGTGTAGGTCCAAAAGACAAACGGCCGGCCATTGTCAACAAATGGTGGGGAGGCGTGTTGGAAGACAACAGTTTTGGTACAGACAATTTCCTGGACATGTGTGAACTGCTGGGTGCAGAGCCCTATGTTTCCGGAAACGTCGGCAGCGGTACGGTCCAGGAACTGGCCGACTGGGTGCAGTATACCAATTTTGAAGGCAGGAGCCCGATGAGTGATCTGCGCAGCGCAAACGGCAGGAGCAAACCGTGGAATGTAAAATATTGGGGAATCGGCAATGAAGCCTGGGGTTGTGGTGGAAACATGCGCGCAGAATATTATGCGGATATTTTTCGTAAGTACACCACGTTCATAGGCAGCGGGTTATTTAAAATAGGATCCGGTGCCAATTCCGAGGATTATAACTGGACGGAGACTATGATGAAAAATGTTCCTTCGTCGATGATCCAGGGGATCGGATTGCATCATTATTCAGTGATCGACTGGAATAAAAAGAGTTCAGCCACGGGGTTCAGCATGCAGGAATATTTTATTACCATGCAACGCGCATGGAAAATGGAAGAACTTGTGACCCGCCATTCGGCCATAATGGACAAATACGATCCGGAGAAAAAAGTGGCCCTGGTCGTCGATGAATGGGGTGGCTGGTATGATGTAGAGCCTGGAACCAACCCGGGATTTTTATTCCAGCAGAATACGATGCGGGATGCGATGATCGCCGGCGTAACGCTGAATATTTTCAACAATCATGCAGACCGGGTGCGGATGGCCAACCTGGCGCAGACGATCAACGTACTGCAGGCCGTCATTCTGACGAAAGGAAACGAAATCATTCTTACACCGACCTACCACGTGATGGAAATGTATAACGTGCACCAGGATGCTACGTTGATACCTCTGAAAATAAAATCGGCTGAATATACAACAGGAAACGGGAAACTCCCTGCCCTTTCGGTTTCCGCTTCAGTGAAAGATAAACGGATTCATATTTCCCTGGTCAATATCGATGCAGATAAAACACAGGATGTGCAACTGGATCTGGGGAAAATCCCTTTCAGCCAGGTGAGCGGAAGGATCCTGGTTTCCGGTAAAATACAGGACTGCAATACGTTTGAATACCCGGCTAAAATCAAACCCGTTGCTTTTCCCGGTACGAAAATTTCCGGGCAAACCATCAGCCTTAAAATGCCGCCGGCTTCTGTGATTGTACTGGAGCTGAAATAATGTCCGGAGAAAGCGAAGGATTGTCAGGTCGAATTTCGTACGATCAGCCGTGATTTGATTTCTGTTTTCTGATGACGGAACCGGGATTCTTTTTTTTCCACCAGGTTCACGAGGATGGCAGCTGCCTCCCTGCCCATTTCAAATGCAGGCTGGGCGATGGCTGTCAGGGAAGGATTCAGCAGGGCGGCCAGGTAGGAATTGGAAAAAGCGATCACTTTTAGATCCTCCGGGATTTTTAATCCCAGTTCTTCACATACTTCATAGGTCGAAATGGCCAGTGTTTCTACCGAAGCAAATATTCCATCCGGTCTGTCTGGTCTGGTCAGCAGTTTTCGAATGAATTCTTTATTCTTGTTGTCATCTCCATCGCAGCATAATAACATATCATCCTCACGCATCATCGAATTTTCCTCTAATGCTTCCAGGAACCCATGCATTCTTCCGGTGCTGACGGAAAGGGTTTTGGATATGGCCAGGAAAGCCAGTCGTTTGCAGCCTCTTTCGATCAGGTGTTGGGTAGCCCGTTTTCCACCTCCTGAATTATCCGTGGTGACCGTTGTCACATCCAGCTGGTCCGTAATTCTGTCAAATAAAATAAGGGGCACTCCTCTTTCCTTTAACTCCCTGAGATGGGTAATATCGCAGGTCTGTTCCGACAGCGACAGCATGATACCATCCACCCGCCCGTTTTGCAACAATTTGAATATCGAAATTTCCTTTTGACGATCCTCATGTGTCATATAGATCAGTACATGGTATCCTTTTTCCTGGGCAATAGATTCGATGCCGTTAATGACGGGGCCAAAAAAATCGTTCACCACTTCAGGAATGATCAGCGCGATGGTCTTGGTTTTTTGTTTCCGGAAATTGCTGGCCAGGGGAGTGGTCTGCATGAAGGTTCATGATTTGCGGCGGTTCATCATCGAATGAAATGGCATATTGCAATTGCCTGTCCGTTGAAATTCAACGTAGGAGAAAAATAGGCATCTACCTGGATTTTCCCGGTATCAAAAACAAGCAGGTTGAATTCAAGGCGTGGACATGCAGGCCCGGGTATCTGTCTTTTTGAAGTAACCGGTTGCATGGTCATCCCCGATCCCGTGCGTCCAATATCTGGAATCAACTGCCAACTCACGGGTGGCTTGTTGACTGCCCGGGTATAGTGACTGGCTTCGATAGAAACATAACCATTCGTTTCAACAAATCCTTTGAACATATTCATTTCACCGGATTTGTAGTTTTTAACGATCGCGAAAACGATGAAGGTGCTACCTGCAGCAGTGATGGTGATTGGAATTTTATGCACACCCGCCGGCGCGGCATTCCAGTCCACCAGTATCCGGATTCTTTGCTGTTTTTCTATTTTTTTATTTTGCCCCGTTATTTTTAACCATGGCACCGGAGTTGTCAACAGAATATTCAAAAGGTTTTGTGCCCCGGTTGAACAATTCGATATAATGGAATGGTTTCAGAAATGAATCAAATTCGGGTAGTACCGCTTCAGCGGTTTCATGGGGCCACCATGAATCGGAACCTTCAATCGTCAGCCCCGGTTCCGCCTTTTCCGGCAGGTCTACATATTTGATTTCGGGCATTGCATTTTTCTCCGGCTGCTGCCAATACGTATACCCGATATGGGTTTGGTCCATCATATGATTCCATTTACCGTTGGACAGAACGGTATTATAATAATTTGCGAGCAGTGAATCTTCTTTAAAATATTTTTTTACACTGTCTGCCTGATCATTGGCCGACGAGCGACCCTGAGCGGCATATAACCTGTTTCTTGCAGCAGAAACATATAGTTTGTTCAGATTGGCACAGGCTGTTACGGGATAAAGGACGAGTTGGTAGTAAGCATCCCTGTATTCGGCAGGAATTGCATTGTAAATGATGGCCGCTTTTTCAGCCAGCAGTATGTAATCTGATTCTATTGTTTCTGCTTCGCGGTAGTTGGTGAGACTGTAGGATTCCGGCGACAATAATTCCGGTTTTCTGCGGCTGTTGTATTTTGTATAGGCTGACAAGATTCCGGCAATTTCCGTCGCATATTTTTTCCCAAAAATTTGCTCAGACCATTCACGCGTATATTGCGCGATATTGCTGGCGTTCCATTTTTTTGTATCCCAGGCATAGTCCAGAAAAAATGAAACAGGCAACTCCATGGGTTTGAGGTCGCCCACATTCACGATCCAGATCCGGTCTGCTCCGTATTGGTAAGCCAGGTTCATTTGTTCCCATACCCGGGGTATCGAATTTGTATTAAGCCATTTATAATTCCTGGGATCGCCCACATAGTCAAAATGATAATAGATACCATAGCCTCCGGTCCTGGGCTTATCTCCCGGTCTGGGCAGTTTCCGGATATTTCCCCAGTTGTCATCACATAACAACAAAGTCACATCATCGGGAACCCGCATGCCCTTGTCGTAATAATCCTGCACTTCCTTATAGAGGGCCCATAGTTGCGGCGTTTCGGAAGCCGGTTTCTTTGTTACTTCGGCAATGATCTCTCGCTGGTCACTGACAATTCTTTCCAGCAGGGCAATATTCGATCCCACCGTCATCGGCATGTCGCCATCACCACGCATTCCAATGCTGACAATGCTTTCGCGCGAATCCATATTTTCGATGCCTTTCTTCCAAAAAGCTTTCAATACGACTTCATTACTATCGTAATTCCAGGGTCCCTTCCCGTATCTCTTCCATTCCTGTTGTGCACGAAGCATGGGTTCATGATGCGTTGTGCCCATCACGATTCCATATTGCTGGGCAAGTACAGGATTCAAAGGATCGTCGTCATTAAAAGCATTCCCCCACATCGCGGGCCATAAATAATTTGCTTTCAGGCGCAACATCAGCTCGAAAACTTTTTCGTACACCCCGTGATTGACACCCCCGAATTTTTCCTTTGCCCATCCGGAAAATGCGGGCGCCTCGTCATTGATAAATATCCCGCGGTATTTTACAGAAGGAGACGCCATAGACATAGAGCCCGTTTTTAAAATATATTTCTTTCTTTTTCTTTGCCGGTACATCGGCCCACCAATACCAGGGTGATACGCCCATTTGTTTTGATAACTCCAACACGGCATAGGCAGTGCCTCTTTTATCACTTCCCGCAATGACCAGAGCGTTCTGAACATTCTTCATTGGATGGCTGACGGTCTGCAACTGGAATTTCTCCCATTGACCGGCCAGACCGTCTGCCTGAATTTTTTTTTCTGCCGCGAGTCGTTGAATGATGGAAGAGCTGTCCAGGCTGCCGATTATAATGAGAAAATCGGCAGAAGACGGCAGTGTGGAAATGATGGTGGTTTGCCGGCCGGTTATCATTTCCAGATCCTGCCGGAGCCATTCGGCTGCTTTGTGCATCAGCCAGTGATCATTTTCATCCACATAAATAGCTGCGATACTGGTAACAGAAACAATGGGGAAAAAGCCCGGCACTTGTTTTTCCTGAACTATCATTTCCTGTGCTGAGAGCGCCAAGGATGAGAAGAATACCAGGGTCGCTAAAAGCAATTTCTCTTTCATATTAAAATGAGATTAATCAAAATCAGAACCCGATAGAATTCCCACCATCAACGGGGAGCACGATGCCGGTTAAATAACCGGCCTGGTCTGACGCGAGATAAAAAGCGGCTTCAGCAACATCAGCCGGGTTACCCAGCTTGCCCAATGGAGTCCTTGACAAAACCTTCCTTTTTCTTTCCGGGTCGCCATCGAGGGCTTTCCCCGACATATCAGTCGCGATAAATCCCGGGGCAATACAATTTACCAGGATGCCCTTGGGTGATAATTCAACCGCCATCGCACGGGTCATGCCTTCTATGGCTGATTTGGACGCCGTGTAAGCGATCACTTTGGGCAGGCCGTATTGCGATGCCATCGAACTGATATTGATAATATTCCCCCTGCCATTTTTAATCATGTTCTTTGCCACTTCCCTGGAAATGGCGAATACCGAAGCGACATTGGTCTGGATAATGCTATTGAATTCCGCATCGGTGACTTTTGTAAACTCCTTCTTTAAGTTGATGCCGGCGTTGTTCACCAGGATGTCGATGTTACCATATTTTTCGACGATCTGTTTCACCTGATCCGGAATGGACTTCAGATCAGTTAAGTCGAAACAGACGGGAATACAAAGTTTACCCAGGTTTTCTTTGGCTTTTTTCAATTTTTGCTGGTCACGCCCGATGATGACCGTGCGAATTCCCGCCCCTGTAAATTTCTCCGTGATGGCATATCCGATACCTGAACCTCCTCCTGTGACGATGGCTAATTTACTTTGACCGTTTATTTTCATGCGCCCGTAATTTAATCCATCCGGATTTCATAACCCAGTTTCCGTTTATCAATTAATATATTGCAGCAGAACTCCGGTTATTAATTTTTAAATGACATATATTTATTAATCCGGATTCTTCATCATAAAAATAAAAACGACGATGGTCTTCATGCGTCAAACCATGCGCTGGTTCGGGCCTGAAGACCCGGTCCGTTTAGGGGATATCCGTCAGGCAGGGTCTGCGGGTGTAGTGACCGCTTTGCATCATATTCCGCCCGGAGAAATATGGACAACCGAAGAAATATTAAAAAGAAAAAGACTGATTGAAGCGGCCGGCATGGAATGGACGGTTATCGAAAGTCTTCCGGTACATGAGGACATAAAAAGAAAAAGCGGCCACTATAAAAAATACATTGAAAACTACAAGCAAAGCCTGCGCAATATTTCCCAATGCGGTCTACAGGTAGTGACGTATAATTTCATGCCCGTACTGGACTGGGTGCGAACGGATATTTCTTTTCCCATGCCGGATCAAAGTCTGGCCCTGCGTTTTGAAAAATCTGCTTTCATTGCATTCGATCTCTTCATGCTGAAGCGGGCCGGCGCGGAAAAAGATTACACGGAAGCTGAAACAGATAAATCCAGGGCCTTCTTCGAATCGATGTCTAAGGAAGAAAAGGAATTACTATACCGGAATGTTTTGCTGGGTTTACCGGGAAGCAAAGATCGATTTACGGAAAAACAAATCCTGGATGCGTTAAAAACATATGAAGGGATCGACAGCCATGTATTGAAGCAACATTTAATTGATTTTTTGCAGGAGATTGTTCCGGTGGCTGAGGAGTCGGGTGTGAAAATGGCCATACATCCGGATGATCCCCCCTATCCGGTGCTTGGTCTTCCAAGAATAGTCAGTACGGAAGAAGATCTCAATGATCTATTTTCCTCAATGACCTCACTGGCCAATGGTCTATGTTTCTGTACCGGCTCTTTGGGTGTCAGGCCCGACAATGATCTCACAGGAATGATACGACGCCTGGGTGATCGCATTCATTTTATTCATCTTCGCAATACGCGGCGTGATGGTGAAGGAAATTTTTATGAAGCGGATCATCTGGATGGTGACACGGATATGTATGCGGTGGTGAAAGAAATCGTTTTACTGATGCGGCAAAAAGGAAAGTCGATTCCGATGCGTCCTGATCATGGTCACCAGATGCTGGATGATTTGAAAAAATCAACCTATCCCGGTTATAGTGCTATTGGAAGATTGCGGGCGCTCGCAGAATTAAGAGGGCTGGAGCTGGCAATTAATAAATCAGTATGAAACCTGCAACCGGTTATCGTTGGATCATTTGTGCACTTGTTTTCTTTGCCACGACGGTTAACTATCTCGACAGGTCGATTTCAGGCCTGGAGCGCAAATATTTACACGCTGGTGAGTGATCTGTTTCCCAAAACAGCCGTAGCATCGGTTACCGGCATCGGTGGTATGTTTGGATTGGCCATACCGAATGATCAGCGTGTAATGATATGAGCAGCCTGAAATCGGATATGCAGAAAATGACAATATCTATGGTAAAGTATTGTATCAACACGATTGTATTACTTTTTTTAGTCAAACCGATACCATATCCCTATTGGACTGATTAATGCGAGTGTGGGCGGACCGCCCATTCAGGCCTGGATAAGTGAAACCGGACTGACGCCATTCCCGGACATGATCAAAACAGTTTCCAGGAACAAAGACTCGGGATATGTTCAATCCGTGATCAGGAGTACAAAACCCGACCAGCCAACCCCGATGAACGAGGATAATGGATTAACGGGCAATCCACCATGGTTCGATATGAAATATACTCCCAAAGGCTGGCGACCTATTACTGTACCCGGATACTGGGAAGACCAGGGCCTCAGAGATTTTGATGGCGTCGTATGGTACAGGAAAGAAATAAATGTTCCAAAAAATATGTTGGGCCGGCCGGCAAAGATTGCGCTTGGAAGAATCGTGGATGCCGATATAGTATACCTCAATGGAAAACAAATCGGACAAACGACTTATCAGTATCCCCAGCGAAGATACCAGCTGCCTGCAGGTGCATTGATTGCAGGGAAAAATATACTGGACCGGAAAAAAGAGATCGGGGAACGGCTGGCACTATGGGCTGAAAAATTGAAATACGGTGATTCGGTTATCGTTGCTTCGGGCCCGATCTACCGGTCATCCACAGCCGAAGGAAATAAAATAAGGGTCCGCTTTTCCAGTGCAGGAAGTGGATTAGTATCCAGGGATGGTGAAGTATTAAGTGAATTTGCGATAGCCGGCTCAGACAGGAAATTTGTCTGGGCCAAAGCAAAAATAATTGGAGACGATGTGATCGTATGGAATGATTCTGTCGCCAGACCTGTATATGTCCGTTATGCGTGGGCCGATAATCCGGATATCCGAACCTATATAATAAGGATGGGCTTCCCGCCTCGCCGTTCGAAGGTAAAGTCGAGTAATACCGGCATGCGAGTGAACAATACAGACTTTTACAGGTAGAGTATTATCAAACGTTCACACTTCCAAATTAGATTAAATTAGAAAAATCGCACCTCACAGAAATAACTGTTTGTTAGCTAAATATCATACTGACTAATGATTTCTATCATTTCTTCCGGCAATCTTTTTTGGTAGATTGTAGACATTATCCAGTGAAATAAGGTTGACAAAAAATGTTAGAAAATGCCTCACCATACTTTTCCTACTGAAAATGAAAAAGCGTTTTCCTTTAAAAACATGGAGATCCGGAGTCCTTCATTTAAGGAAAACGAATTTATTCCGGAACGTTTTACATGCGATGGTTTGAATTGTAGCCCGTCATTGGAAATAGATCACATTCCCGTGGAGTCAGAGTGTTTGGCTATAATAATGGATGATCCGGATGCTCCTAATGGAACATGGGTGCATTGGGTATTATGGAATATCCCTGTTACACATCATCTGAGTGAAGGATATTCAAGGGGAGTGCAGGGCATGAATGACTTTGGAAATTCAATTTACGGGGGTCCCTGCCCGCCAAATGGAACCCATCGTTATTTTTTCAAAATATATGCTTTGAACTGTAAACTGGACCTCAAGCCAAATTCAGACAAAATTGATCTCGAAAAAGCAATGAGCGACCATATTATTGGGTTTGGGGAATTAATTGGATTGTACAAAAGGAAATGAGTTAGATGATCAAAGTCATTGCTCCGGATAATGGATGGGATGTCAGTTTTCGCTCTTTATTTATCGAATAATATTGGAAAAACTTTTTTCATGACCCTCATTGATAAAAATCTGGCGTCGATTAATACCTTGTAATCAGGGCCATGCGTTGATAATCCCTGAGCGAATCATTTTCCAAAAATATCACATTGCCATTCTTCTCCAACACGCGCTCAATAAGATCGTCGACCGCGTCGGCAAGTATCCGGTGCGGCCCTTTCGGCGGACTCAGATGTAAATGGTTTGGATCGTCGTTTGTTAAAAAACCTGGATGGGAAAAATCCTTTTCCACCAGCAGATCCAAACCCCTTCCTTCTACAACGGCTTTCCAGATCTCAGTCATTCCCGTGACCCCAAGTCCCCCGCCGATTTTTTCTTCAAACCCCCTGACCAGATTTTGCCTGGCCTGATCCAGGAAGGGCCTCAGTACTTTCCAGCTGAGCTCTCCGAGTTCTGTTGCCCCCGCATAGAAGTAATTGCCCGGAACTTCGCCAATGACATGCAGACGGTTGTGAGTCGCTATTTTAAAATAGGATAAATCTTTTTTTGTCCCCGCGATAATTAACGGAGCATCATTCATCAGATAATCTTTCAATACGTCCCCGACCTCACCGGCAAAATGTTGATATCGTATTTCTTCCAACTGAGATTTGTCCTTTTCAAATACTCTCACAACAGCATTTCCAATAGAGGATGAATCCCGGGCCGGATGGGCATATATATAATCATCCACATATTTTTTCGGGAAATTATGGTCTGTAATTTCGAGGAGACTGGTTAACCTGCCCTCGAACAATCTCGCTTCTTTCTCGCTTAACATTAAAGTAAAATAACGTCTGGCGTAATTTGTCTGGTACAGAATATCCCGGATCTCAAAGGAAGGGCCGATCACAACTTTTTCCTTTACCGGAAAGAAGAAATGAATCAATTGCTTTACAACTGAAGAAACAAATAATCCTATCCCCAGGGTATTATGGTTGAAATCAATCTGATTGTATAATTCATCCAGAGATTGCCGCAGCGGTTCTATTTCTTCTTCCCTGTAACTATGCAGCAATTCTTCCCTGGCCTGCAATATGGCTCTTTCAACCTGCAAGCGGTCAACCCTTCTTTCAGGGGAAGTTTTATGGCTGGGGACGATGATTGAAATACAGATTTTTCCCCTTTCTTTCTGTATTAGCGTCACCAATTCTTCCCCGGTTAAATTCGCGCTGTCATTATATGATAATTTCTTTCCCATGGAAACCTTTTTTTACAAAGCTAATGGTCAGACCACCATTCGGCCAATGATGTAGATCAGTATGCGTGATGATTGAAATAGGGTGTTCCCTACAGGAATGCGGTTTTGAACACTTCGCATTGTAGAATGTTGTGGTTCATCTGCAGTTCTGTGGATATATTTACGATAAACGAAAACGAATTACCAGGTACAAATGAAGATCTTACCAATAATTTGACTGCAGTTTGCGATCAGCAGGCTCAATTCAACATTCGCTCAAGTTTTGACGGATTCAGAATGGCAATACTCCCATCCTTCATAATTTCAATCAGTTTTTCACTATGGAAATCGCCAAGCGTCCGGGTGAGTGATTCTTTTGCTGTGCCAGCTATATTTGCCAGACTTTCCCTGTCCAGGCTAATGACGTACTTTTTATCCAGGCTTTCATTGTATTTTTTGACCAGCATTACCAATGCCTCGGCCACTTTTTTCCTTAAGGAACTGTATGCCAGATTCAGCAGAAGATCCTCCTTTTCAGAAATATTTTTTGCCAGCAGCTGAATCAGTTTCTTTGCCACTTCCTGGTTCTTATTGATTAACTCATCAAAATCCTCCTTTTGTATAATAGCCAGCTCAGTTTCTTCGAGTGCTTTTGCGGTATCCCGGTAAGGGGATCCTTCCAGCAGGGCCACATATCCGAAAAAATCACCTGCTTTGAAAAGATTGGTGATAAAATCCTTGCCTTCATCGTTTGATCTGTATGTTTTCACTTTCCCCCTCACTACATAATACAACATTGCCGGATGATTGCCTTTGGTATAAATAATCTGCTTGGCTTTATATTTATTTACCGGCCGGTCAAGACTCAGTGATTGAAGTGTTACTTTTGAACCTGCCTCCTCCATCAATTGTCTCATTCCATCTATTCCTGAAGTCATGACCTCCTTTATAGATTCCTGTTTTTTCAGCCTGCCTTCCACTGCATTCAATAATTCTTCACCGGTGAAAGGCTTGGTCAGATAGTCGTCTGCACCCAGATCCATTGCCTTCCTGAAATCAGCACGCCCGGTTTTAGCTGTCATGAAAATAAACGGGGTATTCTTAATATTTTCATTCCGGTGAACAGAATGCAACACAGCATATCCGTCAAGTACCGGCATCATAATATCGCAAATGATCAGATCCGGTTTCTCCCTGATGGCCTTTTCAACCCCTTCCTTGCCATTCTCCGCGGTAACAACTTTATAGTTCGACAATTCCAGAATTTCTGAGACATTGTCCCGGATTTCCTCATTGTCTTCAATAACCAGTATCTTATCCATCTTACACGCAATTATCGTTTCGATGTCCAATCCGATCTTACCCGACATGTTTTTGCCAGCTCCAACCCATGAAGATTGAACCAATTGTGTTTAATTAACTTGATAAAATTCAGCAGCACGAGTGATTATTGTCATGTTGTGCCCTCAAATCAATATGGCATTAATAATCAATAGATTAACCAGGTGTGAAGGGTGACTACTCCATATTCAGTATATAAAAAACCCCGCCTGAATCAGGCGGGGCTGCGCTAGAGGGTAAGGTTTTTTTTACTTTACGGCTATATGTTTAGACATGGCTATCTTTTTGGCTTCTTCCTTTTTGGGAAGAGTCAGTTTCAATACACCATCTTCATAAACCGCTTCGACCTTGTCTTTGAGAACTTCATCGGGCATTGTGAATGTCCGGCTGAATGAAGAATAATTATATTCCCTGCGGGTATGATGTTCATCTTTTTCGTCCTTGCTTTCTTCTTTTTCGCTGCTGATGGTGAGCAAATTCCCATTGATATCAATATTAAAATCGCTTTTCTTTAAACCCGGAGCAGCCAGGGAAATCTTAAAGTCATCTTTGCTTTCAATAATATTTGCGCTGGGAACAGTTAACGATTTTCCTAAAAGTCCACCAGTACCAAATCTTCCTTCCCAGGGTTTGATAAATTCATCAAATAAGGAAGGAAATACATCAGAGGTTCTTGCTAAAGTTTTAGTTGTCATAAAATATAATTTTAAGATTATTTAGAAAGACCAAATTAAACTGCCAGAAAATCATCAAGATCTCTAACACTTCATTCAGTCTCTATCAATTACTAATTTCTATGCAAAGATACCATCTGCATAGGCCATGAAAAATGACGGTCGTCATCCTTTTAGTAGATCCTCATCATTTAAAGCGGGCAGGAAGTTATTCGGAATTATTTTTTGGTCATCAGGAAATCTGTCCCAGATACCGGTTCATCAAACTGAGATATTTGCCGGTGTCTGCGAGATATTTTTCTGCATCAGCTAAATTTTCGCAACTCCGGGCTCTCAGGCTGTTTATTTTTGCCCTGATATTTGCCCTGTAAGATTTGAAGTAAAGAAACAGATGAATATCCTTATCAGTAGACATTGCAGGATTTACCCGGATATACTCCCGGATAAATAATTCTGACAAATCACTCCGTTCGAAATAATCCAGGTCCATACACAGAAAGGCCACTTCATTAAGCACATCAATCTGCCGGTAATCATCGTTAAACTCGATACAGTCAAAGGGCTGCGGTTCAGGCAGAAAAAAAATATTCCGCGTGTGGAGGTCGCCATGACAATCCCTGACAAATCCATCCTCCAATCGTTTTTCAAGAAGATGCCGGTTTTGTGCATTGAATTTGTCTGACATGTCGATCGCTGATTCAATCTTATTGCAATAGTCCTCACGGTGAACTTCCCGCAAAAAAACCACCTCCTTACCGAGGTCATTGAATTTGACCTGAATATCGGATAAGTTTTTATGGTATACCTGATCCGTCTTCCGGTGAAATGATCCTATTTTTATAGCGAGGTTGTGCAGGTCTGCCGGTGTTATCTGGTGATTGCGCAGTAATTGGTCCATCTGCCGGTTCCTGTCCAGCTTATGCATCCTCACAGTATAGTCTATGATGATACCCTGGTCTGCGCCAATTGAAAAATGACCAGCTAGTGCCGTTACGGTTTGAACGTCCAGGTAAATCCCTTCCGTCAATCTTTTATTGAGTTCCAGTTCTCTTCCACAATAGTATTTCCTTTTTTCCAGGCTTGAAAAATCAAGAAAAGAATATTGTACACGGCTTCTTAATTTTATACGCAAACTGTCGTCCCAGTATGATCCATGAAATATGGGTCTCAATCAGTTCATTTTCCCCCTGGAGATCAGCAATTCCCCCCTCCCTTAGTAATAGATTGATTTGTTCCCTGTTCATGCTTAATTACATGAAGATACTGAATGGCTTTTTGCACCAGGTCGTCCAGGTTATTGTCAGCCGAACTCAGTACAAGGTGTTTGTCAGTAATGGGTTCCCAGTCTTTCAGTATGGTCCGGTAAACCTCAAAATCCGCCTCACTAAATTCTCTTTTATGACTGAGTCTTTGTTTGATAACTTCTTCCGGCGCCGTCACTTCAATTTGAGCTAGTCCAGACGATCCGGGAATATTGCTGCTGAATTTATCCCTTAGTCTCTTTTTATAAAATGTTGCATCCAGTACAACGTCTTTGTTTTGCTTCAGGGATTGCCCCATGCGCAAAAGCATTTCGTTATATACCAACTCCTTTTCCTGTTCCGAATATTGTCTGTTCAGGATCATCTCTTTCCTGATCCTGTCGCTGTTAAAATAATCCGCGTTAATGGCATCTGCAAGCCGGGAAGCGAAGTAACTCTTCCCCGAACCGGGCAAACCCATCACCAGAATAACCATTTGATATAATTTTGATTTTCTGATACCACGCGAAATTACCTGCTTTTCATAAGGTATGTCAAGTAAGCTTCTGGAGATCCGGCCCCATTCTTCTTAACAGGCAAGAAGTGACTATGAAACAAATATCAGATCGAACGCAGAAAAGAGCTGTACCAGTGCCCCGAAGCCTTCACCGTTCTTTTTTGGGTTTCGTAATCAACATGCACCAGGCCGAATCTGGGCCGGAACCCTTCCGCCCATTCAAAATTATCCAGAAAGGTCCAGACGAAATATCCGTTAACGGGCGCCCCCTGCTGCCGGGCACGTAATACCTCGCTGATATGCGTTTTTAAATAGTCGATGCGATCGGGATCGTCCACCTTTCCTCCGAGCATTTTATCGTGGAAAGCTGCTCCGTTTTCCGTAACTATAATTTCTTTTAGGTTTTTATACTCACTCATTCTCATCAATGCATGATAAATAGATTCGGGATAGACTTCCCATCCCATTTCCGTGCATTTTACTTTTCGTCTTTCTGCCTTTACAATCCTGGCACCGATAAACGGTACGAAGTGGGAATGCGTCACAATCTCCCGGGTATAGCTTTGAAGCCCTGCAAAATCCATATCGAAAGCAAGTTTCGCATCATCGCCGTCCTTCATATATTTTTCGATCCTGTTCAATATTTTCAGATCCTTCACCGGATATCCCAGTCCAAGCAAAGGTTCGATGAATAGGCGGTTCAAAAGTGCATCCGTTTTATTAGCTGCGGAGATATCCTTTTCAATAAGCCGGTAGGGTTCCACATGCGAATAAGAAAAAGTGGTACCGACTTTGCTTTGCGGGTGCATTGTCTTAATAATCCTTCCACCTTCAGCCTGGCATAAAGCCGCATGATGCGCCGAAGCCATGAAATTAGAGAGACCGCGTTTACCAGGCGCGTGTACACCCAGAAAATATCCGGCACCGGTAAATACCATGGGCTCATTTAAGACCATCCAGTGCCTTACACGGTCGCCAAATTGTTTTACACACTGCAAAACAAAATAACTGAACCATTCAATGATATCGCGGTTTGTCCATCCTCCTTTTGCGCTCAGCGCTTCCGGGAGATCCCAATGATATAAGGTGATCCATGGGGTGATATGTTGTGAAATGCAATAATCAATGATGCGGTTATAGAAATCAATTCCTTTTTGATTGACCTGTCCGATGCCTTCGGGCAAAATCCTGCTCCAGGATATGGAAAAACGGTAGTTTGGAATATTCAATTCACTCAGGAGATTAATATCTTCTTCAAAGCGATTATAAAAATCGCAGGCAATATTTCCGTCATGATTCCCGTAGATTTTTTTTGGATTCTGAACAAACCGGTCCCAGATGGATGGTCCTTTGCCGTCAGCATTATGTCCGCCCTCTATCTGGTAAGCCGCCGTCGAAACACCCCAGTGAAATTCACTTCCGAATCCTGAACGATTCAGTTCCATATCAATCGCCCGATTGTTTAAGAATCCTGTTCAGGCTTTCCTGTTTGAGCTCCTGCACGGAAATAATAACATCGGAAAGACTTCGAAGCGGTGTTTTTTCTCCTGTCACGGCTTCTCTGATCAGCTGATCAATGATTTCTTCTGTGATATCCGGATAGTTAACCGGGATGGATTGCGTTCGCTCCGTCCAGTTTTTTATTTTGCCGGCATACTTTTCTTTTAGTGATTTGATGACGGGTACCCCCAGATCATCCAGCGCAGCCGCATTGCATTTTTGTTCATATTGTCCTTTCATGGGGATAACCAATAATTTTTTCTTCAGGAAAAGGGCTTCAGCCGGTGTTTCAAATCCGGCGCCACATAAAATACCCGTACAGCTTAACATACTTTCTATAAATCCTTTATTATTGACCGGCTGAAAATAAATATTATCCTTACGGTAGCTCTCTTTGCTGTGTTTGCTGAACACCTGCCATTCAACCTGTTTTATAGTTGATAATATCCGGTGTATCCGCTTATCAGAATAAGCAGGCAGATAAACTGTATAGTGCTTTCCTGTCTCCGGTTCCGAATCCCGTATTTCACTTCGGATCACCGGAGTAAAAATTCCGGGCGCATATGACTTAAAATGAAATCCGTAAGACCGGGTGACCGGTGCATAATTGAACAGAATGGCCTGCCCGATACGGTCCTTCTCTTTTGGTTTGGGCGCATGCTTGTTGATTACGGCCGACTGATGGCTCAGGCCGATACAACTTTTATGTTTTCGCTTGCAGGCCCAGGCGCTTACCGGTTCAAAATCATTGATCACAAGATCATACTCCTCAATGGGAAGACTTTTAATTTCTTTCAACAGTCTTTTCAGGTTGCCCTTTCTGTAAGTTTCAAGAATATCAATACCGCCTTTTTTACCGAAAATAAAACAAAGACCCTTGAAGCGGTATTTTATGGGATAAGGAAGGTCTACATCAGCCTGTGTACCACTGATGAGCAGGTCGAGTTCGCCTTTACGCTGGAGGATGGGAATTACATCGCGGGCGCGGCTGACATGCCCGTTACCGGTGCCCTGAATGGCATATAGGATTTTCACTTAAGTGCCGAACTTAAAGCAGAAATCTTTACCAGGATAATAGCTGCTACGACTGATTCAAAATAGAAGCGAATCTTATTCATAGAGTTATTTTATGTTACAAAGAGAAGAAATGATCATAACCCGATTCTTATGTAAACGTTACCAAAATATTAATATTTACTGCAAGATTAACCAACAGGGAATACCTGGTGAATAAGAGTTTCATGCCAGACTCCCGGAAACAAAAAGCCCTCTCATAAATAACGAAAGGGTGCCGGGGAAGAAAGTAAATAAATGAAGGGTTGAATTAGAAAAAACAACCCTGTTAAACCAAAAGTAGAACGATAAGAATTTAAAAACCACTTTATGGACTCTGTTCCTTTTCGAACAATGGATTTACAGTATACCATGCAATGGCAGGAAAAAATACCATTGGCACGGCAAGCCCGGGAAATAATTCAGGAAATTTAATACTCAACGGAAGTGAAATTGAAATGGGGATCATTACACAGGCAAAAGAAATAATAGAAAACACAAAATTAAAAATGAGTTCCCCTCTTTTCTTAGTCAACCTGTTTAAACCATAGTTTAATAGTGACGCCAGCATCGAGATCAAGACACAAAGTCCGATAATCCTTCCGCTACCTAAAACCCGGGAAAAATCAGCTTCTGTGGCAAAATAATGGATCCGGCTATAGATAATCCCTGCCAGGGCGGCCAATGCTCCTGCAAGAACGCCGTGCCAAAATATTTTCTTAAACATTATCATTTATTTGGTTACCGGCACCTGAACATCCACTTTAAAGCTGGCGCTGCCATGATTTGGCTCATCGGTATTGATATTATAATCCAGCCGGTTGATGGTAAAACTTCCTTTGAAAATATTGTCTTCGAATGTGAATGGAATGACCACGTCCTTTTGAACTCCATGGATATTAAGGGTTCCTTTGGCTTCATATCCTGCAGCAGCCTTCGTAATGGCTGAAGAAGTAAACTGGATCGTTGGATACTTTTCAGCATCAAACCATTTTGCACTTTTCGCGTGCGTATTTTTCATCCCGTTACCTGTATTAATGGTAGCCACATCAAGGGTAACATCAAATTTTGAAGTCGCCAGGTCATTGGGATCAAAATTCACAGTGCCCTTTATTCCCCCAAACTGGCCGGATGGATCACCGCCATCAAACTTTACAAAAGCGCTCTCGGCGATTTTCCATTCCTGCGATACGAAAACAGTAAATGAAGAAACCACAATCAGAAGCAGGGCCGATAACGGATAGATGAATCTTTTCATAACAATGTTGTTTAATTTTTGTAGGGCTAAAAATAGTTTACATGCGTGTACTATTTCCCGCAATGCGACCAATTAGCAAAATGTTGAGACAAAATCCGCTATAAGCAGGCCCGCTGGATATCAGGGCCTCACCGCCCAGGCCAGGCCATCCGGTCCTCCGCCTGCATCCAGATGTCCGGCCACTTCCAGCGATTTGAGATCAATGATCGCAACATAGTTGTCGGCTGTGCATCCCACAAATGCGCGTGACCCATCCGTGTCCACGAGAATGCCCGCAGCACCGCGACCGAGATTCAATTTTTTTATTTCCATATGCGAAGCCGCATCAAAAATAAAAAGATCGCCGGTTCTCAGGCTGGTGACCAGCACCCGCTTACCATCCGGTGTAAACTTGAGGCGGTTTGCACCGATGACTTTTGCATCTATTTTACCGGACAATCTTTTCGCCGCAATGTCGATGATAGCAATGCTCCCGTCATCCGACGCGGCAGTCCATAACTCACGTCCATCCGGCGATACATCAAAACCTTCAGAGCCTTTCGACACGGAAATAATGGTTTGAATCCATTCCATATGTGGCTTGGCTCCCGGGAATACCTGCCCTGTCGGGCTAACCGGCGCAGGGAGCAGGGTATCCACAATAATACTCACCGTGCCGGAGCTCACATTTGTCGTGTATACATTTTTCCCGTCCGGCGTCACATATATCATATGCGTGCGGTTCTCCCCGGTACCCATACTCCAGTCCATCTTTCCTGTGACAGGATCATAACGGCCAACAGATTTGGAACCCTCGGCGGAAAACCAGGCTTTCCCGTCCGCAAAGATTATTCCGTGCGGGCCGATCAGGGGTCTGGTGTCAATATTGGTTAATGGCTTTTGCGCGATAAGGTCAATAACATTCAGCTCATGAAAGCTGCCTCCTCCGTAGTTGGTGACGTATGCAGTCTTTCCGTCAGCAGACGCAATCACTTCATGCGGATCCGTACCAACGGGCACCCGCGCAATTACTTTCAAGGTAGTGGGATCAATGATCGCCAGTGTATGGTCAGATTTCGAAAGAGCAAGCAGGGTCTTTGCCGGCACAGGCTGCGCGGTGCATTCGGCTGCGAAACAAACGAAGGTTGTTATTAAAAGAATGACCGGTGCCAATCTGCTGAAGGGGAGTTTTGCCTGTTTCATGTTTTTAAAGATTTGATTGAACGAAGCTCGTGCTTTTTGTTATCAGATTTTATTCTCAACCCTTCTTTACTTCGGAATAGAAAGACCAGCTTTTATTCTCTTCGGCTTTCAGCATAATTTTTCGATCGGCGTTTTCAAGTGTAACAAAATAGCCCACATTATTATTGATGTTAAACTGAAACAGGTCCGTGATCCAGTAACCGGCATACTTCCCCTGTATTTCGGATTGCAGGTTCCCCGGTAGTCTGTTCGAAAGTAAATAGGTGGCAACACCCATCAATTCGCCGTCGCCTGTATAAAAAGCATAGACGGTCATCCCATGTTTGTCAAAACTTGCCTTGTAATATTCACCGTTTGCTTCCCAGCGTACATTACTGGCATAGAAAAAATCATCTGAAAACACAGAACTAACCCTTGCCGGTACCGGTTTGCTGTCCCCGTTCGCATAGGAAACTGAAAAAATCAGTATCAGGGAAGCGGCCAATATCAAAATTCTCTTTTTCATGACTTAAATTTTTAAAGAATGAATGCTTTTGTTAATTGAAGAACAAAAGTATTCCGGATTTTGAATGGCTTTCATAAAATGCGACGTAACCCCATTTATCTGCGGCTAAACGGCAAACTGATATATGGGTCGGACTCCTGGACGTGTTAGTCTCCGCCGGTAAAACATACAATCGGGATATTCAGCCCATAAAAAAATAACTATCGTCATTTAGTCTTATGATTTTTATCATTTCAATATCAGGTATAATTAGTCAAAAAATAGATTTACCTTAATCTGAATGATTACTTCCCGTTAAGAAACAGCTACGATTCACCAATTCTCCTCAATTGAAAATTACCAATGCTTCAAATATTGCCTGGCTTAGTAAGTGGGTTGATTTGTCCTTACTGAGTCTTTGTGTAGTAGCCCTGATTGGTCTCATATTGAGAAGCAAAATGATATTTCCCTTACCGTTTATAAACTACAATCATTTACTGGAAGCCCACGGACATTTCAGTTTTGGTGGATGGGCAACAACGATCCTGCTGGCACTGTTTGTAAAAGATCTGTTGCCAGAATCAGTGGGTAAAAAGAAATCTTATCAATGGTTGCTTGGATTTGTTGCATTACTCGCCTGGGCTATGCTAATTTCATTTTCTATAGGGGGATACAACGCTGTATCCACCATTTTCTCATTGTCTTTTGTTGTGATTATTTTCCTGTTTGGATCGATTCTGATAAAAGATATCCTGAAAGCCAATCTGAATTTTTCAATCAGCTTGCTTGCCGTGTCTTCAATCATTTGTCTGATTTTGTCCTCAGCCGGCGTCCTTATAATAGCCAATATCTTTTTTACCAGGTCCTTTGATGCTACGGTATACCGCAATGCACTTTTTACCTACCTGCATTTCCAATACAACGGCTTTTTTACACTGGCCATTTTTACCCTTTTGTTTAATTATATTATTAAAAATATTTCACTAAAATCAGAAAAACGTATACGCCGGTTTTCTATCGCCATTTGCCTTTCTGTTTTGCCCTCACTATTCCTTTCCTATCTTTGGCAGGACCCCGATATCTGGTATCGGATTGTTGCTGTTTCGGGCAGCCTTCTTTTACTTTTTTGCTTATATCTATTTCTTCTTTTGGCAATTTCACTACAATCCATTTACAGAGCAGAACAGCCTGTTATCCGCTGTTTACTGACAATATCCTTTGGATCTTTTATGCTAAAAGCATTTCTTCAAAGTTTCACGATCATTCCGGTAATCGGCAATGCAATTTTCGGAAGCCGGCCGGTAATAATGGGGTTTCTGCATTTGGTTTTTCTGTCCTTTGTCACCCTGTTTATAGTGACTTATCTTACCAAAACAAATTTATTGAACACGAAGTTCAGTTATACGAAGGTGGCGTTAATCGTATTTACTTTAGCTGTTATATTGAATGAGTTGCTGCTATTTATTCAGGGATTAACAACTATGTTTACCGCCGGAGGCAACTTATTTCTCTGGCTGCTTTGGATAGCAGGAATATTATTGTTTGTTGGAACGGTTCTGCTGGCTATATCGCGAATTCAATCAAAAAAACAGCCCTGACGACTTTATTTATCACCGTCATTTTTACGCATGAACTCCAACACATTCCTGGCCTGTTCGTCTGTGAGGTCCTGGTTAGGCATTCTGATCAGGCAGACCACCATTTCTGTCTGGGCGGCCAGATCCTTGTCTAACATGACTTTTGTATTCGTGATCCAGTTCATGATCCATTCCGGGGTTCTCCTTTCTGTAACACCTGTCCAGCCGGGTCCTACCAGGGTTTCTGTAGTGAGCTTGTGACAGGCAAAGCATTTGGACTGATATGTAGTCTGTCCCTTTGAGGCCATTGTTTCATCCGGAGGATGGCTGAGGCTTACGTTCTTAAACCGGCCAACTCCTTTTGAATTGATTCCCATAAAAATTACAACGGTATCTGTCTTGGGCTTCTTAATGCTGCTGTCTGTTGTCATTTCACCCGTTTGACTTTTCGTGTTAGAATTACATTGAAGTGCAAAAATGCTGAAGACAGCAACGACCATGAGGTAAATTGAACGTTTCATAATTGAGATTTTAAACGTGTGCAACCTTTATATACATCCTGATTAAATGTTATTTCTTATCACAGGGGAAATCCGGACAAAGTATTTTATGTCAAACACAAATAAGATTTCAACAGGCAGGGTCGGCTATTTCTTCTTTGGACTTTTCGCCAGGGTCCGGATATAATTGATCAACTCCCATCTTTGCTGGTCGGAAAATATTTTCTTGTATCCGGGCATTGGGCTCCTTCCTTCCGAAAGCTTCCAGAAAAGTGATCCATCAGATTCACTCTGAACCGCCAATGAGGAATGATCTGCCGGTTTCGGGTTCAAACCAATGGCTGCAGGACCGTCTCCCCTTCCTTTATCTCCATGACATGGGACACAGTTTGCCGTATATAGGGTCTTGGCTTCCGCCAGAACAGAGGTATTCCCAGCGAGCGGATTTTTATTATTGTCTGCACTACTGGGAGCATTCCAGGGCGTCGTTTGGGCAAAAGATGTGAAGCCCGTACAATAGAGTAATATGAGTGTGGAAACACAAATTTTTTTTAGTCTTCTATTCTTGCGATTGGCCTCCATACACTATAGTTTTTGTGGATTAAAAATCTTGGTTCTACTGCACTTCATTCTGAATTGTAGGCACAATATAATGGATGAACTATACCGGGATTAGAACAAAGATCATATAAGCTTGTGATATAAATCATTATTATTCATTCCAAATAAAAATATTTTTAGTCTATAAGTATCCCGAACACAATTATTCAATATGAAAAAGAGCAAATATCTGATCGCGGCCAGTCTCTGTCTTTTCATCTCCTCACTCTTTGGAATCCGCTTGCTTGCACAGGATAAAGTAGTGGATTCTTCTCTGCTGGATAGGATTGCCGAACTTGAAAAACAATCTAACTCCCGAAAATGGGGAGATGATCATTTCATGGTTGCCGGTCTGGCGACGTTCGGGTTTGTCGCCAATACCACAACAACCACTTCAGGCGGCATCAGTCAGAAAGCAAAAACAAACAGCTTCCCCGACGTAGACCATTTTGAATTCAGTCCGTTGTTTCTATGGCGCCACGGAAGCCGCTTCCTTTTGGAATTTGAACCATCTTTCGATGGTTCCTCTGTAGGAGTTAACTGGGCCGATGTTTCCTATTTTGTCGCTCCGGGATTAATTTTACGCGCCGGCTACCTGGTTACCCCGTTTGGTACATACAGCAAAAGACTTGCGGCCGGATGGATCGATAAACTTCCCACTGACCCAACCGGCGTCGCTGACTATCCGCCAACTACTGATTTTGGATTTGAAGCTGAAGGAGGTTTACCCCTGGGAACAACCAAATTTAATTATGACATAAGTCTCACCAACGGTTTGCAGCTATTGCCGGATGGCGAACTACAAAGCGTAGGTGCCGTTGACAACAATAAAAATAAAACGGTCACGGCAAGGCTCGGTTTCCTTCCTATATCAAATTCTTCCCTTGAAATAGGCGTGAGCGGAATGTTTGGTACGGTTGGCGATGCCAATTCACCCTATCAGGATGCAAAGAGTCAGTCATGGGCGGTAGATATGAATTATGTAAAACTTTTTAGCCCGATTCTGGTAAACTTTAAAGGACAGGCAAACTCTACATTCGTAAATAGTCAGCAATACATCAATCCAACTGATACCAGCACCTATACGTTTAATAACGAAACAACTTCCGCCTTCGCACAAATCGCCCTCAGGCCCACCGGGGCGGAGAATGACTTTATCAAAAATCTGGAAATCGCGTTCAGGTATGGCCGGTATGTTACACCTGAAAATTCCCTTTGGGGTCAAAAATCAACCATTATAGATGTCAGCCTGAATTATTGGCTAACCTGGAGAACGGTATTTAAAATCGGCTATCAGTCAAATGACGGAACCAGTACTGCTTTAGAAAATTCCGGTGATAAAGTAAAATCAGAATCATTATTTATTCAATTTGCAATCCAGCTTTAACTTAAATAAAATGAAAAGATTACCTATAAATAAAATCACCACAAGCACATTGATAGTCCTGGGTCTGATGATTCTGGCAACTTTTAATGGCTGTACGGCAAGCCAACAGATCAGCAACAAGACGGGTGCCCAACTTTGGGCGGAAAACTGTCAGCGTTGCCATAATACACCGTCGCCTTCCTCATTTTCCTCGGATCAATGGGAGACTGTTGGTCTGCATATGCAAAGCCGTTCCCTCATTACCGACGAAGAAAGAAACAAAATTGTGGCATTTTTGAAACAATAAAAAGTTTTCAAAATAGACTGGTACGCTGAATTCAATCCGGTGTACTTGAAACAAACTGCGGGTATTCCTGTCCCATTCAGCAGTATATGAACGCTTAGTCAATGCGACGATCAAAATTCCTGGATACAATGGATTTGTAACTCCTGCCGATGGGAATCTGATGTTTCCCAATTTCGAAATCGTGCTGGGTATAAGCGGTTATCTTATCTTTCGATATGATAAATGACCGGTGAATCCGTAAAAAACTATCAGGCAACCGCTGTTCTATGGCTGATATTTGTGCCTGGGTAATAATGGTTTTATTGGTAGTATGTATTTTAATATAGTCCTTCAGACTCTCGATAAACAGTATCTCACTTAATAATATTTTTACATTTTTCTTATCACTCTTTACATACATAAATAAATCCTTTTCGGAACTTTCCGCTTCCGGTTTAAGATCTGCAGCTGAATGGTCCTTCAGCTTATTAATGGCCTTCAGGAACCGTTCAAATGAAATGGGCTTTAACAAATAATCCAAAACATTCAATTCATAGCTTTCAATGGCAAAATCCTTGTGTGCTGTAGTAACAATAATTTCAGGAGGGTTTTTTAAAGTCTTAATAAAATCAATTCCGGAAATAAAGGGCATCGAAATATCCAGGAATATCAAATCGATTTTTTTCTTTTTCATCCAGTCCAGGGCGCTCATTGCATTGTCGCATTTGGCTACCAGCGCAATGAAGGAGAAATTATTCAGGTAATTCTCAATTACATTTTGGGCCAGTGGCTCGTCATCTATAATTAAACACTTCAACTGGTTCATAATGGCTGTCTAATTAACCGGTATCTGTAAAAAAGCATGGTAATAGTTTTCTTTTAATTCATTCTGCAAAGTGTAATTTTCATACAACAGGGATAGTCTTCTTTTTACATTTTCCAGTCCGATGCCGGAATAGGCATTGTGCATTTGTGTTTTCCCTTCAGGGAAAACGCTGTTTTCAACCGTAAAATTGAGATTTCCGTCCTTAACAATCAAATCTATGGTAATCCATATTTTCTCATTTATTTTATTAGATGCATGTTTAAAGGCATTTTCCAAAAAGGGTATCAGCAGTATGGGAATTATTTTCTTGTTAGTAATATTCCCTGAAATATTGAATGAAAGTTCCATCCTGAACGCAAATCTCAATTTTTCCAATTCTATATAATCCTGTAAATGGCTGATCTCTTTTTGCAGATCGACCATTTCCGCATCTGATTCGTAAAGCATGTACCTTAATAATCTCGACAATTGCAGAATTGATTTCCCGGCCAGCTGACTATTGTTAAGCGTTAAAGAATAGATATTGTTGAGTGTATTAAACAGGAAATGAGGCTGAAACTGAGCCTTCAAAAAATTTAATTCACTTTTGATTTTCTCAATCTCCAGCTGTTTGGATTCACGGACTTTTATAAAAAATTGATGAATAATAATCAATACACTGCTCACTATAACAACCGAACTGACCGGCAAAGTATATTGGGTAAATTTTTGATAATTTAAATCCGCAGGAGCCGCAATATAAGTTTGAATAAACCCCGCAAGAATTAAATTCAATAAAAAGAATACAAAAAATGCAATGTATTTCTTTCGGAAAAAGAATTGTATCAGTAAAAAATAATTAATATAAACCGCTGTGATTTTTAGGGGCAGCCGCGTTAATCCGTAAAGGGTAGTTTCATTATAGGTTTTGTCAAACGTATACCACAAATAAGCATTGGTAATAATATAGACCAGCCAAAAAATTACATGATAGAAAAAAGTCCTTAAGTTGAAACTGGTAAAACGCATACTGAAATTTACTTAAAAAAAGAGACCGTGGATCCGGCATGTACGGATGCATTGAAATGGAATACAGAAGTCACGGTTTTACCGACGAAGGACACTTAAGCACAATAAACCGCGTTAAGCGCCTGCCTGCCGGCAGGCAGGTTAAGCGTTCCGGATTATTTTATTCGCTCGAAAATGTAGACTCCTTTTTTATTCGCAGTGATTATATCAGGCAACCCATCCTGGTTCATATCGGCCACTACGGGCAGGAGTCCGACACCCGAATTATCATCGATCTGGTGTGGAATCCATTGCGGTGGTCTCCCGGGCTTTAATTCAAACCAATATAATACGGCCGGCTCATACCCACCCGGATCCTTTCCGTTATGTGCGAAATATCTTTTACCGGTCACCAGGTCAGGAAAACCATCTCCGTTGATATCAGTCATAACCAACGCATGCGATTCGGAAAATGCTTTACTGATCAGGTGATGACTGTAAATAATACGGCCCTTTTCATCACTGATCTGTTCATGCCACCAGATGCCATAGTCGTGGGCGGAGGAACTGATCAGGTCCATATCACCATCACCGTCAATATCGATTGAATACATCTGCGCGGCATCCTCTCCCAGGTCAGCCGGATGAAAAGTCCAGTCCGGTTGCTCCCTGTTCTCCGGCGCCTCCCACCAACCCCTGGTAACGATAACGTCTTTGCGACGATCCATATTCATATACCCGAATCCCAGTCCATGTGTATACTTGTTTGTGGCGAGATCCGCAACATGACTGATGATGAATTTTTTCCATAGCGTGTCACCTTTTTTAACCGGCGATTTAAACCAGACCACTTCTTTTTTCACGGGATCATTACATAGTATATCGGGTCTGCCGTCCCCGTCAATATCCACCAGCGCAGGGGATTCGTTTCCAATATGGCGGTAAATCAAATGCTCCTTCCAATATCCCTTTCTGTTCTTCGGATTTTCATACCATACTACTTCCTCTCCGGGAAATCCCACGCGGATCAGATCAATCCAACCGTCCTGGTTGACATCCATACTAAAATCAAGGAAGGAATTACTGAAAGCGGTATCGGGGAAAAATATACGCGGACGCGTGATTTCGTGCCTTGTCCATTTGGGGGATTCAAACCAAAAACTTCCGGCCAGTACATCTACCCGGCCATCCTGGTTTACATCACCGACAGCGACGCCTTCGGATACAAAATCCCGGGTGAGCACAATTTTTTTGAACTGAACGGAGTCGGTTGGCGTCTGGGTAAAGCCGGGACAAATGGCTAAACTGAAGATCACAGCCATTACTAACCTCGTTTTTGAAAACAGGAATGGAAAATTCATCGTCACCAATTCATTCCAAAGTTAATTCATCTGGTTTGATGACTCTCTGAGGTGAGTATCCCGGTATGTTGAACTGATCGGCTGGTAGCGCGTAACGAATTTCTATTTCAGCATGATGCAGTTCTTTCCTTCAATGCGGAAATGGATCTGCCCACTCTCCAGCAAATGCGCGATGCCGGATAAGGGAAGCCCACGTTCTATTTTTCCGGAGAACTTCATATCCGGTACGGGTGCTTCATATATAATATCCAGGTCATACCAGCGACTCACCTGTCGCATAATGGTCTTCACATCCGATTTGTCAAAATAAAAATAACCGTTTTTCCAGGCCACCGCCTGCTGAACATTGGCATCACCAACAGTCAGTTGGTTGCTGGACCTGCCCAGGCTGGCCTCCCTGCCCGGGACAAGTAAATCAGATTGGTTGTTGTGTATCACTTTTACGGATCCTTCAAGCAGCGTGGTCTGGATGGCATCTTCATCCTCATAAGCCATGATATTAAAATGCGTTCCCAGCACTTCTACCTCAAGTCCGCCCACCTGAACATGAAATGGTTTTTCTTTATTTTTAGCGACTTCAAAATATCCTTCTCCCGTAAGCACTACCTGCCGGTCCTTACCAGTAAAAACTGTCGGGTACCGAAGGGAAGAAGCCGCATTGAGCCAGACCTTTGTACCATCTGATAATACGATCTGATATTGTGCTGCGCGGGGCGTAGAGATGGTATTGTAACTTATTTCCGAAGAAGAAATTCCTTTCCCGGATGCAGGTGTATAGGCCAGTTGTCCACTATCCAGTTTGATGACTTTTACATTGCCCTGACTCGTAATGATTCCGTTTTTTGTACTGTCAAGTAATAATGACTGTACCATTGGCAAGCGTTAAAATGGCCTGATTTCCCTTCGCAACAATTTCTTCCGGTAAATGCGGAATCTTTTTTTCTGTTTTTACCAGTGGAGTGGGCGTCTTCCTGTTCAGGAATAAAATACTGCCGGAAATAATTAATCCAAGAATAACAACAGCCGCCGCAATTTTCCTCCAGCCGATTCTCCTGGTCTGTACGATTTCAATCGGGATTGTTTCATCCTGACCTGAAGATTCCAATACCCTGCCGAGCACAAGGTCCCAGTCCACCTGGTCTGCTACAGATGGTAACTTTCCTGCCATCGCCTGATCCCATAGTTCATGCATTGGAGCAGAAAGATTATTTTTCTCTTCCTCGTCCATGGCGACCAGCCAGGTTAACATCTCTTCAAATTCCTTTGCGGAACATTCCTTCCGAATGTATTTTGCAAACAGGAATCGTACGTGCTCATTAACATCCATAGGAATCCGATTAAGCCATACCATGGCAGGTTTACATCATAAAGACCTGTAATTAAGTGTTTAGTACTAATTCAACAGATTATTTCCTGTCCCGGACGCACCCAATACCAGCAACTGTTTATAATCACCTAATTAACAATCAATAACAATTTACTTTTTATTTATCCAGGACCCGGTTATCCAATAACCTGCCCGGTGCTGTCATCAAAATATATGATTTTATTCCGCAGAAAATGAATGCCTTTCCCCCTTCCCAGTTCAGTCGATTCCAGGGGTAACCGGCGCACGATCAGCGTTTGTAATCCAAAAGTCAGGTATACAAATTGTTCATTCCCCATATTCTCATAGGCCATAATTTCCAATGAACAATCCGGCGCCGGCCCGTCTTCCTGCTTTTCAGAGATCAATACATGTTCCGGCCGGATACCAATCTGAACTGTTTTGCCGGCATAGGACTTCATGCTTGCAGACTGCCTTTCATCCAAACCTATACGGAAGGTATTTAATTCAGGAATAAAAAAATAACCTTCCTGGAACTGAATGCTTCCTTTTATAAAATTCATGGTCGGAGATCCGATAAACCCGGCAACAAATTTATTGGCCGGCTTTTCATATAAATGCAGCGGCGTATCCAGCTGCATTAATTTCCCCTTGTTCAAAACGGCAATCCGGTTTCCCAGTGTCATGGCTTCCGTTTGATCATGCGTAACATAAATCATCGTTGCTTTGATTTCCCTGTGCAGTTTTTGTAATTCAATACGCATCTGGCTCCTGAGTTTTGCATCGAGATTACTCAGCGGTTCATCAAAGAGAAATACTTTGGGCCTTCTGATAATTGCCCTGCCGATCGCGACCCGCTGCCTTTGCCCCCCGGATAATGATTTCGGTTTCCTGTAGAGTTCATCTTCAATCTCGAGTAACTGCGCAGTCTGCATCACCTGCGTCTTAATTTCAGACTTACTGATATGCCGCAATTTCAGGCCAAATGCCAGGTTATCGTATACCGTCATATGCGGATATAAAGCATAATTCTGGAATACCATGGCAATATCCCGGTCGCGCGGACTCAGGTCATTGATTTTTTTGTTGTCAATGCTAAGCGTCCCCTCCCCGATTTCCTCCAGGCCTGCTATCATGCGCAACAGCGTGGATTTGCCGCAGCCGGAAGGACCAACAATCACCATGAATTCTTTATCCTGTACCGTAAAAGAAACATCATCAATCGCTTTTTGTGTAACTGCATTTTTCTTTTCGCTTGGATATTTCTTCGAGATATGTTCCAGGATCACTTCAGCCATAAAATATACTTTTAAGAAAGTCGGGATGAAAAATATTTCCGGGATATCCTGGTTATGCGGCAGGCAATGTCTGATTCTCCGGATGCCAGGATATAATCATCACCATGCTCTGCCATGCCGGTGGTAAATACAACATCCCCGATATACAGCTGGTGGCTGATCACGGATGTCAGTCCTGAATCAGATTCCAGTAGCGGTGTATCGTCTGCAACATGCAGCATATGCAGTGGATCATCCTTATCCAGCAGGGCCCAGAAAGTGCGGTAAATCCCCACTTCGCCCTTGCTTTCAACGCCGTGGTATAAGATCAGCCATCCGTTTTCAGTGAGGATGGGTGGTGTGCCTCCGCCTATTTTTACATTGGATAAGGAAGAACGCCTCGCCCGCAGAAAAGCCCTGTCTGCCGGTTTCCAGTGTAAGAGGTCAGGCGAACGGGCCAGGTGAATAGCAGCACCCGGGTGCCATTCCGATAAGGGGGAACTCGCAAAATAACATTCTCCCAGTGGCCGCGTCAAAGCATAGTAACTGTTATTGATGCGGCCTTCAAACAATAACATATCCTTGTTCTGGTGATCCAGTACGATGCCCAGGTTTTTGTATTCCAGCCCATCATCAGAAACATACAGCATCGTGGAATGTCTTTCGGAACTCGCACAGCAGGTGGTCATATAATAACGGCCTTCTATAACCGAAATACGCGGATCTTCTATTCCGTATTCCTGGCTGCTCAACTGTGGTGAAATAATTTTATCGTAATGAATTTGTTGTACAGCAGAACCGTCTTCATTGAGTTCAACGGGCAGCAGCCAGGACAAAGAGGTCAGTGCATAAACCGGAAATCCGTATTGGTTTAGCTTTATCTTCCTGGGATCCCGTATATCCGCCTGTTCTGCAGACCACTCATCGGTAACATATTTTTTTACCCTGTCCCATCTTAAACTCCTGACCTTATCCCCTGCCACCGGATTTTTCAATGCTTCCGCCACCCTGACCATCATCAGTAAATTTCCATTCTGTAAACGGCAGAGGCCGGGGTTAAATGCACCCAAGACAAAAGTCTGTTCATGCAGGCTGTTCCGCATGGGAGAACGGGACAGGTCTACATCATCCGGCGTAAATATTAAAAGATCAGATTTGATATGGCTATTATCCATCGGCCTGGTTCGCGCTTTTATTTTTTATACTTCATCAATGCCGCTTTGATCACCGGATCGGCTTCCACTCTTTGTATGGTGAGTAAGGCTTCAATCGTAGATTCAGCGCCGGAATTTAAATTGGCATTGCCGCCCTGCGATAATCCGTCATAACATACACCGGTTGTTATACTATACATGATGATACCGCCATCATTGGCACCCAGTAACCAGGCAGCCAGGTGACCAGCCATATCGGCATACTTTGCATCACCCGTTTCCTTATAGGCTTCTGCTGCTGCGAATACCATGGGTTCAATACCATAAGCAATCTGGTCATAACTGGCTTCAGAAAGTATTTGATAATACCCCTGCACTGTCATTGACTGCAAAGGAGGCTTTATATCCGTTTTGTCAAGAGCCAGGGATAAAAATTATCCACCTCAGCAAGGGCCAGATTCCTGTATTGTGCATTATTTAAAAAGCCGGCTGCCACCATCAGCGCATATGCCTGCACGTTACCATAGGCATGCCAGGTATTTTCCCAGCTTAGAAAAGCATTGTAGGGAAAATGCGTCGCATCTCCCTGTTGCATCAGCGCAATGCCGTCGGCCAGTTTCACGATATAGATTAGAAATAACAGGATCATTGTTCGCCACACAATAATTGATCAGGCCCAGGATTAAAACGGCGGACTGGTCCGTACCACTGCCGGCGGGCAGCCATTGCGGAACAGTAATGCCATGCACAATGGTTGTTGTTGCGGGAATGACCAACAAGATCTGTTTTTATTCTTTCCACCAGCAAATTGATCGCCGTATTCATCCGGTTATAAAGCGGCGAATTCAGATTTTTAATTACCGGTGCCGCTTCCGTCAGCGCCTGCAGTGCCCGCCAGGACCACCAGTTGGGATTATTTACACTGGTCGGCCCTGCCGTATTGATCGTGTTGTTCGTAAATAAAAAATTATAGAAATACCCGTTGCCGGATTGCATTTCCAGGACGAATTGTAACAGGTGATAGAGTTTGGACTGCGTCGCCGTATCCGATAAAATTTTACTGCTTCTTAAATAAACCAGGGCTGCCCGGGCAACATCATCCACGCAGGTGTATCCTTCACCGTTCGCATCTACGGGATGATAATCCGGATATTGGGCATAGATAAAAACGCCGGCCGAAGGCAGATTATCCGGAAATGTTACCGGTATATATAATTGGTCCAGATGACTGGTATTTACCAGTCCGGTATCGACCGGGGTGATTACCGGCGGCGCGGCTGCTGTCTTTTTCGAACAGGCTGTAAGGTTCGTGCTGAGTACATACAGACTGCAGATTATAATGACCATTCTCTTCTTCATACCATTCATGTTATAGATTAAACGCATTCAGTAATTCATTCAAAGGGATCGTTACAAATCCCGTGGCTGAATCCGAAACAGCATATGGAATAATTAATAATCCGCCATGCAACATCAATCCGCAGGTATACACCACATTGGGTACATATCCTTCGCGCTCGATTTCGTCTGCTTCAATCAGCGGTTTATCCAGCCTGCCAATAATACGTGACGGATCCTGCAGGTCGAGTAATATGGCACTGATCACATATTTGCGCATGGCACCAACGCCATGTGTAAGCAATAACCATCCCTTTTCAGTTCGTATCGGCGATCCGCAATTTCCCAGTTGCAGCAGTTCCCAGGAAAACACGGGCTCCATGAGCGTTTGATATTTTTCCCAGTAATAGAGATCATCTGAAAACATGATTTGCATCTTTTCACCGCCCTGTCTCGAGATCATAACATATTTCCCGTTCACTTTTTCGGGGAATAAAGCCATGCCCTTATCGCTGATGGCCGGTCCGTTTAATGTCCGGATTTTGAACTTGACAAAATCAGTTGTTTCTATCAGCTGTGTCCTGATCTGCCTGCCATTATACGCTGTGTAGGTACCGTAATAACAGGATTTCCCTGCATCTGTAAATTGTACAAAACGAACATCCTCCATGCCCATCACTTCCCCCTTTGCATTCGGAAATATTACTTTTTCCATGATGGGAATGGAAGGTGAATTTTCCAGTTCATAATTCAGGTCCATATATTCTTCCAGGATCCGGACGGAATCATGCCAGCTTTTGATCCCGATTACCTGCCGACACGTAAAAATATTTTTTGCCTCTGCTTCAGTAAATGAATCGGGAAGTTTGTCCAGTGCTTCCATTTGAAACCGGGGTATGACTGATGGCATATTTCAGCAGGGATTGTTTTCATACATGGCATCCTGCATTTTCTGCAAACAGGTATTATACGGTGTGGATGTATCCAGACTGATATTCCCCTGCAGGTCTACCGTCCCGGTCTTAAATACAATGGAAGAAATATGTCCCTCCCCGGTTGCCCTGAGGCTCATCACAAATCTTTTCTCATCCTTTTTCAGTCCCGTCTGATTGGGATGGGGAACCATGGATGGATTAAACAGGGCTGCCGCTTCAATGGAATATTCCTTGGTAAAAAATGCGCCAAGCAGTAATTGCTTTTCCTGCCGAAAATGGGAAAGGGATTTCCCATATTGTAATGCCGTGCGCCGGTAATGATTTAAAAATATCTGTTCGATATTCCTGTGCCGGTTTCCGAATTCATGCATGATATTTTTCATCAGTTCCTCCGATTCCTGCTGACTTAACTTTTCCAGTTTTTGAATCACATGTTGAATCCGGTCAGTTCCGGGCAAACTGAGATACAATGCAATAACTGCCTTTGCAGATGCATATAACTTAAAAGGTTGTTTGCTGATATTCATTTTTTTTATCAAATCTTTTATTAGTTAATCTTTTAATCCTGTTGAAGCCATACTGCTGATGAAATGTTTCTGAAAAAACATAAAGGCAATCATCACAGGCAGCGCCAGTAAAACTGCCGCCGCGATCTTTACCCCCAGCTGGCTGTCTGCCCTGCCGCCTACCGCAAATAATGTTACCAGTTGCGGCATGGTCATCAGATTTTCGTTACGGATTACAATGAGCGGCCACAATACTTCATTCCAGGAGCCGATAAACGTGAGGATGGCCACAGTGACCAGGGTTGGTTTGATATTTGGCCACAGTATTTTAAAAATAATTCCCAGTTCATTACAGCCATCCATACGCGCCGCATCAATCAATGCCTGTGGAAGACCCTGGAAAGCCTGCCTGAACATGAGTACGGCAAAGGCGCTTACTGCAAATGGCAGTATCAGCGCCAGGAAGGTATCCACCAGGTGTAAGATTCACCATGGTGATATAATTCGGGATCAGGGTAATCTGGAAGGGCAGCGACATGGTGAAAACAATCACATAGAATATCGTCTGCCTTCCCCTGAATCGCATTTTTGCCAAAGCATATCCAACCGTCGAACCGGTTATCAATACAAGCGAAGTCGTAACGGTTGCCAGCATCAAACTGATTATTAAAGCATGCAGAATGGGAATTTTCTCAATCATGTATTTAAAATTCCCCCAGCCCGGATGAGCAGGCCAGATGACCATTTTGGAAATTTCATGCATTGGTGCAAACGCTGCGCCCATCATCCAGATAAACGGATAGATGAATGATATCGCTGCGATAGCCAATGCCACATACAACATGATTCTTACCCAATGATTTTTTTTCTTTCATATTATCCTTCTTTCTCAATAAACTTTTTTTGCAGTACCACTACAGTCATGATCATGATGGCATAGAAAAAACCAAGCGTGGAAGAATATCCCATATTATAATACTGGAAGGCCTGTTTATAAATGTATAAGACTGCCGAAAGTGTCTGATTTAACGGACCCCGCTCGTCATGATATAGGGTTCTATGAACAGGGAAAATCCGCCAATGGTAGATAAAACAACTACCATAAAAATGGTCGGATTGATCATGGGCAGGGTAATATGGAAAAACCTTTGCCAGCTGTTTGCGCCTTCCATTTTTGCCGCTTCGTAATATTGTTCAGGCACGGTTTGCAGACCTACAAGAAAAAGAATCACATACAGGCCAAGATTTTTCCAGGTAGCCATGATGGCGATGGAATAAATAGCCAGGTCCGGATTAATGAGCCAGCCCTTTTTGGAAATCCCGATACCCGCAAGCAGGCGGTTGATCATGCCTGTATCATACCCGTACAATTGCTGCCAAGAATGGTAACCACGACACCGGAAACAATAACCGGCATAAAAAAAGAAGCCCTGAAAAAAGAAACAGCCCGGATTTTCTGGTTGAGTAGTTGGGCAAGGAATAAGGAAACGACCAGTTGCAAGCGGAATATGAAGCGACAAAAACTTCAGCGTGTTCCCGATCGCCTTCCAGAATAAACGGTCATGAAACAAACGGGTATAATTTTCAGTCCCGATAAACCGCATCGGAGCAATAATATTCCATTTATGAAAAGTCAGAAAAAAACAAAAGACCACCGGGAACACCACAAATACGGACACAAAAACCAGGTAAGGAGAAACAAGCAGGTAGGGCAGGATTTGTTTCCGGCGAAATAGAACTCCTGTTATTTAACTTTCCTGAATCCCACAGTCAATTCTTAGTATTCCGTTTTCTGCGCAATTCCGGTTGCTTCTTCCGCCATCCGGGTTGATAAAACGGCATTTTCACCATCAATAAGCCGCACATGCTTACGATCCTGTATCCAGTTCCACTGATCCGATATCATATCTGTTCAACATTTGCGCGTATAGTTTCTGTTTCCCTGCAAGATTTTCATGCGCTAGGGTGATATGATCCTCGATAATCCATTTCCGCGAATCTTCGCTTTGCAATTTTTGTGCCGGCCGAATCAGGCGTTATCCTGATGGATGAACAATAGAAAATGCCGGCACTAATTTTTTCAGCTTTCCAATTGTCCTGCAGTCAAGAGTCCATGTAATTTTATTTTAACGGGCACCCATCCGTTCAGAGTAATTTCACCCCGTTCGAACAGCAGCCGCATTTCCTGCCGGTCCAGCAGATCGGGCTGGTCAAATCCATGATAGAAATTTACCAGTCCGCCTTTGTACAATACAAGTCGCCTGTACCCGGTCAATAATTTGTTGCTTTCACTTTCGGCCGCGGTAGATCTGCCAGGCGCCCACAATTTTACCCTCGCCCAGCCAGCCGGCAAAAAGATCAAAAAAATGTACCCCGTGTTCGATAAATATGCCGCCGCTTTTTGTTTTGTCCCAAAACCAATGGTCCGAGATGCAGGTTTTGGTCACTTGCATAGTTTTCAAAATAACCGTGAAGAAAATTTCCAAGTAACTCTTCCTCAACAATTGTTTTTACCGTTTCATAAAAAGGATTGTACCGTTGCATCAGATTGACGACATATAACAAATTCGGGAACGGGCAATGCGCTACCAGTTCTTCTGCTTCACTTGTTTTCAGAGCAGCGGGCTTTTCACAAATGACATGTTTGCCAGCCAGTCAAGGCCTTCATCGACTGTTCATAGTGCAGGTATGGTGGAGTGGCGATATAAATCAGAGTGGATCGTTTTCACTTTGCGAGCAAATCTTCAAACTCATCATAAACTTCTATTCCAAATGCATTCACCAGTTTGCCGGGCTGCATTTCTTATTTACATCCATAACCGCAACGACGCGAATACCCGGCAATTTGGAAAATGCCTTTATGGCAAACCGGGCAAATCCCCCCGCGCCGATTAGTCCGATATGTAAGTTTCTGTTTTCCAAGATCATCTGTTTATTTGATACTATACATTTTTCGCCTGTCATTTTTATGAACGACCAGTACTTGCCAGCAACACATTTACTGCTGTTTCCGCATCCTGATCGCTTTTTCAGGTGTTTTTTTCCCATACACCACACAGGCTTCATATTCCTGGGAAATAATATCCAGCACTTCCACAATCACTTCGCAGTTGTCAACTCCCTTTACATAGGGAAGTTGTTTTGCAAATGGCATCATCATGGGATTCATTTCAAAATATTCGCTGTAAAACGGATCTGACTTCAAACTCTTTTCTTCTCGGTAACTGGCCGGTCATTTTTAACAACTCAAGGTCCCCTTCTTATCCACCATGGTTCTGATCAGATCCCATGCTTCCTGCGGGCTGTGTGCAGGTATTGAATACTACAATATTCTTAGGATCAGCATAGGTATATACCGGACCCGTATGATCATCGGGAACCTGCGGTTCAAAATATCCAAATTCAAAATTCCGGTCAGGAATCGTTTTCAGATAGGCAATTTCCCAGGGGCCTGTCCATTTGGTTGCGATCTGCTCGCTACGAAAGGATCTTCGGCAGCAGACAAATTTTCCCTTGAAAAATATTCATCTTTATAAAGGCTTTGAAGAAAAGCAAAAACACCGATGGCATATTTGTTATTGAATGCTGCTTTGTTATTGACGACCAGTGACCCACCACCGGAAGCAGCCAGGTATAGCGGATAAAAATTAAAAAGACGCTGGAGCCAAATTTCTTTCACCTCCGTATATCCAAACCATTTTTGCGTTAAGTCCCTTTGCCTGCAATTGGCCTTAAACATAGCGGCAGCCTGCCGGTAAGCACTATAGGTATTGGGGAAATCATGAATACCATTTTTTTGAAAAAGGGTTTTATTGTAAATCGTCATGAATGGATTCACTTTCCAGGGAACCTGGTAAATATGGCCATCTACGGAAGTAATTTCTTTGATAACTGCAGAATCACAACGCGTCATGAATAAAATGCAAGAAATCCCTTTAACGTATCCAAGGGAATTAATACACCGGCCCTGGCAAACATTTCAACATTTCCCTGCCACATATTGGCATATATATCGGGAGTGGTTTTCCCTACTACGGCGGCCAGTATCACTTCTTCACTGGACTGACCCTCCGGTATCGGTTGCAGGTGAATGGTATTGGCAGGATGACGCATGGTTCCATTTATCTGTAAATGCAGTGCACAGATCTATTTCACGCGGATTGTTGGAGCACCAGAAAAGCAATTGATCATCTCTCCCTTTACTGTGTCCGGCAGGAACCGAAAAGAGAAAGATGAAGCTAAAATCCAACCATATTCGTTTGGAAGAATTCATATAGATTAGGGCAAAGCAGCAGCTGCCGGTTAAATTTATTTCGACAATGAAATTTGTTCCGGAAAAAAATCAAAAGAACCCCCGCCATGCTTCGGCACATTGCAAGGGGTTGCTTATGTAAACGACAAAACCTGCTAAACTAAACTACTGTGTATTCTGGTTGTTGAAAATGGATTGTACCTGTGGTGCAGTCAACGCGATATTATAGAACATCACATCATCCAGATCACCTGTCCAGAATCCACCGTAATTCACAAAATTCGGACTGTTCGGTCAGTTGAATATGCACTGGTCGGCAGATCTGAACCGATGGTCATATTAGGTGGTGATACAAATGTGAGTGGTGTACCGGGAACATTAGTCCAGGACTTAACCAAAGCACCGTTAATATAAAAATCCTCTTCTCCTGGTTTGAAAGTAACCACTAAATGATACCAGGTAGTGCCCGGGACGAATGGCTACTCCGGCATCATCACGATCGTAGTAAACTGTGTCTGTAGCAGCACCATTTGGCACATATGCCTTAACTGTAAAGAATGGAAGGCTAGGCTGGGTTTGGAATTTCCATCCATTCCAGCGATTCACGGCAGATCATATAGCAATCGGCCGGGTTGACTGTTCGTCCCGCTGTATCCTGTCTGGCCCAGACACTGATCGTCATTTGCTGGGGATTAGATGCGAGTGCGATAGGTACTTCTATATTGCCACCATGATCAAAATGGTAGGCCTTACCTGCATTGCCAAACCGGTCAGCTGTAAGAGAAGGAGTTCCTGCTCCAAAAAAAGCGTGACCTGCTGTACAGTTCCGTTATGACCGTTTCCTGAAGAGTCGTTTGCATTGCCATTCATCTTCCAGTAGGCAATCAGGTTGGCCGCTGCGATTTCACTGATATAATTGCCCTTATAAGTTGTCGTTGCAGCATTCAGGTTGGCTGCAGCATTATCAAGTTGCGCCTGGGTGGAAGTTGTACTATTTAAAATAGTAGTTGCCGAAGCAGTGGCAGTAGTCAGTGGCGCTTTTGAACCCGCCGTATATTGTCCCGGTTTGGTTCCCTCGGTTGTATTGTTAAGATACCAGTTCGCTGAATCCACTGCTTTTTGCAAATTGGCTTTGTTGGTTGCAGGAGGAGGAGGTGTTGAACTGCTGCTCTTACTGCAGGAGCTTATAAAAACCACTAATGACAGGCCTATGAGTGCCGCCATTGTAATAATCTTGAACCGGATCGTTGATTTCATGATTGCTTAATTTTTGTTGTATTGAAAAAAATGTAAAATTTTATGGATGTAATGCTTTATCGGTATCTCTTTCGGTTTGCGGAATGGGAAAAGTTTTGTTTACATCGTAATTAAAGCCGGGACTGTTACTCATCGCCTGCGTGGCATAGGCTTTTCCCCACCGGATGACGTCAAAATAGCGGTGAAATTCAAACCCGAATTCAACCCGTCTTTCGTGCTGGATGGACTGAAGCACATCAGCCTGGTTCGTATAGGTTACCGGCGGTAAAAGATTCGGCGGGATATTAGGATAACCAGACAGCGTACTGTCGTAGAGATAACTGTTTCTCGCGCGTGTTCTTACCGCATTCAGTGGCACCAGTGCAGCACTGGGATTTCCGGATGCATTGAGCGCTTCAGCATACAACAGTAATAAATCTGCATAGCGGATCGCCAGGTAGTCGCAACTGCCATCACCTTTGAGACTGATGGGGACTTGAGAAAAAGGCTGCTGATATTTTCGTGTCAGGTATCCCGTGGGCGACCAGGATGCGCTGAAAGTTTCGCCATTAAACCAGGAAGCGCTGTCCATGCCAACTGTATAATTTAACCGCGGATCGGCAACACCCGCTGCCGTTACTTCAAATTCAGAGACGAAACTCTGCGTGGGTGCATTGAAAAAATATCCATTGTCTACTGCCGGAGCAAACCACTGGTTTAAGGCATTACCGGTCTTGGGAACCTGGTTCCCAAGCATCTGGATCTCAAAAATCGATTCGGAATTGTTTTTAAAATCCGCGCTGAAATTTTGTGAATAAAGCGGCATCAGGCTGTACAAATTACTATTGATCACCTGCTCTGCAGCGGCGATGGCGGAATCCCATTTTTGCTGGTACACATAAACCTTTGCCAGGAGTGCCAGGGCTGCACCACTGGTTGCGCGTCCAACGTTGGATGTATTGTTAGCAGTGGTAGAGCCGTTGTAAGCCGGGGGCAACAATCCGGCCGCAGATTTGAGATCTGGTTCAATAACGGAATTATAAATTTCAGCAGCAGGTGACTGCGCTATTTGTAACTGGTTTGGATCGAGCGGCGTAAGCACTACCGGTACATCCCCGAAAATATTGATCAGCGTAAAGTAATACCATGAACGCAGAAATTTTGCTTCGCCGATGATCCTGGTCTGAAGCGACGCGTCCATATTAATAGCTGGTACGTTTGCCAGCACCAGGTTACAACGGGTAATGCCATCATATAACGTGCCCCATTCATGAAGCAGGTTACTGTTGATCGGTGTGATATTAAACTGGTCGATCAGGCCAATATCCGGTTCATCTCCGGCAAGGCCGCCCTTAACGGCATCATCAGAAGCCACATCGCCAAATACCCATAGCGGGTTTTGGGTAGCATCCGTGAAAGTAAGGGGATCATAAGCTGCATTGATGGCAGCCACGGCCTGATCGGAAGTTTGATAAAATTGGTCCGCAGGATAAACACCCTGAATTTCTTTTGTCAGGAATTTTTGGCAACTGATTCCGGATAAAATCACAACGACTATCAAACCGTATATAAGAAAATTTTTCATTGATGAATATTTTGTATTCATAGCTATTTAAAAAGACAGGTTTATGCCCACGATATAACTGCGGGCGATTGGGATAGGTTCCCCAGTCGATGCCCGCGGCCATATCTCCTTTAGCTTGTTCAGCATTTACGTTATTGCTTACATGCATTTCCGGGTCGAGCCCTGTGAAACTGGTGATAGTGAACAGATTTTCGCTCGTGAAATATATTCGCAAAGATTTTATATGGGCTTTGTTAGTGGTTTTTGCCGGGATGGTATATCCCAGTTGAATATTCTTTAATCGCACATAAGATGCATCCTGCAAGAAACGACTTGAAGGTTCTTTGATATTGTTCGAAGCCTGGTTCCAGGAAACCAGTGGCATCGTATTGCTGGTGCCTTCTCCGTGCCATCTTGTGTCATAAACACGCTGGGTCAGGTTGAAGGGGCGGTAAAATCCTTCGATGTCCTGGTCAACCTGCGAATAGATTTTGTTCCCGTAGGAGCCCTGGAAAAAAATGGTCAGATCGAAATTGCTGTAGTACAAAGTGGCTGTAAATCCATAAGTGTATAAGGGTATCGCACTTCCCAGGAAAGTCCGGTCACTGTCATTAATAACACCATCGCCGTTCAGATCCTTATACATCACATCACCGGGAATAATTCCTTTTCCCTGGTAAGCATGTTTGAATATTTCGGACTGGTTTTGAAAAATGCCCTCCATTTCATATCCATAGAAGGCACCGATCGGGTGACCGACTGCAGTGAGCGTGGCAAAGATCCCGTTATCGATCCTGCCTCCCTGGATGGGTGCGTTATTGGCGAGCGCAAGTAACTTCATTCTGAAGCGTCGCAAAATTTGCGCTGATATTATATTGAAACCTGCCGGTGGCTTTCTTATAATTTAATTCGAATTCCCACCCCTTGTTCTGAATGCTTCCATCATTTTGATAAGGTGGTAAGGCACTCCCCCCGATCAGCGGCAGTGGTTTACGGACGAGCAGATCATTCGTTGTCTTGACAAAATAATCAACGGACAATGTTAACCGGTCGTGCCACATTCCAAAATCGAAGCCCGCGTCAGACATGGTGGAAGATTCCCATTTAACATCCGGGTTTCCTCTTTCGGAGATGGTGTAGCCCAGGACGCTCCTGGGAGAGGTTCCTAAAATATAGTTATAGCCCTGCGTGACTACAGAGGCCCAGGGATAATCTCCGATATCCTGGTTGCCCAGCTGGCCGTAGCTTACACGGAATTTTGCTTTGGAAATCTCGGGGAATCTATCCCGAAACCAGTCTTCATTATGCAGACTCCAGGCCGCAGCGCCGGATAAAAAACTTGCATACCTGTTATCAGATCCAAACCGGGAAGAGCCATCCCTTCTCACATTAAATGTTGCGTAGTAACGACTCTTGTAATTGTAGTTTAAATTTCCGAAGAGCGAAAAAAGCGACCATTGGGTCAGGGTTTGGAAGACCTTTACTGAGCCAATATTAGCACCATTCCCTAAATATTCCAGGCTGGGAATCTGATCCGGAAAATTCCTGTCGGAGCCCCCATTGGTAGATGTTGAATTAGTAATTGCCTCGGTACCTAAAAGGATACTCAGATTATGGGATCCCTTAAATGTTGTATTGTACCGGAGTGTATTGTTCCAGGTAAAATTTTCATTGGTTGTGTTAGATACTGTTAGCACACTCGGGCTGTTGACCCGCCCGTTGGTACCATAATTCCTGTTATATGTCCTGTCTTCATTAATAAATACATCGGTACCCAGATCGGTTTTAAAGACCAGATTTTTAAGAATGAAATATTGGGCAAAAACGTCCCCGAACACCCGGTATTGTTTTTCTGTATTGTCCGTGTAATTGGCAAGGGCAACGGGGTTATAACCATCGCCAAAAAAATTTGGATTAGCCGGAAGATCTGAATAACTGCCATCCGCATTATATATCGGAATAGGAGGTGTGCGGAACAGGGCATAGCGTACCACACTTCCGCCATTCCCGCCGAAACCATCTCCCGAACTGCCAATCGCATTCTTATCTGAATAAGAAAAATTGAGATTGAGTCCCATGCTCAGTTTTTCGGTTAATTGCATATTCAGCTTGGCATGCAGTGCATAGCGCTTATACCAGGAATTGAGTATAATTCCTTCCTGGTTAAACAGGTTGCCGGAAATAAAGTATTGGGTTTTTTCACTTCCCCCATTGATGGAAAGTTCATGACTCTGAATGGGCGCGTTGTGGAAGATCGCTTCCTCCCAGTTTGTATTTGCAATTTGAAGTGTATCGGGGATCAGCGGGCGCAATAAAACAGGATTCGTAACCCCTACATTGTCGTTCGTTGCTGCCTCGTTGTAAAGCTCAACATATTGTTTGGCGTTTGTCATCGGTATCAGATCACCATGCGTCTGGGTACCGAAATATCCATTATAAGTTATTTGCGCCTTCGTACCTGCTTTGCCGGCCTTGGTGGTGATCACCACAACACCGTTCGCAGAACGCGAACCGTAAATGGCAGCCGAAGCTGCATCCTTCAACACCGTGATGGACGCAATATCATTGGACGATAAAAAATTGATTCCATCCTTGGTAGGCACACCGTCTATTATATATAAAGGATCGTCATTGTTGATCGTTCCCACACCGCGTATCCTCACGGCAACTCCCTCCCCCGGCTGACCGGTAGACTGAGTAACCCGAAGACCGGCGGCCTGACCCTGCAAACCCTGTTCAACAGTAGCTACCGGCAAACGTGCAACATCATTTACATTGACTACGGCTACCGCACCGGTAAGATCGGAGCGCTTTTGTGACTGATAACCGATTACTACCACTTCATCAAGTCCCTTATTAAGCTCCTGAATACTCACGATCAGCTCAGACCGGCCGTTTACTGCGATTTCTTCTGTCTTGTATCCGACATAACTAATGACGAGAACGCCACTGTCAGGAACGTTTAGCGAGAATTTGCCACTGGCGTCTGTTACAACACTGATCGTGGTTCCTTTGAGCGATACGGTTGCCCCGCTCAGCGGACTGCCTGCCTTATTAACGACCTGTCCGTGAACATTTATAGTGGGAGGAATAAAGTGGGCGGATTCAATCTCGGTTGAATTATCTTTTTTTGTAACCAGAATAGTCTTGCCTTCGATTACATATTTTAATGGCTGATTACTTAAACAGGTATTGAGGAATTGCTCCAGGGGAAGATCTTTGGCGAAAATGGTTACCGGCTTTGCCTCCTGGATAACATTGTAGTTGTAAAATACAACATAGCCGGTCTGTTCTTCAATTACTTTGAATAGCTTTTCAAGAGGAACGTCCTTTCCGGAGAAGGTAACTTTTTGCGAAAACCCCCTGGCATTCACCTGGAACAGGAAGGTGATAAAGAATACAATAGTCAGTTTCATACGCAGGCTGCTTTTTTTGACAAAGCAACCCAGGCCCTTAAAAGGGGCCTTGCAGCCAATCGTTAGACATAGCATAGTCAGCCAAATTATGGTTCAAAACGAGCCCGCTCTGTAAAACCGGACACTCTGGAAATTCTTCGGGATGCGGGTTAATCGCATCCTGCACAACGAGAAGACAGGTCCTGCTTTTTAGTTATTACATGCAAAGACCCCGGGAAATGAATTAAGGACTAATGGGAAGTTAATTTTATTTTAATTGTTTGCGGAAGATAACTTAATTAGATGACAGATGACATGAAATCATTAAGAACTGGGATATAAGTAATACAGCGACCGAAAGATGTTCTATATAATAATGACGAATCTGGCGGAGGGCCTCGACAAGATGATTTCGTACCGTGTTATAAGATATCTGCATCTCTGCTGCGATTTCCTCTATCCGCAAACCCTGGCGCCGGCTCAGCAGGTAAACTTTTTGACGTTGTGGAGAAAGTGAGGCAATGGCCTTATCCAGCAAACCTTCCGATTCCTTATAATTGATATACTCTGTAACGTTATTGTTCTCTGCCGTCATCCGCTTTTGAAGCTCCTGTAACATATGGGTCTCGACGGCGGCCTTTTTAAAATATCTCATGCACTCATTCCGGGCAATCCGGAATATATAAAAATCAATATTTTCAATCTCCTCATAGGAATCCATTTTCCGCCACAGCCTGATAAAAATTTCCTGGGTAATTTCTTCCGCCAGTTCGTGGGAACCCGTGATCGTCCGAACATAATCATGGATGGGCTTCTTAAACCGGGTAAATAATATTTTAAACCGGTCTTCGGGATTTGTAATGCCTGATAAACCATCCATACGTAACCTGATTACAGGGCCAAAATAAGCCAATTAAACCATACAGGGCAAAAAGCCGCCATCATTGAAGTGAACCTGTCAACTACTTGATTTCCATCAGGTGGTTCCCTTTCAGGACGACTTTTATGATTCCGCCGACACATCCAAAAAATCGGGCCAGGTATATTCTTACCGGAAAACCCATTTTCGTCAATGAAAGCATAATTCAGTCAGACGGGCACTACATTTGTACAATAAAGAGAGCGGCCATGAATATCAGGAATAAAATAAAAAAGCACGTTTCAAAAATCAATGAGCTCCTGGAGCCGCAGGAAATATCAAAACAGGAATCCATACATGATTTCCGGGTAGAAGTAAAACGGCTGGAAGCCTTATTGGAAGCGGGCTCGGGCCATATTGATTTCAACGCGGGGAAGTCAGTCCCGTTAAGTCTTGAAAACCTGTATCATGCAGCAGGTGATGTTCGAAAATTTAACCTGGCAATCGATGCAGCAACTTCAATTACGCGGGCGGACAGTCTGCCGGAGGCGGCCGGCTTTCTTCTCCACCTCGAACATGCCAAAAATAAACACGGCCGGAATTTAGAAATGAAATGTAAAATTCAACGAAGCTTTGAGATGGATGATTTTTTAAATCTGCCGGATGCCGGCAATAACGACCAGCTATTTCTAACCACCTGCAGCACAATGATCCTGGCTTTGTTGAGTCAGGATATCATGAAGGATATCGCTTCCCTGCACCGGCTAAGAAGAATATTAAAATCGGTTTTATACACGATTGGGTTGAGCAGTAAATCTGAGGGGCCATTGCATGCCTTTTTGAAAAGCAGTAAAAAGCTAATCAAAACCACGGAATCCAAAATCGGTTCACTTCACGATATTTATTTTTTTGTAAAGCAGGTGAGCAAGAAATATTCTCCGGCGGATCCCGGTGAACAGGCTGCCCTGTTGAAAATTCAACAGGTATGGGAACAGGAAATCGTTATCATGCAGGAAGAAATTAAAAAACTTCTGCCCCGGATCCGCAGGTTTGCACTGGGGCTCAAAGAAAAATTACCAGCTCCCCCGCCTCCCGCATTGCAAACCGTCTGAATTACTATCGGGTATCTGGTTTCTTACTGCGCACTTTGTTAACCCTGTCTTGAATGCAAACCAATTATTATTCATTCCTCAACTATTTTGCGCATGAAGGGCAAATGATTGTCCTTTTATTTTATGATGATATAAATAAGAAACAATCAAAATCCCCAATACAATCAACGGGATCAGTGCCTGGCCTTTGAAACCGTCTGTGGCCAGGTAGCTCAAAAAGGCAAAAACAAATTCAAAAGCAAAACCAGCATATGCCCATTCTTTGATCCTGCCTGAAACAGTCGGAATAATTAATATACAGGCCCCGGAAACTTTAAAAATAGCAAGAAGGATTCCAAAATAACCAGGGTATCCAAGATGTCTGATTCCCTCCTTCGCGATTTCTGACTGTGATGTCAGTGCCGGTACTAGACCCTCAAAAAGGAATATAAAGCCCGTTGAGATCCAATAAATCATCCTGTTCTTTTTCATTTTGCAGATTTAGGGTAGTTATAATTAATCATCCATTGAACTCCGTATTTATCTCGGAACATCCCGAAATAAGCGCCCCAGAATGTCTTATTCAGCGGTGACTCTATTTTTCCTCCGGCGGATAATCCATTGTACAACCGTTCGGTCTCTGCTTCGCTTTCGGTAGTCAGCATGGTGTAGGAATTATTTCCGAACACCAGTTTATGATCCATGGACTCGAGCGCATCAGTGGCCATAAATACCTGCCCTTTCGGAGTCGTCAAAGCGATATGCATCATCTTGTGTTGCTCCTCCTTTGGCATTTTCTCACACCCGGGCATATCATTGAAACGTTGAAAGCCCGTGAATTCTCCGCCAAATAGGGTCTTATAAAAATTCATTGCCTCCTCGGCATTACCCATGAAATTAAAATACGAGTTTGTGCCTAACATATTTTTAAGTTTTATTGGTTAAACGATAAATGCAAAACAAAAATAAAAGTGAAATCCGGATCCGGAGAGGCGTAAATGCGACATTATAGCAAGGGTATTTGCGACAAATGGTTTTTATACATTTGTTATATGACCCATGTCTGCATTCTGGCCTTACGCAATGCTGTTCCCGGATCCATCAGCGATTCGGTAGATGTTTTCGAATGGGTAAATGAATTGTTTTCTTCGCAGAAAAAGCAGGCTCCGTTTCAGATCGAACTCGCAGGATTTACCAGGGACGTTAAATTGAAAGGCGGCAAATTTATCGTTCAAACAGACAGGCTGTTTAATGAAGTGGACAAAGCCGATCTGATTATTATCCCCGCCCTCACAGGTCACGCAAGCAGCACCACTTATTTGAATAAGGACTGTGTTGTCTGGATCGCTGACCGGTATAAATCCGGATCGGAAATTGCTTCACTGAGCACGGGCGCTTTTCTGCTGGCCTTTGCAGGAATACTGAACGGGAAACAGTGTACTACCCACTGGGCTTATGCAAACGAATTTCAATATCACTATCCCGGTGTTCAACTCGTCGATCAGAAAATCATTACCGACCAGGACGGACTCTACTCAAGTGGCGGCAGCAATGCTTACTGGAACCTGCTCATGCATCTCGTTGAAAAATATACAAACCGGGAAACCGCAATTCGTACGGCCAAATATTTTGTTATAGACCTGGACAAAAATAATCAGTCAGCCTTCATCATTTTTCAGGGCCTCAAAGATCATGAGGATAACATTATTCTGGAAGCCCAGCATTTTATAGAAGAAAACCATCTGGAAAAATTAACCGTCGATCAGATCTCAGACCATTTCTTTATAACCCGCCGAACCTTTGAACGACGGTTTAAAAAAGCGACGCGGCATACAGTAGCGGAGTATATACAGCGTGTCAAAATTGAGGCAACTAAAAAACGACTGGAAATTGGCAGGAAGACCATTAACGAAATTATGTATGAAGTGGGCTATTCGGACATCCAGGGATTCAGGGAACTCTTTAAAAAGATTACCGGTATGACGCCGAATGAATACAGGACCAAGTATGCCCGGCACAAATAATTACCCACCCCATTTTGTTATCGGCTGGTTAATGATATGTAAAGTTTTGTAGGAGATGGAGTTAGTTCATATCCTTAACCCCGGGCTGAACGCAAATAAACCTTATGTATAGAATCCAATCTTACCTCTCTGTTTTTATATTATCCCTGATTTCACTGACCTCCTGCAATAGAAAACCGCCGGCCACTACGGACAAAATTCCCTTCTGCCTGACCGATACCCTGCAGAAAAACGCGGTTATCGACGAAGTGAAATTGCAACTAGTCAAAAATGTTATTTCCTTATCAGGTAAAATAGAAGCGAATGAAGACAAATGGGTAAAAGTATATCCCGTTGTCGGGGGGATCGTACAGGAAATGAAAGTTCAGCTGGGAGATTATGTTACCAAAGGACAAACCCTGGCAGTGATCCGGAGCGGCGAGATTGCCGATTATCAGAGCCAGTTGTCCTATGCACAATCCGGTGTGCGGATTGCGGAAAAATCACTCAATTCAGCCAGGGAACTTTTTAAATCGGGTTTAAACACCGAAAAGGATGTGATAACAGCAGAAACCGACCTGGAAAAAGCGAAGGCAGATTTGAAACGGATGGAACAAACCACTTCCATCTATGGTGTAAAAACCAATGCCACACTGGTCATTACGGCACCGGTTTCAGGATACGTTGTTGAAAAAAACGTTACTGATCAAATGCAGTACCGGGTTGACGCCAGCCAGCCATTTTTTATCATTGCCAACCTGGACGAGGTCTGGGTAATGGCCAGCGTCTTTGAAACAGATATTGCCAAAATTAAAGTTGGTTATGATGCCGAAGTAAATGTGATCGCGTATAAGGACAAAACCTTTACGGGAAAAGTGGACCGGATTTTTTCAATTCTCGACCCCCAAAGTCGCGTGATGAAGGTCCGGGTAAAAGTCCCCAATAAGAACAATCTGCTGAAACCGGAAATGTTCGCCCAGATCACCATCCGGTATAACGATAACACCAATCAATTGCCCGTCATTCCATCCCAGGCGATCATCTTTGATAAAAACAAGAATTATGTGATGGTATATAAAGACAAATGCAATATTGAAACCCGTGAAATAGAAATTTTCGAAGTAGCCGGCAACCTGACTTATATAAAGAGCGGATTAAAAGAAGGAGAAAAAATCATCAGCAAATACCAGCACCTGGTATATGATGCATTAAACGACTAATGAATTCCACTTTCCGCTTAAACATTTTTTTATGAATAAGTTTATTTCCGGTATTGTCACTTTTTCGCTGAAGAACCGGTTTTTCATATTCTTTATGACGGTCCTCGTGATCGTGGCAGGCATCTGGAGTTATGTAAACACACCATTGGAAGCCTTTCCCGATGTGACCAATACACAAATTATTATTGTAACCCAATGGAACGGACGAAGCGCCGAGGAAGTGGAACGGTTTGTCACGATACCGATTGAGGTTGCCATGAATTCTGTTCAAAAAAAATCCACCCTGCGTTCGATATCCATGTTCGGTCTCTCCGTTACCAAAATCATTTTTGACGATGATGTGGAGGATTTTTTCGCCAGGCAACAGGTGAACAACCTGCTAAGAAATGTAAAGTTGCCGGAAGATGTGGAGCCGGACGTACAGCCTCCCTATGGGCCGACGGGAGAAATTTTCCGGTATACCGTGCAGGGGAAAAATAAAAGTTCTATCGACCTGCTGACCGCACAAACCTGGATCATCGACCGCCAGCTGCGTAGTATTCCCGGGGTGGCTGACCTGGTGGCATTCGGTGGCGCGGACCGGACCTATGAGATTACTGTGGATCCCATTAAGCTGGCCCAGTACGACATCACACCATTGGAGGTTTACAATGCCGTATCAAAAAGCAATATCAATGTGGGCGGCGATGTAATTGAAAAAAACGGGCAGGCCTATGTTGTACGGGGCATTGGTTTGCTGGACAATATCAAGGATATAGAGAATATCATTGTTGACAATATCCACGGCACCCCGATACTCGTAAAGAACCTGGCCACCGTATCACCCAGTCATGTTACCCGTGTGGGTCAGGCCGGGTTAAATGAAGACGATGATGTGGTGGAAGGAATTGTCGTTATGCGAAAAGGCGAAAATCCACGGGCGGTACTCAAAAGAGTAAAAGCAAAAGTGGCCGAACTGAATGAAAAAATATTACCGCCGGATATCAAAATGGTAACCTTCTATGACCGTGATAACCTCATGGACTTCTGTACGGAAACCATCAGTCATAACCTGATCGAAGGTATCCTGCTGGTAACACTGATCGTTTTTATTTTCATGTTCGACTGGCGCACCACTGTAATTGTTTCCATCATCATCCCGCTGTCATTACTATTTGCCTTTATCTGCCTGAAGATAAAAGGCATGACGGCCAACCTGCTATCGATGGGCGCCATCGATTTCGGAATTATCATCGACGGTGCCGTAGTGATGGTAGAAGGACTATTTGTCGTACTCGCACTGAAAGCCCATGAAGTGGGCATGGAGAAGTATAATAAAATGGCCAAACTCAGCCTGATCCGGAAAACAGGATCCACGCTGGCAAAAGCCATCTTCTTCGCAAAAATCATCATCATCACCTGCCTGATCCCGATTTTCGCCTTCGAAAAAGTGGAGGGAAAAATGTTTTCTCCATTGGCCTGGACACTGAGTTTTGCGCTGCTGGGTGCGTTGTTGTTTACACTAACGCTGGTTCCGGTACTGACCAGCATCCTGTTAGGCAAGGATACGAGAGAAAGACATAACCCCATCGTCGATTTTTTTAACCGTATCGTGATGAATGGGCTGAATTTTACCATGGCTCATAAAAAAATGTCGCTGCTGGTTGCGTTTGCCGCCATGGGATTAACCCTCTTCTCTTTTAAATTCCTGGGAAGTGAATTCCTGCCCGAGTTAAATGAAGGAGCACTTTGGGTGGAAGCTAAATTACCCATGAGCAGTTCTCTGACTGAAACCGTGAGCTTTGTAACCCAGTTCCGGAAAATATTAAACAGCTTTGATGAAGTGGATGGTGTGCTATCGCAAACCGGCCGGAGTAATGATGGCACCGACCCTTCGGGTTTTTATTATGTACAATGCCAGGTAAATCTGAAACAGAAAAAACTCTGGAAACGAAAAATAACTGTCGAAGAATTGGTGGATGAAATGGATACCAGGTTAAGGCAATATCCGGGAGTCGTATATAATTACTCTCAACCCATTATTGACAATGTTCATGAAGCCGTGGCTGGTATCAATGCAGACCTGGCTGTGAAAATTTTCGGCAATGACCTGGAAAAACTGGATAAGCTGGCAGACAGTACCTTGAACATTTTACAAACCGTGCGCGGAATAAAAGACCTCGGCATCATGCGGAACCTGGGCCAGCCGGAACTCAGTATCGTGCTCGATGAACAAAAAATGGGAGTTTACGGAGTTACGACTGCCGATGCCAATTCAGTTATCGAAATGGCTATCGGTGGAAAAGAAGCTTCCACTTTTTACCAGCAGGAAAGAAAATTCGGAATCCGTATCCGGTATCCTGAGCAATACCGAAACAGTGAAGAAGCCATCGGAAACCTCCGGGTACCGACCATACATGGTTCAAAAATACCTTTGAAAGAAATCGCAGATATCAAGACGATCACCGGACCGGCCTTTGTTTACCGGGACAGAAACACCCGGTTCATTGCTATTAAGTTTACAATTCGCGATAGAGATATGGGAAGTACGATTAAGGAAGCCCAGGAAAAAGTGGAAGACCAGATAGAATTAGGCAAGGGCTATAGTTTGGAATGGGCCGGTGAATTCGAAAACCAGGTCAGGGCAGAAGCCAGGTTATCGCAGGTGGTGCCCGTTGTATTGGTGATGATTTTTATTTTATTATTTATAAGTTTTGGCAATGCGCTGGATGCGTCGCTGGTATTGTTGAATGTACCCTTTGCGATTATTGGAGGCATTCTCGCCCTACATATTACAGGCACTGTATTCAGTATATCTGCAGGCATTGGCTTTATCGCACTATTTGGAATTTGTATCCAGAACGGTGTCATCCTGATTTCTGTCTTTAAACAAAACCTGCATCATAAAATTTCGCTGGCACAAGCCGTTATACTCGGCGTAAAGTCCAGGGTGAGGCCTGTTGTTATGACTGCCCTGATGGCTGCTATTGGCTTGTTACCGGCAGCAGTATCGAAGGGAATCGGCAGCGAAACACAGAAGCCGCTTGCCATCGTGGTCATTGGCGGATTGGTGAGCTCAACAATTTTAACCTTACTGATATTTCCATTAATCGTTGTAATTCTCTACTGGCGCTCCCATACGAGATATGCCAGGCACCAGGTTTCCTTAACATAGTAAAATTTGAATCTCTATTTATTTTGAAACTCCGGGTCCCAGGTAGCTAAAGTCATCATTGAGCTCCCGGGCAAGACCTTCCCATTCTTTTTCCGGTACGATAGCTAATAGTTCAAATCTCATACCGACCAGGTAACTGGAATAGTTTTTACGCAATCCGATCATTTGATTACGGATCGGTTTGAAATCTTCCCCGTTAACTTTATAAGGTCGAACGGCTTTCAAATACTTATAGTTCAAATCAAGGAATGCAGATGCAAGTGAATCACCCTTCACCATGTATTCATCTACCAGCGCCTTGGCCTTTGTTTTCCCCGCAGGATCGGTAATGCGTTTGTTACATGCATCCAGCAATTTGTCATGCAGCTTCTTGTTTTCCTCCATCAGGATCTTTCGGGCCTTTGCATTATCGGGGGTTTTCAGCACTTTGTTCATAATGCTGTCCCATTCATTTTCCCTGATAAAGGACCGGATTTTTAATTCGGCATCCACGTAACTATTTTGCAAAACACTAAGATCCTGGTACAATAGATTGTATTCCTGTATAAATTCTGTGGAAGTGGACGTACGACTCAAATTAAGCTCCTTCAGTTTCTTGTCGTAAACATCTTTTGCTTTTTTCTGGAAACTCTCTTCTGATTTTTCTACCTGTTTAATGGTTTGATCAATCTGCGTTTTCCGGTCCTTATCCTTTACATAGACACTTACATTTTTCTCTAAATTGGGATTGAGCAGGAATGTCTCATGTCCGCGACCAAACAGCAGAAAAGCGAGAGTCAGTAATCCGATTATCATAATTTAGTTTTAGGTTATAGAAATCCGGATACAAAAGTTAAACTTCTTTATGTTATGAACAAGAATTTTATTGCAGTTATCCTGGCCCATACCGATTCTTTTTTACAATATTGGATACTGATCTTCGGCGGCCCAAAATTCACCCAGATGCTAGCAGTGACAAATTGGATTATTTGGTTAATTTTAAATACACTAAATAAATACATATGAACCGGGTTGTACATTTCGAAATACATGCTAAAGACCTCGACAAAACCCAGAAATTCTACGAATCCGTTTTTGGCTGGGGAATCCAGGATATGGGGCCGCAAATGGGAAATTACCGGCTTGTCGACACAGGAAAAGATGCAGCAGGCACACAATGGACAGGCATCAATGGAGGTATTACTCCCCGTATGGGCGAAGGCCCGAAGGGCGGAGAACCCGTGAATGCCTATGTCTGCACCATCGACGTGGAAGATATCGATGCAACGCTTCAAAAAATTGAGAAGGCAGGCGGAACGGTTGCAACAGATAAAATGAATGTTCCGGGAGTCGGCATACTCGCTTACCGGAAAGACCCTGAAGGAAATATATTCGGCGTTTTGCAGCCGGTGAAAAATAATTAATCAGTAAATAAAGGAGGGGCTAACCTGTTACCGGTGCCGCCCCTCCTGCTAACCCACGCTTTAAATCCCATCGTAGTGAAAAACTATTTAAGCAACCACATCACCTGGTTCAAATCATTCTGCGCGAATCCCTGCGCTTTTAATGCATTGTTGTAATTGGTGGTATTTTGTTGCTGTTCCAATACCGGGTAAGCCCACCGGACCGGAACGATTCCATTATTTCCTACACCACTCCCCCCCTCAAATGCAGGCACGCCGGTTCTGCGCCAGTTGTAATAGGATTCGTAGCCCGAGTTTTGAAAATCTGCGATATACTTCTGTAAAACGATCTGGTTGATCGCAGTGGCTGCAGTAGAAGAAAGTGCGACAGTGGGTTGCGCATAATAGGCTGCAAAGTCGAAATTAAAAGGATAAGGTGCAACCTGTGTTACCGCATTTTTATCCGGTGGAAGAAAGTAGGTTGTAAAACTGGTTTTCGTAACATCGATTCCATAAAAAGCCATGGATTCAGTGATACCCTGTTTATACCAGGTTTCAGCATTCCCCGTAGCCCAGCCCCGGGTGATTCCCTCAGCAATATTGAAACACATTTCCTTGAACCCTACCAAAACATTCGGCTCACCGGTGAAATTGCTGTAATACCTGTACCGGTTGATAAATGAATATAAACCCAGATTCGCATTTCCATACATGGTGGCAAGTGGTTCACCTGTACTCGCACCGGCAAAATATTTATACTGGCAGGGATTTGTTTCAGTAGGCGGAACGATGCCCCAGGCGGGCTCCGTGGTAATGAAAACACGGGCATCATTCAGGTTGGTCATGACTTTCATGTATGTGGAAGCCATATTGAAACGGGCAGCGATAGAACCAAAGTTGCTTGGATTGAAAGGGTAAGTGCTATATGTATTAGAACCACCGGGATTGTAAACAAACTGCAAATCGTCTGTCTGATCCTTGAAAATAGGATAGGTGGCAGAATTACCCAGGATGGCAGCAAATTGCGCGGGAATATTTAAAGCCGCCTCTGATTGCTTTTTACTTAAACTAACCAATACCCGGAGCTTAAACGTGTTCACCAGCTTTTGCCATTTCACGAGATTACCAGCATAGAATATATCCTGTTTGGTGGATAGTGAATTGTCATTCGATGCAATCAAAGAAGCAAAATCCGTATTTGCCGAATCGAGTTCCGCAAGCACATATTGAAAAACTTTTTCCTGCGGAGTGTAGGCAGGACTCTGATTGGCTACGCCCTGCAGGGCTTCTTCCTGCGGAACATCCCCGAACATGGAAGTGAGGTTATAAAAATAATAAGCCCGTACAAATCTGCCGACCGCTTCATATGGGTTTAATGCGGCGGACCCTCTTGATAACGCTTCATTTTCCATCTGGGTAACATTCTTCATAACCAGGTAGGGATCAAACGAGCCGTTCGTCCAGCTATAAATATTATTGTCATAATAATCATAATTACTGCAGTGATATTGATTCCACCGGTGTGCACCATCCCAGGAATTTACTCCTTCGTTTGAACCGGTGCCACTTAACCTGCCGGCAGTACCCGTTCCGGAAATATCGGTCAACAGCGTGCCCAGAATCAAACTGGAAGGAACCGTAGTCGGATTATTCGGGTCGGTTTGTTTTTCTTCAATTTGTTTATTGCATGAAGTCATCAGCAAACTACCCGCAACCAATAGAATTATATACTTTAATTGTTTCATATTTTTCATTTAAGAATTAGAAGGTAAGATTGAGGTTAAAACCATAACTCCGGGTAGTGGGTGTTTGCAATCCTGAATAAAAATTTGAAGTACTGTATGCCCCACTGGAGTTCGGTGAATAGGTAGCCTGGGAATATTGGTCAACATCTATATCATTGTACTTGCTGGGAAAGAAGTATAATAAATTCCTCCCCACCAGTGAAATAGTAGCGCCTTTTATCACAGATTGTTTACCCAGTAAATTCATCGGTACATTATAGGTAATCGTGACCTCTCTTAATTTCGTGTAGGTCTTAGAGATAACATCCAGGTCCGCAATGGAAGCTTCTCTTGTAACAAAGGGCTGAACCTGGCTCTTGGTGGTATTGACGGTTTCCGTCAGTTCTTTGCTGTTGGTGATCACTCCGGTGATGGGATCCAGTTGGATACCATTGGGTCCGTTTAAATTCACGCCTTCTCCGGTATAGGCTGCAATATTTGCTTCGTCGGAAGGACGGGCGGCACCCAGGGCGCCGGTAGCACTTTCTATGTGACGTCCTCCCTGCAGTGTTTTCTTTCTTATGTAGTCTTCTATCACGCCACCTACCATACCATCAAACTGGAATCGTATCGACCAGCTTTTATAACTGACGGTATTGACAACTCCCCATTGCCAGTCCGGATCTGAATGGCCGTAGACTTTTTGTGCCGAAGAACCGAGATCTGAAAATCTTAAATAAAGACCGGAAGCAGGATCGATCACCATTTTTCCAGCAGCAGTTCTCACAAAGGCATCACTATATACCAGGTCGGTACGCTGGCCATTTTTTTCGTAGTTATCCGGGTTTGAATTATTCACCCATTTTTTTTCATAGCTGCTGATATTTGCAGTGATATTCCAGCTCCATCCGTTTGGATTGATAAAAGGACGGCCGGTTACAACAAATTCCCATCCGTCGTTCGTATATACATTCCCGTTCGTGAGATAAGAAGAATATCCGGAGGAGGAAGAAGTGCCCAGGTTTACTATACCTGTATTCTTATAATGATAGTGGGTTATATCAAATCCGAGGCGGTTCTCGAAAAAACGGATATCCGCTCCAAACTCGGTTGCCTGCCTGTTCTCTGTGATAATATTGGGATTCACTGTCTGATTTGTGAACACGGCACTGGTCTGACTTGAATAGGTCGGCGCCAGTGTATAAGGTTGTGAAAACTGGTATACAGGTGCCGTAGGACCGCCGTATGGTGAAGGCCAGTAATATCCGTACTGACTGGCCGGCGTCGTACTTACATTGGCTGAGAATGTGGGACTGGTTCCACCGCTTTTACTTTCTGCATAGGATCCTCTCAATTTCACATAAGAAATTACCTTGGGAAGATTTACATATTCAGACACCACTGTTGCCAGATTGTAGGAAGGATAAAAATAAGTGCCTGCATTGGATGGTAAGGAGGATGATTTATCCCAGCGGCCCGTAATATTTGCAGTGATATAAGATTTATATCCCAGGTCAACTGAATAATAAGCACTCAACACCAGGAGACTTGAATTAAAACTGCTGCCGGACAGGGGTCCCTGTGAATTGGAAAAGGAATAAATCCCGGGCGTATTCAGGTAGTTGGTAGATTCAAAGGAAGAATTGAAACTTAAATTCCTGGCCTGTGCCCCACCGAGGATAGACAAATCCAGGAATCCGGCGATTTCATTTTTGTGGTACCTGGCCTGGAAATCCGTATTCGATTCAAACAGGCTTCTGGAATCTGTTCTGTAATCGCCCTGCCTTAGGGGTCTTCCATATGCACCGGCGGAATAAGGCATTTTTTCTGAATTGAACATCCCGTAGGTTGAAATACTGGGCCTCGCCTGCAAATCGAAGTTGTCATTGATTTTATAATTCAATGCCACATAACCATACACATTGTTCTGGTCATGTCCCCTCAACCATTGCTCGGACATAAAATAGGGGTTATTATACCGGTAGAATTCTTCGTAATTCTGCTGCAGCCCTGTTTTGCCGGTCTGCCATAAATTCCTCATATCTCCCATCGCCCAGTCCGCCCCGCCCCAGATGATAATATTGTAGATAACACTATTGGGCCCATAGGTAACATCAGGTACATTGGGGGAAGATTGCCGGCTATAATTGAAATAGGCAGTGGCTGTAAAATTGGATGTGAACCTTTGAACAATACTGCCGGTAAAATTGAAATTGTTCAGTTCGGTATTTGGAATGATTCCCCGCTGGTAGGTATTTCCAAATGAAAACCGGACGTCCGTTTTTTCAGAAGAAGAACTGACGGCAATACTATTGGTCTGCAGCAGACCGGTTTGAATATATTGTTTCAGGTTGTCCTTGCCCCTGGCCACCCACGGCGTCGGCGCCACATGTCCCTTATAAGCGGTCCCATCAGCAAACGTGGTTGTGTATGTCTGCGTCGGATCATACGCCCCATCGTATTGCGGTATCAGCTGACCACGGAATTGAGGGCCCCATACATCGTAGTCATAATCATTGACCCCCACACCCACGGCTCCATTTCCGAAATAAGAATCCGCACTGGAACCGCCACCACCATATGCATACTTACCATTATCCCCCGGACCGTATGTGTCCTGGTATTTCGGCAGGGCTATAAATCCCTGGTTAAATTGTGTGGTGTTATTAAAACTGATCACCAGTCCTCTTTTATCGCGGGTACCCTTCTTGGTATTAATGATAATGGCACCGTTCTTACCCTGGAAACCATACAGTGCCGCGGCATTGGGTCCTTTCAATACGGTATAAGTTTCAATATCATCCGAATTGATATTATAGGTGTCTGATGTAATGGGAACTCCATCCACAACAAACATCGGACGATCAGTTGGCGCATTTTCACCACGTATGATCACATCCGGCGCATGACCGATTTCCTGGTTGATATTGATTTCCAGTCCCGCTGCGTTTCCCTTCAATGCATCGATGGGGTCGGCGGTTCTTGCCTGCGTCAGTTTGGAAGCATCAATGGTCTGGATGGAATATCCCAGACGCTTGGCTTCTTTTTTAATACCCGTTGCAGTAACCACTACCTCATTCAGGTTCTTGCTATTCGTAGTCACTGAAATGGAAATAGAAGATTCGGAACCGACCGTAACTTCCTGCTTCGTAATTCCAATTCCGGAAATTACAAGTACATCGCCTTCCTTAGCTTTAATAGAAAATTTTCCATCCAAACCCGTCGATGTTCCGTTTTTTGTTCCCTTGATCATAACCGTTGCACCTGCAACAGGGGATTCGTCAGCATTTGATATCACCTGGCCGACAATGTCTTTCACTTCACCGGGTGCTTTTCTATTCGCGAAAGAGAAGACAGGTGAAATCAATAGGGCGAAAAAAAGGAATTTAAAATAATTGGTAAGGATAGATCTTTTACTCATAAGTGAAGTTTTTAATTATTTTAACAGTTCTGATGCGTGAAATTATAAGCGTTGTATTTCCGCAGGATTAACTTAAGAAAACGGAATTGTTAAGAATGGAGGTAATAAATTTTTAATGTCAAGCACGTTATTTTGGTTATGGATTATGGGTTATGGGTTATGGGTGGGTGATGGGTGGTGATGAGTTATGGGTTATGGGTTATGGGTTATGAGTTATGATTTATGAGTTATGAGATTTTCACAACTCATAACTCATATCCCATAACTTATAACCCACATCATAACCCATAACTCATAACCCATAACTCAAAACCCCTATTGCAGTATTGAATGTATGGGTTCTGACTCCCCTTTGTCTGGAACAAAATGATAGCCCAGCAAAGCAGCGATGGTCGGAGCAATTTGCTTCTGGTATAATGGTGTGGCAGTCTTTACCAGGCCCTTGGCTTTTATATCCGGACCGATGGCCGCAATCCATATTTGTCCGGCATCTTCAATCTTAGATCCGTGATCGGTCCATTGTTCTTTCTTTTTATTTCCCCTGCCATGATCACAGGTAATGATCATCGTTGTTTTGTTATTATACTCTGGCATGCCCTGAATTAATTTCCAGAGATCACCGATCATGGCATCTTCTGCGTGCGCACTTTTTAAATACTGGTCATACTCACCGGCGTGTGCGAAATCGTCCGTTTCATCAAAGGCAATGTATAGTACCCTGGGCTTGTATACCTTCAGGTATTCCTTCCCTGCAAAATAAGTGAGCAGGTCAAGTCGTACATCCAGCGGCTTTGCTTCGAGAAACTGCATTTCATTTACCAGCTTTAGGGAAGCGCTTCCGGGACGCAAACTGTCTACATCTGAATTCACGTAGATCCCGCTTCTCCATGTATTCAGTATATAAGGAAACACGTCCCAGGTGGTAAATGCTGCAATCTGCCCGTTGAATGATTTTTGTTTGGCAAGAAATTCAAGCACATTCGTGTTCGGATTTTTAATTTTATCATTCGAGTTGACGCCTGTATCCGGGTATCCGGTAAATATCTCGTTGTAACCGGGATAAGAAAACTTATAGCGGTTGGCATTATTTACCTCACTCCCGTTTAACCGGTCCCCGTATAACTGACCCTGTATCGCAATGGTATTCCACAAAAAAGGGAAAAAGTCTACGGCACCGTTCATTTCGTTCACCTGCTCCGTACGCCGTGATGACCGCATTGGAATCCCTGGTATATTTTTTATTCACTACTATTTGCGAATCAATTCCGCCAAACACTTCCTGCCAGCGCATCCCGTCCAGTGTCACGATGATCAGATTTTCCGTTTTCAAATTTTGCGCAAAGCCGGATCCTGAAATAAACATGAAAAGAAAAAATAATAGCTTCTTCATAATACTTTAAAATTTTTTGTAGAAATGATTACGGTATATATATCCCTGGTGCAATCTCAGGATGCGTTGTAAACAAAATATTAAGTTCACACTAACTGTCTGTTAATATCCGGCCGGCTTTTATTTTTCTAAATAAATTCAGCGTAATTATTTAATAACATTTTTAATGAAAAATTAAAATCATATGCTGTTGATGAGCTCTTCGGTAAGGCCAAAGGACATGGTCATACCGGTACCACCCACTCCATTGATGATATATACACCTGGTTCGGGTGAACAAAACAATTCGGTCTGATCATTGGTAAATTTCCCGTAAACCCCATTCCAGGTTTCCAGCAATTTCGGATTTCTCAATGAAGTAAACTGATCAAGATATTTCAAAATCAAATCGTTGATATATTGCTTATCAAAGGGATCCGGCGAGGGCCCGTATTCATGCGAGTCCCCGACAGTCAGGTATCCCGGCTGATTTTGTGATACCATTACATGGATCCCCCATTTCAGATATTCCGGCATCTCTTCTTCATAATATTTTTTCAGTATATGAAGTGATGGAGCTACCCTGAAACCCGGATAATGAATCAGGGACAAGCCACCACAAAGTGCCGGTCCGATTCGGGGAGATCCTTCTTCCGCAAGCCTCATCATCTGAAGCTTGCATTTCGTGAGCGGATATTTTTCAAATTCTTCCGGGTAAAGGGTTTTGAAATCGGATCCGCTGCAAATGAAAATCAGGTCAGCATTTATTTTATCAGGACCAATAGATACTACACCCGGAGCTGCAGAGACAACCGCTTTCCCCCAGTTGAATTCAATGCCCATTGTTTCGTGGAAATATTCCGGTAAATACCGAATGGCTTCACGGGGATCTACTATAATTTCGTCAGGGCTGTACAGACCGCCGAGACAATCCTTTGCCCTGGCTATTCCTGATTTGGTGAGCACTTCGTTCCTGGTTAAGAGATCAACCGCACGACCCTCATTTCGAAATGCCGTATAAAGTTCCTGTAACACCTGCCACTCTTTCTTATTATATGCCAGATGCAAACTGCCGACAGGATCATACCAAAGTTTACTTGCGTTTCCGATCTGCTTCCAGCAGTTCCTGCTTTTTATCGCTCTTTCGTATAATTTACCGGAAGGCTGACCGATCGGCCATACCATACCAAAATTTCTGACCGAAGCGCCGGACGCTTTATGATTTCTCTCGAGTACCCTGACGGCATAGCCTTTAAGCGCCAGAGCCCTTGCTGTAGCTATGCCCACAATACCCGCACCGACTACGACTGCTGATTTCCTAGCCATTCCCCGGAACCATTTTTTTGAATTTACCCGAAAAATAAATTAGAGATATTATAGTACCTGCAATACCCAAAACGGACAAGATTACCACACCGTGGGAATAGAAAGCTGACCATCTCATTTTCACTCTCAGAAATTCCTTTGCAAAAAGAACCAGCACGCTGCCCAGGTACCCGAATGAATCTGCAACATAGATCAGGAATCCCACGGTTCCGGGATACCTGAATGCCGCTATCAGGCGTTCAAAAAAAATGCAGTTGAAAGGAATATACGTCGTGTACAGTCCCAATCCCACCAGGGCCAGCCACCAGAATGCAGAAATCTGATTTGCTATAAAAAGCATGCTTGTAACACCTGTAATCAGAAATCCCGCGATGATAATATAATGTGTGTATTTAAATGCTTTCAGATTATTCCTGACCAGAATCATGCAGCCCATAAGAATCAGCAAAATGACACTCACGGGAGTTTCTGTTTTTGTAAATAAGGAAGGCTGATTTCCGTAACCATTCTCGATCCACATATCCGCAATAAAATTATCCCGCAGGTCCCGGAACATCGTCGAAAAGACATACACCCCAATGGCCGCAACCAAACCGGGAAGAAATATTTTCACAAATCTCCTCCTGTCTTCTTTTGACATCGGCTGCCGCTTGCTCCGGGCAATCAGATCCTCCTCCGTCGGAGGCGGTATTTTTTCAAGTAAGTATACAGAAATGATCAGGGGGATGGCGAAGGCCAGGCCGGTATAGAACGGTACCCAGAATTCGGTGAGGTTGAAGTGCAGGCGAATATATTCGGCTATTGATTTTACAAAACCGGAGGAAAATATAAAACTTACAGAAAGGGCTGCCCCGATAAAATCCGTCGTCATTCTCCCCTCTACATAGGAAAAGACAACGCCCCAGATCATTCCCAGCGGGAAACCATTGATGAACATCAGCACAATGTTCCAGGGAGCCGGTATCAGAGCAAACAGGAAAAGCGCCAGCCAGGATATTCCGGTCAGGAATAGAATAACTTTCCCTCGTCCGATTTTTTTTAATTCGGAAATAAACCGGATCCCGTAAAATTTACTGCAGGCATAACCGAGCACCTGGCTGATAACCAGCCACACTTTATAACTTACACCGGCATATGCCATGCCATCAAAAGTGCAGATGGTAAATCCTTTTCTGAATCCATACACGGTACAGTAAGTCAGGAAGGTTACAACGGATGCAAATAGAGCAGTTGCCAGTTTATTTTGAGACGGAGATAATGTGATTGTGTTTTGCAAAATTTGAATCGTTATGCCTCAGTCAAAAGGTGGTTGATGATCATCGTTCTATATCTGCTCAGATCCGGAACCGGTCTATCTGGTTCCTTGGCTTGCTCATCCCATTTTCTCATCAGGACGATTTCAGAGAAGAGCGGATCCTTCTCAAATGCTTCGGCTTCTTTAGCAGACATCATTCCTCCCTGGAATTCCAATGTCCTCCTGCTTGCTTCTGACAGTTGGTTATAGTAGTCCGGATTAATTCTCACCAGGTATCTTTTTGCTTTTACATGGGAAGCCACCAGCCGGGCAATTTTTAGAGAAAATCCATGTTCTACTAGAAACTCCGCTCCGATTGATTCGTGATCCCTGATTCCGTACTTATCCATTGTACTGACTCCGGTTGCCTCTTCCGTTAGATGGCCGATATCATGCAGGAAAGCCGCTAAAATGACTTCTTCATCAAAACCCTTTTCTTCGGCAAGCTGTGCAGCCTGTACCATATGCTCAAGCTGTGAAATTTTCTCCCCTGCATATTCCGAACCCCCGTGTTGCTCGAATAAATCCATGATCTTAATCGCTACCCGTATGGCCTGGTCCTTTGTCATCATTTAAATATTATTACTAAAATAAGCGGATCCATATCCCGTGTTTTCAGGAATTGAAAACTTCTCAGATTGTTAATATGCAGTTGGCTTTTTGCAGATTTTATTAATGATTTATTCATGATTGCATGCAAATATTTAGCTGTACAGCTTTTACATTTATTCCATCGTTTCAAGCCCAGGGAAACAGTCCGCCATCCCGGACTGTTTTCTTCTGGCACCACTTCACCGGGGATCAGGTCTGCTAAATAATTTTCAAATGATAAGAATAGTTGTTTTTGATATGGCAGGAACCACTGTCAATGAGGATAACGTCGTGTATAAAACGCTTCAAAAAGTGATTAATAATAAAGGATTCAATATTTCACTTGACCAGGTCTTAGCAGAAGGCGCAGGAAAGGAAAAACTGGAAGCGATAAAAAGTATATTGAAAGTTTACGCAGCAAATAATGACAATAATCTTTCGGATAATATCTACGTGGATTTTATTGAACTTTTATCCGATGCCTATGAAAAATTACAGGTCCTGCCACAACCGAATGCGGTCGAATTATTTCAGATTTTAAGACAAAGGAATATAAGGGTGGTGCTGAACACCGGTTATGATGCAGATACGGCTGAATCCCTGGTTTCTAAACTGGGATGGAAAAAAGGTGTTGAGTTCGACCGTCTTGATATCGGCCAGTGATGTGGAAAATAATCGTCCGGATCCGGAGATGATTGAACTGGCCATGGATATTTACGGAATTGAAGATCCGAAGGAAGTCATCAAAGTGGGTGACTCCATCATTGATATAGAAGAAGGGCAGAATGCGGGTTGCATATTTAGTATTGGAATTACAACCGGGGCTCACAGCTATCAGCAATTGCAATCAGCCTGTCCGGATTTTATTATCAACAACCTGATGGAGTTGGTTCCCATCATTGACAGGGTTGAAAATTAAAGGCGGCAGTATTTTTGATGGATGATATTTAATTTTAACTACCAGCACTGATTATGGAAACGCTCAACATTAAAAAAGACATCCCGGTTTTTTGTGTAACCGCCAAATCCTTCCCGGAAGGCGTGATGGAGGCCTGGGAAAAACTTCATTCCCTGATCAAATCTCCTGCAACCAGAACCTTCTACGGGCTTTCGCGTCCCGAAAATGGTACGATCATTTATAAAGCAGCCGTGGAAGAATCTTATCCGGGCGAAGCGGCGAATGCGAAAGCTGAATCCCTGAACATTAAGGCGGGGAAATATATCGCATCAGACATCCCTGACTATATGAATGCAATGCATAAATTCCGGGAGGTCTTCCAGGAATTGCTCTCAACACCCGACCTCGACCCCGAGGGATATTGCGTTGAATGGTATTTTAATGAAAAAGATGTGAAATGCATGGTGCCCGTCCTGCATTAAATACTTTTATTACTCTACTATCGCAATCGCCATCCCGTCATACTCCTTCACTCCGATGGTCTGCAAAATGGTTGCTGTGACATGCGGATTTGCGGCAAGTGCCTTGTTAAAACGCTGCGCACCCTTTACCATCGGATCATCATGGTTTGGATCCAGCACTTTCCCGTCGCGGATCACATTGTCTGCGATGATCAGTGTGCCCGGCCTGGATAGTTTCAGGGCCCATTCAAAATATTCTGCGTAAGGGGGTTTATCCGCATCAATAAAGATCATATCGAAAGGACCGGCTTTTTGTTCCACCAGCTGAGGCAATAAATCAATTGCCTTCCCGACGCGTACTTCCACTTTGGAACAAGTCCCGCGCGATCAATATTTTTCCTGGCAACTTCTGCATGCCGGGGATCTATTTCAAGGGAAATTAGTTTGCCATCTTCCGGCAGTGCCTTCGCCATCCAGATCGTACTATAACCGGCCAGGGTTCCTACTTCAAGTATTTTCTTTGCGTGGCAAAGTTTTGCAAACAGCTGTAATAGTTTGCCCAGGTTGGGTGACACATTAATAAGGGGGATATTCTCCAGCTTATGAGATTTTTTGGCAGCCGTGAGTGCTTCGTCGGGTGCATTAAAAAGCCCGCTGATATACCGGTCAACTTCTTCAAAAACTTTCTGGTCCATAACTGAAATTTATGCCTGCAAAATAATCAAGTTATTAACCCGAACCTGAGGGCCATCGATCTGAACTGTAATCAACGAAAAAACCCTGGCTTTCGCCCGGGTTTTGTGGATGCGGTTTATTAGCTACTGTTTTATTCTGTCCTAAATATTGACCAGTCCTTTATTCCGTCCTCAATATTTTTGCCGGGTTCGTAAGGCCCGCCCGGGCGGAATGGTACATCGCGGTCACCGCTGCCGTGATTACGATAACCAGCGCCGATAAGATGAATGGCAATACCGATAAGCCGGCATTATAGGGAAATACCTGCAGCCAGTTACTCATAAAATACCAGGCAACCGGGAAAGCGATCACCGCAGCAATCAAAGAAAGCCAGAGGTAATTTTTGGTGATCATGGTTACCACCTGCACGATACTGGCGCCCATCACCCGCCGGATGCTGATCTCTTTCTGCTTTTGCTGGGTGGTGAAAGCTGTTAGTCCCAACAATCCGAGGCAGGTGATCATAATGGTCAGGATGGAAAAAGCGGCAAATATTTTTCCGCGCTTCTGATCGGCGGCATATTGTGAATTGAAATCTTCATCGAGGAATTTATATTCAAAGGGCAGCTGGGGGAAATATTTTTTCCATGTGCTTTCTGCCTGTGATATGGTCGTACTGACCTGGCCGGTATTGAGCTTTAACTGGATGATATTACTGTTGGGTGAATAAAAAAACAACAATGGCGCAATGACATTATACAGGGATTTCTGGTTGAAATCTTTCACCACACCCACCACTTCCAGGTAACGATTGGAAGTATCCCCCGGAAAAGTTACCCGTTTGCCGATGGCATTATCCCAGCCAAAATGTTTTACCATGGCTTCGTTCACCATGATGCTGTGCAGGGTGTCGGCAGGGCTGGAAAAATTGCGGCCCTTCACCACCGGGATTCCCAATGCACCGAAATAATTTTCATCAATCCCGTAGCATTCAATTCCCTTATCCACATGCCCGGTATTGGTTTGCACCGTAAACAGGTTCAGGTTGATGTTTGAACTTCCCGGGTAGCTGTTGCCGGTACCAACCACTTTTACACCGGGCAGGTTCCGGAATTCGTTGTCCATCGCAAATATCTTGCTGCGTTCGTCTTCACCCGTATTTACTGTTACGGTCATCACCTGATTCTTATTGAAACCCACATCTATTTTCCGCAGATAGGAAAGTTGTGAATACACCACCCAGGTGCAGATCAGCATGATCATGGAAATAGAAAACTGCAGGACCACGAGTGTCCGGCGCAGGTTTACATTACCGGAAGCTTTTGAAAGGGCTCCCTTTAAAATACTCACCGGTTGAAATCCCGAAAGATACAGAGCAGGATAACATCCGCCCACCAGTCCTGTAAACAGCAGGATGCTGACCAGCAGAATAATATTGAAGGGTTGCAACAGGGTACTCAGGGAAAATGATTTGCCGGAGAGGGAATTGAACATCGGCATCAGGAGAATGACCAGGCCGGCACTCAACAGCACGGCCACAAAAGCGGTGACCAGCGATTCACTCAGGAACTGCGACACCAGCTGTCTCCTTGTTGAACCGGCTACTTTACGAATACCAATTTCTTTCGCCCTCCGTGCTGATCTCGCCGTAGTGAGATTCATGTAATTGATACAGGCAATCAACAGCATAAAAAAAGCTACGGAAGCAAAAATCCAGATATAGGACATACTGCCCAGTTCCTCCGGTTCGCCCTCCAGTTTTGAATGGAGATGGATTTCTGTAATCGGCTGAACGCCGTACTTCATCGACACATTGTACTTTGCAAAAATGGGAGCCATATACTTATCATACATCGGCAGCAGCTTTTTTTCAAAAGCCAATGCGCTGGTGCCCGGTTTCAAAACCACATAGGTAAAATTGCCGAAGTTCCCCCAGTTGTCCCCGCCGTTATTAGGGCCTTTCAAAATAGTCGTCATCGATATCAGCATATCGAAACGCAAATGGGAATTCCGCGGAATATCTTCAATCACACCGGTCACCTTGTACAGATCATAGACGGTTTTCATGGTTTTACCCACTGCCGGTTTGTTCCTTCCAAAATATTTATCTGCCAGCGTTTTTGAAATCACGATACTATTTGGCTTATTCAGCGCATTCGCCGCATTGCCTTCAATAAACTTACAGGTGAACACATTGAAAACGGTACTGTCTGCATAATAAATCTTCGTTTCATAAAAACCATTGTCATCCTTCTTGAACAAGGTCCTTTCCCTGCCCAGCAAGCGGGTTGATTCTTCCACTTCGGGAAAATCTTTTTTTAAGGTGGCAGCCAGCGGCATCTGCGTGGATGTCCAGTTGGTGTTTTTGTCGCGTTCATGGATATAGGACACGATCCGCATGATCCGGTCGGCTTTTTCATTGAAGCGATCATAGTTCAGTTCATCCCTGATATAGAAAATAAGGAAAAGACTGAAAGTAATGCCCAGGGTAAGGCCCAGCACATTCAGCAGGCTGTACCACTTGTCTTTCTTAAAATTGCGGAGGGCGATGAGCAGGAGGTTCTTAATCATGGGTTTGACATTTTTCCATGGTCCTGGCTACCCAAAGAGTGCCAATTTCATAACCCTTTAATTTTCATCCGTTTGTTTAGTCTGGCCTGAGGGCAACTGTCCGGTAATGATATTCCGGCTGTTCGGTTTTATGGGTGAGTTGAAATCACCCTTTTCAGAAAAAGGGAGAGTTCCAGCGTGGTAGAATAGTACGACTTCTATAGAAGCCTTGCGGAAGCGTTATGTAAACGTAATGGAGGGAAGTTAATCAAGTCCACAGTAAGTCCAATAATCATTGGACTTACTATGGATTTACTTAACTTGCATCTATCAGGCTTCAACAAGCCCTGGAGAATCCAACATATTAAACACAACCTGATGGGAACAGTAGATCCAATGTTTTATAGTGGCCGCATCGGTACGGTAATTCATTACCGGGTGGGAAATAAATACTTTACAAGGGCCATGCCGCAAAAATTCAAACAGACCAAAGCCACCAAAGCGCGCGCGGCAGAGTTTGGGCTTGCTTCAAAAATTGGATCCTCGATAAGGAAAATTTTATTTCCGATCGTACCGGAGGCGCCGGACGCTAAAACGCGTGGCCGGCTTGTAGGCGTTGTTTCTGAATGGCTGCGAAAGCATAAATGCAAACCAGGTGACCCATTTAATACTTATAATCTTATTCGTTATCGGTATGACCTGAGACAATCTTCTGTCCGTGACCGATGGGAGATAAGTTTAGAAATTAAAAATCCTTCACCCGGTCTCATGCAGATTAAGATTCCTGCTTTTGTACCCAGCCAATCGATCAAAGCACCGGTCCGCATTACGGAGGTGGTTTGCCAAATAGCAATTGGCAGCATCAAACTGAAAGACGGGGATTTGCTGAAGAAATCAAAAATCAAGCTGAACTTTGCTTATAATGATATCCCGGTTGAGGAACAAATCATTTCAGTGGATCTCCCCACTCCGAAAGAAAGCATGGTGGTCACAGGTGCTTCATTGAGTTATAGGAAGCTGAAAGATGGCAAGTTGCAAGACAATTCGAATAAGGCTTTTTTGCCGGCGGGTATTATTGATGTGCTGGTAATCTGAACCGCGGGTTGTATTGTCAAGCCTTTTCATATATTTCTTAGAAATAGAAAGCAAATCCAGGTCAATACCCTGTTCAAACTTTTTTGACGGGTCCTGGAAAAATTAAGTGTAGATCTATTGCTTCAGCGCATTGTCCCAGTGTTCGGCAATCTTTTCATTTTCCACCCGCAGCATTTCGAAATCAGTGGTCATATATTTTTTTGTGGGGTCTTTCGGATCAGGTAGTTGTCTTTTGAAAACCAGGACAACCAGGTTGCCTTCGCCAACGATTGTGATCAATGGACCTCTGATACTGTCAACGATCGGCTGTGGTTTTTTGAACGTAGAAAAGAAATCGATGAAGCCCTGTCTCCCGGTTGGCACATTGGGATTATGCTGAATATAAGTTTCTGCCATAAACTGTGGTGCCAGATCCAGGTGGCCGGCTTCCAGCACTTCACGCCAGAAATCGTAGACCAGTTTTTTATTGGCAGCAATTTTTGGATCCTGGCTTTGCAACATGGTTTTCTGATCCTGGATAACCATGGGAACCGGCTGGGCAGCAGCAAAACGTGAAAATCCCAGGATCATGATGACAAGTAAACTGATGTTGCGCGCATAGTTCAATTTCATATTGATATATTTAAGTGGCCAACCCGGAGGCATTCTCACGGATCAAAATTTTGATTAGAATGTTTCACTGAAATTAAACAATATCGTCCGGTAGCCCTTACTAAATGCATAGTCCACCGCAAAATTCGTATTCGAGGCCTTGCTGTATTTGATCCTCAGTCCAATCCCCCCGGCAGGATGCCAGGACGTGAACATCGTTCCGGAACCACTGACGGTGTTGATATTGAAAAAAGTGACAAAGCCGAACAGCCCGTTATTCGTGATGTCGCGGCGGTATTCGGTTTCAAAATAATAAAGAGCATTGCCCCGGTACCTGTTCTGATCGAATCCCCTGGCAGAACGGTTATACTCATCCCATCCGGTGCTTGGCAGATCCAGGTACGGTGTGCCGGTATTCGAATTTAACCAAAGGAAAGACCATAGGGCCAGGGTATTTTGCTGAAAATATTTGTCAGGCTTATTCAAACGAAAATATTTTCTCAGATCCACAAAGATGGACTGCCAGTAATTTGTATTTCCCATGAAGCCGGGGTTCATGCGGTAAACAATATTTAAATAAGTTCCGGGGAAGGGATATATATTCCGGTTGCGCGTATCATACAACATATTCAATGTAAGACCGGATGACAGCGAGTTGCCCGACAATCCATAGGGATAACCGGTGAACTTCTGCAGGTTCACACCGGAATCTCCACTGATATTAAAATGATAGTCGAGGTCATAACCCATGCCTATATATAGGTGCTCGCTGACTCTTTTCAGCGCCGCCTGGTAAAACCGGATATATTTATAATTCACCCATTCCTTTTCATCCAGGGTATGCGAAGTACCCAGACCCCAGGTGTATTGCGGATATACGAGGAAACGGATATCACCCTGAATATTCCATGCATTATCCTTCAGCCAGATACTGGACCTCAGGGGTAATCCGAATCGTCTGTTAAAATTGAAATAAGGGGCAAAGTTTGCCGTGGAAAGAAAAGTCGTTGATTTGGGACCGAGGTAAACATTGGCCGTCGTGCTTGTTACCAGTGCATTTCCGGAACTGGTAGGTGCATTGGCCAGTGGATTCAAAGTGAAATACACTTTGTTTTCCGGATGCGGGTTGACGGGTTTCGCAGGAAGTTTGAACCATCCTTTATATACATCCAGCAGATCCTTCTGATGGGCCGTATCCCCCACGATCACATTGCCCGGATTTGCATCCGAAGTGCTCTGTGCCGACACCGAAGCCGACAATGCGCATATCAATAAAATGAAAGTGGCGCTGAAAATAAATCTTGTGTAATATGTAGTCATTCCTCCTCAAAAGCCCCTGTCGGCCTTTCATTACCGGTATCATCTGATCTGATATCCATTCTTTTACTATAGCCGGGCAATTACCATACCCTCAAAACCGGAACAAATCCAATGCACTGGGAGCCTGCAGCAATTGTCAGGTACATCGTGAAGCCGAAGTATCATGCTGTTCTTCTTATCCGGGAAGTTGGAAATCCCGGGTTAAAATTCAATTTTCAAATGGAATACCCTTTGATGGGGAAAAAAACCTTCATGTCCAATTTGAATCTTTTCAATTGTTATAAGGGAAACACAACATTATTCAGGAATCAAAAATTATAGTATGAAAAAGATAATCGTCTTCAACCATATCAGTCTCGACGGGTATTTTGTCGGTCAGAACGGCGATTCGGGCTGGGCGCATAAAGGAACCGATGATCCGGAATATGCAAAATGGACGGCAGGCAATGCGGGCGGTGATGCTGATTTTTTGTTCGGGCGTGTGACCTATGAGCTGATGGCGGGCTACTGGCCCACACCGCAGGCAAAACAACAGAATCCGGAAATTGCGGATGCCATGAATAAGAGGCGCAAGATCGTGTTTTCAAAAACTATGGATAAGGCCGGCTGGAATAATACGACACTGGTGAAAGGCAACCTGACAGATGAGGTTAAAAAAATTAAATCCGAATCCGGGCCGGACATCCTGATCTTTGGAAGCGGCACCATCATCGCACAGCTTGCCCGGGAAAAATTAATTGACAGTTATATGATGGTTATGAGTCCGGTTGTGCTTGGTAAGGGCCGGACAATGTTCGAAGGCATCCCGCAAATGCAGGAGCTGCGATTGACGAGCACGAGGGCTTTTAAAAACGGAAAGGTTTTACTGAATTACGAGGCGGTGTGAGTGTCCGGTCTGAATCGCCGGCTGATTTTTACTTAGACAGCGCTGGTTACTTCAAGAAACTTATGCATTTCAAAACTGATTTGTAAGCCGGATAAGACCAATCAGGAAAGCTTCGATGCTTTTAAAAGCTTTGAGCGGGATGCATAGCGCTTGTCTTTCCCATAAATAAAAAAGCAACTCCCGTTTTTAATCGTTTCAATAACGGGCCGGTGAATATCAATTGGAATGGCGGGGCAACCCTCACTCCTGCCCAGGCGGCCGTACACTTTGGAAATATCATCATTCACATAGGGAGCGGCATGAATAACGATCCCGCGGCTGTACGCATTATTATTAATTCCTCTTTCAATACCTAACAGTCGAAGTGCATATCCGTTCTGGCCATTGTAGGTTTCGCCTGTCAGGTAAAAGCCCAGGCTGCTCTTATAACTCCTCGATTTATTAGAAAATTTTGTAGCAAGTAATTCACCCGAATTCCGGCCATGGGCCACCAGGGTATTGAAGAGAAGTTTTCCGTTCTCCATATCCAGTACAAACAATCTTTTTTTGAAAGACGGGACACTGAAATCCACAATCGACAGAACACTTGTATTCTGAATGATTCCAGCTTTCTGCAGATTCAGAAATCCGGCGACCGCCTCATCGAATGCCTGTCTGGACAATCCCAGGCTGTCCAGTGACAGGAGATTATACAATTCTAAAAGGACCGGTGTTTTAAAGGACCTGGTACTTACGGCAGTACTGGTCTTAATATGATGAACAACCGAAAAGGAAAATAGTACGGGGGCCGCCAGAATCAGGGAAAGTGAAACTAAACATCTGCCAATAAAGGGGTTCTTCTTCTTAATCATTACGGGCATACTTGAACAGGTGGCAAATGTCCGACTCATTTATCATAAAGTATCAGGATATGATTTTTTTTACAAAATTTAACTGTAAAAAGCGGGGTTACCCCTGCCGGGACCGGGGATAACGTGGCAAATTGATCTATATCAAAATTTATTTACCTTTTTGGAGCCGGTGGGTGAAAAAGGCGGTATATCCGTTTATTTCAGACAGATGATTTGCACGAGCGATGAAGAAAATATTCGAAACAACGAGGCTTTTATTTGCGAAATACGATGAAGAAAATATTTGAAACAACGAGGTACTTATTTGCGAAATTCAATGAAGAAATTACTTGAATCAGATCGCTCTTATTTACGATATACGATGAAGAAAACATTTCAAACAACCAGGCTTTTTTTAGATCGTCTGCATCCGGACGATGCCGCATTCATCTTTGAATTATTAAATACACCCGACTGGTTAAAATTTATCGGAGACAGAAACATTCACTCCGATGAAGATGCCCGGAACTATATTCTGAAAATCACCGCTGATCCCAATATTATCTACTGGGTTGTAAGATCCGGTGAAGAAAAAATCGGCATGGTTTCATTTATAAAACGTAAATACCTGGACCATCATGATATTGGATTTGCCTTTCTCCCAAAATTTTCAAAGCAGGGATTTGCATTTGAAGCAGCTGATGCTGTGTTGAAGGAATCGCTGCAGGATCCCGATCACCGGATCATACTGGCGACAACGATGACGGACAATACAAATTCCATTCACCTGCTGGAGAAGCTGGGTTTTCAATTCAATCAGGAAATTGAAAACGAAGGCGTAAAATTGCTGCTGTATTCCATTGCTGCTGACTAATATTTTCTGTGGAATAATATATCGCCCATACCGGATGTGTGCTTTTCCAAAAAAAACTGGTTTGAATTTTTTTGTTGCAGGGGTGTTTACCAGGCCGTTGAAAAAATGGAAAAGTGATCGCGTACTTTTACTCGATGTTTGCGGATTGACGAAATTATTTTTAGCGGGATATATAATCCAGGTCATTTGAAAGATTGCTAATTTTTTTTAAAAATTCCGGACGCGAAAACGAACTGTGACTGAGCATTTAACTTCATGTCAATTAATGCATTGATCGAACTGAGCGCATCCATGGGGCATCGAAAAAAAATGCGATTATCGGGTGATTCAAATGCCTGTCTGCCAATCGGATGATAAAATTCTTTGTTAAAAAAAAATCGTGAAAATACTTGTTTTGCAATAAATTACTATTAATTTAGCCTCGTACATACCACATCTTGGAGAAACAATTTAAACGTTTTTCCAGTTACGCTTACCCGGTTTATTACTAAAAAAAGAGGCAATATCCTTACTGTTAACCGCTCAGGTCCCACCAGTAACGGGCATTCTATCTACTCCTACGAACCAATCCACACTTCCATCCGTCCGTATTCTATTCTTCCGCCTAAATCCTCCTACGAACCAATCCACACTTCCATCCTTCCTGTACTATTCCTAATCCGCATCCTGGGAACCAATCCGCACTTCCATTAGTCCTGTTATTAGCTCTTAAAGCAACTTAACAACAATAACCCCCTATAAACCTTAGCCATGACTAATGCTATGATAACTGAGAACTGTGCCGGAGCCATCCGTGTTATCCGTTCGTTAATCAGCATATTTTTCCCTGCAGAATATTTTAATTCACTGGCCTTCCCCCCATCCATCCGCCCTGCAGAAAAGATCGTCACCACCCCAAATTATTTAATCAACACCTATAAGAATTCAATCCCGGACCTCTAAGCTCATTGTGTATACAATGGGCTTTATTTTTTTTAATTCTCCCGGCAACGCGTTGTCCCCGTTGAGGTGGACCGGTGCAAGGCACCGTGATGTGTTTGCGGAAAATGCATTGCAAAAACTAATTATCTGCGTATGAAAATTTTTACACTCCCCACAAATAATGTGAAATCTACAGCTGGCAAAACAGGCCGGCTTGTTCCGTTTTACAACAGCAACATGACAACCCCTATTCGAAAAAATAAAACCGTCTTTATGCAAAACTTTTTTGCAAACATCCAACAGATATTTGCGGTTATAGTTAACCGTTATACCCACCCGGGGAACTTGAAAACGGGGTTCCGGCAGGATACCGGCTGCTGTACGGCAGGAGTGGAAAATATATCAAATACAAATCAAAACCATGATGTGGCGCAACCCGCCGCATCATTTGCTTTAATACCACGTGCATTAACACCTACCGCTA
>CAVUHS010000005.1:0-1365815 GCA_963741345.1 uncultured Bacteroidota bacterium
TGGAACAGTGGAAAACGGCTGAGTGAACAATCGCTTTTTGTACCCTATGGAGGTATTGCATTGCAATCCGCGACAACCTACTACTGGCAGGTCCGCGTATGGGATACGAAAGGTAAAGTTTCTGACTGGAGTGGAAAAGCGTACTGGCAAACGGGGTATTTAAAACCAGAAGACTGGAAAGCGAAATGGATTGAATCAGAAAACCCGGCGGATACTGTCAATGGTCCCGCGCTGTTATTCCGTAAGAATTTTTTAATTACCAGGAAAATTGAATCCGCAACGGCATTTATAACCGTTCATGGAATGTATGAAGCTACCATTAACGGGAAAAGGATCGGGCAGGCTGTTCTTACACCTGGTTGGACCAGTTACAATAAACGGCTTCAATACCAGGTTTTTGATATTGCTTCTCTATTGGAAAAAGGAGAAAATGTTATTGGCATGACTGTCGGTAGCGGATGGTACAGAACACCGTTGGCCTGGAATAACAACAGGAACCTCTACGGGAAGAAGTTAGGTCTGTTGGTTCAGGTGAATATTAAATATTCGGATGGTAGCCAGGAAGCCATTATTTCAAACGGAACTTGGAAAACCTGCAGTACCGGCCCCATTGTTATCTCAGAAATTTATAATGGCGAAACCTACGATGCCAGACTTGAGAAGCGGGGATGGAATACTGCCGGGTACAACGACCATGACTGGCAATCAGTTATTGAAAAAGCTTATTCGAAAGACAATCTGATTGCAACCTACAATGAACCTGTAACCAGACATGAAATATTTCACCCGGTTAGAATTTTTAAAACGCCAAAGGGGGAACAGGTAATCGATTTCGGACAGAACCTGGTGGGATGGGCACAGTTCAAACTGAGAGGAAAGGCAGGAGATGAGTTAATCGTCGATCACGCAGAAGTACTGGATAAGGAAGGAAATTTTTATACTGAAAATCTCCGTGCAGCAAAAGCAAGGGATATTTATATTTTAAATGGGGGTGGTGAAGAATTTTTTGAACCTCATTTTACATTCCAGGGGTTCCGATATATCCGTGTGACCGGATTTCCGGATGAAATAAAACCGGAAAATATTTCTGCGGTTACCCTTTATTCCGATATGAGTCCAACCGGTCAGTTCAGTAGTTCAAATCCAATGCTGAACCAGTTGCAGCATAATATTCAGTGGGGTCAGAAAGGTAATTTCCTGGATGTACCAACGGATTGTCCCCAGCGGGATGAGCGTTTGGGCTGGACGGGAGACGCGCAGGCATTTTCAAGAACGGCCAGTTTTAATATGGATGTTCACAATTTCTTCTCCAAATGGCTGAAAGATGTGGCAGCGGACCAGTCAAAAGACGGCAGGGTACCTTTTGTAGTTCCGAATGTGCTCGGTCCGCTGGCCGGAGGATCTGCCGGCTGGGCGGATGTCTCAACCATCATTCCCTGGAATATGTGGCTCGCCTATGGCGATCCGAAAATTCTGGAAGACCAGTATGAGAGCATGAAGGGTTGGGTAAGATTTATGCAGGATCACAGCAGGAATTATTTATGGAACACCGGATTTCATTTTGGGGACTGGTTGTTCTTCAGACCTGCAGATGATAACGATGGCAGATCCGCGGTGACCGATAAATATTTGATTGCACAATGTTTTTTTGCTCATTCCACCCAACTCGTCTTAAACGCCGCAAGGGTTTTAAAGAAACAGGATGATGTGGATAAGTATACTGAACTGCTTAAGAATGTAAAGGATGCTTACCTGAAAGAATACGTTACCGGTTCGGGCAGACTGGTCTCCAGTACGCAAACAGCCTATGTACTGGCTCTACAGTTTGATATGCTTCCTGAAAATTTAAGAGCTCAGGCAGCGAAACGGCTGGTAACCAACATCGAAGACTATAACAACCACCTTACTACGGGCTTCCTGGGAACTCCTTACCTGTGTCATGTGCTGAGTCGGTTTGGTTATGATACGATTGCCTATAAACTTTTACTGCAGGAATCTTATCCTTCCTGGCTTTACCCTGTAAAAATGGGTGCCACAACTATTTGGGAAAGATGGGATGGACAAAAGCCAGACAGCAGTTTTCAAACCCCTGGCATGAATTCATTCAATCACTATGCTTATGGTGCAATCGGAGATTGGATGTATCGGAATATTGCGGGGATTGATACATATGAAGATGGGGCGGGGTATAAAAAAATCCGCGTTTGCCCACATTTGGGTGGAGGTCTTGGCAGTGCAAATGCGGATCTGGAAACGGGTTACGGAAAACTTGCTGTTCATTGGAAAATTGCTGATAATAAATTTTCGATGGAAGTTTATATACCTGCAAATACTTCTGCCAGTATTTTTATCCCGGCAAATTCAGCTGAAGAAATTACTGAAAATGGTAAATATCTAAAGGACCAGAAAGAAATAATAGTCAAAGGACAAGACGGAAATTATATCGAATTACAAACGGGTTCTGGAATCTATCATTTCGCAACCACGATGACTGTAAAATAAATCCGATCATAACTATCGGACCTGTTATCATCTTCATGGAATTGATCTATCAGGGCAAAAGATGTGCCTTAAAACATGCTATATTATTGACGATCGCAGGTTCTCGCTGGCATGATTTTTCCCGTTAATACCTGTAGGAGACCGCATTAATATTCATTCCTGCGCCAACAGAGGCAAACAGGATAATATCACCTGCAGACAATTCATGTTCCGGAAACTGGTGTCTGCGAACCAGGTCGAGCAATGTGGGTATGGTGGCGACTGAGCTATTTCCCAGCCAGCCGATACTCATTGGCATAATATTGACTGGCGGGTTTTCGATCTGATATAGTAGGTATAATTTTTTTATGATGGCTTCATCCATTTTTTCATTCGCCTGGTGGATGAATATTTTTTTCAAGTCATGAATGGAAATTCCTGATTTATCAATACAGGCTTTCATGGCTTCGGGAACATGTTTCAGAGCATATTCATATACCTTTCTTCCCTTCATCTTCAGGTAGCGGATCCGTGGATTACTTCCAGGATAGAACGACGTACCCATATTGATATAGTCATATTCATCCACGCTATGTGTTTGTGCAGTGAATCCAAGCAAACCCGCTGATTTTTCATCCGCTTCCCTGCTTTCCAATACTACCGCGCCTGCGCCATCGCTGAATATCATACTATCCCGGTCGTACATATCAATAACCCGGCTAAGGGTCTCGGTTCCGATAATCAGGGCTTTTTTAGCTATACCGGCTTTGAAAAAAGAGTCTGCCTGTATGAGGCCCTGCAGCCATCCCGGACATCCAAATAAAATATCATAAGCTATGCAATCCGGGTTGCGGATACCAAGTGCATGTTTCATCTGGCTGGCCAGGGAAGGTACCGCAGCCGTTTGTATAGTGTCTTTAATAACATTTCCGAAATTATGGGCAACAATAATCTGGTCGATTGTCTCCGGATTCACACCACTGTCTTTGATGGCGTTTTTAGCCGCTTCAAATCCAATATTAGAGGCATTCAAATTGTCGGACGTATATCGTCTTTCTTCTATTCCGGTAATCTTTTTGAATTTACTGACTACTTCAGCCGGATCCACAGGAAGCGGCAGTCCATCGGAAGTAAAAAATTCATGTTGTGCAAAATCCTGGTTGGTTTGTATAAATGGAGGTATATAAGATCCTGAACCTGTAATAACAGAACGAACCATAAAAAAAGTCATTGAATTGTCTGGTACAATCTTGCAATAGCGCGGACAGGAAAGGTTCCAACACCCTTAAATTTAGGTGGTATTGCACTAAAAATAAAATCTTCATCAGGAATTGCGGAAAGATTACATAAGTGTTCCACAATGAGGATACCCGAGCCCAGCAAAATACTGTGGACAGGCCGGCTATTACCCCGCGTATCATCTATATTATGGGAATCGATTCCCACCAGTCGCACGCCCTGTTTTTCTAAATATAATGCAGCGTCTTCTGTAAGAAACGGATGATTGTTATAATAGTTATCCGTATTCCAATGCCTGTCCCAGCCAGTTTGAATAAGTACTGCCTTCCCTTTGAGATCCTGATTTTTAAAGAAGTTGGCATTTATTTCCAGACCTGACTGGTACGGCACCCGCAGAAGTATTCCTTTTAATTCAGCGAAATGTTCCAACGGTGTATCGTTTAGGTCGTTGCCCTTTTCATACCGGTGATACGGGCAGTCGATATAAGTTCCGGTGTTGCTCACCATTTCAATTTTTCCAATCTGAAAACTGGTTCCCTCCGAATAATACTTTTTAGAATCCTCCCGACTGAGGTAGTCGCATATAACGGGCGCAGGCAAACCCTTGTATGTTATCAATCCATTTTCAATGGTATGACTGAGATCTATTAACCGGATGGCGGCCATCAATTGCTAATTAACTGTTTTATCTGGAAATGGCTACACCGACATAAGAATCGGCAGTCCCATAATATAAAAACCACTTGTTCTTATAAAAAACCAGTCCTTCTGCAAAGGTAGTCCCTGCCGTATACTGTCCACTGATTTCATGGGGCAGGGTGGGTTTTAAAAATGGCGTATCAGGCCTGCTGATTACAGTTTCCATATCTTTTGAATCAAATAATACAGATCCCACCGAATAAGTGCCCTGGGGTAAGGAAGGATCAGCATCATGACCGCTTGCGTTTTTCCCGTTATAAATTAGCAGGATTCCTTTATCAGTAATTAAAGCCGGTGGGCCGCATTCATCCAGATCACTGTCAAAGAGCTTAGGCCGCGTTACCAGTGTCTTCTTCAGAAAACCGGCTGCATCAACCAAAGGATACCAGTCATACAGGTTTTCTGACCAGGCCAGGTTTACAAAGCGCTCCCCCCAATACATCCAGTATTTTCCATTTATTTTAGCAAGCACTGGTTTATTCGCCACCATTTTTGTGATCATCGAAGCCGATTTGCTGGCTATATCCAGGAAGCGATGATTATAGGCTTTGGCGAAGGCAGGTCCTTTTTTCTCCCAATGAAATAGATCTTTGGAAAAAGCAATCGACAACCGGGGTACTTTAAAATTCCAGGATGTATAGGCCAGGACATAAAGACCATCTTCTGTTTGTACAATACGTGGATCCTCGCAGCCTCCCGGATAATCATATTGTTGAAATGTATCCGGCGCCGGAAATAACACGGGTTTGTCAAAAGAAGTAAAGTGTATGCCATCGAGGCTATATGAAATGCCAATACGGGAGGTGCGGCCGCCGAGGGCAGCAGCAGGGTTATCCTCGCAACGGGGTAAAACAAATATTGTATCGTTTTTTACAATTGCCGCAGGATTGAATACGTCGGCTTTTTTCCACTGTACATTTTCATTTTTCAGTGAATCAAAAAAATATACAAGGGAGTCACGTTTAAAAATCGGATAATCAACCGGCTTATAAAAAGAAGATAGGGAATCATATATCGTAGGCTTCGCTGTACATGCGTTAAAAATCAGGAAGGCAATAAGGTATATGTATCTTTGTTTCATATTATTCTGCCGGTATGGTTAGGATGGGTGAATATAATACGCTTAAAGTTATTAAAGTAAAGGATATGGGCGTCTTCATGGATAATGGTGAGGACGGAATACTCATGCCTAAGCGATTTGTACCGGGAGGTACAAAAATTGGAGATGAACTGGAAGTTTTCTTATACCATGACGGAGAGGGCAGGCCCATCGCCACCACCCAAAAGCCTTTTGGCGTGCTTGGTGATATCGTCAGATTAAAGGCGGTAAGTGTTACTCCGCAGGGGGCGTTCCTGGACTGGGGGCTTATGAAGGATCTGTTCATTCCGAAATCCGGCATGATCAGTTTTATACGACCCATGGGTGAGTACCTGGTTAAAATTGTAATGGATGAACAAACCGGACGGATTGCTGCAACAGAAAAGCTCGAGCGATTTTTATCAAACGAAACGCTAACAGTAAAGGAAAAAGAAGAGGTTGACTTATTGGTTTACCGACAAACAGATATCGGATATGAGGTAATCATCAATAACCGGCACAAGGGAATTTTGCACGCCAACGAGATTTTCCGGCCAATGGAAATCGGAGACCGGTTCCCCGGGTTTATCAAAAATATTCTGCCTGAAAATAAAATAGATGTGGCGGCAGGAAAGCCGGGTTATCAGCGGGTTGAAGACGAAACTGAAAAAATACTTCGTCTCCTGAAGGAAAATAATGGATATCTGCCCTATCACGACAAATCTTCACCGGAAGAAATTTACGAGTTCTTCCATATCAGCAAAAAGACGTTCAAAATGTCAACAGGCAACTTGTATAAGCAGCATAAAATCCTCTTTACGAAAACGGGGATACAGCTGGTTCAGTAGGTTCAGGTCTGAGTCAGATACTTGTGAGCAGGGCAGATGAATATATTTGAGCTATACCCTCCGCATTAAACCTTATAGATGGTTCCGTTCAGAAAATCGTTTCTGAATTTTCCTTTTGGATCGTATTCAGCTGCGATTTTTTTGAAGTCTGCCAGCTTTTCATACCTGGATTCAAGTACCTGAGCCGGCATAGTAAATAATTTACCCCAGTGAGGTCTTGCATTGAACGGATCAAGTTCCTTTTCTATCAGCGGTAATAATTGTTTTACTGCAGGCCAATCCTGTTTCCAGGTGAAATGAATCGTTACTGAATCCTGGTTCATGCATGGACTCAACCAAAGCTGGTCCGCTGCAATTGTCCTGATCTCTGTAATAAATAAATGTGGACCAATCTGTTTGCCCATTTTCTGAATGGCCAGAATGGCCTCCATGGCATGTTTCTGAGGAATAAAATATTCTGATTGTAATTCTTTCCCGCTGCTGGGGGTAAAGCCCATTTTAAAATGCGGGAGTCTCTCATACCAGGGCCCCGGCCGACCCATTTGTGGAGTACAGTTTTCTGCAGATAGTTCTATGATGGGATGTAGATCCTTAATAGCTGCTTTGGCACCGTAAAATTCCTTCATCCCCCTGTATTCAATTTCCGGATTCACCTTATCTTTTATCCAGACCTCGTTGATAGACTCCGACTGCCAGTCGGTAAATAAACTCACACTATATCCCGCGGAGACAATCGCTTCAAAATGTTCCTTCAACTGGTCAAATGGCAATTTAACAAATACCTGTTGTCGCACCTGGTAGGAGGGCTGTAGAGCCAGTGTAACCTTAGTAATAAAGCCTAACGCACCCAGGCCGACAACTGCTGCATCAAAACGGTCACCATCTTTTTCCCTGGAGAGTTTCAGAACGGAACCATCAGCTATTACAATTTCAAGCCCCTGAACCTGCGTTGACAGGTTGCCGTTTTTTACGCCTGAACCATGTGTGGCAGTCGAAATACTCCCGGCGACGGAAATATGGGGAAGGGAAGCGAGGTTATGGAGGGCGAAGCCTTTTTGATCCAGGTATGGACTGAGTTCACCATATTTTATTCCGCCTTCTACGGTTACCGTTTTGGAGACAGTGTCCAATGACAAAATATTATTCAGACTATTGGATGAGATCAAATTGTACTGACTGTCAGCAATGGTATTAAAGCAATGCCTGGTACCGAGACTGCGGAGTTTATTGCATTTTTTGACCAGCGACTGAACCTCCGAAATGGTTTTTGGATAAAAGACGTTGTTCGTGCTATAAGTGAGATTACCTGCCCAGTTTTGCAGTCTTTTCTTTTGTGCCATACCAGGTAAAGAAGATATCATGGGAGCGGCTGCGAAAGCTGAGGACAAATGAAGAAATGTTTTCCGGTTCATGTTTTAATTTTTAGTCGCCCATTAGAAATTTCTTTTACACCCTGTGATCTTTATGGTATGCGGTAGACTTCAACGTGCCAGTCATTTCCGCTTTCCACAGAAAAGGTTCTGGCAAAATCGCCCTGGTTTAACGCAAAAGATAATTGAAGCAGGCTGTTCAGGTATGCCAGGGGCTTACCTTTATCTACCGCTCCAAATGTCTGACTATAGGGCATATCTCCCGAATAAATTTTATCCTGATTGTGAAAGATATCTACGTGTAATGTATTCCCGTAATTCATGCCGAGTTGGTTGAACAGTGCACCTCCGATATTAGTCCATATATTTCCGTATTGAACGTCCAGAATGGCAATGGTTCCTTTTAACTTGTTGCCCTCTTTTACAGCAGGCTGGTAAGCTATCCGAACCACTTCATCCGGAAGTTTCCTGCCAACCTGTTCAAAACTTATCACACCCGCGGCAAGTCTCGCGGCGGTATAAGCGTAGACGTCGCGGCCGTGGAATGTATAAGATTCCTGTGAATTCCTGCGCCTGTTCAGCACTTCGTCTATCTGGCGGATCTCGGCAATACCCTGTGATGAAGCAATCAGCGTTAGGGTTCCGTTATCAGGAGTGACTATGAATTGTCCGGTCTTTGTTTTTAGCACAACTGATTTGCGTGTAGTTCCTACTCCGGGATCCACCACAGACACAAACACGGTACCGGTTGGCCAGTAGGGCACTGTCTGCTCAAGCCGGTAAGATGCTTCCCATATATTATACGCCGGAATTTCATGGGTAAGGTCGAATAATTTCAGATCTGTTGACACGCCCATAGCCACTCCCTTCATGGCAGAAACAGCACCATCTTTGAGTCCGAAATCTGATTGGAAAACGACAATTTTATTTTGGGCAGAACTATTAAAAAAAAGTCCTAAAAAAAAAGCCAGAGCGGAAAGAATAGGGCGCATGGGGGACAATTTCATTCAATTTACAATAAGAATTATTCTAATTACTGAAGATACTTGTCAAACCAGTCTGCAAACGATTTTTCATAAAAATATTCGTCGTTCCGCCCACCGTGACCTCCGCCTTTTTTAATTAATAGACCACAGGGTATATTTGACTGTTTGAGTTTTTCAATAAATCTTTCTAAACTGCCTGAAGGGAACTATTATATCGGCCGTACCGTGCGCAATAAGTATGGGTGGATCATCGAGACATGGTTGGATCAAATACAGCCGCAAAAAATAAAAAAAAGAGGGTCGACTGTTTGTCGCTGGGATGACAAACAGGCGAACCCCTTAGTTCGAATCCGAATGATTACATGAAAAATTGTTCTGAAATTACCTTGCCGTTCTTAACATGATAAACGCAAAGTTCGGTCATATCCGAGCGCTTACCATCCTTCATTGTTACATCCATATGCATGGTGAGCGCAAATGTATTGCCGGCAATCATCGGCTCGGATACTTCCATTGAATGATTTTTGGAAACCATTTCCTCCCATTTTTTTCCTTTTTTCAAGATGGCATCAAGCCCATGCGTTTCCTTTGCGAATGCTTCGGAAGCCATCGGTTCGATGCTCACAGCATCCTGTGCGAATAACTCCTTTTGCGCGCCTTCAAAATTACCCTGTTCACAGAGTTTTTTTAATTTTTTGGCGACGTCTTTGGTAGACATGGTAGCGGTTGCAGTCGTAGGCATAATGATAAATTTTAGATGAAGTAATAAATAACACCTGCAAAAATTGTACTAAGTGCGGGGTAATTAATAAGGCTAATAACTAATTCTTAACCTTATTCGTTTAAGCTTCGGATTCTAAATCTGATATTTATTGAATTATTTCAAGTTCAATGGAATGCGGCAGGTGATTCACTTAAAATAGTAAATAGGGATGCTTTAGTATTCAGCCTTAATATTTAAGATTTATTTCTTGGGAACAAGTAATGCGTATATAACGTAGAACCATCCTAGCAGACCATGTATGATTGCCCAGAGGATTGATTTATTACGGCTCCAGGATACGACGACAGCTATGATAGTACCCAGTCCGATTCCAGGACCCACATATACAGGAACTATGTAGCCGCCCTCATTGACACCGCTATAACATGCAGAAAATAATAGAAGAATTACAGGTAAGTAAAGGAAATAAAGCTTGCGCACTACTATTTATTTTCCTTGAATAGTTAAGGTAATTAGCATGGATTTAAGAAACTGCTTCTTTTTCCTGTACCTTCTTCTGCTTTTTGGGAGCCTTAGCTTTTTCTTTATGAACTACCTTAATCTGTTCCATAGTTAAAGATCTGGATAGAATTTTCCCTGCCTTGTGGATTTTCTTTTCCAGTTTTTTATCACTTATTTTTCTATGGAAGTCTTTAACGGCTTCTGTAAGTTTACTTTCTATATCTTTTAACAGCGTTTTTTTCTCTGACTTCCTGGACGGCTGCTTGTTTTTCTTTGCCATAATCTTTTGATAACAATTTATTCATTTAAAGTTAGGATCTTTTTTAAAAAGGTCAATGTTAAGATTTAGGGTTCTATATATAAACTGAACGGATCCGGGCTTGAGTTACAACCGCGGATGCTCATATTTCAAACAATAATGTTCAACGACCGGGAATGGCGAATAATAATGATGAAGATTCTTTTTCCATTCCACATAAGCAGGGGATCCCCTGAATCCAATGGTGTGATCCTCCAGGTTTGCCCATTTTACCAGTAAAATATATCGGTTTGGATATTCCAGGCATTGCTGCAATTCATGACCCTGCCATCCTTTTGCAGATGAAATGATTTCTGATGAATCGCGGAAACTGGCCTCAAATTCGGCCGTTTTCTCAGGTATTACGTTTAAGATGGCTACTTCCAGTATCATTTTTTTAATTCGTTATTTCCTGCAAAACAAGGCCCCTATTGTATTTGGGGAGATTAGTGGAAAATGTGCATAATAATATTAACAGCTTATTTGAGCAATTTAGAAGCTTTACCGGGATATTTAGTGTACATTGTTAACAGTCTGTTGGTTACAGGCGACCGTGAAAAACCAAATATTCAAATAATTGTTCGATTAACTGTTCTTTTTTTATGGCTTTTATAGATGAAATCCTCCAAAGGCCCTCATATGGCTGGTTGGATGCCAAAGGGTTATTTCTAAAACCAACAACCCGTCAACTTTTCAAAGAAGCTTTTTCCCGGATCAACATATTCAAAACAAGGAAAAACTGGATAGCTCTCATAAGCTGGTTCATGGCAACTTGCATGATACCCTTATTTGTAGTTTTCCTGATATATTTTTTATCCTGGAAATCGGCAATTGTTTTGGTTGTGTATGCCATGGTCATTATGAGCACACATGGAACGATCTGGTTTCATCGTTACTGTACCCATAAATCTTACCGATTCAGCCATCCTATATGGCGTTTGATTACACAAAACTTAGTGATCAAAACATTTCCCGAAGAAATCTATGTGATCTCTCATCATGTTCATCATGTGAAATCTGATGAACCCGGGGATCCTTACAATCCGATGGGAGGTTTCATGTACTGTATGCTTTCGGATGTAAATCACCAGAGTATAGCAAAAGATCTTGACAGGGAAAAGTACCAGCGAGTCCGGAATTTCCTTAAACATACCGGTGTAGGTCTCAATTCTTTTGAACAATATCAGTCATGGGGTTCGGTATCCAGGCCTGCTTACGTGGTGGCTCTTTGGTTATTGAATTGGTCATTCTGGTATGGTGTGCTATGGCTGATAGGCGGAAACCCGCTGGCACTGGCCTGCTTCAGCGGCGCATTTTTATGGTTTGTACTGGTTCGTGCATTCAATTATACAGGTCATGGAAAAGGAAAGAACAAACATGTAGACGGAATAGATTTTGACAGATCCAACCTGTCCATCAATCAAACCAGACCGGGAATGCTTTCCGGGGAGTGGCATAATAATCATCATCTATTTCCCGGTAGCGCCAGGGCAGGATTTTTGCCTTACCAGCTGGATCTTGCCTGGGTATATATATTCAGTCTTTTCAAATTGGGGATGGTATCAAGTTACAAAGATTCGAAGAAAGAATTTTTGAGCCGGTATGCAAAGGCCCCGCACAACAGACTCCAGGAGTGATTTTTCAATAAAAACAGATTTTCTACGCGGCTTCAGAGCGGACTTATCAGCGACTTTTTTGACATACATTTAATGTAAACATACATTGAATGATATTTAAGAAATCGGTGTTTCTCATCGGCCTGTTTACGTTATGTGCAGGCGTTGGCCGGTCTCAGGGCAGTTTCTCCCGGAGCAATTATCCGATCCAAGTTATTTTTGACACAGATTTCGGTCCTGATTATGACGATGTAGGAGCCATCACTTTGTTACATTCCTTTGCGGACAGCAATTATATCCGGATCCTGGCCACCATGGCCAGTTCCAAACACAAGAATGTGGCGGCTGCCCTGAGTGTATTCAATACTTATTTTAAAAAGCCAGGAATTCCTATCGGGGTGGTGAGGGGAAATGCGGTTGAATTGGGGGACAAACAGCACTGGACCGATTCAGTTATCAAACGGTATCCTCATCAAATTAAAAATAATCAGGAAGTATTGGATGCCCTGAAACTGTACAGGAAAATTCTGTCCTCTCAACCTGACCATTCGGTCACCATTATCACGGTGGGATTTCTCACCAATCTTTCCAACCTTCTTAAATCCGCATCGGATTCTTTTTCTTCACTGGAAGGTACTGAACTTGTGAAAAGAAAAGTGGTTAACCTGGTTTGTATGGCAGGCCGGTTTCCATCAGGCAAAGAATTTAACATGGACCAGGATGTTCCCGCTTCACAAAAGGTCCTTGCCGATTGGCCGGGTCCCATAATATTCAGTGGTTTTGAAATTGGCCAGAAAATAAAGACAGGTCTACCATTAATTCATAATGCAGGAATTCAGGGCAGCCCGGTAAAGGATGTATTTTCGATATGCATTCCTATGGCAATGGAAGATAGTGCGGGCAGGATGAGTTGGGACGAAACAGCCGTTTTGGTTGGCGTCATGGGCTGGAAGGACTTTTACGATCTGGAAACTGGAACCTGTGAAATATATAGTGACGGGTCCAATTCATGGAAGAAGGGCATGACCACGAGAGCACGGCTGATCGAGAAAAAATCGCCGCGTGACATGAGTGAAATAATAAATCAGCTGATGATGCATCAGCCCGCACAGTAAATTGTTATAGACAATATTTGATCAAATCTGCTGTCAACTCCCCCCAGATCACCCAAAAATGTGATGTTGTCCTTATGAAGTCGCGTCAGAACCTCAAAAACGGAAAGCTCCATTGTCAGTGACCGACAAAACAAAAGTAAATCACCCAAACCCCTTTTTTTAGAAAATGTGGACGGGGGATGACCAAACTTGTGAAGGGGTAAAACAAAAGGCGGGACGGGGTAAAACAATACGGGGGACGAAATAATTAGTCTGAGGGGCAGGCTGTAAAGTTTTTCAGTAAAAAATATCTCCTAGTAGAATCTGATTAGTTCGGATTGCCTTCGGAATGGGTTCGGGTTGCCTATCCGAAATCCGGGTAGCCAAAGCGAAGGAACCCGATTGTCATTTCGAATGATGTCTCCCATCAGATCCCCTATGATGGATGAAGTTTCTCTCAGGTTTCTCCTCTTTGGGTCCTCTTTGGGTTCTCGAAATCCGAGGTAGCAACGAGGACCCAACGAGGTAGCATTTGGGATGTTTATTAAAATGCCTATTGTCTGTTGGGGCAGCTTCAGAATTAAATCAGAATTTCCAATCAGTTTTGTTTCGTCAAGAACTATCGGCCATGCGCAGTCTTTTTGTACTATTTGTCGGATTAATTGTGACAGTGAACTTTTCCTACGCACAAAAGAATTCCCTCGATTATTATCTGCGGGAAGCTATTCACAATAGTCCCCTGTTAAAAGATTACCAGTCCCAGATAGACTTAAATGCAATTGACAGTCAGCGCATTCGTGCACAGTTTGGTCCGCAGGTCACAGGTTCAAGCATGAATTCACTGGCACCTGTTATCCATGGGTATGGCTATGATGCGGTGATTACAAATGGCGGACAGCTCAGCGGCATTGTCAATGTTAATCAGGTCCTGGTCAGTCGGAAAAACCTGTCTGCCCAGTATAAAAGCATCCGATTGCAAAATGAAGGGATTACCAACAATTCCCGGATTTCGGAACAGGATCTCAAAAAAACCATCACCAGTCAATATCTCACAGCCTATGGCAGTTTACAGGAACTGAAACTTGCAAGGGAAATTCATGATCAATTGATGAAGGAATCATCCATCTTGAAAATACTTACAGAGAAAAACGTATACCGGCAAACGGACTACCTGACCCTGCTTGTTATCGTGCAACAACAGGATCTTTCTCTTCGCCAGCTCGATATGCAATATAATAATGACTATGCCACGCTGAACTATCTTGCGGGTATAGTCGATACTGCTACGATAGAACTGGATGAACCCAATATAACCATCAATGTTCCGCCAGATCCTGAACATTCAGTGTTTTTTCAAAAATATACGATTGACAGTCTCATACTGATTCATAACCGGGCGTTGATTGACTTCAACTATAAGCCCAAAGTGAATATTTACGCAAATGGGGGTTATTTATCCTCGCTGAACTACCAGGGATACAAAAATTTTGGCGCAAGTGTTGGACTTGACCTGGTCGTTCCGATTTATGACGGGAAACAGAAAAAAATGCAATATAGCAAACTGGATATTTCTGAGAGAGCCAGAACAAGCTATAAGAATTTCTATACCAGCCAGTACTATCAGCAAATAAACCAGCTCAGGCATCAACTGCAACAAACGGAAACCCTTATCGGGGATATCAATAACCAAATAAGATATTCAGACGGCTTGATACAGGCGAATACGAAACTGCTGGTAACCGGGGATGCGAAAATTGCAGATCTGATCATCGCGTTGAACAATTATCTGACAGCAAAAAACCTACTTACCCTGAATAAAGTCAGCCGCTTGCAAATCATCAATCAATTAAATTACTGGAACCGATAAAAAGACGACAATGAACATAACCCATATCCGATTTCATTTGGTGTTTTTCCTGATGGTATGGGTAAGCTGCAAAAACCCTCCGGATCAACAACCAGAAGCGATCGTAGTGGCACAAACACCGGTAACAGTAACCGGTATTACTGTCGAGCCCCTTGAGGAATATATAGAATTGAATGCGGTGTCAGCATTCTTACTTAAAAATTATGTGAAAGCCAACGCCAACGGTTATCTCCAATCCGCCCATGTAATGCCTGGCCAGCTTGTAAAGGCCGGTCAAATCCTATTTGTTATTAAAACCAAGGAGGCGGAAAGTATTGGAAATGCAATAAACAAACTCGATACATCATTTAAATTTTTGGGAACAAATTCCATCAAAGCCGGTGCCAGCGGGTTTATCAGTCAGCTAAATCACCAGTCCGGTGATTATGTACAGGATGGCGAACAACTCGCTGTGATCAGTGATGAAAATAGTTTTGTGTTCCTAATAGAGCTTCCTTATGAATTAAGAACCATTGTAAAAGTAGGTAATCACCTCGAACTGCATTTGCCGGATGGAGAAAATATTCAGGGACAGGTTACTTCATTGATGCCCACTGTTGAAGCAGTTTCCCAAACACAGAATGTTGTTATCAAAGTGAATCCCGCGCATACAATTCCTGAAAACCTGGTAGCTAAAGTGAAAGTCCCGAAATCAATAAGTGAACATTCGGTCTCGCTGCCCCGGGGAGCGGTATTAACGGATGAAACACAATCCGAATTCTGGGTAATGAAGATGATAGATAGTACAACGGCCGTAAAAGTTCCCGTAAAAAAAGGGATTGAAACAAAAGAACGGGTTGAAATTCTTTCACCAGTCTTTACCGTGCAGGATAAAATCCTCCTGACTGGCAACTACGGTTTAACAGACACAGCAAAAGTCAGAATTGTTCAGCCATAACCAAAACATGAAACATTTCTTTCATTCACATAAAAATCCGGTTGCAGTATTACTGGTTATGATAATATGCGCCGGCCTCTTTGCATATAGTAAAATGCAAACAGCCCTGTTCCCCGAAATCAGTTTTCCAAAAATTAAAATCATAGCAGACGCCGGGCTACAGCCAGTGGGCAAAATGATGATCCGGGTTACTAAACCGCTTGAAAATGCCATTAAGCAGGTTCCAAACCTGACATCGATACGCAGTACTACGAGCCGGGGAACTTGTGAGATTTCTGCATTCATGGATTGGAGGGCGAACATGGATCTCAGCCAGCAAAAGATTGAATCAAAAATCGCGCAGATCAGGAACAATCTGCCTGCGGAAACGCAGATCACGGTTGAAAAAATGAATCCCTCCATTCTCCCGGTTATTGGATATACGTTGGAAGGACATAATAAGTCGCCGATTGAATTAAAACAACTGGCTATTTATACCATCAAGCCATTTCTTTCGCAGGTAACAGGCGTTTCCGAAGTCCGGGTGATAGGAGGTAGATCGAAAGAGTATTGGCTCGAATTGGATGCACGGAAAATGAGTGCATTAACGATCACGCCAGACAGTATCAGTTCCGCACTTGCGCAAACAAATTTTATACGTTCCAATGGATACCTTTCTGATTTTCGATACTTGTACCTGACCGTTACTGATGCAACGGTGCATTCTGGAGACGATATCCGGAATATTGTGATTCGTAATGATGGGAAAAGAATTATCAGGATTGGGGACATCGCCTCCGTGGAAATTAATGAAGCCCTGGAACGGATCCGGGTGAACGCAAACGGAAGGGACGGAATTTTAATAGCGGTTATTAAACAGCCCAATGCAAATCTGGTTTCCTTATCTGATCAGATGCAAGCCAAGATGGGAGAGCTTCAGGATATTCTGCCTAAGGGCGTAACTATGCGTCCTTACTATGTGCAGGCTGAGTTTGTAAAAACAACCATTCGGACAGTGACTGATAGCTTATGGATCGGCCTTGCGCTGGCTATCATTGTATCCATTTTATTTTTAAGATCCTTACGCGCAAGCCTGACTATATTGATCACCATTCCGGTTACCATTTGCCTGACACTTGTCGTGTTATACACGGTTGGGTTTACGCTCAATATTATGACGCTGGGTGCAATGGCTGCCGCCGTCGGCCTGATTATCGATGATGCTATTGTGGTCGTGGAGCAAATACAACGGACGCATGAAGAATTCCCCGGGGAACCAACCACAACCCTTTTACATAAAGCGATACATTATCTGTTGCCCGCTATGATAGGTTCCTCTCTGAGCACAATTGTGATTTTCTTTCCATTTGTCCTCATGAGCGGAGTCGCGGGCGCCTATTTTAAAGTGCTGACTGATACGATGATTATTACGCTGGTATGCTCCTTCTTTGTCACTTGGATAGGGTTACCTGTCATCTATACTCATTTGGCCGGCAGGAAAACTCAAAGCATAAACAGGGCTCATCAGGTAAAGAAGCAGGCATGGGTATCATTTTTCATATTCCGGCCCTGGATCAGTTTCATATTGATCACAGCCCTGGCAGCTTCGGTTTATTTTATTCTACCCCGTCTCGAAACGGGCTTTCTTCCCGAGATGAATGAAGGAAGTATCGTGCTGGATTATGCATCTCCGCCGGGCACTTCGCTCGAGGAAACGGACCGGATTTTGAAGGAAGTGGAAAAGATAATACGGACGATACCGGAAGTTTCGGCTTATTCGCGGCGTACCGGCACCCAAATGGGATTCTTCATCACTGAACCCAATACAGGCGATTACCTCATTCAATTAAACGCAAATAGAAAACGGACTACGGATCAGGTCATCGCAGATATCCGCGCGAAGGTGGAGGCTTCCCAACCGGTACTTCGGATTGACTTTGGTCAGGTAATCACGGATATGCTCGGCGATCTCATGACATCTGTTCAACCGGTCGAGGTGAAAATATTTGGAGACAACCCCGAGCAATTACACCGGCTTGCAACCCAGGTGGCAGATATTGTTTCGTCAGTGAATGGAACTGCAGATGTTTTCAACGGGATTGTTATTGCAGGACCTTCTATAACAATCACACCTGAATTTGGCAAACTGGCCCAGTTTGGGTTGACACCGGCAGGACTCCAATCCCAGGTACAGACCTACCTGGAAGGAAATGTTGTAGGGGATATGCTGGAGAAGGAACAACTCACACCTATCCGAATGGTTTATCCAGGTAGCCGGAAGCGAAGCCTGTCTGATATCGCCGGCTGGCAGATTTTTTTGCCCAATGGTAAGCTGATCCCAATTACTTCTTTGTCCGCCGTTGCAGTCAATCCCGGTGATCCGGAAATCCAACGTCAGGATTTGCAAGCGATGAGTGTTGTAACTGCCCGGCTGGATAATGTCGACCTGGGAACTGTCATGAGAAATATTCAGACGAAAGTAAAAGCGAATATTCATCTGCCGACCGGATACCATATTGTTTATGGAGGCGCTTTCGCCGAACAGCAGCAATCTTTCGGAGAACTGTTATATATCCTGATAGCAGCGAGTTTCCTGGTCTTTGGTGTTATTCTTTTCTTATTCAGAGCCTTGAAAATCGCCTTTATTATCTTGTTTATATCTGTTCTTGGAATATCGGGAAGTTACCTGGCACTTTATCTCACCAATACGCCATTGAACGTGGGAAGTTATACGGGTCTTATAATGATTGTTGGGATCATAGCTGAAAATGCCATATTTACCGTTCTTCAGTTCATAGAAGCCAGAATGAGCAAGTCGGTAGATGAATCTGTGATTTATGCCATTTCAACCCGACTGAGGCCTAAACTCATGACCGCATTCGGAGCAATCATCGCATTGTTACCCCTGGCTTTGGGGGTAGGCAGAGGTGCGGAACTTCATAAGCCACTCGCAATCGCCGTTATTGGCGGATTTGTGGGTGCGATTCCATTATTGCTTATTGTTCTTCCTTCCATTCTGAGATTTGTTTACCGAAATAGCAATCTTCTTCCTTCTATCGAATCAAATAACATTTAAATTTTTTATTTATGAAAAAATTACTTTTAATATCATTGTTCATCAGTGCAGCATTTTACTTTACTCCGGTCAGAATGTTTGCCCAGGCCAGCAGCGGCTTTCAGGTAAGAAAAATTTTCCATATAGCGAGTTCCGGTGGCTGGGATTATATTGCAGTGGGTCCGGGAAATAACAGGTTGTATGTGTCTCACGGAACCCAGGTTAATATTTTAGATGAGTCAAACGGTGATTCCATTGGTGTAATACCTAACACCACCGGTGTACATGGAATTGCTTTTGTTCCCTCACTCGGAAAAGGATACACAAGCAACGGACGGTTGAACAATATCACAGTTTTTGATTTAAAATCAAACCAGGTACTGGGAATGATAACCGCTGGAACAAATCCTGATGCCATCATGTACGATGATTATTCCAAGTTGATTATAACCTGCAATGGCAGAAGCAATGACCTTAGCCTTATAGATCCCGTTACTGAGAAAATGGTGGCCACGATACCCGTGGGCGGCAAACCGGAAACTGCTGTCAGCAATGGTAAAGGAGAAATATTCGTCAATATTGAAGATAAAAATGAAATTATTTCTGTCGATATCAATAACCGGAAAATATTGAAGAGATGGGCCCTGGCACCTTCGGAAGGACCTACTGGCCTGGCAATTGATTTAAAAAATAACCGCCTATTTGCAGGGTGCGATAAAACGCTTGTCATCCTTGACATTCAATCGGGAAAAATTACCTGGCGAATACCCATCGCCGGGGGTTGCGATGGAGTTGTATTTGACCCTTCTTTGGGATTTGTTTTTGCGAGTTGCGGTGAGGGGATACTCAGCGTCGTTCAGGAATTAAAAAACGGAGAATATAAATTAGTGGAAAATGTTCCGACTAAGCCAAGTGCCCGTACTATCGCAATAAACGAAAATAATCAAACACTCTATCTGCCTGCCGGCGAATTACAAAAACCAGTAACGCCTGGAACACGTCCCACCCTGGTGCCCGGAACGTTCCAGGTGCTGGTGTTGAAAAGGTGAGTTAAATAGCTACTAACAGGCAATACTTTTTGTTTAAAATGGCGAAATCACTGTAATTAAGAAAGCGATCTAGTTCAAAGATTTTTTTTCTTCTTTGGGAAAATACCGGATTCGGTTTTTAATTCTTTTATAAAATAGGAGTAACTCTTACTTAAAAGCTGGCTATAAGAATGGTGTTCAAAGCAGGTAAAATTCCCTGTAACTTTATCTACCAGTGTAAGTTTGAGCAGATTTTCTTCTTCCATGGAAAGGGCAAGATCGTATTTCAATAAAATCTGCTTTAATTTTGTTGTATTTCTCATTAGTGAATAAAGATAATACGCACAGAGTATCCTAATCACAGTGACCCAAAATAAATGATCGTTCAGTTAGCACCTGAATTTGAATAAGCATTGAAAAAATGGATCTTCATAAGGAATTACTAAAGAAACAGTCTCGTCTTCAATGCAACAAGATTGTAAAATGGATCGGGACTGACGAAGCCCGGTTTGGAATACTAATGGAATTCTTCCTGCGGGGTGATTACCGTCTTGCACAGTATGCGGCCTGGCCAGTGAGCTACTGTATTCATGATCACCTGGCATTGGCTAAGCCGTATTTTAAAAAATTTCTTAAGCTGTTAAATGATGCCAATTCTCATCCGGCCGTTCGGAGAAATATTATGCGGCTGTTTCAGTTTGTTGAAATACCCAAAAAATTTAATGGTGAGTTGATGGATTATTGTTTTCGATTTATCAATTCCCCGAATGAAGCCATTGCCGTAAAAGCATTCTCTTTGCACATTCTGGAAAATATGAGTGTTATTTACCCGGAAATACTTCCGGAATTGAAGACGATCATTGAAACCAGGTGGGAATCGGAGTCTCCGGCATTTAGAAGCAGGGCAAGAAAAATCCTGAAGAGGGCGAGGTATTAATTGAGTGTTCTTATGTGTCCCTACTGCACAAATTGCATCAAAAAAATGCATGGCTAGTGTTTTTGGGTTATCTTCTCTAGCGCTTCCAGGATGCCGTCGGCTCCCGGATTTATTCCTACTGGTGAAAGATAGCTCCATCGTATGATGCCTTCATCATCAAGTACAAAAAGAGCCCTTTCGGAGCGTCCTTCTTTTTCATTGTATACTCCATATTTTTTTGCAATGGCACCCTTCGGTTCAAAATCTGCCAGGAGCGTAAAATGCAGTTTCCTGGCTTCGCGGAAAGCGGCATGACACCACTTTCCGTCCACAGAAATACCCAGAATTTCTGCATTATATTTTCCGAAGTACCGGTGCATCTCGTTATACAATGACATCTGGTCGCCGCAAACAGGACTCCAGTCTGCCGGGTAAAAAGCGATGATGACATTTTTTCCTTTTAGTTCACTTAAGGAAAATTTTTGATCAGGCGTGGCATTTAATTCAAATTCAGGGGCAGGAACATTTATACCCAGCATAAGAACATTTTAATTGAATCAAGATGATTTCCAGGAGGATGGGATAACAAAGATAATTTTATAAAATTAAATTACACCCAGGTTGTCAGCCATCGAAGGATATTCAATTTTCATGCTCTTTTATTCAGGGTGGTCATGATTTTCCGGCTGTCCAGAAAGATCCTATGAAAAGCATAGGGCAAATTGTGGCTGAATTTCTAAGATATCGAGGGCATTAATTTATTTCCTGATTATGACTTTTCTTATTTCATACCTTCCTTCATGAAGGATTTGAAAGTAATAGATGCCGGGTTTCATCGAAGAAATATTTAATGTAGTTCCGGAACCAACCAACGTAAACGGCTTACTCATTAATTGTCCCGCGCTATTTATAATAGCTATTTCATATTTGCCTTCAGCCGGGAATTTGATATTGATCAGATCCGTTGCGGGGTTTGGAAAAATATTTATTTCAGGAGCTAATTCAGGCAGCTTTACTGGTGTAACCAGGGAATACGAAATTTTTCCGTCAATGTCAGTTTGCCTGAGCCGGTAATAAGAAATTCCGGGATATGGTGAAACATCCCTCGTTGAGTATGATCTCTCTGTACTGCTGCTCCCGCCACCGGGAATGTTTTCAAGATTTTCCCAGTCAGTTCCATCTTTGGATTTTTGTACCGTAAAATAATCATTATTCACTTCCGAGGATGTAGACCATTTAAGCACAATTTCTTTGTTCACGACTGAAGCGGTGAAAGAGACCAGGGTAATGGGCAGAGGTGTATTCACCAGATTGATGGACCCTATATAAAATGTATTGACCAGGTTGGCCCGGGTAAGACCAGTCCGGTTGATTTGAGGATTTATTGTCGTACCTGCATTTACACCTGGTGCGCCTATTACTGAATTTGCCAGGGTCAGCCTTAAGTCGGAAACAGCTCCGATCAGACCGAAACCTGTTCCTTGTACATCCAGGTTATATGTTCCGCCATTTAGTCCGTTTCCTGTTGTCACCACCCAGTTTAAGTCTTTTCTGACCATTATCGTAGCCGCTCCATCCAGATAAGTCGGAATGTATCTATTCGTTGTCGCGTCATTATATCCAACATTGATAGTGCCGCCATTTGTGGGCCCGGCTCCGGGTGCCGAAACAAAAAATGGCCTGTAGTTGGCTGCAGTCCCCATAGGGAAAAGTCCGGTAACAGACCCATTCGGAATAACACCCGTTTTGAACCACCTGGTAAAAGTTCCCGACCCAAACATCGTACCATTTGTATAGGATAACGTCCCATTATTTGCAACCGATAAACCAAGTCTAAGATTATTCCCATTCAAATTAATATTTCCCTGGCCCATGGTTAGCATGGTTGCTATTGTCGTGTTGTTATTTAACTGAATCCCTGCGCCAGAATTATTGGTCGTCAGGTTTGTAAAATTTTCCCCACCAGTAGCAGTGATTGTCTGTAAAGTGCCGCCATTAAAATTTACGGTGCTGGTAGATTCTGTAAATCCGGCCGTTCCGTAATCTGTCCAGTTACCCGCAATATTGATGGTGTTGGCACCCGGCGACAAATTGCCACCCGTAATCCCAAGCGCATTATTAATAGTTAGTTGATTGATCAGGCTGATTGTATTGGAGGTAATTGTCAGATTATGAAAGCTCATACCATTACTTGTAATATTGAGGTTATTTCCCCCAAATGCTACCGTGGAAGCAAAACTACTGGCATCTACCGTCCCACTGGAAAAGGTCCAGCTTCTGCTAACCGAAATAATACCTTTCAATGTGAGGGTACCGCCTGTCTTAATTATATTTACGAATGGCAGGATATTTTGATTGATAGCGACCGCAGACCCATCCAGAATTACATTCGCGGATCCTACAATATTGATGACGGCTGTTCCCCCACCAGATGTTGAGGTATTGGTCAAAATGATATTTCCGTTTGCATTGATATTGCCCGAATTCAATATAATCCGATTCGTGCCGGCAAAGGTCAAATTACCGTTGGCTGTGATTGTTACTCCTGCCCCAATTGAATAAGTCTGATTGGCTAAGGCTAAAAACTCAACTTCATTCAAATTCAGATTTCCACTGGTGCTGGATATCGTAGCTGCACCACCGGAGGCGCTAAATCTTACAATACCGTTGTTATGTACTAGCACCCCAGCGGAAAAACCTACATTTCCGCCTAATTCAAGTATGCCTTTAGTGGAAGTAAAAGAAGTCCCACTCAATGTAATATCCCCGCCAATAGTGATGTCAGCAGTCCCGCCACTAAATGTTCCCCCGGATAAGCTGGCATTGTTTGAAATTGAAATGCTATTCGAACCCTGAAATACAGTTCCCGTGTATCCGACCGCAAGTGTAAAATTTCGTATGGCGATGGGTACATCAACGGTGCAATTTCCCAGGCCCGCAATATTAAAAGTTACATTATCATTTGTGCCGGGAACGCCGGCTCCTCCCGTGCCACCTGAAGAATTTGACCAATTAGCAGCATTGTTCCAGTTTGAAGAAGATGTAGCGACCCAAAACCGATTGGCAGCTTCGGTGTTAAAGGGCAACGTTAAAGAAAGCCCTATTATTAAAAAGGGTATAATAGATTTCATGAATATTGATTTTTAAATAGGTTGGATTTGGGCGAATTTAAAGAATTTAGCGATATGTCCATTCCGCATTGGACATGATTTTAAAGTTTATCCAGGTTTAGGTAGAAAATCGAATTAAAGAAACTGCATTGGGATGTTCTTATCCAAATGTCATTTTGTTGACTCTCTATTGACCCGGCCGATCACTTATATGCGCGATGAATTTACCTGTCAGGAGTTAACATTCAATTCTGGCTATTGGCGAGGATGCCGGATATTCCAGAATATATGCAGGAATACATTACTTGCCTCGGTATAATACGGCCTTACGCAGGGATGAAGAGATTCCTCCATTATACTTTCAGTTATGTCCTTGAGTAATGGAAAAAAAGATAATTGACCAGAATATCGCATTCTGCACTAAGTCTCATTTAAGGGGCTTTAAAATTCTTTTTCAAATAGTATCCGCCTGAAATCTATTTTTTTTAGATTTATAGCGTAACCATTAATATTTTTAACATGCCAGATTATAAGAAAATGCTTTACTCCATAGAGCTGCATTCACTCGAAGGCATTCGACAGTATTTTAATGAAGGGGGTGATCCGAATGAAATTCATGATGGAGTGGGATTATTTACAACATTTGTTGAAATGTATACCCGTTCACCACTCTTTAAGGAAGGAGTAAAAATTTTTACGGATGCCGGATTAAATTTTGAAGATGATGCCCTGCTTGCTGTTTTAATGGACGATCCGGAAAGACTAAATAACATTATCTACCGCACCCACGGGACAATCAATAGGACATATTCATTGTTTAATAATGCATACACCCCGTTGACAGGCGGATCACTTATGCATTATTGTGCGGAGTTCAATAGCATCCATTGCGCAAAAGTTCTGCTTCAATCCGGAGCGGACGTTAATGTTAAGGCAGGTATAGATGAATATGGTTTTGGCGGTCAGACGCCAATATTTCATACGGTTAATCAGAATGGAAATAATTCTTCAGATATGTTGGACTTTTTGATAGACAATGACTCAGATCTCGCGATAACTGTAAAGGGTATTATATGGGGAAAGGGATACGAGTGGGAAACCTGGATACCATCCGTTAATCCGATCAGCTATGCGATGATGGGCCTATTACCCCAGATGCACCGTAAAGAAAAGACCATCACTGCAGTCCTGTCAAAACTTGTCAAAAAAGCCTACGGAATTGAATATACGCCTGTAAATATACCCTGTGCCTACCTTACTCATTGAGGATCTTCAGCTTACTTTTTTCAAATTCAAATAGTACCGGTGAAAAATACAATTGGCTACACTTGTGGGTTAGGGTGCACCACACGAAACAGTTCAGGCAAAAAAAAAGCCTCTGATAAACCAGCGGCTCTTTTTTAATGTGTCGGGGCGGCAAGATTCGAACTTGCGACCTCCTGGTCCCAAACCAGGCGCGATGACCGGGCTACGCTACGCCCCGAACTTCGGTTACCGGGGCTGCAAAAGTAAGGGTTCGGGGTCAATTAATGAAAACTGGAGAACAATAAATATCAACTGATATCGAATAGGTCGCCTGTAACAAGACTTAAACTTCCTGTTTTATACTCTCCAGTTCCAGCCAGGCTATTTTTTGATCGGCGACATGTTCTTTTCCAATAATATCGGCATATAGGCCTGGTCTCCTGGCCTTAATATACCGGTATCCACCGGCTAGGGTCAGTTTGTCAGCAGTAATGGTCGCGATCACAAAATCATCCGAGAAACTCCTGCATTCCGCCAAAATATCACCATAAGGATCCAGTATCATCGAGGAACCATTTTTTAACTGGTCGTCATCCATCCCGATCGGGTTGGAAAAGATCGCATACAATGCATTGTCGTAAGCACGGGCAGGTAACCACTTCATCAGCCAGGCCCTGCCTTTGAGTGAGTCAAATTCCATACGCAAAGAAGTCGGGTCTGTTTCCCGGTTCTCCCAAAGATGTGGATCTACAAATCCTGCACCGGGCCTCGTAGATGGTGTACACATCGTGACATGTGGCATAAACAAAATATCTGCCCCCAGTAATTTTGTTGCCCGCACATTTTCAATAATATTATTATCATAACAAATTAATATACTACACTTCCAACCGAAAAGTTCGAAAACGGTATATTTATCCCCCGGGAGAATATGTTTGTTTACGAAGGGATGAAGCTTACGGTGTTTGGCTACCAGACCTTTTTGGTCTACGCATACGTAGGCTTTATAAATATCTCCCTGTTTGTCTTTTTCAAAAAGCCCCGCCAGGAGGACGATTTTGTTTTTTTCAGCGATCGATTGCAATCTTTGTATGCTTTCACCATCCGGTATGAATTCGCATAAATCAAATAACTGATCCCGGGAAAGTTTACGCGCAAAACTATAACCGGTAATTGAGCATTCATGAAATGCAATTACATCTGCACCTTCGCTCGCGGCCTTCGCTGAAAGCTTGTCAATGACAGATAAGTTATAAGATTTATCACCGGATTTATTCTCAAATTGTGCTGTGGCGATTTTAATATTTCGCATGTTTTCTATTTTGTATTTCAATAACTTTTTTCCAGATCTCTTATGGCCTTTGCAATATAAATCAGCAGAGCATACCAGAGACTCCAGACCCGTTCATCCGGAATTGTATCTCCACCAACAACCCAGTCACATGCTCGGAAGTATCGTCCACAACCCAGAGGTGGTAGCGATACGCGGAGGAAATACTGCCTGTACCCGCTATGAAAGAATTTCAGGCAGTATTTCCTCCACAAATATATTCCATGATTCCCAGTGCTGTATCCGGGTATTTATGCTTTTTGTCAGCAAAAATGTTTCTGTCTGGGGTAGTCATCCGAAAGAATTCATTAATTACAAGTATAGTTTTTAAAACTATGGACTTTGCTTCCGTAAATTTGGGGTAAACGGGCAAATTTGAAACATTCAAATGATAAATAATTTATTAAAAATACATCCGTCTGATTCAATTCTGGTTGCCCTAAGAAATTTGCGGGCGGGAGAAAAAGTTGAATATAGTGGAAAAGAATATATACTCAAAGAAGACATTCCTTCGAAGCATAAGTTTTATATGGAAGATGCACCTGCTGGCACAGATATTATCATGTACGGGGTGTTGGTTGGCAAAACGGAAACCGCAGTAACAGCCGGTAGCCGGGTATCTGTTGAAAACCTAAAGCATGCATCAGGTAAATATGATTACCGCAATACAAAATATAATTGGACGCCACCTGATATAGAAAGATTCAGGGATCTTCGATTCAATGGCTACTATCGTCAAGACGGAAGGGTAGGAACGGCCAATTACTGGTTATTTATTCCAACAGTATTTTGTGAAAACCGTAATCTCGATGTAATCAGAGAGGTGTTGCAGGATGAACTGGGCTATTCAGTGACGGAAAAATATAAATCATTCACGCGGGAACTTATCCTTGCCAGTAAACAGGGAAAAAAATTATCTGATCCGGGAATATCCTCCTTTTCAAAAACTCATTCCAGGTCGAGGGTATTTAAAAATGTAGATGGCATTCGGTTTCTCAATCATGAAGGTGGATGTGGTGGAACCCGGCAAGATTCCACCGTGTTGGGAAAATTACTTGCAGCCTATGCAAATCATCCCAATGTGGGGGGAATCACAATCCTTAGTCTTGGATGCCAGCATCTGCAGTCAGCAGAACTATTGGAAGACATTAAGAGGTCGAATCCCGGGTTTAATAAACCCGTTTACATATTTGAGCAACAGCAATCTGAAGGCGAAGAGCAATTAATTCAGGAGGCAATCAGAAAAACATTTGAGGGCCTGGTGCAGATAAACCAGCTCGAAAGAAAGCCAGCTTCACTGGACAAATTATGTATCGGAGTAAAATGTGGCGGGAGTGATGGATTTAGCGGCATTACCGCCAATCCCGCGGTCGGATATTGTGCCGACCTGATGGTGGCACTTGGTGCGAAAGTTTTACTTGCGGAGTTTCCTGAGCTCTGTGGTGTTGAACAGGAATTAATTGATCGCTCTATCAATGAAACGGTTGCCAGAAAGTTCATACGCCTGATGAGAGAATATGAAATAGCTGCTCAAAAATCCGGCTCTGGTTTTCATATGAATCCTTCTCCAGGCAATATCAGAGATGGCTTAATTACAGATGCCATGAAATCTGCAGGTGCCGCAAAAAAAGGAGGCAATGCACCAGTGGTAGATGTCCTCGACTATACAGAACCAGCTACCAGGGCGGGACTCAACCTTGTCTGCACACCCGGAAATGATGTGGAAGCCACCACGGGTCAGGCTGCATCAGGCGCTACCCTGATTTTATTTACAACTGGACTTGGAACTCCTACCGGCAATCCGGTTTGTCCAACTATAAAAATTTCAACCAATACAGCTCTTGCCCGACGGATGCCGGATATTATTGATATAGATGCCGGACCAATAATCGAAGGTGTCAAAACTCCACAGGAAATGGGAGAGGAAATACTCCTCTATTGTATCCGTGCGGCTAGTGGTGAAGTAACTCCAAAGGCAGTTGTGCTGAACCAGGATGACTTTATTCCCTGGAAAAGAGGAGTATCTCTATAAATGATTTTTTCATGAAGGAATTTCTATCTCACGATTTTTTATTGGATACAGAAACCGGATTACGCTTGTATCACGATTATGCGGTCGGGCTTCCAATTATTGATTATCATTGCCATCTGCCGCCACAACAGATTGCAGACAATCACCAATTCGAAAATCTCACAGAAATCTGGCTCCAGGGGGATCATTATAAATGGCGGGCGATGCGGATCAACGGAATTGAAGAGCAATTTATTACCGGTCGCAAATCCGATTGGGAAAAATTTCAAAAATGGGCAGCAACTGTTCCCTATACTTTGCGAAATCCGCTTTATCATTGGACACATTTGGAATTGCAAAGATATTTCGGCATTGGAAAACTACTAAATACGGGTACTGCTCGAGAAATATATGATGAATGCAATAGTAAATTACAGTCGCCAGAATTCCGCGTTCAGGGCTTGTTAAGGAAAATGAATGTAGAGGTTATTTGCACGACCGATGATCCTGCGGATTCCCTTGAATTCCATCAGACTCTTATTAAACAGGATTTTAAAATAAAAGTATTTCCCGCATTCCGTCCTGACCAGTCCATTGCTATCAGCAACCCCAGCTTTTTTAATTCTTACCTTGAAAAATTAGGCAGATCGGCTAACGTTTCAATCAGCGATTTTTCATTATTTGTAAAGGCATTGAAAATACGGCATGATTTTTTTCACGCAATGGGATGCCGTATATCGGATCATGGACTAGAGCAATTTTATTTAATAGAGTGGACCGACCGGGAATTGGAAAATATTTTTCAAAAAGTAAGATCTGGTAAACAGCCTGATCGTACAGAAGTTGAAAAATTTCAATCTGCCATGCTCTTTCAATTCGCAGAATGGGATTTTGAAAAAAAATGGGTGCAACAATTTCACATCGGAGCTCTGCGAAACAACAATAGCCGGATGTTCGGCAGTCTCGGACCGGACACTGGGTGGGATTCTATCGGTGATTTTCCCCAGGCTCAGGCACTTTCTAATTTCCTGAATTCTTTGGATAAAAATAATCGCCTTGCCCGGACAATTCTATACAATAATAATCCTTCCGACAATGAGATGATGGCAACGATGATTGGTAACTTTAATGACGGAACGGTAGCAGGGAAGGTACAATGGGGTTCTGCCTGGTGGTTTCTGGATCAAAGGGAAGGAATGACAAAGCAATTAAACGCTTTGTCCAATATGGGTCTGATCAGCCGCTTCATTGGAATGATCACAGATTCGCGCAGTTTTCTTTCGTATCCGAGGCATGAGTATTTCAGACGAATCCTCTGTGGATTATTTGGACGGGAGATTGAGAATGGAGAGTTGCCGGGTGATATAGAATGGACGGCAGGTGTAATCCGGGACATTTCCTATTATAATGCACTCAATTATTTTAACTGGAATAAATGATATCACTCAAATGAAATCGCCATGGGAAAAATTCTTTGTTTTGGTGAAATCCTCTTGAGGTTTTCACCATCTGCAGATGGCCAATGGTTGAAAAGGAACGAAATACCTGTGTATCTGGGTGGCTCAGAATTAAATGTCGCTACGGCTCTTGCCAGATGGGGCCTCCCTGTCTCATATTGTACAGTGATGCCGGAAAATTTCATGTCGGATAATATCGTGGGATTTTTAAAGGAAAGACAGCTGTATATTGATGCCATTTTGCTTTTCGGCGAAAGAATCGGAACCTACTATATCGCGCAGGGTCAGGACCTGAAAAACCAATCCGTGATTTACGACCGGGCACATTCTGGTTTCAGTGAACTGAAAAAAGGAATGATCAACTGGGATCATGTCCTCCATGATGTATCCTGGTTGCATTTCAGCGCCATCAGCCCTGCATTAAATGAAACAGTCGCAAGCGTTTGTCTGGAAGCCATGATGGTGGCGTCCAAAAGAAATATCACCATTTCTATTGATCTCAATCATCGTCCGAAATTATGGAAAAACAGAAATCCGCATGAAGTGATGGCGGCTTTACTTCCGTATTGTGATGTGGTTATGGGAAATATCTGGTCGGCGCATGACCTGTTGGGTATACCATTGGATTTGCACATGATCGAAACCAAGAATAAAACTGCTTATCTTCAGCACGCTCACCTGACATCAATTAAAATTTTGAAAAGGTTCGCGCGTGTCAAAACTGTAGCCTGTACCTTCAGATTTGAGCTCGATGGGACTGGTATATCATATTACGCGTCCCTTTATTCCGCTCATAAATGGGCAGATTCATCCGTATATGAATCTGATCGGGTTCTTGATAAAGTGGGCACTGGGGATTGTTTCATGGCTGGTCTGATTTACGGTCTGTTTAAACATTTGCCGGAACAGGAGGTTATTCAGTTTGCTGCTGCTGCGGGTTTTGGAAAGTTTTTTGAAGCCGGGGATGCAACCAGCCAGGATCTGAATATCATACAGAACAGAATTAAACAGCATGAATAAAGAAAAAGTCATCAAAGCAATCATCCAGCAAGGAATACTTCCATTATATTTTCATCCGGATGAAAATACCAGTATTGAAATCCTTCGGTCTTTATATGAATCTGGAATCCGCGTCGTTGAGTATACAAACCGGGGAAAGCAGGCTTTGAGAAATTTCAGAAGCCTGGCTAAAAAGCGCTATGATTTGTTTCCGGATTTGATTTTGGGTCTTGGGACAATACTGGATTCTAAATCGAGTGAAAAAGCAATTCAGAATGGCGCCGACTTCCTGGTTAGCCCAGGATATACGAAGGAGCTCTCAAAGTTTTCAGGAAATGAAAATATATTATGGATTCCCGGTTGCATGACGCCAACAGAGTTGATGCAGGCCCGGGAAGACGGGCTCGGTCTGATAAAAATATTTCCTGCAAATACTATAGGTGCCGGATTTATAAGATCTGCAAGAGAGGTCTTTCCCGATCTTTTGTATATGGCAACAGGAGGCGTGGACACTGATAATTTGGAATCATGGTTTAAAGCAGGCGCATCAGCCGTCGGTATGGGTAGTAGCCTGGTTAGTAAATCCATCATAGAGAACAATAACTGGGGATTACTGGGAGCCAATACCAGCGATCTTCTCAGGCGGGTTGCCGCGATCCGTTCATCTCTGGAATAAAATTCAATATTATGCGGCAGCCAATGGGGAATTACCGTTGGGTGGTAGTCACCCTGTTATTTTTTGCCACGACGATCAATTACTTGGACAGGCAGGTTATCGGCTTATTAAAGGATAATCTGGCAAAGGATTTTAATTGGTCCGAAAAGGATTACAGTAGGGTTGTCATGGCTTTTTCAACTGCTTATGCAATTGCTTTATTGATATTTGGCCGTGTAATAGACAAGATCGGAACCAGAATGGGTTATACGATATCTGTTATTATTTGGAGCATTGCTGCTATGTGTCATGCCCTGGCAACGAGTACCTTTGGATTCGGGTTCGCCAGGACGGCACTGGGCCTGGGTGAAGCGGGCAATTTTCCCGCTGCCGTTAAATCGGTGGCGGAATGGTTTCCTAAAAAGGACCGGGCCTTCGCAACCGGAATATTCAACAGCGGGACGAATATTGCCGCTATCGCAGGTCCTCCCGCAATCGCATGGATTTTTTCACACTATGGATGGCAAAAGGCCTTCTTATGGACAGGCGCACTGGGCTTTATCTGGCTGATTTTCTGGTGGTGGTTATATGAAATTCCCTCTAAGCAAAAGAGATTATCGAAGGAAGAATTCGACTATATACACAGTGACCCAGAAGAACAAGTCAGTGAAAATACTCAGCCATACGGGTGGTCAGGATTATTCCGGATCCGCCAGACCTGGGCGATAATCCTGGGGAAATTTCTCACGGATCCGGTATGGTGGTTTTATCTGTTCTGGATACCTTCCTATTTTAATACGATCTATCATCTGAATCTGACCAGTTCAGCTATTCATGTATCCACAGTTTATGTTGTGGCAAGTTTTGGAAGTATTCTGGGAGGTTATTTGTCCGGGTGGCTAATTAAAAAAGGATTACCTATTTACAAGGCCAGGAAAATTTCAATGTTCATTTTTGCCTGTTGTGTTATCCCCATTTTTTTTGTAAGGTATACGATCAATATATGGCCTGCCGTATGGCTGATCAGTCTGGCTGCCGCTGCCCATCAGGCCTGGAGCGCTACAATATATACACTCGCCGGTGATATGTTTCCTAAACAGAAAATCAGTTCGGTTATCGGTATCGGTGGAATGGCAGGTTCAGTTGGCGGAATTCTTTTCCCTTTGCTGATTGGGATCCTGCTCGATCATTTTAAATTAATCGGTCTATTGAGTACGGGATACAATATCATTTTTGGTATTTGCGCTACGACTTATCTCATAGCCTGGATTATAATGCAAGTACTTTCACCCCGGAGCCTCTTTGTAACACAATAAGATGAGCCTCTTCCAAACGTTAACCGCGGGCGGATTCATACCTTCGGGCTCTTATGAATGACTTCATCGCGGCGCGGTCTCAGATGGCGCTGTCACTTGCTTTTCATATTATTTTTTCCTGCATTGGCATGGTCATGCCTTTCTTTATGGCGGTTTCGCATTATTTTTATTTGCGTACAGGAAAAATTGTTTTTCGAAATATCACCCGTGCCTGGAGCAAGGGGGTAGCAATTTTCTTTGCAACAGGTGCCGTTTCCGGTACTGTGCTTTCTTTCGAGCTCGGATTATTATGGCCGGGATTTATGAAACAGGCAGGTCCTATATTCGGACTTCCTTTTTCACTGGAAGGAACGGCTTTTTTTATTGAAGCAATTGCGCTAGGGTTCTTTATGTATGGCTGGGGAAAATTTAACAAATGGTTCCACTGGTTTACGGGTTTGGTTGTTGGTGTCAGCGGACTTATATCAGGTATCCTTGTTGTTGCCGCGAATGCATGGATGAACAGCCCCGCTGGATTTAATTTTAAAGACGGAATATTTTCTAATATCGATCCTGTACAAGCGATGTTTAATCATGCCTGGTTTTCTCAGGCTCTTCATATGAGCCTGGCTGCTTTTATCGCCACCGGCTTTGCCGTGGCCGGTGTGCATGCCCTCATGATGATCCTGAACAGGAATATTGAATTTCATACCAAAGCGTTTCGGATTGCAGCGGTATTTGCATGCACGGCCGCCGTCATTCAACCATTTAGTGGTGATTATTCTGCGAAAGATGTTGCGCATAGACAGCCATCAAAATTAGCAGCCATGGAAGGTTTGTTTCATGGCGGGTCGAACGTGCCTCTGCTGATCGCCGGTATCCCCGATCCAAAAGCACAAACTGTATCCTATGGGATTGAAGTACCTGGAATGCTAAGTTTTATGATCGGTCACAATACCAGCACAATAGTGACAGGATTGGATCAATATCCTAGAGCAGACCAACCACCAGTATTGATTACACATCTGGCATTTCAAATCATGGTGGGACTCGGCATATGTATGTTTGGTATCAGTACCTTATATTTTTTTGTGCTGTGGAAGAATCGATCCTTTGTAAATAGCCGATGGCTGCTCAAATTATTCGCCCTTTCAACACCACTGGGTTTTATAGCAGTGGAAGCAGGCTGGATAGTTACGGAAGCAGGCCGTCAGCCCTGGATTCTCTATGGCATACTAAGAACCAAGGATGCCCTGACACCAATGCCCGGCATACAGTATACCTTTTATCTTTTTACCGTTGTTTATATTTCCCTGTCATTTGTAGTTGTGTTGCTTTTGTACAGGCAGATCAAAATGGTTCCCGTTTTGTACGATCTATCCGAATAATATGGTTTATGTTGTGATGATATATTTGTGGACAGCAATTCTACTTTATCTGCTTCTGGGCGGAGCTGATTTTGGCGCCGGCGTGATCGAATTGTTCACTTCAGAAAATAATAAGGACAGAACTTCATTGACTATGTCACGTACCCTGGGTCCCATCTGGGAAGCAAATCACATGTGGTTGATTATTGTGATCGTAATTCTCTTTGTTGGATTTCCTGAGATATATGCCGTTGTTTCTACTTACCTGCATATTCCACTGTTGCTATTACTACTGGGAATTATTGGCAGGGGAACGGCCTTCGCCTTCCGCCACTATGATGCAGTGGACGACCGGATGCAAAAGGTTTATAATAAAATATTCCGGTATTCCAGTTTTGTTGCTCCATTCTTTCTTGGAGTTATTGGAGCCAGTGCCGTTTCCGGAACCATCCATCCGGGAGCAGAAAGCTTTTTGGATGCGTACATATTTTCATGGCTGCATTTTTTTTCTATATCGGTTGGTTTGTTCACTGTATGTCTCTGTGGCTACCTGGCAGCCATTTTCCTGATAGGTGAAAATGAAGGAGACCAGGAAAGAAAGCGATACATCATCAAAGCCCGGTCAATGAATATTGCAGCGGTCACTGCCGGGATATTGGTTTTCTCATCAGCAGCCTATGATAACATTCCGCTGGCTGAATGGCTTTTTGGAAATGCAGTCGGTTTTTCTGCGATTCTTGCCGCTTTGGCTTCTCTCATATTACAATGGCAGCTGGTAAGGAAAGGGAAAAGGATTATCATTCGGTTTTTTGCCGGTTTCCAGGTCACTATGATTTTAGTGGCAACAACATTCTTTCACTATCCGCGCATTATATTATTATCCGGAGGAAGGTACCTTTCCCTGCTGGAGCATCAGGGTCAGGAAAGAACTATCGGGTCGCTGGGAATCGCGTTATTGATCGGAAGCGTATTTATTTTACCCGCACTTTTTTACCTCATCTATAGTTTTCAAAAAAAGAAAGCGGAGGAAATTTGATTTTTTCTTACTGATCGGCTACAATCTTTTCCTTTTTCTTTTTCTTATCCTTGTGATATATTTTTTTTGCTTTTTCAATCAAAAGAAGATATTCGCTTTGTGAAACATTGTTTGGATCATAACTCGATTTGGCAATGAGTGCCAGTTCATCCCAGGTGGACTTCTGAACAAAGGGAGATTTTTTCAGCATTTCACCGAATAAGGCCACCGATGCGGAAAATCGATAGTAGTTTGGCAGGTCATTGAAGCGTACGAACTGGAATGGGATGTTGAATTCTTCCCGGACAATTTTATTATCTCCCGTTGACTGGTAGTGCATTCTTAGTTTAGCGAAGATAGAAGGATGATAGGCACTTCCTGGTTCCAGGGGAACCGGATCTATTTCAATCAGAGCCATAAGAGAATGCCCGGAACCAATTTCTCCCCCTTGTATATCATTGCTGCTGTCCTGCAATGCACTCAATTTGTTGTCAAAGCCGATTAGCCGGTAGTTTTTAACGAGGGACGGATCAAAACGAATTTCAATATAAGCGTCATTCGCAACCGAATAGATGGTTTGCGAAAATTCTTCCATCAGCACTTTTTCAGCTTCTTTTTCATTATCGAGGTAGGCAAAATTTCCTTTGCCACGGTTGGCGAGGACTTCAAGTTTGGAATCCTTATAGTTTCCCATACCTACACCGAGGCAGGTCAGGTAAATTCCCGATGAACGATAGCTGTTAATGAGGTTATTAAGTTCATCTTCGGATTGCTGTCCTACATTAAAATCACCGTCTGTAGCCAGGATTACCCGGTTTGTTCCTCCTTTTATAAAGGTACTTTTTGCCAGACGATATGCTGCGCGTATGCCGCCTTCGCCAGGTGTAGCGCCGCCGGCTTCGAGCTGACCAATTGATTCCAGAATCTTCTTTTTATCCGCTCCACAAGTGGGTGTAAGCCACACACCATTTACACCTCCATATACTACAATGGAAACGGTATCTATTTCCCTGAGGTTATTGATCATGATACTAAACGCGGATTTCAGCAACGGGAGACGATTGGGTAGATCCATAGAGCCGGATACATCTATTAGAAATACCAGATTCGCCGGAGGAACATTGTCAAGTGCTGCTTTTTTTGCGCATATATTAAGGAACAGTAATTCATGCTCCATATTCCACGGACAGGAGGAGATGACAGACTGGTAATTAAAAACACTATCTCCACCAGGTTGGGTGTAATGGATGTTAAAATAGTTCATCATTTCTTCCAGGCGGATAGCATCTGGCGGGACTGTATTTTCCATATTGATAAAGCGGCGGATATTACTATAGGACGCTTTATTAATATTTACGGCGAATCCTGTTTCCGGAAATTTATCTGCCGGAATGAACTGATTTTCTATCAGCGAACTATAAGTTTCCGCACCAACTGTCCATCGGTTGCGCATCTCTGCGGACAGATTTTTCGTAAGTGACATCAGTTGGTTTGTTGGCTTTGGAAGCGGTGCAAAACGCGCTTTGAGGACGATGATCTGGTATTGGTCTGCATTTACAGCGACAGTACTGCTGTAAAATCCATCTGCCACAACGGTCATCGTGTCTGTTGACCGTGGGACCGAAAAGCCGAATCCTCCCATGGTGCCGGAATAATATTGAAAATCACTTGACCGGAGCTTGATCCGTACGTTGCTCAGTGGATTTTTTTGTTCGTCAACTATTTCACCCCGCAAATAATACTGACTGATGCCCTGGAGGCAGGAGCAAAGGGCGATCCATATAATAAGCAGGATTTTCAAGAAATATATTTTGGTTACGGAGTGATATATCGGGTCTAAAACGAATTTTACTCAGAAAGCTGATAAATTGCTGCTGTATTTCTGCCAAGACCGTTGTAGTCAAGTCCGTACCCTATAACAAATTTATCAGGAATTTCAAAACCAGTATAGTCCACATTCAAAGGGAAGACCTTGGCTTCCGGTTTATGAAGTAACGCGACTATTTTAAGCGAAGCTGGCTGCTGGTGCCAGAGCTGCGGGAGAAATTCATGCAAAGTCTTTCCGGTATCGACAATATCTTCCAGTATCACTACATGGCGGTTGAATAGCTCGATGTCAAGGCCGATCGCGGTAATTACCTGGCCAGAGGATTTCATGCCTTTATAGGATGCGAGTTTAATAAATGAAATTTCTGCATCAATTTTAAGTGATTTAAAAAGGTCGGCAGCGAAAATGAAAGCACCATTTAGAACCGCAATAAAAATAGGGTTCTTACCCTGGTAATCCCGGTTAAGCTGAGCAGCCAGAAAGTTCACTTTCTCCCGGATAGTCTTTTCGGAAATATAAGGTCTAAAGATCTTATCATGTATTTTAAGGGTACTCATATGATTTTTTATGAGGAAGGGACCGCAGTTTTCACACTCACCGAATTTTTCAATGACGGCTTGCTTCCGGTTGTAGTCTGAAGGTATATCTTTTCTCCAGGTGCAGGTTCTTCTCCGGGTCTGAGACGATTGTATTCCAGGATATTTTCATACCTGATACCTTCCGTCTGGCAGATACTGTACATGGTTTCTCCGGGCCTAACGAGATGAAATGGAGTAGAGCCAATTTTCCGTTTACGTTGAAGAAAAATCAGCTGATCATTGTCCAGCACATCTTCCTGTTTCATATCGTTGAATTCAAGCAGGTGTGCGAGCGGAATTTCATATTGGGAAGAAAGAGAAAGAAGAGAAATGCCGGCTTTCACATAGACTACTTTTGCCGCATTGATAGAAAAGGGGCCATCCGGGTAAGCATTGGCCGGTGCAGCATGTGATGAATCCGTGAATCCAACTAATTCCTCGTGATTAGAATCCTTTGAAGTTAATGCCGCTAGTGGTGGCTCCGGTGACAGCTTGCCCAAGGCTATCAGGCTGTACTTCTGAAGATCGTAGTCACGAATAAGTTTGATGAGGATTTGCGAATATTTCACATTCGTTGCATAACCTGCTTTTCTCAACCCATACGCCCAGGATTCGTAGTCTTCTGGGTCTAATTTAAAAAGGAACGCATACCGCGGCGTCTGACTGAGATAATCGGAGTGATCACGATAAGAATCCTCTGCTGCTGGATAACCTCGGAAACATTCCCCTCTGGCATCATCATCGTGATACACGACACGACCTGTCCAGCTTGATTTACACTTTATTCCGAAATGGTTATTAGAAGCGATTACCAGGTCACTGGTTCCGGCATTTGTTTCGTGGATACCCTGTGCCAGAATGATGGAAGCCGGAACACCGGACCGCTGCATTTCTGTAATAGCCAGGAATTTATAAGTTTCAATATAATTATTGATTTGCTCGGGGCTCTGCGCAACAAGTGTATGCGTCAGCAGGATCATGAAAACCAGTGTCTGAAGTTTTGAACTCATTCTCCTATTTATTTTTTCCTGATCAGATAGATGCCATCTCGTATTGTAAGGATAATTTTTTCCACTCTTTCGTCTGCACTCACCATCTCATTGAAGCGCTGTATGGCTTTTGCGTTTTTCCCTTTCACCGATTTTTCCAGTACCTGGCCATGAAACAAAACATTGTCGGCTATAACCAGGCTGCCTCTCTTTAGTCTTGGAATGAGGGCCTGGTAATAGGCTTCATATCCCGTTTTGTCAGCATCAATAAAAACGAGATCCCAGGGTTTATCCAGGATGTCGAGCAACTCTAACGCGTTTCCGGTGTGCAAAATTATTTTATTCCCTGTTTTAGATTTCACAAAGTTTTCAAGAGCCCGGGCTGCTATTTGCAAGTCGATTTCCAAAGTGTGGAGCTCGCCACCTTCCCGGAGGCCTTTTGCAAGACATAAAGCACTGTAACCCAAGAACGTACCAATTTCCAATATATAGGTTGGTTGTATCAAAATACTGATCATTTCCAGGAATTTTCCCTGTAATGCACCGCTCAGCATATGAGCTTCGGGATGGTGCAACCGGGTATGGGCTTCGATTTCATTGAGCAGTTCATCCTCTTGTGCAGAATATTTTTCAGCATAGGCCTGCGCCAGCGGGTTGATCAGATCCATGCTACAAAAGTAAGCCTTAAGCATAAAGTCGAAAATGCAGGCCTTTTGATTCTAATTTTTGATTTTTTTCCCCGAACTGTTAAAAGCAGGATTCTGAAGTATTTTCCGACTTTGTCTCTAAAATAATTGGAAAGACTTCATGAATTGGAATTACGATAGGCTGGTGTTTGAAGTTTTGGACTTCCTGCTTATAAATAGCAAACCCAGAAAAGTGAAAATACCGTTGATAAGAAGCAATTCAAGTCCAATATGAAAGGCGCCGAAAATATATTCCTGGTATTTATCCAGAAAGAAACAAAGAATCGGAGATAATACGCATACCCAGGGTACCCAATTGCCTCGAAGTTGGCGTCTTGTGAGGATTGAAAATGAAAAAAGCCCAAGCAACGGCCCATAAGTATAAGCGGCCACTTTGAGAATAATACCAATCATGCTGTCGCTCGAAATCCATTTGTAAATCAAAACAAATATGAGAAACACCAGGATGAAAGAAAGGTGTACCCGGTGGCGTATTTTTTTTCTATTTCTTTCATCCAGTTGCTGGTTGCGGTTTATGCCCAGAATATCAATGCAGAAAGAAGATGTAAGCGCCGTAATTGCACCGTCAGAACTGGGAAACAGGGCGGAAATCAGGGCAATTATAAATATGATAGAAATAATATGGGGCATATGATGCAGGGCTAGTTCGGGAAATAAATGATCTCCGGATACGGAAAGATTTTCAGCGCCGGCGAACAGGTATAATAATCCACCTAGGAAAAGGAAAAGAAAAATAACTACAAGCATAATAAATCCCAATACCACCATGTTTTTTTGAGAATCCCGGAGTGTTTTTACTGAAATGCTTTTTTGCATCATTTCCTGGTCCATGCCTGTCATGGTAACCGTGATAAACATACCTGCGATGATTTGTTTTAGAAAGAACAATTTGCTGTCAGGATCCGTAAAAAATATTTTTGAATATCCCTTTGCCTGCATAGCTTCCAAAGCTCCCGAGAGATTCAAATTTAGCTGGTGTAAAATAAAAAGCACGCATATCACCATTCCGCCCAGCATGCAGGTGGTTTGCAAAGTATCGGTCCACACAATTGTTTTTACACCCCCCTCATAAGTATATAAGAGGATCATAAGCAGAATAACCAGTGTGGTAAGCCAGAAGGGAACATGAAATCCGGAGAGAATAGCATCCTGCAGAATATTTACAACCAGGTAAAGCCGGGCTGTGGCACCCAATACACGGGAAAGAATAAAGAAAGCAGCACCTGTTTTATAGGAAGCAAAGCCCAACCTTTCATTCAGATAATTGTAAATGGATGTGAGATGCAGGCGGTAATACAGCGGCAACAGTACGTAGGCTATAAGCAGGTACCCCAGGAAATACCCAAGGGTTATCTGGAAATAAGAGAAAGAATCTCTCGCCACAGCCCCGGGTACGCTTACGAAAGTGACACCTGATAAGGAGGTTCCGATCATTCCAAATGCAACCAGCATCCAGTTGGAATTTCGGTTTCCGATAAAAAAGGATTCATTGTCAGAGCCCCTTGAAGTCCGATAAGCCACTACAAGCAGCAGTATAAAATAAGCAACAACAAAAGAAAATAATAGAAGGGGAGACATGCCTGGGTGTGAAATTAGTGATTGAAAATTAGGAAATACAATATTAAAATTTCAATTTTAGTTCCCTTAACAGGCAACATTCTATGAATATTGAATCCGTAGCCGTTTTTTGCGGTTCCCATAGTGGTAAAAATCCATTGTTCACACAGCATGTCAAAGAGCTTGGAAAACTGCTGGCTATGTTGAAAGTAAAACTGGTTTATGGAGGTGGCCAAAAAGGATTAATGGGTACCCTGGCTGATTCGGTACTTCAACATGATGGCAAGATCATGGGAATTATTCCTGAATTACTGATAGAATGGGAAGCACAACACAAAGGGTTAACAGAATTGGCCGTGGTCCCGGATATGCATACCCGTAAAAAAATGATTTACGACCGATGTGACGCCGTTATAGTACTTCCGGGTGGCTTTGGTACAATGGATGAGCTGTTTGAAATTCTTACCTGGAATCAGCTTAAAATTCACAATAAAAAAATTTATATTCTTAATTCCGACGGGTTTTATAACCATCTGCAAAAACATATTAGTTTGATGCAGAAAGAAGGATTCCTGCAAAACGAAATGATGGAATCAATTATTTTTTGCACGAGCCCCGTGGAGCTATTTAATAAAATAAGCTGATTTACCAAGGAGGGCTAAAAACCCGGTGCATTTCCATCCTGTAGTTTTTTAATTGATAATGGTATCCGGGAGCCGGGCAATTGTTTAGAAGGCTCACAGTAATTAATATGCAGTTAGCGAATTAAAACCCTACGCTGTACCCGAAGCCGTAGACGGCCTGGTGGTAGTAGGGCGAAAGGGGATTCTGAATGACATCATACATTACACTAATGGTAATCGCACCATTGGGCCCGGTCGGGATAGCTGCTCCACCCCCTAGCAATAAGGAAGGAACAAACTGGTTCACCTTACTATATTCATATTGATTGATGCTGGGGAAATACCCGCTTCCCCACACATAATTCAATTCTGGCTGTACCTGGATAAAAAATTGTTGAAGCGGGTATAGTCTGCCGAAAATACTCATTCCGAGGTAAGTCTCTTTAAAATAATTATTATAACCGTCGTCATAACTATAATAGGAATAATTCAGACCCACGCCGGCAGCAAACATGGGTGAAAAATGATATCCTACCTGCGGTGCAACATTGATAATAGTCGCGTAGCCGAATGCAAGTCCCAGATTGCCTCCTACAAATAATTTCGATTTGTCAAATCCTCCACCATCGGAATCCTGCGCCATGCTGTATTGCATGAAAACCATACCGATGATAATTCCACCAATAATTTTTTTCATAAATCTTGAATGAATATCAGAAATGCTAGTTTTTAAAGGTAGGACAAAGAGACTGATTCCGGTCGCCGTTATAATCCGAATAATAACCCGGACGCATAACCGCAAATTCCCAGGCACCATTCCCGTTGTTATACTGTTTAAGTGATGAGGTGGTGACATCATAACTAAACATCAGGTGTATATTTTTATAGACGAACCCGACCATTGGAATGATCGCATCTCCCGGCCGGAAATATAGACCTCCAACCAGTTGCTGGTCACCATCACCTGATAAATTATATTGTAGGTTTAACCCGGCCACCATCTCATGTGCATCCGCTTGTATGGTATAATATGCCATCGGATTGATAATGATCATATCACTTGTTTTAAAACTGCCGTTTATGAATCCGATAAAGCGCGCGGGAATCTTGTTACTGAAACCCACGGGATCATTATTGAAGAAAGTTTCCTGTGGGCCATTGATATGCTGCACGGAGAAGCCGGCATTCATATAGGTATTTTTATCCGGGAAATATGCATAGTTCATTCCCACCTGCATGTCAAAATAATTGATAGTAGGATTATCTATTACAACTCCGGTGGGTACATTGGAATCAAAAAACTTTCCATCGAACTGATCTGGAAATTTGAGATTTGTACTATTGATTTGTTTATTTACCCAGCCGGTGTTAAAACCTATAGATAACAAACTCGAATAACCTAGCATCTGGTGATATGCAATGGAACCGTACACTTCGGTGGTGCTAAGGCTCCCCGCTCCGGCGACATCATGTAGGATCGCCCCCCCGAGTCCCAGCCAGCCAGACTGGATCCGGCTGCGGAAAACCTGGGCATCTCCCCAAACACTCATGGTCTTGTAGGGTTGGGACATGACAGAAGACCATTGATTGCGGTAATTTGCCCCAATCCGGTAGTCAGCATCCGGAATAAAACCGGTGTTGGCGGGATTTGTCAGGAGGGGTTCATTGAACCATTGGGAAAAATGAAGATCCTGAGCCTCCAGCGACAATCCAGCTGCAACCTGACAAAGAATGAAGACTAATATTTTTTGCACGCGCATCATCGGTACAGAATTTCTGGGAAGGTGTTATAAAGATACATTTTACCTAATTAACGTGATATCTCCCTTCTTGGTTGTTTTAGTGCCGTCATCAAATGTTGCGTCCAGTGTATATGCATACACTCCAATTGGTTGTGCAACTCCATTGTAGGTGCCGTCCCAGCCCTGTGAGGGGGTATTGGATTGGAAGACCAGCTGCCCCCAGCGGTTATAAATCTTCCAGTTCATAGCAATAATCCCGAATCCCTGCACTTTGATGATACTGTTTGCTCCAAACCGGCCGGGTGTAAAAGCGTTGGGTACGTCCAATAAGGGATTTATCAGGGATTGGACGTCCTGGCAGGTTGTATCCGAGCATCCAAACTGATTAAATGCAACCAGACAGGCATTAAATGTTCCTGTATACTGATATTGGTGAATCACCGTATCCAAATTTTGTTTATCGGTTGAGTCATTATCGCCAAAATACCAGGTATAGTGAGTGGCATCTATGGAATTATTATGAAAAACCGTGGGAACATTGTAGTCCGCTGGTTGTGGTGTTGTATTAAAGGCTGCAGTAGGCCGTCCATACACCTGAATTGTCTGGGTTGTCGAATCCCTCAGATTACAAGTCCCGTTATCCACCGCCAGTAGATGAACGACGTAGGTTCCTGTATCCGAATATAAATGAGTCGGATTTACTTCGGTCGATGTACTACCATCCCCAAAATCCCAGTAAAACTGCTGGCCAGCAAGTGAAGTATTGTTGAAATATGCATCATAAGGGGCACATCCATTGCTGACTTGAAACTGGGCTTTCACGAGCGGCGAAACCCTTAGCGTGTCAGATAAACTATCGGGGTAATTACAATAGCTCGTATCATTCAGTACCAGACGGACCATATATGTACCCGTACCAGCGTATGCATGGGTAACTGTACCTGGCGGGTTGGAAGCCGGTATACGGACTCCATCGCCAAAATCCCAGGTAAAATCACCTGGCTGGAATGGTTTGGCTGGTGGAGCAACAGAAGTATTAGTGAACATATAGTTCAGAGATTCGCAGGGAGGCAGTTTGGTAATATCAAAATCCACGATAGCACGGTCGGTTCTCACCCGGATATTTAGATACCCGGTATCCACAACATTGCAGCTGTTGGAATCAATTGCGATCAGCCGGACGCGAAAATTTCCCACATTGTTATAAGTATGCCATACCTGAAATCCGGTAATGGCAGTATCGGGTGATCCGTCGCCGAAATTCCAGATATACTTTTTTGCATTGTGAGCCGTATCGGTAAAAAGAACCTGTAGGGGTACACATCCGGAACTGTCATAGCGGCCATTAATGATCGACCTGGGATCGGCTGAAACACCGGCGAAATTGAAGGCAATTTTTACTGCTGCCAGGTTGCAACCAGCTCCCCCTGTTCCATTCCGGGGCGACCAAACACCCGGGGAAGTTGGAAACGGAGTAACACTGTGACCCGCACAATTGGCACAAATAGCCTGGTAAATAATTCCATTTCGGTCATAACGGCTGGTGCCACCATCCACATGTTCACTGATGCTCTCAGGTCCATCATTCTGCCCAAAATAAGTTCCATACAATAGGGCAGAAGCATTTTTTTGAATAACAATGAAGTAAAAATCCCTGTTATCGGTAATTTTTTTAAGTGCATTTGAAGAAACCGGCATGCCGGCTGTGCCCGCAAGACCATATGGATCGGCATCTGCATACAGCCATCCTCCCCATCCTGAAACGTACACATTTTCACAGCGGTCAACCAGAAAAGCTACCGGAGAAATATTCGGATTAGGTGCCGCGGACCCAAAAGTGGTGGAATATACGTAGTCAGAAAGATCAGGTTTCAGTTTGCCAACAAATTGTTTCGCTCCCGGATTGATAAAACCCACACCGGGCGTGGTTTTCCAATTACCAGTTGTGGAGCCCATCACGTAAGGGAACCCCTTTTTATCAAATTCTATTCCATAAATTGCGTCAAAACCTGTCGTGCCCAGGTAAGTCGTTTTCTTCAATGTGCTGCCATCATTGCTGATAATGGAAATATATCCGTCACAAACGCCACCCGCATTAGTTGGCTGTATTACACCGGTTTTATCACCATTCATATTAGTACTGGTGGTGGCTCCCGCTACATAAATATCTCCGTTTGAAGGATTCAATTTCAGAACGAAGCATGCATCTTCACCTGAACCACCCAGAAAACTCGCAAAAATCAGGGTCTTGCAATCCGGCGAAAGTTTTACTATCACGCCATCCTGCAACCCTCCCCCGAAAGTTTTTTGAAAGGCTCCGGGCGTTACAGGAAAAGTGGTGTCTGACCGGGAGCAGGACGCGATATAAATGTTATTTGCTGCATCCAGAACTACTTCACTACGGGAATCATCTCCATAGTTTTTGATCAGCACATTGGATACTTCATGGGGACCGTTTTCCTGGTTTAACTGATCTTCCATATTTACTGCATCGTACTTGGATCCGGCAATGCAGGCTGACCCGATTATATCTGTACCGGTCGCGTTCAATTTCACTACAAACATATCACAGCCCCCCCTGGTACCGAATACATTCAGGAAAGGAAAATCAGTTGAATAAGTGCGCCCCATCACAACTAAGTTTCCCTGAGGATCACTGTACATGCTATGAGGGCATTCCACGCTTGCACCTCCTATATAGGTTGCATACAATCGATTCCGGCCATTACTGTTGAATTTCATGATGCCGACATCATTCAATCCTCCCTGGAAATTGGATTGAAAAGCTCCTGTTGAAACGGGGTACCCGTCGCCAAAAACGATACCTCCGGCAAAGAAAGTCCCGTCTGGTCCGGGAGTTGCAGTAAAGCCCCAGTTGGATGCTTTACTGCCCGTGAAAGTTGAAAATACAAGTGTCGGATCTATAACCAGAACACGGGTGCTATTATAATGCTTGATATCAAATCGTACCACCCGGTCTTTAGAAACCCGGTATTTTACAGGAACTATTTCTCTTCCGTTTTCACCGGCCTGATATGAATACGGTTCCATTTCCCTGACGTCGCCGACTGATGTCTTTAGTACCAGGCGGTTACTGTTTGCTGTTAATCCGTCAAGGCCCTCATACTGCATCGCAATATTTTCCGGGTTGGCGCCAGGATGCACAATTAAATCATATTTCAGTTTCCCGTTATCAGTATAATATCTCAGATCAATTCCGGGATAGATATTTTTGTATGTCACACCCTGGTAGATGCGGCAATTACGGGCCCATTTCGTCGAATCACTGCCAATAAAATAATTATTGTAAGTGTCGAGAGGCTTATCCGGAACTATTTCCGTAGCCTCATTCATATTCAGAAAATTTACGGCATATGCATGGGAACGAAGCGCTGAAGGCCTGCCGGTAAAGTTTCTTTTAGATCCTGTACGACCGGATGAATCAGCACGAATGGCTCCTGCATGCGTACTGACCATGACCGCCATTTCCTGCTCATTATGCAATACCACACGGATTCCCTTCCTGTGAAAAAATAAACTGCCGTTTCCGATATCTGCTTTCAATAAAGCATGTGAATCCCATTGTCCTTTATTTTCTATGAATTCCAGATTGGTGGATTCAGATTGGGCGACCGCCTGAAGGCATGCGATTGTAATTGCAATAAAAAATAATAATCTCGCTTTTAACAAAACGGCATTTTTAATATTTGGAAATGCAAAGATGTATTGGTCATTTATTTAGTAACTGTTAAAGATTTGCCATAAAGAACTGAGGTCTGAACACTAAAATTCCCCAATCGCTAAGAGCACTTGACAAGATTGATATTCGTCAATTCCATTGACGTATTGGTATTTGGTAGTATATCACTTATGCGTAACCGCTGCTGCAAAATTTTCGACCTTTTCCTCAATCTGATAAAATCTAAAACCTAACGTATCAGCGTGATATCTCCGGTTCTTCGTGTCTTGGTGCCGTCAAAAAAAGTCGCTTCCAGGGTATAGGCATACACACCAATAGGTTGCGCGGTGCCCTTAAACGTACCATCCCATCCAATAAACGGATTATTTGACTCAAATACAACTTGCCCCCATCGGTTATATATTTTCCAGTCCATAGCTGCGATTCCAAATCCCTTTACCATGATAATGCTGTTCTGTCCAAATCTGCCGGGTGTGAAAGCATTGGGAACGTCCAGCAACGGGTTGATCAGGCTCTCTACAGGATGGCAGACGGTATCAGAACAGCCGAATTGATTAATAGCTACCAGGCAGGCGTTAAACGTATTGGTTTCCTGGTATTGGTGGATTACGGTATCGGCAGAATTCTTTATTGTCGAGTCGCCGTCACCAAAATGCCAGACAAAATGAGTTGCTCCGGTGGAATTGTTCGTAAATATAGTGGGTGTATTGTATTGCGCAGGCAGGGGCAGGGTCGTAAAATCAGCCGTCGGTTTTGCAAATACATGGATTGTATGTGTGATTGAATCACGCAGGTTACAAGTATTCGGATCCAAAGCCAGAAGTGAAATCGTGAAGCTTCCGGTATCAGTATAAATATGTACGGGATTCATTTCATTGGAAACAGGCGACCCGTCTCCAAAGTCCCAAACGAATGTCAATCCTGCAAGCGTTGTATTGTTAAAAACAGCATTGTACGGGGCGCAGCCATCACTTATTTCGAACTGGGCCTTTACTACGGGGGATACACGCAAAGTATGGGTCACAGTATCCGGGTAGTTGCAATAATTGGTATCTGACAAAATTAATTGCACCTGATAGGTACCGGACGATGCATAGGAGTGATTTACAGGACTGATTCCGGGTGACCGTGTGCCGTCTCCAAAATCCCAGGTAAAAGATCCAGGCAGGAAAGGTTTTCCCACTGGCGGGGTGGATTTGTTTGTAAACATATAATTCAATGACTCGCATGGAGGAAGTTTACTTATATCAAAGTCCAGGTTAGCTCTATCGGTCCTTACACGAATTCGGAGGTAAGCTGTATCACTGATATTGCATGTACTGGAATCAATGGCTATAAGTCTTACAGTATAATTACCAATACTAGTATAGGTATGCAGTACCTGGAATAACGTGGTAGCGGTGTCAGGAGTTCCATCACCGAAACTCCAGATATACAGTTTTGCGTTATGTACAGTATCCTTAAAAAGTACGTCCAGGGGTACGCAGCCCGAGCTATCATAACGCCCATTAATAACCGATCTTGGATCTGCGGCAACACCGGCAAAATTGAAAGAAATTTTCACTGCCGCCAGATTGCAACCATTAATACCAGTTCCGTTTCTGGGCGCCCAAACATTTAGCGTGGTTGGAAAAGTTCCCAAACCGTAGCAGTTCGCACAAATCGCTTCATAAATAACTCCCTGTTTATCAAATCGACTGGTTCCTCCGTCCACATGGTCCCCAAGCCCTCCGGTCTGCCCGAAAAAACTTCCGTACAATTGACTGACAGCATCTTTTTTCATTACAAAAAAATAGAAATCATCCCCGTCCGTCGTTTTCTTGATAGCGTTGTTGGTAACAGTTAGTCCGGTCGTCTTGGAATTATTGTAGACCGCGGAACCGTTACCCTCCACCTCAATTCCTCCGCCCCAGCCGGCAACATATACGTTCTCGCACCTGTCAACCAGGAAAGCCGTAGGGGATATATCTGGATAAGTGGATCCTTTACCAAACGTAGTGGAATAGATGTAGGCTGAAATATCGGGTCTCAACTTGGCGATAAACTGTTTACCCTTTGCCTGGCTGAAAGTTGCATTAATGATAGGCCACAAACCAGTAGTGGTGCCCATGATATAGGGATATCCCTTATTGTCGAACTGTACCCCATATAAAACTTCAGTACCTGGTGTGCCAAAATAGGAAGTCCTGATTAGGGTTCCGCCATCATTGCTAATAATGGATAAAAAACCATCAATGCCTCCTTTATTGGATGCAGATACAACTGGTCCATTATTGGTACCCTTAAGATTTGTGCTGGAAGTCCCGCCAACAACGTAAATTTCGTTTGAGTTTGGATTCAATGCAAGTGCGAACGCGGCATCATCTTCACTGCCTCCAAGGTAGCTGCTGGCAAGGATGCTGCTAAGGTCGGAAGAAGCCTTGATAAATACTCCATCCTGTTTTCCTCCAATTGTTGGTTGAAACGCATTACCTGTAACAGGAAAATCTTTTGAAGCGGTACAGGATGCCAGGTAAACATTGCCGGAGTTATCCATGATCACTTCACTTCTTCCGTCATCGCCATAATTCAGACGCAAAGAACTCTGGCCCATCGGGACAATATTGTTTGAATATTTCGGTGCGATATTCACACCGTCATTAGCGGATCCACCTATTATGCGGGAACCAATCAGAGCGGTTCCATTCGCATTCAGTTTTGTTAGGATGATATCGTATCCGCCCTTTAAAACGTCCTTTGTTCCAGAACTGTTCACATTCGGAAAGTCAGGAGAACTGGTTCTGCCGGCAACTACCAAATTGCCTGCTTGGTCAGCCACCAGGCTATGAGGCTGTTCATTTCCTAGTCCACCTAGATAGGTGGCGTAACGCCTGTTCACTCCGTTACTGCTGAATTTGAAAATCGAAATATCATAATGATAGCTCCCATCTGTATTATCACCACCCTTAAATTTTGCCTGGTAGGCGCCCGGGCTAACTAAAAAACCATTTCCCGCATCATTGGGAATAGAATTGAGTGTAATACTTCCTGAATAAAAATTACCACTCTCATCGTATGTTGCCGTATATCCCCAGTTGTCAGAACGTGAGCCTGTAAAACTTGAAAAAATAAGCGTGGGATCAATGATCAACGTGGCAGAAGGTGAGTAATTGCTCACATGAAAACGGACAGTGTTGTCTGAACCACCCCGGTATTCACATTCCAAATCCCTGTTGCCGTCTTTTGAAAACTGGTATGTACGCGGAATTATTTCTTTTACTTCTCCAACCGAAGTCCGGATAGTGATTTGTCCGTTTTTAACTTGTAGTTTATCGGCACCTTTATATTTAAGAATGATATTATCCGGGTTGCCACCGGGATGCACCACAAGGTCATACTTCAGCTGATTCTTCTCAGTATAATATCGTAAATCTATATTGGGATATATGTTTTTATAAATAATTGCCTGGTAAACTTTGCAGTTGGATTGCCATTTGGACGGGTCATTACCAATAAAATAATTATTGTATGTATCCAAAGGCTTATCACCCCTGATTTCCACTGCTTCGGAACTGTTTACAAATTCAACCTGGTAAAAATGTGAATGCATGAGCAGATCGATGGAAGATCCATTCCTTTTTGCATCAATTTCACCGGTTGGAGTTTCGGTTGTGGGTGGCAGTGAAGCGGCAAGTGTCGAATTTCCATTTTTATCTTGAGGCTTAACCGAAACAACCTTCTTGGCTGAAGATTTGTCACTCGGTATTCCGTGCATTGCGTCTCTTAATGCCTCCATATCTGCAGGACTTTGCAGCAGGACTGAAAATCCGTGTTTCTGTAAAAAGAAAATAGTATTGGGCATATCAGACCGGTAGAGAACTGCCTTGTCCCACTGACCTTTATTTTCAATAAACTCCAGGTTACCCAACTCGTTTTGTGCATAGAGCCCGGAAATACAGGTAATCAAAAGGGCGAAAATGATAAATAACGTATGTTTCAATATCTGGTATTTGATCTCTTTATCATGAAATACGGCTCCAGGGTGTTTTTCCTTTTTCCTGCATAATATGCCTGCGCAGGGCAGAATGGCCAGGTAGTTCAAGCTCTGCATCCTGTTCTAACAGTTCCTGAGCCGCCGCTACAGTCGTCTGGAGTATTTCCCTGTCCTGCACGATATCTGCCAATTTAAAATCCAGCAAGCCGCTTTGCCGGGTACCAGCAATATCTCCAGGACCCCGAAGCTCTAAATCTTTTTCCGCAATGCGGAATCCATCTGAAGTTTCACACATAATCCTCATCCTTTCTTTTGCTTCAGTACCGAGCCTGCTGCCTGTGACCAGAATACAAAAACTTTGTTCAGCGCCTCTTCCGACCCTCCCTCGTAACTGATGAAGCTGGGAAAGTCCGAATTTTTCAGCGCTTTCCACCACCATAACCGTTGCATTGGAAATATGTACGCCTACCTCAATAACGGTGGTTGCCACCATGATCTGTGTATCTCCGGTAAGAAATCTTTTCATATTAGTTTCCCGGACTTGGGGTTTTTGCCTTCCATGCACCATACTAATATAAAATGCCGGCTCCGGAAAGTATGCTTTTACATTTTCGAAGCCCTTCATAAGGTTTTCATAATCGAGCTTTTCTGACTCTTCAATCAGGGGAAATATGATATAGGCCTGCCTGCCCTTTTTAATTTCTGCCTTTATGAAATCCATCACTTGGGGCCTGTTATACTCATAACGCTGCACCGTTCTGACGGGTTGCCTGCCGGGCGGCAACTCATCAATTACACTATAATCCAGGTCATTATATGCAGTCATTGCCAGTGTTCTTGGAATAGGAGTTGCTGTCATAACCAGAACATGAGGCGGTACAAGAGCTTTTTTCCAGAGCCTGGCGCGCTGCGCCACTCCAAACCGGTGTTGCTCATCAATAATAGCCAATCCGAGGTTTTTAAAAATAACTGGATCTTCCAGGATGGCGTGCGTGCCGATCAGGATATCCACTGAACCTCCGGCGAGTTCTTCCAGAATTTTTTTCCTTGCTCCTGATTTTACGGACCCGGTCAAAAGTCTAACGGAAACCGGTAATCCAAGTAATAATTCTGTTAAATTGGTGAAGTGCTGATTACTCAGGATTTCAGTGGGCGCCACCAGGCAACTTTGATAACCGTTATCTGCCGCTAGCAACATGGTAAGTAACGCCACCATGGTTTTACCGCTGCCAACATCCCCTTGCAAAAGGCGGTTCATCTGGTGGCCTGTTGCGCTGTCTTTACGAATTTCCTTAAGTACTCTTTTCTGAGCTTTTGTAAGTTCAAAGGGAAGAGCTTTCGCATAAAAGTCATTAAAAATCGGCCCAACCTTACTAAAAATGACCCCATGAGAATGCTTTTTACGCTGTGTTTTTATCATGCCGGTCCTGACCTGATGATTAAATAATTCTTCAAATTTCAAGCGAAAAAGAGCCTGTTGATAGGCCTGCTGTGTAGCCGGAAAATGAATGGACTGAAAGGCCTGATAACGTGAAATTAAATTCGCTTTTTTTTGAATATTTAAGGGTATGAATTCCGGCAAATCTTTTTCATATAACTGGGAAAGCAGCTGCCGGGTAAGTTTTGCTATTTGTCTCCCGCCAAGCGATCTCGCTTTTAATTTCTCTGTGCTCGGATAGATGGGTTGCAAGGGAGAGGTGTCACTTTTTAATTCGTCAAATCCTTCTATTTCTGGATGCGTCAACTGGGCTTCACCATTGTAAAAAACGACCCTCCCGTAAGCCCGGTACCTGAAACCGGGGTTTAGGTTTTTTTCCATCCAGTTAATTCCCTGGAACCAGACTAGTTGAATAATACCGGTATTGTCCTTGAGTGTGGTAACCAGGCGTTTTGACTTTCCGGTTCCCAGTATTTGCAGGCTGCCTAGCCAACCAGCCACCTGAGTAAATTCAGTGGCCATAGAAATATCCGCGATGGAGGCAATATGTGATTTGTCGATATGACGATAAGGGTATAATTCGAGCAGATCCCTAAAAGTATCAATACCCAATTCTTTACGAAGAATCGCTGCCCGATTAGGGCCAACACCCTTCAGGTACTCAATTGGGCTTGCTAATATCTCAGGGGAAGTCCAGTTCATGAAGGAATGCAAATTTAGACCAATTCATCGTTCGCATTCATTGATATCTTGCTGAAAACAGATTATGGTTGTATATTAACACAAGTTAACCCGAATGAAATATTTCATAAATCTGGTAAGTGCCCGGGACTGGTTCCACAACATTTTTATAAGAGCTCCTTCTTTTTATGCAGGTCAATTTTTTATTTCCATCAGTCTCCCGAAGCTGATCGTAGGATTTATAGTTTTTAGGTTTTTTTCATCCGGAATTTATATCGCTAACGATTACCAGCTTATTGAAGCCGAGTTAATAGGGGTTCTGACCACCAACTCGTTTAAAAAGCCTATCACAACCACATGAAGACCTTATATACGGTAATTCATATCCTCAGTTGGCCGGTCTTCATTTATTTTGCCGCGAACACTTTATACATTTTTGTAATAGGCCTCTGTGGTCGCCTTATAAAGGGCAGGAAATTCAGATGGCAATTGAAAAAATACCGGATTGCCGTACTCATACCCTGCATCCGGGAAGACCGGATAATTGTGGACACAGCATTCCAGGCAAAAACTCATGACTACCCCGAAGCCCGGTTTACAGTAACAGTAATAGCAGACAAACTCAAACCCGAGTCAATAGCTGAATTAAGGGAAATACCCGTGGATGTAATGGAGGTGAATCTCAGTATGAAATCACGCTCTCTTCATGCAGCGCTTGAATCAGTCAATGTAGTTAATTCGGATATTGTAATGATCCTGGACGCGGACAATATCATGGCGCCGGGCTGCCTGGAAAAAGTGAATGCGGCTTTTCACGCAGGATTTGAGGCCGTACAATGCCATCGTACGGCGAAAAATAAAAATACAGCAGTGGCATTACTCGACGCCATCAGTGAGGAAATCAATATAAATCTGTTTCGCCGCGGTCCCTCTTTGGCTGGCTTATCTGCCGCGCCAATAGGTTCTGGCATGGCTTTTAAAACAGCGCTGGTCCGGGAAATATTCTCTACTCAGATGATACTTGAAAACCCGGCGGAAGACAGGGAAATTGATATGCAGCTGATGCAACGCAAAATCAAAATGGAATTTCTGGATGATGCACTTGTATTTGATGAAAAGGTAACCAATGCAGGAGTATTTGAAAAACAACGCGTTCGTTGGCTGGAAGCCCAGGTTAATCATGTAAGGCGATTTTTTGATGCAGATATGAAAAAAGCCCAGAAAACGGTATTGTTCTATAATAAGTTTTTTCAGAATTTGTTACTCCCCCGGGTACTAACCCTGCTTATTTTTTGTTTTTTTATTTTTACAATTATAATTCAGGATTATTTCAATTTACCATTATTACAACCTGACCCACCCTTCTGGATCACTATGATGAGCCTGTATTACCTGACTCTATTAATTTCAATTCCGCGCAGTTTTTATAGTATTCGGACCATGGTTGCGCTGAGTCGTGTCCCAATTCTAATGTTCTCCATGATCCGCGCTGTTTTTCAAATCAAAAAAAGGAGAAGGGAATTTATTCACACACCTAAATCGTTTACTTCGGAAGGAAAATGATATAAAATCGTTTGTGTATTCACTTTTTTATTCGATGCATTAATCCCAGATTCCTAATTATTGAACAGATTTGCTTGAATGTACCAGGTTATATCCGATTCCCTTCAGAAACCATTTCAATTGAGAAAACTGGTTTTTTTTAAGGTACTTGAAAACGGTCTTTGGGAAACTGAAGAAAATAAAAAACAGCAGGAAAACAACCAGGTGAAAAGTATCGCTGTTTCTACGCATAAATAATATGCGATTCCTTGTATGATAATAAGCTTTTATATTATTTTCCTTGCCGACTGTTTTTGATTCCTTGTGGTAAATGGTAGCCTGCGACTGATACCAAATTAGAAATCCGGCCTTCTGAATTCGTGCAGACCAATCCCACTCTTCATAATAGAGAAAAAAATTCTCCGCGAACATCCCTGTTCTTTCGATAACTTCTTTTTTAATCATCATGGCGCAGCCATGTGCACAGTTAGTGATTCCTGAAGTGTCATATTGTCCTTCGTCAAGCTCCATGTCTCCAATAGAAGAAGTCCTGCCAGTAAATGGATTCATTGGCCGAAACCCGGCATATTGGATAATTTCAGGATTATCGAAGTACTTAATCTTGGGTGATACAGCACCGATCGCGGGATTTTGAAAAAATGGATCTAGTAATACACCCAGTATATCAGGCGTCAGTACTGTGTCGTTGTTAACGATGAAAATATAATCGCCCTTTGATTGTCTTATGCCCCAATTGTTACCGGCAGCAAAGCCAAGGTTGATTGGGCTTAAAAGAAGTCTTGTATGAGCGTAAACATCCGAATCTATAATGGTGGCTGGGTTTATTTGTGAACCCATATCACAAACCAGGATCTCAAAATTGGGGTATACGAGTTTTTTACTGGACTCCAGAAACGCAACCGTAGTCGTGGCCTGATCATAATTCAGTGTAACTATAGAAACGAGTGGAAAATTACCTCCTTCGGAAAAATTCATTCCGGGAAGATAATGCGGAAAAAGGAGCCGTAAATATTATGCGCTTGATTTTTGAATGATCGCTGAAGGCGTATTGGCCATGATCCATAAGTCGTAAATGAAATTGCAATTATTTGCATAATCGATATCGAGGCTGATTCTTTCCTCAACGGACATATCCTCACGCCCTCTTTTTTTGATTTGCCAGAGGCCAGTCATACCTGCTGGTGCAAGGAAACGTTGAGCGCATTGGTCGGTAGTGAGCTTTGCTGCTTCATACAGGGGCAGTGGACGATTGCCTACCAAAGACATATCACCCAGTAATACATTGAAAAGTTGGGGTAGTTCATCCAGGCTGGAATTGCGTAGAAATTCACCCACCCGTGTTATACGTGGATCGTTATTGATTTTGAAGAATGAAGGGTCATTAGCCTCTGCCTCCGCATATTGATTCAAGTGAGAAAGTTCCTTGATGCGGTTATCTGCGCCAGCGAGCATCGTTCTGAATTTATAGAAATCGAATATTTTATAACCTCTCCCTGCCCTTTTGGAAATATATAAAATTGGCCCCCTAGATTCAATGCGGATCGCCATAGCAATAAGTAGGAATACCGGGCTTAACAGCAGTAGAGCAGTAAGCGAAACAATGATATCAAAACTGCGTTTTAATATACTGTGGAAATTAATCGATGGAACCACCAGCGACTCATCATCTTTAAGGGTGGCTTTCATTTCAAAGGCTTTCGACTTTACCTTATTCAAAAAACGCACTTTATTTACTAAGGAATTGTGCTCGGCACCATCTATTTGAATGATATCGTCCGCCAGCATGTGCTTTTTATAAAGACTCATTTCCATTTCACTGAGGTTAGTAGAATCCATAATGAAAGGAATGGTTGCAAAAAGCGGGTTGCTATTGAGGAATTGTACAAAACTTTTTACCGCTGGGAAATCAAAACTTGATTCACAGAAAATAATTTCCGGTAATGCATTTTTCTCCTGCTCTGTTGTACGTTTTAATTCTGCACGTGCATTGGATATACTGTCAGAAGCATAACCACGCTTAAAGAGTTTTACCAATTTCTCTATATTGGCTGGATTCTTGCCCAAATAGTAAAATCCGCTGTGAATAATAGACTGGCTTATAGAAACTTCTTTGGAGCGAATGCTGTACCTGACAAACGTTTTGTTCTTGTAGGTTGATTTAGGTAGAAATGTAAAATCCATAGTCAGGTAAAGGTTTATTTTCAAGAATACACAAACAAGATTAAACTGCCTTCATTGGGTAATAGGTATCGAATGATTTATTTTCAATAAGTTGTTGGACGGCATTAACCAGATCAACAGGGTTAAAGGGCTTCATAAAATAATGCTGAACCTGGTATGTTTTGCATTTTTCTTCTGTTTCTCCAACGCTCAATCCGGATAAAACCATCACGGGAATATTTTTATAAATTCCACTCGTTTTTAACTGTTGTATTAACTCCCAGTTTTCCAGATCTGGCAATTGCGGATCAGCTATAATCAAATTCGGAAAATTTCTTCTTGACAGCCAGTGCATCGCCGAACATCCATCCGGCACTGTAATTACCTGATAAGTTTTTCCGAGTACAGTCTGAAGTAGAAACCGAATTGCCTTACTATCATCTACAGCTAAAATTTGCTTTTTCATGGGGAAAAGTCGTTGATTAAATTGACTCGGTTCCTCAGGGGTGGAATCATTTTAGTGGTTAAACAAGAGGAATTGGCATCAAAGGTTAGACCTCAGATATGGATGGAATATTTTAATTTAAAAGTATTGAATCAGCAATCGCGGGGATTTCAAGGATAGATGGCTGATTGTCGCCTAACAGAATGGGATTGGAGGGATTCAGAGGAATTGAACAGGTAGTTAGAATTTCTACGATAAAAGTAAGTATTTTTTCCTAAGATCCAAATAATGAATCTTTTTTTTTGGCTTTAAAGCATTACCAAATTGTGAATTGATCCGTTTTTGGCGTCCGGGCTACCGGATCGCCTTTTCCCAGACCACTGTCTGTTTTTTTCTTATAAACCGGAAGAAGCCCGCAAACACTGACAAATTCATGAATAAGAAGTAGTAAGGGATATAGAAAATCTTCAACTTTAGCTCATGGGAGGCCAGTACCCACCCTGTAATCGCAATTGCGTAAAATACGGTCTGCAAACGGAAAACAACGTCGTAAAACCCCCCTGCATCGGAAGTTGCCAGGCATGCGCTTGTGACGATTAGTATAAGCAGGCAAAGTGGGCATAAAGTCCAACGCAAAACTCTGTGTGAGATGAATTGAAAGGACAAAACAGGGTACCTGAAAATATTTAGAAGACCTCTCAGAATTAATATGGCCTGAAAGCCACCAGCGGCTATTCGTATCCTGCGTTTCTGTTCTTCTTTCACTGAAGGAGAAGCAGTCTCCGTTGCATACGCCTTTGGTTCATATCGTATCACATAACCAGCCCTGCAAACCTGCATGGATTGAACAAAATCCTCGATAATAGTATCATCTGCCACTTCCTGAAACAAAGCTGTTCTCACAGAAAACAATTCACCCGCTGCACCCACAACAGTAAAAAATGCCGAATCCAGTTTTTTTAAAAAGGACTCATATATCCAGTAAAAACCTTCACCGGTTGCCGCGGCATTGTCCCCAGTTCCCGGCATTATTTTTTTCTCCCCGGCAACACCACCGACTTTCAGATCTGTATAGTGTTTAGTGATCTCATGTACGGCTTCCTGATTGAGGAGAGTATTTGCATCACTGAAAATTACAAAAGGAGTCTCAACATACCTCATGGCCCTGTTTATAGCATTCGTCTTTCCCTTCCGTTCAGGCTGATGGAGTAACCGAATTTGATCATATTTCATGATAATTTCCGGGGTTTCATCTGTAGAGCCATCAGTGACAAAGATCCAGTGTAGCCTGCCGGCAGGGTAGCTGAGATCCAGGCTGTTCCGGATTTTGCGTTCAATAAAACCGGCTTCATTAAAGGCTGCAACCACCAGCGTGACGTCCGGTTTAAACTCGATGTCCTGTGGCAGCTTTTTTTGACTCTGAAATCCCTCTTTTATTTTTACCAGCAGATAAACCAGTATACCGTAGCCGATATAACTGTAGAGAACAACAAAAAAACTGAAAAAGAATAAAAATTTCAGCATATTCGGTAGTTGGCTGGACGCTAATTTAGAAGATTCGGCGGAAGGGCGGCCACTTATTGGTTAATTCTTTTGAATCCTGAATGGAACTGTTACGGCGACAGTGTTTGTCAGGACTACAGATACTTGCAAATAAAATGTCACACCAATTTATCAAAAACAGGGATATTATTTTATTCAGCTTTCTCCCTTGGAATTCAATCATAGCCTTTAACCTGAAGGATTTAGCGTTTGAGCTTTCCCGTTATAACCGTGTATTATTCGTTGACCGTGCCAGTGACAGGGGAACAATATTTAAATCGAAGTTCTCAGTAAAACAAGATCCGCCGGTTTTTTTGCAAAAGATAGAATCTGTTCAGGATAATCTATGGGTCCTTCATCCTGCATCTGTCATGGAATCCGGCAACTGGTCACCCACTTATAAAATCTTTGATTTTTTTAACCGGATCAATAACAAAAGACTTGCCATTGATATTAATGAGGTGATTACGAGTCTGGGATTTAAGAATACTATATTCTTCAACGACAATGATTTTTTCAGGGGACAATACCTGAAAACCCTGTTACCTGTCAGCGAATATATTTTTTATATACGCGATTTTTTGACGATCCAGCCCTATTTTGTGAAGTTTGGTCTCCGTTGCGAAAAGGATGTTATCAGCCGCGCCGACCTGGTAGTGGCGAATTCACAATGGCTCGCAGAATATGCCGCTAAATGGAACCCCAATAGCACTAATATCGGACAGGGATGTAACCTCTCGGATTATAACCTGGATCCGATTCCAGAGCCTATTGATCTGAAAGCGATCCCCAAGCCCATTATAGGCTATTTCGGCGCTGTTTCAGGGATGCGCCTGGACGAAGACCTCCTTGTGGAAATAGCCGCCTCCTTGCCTGAAATGAGCCTTGTGATGGTCGGGCCCTCAGATAGACAATTCAACGAAAGCAGTCTGAGATCCAAAGGCAATGTATATTTTTTGGGGGCAAAGCGGCCCGAACAAACCGCTGCCTATATCAGCCATTTTACTGTTTGTATAAACCCTCAAAAGCTAAATCAGCTCACAATCGGAAATTATCCAAGGAAAATTGATGAATACCTGGCAGCAGGCAAACCGGTAATAGCGACGGAGACCCATGCAATGGAAATGTTCCGTAATCACATCATTTTATGCAAAACCCCGGAGGAATACATACTGAGTATACGTAAAATGATTAACGACCCCATTTGGTTTTCCGAGGAATTGAAATACCGCAGAAGGGAATTCGCCATGACTCATTCCTGGGAGAATGTGGCCGGCGCATTGGGAGAAGCCTATTACCTCATGATGAAAAATAACCCAAGAAATGCTTAACTATCGGTTTTTGCTTGTTTTGACCGGGATGATATGTAATTAATTTAACTGTTTCCTCGTTAGATTATAGGCGGAAAGTGAATGAGCGATAGAAATTCAACGCTTTATATCCATTTCTGGCGTTATGAGAAATATGACCATAATGACCTCCAAATAGTCCCGAAACGGGTCTAAAAAGGTAAATTCAGGTCATTTTGTACCTTTGGAGAAATTTGGGTATATTGTAGGTCTGGAACCTTATCCATAAACTATGAGGCTTTTTTACCTGGTATTCTTTGTGATATTCTTCTTTGCGGCGGGGGCCAGTGCCCAAAGCCGGATGGGAGCATTTCCGGATAATGGAGCTATAGCAACGGTACGTTTTTATCCAAACCCGGCCACTTCTTTTATTACTTTCGAAGACTTTTCTAAAAAATATGATAAGAATTATACTATCCAGCTATTCAACTTCCTTGGAAAAAAAGTATATGAATTCAGTCTTGCAGACCAGAAGAATATTGTAAACCTTGCTGACTTCTTTCGTGGTATTTACATCTTTCAGCTTCGCGATCCCAGTGGAAAGATTGTTGAGAGTGGGAAGTTTCAGGTAAACAAATAATGTTTAAACTACTGAGGCGATAATGATTTTTTACCGCCAAAAATAACAGGTTTTATATCATCCCAGATTGTTAATAAGAAACCCCCTTTTTTAGTCGGAGACCTCTGCAATCAAAAATTTCAAATAGTGTGTATTCTCCAGTCCCCAGGTAATCGGATGATCTGGCGACTGAGACTGATATACTACCTGCCTTATTTTTTTACCCGCGTCTTTTGCGGCAGAACGGATAGTATCCAGAAATACTTGGGGAGAAACCAGATTAGTGCAGCTTGATGTAACAAGGAAGCCCCCGGATCGAAGAAGTTTCATGCCGCGAAGATTGATTTCTTTATAACCACTGACCGCCTTACCGATATTTTCCCTGCTCTTTGTAAATGCCGGTGGATCCAGCATCACAACATCAAATTTCTTATTTTCTCTGCTCCATTTTTTCAATACATCAAATGCATTCAGGGCTTCAAAACGGACCTTTGCCTCCAGTCCATTAAGCTTGGCATTTCTTTCTGCCTGGATAACTGCGTTTTCCGATATATCGAGACCGAGTACGGATTTAGCCCCATAATAGCCGGCATGCACCTCAAAACTGCCGGTATAACAAAACGCACCCAGCACATCTGCATCTTTAACAATATGCTGGATAGCACGCCGATTATCCTGCTGGTCAAGAAAATACCCTGTTTTTTGGCCGTTTTCCAAATCCACTTCAAACTGGATACCATTTTCCCTGATAGTAATTCTTGGATCGAAGGATCCTGATAAAAATCCTTTTTGCTGAATCATTCCTTCCAATTCCCGAACCGGGACATCATTTCGCTCATATATCTTTTCGGATTTAAAAAGCCCCTCTAAGGCTTTTACAATAGCAGGCTTCCAAATATCCATCCCCAAAGCCAGAGTCTGAACTACAAAACAGTCCCCAAATTTGTCGATAACAAGACCAGGAAGTCCATCCGCTTCGCCAAAAACGAGCCGGCAATTTTCAACATAGCCTATTTTTCTGCGATACTCCCAGGCAGATTTGATTCGTTTAAGGAAAAAACGCGCATCGATCGTTTCATCTTCTTTTCTTGTGAGCAAACGGACGGCAATCTGCGATTTGGGGTTTATAAAGCCTTTTCCGATAAATTTCTTTTCCGCATTGAAAACGGTGACAATATCGCCCGGCTGAACCATCTCCTCTGTTTCCGCTATTTCGTTCCCAAAAATCCATGGATGACCATTTTCTATTCGCAGGCCAATTTTTTTTTTCAGAATTACCGGGATCATGCGGCAAAAATACCAACGACTGAGCAGTTGGGAAGACAATTTGTCTCAAATCAGCAGTTGGCAAAATAATTGACAACCTTACCTTTGCCAGAATTATCAGGATATGAATAAAAACACAGAAAATATTTCGGAAGACAATGGTTTTGATGCTCTAAATAGCAGAGAATCAATGGTTGATATTAATACAGACGAAAATGTTGCCGGAACTAACAATTTGAGCCAGACTCTGGATGAAGAAGACCAGCTCGAAAAGTTAAATGCAAGTCTGCAGGAACAGAAAGATAAATACCTGCGACTGATGGCCGAATTTGAGAATTATAAGCGCCGCAGTTCCCGTGAAAGGATAGAATTGAGCCAAACCGCCGGAAAGGAAATCATAGTATCCTTGCTCGAAGTTCTGGATGATAGTGATCGGGCTGAGAATCAATTGCTGCAGGAAAAATCCAGTCAGGATCTTAGCGGCATACTTCTGGTATTCAACAAATTACGTAATATCATGCAAAACCGGGGATTAAAAGCCATGGAAAGTCTCCATACTGAGTTTGATGTAGAAAAGCATGAGGCAATAAGTGAAGTGCCGGCCCCTTCTCCCGAACTGCGGGGAAAAGTTGTCGCCGAAGTAATGAAAGGGTACTACTTGAATGATAAGATAATCCGCTTCGCGAAAGTGATTGTGGGAAAATGAATATAATCTGAATGAAAAGGGACTATTACGAAATACTGGGGATTGCTAAATCTGCCTCTGCGGAGGAGGTGAAAAAATCATACCGCAAAGTGGCCATGCAATATCATCCGGATCGAAATCCCGGTGATAAGGTAGCTGAGGAAAAATTTAAAGAGGCTGCTGAAGCCTACGAAGTTTTGAGCGATAGTGATAAACGTGCTCAATACGACCGGTATGGGCATGCTGCCGTTAACAATGGTCGCGGGGGATTCAATGGCGGCGGTATGAATATGGAAGATATCTTCAGCCAGTTTGGGGATGTTTTTGGAGATGATATATTCGGCAGTTTTTTTGGAGGCCGAAGGGGAGGTGGCGGTAGTTCCCGTTCGCATGGTACACGTGGATCAAATCTGCGTATTAAAATAAAGCTTAGTTATGAAGAGATCGCAAAAGGCGTAAATAAAAATATTAAGGTTAAAAAACATGTAACCTGTTCAACCTGTCATGGTAGTGGTGCCAAAGACAAAGCCAGCATACAGACCTGCGGAACCTGTGGTGGAAGCGGTCAGGTCAGAAGGGTAAGCAATACTTTTCTGGGGCAAATGCAAACTGTTACAACCTGCCCTAACTGTAACGGGGAAGGAACTACCATAACGGCCAAATGTGCATCCTGCAAAGGTGAGGGTCGGGTATTCGGAGAAGAAGTAGTAAGCATCGATATTCCGGCAGGGGTACAGGAGGGGATGCAATTAAGTGTTTCTGGTAAGGGAAATGCGGGAGAAAGGGGTGGTTCATCCGGTGACCTGATTATTCTGATAGAGGAAGAAGCTCACGAAGAGTTACAGCGCGACGGATTGAATGTGGCATTTGATTTACATATTTCATTTACCGATGCTGTATTTGGAACCCATGTTGAAGTTCCCACCATCGATGGAAAGGCCAAGATTAGGATTCCGGCAGGCACCCAGAGCGGAAAAATTTTCCGGCTTAAAGGCAAAGGATTTCCCTCAGTTAATTCTTACGAAAAAGGAGATCAGCTGATTCATGTAAATGTATGGACACCTCAGCAGGTTTCTGTAGAAGAAAAAGCAGCCCTGGAAAAACTGGGAGATTCACCCAATTTTCAACCCAAGCCGGATAAAAACGAGAAGAGTTTTTTTGATAAGGTAAAGGAAATGTTTAGTTAAGCTGAAGACCACTGAGTCTTTTGTTTAGTGCATCAATTCGGAGATTGTCAGCTTCCGCAAGAAACAAAAATCTGGATTTTAAAAACGTGGGCAGAGGATTCTGTTCTTGGCTGAACTTTCGCGGTCAAGAAATCCTGTATAGGAAATGGAAAGTTCAAAACCTCCCTGTCCCTGACTTACCGTATTTAATGTTGAGATATTTACATCGTAACTTATGGCCATCGATAGGGGAAGCATGTCCAGTTTTACGACTGGAATAAATGCGTCATTTACTCTTAGATAGGCACCGATGCCCAGCATATATCTCGGGTCATCTGTAAATTCACCTAAGTTGTATCCATACATGACTCCACCAATAATTTCACGGGCTACACCCTGGCTGGAAAAATCTCCTTGCACAGTAATAGATGATTTTTCGTCGAGGATAAATTTTGCACCGCCGGAATATACCCATTTGGGCTGCAATTCAACTGCTGTATTCTGATAAAATGAATTCATGGGCCGGTTCAAATGATGATAGGCTACACCGAGATATAGGCTGTTTTGTTGATTCTCCCCAAAACTGCTGTTATAACTTGCACCCACACTGGCATCCCAGTAATGGATATCAGGAGAAGGAAATGTTTCACCTGTTGCCAGGGAGGGATTAAATGCGGCGCCATCGAACTGACTGTTCGTAGTAATTTTTGAAGCATCGATTCTTTTTTCAACATAGCCACCCATAAAACCCAGAGAGATATAACTGGAATGCGTATTCGAAAGGGATTTATTATAGTTGATGACTGGCATAACCTGGGTGGAAGTAAGTCCGGCAGTACCTGCCTTGTCATAGAGTATTTGCATTCCTAAAGTCAAAAAATCGTCCGTTCTGCCCACCGGCAATTTATATTCTCCATTGAAAGAGCCGGTTCTGTAGGCATTCGTAAAACTATTCCACTGATCACGGTACACGCCCTGTATTCGATAGTCTCCGGTAAATATGCCGGCGAGGGCAGGATTTCTTAACAGGGGTGCTTCAAAGAATTGCGAAAAATGCAAGTCCTGCGCAACTGCCGTCGCAATACTGATAGCAAAGGCTGCCAGTGTGAAGCAAATCTTTTTTATGTGGGTCGGGTTACTCATTTTCTGTTATTATCTGATCAGGGTTACGTTTCCATGATATGGAATCAGGGTTGCATTGTCACAAAGTATCTGTATGGTATAAACATACACATCGGATGGCGCCGGTTGGCCGTTAAAAGTTCCATCCCATGCATCTGCAGTTGAATTCGCAGGGAAATTACTCTTCTGGAATACGATCTGTCCCCAGCGGTTGTAAATAGTAATGGATGGAATTACATTCAAACCTATACCGTTTATAACGAAATGATCATTCACGCCGTCACCATTTGGTGAGAAAGAATTTGGTACAAAGAAATTAGCGCCATTACAAATTACTTGTATTCTTATGCTATCCGTTTTTGCGCAACCCCCGTCGTTCACGGCTGTCAGCAGATATTTTGTTGTAATAGTTGGTTTAGCAACAGGCGTTAAACAATTCGTACAACTGAGCGTGTTAGCAGGAACCCAATTGAGGGAAACAATATTACCGACTGTAGTCGCATTGATCTGGTATGTGGTTCCGACATTGATTGTTGCATTCGGAGTGAGGTTTATAACCGGATAGTTAAACACAGTGATATCAACCGATTTGGTATCCGAGAAACATTTTTTGCTGTCGTAGCCGGTCACCTGATAATTAATGATTGCACTATTATTATTTCCGACCTGTGAAGCATCTGGTGTTGCTTTCGGATTGGCAATATTCGGATTATTCAATCCCTGTGCTGGAGTCCAGTTGTAAATAGCCGCACCGGATGCAATCAGCTGGGCGGTTTGTCCAAGGCAGACAGAATCAGGTCCGCTGATATTAACTGTTACCGGTGTGTTCACGGTTACCTGTATGGTATCTTTTGCCGAGCAGCCCTGCGGACTTGTTCCCTGCACAATGAAATAGGTACTCATTGGGACCGGATCTGCAATTGGATTGGAACAGTTCAGGCAACTTAATGAAGAACCGTTTACCGGTGCCAGCCAGTTATATATCGTTGCTGCTCCTGTGGCGTTCAGCTGAAGTGGCGTTCCCAGACATATGGTAGTATCCGCACCTGCAAATACGGAAGGTATCGGATAAATGAATAAATGTGAAGGTGGAGTTGTATCCGTTGTATCCTTGCATCCCTTTGTATTAGTTGCAATTAGTTGTACGACATATTCACCGGCCTTTGGATAACTGACTGGTGCCGGATTCTGACCGGTGGCTGTCTGTCCATTTCCGAAATCCCACGACCAGGTAAGCGGGCCGTAAGGATTGGGAACTATTTCAGTTCCTGAGAAAGTCAAAATAGCCGGTTCGCATTGTGAAATCAATCCATTAATGGCAACCTGTGGTGAAGCTGATACTGTAATCGGCATGCTGAATGTCCCGGTACACAAACCCAACGTTGTAATATTCAATTTCGCGGTATACACTCCCGGAGAGGCATAGAAATGAGAAGGAGTTGCATTTATTCCGCTAACAATTGGCGATCCGTCTCCGAAATCCCATGTATAGTTCGTAATGGTTGTGCCCTTGGAAACCAATGAAGTGTTTGTGAAAACAACCGTTCCCTTATCACATACAATGGGATTATCCACTATGAAAGCGGTGCTGGTAATATGATCTATTTCAATCTGGTTGGTTCCGAAATTATTTACATGACAACCGGCAGCATCAACCAAGGTAACTATCGGGATATAGGCCCCGGGTAAACTATAGTGATGAACTATGGTGGGTGCTGTGGTAGTGTCTAGTTGTCCATCATTATAGTTCCAGATAAAAGTAACCACATTAGAGGTGGTCACCTGGAAAGTTACGTCCAGCGACTCACAGGCGGTGAGTGGCGAATAAGTAAATGAACCAATCGGCCCGTCTATATGGATATGTTGTGTGGCAGTAGCAAAACAGCCTCCCGGACTTTGAATAGTCAATTTCGGATCATAATCTCCAGGTTGGGTATATGTGCTGTAAGCAAGAGGACTTTGGGCAGAACCTCCATTATCAAAATTCCAGGTATAGCTTTGGGCATAACTTCCTGTAAAATTAAATGTGTCTATCAGTGGTGGACAGGCTGAATAACTGGCACTCATCGTAAATGCAGCAACCGGCACATCAATTCTGATCGGATTAGGAGCTGAATATGTATTTGTGCAATTGTATGAATCGGTGATCTTCAAGCTGACCGGATAATAGCCTACCAGGGAATAGTTATGCAATGGTGGGTTTGCGCCGGTATAAGTAGTACCATCTTTGAAATCCCATAAATAAACAGGGCTAAATCCTCCGGTAGAAGTATTATTGAATTTAATATTAGAGGCGGGACAGTATAATGAATCGTCTGTAAAGAATTTTGCAGCCGGAATGGATACGGTGATAAAATTGGGTTTAATAAGACTGTCAAAGCAGCCATTGTTGTCTGTTACTTTCAGTTTAACCGGGAAAATTCCCTGGAAAGTATAATTATGTGTAGGTGTTGCTGTTCCCGTGGCTGTACCGCCATCACCGAAATCCCATGAATAGGACGCGAGGCTGGTTCCTGGTGCTGCCGTGGATGTACTCTGAAAACTGGCATTAAATGCACCACATGAAACTGGTGTGGGTGTTGTAAAATTTACCGTGGGTCCACTGATCAGAATATTATACGGCGCAGCGGTTTCCATGCATCCGTTATTATCGGTGGTAGTCACTGTGATAGTATAATTGCCGGGTAATGCCCATGCATGTGAAGTAGCGCCGCTACCGGAACCCGCATGTCTGGCCGTCCCCGAAATCAAATTGATATCCCACAATATTACCTGGAGCAGTCGTGAATATTGTTACGGTGCTTTTTGCGCAAGTAGGGCCTGCTATTGGATTGATCGTTGTAGATTGATTCACATCCACTTTTTGGGTCACCTTGTCCGAGCAGCCGGTAGCGGAATTAGTTACTGTAAGTGTAACATTGTAAGATGCCGGAACCATAGTTGAATATACATGTGTCGGGCTGGTGGCGTTTGAATGCGCCGTGCCGTCTCCAAAATCCCAGTCCCAGCCGGTGGCTCCGATTGAATTGTCCGTAAAAGTGTAATTCGTTTTATTGCCACAGGCGAATGAATAACTGAATCCAGCCTTGGGAGAATTGATGGTTATATAGGCTGTCTTGGTAAGTTTTTGAAAACAACCCTGATTATAAACAGTCAGCGACACATCATACACACCCGGGGTGGTATAAGGGTGAATCGGATTAGCGGTTGAATTAGTGGTGCCATCTCCAAAATCCCATAGCCATTGGTCAGGATTTCCGGTGGACAAATCGTTAAACTGAATGTTTTGGTTGACACACTGGGTTGTTGGAACAGCGTTGAAATTTGCAACCGGTTGTACGTTTCCCACTTTGACAACGCCGGTGGCAGGAGTTGACACGCAACCTCCGGTAGAAGTAATGGTAAGTGATATATTATACACTCCTGCCAGATAAGTTTGGGGTGGTGGGGTCAATCCATTAAATGTAAAGCCGTTTCCAAAATCCCATTGGTAAGAAGCCACGCCGTCCACGGCATTGGCCGAAATCGTCGGCGTAAATACAAAAGGAGCACATCCGTATGCGGGTACATTTGTTATTGTGACTGTTGGGAGCTACGATTTTTACAAAATTCGGATTTAGGCAATGAATTTAGAGCAGCCGGAGCGGAACTGGTTGTTAATGTTACTGTATAGCTTCCATAACTGTTATAGGTATGCGACGGATTTTGCAAATTGGAAGTGTTACCATCGCCAAAATCCCATAGCCAGGATGTAGCTCCCGCAGTAGCATCATTAAACTGAGCTGTAAGAGGGGGTTTGCAACTATTCAGGTTGGTACCTGTAAAATGCAGTTGTCGTGGTTCCAACAACAGTAACCGTCTTGCTTACCGAGCCGGTACAACTGGCAAAAGTATTGGTAAGGGTCACCGTATAGGTGCCGGGAACCGTATAAGTATGCTGACCGTTATAACTGATTTCTGTGGGGGATCCATCACCATAGTCCCAAACCCAGTTTGAAGGAAAGGGAGATGAAATGTTTTGAAAATTTACCAGTGTATTCACACAAACATTTCCCGCTCCGGTAAAATCTGACACATTTGAACTCGAAGCGATTGTCACCGTTTTGCTCAGCGTATCCGTACATCCCTGACTACTGGTGGCGGCCAGTTTAACGGTAAAGCTTCCGGCAGTTGTATAATTATGATTGGGCGAGGTGGTCACATTAGTCCATGGAGGACTTCCATCGCCGAAATCCCAGGCATAACTCAGGTTGGGCGGTCCAGAGGTATTATTTGCGAAACTGGCTGCGACAGGCAGGGTACAACTGCCGCTTAGTGAAGGGTTAAAGTCTGGTAAAACCCCGCCGGTCAGCGTGATGGCATTGGCTACATTTTTGACAGAGGCCTTGCCGCTGCACCCAAAATTATTTTTAACGGACAAAACAACAGGGAAAGTGCCACCGTAATTATAAGTGTGGCTAGGGCTATAAGTAGTATTATCAAGATTTCCATCACCGAAATCCCAGATCCAACTAACGACATCCGGTGAAGACGTTTGGGTAAAATTGATCGTCGTTGGAAAACATCCTGTGGATTTGTCCACATTAAAATCAGCCGTAGGTACAGCGTAGACTGTAACAATTGCGGTAAACGGGGCGCTTGTACCGCTGGCATTTGACGCTGTCAGCGTCACCGTATAAGTTCCTGGAGTATTATATTGGGCTGCTGTGTTTTGGATGGATGGATTGCCGCCGGTAACAGCAGGTGCCACACCACCAAAATCCCAGTTCCAGGAAGTTGGAGAATTAGTGGCCGTACCATTAAAGGAAACAGCAAGTGGTGCACATCCGGCGGAGGGAGTGGGTGTAAAAGACACTACAGGCACCTGCGCATAACTACCATAAACAGCAGCCAGCAGGAAAATCAATAATAAGCGTAGTTTTCTGAACAACGGATAGTGGTTTAAGGTTGTGTTACATCATAGTTTACAAGGGGTAAGGGATTTTTTCTCAGCCATAAGCTGAAAAAAAGATCACTGGGTATCCGGATTTGCAGAAGATATTCAGATGTTGGTAATATCTTTTCTACGAATTGCATAACGTGCCAATAGGTTCAAAATTGTTTTCAAGTCAAAACTGCGGCGAAATTACCGGATTTCAGGTCCACTCACATAAGTGTTTACTACTAGTTCAGGAAGGCCAAATAACTGAAACATCAGTTTTTGTGGAGATTCAGGATATTAAAAGATGAGTCCACCGCAGTTTTTGCTGCAACCGAATCGGTATAACTGTCCGTGATTGTCCATGTATAATTCAACAGGGTAATCGGGTAGGCAGCATTCGCAAAAGTGGAAGTAATGGATTTATTGCCAATATCTACTGACCAGGTTCCATTGGTCTGTTGTCCATACCGGGTGCCATAAACCGTGTTATTCTCATTAAACTGAAAAGAGTATCCGGCAAAGCTGTCTGTCAGGTTTTTGACCTTGTGATCATAGTATCCTGTAACCCGCCAGGTACCCTTGGTGACCAGTGCCACGATATAATTTTGTTCTTGCTGTTGGATAAATTTTTTACAGGAAAATGGAAAAACAAGGTATACGAGAAAAAGGGTAATAAGGAGAGGTGATTTCTTCATGGATATCTCTGGATATAACATTAAAATTCGTAAATCTTTCCATATTTGTCAAGCAAATAATCCAGGAAATACTGCACATTCAGGGTTTCCCCAGTTGCCATTTTACAGATTTCCTCACTATTCCAGATACGGCCGGTTCCATGAATACGTTGCCTGAGCCATGCCAGTAATCCGGTCGTAGAGCCATTTTCCATGTTGTCATACATTTGGGGATCACTTTTCCACGCGCTTGCAAAAAACTGGGCGGCATAAAAGCTTCCTAGAGAGTATGTTGGAAAATATCCAAAACTTCCATGACTCCAGTGCACATCCTGAAGGCACCCCTGCCGGTTATCGGGCACATTTACTCCCAGCCATTTTCTATATAGTTCATTCCAATAGGCTGGAATATCCGCAGTTTTAAGATCACCCGTGATAAGCATTTTTTCTATTTCATATCGTATCATTACGTGGAAATGATAAGTGAGTTCATCAGATTCCGTACGGATTAGTGATGGCTTCACTTTATTTATGGCCCTATAGAACATTTCTTCTGAAATCCCCTTGAATTCATCCGGAAATTTCTCAAGAACCTTTGGGAAATAAAATTTCCAGAATGACCTGCTTCTTCCGACATGGTTTTCCCATAAGCGTGACTGCGATTCGTGAATGCCCAGGGAAGCAAATTCACCGGAAGGAAGTCCGTATTCAGACTCAGGCAATCCCTGTTCGTATAGCGCGTGACCTGTTTCATGAATACAGCTGAACAGCATGCTGCTGAAATCATGTTCATCTATCCTGGTGGTTATTCGAACATCAAATTTATTAAAACTGGTACTGAAAGGATGACTTGATATATCCTGACGTCCGGCTTCAAAATCGAAACCCAGTTCGGCAATTACCTGCATGCCGAAATCCCACTGCTTTTTTTTGTCGAAGGATTTGAAGAGAAAAGTATCATCCGGTGCATTCGATTGCTGAATTTTTTCAAGGATACTTCGTAACCTGGGCAACATATCCCCGAAAAGTTTATCCACAAAAGCTACTGTGCAGCCTTTTTCAAATTCATCCATCAGGGCGTCATAGGGATGCACCTTGTATCCGACTAATTCGGTTTCTTCTTTTTTCAGCCCCACCAGCTCTGCCAGTTCTTTTTCAAATAGTGAAAACCTGTTTTCCTTTTTGGCCTGGTTCCAGGCATTAAAACTCCGGGATACAGTTTCACTCATTTTTCGTACAAAAGACGGGGGATATTTTTTCTGCTTTATAAAATCCTCCCGGGTGAGTGAAATATTTTTTCTCTCGGTTTCGTTCAGTTCATCGGCAGACTCCAATGATTCCAATAGTGAGCCGAGTTTGTCAGAAGTAGCCAGTTCATGGGCCATTTCAGAAAGGGTGGCAACCTGCTGTGCGCGAAATTCTGTCCCTTTAGCCGGAAGATAGGTTTCCTGGTCCCATTGCATCAAAGCCAGGGCGGCCTTAATATCGGCCACCCTCCGCATATGTTCCCTGTAATTTTCATAAAGTTCTTTACTGCCTGCTGTTTTTATCATTTTCAAAAAGTCTTAACTAAAATTCTGTTTTATTTCTAGGGCAAGATAACAGAGATTTGCCCTAATTTTTACCATATGAACCGGAAACTTCAGCTCTTCTTATTGATGACGTCCCTTTATTTTTCTCCCTTGTTCGGTGTTAGTCAGAAGATAGATTCCATGATGAAAGTGTATGCAGAACGATTTCCTCAGGAGAAACTTTATTTGCAGTTTGATAAAAAAGCATATAACCCGGGTGAAAGAATCTGGTACAAAGCTTATCTGTTTTCCGGATTTGACCCTTCACCCTATAGTAAAAATTTCTATGCTGAACTCTATGATGCCTCTGGAAACCTGATTCTGCGTAATACTGCTCCTATTGTCGAATCCACTGCCATCGGGAGTTTTGATCTTCCTGCCACTTTCGAGGGTACCCGGATACATATAAAAGCATATACAACATGGATGCTGAATTTCGATACGACTTTTATATATACCAAGGACCTGCGGATTATCGGAAGTTCCCAGGATACCGCAACCCATGGGGATCCCTCACCGGTTACTATTCATTTTTTCCCTGAAGGCGGTGATATGGTTGCGGGAATAGAAAACAATGTCGCATTCAAGGCAGAAGATGCCTTTGGACAGCCAAAAAAAATAAGCGGAATATTATATGATCAGACCGGTAAAACAATACTGAATTTCAGTACCGCTCTTAATGGGATGGGAAAATTTCTCCTGGTACCTGAAAAGCAGGATGTGTTTTATGCAGTCTGGAGAGAAGAAAAGGGAACTGAACATCGTACGGACTTGCCGGCGGTTCGTTCCTCGGGTATCGCATTGCGTATTTTAAATGCCGGAAAGAAATTGATTTTTTCTGTGTCGAGACCTGCGGAAAGTCTGGCCAATCTCCAGGTGGTAATAATTGCTCACATGAACCAGCAAATGGTATACAAAGCCATAGTTAACCTGAAAGATGTTCTTATGAGTGGCGGAAATATCCCCACACAGGATCTGCCTACCGGTATTTTGCAGATAACGGCGTTTGATGTTAACCAGGTTCCGCTTGCTGAACGGGTTTGCTTTGTAAATAACCATGAATTCAGTTTTGATGGAAAAGTTAACATGAGCGCGAAGAGTTTACATAAGAGGGGTAGGAATGTGGTAGATATTGAATTAATGGATACGCTGAAATCTAACCTGTCAATAGCCGTCACTGACGCGGAAGTGGATGGCAACAGGCCTGGGGATAATAATATTATTACCGGGCTATTATTTACCGGGGACCTCCGTGGGTATGTAAAAAATCCTTACTATTATTTCCAGAACGATTCAGATTCCCTCATACAGCAACTTGATCTGGTTATGCTTACACATGGATGGCGGAGATTCAAGTGGGAAGATCTGGCAAAAGGGAAAGTCCCGGTCATTAAATATCCGATCGAAAATTATCTTTCGCTTAATGCCGAAGTTCTAGGTGTGGTTAGTTCCAGAATAGCAAAAGATGAAAGCCTGAATGTAATTTTTCAGAATAAGGATTCTGCGACCAATATGCTGACAATTCCCTACGTAAACAATGGGAAATTCAGTATTTCTGGATTGGTATTTTATGATACAGCTAAGGCTTACTATATGTTTAATACCAATCGTAATCTGTCCAATGAAGCGGCTGTGATTATTAAAAACGGATTATATCAGGGTGTAAAAAAGCAACGGCCGTTTAATATGACCATGCCTGTCTGGTCACCCGACGACAGTTCATTGATCCGGAAAAGCCAGCAGATTTATGAGGAAGTCGCAAAGTTGAACTTCAGGAATAAAAAAGAACAAAATCTGGCCGAAGTGACGGTGCGCGCAAGAATGAAATCAGATAAGTCAAAACTGGATGAAGAATATGCTTCGGGCCTTTTCAGCGGTGGTAATGCAACCATCTTTGATTTAACCACTGACGCAACGGCTTATGGTTCCATGGATATATTTACTTATTTGCAGGGCAGGGTGGCCGGCTTACAGATCATAACAGCTGGTGCAACGCCTTCGTTAAGCTGGAGGGGAGGTACTCCCAGTATATATTTGAATGAGATGCAATCAGATCCTAATTCAATGAAAAATATTAACGTCAGTGATATCGCTATGGTAAAAGTATTTTCGCCAGGATCCGCAGCAGGGTTAAGCGGTGGCGGTGGCGGGGTAATTGCCGTGTACACTAAAAAAGGCAGAGACAGAAAGCCAGATCCTTCTATAAAGGGGCTGGACATGGCCCGGGTGCCCGGATACAATGCTGTGCGTGAATTCTATTCTCCCGATTATTTGATTAATCCCGAACCGGAAACAGATGATGTCAGAACTACTCTTTTCTGGAACCCATATATGCTGGGTAGCAAAAAAGAACGGAAATTCAGTTTTGTGTTTTATAATAGTGATGTTACTCATCGTATCCGGATTATCCTGGAAGGCATTAACGAAAACGGGAAAATCCTGCATATCGAAAAAATGGTGGAATAGCATTCCGGTTCTGTTCCAGGAAAGGCGGATGCCTTCTGGAAAATTATGAAAAGACATAACTAGATACAATGAAAATCAGGGACATTATCAGTCTATTGGAATCGGTGGCACCTCCGGCCTATCAGGAAGAATATGATAACAGCGGATTGATTGCAGGAGATGTTTCCCTGGAGTGTACCGGAGTATTGGTAAGTCTGGATTGTACGGAAGGACTGATCCGGGAAGCAATAGAAAAAAAATGTAATCTGATCGTTTCGCATCATCCACTTATTTTCCGCCCATTACGACGTATAACTCCCGAAAATGGTACAGGCAAAGCCCTAATTGCAGCGATACGGCAGGATATTGTGATTTACGCAATTCATACAAATCTGGATAATATTATTTCCGGAGTTAATGCTTCCATCGCTGATAGGTTGGGGTTGGGAAATCGTCAGATTCTGCTACCTAAAATTAACAACCTGGAAGTGGGTTCCGGATTGATTGGAGATCTCAATAAGGCCCTTTCGGAAAATCAATTTTTGATGGAACTTAAAAGCGGATTTGGAGTACAGGTCGTACGTCATAGCCCCCTTACAGGGAGAGCGGTTTCCCGGGTAGCCATCTGTGGTGGAGCTGGTAGTTTTTTGATTTCCAATGCATTACGAAAAGGAGCAGATTTTTTCGTTACTGCAGACGTCAAATATCATGAGTTCTTTGACGGTGAAGGACAAATGGTTATTGCCGATATTGGCCACTTTGAAAGTGAGCAATTTACAATCGGCTTGCTACTTGATATTATCCTCGAAAAATTTCCTAACTTTGCCGTCCTTAAATCGGGTACAGTCACCAACCCGGTCAATTATTATATCTAAACTATGGCCAACGTCAAGGAATTTTCAGTTGAAGAAAAATTAGCCTCTCTGATCAGCCTTCAGAAAATAGAATCTAAACTGGACGAATACAAAGTATTGAAAGGCGAATTACCGATGGAAGTGAGTGATCTGGAAGACGAAATCCAGGGATTAAATTCTCGCCAGACAAGAATAGAAGAGGAAATAAACGGTATACAGGAATTCATCAGCCAGAAGAAGCAGTCGATGAAGGACTCGGAAGAACTGATAAAGAAATACGAAAAGCAGAGCGAAAATGTGAAGAACAGTCGCGAATTCGAAGCCATCAATAAGGAAATCGAAATGCAGCAGTTGGAAGTGAAGCTTTCGGAAAAACATATCAAAGATGCACAGGAGGAAGTAGCGGAAAAAGTGTTGCTGCTCGATAAGGCAAAGAAAGCTCTTGCCTCGAAAGATTCCGTATTGAAGAATAAAAAGGAAGAACTCGATAAGATCATTGCAGCCACAGAAAAAGAAGAGCGCCACTTCTCCAAATTATCTTCTGAAGCCCGTGAAAAAATTGAACCTCGTTTACTACATTCCTACGATCGCATCCGCACCAACTACCGTAACGGACTTGCCGTAGTTCCTGTTGTACGCGATGCCTGCGGAGGGTGTTTCAACGCCATACCCCCTCAGCGACAAAGCGAAATCCGCCAGCACAAAAAAATTATTGTTTGCGAAAACTGCGGTCGGATCCTGGTCGATAATGAGCTGAATGATGGTGTAGATGTGAAATAAGTTTTACCGGATGCATGTGTCGATTAACTTGCATCATGAACCGTCCGGCTCATCCCGTATTTTTTATCGCTTTTTTATTTTTTCTCCTTTCGTTCATGCCTAACGGCCGGACGCAGGTTTCCTATCAGTTTGATTTTAACGCAGACTGCCGGAAAGCCTATGAAGAGATCATTAAATTAAAACTCTATACAGGGAAACAAATACTGGACGTAGAGAAAAAAGCTCATCCTAATAACCTCATTCCCTATTTTCTCGATAATTATATCGACTTTTTTACTCTTTATTTTAATGAAGATCCGGAAGAATTCCGGCGAAGGAGAGCCTCGCAGGATCAGCGGCTGGCTATGATGAAAAAAGGAAATCCGTCTTCTCCCTTTTACCTGTATACACGTTCAGTTATTTATTTTCAATGGGCTGCTGTTGACATTAAATTCGGCGAGCGTTGGGACGCTGCCTGGGCATTCAGAAGGTCTTTTCTAACGGGCAAAGAAAACCTGGAGAAGTTTCGGGATTTCCAGCCTTCGCTTATGCTCCAGGGCTCAATGCAGGTGGCAGCGGGAACTATTCCGCCAGGATACCAGTGGCTTAGCAGCCTGCTTGGGATTCATGGAACCATTGATGCAGGTATGCTTAACCTGGAAGATATGCTGAAAAGCACCGACCCTTACGCGTTGATCTTTCACGACGAAGCATCATTTTATTATCTGTATTTGAAATTTTATATCCAGAACCAACGGGACGCTGTATTTCAGTATATCCGAAAGCAGAATTGGGATATGAGGAACAACCATCTCTTTGCCTATCTGGTCGCAAACCTTTCCCTGAACAACCAGGATGCTTCCATTACGGAACAGGTGATTGGTCGGCTAAACCGGGATCCGGGATATCTTGAAATGCCCACATGGGATATGCAAATGGGATATGCAAAAGCTGACAGGCTGGATCCGGAATCGATTATTTATATGGAGCGTTATTTGCAAAAATTTAAAGGGAAATTCTATGTTAAGGATGCCTTGCAGAAAATCAGCTGGATCTATTATCTTCAAAATGAACCGGCAAAAGCCCAGGCGGCAAGAAACCGAATATTGGTAACTGGCAATACAGAAACAGATGCAGATAAACAGGCATTGAAAGAAGCTGAATCGGGCCGATGGCCTAATATAGTCTTGCTGAAGGCGCGGTTACTCGATGATGGCGGCTACTATTCGCAGGCTCTGCAGGTGCTTGCCGGTAAACAGGCTTCGGATTTTCCGAATATACAGGACCAATTGGAGTATAACTATCGGATCGGCAGGATCTATGATGCATTGAACCGGAAATCTGAAGCCATGACAGCTTATCGCGAAGCAATGAAACTGGGCGAAAACAGGAGGGAATATTATGGAGCAAGGGCTGCATTGCAAATGGGTTATATTTATGAAGACCGCGGAGATAAGAAAAACGCATTGATTTATTTTAAAAAAGTACTCGCGATGAAATCGCATGATTATAAAAATGCTCTCGATCAAAAAGCGAAAGCAGGTATTGAACGATGTTCGGAAGGTTAGTATTTTCGTTAAATTTCACAAGAATTTATGCTGCAAAGTTTATACATACAAAACTATGCGATCATTGAAGAAATCTCTATTGACTTTTCAGAGGGTCTTCAGGTAATCACCGGAGAAACCGGTGCAGGTAAATCGATTATTGCCGGCGCTCTCTCCCTCGTGTTGGGTGAAAGAGCCGATACATCTATTCTCCAGCAGCGCGATCGAAAAGCTGTAGTGGAGGCGCATTTCAGCATTCAGCATCTTAAAGAAGTGGAGAAATTTCTGTCGGAGGAGGAACTGGACCGGGAAGAGGACTTGGTGCTCCGACGGGAAATAAGCCCTAACGGAAAATCCAGGGCATTTGTAAATGATACGCCTGTTAACCTCGATCAACTCCGGCGATTATGCAGTCTCCTGGTGGATCTTCATCAACAGTTCGATATTCTTGCCCTTGGGGAAGCCGGATTTCAGCTGGCTGTAGTTGATGCACTGGCCGCCAATGCCGGATTGCTTGCCCAATACCGGTTGATCTTTCAACAATTACAAAATCTGCGGCAGCAACTGGAACATCTTAAATTAAAACAGGTTACGGCAGACAGGGAAAATGATTACAATAAATTTCTTTTTAATGAACTGGAGGAAGCCGGATTGAAAGAAAACGAATTCGAAGAGGCAGAATTATTACTAAAACGACAGAGTCATTCGGAAGCAATTAAAACCGTTCTGAACGGGATATATTTCAGCTTCGAACTGGCAGATCAACCCCTGGTTCAACAACTCAGAATATTTAGCCAGCAGTTGGAACCGTTCCGGCCTTTTCATGAAAAATTTCCCGAAATCTTACAACGATTGGCTTCCCTCCATATTGAAATGCAGGACCTGACAGGCGAAATTGAATCGGTGAATGAAAATATTCAATACGATGCGGGGCAGATTGAAAGATTGAATGAACGCATACACTTGGGGTATAAGCTTTTTAAGAAGCATGGTGTTAGTACGACGGCAGATCTGATCCGTCTGCGGGATCAGCTTCAGGATAAATTATCTGAAACCCTGAATATTGCCGAAGAAATTCACGCCAGGGAAAAAGAGGTGGAATCTCTGTTGAAAGATGCAACTTCAGCCGCTCTTCTGTTATCATCAAATCGAAAAGCGCAGATGAATGGCTTGGTAGAAAAAGTGAACATTCTCCTAAAGAAAGTGGGTATGCCCAATGCCCGTATTCGTGTTGTTTGTAGTGACGTGGTCCTGAATGATCGGGGAATGGACTTTATAGAGTTTTTATTTGACGCCAATAACAGTGACCGTTTTGAACCGCTGAAAAAAGTGGCATCTGGTGGAGAGCTTAGCCGTCTGATGTTGTGCATCAAATCATTGGTTGCCCAGTCGATGGACATGCCTACTCTATTGTTCGATGAGATAGATTCTGGTATCTCTGGCGAAGCTGCCAGGCAGGTAGGGCTTATCCTGAAAGAACTTTCACGGAAAAGACAAGTAATCTGCATAACCCACCAGCCACAAATTGCAGGTAAAGGGGATTCTCATCTATATGTGTATAAAGAAGTGCAGGGGAATACTGTAAAAACAAAAATCCGGTTATTGGACAAGGAATCCCGGATCGTAACCATTGCCAAAATGTTGTCGGGTGAAAAGCCGACTGCGGCCGCATTGGAAAACGCACGTGAATTGGTTAATTGACAACTATGCGGGTTTCAATATTTTTGCAGAATCCCTTTCTGCCGGCAAAAAAATTTTCATTGACCCGCAGGATTTTAATTCATCTCCTTACTACTGTGTTCATCGCAGGGTTATCCTTCATTTTGATATTCGGCATACTGTGCATGTTTTTTCCGCTACCGGATAAAATGGGATATTCAACTTGTATCTATGATGATCAGGGTCAGGTGATACATGCGTATCTCACAGGGGATCAACAGTGGAGGATGAGAATTGGAGAATCAGAATTAACGCCATTGTTAAAGAATACCATTTTATGGAAGGAGGATAAGTATTTCTTTTATCACCCCGGGGTAAATCCGGTTGCTCTCTTCAAATCATTTTTAGGAAATATTCTTCATGGCAAAATTCAATCTGGTGCGTCCACCATTACAATGCAGGTTGCAAGGGCGCTGGAACCCAAAAGGCGAACTTATTTCAACAAACTGCGGGAAATTTTCAGGGCTGGCCAGCTTGAGTTAAAGTACTCCAAGCAGGAAATACTCGAGCTTTACCTCAGCCTGGTTCCTTATGGTGGAAATATTCAGGGTGTGAAAGCGGCTGCCTTATTTTATTTTAACAAAAATCCTGATCATCTTTCACTCGCTGAAATAGCCACACTGTCTATTATCCCGAACCGACCCTCTTCACTCGTCATTGGCAAGACAAATCAAAAAATTATATCAGTAAGAAATTACTGGTTGAGAAAATTCCAAAAGCAAAAATTATTTACTGCAAAAGAAATAGAAGATGCACTTCGTGAGCCGCTTATGGCGACCAGGAGGGCGGCCCCTGATTTCTTACCTCAGCTCAGTCTGAAGCTGAAAAAATCCGGCGGGGAAAATATTTTTACATTCATTAGCATGAATAAGCAGTTCAAGCTGGAAAAACTGGTAACTGATTATAATCACGTGACCAGGTTAAAAAATATTCAGAATGCAGCTGTGATTGTAATCAATAACCAAACACATCGCGTAGTAGCTTACCTGGGATCAGCAGATTTCCATGATAAGGTGGACGGGGGTGAAGTCAATGGTGCGGCTGCAGTCCGCCAACCCGGTTCAACCCTCAAGCCGTTGCTCTATGGGCTTTGTATGGATGAGGGTATTATCACCCCACAACAGACTATCAGCGATGTGGCAGTGAACTACCAGGGATATGCACCCGAAAATTTTGACCGGAAATTCAATGGATATGTAACCATGGAATATGCCCTCGAGCACTCATTGAATATTCCTGCAGTAAAAAGTCTTCAATTGCTTGGTAAAGACCAGCTGGTGCAGGCATTAGGTGCATGCGGATTTGAATCCATAAAAAAGGATCAGCGTAAACTGGGTTTGTCAATGGTCCTGGGGGGATGCGGAGCAAGTCTTGAAGAACTCACTGGACTGTTTAGCATTTTTGCAAGCCAGGGGGTTTTTAGTAACCCTTCTTACGAACAAGCCGGAGCCCCGGCTGCTCCTAAGCGGATCCTGAGTGCTGCGTCAGCTTATATGATCAGCGAAATATTGAGTAAGGTGAACCGGCCGGATTTTCCTTTGAACTGGCAGAGCACGGCACATCTTCCGAAAATAGCCTGGAAAACAGGCACTTCATATGGAAGGAGAGATGCCTGGAGTATCGGATATAATGCCCACTATACGGTTGGTGTTTGGTGCGGAAATTTTTCTGCTCGCGGTGTTCCGGAACTGAGCGGTGCCAATACAGCGACACCTTTGCTTTTCAAAATATTCAATACAATCGACTACGATGAAGATGAGCAGTGGTTTGCCAAACCGGCATCCCTGGATAACCGGATGGTATGTGCTGAAACTGGCCTTCTGCCAGGAGAGTATTGCAAAAACCTGGTCACCGGGTATTTTATTCCGGGTGTGTCGTCTTCCAGGAAATGCACACATTTGCAGGAAGTCATTGTATCAGCGGATGAAAAAATATCTTATTGCCGGGATTGCATGCCTTCAAACGGATATATAAAAAAATTGTTCAGGGTTGTTCCTCCGGAAATGCAGCGATACTATGAGGAAAATCATATCGCCTACCAGAAATTGCCTCCGCACAATCCATCCTGTGAAAAAATATTCCGGGAAGAAGGTCCTGTAATTACATCATTGACTCCGGGCTTTGAATACCTGATCAGTAAAAAGGATCCCGAACCACTGCAGCTGACTTGTCATACCAGTAATGACGTAAATAAAATTTACTGGTATATCGATAACCGGTTTTACAAATCGGCAGATGCGGGTTCCAGACAGTTTTTTATTCCGGACGAGGGTCCGGTGAAAATTTCCTGTACCGACGATAAAGGCCGTAACCGGGACATATGGATCCGGGTTCGATATGTGGACCTTTGATTATTATTCAGTTTTTTTGACACTGCCGGCGCCGGAAATCTGCTGCGTGACACTGGCATTTCCCTTGTAGTTAATATTTCCAGCCCCGCTTACTGATGCGTCCAACTTTACGCTTGCATATACATTAGCGCTACCGGCTCCGGAAATATCCACTTTTGTATTTTCTGTAAGCAGGTCATAACAGTAGGCATGTCCCGCCCCTGTCAGATCTAGGTCGAGATCCTTTGCCTGACCCTTAAGATTGATCGAGCCGCTGCCAGAAATTCCTGCGGTAATTTTTGGCGCATCCACTTCCATTTTAATATCGCCGGCTCCGCTTGCTTGCAATGAGAGTTCGTCCGGGCTTGTGATCTTATTCTGTCCGATAATATCACTGGACCCCGATACATCAATGCTTTTATAAGCCGGTGAAGTCACATACACATTTAAATCTGTGGAAGGACTTAGATTGACACCATGTTTTGTTTGTATCGTAATCCGATCTCCTTCCTGCATCACTTCGATATAACCCAGAATATTCTCATCGCCTTCAATTTTCACTGGTTTCAGGTCACCCTGGGTAACGAAAAGTTTAATATCCCCACTGGCTTCCACCTCTTTAAACGCGGAAACGGGCCTGTCCTCGGTTTTCATTATCCCATTGCCATGTACTCGCTTTCCAAGGAAGCGGCAGGAGGTCAGGCTTATAATCATCAAAATAGCCAGCAAACAAAGCTTTCTCATAATTGGTTTTTTTGATTTGAAAAGTTCGGATTTTAAACCGGTAAGAAAAAAACATTTCAACTGGGACGCCGTCGACCGCAAAAATGTTACCAACTGGCCCCAAAATCAATGATTTCCGGCAAATAAAAGGCAGATCCTTTCTTTATCTTTGCGGCTCATGAATGAAAAGATTCTAATCCTCGATTTTGGTTCCCAATATACCCAGCTGATCGCCCGCTCTGTGAGAGAGGCCAGCGTATTTTGCGAAATCATTCCCTACCATCAGAAAATTAATCCGGATCCTTCCCTGAAAGGCGTTATTTTATCCGGATCCCCATTCTCAGTGAATGACACCCAGGCACCTATTGTAGATGTCAAGACCCTGCATAAGTCAATTCCGATATTGGGTATCTGTTATGGGGCACAGTTGACCGCCAAGGAATTTGGCGGCAAGGTTGCCAACAGCAGTAAAAGAGAATACGGCCGTGCCCTCCTGAGCAGGTTGAAGGACGATCGGATCCTCCGGGGCGTAAGCGATCAGTCGCAGGTTTGGATGAGTCACGCAGATACCATTCTTGAGTTGCCGGCCGGTTTCGATGTCCTGGCCACAACAGATTCCATTCCTTATGCCGCGTTCAGGAATAACGGTGAAGGTTTTCCACTTTACTGTCTGCAGTTTCATCCCGAAGTTTATCATTCCATCGAGGGAAAGAAGATCATCCACAATTTCCTGGTGGATATTTGCGGTTGTAAGCAGGACTGGACTGCTGCCCACTTTATAAGTGATACCGTTGCTTCCCTGAAGCAATCCATCGGAAATAAGAAAGTGATTATGGCCCTCAGCGGTGGCGTGGATTCCACTGTTGCTGCTACACTTATTCATCAGGCAATCGGTAAACATCTATTTGGATTTTTTGTTGACAACGGGGTTTTGCGGAAAGATGAATTTGAACAGGTATTGGAAACTTACAAACGTATCGGACTGAATGTAAAAGGCATTGATGCCAAAAAACAATTTTATAAAAAATTAAGGGGTAAGACAGATCCGGAAGCCAAAAGGAAGGTAATCGGGAAACAGTTTATAAAAATATTTCTCGAAGAAGCCACAAAAATGAAAGGGATCGATTTGTTGGGGCAGGGTACCATCTATCCCGATGTGATTGAAAGCATTTCAGTGCACGGTCCTTCACAAACGATCAAATCCCATCACAATGTAGGCGGACTGCCAAAAAAAATGAAACTCGGGCTGATAGAGCCACTGCGTTTTTTATTTAAGGATGAAGTAAGAAAGGTTGGCAGGGAGCTCGGTATTCCCGACGATCTGCTGCAGCGCCATCCTTTCCCCGGCCCCGGCCTCGCTATAAGGATCCTGGGCGAAGTAAATTCTGAAAGAGTGAACCTTTTACAGAAGGCAGACCAGGTATTTACGCAGGCTCTGAAAGATCACAAACTCTATGGAGCTGTCTGGCAGGCTGGTGCCATCCTGTTACCGGTAAAAAGTGTGGGGGTAATGGGAGATGAACGAACTTACGAATTTACAGTAGCTCTCCGGGCAGTTACCTCCGTAGATGGTATGACAGCAGACTGGGCACATCTTCCCTATGACTTTTTGGCCCAGGTTTCAAATGACATCATCAACCAGGTAAAAGGAATTAACCGGGTTGTTTACGATATCAGTAGTAAACCACCCGCAACAATAGAATGGGAATAAACCGATATATGAAAACAGGTACCGGGTTGATTCTTGGATTGATATTCTTCTTCACCGGGATGACCAAGGGTTACACTCAATCTACCGACATCGCCAAATACCATATTGCCGTTTTCCTTCCATTATACCTCGATTCCGCTTATGATGCTTCGGGCAATTACCGCTTTGACCAGGGGTTCCCGAAATACCTGAACCCTGGCCTTGAATTTTATGAAGGACTCGAGCTTGCGATGGACTCCCTTCGCAAAAGAAATGCGGCTGTGGATATTACGGTTTATGATACCCGAAGTACAACGAAATCGGTACAGCAAATGTTGGAAGAACAGTCATTTTCAAAAATGCAACTGATCATCGGCCACGTGAATGTAACAGAACTGCGCATCTTGGCCAACGCAGCAAAGAACCGGGAAATTCCGTTCATCAATGTAAATTTTCCAAACGATGGTGGTGTTACCAATAATCCGGAGTTCGTTATTCTGAATTCCACGCTTTTGGCACATTGTGAAGCGATCTATAAATTCATTCAACGCAACTGGGCCACATCCGATATTTTTTATGTCCGCAGGGCAACACAGGATGACGACAGACTGAGAGCTTATTACGCGGAAATAGAAAAACATACACCAGCTGTTCCACTGCGTATGAAGTATATTAATTTTGATAATAGTCAGGATTTTAACGGGATGATTTCTTCAATGGACAGTAACAGGAAAACCGTTATCCTGGTTGGCAGCCTTGATGAAAATTTCGGCAAAGCAGTTTGTACCAAGTTGGCACCCTTTAATAAATCCTACCAGATGAAATTGGTCGGTATGCCCACCTGGGATGCCATTGGTGATTTTAATGCACCGGCATATTTAGATGAGCAGATTTATTATGCAACACCGTTTTACATTAATCCTGCCGACAGCCTGGTGATCTCAATTCAGCAATATTTCAAAACACGTTTTTATTCACGTCCCTCCGATATGGTATATCGGGGGTTTGAAACTGTGTTGCATTTCGGTCAGTTACTGGCAGCACACCAGGGCAGACTCGACGGGAGTATTGGGGAAAGAAAATTTAAGGTCTTCAACGATTTCGATATACAACCAGTTTTTACAAATTCCAGCACCCCTGCTGCACCGGCGATCACCCTGCAATATCTCGAAAATAAAAAGCTCTATTTTATCAAGAAGGTCAATGGCAATGTTGTTGCAGTTTATTAAGCCTGAAACCGTCAAGGACGGCATAAATCCGGTGTGGCACTGCGATTTCCCCGAATCCGCCGCTGGCGGAAGGACAAAAAACCGGAAGAGATCAATACATTGGATGATCTTCAAATGATGCTAAGACTTTATGGAAAACAAGTCTGACACTCCTTCCGCCACTGAGTTTTATTTCCATTTTCAAAAGCCCAAGATGGAACATGTTAAGAATTTCAGATTTTTTCGGGAATCGGCCCATGGGATGATATGAAGCAGAATGCGCAAAACATTAAGCGTTAATTTTAGGGATATGAAGAAATTGTTTGTTGTGATGGTTATTGCAGGTGTCTGTTTTTCTTTCAGTTCATCTTTATTGTTAAATACTGGCGATGAACCGGTTACTGTTCCCGCCAGCAAACAAAGAACAGGTAACGCCCAAACGGGTTTCAAATATCTGACGACCGGCGACTACCTCCGGAGTGGCATACCATTATCATATTTTAAAATGGGATTTGGAAAAAGTTCCATGAATTATTTAAAACGCGAGGGAGATAATGCAGACATTCCCTATGATTATACGGTTGTAACTGCTCCCAATGGTGAAAAAGTCGTTGCACCAAATTGTATGCAGTGTCATGCCCAGGTTTTTGAAGGAAGACTGATCATGGGCTTGGGAAATAGCACGATCGATTTTACACACAATCAAAAACTGGATCCAAAAAATGCTGAGGTAGCGGAGAACCTGTTAAAAAATCTGGATCCAAAAAAATATGAAGCCGCTGAGCCTTTTCTTCGTGTTGTAAAAGGTATCGGTGGACAGCTGCATACCCAGGTACGTGGGGTAAATGCTGCTGATCGCCTGGCAGCGTTGTTGGCCAGCCACCGGGATCCAAAAACCTTTCGATGGAACGACCACGCATTGCTGGAAGTGCCAACTGACGTTATTCCTACGGATGTGCCTGCCTGGTGGATGCTGAAAAAGAAAAACGCCATGTTTTATAATGGATTTGGAAGGGGCGATTTCAGCCGATTCCTGATGGCCAGTAATTTACTTACCGTGAATGATACCGCCGAATCCCGCGATGTGGATTCCCATTTCAACGATGTACTGGCATATATATATTCCATTCAACCTCCGCCGTATCCGAATCCGATTGACAAATCATTGATTAAAAAAGGTGGAATGCTCTTTGTCCGGAATTGTTCAAAATGTCATGGCAACTATGGGAATCCGGGCAAATATCCCAACCTCCTGATTCCGGAATCGGAAATTCAGACCGACTCATTTTTATACAAGAGCAATTACCAGAGTTATCAATTCGTAGAATGGTTCAATAATTCCTGGTTTGCATTGGGAGATCATCCGGCCAGGCTTGAACCGTATAACGGATATATCGCACCTCCACTGGATGGGATCTGGATCACGGCACCGTACCTGCACAACGGATCTGTTCCGGACCTCGAAACGCTTCTTAATAGTAAAGAACGGCCGCGCTACTGGTCCCGGGATTTCGATAATCCCGAATATGATTACAATAAACTTGGCTGGAAATATATTGTGCAGGATAGTGCGAGTGGAACGAATGTATATAATACAGATCTGCCCGGTTATGGAAATTACGGACACCGATATGGTGATAAACTTAGCAACAGGGAAAGAAAAGCCATCATTGAATATTTAAAAACGCTTTAAGGCAACCGTTAATATTATCCGTCAATCGTCATTCGGAAAAATATATTTTATGCTGCTAAGGGAAAGCAAGGGTTACCAGGTGATCCACTCCTGGCTTCAATCCAGGGGACTTCATCCATTTGCCTTCCAGGAAGAAGCCTGGTTGCATATTACCCAATCCCATTGCGGACTGGTGAATGCTCCTACAGGATGTGGGAAAACTTTTTCTGTTTTCCTGGGCGCTATGATCGGTTTTATCAATGAATATCCGGAAGATTACCAAAGCCGTTCCCGTAATCACTTGCGCCTGCTCTGGATAACGCCCTTACGTGCTTTGGCCAAAGATATTGGCCGTGCAATGAACGAAGTAATTGAAGAACTGGGAATGAAATGGCAGGTGGGAATCCGAAACGGTGATACAGAGATGAATGAAAGACAGAAGCAGAAAAGGCAGATGCCCGAAGTACTCATCATCACTCCGGAAAGCCTTCATTTGTTACTGGCGCAAAAAAATTATCCCGATATTTTTAAAGAATTACGAATTCTTGCTGTTGATGAATGGCATGAGCTACTGGGGTCCAAGCGGGGTGTGCAGGTGGAACTGGCTATTTCCAGAATAGCAAATATCCGCGAAACGGAAGAAACATATAATTTCTCTTTATGGGGTATTTCAGCAACAATCGGAAATCTTGACCAGGCGATGGAAGTATTGGTTTCACCTGTCCAGGGTAAACTAAAATGGCCGCCGGTAATTATAAAAGCAAAACTTGACAAGCGGATAGAAATAGAATCAGTTATCCCGGACGAAATTGAAAAATATCCATGGGCAGGGCACCTCGGGATCAAACTCATCGATAAAGTCATTCCCATCATCGAGAAGAGCAGGACTACACTGATTTTCATTAATACCCGTGGTATGAGTGAGCGATGGTACCAGGAGATTCTGAATATAGCTCCCGAACTGGCGGGCGCAGTTGCCCTACATCATGGATCCATTGACATGGAACTTCGTTTATGGGTGGAAGAAGCTCTTCATAGCGGCACACTGAAAGCTGTGGTTTGTACAGCCAGTTTGGATCTCGGGGTAGATTTTCGTCCGGTTGAAACTGTTATTCAGGTGGGTTCGCCGAAAGGCGTTGCTCGTTTTTTGCAGCGGGCAGGTAGGAGCGGCCATCAACCCGGAGAATTGAGCAAAATTTATTTTCTTCCTACCCATTCTCTTGAACTGGTGGAAGCGGCTGCTTTAAAAACGGCTATGAAGGAAAATTTTATTGAAAGTCGTGATCCCATGCTACTTTGTTTTGATGTGCTGGTTCAATATCTCGGAACTCTCGCTATCGGGGAAGGGTTTTACCCCGAAATCATTTTTAAAGAAATATCCTCCACCTATTGTTTTCGTGAAATTAAAAAAGAGGAATGGCAGCAGATTCTTCATTTCATCACGGAAGGAGGGGAGGCGCTGCAGCAATATGACGAATTTAAAAAAATTGAAATTATAAACGGATTATTTAAAATCACCAGTCGCCGTATTGCCATGCGACACCGGCTTCATATAGGAACCATCGTGAGTGATGCAATGATGAAAGTAAAATTCCTGAGCGGCGGGTATGTGGGCGTCATCGAGGAATATTTTATTTCGCGACTGAACCCGGGCGATGTGTTTACGCTGGCTGGCAGGAACCTGGAATACATCATGATCAAGGATATGACCGCTATTGTAAAGAAATCGAGTGCAAAAAAAGCTATTGTTCCAAGCTGGAATGGCGGAAGAATGCCCCTTTCAGCAAATCTCGGTCTGATGCTAAGGAAAAAATTTGAAGAAGTCCACCATTTGCTTGAAAAAAATTCCCGCAGGACCGACATAGATATTGAATTGCGGGTTCTCAAACCATTGTTTGAATTGCAGGATAGCTTATCTCATATACCCAAAGAAAACGAATTGCTCATTGAACAGATTGAAACCGGTGACGGATTTCATTTATTCGTTTACCCTTTTGAAGGCAGGCTTGTGCATGAAGCGATGGCCGCTCTCCTCGCATTCAGGATCAGCCGTATAATGCCCATTAGCTTTTCTTTTGCCATGAATGATTATGGATTTGAATTGCTGAGCGATCAGCCAATTCCGGTAGATGATAGCAATGTGTATGATCTTTTTTCCGATGAAGGGTTGACGGTCGATATACAGCGAAGTGTGAATAGTGCCGAAATGGCGCGCCGGAAATTCCGGGACGTGGCCGTTATAGGCGGATTAATCTTCCAGGGCTACCCGGGCGATTATAAAAAAACCCGCCACCTGCAATCTTCAGCCGGGCTTCTTTTCACTGTATTCAGCGAATATGATCCGCATAACCTTTTACTGAGACAGGCTTACCATGAAGTGATGGAGCAGCAAATGGAAGAAGTACGGCTTCGGAATATGTTGGTAAGAATTTCAAAAAGTAAGATTATTCTTCGTTTTCCGGAAAAGCTCACGCCATTTTGTTTTCCACTCAAGGTAGACAGTATGCGGGAAGATCTTTCATCTGAGAAGCTGGAGGATCGTGTGAAAAAAATGCAGCAACAATTATCAATGGATCTGGAGAAAAAACGAGTCAAATAAAATAACTTTGGCTCTTCCATGCAATCGCCCGTTTCCCATAAAATATTAAATCAGCAATTCTGGCTGACCACCGACCGCACTATGTTTTGGGAAGAAGAAAAAGCATTGGTGGTTTCCGACCTTCATTTTGGAAAAACAGGTCATTTCCGAAAATCAGGTATCGCTATACCTTCATCGATCTACAAAGAAGATTTGCAGCGACTGGTTGTACAGATCCAATATTTCCAGCCAAGGGAATTAATTATCGTGGGGGATATGTTTCACAGCTCCGCAAATAAGGAACTGGAATTATTTTTAAAGTGGAGATCGGATCTTTCTGGTATTAATATCCATCTTGTCAGGGGTAATCATGACATCCTAAAGGAAGACTGGTATGCAGATGCAGGCATTCAGCTCAGTCTGAAGAATTTTTCAAGGCAGCAGTTTCATTTTGTTCATGATATCTGTGATCAGCTTGAAAAGCGTGAAGGATATATTAACAATGAACGCGGTAAAAAATCTTATTTTTTCTCAGGACATATACATCCAGGTATACGGATTCAGGGTTCTGGCAGGCAATCACTTTGTTTTCCATGTTTTTATTTTGGTAAAAAATATGCAGTACTTCCTGCCTTCAGCCGATTCACAGGTGTTGCGATGATTAGTCCACAAGCGGAGGAACAGGTTTTTGCGATTGTAAACCAGGAACTCATCCGGCTTCAATAAAAAATTCCAGTTACATCCGCGATCTTCCTAAAACGGATCAGTTCATTTTCCTTTTCAATGTGGTAACCTGGTCCTGCAGGTTGCTGACCAGGCTGGCCAGTTGATTTACATCCCATCTCTGTTCGGTATTAGCCTTGCTGACTACCATTTCTGCTTTCCAGATTTCAAGAATATCCTCGGCATTCACGGTATAGGGCTGAAATACTGTATTATCACTGATGAGGGTGAGTTTATTTTTGAGTTTATTATTCTTCATCACCCGTTTGTAAACAATTCCTTCATTACGGGAGACAACAATATAAGTCAGGTTGCTCTTGACGTTTTCCAGGTTGTCAATTTTTTCGGCAACGATTACGGATCCGCTTGGAGTGGGTAGCATGGAATCTCCGACAATTTCAAATGCACGATAGTTGCCTGGTGCCAGCATAGGCAATGTAAATGTATTCAGCTCATCCAGGAATTCGGGATCGCCATATCCTGCGAGATAACCAGCCGCCGCTTTGACCGGAACCAGTTGGATTGAGTTGGGTATGGCTGCCAATTTCAGTGACCGACGTTTGGCGAGATAATTACTACCCTTTGTATCCTGCATCTTTTTCCGCAATAGTTCGTCAAGCGATAAACGGAACATATCACTCACCAACTCAAGCACTTCCAGTCGGGGTTCCGCTCGTTCCTCTTCATAAGCCCCGAGCAGGGACCGTTTAATTTTCAGCTTGTTGGCAAATTCTTCTTGCGTCCATCCTCTTAATTTCCGCAGATATTTGAGATTTTGGGCTGCTATTGACATCGCTAATAGTTTTAGCGAAAATACTAAATTATTTAACAATTAAGCGGAAATGGGTAAATTTTTGTAGATTTTCTTCCCGCCTGTCTCACGGTCCCGGACGCCCACACTCTCACACTTGATTTCGTACCTTTGCAAACTGTCAATTTGACCCTGAAAAAGGCATAGCATCAAATTTGACTGGTTATTCAATTCATACTCAATCCCTGTTTATATGATAGGTTTTATATCGAAGTTATTTGGTGGTAATAAGTCGGAAAAGGATATTAAAGGTATCATGCCCCGTGTGGAACAGATCAACCAATATGTGGCAGCTTATGCCTCCCTTTCTAATGATGCGCTAAGGGCAAAAACGGACGAATTCAAACAAAGAATAAAAGACCACCTCAGAGAAATGGACGAATCCATTGCCAATCTGGGTAAAAAAGCCGAAGAACTTCCATTCAATGATATTTCGGGGAAAGATGCCCTTTATATTGAAATGGACGACCTGAAAAAAAAGCGGGATGATCTCATTGAAGAAGTGCTGGATTCCATCCTGCCGGAGGCATTTGCTGTTGTGAAGGAAACCGCACGCAGGTTTAAAGAAAATTCTCAGATCATCACAGCGGCCAATGAACGGGACCGGGATCTCAGTATCGTTAAAGACTACGTTAAAATTGAAGGTGACAATGCAATCTATAGTAACAGCTGGACAGCCGCCGGTGGCGCCATCACCTGGAATATGGTTCACTATGATGTACAATTGATCGGAGGTGCTGTATTGCACAGCGGTAAGATTGCAGAAATGGCTACAGGTGAAGGAAAGACATTGGTTTCAACACTGCCAGCCTATCTGAATGCCCTTGCAGGTGAGGGTGTTCACCTTGTAACAGTGAACGATTACCTGGCCCGTCGTGATTCTGAGTGGAATGGTCCCATCTTCGAGTGGCTGGGTATTTCGGTAGACTGTATCGACAAGCATGAGCCAAACAGTGAAGCCCGTCGCAAAGCGTACATGGCAGATATCACTTATGGAACAAATAACGAATTTGGTTTTGACTATCTCCGCGACAATATGGTTCATACTCCGGATGAAATGGTGCAGCGTAAACACCATTTTGCAATGGTGGATGAAGTGGATAGCGTACTGATAGATGATGCCAGAACCCCACTGATCATTTCCGGACCAGTTGCCAAAGGAGACGACCAGCAATACCATTTACTCAAAAGTCGTGTTGAACGTTTGGTGGAAGCACAGAAAAAAGTGACCAACCATTTTCTGAACGAGGCTAAGAAGAAATTTGCCGAAAATAATGATGATCCGAAAGACGGCGGCCTCGCTCTGATGCGTGCCCACCGCGGTCTTCCGAAAACCGGCGCGCTGATTAAATTTTTAAGTGAGCCAGGCATACGTGTGAAATTACAGAAGTCCGAAAACTACTACCTGGCAGACCAGCAGAAAGAAATGCCCAAGGTCGACAGTGAACTATATTTCAGCATTGATGAAAAAAATAATTCCGTCGATCTGACGGATAAAGGTATTCACACCATTACCCGGGAAGGAGAGGACCCGGAATTTTTTGTCCTGCCTGATATTGGTATCAAACTCGCAGACATAGAAAAAAGTGACCTGTCTGCGGAAGAGAAATTTCAGCAGAAGGAAGCCTTGCTGAATGAATATTCAATTAAGGCGGATCGTATTCACACTGTTCAGCAGTTGCTCAAAGCGTATACCTTGTTTGACAAAGACGTGGAATATGTTGTGCTCGATGGGCAGGTAAAAATTGTAGATGAACAGACGGGACGTATACTGGAAGGTCGTCGCTACAGCGATGGATTGCACCAGGCTATCGAGGCAAAAGAAAATGTAAAGATTGAGGCTGCAACACAGACATACGCTACGGTTACACTTCAGAATTATTTCCGTATGTATCATAAGCTGGCCGGTATGACAGGTACGGCGGAAACCGAAGCGGCGGAATTATGGGATATTTATAAACTGGATGTGGTAACCATTCCTACGAATGTGCAGGTGATACGTAAGGATTCACAGGACCTCGTTTATAAAACTAAGAGGGAAAAATACAAAGCGGTTATTGATGATATTGAAAGGCTGCGTACAGAGGGTCGGCCTTCCCTGGTAGGTACAACTTCCGTGGAAGTGAGTGAACTCCTGAGTAAAATGCTGTCTGTGAAAAAGATTCCGCACAATGTCCTCAATGCAAAACAACATGCTCGCGAAGCCCAGGTGGTTGCAGAAGCAGGACTGACAGGCGCAGTGACCATAGCCACCAATATGGCCGGTCGTGGTACGGACATTAAACTCGGACCCGGTGTGAAAGACGCCGGTGGTCTCGCCATTATCGGGACAGAAAGGCATGAGAGCCGTCGTGTGGACCGTCAGTTGCGCGGACGCGCCGGAAGACAGGGAGATCCGGGAACCACGCAGTTTTATTCGGCTTTGGAAGACGACCTCATGAGAATGTTTGGCAGCGAGCGCATCGCCTCACTGATGGATAAAATGGGATATAAGGAAGGCGAAGTGATCCAGCACAGTATGGTGACCAAAAGTATTGAGAGGGCGCAGAAAAAAGTGGAGGAAAATAATTTTGGAATTCGCAAAAGACTGCTCGAATATGACGACGTCATGAACAAGCAGCGTAATGTGGTTTATAAAAAAAGAAATCACGCGTTGTTTGGTGAACGCCTGGCACTTGATCTCGATAATGCATTTTATTCGGTGGCGGAAGGCATGGCAGGTACTTACCGCGATGCTGAAGACTTTGAAGGATTTAAAGTGGCCGTTATCCTGCATTTTGGAGTTTCCACTGCTATTACGGAAGAAGAATTTCTGAAAGACAATCTGGAGCACCTGGTAGAAAAACTATATGCAGAAGGTACACTGAATTACGAAAGGAAAATGGCTGAAGTACAGAAGGATGCAGTTCCTGTTTTCAAAAACATTCTGTTGAACCAGGGTCGCCATATTGAGAATGTGGTAGTTCCTTTTTCAGACGGCAAGAAAATAATTAATGTACTCGCCAACCTGCAGAAAACACTGGATACGCAGGGTCGGGAACTGATGAATGCAGTGGAAAGGCAAATCACACTTTCCATTATCGATGATGCCTGGAAGGAGCACCTGAGGGCAATGGACGATTTGAAGCAAAGCGTGCAGACAGCCTACCTGGAACAAAAGGATCCATTGGTCATATATAAGATGGAGGCGTTTGAATTGTTCAGGGCAATGGATAACAATATGAATAAGGAAATCGTCAGTTTTCTGTGCCATTGCACCATCCCTGTAGAACAGCAGGCGCCCATACGCGAAGGCCGTGAACAGAAAACAGATATGAGCAAGATGAAAGTTCGCAAGGACGAACTGGTAACAGCCGGTGCAGGTCCGGGGCCTATAATGGATGAAGGCAGGGATTACTATGAACCTTCAGAACCAGTGAAACAGGAGCCCATTAAAGTCGGACCTAAAGTGGGAAGAAATGATCCCTGTCCATGTGGAAGCGGGAAGAAATATAAGCAATGCCACGGTAAGGATGCAGCTTAAGGGTGAATTATGGGTTATGGGTTATGAATTATGAGTTAGGTACTTCAAACCCATAATTCATAACCCATAACCCATAACTAAAAAAGCATTCCTCAGATTCGGAATGCTTTTCAAAAAAGTTTAAAAATTGTATTAAGCCTTAGCGACAGCGAGCTTATTCACATTCCGTGTAAGCTTGCTTTTCAGGTTGGCGGCCTTGTTTTTGTGGATGACGCCTTTTTTGGCCAGGCGGTCAATCAGAGAGGCGATTTCAGGCATTTTTTCGCCAGCTGCCTTAGGTTCTTTGATGGCTTTCAGATCGCGGATCGCATTCCGTGTTGTTTTGCCATAGTAACGGTTACTATCCCGGCGTTTGGAAGCTTTTCGTACGTCTTTTTTCGTTGCGCGATGATTGGCCATGAATTCAGAATTTTGGACGGCAAAGGTAGGAAAAACAGGCAAATATTGAAAAATAATCCGGAAGTTTCTTTTGCCGATATTTGTAAAGCGATTAATGTCAAAAAATGAAAGACTTACAATTCATCACGAATTCCTCTCCCTCGTTTATAGAAAGTTTATACCAGGATTTTGTAAAAGACCCACAAAGCGTTGACCCTGAGTTCAAAAAATTTTTTGAAGGCTTTGATTTTGCCGTAACTCAGGGCAAAAATGGAAATGGGCAGGCCGTGATTTCCAAGGACACGGGTTTCAAAACCACCGATGGAGTGGACTGGAAAAAGGAGCTGGGTGCTTACCGCCTTATACTCGGTTACAGGAATAAAGGTCATTTGATAGCCAAAACCAACCCTATAAGACCCCGGAAGGACCGGGGCGCTAACCTGGATCTTGGCTTTTTCGGATTTACTGAAGAAGATCTGGACAAATCTTTTTTTGCAGGGAACCTGATTGGTCTGGGTACAACCAGCCTTCGGAATATTCTTGCTCATCTCCAGAAATGTTATGCCAATCACGTCGGGATTGAATTCAAGTATATCAGTGATCAAAAGAAGGTTGACTGGCTTACAGCTGAGATGGAAAAGAAATTTATTGAGCCATTGTCACTTCAAAAAAAACAGCGGATACTGGAAAAATTGAATGAAGGAGTGATGTTTGAAAAATTCCTTCATACCAAATACATCGGTCAGAAAAGATTTTCCCTTGAAGGCGGCGAAACGACAATTCCTGCTCTTGATGCCATTATTAATATGGCGGCAGAATATGATGTGCATGAAGTTGTCATGGGAATGGCACACCGGGGCCGTTTAAATATACTTGCCAACATTCTGGGTAAAACCTACTCCCAGATTTTTAGTGAATTTGAAGGCACCGCCAAGCTTGACCAGACGATGGGAAGCGGGGATGTGAAATATCACCTGGGATTTGGAAGTGAACTCACCACACCTGCTGATAAAAAAGTTCACGTCAAACTCATGCCCAATCCATCGCATCTGGAGGCAGTTGATCCTGTAGTGGTTGGTTTTTCCCGGGCCAAGGCAGATGTGATGTATAGCAGCGATTTTGATAAAATTCTTCCTGTATTGATTCATGGTGACGCGTCAGTTGCGGGTCAGGGTATTGTATATGAAGTATTGCAGATGTGCAATCTGGATGGATATTACACTGGGGGTACGATTCATTTTGTCATTAATAATCAGATTGGATTTACAACAGATTTTGAAGAGGCAAGGAGTTCTGATTATTGCACTTCTCTGGCGTCCGCCATGCAGGCACCCGTACTTCATGTAAATGGAGATGACCCGGAAGCGACTATAAAATGTGCAGAGATAGCAACCCGCTACCGCCAGGAATTTAATTCAGATATTTTTGTAGATATGGTATGTTACCGTCGGCATGGGCATAACGAAGGCGATGATCCGAAATTCACACAACCTACCCTCTATGCCCTGATTGATAAACATCCGAATGCCCGCGAAGTATACACGCAGTTCCTTATAGAAAATGGTGAAAGCGATGCCAGGGAACTTGCCAAGGAAATGGAAAAAAAGTTCTGGAATGATCTGCAGGAAAGGCTGGATGAAGTAAAACAAAAGCCACTGCCTTATACATATCAGCAACCTGAAATGTGGTGGAGAAGTCTTCGGCGTGCGACCCCGGGAGATTTTGACAAGTCACCTGTAACGGCCATTTCAGAAGCAGATCTTCGTAAAATTTTTGCTGCCATGATGTCCTGGCCTGAATCCTTTACACCACTAAAAAAAATAGAAAAACTTCTTCAGGATAAACAGAAGTTATTCAACGATGAACAAAAACTTGACTGGTCTTCGGGAGAGCTTCTTGCTTATGGCAGTATCTTACTGGATGGCAAAGACGTGCGAATGAGTGGGCAGGATGTCTGTCGCGGAACTTTCTCGCACCGGCATGCAGTACTTCAGGACGAAAAAACAGACGAATCATATAACCGGCTTAGTCGCATTCCGGATGCTAAAGGACAATTCAGAATTTACAATTCCCTTCTCAGCGAATATGGTGTGCTGGGTTTTGAATATGGGTATGCGATGGCCAATCCGAACGCTTTGGTCATTTGGGAAGCGCAGTTCGGAGACTTTTGTAATGGTGCACAAACCATGATCGACCAGTTTATAGCTGCAGGTGAACAGAAATGGCAACGTATGAACGGGCTTGTGCTGCTGCTCCCGCATGGTTACGAGGGACAGGGTCCTGAACACAGCAGTGCCCGCATGGAACGATTCTTACAAATGTGTGCAGAACTGAACCTGATAGTGACCAATGTGACCACTTCGGCCAACTATTTTCACGCCATGCGCCGTCAGTTGGCCTGGCCTTTCAGAAAGCCGCTGGTCAATTTTTCTCCAAAAGCCAACCTGCGTCATCCGGGTAGTTATTCGAAAATAGCTGATTTCACCAGTGGTGGATTCCTGGAAGTGATTGATGACCGGTTTGCCGGTGAGCCCGCACAAGTCAGGAAAGTATTATTTTGTACAGGTAAAATTTATTTCGAACTGGCGGAAAGACAAGTCAGGGATAACCGCAAGGACATCGCGATCGTCCGTCTGGAACAGCTCTATCCATTACCGATTAACCAACTGGATCAGTTGTATAAAAAATATAATAATGCCACCTGGTTCTGGATCCAGGAGGAGCCGCTGAATATGGGCGCTGCTTCATTCCTGCAGATGAATCTGAAAACCATTAATTATGGTTTCATCAGCCGGCAGCCTGGGGCTTCACCCGCCACCGGCTACGCAAAAGTGCATGCGCAGGAACAATCTGAGATCATAGAAACTGCGTTCAGCATTTAATTGGAGAATGAATCGTCATACTATTTAAATTATCTTCGTGCACGTAAATTTTAAAGCAGATGATTGATATTAAAGTTCCGGCCGTTGGTGAATCCATCAGCGAGGTAACCCTGGTGAAATGGCTGAAACAGGATGGGGACTATGTTGATCGTGATGAAGTGATTGCCGAACTCGAAAGTGAGAAAGCCACTTTTGAAGTAAACGCAGAAAAGGCGGGCTCGCTGAAAACACGCGGGAAGGAAGGAGACACGTTGAAGATTGGGGATGTGCTGGCAAGTATTGATGAGTCGGCTGTAAAACCTGCATCGAAACCAGCCGCTGCCAATGGTATACCGGCACCCGCAAAACAGGAGAATACAAAAGTTGTTTTTGAAAAAGAATCCGCACCTCCGGAACCGGTAAAAAAAAGTACTGCTACGACAACGGATGTTAAAGCGACACCTGTAGCCGCAGCAATAATTTCAGATAAGAAAGTCGATAAAGGAAGTATTATTCCATCCGGTGCTAATGGGAAAATTGTTAAGCACGATGTGCTGGACGCCCTGAATAATCCCGGACGTCTTCCGGGAAAGGCTTTGTTTGGCCGCGAACTGCGTAAAGAAAAAATGAGCAACCTGCGCAAGACGGTTTCCCGCCGCCTGGTGGAAGCAAAAAATACCACGGCCATGCTCACCACTTTTAATGAGGTGGATATGAGCGAGGTTATGGCTCTTCGTGCAAAGTATAAAGATAAATTCAAGGAGAAACATGGGGTAAACCTGGGTTTCATGAGTTTTTTTACAAAAGCCTGTTGCTATGCACTGCAGGAATGGCCGGCCGTAAATGCATATATCGATGGGGAAGAAATTATTTATCACGATTACTGCGATATTTCGATTGCGGTTTCAGCACCAAAGGGACTGGTGGTTCCTGTAATCCGGAATGCAGAAAGTCTTAGTATGGCCGAAATAGAAAAAAAAGTAGTTGAACTTGCTGGCAAAGCACGGGATAATAAATTGAGCATGGAAGAAATGCAGGGTGGAACATTTACTATCACCAACGGTGGTGTTTTCGGTTCGCTGATGTCCACGCCGATCATTAATATTCCGCAATCTGCCATCCTGGGTATGCATAAAATTGAAGAACGGGCAGTAGTGGCAAACGGGCAAATCGTCATACGCCCTATGATGTACCTTGCAGTCAGCTATGATCATCGTATTATCGATGGCCGTGAATCTGTCAGTTTCCTGGTGCGGGTGAAAGAACTACTCGAAAATCCCGACCAATTGTTATTTGGAAAAGATCCGGTAAAAGCCCTGCTGGAATTATAATTCCCATCACCAATTTGAGGTTTCTTTTCCGCAGGTGACCCATAACCCAAAATCCATAACCCATAATCCATAACCCCATCCATGAATTCACCGCATGAGAATTGACAACCTTCTCCGGTATGCCATTCGTATACTAACCGCTTACGCCGGGGAAATTCCATTACATAGCTTTCTCAAAAATTATTTCAGGGAGAATCCACAAATGGGATCCCGCGACCGGAAACAGGTGAGTGAGATGATCTATTGTTTTTTCCGGCTGGGTCATGCACTTAAAAATGCTTCTTTCGAAGAAAGAATCCTGACAGGACTTTTTTTGTGTAATCATCAAAAGGACCCAATCCTTGAACATCTGCAACCTGGGTGGTGCGCACAAATTGAAAGACCGCAGGAAGAAAAGCTCGAAATTGTTCGCTTAAATCTTGCCGGATTTGATGAGTTGGAAATATTTCCCTGGAAGGATTTGCTAAGTACCGGTGTTGACCACCGGTCTTTCTGTTTGTCTTTTTTGGAGAAACCGCGATTGTTTATACGGATACGGCCGGAACACGAAAAAGACCTGACAATAAAATTGCAACAGCATAAAATTGAATTCAGGAACGCTGATCCGGACAATGAGTTGCCTTTCAAAACTTATTCGTTTACAGGCGGTACTAAATTGGATGATGTGTTTGTATTAAATCGTGAAGCAGTAGTCCAGGACCTGAGTTCACAATGGACAGCAAATTTTTTAAAAACATACAATAAAAAGGAATTCGAAGCCTGGGACTGCTGCGCCGGAAGTGGGGGGAAATCCATTTTAATCGCAGACCTTTTTCCTGGATGTAAACTTACGGTGTCGGATATACGGGAATCAATCCTCAAAAATTCCATCCAGCGGTTTAAAGAAGCGGGCATAGAACCGGTCCGTTTATTTAAAGCGGACCTGACGGATCAACATGATATACCGCGCCAGCACTTCAATTTCATTGTTGCTGACCTGCCCTGTACAGGTAGCGGCACATGGAGCCGCACGCCTGAGGCACTTTATTATTTCAAACCCGAGACCATCAGCAATTACCGCCAGCGCCAGGAAAAAATTCTTTCGAATATCTTAAGCCGTATTAAACCCGGTGGAGTTCTCGTTTACATGACCTGCTCCGTTTTTGCTGATGAAAATGAAAGGGTCTCCTTGTCGCTAAATGAGACGGGCACGATGCAGGTAGAAAAAGAAGGCTTGATCTCGGGTTATGATAGAGCCGCGGATTCCATGTATGCAGCCCGGTTTACTAAAATCCGTTAAACACCTGAGTATATGAAGGCCTTCATATTAATATTGTCTGGTTCTAGGGACGCCCTGGGGACCCCAGTCCAATTTGACGGCTTCTTAATTTCTGGATAGACAAAGGATAAAAGAGATACGGAAGAAAGATAAACGAAGGATAATTATGAGCCAATAATGGGCTCAAGGAATCAAATAATGGGCTCGCGAATTGCCGGGGAGAGCCTGGCGGGCCTACACCAGGACTTCCATTCCTTCTTTTGCAAAAAAGGAGTTTGGGAAAATCTCCTGGCACTCACGCTCCATCCCGTCGAGAAAATCATCGTTGTGATCCGGGTCGTGATGGGTAATGATCAGTTTTTTCACATTGGCCTCGATGGCTACTTTCACAGCCTGTTCACAGGTACTGTGTCCCCATCCTTTAAATTTTTTATATTCATTCGAAGTATACTGACCATCATGAATTAAAAGGTCAGCATCTCTAGCAAGATTTACAATATTTGGATCTATGCCATTGATATGTTCCAAATCAGTACATACAACCAGAGATACTGATTCATCCTCGATCCGAAAGCCATAAGAACCGCCTTCATGGAGATGATGCTGGGCCGCAGCAATGATCTTCGCGCCGAAAATGGTTTCCTTGCTTCCGTAAGTTAAAAATTCAAAATGTGCCCCCATTGTTTCCAGCGGCACAGGAAAATATTCCTGTTGCATCTGCAGCGAAAATATTTCTTTGAGATCTTTAATTTTGCCCTTTCGGCCCACGGCGAGTATTCCGATTCTCTGTTTCTTGTTATATGCAGGTGCAAAAAAAGGAAGCCCCTGAATATGGTCCCAGTGAAAATGGGAAAAAAGTATATTTATAATATTTTGCGATAGACCTTCGCTGATAATTTCCTTTCCCAGGTTTCTTATCCCGGTGCCGGCATCAAAGATGGCAATTCTGTTAGCTAGTTCGCGAAGTATCCGTATGCAGGTTGTATTTCCCCCATATCTTTCAAATTCTCTACCACAAACTGGCAAGGATCCCCGCACTCCATAAAACTTGACTTTCATATATTCAAAGTTTTATTTCGTGACCCTGTATTCCTTCGTCTGCAAAGATTCTATTCTGAAGGTATAAAATAATATCTGATATTATAACTCAGATTTGCAACGCTTAAGTTGAGTCAATTGTAAATCAATGGGAAGCGTATCATAAAGTACCGAATTTGCGAAATTTGGCTAAGATAGTTTCTATGCACAGTGCACCTCTTAATGCATAATTGCGGTAAAAGAAGTTGGGATTAATAGAAAATTATTTAATCTCAACACTTATTATATGGATATCTGAACTGCCTATGTTTCTTAAAGCGTGGGGAATTAATGGTTCGGACCAAATGGATGTTTCCGGAAGGGGTACCATATTCAGGTTCCTGGAATCAAGGATAATATTTCCTTCCATATCATACCTGATAAAATCGGACCATTTCAAAATATATAAAGAAGACGGCCATTTGTGGGTATGTATTTCCGTTACGTGGCCGGGAGGTATAAAAGTATCCAGCACACGAACCAGATCATTTTCAAATAACAACCTGTGATGGGCGGGATCTGCCACTAATGCATCTAATTCTTCCGGCCATTTCCATTTTGTCATTTTATAATCTGGCATATATAATTTCCGGAGTGAAAGGAGTTGTTTTCCAAGTAAGTTAAATATAATAATAAATAAATCCGTGTTGGCACAGGTAAATTTTGCGGGCAAATAATTAATTACATTCGGAAACGATTCTAAAACTTTTTACTTTTGCTAATGGAAAAGCAGATTACTTCAATATTGCAGGTCTTAACATTGGCAGAACGATTGAAATTTGAACTAAGACACAGTTATACATCGAGTGGGAGACAGGAAAGCGTTGCAGAGCATACCTGGCGCATGTCTTTGATGGCGGTTTTAATGGAGCCCTTATTAACTAAAAAAGTCGATACAGCACGCCTCCTGAAAATGGTTATCATACATGACCTGGTGGAAGCAGAGGCGAAGGATGTTTCTGCACTGGATGTATTACGCAATCCGAACCTCAGGATTGCCAAAATTGAAAGGGAGAAGCAGGCCATCGAAAGCCTATGTTCTTCACTTAAAGAAACGAACGGGCAGGAAATTTATGACTTGTTTTACGAATTTGAAAACAAAGACACTTATGAGGCGAAGGTTGCCAATGCATTGGATAAACTGGAAGTTCAGTTGCAACACAACCATGCGGACTTTTCAACATGGGAGGAAATTGAATATGACATGTGTTTTATGATGGATAAACATGTATTGTTTGATGAAACCATGTCGGAATTAAAAAAACAAATTGAAGAAGACGCGGTAAGAAAAATGCAAAGGGGTGGGGTGGATACAAAAATGGTGCGTCAAAGGGTTACAGCACAAGGATTGCAAAGCTAGTCACCCGCCGGCTTTAAAAAATCACCATCGATTATCAGCAATTTTACTTTTCCCCGGGTTATCGAACGATGTGAACTAAGTTCATCTGATACCACATAGCCCATACCTTCTTTTAATATGATGCTTTTCCCATTTTCCTGTTCGTTAACAACTTCCCCTTCAAGACAATAAACGATATGTCCTTTCTGGCACCAGTGATCTGCAATATATCCTTCGGAATATTCGACAATGCGGATTCTCAATCCCGGATATTGGATTGTTCTCGATGTGACTGTCCCGGTTTTTCCTTCCTGCTTAATTTTGGGAACCTTACTCCAGTCGATAGTTGAAAAAGGAATATTGCTCATATGAAAGAATTTTGATTATCCGGTTTACCGGTGGTCATCGATTTTTAGTCTGATATTTTGTTTACTATTTTTAGCCCTTCCAAATGGAACGCTCATTTAAAATTAAATTTCGTCATTTCTATGTTAGAAAACTTACAGAGTTACCCATCGGACTAAATTGAAATTGATTGTGTTCCTGATCCACTCTACAATGGTGACTGAAATCATGTAAATGCCAGATTTTATTTCTTATTAAATAAATATCAGAAAAACAACTGGTTACAACGGATAAAAGATATTCCGCGGCAATATTTTAAAATTTATTTACCTTTTATGATTCTAAAACAACAAAATTTGGAAGATATGAAACAGTTGATTTTCCTGATTGGTATGGCTGTATTTATTATTTCATGTAATAACCCAAACAGCCCTTCATCAAGCTCTTCCATGGATTCCCTGATGGCCGCAAAAGCTTCAAAGGACAGCATGGTTGACAGAAATAAGGCCACAGCTCTCGCGAGTGTGGAAGCCTTCAGCAACGGGAAAATGGATGAAGCGTTTAAAGATGTTACTCCGGACGCCGTTGATTATGGCGATGGATCTATGGCACCGGTGAAAAGTCTCGATTCGATTAAGTCCATGGTGAAAGGTTTTATGACTGCCTTTCCGGATTACAAAGGAGAAAATTTTCTCGTCATTGGTGATGGAAATCACGTTGCTGTATTTGGGGATTACAGTGGAACTTTTAAAAACCCGTTGATGGGGATGAAGCCGACCGGCAAATCATTTAAGGTTAAAGACGTGGATTTGTTTACGTTTAATGATGCAGGGAAAATAACTGAGCATCGTTCCGTTCAATCAGGCAGCACAATGATGGAAATGGTGGGTGCCAAAATGAAGAAGTAATTTCTCAAAGTCAGTTTTGCATTGACAGATATTTGGACGGTGGTAATTTATTTGGCCTTTAAAACTTTAATCGTTTTTGATCGGCCGGAATCAATATACCTGATTAAATAAATTCCTGTTGCCAGGGGTGTAATAATATTCATTTCAAACAACTGTGCCTGTCCTGCCGATACAGGCGTTGTGTCAGTCTGAATGAGTTTACCCGAAATGTTTAATAATTGCAGGGTGGCAGTGCCTGTTACAGATGGCTGGAAGAGAATAACTATTTTTTTGTCAAAGGGGACCGGAGTTACTCTGATCCAGTCAGTGGCAGTCAGCTGCCCGGATATACCAGTTCTTTTTTTGGATAAAGCCTCGTAAGCTTTTTCGAAATCTGGCAAACCGTAACCATACCGGTCATTGGGATTTTGATATTCGTCGCTGGATTGTCGTACGGCCTGGAGAATATCATGGCAATTAAATTCAGGAAATGCCTGCCATAGACAGGCAATCAATCCTGCCAGGTTAGGGGTTGAATAGGAAGTGCCATCCCCACTATAAAGATTTCCATCATTCCCGACCAGAGAGGTTCCCGAACCGACAGAGACTCCATCGGGTTTTACCTGGCCTGAACTGTTGGGACCCCAGCTTGAAAAAGTGGCGATCTGACCATTGGCTTTCACGGCTCCCACCGCATAAACACTGTCGCCGTCTGCCGGACAACCAACGTAAATTTTTTCTCCGATATCATTGCCGCTGTTACCCATGCTGGCTGTAACAACCATCCCCTTCGAAACGGCCAGGTTTCCGGCGCGACTCACTAAAGATGTGTGGCCATTTCTTTCCAGATAACTCAGGTTAAATATAGAGTCATCGAAATAGCCATAGCCGAGTGAAGTTGTAATAAGATCAACCCCAACACTGTCGGCAAATTCAGCGGCTGCTACCCAGTTCTGTTCTTCAACCGGTGTTTCGGAATGATCGTCTTCAGTCTTAAAAAGCCAATAGTTAGCTCCGGGAGCCGAGCCAATCATCACAGTGGGAATGTTGGAAGCAATGATCGAAAAGCAATTTGAACCATGTACCTCCTCTTCATTCACACTTGTTTTGCCATTTACAAAGTCATAAGTGCCCAGTATCCGGTGATCATTTCGCAGGCTGTCAAAGGCAGGATTGAAAAGATAATTGTTGAACCCGTCGTCCAATAAAGCTATTGTCATAGATTCTCCATGGAACCCTTTATCGTGGAGGAAGTCGCCATGATGGATATGAATCTGATTGTAAGAAAAGCCATAGTTGTATGGAGACTGAATTCCGGAAAAACCATTTTCGTTCTCTGCCGTTGATTTGGCTGAAACCGTTTCCTGATAGTTGATCGAAATCTTTTCTTTTATTTTTTTTGATTGGCTGTTGTTGATGGGTTCAGTTGAAATCACAAAAGGAAAGGCCCGGACTTTCTGCAGAAGAGTCGTGTCATTTACTCCGATAAGTATTTGGTTAAACCATTTTGACTTGTTTATGATACGAATAGAGGCAATTGATGAAATACTGTCGACATACGCTTTTGTTACCGGCAGGTCTGTTGAATCAATTTCAATATTTTGTTTTAACCTGCGTTGAAGGGATTTCTCTGAAAGAAAAGCGAAAGGGATTGCAAGGTCATAACCATTATTTTTCTTGTCAGTAAAACGAATCAGGTATTTTACTTCCTGTGCGTAAGCCTGTTGACATAAAAAAAGTAAAATTATAATTAGGGGCCGCAAAGAGATTAATTATGAGAAACCATATTAAAAGTAAGACCATATCCGATAGTGGCGCCGGCAGGATATTGCACATTAGGTGACTGGTATACAGAGTACAGGAATTTTTTATAAATGCATCCGATGCCTTTCCCGTAAACTTCCGCACTGTAAACCGTCTGGGTATAAGAACCATCTCCCAATCCTGTTACATCATCTGCTTCGTTTACTGTTACTGTTACAGGGACAGTGCCGGCCAGCACGTCGTAAGGCATGCCGGTATTGTTATAAGTGTAGTTCCAGCCGTCCATGTAAGGTACCGGGGAATCATCTGATTTCGTATCTATATATGCATTCCCCAGCCATGAAATCCCATCCTGGACAGGTGTCACCATCTTTATGAAACGCAGATTATTTTCAACTACTTCAACCGAACCTTTTAATGGTGTAACCATATAAGCGATCGATGGAACCCAATCCGATGTCTCGGTAGTGTCACTTAAATATCGGATAACCCGGTAACTCGGTCTTCCCAAATTATCGGAAATACTGTCCTGCACCACTTCTTTGGCATGATAGCTAATTATAGTGTCCTGCGAACCAACATTCACAAATTTTAATGAATCCATCCTGTAAATAATATAGTTACCTACATGCATTGGATAATAGTCAGCAGGTCCGTCGGTTACCAGGGGATTGCTTTTTTTGCAACTGCAAATGATCAGGATCAATAATACCAGGGATAAGTGACTGCGAAATCTGGATCTCATCATGAATTTTATAACAAATTATAACGCAATCTACTATGAATTATTGCTATATCTTTGGCTATTTCCCGGTGAAAAATATTTTATCAGCATTTTTTTATTACACCTGCCTTCCGTTTATTTACCTATTAGCTATTTTGCCCTTTCCTCTATTGTATTTTTTCTCAGATTGCGTCTATCTGCTTCTTTATCACGTGTTTCGTTACCGGCTCGGCGTAGTGCGCCTGAACCTGCAAATGTCATTTCCCGAAAAAACAGGAATTGAGATCAGGCAAATTGAAAAAAAGTTTTACCGCTATTTCTGTGACTTGTTCCTGGAGACTTTTAAGACGCTTACTATTTCCAAAGAAACCATGGTAAAACATTGTGAATTTGTTCCCGAAACCCTGGCGATTTTCAACAAGCTTGCCGAAGAGAAACAAAGTTTCATGGTAGTAATGGGGCATTTTGGAAACTGGGAATGGGGTGGTAACACATTTAGTATTTGTTGCAGGCACCAGTTATATGTAATTTATCATCCCCTGTCGAATAAGTACTTTAACGGATTGGTTTACAGAATGCGGACGCGTTTTGGAACACGTTTGATCCCCATGAAGGACACATTGCGGGAAATGTTAAATAACAGGAATCACCTCACGGCCACCGCTTTTATAGCTGATCAGGCACCTCTCCCGGATAAAGCATACTGGATGAGTTTTATGAACCAGGACACTCCGGTATTTCTTGGCATCGAAAAAATTGCGCTAAAGATTCGTTACCCAATTGTTTATATCAGCATAAGAAGAGTTAAAAGAGGCTACTACAAGGTGTTTGCTGAAAAAATTGAACTACCTTTACAACTTCAGAAAACCGGGACGATTACCGAAATACATACCAGACGGCTGGAAGCTGATATCCGGAGTCAACCAGAAAACTGGTTATGGACACACCGGAGATGGAAACACGGTCGACCTTAAATTTAAAAGCACAGTCATGCTTTCCGGTAAAGAACTCATTTTGGCAACAAAGCCATTCGCCAAAGAAATCAGAAGTAAAAGTTGGATCTACACTATTACAACACTACTGTTGTTGGCCCTGGCTTTGACATGCACTATCCTCATTCCGATTTTCGCCGTCAGGATAGCCTTTAGTATCATTGCGGGCTTATTAATGGTCCGAATGTTTATCATTTATCACGACCATCAGCATCATTCCATCCTGATGCACTCCAGGCTTGCCAGTTTCATTATGACAATCTTCGGATTTTTTATTCTTTCTCCCACCAGTATTTGGAAAAGATCTCATGATCATCATCATAATAATAATTCAAAATTATTTAGTGCCAGCATTGGTTCCTATCCGATTGCAACCCGGAAAAAGTACCAGGAAATGACCAGCCGTCAGAAATTTGAATACCTGGCTATCCGGCATCCGTTGACAATTGCCCTCGGATATTTTTCCATGTTTATCTTCGGGATGTGCCTGTCTTCGTTTATCAGCAGTCCCCGCAAGCATTATGATTCTCTGATCGCGCTGGTTATTCATGTAACAATATCTGTGTTGTTGTTTATTTTCCTGGGATGGCAGGTATGGTTTTGTTTATTTTTCCTGCCATTCATAATTGCATTTTCGATGGGTGCCTATCTTTTTTACGCACAGCATAACTTTCCAGGGGTAACATTTTCTGAAAATAATGATTGGGCCTATGAAAAAGCTGCCATGGAATCTTCCAGTTACATGGTGATGAGTCCTGTCATGGCCTGGCTCACTGGTAATATTGGGTACCATCATATCCATCATCTGAATTCCAAAATTCCCTTTTACCGTCTTCCGGAAGTGATGTCCAAATTCAAGGAATTACAAAGCTGTAAACGGACCTCGCTGAATATAAAAGAAATCTTTGCATGTCTGCGTCTAAAAATCTGGGACCAGGACAAAAAAAAGATGGTGGGATTAAAGGATATCAGGTGAGAATAATTTGTTAGGGTCTGAGTCGTAGCACATAACCTCCAAAAGTGGATGCCCACCCTGTATTCATATCCAGAAAATGCATTCCGGAAAAGTCATCCTGACCCAGTTGACAGCTGATAGTCCAGTTGTTGCCTCCGTCAGTTGTCTTATATAATGTATTCGCGGCAATGCAATAACCATGGCTGGCATCAATGAAATTGGGGACCATAAAAGTTGTCTGTCTTGTAAGCTTGTTGCTCCATGATTTACCGCCATCGGATGTTTTAAAGAGACCCTGCGGTGTTCCGCAATACCCGGTGAGCGTATCCGTAAATTGCATGCGGTAGTAGTTGGTAAAAGCAGGAGAAGTAATATTGGATGCAAGCAGTTGCCAGTTCTGGGCGCCATCAAGGGTCTTACTGCAATTCGCATTTATCATGTTGAAACCCGTCAGACTATCCAGGAAATCAAAAATAAAATTCGGACCCGCTCCCGTTCCGTCAAGCACCAGTTTCCACGTACTTCCGGAATCCACTGTCTTATATATTCCCTTTGAATAGTCACTGTAGAATCCAAGAGCAGGGGTAATAAACTGGAATGTAAATCCATAGCCGGAGGCCAGCGGTTTAAGCGTCCAGGTTTTTCCACCGTCATTGGTTCTGCCTAATTGTGTAGTACTTTGGCAAAATCCATGCAGACCGTCGAGGAACTGGATATTAATCATTTGAAAACTGGACGTCCCTGCAATGACTGTCCAGGTATTGCCGCTGTCTGAAGATGATAATAAACTGGTGCTGCTCGAAATAATTCCGTTTTTGTTATCCATAAACCAAACGTCCTCCAGTTCGGACGCGATCCTGCTTCCTTTCACCCAGTTGTACAATGTATCTACAGGAGTAGTCGGAGGAGTTGCAGCAGGGCCCGAATTGCTCTTACTGCATGATAAGTATAATGACACGCTTAAAGCAAAAAAGAGAACCCTTTTCATATTTTTCGGCATAATATTCAAAATGAAGTCGGTAAAATACACCATTTAGATTTTATTTTAAAAACTGAAATTTAAATATGTCAAAAGGCAACCCGCCGGACTTTTCAGCGTAATGGATGCCCTGTTTATCGGGGTTTAAAGGAATACCGTTCCGGAAGGATAAATGATGAAAAAATGATATTTTTAGCAGTCCGAACGGGGAGCCACTTAAGGTAGAACTGATCAACCCCAATGGACGAATCATATTCAGTCAAACACTTTCCACAGTCGGAATGTATTTGCTTACATTGAAAATCCCATCCCGTATTGCATCAGGGACTTATTTCTTATATGCTGTGAATTCAAAAGGTAAAAAAACAGGCCTGGAAAATCCAGCTGATTAATTAATAATTCAAATGGCAGGTCATTAAACCGTACATTATGTTTACAGGATTATTCGGAAAAAAGGTATTGCTCATTTTAGCAATCGTTTTGTTGTACGGCATTACAGGATACTCCCAGAGAATCATCGAACTGAGATACGATCCCGATTCAAAAGGCGGCTACGTTTTTTCCTGTATCAACAACGCCTATTGCAATTATATACTTGCAGTAGGATTTACTTCATTTGACAATATGAAATGCGACCGGCCACTTCCCTTTCAGGCCGAGGTCAAACCAGGATACAATAAATTATTTACGATTTCTGCTATCCATGCACAGGAACCTGTGCTATTCAAATACAACAGTACAAATCAGAAAGGTTGTTCACATCCAGAAGTGAACCGTGAATTCACTTATTTACTTCCTATAACGCCTGGTACGAATGCACAGGTATATGAAATGTCGCCGGATAAATCGACTGATTCTGCATCCTGGTATGTGATTCGCCTGAAAATGAAACCCGGTGACACGATTTATGCAGCTCGGAAAGGAGTGGTGAATATAGTTCAGGATCAGGATGGCGCAAATGATGCCGGACAGTCAAGCATCGGAAAGGAAAATTTTATTGAGATCACGCAGCCCGATTGTTCATTTGCCCGGTATGGTATCTTGAAAAAAAATTCATCGCTGGTGAAACCCGGACAGGTGGTCAAGGCGGGACAGCCCATCGGGCTGGTTGGTGGAGACGCATATGGTCGTGGTTCAGATATACGTTTCAGTGTGTATTATTACCAGGAAGAAAATGGAGCGTTGAATCAATCCGCGGCTTCCCATTATATTGTCACCCGGTTCTGGACTAAAAACAATGGTAAGGGTATGCTCAGGCATGGCGCTGTGTATACCAGCGAGTTTCCCCTGTCAGTACTTAATCAGGAAAGTCCGGTTCCGATAATGAAAAAAACAAAAAGCAAAAAATAGTTCAGGAAAATCCGAAAGGGATCCTCATCATTGTATCAGATCTAAAGTCCGCTCAAATGGTATGCAACAATTCTCCTGTCAAAAAAAGTCGGAACATAAATAATTTTCTTTACCGGATCATAGCCAATATCGGCTGTGTTCTTTTTTTGCTCATGTGTGTCCAGTAGAAGTTCTGTTTGACCGTTCGCATAAACATAAAAAATATATCCGGACCAGGAAGTGACGAGAAAATCGCCATTGCCTATCGGTTCGATCCCATCGATGGCCTGTCCTACGTCTGCAATGCGGCTGATTTGTTTTTTTGCGTCCACTTTCATCAGGGCAGAACCCTGGGCAAAATACAAATCTTCTTTAACCATCTTCAGCCCGTTGGCTCCTTTAATGCTATCCAGGTAAAGACTCGGTTTATCGTCCTTCAACTTCCAGATCCGGGACATTTTTGAATCTGAAACATATACTATTCCGCCTTCTGATATCGTGATATCATTCAAACCGCTGGCTCCTTCCACAGGTATTTTCCGGATTAATTTTGCAGTAGGTACATCCACTACCACAACATCAGATATGTCTGCCGCATACATTTTGTTCCGGTATACACCGAGTCCCTTGGGTGCATTTAATCCGGTAAACCATAATGAATCGTATTGGGTTCCCGAATCGGTAAGCCGCCCGATACCACCCCGTCCATCCGCATCCCAGGGTCCACCGTCGACCAGGGAAACATATAGTTTGTGATCCTTAAAATCGGGCAGAACAGACTCGGGAGTCGCTACCACCGCATCTGTGGACCATAATTGTACAAGTTTATGTTTTTGGGCATTCGTGACCAGGAAGGCTGTCATCAATAAACAGGTCAGAATCTTTTTCATTTTGAAGGTTTTTGAATGGTTAATAAAATTATTATTCTTTGCCAATACAGGGAATTTTATTTGATGAAAATGGAAGTTTTCGTAAATTCAGGAAATTGCATGCCATGTCAAATCTGAAAACTTTTACACAGACAGAAATCGCACCCCTCAACAGTCTCGATGAATGGGAAGAAGACGTGTTGAAAAGATATCCGGAACAGGATACCCCGGCTAAAACCAAAGAGGAATTCCGGAATTACGAAGCACCGGCTCGTGATACAGTTCGCGAATTCTACAGGCTGAACCATACTTATCAGACCAACGATTTTGTGCTGGCCAAAAGAAATGAATACCTGCAGTTTAATAAAAAAGAAATGCCTGTTTGGGAGGCTTTCCAATTTCTGAATCAATTGGTGGATGACTCAGATCCGGATACAGATCTGGATCAGTTTCAACATTTGCTACAGACTGCAGAAGCCATTCGAGCCGATGGTCACCCCGATTGGATGGTGATGGTGGGGCTAATGCATGATATGGGGAAAGTGCTTTGTCTTTTTGGCGAACCGCAATGGGCCGTTGTCGGGGATACATTCCCGGTAGGTTGTGCCCATTCAGATAAAGTGGTTTATCCGGAGTTTTTTGCTTTGAACCCGGATACCAACGATCCGGTGTTAAATTCAGAACTGGGGGTTTATAAATCACATTGCGGATTGCGTAATGTGAATATGTCATGGGGGCATGATGAATATGTTTACCAGATGATGAAGGATTCACTTCCGGAACCTGGATTGTACATGCTCCGCTATCATTCATTTTATGCCTGGCATCGCGAAGGAGCATACGAATACCTGCTCGATGAACATGATCGCGACATGCTCAAATGGGTAAAACTTTTTAATCCTTACGACCTGTATTCAAAAAATCCGGTACCACCCGATTGGAACAGCATCAAACCATATTATGAAGGACTAGTTAATAAATACCTTCCTTCCACACTGAAATTTTGATCATCCCATCTTACCGAAACAGGAGAATATTTCCCCGTGCATAAATTACAGCGAGCGGACTACCTGGTCTTTTTTATTTATTTTGTTGTAGTATCCGCCTATGGATACTATGTGTATCATAAAAAAAAATCTGTAACGACCGATTCCAAAGATTTTTTCCTGGCCGAAGGTTCCCTCACCTGGTGGGCCATTGGAGCTTCACTGATCGCGTCGAATATTTCCGCTGAACATTTTATTGGCATGTCGGGCTCCGGTTTTGCGCTGGGGCTTGCCATTTCAACTTACGAATGGATGGCTGCTGCCACATTGCTTATAGTAGCAATATTTATTCTCCCTATATACCTGCGGAATAAAATATTTACCATGCCGCAGTTCCTGGCCAAAAGATACAGCCAGCAGGTAAGCACCATCATGGCAATATTCTGGTTGCTGGTATATGTATTTGTGAATCTCACTTCAATAATTTATCTGGGCGCCCTGGCAATTACATCTATTTCTGATATTTCTTTTGGATGGAGCATCGCAGGCCTGGCCTTGTTTTCCATAATTGTAACCCTGGGCGGAATGAAAGTCATAGGGTATACGGATGTGATACAGGTGCTGGTGCTGATTGTTGGTGGCCTGGTAACAACTTACCTGGCACTGACACTTCTGTCTAATCATTTTGGATTTGGTAGCAACCTCTTGAAAGGATTGTCCATCCTGCGTAAGGAAGCACCGGATCATTTTCATATGATCTTTCATAAAGGAGATCCTTATTACCAGGATCTTCCAGGTACATCCGTCATCATTGGTGGCATGTTAATCAATAACCTGGCTTACTGGGGGTGCAATCAATATATTATTCAACGGGCACTGGGTGCCAATTTAAAAACAGCCAGGAGCGGCCTGCTGTTCGCAGCATTCTTAAAACTCCTGGTGCCGGTGATCGTCGTGCTTCCCGGTATTACGATGTTTGTTTTACATAAGAATGGAATGTTCCAGCAGGAAATGATGCCGGAAGGAGTGATCAAGCCCGATCATGCTTATCCCACCCTGATGAATCTATTGCCGCCAGGACTGAAAGGTGTCGCATTTGCTGCATTAACAGCAGCTGTGGTTGCTTCTCTAGCCGGCAAAGCGAATAGCATTTCAACGATCTTTTCCCTGGATATCTATAGAAAATTTTTCAATAAGAAGGCTTCCGAAAAGCAATTGGTAGGCATAGGGAAATGGGTTGTAATTGTTTCAATGGGAATCGCAGCACTGATTGCACCGGCATTAAAAAGCCTTGATCAGGCTTATCAGTTCATACAGGAATATGTGGGATTTATATCTCCGGGCGTGCTGGCCATTTTTTTACTTGGTTTTTTCTGGAAGCGTACCACTGCAACGGCTGCTCTGACGGGCAGCCTCCTGACAATACCGATTTCAACCATTCTGAAATTCCTCCCGGTATGGACCGGTGGTGCATTCCCCGATTATCCATTCCTCGATCGCATGACGATTGATTTCGTAATTATTGTATTGATTATGATTGGTATCAGTTTGTCTAAACCCGCTGCTGATCAGGCTTCCCATACGATTGTAGTGGATAAAAATGACTTTAAAGTCACATCGGCTTTTATCATGGGATCCGTAGTAATCATGGGCATCTTGGCAGGACTATATACAGTGTTCTGGTAGGAAACTACATAATCCATAACTCATACCCCATAACTCATAACCCATAACTAATAGTATCTCCCAATCGCCGGATCTTCAACAATCATTTTCTTTATCTCAGCTGGATCGATGATGCCTTCTTTCGCATAAACTATTTTACCTCCTGGTTCTACCAGCATGGTATAAGGCAGTGCGCCCGGCCATTTCGGATCTATGGCCTCAATCAGCTTGTACTTGCTTTCACCGGAAAAAATATAATTTCTTGTGGATGCTTCTTGTTTTTGTAAGAATTGAAGCGCTTTATTTTGTTTGGACAATTCGTCGGCACTGATACTAATGAACTCAAAATCCCTTTTACGATACATCCGGTTCATGGTGATGAATTCAGGAAATTCTGTTACACAGGGTCCACACCAGGTCGCCCACACATTGATCAGCCTGAGTTTATCTGAATGATTTTGTACCAGCTCCCTGATCCCCTGTTCATTGATTGTATCAAGGGTTACAGGTTCTTTCGCCCATGCTGCCTTTGATTTTTCGATCCAGGTGCTTTTTTCGGCCCATTTAATACTACATCCAAAAACCTTGGTCGTAGGGACAGAAACAGGCTTTCCGGCCAGCAGATCATTGATTGCATTTCTGGCGTCCGACACAGTGGGTGTCTTGGTTGGTTTTTCCATATCGTCGATCCTGCCACTGTAACGCAGGATTCTTTGTTTGTCAAATATAAAAACATGGGGGGTTGCGACGGGACCGTACGCAAGCGAGACCTTTTCGTTTTCCCCGTCATAGAGATAGGGGAAATTAAATTTCTTTTCTTTTGCCCGCAACTTCATCTCTTCAAATGAATCACCCATATCCGTATATCCCAATTCGTCCAGGTTAATAGAACTGGGATCGTTGGGCATAATCGCAACAACGGCTACATTTTTAGCAGAATAGTCTTTAGTAAGTTGGATGACCCGGTCCTCGTAGGCCTGGGCAGTAGGACAGTGATTACAGGTGAAAACAATGACCAGTACATCCGCCTTGCTGAAGGAAGATAGTGTATATGTTTTCCCGTCTGTGGCAGGAAGTGAGAAAGGGGGAGCAGGTGACCCGATCGGCAAACTGGGATGATCACTGCTTAAGCGAATACGCAAAGCGGTATGTCTATTTTCCCTGCCCATCACTGTAGCGAGGATCATGCTAAAAACAAATAGCAGGAAGGCTTTCATTCTTTTATATTTACTGATTTCAATATGGCGAGCCGGGTAAAAGGTAATTAATTTTGAAAAAAATAGATCAGATCTGGACAATTTAATATTTGATGTAGTAGGATTGATGTAGTAAAGTATACATGAAGGGGATTGATTTTCAGTATGAAGTAGTATGGATGTAGCTTAAAAAATGAAATTTGTTTTAAAGGTCTTACATTTATAAAGTGAAACCGATTGCTCAGCTTAAAATTATTTTATGACATCCAGAAGAGTTTTCATTAAATCTGCCTCCGCCTTATCTGCTGCTGTATTTGTAAAAGGCCCTCTGACTGCATTTGCATCCGCACCTGTGATCGGACTCCAATTGTACACTGTGCGAGATGCGATGGGGAAAGATCCGCTGGGTACGCTGGCTCAGGTGGCACAGATCGGATATAATTCAGTAGAGAATGCGACTTATACCGGTACGGAAAAGTTTTATGGGATGGATGCGGCAACTTATAAAAAAGTTTTAGCGAACAATGGCTTAAAAGCAAACAGCGGACACTACCGGCTGGGTGAAGAACAGGAGAAAGGCGCCGATGTGAATGGTACAATATTGCATGATTGGCAAAGGGCGGTAGATGATGCTTCTGCCATTGGATTAAAGTATATGGTCTGTGCATATTTATCGGCCTACGAAAGAGGTGACCAGGATCATTATAAAAAGCTGGCAGATATTTTCAACAAGGCCGCAGAGACCTGTAAGAAATCCGGTATCCAGTTCTGCTATCATAATCATGATTTCGAGTTCCAGGCACAAAACGGTGTTTTTCCATATGATATCCTGCTGGATAAAACAGATAAAGACCTGGTAAAAATGGAAGTCGATTTGTACTGGGTGAAGAAAGCAGGGCAGGATCCACTTGCCCTATTCCAAAAACATCCGGGCAGGTTCCCGCTCTGGCACGTCAAGGATATGTCGAAGGAAGCAGATCAGAGTTTCGCAGAAGTCGGCAGCGGTATCATTGATTTCAAAACAATATTTCAGCATAAAGAACAGGCTGGAATGAAATATTTCTTTGTTGAACAGGATAAATGCCCGGGTTCCCCCTTCGACAGCATTACTCACAGTTACAAGTTCATTAAAGAAAACCTTGTTTAATTATTAATTGTTAGTTATTAATTATTAACGACATTGAATTCTTAAAGGTTCAGGAATGTCGGGCGATCACGTTAATTAATAACTAATAATTATGCCTACGCTTTCTGTTTAACATCGGTCGAAAAGTTCAGCAGAAAATCAAACAGGTTCGTTTCAGTGCTGATCTTCAGTTTCTTCCTCAGCCGGTATCTGCCGATTTCAACACCTCGTACGGAAATGCTTTCCAGTTGTGCGATTTCCTTGCTGGATAAATTCATTCTTAAATAAGCGCAGAGTTTAAGTTCGTGTGGACTAAGCGTAGGATACTGTGCCTTGATATTGCTGAGAAAATCACTGTGAACATGATCAAAATGCTGGGCGAATTGCTCCCAGTCCTTGTCCATTTTGTTTTCTTCACTTAGGATGCGCATAATTTTCTTAAACTCGTCGGGTGCTGCATGCCCGTTGGCATTCTTCTTTATCCGGCTCATTTCCTCTTTGATATTACCCAGTAATTCTCCTTTCTGTACCAGGTGCATGGCGGTGGATGCCAATTCCGTATTCTTGAACGCGATTTCAGCTTCCAGTTTTTCGTTACGCAGTTTTACAATCTCCTTTTCCGATTTTTCCAGTTCTAATTCATGGAGATAAGTAAGACGTTTTTGCTCTTCTTCGTATTTCTGCTGCTGTTCCAGGAAAATTTGTTTCTGCCACCTGAATATCACATAGATAATTCCGAGGATTAAAAGCACATATGTAAGGTAGGCCCAGGTGGTCTGGTACCATGGAGGCAGCACCACGAACTTATAAATTTTTACAGTGGATTCGTTACCGAGATTATTTTTTGCCTTTACCTGAAATTCATATTTGCCAGGGGTCAGGTTGGTATATTCCTTTTCCGATTTCTTTGACCACTCTGACCAGTAGGTGTCGAATCCTTTCAGCAAATAACTGTATTGTACATTGGATTGCTGAGCATAGACCGGCGCAGAATATTCAAAATGTAAAGAATTCATATTGCTGCTTACACCGGGAATTGCTGTTTCCGGCTGAATCAGCGGCTGGTTGATCTGTGTAAAATATCCTCCAAAAAGAAGACTGTCGCTGTTTCCAAATGCTTTCACGGAACGAATCATTACATCCAACCCGTAACGGTTCTTTTTATACGCATCGTAGTTGATATGATAAAACCCTTTTTCAGAACCCACCAGGATATTGGAATTATTATAAGGATAAACACTTTCCCAGCCGCTGACCATTTTGTCATTCAGTTCAGGGAAATAGATGATTTTGGGAGTCTTCCAGGAAAAATCGATTACACCCAGATTTTTATCTTCCACGAACCAGATATTTCCTGAGGCGTCCTCTTTTAAGTAACGGATATTACGGCTTCCGAAAAATCCGGCGAAGTATGCAGACTGTTCAAACCGGTCTGATTTTGAATTATATTCATAAATTCCCTTTTCCGTTGCGACCACAATCCGGTTCAAAACTTTGAACAATTGGTTTTTAACCGATGATGGCAGACCCTGTTCATTGGTATATAGTTTGACTCCCGCCGGCTGATTGGAATGGAGGTCCACCTTATAAATCCCCCGGTAGGGATGACCGACCCAGATGGTGCTGTTATTATCGATCGCCATAAACTGGGAATATTCGCTGAAACCAGGAATAGCACCCTTCGAAACAAATTGATTGTTTGTCCATTCCAGTAATTCCAACCCGGATTCATTACCAGACAATACCAGTTTGGTAGGCAGCACATTGAAAAAAGGAAGAAAGGTATATGTGGCAGTCTTCGGATTTATAGGTACAAATTTTCCCGATCGGAATGCATATGAACCGTCATGATGGCCAAATAAAAGTTCGCCGTTTATGTTGGCGAGCGACCAGGAAGACCCCTTTGTATATGTAAGAGGAATAAAATCCCCGTCAACAAAACTCAGGTCCGATTTTCCTTCAAGAGGGACTTTATAAAATCCATTGGAAGTTCCGACATATAATACGTCCTGGTATACCAGAGCGGTGTACCCCTTACCCTCATTAAGTCTTTCGGGATAAATATGTTTGATGGCATTATTGTATGCAATAAAATCAATTCCGTCATCCAGTCCGAGCCAGAGATTATTGTCCTTGTCCAGGAAAAGAGTAAGTATATTATTGAGCTGCAAACCTTCTTTCCGGGAAAGGTTTTGGATTACTTCCCCTTTTTTATTGATCACATAACAACCGTTCATATTTGTGCCAACGGCTATCCAATCGCTCGTTACAGGAATCGCTGTCAATATGCGTTGGTTTTGCATGGGATTCAAACCTGAAAAATGGAATGGCGTTATTTTATCTTTATATAAAATATAAAAACCTGAAGTAATTGTGGTCAGGAAACTACTGTCAGTGCCAAAGGGAAATATGGAAGACACTTCAAATCCCGCCGGAAATGGTGCATCCTCCAGGTAATTCGTCCAGAGTCCATTATTGAATTTCATGAGTCCGGTTTTCAGGTCCTGGGCGATCAGTGTATTATTGCCCATTCCGAGAAATACCCAGGCACTTGGTGCAGGATATGCCGTGACCGAATTACCATTATACTGAAATATTTTTTCCTTGGTACGAAAAAACACATCATTCCCAACAACAACAATGTTCCAGATATTTGTAAAGGAAAGGTCCTTTTGTAGTAGAAGCGGTTTAAGGGAGGTAAAGTAAAGTCTTCCGTTTCTGTCAGGCGTGAAATACCCAAAATCACCCTGTCCTCCGACATAAATCCGATTATCTTTTCCCATTGCGATGGAACGAACAATCGATTTGTTGGGAAGGGTATACAATTTCCAGGAAGATCCATCAAAGCTGAGCAGGCCTTCGAGGTTCGCAAAATACATCACGCCGTTTTGATCCTCTGCAATACACCGGTTTTCTGTACCGGCTCCATAGCTATTGTTGTGGTAATTGATGATGTCAGGTATGCCGATGGGATTCTGGGCATATACCACTGAGGTACAACAGATCAGGAAAAGAGTGTACACGGCTTTCATTCGCAATCAATCTGAGTCAAAAGTAAGGGGAAACCGAATCAAAAACACCAGTCCGGCACAACAGGAGCTTGTTGTATCAATTCTCCCGTTTAGAAATTTTACTTGATGTAGTGATGATGTAGTGAATGATAGCAGTCTTCGTTTAATTTTTGGCCTGAAGTAGTATTGAAGTAGCATGAAAAACGAACTTCGGAACATTCGAATATAATTTCACCGCGCCAGCATTTTTTCACAATCTTCAATCATTTTAAATGAAGCAGCTGCTTGCCATCCTTTGTATCCTGTTTTCATTAAGAGCCTATTGTCAGGAAAATCAGGTGGGTATATTTGAAGGCCACACGGATGTCGGAACCAATGTAAAACCGGGTTCGGCTATCTATATTCAGCAGACAGGTCAGTATATCATTTCCGGTGCCGGATACAATGTCTGGGCAGATCACGATGAATTTCAATTTGTATGGAAAAAGATTAAGGGTGATTTCATTATTTCCGCGAGGGCCGAGTTCCTTGGAGGCTGGGTAAATTATCACCGCAAAGTGGGGCTAATGGCGCGCAAATCACTGGATGGCAACTCAGCCCATGTTAATACGGTCGAACATGGTGACGGACTCACATCTCTTCAGTTTCGCAGAACCGCGGGCGCACAGACTGAGGAAATCAAGGCCAAATTAACCAAGGCTAATATCATCCAGCTGGAACGCCGCGGAAACCAGTACATTATGCGGGCGGCCATCTATGGGGAACCATTCGTCAGCGACACCATTAATAATATTGACTTGGGAGATGAAGTATACATAGGTCTTTTTGTCGGATCGCATAACTCCGATGTGGTTGAAACCGGAGTTTTCAGCAATGTGCGAATTACAATTCCCTTCCCGGGTGTATCGGACCAGAACACGGATATGACCCTGGGAAGCAATATGGAAATACTGGAAGTTGCCTCCGGGAAGAGAGATATTATTTATACGGTTCCTTATTCCATTCAGGCACCCAACTGGACAACAGACGGTAAAAGTTTGATTTTTAATGATTACAAAGGGTTGATCTACCGTTTTGACCTGGCTTCCAAGATAGTCTCGCCAATCAATACCGGTTCAGTTATAAAAAACAATAACGACCATGTGTTGTCCTTTGATGGCAAAATGCTGGGTCTAAGCAGTAATGTGAATTCGCTGGGAGGATCTATCATATATACGGTGCCGCTGGCCGGGGGAACCCCGAAACAGATCACTCCCAAAGGGCCCTCTTACCTGCATGGCTGGTCACCGGATGGAAATTTTCTGGTTTTTTGTGGCGAGCGTAACGGGGAGTTTGATGTATATAAAGTCCCTTCGACCGGCGGACCGGAAGTGCGGCTTACCGATACCAGAGGGCTTGATGACGGACCTGAATATACACCGGATGGAAAGTTTATATATTTTAATTCTGTACGTTCCGGATCCATGCAGATCTGGCGCATGAAACCGGATGGTAAGGATCCTGAACAGGTAACCAATGATGAGTTCAATAATTGGTTTGCCCATATTTCACCCGATGGCAAATGGATCGTTTTTATTTCATTCCTCAAGGAGGAGGTACAGCCTGGTATTCATCCGCCTTATAAACATGTTTATATTCGGATAATGCCATTCGCGGGGGGGCCTGCTAAGGTGATCGCGTATTTATATGGCGGACAGGGCTCCATTAATACACCTTCCTGGTCACCGGATAGCAAGAGAGTTGCTTTTATCAGCAATTCGGTCATGGGAGCTCATTAAAATGTATTTATATTTTTCATTCATAGAAACAATCAAATGAAATCAAGACGTTCCTTTATTAAACAAGCTGCTATGGCCGGGGCTGGCGGATTGATCATGCCTGGTTTTGTAAGTTTTTCCGGCAGAAAGCCAAAACTCAAAAATGTTGGCGTCCAGTTATATTCTGTCAGAAAGGAAATGACTGCTGATGCGGTGGGCACATTGAATAAACTGGGTCAGATCGGATATCAGGAGATAGAATCGGCGCAAAGTGAAAAAGGTAATTATTACGGTCTTTCGCCTAAAGAAATAAAAAAAATATTGAAAGACCAGGGCATGACCCTCCGGAGTGGTCATACTCATATTGACAAGAACTGGGAACGATCCATTGATCAGGCGGCGGAGGCAGGACAGGAATATATTATTTGTTCCGTGCTTCCATCTCCCGGTCAAACCATCGGGAATTATCAGAAAAGTGCCGATATGTTTAATCAGGCCGGTGAGCAATGCAAAAAAAGCGGGATTTTATTCGGGTATCATAATCATGAATCTGAATTTGAAACCGTTGATGGACAGGTATTATATGATGTATTACTCGACAGGTGCAATCCCGCACTGGTGCATATGGAAATGGATCTCGGATGGGTAATTGCTGCCGGGAAAGATCCACTACAATATTTTAAAAAATACCCCGGCCGCTTTCCATTGTGGCATCTGAAGGATATGAATGTTACCGAGAAAAAAAGTGTTGAATTTGGGAAGGGATCAGTTGATATCATAACTCTGCTAAAACATGGTAAAGAGGCGGGTATGAAATATTATTTTGTTGAACAGGAAGAATATGCCGTGAGTGCTTTTGACAGTCTTGAGTATGATTATAACTGGCTGGCCGATCATTGGAAGCCCTGATGTAGTTATACTGAACGTTTTTTCAGGTTTCACCGGGAAAAATTTACACGAACCCCCTTTCGAAGGGGGTTTTTTATTAATTATCGTTTGTCAAATAACCTGAAGACTTGAGTTTTAAGCGTTAAAATATGAATGATGTATTAATGAAGTATCGTTTCAGGCTGATTAGAGGGATTTTGAGAAATTGATGTGGTATTGATGTAGTAAAAAATATTGTTAAAGATTGATAGCAGAATAGATTTGGTAAAACGATTCTGCTCATGAAATTGATTTTCACTTATGCCCTGCTTGCAGTATGTTATTTCCACGCCTCCGCTCAGAACAATGCTGTCGGCGTTTTTGACAATCAACAGGATATCGGTTATGTAAAACATGCCGGATCAACTACATACGACCCTGCAACACAGTCCTATACTATTAAAGGTTCAGGTGCAAATATCTGGTTTAACAACGATCAGTTTCATTTTGCCTACAGCAAAATCTCAGGGGATTTTATTCTGACCGCTGATTTTGAATTTACCGGCGACACTGTAGGAGCGGTGGGCCATCGCAAACTAGGTTGGATGGTCCGGGAATCTGTCGCGTCTGATGCCGTGAGCATGAATGGATGCTACCATATCGACGGCCTGATAGCTTTGCAATGGAGGGAAATGAAAGGAGCCTTTATGCAGGATCCGCAGGGCGAAATTTTTTCAGCCAAAAGAGGTTTGCAAACTATGCAGCTGGAACGTAAGGGCAAAACGCTGATCATGCGTATGTCCCATCCGGGTGAACCTCTCCAGTTTGTGGGAAAACACGATCTGAATGATCTAAGTGATACGGTACTTGCAGGAATATATATGTTGGCCCATGATTCCAACGTACTTGCTTCCGGTAGAGTTTGGAATGTCCGCATTGACCATCCCGTTGAAAATCCCTACTATCCAAATCCTTTGCAGGTGAAGCCTCCCCCAAAGGAAGTCATGGGTAGCCGTCTTGAAATTGTGGATATGGCTGACGGAAACCGAAAAGTAATTTATGAATCGAAAGGAAGATTTGAAGCCCCCAACTGGATGCCGGACGGAAAAAAATTATTGTTCAATGACCATGGATCACTGTACACAATTCCAATTGAAGGCGGCGAGCCGGAGAAACTAAATACCGGTACCGCGGCCAAAATAAATAATGACCATGGTATTTCATTCGATGGAAAAACGCTGGCCATCAGTAATTCCCGGGATGGTATGCCTGGTGGAGGATCTTCTGTTTATGTTCTCCCGCTAACAGGGGGTGAACCAAAATTACTCACGGAACAAACGCCTTCATACTGGCATGGATGGAATCCGAATAATAAAGAAGTCTGCTTTGTTGCACAACGCGGAAGCAGAATTTATAATCTCTATAAACAGGATATCAATGGTGGAAAGGAAATCCAGCTCACTTTTAACACGAGGGGCCACGTGGATGGGCCGGAATATTCTCCCGATGGAAAATACATTTATTACAATGCAAATCCGACGGGTACCATGCAGATCTGGCGCATGAAGCCGGACGGTACAGGAAAGGAGCAAATCACTTTTGATCAGTATCATAACTGGTTTCCACATATTTCTCCGGATGGAAAATGGATTGTATTTATTTCCTTTCCTCCGGACATAGATCCCAATTCGCATCCCACTTATCAACGGGTCATGCTGCGATTGATGCCGGCAGCCGGCGGAGCGCCAAGGGTAATTGCATATTTATTTGGCGGGCAGGGGACACTGAACGCGCCATCATGGTCGCCCGATAGCAAGAGGATCGCTTTTGTTAGTAATTCAGATAAATAAATGTAACCGGAAAATGAATGGACGGAGTTGGGCAGCGGGGAATTCATTAAATAAAGCATATAACGAGTTAAGTAGTCAGTGGTTTACGGCTTAGCAATGAGAACAGGCCCTTCCTGTTCAGCAGAAGGGCCTTTCTTAAAAATTTTTTGAAATCTGCTGGGCCGGCAGGTTTAAACGGACCTCGTTGAATAATTAATCATCCGCTGCTGTGATGATAGTCAATTTAAAGATGGGCTGATAAGACACAGATGCGGACCGGGCGAATTTAAAAATTGAAATAATCAACGTAGATTTTTTTTAATAATTTCTAAAACAATGATTGCTTATGCCAAAGAAAAAAACCGGGCTGCACAAAATGGGTTGCATGTTTTTGGGATTACTCCTATTGTCATGCGCCGCATTTGCCCAAAGAACTGTTACTGGAAAAGTAATTAATAAAACCACTCAGCTACCTGTTGCCAATGCGACCGTACTGGTGAGGGGTACCGTAGTGGCGACTCAGACTGATTCGAACGGAGTCTTTAGCATAGTAGTTCCAAACAACAAATCCGAACTCGAAATCACATCAGTCGGTTTTGAGAATGCCCTCATTCCAACGGCAGGGAAAACGACAGTCGGCGATGTCCAGCTGGCTATTACAGTTGGTAGCCTGAACGAGGTTTTCGTTACCGGTTATACTTCTCAGAAGAAGAAGGATATTACAGGAGCGGTCTCAATTGTCAACGTAGCAGATATGAAAGCGACACCGTCGGGGAGTACGGAAGCTTTATTACAGGGACAGGCTTCTGGTGTAACTGTTAATACTACAGGACAGCCTGGAGGTGCCTCTGTTGTCAATATCCGGGGTATCACATCATCAGGCAACTCGGCTCCCCTGGTATTGGTTGATGGCGTACCCGGAAGTATGCATGACATCAATTCAAACGACATTCAATCCCTCCAGGTTTTAAAAGACGCTGGTGGCGCGGCCATTTACGGTGTACGCGGATCCAATGGTATCATTGTGATAACTACAAAGAGAGGTGTTGCCGGACCGGTTAAAATTTCCTACGATGGTTTTATTGGATCTCAGCAGCCATTAAGTAAGAGCTGGGATCTTGCCAATCCTACCCAGACAGGCGTCGCCAAATGGGCGCAATTTTTTAATGACGGTCTTACACCTACAGATCCCCAATATGGAAGCGGACCAACACCGGTTGTACCATATTATTTAACACCAACAGGAGCTCCCCAGGGTGCTCCCAATACAAGCCTTGCTGACTATAATTTATATAATAACCATATTACAGTGGCCGCACAAAATGGTAATAACTGGTTCGATGATATTTTCAAACCGGCGCTTATCATGAATCATAATCTTTCGTTAAGCGGCGGTTATGGTAAATCAACCTACTACTTCTCTTTTAATTATATGGACCAGCAGGGTACTTTAATTGAAACCAGTCTGCAGCGTTATTCTGTCAGGATGAATACCAATTTTAGTCTTGCTGACGACCATGTACACGTCGGTGAAAATGCATTTATTTTTTATAAGACCAATCCCGGTTATCTGAATGCGCCGGGTGTAAACAGTACGAATTCTATCAATGCTGCCTATCAGCTTCCCAATATTGTCCCGGTGTATGATATCGCAGGTAATTATGCAGGCGGCATTTCAAATGGTCTTGGCAATGCATCCAACGCCGTTGCCATTCAGGACCGCCAGGCGAATAATCAGAATCGTGACTACCAGGTAATCGGTAACGTATTTGCAGAAGTTGATTTCCTGAAACATTTTACGATACGCACCAGTGCAGGCGGAACATTTGATAATTATTATTATAATGGATTTGCTACAACACCGTATGAAAATGCTGAAAATAATCACGCAGCCAATCTGTATACAGAAACCTATGGTCAGAACTCAAGCCTGATCTGGACCAATACTTTAAATTACAGTAATACGATCGACAAACACAGTTTCACTATTCTTGGCGGTACGGAATATATTTATAATACCGGCCAGGGAAGCAATGCTACACGAGGTAACTATTATATCACCGATTCAAGCAACCTGACTGTCTCGCCAAATCTCTGGACATTGAATTTCGGACAGGCTTCCACGCAAACAAACAATTCAACGATTCTTGGAGATAACGGCATTTATACGCCTTATCAATTAGCCATCTTTTCAGTGTTCGGCAGGATAGACTATAACTATGACCAGCGATACTATATAAGCGCCACGCTGCGTAGTGACAATTCTTCCGTATTTGTGCCGGAACAGCGGAATGGTATTTTCCCATCCGTTTCAGCGGGCTGGATGCTCTCACAGGAAGCATTTATGAGGGATGTAAACTGGTTAAATGAATTTAAGATTCGGGGCAGCTGGGGAAAATTGGGTTCCATCAGCAATATCAATCCAACCAATGCCTATACTTTATACGGACAGCAGATCAATCAGTCTTATTATGATATCAACGGCAGCAGCAATTCTCCGGAAGCCGGTCTTTATGTGAGCCAGTTTGGTAACCCAAACACTACATGGGAACAGGATATCATCACCGATGTCGGGTTTGATGCCAGCTTTATAAACAATAAATTTGATTTGAGTTTTGACTGGTATAAAAAACTGATCAGCGGATTGTTGTTTGTTCCGGCGGTTCCGGGCACGAATGGAGGAGCGTTGGATCCCTTTCTAAATTCAGGAGACGTTCAAAATACGGGTATCGATTTGTCCCTGACTTATCATGGAAGGGTCAATAAGGATTTGAGGTTTGACATCACAGGTACATTCACATCTTATAAAAATGAAGTGGTCAGTCTGCCGGCAGGAACTTTATATATCAATCAGCCGATCGGTGCGCAGACAATCACTTCCAGGATACAACCCGGACATCCCCTTGGAGCATTCTTTGGCTACCAGGTGGTCGGCTTGTTCCAGAGTTATGATGATGTGACAAAATCTCCGACGCAACAGGATGCTGCCCCGGGCCGGTTTAAATATGCGGATGTGAATCATGACGGAAAAATTACGAGTGATGACCGGACATTTCTTTGGAAATCCAAATCCTTCATGGACCGCAGGTTTGAATATTACAGTGAATTATAAAAACTTCGATTTTTACACATTCTTTTATGCACAGGTAGGAAATGATATAATTAATAATGTGAAATCTTCGACTGATTTCCCCCAGGGATTCAGTAACCAGATCAGCACGAATGTGGCGCTCAATTCAGCAAGGCTCATTGGTGCGAACGGTCAGCCAACCAGCATCAAAGATCCCACAGCCCATGTTGCAAATCCCGGAACAAATGTCCCCATGCTTGAAAAAAGCGCCAATTTCAGTAATTCAGGCGCCTTTAATTCATACACCATGGAAAGCGGTTCATTTCTGCGGTGCAGAAACCTGACTGTTGGATACACATTTACTTCCAGCACGCTGAAGCGCTTGCATTTTGACAGGTTCAGGGTCTACATTCAGGCGTTGAATTTGTTTACGGCCACCGGCTATTCGGGTCTGGATCCGGAGTTGAATCCTGGCACCAATACCGTGTTTGGCTATGATAACGGGGTATACCCGAATAACCAGAAATCATATAATGTGGGGGTAAATCTTACAATACATTAATTCATTTTCTAAATCAGACTTATATGAAAAAATTATTTAAATGGATATTACCCGCTGCAACGGTACTTCTCGCGGTAGTCATTTATGCGTGTAATAAACAATTGGACCTTCAACCGCAGGGGTCACTCCTTGCCTCCAATGTTAATAATAATTCGGGTGTCCAGGGATTGTTGATCGGAGCCTATGTGTTATTATCAGGTGAGAATGTTCCCGGTCAGAACCTGGGAAATGGTAGTGCTGCTTCCAATTATGTATACGGCAGTGAAGCCGCAGATGATTCTTATAAGGGTTCATCTCCTTCAGATCAACCTGATGCCATACCCATTCTAACCTGGTCACTAGCGCAGGCAAGTACCACCAATTACCTGGATCAGAGATGGGTTGTTCTTTACACAGGTATTCAACGCGCAAATGATGTACTCCGCACGATGCGCCTGGCAGAAGGAATTTCACCGGCTGATACTACCGAATATGCAGCTGAAGCCAGGTTCCTTCGCGGGTTCTATCATTTTGAAGGTAAAAAAGCATGGAATAATTTCCCCTATGTGGATGAAAATATTTCCTATGTAAATAATAATTTAAATGTGCCCAATTACTCAGGTGGCCAGTATATTAATATATGGCCGCAAATCGTAGCTGATTTAAAGTATGCCGCAGACAATTTGCCGAATACGCAACCCAATGTGGGTCGTGTGAACAAATGGGCGGCCATGGCGTTCCTGGCAAAAGCGTATTTGTACCAGCACGATTACACAAATGCTAAAGCATTGCTGGATCAGATTACCGGCGGCCCCCAGTTAGTTGGAACAGGTACAACTTCAACAGGAGTTCACTATAAACTTAATCCGCTTTTTCAAAGCAATTTTAATCCTGCGGAAAAGAATAGTGCTGAAAGTGTTTTTGCCTGCCAGACTTCTGTAAACGATGGTTCAGCTATCGCTACGAATGGCGGAAATGGTAATACAGGTGATGAATTGAATCATCCTTACAACCACGGCCCCGGATGCTGTGGCTTTAATAATCCATCATGGAACCTGGTGCAGGCTTATAAAACCGATGCAAATGGCCTTCCTCTTTTAGATGGATCTTATAATAATTCCCCATTGGTGAGTGATCCCACTAACCCATGGACAGGTAATGTGGATCCGCGTCTTGACTGGACTGCCGGCAGACCGGGTAAGCCCTGGTTTGACTGGGGAACAATCGACAGTACCTGGATACGCGACGTACCCAATGACGGTGTATTTGTTACGATGAAGAATAACTATGCCAAAAGTCAACAGGGAGTTTATTCTTCCACCGAAACTGTATTCTGGGGTGCCGCTGAAGTAGCTGCGAATAATGTACCCCTTTGCCGTTACTCCGATGTGTTATTGTGGGCTGCAGAATGCGAGGCACAGATTGGAAGCCTCGACCAGGCCCAGGCATATGTAAACCTGGTTCGTACAAGGGCCTCTAATCCGATAGGGTTTGTGTATCTGAATTCTACATATGATGCTAGTAGCAGTAAATACGCCGTGAACGCCACACCGGCTGATAAATACAAGGTGAGTCCGTATCCTGCCGGTGCTTTCGCCGCAATGGGACAGTCAAAAGCCTTGGATGCCATCTTTTTTGAAAGAAGACTTGAACTGGCGATGGAAGGTCAGCGTTTCTTCGACCTGGCCAGGTATGATAATGGTACGGGTTCCATGGCTACCACATTAAATACTTACGTAACAGTTGAAAAAACCAGGAGCTCATTTTATCTGGTTAATCAAACAGCGCATTTTACGAAAGGGGTCAATGAATATTTTGCGATTCCGCAAAAGGAAATAGATGCGGAAAATTCAACAGGTACAATTTATCTGAAACAAAACCCGGGATATCAATAAATTCATTCGGATCTCTTAAAAGTTTAGTTGTTGGTAGTTTTAGGTTAAGCAATGAGAATGGGCCCGCTTCTGCGGGCCTTTCTTATTGAAATAAAACCGACACACGGCACCTTAATTTTTCCCCGTTCTCTGTCTTCAATGCCGGGCCGGAACGGATTAACCGGAGAATTTCTTCATCATGCGCAGGAGAAACAGATTTTTCAATTTTGAATGAAGTGATTTTGCCATTTGGATGAACCAGGAAAGAAATAATCTCTTCACCTTTGAATGCTGAATCTGCTTTTGTAACTTTTTTATTGGAAGTTATATAGTCAATGAATGCTTCCCAGCCCGTAACCATGGTACTGTACCTGGGAGTCGTTTCACCATTCAGCGCATTCACTGTCGGCTGCATTTGAATCCTGTTAATCACGGCGCTATCTGTATTCAATTCAGCAGAAACGGGTTCATAACCGGGTGGATGTATAAATACCAGTGCGGCAGACCTGGGGTTTTTGAGATTGAGTTTAAAGAATCCGCTGGTGTCAGTAAATGTACCTTTTTCGGAGCCATTGAATTTGACAGGAGCAAAAGGAATCGGCTTTCCTTTTTCGTCCACAACAATTCCCTTAATTAAATTATCCGAAATGGCTTTGTCTTGTTTGATGGCAACCTCAGAAAGTTTATCATTGGGTTGCATCTGGACTGACCTTCTGTGCAATACGGACTGATCATTATTTTGGACAGGCGCCGCTGCAGCCGTTACGCCTGAGGCCGAATCCACACCCGCCTTTGAAAAATTATCCGCAGGCAGCTCGGCCTGTTTTTTCTCCGAACTGTTAAAATCCGCCGGCACTGGCTGAGTTTTTTCAAATTGACTAACCTTCTTTTTATTTTTATCTATCGTCTTTCTGTTGCCTGATATTTCGGATGGCAAATGCCGAGCGGAATCCTGAATGGGAATTATAGCGTTCGTATCAATACGTTCTTTATTAGATGACACCGATGGTATTTCGCGGTTGCTGTCCTTTTTTGTGGTGTTGGACAGCTCGGCTGGTTTTTTGTTAATAAAATACATATAGGCAAAAGCGGTAAGGCCCAGGATGAAAACGACAGACGCAATAGCCTTCCAGTTTACCGGAAGGAGGAGACCCCGCTTCCTTTCATCCTGCCGGATGCGTTTTGAAAGTCTTGATTGCAGATCGGTCATGCCGGATTCAAAAGAAACGGAATGTTTCCTGGCTTCCTCGAGACCTTCAATGGCATCAGCCAGAAAGGGGTCTTCGAGTGCAGCTTTTTCTATCGCCTGCATTTCAGGACCAGACAGCCGTCCATCCAGATATTTCCGGATGTCTTCTGCAGAGTAATGTATTTTCCCTTTCTCTTCCATTATTAAGTAAATGTATTAATCATCCGTATGGTTTTTTTCCATGCAGATTTTTAAATTCCTTCGTGCATTTTGTATCAGGCTACGGACCTGGTTCCATTCTGTGTTTGTCAGGCCGGCAATTTCTTTGTAGGATTTCTCCTGCAGATAAAACAGCTGAATTGATTGTTTTTGATCAGGAGATAATGTCTCCAGACATTTGGCCAGCTGATCCAGGCTTTGTTCCTTATCAAATACTCCATTCAGATGCGGGTCTTCCGTCGATTGCATAAAATCAGCATCCGGCAAATCCAGCACACGTTTTCGTGATCTTAGTTGCATCAGGCAATAGTTCCTTGTCAGGGTGTACAGCCATCCTTTAAAATTACTGACATCATGTTTCAAAAGCTTATGTATCAGCTCCTCAAATATTCCCATCACGGCATCCCTGGACATTTCCGGTTCCTTCAGGTATTTGATGCAAACAGCATAGACAAGATCCATATAGCGCTGGTATAGTTCTCCCAGCACATGGATATCACCTTCCTGCTTGTAAAGCGATAGCAATTCCTGATCATCCCCAGACGAATTCGATATATTTCTTAAAAAAGCCAATCTTGAGTCCTGTTATATTAGTAAGTGTTCCGGAAAAATAATTAAAATTTTCCTCCAAAGGCTATGTAATAGTCCGGGTGAAATAGGGAGGATTTCAATAATGATATGAAAGATGCAGGCGAATTGGGCAGCGGTCACACGGTAACTGCTATCTATGAAATAATTCCTGCAGGCGAAAAGAATGAGTTTTCAGAAAGTGTGGATCCATTAAAATATCAAAAAACACATCCTGGAAAAGACAAAGTGAACAATGATTTCATGACTATTAAGTTCCGGTATAAAAATCCGGACGGGGATAAGAGTATGCTGATTGAAAAAGCTGTTGCTGACCGGCCTCTTGACTTAAATGCAACGTCTGCAAATTTCCGTTTCGTGTCCGCCGTTGCACAATTTGGTATGCTTTTAAAAGATTCTGAATTTAAACAGCAATCTTCTTACAGTAAAGCATATTCGCTTGCATTAAACGCACAGGGACTGGATGCAGAGGGATACCGTGCCGAATTCATTCAATTGGTGAAAGGAGCGGGACGGTTTGCAAAAAAAGAAATCATCATGGGTGAAGATAAAGTTCCGGAATAAAATAAAATCAAAATCCGTCACGCACGCAGATGGGTGTGACGGATTTATTGATTCGATACCGCTATTGTAATTTAAAGACAACTCCCACCTGGAAGTTAGTGATATCAAACCCTGCTTCTGCATTGAAGCCGAAATTAGGCTTGATAAAATACGAGCCTCCCACAAAACCGCCAAAGGCAGGAATTACCTGGCTGGATCCATTGTAGCCGTAATAAGTATAATGATGGAAGCCAATGCCGGCAGAAAAACCGCCATACGTATCCAGCCCTGGTACTTCCCAGCCGTAGTGCCATGCACCTCTGCCGGCAATCACGAATGTATTGGAACTGTAGTTGTCATTATAACTTCCATAAGAACCGTTTGAAAAAGACCCGCCTAGTTCAGGTCCAAGGGTGATTACACCGGGACCTGCCTGCCAGAGACCGAATTCCGCAGCGATTTTAAAACCAAACGGGGTGCCATAACTCTCATTTTTATAATTTGCCCCAACCCCGATTCCCATGTTTAAGAAAACACTTCCGACTTGCATTGGTGTCGTTTCACCGGTTGTTGCTGAATGGCCCTTTGATTGTGAATGCGCGTTTTGACTCACTAGGATACTCATCAAAGCAATTCCAAGGATGCTGATTTTTTTCATGTTTGTATTAATTATGGCGCAAAAATAATTCTTGTGGGAATATATAAAATAAAAAAAGGGCCAGGATAGAAATCCAGCCCGTTTTAAAATCCAATATCCTATGAAAAACCATTATAATATTTGCAATCGATATACCAACTATTTGGCAGGGAGATGGTTCAGGGAATGCTAACTTATTAACGGGTAAGGATCAGTCACTTATAAATACAAGTTTATATTCCACCTGTCTATGCTAATTAAAAAACCCGAAAAATAAGGCTCTCCTTATCTCGATTGTGGAATTTTAGTCCCAATTCGGGCTCAAAATCAAAAAAATGAAGGCATGATATTTTGTTCTAACTTGGGTCAGCCTTAATGTATTTTTCCAATGGACACCAAATTAAACGATAAAGATCAGTTGTTTGAAAAGGACAATTTAACCGGAGAAAACCAGGGCCCGCTACTTCCCAACCAAATGGGAAGGTATCTAACGGCTTCCTCCCTGCAGGGAGACAAGGTTGTCAATCCTGCAGAAGAACATATGGGAGAAATAAAAGAAATCATGCTTGACCTGGAAACAGGGAGAATAGATTACTACGTTATTGAATTTGGTGGATTTCTAGGCCTTGGGGTTAAATATTTTGCTATTCCTTTCCGGTTATTAAAACTCGACGCGCCGAATAGACGATTTATTTTTACACAGAGCCGGGACTTACTCGAGAAAGCACCTGGATTTGATATGGATCACTGGCCGGATACCAATCTCCATTTTGATGATGTACATAGTTATTGGCGATTTATTTAGAAACCATGTGGGAAGAAAAAAACAATACTTTATACAGAAAATTTGCATTCCGGAATTTCTCTGAAGCATTTGCCTTTATGGCCCGTGTGGCTTTGGAAGCCGAAAAAATGGATCACCATCCAAAATGGACCAATGTTTACAATCAGGTGGAAATCTGGTTATCCACCCATGATGCCGGAGATATTGTCACGGAAAAGGACCGGCGTCTTGCGAAAAAGATAGATCTTATCGCACCCTGACTCAGGCCTTCTGTACTTTCAGCACTTCCAGCAATCCGTTTTTTATATTGAACTCGATAATCCGCACTTTTCCTTTATAACCGTAATAAAGTGCGGTCGGGACTTCTATCCATACACTCCTGCCGGTTTTCCCATTTAATGTACAGCTGGCAATCATCTGAATTTTATCATCTGTAGTCTTGCGTCCTTTGAATACAGCTTCCACATCGGTGTAAACTGGTATATCGGGGTTTTCATCCATATGATAGGGGTTTAGTAATCTTATGAAGGGTTTTCGGTCTTTTCTCTTTAATGCAAAATTCTTTCCATTTCTTCAATAAGGGCTCTAATGAGTCCCGGGTCTGGTTTTCGGTTTCTGCCGGCAAACGGATTTGCCTCCATCGCCCTGAAATTTCCTTCATCATCTTTCTCCAGAACCATTTCAGTATCATCAACCGTACAAAGGAACTGATAAGTATAGGTGCTCACCCTGAGCACGCAGTCTATTTTTTGTGGTGTTTCCTTGTATAAAAAATTCAGGGTAATGGACTCCTGCATGGGACAAAGATAATCCAACGGAAATGCTACTGGCCCGAATACCTAAGAGTAAACACTTAGTTTAATGGTATACATTGTATTATACATGGATTGTTTATTATATTTAAGTCATCATGCCGGACTACCCGGCGCATTATTAACCAAAAGCAACTTGTCATGAAATGGTATTTAGAAGTATTAAAAAAGTATGCAGTATTCGAAGGACGTTCCCGGAGAGCGGAATTCTGGTATTTCACTTTATTCGATGTAATTATTGCCGTCCTGCTTGCAATCATCGGACAGTACATGAATTCGAGTCTGTTATATAACCTGTATGCCCTGGGCGTACTTGTGCCTTCGATTGCCGTTGCCGTCCGGAGGATGCATGATGTAAATAAAAGCGGATGGTTTATCCTGATTCCGATTTATAATCTGATTTTATATTTTACTCCGGGAACAGAAGGTCCGAATAAATACGGTTCCGATCCCAAACGACCCGAATTTGATGAATTTTTAAAAGATCCCGAGCCTGTGCAGCCTCTTTAATATTTTATAAACCAGTTCATCTGATTTAAGATGGCAGTGGATTTGTATAATGCAACATGAGTTAACTTTATGTTGCATTATTCATTTACGGATGCATTCATATATAGATGCACCCTCATAAAAAAATATTATGAAAACAACCATTGGAATTTCAGAAGGAAACAGGAAAACGGTATCAGTACAATTGGGTAAGTTGCTGGCAGATGAATTTGTGTTGTATACAAAAACATTAAATGCACATTGGAATCTCGAGGGTCCTGATTTTCATTCCGTTCATCTTTATTTTGAACAACTGTATAACGAATCCCAGGAAATTGTGGATTCTGTTGCAGAACGAATCCGCCAGCTGGGACATTATGCGCCCGCTACTCTGAAGGAATTCATCGGCCTGACACACCTGACCGAACAGTTAAAAGGAGGAAACAACAGCCTGGACCTTATTAAAAATCTATTGGGTGATCATGAAAGTATTATTGAATTTATCCGGTCTAATATCAAAGAATTCGATGAAGCACATAAAGATGCAGGCACCAGCGATTTTGTGACAGCACTGATGGAAAAACATGAAAAAACTGCCTGGATGCTACGTGCACACCTGAAATAGGCTTTAGGCCCAAAGCCTAAACCAATCGTGGTATTCATTGCGCATTAGAATCTCCACGCATTTAGATTATTAATTAGAAGATCTAAAAATAGCTTTGGGCTTTAGGCCTAAGGCTTTAAGCCTAAAACGTAGATCTACGATTCAAATTGAGTGGTTCTGCTCTTGGGTACATTCATTTCAGGAACTACTTTTAACATATCCAATATCACTGAAACAACCGAATATCCCTGAAAAACCAGCTTGATTTACCGTCCTAAAGAAAACCTTAAATTCAAGTTCTTTGAGAAACCCCCGATTAATGCTTGGGGGTTTTTTCTTTTTTATCACTACCCGACATCCTGTTTTTTTAAAAAGCAATCCCCCTTTACGGCGGGTAGATTCCCGAATTAACTTCCGGATAACGATTTTCTCACCCCCCTGACGGCATTTTATCCCATTTTATTTTTTCATGGCAGTTAGTTTTTAATTTTAATCAGCATTCAATCGGCTGCTTTGATGAATACGAATCCGAATAATAGCCAGTACAGAAGAATAATTATCCGCAGGGCGAATGAATATGTATTGTTTAAGACGGATGACATCGCTTATTTTTTCCTGGAGAATAAAACCTGCTACATGGTTGACCGGCTGCAGGGTTTGAAATATTTAATCCCTAAAACGCTGAGGGATCTGACGATGGCTCTGGATCCGGCTGATTTCTACAGGATAAATAAGAAATATTTGGTCCATATAGAATCAGTTCGAAAATTCAAATTATGTGTGGCGGGCCGTATTGAAGTAGAGCTGTATCCCGCAACTCGCGAAAGAGTTTTTATCAATCAGGTCAGAATGCAGGATTTCAGGAAATGGGTAACACAAGGTAGTAACGAACAGACCAGTCCGTTATTTGAAGATATGTTGGAGAACCCAATGGGGATTTCCGATTATTAGTTTTATTTTCTCATGTGACCGCGGGTGGTTTCCACCACCTGCTTTTTTTATTAAATCAACTTGTTCTCCTTAGCAGTCCGGATGGCGTCTGCCTTGGAATGAACATTCAGCTTCGCATATATATTTTTAATATGGCTCTTCACCGTTTCATTGTCTATAAATAATTCATCCGCAATCACTCTTCTGTTTTTTCCTTTGGCAATTTCTTCCAGGATCTGTGTTTCCCGCCTCGAAAGGGGCGAATGTGAATTTCTCTGAAATGACCGGATCACCAACTGAGCCACATTGGCACTCATGGAAGCACCTCCCTGCATAATTTCCCGGATGGATTCCATGATTTTCACGGCAGAACTGTTTTTAGTCAGGTAGCCGGAAGCACCATTAGTCAGGGCGCGGAAAATAATGTCTTCGGTATCGTGTACCGTACATATCAATATAAGCACCTGGGGCAGTATACCTTTTATCTTTGGAATTGCTTCGATTCCCGACATGCCGGGCAATCCCACATCAAGCATAACCAGGTCGGGGGCATCTTCCGTAAGTTTCTTAATTGCCTGCTCTGCCGTTGAATAGGTATTTATAACCTGGTATCCCTGTTTTTCACCGATCAAAAAACGATATCCTTCCCGGATGACTTTATCATCTTCCACAATCACAATCCGGACGTTTGTTTCTTCCATGTCAGTTTAAAATTTTATAAATTTCCATGAATTCCGGGATATGGTGCTCCCCCTTAATGGGGGATTTATTAAGAACCTCCGGGCATTAAAGTTAATTTATCTGTGCATTTTTTGGAGCTTGCGGCTTATTCCCATTTTTCTGCATGAATATTTTTGACCAAATGAGAACAACACGGCAAATGATAAAAAGGATAATTTATATCATTTTGTTTTTGCCATTATTCACTGCAGCACAAAAATTTCATTTTCAAAATTATAATGTTCAGCAAGGACTGATTCAATCCCAGGTGATGGCAATTACGCAGGATCATTATGATAATCTGTGGTTCTGTACACTGGGTGGCATCTCACGATTTGACGGGAAACAGTTCACCAATTACAGTGAAACGGACGGCCTGATCAGTAATTTTTCAAACACCATCCTGGCTTCACACGACTCCGCTATCTGGATTGGAACCGTATTTGGAGTTTCCAGGTTTAATGGCTCGTCTTTTAAGAGTATCCGGTTTTCAGAAAATCCGGCGGGAAATGTAGTGAAGACTTTGCGGGAAGATTCGTTGCACAGAATCTGGGCGCTCGCGGGAGGGACCTTGTATCGTTTAAATCTGGGAGAAAAGCCGCTGCACACCATTGTATCCGGACTATATGAAAGAGTGACTGCATTGGACATTGATAGGCAGGGATTATTATGGGCTGCAGTTATGAACAAGGGTATTTTCCGTTTGGAAAAAGATGGATGGAAATTGCAGATTCCCCTGCCTGAGAATAATCAAAGCGGTATTTGCCAGAAAATCGTTTTTGATTCACGGGATAATGAAAAATTATTCCTGCTAACATCTGGTGAAATATTTGCCGTGGAAAAAGGTAATCTCAAATCATTTGTCACAGCAAAAAGCCTGGGGAAATTTTCAAATATATATCAGGACAGATCCGGTAAACTTTGGTTGACATGCACAAAGGGTCTTTTTCAGTATTCGGATTCTGGACTAATCCCTTTTAATTCCGAAAATGGGTATGAAGGCAGTAATACTGTTTCAATTTTTGAAGATCACGAGGACAATATTTGGTTTGGAACCAGTGGGACAGGGGTTTTCCGGTATTCCTTCCAACCTTTTTTGATTTTTGATCAGTTTAGTGCGGCTCGGAATAAAAGTGTAATGCCCATGTTAGAATACCGTGATCAGCTGTTCATTGGAACAACTGGATCTGGCTTATATGTCTACGACGGTAAAAATATGAACCGGGTAAAGGGTCAGTCTGACGATCCGGGCGATCAGAATATTACGGGTCTTTTCAAGGGGGATGATAACGGGATTTTCGTTTTATCCAGCAGTGGATTATTTTCAAAATACCAGAATGGACAGTTTACAAAGACCTCCCTGGGAGATTTGAAAGGATGTATCAATTCGGTTTTGCCCGATGCCCATAGTGGGTTTTGGGTATCTACCTGTTTTGGTTTCTATCATATTTCTGCTTCCGGTAAAAATACCCATGTGTTCAGCCTGTTTTCAGAAAAAATTCTTCCCGTTCAAAATGATTCCATATTGGTGTCGACAGACAATGGTCTCTATCTGGTTAATCAGGATCATGGTTATCGGAAAATTAATGATTCCCTTCTGTCGTCTGCGAGTTACATGTCCATTTCTTCTCTGGGACCATATTACTTGCTGGCCTCTTCCAATAAGGGATTCATTCTTTATAACCGCCTGAATGGTAAACACAGACAGTTTACAACAAAAGACGGATTGAATGCTGATTTTATTTATAGTGTGGTTACGGATAATAAAAACCAGATCTGGCTGGGAACCGGAAGGGGAATCAATAAAATTGTTTTTGATACGCTTTCGGGAGCAGTCAAAATTTCCAGCCTCTCCACAGCGGGAGACATATCTTCGGCTGAATGCAATCAGAGTGCGGCTATTTATGACAGGCAAAATAATCTGTGGTTCGGAACTGTTTCGGGTCTTTTCAAATATATCCCGGAGTCGGTCAGGAAGAAGCCTTATCTGCCACCTGTGATCCTGCAGCAGGTCCAGGTTTTCTCAAAGGAGATCGCACCCAGTCGCTTTGCAGGTCTGCTCGACAGCTGGTATGCTATTCCGAAAAACCTATCTCTTCCCCATAATGAAAATCACCTGAGTTTTTCATTCAAATGCCCAAGTTACCTCAACAGCGAATCCGTATTGTATCAATACCAGCTGGAGGGGATGGAAAAATCCTATTCGGCACTCACGCAAAATCACTTTGTTGTATACCCGGCTTTACCACCCGGACATTATACTTTCAAGGCACGGGCATTCCTGGAAGGGGTCGGATTTTCTAATGAAAATGTCGAGTTCTCCTTTGATATCCGGGCTGCGTTTTATCAGACTCTCTATTTTAAATTTCTTCTCCTGGTTTTGATCATGGGTCTCATTCTATGGATTCAGTGGATTCGTATGCGCATGCGCGTTAGACAGCTCGACCAGATTGAAGCTGTTAAGCGGGAAGAAAATATCAAGGTAAGGCAAACGGCCTCCGAAGATTTTCATGATGAAGTGGGAAACAGCCTCACACGAATCCAGGTATTAACGGATGTACTGCATTCCAAACTTGGTAACGGACATGAGGAAGAAAAAAGAATTATCGGACAGATAAAGGAAAATGTAAGCGGGTTATACCAGGGAACCCGGGATATTCTTTGGGCCTTAAATCCTGAAAGTGATATCATGAAAGAAATCGGCCACCGGTTGCAAAGCCTGGGTATCGATGTATTTCAGGACACAGGTATTTGTTTTTGCTATGAAAATTTAATGGGAGAATCAGAAAATATTAAACTGCCCGGTAATTACAACCGGAACATCATGATGATTTTCAAGGAAGCCATGAGTAATTGTCTGAAACACGCACAGGCAGTTCATGTGAAATTAAATATCCAAAAAACACCGGGTCAGGAAATCCTGATTGCACTTTCTGATGACGGAATCGGATTTAATCCCCTTTTCATAAAAAAGGGGCACGGCTTTCAGAATATGCAAAAAAGAGCAAACCGGATCAGGTCTTTTTTTTCCAGTTCCAGCATTCCCGGACAGGGAACGAGGTATGAATTAAGAATTCCCGTTTCCCCGGTTTAGTGTGAATGTTATAAAAATTCGTAAAGTGAGCCGGACAAAAACTTGTTGAATTGACGGGTTTTGCTTCAAAATGAAGGCCGGAACCCGCATAACTGCCTTATTTTGAAGAAATCAGGCCTTTCTTCCAAAAAAAACGCGGCAATCAACCACTGAACTAAACTAATGTGGTATCTTGTCGCCTATTAAATTGTATTGGAATGAAAATCTTTGTAGCCGGTCTGCCTTTCGCCGTTAGTGATCAAGAATTGCAAGAATTGTTTGAACCATACGGTTCCGTTGGTTCAGCAAAAGTTATTTTAGACAGAGAAACCCATAAGAGTCGTGGTTTCGGATTTGTTGAATTTTCAAGTAATGAAGAAGCGGAGAAAGCCATTAAGGCCCTCGACGGCACAAGCCTGGAAGGAAGAACGCTTACTGTAAAAGTTGCTGAAGATAAAAACCCCGGCGGCGGTGGATCACGTGGTGGTGGTGGTGGAAGCCGTGGCGGTGGTGGTGGATATAATCGTGACCGTAATCGTTACTAAGCTTTCGCTTATTACGACTTACGTGTAACACTGAATGCTCAACGCCTTTTTGGTGGATGGTTTTAGTAAATGGAAAATGATTAATTCATTTTAATCAATCTCTATGTGCTATCGCCATCCATCATTTTTTTGGCAGTACAGGCTCCCGATTTTTAAAAAATCTCATAATGCGTTCTGTACCATTGATTTTTGGCTTGCTACTTTTCTCCCCGACGGTATTTCCGCAAACTGTAAAGAAATCTGATTCCGTATTTCAGAAAACCCAAAAGCCCTTGCGTTTTATGGTATTCGGCGATTGGGGAAGAAACGGGGAAGACATGCAACGGGAAGTCGCCGTTGAAATGGGGAGGACTGCCAAAAAGTTCAAACCGGAATTCATCGTTTCCACCGGAGACAATTTTTATCCCAATGGCGTACAAAGTACGCGCGACCATAACTGGCTTGCGTCTTACGAAGACATTTATACTGCACATTCCCTGCAGTCAGACTGGTATGTGGTACTTGGAAATCATGATTACCGGGGCGAGCCACAGGCGGAAATTGATTATTCACAAATTGATAGAAAATGGCACATGCCCGCCCGCTATTATTCCAAAATTTTTTTTATAGGGGAAGACAGTACCCAGGGAGTCCAACTTGTCTTCATTGATACCACCCCGTTTCTGTCAGAATCCTATAATGGCGATAAGCATCATGTGCAGGGACAGGATACCGCCCTGCAAAGAAGTTGGTTGGAAAAAACCTTAGGTGAAGCACCCCCGAATATAAAATGGAAAATCGTTTTCGGCCATCACCCCGTATACACGGGCGGTGGGAGAATGAAAGCAAAGGAAACAGTGGAAATGAAAAATCTGTTTAAGCCCATCTTCGAAAAATATCATGTCAATGTCTATATATGCGGACATGATCACAACCTCCAATATATCAAGCCGCCCGGATATACATCCTATTTTGTTTCCGGAGCAGGATCGGAGCTCTCCAAAACCATAGTACATCCTGAAGGGGGAATATATGCCCGCGCTGAAAACGGATTCATGAATTTTAGTGTTTTTAGTAACTGGATGCAGGTCACGATGATCAGCTACACGGGAGAACATTTGTACACTGCGAAGGTTCCCTTTAATTAGGGTATAAGTTATGGATTGTGTGTCATGGGCTGGGCATCATTCATAACCCATAACCCATAACCCATAACCCATAACCAATAACCCCTTCCGTTCGCTTTATGTGTAAAAACGTAAATTGCACTTTCAAGCATGGTTCAAAATCTACGCAAACCAGGCTGGAGAGAGCGGCTTAGTGCCCTTCGGAACCTTCCTGCATTTTTTAAACTGGTCTGGGCATCCAGTCCCTGGATGACTGCTCTGAATGTAGGCCTGCGCCTGCTGCGCTCAGCTATTCCGGTTTCAATATTGTATGTCGGTAAAGGGATCATTGACGAAGTAATATTCCTTAATCGCGATCAGGGCCTGCATTCAACTCACCATTTGTGGATTCTGATAGGTATAGAATTCGTACTGGCCATTCTCAATGATGCCCTGGGCCGGAGCATTTCACTATTGGATAGCCTGCTTGGAGATTTATTCGGAAAATTAAGCTCGGTCCGGATCATGAAACATGCGGCGGTGCTGGATCTTGAACAATTTGAGGACCCTGTTTTTTATGATAAACTTGAAAGGGCCAGGCAACAAACCACCGGCCGCACCATATTATTGTCGCAGGTTCTTAGCCAGGTTCAGGACCTGATTACCATGAGTTTTCTTGCTGCAGGTCTCGTCATATTTAATCCCTGGCTGATCGCAATATTATTCATAACTATACTTCCTTCGTTTATTGGTGAGTCGTATTTCAACGACCAGACTTATGCACTCAGCCGCCGTCAAACACCGGAGCGGCGTGAACTGGATTATCTGAGATATCTGGGAGCGAGTGATGAAACGGCCAAGGAAGTGAAAATTTTTGATCTCTCCGCATTCATCATAGAAAAGTTTGAAACGCTGGCGAATAAATTTTACTTCAGTAATCGCCGTATTTCAATCAACAGGTCTCTTTGGGGCACAGTATTTACCCTGCTTGGAAGCCTGGGTTATTATGGTGCATATGTTTATATCATCCTGGAAGCCATTTCGGGGACAATCAGCATCGGCAAACTGACTTTTTTGGCAGGTTCTTTTCGCCAGCTAAAGGCCCTGCTCGAAGCGGTGCTTACCCGTTTTTCAGCCGTCAGTCAGGGAGCGATTTATCTAAGTGATTTTTTTGATTTCTTTGAAATACAGCCGGGTATTTCTGCGATACAAAACCCCCTTCCGCTTCCTGATCCCATTCGCATTGGTTTTGAATTTCGGGACGTCGGTTTCCGGTACCAGCATGCGGAAAAATGGGCATCGAGGCATTTGAGTTTTATCTTAAAAGCCGGAGAAAAAATTGCGCTCGTCGGGGAAAACGGAGCAGGCAAAACAACTTTGGTAAAATTGTTGGCGCGCCTGTACGACCCGACTGAAGGAATGATTTTACTGGATGGCGTGGATTTACGGCTATATGATCTCGTGAGTCTGAGACAGCATATTGGAATTATATTCCAGGATTACCTGCGATATCAAATGCGCGTATCGGATAATATCGCCGTGGGAAATATCATTCAGAAGGAAAACAGATCGCTCATTGAGTCAGCTGCTGAGCAGAGTCTTGCTTCAGACCTGGTAAGACGATTTCCTGCCGGGTATGAGCAAATGCTCGGAAAAAGATTCCAGGAGGGTATAGAATTGTCTGGTGGTGAATGGCAAAAAGTTGCGCTGGCAAGGGCTTATATGCGTCAGGCGCAGGTATTGATTCTGGATGAGCCCACATCCGCGCTGGATGCCCGCGCTGAATATGAGGTATTCCAAAGATTTGCAACGCTCACAAAAGGGAAAACGGCTGTTTTGATTTCACACCGTTTCTCTACGGTGAGGATGGCTGACAGGATCCTGGTTTTGCAACAGGGTGAGTTGATTGAAAGCGGGACGCACCAGGAATTGATTGACAGAAAGGGCAAATATGCAGAATTATTTACCCTGCAGGCAAAAGGATATCAATAGTATGGGAGGCAAAATAAAAATATGTCCGCGTTGTAAAAAAGAATTTACCTGCAATTCAGATAATATTTCCGCGTGTTCCTGTTCACAGGTATCACTTAGCAATGAAACCAAATCATTTCTTGCAGCTACATTTTTTAATTGTCTTTGCAACGATTGCCTGATTGACTTAAACAATATGGTCGCTAAGGAAAAACAATTCCCATTCCCGGGCCGTGGGGGGGACCTGATTGAAGGCATTCACTACTACAATGAAGGAGAATACCGGGTGTTCACAGAATTTTATCTTTTGTCCCGCGGTTTTTGCTGCCGAAGCGGATGCAGGCACTGCCCTTATGGGTTTAAGAAAAGATGGGCGGAATAGTTGGGATCTAAGTGTTTTCCCTTAGACTTTCGATTATTGAATGATATGGGAAATATTTTGTTTATTGTGTTGTTATATTTCCAATAGTTAAAGCTGTAGTATGAAACTCTTGAAATCCATTTCCGGATTAATACTTCTTATTTGTTTTATCCTGGCTTCCTCCGTTCCTTTTACAGGATGCTCAAAAACAGAAACGATCCATGATACAGCCCGGATAACAGTAAGGGATACTATTAATACAGTTGACACTTTAATGATCAGGGATACCGTCATTTCCTGTAATTGTAATCTCAAGGATGGCCTGGTCGCCTATTATAATTTTAACGGGGGTAATCTGAACGACAGCAGCGGTTTTCATAATGATATATTTTTTAATAATGCTGTTAAAACAACCGACCGTTTCGGGAAAGCAAACAATGCCTATTTATTTGACGGCACCTCCAGCTATATGGAAATCAAAAACAGTCAATCCCTGAATCCGGATAGTATAACAATGTTTGCAATTATCAAAGCCAATGGATTCTATACAGGACCCTGTGCGGACAATCAGATTATTACCAAAGGCGATAATTTTCATGTAAATGGCTTTTATGGATTGGGTTTTTACGATTTTGCTGCCAACTGCGGAACGCCCAATTTGAATCATGAATCATTTGGAGGCAGTTTCGGGGATAATCCCTTCGACGGTGCAGCGCCTTATGCCGGAACGGATACAGTACTGATTAAAACAAACCAATGGTATTCTGTTGCACTAACATATGATGGCTTCATCACTAAAATGTATATCAACGGGCAATTGAAAGACAGCAAAACCAGGTCAGGACCGTTCACTCCCAATGCGAATGATATTTTCCTTGGTAAAACGAATGACGTTCTATATCCATACTATCTAAATGGAGTGATTGATGAAGTCAGAATTTACAACAGGGCCTTGTGCGCCACTGCCATTCTGCAATTATATAATCTGAAGGAATAGATTTAGCAATATAGAATTTAAAAAGCCGGGCCCTGGTCTGGCTTTTATATTTTGAAGGATTCTGTTTTAAGTAGCTCAAGAGCTATTTTTGCAACAAAATATTCCAATGCTCGGAATGCTGGCGAAAGGAACAAATTATCTGTTTGGCGGGCTGCTGAGGAAAAGAAATATTTTCATTGGCAGTTCCCTGGTTTATCTGAAACGTGAACGGGTCATTGACAGGAATTACTTTGACTATATCCGTCTTGCCACGCTCGAGTTGGTTAGTCACGAAATCAACCGGAAAAATCTAAATGGAAATGTCGCCGAACTGGGCGTGTACAAGGGTAAATTTGCCAGGTATATAAATCAATATTTTCCGGGTCGGCTATTGTACCTGTTCGACACTTTTGAAGGATTTGACAAAAGAGATATAATTGCCGAAACGAGGCAACAGTTTTCAGCAGGCGACCAGGATTTTTCCGATACTTCCGTGGAGTCGGTACTCAGTCAAATGAAATCACCGGAGAATTGCAGGCCGGTAAAGGGATTTTTCCCGGAATCTGCCAGAGGACTGGAGGATCCGTTTGTATTTGTCAGCATTGACACCGATTTATATGAACCCATTTATAATGGACTCTGTTTTTTTTACCCCAAAATGGTGGATGGCGGTTATATTTTCATTCATGATTTTAATAGTGATGCGTACAAAGGGGTACGTCAGGCGGTTGAGCAGTTCTGCACAGAACAAAAAATCAGTTTTCTGCCGATTCCGGACCTTGGTGGTTCAGCTATTATTATGAAATAACAGGTCTGTTACCAGCAGGCAGTAGAGATACAGGTAGAAAAAATTCTTATTCAGACTGTTTTCTTAGGAGGCAGGGCGAAGGCAACCGCATTGTGTTCAAAATGGTTTTTATGTGAACCATCGCAGAAAGGCTTGGTTGATGATTTTCCACAACGGCAAAGCGAGATTATTTCTCTTCCACCCAGGTCATATAACGCGCCGGTCTTGTCCACGACTTCAAAATCTCCCGATATTTTAAGGGAACCGTTATCATTTACAATAATCTTTGTACTGGCCATTCATTTCCAATTTTGAAATGAAATTAGGCATTTGTACTCATTAATGCGATCCTTCTTTAACTTTAAAAATGGAAAAGGTGCCATGGCTATACTGCCCTTGATCCGGATTATTGTCCATCATCTCAAATACTGGATTATATGAAGAAGAAGTTTTTAGCTGTCATCTTAATTTCAATAATCATCAGCTATTCATTTATGTCATCAAAAAAAATAAAAGTAGTTTTCTTCGGAGATTCCATTACCGAAGCGGCTGTAAAGACAAATGGATTTATTACAATCGACAACGATCTGCTTAATCCGGGAGGTGCGGGTAATTATGAATTGATCGGAGAGGGGATTAGCGGGAATAAGGTATATGATCTTTACTTCCGGATGGAAGATGATGTAATTAGTAAATCACCTGATATCGTGGTAATCTGGGTAGGTGTAAATGACGTATGGCATAAAAAAATGGGAACCGGCACGGATGCAGACAAATTTGAAAGATTCTACCTGGCATTGGTTAGAAAGTTCAAAGCCGCTAATATTAAGGTAATTGTCTGTACACCGGCAACCATCGGTGAAAAATATGATAATACGAATGAGCAGGACGGTGACATGAATAAGTATTCTGATATTATCCGTAAAATCGCTGCAGAACAAAAACTGATCCTTGTAGATATGCGCGCTTCATTTGAGGCCTATGAAAAAGCAAACAATCCTAAAAATCTTGAAAAAGGAATACTAACTGCCGATGGTGTGCATCTCAACGATGCAGGTAATCAGTTCGTCGCAAATCTCATGGCGGAGGGTATCCGGAAGACCCAATAGACGGTCTATTTCAATTATCTTTGCGGCATGCATTATGTATCTGCCGAAGGCCTTGGGAAATCGTATGGAGTTAAACCGCTTTTTGACAATATTTCCTTTCATATTGAATCAGGAGATAAAATCGCCCTGATCGCAAAGAATGGTACTGGAAAAACTACCCTGCTAAAAATTCTTGCCGGAAAAGAAAATGCTGAGGCCGGAAAACTTTGGATTTCTAAGGATATTAATGTCGTTTTTTTTGAACAGGATCCGCAGTTCCAGGAGGAACTCTCTTTGCTTGACAATATTTTTCATCATCCCAATCCGGTAACCGCTGCCATTAAATCTTTTGAAGCTGCCGGTGAAACAGAAGACACGGATGCGCTCATGGAAAGTATTGAACAGATGGATCATCTCAATGCCTGGGATTTTGATGCCAGGGTAAAACAGATTTTCAGCCGTCTTAATATTGATCACCTCGTTCAGCCGGTAAAATCCCTCAGTGGAGGACAACGAAAAAGAGTCGCACTGGCCCGCACACTCATCGACATTCAATTTGGAAGTAAAGAAGCATTGCTCATCATGGATGAGCCAACCAATCACCTGGATATTGAAATGGTGGAATGGCTGGAGAATTATCTGAACCAGCAGAATATTACCCTGCTCGTGGTTTCGCATGACCGGTATTTCCTGGACAATGTTTGTAATGAAATCTGGGAAATGGATCGCAGTGACTTATATACTTATAAGGGGGACTATGAAAATTATCTGGAAAAAAAATCAGCACGCATAGAATCGGATTTAGCCAGTATTGACAAGGCGAAAAATCTTTACAGGAAAGAACTGGAGTGGATGCGTAAGCAACCAAAGGCAAGAACAACCAAATCTAAAAGCCGTCAGGATGCATTTTATGTAGTGGAGTCCAAGGCAAAGCAAAACCTCGACGAGCAACGACTTACCCTGGAAATGAAAATGAGCAGGCTGGGAGGCAAAGTGGCAGAATTGAAAAAAGTGAACAAGAGTTTTGGAGATAAAATAATACTAAAGGGTTTTGACTATACTTTCAAGCGGGGTGACCGTATTGGAGTTGTCGGAAAAAATGGTGCAGGCAAAACTACTTTCCTGAATATGCTGCAGGGACTGGAGCCGCCGGATAGCGGGAAAGTAAATATTGGAGAAACGGTCGTATTCGGAAATTATTCCCAGGCCGGTCTTATAGTTAAGGAGGATGTTCGGGTGATTGAATTCGTAAAAAATATTGCCGAGCATTTTCCCCTGGCAGATGGAAGTTCCCTGAGTGCGGCCCAGTTCCTGAATTTGTTTTTATTCCCGCCGGACAAACAATACACTTTTATATCTTCCCTGAGCGGGGGAGAAAAAAGGAGGCTGTTCTTATTGTCCATCCTTTTCCACAATCCCAATTTTCTGATCCTCGATGAACCAACCAACGATCTGGATCTACCTACGCTTGCGGTGTTGGAAAATTTTTTGCTCGACTTTCAGGGATGCCTGGTAATGGTTTCCCACGACCGTTATTTCATGGACCGTATGGTAGAACATCTTTTTGTTTTTGAAGGTAACGGAGTCATCAGGGATTTTCCTGGTAACTATGGCCTATATCAGCAATGGCTGAAAATCAAGACCGACGACGAAACAGAAACGCTGAAACCTGTTCAAACAACCATGGTAAAAGAAGCAGCGGTTCCGGCAGCTGCAAAACCAAAGCTATCCTACAAGGAAAAAAGGGAATTGGAAATCCTTGAGAAAGAAATCAGTGATCTTAACAGGGAAAAAGAACAAATCACAGAGAAACTGCATGATCCCATCGATAAACTTTGATTCCATTCAGCAACTCTCACAGCGATTCACGGTAGTTACTGAAACGTTGGAATCCAAAGAATTCCGTTGGCTCGAACTAAGTGAATTAGTATGAGATCACTTTAATAAATTAACTCCCATATTCCCATACTCTCACACTTTCATACTTGTTTTTATCTTATTTTAGCGGGCAACAATCACCTTAAAGCTGCCATATGCCTGCCGAACTCTCCCCGGTTGTATTAAAAGACAACTTTGCCAATCCTGCACCGCTTGGATTATTTGGATTTGGAATGACGACCGTGTTATTAAATCTTCACAACGCCGGGTTGTATGAAATGAATTCCATGATACTGGCCATGGGACTTTTTTATGGCGGTATGGCTCAGGTTATCGCAGGAATTCTGGAGTTTAGGAAGAATAACACTTTTGGAATGACGGCATTTATCTCCTACGGCTTTTTTTGGATTTCACTGGTGGGTCTCATATTTATGGCAAAATGGGGTTGGATTTCCGCGACTCCGGGATCCGCGCTGGTGGCTTATCTCATCATGTGGGGCTTGTTTACACTGTTATTGTTTTTCGGAACTTTGAGAATAAATATTGCTCTTCAACTTGTATTTGCATCGTTAACCATTTTGTTCTTTCTGTTGGCAATCGGCGATGCAACAAAAATTGAATCGATCACCCGGTTTGCCGGTTATGAAGGTATCGTTTGCGGTTCATTGGCCATCTATACAGGAATTGCCAACCTGCTGAATGAAGTATATGGATACATCATTTTACCACTGGGTCCTGTGCGTAAATAATTCCACATCCGGATTCATGCCTTAACGACTAAGTCTATACGCCGGAAGCGTAAATAAAGACAATTCAAATTTATGGCGCAGGGGTTGCTGCATATAAGTTAAATTTGCAGTATGGTTTATTCGCAGGACCAGCTAAAGGTATCAAAGGAACTGGTGATCATTGGAGGAGGGTTCGGAGGTGTCAATCTTGCATTGCATCTGAAAAATAATCCCGGTTTTCAAATTACACTGGTAGACAAAAACAATTATAATTTTTTTCCACCACTGATTTACCAGGTAGCCACTGGTTTTTTGGAGAATTCGAATATCAGTTATCCGTTCAGGAAATTATTCAGAAAATATTCCAACATCCGGTTTCGTTTGGGTGAACTTATCCGGGTGGATCCGGGAAACCATTCCGTAGAACTGAACAACGGCAAACTGACTTATGATTATCTTGTTTTTGCAACCGGTGCCGAATCAAATTATTTCGGAATGGAAAATATCCGTCGGAACGCGATCCCGATGAAGAATGTGAATGACGCCCTGAATATGCGAAACACCATTTTTCAACGGCTGGAACAGGCTACGATCACAATGGATCCGGTGGAGAGAAGAAAATTAGTTACTGTTGTTGTGGCAGGAGGCGGCCCTACGGGAGTAGAGGTTTCCGGCATGCTCGCCGATCTGCGGATTCATAGTTTCTCAAAAGATTATCCGGAACTGAAAGGAACCGGTGCCGAAATTTACCTGGTCGATGGCGGTGAACATCTGCTGGCTCCTATGAGTGCGGATTCCCAGAATGATACGTTTAATGCGTTGGAAGAATTGGGGGTGAAAATAATATTGCAGGCAAGAGTGAGCGATTTCAAAGAAGACAAAGTTTTTTTGTCTAACGGCCAAATCATCGAAACAAAAAATCTGATCTGGACTGCGGGAGTAACTGCGATGGAATTTGATGGTATACCGGGCACCTGCTATGGGAAAGGCAAACGAATGCTTGCCGATCCGTATAATAAAGTGATCGGGCTGAATGATATATATGCGATAGGTGATACCTGTTTACAGACACACGAAGCCACTTACCCCGACGGCCATCCGCAGTTGGCGCAGGTTTCCATTCAACAGGCGAAATTTCTTGCGGCCAATTTCAAATCTATGATCACAGGAAAAAAACCTGAACCATTTCACTATCATGATAAAGGGACGCTGGCGATCATCGGAAGAAACAAAGCGGTGGCTGATCTTCCTCACCATGTACATTTCAGGGGATTCATAGCCTGGTTTATCTGGCTATTCGTGCACCTTTTTTCCCTCATTGGTTACCGCAACCGGTTTAAAACTTTTTTTAACTGGATGATTGCATATATAAACAAGGATCAGGCGCTTCGGTTTATCGTGCGACCAAGGTCTGAAGAGAAATCCTGATTTTAAAACTGAATTAACTCATAAAATGCCTCAGCAAAACTTCGCCAATCACGTCAGATTTTATACAACCCATCATTTTATTTATTACCCCCTGCTTCTTTTGGCAATTGCAGGATCAGTTCGTATGTATTATCACCGGCCGGATCAAAAGGGGATCTGGATAGCGATTATCGGTATCTTTTTTTTTATTGGGTGGACCTCTTTTATGCTAAGGCAACACTATGCACTGGGTAACCAAAATCGGATTATACGAATGGAATTGCGTTTCCGATACCATCTGCTCACTGGTAAAAGACTGGAACTATTGGAATCAAATCTCCGGTTTCCACAACTGGCTGCCCTGCGCTTTGCCTCAGACGAAGAATTACCAGCCCTGGTCGAGCGGACCATGAAGGAAAATCTGGATGCCAGGCAGATAAAAAAATCCATCGTAAACTGGTTACCAGATCTTATGAGGGTATAGATTACCTGGTACGATAATTTATTATTCTCCGGGATATGCGATAGGGTTTACAAGATTATTTATATCATGCCATTTCATTCAAAACATTTATATGTCAGGAGATCTTCTCTGCCTTCCGGTGGAAAAGGACTTTTTACGCGAAAGCCGATTACAAAGGGAACGCGTATTGTAGAATATAAGGGAAGGCTCACCAGTTGGAAGGACGCCGACCATAAAAATGGAGGCAATGGATATATTTTTTATATAAGCCGGAAACATGTACTCGATGCATCTACCTACTCGAGGGCTCTTGGCAGATATGCAAACGATGCATTGGGAATAAGCAGGAAAAGGGGGGTAACGAACAATGCCAGCTATGAATCCGTTGGATTGAAGGTATTCATAGATGCCATAAAAAATATCCCCGCAGGTTCCGAAATCCTGGTCGGTTACGGCAGGCAATACTGGGATGCCATCAGACATAATAAGAATATCTCACGAAAAACATGATACTGGTCGTGTCACGACCGCCTGAAACCTGCGTCCCGGGTATATTACCGGATATAAGGGCATTTATTATTGATTTGGCTTGAAAATTATTTTGATTTAATGAAATAATTTTTACTTTTATGCAAGAGCGAAAAGCTTTCTTTCACGCAATTTCCCTGCGAGCATTATTCGGCTAATGTTTTAATGGTCCTGCGATCTGTCATCCATACCTATGATTTGATTTACATATGTATTAAACAGATCAATCGATGCAGCTAACGAGCAAGACTTCAGGCCTGGATGAAAAATTAGACGGTTTATTATCTCTTTTGATGCACGAGTATGAGGATCAGCCGGCAATTCCCCTTGCAGGCTTTTATGACCGCTATGGTGAGTTTTTCGGTGACGAACTGCAAAGCCTGCAGGAAATTCTTTTAGAAGACGGTTTGGTCCGTTGTTTTGTAGGTACCCGCGGGCTTGAATTGGAAATTACCCAGAAAGGCATCAATTTTATGACCAAAGGGGGATATTCCCGTGAAATAAGGGAAGAAATGATTTCCCACGATGAAGCGCTACGTGTTCAGCAAAATAACCGTCTCTGGAATATCCTGGTTGCGATTGGATTTATAGCAGCTATCGCAGTTTGTTTTTATATTCGCCACAGATCTGCCTGATCTGTTATCCATGCAGCCTGACTATCCAAAAAAAATTTTTCCGGACCAGCGTAAACATTTTGTTTTCCTGCTGGAAATGCTCGCCTCTATTTCGGATTGACTACTGGCAGGACCACCTGTCCATTTTAAGAATTTATTTTACCCTCGTTTTCTGCTTCCATAAACTGAAACTGTACATTTGAATATGAAAAGAATTCTTACGCTGGCAATAGCTGTCTTAGCTGCCTGTGCAATACAGGCCCAGGGTACTCCGTACAATTGGACCTACTCTGCAAAAAAAATATCCGATAATGTATATGAGCTTCATTTTCATGTTGACCTGAACAGCCCCTGGCATACCTACTCCCAGTTTACTCCGGATGGAGGACCGGTGCCTACTAAATTCAGTTTCGCAAAAAATCCGCTTTACACGCTGGACGGAAAGGTGAAGGAAAATGGTAAGTTGGTGCAAAAACACGAGGCTGTTTTCGGCGTGGATGTCAAATATTTTGACGGCAAAGTGGACTTTGTGCAGGTTGTAAAATTAAAGTCCAAAGCAAAAACGAATTTCTCCGGTTCTGTTGAATTTATGGTTTGTAACGATCAACAGTGTCTGCCTCCGGCCACCCAGCATTTTTCCATTGCATTAAACTGACATGAACAAAATACTAGTTATAGGTGCATCCGGGCAGATCGGCACGGAACTTACACTGGCTCTTCGGCAGCAATTTGGCGGAGAAATCGGTTATTGCTGCAGATCTCAAAAGGGAGGCAGACCTTTTGAAAGGAACCGGACCGTTTCTTCCCCTGGATATTATGGATAAGGAGATTCTCCGGGTTCAGGTACGCCGGCACGAGATAAAGACGATTTATTTGCTCGTGGCAATGCTCTCTGCAGCAGGAGAAAAAAATCCTATGCTTGCCTGGCATCTCAATATGCAGAGTCTTATCAACACGCTGGAAGTTGCCCGGGAAGAAGGTGTCAAAAAAGTCTTCTGGCCAAGTAGTATTGCGGTATTCGGTACAGATGCCCCAAAGGAAAATTGTCCCCAGGATGCTTATGCTGCACCCTCTACCGTGTATGGAATCAGCAAACTTTCGGGTGAGCAATGGTGTCATTATTATTTTCAACGTTATGGCGTGGATGTACGCAGCATCCGTTATCCCGGCCTGATTAGTTACAAAACGCTGCCTGGTGGTGGAACCACGGACTATGCCATTGAAATTTTTCATTCGGCCATTCGTGGAGAAACATATACTTGCTTTTTGCGCTCTGATAAGCGTCTGCCGATGATGTATATGGATGATGCGGTACGTGCAACCATTGAACTGATGGAAGCGCCGGAGTCGGAAATATCAGTCCGGACCTCATATAACCTGGCAGGTATTAGTTTCACACCGGCTGAAATTGCCAGGGAAATTAAGCGATTGATTCCCGGATTCAGTATTGAATATGAACCGGACTTCAGACAGGCCATTGCTGATTCCTGGCCCGAATCCATTGACGACCAGATAGCAACCCGGGACTGGGGCTGGAAACCCGAATTTGATTTAAGAAACATGACCGGTGAAATGATTAAACATATCAGTCCGACCCTTGCTGTCTCCACCCGCAGGCAACCCGCATAGAAACAGATTCTTTCGGGCATGGAATCAAAACAAAAAACGATTACTTTTGCAGCCCGCTGGCGAGGTAGCTCAGCTGGTTAGAGCATCGGATTCATAACCCGAAGGTCGGCAGTTCAAGTCTGCTCCTCGCTACAAGTTGAAAGGCTCCTTTTGGGGTCTTTTTTGTATGTAGTATGACTCCGAGCCGGAATTTGGCAGTCCCTTAGCATGCCCTTAGCATACTACTGTCAAACAAAGGCAAAGTCTCTATAAGGTCTCTATATTGTCTCTAAAAGGTCTCTGTATTTCGACCTGGGTATCGTTCTGATATGTCGGTTATATCGGCATCCATACCCGAATACTTCTTCTTCCAGTTGTAAAAAGTTGCCCGGTTGATCTTCAACTCGCGGCAGATCTGATTAACATCCTTCCAGCTTCATACGCCTTAATGGCACCGGTAATCTGACTCTCGGTTAATTTTGACTTTTTCATAATCGACGGTATTTAAATTTAGACAATGTTGTCAATTTTTTCGCTGTTGGATTTTTTGGCGGCCATACAATAACTGATTGATAATCAACAAAAAAGCCCCCTGTGGAAACAGAGGGCGTCTAACGATTGCTTGCTATATAAAAAATTTACATATAATTTTTTCTAGTCTGTATGCGCAAACATAGAAAACAAATTACATAAAACGACAATCTGTGGACTAATTGTGTGAAAATATAAATATATAATTTTTAATAATGTGTTGTTAATGCGGGCTTGCTCTTATCTGAAATTCTTTCGGGATAGGCGAGTAAGGCTGCTTCCAGGCAGTCCATTGCCTTCGCGATGGAATCCTGGTTCAGGACATAGGCCAGTCGAACTTCCTTTAAACCCGATCCCGTTGTCCCATAGAATCCGGATGCAGGAGCCAGCATGACAGTTGCCCCCTTATAGGAAAAGGATTCCAGAAGCCACTGACAGAATATATCGGTATCAGGAACCGGTAAACTGGCCATGGCGTAGAAGGCGCCGCCTGGATTCGGACAATATACTCCCGGCATCTGATTTAGTCTGTTCACCAATAGGTCCCGGCGCCGGCGATACTCTTCTCTTGTGGTATCAAAATAATCATCCGGAAGATCAACAGCTGCTTCTCCGAGGATCTGGGAAAAGGAGGGCGGGCTGAGTCTGGCCTGGGCAAACTTCATCACGGTATCCAGTAATTCCTGATTTCGGGTAATAAAAGCGCCAATCCGGCCGCCGCATGCACTGTATCGTTTGGAAATCGTATCCATTAATACGACATTTTTTTCCATACCCGCCAACTGCAGGGCGCTGAAATGCGAACCCTCATAGCAAAATTCCCGGTATGCTTCATCACTGAAGAGGTAAAGATTATATTTCAAAGCCAGCTGCTTCAGGGTTTCCCATTCTTCCCTGCTGTATAAATACCCGGTCGGATTATTGGGGTTACAGATTATGATGGCCTTTGTTTTTTTTGTAATCGCCTTCTCAAAATCTTCGGGTGTTGGCAATGCAAATCCGGATTCAATATAGGAAGTCACCGGAACCACTTTCACCCCGGCCTCAACGGCGAATCCATTGTAGTTTGCATAAAAAGGTTCAGGGATAATGATTTCATCTCCTGCATCGAGACAGCCGAGGAAGCCGAACAGAATGGCTTCCGAACCACCGGTCGTAATAATAATCTGGTTGTAATTGATATCAATTCCCTTCGCTGCATAGTATTTTACCAGTTTACGGCGATAACTTTCATTGCCTGCACTATGGCTATATTCCAAAACTTTGAAAGGGAAATGGCGTACGGCATCCAGGGTAGAAGGCGGGGTTTCAATATCCGGTTGTCCGATATTCAGGTGATAGACTTTGACACCTCTTTTTTTTGCTGCTTCAGCATAAGGAACCAGTTTACGAATGGGAGAAGCGGGCATCTCCTGGCCGCGATGGGAAATATCAGGCATAACTTATAATATATCCTCAAAGGTAAGCCGAAAGAAAATGTGGCAAATGTGTAAAATGTGGGAAAGCGAAGAAGTAAGAAATGAGAATCACAACACTATAGCGGACTGGCAAATGCAAATGAAAAGGCCGTTGGGCGTTGCTGAAGATCCGTTTCCGGAACTCCCTGACTTCACCAGATGAAAATAGGGAAAGAAACTTAATGGATCTTCAGCAAACGGCCAACGGCCGGTAAGAAATTCTATATTAAGATTTAGCTTTTGTCTTTTCAGCTTCGTACTTGGTGTACGCATCAGCCGTTAAAACTTCTCCTGTGATCCTTAACTGAACCGGTGCGTCAACTCCCGCTACTTTAATAGTAATGGTTTTATTGAAAGGACCGGGATTGGCGGCATTGAAGCCAGCATTGATTTTATTTTCTTTTCCTTTCGGCACAGCACCTTCAGGCTTTACCGGAGTTGTACAGCCACAAGACGCAACTGCTGATTCGATTACAATGGGGTTAGCGCTAACGTTGGTAAAAGTGAAATCATGGTTAACCGGCACATTTTGTTTGATCTTGCCAAAATCGTAAACCATTTCATTAAACTTAATTACATCAGCCGCAGTTTTATCCTGTGCAAATAAAGAGAGGGATAAAACAAAAGCACCGAAAAACAATAATGCCCTTTTCATTTTACTGATTTGTTTGTTTTAAAAATTGTATAGAAGCGTTCTCAGGCGCAGCGGAAGCAGGTAGTTTATATACCTCACCGGATATGATTAACGCTTTCGTTTGCCCGTTGTTGTAGAAGATCGTGACAGTTTTGTTAAATTGTCCTTCCGCATATGCGTTATAACCAACCTTAATGGGAGATGTAGCACCCGGGGCTATTGGTTCCCGGCTCCATTCCGGTGTAGTGCAGCCACAGGAAGCCTGTACATTTTCCAGCAGAAGGGGTTCCTTGCCGGTATTTATGATTTCAAAAACATGTATAACTGGACGACCCTGGGGAATTTTACCAAAAGAATAGCCGCTTTCCTTTAACTGAATAACGTCATCTTTCGCAAGAGGCGCAGGGGATGGTGTCTTCGCAACGGCCGACTGGGCGTGAAGGACAAAAACCAGGCACAGATTATAAATAACAGACAAAAATGTCTTTTTCATAGATTATACAGAAAACTTCCTAAAATTACATAGTAAACGTCACCTTTGCCAATAAATTTTAGACCTTTTTTTTACCCCGCCAGACCATTCACCCATAAAACGGATGAAATATGGAACATCTCATCACCAGCGAACAACTTGCATTGGAAAACATCTCATTTGACCTTTTCCGCAAGGAAGTACTGAAGGATTACCGGCTGGTTTGCGAAAGCCGGGAAGCCAGCCTCCTTGGCCGTAAGGAAGTTCTTACCGGTAAGGCCAAATTTGGCATTTTCGGAGACGGAAAAGAGGTGCCTCAGGTAGCTATCGCTAAATTCTTCAGGCCAGGGGATTTTTATGCCGGTTACTACAGGGATCAGACCCTGGGATTTGCACTTGGCACATCCACCATAGAAGAGTTTTTTTCCCAGTTATACGCCGATCCGGATGTCAATCATGATCCCCATAGCGCAGGCAGAAACATGAATGCTCATTTTTCCTCTCCTTTGGTGGGAGAAGACGGTGAATTCCTGGATCTGATTTACCGCAAAAATTTTACGGCCGGGCTTGCACCAACCGCCGCGCATATACCCCGTTCTCTGGGACTGGCCTATGCCTCCAAGGCATTCCGGCAGATCCGGGAACTATCAGATCTGAAAAATCTATCCGTAAATGGAAATGAAATTTGTGTCTGTACGATTGGTGATGCCTCCACCAGCGAGGGCCATTTCTGGGAAATTGTCAATGCGGCAGGGGTTTTACAAATCCCCCTGGCGATTTTCGTGTGGGATGATGGGTACGGGATTTCAGTTCCTGTTGAGTATCAGACTACCAAAGGCTCCATTTCTGAAGTGCTGAAAGGTTTTCAGAAAAGGGAGGGTACGAACGGACTTGATATTTATAAAGTGAAGGCCTGGGATTACGCGGGCATGTGTGAGGTATTTGAAGCAGCATTACATAAGGTACGTCTCAGCCATACCCCGGCGATTTTTCATGTGGAAGAGCTCACGCAGCCCCAGGGTCATTCCACTTCTGGTAGTCATGAACGCTATAAATCGCCGGAACGATTGGAATGGGAACGTACCTGGGATGCGATGAAGAAGATGAAAGAGTGGATTATTGATAATGCCCTGGCAAGTGCTGAAGAATTGGAGGAAATTCATAACCGGGCTAAAGACCTGGTGCGAAACCAAAAGAACAGCGCCTGGGAAAAATGCATGGCTCCCATTTTGGAACAGGTAAGCCGGTCACTATCCCTGATAGGCGAATTCGTCGCTACCGTGCCGGAAAAACAGGAAAAACTTGATCCCGTCATACGGCAACTGGCTGGCCTGCGCGAACCCAATAGAAGGGACGTTATGCATTACCTGCATCAGGCTTTGCTGCAGATGGGGAATCATCCGGCCGCTGCCTCCATTCAGGCATTTTACCGGGAATTAGACCGCGACAATGTCCGATTATACAATACCCATCTTTATCATGAAGGGCGCAGAAGGATAGAAAATATAGAATCCGTGTCTGCCCGTTATTCTGAGGAAGCGCCTATGCTGAACGGCTATGAGATCCTCAATAAATATTTTGATGAACTGTTTGAGCACAACCCGAAAGTGCTGGCCTTTGGAGAGGACCTGGGTCAAATAGGGGATGTTAATCAGGGCTTTGCCGGATTACAACTTAAATACGGCAAGGGTCGCATATCGGATTCCGGCATCCGGGAAACAGCGATCATTGGTCAGGGTATTGGCCTGGCAATGCGGGGCCTGCGACCGATTGCGGAAATTCAATACCTGGATTATATGCTTTATGCGGTGCAAACCCTGAGTGACGATTTGGCAAGTCTTCAATACCGTACGGCTGGTCGGCAAACAGCACCCCTGATCGTACGGACCCGCGGACACCGGCTGGAGGGTATCTGGCACAGCGGTTCCCCCATGGGTATGCTGGTACATGCACTTCGGGGTATGCATATTTGTGTTCCGAGAAATATGGTTCAGGCAGTAGGTATGTACAATACCCTCCTGGAAGGGCTGGATCCGGCCATTGTAGTGGAATGCCTCAATGGATACAGGCTCAAGGAAAAACTTCCCTCAAACCTGCTTGACTACCGGGTTGCCCTGGGTGTGCCGGAAATTATTCGGGAAGGATCCGATATTACGATCGTTTCCTATGGATCCACTTTGCGCATCATTGGAGAAGCAGCAGAAGATCTTAGTGAACTTGATATTGATTGTGAAATTGTGGATGTGCAAACGCTGCTTCCTTTCGATATCCATCATATTGTCCTGGCTTCGCTGAAAAAGACGAACCGCATCATATTTATTGATGAAGATGTTCCGGGAGGTGCAGCAGCCTACTTATATAATAAAGTGATGGAAGAACAGGGGGGTTATCGATGGTTGGATGTGGCACCCAGAACCCTCACTGCAAAAGCCCACCGGCCTGCTTATGCCAGCGACGGTGATTATTTCAGTAAACCAAATGTGGAAGAAATCATCGACGCGATACAGGATATGATGAGAGAATAATTTTGAAAAGTGTAAATGGTATCTTAACCGCACTTTTCATTTTCATATTCTCACCATTGCGTTAGGCTTTATCCGCTTTCGCTAAAGCTTCAGCGGACGAAGGGCTTTGGGCTTTAAGCCCAATAAAGTAAATTTGCAATCCAAAATAATTTTTTCAATCTATGGGCCGGATCTTCGAAGTGCGTAAAGCCACCATGTTTGCCAGGTGGGATAAAATGGCAAAGCAGTTTACCCGCATCGGGAAAGAAATCGCACTGGCAGTAAAAGCCGGCGGTCCGGATCAAAACACCAATGCAGCCCTGCGTCGTTGTTTTCAGAATGCAAAGAATGTGAACATGCCTAAGGATCGCGTAGAAGCGGCTATCAAAAGGGCCATGGGCAAGGAGATGGATAATATGGAGGAAATCCTGTATGAAGGATACGCACCGCATGGCGTGGCAGTGTTAATAGAAACCGCTACCGATAATCCGACCCGAACGGTCGCCAACGTACGCTCCCATTTTAATAAAGGAAATGGAAATCTCGGAACCAGTGGAAGCGTGAGCTTTCAATTTAAAAAAATGGGTGTTTTTAAACTGAAGCCGGAAGGGCTCAATATGGATGACCTGGAACTGGAGTTGATTGATCATGGACTCGAAGACCTGGGCGATGGCGAAAGTGAACAGGGTGAACCGCTGATCGTTTTGCATGTTGCTTTTAATGATTTTGGAAATATGCAGCGGGAGCTGGAATCAAAACACATTATTCCCGTCAGCGCGGAAGTGGAATGGATTCCGACGACGACAGTAAGTCTTCCGGAAGAACAGGCGCAGGAAGTTTTAAAACTGGTCGACAAACTGGAACAGGATGAAGACGTACAGAAAGTGTTTCACAATCTTGTATAATCGGGATGCATTCAGCAGTTACGAAAAGAGCTGCAATAATTATAAGTTATGAATGATAAGTTATCATTCATCATTCATAACCCATAACCCATAACTCATAACCCATAAAACTTTTCTACCTCTATTATTAACCAGGCTTCAGGTCTTTCTGCACCTTACTATTTTTCCGGCTGTAGCCAAAGTAAACAAACAGGCCGATGATCAGCCATACGATCAGGCGCAGCCAGTTGTCGATTCCCAAGCCGGCAATCATTGCCAGACAAATCAGTGCTCCGGCAACCGGCACCACGGGAACCCAGGGTGTCCTGAAAGGACGGGGCACTTCAGGTCTCTTATTTCTTAATATCATGACGCCGATACATACGAGCACAAATGCGAAAAGGGTGCCGATGCTTGTCATATTCCCCACAATACTGTCAGGAATAAATGCGGCAAACAAACCAACGAAAATAAAAAACAACCACTGTGATTTGTAAGGTGTCTGGTGTTTAGGATGAAGTTTTGCAAATACGGAAGGGACGAGACCATCCTTAGCCATCGTATAAAAAACACGGGTCTGACCCAATAACATTACAAGTATCACCGAAGAGAAACCAAATAAAATAGCCACGGTAATAAAAGTGGATAACCAGCTATAACCAGGCGGCATATAATGATTCACCGTATAGGATACCGATGCTTCCCCGCCCTCTTTCATAAAAATCGGGAAAGGGGCCAGACCTGTCAGAACATATGAAAATAAAATATAGAGCACGGTACAAATAGCCAGCGAAACCAGGATGCCTTTGGGCATATCTTTTTTGGGATTGATGGCTTCCTGGGCTGCGGTACTGACGGCATCGAATCCGATAAAAGCAAAAAATACAACCCCGGCACCAGCCAGCACACCGGCCCAGCCATGGTTCCAGAAGTCGGAATATTTGTGCACGATGGGTAAATTGGTCGTCGGATTAATGGTATTGGTTACAACATCCGGAGTGCTGGCAGCAATCATATACGGTGTATGATTTGCCGGATTGATGAATTGCCAGCCAAGGGCGATGAATAAAATGACAATCGTCATTTTCAATATCACGATTATATTATTTACTGCTGCTGATCCTTTTGTTCCGCGGATCAGCAATAAGGTCATGATGAGTAATATACTGATCGCGGGCAGATTGATGATACCATGTACACCGGATTCAGAAACCATCAATGGTGAATGTGACCATTGATAGGGAATTTCAATATGAAAGACTTTATGCATGAGTTCCGTCAGGTATTGTGACCATCCGATCGAAACCGTCGCCGCACCCAGCGCATATTCCAGGACCAGATCCCATCCAATGATCCATGCGACAAATTCACCCATCGTAGCATAAGTATAAGTATAGGCAGAACCTGCTACAGGAATCATGGAAGCAAATTCGGCATAGCAAAGACCAGCGAGTGCGCAGCCCACGCCGGCAATAACGAATGAAAGAGTAACAGCCGATCCGGCGTGTGAACCGGCGGCATTGGCTGTCCGGACAAATATCCCGGCGCCGATAATGGCCCCTATCCCAAGTGCAATCAATGCTCCGGCAGTCAGGGTTCTTTTGAGAGTATTTTTTGCATCACCCGTTTCCACCAGCAGCTGGTCCAGCGGTTTTATTGAAAACAATCCCATAAGCAGTGAATTTGTATAATTTTATTCAGCTCGTAATGTAAACAAATATTCAATTCCTTCTTCATTTTTTAAGCTGAACGGAGCCGTCAGATTATCCTCCGGTTGATTTTATTGAATGAATCCGATACTTGTTTCAATGAACAGCCGGGTCTTGATCCCTGATTCCATTTTACTCAAAAGGGCCTGGAGATTTTGCGATCTGCGGAATATTCGATTCTTTGCAGTTTAAACCCCATCATGAAGAGACCCGGATTAACGGCATGGATCATTATCGCAATGTTTACCGGCATTGCAGTCGGGCTCCTGATTCATTATTCCACAGGTGATGGCTGGAAGGATCAGTTTGCGAAAGCAATGTCCATCCTCACGGATATTTTTCTGCGCCTTATCAAGATGATCATCGCACCGCTCGTATTTTCAACCCTGGTTACAGGTATTGCCAAGCTGGGTGATATCCGGGCAGTTGGCAGAATTGGCGGCAAAACAATGCTTTGGTTTCTGGGAGCATCCCTGCTTTCCCTGATGCTCGGGCTCATTATTATGAATATCGTTCATCTTGGAGAAAACCTTCATTTACCTGTGCAGGAAGCAACATCCTCAGATAAAATCATTTCCAGTTCCGTTTCTTTTAAAAATTTTGTCACTCATGTTTTTCCACAGAGCATCGTGGAAGCGATGGCTAACAATGAGATTTTACAAATCGTTGTGTTTTCGATTTTATTCGGTATCGCCACATCGGCAGTGGGAGAAAAGGGAAAAACAATTATTCATGCTCTCGAATCGGTGACTGAAATCATTCTGAAACTAACAGGCTATATCATGCACTTCGCACCGGTGGCGTCATTCGCGGCCGTCGCAGCAATACTCGCGTTGAAAGGCCCCGAGATTTTAAAAACTTACGGGCAGTTTATTCTGGTTTTTTATCTGAGTATTCTTTTTTTGTGGATACTACTCATTAGCATCAGTTCAATCTGGATTGGTAAAAAATCTTTAAAGATCGTCGGAAACATTAAGGACATGGTACTGCTTGCTTTCACGACAGCCAGTTCGGAGGCAGCTTTTCCTCAGTTGATTGAAGAACTGGAAGCATCCGGATGTCCAAAAAAAATTGTGAGCTTTGTTTTGCCGCTGGGTTATTCATTCAACCTGGACGGCAGTATGCTTTACCAGAGTTTTTCAGCGCTCTTTATTGCCCAGGCTTATGGTATGCATTTACCCATCGGTACCCAGATTACCCTGTTACTTGTGCTGATGCTTACCAGCAAAGGAATTGCCGGTGTTCCCCGTGCATCTCTCGTCGTCATTGCAGGCACCCTGCCCATGTTTCAGATCCCGCAACAGGGTTTATTACTTCTTCTTGGAATCGATCAGGTAATGGATATGGCGAGGAGTGCAACGAATGTTGTGGGGAACAGCCTGGCTTCGGCAGTCATTTGTAAAATGGAAGGGGTGCTGGAAGACTAACCTGATTTTCATCTTATAATTTGTTATTAAATCTTAATTTGGCGGCGGATATCTCGTACTGTATGGATCCGGGTTAATGATTAAATATGGCAACTCTTCTCGCAATTACTTTCAGGGACCTGTTGAACCCGGAATTTTATATCAATAATGGCGGCCTCTGGGTAATGCTTTTCATTGTCTTTGCAGAAACCGGATTGATGGTAGGTTTTTTCCTGCCGGGCGATAGCCTGCTTTTTGTAGCAGGTATTTATAGTCAGAAACTAATCGATAAATTGATTCCCGGTGGCACCGGCAGCGATATACTAAACCTCATCATTCTGTGGATACTTGTTTCCGTATGTGGAATTCTGGGAAATATGGTAGGATACTGGTTTGGCAAAAAAAGCGGCAATTATCTTTTTCAACGAAAGGATAATTTCCTGTTCAAGAAAAAACACCTGTTTGATGCAAAAGCATTTTACGATAAACACGGAGGTCAGGCGATCGTATTTGCGAGATTTCTGCCCATCATCCGCACATTTGCACCCATCGTGGCAGGAATCGTTCAAATGGAAAGACGAAAGTTTATGTTCTATAACATAATCGGATGTGTATCCTGGGTCTTATTGATGTTATTTGCGGGCCACTACCTGGATAAATTTTTTATCGATAAATTTAATTTTGACCTGAAAAAACACCTGGAAGTCATCGTGATTGGAATCATACTGATAACCACTTTGCCCGTATTGTATAAAATGTTTTTTGGTAAAAAGCCAAGTTCACATCCGGAAGACATCTGAATATGAGCCTCACTGCTGTCAAGCGTCCTCCTGGTATTTTCCATCTCGCGGTTATTGTAGCCGCTCTTGGTTATTTCGTCGATATCTACGACCTGCTGTTATTCACGATCGTGAAAAAAGAGTCCATGCTGCAGGTGGGGTCTACAGATGCCACCCTGCTGGCAGACAGCAGCCGTGTTATTAACTGGCAGATGATTGGCTTGCTGCTTGGCGGAATCGGCTGGGGAATGCTGGCAGATAAAAAAGGAAGGCTTTCTGTACTGTTTGGTTCAATCCTGCTTTATTCCGCGGCGAATTTTCTGACCGCCTTCGTTCATACCGTTAACCAATATGCGCTTTGCCGGTTTTTTGCAGGCCTTGGGCTGGCGGGGGAGTTGGGCGCGGGTATTACCCTGGTGAGCGAATTGCTTCCAAAAGAAAAAAGAGGTATTGGCACGTCCCTGGTGGCCGGCGTCGGGCTGCTGGGCGCGGTAGGTGCCTACTTCACTTACCAGTTTACAAAAGACTGGCGACTCTGTTATAAGATCGGAGGAGTTCTTGGAATGGTTTTACTCTTTCTGCGAATCAGTGTGGCAGAGTCTGGTATGTTTATCCAGGTAAAACAAAAGGCAGTTGAAAGAGGAAATTTCTTTATGTTTTTTACGAACAAACAGCGATTCCGGAAATATCTAAATGCGATTCTGATAGGTTTTCCAACCTGGTTCGTGATTGGCATACTGGTTAACCAGAGTGACCGGTTTGCAAAATCCATGTACGGATCGACCACACTGGACTCCGGGAGATCGGTCATGTTTGCATATATTGCTCTTTCCGTCGGAGACATCTTTGGCGGATTTCTTTGCCAGTGGCTTAAAAGCCGTAAAAAGGGACTTCTTGTTTTTTATATTTTGGGCATGATTTGTACTCTGTTATTTTTTTCCGGTTGGAACAGTAGCGATTTCACCATGTATCTTTTCTGTTCACTGCTCGGATTTTCCAACGGTTACTGGGCCATTTTTGTCACCATGGGTGCAGAACAATTTGGGACCAACCTCAGGGCTACAGCTGCCACCACTATACCAAACATGGTCCGTGGTGCTTTGCCTTTGATAAATCTGATTTTCCTGGATCTCTTTCAGAAAAACTGGGGCTGGACCCTCATTCGCAGCGGATTTATTACGGCCGTCATCGTTACCCTTATCAGCTTTATCGCCTATTATTTTACAGATGAAACCTATCACAAAGACCTGAATTATATCGAACAATAGGCTGGCAGCGGACTTCGGGTACTGAATCCCTATCTTCGGGCCTAATTTTTTCCCGCAAATACTTATCTGATGAAATTTTTGATCATCCGCTTTTCCTCAATAGGTGATATCGTACTCACCACACCGGTTATCAGGTGCCTGAAGAAACAGATTCCGGATGCAGAGATACACTATCTCACCAAATCAACTTATCTGCAAATCTTATCATCAAATCCATATATTGATAAGATTCATTACCTGGAACAAAGCCTGCAGGCTGTCATCACGGAATTGAAAAGAGAAAATTTCGATTTTATTATCGACCTGCATCACAATCTCCGTTCCATGAAAGTTAAGGATGCTTTAAAAATCAAATCCTATTCCTTCCATAAACTTAACCTGAAGAAATGGATATATACCAGTTTTAAATGGAACCTGTTGCCTGACATTCATATCGTAGACAGATATATGGATACCATTGCGGGATTTGGCGTGAAGAATGATGGAGCAGGACTGGACTATTTTATCGCAAAGGAAGATGTCATTAATGAATCGGACCTGCCAACTTCCCATCTAGCCGGTTATGTCGGTGTGGTCATCGGCGCGGCCCTCAATACAAAAAAATATCCCCTTCATCACGTCAAAAAACTGTGTGAATTACTCGACCATCCAATCATACTCCTCGGGGGCCTGGAGGACGCAGACGAAGGTGATCGCATCGCGGCTTCTGACAAGATTAAGATTTATAATGCCTGCGGAAAATTCGGACTCAATGAATCAGCCGACCTGGTACGGAGGGCAAAGCTGGTCGTCACCAATGACACCGGAATGATGCACATAGCCGCGGCTTACAAACGACCGGTTATTTCTTTATGGGGAAACACGGTTCCGGAGTTTGGTATGTATCCTTATTATGGGAGCAATACTATGCACGGTAATGGCAACAAGCCTTATGATATCATGGAGATAAAAAAACTGCGATGCAGACCCTGTTCCAAAATTGGCTATGACTCCTGTCCGCTGGGTCACTTCAAATGCATGGAAAAAATAGATCCTGCCAGCGTAGTGGAAAAGATCCGTAGGAGACTTTCCGCTATTTAATATGCTGACCTGTCCAGGTTCCTTCTTTATTGAAAATATTGTACCCGATGACGGAATCAAAGCATAGATAATTGCCGTCCCATACACCCTTAACATCGAAATGATTGTAAATGCCCGGTGCTGCCCTCACATAAAAGCCCGTCCATTCTCCGGTAGAATCAAAGGTCAACATGAGTTGCTGGGTAGCAACTGAAACAAATCCAATCAATTCATCCGTGTTGTTGAAAACGTATAGCCCTTTCCACGAAGGATTTTTCGGGTGATATTCGTTATGATACATCGGGTTCAGCGTTTTGTTGACATCGGGATTCAACTCAAAATGATTGAGGGGATTGATGGTGCTGTTGAATTCCGGGTTCACATCATTATTGTGCATCGGGTTGATATTCCAATTGTATTTGGGATTGATGTTTGAATTTTTTTCCGGGTTCATCGTGCTGTTATGCGTCGGACTCAGGTTGATGTCAATCTTTGGGTCATGCCGGTTTTCAAGCGCCTGTGAAAAAGCGGCGTTTTGTAAAAAAATAAACGAAAGGAGGCAGGGGAGTAGAGTTTTTTTCATACGGTTTTTTTTCTGTGAGTCTTATTTTCTTTAGTCAAAATACAATTATTTTGTTCAAGGATCTTATTTAACATGTAGATGAGTCCATTTACCAGTCTTATCAAAAAGATTATATCCTGACTGATTATCGTAACAAAGGAACATACCCGTCCATACGCCAAACAGCGTAAAATAATTATACATCATTTGACCGGCCTTCACATAATATCCGTTCCAGGTGCCGCTGTTATCAAAAGAAAGCATGACATTCTGGGTAGCCACTGAGATATATCCAAAAAGCTGATTTGAATCGTTAAAAAGAAAAAGGCCCCTCCAGGATTCAGAACTGGGACGAAGACTTTTCATGATTACCGGGTTCAGCACATCATTGGATTGCGGATTCAGTTGCAGGTTGAACATCGGATTAATGGCAGTATTCTGTGTCGGATTCAACGAAGTTTCCTTGATTGGATTCAGGTTATAATTGATCGAAGGATTGATGGAAAGGTTGCTGTCGGGATTGATCACTTTATTTTTAAAAGGATTGATATTGGCATCCTTTTTTGGATCATGGCCCTTAAATGCCCTCTCTGCCTGCGTTTCCGGTGGCAATGAAGCTGGTTTTTGCAACACGGTGCTGTCATTCAATTGAGATGGTATCGAGCTGTCCTGCTGAGCCAAAAGCACAGTACTGAGAGACATGAAAACCAGCAAAATGACAATTCCCCGCATACGAATTACAGCTTGTTAAGACGTTGGACTCAACGCGACTTTTCGCTGGATACGAGGATGTAATAAGGGAAATTTTGGAAAGAAAGGATAAAGGTAATATAGCGGGTTGGGATTGTCAAGCCCGGGGAAAGCAAAAGATTCGGCCCGTTTTCATCTGGTAAATGAGGGATTGTAAGAATGAGGGAATGTGAAAATTAAATGAGGCAATTACAATTTGAAAATCATTAATTGTCTATTAAAACGCTCTCATTTCCACATTATCACTACCTCATTTAATTTATTATTCTCTCACTACCACATATTCCTCATTACCACAATAGTCTATGCCTTAAGCGTGGAAAGCACATCATTCATATTCCGTACTGCATCGGCACTTTTGGCAAAAAGGGCTTTTTCGTCGGCATTGAGGTCAAAAGAAATGATTTTTTCCCATCCTTTCTTGCCAATAGTGACCGGCACTCCCAAACAGATATCCTTTTGTCCGTATTCGCCGTCCAGTGATACACAGCAGGTGAATAATTTCTTTTCGTCCCGCAGGATACTCTCCACCAGAGCAGCACCGGCTGCACCCGGGGCATACCAGGCTGATGTGCCGATGAGTTTGGTCAGCGTTGCTCCTCCCACCATGGTATCTGCCACAATCTGCTTTTGCTTTTCTTCTGATAACAAACGGGAGACCGGTACACTGTTCCATGTGGCAAAACGGATCAGGGGAATCATGGTGGTATCGCCATGACCACCGATCACCAGGGCATTCAGGTCGGCCGGGCTGCATCCCAGGTGCTGGCTCAGCTGATATTTAAATCTGGCGCTGTCAAGAGTACCCCCCATACCGATAATCCGTTCCTTGGGCAAACCGGACTCTTTCAAAGTAAGATAGGTCATCGTATCCATGGGGTTACTGATGATGATCAGAATGGCCTCAGGGGAATATTTCAGAATATTGTCTGTAACCGTTTTTACAATACCGGCATTGGTGCCGATAAGTTCCTCCCGGGTCATGCCGGGTTTCCTCGGTAAGCCTGAAGTGATCACGACCACCTGGCTGCCGGCCGTTTTGGAATAATCATTTGTGCTGCCGGTTATACGGGTATCAAACCCCAGCAAAGTGGCAGACTGCATCATATCCTGTGCCTTTCCTTCAGCAAGGCCTTCCTTGATATCCAGCAAAACCAGTTCTTCAGCAAGTTCTTTACGGGCAATATTATCTGCACAGGTTGCACCTACGGCACCTGCACCTACTACGGTAACTTTCATCGGAAATTATTTAGAATGATTGATTAAACTTTTGAAGTATCCCAAAGGTAAATGCGGCACTTTATTATTCCAGCCAAAGGACCTTATTTATATTTCCCATTAAACGTCATCAGGATTATATCCACTTTTTGATTGCCCTCAAACTTTTTGATGAATTGACCCTTTTTGTCATAGAGTGCCAGACAAGGCAGACTTTGCATTCTATAATAAGGTGGCAGAACATATTTTTCATCTCTTCCCATCAGGATATTGGGATGATCCCCGATCCGGAAATAGTCATAGAAAGATTTCATTTCATCAAAGGGCTGAAAAGTGGCCATTACAATTTCAATGTCCTTGAATTGATCGATATCCGCCAGGATATCCTTCATCTGATGTTTACAATGGTCACATTCCGGGCTGAAAAACATGATCAGCACCCTATGATTTTTCTTCAGATTTTCCTTCGTTACAAAGTGAACACTATCAACCTCCAGCAGTTTGAATGGGGGGATGCCCGGATTTTTCAGGTATGGAGGATCGGGAACATTATTGGGAGTTTGTGCCTGCGCGGAAAAAAGAAAAAACAGGCTCAGCATTGCAACCAGCACTCGCTTCATCGTGGATATTTTCATAAAAATAATGGAAAATACGAGATGCTCATCATATCCAAAAGGCGCACTTTGCGCAGAAGATTAAAAACCATTAGTTTTGTCGCCCTTTCAGGCAAACATTTAATTATCACTCATGGCAAATACAGCAGATATCAGCCGCGGACTCATTATCAAACTTGATGGCAGCCTTTATTCTGTGGTGGACTTTGGCGAAAACAAAACAGCCAGGGCAGCCGCGAAAGTTTGGGCAAAGCTAAAAGGAGTTGACAACAGTCGTAGCATTGAAAAAACCTGGAATAGTGGCGATACAATATATCCGGTAAGGGTTGAGAGAAAGGATTACCAGTTCCTTTATAAAGACGATTCGGGCTACAATTTTATGGATACGGAGAGCTTTGAACAGGTTGCTTTGCAGGAGAATATGGTGGACGCCCCTCAATTCCTTAAAGATGGGCAGGAGGTAACAGTCCTGATGAACACCGAAACAGAAACACCCATGGGTGTTGAACTTCCCGATAAAATTGTATTGAAAGTTACTTATTCTGAACCCGGGATGAAGGGAGACACGGCCACACGCACTCTAAAACCGGCTAAAGTGGAGACAGGCGCAACGGTGAATGTTCCTCTTTTTGTGAACGAAGGCGAATTGATTCGCATCAATACAAAAACCGGTGAATATGTTGAAAGGGTGAAGGAATAACACTTATCTTAGTCTTCCTTTTTAAAAAGTAAAACGCCATAACTGATGGATTTTAAACAGATTCAGGAGTTGATCAAACTGATCAACAAATCGAATATCGGTGAAGTAACGATTGAAGAAAAGGGATTTAAAATTACTGTAAAGCAAAAAGAGGAACATGTACAGCAGGTGATCGCTGCCCCATATCAGCAGCAACAACCCGCGCCCTCTTATACTCCTCCGGCTGTTTCAGTCCCCGCTTCCGGCAATATTCAGTCGGTAAACGGTGGAAAGGCGAAACCGTCAGACGTGGTCGCTGATAACCTGATTACAATAAAAAGTCCGATGATCGGAACTTTTTATCGCAGCTCTGCGCCGGATAAACCGGCATTTGTAAATATTGGCGATGAAACAGAACCCGGCAAAGTGGTTTGTATTATTGAAGCCATGAAATTATTCAATGAAATCGAAAGTGAGGTAAAAGGAAAGATTGTGAAAGTGCTGGTGGAAGACGCTTCACCGGTTGAATTCGATCAGCCCCTGTTCCTGGTAGACCCTAGCTGAAGAATAATGTATTAATGTAGCTAATGTGAAAAATGCAAAGATGTTATAATGACGCTGGTCAGGTGCATCTTTCAATTTCTACATCATCTACATTTTTTCATTATATAGATTTTTACATTATCTAAAAAAGTAAATGTTCAAGAAAGTACTGATTGCTAACCGCGGAGAGATTGCTCTGAGAGTCATTAGAACCTGTCGTGAGATGGGTATCAAAACCGTGGCGGTTTATTCTACTGCCGACAAAGACAGTCTACACGTACGTTTTGCGGATGAGGCAGTATGCATCGGGAAACCAGCCAGTGCTGATTCCTACCTGAATATTCCCCATATCATGGCGGCCGCAGAAATAACCAACGCGGATGCAATCCATCCCGGATATGGTTTTCTGGCTGAAAATGCCCGTTTTGCTGAAATCTGTGGTGAACACGGTATCAAATTTATCGGCCCCACGCCTTCCATGATAAATTCCATGGGCGATAAGATAACCGCCAAGGAAACCATGATAAAGGCCGGCGTTCCGGTTGTTCCCGGCGGCGGTGGGTTGCTGGAAGGTCTCGAACATGCCAAGTCTGTTGCAAATGAAACCGGTTATCCTGTCATTCTCAAGGCAACAGCCGGAGGTGGGGGCAAGGGTATGCGGGTCGTTTGGAGTGAAGCAGAACTTGAGAAAGCATTCGATGCTGCAAAGGTAGAAGCCGCCGCATCTTTTAAGAACGACGGAATCTACATGGAGAAATTTGTTGAGGAACCCCGTCATATCGAAATCCAGGTGGCCGGTGATCAGTATGGAACTGTCTGCCATCTCAGTGAAAGAGATTGTTCGATCCAGCGCCGTCACCAGAAACTGGTAGAAGAATCACCTTCTCCATTCATGACAAGGGAGCTGAGATACAAAATGGGTGAAGCAGCCATCAAGGCGGCGTCAGCCATCCATTATGAAAGCGTTGGTACCATAGAATTCCTGGTTGATAAACACCGGAATTTTTACTTCATGGAAATGAATACGCGGATACAGGTGGAACATTGTGTTACGGAGGAAGTGGTGAATTTCGATCTTATAAAAGAACAAATAAAAATTGCGGCCGGCGAAACTATCAGTGGGGTAAATTATGAACCCCAGGGCCATGCGATCGAATGCCGTATAAATGCTGAAGATCCATATAATGATTTCCGGCCATCACCCGGGAGAATAACCACTTTGCATCAACCCGGAGGTCATGGTATTCGTGTCGATTCGCATGCATATGCCGGCTATACGATACCGCCCTATTATGATTCCATGATCGGTAAGATCATAGCGGTAGCCAGAACCCGCAGTGAAGCCATTGACACCATGCACCGGGCCCTCACAGAATACGTGATCGAAGGAGTGAAGACGACGATTCCTTTTCACCTGCAGCTTATGAAAGATGAAAACTTCCGCAGTGGAAATTTCAATACAAAATTCCTGGAAGGATTCAGGATGAAGTGATTTTTAGTTGTTAGCTGTAATTTGTTAGTTGTTAATAATCCTGTGCAACTTATAACTAACAGCTGATAACTAACAACTAGAAATTGAATTGCCCAACAATCTCTGAAGGTTTCTTCGCTCCGGTTACAAAACTACAAAGCCTGTCAATTACTGATTCCACTACTGCATCCGGACAGGATGCGCCACTTGTCATCAGTACACGTAGCGGATTTTCACCTGGCAAATAATTCCATAGATATTTTTTCCCGGTGTTCATGCAAATCAAAATGGTGAATCTCGCTCAATGATTTCAGTTTTTCCGGTCCTTCCACAAAATAAGTAGGTAAACGTTGTTCGAATAATTCAACCAGATGGGAAGTATTGGAAGAATTGTAGCCGCCAACCACTATTGCCAGATCTGCGGGGATTTCCAGCATTCCCAATACCGCAGACTGGTTATCATTGGTGGCATAACAAAGGGTGTCGCGTGTATCAGCGAACTGTTCCGCAGGATTTTGTTTCATGGTGAAAGCCCTCTCCAGGATGGCCTGCTTCAAATAATCTGCGATCTGCTGAGTTTCAGATGCGAGCATGGTAGTCTGGTTAACAACGCCAATCCTTTCCAGATCCATTGATGGGTCAAATCCATTGCTGGCCCGGTTCCTAAACAATTCATAAAATTCCCGGGAGGATTTTTCTTTTCTGATGAACGCCCCTAACAGAATAGCTTCTTCCATATTCCGGATCACCAGTGCCGGACCAGCTGCTGCGGCATGCGAAAAAGTGGCGCGGGTTTCTTCATGGCCGGGCTTTCCATGAATGATAACAGTAAATTTTTTTTCCGCTATCTGCCCGCTCCGGTTCCAGACTTTTTCAACAAAAGGACAGGTGGTATTGTAAGTTTCTGTATGTATGCCCCTGGATCGTAACAGCGCATCTATCTCCAGGCTTGTACCAAAGGCAGGTGTGATAACTATGTCTGTAGAATGCAGGTTCTCGAAAGGAATCAGTTGCCTTCCTTTTGTATCCTGTAAAAAACGGATACCCCTTTTTTGCAAATCACTATTAACAGTAGGATTGTGAATCATCTCACTGAGCAGAAAAATATTTTTATCCGGATTTTCTTCCACGGTCCGGAACGCAATATCAATTGCGTTTTCGACACCATAACAAAATCCGAAATGACGGGCCAGGTAAATATGCAGGGATCCAAAATCCAGCAGGGTAGGAAAATAATCCTTTTTCATTTTATCTTCCGCACGCCGTTTATTTTTAATCGCGGTGATCAGCGGACTCCTGTAAGAGGAAGGAACCTGGAAAGTTTTCATTACTGTGCAAAATTAATGGTTAATTGTGATTGGCTAATTGTTTGCATAAGCACCGCAGTGCTCAATATGTTTCATCAATAGTAAATTGCGTTAAGCGTTTAGCTTTAAGCGTTAAGCATAACGTTTAGCTTAAAGCGTAAAGCCTAAATTGTTATCTTCCATTTTAAACCAGGAACAATGAATTCCGAATTTCATCCGGTGAGCTGGTCCGTTGATTCGAATATTTATGAAGTAAACCTTCGTCAGTATACACGTGAGGGCAGTTTCCGGGCCTTTGCAAAACATTTACCAAGACTGCGTGAAATGGGAATTGAAATACTTTGGTTTATGCCAATAACACCGATCAGCAAAACCGGAAGACTGGGAACGCTTGGAAGTTATTACGCATCTGCTGATTATTTAAATACCAATCCTGAATTTGGATCCATCATGGATTTTAAATGGTTGGTGGGCCAGGCCCACGAGTTGGGATTTAAAGTATTGATCGACTGGGTAGCCAATCATACCGGATTGGATCATGTATGGACAATCGAACATCCATCTTTCTACCGGCAAAACACAGAAGGACAATTTTATGACGCACATGGATGGGAAGATGTGATCGACCTGAATTATGATTCGCATGAATTAAGAACAACCATGATCGGGGCTATGCAATATTGGGTTGAAACCTGCCGGATAGATGGATTCCGTTGTGACATGGCGCACCTGGTTCCCCTGGATTTCTGGAAAGAGGCGAGGTTTGCACTGGATCAGATTAAGCCATTATTCTGGCTGGCTGAATGTGAAGACATCGCGTATCATGAAGTGTTTGATGCCTCTTATACCTGGAAATGGCTGCATGTTATGGAAGCTTTTTGGAAAAAGTCCAGCGATATGCAGGGCCTGATACAGGTATTATATTATTACAAGCACCAGTTTTCAGGAAAGGCATTGCGGGTTTATTTTACCAGCAATCACGATGAAAACTCGCATAGCGGAACGGAGTATGAAAGATTGGGTGATGCCGCGGTTCCCTTTGCTGTTTTTTCCTGTTTATACGACGGGCTTCCTTTGATTTACAGTGGACAGGAGATACCCAACAAAAAAAGACTATTGTTTTTTGACAAAGACGAGATAGACTGGCATCAGCCATCCCGGTTATCTGATTTTTACAGGACACTGTTGCATCTTCGAAAAACAAATTCTGCACTCAAAGGCGGTAGTCATTCATCTCAGCCCGAGATACTTTCCAATACGGCTCCTGATAATATATTCAGTTTTATCCGTCGTTATGAACAGGACCAGGTGTTGGTAATACTAAATTTTTCTGCAGAAACGCAATCAGTCATCATCACTAATCAGGTTGTATCCGGTTCTTACAAGGATGTTTTTAATGCAGACTCACCGGATTTCATTTCCGGCCAGCCGGTATTATTGGATGCCTGGGAATACCGGGTATATAAAAAATAAAAATGCGCCCGGTTGTGGGCGCATTTTTATTTATTTCCAAATACTTTAGACTTGGTCTGGCTACTCCTCATTTAATTTCAACGGATATGTAAATGATCCGTCGTATCCCGGATAAACACCTTCCAACTTCAGGGAGCCATTGCCGGCCTGTTCCACAATCTTACGAAATTCCTCCACAGAACTTACTTCCTGTCCATTCACTCTCAGAATTACAAATCCTTCTTCCATCCTCGTCCTGCTGAACAATCCTTTTTCACTAATGGAGGTTACGACTACTCCGCCTTTTACATTTAACTTTTCAGCATCTTTCTTTAACAGGGGTTGAAAGTCTGCACCCAGCTTGTCGAATGCAGAATTCTTTACCACATCCATATTTCCTGCGTTATTCATAAGCGTCACGGTAACCTCGTGTTCAGAACCATTACGCATAAAACTGACTTTGATTTTATCACCCGGACGGTAAATGGCGATTTGTCCAACCAGTTCGGAACCTGAATTTACCGGGTTGTTATTGAGTTTGGTGATCAGGTCGCCTTTCTGAAGTCCTGCAAGCGCAGCCGCTCCTTTTTCACGGACTTTCATCACATATACACCTTCTTCATCTTTGATACCATTTTCTTTCTTAGCGTCATCACTCAGATTATCGCTGGCATATTCGATTCCCAGGTAGGCTCTTTGAGTGGTGCCATATTTAATCAGATCCGTAACTACCTTCTTTACAATATTCACCGGAATGGTAAATGAATACCCTGCGTATGATCCGGTGGGAGACGCAATGGCTGAATTAATGCCGATCAGTTGCCCCTGGGGATTAATAAGCGGTCCACCGCTATTGCCCGGGTTTACGGCGGCATCCGTCTGAATAAAAGATTCAACCGGCGCCTGGCTTTGGCGTCTGTTAATATCAATAGACCGGCCTTTAGCACTCACAATACCCGCTGTGACGGTTGTTTCCAGGGAAAGCGGATAGCCCACTGCGAGCACCCATTGACCTACTTTCACATCGTCGGAGTTTCCGTAAAGCAGGAAAGGCAGCCCCTTTGCATCCACTTTTACAACTGCCAGATCAGTGCTGGGATCGGTTGCTATTACTTTGGCTTTAAATGATTTCTTGTTGCTGAGCGTTACAGTTACTTCATCTGCCCCGTCTACTACATGGTTATTGGTTACAACATAACCGTCTTCACTGATGATAACCCCTGATCCGGATCCCATTTCCGGCAAAGAGCGTGAACGATCGCCGAAGAAATCATTGGGATCTATACCAAAAAGATCAGAAAACGGGTTTTTTTTCGGAAGGTTATTGCTAACGGTTCGTACAGTTTTGGTTTTTATATGCACCGTCGCAGGAATCGCAGCGCTGGCAGCGTCTACGAAGTCAGCCGGACCCGCAGATTTTTCATTATTGAAAAATTTGGCATAGTTCGCAGGAACCCTGGCTGAATCCTGAGCGTAAAAATAGGTTCCCCGGATCTGGTTAAAATGATTATACCCCCATAAACTGCCGAGAGTAGTGGCTGCACTGATAAATACAATGCCGACAACTTGTTTCAATTTCATTATGATAATTTTTTAAAAACTTTATTAGCTGTTACCTGTCGTCAAACGGCATGCCTAATGAACTTCAAAGTAACGTCCTGAAAGAATCTGCGTTATTACCACCTGTTCAGTTTAACAAATAATTTACTAAGACCTTCGTAGATGGCAGTTCTCCAAATTTACAAAAGAAATTTTAGCATACAAATCCTGACAATCATTCAGACGGAGCAAAGAAATTGCATGGTGTCCCTTCCGTCGGCATAATCCAGGAGTGCCGGTTCCTGGCTTTTCCCGAAGGGAAGGAAATGACGGCCGACGATACATTGCAGGTTGTCGGATTCGGTGGCCGGCATCCAGCCCTGACGGTCCTTATAATAATTATAATGCAGCACGGATATTGGCGAGAAAGGTGATGTCATTTTCCAGCAGCAACAGGCAGTCGTTCGACATATACATGAGCTTGTTCAGGATGGCCAGAGACAGACGGTAGTCATAATTATTCTTGTACTTATTATGGTCCGCCATCCATTGGTATTTTCTGAATGCACGGAGCAGGGGAATGAAGTCGTAGCCTTCGGGCACATAAATCTGCGTAACATTACGGCAGCCGAGACCAAAATACAAAAAGACATCATCTGCCAGTTTATCGAGCTCAATCTCCGTTTCATCCCCTTCCAACAGGGCAATGGAAGTCCTGTTGCGGCGGATCAGGCTGGGATATTTTTTAAAATAATATTCAAAGTACCTTGCTGAATTATTACTTCCGGTAGCTATATAAGCATCCATACCACGAAGCGTGGAATCTGTCTGTATTTCAGCGGTCACCCCCTGACTTTGGCTTTTCATAAAATCCAGCAATGCGGGGAACAGCCAGGGGTCTTTGGAAGAGAGTTTTATATAGGGCTGGTGGCCACATATGAAACAGCAAAGGAAATCATGAAATCCAACCAGGGGTATATTTCCGGCCATGACCAGGCCAATCTTCTTAGAAATCTGTTCTCTGCCGGGCGTCAGATACTCATTCACCCATTTTTCAAGGAGCCCTCTTTGCAGGAATTGCTCCGAGATCTGACGTATGGACAAATCGATAAAATCAGGAATAAACCAGGCGTTATGCTGAAAGGTTCGCAGTTTTGCCTCTTTCCAGGCACTGTCATCCGATCGCATAAATTTTCCCAGCTCAACTAATAAGCTGATTCGGTTCTCCAAATCCATATTTCAGATTATATTTGAGCTGCGAAATTAAATCTATTCAACTCCTTAATTTTCGAAATAATGGCGATTAAGATTACAGAAGAATGTATCAATTGCGGGGCCTGTGAGCCTGAGTGTCCCAATAATGCAATATATGAGGGCGGAGTGGAATGGGCGATAGCAGACGGATCTTCCGTTAAGGGTTCATTTACCCTGATGGATGGTACAGTGATAGATGCCAACAAGCGCAACCCTCCGGTTGCCGTTGATGTCTATTATATTGTTCCGAATAAATGCACTGAATGCCAGGGTTTTCATGAAGAACCGCAATGTGCTTCGGTTTGTCCGGTTGATGTTTGCATTCCCGATGAAATGTACCGTGAAACCGTTGAAGAGTTGCTCGCAAAAAAAGATAAGCTGCATCTCTGATTCCGGACCCCTTTAAAACCAATACATGAAAAGGGTTATTGCTTTCGTAACCGGCGGCTATTCCGGTGAAGCAGAAGTATCTTATAAAAGTGCGATCACCATGGAAGCCGAGGTGGATAAGAGTATCTACGACGTGTACCGCATAGATATCACGCCTGCCGAATGGTTTCATCTCACAAAAGAAGGCTTAAAAATTCCTGTAGATAAGAACGATTTTTCCCTGTTGATCAACGGGAAGAAAATTCAATTCGATGCGGTGTTGATTGGCATTCACGGCACTCCGGGTGAAGATGGCAAATTGCAGGGTTATTTTGACCTGATGGAGCTGCCTTATACAACCTGCGACGCCGCTACATCTGCACTTACATTCAATAAAAGGTATACGGTCGCTGTTGCGGCATTTGCCGGGATCAACGTATCTCATTCTGAACATCTTTTCAAGCAGCATAATCCCGATGCGGTGGCTTTGGGAGCCAGGCTTAAAATGCCCGTCTTCGTAAAACCCAATAACGGGGGATCCAGTATTGGTATGTCCAAGGTAAACCGGAAAGAAGACTTGGGCGCAGCCCTCCAAAAAGCCTTTAAGGAAGACGACCAGGTATTGGTTGAGGAATTTATCAGCGGAAGGGAATTTACGGTCGGTGTATTCCGTTCAGGAAAAGAAATTATCATACTGCCTATTACTGAAGTTAAAACAACCAAGGATTTTTTTGATTTCGAAGCTAAATATTCGCCGGGTTTTACGGAGGAAACGACTCCTGCACAACTCGATGCAGAAAAAGCCGGAATTATTCGTCAGACGGCAAAAAAAATTTACCAGATTTTTAACTGTAGCGGAGTAGTACGCATCGATATGATTTTTAATGAGGAGAAAGGGCAACCGTACATGCTTGAGATCAATACCGTACCGGGACAAACGGCTGCCTCAGTCGTACCCCAGCAGGTGAGAGCCATGGGATGGACACTAAAACAATTCTATTCAGCGTTGATTGAAGACGCTCTGACCCGGGCAAAGAAGCGCTGATACATATTAACTATCTTTCCAACTAAATCCATCTCTGTGTTCCGATTTCTGACCAGCAAGCCACTATGGATTAATATCCTGGCCGGATTTGTATTACTGATTGTTTTACTCCTCCTGTTTCTGGGCTCACTCGATCTCATCACTCATCATGGAAAAACGATGAAGATTCCTGCGGTAGTAGGTCAATCCATCGACCAGGCAAGGAAGACCCTGGAATCACAGGGATTTGAAATCCAGATTCAGGATTCCATCTATAACGACACCATTCCACCCATGCAGGTTATTAAACAATTCCCTGAAGCCGATAACCTGGTAAAAGTGAACCGGACAGTTTATCTTACTATTAACAGGGCGGTGGCACCTGAAGTGGATATGCCCAATCTGCTTAGCATGACATTCCGCAATGCCGAGATGGTATTGCGTCGCTATGGACTTAAATTGGGAGACACGGTATTCAGACCGGACTTTGCGCGTAATTCTGTTCTCGACCAGGAGTTTAAAGGAGAAAGCATTAAGCCGGGAACAAAAATTCAACAGGGGTCTGCAATAACCCTGATACTCGGCAATGGCGTTGGAACAGAATTTGTTGTCCCCGATCTTTTCGGACTCACTTACCGGGAAGCACGCGCGGCGCTCAGTGAAGCAGGTTTGATCCTCGGCTCTGTGGTTCCCGACGCCGATGTAAAAGATACCCTGGGCGCATATGTATACCGGCAGAACCCGGACCGTTTTGATTATGAGAAACAGCTTAACCATATCCGACAGGGCCAGATTATTGATATCTGGTTATCGGCGGCAAAAAAACAACTCATCGTGGACAGCAGTGCAGTACAGAAGACAAATTACTGATCAAACTTGATTATATGCAATTGATAACAACTGCTGAGTTAAAGGATCGTCTGTCAAAGGGAGAAAAATTAAACCTGGTGGACGTACGTGAACCATCAGAACATATGGAATTCAATATCGGTGGCGAGTTGATTCCCCTGGGAAGATTTCAATCTATGGATGTTGATCAGCTGGAAGCTTTTAAAGACAAGGAACTGATCCTTTATTGCCGCAGCGGAAACCGGAGCGGCCAGGCCTGTCAGATCCTGGATATGATGGGTTTCTCCAACACAAAGAATCTGCAGGGTGGTATGCTTGCCTGGCAAAAAATTTAAGTGCCGCTGCTTATTTTATTTTCCACTTTTCTTTTTTCAGATCCTTATATTGACTGAAAAAATAAAATTCGTCCCTGCCTGCGGAAATAAAAAGTTCTCATTCACCAGCGCTCCTCCTGAATAATAGCCATAGGTGTAGCCCGTTGATTCATATTTTTTATTGAATACATTATTGAGGTAAAAAGCGAAATTCACTTCCGCCGTCGATTTTATTTTTGGCGAGTAAATAATTCGAACCTGCTGAATATAATAATCTGTAATTCTTTTTTGGCTGCTCTGTGTATTATCCAGGTAAGAGCTGCCTACAAATTTTGCGGGAAGGCTGATTTCCAATACCGGAGACGGATAGAAACTAATTATGCCGGCTGCAATAAAATTGGGTGAGAGTGCCATGTCGGTTTTCTGATAAGTAGTGCCCACCTGCCCACCGTTATCAAAATCGTCCACATAAGAAGTATAATTCGAAATTTTGTTTTGGCTGATGGTCAGATTCCCCGAAACCTGTATCCAGGAAGCTGGTTTGATCCCGCCCTGAAGCTCCAGACCCAGGCGCCAGCTGCGTGGCGTGTTGGTTCTCGTATATTCTCCCACGTCATTGATCTTACCGGTGAGTACGAGCTCATCTTTATAAAGCATATAATACGCAGTGATACCCCAGTTGAATACGGGAGTTCTTTTAGTCAATCCCAATTCGAAGTCGTTTACGGTTTCCGGTTTAGGTTGTTCCGTCATGCCCGTTTCAAAATCATCGCGATTGGGTTCATGTGTGGCGCGGGCGAATGAAAAATAGGCCTGCAGGGGACCGCTGATCCACGAGATACCTGCTTTCGGGTTCACAAAATTGTACTTGTTGAAAATTATGATGGAAGGATTGTTATCGAATCCATTGATCCAGTAGTTTACCTGGCGCCATTGCAAGTCAATAAAACTGCTGAACCGTTCACCGAGTTGCTGCTGCCATTTCGTATAAATATTAAAGTCTGTTTTTTTAGCCGGCACATTATAGTATTGATAGTCGGGAGGCACACCGCCTTGCGCGGTCCAGATTACATTTCCGTAGTGTTTTCCGTCATATTCTGTCCAGCCTCCGCCCAGTGTGAGACTACTGGTTTTATTTTTATACTGAATGGAATAAATTCCTCCGTAAAAATAATTGCTTAACCAGCGTTGCCTGATGAGATTTGTACTGCTGAGTGTAGTATCTCCGATTGAAGGATCGGGAACTCCGTAGTCTGAATACGGGGCATCGTTCTTAAATTCCTCGTAGTATCCCTTGCCCCTGGTAAGGAATGCAGCCAGGTTAGCGCTCAGAGAAGAAGAAATTTCCTGGTTGAAAAATAACTGGTAATGATCCTGCCGGTAGTTATCGGTCTGATTTGCATAGGTGAAGTAATTATAGGTGCGACGTTTTGAATCAAAGAGGTTTACTGAATCTGCCGGCGTACTGTAAAGGGCACCCGGATATCCGGAGTTATCCAGGTATTCCTGCTGCAATGCAGCGCTGTCACCATATAATTTGGCCCCGGGTACGCCGTTCCAGGCCTGGTAAGTTTTTTCTGAACCGGTGATGATATTGAAACGCAGAGATGTTTTTTTTGAAAAATAGGCGGTTGAAAAATAGGCTGATTTCAAATCGCTGGTGGCCCGGTCTATAAAGCCGTTGCTGCTGATCCTGGACAGTCGGATGTCTGCAGTAAAGTGTCCGCCGATCAGGCCGGTTCCGGCGATCAATGTATTCTTCCAGGAGTTGAAAGAACCAAAGCTGTTATTAAATTCTGCATAAGGCAGCGGGGTAAATGCATTGGTGGAGAAATTCATACTGGCTCCAAATGCGCCGGCGCCATTCGATGAAGTACCAACACCGCGTTGTATCTGAACGCTGTTGGTGGAAGATGCAAAGTCGGGGAGATCCACAAAATAAATCGCCTGTGATTCTGCATCATTGTAAGGAAGACCGTTCAGGGTCATATTGATCCGTGAGGCATCTGTACCGCGGATTGAAATTCCGGTATATCCGATCCCGTTTCCCGCATCTGAGTTTACGACCACCGATGGAGTTTGTTCCAGGATATAGGGCAGGTCCCGGCCATTATTCATTTTTGCAATCTGGGCCGCACCCAGCGTAACCTTGGTAAACGGCGATTTGTCATCTGCCCGTATTGCAGTAATCTCAACCGGTTCCAAAAAAAGTCCCCGGTAACTGACTGAACTGTCAACAGCTGAACGCGACTTGCCCGAATCTGCAGGCAAAGTCTGCTGACCGAATGAAAACAATACCAATAACGAGAAACCGAGTGATGTAATATAGAATTTCATATCCCAACTTTAATTGAATGAGTGATGGCGGAAAAAGTTGGAAAATGCTACGAAAGAAGAGGAAAAAATCAGCCACCTTCCCTGCGCAGGCATTATCCTGTTCAGGTTCTACGGGTATCATCTCAGCATTTCCCCGTCAGCTATAAGCGACGGGGGTCAGCACCCCGGGAACTTTTAAAAGCCGGTTTTTCCGCCGGCACACCAAAGATATGTAACCTTTAATTGTATGGCGCGTCAAATAAGTTTTCGCGGATGCAACATCTGTTGAATCCCTATGTCATTTAATTACCCATTCACCATAAAAAGAATTAAATATGAAAAAATTCACGCTTGCCTGCCTGGCTCTTTTTTCCCTGCTCTCCGTTTATAGCCAGTCAGACGACAAAAACCTGCAAACACGTAAAGTAACCGGCTTTCATGGAGTTGAAACCTCCGGGGGTATTGACCTTTATCTGAAGAGTGGTCATGAATCTGTTGCCATCAGTGCGCCTGAATCAGTCAGGGCCCATATTAAAACAGAAGTTGTAAACGGGATTTTAAGTATAGGATTTGAGGAAGGCTGGCACCGGGGTATAGGAGTCGGGAAAATCAGAGCCTATGTTTCCATCGAGACCCTGGAAAAACTGGGAGCATCAGGCGGCAGTAATATTATATTGGAAAATGAAATCACGGCTAAAGATGTGGATATCGACTTGTCAGGCGGAAGCGATCTGAAAGGAAAAATGAATGCTAATAGCTTGGTTATAAATCAGTCCGGCGGCTCAGGCGTGGATATTTCCGGAAATGTCAAAACACTGAAGGTAGAATCAAGTGGAGGAAGTGATCTGCATGGATATGATCTTGTGACAGACTATGTAACTATTTCAGCCAGCGGAGGCAGCGACAGTTACTTCACTGCCAATAAAGAAATACGAATCGTGGCTAGCGGAGGCAGCGATGTTCATTATAAAGGTCAGGCTACAGTGAAGGAAGTTAATTCCAGCGGATCCAGTAGCATCACCCACAAAGACTAAGATCCCCCTATCTTTGCACTCCCTAAATGGAGCGTAAAATGGGTATGGATCGCAACACGATAATTGGTTTTGTTTTGCTGGGCGTTTTATTGTTCACTTATTTATTTACTGCCACGAAAAGTAATCAGCAGCTGGAAAAACAGCGGATGCACCAGGCAGATTCCCTGGCTGCGATGAAAAAGCAGCAGGAAGCACTACAGGTAAAACAGGATTCCGTAAAAATAAAAGTAGCTACCGGAGATTCGCTGACAGGTTTTAACAAGGCCATCGGCGGCACGGAGAAATTGCTAACCGTAGAAAATGATTTGTTAAAAATTGTTTTCAGCAATAAAGGGGGACAGCCCAGGGAAGTCGTTCTTAAACAATTTAAATTATACGACAGCAGCCTGGTGCAGCTGGTGGATTCAAGTCTGGCCAATCGGCTCAGCTATCCTATTGTGACAGGAATCAACCAGACGGCCCAGGTCTCCGATTTGTATTTTGATGAGGGTAAGATCGAAAAATCTGCCGACGGTACGCAAACGATTACGTATACACTCCCTGCGCCATCAGGGCTTACCGTTCAGCACCAATATGTACTTCGTCCGAACAGTTACCTCGTTGACTGGAACCTGTCTACAACAGGGGCCAATCAGTTATTCTCCCAAAATAACCTGAATATTGAATGGCATTCAGAGATGGAGAAAACCCAGACATTTGTCTACTACGAAAAAAGACTCACCAATGTTTGTTTCTCTACTGACAATGAATTCGACTATATTTCTTCAAAAACCGAAAAGACATTCGAGAAACCCGTTCAATGGGTTTCTGTAGTACAACAGTTTTTTAACCGGACGCTGATCGCTAAAAATAATTTTGAAAGTGGCGACATTCAATGGCACCGGGAAGTATCCGACACGTCGAATATGCTTGGAACTGCTGATGTGCACCTTCAGGCCAAGTTACCGGGATCAGCCGCTACAATAAATTTCCAATGGTATTTTGGACCGAACGATTATTATATCCTGAAAAAAACAGGTCCGCATATGGACCGTATTGTTGATCTGGGTCGTGATATGTATTCCTTTGTGCGCCCGATCAACACGTATATCATCATGCCGGTATTTAATTTCTTCAAGAATTTTGTATCCAGCTATGGCATCGTGATCTTGCTGCTTACCCTCTTTATCCGTTTGCTTACTTCACCCCTGGTTTATAGCAGTTACCTGAGTGGAGCGAAAATGAAAGCACTTCGGCCGGAAATAGATATACTCAAGAAAAAAACCAATGGAGATCAGCAGCAAATGGGAGTGGAACAAATGAAACTGTTCCGTGAGGCCGGCGTAAATCCGTTGGGCGGTTGTATTCCGGCGCTGTTACAGATACCGATATTCTTTGCACTTTTCAGTTTCTTCAATTCGAATGTGGCCCTCCGCGGCCAGTCTTTCCTGTGGGCGCATGATCTGTCTATTTATGATGTGGTGGTCAAACTGCCTTTTACCATTCCGGCTTATGGTGATCATATCAGTCTTTTTGCCACCCTGGCGGTCATAACGAGTTTCCTGATTTCTTTGTATGGCATGAGCATGACACCTGATCAAAGTAACCCGGCAATGAAATACATGCCATATATTATGCCGGTGATGCTGTTGCTTTTCTTTAACCGGTTGCCCGCCGCTCTTACCTGGTATTATACAGTTTCAAATGTAATTACCCTGATATTGCAATTTGTAATTCAGAATTATATCATCGATCATGACAAGATTCTGGCAAAACTGCAGGCCAACCGGACCAAGCCCAAAACGAAACCCAAATGGCAGGAGCGTTTTGAACAGATGCAGGAGGCACAAAAAAAGTTACAGCAGACGAAGGGTAAACGCTAACGTGAATCCCCGGATGTCAGTTATTAAACTTTGGGCAAAAAAAATACTCTAAGAGAGATGAATAATATAAAATATAAATGGCTGATCGCCGGGCTTATTCTATTACCCTTTTTTGCCATATCTCAAAAAAAGGTAGGTGATCTGACCATTATATATAATTCGACGATTACGAATACCCAGGATTCCGGTAAAAAAATCAACTCCACGACCAGCTTTTTCCTGAAGGGTAACCTGAGCCGTGCGGAAACAAACAGCAGCCTGTTCTCATCCGTTACCATCTATGATTCCAAAGCGGGTTCAGGTGTTATTCTCAAGGAGGTGAATGGACAGAAACTGCTTATCCGGATGAATGAAGAAAACTGGAATCAGAAAAATAAACGATACCTGAATCTCAATTTTATCAAAACAAATGAAACGAAAACCATTGCCGGATATGCCTGTATCCAGGCGAAAGCTTCAACAGCTGATGGGTTTGATATAACGGTCTACTATACACGCGATTTAATCCCGGAAAATAAAACGTACGATCCTCCCTTCAGGAACCTCGATGGCCTTCCGTTGGAGTACGAACTTACCAGGGGCAACCTTCATATCAGGTATACACTGGTATCCGTCAACCTGAATCCGGTTCCTGCTTCCAAATTTGATATCCCGACCCGGGGATACAGGGAATTGACATATGATGAAAGTCTGAAAATGAAGAACCAATAAAGGCTTAAAGCTTAAGGCCCAAAGCTTAACGCTTAAGGCAATGTCGAAATGCGGGGATGAAAAAAAATGTATTCCTACTTCAAAATTTGTTTTCAGTAATGATTTAGCCGTTGCGTGTCAAGCCTGGTGCTTATTTTGGCATTTGTATACGAACCCCGAGGAACTGAAGATTAGATTTGGGTCCGTAGTTGGAGACAGGTCCGATGTTCACTTTGTACTGATAGGGAAGGATAAACGTAGTGTTTCCGCGCTGATAAGTAATCATCGCATTCATGGAAATTCTGTTATCAGCTTGTGGACGAATGGTCACTGTGCTGCCACTGTACAATGGGGACTTCTTCAGTGTAAAAGATGAAGCCGCATTTATCGGTGTGAAGCTGTTTTCAAATTCGTGACGTTTCTTCTTTTCACCGCCCCCCTTACTTGCAAATGTGAGTGCAGTTACTGCAAAAAGCAGTAAACTCACAGCGCAAAGGCGTAGTGAACTTGAAAAGGACGGTTTATAATTATGATACAACATCTCGAACAAAGATACGACTAAATTTTTAGTAATTTTTAACCAAATTCCGGGATTTCTCCAGATAATTTAACACATTCTATGCCGTTTTTGTGGAAAACCCCCTTATAGAGCATGATACGTAAGAACATGACCCCGCGTTGCCTGGCATAAATTATTTGTGGTTAAGGGATTATGAATTAATTTAGTATAACCTCCTTAAATGAAAGAAAATCCATACCAACCCGAGCAGGACGAGATCAGGGAATTGCTGAAACAATACAATGCACTTAAGAATGGCCGGAAACATAGTTTTCTGGATGAAGATTGTTTCGAAAAAATCATAGATTATTACGACGGAAAGGAAGAATTCGCCCATGCGCTGGAAGCGGCAGAAACCGGTATAGAGCAATATCCGTTTTCTTCCATACTGCTGATCCGCAAAGCGGATTTGCTCATTGCCACGCGAAAATATGCAGATGCGCTCCAGGTGCTCGAGCGGGTGGAACTGCTGGATTCCAATGATATCAATCTTTATATTCTTAAAACAGATGCTTACCTGGCCCTGGACCAGCAGGAAAAAGCGGTTGTCCTGCTACAGGAAGCACTCAACCATTTTGAAGGCCGGGAGAGGATTGAATTACTTTTTGAACTCGCAGATGTGTACGATGATTACGAGGAGTTTGATAAAATATTTGATTGCCTGCGCTGGATTCTTGAACAGGATTGTGAAAATGAGGAAGCTCTTTACAAGATTTGTTTCTGGACGGATTTTACCGGCCGTAATGAGGAAAGCATCCGCCTTCACCAGAATATCATTGATGAAAATCCTTATTCTGAACTCGCGTGGTTTAATCTTGCGGCGGCCTACCAGGGACTTAAATTATATGAAAAAGCTGTTGACGCCTACAAATATGCGGTAGCCATTGATGAGAAATTCGATTATGCTTACCGGAATATGGGTGATGCATTTATCCGTTTACGTAAATACAGGGACGCTATTGAAAGCCTCGAAAGGGTACTCGAATTATCCAAACCCGAAGACGTTATTTATGAAGCGATCGGTCACTGTTATGATAAGCAAAGACAATTTGCACAGGCCCGTTTTTATTATCGCAAGGCGTCCCATCTCAATCAGGACGACAGTAAACTGATTTATAAAATAGCCTGCACTTATCTGAATGAAGGGCAATGGACAAACGCGGTCAAACAACTGGAACAGGCAATACGCATTCAGGGTAAACATCCGGAATACCACCTGGCACTCGGGGAATGTAAGATCCAACTAATGGAATTCAGGGAAGCAATACAGGCTTTTGGAACAGTTGTGCGGTTAAGACAAAAAAATATTTCAGGATGGGAAGCGCTGGTGCGCTGTCTTTACCTTGCTGAAATGTACAAAGAGGCCCTGGAGCAGGTGCAGCAGGCAATACGGGTCATTGGTGAAAAACCACTCCTCACTTTTTATATGAGTGCAATTTGTTTTGCCATGGGCAAATCCAAGGAAGGTCTGATCCACCTGGATAAGGCACTGAGCCGTTCTCCCAAATTATTAAAGAAAATGATTGCCCTCAATCCTTCTCTACTACAATCACAATCTATCGTGGATGTGATAGCGCGTTACCGTAAAAGGTAAGGTTTCCTTATTTTTGCGCCTCCAGAATTCAATTAATGAAATTATTTGCCGATGAATTTTTCACTCACTCAGCTGCCGGAAAGAATTAAAAAACCCCGGAGCCATGGCATTACCATGGTCATGGATAAGGGTTTAAGTATAGATGAAACAAGAAATTTTCTGAGTGGTGCCGAACCATATGTTGATGTGGTCAAACTGGGTTTCGGCACTTCGTATGTGACTCCGCATCTGGACAAAAAACTCGCCGTCTACCGAGAGGCCAACATTCCCATTTATTTTGGGGGAACCCTCTTTGAAGCCTTTCTGATCCGCGGTCAGCTGGAAGATTATATTCGTATCTGCAAGGAATATGGTGTAAGCTATATGGAAGTAAGTGACGGGTCCATAGATATTGAGCATAAGGAAAAATGCAGACTGATTGAACGCCTCACCCAGTACGGAACCGTGCTCAGTGAAGTGGGGAGCAAAGACGCCGCCCATATCATCCCTCCTTATAAATGGATAGAACTCATGCGGGCCGAACTGAATGCGGGTGCGACCTACGTAATTGCGGAAGCAAGGGAAGCAGGAAATGTCGGAATCTACCGCGGTACCGGCGAAGTGCGCGAAGGACTGGTACAGGAAATCCTTACCCAGATCCCGGCTGAGAAAATTCTATGGGAGGCACCCCAAAAATCCCAGCAGTTGTATTTCATTGAACTCGTCGGGGCCAATGTGAACCTGGGAAATATTGCACCTCATGAAATGATTGCATTGGAAGCCATGCGTATCGGTTTGCGTGGAGACACTTTCGAACTTTTCCTGGATAAAAAAGAAAAAAAATGAGAAAGTTCGGCCTGATCGGTTACCCGCTGGGCCATTCTTTTTCCGGAAAATATTTCAGGGAAAAATTTCTGCGCGAGTCTATTGCAGACTGCGTGTATTCAAATTATGAATTGCCTTCGATTTCAGCATTGGCTGATGTTCTGAAGGATCCGGAACTGGAGGGATTAAACGTAACCATTCCATACAAGGAATCGGTGATACCCTTTTTGCATAAGCAGGATCCGGTAGTAAAAGATATCGCTGCCTGTAATTGCATTCGCATTGAAAAGGGGATACTCACCGGCTATAATACAGATGTGAAAGGATTTGAAGATTCCCTCCAGGAAAAACTAAAAGCATCAGATATTCACGCACTGGTACTCGGTACCGGTGGTTCCTCCAAAGCAGTTGCCTGGGTATTGAATAAAAGGGGTATACAATTCAAATTGGTATCCAGGAAAAAAACAGGCGCACCGAATCAGATCAGTTACGAAGACCTGGACCGCGAAGCCATCGAGTCTCACTCGTTAATCATCAACAGCACACCGGTCGGGATGACGCCCAATACCGCAGACTGTCCGCCAATACCCTATGAATGGATCGGCCCTTCACATTATCTTTTTGACCTGGTATATAATCCGGCAAAAACATTATTCCTCGAAAAAGGAGAGGTTGCCGGCGCAAGAATAAAGAACGGTGCCGACATGCTCACGATCCAGGCCGAAGCAAGCTGGGCAATCTGGAACAGCTGATCAGGGAAATAATTTATTTTTTGCCGCTTCGGGAAGGGCAGCTACTTTCTTTAATGTATAATCATAACATATCATCGCCGTTTTGGCAATCGCAACAATTCCCATTTTATCAACCGGGGTTTTTTCAATTTTATAAATCAGATCAAAACCCACGCGGTTGCAGTCTACCGGTTGCAGACTGATCAGCAGTTCGTCTCCATAAAATATTTCACTTTTAAAAATCAGTGCGGCATCTGCCATGATCATGCCCACCCCTTCCAGATTGAGTTCAGAATACCCCAGGGATTTTAGAAAACGCACGCGGGCCTCATGGAGAAAGGAAAGCACTTTGTCATTTCCAACATGGGCTCCATAATTTAAATCAGTGATGCGCACATCAAATGGAGTGCTATAACTGAAAGATGATGGAAGATCTATTTTAATTCTGGGCATATTTATGAGAGGACCACCCGTGTTTTTAAAAACGCGATCAATAGGTCGGCTGCTTTCCGGCGATGACTGAAAATATTTTTTTCTTCAGGGTTCATTTCTGCAAAACTTTTCTGGGATCCGTCAGGAAGGAAAACAGGATCATATCCAAATCCCTCTTCGCCCGCGGATGAACGAAGGATCTGGCCCTCACAACGGCCTTCGAAAAAATATTCAGTTCCTTCCAGAATCAGGCAGATGATCGTAATAAAACGGGCACGCCGGTTGTCGGCATCTGCGAGGGCCCTGAGCAGCTTTCGAATATTGTTGGCAAACGATACCGGTTCGCCGGCATAGCGGGCACTGTGCACACCAGGTTCGCCACCCAGACTATCTACTTCCAGACCAGTGTCTTCGCTGAAGCAGTTTTTCCCGCCACTTAGTTGATGAATTGTACGGGCTTTTATCTGTGCATTCTCTTTCAGAGTATCAAAAGGTTCCGGGATCTCTTTCTGAATTCCTGCTTCAGCCAGGGAAATGATTTCGGCTTCAGAACCTATGGCCAGTCTCATCTCTTCTAGTTTATGGCGGTTATTGGTTGCGAAAATTAGTCTCACAGGTTAAATAATTTTTTCAGTGAAACCCATAGGTCTTTCTTTAAACCGGGTGTATCCGGATGATCCGTACTCATCCGTTCTGGCTGTGACACCGGCAAAAGAGATATGTTTTCCCAATTTGAAATCGTCATATCAGGCAATTTTTGTGGAAGACCGGTGATCCCCGTCTTCAAACCCCATAAAAAAATGATCCGTGGACTGAATAGTATTTTGAGCAATTTGAAATCTACCGGATGCCGTTCTGTATTGATGATGGCAACATCGTCCAGACTACACTTACAGGCAACCAGGATTCGCTGGAGGAAAGCAAGTTGTTCTTCCGGCATAAATTCATCATTTGGGTAACAGACCAGGAAACAAATGGATTGAAGATTTTTCCCCAAATATGGATAAGCGGTTTGTGCAGGAGAAAGGGTTAACCCTGGTTCATCTCCTGTTTTGCCGTGATCCGGAACCTTTTCATTGATAAGTGAATCCGGGTAAAGTGCAGCGATCAGTGAAGGAGAAAGCCTGAGGTCATTGATTCCCATAATTTCCGAAAATAAGATGAGTGGTTTTGTATGCTCCGGGAATGTTTTGTTTCTTTGTAGTATCAAAAATAGCATTTATGATGGAGACGCTGGACATACAGGTAACGAGGGTAAAAAGAAGCAGACTGCACGAAATGGATTTCGATCACCTGCCTTTTGGAAAATATTTCAGCGACCACATGCTGGAAGCGGATTATGCCGATGGCGAATGGCAGTCTGTCTCCATAAGACCTTACCAGCCGATCTCCTTCGAACCTTCCCTGATGGCGCTGCACTATGGACAGTCTATTTTTGAGGGCATCAAGGCATACCGGAATAAAGACGGAGAGGCATTTATTTTTCGCCCCTATGACAACTTACGGAGGTTCAATATTTCCGCAGACCGCATGGAAATGCCTGCGGTTCCTGAAGAAATTTTCATTGAAGGGATGCGCCAGTTGGTTGCCATTGACAAAGATTGGATACCGGCTAAAGACGAATATTCCCTGTACATCCGTCCGTTCATGTTTGCTACGGATGCAGCACTGGGTGTAAAGCCTTCTGACACATATAAATTCATGATCCTGCTGAGTCCAACCGGACCTTACTATGCTGCACCGATGAAGATTTATGTGGAAGAAAAATACACACGGGCCGCACCCGGCGGAGTAGGGTTCGCTAAAAATGCAGGTAACTATGGAGGGAGCCTGAAGGCCGCATCAGAGGCAAGGGCCCAGGGATACGACCAGGTGCTCTGGACAGATGCATTTGAACACAAATGGCTTCAGGAAGTAGGCACCATGAACGTATTTTTTGCATTCGGGAAAACAGTCGTTACACCGTCCCTGGAAGAAGGAACGATCCTGGAGGGTGTTACACGCGACAGTGTGATCAAGGTATTAAAGGAACAGGGTTTTAACGTAGAGGAAAGAAAGATCAATATTGACGAAGTGGTGGATGGATACAAAAGCGGCCGGCTGACCGAGCTTTTCGGGTCGGGAACAGCTGCTACCATCTCGTATATCAAGGAACTACGCTATAAGGGCTATGATATGCATTTTGATGTATCTGCCTTCCAGACTGCACCGTCTGTTAAAAAAATCCTCACTGAAATCAGGGAAGGGAAAAGGCCGGATATCCACAGCTGGCTGGTGAAAGTCTGAGGTCAACATTAATTTGGAGATTCCCGGCATGCCCGTTACCTTTGCCGTCCCAAAATTCAAACAGGTTCCGAATGCCTACTATACAACAATTAGTTAGAAAAGGAAGAGAGATCATCCGTGCGAAAAGCAAGTCCAGAGCACTGGATAGCTGCCCGCAACGGCGCGGTGTATGTACACGTGTATATACCACTACACCTAAAAAACCGAATTCGGCCCTCCGCAAGGTGGCCAAAGTGCGGTTAACCAACAAAATCGAGGTGATCGCCTATATTCCAGGAGAAGGGCATAACCTGCAGGAGCATTCCATCGTCCTGATCCGTGGAGGTCGTGTAAAGGATCTTCCGGGAGTACGTTATCATATCGTGCGCGGATCACTGGATACCGCCGGTGTAAAGGACCGCAAGAAAAGCCGCTCTAAATACGGGACCAAGAAAGAAAAAGCAGGTGCTAAGCCAGCCGCTAAGAAATAATCAAAATTTAATTTCAAATAACTCATGAGGAAGTCACAGGCCAAAAAATTACCACTCGCTCCGGATGCTAAGTACAATGACATCCTGGTAACGCGTTTTGTAAATAACCTGATGTGGCAGGGTAAGAAGAACACAGCATTCGGGCTGTTTTACGATGCAATCGATCGTGTTTCAAAACAAAGCAACGATAACGGATACGAAATCTGGAGAAGGGCACTGAACAATGTTACCCCGGCTGTTGAAGTACGGAGCCGCCGTATCGGAGGTGCTACATTTCAGATTCCTGCTGAAGTACGTGCCGACCGCAAGATTTCCCTGAGCATTAAATGGCTGATCCGCTATAGCCGGGAGAGAAACGGTAAGAGCATGGCCGACAAGCTCGCCGGCGAAATTCTCGCCGCTAGCAAGGGTGAAGGCGGTGCTTTCAAAAAGAAGGAAGACACTCACCGGATGGCAGAAGCCAATAAGGCATTTGCCCATTTCCGGATCTGACGGTAATATATTTATTAGAAACTCCTGCCGGTTTGGCAGGAGTTTTTTTTATCCCCCTGCCAGCTCATTTAAGCCATTTTTCGGAAGGTATATGAGCGCATATCAGCGTCATATCAGCGTCATATCAGCGTCATATCTCAATTTAAAAAAGGGAGTAGATTTTTTGAACAAAATCCGGAATAAAGAGATCGGAACCGGTCTGTAACTTTCACATTTCCACATCTCCACATCTGTATATTATTCAGAGATTATTTGGTACCTTTGCGCACCTAAATAGAAAATACTCTTAATCAATAAAAATGGCAGACTTAAAATTCCAAAGAAACTTCGGTATTGCGGCTCATATTGATGCCGGAAAAACAACTACTACCGAGCGCATATTGCGTTATACCGGTATGATCCACAAGATCGGAGAAGTGCATGACGGAGCGGCCACCACCGACTGGATGGACCAGGAAAAGGAAAGAGGAATCACCATCACATCTGCAGCCGTAAGTTGCCAGTGGAACTTTCCTACGGATAAGGGGAAAGTAGATGCCAATACAAAAAAATACTATTTCAATATCATTGATACACCGGGGCACGTGGATTTTACCGTTGAAGTGGAAAGATCCATGCGCGTTCTGGACGGCCTGATCGCCCTGTTTTCTGCCGTTGACGGGGTTGAACCACAGTCAGAAACCGTTTGGCGCCAGGCCAACCGTTATAAAGTTCCGAGGATCGGATTTGTAAATAAAATGGACAGGTCCGGCGCAGATTTCCTGATGGTGGTAACCCAGGTAAAGGAAATGCTGGGTGCCAAGGCTGTTCCCCTGCAATTGCCCATCGGTGCGGAAGATGATTTTAAGGGTGTAGTGGATCTCATCAAAATGAAGGGTATTATCTGGCACATGGAAACGGAGGGGATGACTTTCGACGAAATTCCTGTACCGGCTGATATGCTCGATGAGGCCAATGAGTGGAGAGCTAAACTCGTGGAAGCCGTTGCTGAATATGATGATACGCTGATGGAGAAATTCTTCGATGATCCACATAGTATTACGGAAGATGAAATGCATGAAGCCATACGCAAAGCAACGATCGACCTGAGTATCGTGCCCATGATGTGCGGATCTTCATTTAAAAATAAAGGCGTACAAACAGCGCTGGACGCGGTTTGCCGTTACCTGCCTTCGCCCATTGACCTGGAAGACACACAGGGCCTTGATCCGAATACCGGTGAGACAATCAGCCGTAAACCTGATCCGAAAGAACCTTTTGCAGCCCTGGCCTTTAAAATTATGACGGATCCGTTTGTGGGACGTCTCGCATTTTTCCGCTGCTACAGCGGACGCCTCGAGTCTGGCTCTTATGTACTCAATGTGCGCAGTGGTAAAAAGGAACGTATCAGCCGTATCATGAAAATGTTTGCGAATAAGCAAAACCCAATTGATTTTATCGAAGCCGGTGATATCGGTGCGGCTGTAGGATTTAAAGAAATAAAAACAGGAGATACACTTTGTGACGAAGACTTCCCGATCACACTGGAAAATATGTTTATCCCGGAACCCGTAATTGCCGTTGCAGTCGAACCAAAGACACAGGCTGACGTGGACAAAATGGGACTGGCAATTTCAAAACTCGTGGAAGAAGATCCGACCCTTCGTGTGAATACAGATGAAGAAACCGGTCAGACGATCCTGCGTGGAATGGGTGAACTTCACCTGGAAATCATTATCGAACGCATGCGTCGTGAGTTCAAGGTGGATGTAAACCAGGGTGCTCCCCAGGTTGCTTATAAAGAAGCGTTTAATACCACTATTGAACATCGGGAAGTGCTGAAGAAACAAACAGGTGGTCGCGGTAAATTCGCCGACATCCAGTTTGCAATCGGACCGGCAGATGAAGAATGGATCAAAGAAAACGAAGGCAAACATTTTCAGTTTGTAAATGATATTTTCGGAGGATCGATTCCGAAAGAATTCATCCCCGCCATTTCAAAGGGGTTTGAAACCTCTATGACAACAGGTGTTCTGGCAGGGTATCCGATGACAAACATGAAAGTGCGTGTGTTCGACGGTAGTTACCATGATGTGGATTCCGATGCGATGAGTTTTGAAATCTGCGCCAAGTCCGCTTTCCGTGAAGCCGGCCGGAAAGCCAAACCCATCCTGCTGGAACCTATTATGAGGGTGGAAGTACTTACGCCGGATCAATATATGGGAGATGTGACAGGCGATTTAAACCGCCGCCGTGGTATCCTGGAAGGTATGGATAGCAGAGCAAATCTGCAGGTGATCAAGGCAAAAGTACCCCTGAGCGAAATGTTCGGATATGTGACACAGTTACGTTCCCTGAGTTCAGGACGTGCTACATCAACAATGGAATTCTCTCATTATGCTCCGGCACCGAATAATATTGCTGAAGAAGTGATTGCAAAAGTCAAGGGTAAGAGTAAGGTTACCGCCTGATTTTTTTCGAAATACCAAGCCCCGCTTTTAGCGGGGCTTTTTTTTTAAACGGCAATGATGCCCGCGCACATTTGATTATTTTTCCGGATAAATTGTTTGTATGATAAATCGATTTCCTGCCTGCAAAATATTACTATCATTCGCATTGCTAATGGCCTTTTTTTCAGGGCATGCCCAACTCTACGACCGGCTGACCTGGAGTGCAGACGGAAACCGTTTTTATGTAAATGAAGAAGGCTCAATTGTTGAAATCAGTCTTACAGAAAGGACTCAGCACAAACTGGTAAACCCGGATCATCTCATACCGGCCGGAAACAAGCAGCCACTGGCCATCAAGGATTTTTTCTTCTCTCCTGATTTTAAGAAAATCCTGATTTATACGAACGCTAAAAAAGTATGGCGTTACGATACAAGGGGTGATTACTGGGTTTATAATTTATTGGACAGCTCCATTCACCAACTTGGGAAAACATTACCCGCATCCTCCCTCATGTTTGCTAAATTTTCTCCCGATGGGTTAAAGGCTGCCTATGTAAGCGGTCATAATATTTATGTGGAGGATCTTTCTACAAATAATATCAGGGCTCTCACCCGGAATGGCTCACGAAAAATGATCAATGGAACATTCGACTGGGTGTACGAAGAAGAACTGAACTGCCGCGATGGTTTCCGGTGGAGTCCCGACAGCAGGTCGATTGCATTTTGGCAAATCAACGACAGCAGCACAAGGGATTATTACATGCTCAATACTACTGACTCTGTCTATTCACATGTAGTACCAGTAGAATATCCAGTAGCTGGCCAGATGCCTTCTCCATTTAAAATTGGTGTCGTTCAAATTAATGATGCGAAAACCCAGTGGATGAAGATACCCGCTGACCAGAAAAACGGCACCTATTTGCCAAGGATGGAATGGGCAGCCAACAGCCAGGAACTGATTGTGCAACGATTAAACAGGAGCCAGAATGAGTCGGATGTCTTATTGTGTAATGCCGTGTCGGGTGTTGTAAAAACGATTTATTCCGAGAAGGACAATGCCTGGATCGATGTTTTATCAGAATGGGATGAAGACTATAAAATGGGGGGGTGGGACTGGCTGAACAAGGGTTCAGAATTTATATGGGCCAGTGAAAAAGACGGATGGAGACATATATACAGGATCAGTAGGGATGGAAAGAACCAGGTGCTGGTTACCAACGGTGCTTACGATGTGATGCAGATTTCACTGATCGATGAAAAAAATAATCTGCTCTACTTCATGGCCTCACCGGAGAATGCCACCCAGTCTTACCTCTACCGGTGCGCTTTGGATGGAAAGGGGAAGGCGGAAAGGGTGACACCGGTGAATGAGCCCGGGACACATGTGTATGAGATTTCCCCCAATGGAAAATTTGCCGAGCATCATTTTTCAAATTATTATACGGCCACCGATGGAGAGTGGATCACCCTGCCGGATCACCAGGCACTGGATGGCAGCCAGCCCGCAAAACCGGTAAATCCTGCCGACAGTGCCGCTTCCAATATTTCATTTTTCAGAATTCGCACCGCCGACGGCATCAGCATGGACGGATGGATGCAAAAGCCCATCCCATTCGACAGTACCAAGAAGTACCCTGTTTTATATTTTGTTTATACAGAACCCGGATCAGCAACCGTAAAAGATGAGTTTGGTGTTACGCGTTGTCCTGTTTATCCCGGAAGCCTCGCAAATGACGGGTATATCTATATTTCTCTGGATAATCGGGGAACACCGGTGCCAAAAGGAGCTGCCTGGAGAAAATCCATTTACCGGAAGATCGGCCTCCTCAATATTCACGATCAGGCACAAGCGGCAGCAGTTATAAACCAATGGCCCTTTGTGGATACCTCCCGGATTGCCGTCTGGGGCTGGAGCGGGGGCGGATCGGCTACGCTGAACCTGATGTTTCAGCACCCCGAAATTTATAAAACGGGCCTGGCGGTAGCGGCCCTCGGAAATATGGAAACCTATGACAATATATATCAGGAGAGATATATGGGTAACCCGTTGGAAACCAAGGATGATTATGTCAAAGGCTCAGCCATTACCTATGCTTCCCGGCTACAGGGAAACCTTCTTTATATCCACGGGAGCGGGGACGACAATGTGCATTACAGTAATGCTGAGATGCTTGTTAATGAGTTGGTGAAGTATAATAAGACTTTTCAATTTATGGAATATCCCAACCGGACACATGCCATTAATGAGGGGCCGGGCACAACGGCGCATCTGAATAATTTATTTAAAAACTATCTCAATGCTCATTGCCCGGGAGGGAGTAAATAATTCTCCAAAAAACCAGATAATTCTTTGACAGTTTATCTCTTAACCCATACCTTTGCATCCCGTTCAAAAAACGGGAATTGACATATGTCTCAGCGAATCAGAATCAAATTACAGTCGTACGATCACAATCTCGTGGATAAATCTGCTGAGAAAATTGTGAAGACAGTTCGTAGCACAGGTGCAGTTGTAACCGGGCCGATACCTTTACCCACCAGGAAGAAAGTATTTACCGTATTGCGCTCACCACATGTCAATAAGAAAGCACGTGAACAATTCCAGCTGCATACGCATAAGCGTTTGCTGGATATTTATACATCCACTTCAAGAACCGTAGATGCATTATCCAAGCTGGATCTGCCATCCGGGGTTGATGTGGAAATTAAGGCCTGAGTAAACTATTCCATCTGCCAAATCTTTAAAGGGGCCAAAGCAGCGCTGGATGATTTGAAAAGAAATATGAACAAGCCGTTCGGGGTTTGTTTACAACCGGTACTTCCATCGGCCACCGAAGCTTCAGCGTAGGTGGCTGCGAATCCAAAGTAGCAAAGCAGGTTCAGCCTCTTTCGCTAAAGCTTCGGAGGGCAAAAGGAAAAGGTCGGTTGCAAACGGGGGATTGAAATCAGTATCAGCTTTTTTAAAGCTTAGCGGACCGCTGATTGTCCTTAGACTCCAGGCACAAACCAATAAAAAATGAAAGGTTTAATTGGAAAGAAAATTGGAATGACCTCCGTCTTCACCCCCGATGGAAAGCAGGTTGCCTGTACCATCATTGAAGCAGGTCCCTGTGTTGTTACACAGGTAAAAACCACTGAGTCCGACGGTTACAATGCACTCCAGATCGCATTCGGCGAAAAGAAAGAAAGGCACGTTCTCGCTTCTGAAAAGAACCACTTCGCCAAATCAAATACCACAACAAAACAGTTCGTCAGGGAATTCCGGAATTATTCTTTAGAGAAGAATCTGGGAGAAGCCCTTACAGTGGAAATTTTCACTGAAGGGGAGTCTGTTGACGTGGTAGGTACTTCAAAAGGGAAGGGATTCCAGGGTGTTGTGAAGCGTCATAATTTTCATGGTGTCGGTGGACAGAGTCATGGTCAGCATGACCGTAGCCGTGCACCCGGATCGCTCGGTAACTCTTCTGATGCAGCCCGTGTTATGAAGGGAATGAAAATGGCCGGCCGTATGGGTGGAGACCGCGTAAAGCTGAAAGGCCTTAAAGTGGTTAAGATATTTCCGGAAAAAAATTACCTGCTGATAGCCGGATCTGTACCGGGTCACAATGGATCCATTGTATACGTTCAGAAGTAATAACCAATTAATCAGATTCACATGCAAGTAGATGTATTAAATATAAAAGGAAAGAAAACGGGTCGCACACTGGAATTGCCCGCGGATATTTTCGAAGCCGAGCCAAATGATCATGTAATCTATCTGGCGGTTAAGCAATACCTCGCAGCACAGCGTCAGGGTACGCATAAAGTTAAAACCCGGATGGAAGTGAAGGGGTCTTCGAAAAAACTGCACAAACAAAAAGGAACCGGCGGATCACGTAAAGGAAATATCCGGAACCCATTGTACAAAGGTGGTGGTACGATCTTCGGGCCAAAACCCCGCGGATATGATTTCAAGCTGAACCGGAAAGTGAAGGACCTGGCTAAGATTTCTGCTCTGTCCTATAAGGCCAAAGCGAATTCTATCGTCGTGGTGGAAGATCTTGAATTCAAAGCGCCTAAGACAAGTGAAATGGTTAGCGTTCTCAGCGGATTAAAACTTACCGGGAAGAAAGCCCTGTTCGTAATTCCTGAATACAATGACAACCTGCACCTGAGCCTGCGGAATATTCCAAACCTGGAAAGCAGTCAGCTGGCTGATGTGAACACGTATGATATCGTAAATGCGGAAGTACTGGTGTTAACGGAATCAGCAGCTAAGATGTTTATGGGAGAAGAAGAAGAAGCGACAGCATAAATAAATTTTCAAATTAGTCAAGATGAAATCAAGTGAAGTTCTGATACGCCCGATTTTAACTGAGAAAGCAAACGCTCAGCAGGAAAAGCTCCGCCGTTATGCTTTCAAAGTGAGTACCCGGGCCAACAAACTGGAGATTAAAAAAGCAGTGGAAGAATTTTACGGAATCACTGTGGTGGATGTGAATACGGTGATCGTTCCGGGGAAAGCAAGATCCAGGTCTACCAAGGCCGGATTGATCGTAGGACGCAAACCAGGGTACAAGAAAGCACTGATCACCGTGGCTGAGGGAGAAACAATCGATTTGTATTCGAATATTTAAGTAACGATAAGAATGGCAATCAACTGCCGCGAAAGTTGAAGTATTCATTATAAATATTCAGGGAATTTAATATGGCACTTAAAAAATTCAAACCAGTCACTGCAGGAACACGTTGGAGGATTGGTAATGCATACGCAGAAATCACTACCGATACACCGGAAAAATCCCTGCTGGAAGTAATAACCCGTACGGGAGGCCGTAATTCTCAGGGAAGAAGGGCCATGCGTTATATCGGAGGCGGTCACAAAAAAATGTATCGTGTTATCGATTTCAAAAGAGATAAAAAAGAAATCGTTGGGACAGTTGTTTCCATCGAATACGATCCGAACAGAACTTCTTTCATCGCGCTGATTCATTACAGTGACGGTGAGAAAAGATATATACTGGCTCCGCAAGGACTCCAGGTAGGTGGAAAAGTTCAGGCTGGCGATGCAGTGGCACCTGAAATCGGGAATGCATTGCAGATGAAGAATATTCCGCTCGGTACGAATGTTCACAATATTGAAATGCAACCCGGGCAGGGTGGTAAGCTGATCCGCAGTGCAGGAACAACTGCCCAGCTGACCAATAAGGAAGACAAATACGCGGTACTGAAAATGCCATCCGGTGAACTCAGGAAGATCCTGATTAACTGTTATGCAACCGTCGGCGTGGTTTCTAATAGCGACCATAGTCTTCAGAGTATGGGGAAGGCGGGCCGTAACCGCTGGAGAGGCATTCGCCCACGCGTACGTGGTGTTGCGATGAACCCGGTGGATCATCCGATGGGTGGTGGTGAAGGTAAAGCATCCGGTGGCCAGCCCCGTTCAAGGAATGGTCAGTATTCAAGAGGTCTGAAAACAAGAACCAAAGGAAAAGGAAGCGACAAGTTGATTATTCAGACAAAAAAAGGAAAGAAAATAGGTAAGTAAATAAAGCATCGGTCGTGTGCTGATGGGTACATCTTCACACTTCCACATTTTCACATTTACACATTTGTATTATGGGTCGTTCAATAAAAAAAGGTCCTTACGTAGATGCCAACCTGGAAACGAAAGTGCTTAGCATCAATGAAGGAAAGGGAAAGAAAGGTGTCATCAAAACATGGAGCCGCCGTTCAACCATCACACCGGATTTTGTAGGGCACACTTTTGCCGTGCACAACGGGAATAAATTTATCCCTGTGTATGTAACGGAATTCATGGTGGGTCATAAACTGGGTGAATTTGCGCCGACAAGAAATTTCAAAGGTCACTCCAGCAAGAAGATTGCTGAATAGTATAAATAAGTAACGCAGTTCCGCCAATAACGGAATGAACAAACCAGAAAAAATGGAAGCATTAGCTAAACTGAAAAATTACCCGACATCACCGAGAAAGATGCGGTTGCTGGCGGATGAAATTAGAGGCCTGCAGGTTGAAAAGGCGCTGGCATTACTGGAGCACCACCCGCAGCATTCATCCACCCCATTGTATAAATTGCTCTGGTCTGCTGTGAAAAATTGGGAGCTGAAGAACGAAAGCAAGAGCGCAGCCGATGCAGGACTGGTGGTGAAGACAATTTTTGTAGACGGAGCCAGGGTATTAAAACGCATGCGTCCTGCACCCCAGGGTCGTGGATACAGGGTACGCAAACGCAGCAATCATGTTACGCTAATCGTAGACGAGAAAATATAAATATTCAATTATCAAATTAATCAGATAAATGGGTCAGAAAACAAATCCTATAGGTGCGAGGCTGGGAATTATCCGCGGCTGGGAGTCCAACTGGTTTGGTAGTAAAAGAGATTATTCTGTCAAACTGATAGAAGATAACAAGATCAGAACCTATCTCAATGCGCGTATCAACAAGGGTGGCATTGCCAAAATTGTTATCGAGCGTACACTGAACAAGCTGATCGTGACCATCCATACTTCCAAGCCAGGTATCATCATCGGTAAGGGCGGTGGCGAAGTGGACCGTATCAAGGAAGAGTTGAAGAAGCTGACCGGCAAAGAAGATGTTCAGATCAATATCCTGGAAATCAGGAGACCTGAGCTGGATGCCAATATTGTTGCCGACACAATTGCACGGCAGATCGAAAACCGTATCAATTATAAAAGAGCCATCAAGATGGCAATCGCTTCTGCGCTCCGCATGGGAGCTGAAGGGATCAAGGTAAAAGTAGGTGGTCGTTTGGGTGGATCTGAAATTGCCCGTTCGGAAGAAATTAAATCCGGACGCACACCATTGCATACGCTCCGTATGGATATTGACTATGCCAATGTTTTTGCATTGACTGTATATGGAAAAATCGGCGTCAAAGTGTGGATCTGTAAAGGTGAAGTACTTACCAAGCGCGATCTGAATCCGAATTTTGTTGGCGGAAAAACAGATGTCAGCGACAGAAGGGAAAGAAGGGATGAAATCCGGGATCGTGAAGACCGCGGACGTGGTGGCGAAAGAAGACCTGGTGGTGCCGGTGGTGGAGAACGGAGAGGCGGCGGAGGTGGCGGAAGAAGATAGTAGTAATTATCAAATTTTCAAATTGAACTAACATGTTACAGCCCAAAAGGAGTAAACATAGGAAAGCACAAAAAGGCAGAATCCGGGAAGTCGCCAAAAGAGGAACAGATATTTCTTTTGGTTCTTACGGCCTGAAAGCACTGGAAGCAATCTGGTTGACCAATCGTCAGCTGGAAGCTGCCCGCCAGGCACTCACCCGTTCCATGAAAAGAGAAGGTAATGTGTGGATCCGGGTATTTCCTGACAAACCGATTACCAAGAAGCCGCAGGAAGTGAGAATGGGTAAGGGTAAGGGTAACCCGGAGTACTGGGCTGCCGTTGTAGAGCCGGGACGTATGTTATTTGAAGCAGATGGTGTTACTGAAGCAGTTGCGAAGGAAGCCTTACTGCTCGCTGCACAGAAGCTGCCGATCAAAACCAAATTCGTGGTTCGCCATGACGTGATTGCGTTATAATTCAAATTTATCAAGATGTCAAAGAGAAATGATTTTGTAAACAGCCTGAAAGACCTGAGTGAAACAGATCTCACGTCGAGGATCCGTGAAGATGAACAACGCCTGAAGAAGCTTGAGTTTGCACACGCGATATCCCCGCTGGAAAGTCCTGTCAATATCCGTTTGCTCAGGAAAGATATCGCAAGGCTCAAAACAGAATTAACAAAGAGAAAAATCGGGAAACCGGCCCTTGCAAAAGCATAAGCATTTTCAATCAAGTCGCAGACTGATTTTCAAAATATCAAATTAGTATTATGTCAGTAGAAAGAAATTTAAGGAAAACGAGAATCGGGGTTGTAAGCAGCAATAAAATGGACAAGACCGTGGTTGTTGCCGTGGAAAGAAAAGTACAGCATCCGATTTACGGTAAGTTCCTGAAAAAAACAACCAAGTTTCATGCCCATGATGAAAAGAACGAGTGCAGCATTGGCGATACCGTGCGGATCATGGAAAGCCGTCCGTTGAGTAAAACCAAGCGCTGGCGCCTGGTGGAGATCGTGGAAAAAGCGAAATAAACTTCATTCTAAAAAAAGTATTCAATGATACAGCAGGAAAGCAGATTAAACGTTGCAGATAATAGCGGAGCCAAAGAAGTATTGTGTATCCGCGTGTTGGGAAACAGCGGCCAGGACTATGCTAAAATCGGTGATAAAATTGTGGTGACAGTAAAAGATGCACTTCCTGCTGGAGGTATCAAGAAAGGAACTGTAACCAAGGCCGTGATCGTGCGTACGAAGAACAAGCTCCGCCGTAAAGACGGATCATATATCCGCTTCGATGACAATGCTGTGGTACTACTGAATCCAAGTGATGAGCCAAGAGGTACACGCATTTTCGGACCTGTTGCCCGTGAACTCCGTGACAAGGGATATATGAAGATTATATCTCTGGCGCCGGAAGTTTTATAAGCTCAAGGCTTAAGGCATAAAGCTTAAAGCCAACTGGGAGGAGAGAAAGATAAATTGTTAGTTGTTTTAAATAAAAGAAGAGCCTTAAGCCTTAAGCTTTAAGCCTTCAGCCTAAAAAGAAAGAAATGGATAACAGATTCAGACCCAAATTCAATATTAAGAAGGGTGACAAAGTGGTGGTGATTACAGGCGACGATAAGGACCTGAAAAAATCGCGCAAGGTGCTGGAAGTATTTCCGGATGAAGCCAAAGTGCTGGTTGAAGGGGTTAATATTGTTACCAAACATACCAAACCTTCTGCCCAGAATACCAAGGGAGGAATTATTAAGCTGGAAGCACCCATCCATATATCGAATGTACTGCTCTGGGATGCCAAAACCGGAGGTCCTTCAAAAGCTAAACGTACCCGGGAAAACGGAAAACTTATTCGCATTGCTAAAAAATCAGGGGAGGTAATCAAATAATGAGCACAACGAAATACACTGCCCGACTGGCAGACAAATACAAGAAGGAAGTGGTTCCGGCATTAATGAAGAAATTCGGCTACACGAGTGTCATGCAGGCACCGAAGCTGGAAAAAATCTGTCTGAACCGCGGTATCAACGGCGCAGTATCTGATAAGAAACTGGTGGACATCACTGTAGAAGAACTGACAACAATTACGGGTCAGAAAGCAGTTTCCACTATTTCCAAGAAAGATATTTCCAACTTCAAATTACGTAAAGGAATTCCTATCGGTGCCCGCGTAACCCTGCGTGGTATAAAAATGTATGAGTTCCTCGACCGCCTCGTGGCATCTGCGCTTCCGCGTGTACGTGATTTCAAAGGCGTAAGTGAAAAAGCATTCGACGGACGTGGCAACTATACCCTGGGTATTACGGAACAGATCATTTTCCCGGAAGTGGATATTGATAAAGTGAATAAGATTACGGGTATGGACATCACATTCGTAACAACGGCAAAGACCAATGAAGAAGCATACGAATTGCTGAAAGAACTGGGAATGCCTTTCAAAAATGCCAAAAAAGAAGAAGCCAATTAATAAAAACTGAGTTCAAATCAATTAATAATAATTCATGGCCAAAGAATCAGTCAAAGCCAGACAAAGGAAAAGGGAAGTACTGGTTGCACGATATGCGGAAAAGCGTGCTGCTTTAAAAGCGGCAGGCGATTACAAAGCACTTGATCTGCTTCCAAAGAATGCATCACCGGTGCGTCTGAAAAACCGTTGCCAGTTAACGGGTCGTCCGCGGGGTTATATACGCTACTTCGGTGTATCCAGGAATATGTTCCGGGATATGGCGCTGCAGGGTAAGATTCCGGGCGTTAGAAAAGCGAGCTGGTAATTGTGATGACCGTTGACTGATGACCGTGTTTATTGCGGAAATCGAAATAAGAACCGTCAACTGTCAACCGTCAACCGTCAACTATAATTTATAAAGACTTTAATAGATACAAAATGGTAACAGATCCTATAGCAGATTTTCTCACCAGAATCCGTAATGCGCAGATGGCGAATCACCGGATCGTAGAGATTCCTGCTTCGAACCTGAAAAAGCGGATGACAGAAATTCTGTACGACAAGGGCTATATTCTCAAATACAAATTTGAGGATGACAGCAAGCAGGGTGTGATCAAGATCGCCCTGAAATACGATCCGACCACCAAGGAGCCGGCTATCCGGAGCCTGGAAAGGGTAAGTCGTCCGGGATTGCGTCAGTATGCAAGTCCTGTGGAATTCAAACGTGTAAAAAACGGACTCGGTATCGCCATTGTGTCTACATCTAAAGGTGTCATGACAGACAAAGATGCAAAGGCGCAGAATGTGGGCGGGGAAGTGCTTTGTCATGTTTATTAAAGAAAGTGTGGTAGTGTGGAAGTGTGGAATGTGGATGCGGGAGCTGAAATAGTAATTCCGAATTTTCAAATCTTCAAATTCTCAAATTAGAAAATATGTCCAGGATAGGAAAAAAGCCGGTTCTCATTCCCAACGGAGTCACAGTAACTGTTGGTTCCGACAATACGATAACCGTAAAGGGCCCGAAAGGGGAACTGAAACAGGCGATCGATCGTGATATCAAAGTGGAAGTGAAAGACAGCAAGATTGAAATTTCGCGACCGACAGATCAGATTCGTCATCGCGCTCTCCATGGTTTATACCGTTCACTGTTGTCCAATATGGTGAAGGGTGTTGCGGAAGGTTATAAGAGACAACTGGAACTGATCGGTGTCGGATTTAAAGCATCCAACCAGGGTAACCTGCTGGATCTGGCGCTCGGGTTTTCTCACAATATCATTTTTGAAATTCCAAAAGAGCTGAAACTGGCAACAGCACAGGAGAAAGGAGAAAATCCTAAGATTATGCTGGAAGGAACCGATAAACAACTGATCGGGCAGGTAGCTGCCAAGATCCGCGGTTTACGCAAACCGGAACCATATAAGGGTAAGGGTGTTCGTTATACCGGTGAAGTGGTACGTAAGAAAGCTGGTAAGGCAGCTGGTAAATAGTGTGGAGTGTGGAAGTGTGGTAGTGAATCGTTTAAATTTTCAAATTCAAAGAGATGGATAAGCTTATAAAAAGACAGAAAATCAGATACCGCATCCGTAAGAAAGTTGCTGGAAGTCCTGATCAACCCCGGTTATCGGTCTTCAGAAGCAATACAGAAATATATGCGCAACTGATTGACGATACAAGCGGTAAAACACTTGCTGCTGCTTCTTCCCGGGATAAGGATATTGCGGCACAGAAAGTAACAAAAACGGAAAAAAGCAAACTGGTTGGTTCAACGATTGCACGTAAAGCCATCGAACTGGGCATTAAAAAAGTGACTTTTGACCGGGGCGGAAATCTCTATCATGGAAGAGTGAAAGCCATTGCCGAAGCAGCCCGTGAAGGCGGACTTCAATTTTAATTATTAAAAAGTATTCGTAAATATTAATCATGGCAACAACTAGTATATCTAAGATCAAAGCCGGTGACCTGGAACTGAAAGAAAAAGTAGTATCCATCAACCGTGTGGTAAAAACCACCAAGGGAGGACGTGCTTTTAGTTTTTCAGCACTCGTGGTAGTTGGAAATGAAAATGGCATTGTTGGTCATGGTTTGGGTAAAGCCAAAGAAGTGCAGGAAGCCATTACCAAGGGCATTGAAGATGCCAAGAAAAACCTGATCAAGGTTCCGGTTATGCATGGTACTATTCCGCACGATCAGCTAGCCAAGGAAGGAGCCGCCAAAGTACTGATCAAGCCGGCTGCTCATGGTACGGGTGTAATCGCCGGAGGCAGTATGCGCGCTGTTTTGGAAAGTGCCGGTATCACCGATGTGCTGGCCAAATCACTGGGATCTGCCAATCCACATAATGTGGTAAAAGCAACTTTCAAGGCCCTGGGCTTATTGAGAGAACCCATCCAGGTATCAAGAACCAGAAACCTGTCATTGAAGAAAGTATTCAACGGATAAACCGGAATAAATCAGAAGGAAATGAAAAAGTTACGTATTACACAGATAAAAAGCGGTATCGACCGGTCTGAAAGACAAAAACTGACCTTGCAGGCACTGGGATTGAAAAAGCTACATAACCCAAGGGAAATCGAAGCAACCCCACAGATACTCGGTATGATCCGCGCAGTAGAACATCTGCTGAAAGTAGAAGAAGTATAAATACAAGTGTGGGAGTGTGTGGGAGTGTAGAAACTACATTCGATTCCTTGGAGGCGGGACCAAATTTTCAAATTTTCAAATTTCAAATGATGAACTTACATACAATCAAGCCGGCAAAAGGCGCAACACATAAGGAAAAAAGACTTGGTCGCGGAGAGGCTTCCGGTAAAGGAGGAACTTCCACCAAGGGAAATAAGGGAGGACAAAGCCGTGCCGGTTACCAGCGCAAAATGGCGCATGAAGGTGGACAGATGCCCATCCAGCGCAGGTTGCCAAAACGTGGTTTCAAAAACCCGCATCGTGTATCCTATGTTGTTTTCAATCTTTCGCAGATCGAACAACTCGCTGAAAAATATGATATTAAAGAAATTTCAGCAGCTAATCTCTATGCCAATGGTCTAATCGCCCGCACCGACCTGGTTAAAATCCTGGGCAACGGCGAATTGAAAAGCAAACTGAGTTTCAAAGTGAGCGCAGTAAGCGAAAAGGCCAAAAAGGCGATTGAAGGAGCCGGCGGTTCGCTGGAAATCCTGAAAGTGAAGGAAGTCGTGATGGGCGTGAAATCCTAAAATAGTCATTAACTTGCACAGACGATTCCGGTCGTCTTTTTTGCTTGCAGCAGTTCCTAAATAATTACGAAGAACGTGAAGAAATTTTTTGATACTTTAAAAAATATCTGGAGTATTCCAGAATTGAAAAGTAAGATCCTGGTGACACTTGTTTTACTCCTGGTTTACCGTTTCTGTACCTATATTGTTTTACCCGGTATTGATCCGAATAAATTAAGCAGTCTGAGCGGTGCCAAATCCGGTGCACTCGGATTGATTGATGCATTTTCCGGAGGAGCTTTTTCGCAGGCATCCATACTTGCTCTGGGTATCATGCCTTATATCTCTGCTTCCATCTTTATGCAACTGATGAGCATCCTGGTTCCCCAGATGCAGAAGGTTCAGAAAGATGGTGAAAGCGGCAGAAAGAAAATTAACCAGTGGACACGTTACCTTACAGTGATTGTAACTTTTGCGCAGGCATATGCCTATGTGGGTTATCTGAAAACCATGGGTCGCGATGCTATCATGGAAAGTTTCAGCGCTTATTTCTGGCTTACTACACCGATCCTGCTTAACTGCAGGTACATTATTCGTAATGTGGATTGGCGAAAAAATTACTGATAAAGGTTTGGGCAATGGTACTTCCATCATCATCATGATCGGTATCCTCGCCCGTTTTCCAAATGCGGTTCATCAGGAGTTCCTTGCAAAATCTGTTATGGGCAGTGGCGGTATACTCATTTTTGTAATTGAAATCGCCATTCTTGTTGCGGTCATTATGGGTCTGATTGTTTTGATCCAGGGTGTTCGAAAAGTGCCGGTAAATTATGCAAAACAAATTGTCGGAAACCGCCAGTTTGGTGGTGCCCGCCAGTTTCTTCCGCTGAAAGTAAACAGTGCCGGTGTAATGCCCATCATCTTTGCACAGGCCATCATGTTTCTGCCAACGCTGATTTCTTATACCAGTTTTGAAAACAAAGAAGGTATTTCCAGAATATTTTCCGATCCCCGCGATTATGTACATATGATTTTCTATGGCATCATCGTAATCGGATTTACTTTCCTCTATACTTCCCTGATCTTTAATCCAAAACAGGTTGCAGATGATCTCAAACGTAATAATGGTTTTGTTCCGGGTGTAAAACCGGGTCAGCCTACGGCAGATTTCATCGGTTCGGTGATGGATAAGATTACTTTGCCCGGTGCGGTACTTACTGGCCCTGGTGGGTATTCTTCCGGGATTTGCACAACGTGCAGGAGTTACTCAGGGATTTGCATCCTTTTACGGAGGAACTTCTCTCCTGATCATGGTTGCGGTTATCCTGGATACACTGCAGCAGATCGAAACCCAGCTGCTGATGCGTCAGTACGACGGGCTGATGAAGTCCGGCCGTATACAGGGCCGTCAGTCGGTTACCAATGCGGTGATCTAGGATGATCTATTACAAAACGAAAGCAGAAATTGAACTGGCCAGGGAAAGTGCGTTGCTCGTTAGTAAAACACTTACAGAAACCGCCAAATTGCTCAAACCGGGCATCACAACTATATCGCTGGATAAATTTATCGGAAGATTTATCCGCGATCACGGCGCAAGTCCTTCCTTTTTAAACTATCATGGTTATCCTTTCAATTCCTGCATGTCTGTCAACGACGTGGTGGTACATGGATTTTCCAATGAAAATGAATTGAAAGAAGGAGATATTATTTCCATTGATATCGGCGTATATAAAAACGGATTTCACGGGGATCATGCTTATACATTTGCCATCGGCAATCCCGGTGCAGCCATTGCACAACTCATTCGCGTTACCAAAGAATCATTATATAAGGGAATTGAAAAAGCTGTTGCCGGTAACCGTGTCGGTGATATTTCTTTTGCCATCCAGGAACATACCGAAAAAAAATATGGTTATGGAGTTGTACGGGAACTGGTAGGACATGGACTGGGAAGAAGTATGCATGAAGATCCGCAGGTGGCAAATTATGGTAAACGAGGTTCCGGAATCAAACTGCGCGAAGGACTGATCCTGGCCATCGAACCAATGATCAACCTGGGTAAACGTGAAGTATATACTGAACCCGACGGATGGACCGTTCGCACAGTGGATCACAGTGTTTCCGTGCATTTTGAACACGATGTTTGTGTCGGAAAAAACAAAGCCGATATACTTTCTGATTACACGGAAATCGAAGCAGCGGAGACGAAACAACCCAAATTTATATTCGCTCAAGTTAAGTTCATGGCGTCGGCAATACCACACTCCCATACTCCCACACTTGCTTTTATCCGCTACTGCGAAATCCCGCAACGCATCATTCAGACTTGTTTTCAAATCTGTTGAGGCTTTCCGCTTGCCAATGATCAAGTGCACATCCTACTGAATATTCACCGGCGGGGAATTTTTTTGTATAGGAACCGGGAATCACTACGCTCCGGGCAGGAACCACGGCCTTTATATTCTACCGGTTCTGCTCCGCTCACATCAATGATTTTTGTGCTTTGGGTCAGCACAACATTGGCACCCAGAACGGCTTCTTTTTCAACACGTACCCCTTCAACCACAATACACCGGGATCCGATAAAACATCCGTCTTCAATAATCACCGGAGCTGCCTGCAGCGGTTCCAATACACCACCGATACCAACACCGCCACTCAGATGAACACCTTTCCCTATTTGTGCGCAACTGCCTACCGTTGCCCAGGTATCCACCATCGTACCCTCATCCACATAGGCGCCGATATTTACATAACTGGGCATTAGCACGACCGATTTTGCCAGGTAGGCGCCATAGCGGGCAATGGCATGCGGTACCGCACGTACACCCAGCGCCGCATAATCTTTTTTCAGCGCCATTTTATCATAAAATTCCATGGGACCCACGGTCCAGGTTTTCATTTGCTGAATTCCAAAATACAGGAGGATGGCCTGTTTAACCCATTCATTCACCTTCCAGCCATCGCCCACGGGTTCTGCTACACGTAATCTTCCTTTATCCGTTTCTTCTATTACTGCTCGTATCGCATCCGCATATTTTTGATCCTTCAATAATTCCCGGTTCTTCCAAACTTCTTCAATCCTGAACTTTCAGATCCATCAGACTATATTTTTTGCAAACATACGGCAAGGACGTTAAACAGGCATGATTGAACTTCCTGCTATTTTGAATCATTCGGTATTTTTACCCGAAAACCAGCCATTGGAATTTGAAGATGATATTTTGCATTGCCTGGAAACACTTCGCCAGGGAGGAATCATCCTGTATCCAACCGACACCATCTGGGGTATTGGATGTGATGCGACGAATCCGGAGGCAGTAAAAAAAATATTTGATCTTAAAAAAAGACCTGCATCCAAATCCATGATTGTTATTGGTGGCGGATCCCAGGGATATTAACCGGTATATGAGCCGCCCGGAACCCTACATATTGCAGAATATTTGGAAAATGCAACCCGACCGACTACCGTGATTTATGAAGGTGCACTGGGCCTGGCTGAAAATCTGGTTGGTGAAGACGGATCTATTGCCATTCGAATCGTTCGGGAAGATTTTTGCAGACATCTGATCAAACGATTCAGAAAACCACTGGTCTCGACTTCGGCAAATATATCAGGGAAGGCAGCCCCTCAGAATTTTGCCGGAATTTCGGATGAAATTATTGCATGGGGTTGACTATATTGTAAAATACCGGCAGCTGGATATTCAACCGGCCAGGGCTTCTGTACTGGTCCGATTCACTAAATCGGGTGAACCGGTTGTTTTGAGATCCTGAATTCTTTTAAATTCCTATAAATTTAATTGTTATGCCTGCATATGTTATTGTAGAAGTTGCTATTCATGATGTCGGGGAGTATGAAGAATATAAAAAGCTTACACCTGCAGCCATAGCCGCTTATGATGGCAGGTTTATTGTTCAGAGGCGGACCCACCGTGACACTGGAAGGTGACTGGAATCCCGAACGCATCGTTGTTCTGGAATTTCCATCCTTGGCACGCGCGCAAGAATGGTGGCATTCGGAAATTTATTCCCGGGCTAAAGTAATCAGGCAGAGAGCGGCAAAAACAAAAATGATTATTGTTGAAGGGGTGTAGCTGTTAGTGTCATCCAATGAAGTAGTCAAAAAAATAAATAATATTGAAAAGATTTCTCATCATACAAACAGCATTTATAGGAGATGTGGTTCTGGCTACTCCGCTTATCGAAAAACTACATGCTTTTTTTCCTGACAGTGAAATAGATTTTCTTCTGCGCAAGGGGAACGAACAACTTTTGACCGGACACCCCTATATTCACGAGCTGTTGATCTGGGATAAGAAAAAAAACAAACAGAAAAATCTTTTTCTCGTTCTTTCGCAAATCCGGAAAAATAAATATGATAAAGTGATCAACCTGCAAAGGTTTTTTGCCACCGGATTACTCACTGCTTTCTCCGGAGCACGAGAAACCATTGGATTTGACAAGAACCCGCTGAGTTTTTTATTTACAAAAAAAATAAAGCACCTGGTAGGAGGGTACCCTTCCATGCACGAAACAGTCAGAAACCAGGAATTGATCAGAGATTTTACAGATGCATCCCTGTTCAAACCGGCTTTATACCCATCCCGGGCTGATTATGAATATTTAAGCGCATTGACAGGAACAAGCTTTATCACGGTAAGTCCGGCTTCGGTTTGGTTCACTAAACAATTTCCTGCATCCCAATGGATATCTTTTATCAAAAAAATTTCTGTGGGGATTAAAATTTATTTATTGGGCGGTCCCGGAGATATCTCTCTATGTGAAGCGATCCGGGCATCCTGCATCGATAGCGATATAAAAATTCTGGCCGGATCCCTTTCTTATTTGCAGTCAGCTGCCCTGATGAGTCGGGCAACCATGAATTATGTTAATGATTCCGCACCAATGCATTTTGCTTCTGCCATGAATGCACCCGTGACGGCTGTTTACTGTTCTACGATTCCGGAATTTGGATTCGGCCCTACTTCTGATTATAGTCAGATCGTGGAAGTGGAGGAAAAATTATATTGCCGGCCTTGTGGCCTGCACGGTTATAAAGCCTGCCCCGAAGGACATTTCCGGTGTGCTATGGACATCCGCCAGGAACAACTTCTGCGAACGCTGCCACAATAAATCAGGCATTGGAATGAACGGATCTGTGTCGAAGATGAAAGACAATAAGATCAATTTGTCAGATAGAATCTTTGCATGTGTATCAGACGTTAGGCTTTAGGCTTTAAGCGGTATGTTTTACCTTTGAACCGATGGAAATTCCTTGTACAGATAGTGAATTAATGCTGTTTAGTAAGATCGCAGACACAGCCGCCCGCATGCGGATGGAAGTCTATGTGATAGGGGGATTTGTGCGCGACAAAATACTTAGACGGGCAACCAGTGATGCTGACATTGTTTGTATCGGCAATGCCATCGACCTGGCCCATGAAGTAGCTTCCTGTTATACTCCCAAGCCTGCAGTTTCTTTTTTTAAAAATTTCGGAACAGCTCATTTTAAGATTCAGGAATCCGATGGAAATATACTGGATGTGGAATTCGTCGGTGCACGCAGGGAAAGTTACCGCGCCGCTTCACGTAAACCGGACGTTATCCCGGGTACATTGGAGGACGACCAGAACAGGCGCGATTTTACAATCAATGCACTGGCCATCAGTCTGAATAAAAGCAATTATGGCCAGCTTATTGATCCGTTTGACGGGGTTCGCGATATCGAAGAAAGAAGAATTCATACCCCGCTGGAACCATTAACAACTTTCAGCGATGATCCACTGCGCATGTTGCGTGCAATTCGTTTTGCTTCACAGCTGGGCTTTCAGATTGAACCGGTTACTTTCAGCGCCATCATCCAGGATGCAGACAGGATCCGGATAATCTCTCAGGAAAGAATTACCGAAGAGATTAACAAGATCATTAGTTCACCTAAACCTTCAGGAGGTTTTGACCTCCTGTATAAATCAGGGCTGCTGCAAATAATTTTTCCAAAAATGACGGAACTTGCCGGAGCCGAGTATATCGACGGGCTCGGTCACAAGGATAATTTTTATCACACTTTGCAGGTACTTGATAATCTTGCAACCAGATCAAACGATCTTTGGTTACGATGGTCAGCGATACTGCATGATATTGGAAAGCCTGCCACAAAGAAATTTGAAACCGGCCATGGTTGGACTTTTCATGGACATGAAGTGGTGGGGGGAAGGATGGTGCCGAAGATTTTCGATCAGCTTAAATTGCCGATGAATGAGAAAATGCGCTTTGTGCGTAAGTTGGTAGAACTGCATTTACGGCCCATCAGCCTGACCAAGGAAAATATAACGGATTCAGCCATTCGCAGATTACTATTTGATGCAGGGGAAGATATTGACCAGCTAATGATGCTTTGCGAGGCAGACATTACCTCCAAAAACAAGCAGAAAGTTAAACGATACCTTGAAAATTTTGAACTCGTTCGAAGACGACTTTCTGAAGTGGAGGAAAAAGACCGGATACGAAACTGGCAGCCACCAGTCTCGGGTGAGATGATTATGGAAACTTTCGGGATTGGCCCGTCTAAAAAAGTGGGCGACCTGAAAAATATGATCCGTGAAGCAATACTCGAAGGAGAAATTGAAAATTCATTCGAAGCCGCTTATCCTTTTATGCTTGAGAAAGCTGCAACCATGGATCTGCAACCTGTCCGGCATATATATGGAGGGAGTTCACCCATAAAATAAGCTGGCCGTTATTTTGATGGATTCATTTATTTTTGGGCTTTCTAACCAGTAACATTATGGCAGTATTAAAATTCAGGGTATATTTCGAGGAAGATGATAGTGTTTACCGGGATGTCGTGGTAAAGCATAACCAGCATTTCCTGGAGTTGCACCAGGTGATTCTGAAAGCTTACGAATTTGATAATAAACACCAGGCCACTTTTTTTCGTAGCAATGACCATTGGCAGCGCGGAAGAGAAATTTCATTGGAGAAATATGACAAAGAATACAAAGTGCCGCCATTGCTGATGTCAGAAACAACCATCGGATCTGAAATTAAAGACCCCAATCAGAAATTTGTATATCTGTATGATTTTGTAAAAGGATGGTATTTTTTGATAGAACTCATTCATGTTTCCAAAGAGGAAAACAGCAAACTCGAATATCCGGCTGTTGTGAAATCGGAAAGTATCGGACCTTCTCAATATGGCACCCGCGGACTGATTGGTGATAAGCTCGCTGAAGTAGAAGAGAAATATGATCTCAATAAGAGTGCAGAAGGATTCAGCGAAGTCGGCGAGGAAACGGGCGACCTGGACCTGGAAGAAGAAATCGGACCCGAAGAGGATAGCGCACTCGAATAATGGCTTCAAAAACAGTTATTATCATTACAGGCCCGACGGCTTCCGGAAAAACCGAACTGGCCATACGGGTCGCGAATCATTTCAGAACATCTATTATTTCGGCAGACAGTCGTCAGTGTTTTCGCGAACTGAATATCGGCGTAGCCAAACCCTCCAGTCATCAACTCGAACAGGTAACACACGAGTTCATTAATTCCCATTCAATTCACGACGAAGTAAATGCAGCCGTCTTTGAATCCCTGGCCATGAACTGGTGCGAAGAAATTTTTTCAAACCATGATACGGTGGTAATGACCGGCGGAACCGGTTTATATATCAAAGCTTTCCGGGACGGGTTGGACGAAATACCGGTTATTCCGGAGGAAATCCGAAAAAATATTATAGAACTGTATAAAGAAAAAGGATTGGAAGGACTGAAGGGATTGATTGAGGAGTCAGACCCAATGTACTTCGCGTCGGGGGAGACCTCCAATCCACAACGCCTGATGCGGGCGCTGGAAGTTATAAAAGCGACAGGGAAGTCAATTTTTTATTTTCAGCATCAACAAAAAAAGCAACGGCCTTTCCGGATATTGGAGTTTGCGATTCGTATTCCCAGAAAAGACTTATATCAACGTATTAACAGCAGGGTAGATCGGATGATGGAAGAAGGTTTGCTGGATGAAGTTAAAACGCTGCTCCCGTATCGTCACTTGAATGCGCTGCAGACTGTTGGCTACACTGAACTGTTTGACTATTTAGAAGGGAAATCGGGATTAGATGAAAGTATTTCTCTTATCAAACAAAATACAAGACACTATGCCAAGCGACAAATAACCTGGCTGAAAAAAAATAAAAATCTCGTTTGGCTGGATGAAGACTATCTGAATAATTTGCTTACCGTTTTCGGGGACGTCAAAATTTAATGCCGAAAGTTAAAAGCAGGTTGCCCGTATATTCTTTCACAGTTGAATACACGTTATCCTTGGTCCCGAGGCGATATGGAAAATTTACATCGCTCAGGATCGTTTCGACATAGGTGAGATCAACAAAAATTCCTTTTTTCCGGTAGCCTACTCCTCCGCCCACAGTAAATCGGTTGGCTTTTAAATCTGAGGATGTATATGGATTCATAGAATAGGATCCGCCAATGCGGAATGCCATTTCATCTGCCTTATACTCTCCGCCTAGACGGAAATTAAATGTATTCCTGTAATAGGATCTGATCACACTGTTTACTCCATCGAAATAACTGTTGTCAACCTGGTTGCCATTTGCATCCAGCGGAAAACTAAATTTAGTGCTCGTATTGGCCACATATTCTATATCCGCGGTAATAAATCCCATCTTCCCCTCCGTGACCGAGCCCGGGAAAATGTATGAGCCGCTCGCAACGAAATGCCAGGGTGATTGCAGATCGTACTCCAGCCTGTTACTCGCGTTGGCAGTCTGGTCGAGTGTATCCGAATGAATGGTTTGAATTCCTGCATAACCTTCGGTGTTTGTGATCATACTGGCCGATAAGTAATCCGTAATGGAATAAAAACTGGGTGTGTGAACGGCGAGCCCTATCCGCCAGTTCAGGTTGGGTCTGAAAATAGCTCCCAGTCTTCCATTTACACCTACTCCGCTGGCCGAATAATTTTCTGTATATGTGTAGGAACCAAAATCATTGTTGGTATTGCCACTCAGATCTGTTTCGGTGTATTGCGTTGTACGTTGATAGTTCACGATGGGTACTCCGATAGATACCCCGATATACCACTTATCGCGGGTGGCGCCGGCAATTCCAAGCGCTATTTCGGTTATGCCTCCCGACGTCCGGATATCTGTTGACTGGCCGAGACTTCCATTTGCAGCAAGAACATTACCAGGCTGAACAACCGTTGGCCCGAAACCTCCCTGTGAAGTATCGATGAGGTATGTATAAAGTGCCATTCTGGTTCCGTATGATAAGCCCGAACTTGAAAGTGCATTGTCTAATGAAAGGCCGGATGAATTAAATTCCTCTGCATAAGCTTCCGCTGCTGAGGAATAATTATTTACTCCCTGGTAGAAAACATGTCCATTAAAATCTGCACTGCGGCTCACCGCCAGGCTGATAGCTGTGCTCTTCTCGGGTTCTGTGGCCCAGCCAAACACGACCCCTGATGTTCCCAGTATAAAGTTATTGAACGACGGACTTTTTGTATTGTTAGAGAGGTATCCGGTATTAACGGTTCCAAACGACCATCCCGGGCTGAAAAGCACTTCGCCGGTTTTGTAAAAACCGAGCCCCGCCGGGTTCACGTAATTGGCTGTTATATCACCACCAAGGGATCCCATTGCGCCCCCGATCGCCTGTTGACGTGCAGTACCATAAGGCCGGGTGTAAGACATGCGCAAAGCATCTTCCGGAAGCTGTGCCTGAAGAAAAAAACAACATAGCAGGAAGAAGGGGCACAGAACTAATATTCGTTTCATCTTCAGTCAAGAATTACCTGTGCGGACGTGAAAAACTACCGCCACCGCCTCCGCCGCCACTTCCACCTCCGCTACTGAAATTGGAGGGAGAGGAACGCATGGGAGATGTATTCGTATTATTATTATAAGAGGGCCGGCTATTAGTAGACCGGTTAAAATTGCTGTTTGGATTTGTATTATAATAATTCTGGGAATTCCGTGTAGAACCGGTATTTGAGACATGTGTTACTGGTCTTGAATTATAATACCTGTCCTGATACGCCGAAGGATTAAAGTTACTCATGCGGGTATAGCTGGGAGTAGCATTATTTTTTCCGTTGACAATCACTACTCCGCCATAATAAGGATTGTAGTAATTATTCCAGGCATAGTAACTGTTATAATAGCTCAGGGGGCTGTAATAGCCAAATCCGCCGTAATAAGGGCTATAATAACCGGTGCTAAAACCTACACTCAATCCTACACTGGGTCCGTAACCATAGGGACAATAAGCGCTTCCGTAATAATCATAATTATAATCGTCAAAGTAAGACCACTTCTCCGGGTTCTGTACCCGCATTTTTACATAATTATCATTGGGAGTAGAATAGTAATCGGAATTATTGTTCTCTGTAATGGCAGTCGGTGTGACCGGTTTACCGGGTGAATAATAAACATCATCCGGAGTGGGGCTGTTCCTATATACCGAACAGCTGCTTAATGAAACCAGCAAAAGGGCAGTAAAAATAAATATATAGGTACGTTTCATGGCGAAAGCTTTTAGAAGTTTCAATCTTAAGTTACTACTTTTGAGCGTTTTAACAAAATTACAAAATATATATACTGACTACAGTAAAATACCGGGCGAAACTGTTAAAATGAGCATAATCAAGTCCGGTTCGAATCTAGTTATATGAGCAAAGAAATTACAAGCCGTCAGGAAGACTATGCGCAATGGTATAACGACCTGGTGATTAAGGGTGGGCTGGCAGATTATTCTGCCGTCCGGGGTTGTATGGTTATAAAACCTTATGGATTTGCCCTTTGGGAAGAAATGCGGGATACCCTGGACCGAATGTTCAAGGATACCGGCCACGAAAATGCCTATTTCCCTCTTTTCATTCCTAAAAGTTTTTTGAGCAGGGAAGCGGCCCATGTAGAAGGTTTCGCAAAGGAATGCGCAGTGGTAACCCATTACCGTCTCAAGAACGATCCGGATGGCGGAGGCATTATTGTAGATCCGGAGGCAAAACTGGAAGAAGAATTGATCGTGCGGCCTACGAGCGAAGCGATTATCTGGAATACTTATAAGACATGGATCCAATCGTACCGCGATCTACCTCTTCTGATTAATCAATGGGCCAATGTGGTACGCTGGGAAATGCGAACCCGTTTGTTCCTGCGCACGACAGAATTTCTCTGGCAGGAAGGTCATACAGCGCATGCTACTTCGGAAGAAGCCATAGCAGAATCCCGGCTTATGCTGAATGTTTATGCGGATTTTGTAGAAAATTATATGGCGCTTCCGGTAATACGCGGAGTAAAAACCGCCAGTGAACGTTTTGCAGGTGCCATTGACACCTATTGTATTGAAGCCCTGATGCAGGATGGGAAAGCTCTGCAGGCAGGTACTTCACATTTTCTCGGACAAAATTTTGCAAAAGCCTTTGATGTGAAATTTTCAGACAAGCAAAACAAACTGGACTATGTTTGGGCAACCAGTTGGGGTGTTAGTACAAGACTGGTGGGTGCCCTGGTCATGGCGCATAGCGATGACGATGGATTGATCCTCCCTCCGCGGATTGCACCTTTGCAGGTAGTGATTGTTCCGATTTATAAAGGGGAAGAACGAAAGGAATTGCTTGACAACAAAGGAAAGGAAATCGCCACTGCTCTGAAAAAGTCGGGTATTCGTGTAAAATTTGATCATAACGACAACAACCGGCCGGGATGGAAATTTGCTGAATATGAAAAAAAAGGAGTTCCTGTCCGGATCGCCCTGGGGCTACGGGACCTTGATAATCATACGGTGGAAATTGCCCGGAGGGATACAAAAGAGAAAATGAGTTTTCCGGAGGAAGGGCTTATTGAAAGAGTCCAAAAACTGCTCGCAGATATCCAGGATGGTATGTACCAGAAAGCATTGTTATATCGCGATGCACATATTACCAGGGCCGATACATGGGAAGAATTTGAAAGCCTTCTCGACGACAAGGGCGGATTCATTTCTGCGCACTGGGACGGAACGGCGGAAACGGAAGAAATTATAAAAGAAAAATTAAAAGCGACCATACGTTGTATCCCCCTGGATAATCCATCGGAGGACGGTGTATGCATTTATAGTGGCAAACCGAGCAGGGAACGGGTTCTCTTTGCAAGAGCATATTGATGAGAGGGTAATATTTCTTTGAATACTGAGGGATTTTTCTTTTATTTATAAGGGGAATAAACCCCTAAAAATAAAATCAACTCCATGGAACAACCCACCAACCTTTTTGAGCTGCAAATAGATCAACCCTCGTTAATTTATTTAAATGAATCAGCGCGTTGGGCGAGGTTTCTTTCCATTATGGGATTTATTGGTTGCGGCCTGCTGATCTTAATGGGTCTTTTTTATGGAACCATGTTTACCAGTATTATGAAGAATGTTGATCCTGAAACAGCCGGGGTTGCAGGCGGACTCGCTTCGACGTTTGCGGTTTTCGGTGCAGTTCTTGGCGCTTTACTGCTTTTTTTTCCTGCACTGTATTTATTCAGATTTTCATCTAAAATGAGGCTGGCATCCAATAATAATGATCAGCCGGCTTTGACAGATTCACTTAGGAACCTGAAATCCTTTTTTAAGTTTTACGGGATCATGACAATCATCGTACTCAGCTTTTATGCGCTGCTGATTATCGCGGGTGTTATAGGAGTCATGGTGGGCCGGCATTAAATATTCGGGCTGGAATAAAAATTATAATCCTTGAGCAAGGTTTCCAGAAAATCAAGCGCATCCTGATCCCCCTGCATATTTAGCTTCCATTTGATTCTTTCCGCAATGCGGAAAGCAAGCTCATGGTTATTATTTTTCTTTACGGTTTCGATAATCATCTTGAGTGAATTGAGATCCTTGTCACTCATTTGCATTACCTGCGGGTAGCGTGGTTTATAACCCGCTTCCACTTCAGTAAAAACGGTATCCTGCCAGGAATTTTTAGACCGGGTGAAGATAACGATCGTACCCGCGACAATATCACCAATACGTTGTGACTTATCTGAAATGATCACACAGGCGATTCCCGAAAAAACTAAAATACTACTGTACCAGGGAAGCTCCCCGGTCCAGATGGCAACAAAAATCCATAACGGGAAATCGGCCGTCCTGAATATCCACCTTAACAAATACTGACTGACTGAAGCCTGTCCTCCTTCCAGCGTAATCACGCGAATACCCATGATTTTTTTTCCTACAGTCTGACCATTGGTCAGTATTTCCAGTGCGGGATAATAAACCAGAAATGGTAAACTCCTCAAAACGGTTCTCCAATCGAATTCGGGATAACTTCGGTGTGTCAGCCATTCAATGAGTCTTCCTGAAAATATCCAGTATAAATATAATACCAGTGCATCAATACAATATGCAAACATACGCCGATGGAATGGGCTGATAGGAAAATCAACTTCAATATTAAATCCGGTATCTAGTTTAACGCTTAGCATATTATTTGTAACAGATTCACATCTGGCGAATCTTCCGTTGACAATGATTTTTTATTTTTTATATTTATCAATAAATGTACTGTTTTTGTGCGTGAAGGTCAATTCATCCAGCAGAATATTGAGAAATGGAAAGTTTATCAGTATGAACCGACAACGGATCCTGATGAAATGGCTGAACGATTTACTGAACTGGTAAATGACCTTGGATATGCTAAGACATTTTATCCGCAAAGCAAAGTCACAGCATATCTCAATAAACTCGCATCCGGTTTTTACCTCGACATTTATAAAAACAAAAAAGAAGAGTCTTCCCGGATTGTCAGGTTCTGGCAAACAGAATTACCGCTCGTAGTGAGAAAATATCACCGTGAACTTCTCTATTCATTTTTGATTTTCCTGTTTTTTGCTGTGATGGCCGCATTCTCCGCCGCGAATGATCAGTCATTTGTGCGCGGGGTGCTCGGGAACAGCTACGTGGAAATGACCGAGCAGAATATTGCCAAAGGCGATCCATTTGGTGTGTACAAAGATCAGGGCCAGCTTTCCATGTTCCTGTGGATCGCTGTTCATAATGTGCAGGTTTCATTTATGATTTTTATTTCAGGTATACTGGCCGGGCTGGGAACCTTGTGGTTACTTTTTAATAATGGTGTTATGCTGGGGGCCTTTCAATATTTTTTCTTTTCTAAGGGACTGGGATGGAAATCCGTACTGGTAATTTGGATTCATGGTACACTTGAAATTTCTTCCATCATCATTGCCGGAGCCGCAGGTATTGTGCTGGCAAAAAGCCTGATTTTTCCGGGTACATTTAAAAGACTTCCATCACTGAAAAGGGGAGCCAGAGATGGCATTAAAATGATGATTGGGCTGGTGCCAGTATTTATAACGGCAGCATTCCTGGAGGGTTTCATAACAAGATATTCGAAAATGCCCGTCTGGCTTAGCCTTTTTATATTGATATCCTCAGCAGGATTCATTATTTGGTATTTTATCATTTATCCGATTCGTCTTGGCCGTAAAGTAAATTCGGACCAACCCTAAAAATTTTGATTCCACCCATGGGCAAAACTATTTTCTATTTCCTGATGATCATTTTACTTACAAGTCGTGAATCCGTTCGTTCACAATCGAACAGTGATTCCATTACAAGCGGAAGTGACTCCCTCCAGACCATTGGGTATTCTTCCGTATCGGAAGATGAAAATTCGGACAGTCTCCTGTTGCCGGTTTCCGATAGTATTTATATGCCTGTCGAAAAGATGCGGGAAGTGCCGGAAAAGCAGCTAAGTAAATATTTAAATGATGCAACTTATGCATATGCAAATGATCCTGAATACTGGAAAAAACAGGCGCCGCCGAAACCAGGAAAAATAAATCAGTTTTTAAATAGCCCGGTTTTCCGGTGGATGATTTTCCTTGGGATTATGGGAGTAGTTTCATTTGGAATCAATCAGCTGGCCAGGGAAAATAATTTTACCTGGTTCTCCCGCAATAAAAAGCAGGATAATACTCTTTCGCCTGAGTTCGCTACGGCCGAAGAGACTGACTTTGAGTCGGCCATCCGTAAATACCATACTGAGGGAAATTACCGGATGGCGGTCCGATACCTGTATCTCAGACTGATCTATACGGCCAGGGAAAAAGGAAAGGTCAGTTTTCGTGATTCATCTACGAATTCAGAGATTGCCATTGCCTTTGAAAATTATGTCTATGCCGGTGATTTCAGGTATCTGGCCAGGGCCTATGAATATATTTATTATGGTGATTTTAAGCCACAGGCTGACCTGTTTGACATGCTAAAAAATAAATTTGAAGTCTTTCAACAAAAAATTTCTAATTGAAATATTGCCTCCGATATGGTGTTTTACTGGCGTGCCTGATTTTGTCAGGCTGCACAGGCAACAGGCAAAAAAAGCTGGACCGACGGGTGAGCCTCTGGCGATTGGATCGCATTCCTTATGGTACGAAATATGCCTATGATAATTTATCTTCAATTTTTCCTGAAGCCAGAATCGTCACCAGTAACAGGTTTCCTGCTTTATTTCAGATCAGGAACCAGGATACCGTCAGGAGCCTGATTATAGTTTCTCCGAAATTTGTCCCCGAAGATGGTGAGATAAATTCCCTTATTCGTTTTGCTTCAGCAGGAAATCAGGTTTTTATCTCAGCACTTTATTTTGCAGACACTGTTATGACGATACTGCATCTGAAGCAAGGTGAAAATATATATGCTGAGGGTGACAGCACAGATATGAGCTTATTGGATCCTGCCAGAGAAGAATGGTTCAAATTCAAATATCCGGGTTATTCAATAGATCAGTATTTTGAAGCAATTGATACCGGACATACTAAAATCCTGGGAAGAGATATAAACGGCCGGCCGGATTTCATTAAAATACCATTTGCAAATGGCGGAGCATTTTTTTTGCATCTGAATCCGCTGGCATTTACTAATTTTTTTTTACTGCATAAGCGAAATAAATTGTTTTATGATTTGGCACTTTCCTGGCTGCCCGCCAGAACGGGGGTGGTTGAATGGTCAGATTATTTCAGGTATACAAGGGCTGATGAAAATTTTTCAACCCTTCACTATATACTGAGCAGCCGTGCCCTTCGATGGGCATTCTGGCTGACGATAATATTGTTCGTTTTAATGTTCCTGGTTGAATCCAAACGTAAACAGCGACCGATAACAGAAATTCCGCCACTGCGAAACGCGTCGGAGGATTTTGTAAAAACAATAGGACGTTTATATTTTCAGCAGAAAAACAACCACAACCTGGCTGAGAAAATGGTGGCTGGCTTCCTGGAACATATCAGGTCAACCTATAACCTGTCCACTTCAATACTGAATGACGAGTTTGCCCACAAACTTGCATTTCGTACTGGGCAGTCCGACGCTGATATCAGACAGCTGATCCGGTCAATTCATGATGCAAGGCTGAATCCGGATTTATCTGACCAGGAATTAATGGATCTTCACCGACAAATCAACCAATTCTCAAAACCAGAATTATAATGGAAGAAAACTTATTTGGCGAAAAAAACCCCTTGCAGGAATTCCGGGATAAACTGGGAGTTTTAAAATCTGAAATTGGGAAAGTCATTGTTGGCCAGGACCTGATGATTGAACTACTGATTGCGGGTATCCTCGCAGATGGTCATATATTGATTGAAGGTGTTCCCGGGGTAGCTAAAACACTTACTGCTAAACTGCTTAGCCGCACGATTGACGTGGGTTTTTCAAGAATCCAGTTTACCCCGGACCTCATGCCGGGGGATGTGATTGGCTCCTCCATATTTAATCCCCGGGAAATGTTATTTCAATTCCGGCCCGGCCCAATTTTCAGCAACATCGTTCTGATTGATGAGATCAATCGGGCACCCGCAAAAACTCAGGCCGCATTGTTCGAAGTGATGGAAGAAAGGCAGATTACAGTTGATGGACAAACGATGATGATGCAACAGCCTTTCCTGGTGATTGCCACGCAGAACCCGATTGAACAGGAAGGCACTTATCATTTACCGGAAGCTCAGCTGGACAGGTTCCTGTTTAAAATCAAAGTGGATTACCCAAGTATATCCGATGAAGTGATTGTTGTTACAAAACATCACAATCATGTAGGAACGCTGATGAGCGATATGGTTCAACCCGTTCTGAATGCATCTGCGATTGAAGCACTTCGACTGCAGGTTAGCAGGATACATGTGGAAGAAAAGTTAATTCGTTTTATTGTTTCAGTAGTCGCCTCCACGAGGCAGCATAAATCAATCTACCTGGGCGCTTCCCCCCGTGCTTCCATTGGCATTCTGCAGGCTTCAAAAGCCATCGCAGCAATGAATGGAAGGGATTTCATTATTCCGGAAGATATCTTATATGTCATGCCAGCCGTGTTGCGCCACAGGCTTGTGCTTTCTCCTGAAAAGGAAATGGAAGGAGGCACCCCTGACGACGTGATCAGACAAATTATACAGACTTCAGAAATTCCCAGATAAGATGGCTGTTTTAAAACAATTGTGGCTTTCCCTTTTTTTTGGAAAACGGTTTTACCGGTCATTGACGGCCGTAATTTTTTTATTTGTTTTGTCTTACGGCTTTTCATTTTTATTCAGTATCGCAGTCATAGCCCTGGCTGTTATTTTATTAGGGCTGCTGCTTGACTATATTGTTTTATTCTCAAAACGCAATCCTGTTAACGTTCAGAGAATACTGCCTGAACGGCTGAGTAACGGAGAGGAAAACACAGTGTCGTGGCAGATTACCAATCAATATCCTTTCAGGGTCCGGATACAATTGATGGATGAATTCCCGGAAGTTTGGCAAATCCGGGATTTCAGGCTGAAAACGATATTGGAGCCGGATGAAAAAATAAAGCTGTTTTTTACCATCCGGCCCAGGGAGCGGGGTGAATTTTTCTTCGGAAACCTGCATTGTTATTTCAAAACGCCCCTGCAGTTGATCCAGCGCAGGAAAACTTTTCATTTGAAAGAATCCGTTAAAGTTTATCCCGGATTTCTCAGGCTTCGTCAGTTTGAATTCATGGCTCATATAACAGATCCCGGAAATACCGGGTACAAACAGGTACGTAAAACCGGGCACAGCCTTGAATTTGAGCAGATCCGGGAATATGTTGGCGGAGACGATATCCGGAGTATCAACTGGAAGGCTACCGGCAGAACCGGTGGTCAGCTGATGATCAATAATTACACGGATGAGAAAAGTCAGCAGGTTTACTGTATAATTGATAAGGGCAGGGCGATGAAAATGGCTTTTGAAGGAATTAGTTTACTTGACTATGCTGTGAATGCAACGCTTGCAATGACTTCGGTTGCTATTATCCGTCAGGACAAGGCCGGTCTGATTAGTTTTGGTGACAGAACCGGGGATTTTCTGCCGGCAAATCACCGGTCCACACAGATGTCTTCCATAGTAACCGCTCTTTATAATTTAAATACGCGTTTCCTGGAATCCGATTTTGCATTTTTGCATAAGCTCATCAAGACGCGCATCAACCAGAGAAGCCTGCTTATCCTCTTCACAAATTTTGAATCCCTGACTGCCTTGGGGAGGCAGCTTCCCTACCTTCGTAATATTTCGCAGAAGCATCTGCTGCTGGTCGTTTTTTTTGAAAATACCTCTTTGCAGGCACTGGCCTCCAGGGATGCCTCAAATGTCGAGGAACTTTATGAGAAAGTAATTGCGGAGAAATTTATACTGGAGAAAAAATTGATTGTGAAAGAGCTGCAGCAATATGGCATTGCTGCATTATTAACAGCCCCCGAAAAACTAAGTGTGGATGTGGTGAACAAGTACCTCCAGATTAAAGCAAGGCGGGAAATCTGATGCTGCCATGGGTGGAATAAAAGTTAAATGATGATGAATCCCTTTGAAGAAGGACAAGTGATACTGGTAAACAAACCCCTGCGATGGACTTCGGCAGATGTTGTCAAAAAAATTCGTAATCGGGTGCATGCCAAAGTTGGACATGCGGGAACCCTGGATCCGCTTGCCACCGGCTTGCTGATCCTGTGCACAGGGAAATTTACCAAGAAGATAAATGAATATATGGCAAAAGAAAAGGAATATACCGGAACCTTTACGCTGGGAGCTACCACGGCATCTTATGACCTGGAAACTGCGCCTGAAAATACCAGGGATTATATGCATGTGGCTACGGAAGCATTGAATACAGTAGCGAAAAGTTTTACCGGGGAGATAATCCAGATACCACCGATTTATTCTGCAATAAAAAAAAACGGGGAACGCTCCTACGATTTGGCCAGGCAGGGAAGGGCTGTTACGCTGGAAGGGCGGAAAATTTTCATAAGGGAATTTGAAATGCATATCCTGCAACTTCCAGTCATTTCATTTCGGGTAGTGTGTTCAACGGGAACCTATATTCGCAGTCTTGCAAATGATGTTGGGCAGGCATTGGGTTGTGGAGCCTACCTAAGTTCCTTGTGCCGTACACGGATCGGCGAGTTCCTGCTTCAGGATGCAATGGATCCCGAAGCTCCTGATATAAAAATTAAAACGGATAATTGATGCCCAACTGGAGCTGACCATCGCCGGGATTTTTTATTTTATAAAGCCACACTTCGGATGCATAGTCTGTTTGCGGATCCCGGATTTTATAGGACCAGTCCAGGCGGATCAGAAAATAATTGAAATCCATTCGTAAGCCTGTTCCTGCGCCGTATGCCAGTTCTTTATAAAAGCTGTTCAAATGAAAATCACTACCCACTCCGTCTGGCGTACTAGTGATAGGTTTCCAGCTCCAGATATTTCCGATATCTGTAAATAAGGCGCTTTTAAACTTGATTCCAAACAGGGTACCAAGCAAAAACCGGTACTCGACGTTGAATTCCAGTTTGACGTCTCCAAAACGAAGATCATAATTGGGCCCGGCATTTGTATAATAGGTTGATGAGCCCAGACCAAGATTCCTTACCTGCCAGGCCCGCATGCTATTAGGGCCGCCCGAATAGAATGCCTTAAAAAAAGGAAGAGTATGTTCATAACCAGTATCGGTTAATCCGAATGCATAACCTGCACCTGCATACGTTCGAAAGACCAGCTGGTTTTTGCCATAATCGATATTGTGACGAAATTCGACTTCGCCGCGGATATAACGCAGTAAAGGACCCCGGTCGAGGTCTTTAAATAAACCCAGCAAGGCGCCACTTTCCTCAAAGTTGACAAGAAAATAATTGATTTTATTTCCTTTTGGCCTGACAATATTATACGCGAATTGCTCACCGATGACAAGTCCTGTACGGAAGGAAAGCTGGAGCGGCGGATTAGCGGCAAGAACTTTGTCAAAACTATCTGTAGTATGAGGCAGGGAAGTGTTTTCAATATTGATCGGTTTCCACAAATAACTCTTCGTTACAGAAAAGAGTTTCTCATTTTTTGTGTGCGGCATCGTTTTTGACCACCCGTAACCGAAAGACCCGTTCACGCTAACGAATGTAAAAAAATCTATACGCCGGGTGTAATTAGCGTTTACATTGATCAGCGTCTGGGTATGAAAACCTTTATGTTCAAGGTTTGCCGGGAAATTGATAAAGGGAAGGATTTTAATGATATGCGGAATGGCGATGGTATGTGAAAGGCTTGTAAGAATTGTCTGAATATATAGTGGATGAGAAACGCTTCCATCAGAATTATTGACGGTTTTCGAACCAATTTCCACCCCGCCAGATAAATTCGTATTGGTTAAAATAGATTGTTTGAAAGCATTTCGGTTTTGTAGACCCAGAATTACGCTGGTTCCTAACACGTTTGATGTTGTTACAATATCATTTGTATTGTAACTGGTTTCCAGAGAAATGGACATTTTTTGTTTTTTCGCCGGATACATTCGCATTGTAATATCCAGCAGACTGTCACTGACGGGCGATCGCTGGAATTCTATATTATTGTATTCCCAGGCCGAAAACTGACTGAGTCGGTTGGATGTGCGGAAATAGTTTTCCTGTTTATACATTCCGCCCGGGTACATGTAAATATTATTTGCCAGGAAAGGAAGTTTAAATTTATTGGTCTGGCTTATAAAACTGATCTGGTTGATGACCGTCGTATCTGAATGAAAAGAAAGAGTATCGGTACCCAATACCAGGTCAGGATATACGGTCATCTTCCCTATGTAATATTTTACCAGGTGGGTGGAATCCCGCACCGGTCTTTGGCGGAATACAACCGTAACAGTTGGATTTTCTTTTTTCTGTTTGAGTTTTTCCAAAAGCTCGGCCTGTTCGATAGGATCCAGGGAAGGGTCAATTAATGCCGAAAAAACGGTGTCATGCTCCACGTAAATATCCTCCTTGGTAAATCGGAAATAGCCCTGATTCTTGAAACTGTCCACCAGACGGTTGATTTCATTGGACAGCAGTTGTTTTGAATATGGCTGTCCGACTTTAACCAGCGACTGCTTCCTGGAATCCAGTGCAATTTGCTGGAATTCAGAAGTAGTGAGACTGAAACCCACAGAATCAAAAACCATTTGTTTACCCGGTTTTACAAAAAAATGTATGGTAACTCTTTGTTCTTTTAAACTGTCATCCTTATGCATGGATTTATAAATGACGGTATCCCTGATCTGCGGCGCATAATAGCCATTGGAGGTTAACAGTCCATTCATGAAAACAATGGAACGGCCAATATTTGCTGTGTCAAAAACGGGCGGATTGGCCAGTTTCTTATAAATGATGTATGGTCGTTTCCAGGGCCAGTCAAAAGCTGTAACCGTTTTTGTTTGCAGACTGTCGTCCAACTGATTTTGTAGTCGCTGTAATAAATCCTGTTTTTCATCGCCCTTAATATCTCCTTCCACCTTGATAGTGGTTTTGTAAACAAACGGCTTGCCCTTTTGAAAGTCAATTGGAACTCGGCAGGAAAAGAGGGCAAAAATCAGAATCGCCGGAACGATTGCAGGTCTGACCAGTGATGATGTAACTTGCCGGCAATATGACATATTATTAAAACGGAGAATCCATGCTTGTAAAGTCGCAGGTCAAATATATCCAAAGTTTAGGCCATAAAAAATTCCGCGATGCGGATGGGGTCTTTATCGCAGAAGGTCCGAAGATTGTAATGGAATTCCTGCAGTCAGATAAACTCCGGTTGGTTCAATGTTTTGCTACAGAAAGCTGGGTGTCTTCACATGAAGGAATATTGAAAGGCAGAGAGAAACTCATCGTTCAGACAGATGACAAAGAGTTGGAAAGAATTTCTTTCCATCCTGCACCTAACCAGGTGCTGGCCGTGTTCACAAAACCCGTATTTGATTCAAAAATGGAAATAAAGGGAATGACCCTCTTGCTGGACACTATTCAGGATCCCGGTAATCTGGGAACTATTCTCAGAACGGCGGATTGGTTTGGCGTAAGTCGAATTGTATGCAGCATGGATACGGTAGATATATTCAACCCTAAAGTGGTGCAGTCGGCCATGGGAAGCCTGATCCGGGTTGAAGTGATATATACGACCTGGTAGAATATATCCGGTCCCACCCGGGTATACCAGTATATGCGGGTTCTCTGGATGGTGAGGATATCCTCGAGAACATCTCTTTGGCAAATGCCATGCTCCTGATGGGGAATGAATCGAGGGGAATCAGTCCAGTACTGGAATCCCTGGCGTCAAAAAAAATTCGTATTCCTGGCAAAGGCGGTGCCGAATCCTTAAATGTATCGGTGGCAACAGGTATTTTGTTATCCCGGATTAATGTTTAGTTAAATGCGATTGCTTTCACGGGTCTCAGCCTCCGTATGATCCAGAAACTGGGCAGGAGCAGCACAATAAAGCAAATTACAAACGTGCCAAGATTCACCCAGCAAACCTGCTGCCAGCTGATCTTTACTGCAGCGGTGGAAATATAATAGGATTCTTCCGGCAAAGTGATAAATCCATATTTGTTTTGGAGCCAGTAGAAAAGCAGGCCAAGTATATTGCCCAGCTATAATGCCACCAAAAGTGATAAGTGCTCCGTGATAAAGAAATACCTGTTGGATGGTCCTGTCGCGGGAGCCAAGAGATTTTAGCAACCCGATCATTCGGGTTCTTTCAAGCAATAAAATAATCAGACAGGTAACCAGGTTCAGGATTGCAACCAGCACCATAATCACGATCACAATAATAATGGTTGTATCCTGCAGATTTAGCCAGTCGAACAGACTCCCGTAAATTTCAGTAATGGACTGGCTGTTCCAGCGGCGGGGAAGCTTGTCGAATATTCGATTGCTTACCGAATCAGCCATCGAGTAATCCTTAATAAAAATTTCGTAGCCGCCTATTTCCCGGTTTGTCCAATTATTCAGGCGCTGGATCAGCCTGATATCCACCAGGGCATTGACCCGGTCATAATTTTCAATTCCCGTTTTGAAAGTACCTGCGACAATCATGGGCCGCACGCGTTTTGTGCCATCGGGTTGAATGAAATAAGTGAAGAGTTTATCACCGGTTTTCAATTTCAGCTGATTGGCAGTATAAACAGAAAGGTTGATTTCGTTACTATATCCGCTGTCGGGAAACTGTATCCATCTTGCCGGTTTTCAGAAACTCCTGAAGGTGATCAAATGAGAAGACCGGTTCCACACCTTTTAATTTCAGTCCCTCAAAACTTTCCGGCCCCTTCAGGATGGCGTCTTTGGTTGCAAAGGCATAATACATATTTTACAGCGGGATCGGACCGGATAATATTTAAAACCGTATCATTTACGATCACGGGCTTCTCTTCAGCGATCTCTGTTTTTTCAGACTCGAAATGCATCACCCGGATATGCCCGGAAAAACTATACATTTTATCGGAGATGGCTTGCTTGAATCCCTGCGCAAATGCTATAGTCAGAATCATGGCCATGACACTGATGGCCGTTGCGGCAATGGCAAGACGAATAATAAACCTGGAAAAGGAATGCTGACTGTTAAACGCGATACGCCGGGCAATAAACCTGGAAAGATTCAATCGGAAATTTTTAACACCCAAAAATAGACTTCCGCCGGATGTCAGAAAAGTTTTTTCAGGAATTGCACTAACATTGTACTCATTATATGCATATGAAATACCTGTTCATAGTTTTCCTGGTGTTTTTGGGACTTAGACTGGAGGCGCAAATACCGGATTCGTGTATATGCACCCAATATTTATCAGTGCAAAACTATATCTGAAGGGAAACCAGCTGGCATATCCGTATTATCACTTTGAACAGCAGTGATCAGCTGGAACTTTCATTTGATGACCTTGATGCGGACTATAAAATCTTATTATTATACTTACCAGCTTTGTAATGCAGACTGGACGCCGGTCCAGATAAGTAGTTTTGATTATATCCGCGGATTTGCACAGAATCAGATTACCGACTATCGATATTCTTCCGTTGCGCTGATCCGGTATACACATTATCATATTTTTCTGCCTGAAAATAATTCACGAATTACTTTGTCCGGTAATTATATGATTAAAGTGTTTTTAAATAATGACACTTCCAAACTGGCATTTACAAAAAGATTGCTGGTTGTGCAGAATGCAGTTTCCATTACAGCGCAGATTCTGCCGCCCATGAATCCACAGTTTTCTTATACGCATCAGAAACTGGAATTTACTGTCAACAGCAAAGCGCTTCCAATTTCTCATCCTTTCGAGCAGATCCATGTGGTCGATATTGCAAAACAGCCGATGGGACAATGCGATATTCATGGGGAATCCTTCATTTTATTCCGGGACAAAATTTGAATATAACAGTGATGATGTGCCTGTGTTTCAGGGCGGGAATCAATGGCGGTGGCTTGACCTGCAGAGTTTCCGGTTTCAAAGTGATCGAATCGCAAAAGTGGATTATCTGAAAAACGGCAGTGCTATCCATGGCTAAGCCGGATAAAGACAGGTCTGGGTTGCCTTATTATTATTATGCAGATAATAATGGCACTTATTTTATCCAGACAACCGACCTGATTGATGTAAACTTTCAGGGTGATTATGGACGCGTTCGTTTTGTGTTTGTTCCACCGGATAATCTGCCGGTTGAAGGGAAGGATCTTTATCTAATCGGGGAATTTACCGGTTATAAACTGAACGAAAAATACCGTATGGTTTTTAATCCTTCGAGCGGCGCTTATGAAGGATCTGCTCTGATGAAAATGGGGTTTTACAATTATGCCTATGTTACCGTGAACAACAAGGGACCTGCTGGTTTGCCTTCATTTGAGTTTACGGAAGGGAATCATTTTGAAACTGAAAATAATTATGATATCCTGGTTTATTACCGCACCCTCGGCGGTCGTTCGGACCAACTCGTCGGAATTTACTCCACGAATACGATGAATAGCCTCCGATAGATAAGCTGAACGCCTGGGGGTTAGTGTGTGTAGGAATGATTCATATGACTGATATCTTTCACACTTTCTTACTTCCATACTTCCACACTTGTTTTGGGTATTAGGCCTTATCTTTGCACCGGCAAGTCTTATACGGCCAGCTCCTGCTGAATCCCCCAGGGCCGGAAGGCAGCAAGGGTAGGTGGTTGAGCGGTGCGATATAAGTAACTTGCCATTTTTTTTGAAATTATTAATTTGATTATATGAAATTTTTTATTGACACCGCAAACCTGGACCAGATCCGGGAGGCCAATGACCTGGGAATTCTGGATGGTGTTACAACCAATCCTTCGCTGATGGCCAAGGAAGGGATCAGCGGTGAAGAAAATATTACAAAACACTACAAGACGATTTCAGACCTGGTAAAAGGGGATGTTAGTGCTGAGGTTATTTCGACTGATTTTGACGGAATTATTGCAGAAGGTAAAAAACTGGCAACCATTAATCCGAATATCGTTGTGAAAGTCCCGATGATTAAGGAAGGTGTTAAAGCAATGAAATGGTTTACGGAAAATAATATTGCAACGAATTGCACCCTGGTGTTTTCTGCCGGACAGGCAATCCTGGCGGCCAAAGTCGGATGCTAAATATGTTTCTCCGTTTATTGGACGTATTGACGACAGCAGCTGGGATGGAATTGAACTGATTGCACAGATTGCAAATATTTATGCCATCCAGGGTTATGACACAGAAATTCTGGCCGCATCAATCCGAAATTCCCTGCATATTGTTCGTTGTGCGGAAGCCGGAGCGAATGTATTACCAGTCCGCTGGAACCCATTCTCGGGTTATTGAAACACCCGTTAACAGATATTGGCCTTGCTAAATTTCTCGCGGACGCCAAAGGCACCAAATAAGAATATTTTTGGAGCTTTGATCTGGTCCGGTTATTTTTGCGTCATAAAATTATGAATATAGGTTTCAACATACAGCATCATCATTACTTACCCCACCGGTAGGCTGCTGATGTTTTGTGTAAACAATATAGTTGCAGGGGCTTATCGAAAGATAAGCCCCTTTTTTAATTAGCTTATAGAAATATAACCTGTTTTTTATCTTTTCAAATTTAAATCAGCCATATGCCCACCCGGCTGAAAATAGCGATACAGAAATCCGGCAGGCTCTTTGACGATTCACTGAAATTGTTGAAGGACTGTGGTATAGATTTGAAAAACGGAATCAATAAACTGAAAACAGAGGCAGACAATTTCCCCATGGAAGTTTTTTTTCTGCGCGATGATGATATTCCGCAATACGTGGAGGATGCCGTAGCAGATATCGGTATTGTGGGTGAAAATGTGATCTATGAAAAAAATAAAAAGGTATCCGTGTCAGAGAAACTCGGATTTGGGAAATGCCGGTTGTCCGTTGCTGTTGGGAGAAATGAATTATATACAGATTGCAAATTTTTGGAGGGCAAAAAAATCGCAACCACTTACCCGGTGCTTGTGGGAAAGTTTCTGAAAGAAAAAAATATCCTGGCTGAAGTTCATGAAATCAGCGGATCGGTGGAAATTGCGCCTGGCATCGGCCTTGCTGATGCGATTGTGGATCTTGTGAGCAGTGGGTCTACCTTGTTTATGAACGGACTCCGGGAAGTGGAAACGATTTTACATTCGGAAGCGGTGCTGATCCGTCACCCATCGCTTGGATTTGAACAGCAGCAGATTCTTGAAAAATTGTTATTCCGGATTCGTGCGGTGCGTAAGGCCAGGCATACAAAATATATTTTGCTGAATGCACCCAATGAAAATCTGACGGAAATCATTTCGTTACTTCCGGGAATGAAAAGTCCTACTGTTCTACCTCTTGCTGAACCAGGATGGAGCAGTGTGCACAGTGTGGTAAATGAAAATGACTTTTGGGAGATTATTGAAAAGCTAAAAATTGCGGGTGCACAGGGAATTCTTGTAGTGCCCATCGAAAAAATGATTCTATAATGTCCCGCATAACGATCATAGAAAATCCGCGAAAAGAACTTTGGACAAAAATTCTCGCGAGACCGGTTTTCCTTGCAGAAGACCTGGATATCACTGTGCGAAAAATATTGTCAGATGTGAAACACCGGGGCGACAAGGCAGTAAGTGAGTATTCCCTTCAATTTGACCAGGTATCTGTTGCTAATGGAATGGTGCAGCCTGAAGAATTCAGTCATGCGGCAAACAGCCTTGAAGCCGGATTGAAAACCGCGATCAACCAGGCAAAAGAAAATATTACTGTTTTTCATCGAAATCAGCTGGTTGCGGAGCTGCCGGTAGAGATCAATAGCGGAATCAGGTGCTGGCGAAAACCAGTTGCTATAGAAAAAGTGGGCCTTTATATTCCCGGGGGCACAGCACCTTTATTTTCAACGGTACTCATGCTCGGTGTGCCCGCCGTCCTGGCAGGATGTCGTGAAATTATCATTTGTACGCCCCCGCAGAAAGACGGGACTATTCATCCGGCTATTTTATATTCTGCGCAATTGGCCGGTATTAAAAAAATATTTCGGGTGGGAGGCGTACAGGCCATTGCCGCGATGGCTTATGGTACGGAAACGATTCCAAATGTTTATAAAATCTTTGGGCCGGGCAATCAATGGGTGACACATGCAAAAAAAATAGTGCAGGAGGAAGGCATCGCAATAGACATGCCGGCAGGCCCCAGCGAACTCGCTGTATATGCAGATGATACGGCAGTACCTGCTTATGTTGCAGCGGATCTCTTGTCTCAATGTGAGCATGGTCAGGACAGCCAGATGATCCTGGTAACAGACAGCAGGAATTTCGCGGAAAAAGTGAATATGGAACTGGACATTCAAATTGAAAAGTTGCCCCGAAAATCCATCGCAGAAAAATCTCTGGATAACAGTCGGATTTTAATCGTATCCGATACGGACACATCAATGGAACTGATTAATGAATATGCACCGGAGCATCTTATTCTTGCCTGTAGAAATGCAGAGTCAATGGCTGGTAGCGTGCGAAATGCCGGATCAGTATTTATTGGAAATTTTGCACCGGAATCTGCGGGCGACTATGCCAGCGGTACTAATCATATATTGCCCACGAATGGATTTGCAAGGTCCTATAGCGGAGTTAGTATGGATAGTTTTGTAAAGAAAATCAGTTTCCAGCAGTTGACCCGCGAAGGACTTAATATCATTGGTGAATCGATTATTGAAATGGCTCGGGCAGAAGGTCTGCAGGCCCATGCTGCTGCAGTTGAAATCCGCCTGGGTCAGCGTACTAAACCCGGAACTTAGCACCATATATACAAACTGCCGTTAATAATTAACAACTAACAATTAACAATTAAAATGACCGACATAAGCCTTTTACTTCGGGAAAATATTAAAAAGCTGGTTCCCTACGCTTCTGCAAGAGATGAATTTAGCGGCTCTGCTCATATTTTTCTCGATGCTAATGAAAACAGTCTGGGTTCACCTTTGTCACTGTCGTTTAATCGTTATCCGGATCCGCACCAGGTCAGATTAAAGGGTAGGCTGACAGAGATAAAAGGAGTTCCCCCGCAGCATATTTTTATTGGCAACGGAAGCGATGAATGTATAGATCTTCTTTACCGGGCATTTTGCAATCCGGGAGTAGATAATGTGATCATTCATCCGCCTACTTACGGCATGTACGAAGTGAGTGCCCATATTAATGATGTCGAAGTCAGGCGGGCCCCCCTAAAAGATAATTTTGAGATAGATTTGGAATTTATTGAAAGCCTGGTGGATCAGCGAACAAAAATAATCTGGATTTGTTCTCCCAATAATCCCACCGGAAATGCATTTGACCGCCGGGATATTGAAACTATCCTGAATAATTTTGACGGACTGATTGTAATTGATGAAGCGTATATTAATTTTTCCAGGCAACAAAGTTTTATCCGGGAGCTGACTGAATATCCGAACCTCGTGATCCTGCAGACCCTCAGCAAAGCATGGGGCCTGGCTGGACTCCGGGTGGGTATGGCATTTGCGGGAGAACCGGTCATTGATGTAATGAATAAAATAAAGCCTCCTTACAATATCGGTCAGGCAACCCAGGAAATCGTCCTGAGAGCCCTGGAGGAAACATCATCCGTGAATGAGATGATCGTGGAAATTGTACGTATGCGAAATGAACTCGCGGAAAAAATCGGCCGTTTATCCGCTGTATTGAACGTTTATCCCAGCGAGGCGAATTTTTTGCTTGTTAAAATAAAAAATGCGCGCCGGGTTTATGAAAATTTGCTGAGTCAGGGAATCGTGGTACGAGATCGCAGTTCTTCTCCCGGCTGCTCGGACTGTTTACGAATCACGGTAGGAACAAAAGAACAAAATGATAAACTGCTCGATACATTAAGTCAGTTTTGAATTGGGTAATTGTATATTTTAATATCGCGCAAAATAAAGTCTTTATGAAACAGATAAGAAATAGTTATACAGTCGTTGCCGTACTGGTGATTTCGGTGATGGCATGCCACGGTTCTAATTCATCATATCCGGTGAGTAGGGATACTGGAAAAATAATGCAGCTGACTCCGGCGAAACCAGACGTGACGCTCACATTACCTGACGGATTTAAAGCAACCGTCTTTGCCGACGGACTTGGAAAAGCCCGTCATATTTCTGTCAGTCCCTCGGGATATGTGTATGTTAAATTGAATAGAGCTATAAAGGGAAATACCATCGTCCGGCTGAAGGATGCAAACGGCGACGGCATAGCAGATCAGGAACTTGACTTCGGAAGTTTTAAAGGAACCGGCATCGGCATTAAAAATGGTTATTTATATGCTTCTTCGGATGTTGATGTTTACCGATTCAAGCTAAATGAAGATGGATCCGTTGCCAATCCTGCACAACCTGAAAAAATTATAACCGGATTGATCGCCCGGGGTGAACACGAAGCCAAAGCATTTACGCTGGATAATGAGGGTAATATTTATGTAAATATCGGCGCGTTTTCCAATTCCTGCCAGGTGGCCGACAGGAAAAACGGGTCGCCGGGAATAAAACCCTGTCCAATACTTGATTCTGCCGCTGGCATCTGGCAGTTCAGGGCTGATAAGCCGAACCAGACTTATGCAGAAGGCACCCGGTATGCGACGGGTCTTCGAAATGTGGTTGGTTTAGACTGGAATTCCTCAACCAATACGTTATTTGTTATGCAACATGGTCGCGACCAGCTTACCATGTTTCCACAGTATTTTAATGAAAAACAAAATGCCGTGTTACCTGCTGAGTGCATGTATGAAATTCACAAGGGCGACAATGCCGGATGGCCTTATATTTATTATGATCCTGCTCAAAACAAAAAAATTCTTATGCCTGAATATGGAGGCGATGGCGTAAAGACTGCTGGTGAAGATGCTATTGATCCGGTTGTCGCATTTCCCGCTCATACTGCACCCAACGGACTTTTATTTTATACCGGCAGTCAGTTTCCGGAAAAATATAAGAACGGAGCCTTTATAGCATTTCACGGTTCATGGAACCGGGCACCTGAACCTCAGGAAGGATTTTATGTAGCTTTCGTACCTTTCAGCAATGGCAAACCCTCCGGAAAATGGGAAATATTTGCAAATGGATTTTCCGGCGGACCGGACAAAACAGCTTCCGGCAGGGCGGTACATCGTCCCTGCGGGCTGGCCCAGGGCCCTGATGGTTCTTTGTATGTTACCGATGACACCAAAGGAACTATCTGGAAAATAACTTATAAGTAAAATGAAAATTAAAATTCATCCGGTTATCTGTTTCATTTTTTTTTGCCTGATTTCTGTACCTGGTTTTTTAAAGGCCCAGACCAACAATCATTGCGTGGTGAAAAAATCACCTTACCGGCTTTCTATGGATTCGGGCAAGAAAATATACACCCTGCAGTGCCTTGCCTGTCATCAGGTTGACGGGCTGGGTGCTGCTCCAATGAATCCACCCCTGACGGGAAAACAAATTCTCGGCGATAAGAAAAAGCTGATAGAGATTGTGATCAAAGGCCTGGACACACATGAAGAAATTGACGGGGTAAAATATCAGAATGTGATGCCGCCGCATCCGGAGATGAAAGATCAGGAAATTGCAGATGTATTGACATATATCCGCAATAGTTTTGGAAATAAGGCAGCTTCCGTAAAAGCGTCAGAGGTTAAATCAGTCCGCAGCAAACTGAAATAAGTTGAATGAAAAGAATCCTTTTTATAGATCGGGATGGGACGCTGATCAAAGAATCTCCTCCCACCTATCAGATAGACGATTTCAGTAAACTGGAATTTTATCCGGGTATGTTTGAATTTATGGGACGAATAGCCCGCGAAATGGATTATGAACTTGTCATGGTAACCAACCAGGATGGCCTGGGAACGCCACAATTTCCCGAAGAAAAATTCTGACCTATCCAGGAATTTGTTATGCAATGCCTTTCCGGTGAAGGAATTCATTTTAGCGCTGTACATATTGATAAGTCTTTTCCTTCGGAAAATAGCCCATCCAGAAAACCTGGTACAGGCATGCTCACCGAATATCTGAATAATGAACAGTATGATATCAAAGAATCCTTTGTGATCGGGGACCGCATAACAGACGTGCAGCTGGCCAAAAATCTGGGTTGCCGGGCCATCTGGTTAAAGCAGGATGCAGGGCTCGGTGTCAAGGAAATTAAAGATTCGCAGAGTGAACTTGAATCCGTGATTGCACTGGAAACCGTGGATTGGTCGTCCATTTATTCATTCTTAAAATCAGGACTTCGCGAGGTTGTACATGAACGTAATACCACTGAAACAAAAATCCGTATTTCACTCAATGCAGATGGAAACGGGAAGGCGGACATACACACCGGCCTGGCTTTTTTTGATCATATGCTGGATCAGATCGCCCGACATGGCAAAATGGATTTGAAAATTAATGTAAAGGGAGATCTGCATATAGATGAACACCATACCATTGAAGATACAGGCATCGCACTCGGGGAAGCGATGGCAAAAGCACTTGCAGATAAAAGAGGTATGGAAAGGTATGGGTTCGCACTGCCCATGGATGATGCCGATGCCCAGGTGTTGTTGGATTTCGGAGGCAGGAACTGGATAGTATGGAATGCGCATTTCTGTAGGGAGAAAGTGGGCGACATGCCAACAGAAATGTTTTTTCATTTCTTCAAGTCATTCTCAGATGCCGCCCGCTGCAACCTGAATATTACCTGTCATGGTGAAAATGAACACCATAAAATTGAAGCCATATTCAAAGCGTTTGCCAAGGCTATACGCATGGCGGTAAAAAGGGATCCCCTCAATATGAACCTGCCAACGACCAAAGGAATTATTTGATCCCGATTTGGAAATTTCAAAATTAGCTCCCATATTTGCATAGCATGACAAATCAGATACTCAATAAAGCATGGTGGTGGCATACAAACTCCGTTCGGGGCGCGTAATGCGATTGCTATGTTATAAACATATCTGGCCCCGGTTATTTCCGGGGCTTTTTTTTTGTTGTTATCAGAAGAAAATCACATTCAAACAGGGTAAATGAAAAAGATCAGGCTCCGTACAACTTATAAAAAATTACTTTCGGATATATACACGCCGGTGGGAATTTATCTTCGCGTGCGCGACCGGTACAGGGATACTGTATTACTGGAAAGCACCGATTACCATGCAGCTGAAAACAGTTATTCATTTATTTGTATTCATGCCATTGGCGGGGTTGAAATTTCAGATTCGGAGCAAATGGAATTTAAATTACCAGGCCGGCAGACAGAAAAATATCCATTGAAATCCGGGCATGTGCCCACTCTGCTCTGGGATTTCATGGAGCATTTTGATGTGGAAACGGCTGAAGAAAAACCGGTAAAGACGGCCCAGAGTCTTTTCGGTTATACAACTTATGATGCGGTCAGATTTTTCGACCGTATCCAGCTCGAAGAAAAAACTGAGCCTCCATTGATTCCGCTCATGCGGTACCGATTATATCAATATGTAATTGCGATCAATCATTTTAAAGACGAACTTTATATCTGTGAAAATCATGTGGAGGGGCTTGATAGCGATCTTCCCCTGGTAGAATCTCTGATCCGGTCGAAGGATGTACCGGTATTTCCGTTCAAAGTAAAAGGAGAAGAAACCAGTAATATGACAGATGGTGACTATAGGGAAATGGTAGAAAAAGGAATCAAAAGCTGCCTGCGCGGGGATGTGTTCCAGATTGTTCTCAGCCGCCGTTTCAAACAGGGATTTACAGGAGATGAATTTAATGTGTACCGGGCGCTCCGGAATGTGAATCCCAGCCCCTATTTGTTTTATTTTGACTACGGCGATTACCGTATAATGGGTTCTTCACCGGAATCACAGGTGCTTATAAAAGATGGCAAGGCCATTATGCATCCCATTGCAGGTACCTGCAAAAGAACCGGTGATGATGAAGTGGATAAGGAAAATGCAGATGCACTGTTGGAAGACGCTAAGGAAAATGCGGAGCATGTGATGCTGGTGGATCTTGCGCGCAATGACCTGAGCCGTCAATGTTCCGAGGTTTCGGTGGTTCATTTCCGCGAGGTTCAGTATTATTCGCATGTGATCCATCTGGTGAGTGAAGTGAAAGGCAAATTAAAAAAGGGAAGCAATCCCTTTGATCTGCTGGCAGTCACTTTTCCCGCAGGCACACTGAGCGGAGCACCCAAAATCCGGGCGATGGAACTTATCAGTGGCTATGAGCCGACTGCCCGGAGTTATTATGGGGGTTGCATCGGATTTGTCGGCTTTGATGGAAGTTGTACGCAGGCCATTATGATACGAAGTTTTCTTAGCCGCCGCAATACGCTTACATACCAGGCCGGCGCCGGTATCGTGGCAGCCAGTAAACCCCAGTCTGAGCTGGAAGAAGTAAACCATAAACTCGGAGCTTTAAAACGTGCCATTGAACTGGCCGAAACTATTTAAAACCGATTATGAAAATTCTTGTCTTTGATAACTACGATTCATTCACTTATAACCTGGTTCACCTGGTAGAAAAAATAATTGGAGAAAAAGTGGATGTGTTCCGTAACGACCAGATACCATTGGAAAAAGTGAATGTTTATGATAGGATTATTTTATCGCCCGGCCCGGGAATACCCTCCGAGGCCGGCCTGCTATTACCCCTGATAAAACAATATGCTGAATCAAAGTCCATACTCGGAGTTTGTCTGGGTCACCAGGCCATTGGAGAGGCATTTGGAGGACGACTTGTAAATCTTTCTAAAGTTTATCACGGAGTAGCCAGTCCGGTGAATATTATTCCGCAAAACCCGCGCAATGCAACGGTCAACGCTGATCTTTTCAACGGACTACAGGACGGGTTCATGGCGGGCCGTTATCACAGCTGGGTGGTAAATCCGGAAGGGTTTCCCAAATCACTTGAAATTACGGCCCTGGATGGCAACGGACATATTATGGCTTTACGCCATAGAACATATGATGTGCTCGGGGTTCAGTTTCATCCCGAAAGCGTTCTTACCCCGGACGGGGAAAAGATTATGCGTAACTGGCTTAAAATGCCAAAGGCATAATGCCTAATACAAAATATGGATGAAAAAAAGTGAAAAATGAAAAAGATACTTCAGATATTATTTGAATATAAAACACTGAGCCGCGAACAGGCAAGGGAGGTATTATCAGACATTTCAAGGGGCCAGTATAATGAGTCGGAGATTACATCCTTCATTACGGTATTCCTTATGCGCAGCATCACGATTGAAGAATTGCAGGGATTCAGGGATGCCTTGCTGGAACTGGCCATAAAAACAGACCTGGAAGGATATGATTCCATTGATATCGTTGGAACCGGCGGCGACGGGAAAAATACATTTAATATCTCAACCCTTGCCTGTTTCATTGTTGCAGGCGCCGGCCAGAAAGTTGCAAAACATGGTAACTACGGCGCAACCAGTGTCAGCGGGGCTTCCAATGTCATGGAACAACTCGGTTATAAACTCAGTAATGACCCTGGTAAACTCTCAAGGGAAATGGAAAAGACTGGTATATGTTTTTTGCATGCACCGCTTTTTCATCCGGCATTAAAAGCAGTCGGCGGAATACGGAAAAACCTGGGTATCCGTACATTTTTTAATATGCTGGGCCCATTGGTGAATCCGGCTTCTCCCCGGTTCCAGCTGATTGGTGTGTATAACCTCGAAATGGCGCGTTTATATACATATATGCTACAGAACACCAGCTCTTCTTTTGCCATCATTCACAGCCTGGACGGCTATGATGAGCTTTCACTCACCAGCGACGCGCGTGTAATTACCAATGAGGGGGAACGCGTGATGACGCCCGAGCAATTGGGTAAAAGGATGGTTTCTCCTTCAGATATTTATGGAGGAAACAGTCCGGAGGAAGCAGCAAAAATTTTCCTGGATATTTTAAAAGGTAAGGGATCCTGGGCGCAGAATGCTGTTGTCTTTGCAAATGCAGCAATGGCGTTATATTGCACGGGTGCTTATAGTACCTATGACCAGGCATATCAGGCAGCCGTCGAAAGCCTGGAAAGCGGTAAGGCATTATCCTGTTTGAATAATCTTATTTCACTGCAATAAAAAGTTTTGGGCCATAAGCCTTGTGCCGATGCATGAAAAATATACTTGAAAAATATAGTTGCCTATAAAAGAGAAGAAATTGAAAGGCGAAAATCGGATTGGCCGGTTCGTCTTTTGGAAAAACTTCCTCATTTCAACCGGGAAATTTTTTCAATGAAAACTTTTCTAATGGATCCTCATAAAACCGGCATCATAGCCGAGTTCAAAAAAAAATCGCCTTCTAAAGGGATTATCAATGCGGAGGCTTCCGTTGAATCGGTAACTGCCGCATATACTAAATATGGCGCATCCATGATTTCAGTGCTGACCGATGGACCATCTTTTGGTGGATCAGCCGAGGATTTGAAGCGGGCACGATTTAATGCGCTTCCGATCCTGCGCAAAGATTTTATCCTTGATCCTTACCAGCTTGCGGAATCCCGTGCGATGGGTGCTGATACTATTTTACTGATTGCGGCCTGTTTAGAGCCCTCAGAAACCAGGGCCCTGGCAGCAGGCGCTCACGATCTGGGCCTGGAAGTGCTGCTGGAAATACATGAGGAGAAAGAACTCGATCATCTTTGTGAGGAAGTGGATGTTGTTGGAATTAATAACCGTGATCTGAAAACATTTTTCTGTTGACATCGAACGGTCTATCCGGCTTGCTGAATGCCTGCCGTCCAATAAATTGCGGATCGCGGAAAGTGGTATCCGGGATATCGACACCCTATTGAATTTGAAAACGGCCGGATTCAATGGTTTTCTGATCGGTGAACAATTTATGAAAGCGCCCGATCCCGCGATTGCTTTTGCCTCCTTTATTGATCAATTAAAATCAAATTTCAATGAGAGTAAAAGTTTGCGGCATGACGCAACTCGATCAGGTAAGGAAGCTTGAGGAAATTGGTATTGATTTCGCCGGTTTAATTTTTTATCCGAAATCGCCCCGCTATGCCGGCAAACATATTTCCGGCGAACAAATGCGGAAGGCAAAATTCCGGATTGGTAAAGTGGGTGTTTTTGTAAATACACCCTATGAGCAGATGATGCGCACGGTAGATGACTATGGACTGGATATGGTTCAGCTTCACGGAGATGAAACCCCGCGAACCTGTGAACAGATTGCCAATTATGTAACTGTGATCAAGGTTTTCAGGTTGGGCGAAAATGATCCCATTTCATGGATTATTAAATCATATGAAGAATCCTGCGACATGTTTCTATTCGATACGCTCGGTGTTGGCTATGGCGGCACAGGTAAAAAATTTAACTGGGATCTGCTGAAACCGGCAGGTATCGACAAACTTTTTTTTCTGAGTGGCGGCATCGAACCGGAAGACACGGAAAAGCTCAAAACATTTTTCAGGGAAGAAGTAGCCAAAAAACTTTTTTCGATAGATATCAACAGCCGTTTTGAAATCCAGAGTGGTATAAAGGATCTGGAGAAAATAAAATCATTTTACGAATCGCTGAACGCTAAATCTAATTATGATATGACAACAGCTCAACCAGTTATCAGCAACCCTCCGAACAAGGCTATTACGGCGATTTTGGGGGTGCCTACATACCGGAAATGCTTTACGGCAATGTGGAAGAACTTCGTTCGCGATATCTGGAGATTATTAGATGATCCGTCTTTCCGGCAGGAATTTGATTTATTGCTGAAAGATTATGCCGGCAGGCCGACTCCATTATATTTTGCCGACAAGGCTGAGTGAAAAATATGGCACACGCATATTTCTTGAAACGGGAAGATCTTTGTCATACCGGTGCACATAAAATCAATAATACCATTGGACAGATTTTACTGGCGCAAAAACTGGGTAAAAAAAGAATCATTGCAGAAACCGGTGCCGGCCAGCATGGTGTAGCTACAGCAACAGTATGTGCATTGAAAGGACTTGAATGCATTGTTTATATGGGCGAAAAAGATATTCAGCGACAGGCACCCAATGTAGCAAGAATGAAAATGCTGGGTGCAACGGTGATTCCGGCAACGAGCGGAAGCAAGACCCTGAAAGATGCAACCAATGAAGCAATACGGGACTGGATCAATCATCCAGCCGATACACATTATATTATTGGCAGTGTGGTTGGCCCGCATCCTTATCCGGATATGGTGGCCAGTTTTCAAAGTGTGATCAGCAGAAGAAATAAAATGGCAGTTAAAGGAAAAAACCGGTAGTGAAAATCCACAGGCTGTAATCGCCTGCGTGGGTGGAGGCAGCAATGCAGCCGGAGCTTTTTTTCATTTCCTGGATGAAAAACAGGTTCGTCTGATAGCTGTGGAAGCAGCCGGGGAAGGAATTGAATCGGGAAAGTCCGCTGCAACCACTAGTCCTGGGAACACCAGGTATACTGCATGGCAGCCGAAGTCTGGTGATGCAAACTGCTGACGGACAGGTAGTGGAACCACATAGCATTTCAGCCGGGCTGGATTATCCGGGCATTGGTCCCTTGCATGCTTTTTTGTTTCGATCCGGGAGAGCATCATTTTACAGTGCAACCGATGAGGAAGCATTAAAAGCAGCTTTTCATACTCGCCAGACTGGAAGGTATTATTCCTGCATTGGAATCAGCCCATGCACTGGCCATTCTGGAAAAAATTCAATTCGAGAAGGAAGAAAATATTGTAATCTGTTTAAGCGGCAGAGGAGATAAGGACCTGGATACTTATATGAAAGCGATGGGGAAGAATAAATAAATGTGCAGAAAAACTGATACGCATATGAAAATCTGTCAACAGTCAATAAAAGAAAATGAGCCGTATTAATGAATTGTTCGAGAGGAAAAAGCAAAATGTGCTGAATGTTTATTTCACTGCAGGTTTTCCTGCATTGAATAGCACGTTACCCATCATGAAATCCCTGCAGGATGCAGGGGCGGATATGATTGAATTGGGAATGCCCTACAGCGATCCGCTGGCAGATGGTCCCGTAATTCAATCCAGTAGCGACAGTTGCATTGGCGAATGGAATGACGATCCGTAAACTTTTTGACCAGTTGAAAAATTTTAGAAATCAAATTCAACTGCCCGTGTTACTGATGGGATATATGAATCCGGTTATGCAATACGGTTTTGAAAATTTTTGCCGGGATGCCGCAGCAGCGGGTGTGGATGGACTTATTCTTCCCGATCTTCCAATGTTTGAATTTGAAAAGGAATTTGGAGTCATCGATCAAAAAATATAAACTGGATTTTGTTTTTCTGGTTACCCCGGAAACACAGGAATCACGTGTACGTGAGCTGGATCAGCGTAGCAGTGGATTTCTTGTATGCTGTTTCATCTTCTTCTACTACCGGGAAAAATGCATCCGCTGGATGAACAGGAAAAATATTTTAAAAAACTTCAATCAATGAAATTGAAAAATCCGGTACTTATCGGATTTGGAATCAAAGACAAATCCAGCTTTTTCAAAAGCCTGTTCACTATGCCAACGGGGCCATTATCGGGACAGCATTTATCAAAGTTCTGGAAAATGCATCCCGAACAGGAGATTCCCGGCACGTATCAGAGATTTTATCAATTCCCTGAAATGAAGATTGTTATTATAAAATATAATGCAGGCAATATCCGCTCCGTTTTATTTGCACTGGAACGAATCGGCGCGGAAGCCCTGGTAACCGATGATCCAGACCTGATCCGGTCTGCAGATAAAATTATTTTTCCGGGCGTTGGGGAAGCAAGTTCAGCCATGCATTATCTCCGGGAAAGAAAACTCGACCTGCTGATACAAAATCTGAAACAGCCCGTACTCGGTGTTTGCCTCGGAATGCAATTGCTTTGTGTTCATTCCGAAGAAAATGATACGGAATGCCTGGGTGTTTTCGGCGAAAAGGTCAAAAAATTTATACCATTTCCGGAAATGACAGCCTCAAAGTTCCCCAGATGGGATGGAATAATATTTATGATTTGAAATCTCCGCTTATTTAAAGGAATTTCGGAAAATAGTTATTGTTATTTTGTTCATGGTTATTATGCGGACCTCGGAGAAACAACCATTGCAAAGACAGATTATATTCAACCTTACAGTTCAGCATTGCATAACAAAAATTTTTATGGCGTCCAGTTTCATCCGGAGAAAAGCGCAGGGGCCGGTGAACAAATACTGAAAAATTTTATTCAACTTTAGTTTACCCATATGTCTATAGAAATTATTCCTGCTATTGATATCCTGCATGGAAAATGCGTGCGACTGACCCAGGGAGATTATGCAAGCCAGAAAATTTATAATGAACATCCGCTGGAAGTAGCACGGCAGTTTGAAGGAGCCGGACTTAAAAGATTACACCTGGTGGATCTGGACGGGGCAAAAGAAGGCAGTGTAAGAAATTGGAATGTACTGGAAGTCCATTGCCGGTAAAACCAGCCTCATAATTGATTTCGGAGGAGGTATCGGAACGGCCAAAGATCTTCAGATTGTATTTGATTCCGGTGCAGCTTATGCTACTGTGGGAAGTATTGCTGTTAAGGATGAAAATCTCTTGCGTTGAATGGATGCGTTTCTATGGCCCGGATAAATTTTTACTGGGTGCTGATGTGCGGGACGAAAAAATATCCATCACCGGCTGGACAGTCGATACGGAAATACTGGATTTATGATTTCATAGAAAAATATATTGAAGCAGGTATTCAAACAGATTTTTTGTACGGACATCAAGATGGATGGCGCTATGAAAGGTCCTTCGCTGGAATTGTATCAAAAAATCCTCGGGCGGTTTCCGGATCTTCATTTTATTGCCAGTGGCGGAATCCGTTCTCTGGATGATATTTATCAGTCTGGAGGAAAGCGGTTGCCGGGGAGCGATTATCGGCAAGGCGATTTATGAAGGTTTAATTACACTAAAGGATCTTGCAAATGTTAACTAAAAGAATCATACCCTGCCTGGATATCAAAAATGGAAGAACCGTAAAGGGAACAAACTTCATCGACCTGCGGGATGCCGGTGATCCAGTGGAACTTGGAGCCCGTTATGCTGCAGAAGGCGCAGATGAACTGGTTTTTCTGGATATAACTGCAACCCATGAAAAAAGAAAAACTCTTAGCGAACTGGCACGTCGTATTGCACATCATATTAATATTCCTTTTACGGTAGGTGGCGGTATTTCTTCGATTGAAGATGTCAGCATACTGCTGGAAAACGGAGCGGATAAAATTTCTGTAAATACAGCAGCCTTTAAAAATCCCGTATTGATTTCGGATCTTGCTCGTGCATTTGGAAGTCAGTGTGTGGTGCTGGCGATCGATGCAAAAAAAGCAGCAGATGGAAAGTATTACGTTTATCTGAATGGTGGACGACTGGCTAACGAAATGAATTGTCTTGATTGGGCAAAAAAGGGAGTGGAAATGGGTGCGGGAGAAATTCTGCTGACCTCCATGGATCATGACGGAACAAAAACAGGATTTGCTGTTGAATTGACCCGATTACTGGCTGAAACCCTTCCGGTACCGGTGATTGCTTCCGGGGGTGGTGGAACTATGGCGCATTTTTCGCAAATATTTAAGGAAGGAAAGGCAGATGCTGCGCTGGCAGCAAGTATCTTTCATTTCAGGGAAATTCCGATTACCGATTTGAAAGAGTACCTGATAAGTGAAGGTATCAGCATAAGAATTTAATTTTGAACGGATGGAAATCAATTTTTCAAAATACAGCGATGGGTTGGTCCCCGCGATAGTACAGGATGATCAGACGGGGAAAGTGCTGATGCTTGGATTTATGAACCAGGAGGCATTGGATAAAAGCCGTGAACTGGGAAAGCTTACTTTTTACAGCCGGTCGAAAAAAAGGCTTTGGACGAAAGGCGAAGAGAGCGGAAACTTCCTTGATTTTAAAAGATGTCAAACTGGATTGTGATAGGATACCCTGCTGATTCAGGCACAGCCCACCGGACCGGTTTGTCATACAGGAGCCGACACCTGCTTTAATGAGAAAAATGAGGGGGGCGAATTTTTAAACAAACTGGAAACCATTATCCGGGACAGAAAAAATCATCCGGAAGAAAACTCTTATGTCTCCGGATTGTTTATAAAAGGAATCAATAAGATTGCCCAGAAGGTTGGTGAAGAAGCCGTGGAGTTGGTTATCGAAGCCAAGGACGGGGATGATCAGCTGTTTTTGAATGAAGCAGCGGACCTGCTTTTTCACTACCTTATTTTATTGGAAGCAAAGGGACATAATTTAAAGGATGTATCAAACGTTCTTGAAATCAGGCATGATAAAAAAACTTCATGAAAAAATATATTTTCTTTCTTGGTGTACTTTTCGGAAATGTGCAGGCACAGCAGGTGAAAACGGCTGGTTTTCGCATTGAGGGTCATATAAAGGGTCTTGAAGAAAAATCCCGGGTCACACTTAACGGATGCCAACAAACCTACGGACACTCTCGGCCATGGTTTTGTTAAGGGTGGAATATTTGTCTTGACAGGTCATGTGAATGAACCGAACCTGGTTGTTTTAAATTTTGCCGGAGCCCAGAAGAAAACGACTCTTTTCATAGGCAATGAAACAGTAACACTAAATGGTGATATCGAAAATTTATCATCCATACAGGTTAAAGGCTCGGTTAGCGAAACCGATTTTCTGGTTTTCGAAAAAACATTCAACCCGTATTTTGCGCAGTTGAATCAGTTAAGCCAGCAAGCGAACATGCTCCGGAAGCTTCTTCTAAAAAAGATTCAATTAGTGAAGCCTACCGGTCTGTAGCTATGGCGATCCAGATAAAAGTGGATAGTTTTATACAAATGAAAAGATCTTCCTATGTAAGTCCCTTTCTGCTGGTGGTCGTTAACCAGTTGTCTGACGATATTTTTTTATTGGAACGACGTTATCAAAGTTTGTCGCCGGAAGTGCAGCAAAGCATGTATGGCAGTTATATCCGCGAACAAATAAATAATGGCAAGGTTGGTGCGGTGGGCAGTGATGCTATGGATTTCACCCAGTCCGATACCTCCGGCAAACCTGTCAGTCTCTCTTCTTTTAAGGGAAAGTATGTCCTGATAGATTTCTGGGCCAGCTGGTGTAAGCCTTGTAGAATGGAAAACCCCAATGTGGTTGCGGCATATGAGAGATTCAAAGCCAAGAATTTTACGGTGCTGGGTGTTTCACTTGATCGTAGCCGGGATGCCTGGATTCAGGCGATACAGGACGATAAACTCCTTTGGTCCCAGGTCAGTGATTTGAAATTCTGGAATAATGCAGTCGCCATGCAATATCGGATTCAATCCATACCACAGAATTTCCTGATTGATCCGAATGGAAAAATCATCGGGAAAAATCTTCGGGGAGTAGAACTGGATTCAAGACTATGTGCATTGCTGGGATGCAATTAAGAAAGTTGTCTGTTATGAATACAATTGTTACCGCAATTGCTTCAAAGCTGCATTTTCATACCGGTAAAGTGCATCGCAGATCAACGCATGGCCAATAGAAACTTCATCCAGTCCATGGAATATTTTCAGCAAAATATTTTAAATTGTCCAGGTCCAGATCGTGGCCCGCATTTACACCCATTCCAAGTTCCTTTGCTTTTCCGGCAGCTTTTAAATATGGTTTAATGGCTTCTTCTTTGTTCTGATGAAATTTTTTTGCATATGCTTCTGTATACAATTCAATGCGGTCAGTACCGGTTTCTGCAGCTCCGATCAACCATGGGCAAAACAGGATCAACAAATATGGATACGCGGATGCCCGCATTTTTAAAAACCAGGATAATTTTTTTCAGATAGTCAGCATGGCGAATTGTATCCCATCCATGATTTGAAGTGATCTGATTCAGTGCATCCGGCACCAGTGTCACCTGATCTGGTTTGACAGCGAGCACCAGGTCGATAAATTTTTGTTCCTGGCAATTTCCTTCGATATTAAATTCTGTTGTGATTATTTTTTTTATATCAAATACATCCTGGTAACGGATATGCCTTTCATCGGGACTGGGATGTACAGTCACCCCGTCTGCCCCAAATCGCTGCGCGTCAACTGCAGCCTTCACCACATCCGGATTATTGCCTCCCCGGCTATTGCGTAGAGTGGCAAATTTGTTTATGTTGACTGACAGTCTGATCATTCGGCAAAGTTAAATGATCAGTGTGAATGCCTATACACAGGAGTCAAAATCAAGCAGGGAAATCTGCAGGAATGCGTTGGTAACGATTCGAAGGAGTGCACAATGGACGACAAATATCCAATAACAAAAAAGGACCTGGAGACGGTCCTTTTTTTAATCCTGATTAAGTGCAGTTATAAAATCCTGGTAACGGTGTTTAGAACTTTGTAAGTATTGAACTATATAAAATGCTTGAATTCGTATTTTTCACACTGAGCTGATAGGTGCCGGCTTCAAGTGACATGTACATTGTCAACATGAATCTGATTTTTCCCCGGGATACATTTACGCCCATCATACGTAGAATACGTCCCATCTGATTCGACAAATACAATGATACAATGGTCTTCCGTATCAGCACTGATTTCCACGGTAATGTCATCGGAGAATTTTTCGGGATAGGTTGCAATTTCCATACGGGTATACAGATTTACCGGTAAATGTATTTTCCTGGAAATACTTTACTGATTGTTGTTATTGTTATTGGGTAATCTTCTGTCCTGGTTTTTAACAGGCAGCGGAATCAGTCGCATATTCTCATAACCTGACCGGTTTTGAGTTGCTTCGGAGATCAGCTCTTTTAATGTATCAAGTAAAATCTGTATCGATTTCATAAGGTTGATTTGGGTAGTATATATCGATTTACCTGCCAGAAGTTAAGTTGCTTAAAACCAAGTATTTATGAAACAAGTTGTGGGGTAGGAATCTCCCTGTTTGGGAAAAGATATTTCTATTTTGGACATTTTCTTAAAATCGGGCAATCAGTTTCAGGTTCAGGAGCCGCGGTGTGAGCCTTTGCGGCATGGCATAGACGATGTTATGAGAAGTCTTTTACGAAGAGATAGGAAATGGTATTCTCCCGGTCAATCACATTAAAAATTTCCAGGGTTGCCCAGATATTCTCCAGTGTCCGGAACGGGTTATGACTTCTGCGGTTTGTCTTATCATTATCCAGCAGCAGGGCGCTGAAGCCTATATCCGCGCGAATGTAGGGTTCAATGATCAGGGCATCCCGTATTTCACGCTTCCCGGAACGCTGTACGGTAGATTACTTCCATAAATAAGGTTCAGGTAAACTTTGAAATTTTTATTGGTTGACAAATAATCCTGGATAAACATACCCATCGTAAAAAGGCGGTCGGTGGGTCGTCTGATCCATCCCTGCTGAACCAGGGTACTGTCCAGCGGTTTATTTAGCGAGTCCAGGGTGTAATCATAATAGCTCGCGCCGTTGATTTTTTCTTTCGTTTGCATAAAACCTATACTGACCCAACTTTCGGCATCTTTCACGAGGTTTGCAAATAACCTGCCTTCCACACCTACCGCATATGCTTTTGCATTGTTCGTTGCGAAATACTGGATACTTACATTATTAATATTGTAAGGATTTACATTCCACAGGTATTTATAATAGGCTTCTACAGATAAACGAAATGGCTTTTCATTGTGATGAAAATTAATATCAAAACCTGCGGTTGCCTGAAAACTCTGTTGCGCTTTCACTAGCGGATTAATGGTCCCATCAGGTGCACGTAATTCCCGGTAGAATGGAGGTTGGTCATAGATGCCTATGGCGGCTTTATACACAATGTCCTGTTTACTGCCCATGGGTTTCCACGATATGCCGGCACGGGGTGAAAACAACAGTTGTTGTGTGAAAGTATTATAGTTGAGTCTCGCGCCCGCCTGGAAGGTGAAGGCAGGGTGTTTTTTAAAATTGAAATTATCCTGAAAAAATCCTGAGAATCTTCCGATTTGCAAATGGTTATTCCCATTCACGACATTATTTAAATTGAGTGAACCCGGTTCATAGGGGAGAGAATATCCTACGGAGTCTTCATATACCCATTCATGCAATTGATCCTGTATCGTTTGTAAGTCAGCAGTTATGCCCCATTGCAGGAATTGATTTTCCCTGTTCAGATAACCTTTATGTGCAAAACTGTAAAGCTGGATGTTCAGATTATCGCGGGCAAAGTTCTGATTGCTTCCAATGCCAAGCGGATTAACAATTTTGCCGAAATCCGGGCTGCTCCTGTCAAAATCTCTTTCGCCAAACAGATAATCCCCGGTCACGTCATAATTCTGACTTTCATTATCAGTAAATACTGATAGCATCCACTTCAACTTCAGATTCTTATTCAATTGCTGGTTCCAGGTAAGTCCGGCCAGTCCGGTTTTATATTTATCTTTCTCCTGGCCGCTGAAAAATATATCCAATCCGAGGTTCGCCGAGAAATAGGGTGAAAATACCGCTGTACTTAGCTGGGCTGATAAAGGAACAAGGCTGAAGGATGTCTGGGAATAGACTGTAAATAATTCCAGTGAATTTTTGTTATTGAGTTGGTAGGTGAAAAGCCCCTGGGCATCGGAAGAAGAAGGAATATAATTCCCTTTGGTTTCCTGGGCGCTCAGGAGGTTCGAAAAATTCCTGTTTCGGGCTCCAATGATGTAACTGAATTTTCTATTTTTTGATGAACCTTCCAATTCCAGGCCCTGCTCCAGTAAACCGATATAAACGGAGCCTCCGAAGTCAGTTGGCTTTTTATATTGAATATCCAGTACCGAAGAAATTTTGTCGCCATATTTTGCCTGAAATCCACCGTTATAAAAATTGACATTTCGGGTCATTTCAGGATTTATAAAACTAAGACCTTCTTGCTGGGCATTACTGACAAGGTAGGGTCTGAAAATTTCATAGTCGTTCACATAAATCAGGTTTTCATCGTAGTTTCCGCCGCGCACTGAATATTGGGAAGTCAGTTCATTGTTAGATCCGACATATACTTTGATCAGGCTTTCAATGCCACCCACGGGCGTGGGAATATTGATTGCATCCTTGGGATTGATGCGGATCAGACCGGCTTCTTTTCTTTCGCGCTCGTCCGTAACCGTTACACGCTGCAGGTTTGATACGGACCTTTCCATCCGGATCACGATCCTTTCTTCCTCTTTATCATTCAGAATAAAATTTTGTTGCAGATTTTTATATCCTGTAAATGAAAACACCAGGGCGAATGCTTTGTCGGCAGGAACATGTATCCTGAAAGAACCGGAGTCAGAACTGGTCATGCCGGATTCTTTACCAAGCATAATAATGGAAACCCCGGCCAGCGGTTTTTCATTTTCATCCAAAATCTTTCCGGTTACAACTGCACCCGATTTTTGGGCAGGCAGGGGTATAATGTGGAACAGGAAGAAGAATATGAGAATAAGGTTCCTCATGCGATCCGCTTCAGCAGCCGGATGGTTTCTTTGGGGTCCTTTGACTGGAATATGCTGCTGCCAGCCACTAGTATATCTGCTCCGGCCTGGACAAGAGCGGGCGCATTTTCAATGGTAACACCACCGTCAACTTCTATGAGTATTTCCTTGCCGGTCTGCAGTATCATCTTTTTTAGTTCGCGTACTTTTTCCAGTGAATGTGGAATGAATGACTGTCCCCCAAAACCCGGATTTACTGTCATAACGAGTACGTGATACAGATCTTCCAGGATATCTTTCAATAATTCAACCGGTGTATGCGGATTGATAGCGACAGCCGGTTTCATGCCGAGAGAGCGGATCTGCTGGATGTTACTATGCAGATTTCTACATGTTTCCAGATGAACGATCAGGATATCGGCACCAGCTTTTTTAAAAGAGGGTGTGAGCTTTTCGGGCTCTTCAATCATCAGGTGTACGTCACAGATTTTTTGGGTTGCTTTTCGGATATGTTCAATGACGGGAATTCCGAAACTGATATTGGGAACAAATCGGCCATCCATCACATCCAGGTGAAGCCAGTCAGCCTCGCTTTCATTAATGAGTTTGCATACGTCAGACAGATGAAGAAAATCAGAGGCGAGAAGTGAAGGAGCGATCAGGCTCATGTAGGCTTATTTTTATTTCGTGCCAGTTAAACAAATGTACTGTTAGTGTCCATGACGAGCAAATCCGGTGTCGAGCTTCTCCAGCCTTTGCCTGGCTTCAATAAAATCCCTGTCCAGTGAAATTGCTTTCAGGTAATTGTTGGTTGCATCGGCCTTGCGGTGCAATGCTTCATAGCTGCGTCCCAGCCAGTAGTAAGCATCTGGATCCGTATTGGTAACGGTAATGGCCATGTTAAAAGTCTGCAAGGCTGCATTAAAATTTTCCATATGGAAATAGGCCCTTCCCTTTTCGAGGTAAGCATCTGTAGTTTTCCAGTCCCGGAGGATGCAGGAATCAAACTGAGCAATGGCCTTCTTATATAGCTTCATATTGGCATAATAGATTCCTTTTATAAAAAAAGGATCAATCAGTATCCGCATGGAGTCCTGTTTAATAATATAGTTGCATATCTCCAGAGCCCTGGGATTTCTTTGTTCTGCATACAGGTGAGCGAGTTCCAGTCCATAAGTATCCACACCCTGCGTGGCATAGGCCATTTTAAGGGCAGCAATCGCACCTGCGGTATCTTTTAATTGTTCCAGCAGAAGCGCCTTTTCATATTGAACTTCCGGATTCAGGCAATCCTTCGAAATCATATCGTTGTATATCTGCAGTGCCTTACTGGGTTTTCCCAAAGCAGCATAAGAGTCTGCCAGCAGTCTTAATACTTGCGGATTGTCTGGAAATCGCTGATTTACGGATTCCAGCAGAGTCATTCGTTCATGGTGCTTTCCCAGGATTTCGAGATTCGCAGCAAAGGGCAATGCATTTCCAAGGAGGGGCTGGAGGGACCATGCTTTTTGAAAATCAGAAAAAGCCAGTTCATGGGCATTTTCCTGCGTAAGGCGCATAGCTCTCCGAAGGTAAAGCGAAGCGTCTGAGGGATATTTCCGAATACTGTCGTTTAGATTAGTATAAGCCGGGAATCTGGCCAGATCCCAAACCGGATCTTCAGATCGGTTATTTTTATTTTTGCAGGAATCGGTTGTCAGCGCAACCAGCATCATAAAGTAAAGCGGATATTTTATAGCAGGACATCCGCAAATTTAAATCATTCCTTCCCTGCTTTCACTTTCAGATATCTAAATGCTTTAATTTCATACCAACTTACTACCTAAACTACAATTTATGTTTGCTGTTCTATTACAGGTTCACAGTATTTTACGCTGGGTCATATTATTTACTGCTATTCCTCTCTATTGTTCAAAGTTTTATCGGCTGGATCAAACATCGGGAGCTACGGGAGGGCGATACAAAACTCTGGCTATTCACTATGATCAGTGCACATACCACGTTGCTTGATCGGACTGATTCTCTTTTCTTTGGCCGGTTCGGAATCCTCAGCAGCGGTCTACCCGAGGGCGTGGAACTGATGAAAGATAAGTTTTACCGGTTTTATTGGGTTGAACATCCAACAGGTATGCTGATTGCAACCCTACTTGATTACCCTCGGGCGCGGTATGGTAAAAAAGCAGATAACAGATCCCCTGAAATATAAAAGAGCTTTCTGGTTTTTCCTGATTGCGCATGGTGGTTATCCTGGCAACCGTGCCCTGGCCCGGAAGGGAGATGGTGGGCCGGGGGCTGTAAAAAAAACAGGTGTTCAATGCTACTGTTAAGCGGGATTCATATAATTTTTTTATATTCATACCCTTAAATAAGGCCATATGATCAGATTTCAGGATATCAAAGCAGGAGACATCATCCAGGCAGATTTCGGAGGAAAGCGATTTGAAGGTGAAGTAACGGAATTGAATCATGAAGACAGGCAGGTATGTGTCCATAACGGAGATCAGGACGACTGGTTTGATGCCGGCGATCTATATTCCATATCTGTGGATGATAGTCCAGTTACAAAAACTGGGTTTTGAAAAACAGGTAAATGCCGATAATACTGTTAAATATATGCGCGGTCCCTTCCGGGTTATGATCCCCGCAGCGGGCCAGTTTAACGAATTCGAGATCTGGTACCGGGAAGACCGCCGCCATATTCACCATCCCATTGGGGTCCATGAGCTCCAGAATTTCTACCACCAGATGACCAAAGTGGACCTGAGCCAGGGTCTAAATCAGACCTTTTTTTGGATTTTTAGCCCTTCTGACTCCATAATTAGCCGGCACCGGATATTTATTCGATGAAATTTTATTCTTTGGCTGAGTAATATTATCTTTGCGCTCCCAAAATCTATGGCTAAACAAGCACTCATTAAACAGGATGGAACAATTGTAGAAGCACTTTCCAATGCTATGTTCAAGGTGAAGCTGGAAAATGGGCATGAAATACTGGCTACTATTTCAGGAAAAATGAGAATGCATTATATCAGAATATTGCCTGGTGATAAAGTGGGAGTGGAAATGAGTCCATATGATTTAACCAGGGGAAGAATCATTTTCAGGTATAAATAAATCAGCTAAGCCGAGCTAAACGAGGCAGAGTAGTAATCGTTAAAAGATAAAAGAAACTTGTATGAAAGTTAGAGCATCAATTAAAAAACGCAGTGTTGATTGCAAGATCGTGCGTCGAAAAGGCAAGTTGTATATCATCAACAAAAAGAATCCCCGTTTTAAACAAAGACAGGGTTAATATATTGATGGATTACGAACCGTAAATAATTTAAAAGTAAAAAGTAAAAAATGGCTCGTATTGCCGGTGTAGACTTACCAAAAAACAAAAGAGGCGAAATTGGTCTTACCTATATCTTCGGAATTGGTCCTTCAACTGCCAAGTATATTCTTAACAAAGCTGGAATCAGCTTTGATAAGAAAGTAAATGAGTGGAATGATGAGGAATTGAACTGCTATTCGTAATATCATCACCAATGAATTTAAAGTGGAAGGTGCACTGCGTTCTGAAGTACAGATGAGTATCAAGCGTTTGCTGGATATTGCCTGTTACCGTGGTTTGCGTCATCGTAAAGGATTGCCGGTTCGTGGTCAGCGTACCCGTACCAACAGCCGTACACGAAAAGGAAAACGTAAAACAGTTGCCGGTAAAAAGAAAGCAGCTAAGAAGTAATTTAGCATGAGTCCGTCGCAAGACGGATACATGATTTTTCATAGCACCATTTCAGAATCAATACCGGATACGGGGTGCACGGGGAGGGTTGATTCAATTCCGCTGACAAGCGGAATAATAATTAATAACCAGATTACCTATTTCGAAACAATGGCAAAAGCACAACAGGCTACCAGCGCAAAAGCAGCAGCAAAAAAAAGAGTGGTAAAAGTGGATAGCTTACGGAGATGCTCATATTTCAGCAAGTTTCAACAACATTATTATCAGTCTTACCAACAAGAACGGCCAGGTTATTTCCTGGAGCAGTGCCGGTAAAATGGGTTTTAAAGGTTCTAAAAAGAATACACCTTATGCAGCCCAGATGGCAGCTGCCGATGCAGCAAAAACTGCTTTGGATGCAGGTTTGAAAAGAGTGGATGTATTTGTAAAGGGACCCGGTTCAGGACGTGAAAGTGCAATCCGCTCTTTGGCCAACAATGGAATTGAAGTAGAGATGATCAAAGATGTAACACCATTGCCACACAATGGTTGCCGTCCTCCAAAGAAAGAGAAGAGTTTAAAATATTTGATATTTGCATAATCTGCAAGATCTGCATTCATTATAATCAAGCGGGTATGATTCATTTTAAGATTTTTTAATAATCATGTACCGGGTACTCAAAAATCTAAAACATACTATGGCACGTTACACAGGTCCCAAGACCAAGATCTCCCGCAATTTCGGAGAACCTATTTTAGGCAATGGAAAATGGCTTAACAAAAACAGTAATCCTCCCGGTCAGCATGGTGCAACCCAAAAGCGTAAAACTCTGGGCGAATATGCACTTCAGTTACGGGAAAAACAAAAAGCAAAATACACTTATGGTGTGCTGGAAAAACAATTCCGCAAAACATTTGATGAAGCTTCCCGCAAAAAAGGTGTAACCGGTGAAAACCTGATCAAATTACTGGAAGCCCGACTGGACAATACGTTTTCCGTATGGGTATTGCTCCATCCCGTCCGGCTGCACGCCAGTTGGTATGCTCACAAACATATTACTGTAAATGGTGAAGTGGTAAATGTTCCTTCTTTCCAGCTGAAACCAGGAGATGTAATTGGCTTAAAGCAGACTTCCCAGGGCAACGCTGGTATCACCAGCGCTGCTAAAGGAAAGAACAACCAAGATTCAACTGGCTTGACTGGAATGAAACTGAAATGAAAGGAACTTTCATTGCTTATCCTGAAAGAGAAAGTGTTCCTGAAAATATCAAGGAACAACTGATCGTGGAATTGTATAGTAAATAATCGTCAAGTCATTCATCAATCGTAAATCGAAAATTTAAATATGGCCATTTTAAATTTCCAGAAACCAGACAAAATCATTCTTCAAAAAGCAACTGATTTCGAAGCACAATTCGAATTTCGTCCTCTGGAACCAGGTTACGGTGTAACCATTGGTAATGCTCTACGCAGGGTATTACTGAATTCTCTGGAAGGATATGCTATCATCGGTATAAAAATCGAAGGAGCAGATCATGAATTTGCCACCATGAAAGGTGTTACTGAAGATGTGGCTGAAATTATCCTGAACCTGAAACAGGTTCGTTTCAAAAAGAAAGTGGACCATGAAGTGGCCCAGGAAAAAATAACACTCAGTCTTAAAAAATAAAACAGAATTCACTGCAGGCAATGATCGGCGAGGCATTGCCGAGTCTTTGAAGTGATGAATCCGGACCTGCTGATCTGTACAATGGATGCTTCGCCCGGCTGGATATTGAAATTACCATCGGTAAAGGCCGTGGTTATGTACCTGCAGAAGATAACAAGCCGAAAGATGCACCATTTGGATATATTCCTACAGATGCTATTTTCACTCCGATCAAGAATGTAAAATATTCTATTGAAAATACCCGTGTGGAACAGCGAACGGATTTCGAAAAACTGATCATGGAAGTTTCTACCGATGGTACCATTCATCCGGAAGAAGCTGTTAAACAGGCTTCCCGTATCCTGATCCAGCACCTGATGATCATTACTGATGAGAATATCACTTTTGATAATAAGGAAGAAAAGAAAGAAGATCTGGTTGATGAACAAACTCTTCAGTTACGCAAAGTATTGAAGACACCATTGGAAGATCTGGATCTTTCTGTACGTGCCTTTAACTGCCTGAAAGCTGCAAAAATCAACAGTTGAGCGAACTGGTCAATACGAACAGGAAGACCTGATGAAATTCCGCAATTTCGGTCAGAAATCATTGGCTGAAATTGAACAGGTATTGCATGAAAGAGGACTTCATTTCGGAATGGATCTGAGCAAGCTGAAACTGGATGACGAATAATACAAGTATGGAAGTATGTGAATATGAAAGTGTGAAAATTCTTACACCCTCATACTCTCACACTTCCACACTACTCACATACTTTCTATAACTCGCTTTGCAATTCCTGACACGGTGTAAAGCTTAAAAAACAATGTCATGCGTCACGGAGACAAAATCAACAACCTCGGCAGAACAGCATCGCACAGAAGTGCCTTGCTGAGCAACCTCGCCAGCCAGCTTATTCACGCACAAAAGAATCGTTACTACCCTGGCCAAAGCAAAAGTGCTCAGAACTTATATTGAACCACTGATCACCAAAGCAAAAGAAAATACAACACACCAGCGTCGTGTGGTATTCAGTTATCTGCAGGATAAAGAAGCAATCACTGAACTATTTGGAACAGTAGCTGAAAAAGTTGCCGGACGTCCCGGTGGTTATACCCGTATCATCAAACTGGGACAACGAGCCGGTGATCATGCTGAAACGGCAATGATTGAACTGGTTGATTTCAACGAAATCTACGGTAAGGGTAAGGGTGAAGCGAAGGAAACCGGCAAAGAAAACACGTCGCGCAGGTGGGAAAAAGAAAGCCACTGAAAAAACTGAAGCAGCCGTTACTGCACCTGTTGAAAAGACAGAAACCAAAGAAGAAAAAGCAGAAAAATAAATTGAACATAAAATTTTATATTCAAAAAGCAGAACCATTTGGTTCTGCTTTTTTATTAGTTCCATACTTCCATGCTTTCACAGTAATAATCGTTTTCTTTGCAAAATTATTCACCGACTATGCCAACAGCACCAGCTCAAAAAACGGCAATACTTCTTCTCGCAGGATGGATCAGTACACTACGGACAGTCTTTCGGTAAAACCGGAACTACCTCCGGAGAAATTTGTTTTAATACGGGAATGACCGGATACCAGGAAGTTTTTACTGACCCAAGTTATTACGGGCAGGTATTGATCATGAATAGTGTGCACATTGGAAATTATGGTGTAAAGGATACAGATGTGGAATCGGATAGTGTTAAAATACGCGGACTGATTGGCCGAAACCTGGAAGAACAGTTTTCCCGGATTCAGGCCAAGGGCTCCCTGGATGAATATTTGAAAGCAAACCAGATCGTTTGTATTGAAGGTGTTGATACCAGGGCACTGGTTACTCATGTTCGTCAAAAAGGAGCGATGAACTGTATTATTTCTTCTGAGATACTGGATCTGAATGAACTGAAAAAACAACTGGCTTCCGTACCCAATATGGATGGTCTGGAACTGGCTTCCGCAGTCTCCACAAAAAATACCTATGAAGCGGGAGATCCGGAATCTGATATCCGTATTGCCGTTTTGGATTATGGTGTAAAAAGGAATATTGTCCAATGTATGATCGACCGGGGTGCATTTGTAAAAGTGTTTCCAGCCAAAACCTCACTCAGTATCCTGAAAGAATTCAGTCCATCGGGTTATTTTCTTTCCAATGGACCCGGTGATCCGGCAGCCATGGATTATGCGGTGGAAACTGTAAAAGAAATTCTCAAAGAGGAAAAGCCCTTATTCGGAATCTGTCTGGGACATCAGCTTCTGGCCCTGGCCAAAGGAATTCCAACATTTAAAATGCATCATGGTCACCGGGGACTGAATCACCCGGTAAAAAATCTGGTTACGGGTAAATGTGAAATAACTACACAGAATCATGGATTTGGTGTTGATCCGGTTTCTGTTCGGAAAAATTCTGAAGTGGAAGTGACTCATGTTAACCTGAATGATGATTCCATTGAAGGTATCCGGCTCAAGAACCGTCCGGTATTTTCAGTTCAGTATCATCCCGAAGCGACACCGGGTCCCCACGACAGCCGTTATCTGTTTGATGAATTCATAGATCTCATAAAAAATGCCTGATGCTCAATGATTTTGATGATTGCGGATCTGCAGGAAAAATGCTGACGAGTCATGTCACTCTCACTAGGTACACTCATTAGGCTTTAGGCCTAAAAACCGTATTTTTGCACTCTATTAAACCTCATCTTCGTGGCATTGATAAAGAGCATTTCTGGTATTCGGGGAACAATTGGAGGAAAAACCAATGAAAATCTCACGCCACTGGATATCGTCCGGTTTACAGCCGCATTTGGAACCTGGATAAAAGAAACTGTAACACATTCAAAAAAAATTATCATCGGAAGAGATGGCCGTATCAGCGGAGAGATGGTGCGTAATCTCGTAATGAGTACATTGACCGGCATGGGTCTGGATGTGCATGATTTGGGATTGTCCACCACTCCGACAGTCGAAATGGCCGTGATAGGAGAGAAAGCTGCCGGTGGTATTATCATTACAGCAAGTCATAACGCTAAAGAATGGAATGCACTTAAACTGTTGAACAGTTTGGGAGAATTTATCAGTTCTGAAAATGGTTTATTGATCCTTGATAAGGCGGCCAAAGAAGCATATTCTTTTGCATCTGTTGACAAACTTGGCACATATACGGTTGACAACAGCTATCTATATAAACATATTCAGGCGGTCCTGGATTATCCTCTCATAGATTTGCCTGCCATTCGGGGTAAACATTTTAAGGTGGTAGTAGATACAATCAATTCGACAGGTGCGTTGTTCATACCGCCCCTATTAAAGGAATTGGGTATCGAAAATATTCGTTTACTGAATGAAGAAGTGAATGGCAAATTCGCTCACAACCCCGAACCACTGCCGGAGAACCTGGCCGGGCTCAGTGCAGAGGTAAAAAAATCGGGAGCAGATCTGGGAATCGCGGTTGACCCGGATGTGGACCGGCTTTGCTTTGTTTGCGAGGACGGAACTATGTTTGGAGAAGAGTTTACCCTGGTTGCCGTTGCTGATTATGTGCTCTCCCGCAAACCAGGTAATACGGTTAGTAATATGAGCAGTACCAAGGCACTTAAAGAAATTACACTCAGACACGGTGGTCAGTATTTCCCCTCCGCTGTCGGAGAAGTGAATGTGGTCAACAAAATGAAACAAGTGAATGCTGTAATCGGAGGAGAAGGTAATGGCGGTATCATCGTGCCCGATCTTCACTATGGAAGAGACGCCCTGATCGGCATCGGATTGTTTCTGAGTGCCCTGGCCCGCCATAAAAACGGAATGCGCTCTTTCAGATCAAAATTTCCGGACTATTTTATTTCAAAAAATAAAATAGAACTTGCAAAAGGAGTGAACGTTGATAAAATATTTGATCAGATTAAATCAAAATACAAAAATCATCCCGCAAATACGGAAGATGGACTAAAAATCGAATTTGATGACGATTGGGTGCATCTCCGCACGTCCAATACTGAGCCAATCATCCGCATTTATGCGGAAAGCAATTTTGAAACGACTGCAAATAATATTGCCAGGCGTCTCATGAAAGATATCCAGGAGTTCATATAAACTCCCATTAAATTTTTGTGTGATGGAAAGAATTTATTTTGACAATGCGGCTACCACGCCATTGGATCCGGTAGTCCTGGAAACCATGATGCCATTCCTGACGGAAAAGTTCGGTAACCCATCATCCATTTATTCTTATGGGAGGGAAAGCAGGATGGCTATTGAACAGGCCAGAAAAACAGTTGCACAACTGTTGCATGCCCACCCGGCTGAAATTTTCTTTACCAGTGGTGGTACCGAAAGCAGCAACGCTGCAATACGCGCCGCAGTACAGGACTTGGGTTGCAGGCATATCATAAGTTCGCCACTTGAACATCATGCCACCCTGCATACAGTTAATTATTATCAGGAAAGGGGAGAAGCTAAGCTTCATTTACTGAAAGTGCTTCCGAATGGTCATCTCGATCTGGATCAACTGGACAATCTCCTGGCTGGACTGGGAGAAAGAGCGCTGGTAAGTCTGATGCACGCCAACAATGAAACGGGTAACCTGCTTGATATTCAACGGGTATCTGACATCTGCAAAAAATACAAAGCTGTTTTTCATTCAGATACGGTGCAAACCCTCGGTCACTATGCATTTGACCTGAGCAGACTGCATATACATTTTATCACTGGCGCGGCGCATAAGTTTCACGGACCGAAAGGCACAGGACTGCTTTATATTAATGAACAGGTAAAAGTGAAACCCAATATCCATGGGGGCGCCCAGGAAAGGAATATGCGCGCAGGTACAGAAAATGTTTATGGAATTGTTGGATTTGCCAAGGCCCTCGAACTGGCAACACTGAGAATGGAAGAAGACTGCAAACATATAAATGCGCTCAGGTTTTATATGGCAGATGAGTTGAAGAAATTAATCCCTGGAGTAATGTTTAACGGGGATCCATTTGGCAACAGTCTATATACTATTTTAAGTGTAAGTTTTCCTAAATCGGAAAAAGCGGAAATGCTTCTATTTAACCTGGACATCAATCATATTTGTGCATCGGGTGGAAGCGCCTGCACCAGTGGAGCTCAATTAGGTTCCCATGTGATTCAGGCCATGTATCCCGGTTCAGACCGCACTACGGTACGTTTTTCGTTTAGCCGGCACAATACAAAAAAGGAAGTGGATGAAGTAGTTAGTAAATTAAAAACACTCGTTTAGTTAATGGCATAAAAAAATCCAGTCACTACGCTGGATCTTTTTATGTGTGTTTTAGTATAAATCTTCGAAGGGATCAGATGGATCTTGGACCAAAAACGGGCTCTTCAGCTGCAAATTTAAGCCATTCTGATTCTATTTTTCATTTCGTATTCAAAACTTTTTCACAGTTTCCCCTTTTTCGAAATGTTAACATTTTGTTGCGCAATTTGTTAATGACCCTGAACAATAATAAGCTGGTTTTTAACATTCTGACCATTTGCAATGAGTCTCATTACATAAGTCCCTGTAGGCAAAATTCCTGATTTTGAAACCTGCACATTTTGACGACCGGTAAATGTATTCCAATTGGTTTCGCTGATTTTATTTCCTGACAGATCAAAAAATTCCATTGTCACATTTCTCAGGTTTTTATCAGATTCAACAAAGACCATATTATTTTGAACAACGGTCGGATAGATGCGGGTGCCCTCAAACAGATTGTTTATAATTTGAACAACCGGTGTCTGATTGATAGTTCCATTTTTACCTACTACTTTAATTCGGTAGTATGACGTCCCTGTGAGCGGATGAATGTCTGTATAGGAATAATGTAACTGATAGTCATTCGTCGATATTTTCATTTTTGAATCAATACTATCAATATCCTGGAAATTCATTCCATCACCGCTACGCTGGATAGCAAAATGATCCACACCTGATTCCATCATGGTCACCCAGTTCAGGTCAACCACCTGTTGATCAGTAATTATCCCTTTAAAGTTTGAAAGGGTTAAACTACCAAAACTGGGATCAGCATAGCTGAGCGAGGTTGTGATAGCCAGGACGATAAGAAGAAATGTTGTTTTCATAAAATTGATTACAACCTATATAGCCAACCCCTGTGCCATTGTCATATTTGATTGATTATCAGCAATTTATGCTGATTTTCCGACTATATTTTTTCCCAGGCCGGGAAACAATTACTAAAATGAGTCGTTGCCTGCGAAAGTTTTTTAATTTGAGGGCGATCAGTATAACTTGTACGCATTTAAATAACCCATGCAAACGACTGCTGTTTCCACCCAACGTATTTATTCCATTGATGTGTTAAGGGGTGCTGTCATGATCATTATGGCGCTGGATCATGTTCGGGACTTTTTCCATTATACAGCTTTTACTGACAGTCCGACAAACCTGCTGACAACAACACCGCAACTGTTTTTCACCCGGTGGATTACACATTTTTGTGCCCCGACATTCTTACTTCTATCTGGAGTGTCTGCATACCTGATGGGTCAAAGAAAAACGAAAAAGGAATTGAGTCTTTTTTTGATAAAGAGAGGGTTATGGCTGATCCTGGTTGAATTGCTCATTGTAACTCTGGCCTGGACCTTTGATCCATTGTATCATGTTTTTATCCTGCAGGTCATCTGGGCCATTGGAATCAGTATGATTATTCTTGGAGTTTTTGTCTGGCTCCCCGTAAATGCCATCCTTTTCTTTGGTTTGCTGATCATTTGCCTGCATAATCTGCTGGACATAGCGGAAAGCAGCAAGGATGCGCAAATCGGGCTTCTATGGAATCTGGCACATCATGGCAATTTTACTGTTATCCAGCTATGGCAAAATCATATCAGTCTCATTGTATATGCCTTTTTACCCTGGACAGGAATTATGTTGCTGGGTTTCGGTATGGGCAAAATATTTACATCCCGATTTGATTCGTCCAGAAAGAAAATTTTATTGATTGCAGGGTTCTCGGCCTTCCTGCTGTTTTTTATTTTACGTTCCTATAATCATTATGGGGATCCTGATCACTGGCGGTTGGTCCGCAGCCGGTTATTCTCCTGGTTGTCTTTTATTAACCTGTCTAAGTATCCACCCTCATTGGACTATATTTCCCTGACTTTGGGGGGAGCTTTTATTATGCTCGGTCTGCTTGATCGTACATCCAGGAATTCATTTCCATTTGTACGCGTTTTCGGAAGGGTTCCATTTTTTTTCTATGTTTTTCATCTTTATTTGATACATATCCTGACAGTTATTTTATTTTTCGTGCAGGGATATCAGTCGAAGGATATCCATCCCCAGCACAGTCCGTTTATGTTCCGGCCCGACAATTTTGGATTTGGACTCGCAGGTGTTTATTTGATCTGGCTCGCAGTTATATTAATTTTATATCCCTTCTGTAAGTGGTACGACAATTATAAGACCACCCATAAGAAGTGGTGGCTGAGTTATTTGTAATACAGTTTAATGCAGCAGTCCTTTAATTTCATTCAGTTTAAGCAAAGCTTCTACGGGCGTGAGGCGGTTTATGTCCATTTCGTGAAGCATTTTTCGAATCTGTTCAAAAGTCTGGGTATGAGCATCAAAAATCGACAATTGCAATTTTGGCCCTGAAATTTTTTTCATTTCTTCCTTCAGAGGAGAATTTTCTCCACCCCTGCTTTCCTCCAGCTGTTTCAGAATTTCATTGGCTCGATCAATGAGAGCAACAGGCATTCCCGCCATCTTGGCAACATGAATACCAAAACTATGGGTGGATCCGCCTGTAGCCAGTTTACGCAGGAATATAATTTTATTAGCCATTTCCCGGCTGGTGATATGATAATTTTTTATGCCGGCAAATTTGTTTTCGAGTTCATTAAGCTCATGATAATGTGTTGCAAACAGTGTTTTCGGTTTAAAGGCAGACTGGTGCAGGAATTCTGCAATACTCCAGGCGATTGAGATTCCATCGTATGTAGAAGTGCCCCTGCCAATTTCATCGAGTATAATCAGGCTTCGGGTCGTTATATTATTTAATATGCTGGCCGTTTCATTCATTTCTACCAGGAAAGTTGATTCACCCCCGCTTACATTGTCAGAGGCGCCCACCCGGGTAAAAATCTTGTCAGTTAAAGGAATGCTGGCCTGGGCAGCTGGAACAAAACTACCCATATGGCTCATGAGTGTTATCAGCGCTACCTGACGGAGAAGCGCGGATTTACCACTCATATTTGGACCGGTTAGGATGATGATCTGCAGGTTTGGCGGATCCAGCACGAGATCGTTGGCAATATATTCTTCTCCCGGGCGCAGATTTTTTTCAATTACCGGATGCCGGCTTTCTTTTAATTCAAGAATGGATTCTTCGTGCATGACCGGTTTTTTATAGTTGAACCGGAGGGAATTTCCCGCGAAGCAAAGCAGACAGTCCAGAGTCGCGAGTACCGAACAGTTTACCTGGATAGGTGCGATATAATCCCGGAGTGCTAACATAAGGGTATCATAAATACGGGATTCTATTAACTGAATTTTTTCCTCGGCTCCAATTATCTTTTCTTCATAAACTTTTAATTCTGGTGTGATATATCGTTCGGCATTGGTAAGGGTTTGTTTGCGTGTCCAGGTTTCAGGAACTTTATGCTTATGGGAATTCGTCACTTCCAAATAGTAGCCGAACACATTATTGAAACTGATCTTTAAAGAAGAAATACCGGTAGCCAGGGATTCTTTTTGTTGTAAGCCGGCCAGCCACTGTTTACCGCCGGTAGCAATTTCACGAAGTTCATCTAATTCGGCATCCACACCGGCGCGGATAAGATTTCCTTTATTCGCCAGCGCCGGTGGATTTTCCATCAGTTCAGCCAGGATTTTATCAGCTATGAGCAAACAGGGATTCAATAAGGTAGTGAGTCTTTTTAAATAGGGTTCGGTTAAGTCGGTAGAAAGCTTTTGTATTTGTGATATTTCATATAGACCACGTCCGAGTTGCAATACTTCCCGGGGGCTTATTTTTTTAGAAGGGATGCGGGAAAGCATCCTTTCCATATCCCCGCAAACCTTGATATGATGGGTAAGCTGCGTGCGCAGTTCCGGATCACGGATCAGAAATTCAACCAGGTCAAGTCTTTCGCAGATAGGAACCAGGTCTTTTAGCGGCATTAGCATCCATCTTTTCAGGAGACGTGCGCCCATCGGTGAAACCGTATGGTCAAGGGTTTGCAGCAATGAAAATCGATGGTCACCGCTGGGCAGTAGCTCCAGGTTACGAACGGTAAACTGATCCATCCACAAATAATTTTCCCGGTCCAGTCTTTGAATGGTTGTAATATGTTGAAGATTCGGATGCTCTGTGTCCCTGAGGTAATGAATAATTGCGCCCGCAGCAATAATACCCTGGCTCAGAGATTCAATTCCAAAACCTTTCAGGGAATGGGTCTGAAAATGTTTAAGCAAATTTTCCCTTGCGTAGGATTCCTCAAAAACCCAGCTTTCGAGGGAATAAGTATAAAACGTATCCCCATAATGTTCTTTAAAGGTCTTTTGAAAGTTACGCGGGAATATTACTTCGGCGGGTCTTAAAGTTTGCAACAACTGATCGATATATTCAGCTTCCCCTTCCGTAGCGAAAAATTCACCCGTCGATATATCTAGAAATGCGATACCCTGTGAAGACTCTCCATAATGTAAAGCAGCCAGGAAATTGTTGTTCTGGTGTTCCAGAAGTTTATCCTGGGTAGCTGTTCCCGGTGTGACCATTTCCGTGACACCTCGTTTGACAATTCCTTTAGCGAGTTTGGGATCTTCCAGCTGATCGCAGATGGCAACCCGGAATCCGGCCTTCACAAGTTTATGCAGGTAAGTATCGAGGGAATGATGTGGAAAACCAGCCAGTTCGCTTGACGAAGCAGAGCCATTATTCCTTTTAGTGAGGGTGATGCCCAGGATCCGCGAGGCGTGTATGGCATCTTCGCCGAAAGTTTCATAAAAGTCCCCTACGCGAAATAACAAAATGGCATCGGGATATTTTTGTTTAATCGCCCGGTGCTGCTGCATCAGGGGGGTGTCTGCTGAAATTTTCGACATGAGGAGGTTCCGGTAAGATAGACGGCGGTTTTATGCACCGGATGCGACAAATGTAAGGAAGCGATTCCCAAAAATTACAGGGTTTTCCCTGTTGTGAACAACTAAAAAAACGACGGCGTAGAGTCCGGCTCACCATATGCAAACAACCATCAGCCCCCGTCATCCGCGGAATTACGGGCTTCAGTATCTTTGCAATATGCGAAAACTTCGGATGGATGAGCTGCCGCGAAAGAACAGGGAGGAATTCCGGGACGCGGATAAACTTCCGGTCATCCTGCTACTGGAAAACATAAGGAGTATGCATAATGTGGGTAGCGTATTCAGAACGGCGGACGCGTTTCTGGCAGAGGCCATTTTCCTTTGCGGGTACACGCCCTGCCCTCCCCATCGCGATATTCACAAAACAGCCCTTGGCGCTACGGACACCGTGCGCTGGAAGTATTTGGAAAAGGCCCCAGACGCGGTAAAAATCCTGAAAGCAGCAGGTTACCGGATTATGGCAGTTGAGCAGACGGACGGAAGCATTCCCCTGCAGGAATTTGTAATGGCGGATGACGAAAGAATAGTGCTCGTATTTGGAAATGAAGTACAAGGAGTGAGTGAGGAACTGCTTGCCTGCTGCGACGGCTGCATCGAAATTCCGCAATTCGGTATGAAACATTCTCTCAATGTTTCAGTTGCAGCAGGAATGGTTTTGTGGGAGCTTGTCAGGTCAGTACGGAAATTTCATACAACAAAATAAATAAGATCGCAATCTGCATCAACCTATAAAATCAGGTATGTCTCATTTAAGAAATTATCTAAGTCTCGTAAAATTTTCACACACTTTATTTGCGTTGCCATTCGCAATGATAGGATTTTTTTTGGGTATTTTTGGCACCCGGCTGATTCGTGAAGGGAATGCGCCCGGATTCGATGTCTTGTTCCTTCGGTTTATCCTGGTATTAATTTGTATGGTTACCGCCAGAAGTGCAGCGATGGCTTTTAACCGATATCTCGACAGACATTTCGATGCGCGAAATCCAAGAACAGCGATCCGCGAAATTCCCCGTGGCATCATCGCCCCAAACAATGCACTTCGTTTTGTGATCGTTTGCTGCATCCTGTTTATGATCAGTTGCTGGTTTATCAATCCACTCTGTTTTTATTTATCACCAGTCGCTTTATTTGTTATTTTATTTTATAGTTATACAAAACGCTTCACGGCCCTTTGCCACCTGGTTTTGGGAATAGGATTATCCCTGGCCCCCATAGGCGCTTTCCTTGCTGTAACTGGTCGTTTTGAATTACTCCCTCTGTTATTTTCCGGCGCTGTGATTTGCTGGGTTAGTGGATTCGATATCATTTATGCCATGCAGGACGAAGATTTCGACAAATCTGAGAATCTCCATTCTATACCAACTGCCTTAGGTAAGAAAAGGTCACTCCGGGTTTCCAGTTTTTTACACCTGCTCAGTGCCTTTTTTGTTATTGCAGCCGGTATATTAGGTGGGTTTGGTGCATGGTATTGGACCGGGATGGTTTTATTTGCGGGTATGTTGATTTACCAGCATGCCATTGTGAAACCGGATGACCTTAGCCGGGTTAACATTGCATTTATGACTGCTAACGGGATCGCGAGTGTGGTGTTTGCCGTTTTTGTGATTGCAGATATGTTTATCACCCATAAACATTAATCCGTATGGCGAGGATACTGGCAATTGATTATGGAAAAAAAAGAACCGGAATTGCGGTTACCGATCCTTTAAAAATAATTGCATCGGCGCTGACCACAATAGAATCTGCCAGGATTTTTACCTTCCTGGAAGAATATCTCCTAAAGGAAAATGTTGAGCTGATCCTGATCGGGGATCCCCGTAACCTGGACGACAGTCCTACAGATCTGACCGTCGACGTACAACGGATCATCGGCATTATGCAAAGGAAATTCCCGGGGATACCGGTAAAACCGGTAGACGAACGCTACAGTTCCCTGATGGCTTCCCGCGCAATGGTGGATATGGGTTTAAAAAAAAACAGGAGACGCGAAAAGGGCACTGTCGACCAGGTAGCAGCTACCATGATGTTGCAGGAATACCTTGCCGGCATTTGACAAGGGAATAGATGTTATAGCCTGATTTTCATATAACGACTTTGATTTTATCTAAAAAACGGAAAAATTTTACGTCCAATTTTTTTCGGGGCGTGTTGAACTTTGGACTTTAGGCTTTAATCATTAAAATGTATTTTTGCGCCATGATTTTACCGATCGTTGCATATGGCGCGCAGGTTTTGAGAACCACGGGGAAAGAGATCCATGCGGATTACCCCCAGTTGGATAAATTGATTGAAGATATGTGGGAAACCATGTATGAAAGCAGCGGGGTCGGTCTTGCTGCGCCTCAGGTAAACAGGCCAATCCGTTTGTTTCTGATCGACAGTACACAGATTTTTGCAAACCTGGAAGATGACGAGCAGGGAAAATATCCGGATGCACCTGGACTGAAAGAAGTTTTTATTAATGCCCAGATAGTAAAGCTGAACGGCGAACCCTGGGGTTATACAGAAGGGTGTTTGAGTATTCCAAAAATCCGGGAAGAAATAATGCGGAACGAAGAAGTTGAAATCGAATACGACGATCAGCAATTTATACATCACCGCAAAACATTTAACGGATTAACGGCTCGCGTTATCCTGCATGAATATGACCATATAGAGGGGAAATTATTTATCGATTATCTCAAACCCCTGAAACGAAAATTGCTGAAAAGCAAGCTCGCCGATATCTCAAAGGGCAAAATCAGCGTGGATTATAAAATGAGCTTTACGAATTAAAAACTTAGTAATCTCATTTGTAATATAGAATGATTGCGGATTAAAATGTTAGCTGACCTTCGATCTTTGCGCGTAGGCACGCCATTTCTCAATTACTTCAAGCATATCATCCGGTAATTCACTTTCAAATAACATTTCTGCGCCTGTTGCCGGGTGTATGAATCCAATTGTTTTGGCATGGAGTGCCTGGCGCTGACAGATCGAAAAACAATTTTCCACAAATTGTTTATACTTGGTGAAGATGGTTCCTTTCAAAATTTTATTGCCGCCATAAGTTTCATCGTTGAACAGGGGATGCCCGATATATTTCATATGCACCCGTATCTGGTGCGTTCGGCCAGTCTCTAAAACACATCTTACCAGGGTTACATAACCAAAGCGTTCCAGGACTTCATAATGTGTGATGGCCTCTTTTCCATGTTCACCTTCCGGGTAAGCTTCAAATAATTTGCGAAATCGCTGGTGTCGACCTACGTGGGCGATGATTGTTCCGCTGTCTTCTTTCAGATCGCCCCAAACCAGGGCCAGGTACTGGCGTTTTACGGTATGGTCGAAAAATTGTTTAGCAAGACTAGCGACGGCCCGACTCGTTTTGGCAAGTAGCAGGAGGCCGCTGGTATTTTTATCTATCCGGTGAACCAATCCAAAGCGTGGCAGGGTATCTTCCGTAATCTCTTGATTTTTTTCCTGCAGGTAATAGGCAACCCCATTGATGAGTGTACCGCTGTAATTACCGGAGGCGGGATGAACAACGAGACCCGGTGGTTTATTAATGATGAGTATTTCGTCATCTTCGTAAAAAATATTTAATGACATTTTCTCGGGGATGATTTCTTCGCCGATCACCTGTCGGTCCGAAAAACAGACAATATTATCTCCCGGTCTGATCTTGTAGTTCGCCGCAGCTGTTTTGTTGTTAACCAGCACCCGCCCGCCTTCTATGGCTTGTTGTACTTTATTGCGGGATATATTTTCTATACGTGCCGTCAGGAATTTATCCAGACGCGTGGGCTCCTGGCCTCTGTCAACTACCAGGTTCATGCGTTCATACAATGTTTCGGAGAAATCCTCACCTTCATCTTCATTCCTGAGGTCGGATGAACCGGATCCTGTAATTCCTCCCCTGAAGGCTCGCTGCCATTTTGCGGTTCTTTATTGAGAGGCCCGCCTGAATTATTGGACATTCACAAAATTACATTTTTAACCTGAAGCTAAAAGTCTTAACATCAAAGCTTTTGAAAAAGATTCTGGCTACCGGTGAATTTCCAATCCGATTCATTTGACATAGTCTCGAACCGGAATGCCAGGGCCAACTATGCTGCAGGTCTTCAACAGAAAAACCTAATTTTGCAAAATGCAAAAGCAGCCCGTTTTTTTCAGAGATTTAGGGGTGATGGGATATTCGGAGGCCTGGGATTACCAGGAAAGCCTGCTGAAACAAAACGTGGAAATTAAAACCCGTTACCATTCTGCTCAGCAAAGACAGCAGAAAAATTCAACTACCAATTATTTTCTTTTTGTTGAACATCCGCCTGTATACACATTGGGTAAAACCGGCCATGAAGAAAATGTACTACTGGATGACGACGAGTTGCAGGAGCGTGGGATTCTTTTTGTAAGAACAAACCGTGGTGGAGATATCACTTTTCATGGACCCGGGCAAATTGTTGGATATCCCATATCTGGACCTGGAAAAATTCGGAACCGATATCGGTAAATATCTTCGAAATCTGGAAGAAATAATTATACGGACTCTGGCTGATTATGAAATCCTGGGTGAAAGATCCAGCGGAGAAACCGGCGTTTGGCTGGAACCGGGCATTGTGGGAAAGGAAAGAAAAATAGCTGCATTCGGTGTTCGCTGCAGCCGGTGGATTACTATGCATGGATTTGCGTTTAACGTCAATACTGATTTGCAATATTTTGATGGTATCATTCCATGCGGAATAAAAAACAAACAGGTTACATCACTGGCCCGTGAGTTAGGACGATATACCGGACTGGGAGAAGTAAAGGAAAAATTAAAAACCCATTTTGAAGAAGTTTTTGATGCCGAACTCATCAGGATGGAAGAAACAGTGAGAGTGGACGGTTGAAAAAGGATGATCAGCTTTCTATACTAATCTTTCGGTATCAGCAATTTGTTTTTCTCCTTCAGTTTTCCATCTTCAAATAATTCAAACCGGAACCATCCGGCATGACCAAAATTTGTTTTGTCAATTATTAGTTCGGCATCCTTGATATCTTTTACTTCCATTACCGGTGAACCATCCGTTTCATAAAACGCAACCATATATTTTTTTCGATTGTAATCTGCCAGCGCAATGGTCACGTTGCCGTCTTTGGTAGCAAATACATAAGGGGAAATTTTATATACCTCTTTAGGCTCTTTAAATACTTCTATATATGGTTTAATTTGCAGTGTATCTGCATTTACAAATAACAGCGTGTCTTTGGTTTGTTTAACCAGGGAGTCACTGAAACGCCTGACCTGATTGCCCGCAAGTTGCATAATTACCGAGTCCCGTCTTTTAACGAATAATATTTTTTCCACTTCTATGGTGGTGCTTTTTATTTTCCCCGGATTATTCACCATGGGTTTTTTGGAATTCGTGGATTCGATCATATAGTAGATCCTTGAATTATCTATTTTGGGTAGGATCAGGTATTGTTCTTCTTCCTCAACGGGTTTTGTGATCTTCACTTTTGCCGGATCTCCGGGTGATGTAATTTGTTTTTGCTGTCCAGGCTGAATCGCGGATTTGGGCTTATCCCTGGATACCAGTTTAAGAACCAGGTTGGGTTGCTCCGCGGTTTCCACAGTGGCCCTTCTTGATTTGGTAAACATATATTTACTATTTGGAAACAGAATAAAAATCCGGTAGAACATTTTTGTGCCATTACTCTTGTTGTCTACAAAACCATTTTCCGGTATACGAGGATCAGGTACCGTAATAAGCGTCGTAAAATTGCGGAGGCTGTCTGAAGACCTTTGAATGCTGATTTGATTCACTGCCGGATATCCATTCCTCCAGCTGATCAGTACCTTTCCATTCGATTTCAGTGAGGCCGTAAATGCAGGCAATGTATCCTGTGCTTTGGCAGAGGGTAGGATAAAGAGGGAAAATAAAACCAGCACAAAAAAAAGACGCATGGCACGAACTTATCTTTATTCTTGGATCCCGGCAAAGATAAGGGAAGCACCCTTTTCAGAATTCTAAAACTGGAGTAGCCCAGGAGGCAAAGACCGGTTCCCCTGAAGCCCTCCGGTGTGTAATACAAGAATTCTGCTCCCTGCCGGAAATTGATTCACACTTGATAAACGGACAATTGAATAAAAAAGTTTTCCAGTGTACACAAAATCAGTTGGAATTTGGGATTCACTGAATACCGAGTTCATAAAATCTACAAGTTGCCGGGAATATTTCGCATATCCTCCAAAATGATCTTCATGAATGATCCTCAGTTTTTCCAGGACCGATTTGTCTCTTGTCCAGGAGAGATTCATCGGTTCGAAGCCCCGGGTTCCTTTTATAACGGAAACTCCGATTAATTGATGATAGGGTCCTGCACAATTAGCCAGGCCGGCCAGCGTCGCGCCCGTACCCATTGCACAGCATATATGGGAGTAGTCCTCAAATGGTATCAGAGACATGATATCCTCAGCGCCCAGGATTCCTTCAGGTCCTGCACCCCCTTCAGGAATGATCAGGGCATCCTCTCCCAATATGTCAGTATTATTATATTCAGCTTGATTTTTCAGGCTATTATACTCCTGGCGGGAAAAAAACTTCAGTGTCATTCCGAATTTCTTTGCCGCAACCAACGTATGGGAAAGCACAACAGGTTCTTCGCCCCGGATGAATCCAACGGAGTTAAAACCATACATCTTTGCAGCTGCAGCAAGTGCCAGAATATGGTTTGAATAGGTGCCTCCAAAACTGATAAGCGTTTTTTTATTGAGCACTTTTGCCTTTTCGAAATAGTATTTTAATTTAAACCATTTATTACCTGAAATTTCAGCATGGATTTTATCAAGCCTCAGTACATCTGCCCTCAGTTTACGTTGGCGAAAAGCCAGATGATCCCAGCGATCCAGGCTGATATTGTTCAAATCAGGTATTAAATCAGGCATGATAATTCTAATAGTCTTTTGTGATTATTAATTAATTTCGCCTCGCATTAAAATTACGTTAATGAAACCAACCTTATTGATTCTCGCGGCAGGTATGGCATCACGTTATGGAAGTATGAAACAAGTTCAGTCTTTCGGGCCATCCGGGGAAACAATCATGGATTACTCTATCTATGACGCGATTAAAAGCGGTTTCAAAAAGATTGTGTTCATCATCCGGAAAGATTTTGCAGATGACTTCAAAAATATATTTGATACTAAATGGGGAAGTAAGATTGAGACTGAATACGTATACCAGGAAATGGGGTCATTTCTCCACGGATTTTCAGCACCGGCAGAACGTACCAAACCCTGGGGAACTGCTCATGCAGTTCTATGTGCAAAATCTGCCATCCAGGATCCATTTGCAGTAATCAACGCAGACGATTTTTATGGAAGGGACGCATTTGAAAAGGCATTCAGCTTCCTGACATCAAACGTTAATCCATCCACCTATTGTATTATTGGATACGATCTCGCTAAAACGCTTTCCGAAAATGGTTCAGTAAGCCGTGGAGTTTGTGAAGTGGATAACGATAACAACCTGGTGTCGATTCATGAGAGAACTAAAATATACAGAAATGAAGACGGGAAAATAACTTATGAGGAGGGGGGGAAAACATTCCAGGTTCCCGATGATTCAAAAGTTTCTATGAACTTCTGGTGTTTTGATCCGGCAGTATTCCCTTTTATTGAAAAAATTTTTATCGAATTTCTAAAAAAAGACGGGCAGAATCCGAAGTCAGAATTTTTTATTCCAATAATCGGAGACCGTTTCATCCAGGAGGGGGAAGGTCAAATTAAAATCATCCCGACAGCTGCGAGCTGGTTTGGGGTAACTTATAAAGAAGATGCACCATCAGTACAGGACAGTATCAATAAACTGGTAGCTTCAGGAGCATATCCCGACAAGCTTTATTAGTTGTCAATTGTGAATTGTTAGTACTGCCTTCTAAAATTTCACGGAATAAACAGCGGTGTGAAAACAATGACTGGTTAATAATTAACAATTAATAATTAATAATTAATAATTGATCAGTAGCTTTTTACCAGATAAATAAACTCCTGTATTTTCTTAATCTGTTGAACCCGGTCCAGCGACTTGACTGTGGAATTTTGCGGCAGCCGGATCGTAGCCAGGCTGGTATCAGACTTCATTTCCGCCAGTGCGGAAATAATATTTTTAGAGCGGATCGCAAATACGGCGCCCTGGGCATGGGTCTGGCGGTTACTTAGCACACCAATCACTTCACCATTTTTATCAAGTACGGGCCCGCCGCTATTTCCCGGATTTGCAGCAATTGCAATCTGACAAGCCAGCGTGTCGCCACCATAACCAGTTTTTGCACTCAGATAACCTTCGCCATAAACAATTTCATCTCTTGGATACCCAAGTGTAAAAATGGCTTCCCCCAATTCTATATTGCCTTTACTGATTGCATAGGGAACCGGTGCCGGTGCTTTGTAGTCACTGTCCATTATCTTAAGAAAAGCCAGGTCTGCGGAAGGACTGATATATATAATCTTTGTTTTGAATTCCTGCCCTTTGTTATTCTGGACAACTACCACCGTAGCATTTTCAATTACATGTGCATTGGTTACAATATAACCGCGGGGATCGATCATAAATCCGGTTCCGCCCAGTTTGAATTCTGCTTCAACAGGTGCCTTGGTGACGGGCCGGCTTTCAATTTTCTTATCAAGCGATTTTGTCTTTTGTTCCAGCATGGATACTTTCCGGCTCAATACTTCCAGGCTCTGATTGGGAGCCTTAGGTGCCACATAAGAAGTAATTCCACTAATTGCCAGTGCGGTGATACCGGCAATTGATGCGGCCACGGCAACCACTTTTCGGTATTTCAACCAAAGTCGCACAACCTTTGTTTCATTGGATTGCTTGATCTGCCCGCTTTCAAACAATTCATTATGCACTTCCTGAATGGTGGACTTTACATTTTTCCTGTCACCATATTTTTCTATCAGATGCAGGAAAACTGTATGCTCAACCACCATCTGGTCAATGCCCGGATTTGTTTTACGGAGTTCTTCAAAAAACTTTCTTTCTTCCGGAAGCATTTCACCGCGGATATACCTTTCAATCGATTCCAAAATCAGCCGCTCGTCCATTTCCTTCGTTTATGAGTTGTTATTATTATTATAGTGACCGAAGAATATCTTTTTCAAACGCATCAGACATTTATACTTCTGATTCTTCGCATTGTCGGCATTCGTATAGCCAAAGTCCCGGGCGATTTCTGACATATTTTTTTTCTTCAGATAATAACTTTCCAAAAGTTCTTTGCAAGGTTCCCCCAAATGTTGCAGGGCCTTTTCCATCAAGTCAAAATCCTCGGTCCTGTGCTCATATATTTCGATGTCATCCTCAGTTGCGATTGTTTCCGGTGCATTTGCCAGGTCACCGGAGAAACGTTGGTATAATACAAGTTTTTTCAGCCATAAACGACGGCAAACCGCATATATATATGTTTTCAGTTGCGCATGCAGCTCAAAACTCCCGGATTTGGCCTTTTCGTATAAAACGATGATTGCCTCCTGAAATATATCCCGCGCGTCGTCCGAAGTCCCGCTATTATTTATAACCAGTGTCTGAACCATACTGTAATGATTCCTGTAAATGGTCTCTATAGCTTTCCGGTCATTCGCCGCCAAACCCTTCAATAGCGCCTGCTCATTACTGTCCGTAGTCACACCGTGCAATATTTAATACTGAAAGTAAAGAATCGTAACCCAATTGATTTATCGAAAAGCCAAAAAAACACCCTGCTGCCCGTTTTTTCACCAGGATCCTGGAGGGGAAGCAGGCCGGTTGTTTTATCTAATTGGCTTGTTATCAAGTTATTATGCAGATGTTAAAAAATTATTCAAGATTTTCGCACTGGGAGGGGGTTACTTTTTTTTAATCCTTGTATTAACATTAAATCATTCACAAACAAACAAATAACAATGAAAAAACTTTTTGTCGTTTTAGCAATTGGCGCATTTGCAGCCTGTAACGGTTCTTCAAGCACTGAAAGCAAAGTGGATTCAGCAGGTTCTGCAGCTAAAGATAATGTAACTGCAGTGGCTGATTCAGCGAAAACTGCAATTGATTCAACTGCTTCTGCTGCTAAAGACAGCATCAAGGCTAAGGTTGATTCAGTTAAGAAATAGTTTATATTCTTAGGTAAGCAATCGTTAGAGGGAGGCCATCTCTTTTTGTTAACCCGTTCATGGGTACTACAAAAAGAGGTGGCTTTTTCCTTTACCCGATTTTCTTTTTCAGATTTTGATCGATCGCATCAAGGAATTCTTCCGTATTCAAATAGTCTTTACCAGCGGTTACCTTGCTTCCGTGCAGACAAATGGCAAGGTCCTTGGTCATTTTTCCGCTTTCAACGGTTTCTATACATACCTGTTCCAGGTTTTCGCAAAAGCGAATCAGATCTTTGTTGTTGTCAAGTTTGCCTCGAAACGCCAGTCCCCGCGTCCAGGCAAATATGGAAGCTATCGGGTTCGTAGAAGTAGGTTTGCCGGCCTGGTGGTCCCGGTAATGCCTGGTCACGGTTCCGTGAGCGGCCTCTGCCTCCATTATTTTGCCATCCGGAGTTATGAGTACGGAAGTCATCAGGCCGAGTGAGCCAAATCCCTGGGCAACCGTATCGCTCTGTACATCACCATCATAGTTTTTACAGGCCCACACGAAATTGCCATTCCATTTCAAAGCGCTTGCCACCATGTCATCAATCAGCCTGTGTTCATAAACGATGTTTGACTCTTTAAATTTTTCTCTGAATTCCTGCTGGTAGATTTCTTCAAAAATATCCTTGAAGCGGCCATCGTACTTTTTAAGAATGGTATTCTTGGTAGAAAGATACAGAGGCCATTTTTTACTCAAAGCCATATTGAAACAGCTCCTGGCAAATCCCCGGATACTTTCATCTGTATTATACATGGAAAGAGCTACTCCGTCTCCCTTAAAATCGTACACTTCAAAAACCTGCGGGGGACGGCCATCTGCTGGCGTGAATGTCATCGTGAGTTTTCCCTTCCCTTTGACTACAGTATCCGTAGCCCGGTACTGGTCGCCGAATGCATGTCTCCCGACTATAATAGGTGCTGTCCAGTTGGTAACCAGCCGTGGAATATTTTTAATAACAATTGGTTCGCGGAATACAGTCCCGTCCAGGATATTACGAATGGTTCCGTTCGGACTCTTCCACATTTGTTTTAAATGAAATTCTTCCACGCGCGCTTCATCCGGAGTTATGGTGGCGCATTTTATCCCGACCCCAATTTGCCTGATGGCATTCGCGGCGTCAATGGTTACCTGGTCATTGGTCTGATCGCGGTGTTCGATGCCAAGATCATAATATTTTATATCGAGGTCGAGGTACGGAAGAATTAATTTATCTTTTATAAACTTCCAGATAATGCGGGTCATTTCATCACCATCCAATTCCACCACGGGGTTAGCAACTTTAATCTTGTTAGCCATGGAAATAATTTTTATAGAAAAGACAGCAAACCTACATGAATTGAGGCAATCCGCAAAGCCAGTATGCTTAAACAAGAAAAAGCCAATTTAAAACAGGTACAGTCAATGTTTAAAAAATTTGTCCTGTCTCTAACAACTTGGTAACTTGAGAAGCCAAACTTCTCACTATGGAATTAATTGATATCGTAAAGTCTTACATATCAAATTTTGTATCGCTGAGTGAACAGGAGTTCAATTTTATGGCGGGTCTGTTTGAATTGCGCAGTTTTTCAAAAAGACAAAAACTGGTCGAAGAAGGGGATGTAGAGAAATACCTGAATTTTATTCTGCAGGGTCTTGCCAGGAAATTTTTCATCCGGAAAAATGAAGAAATGGTGATGCAGTTTTCCCGAGAAAATGAAATCATTTGCTGCTATGATTCATTTATGTCAGGCGAACCCTCCAATTTTTCTGTAGAGGCTTTGGAGGATATGGTTGTAGTATCGATCACGCTCGAAAATGTCGAAAAACTGTATGAATTCAGTCCGAAAATGGAACGGCTCGGCAGATTAATCGCTACGCAGGAGTATCTAAAGAAGGAAAGTTTCGAATATAACAGGGTTCGCCTGTCTTCACAGGAACGCTTCATCAATTTTATACGGAACAACGGCTATCTCATGCAAAGAGTTCCGCAGAAATACCTGGCTTCTTATTTGAACATGAAACCGGAAACATTCAGCCGTCTCAAACACCTCATGAAAAGACCCTCATAGATGGACGATCAATACGGGGATTTGCAGTTCGTGCCGGACAGTGTTCACGGTTTCTCCATAAATAAAATCTTTTAGACCGGAATGGCCGTGGGCGCCAATAACCAGGATTTCGGCTTCTTCTTCCTTTACAATACGTACGATTTCTTTTGTACGATTTATATAGCCGAGTCGGGTAATTGCTGTATAACTATTTTTTTCCAGCGACGACTGGTAGTTGTTTAATCTTTCCTGATCTGTCCTGGTTTCCAGGTCGTCACTTTGCCTGCCCAGCATACGGGCGGAAGCGCTTTCCACGACATGAATAAGGATATACTGACTGTCTGCTCCGCCCTGACCGATGGCAAATGCCAGCAGTTTTTCATCTTTCGGACTGAAATCCAGCGCGACCGCAATTCTTTTGAATTTCGGAATTTCGAGATGGCTGATTTTACCTTCCCCGTGAACGGTGATATCTTTTACTTCGGGCTTACTCAGCCAGGGATGAATTAAAATGTACAATAGAAGAGTGATAGCACCCAGCAATAACAATACGGCAACTATTTTAAGGATTAGGTAGCCAGGGATACTGAAAAAATGCGCGCCTTCTTCCAATACCAGCTTCATATTCAGATAAAGCAGCAATGCGGCAATGGCCCAGCCAAAAAATTGGGTTATTTTTTTTATTCGGAATATGCCCATTTTTTTTTTGTCACTTACAAAATGGATCAGGGGTATTACAGCAAAACCTAATTGCAGGCTTAGGACCACCTGGCTGAATACGAGTAGCTGGTCAACCTGGTTTTCTCCGGAAATACCGATTACAATGACGGCCGGTACTATCGCGAGGAGACGCGTGATAAGCCGGCGTAGGAGGGGATTAATGCGCAAACGCAAATATCCTTCCATTACAATCTGGCCAGCGAGGGTACCGGTAATCGTAGAACTCTGGCCTGCAGCGATCAAAGCTACTGCAAAAAGGACGGATGCGATTTTTGTCCCAAGCAGAGGTGAAAGCAGTTTATGGGCCTCCGTAATAGAGGCCACTTCTGTACGCCCGGATTTAAAAAATACCGCCCCTGCCAATATAAGGATAGCAGCATTTACAAAAAATGCAAGATTGAGGGCTATTGTAGAATCCAGTAGGTTCAGTTTTAGGGCCTGCCGGATAAACTGATCCTCTCTTTTGATTTTCCTTGTTTGAACCAGGGCCGAATGCAGATAAAGATTGTGAGGCATTACGGTTGCCCCGATAATACCGATTGCAACATAGAGGGCAGCCGAACCGGGTAAGGAAGGCACCAGGCCCCTGCTTATTTCACCCAGGCTCGGTTTAGCCAGGAATATCTCTGTAAAGAAGGACAAGCCTACGATGGCAATAAGGCTAAGAATAAAAACCTCCATTCTACGCATTCCCAGGCGCTGCAGAAACAGAAGGAGAAAAGTGTCCAGGGCCGTAATGACTACACCGTACACAAGCGGCAGGCCTGTAAGCAATTGAATACCGATAGCCATGCCCAGCACTTCCGCCAGGTCGCAGGCAGTGATGGCAATTTCTGCCAGGATATAAAGACAAAAGTTGACCAGCCTTGGATATGCCTCACGATTTGCCTGGGCGAGGTCCCGGCCTCGTACGATTCCCAGTCTGGCCGACATGCTTTGGAGAACCAGGGCCATCAAATTACTCATCAGTAGAACCCACAGGAGCCGGTAGCCAAACTGGCTACCACCGGCGATATCTGTAGCCCAGTTACCCGGATCCATATATCCCACACTTACCAGGTAGGCGGGTCCGAAGAAAGAAAAAAGCTGTTTCCATCGGGGACCTGTCCCATTTACTTCGACGGATCCATGCACTTCGCTCAAAGAAAGGTCACTGAAATGGCTTTGCTTCATCGGTTTGAACGGTTATTTTCCGGTCGCCAAATATCGGCTGGAACAAATCTAAAATATTGTTCCCAACACTCCGGGGAAAATAATAGACGGCCGGGTAATTGATGAATCTTTACTTTTGATTTTTAATTGGGTGGCATGCGATTATTGAAAATGATGCTTGTTTTCGTTCCGTTGACGTTTTTTTTATGCTGCAGGCATAAGGCCACAGGGACTGCAGGAGAAGTTAAAATAGTTGAGCCGGAAGATTTCAGAGCCATGTTTCATACACTTGAACTGCCGGTAAATTTTTCTGATAGTGCCCTTTCTAAAAAAGCCCCGGATTCCTCCCTGCCCTGGTCAGTTTTCAATCAGTTCATCTCAGACACTCTTATTCAGAAAAATTTTGGAAAAACAGGCAGGCCCAGGCTCTACGCATCCGGTAAACTGATCGTCAAAAAAGCTGAAACCTATCTTTTCATAAAAGCCCTGGGTGCGGGCAAAAAAATTCTTTACATAGCCTGTCTGGACAAAGATGGGAAATTCCGGGTTGGAATGCCTCTTTTGATCCGGGAAGATGATTCCGAAATTCGTTATGCGGCTGCCATCGATAATAAATATGCCATCTCGGTAAGCCGCCTGCGGAAAGACGCTGATGGACGCAATTTTTTTGTCCGAACTGTTTATGTATATAATGAAGAAGGAGTATTTACGCTGATCATGCGTGAGTCCAACGAAGGCAAACCTAAAACGGCCCAGATATATAACCCGATTGATACCCTGGCGCATAAACATAAATTCACAGGAGATTATATTCAGGACAAAAGAAATTTCATTTCTTTCCGGGATGGTAAGAATAATTCTGTTCTTCGTTTTTTCATTCATTTTGAAAAAGACAATGGAAACTGCAAAGGCGAATTAAAGGGAGAAGCCCGTTTTGTTAGTTCCGCGGTTGCCCGGTATATTGCGAACGGAGATCCTTGCTCACTGGAGTTTAATTTCAGTGATAGATCCGTCCGGATGAAGGAACTGGAGGGATGCGGAAACCACCGGGATATCCGATGTTATTTTGAAGGTGTATATAACAGGCATAAAGAAGTAAGTACCAAGCCTGTAAAGACTAAGCGACGATAATTAATAAAATAAATCAAACCCGTATCCGTTTACTCAATCAATTATGAATTTCAAAAACTTTGCAGTCCCTTACGCAGTCGACCCTCAGTTTTCAAAAAAAGTAGCCTATTTCTCCATGGAGTTTGCGGTGCATCAGCCGTTGAAAATTTACAGCGGCGGGCTAGGTTTTCTTGCCGGATCTCATGTAAGAAGTGCATATGAATTGCGCCAGAATTCGATTTTTATTGGCATCCTCTGGAAGTACGGATATTATGACCAGGCAAGAAACCAGGACCAAAGTCTGCAGGTGACCTGGGTAGAAAAACAATATCCGTTCTTACAGGATACCGGAATTACTTTCCAGATTAATATTCATGATCATCCTGTATGGGTGAAAGCCTGGTACCTGGCACCCGAAACATTTAACGGGGCGCCTCTTTTCCTGCTAAGTACCGATCTGGCGGAAAATGATTACGTTTCCCAGACCATTTGTCACCGCTTGTATGACGCCAATATGGCTACTAAAGTGGCCCAGTTTATCCTTCTTGGAGTCGGGGGCGCTAAACTGGTAGACCAGTTGAATTTCCAGCCGGAGCTTTATCATTTAAATGAAGCCCATGGCATCAGCGCCGCGTTTTATCTATACCAGAAATATAACAAGGATATATCAGAAGTCCGGAAAAGGCTGGTTTTTACTACGCATACACCGGAAGAAGCAGGGAATGAGAAGCATGATATGAAACTTTGCTTTGACATGAGTTATTTCTGCGGATTATCAATAGAGGAAGCTGCAGCGTTAACCGGAATGGAAGACCATCTATTCAATCATTCCCTGGCGGCACTCCGCTTCGCCCATATTGCAAACGGAGTTTCCCGGTTGCATGGTCAGGTTTCACAGGCCATGTGGAGCAAATACACCGGGATCTGCCCGATCATTTATATTACCAATGCTCAGAACTGGACTTACTGGGCGGATAAGCAGCTCTACAGAAAGCTGGAAGACGGGGACAATTTCTGGTGGGATGACCGGAAACGGTTTTTAAAGAAAAGGTCATTTGAAATTGTGGCCGATCAAACCGGCCGACTGTTCAACCCGGATATATTTACCATCGTATGGTCCCGCCGATTCGCCGGTTACAAACGGGCAGACCTGATCGCAAGGGATAAAAAAAGATTTAACGACCTGCTGAAAAACAAGAAATATCCGGTTCAGATAATCTGGGCAGGAAAGCCATACCCGATGGATTATCCGGCTATCAATGATTTTAACTACCTGGTACAACTCAGCAAGGAACATCCACAGGTGGCAGTACTTACAGGGTATGAACTCAGTTTATCCAGGAGGTTGAAACAAGCGGCGGACTGCTGGCTGAACAATCCGCGTGTTCCACGCGAAGCGTCGGGAACAAGCGGTATGACAGCTGCCATGAATGGCGCTCTCAACTTCTCAACAGATGATGGCTGGATCCCCGAATTCATTAATCATGGTAACAACGGTTTCCTGATCGGAAAATCAGATTATAGCGATATGACTGTTCCGGAACAGGATGAATATGATTTAAATTCTCTTTACGATGTATTGCAAAACCAGATCCTGCCCCTGTACTATGATCAACGGGATATCTGGCGGCAGGTCGTAAAAAACGGGATGGCTGATGTCCGGTTCCAGTTTGATTCAAGCCGGATGGTAACGGAATACTACGAGAAGTTGTATAAATAACAACTTTTTACATCCTCCGCAATTATTTTACAATTTCAATCAGCGTTACATCAAAAATGAGTGTTGATCCTGGTTTAATATCCGGCCCCATTTGCTGGTCCCCGTAAGCCAGGCTGGAAGGTATAAAAAGTCTGTATGTGCTGCCGGTATTCATCAATTGTAAAGCCTCGGTCCAGCCCGGGATAACTCCGTTTACTGCAAATTCAATAGGCTTACCCTGTTTTACCGAACTGTCGAATACCGTACCGTCGATAAGCTTGCCTTCATAGTCACATTTCACTTTATCAGTAGCAGTGGGTTTCGGCCCGGTACCTTCTTTTATAACAACATATTGTAGTCCGGATGCCGTGGTAATGACACCTGGTTTGGTTTTATTTTCAGCAAGAAATGCAGCCCCCTGCTTTTTTGCACCGGAAGCTTTTTCTGCTTTCGACTTTTCAATAAAGCTCATCAAAACCTGGTTACACTGCTGTTCAGTCAGTAAAGTGGAATCGCCCTTCATCTTATCTGTAATGGCTTTGTTTACCAGGGTCTCATTTATATTCGTAATGCCCTGTTGTTTATAAAAACTTGCGACCATGATGCCAATGCTGTAACTCAGTGAATCTGTCTGGTTTTGCAGGCTTATTACTGCCTTTTCCGTGGTTTCCCTGGTTGCCGGTTTTTTCTTTGACTGGGCAAACAACTGAAAACAGCTCAGGGAAAGCGATAAAAGAAAAATGTATTTTTTCATGTATTTTTTTTAGAAGCGGCAAAAATAGGGAAACTCCCTTACCGGGCATCGAATGCTTTTTCCCCGGATGGAAGGACTTAACATTTCCTTTGTTTTTTTGTGAATACTTTTAGCCCCCTCTATTGTAATATAGTTGATTCCGGCACGTTTTAGTGGGGTGGGGGCGGATTCGCCCGTAAAATTCAAATCAAATGAAAAAATTAGTTACGCTATTATTTCTTGATTACCGGCATAGCCGCCATGGGTCAGACCAGTGACCTTTTCGGTACAATTAAAAAGACCGTTAGTGGTGGCAAGGGTGGATCTTCCTCCCTGAGTTCCTCCGATATTGTGGCCGGGTTAAAGCAGGCCCTTACGCTGGGTGCCGAAAAAAGTGCGGATAAACTTTCAGCCGTCAACGGGTTCTTAGGTAACAAAGCCGTTGAAATATTAATGCCCGAACAGGCGCAAAAAGTTGAAAAGAAATTACGAAGCATGGGTATGGGTAAATTGGTGGACGATGCCATTGCCAGCATGAATCATGCAGCTGAAGATGCCTCTAAATCGGCCGCTCCGATTTTTGTAAATGCTATCAAGAACATGACCGTGACAGACGGGGTGAATATTCTCAAAGGACCGGATACAGCCGCAACTGCCTATCTGCGTCATAGTGCTTCTCCTGAACTGACAAAAGCCTACACACCGGTAATCGATTCAGCCCTGCAAAAGGCAGGTGCGACCAAATACTGGAAGGATGTTTTTGATACTTATAACAAGATCCCGTTTGTAAGTAAAGTTGATCCGGATCTGTCCTCTTATGTAACCCAAAAAGCGATTGACGGCATATTTTATTATGTGGCGCAGGAGGAAATCCAGATTCGCAAGGATCCGGCAGCCCAGGTCACCGATCTTTTGAAAAAGGTTTTTGGCGGGAAATCCTGATTATACCAGTTTCAGTAAGCGGAATAAAATACCTGTAATGGTACATATGATGGCTGTGATCCACCACAGGCTGTTAAATCCCCAATGCCCCGCAATCCAGGTGCCACCGGTTGGACCCACAACCTGAGCAAGGGACCAGGCCATTGTGTAGTATCCCGCATACTGACCCCGGTTGTGAGAGGAGGCCCTGCCCGTCCAGTAATTGTTCATAAAAGGCATGGCCCAGATTTCACCCAGCGTAACCAGTATGACGGAAAGCAGGGCAGTAAGGGGATGCTGGGGCAGGAAAATATAAACCAGGAATGAAAGAGCAGTGAGAAGAAGACCATTTGAAATCATCAACAGGGTTTTGTTCTTTGATTCGAGGTGAAAGATCAGCACCATTTCAATAATGACAATAATCAGCCCGTTTAGCCCCATCAGGATGCCAATATGAAATTCAGACATATGATAGATGTCTTTATAATAAACCGGAATGGTAGAGAAAAGCTGGAAAAAACAAACCGCAAACAGAATGGAAAGCAGGATAAATGTTTTAAACTTTTTATCCTTTAATGGAGAAGTCTTTTGATGGGTTTGAGATGGTGGGATGGATTCTTCTTTCTGAAGCGAAGCCGGCTTTAGTAGATAATGTAATAAAATGGCAGCAATTATATTGGTAAACCCGTCGATCCAGAATAACAAATGATAATCGAATGAAGCAATAAATCCGCCCAATGTGCCGCCGATAGCCCAGCCCAGGTTTATAGCCAGGCGATTCAGGGAAAAAGAGCGGGTCCGGTTATCCGGCCTGCTGTAAATAGCAATCGCCGTGTTGTTTGCCGGACGAAACGCTTCATTCACAAGACTCAGAATAAAGGTGAACGTGCAGATCAGAACATAACTTTTCATGAGGCCCAGAAGAATAAACAAACAGCCACCACCGACCAGCGTGATGACCTGAATACGATGAAAACCTATTTTATCTGTAAGTTTTCCGCCAATATAACCGCCGCAGATAGCCCCTGCACCAAACATACCCACTACAATACCAGCCTGAAAAAGTGAAAATCCGATACCTGTAAGGTATATTGTCATGAAAGGTAAAACCATGGTACCGCTTCGGTTGACCAGCATCACGACGGATAACAGCCAGGTGGAGCGGGATAACCCGCTATATGCGTTTATATAAAGCGATCGGGTAGTGGTAAAAGGTTTGAGTAGATTCATCCTAAATTTAGAAACTGGCAGGAATTGAGGGGTAACTCAATATTGTATAAATTGCCGGCTGGCAAAAATACGAAAGCCAAAAAATTAATTAATGAAAAGGAAGAAGAGAATTTTCTATGGATTGGTTTTGTTCTTTTTTTGTTTTTTCTCTTCGATTCATTTTACGCTGGCGCAATCCAGTATATATAATGCTCATGGATGGCAGCTCACGGATTATCGGACTGATAGTGTATTTGGAGCGGGTGTAAACAGGGCCTATGATGAATTGCTGACTGGAAAAAAGGCTTTTCCCGTGATTGTCGCTGTAATAGATATGGGCGTGGACACTGCCCACGAAGATCTGTCCGGACATATATGGACCAATCCAAAAGAAATACCCGGGAATGGAATTGACGACGATAAAAATGGTTATGTGGACGATGTGCACGGCTGGAATTTCCTCGGAGGGAAAAACGGGAAAAATATAGTCATAGAAAGTTATGAATCATACCGTGAATATTACCGGCTCAATAACACAATTACAGGAATTAGTTCTGCCGGACATTCGGATAGTCTTTACCGTGAGAAAGTCAGGAAATATTTTCTGAAAGATTCCATGCAGCAGGCTAAAACAGTGTCCACACTGGTACTGATACTTCCGCAAATGCGCGTAGCCGATAGTATATTAAAGATAAATCTTCATAAAGATTCCATTTATGTACACGATGTAATGGATTACCAGCCTTCTGATTCGGCTTTTGCGCAATTAAAAAGGAATGCGCTGATGTATTTCAGGAAATACGGGATCACGGCAGATATGTCACTGGGAAACTTCATACAGGAGGCTGAAAATTATCTTCAAAGCGCCCGCCATAAAATAAATTATTTTTCCGGGGATCCGAATACCCAGCGCAGAGAGATTGTAGGCGATGACTTTGATAATCCTGACGACAGGAATTATGGGAATAATAATATTTCTGCAGGGAGTGATGCACACGGAACCCATGTAGCCGGTATCATTGCAGCTTCGCGCAAAAATGGAATCGGCATGGATGGGATCGATGACCAGGTTTTAATCATGGGCCTTCGCGCAGTTCCTGACGGCGATGAAAGGGATAAGGACGTGGCACTGGCCATACGCTACGCAGTAGATAACGGCGCACGAATTATAAACATGAGTTTTGGAAAATATTTTTCACCAGGGAAAAAATGGGTGGATGAGGCGATCCGGTATGCTGAAGCTCATGATGTGTTGCTGGTTCATGCGGCGGGTAATGAATACGCCAACCTGGATTCGGTAGATCACTATCCCACGCCTGATTATGAACACTACGGTGCTAATACCTGCTGTTTTATTACAGTGGGAGCGAATGCAGGAGGTCCCGATAGCCTGGTGCTGGCCCGGTTTTCCAATTATGGGAAAAAAAAGGTTGATCTATTTGCACCTGGTGTAAAAGTCTATTCAACGCTGCCGGGAAATAAATATGCTACTTACAGCGGTACCAGTATGGCGGCTCCTGTTGTGACCGGAATCGCTGCCATGTTATTGGAGTATTATCCCGAATTGAGTGCCAGGCAACTAAAATATATTCTCATGCATTCTGTGATGAAACTGCCGGACAGTCAGGTAAAATGGATCGCTACAGGTAAATCTATTGACTTCAACCAACTCTCTGTTACAGGTGGCATAGTCAATGCGTATAACGCACTTCAACTCGCTGCCACGATGACGGGCGAGCGGAAAAATCATTAAAACATACTGAAAATCTAATCGTTGGCTCTGGGTACAGGTCTATAAGATGGTGTTTTTCAAAGGGGATATTCGGGGAAAAGGACAATTTTTTAAATGCCGTATTCGTTAATAATCCATCAACCTTTGAAAAACCAAAATCTGATCCCTATGTCCCCTAACATCGATAATCAGCAGGATCGTCTTGCCGAGATTTTCCGCCAGATGGATAACCAGATCATCCAGGAAAGCAAAGTTGCTTTTCTGAAAATTCAAAGCTGGCAGTTTGCAGTTCGCACACCGGAAATTGGTGCAACCTACCTGCGCGAAGCTGCATCCATGATTACACAATCACTTCTTTCTTTCGTTCCAAACAGTTTTGTATTAAGCGAAGAAGGATACTACATGAATCCGCTGGAAAATTAACTATCAGGAGAAACTTATACATTCTTTCAGCTCTTTTTCAGTGTAGGCCAGGTTGTACTGTTTTAATACATCATCAGGCACACCGTTCCATTGATATGGAGCATTGCCGATATATCCAACATCTTTCACGCCCATTTCCGAAGTATAAAATCCGGTAGCTACCAGGTTACGCAGCAGGTTGAAGAAAGCGACCCCCTGTGTCATTTCCGGTTTTGCTTTTTTTGGCCATGCAATGGCGTCAATCATTTCCATTTGTTTTGCCTGTTCGCAGTCATTAAATAATTTTTCATAACGCTCAAGGCACTGCACATTCAGCCAACGTATGCCCCAGCGCATGGGCATTTGATGCTCCGGTTTATCCTTCACTATAAACTCTATAAAGGCCGGTACTTTTGCATCTGAAGCGCTTCCGCTTACTTCATCTTTCGGAATGATAATGTCTCCCAGCAGGGTAATCGTTGCCATTTCATCGGCTGTAAAAAATGCTGGTTCCGCATCAATCTTTTTTTCATGAGCGATTTCTTCTTTCATCCGGTTAATTCCGGAAATAATCGCTTCCTTCTCTTTTTGTGAAGGAGCAACCGGGCTGTTTTCATGCTGCTTGCAGGCTTCAGCCAGGGTGCCGATAGAAATTCCGCCGATTACAATCGTTTTGATCGATTTTCGTCTGTCCATGACCGTTATTTTAAATGTTTTGTTTTTTCATCTGGTCGACAATATATTCACTCGTCCGCATAGATAGGGCCAATATAGTCCAGGTGATATTCTTGTCTGCCTGGGATACAAAAGGTCCTCCATCCACACAAAAGAGGTTTTTGCACTCATGTGCCTGGCTGTATTTATTCAGCGGAGAATGTTTCGGATCATTCCCCATGCGAACTGTACCCGCTTCATGAATGATATTTCCCGGCGCATGGAGGCCGTAATTATTGTGCTTCCCGTCCTCATTGCCCCAGGTGGCAACCGCTCCCATGCTATTCAGTATTTCTGCAAAAGTCTGCTTCATGTGCCTGGCCTGGTTGATTTCGTAGTCAGTATATGAGGTGTTGAAACGCAAAACAGGAATTCCATATTTATCAACCACTGTCGGATCGATTTCACAATAACTGTCCTTCCTGGCAATCGCTTCACCCCGGCCCGACATGCCCACATGGGCCCCGAAGATTGCACGGTAATCTTCTTTGAGAGAAGCGCCGTAGCCACCGGCTTCTTTTTGCTTCCCTTTAATTTTAAATGCGCCATTCAGTTTTTCTATGCCCCATTGAAAACCATAAAGAGGCATACCGAATCCGCCGCCGTATTCGATATGATAACCCCGGGGAAAATCGAGTTTTTTGTTGTCGAGCCACCAGGGACTGTAGACATGCATCCCGCCCACACCGTCTTCATTGTAACGCTTCCTGTCGAATAACTCCGGAATGATGCCGCCCATATCAGCACCGGTAGAGTCATGAAGATAACGACCAACCGCATCGCTGCTGTTGGAGAGGCCATTAGGATGCCTGGTTGATTTGGAATTCAACATCAGCCGGGCACTTTCGCAGGCGCTGGCGGCGAGAACAACGGTCCGTCCGGTCACCTGGTATTCCTGCATGTCTTCTTTGTTGATATAAGAGACACCCGTAGCGAGGCCGTCCTTGTCTGTCATCACCTCGCGTGCCATAGCGTTTGTAACGAGATCAATATTTCCTGTGGCAAGGGCAGGAATAACCAGGCAGGAAGAAGCTGAAAAGTCTCCATATACTTTGCAACTCCGGCCACACTGGGCACAAAAGAAGCAGGCGCCCCGTTCCTTATTGATCTGTTTAGTGAGAATAGAGAGCCTGGAAGGAATAACGGGAACACCCACGCGCTTTCCTGCGTTTTTGATCATCAGTTCATGCAACCTGGGCTTGGGCGGGGGAAGAAAAATTCCATCCGGATCATTATACAGTCCTTCATTAGTTCCAAAAACTCCCAGCATCCTGTCAATCTTATCGTAGTAAGGTTTTACATCGTCATATCCGATGGGCCAGTCATCTCCCAATCCGTCGACGCTTTTTCTTTTAAAATCAAGCGGACCAAATCTCAAAGAGATTCTTCCCCAGTGATTCGTTCTTCCACCAAGCATTCGGGCACGCCACCATTCCCATTTGGTGTCACCAACATGGGTATAAGGTTCTCCGTCTATTTCCCACCCCCAATAACAACCATCGAAATCGCCGAAGGGCCGGAATTTTGTTCCAGCACCACGGCGGGGAGATTCCCAGGGATTTTTTAATTGATTGGAATCTTTTTTGGGATCGAACATCGGACCTGCTTCAATCAGGCACACTTTTAAACCGGCATTGGCAAGTACATAAGCAGCCATACCGCCGCCTGCACCGGATCCTACTATTACTGCATCGTATTTCTTTGGCTGCTTGTGGATCTGAACATCTCCCATGGCATCGTTGTCTGGTGATAAAACTTTATGAAAGAATAAATTTAAAGGATAAAAAATGAAGGCGGAATTTTTTTATTTAAAATATAACGCCATGTCAACCAATTGACTGTAAAACTATTTTCCAGTCGGGATTACGACAGATTCAGAAAGGGTCTTACCGTCTCACCACCTGTATTTCTTCCACTTTAATTCGAAAATCATTCAATAATATTTCAAAAGTAGTCCATAGTAAGTCCGATGATTATCGGACTTACTATGGACTAAATCAAATTTAATATAGAATAAAATACCGAACAAAACCCGAAACATCGCAGTCCTGTAGCGGCTTTATAGGTGAGTAAAAAAGGCTTTTACAACCTGTGATCTGACTGTGTAAGGATGCTCAGCGCCGCCTTCATATTTATGTTGTTATCCATGGGTTGAATTAACTTGCCTGAAAATTCAGGCATGAAAACATCCGCTGTCTATATCGTATCTGCTGTGCGTACGCCAATTGGAAGTTTCGGAGGGTCCCTGAAGGATATTCCGGCAACTCACCTTGGTGCCACAACGATCCGGGAAGCCCTGGCAAGGATTCAGATGGATCATTCTGAAGTAAATGATGTGCTTATGGGTTCCGTATTGCAGGCAAACCTCGGCCAGGCACCTGCCAGGCAGGCGGCAAAATTTGCGGGGTTGCCGGATTATGTAAACTGCACGACCATCAACAAAGTATGTGCGAGTGGAATGAAATCGATCGCCCTTGGTGCACAAAGTATTATGTTGGGGGACGCCCATGTGGTGGTAGCCGGAGGCATGGAAAATATGAGCAGTGTTCCGTTTTATGCCGAGCAAATGCGGTGGGGAAACAAATATGGAAATAGCTTACTGATAGATGGTCTGGCAAAAGACGGGCTTACGGATGTATATGACGGCAAGGCCATGGGGCATGCGGCAGAACTTTGCGCTTCCACTTGTGGAATCAGTCGTGAAGCGCAGGACGCTTTTGCCGTTGAAAGTTATAATCGCGCACAGGAGACCTGGAAGTCGGGCAGATTCAATGAGGAGGTAGTGGTTGTAGAGATCAAAAAAAAGGGTGAAACTTTTCGGATTGAACAGGATGAAGAACCATTCAATGTAAAATTTGAAAAAATCCCTACGCTGAAGCCTTCCTTTATGAAGGACGGAACTGTAACAGCTGCCAACGCCAGCACGATGAATGACGGCGCAGCCGCCATGGTATTAGTGAGTGAAGAAAAATTGAAAGAATTGAAATTGAAACCGCTGGCTAGGATTCTCTCATATGCAGATGCCGAGCAGGCACCTGAATGGTTTACTACATCGCCGGCCATCGCCGTACCCCGGGCAGTAAGCAAGGCTGGCTTAAAAATGCAGGATATTGATTTCTGGGAATTAAACGAGGCGTTCGCGGTAGTAGGAATTGAAAATACAAAGCGCATGCAGTTGGATCCTGCTAAAGTGAACTTACATGGAGGTGCCGTTTCTTTGGGTCACCCGCTAGGATGCAGTGGTGCCCGTATCCTGGTAACGTTGCTCTATATTCTGAAACAGCAAAAAGCAAAATATGGCGCAGCCGGAATTTGTAATGGGGGCGGGGGTGCCAGCGCGCTGGTCATTGAGAATCTATTATAGACCATATAAAAACTGGTCATGGATATAATCAACCACTTTCACCAGGCTCTTGCTTTCTTCAAATACCCTTAGCTGCCGGTCTGCGCCGGTACCGTTTTCAAACATCTTCGGTATGATACCAACAGCTTCCCGGCTGCCGAGCGGATCGAGCACATCGTCGATAAATTCCAGTAATTCATATATCAATACCCGGGTGTTTATTTCCTCTTCCTTTCCGAAATCAATCAGGTGGCCGTCAATTCCATAGCGGCTGGCCCGCCATTTATTTTCGTTAATCAATGCCCGCTGGTAGATAATAAAATTGAGGTTCTGTGTTTTGAGTTTATAAATTTTTGCACAAACAGCCTGAAACAGAGCAGCTATACAAATGGTTTCTTCAACAGTCATCGGTACATCGCATATACGGAATTCCACGGTATTGAAAAACGGATGGACACGGAGGTCCCACCAGATTTTTTTTGCGTTATCAATGCAATTGGTTTTCACCAGCAGCTTGATAAAATTTTCATACGCTTCAATGCTTTCAAAATATTCCGGAATACCGGTTCGGGGAAACTTGTCAAACACCTTCGTGCGAAAAGATTTATATCCCGTGCTGCGCCCTTCCCAGAAAGGAGAATTTGTACTGAGTGCATAAATATGCGGGAGGAAATAACGCGTCGAATTGGCAATGTGATTGGCCATCTCACGGCTCTCCATACCGACGTGAACGTGAAGGCCAAAAATCAGATTGCTTCGTGCTGCTTCCTGCAACTCATTGACGATTTCATTATATCTCGCATGATCTGTTATAAGCTGACTTTCCCAGTGGCTGAAAGGATGCGTGCCTGAAGCACCTACCCATAGGCCCTGATCGGCAGCAATCTGTGAAATGGTCTTTCTTAAAGTGGATACATCCTGGTAAGCTTCGGTAATATCGCGGCAGATATCTGTACCAACTTCGACGACCGCCTGGTGCATTTCAGCTTTCACTTTATCGCGGATGATCTTCTGTCCCTCAGCAACGATTTTTTGTTCATGGCTCTTGAGTTCCCGGCTCACAGGATCAATCACCATGTATTCTTCTTCTATTCCCAGTGTAAAATTTTGATAGTTAATATTCGCCATAAGAGAAAGTTATATCATGTGGTCAATGGGGGATTCTGAAAATGTATCCCATCCTCCACATTACGAAGTCAGCTCATGAGTGGTTTTTGCAGTGTACTTCTCTTAACATATTCGCCCCAGGTCAGGTTATCGAGACCTTCTTTAGAATCCAGCGCCCGTTCAATGGCATAGACTGCAGCGGTTTCAACCACCCAGTTAAAATTGTCTTCACCCACGCTGGCTTTTTCAGCATCCGGTGCCGGATTGCAGAAGTCAATGGCATAGGGTACACCATCTTTCACGGCCAGTTCAACGGTATTGAAATCATATCCGAGATAATGATTGATACGCAAAACGATTTGTTCCATCTGTTGAAGTCTTTCTTTGGACGGGCTGAAATCTGCCACATAACGCAGATGGTGCGGATTTCTGGGTTCGTAGGGCATGATGCGCACATATTTTCCGCCGATACAATAACAGCGGTAATATTCTTCAAATACGATTTCTTCCTGCAGCAACATAACCAGACGTCCGGTTTCAGAATGTTTCTGATAAAAATCCTCTGCGTTTTGAAGCCGGTATACATTCTTCCAGCCACCGCCCGCAAAGGGCTTCATATAGGCCGGGAAACCGACATATTTAAAAATGGATTCCCAGTCAAGCGGGTAAGCCAGGTTGGAAAAAGATAATTCGGTCGTGTCTTCCGGCAGGTCGCGTGATGGAAGGATAACTGTTTTGGGAACCGGCACGCCGATTTTTGTGGCGAGCGCATTATTGAAAAATTTTTCATCCGCGCTCCACCAAAAGGGATTGTTAATGACTGCTGTTCCACTGATGGCGGCATTTTTCAGGAAAGCCCGGTAGAAGGGAACATCCTGGGAAATCCGATCGATGATGACGCTGTACCCGCGAGGGATGACCCTGGATCACTTTGTCGATCAGAACCGATTCGGCCTGAACGCCCCGCACATTCTTTCCGTTCACGGCCTCTATAAAAGCCATGGGGAAACTTCTTTCTTTGCCATAAAGAACGCCGATTTTTTTCATGCAGTTGATTTATTACAGGAAGTTAATTGATTAAGGAGAGATAATGAGGAAACATTTCGCGCCATACCGGCCAGTCGTGGTTTGCCTGGGGTCTCATGTCTAACCAGTGGCGAATATTTTTTTGTTGTAAAATAGCGTCCATGCGTTCATTTTCCGGTTTACAAATATCGTGTTCGCTCGTACCCAGAATGATGCCCATTTTCCAGAGATTTGGGTTATTATCGTTAGGTATATAATCAACGGGATTATTAAAATAGATGGTGTCATCATAATATCCGTCGGTGAATTGCTTTATATCAAATGCCCCGCTCATGGAAAAACAATAGCTCGCCAAACTTGGATGACGGAAGGCAGTATTCACCGCATGATATCCTCCAAAACTGCATCCGGCAAAAGCCATTCTTTCATAACCTGTTTCGTGCTGGGCCCAGGGAACCAGTTCGGTTGAAATCATCCGGTCAAATTTTTCCTGGTTCCATGCCCGCGCATGGGGCGGTATGGATTTATTATACCAGCTGTCTGCATCAATGCTGTCCGGGCAATATATTTTCACTTTGCCGTTTTCCAAAAACCAGTGAGCGGCATCAATCATGCCCTGGTCCTTGTTCTGATAATAGGCGCCTTTAGAAGTGGGAAACAATATGACCGGTTGACCGGCATAGCCAAAGACGAGCATTTCTATGTCACGATCAAGAGAAGGCGAATGCCATTTATAATATTCTTCCTTAATATTCATGCTAAAATGCGTTGGTGGGCATCCAAATTTATTTTTAAAATGCTATAAAAACAAATGAACTCCTTATTCTTGCCTATTTTTGAAAATATGCCATCCGTAAACCCGGAAATAAAAACCGTTGAAACCCTTTCTTTCCCCTCGGAAATCCTGGAGAGGAACCTGCGCATTGACTTTTATCTTCCACCGGAAATGGACAGAGATGCCGGTTCCCTGGATGTATTACTGGTCAACGATGGCCAGGATCTTCAAAGCATGGGTTTTTCGTCCATCCTGGGGAAATTGTATCGTACGAATTCCATTCGACCCCTGCTCTGTGTAGGTATTCACGCGGGTCCGCTGAGGAAATTTGAATATGGAACGGCCATCACAGCCGATTTTAAAGGAAGAGGAAACCTGGCAAAACGGTATATGGATTTTATAATTGAAGAACTGGTGCCGGCTATTCAACTCCTTTTTCCGGACAGACTGAAGACCCGTTGGGCTTTCGCCGGTTTTTCACTGGGCGGATTAAGTGCACTGGATATCTGCTGGAAGCATGGCGGACTTTTTAATATGGTTGGTGTGTTTTCAGGTTCCCTTTGGTGGCGCACATTGGATAAGGATGATCCGGAATATCAGGATGAACAGCACCGTATCATGCACAACCAGATCCAGGATGGCCATTATGTGGCAGGAATGAAATTTTTTTTTGAATGCGGAACAGAAGATGAAACAGAAGACCGGAACGGAAACGGAATCATAGATTCCATAGATGACACGAAAGACCTTATTTCAGTCCTGACAAATAAGGGATACGACCGTCACGCTGACATTTGCTATTATGAAATTGAAGGAGGTAAACACGATATTCCTACCTGGTCCCTGGCTTTCCCGGTTTTTCTTAAATGGGGGTTTGGCAAAAAGTAAAAATTGAATAAAGAAACTAAAGGGCGACCGGCAAATACCGGTCGCCCTTTTGGTTTACCGGCTGAACCCGGTGAAGTGTCCTTTTCTTAGTTGAATAAATATCTGATCCCGAATTGCATCTGCCAACGGGAAGCCAGACTGGTGTCATCTTTCCACGAACTCGTATAAGGCACTCCGGCCGAAGTCGCCGTCGGCGCGATCTGGTAAGGGAAACCGTAAACCGGCACATTATTGGCGCCAACTTTAGCAGAAATAAGTCCGACGTTAATTACATTGGGAACCCCGCTGGCCAGGATACTGGAACCGGTACCGGCACTCGGCAGACGATAAATACCCCAGTCACTATTGATCATATTACCCACATTGACAATGTCCACAGAAAGACGAAGTGTATGGGTATTCTTGCCTGCTTTTACATAGAAGTCCTGGCTGACATTTGCATCCAGCCGGCTGTACCAGGGAAATATCAGGGCATTTCTTTCTGCATATTTACCACGATGTGAATTCAGATACCTGTCCTGACTTATATACGCATTAATTTGGTACCATACCTCGTTGGGAGTACGCTTATCAAGACCGCCGCCATTGGCTGTAACATATTTACCTGATGTGTAATCCGCCACAGTTGGAATATACATCAGGTCGTTGGAGGTCTGTGCATCATTGTTGAGATCGCCATTATACACATAGGAACCGATACCCGAAACAGCTGCTTCGAATATCAGCCCAACTGTTGTAGCGTAATTTTTCCCGTAAATGAATTTGTAGGAAGCCGATGCAATAAAATGTTGTGGCATATAAGCATTGGAATTACCTACCCAGGGCACATTCGGGTCTCCCGAAACAGGTTTTGATCCCCACATGGTGGCGGCAGTGGACCCGCCTACCATTACATCCTTCGCCTGGCTGTAAGTATATGCTGCATTTACATAGAGATTTTTAAATTGTTTTTGAATCTGCAGGGTAGCGGTATAAGCATATCCTCCATTTACATTCGTCATATAAATCGCATTTCCGATATTCGGATTTGAAACGGTTGCTGCAGCAGCGCCCCCGACCGGATAAATCTGACTGGAGGAATAACGAATCCGGTTGTCGGCACCTACCAGGGCGGTTCCAGTGGATGGCAGGTTAACATTTTGGAAGAATGCAGCGTTTACATCTTTTGCATAAGTTAATTCCAGGGTCACAATCCAGTTATGAGGAAGCTTCTGATCCACAGCCAGGCTGGATTTCAGGGCCTGGGGAAATTTAAATGAAGGATCGGTTACATTTAAACTGTAGGATTTGCTGAGTGTTTTTGTTGCGTTGGCCGGCCAGTTTGGATTGGGGTTCACTTCCGGACTAAAAGAAGTCGTTGTGGAATTACTGACGGATCCAAAAAGCGCCACGCCACTGTTACTGGCCTGATTGCTTATCCAGACAAAAGGTGGTGGTCCGGCAAATAGTCCGATTCCTCCGCGAACCTGTGTCTTCTGATCACCATTTACATCCCAGTTAAATCCGAGCCTTGGCCCGAAAAGTGGATTAACATGGGGTGCCTGTCCGGTATTCAGGTGAATGCCATTGTAAAACGTGAGTGCCGCAGCAGAATCATTCTGCAGGAAAGTATTCTTGAAAATAGGAATGTCTACACGCAAGCCGTAGATCAACGTGAAGTTTTGCTTGACCCTCCATTTATCCTGTACAAAGAATCCCAGTTCCAAATCCTGCGGACCTACCAGCGGGAAGGGTCCGTTGGGTGGGAGGGTATAAGAAAGGTCATAACGAAGTGCTTTTACTGAGGGATTAGCAGCTGCTGCATAAAACGAACTCAAACTGCTAAAGCGATAAACGCCTTCATAAGCGGGTGAAAATCCATTTGAATATTTTTTAAGAGAATTTTGTGTACCAATGGTTATTTCATGTCGCCCCTTATACATTGTGTAAATATCATTCAGCTGGTAAACATCCGTATTCAGCAGGTTTCCATAGGTAAATTGTTCATATCCAAAAGATGTATATGGATTACCACTTCCATCCAGTATATCCACGAGCGGGAAGGGGCTTGAAGTAAGTGGTGAGCGATAGTCCCTCAGTGCAGTATACCCGATCTGCAATTTATTCGAAGCCTTGTTGCTCAACCGGGTGTTTAGCTCAGCGATGATAATATCAAAATTATTATTAATGGTATACCCGCTTCCATAGAAGGGCATCGCATATTGGCCGGGCGTTCGCCCGTAAGACGAATTAACAGATCCGCTGTTACTCGCCTGGATCTGTCTGGAAGACTTGAGAAAATTATATTTAACTGTCAGCGTATTACTCTGGTCCAGGTTCCAGTCGACCTTGATCGTCAGTTTCTGGCTTTGGGTTTTATAACTATAACCCTGGAAGGCCCCGGGATCATACCCGTAAGTATTTTTCAAAAAAGACGCCAGCGCATTTAAAGTGTCGGCATTTGCATTCGAAATAGAAACTCCGTTGGGTGCATGACTCGCGTCTGACGCAATGAATGATGTTCCGGGGTCAGTTCTTTTCTCCTGCTCGGCACTTACGAAAAAGAATAATTTATTTTCCAAAATCGGGCCGCCCACGCTGAAACCAGTCAGGTTATAGGAGAAATCCTGGTGAGGAATAGTGATATTTTCCACTTTATAACCCTGCGTACCCGGACCCTTTATGTAAGTATACACGGAGCCCCGGAACAGGTTGGTCCCGCTTCGGGTAACCGAATTGATACTGGCTCCGGAAAACCCTCCCTGCCTTACATCGTAGGGAGATACATTTACCTGTATTTGTTCAAGCGCATCCGTGCTAATGGGTTGAGAATTTGTTTGTCCGCCCAGCGTACCCGAAAGACCGAACGAGTTATTAAAGTTTGCCCCATCTACCGTGATATTATTGTATTGGTTACTCTGACCACCGAACGACAACCCGTTAGAGCCTGGTGTGAGCCGCGTAAAATCAAGTAAACTCCTGTTTACTGTTGGAAGCCTTTCAAGCTGCTGCCTGGTAATGATTTCCTGGTTTCCGGTATGGCTTGTATTAAACACTTTTCCTCCGCTGCCTGCGGAAGTGACCGTGACCTCGCTGAGTTTTGTTGTTTCCGGCAATAATGTGAAGTCTGCTTTGTATTCCTGTCCCAGTGTCAACATAATATTATCCTGGCTGGCCGTCTGGTAACCAACGTAGGTAACTGTAATGGTGTAGGGTCCGCCAATCCGGACATTGGGAACATTGAAGCGCCCGTCGGAACGGGAGGTCGTTTTATAAGTTGAACCGGAAGGCGTGTGCACCGCAGTTACTGTGGCACCTCCCAAAGGATTTTTATCACCGGTCACCTGCCCCGCTATATCCGAGGTTGTTTCCTGCGCACTTGCCGAAAAAATAATTAAAATACCGGTTGCCAAAATCAATAGTCGTTTTCTCATAACGAAATTCATTTAGGTTGTAAAATAAATACACTTGAAAAAGAAATTTCCAGATGCCTGATTAATTAAAGATTAATAAAAAATGATATCATTCTCATTTTCGTGATAAGGCAGCAACCGTAGTTGAAAAGCAGCAGTCGAAGGAAGAAAACAAAGAATAAAGAAAGTAAAAATTCAAATGTTAAAAATTTTACAACGATTTTTTTATCAACATCCATCCCGGAATTGTATACATTTTCATTTCTTAGTATATCTTAATTGTAAATCAATGAATTATGGGTCCTGTGTAAAGGCAATGATAAATTGTAACTTTGGGTATAAATTATTTTCATGCTAGATAAAATTGAAGATGCCATTGAATCGATCCGACAGGGAAGGCTGGTCATTGTAGTGGACGATGAGGACCGTGAAAATGAAGGAGATTTTATTACGGCAGCGCGTAATGCGACACCGGAAGTGATCAATTTCATGAGTAAATATGGAAGAGGGCTAATTTGTACACCGCTCATAGAAGAGCGGTGCGATGAACTATCACTTGAACTGATGGTAAATAATAACACGGCACTTCACGAAACTGCATTTACTGTCTCCGTTGATTTATTAGGTCATGGTTGTACTACGGGCATTTCTGCGCATGACCGCGCTTTCACGATTCAGGCGCTGATAAATCCTTCCACGAAACCGGGTGACCTGGGAAGGCCTGGACATATATTTCCTCTTCGCGCAAAAAAGGGGGGTGTATTAAGAAGAGCGGGACATACGGAAGCAACAATAGATCTCGCCCGGCTGGCAGGTTTTGAACCGGCAGGTATTCTCGTTGAGATCATGAACGAAGATGGCAGCATGGCCCGACTTCCTGAATTGAAAGCAATCGCGAAAAAATTTGATTTCAAACTTATTTCCATCCGTGATCTGATCGAATACCGGTTAAAAACAGATTCCCTGATAGATGAAATTGTCAGGGTGGATATGCCAACAAAATATGGCCATTTCAAACTGATCGCTTTCCAGGAAAAAAATACTTCTAATGAGCATTTAGCGCTTATCAAGGGAGAATGGAAGGAAAATGACCCGGTAATGGTGCGTGTTCACTCATCCTGTTTTACAGGGGATATTCTTGGGTCATTGCGTTGTGATTGCGGTGACCAGCTGCATAAAGCGATGCAAATGGTAGAAGCGAATAAGACCGGTGTCATTTTATATATGAACCAGGAAGGCCGGGGAATCGGCCTTGTCAATAAATTAAAAGCCTATAAGCTGCAGGAAGACGGAATGGATACGGTGGAAGCAAATTTACATCTGGGATTCCCCATGGATAAGAGAGACTACGGCGTTGGCGCACAAATTCTGCGTCATCTTGGAGTAAGTCGTATTAAGCTGATCAGTAACAACCCGAAAAAACGTACCGGGCTTTCAGGATACGGACTGGAGATCGTGGACACAATTCCTATCCAGATTCCCGCCAACCCTCACAATGAAAAGTACCTGAATACAAAGCGCGATAAACTCGGACACACGTTAAAAGAGCAAATGTGAGGAAAGGATGAAAGTATGGGAGTATGGGAGTATGGGAATTAACTCTCATACTCCCATACTTGTTTCTAGTTCTTAGTGCTTGTACTATCCTTAACTTCCGGTTTCTTCTTCTTTTTAAAAACTTCATCCAATCGGTCAAAGTCCCTGCGATAGGATATACTGGTTCCTGAACTGTTCATAATATGGTTCCCAAGTGTCAGGTAATTATATGAATCCCGGTAAAAAAAAGTTAGCACCACCCGTCCATTCTCTGTCAGTTTATATTCAGCGGTCACATTAGGAAGAAATTGCACCGCTGCGTAAGTTGCCTGTTGCGCCGTCAGTCCAATGTCAAACGCACTTCCAACCGTAAAAGTTAGTCTGTCGTTCATAAAACTTTTTATCACCGACAGGTTTAGGTTGGTGCGGTCATAAGAATATGTGGTGGCAGTTGCATTCGGATCCAGCGCGGATCCGTTATAGACTGCTGTATTAAAATTTACCCGGAGACTTTTGTCCTTAAATACCTGTTGAAATTTAGTTGAGAAAAAGCTGCTCATTGCTCCTGATATGTAACTCGATATGCTGGATGCCAGGATTCCGCCCACGGCTTCGTTAGCTGTGAAAGCCGTATTACTGGTGTTCAGGGGACCAAAACTGTTGAACACCAGCAGGAATGCCACTTGTTTATTCAATTCTCCCGGATCGGAATTAATCTGTTCAAGTTTTCCCTGCGCATAGGGATCATTTCTCAATTCACTGTTGGGTGGTAACTGCAGCTCAAAACTGATTGTGGGATGCATAAGCTTGTCCTTCAGCGTTGCAACAACCCAAATCGGTCCCAGATAATTTTTTGCTTTCCCGTAGTATGATCCTTTCTGATTCTGGTCTTCTCCTAAACCACTGAATTGAATATTTTCTGCCTGGTAAATTGCCTGAATATTGATATCGGCATCATAGGGATCTCCCGTCCAGCGGATAAAATTTTCCCTTCCCTGCATAAATACAAATGGTTTCTTGATGAATGACTGGAAGGAGAAATTATAGTTTCCCCGGTCGATCACGTAAAGGCCGCGGATGCTCATGTCTTCATTGGTACCCACCCTCATCTGGAGGTTACCATGCCCGGTCGCTTTGATGATGTCTTTAGTCAGCGGATCTATGATCAGTGAAACATTTGCGTAATTGTTGGCATTAATATCCAGGCTTACAGTGAAATTACTTTCAGAGGAAGTCAACTTTCGTTCCTTCATTTCCTTACCATATACTTTCCATACAATAAAATCCGCATCGGCACTCTCGCGGCTGGTATTGGTGGGAATAAAAATATTTGAACTGTCAGTTGGTTCACCCTTGATTTCCATCAGCAGGTCTTCCTGCGGGCCATATAATTTCAGGTTGGCCCTTCCAATCATAGTTCCGTAAAACTGGTTATTGTCTGTGATATGGGTGTTTAGCAGTAAAAGTTTGTTGGTGTTGATGGCAAAATCATAGCTCATGTCGCGGAAGGAATGGTGGTATAATTTCCCTTTTGAAACTTCGGCTTTATTTCCGAGCGAATCCAGGATCTGAAAAGATCCGAAATCTATTTGATCGGCACGCATATGCACCATGGCAGAAGGTATACGGTAAGTACAACGTGTGTAGTTAACGTGTAGTTTTCCATCCGTCAGGTGAATATCCCCGATATAGTCCAGGTTACTGCCTGTTCCGACAATCTGTAATGAACCTGTGGCATAGCCGGTCACATTGCTGAAAATAGTTCCAATATATCTTTCCAGCAGGTCAATTTTTGTATTTACCATATTCGGAATCATAATATTGATCGGCTGCGCAGCACTGTCGCTGGTATTGAATATGCCCTTCAGATCAAAATGATAGTCCTGGTTATCTGAATTAACTGTTCCGTTTACGATCCCGGTTTGTTTGTTATAGTCTGCCGTGAGATTTATTTTTCCAACAGAATCGTTTGAAAAACGAAAATATTCTGCCGTTCCGCTGAAACGTGCATAGGTATGATTGAATGGATCGCTAACGTCTACTTTGCCGGTCAGCACACCTTCCACTCTTTCATCTTTTATAAAAAACGGGGAGAAGTCGCCAATATTTATTTTATGGAGGTCCAGATGAACATCGTTCCAGTTTCCTTCTCCCGACGGGGTTGTACTCACCAGGAACTGCTGATCGCCACTGTAAATCCTGACAGATTCTGCACCAACGGTATTTTTGCTGAACAACAGTTCGCTGTTTTTGTCAATTGTCCAGGTCTTACTGTTGATATCAAAAGTAGACGGTCTGAATTTTATTCTGACTCCGTCGGAAAGGGTTTCCACCTGTGCTGAAATATTGGCAGCATTGAGGGTATGATTTGCACTCGTACTGATTTTAACATCTGAAATATCATTAAAGGAACGAAGGTGGATATGTGTTAAAGGGAAATGCAAACTGTCATTCACGTACACTTCTCCTATATTGTTTTCCACCGTCAGACTATCATAATTGCCGTTTCCCTTCAGTTCTACCTTGTAAAATGAAATATTTTTGTAATTAAACTGGGGCACATCCACGTTAACATTCAGCAGGTTTTGTTCGCTGTTTATGCGTCCATTGATATTGGAGTTATTGAATCCCCGGAAATCTTTCGTAATAAAATCCAGGTAGGGATCCACCTGGCGGGTGGTGATTACAAAACTGAATTTTTCCTTACTAAGTTTGACGGTATTTGGTTTGATATAATTTGGATAATACCGGTGCAGGAATTCCTGGAAAGCCGCAGGTAATTTTTTAATAGAAAATTCACCCACAATGGCGCCTTCAAATTCATTGCTCATAACAGTGATCGTCTTGCTGCTGTCGATGATATTGGATTCTACCACCAGTGAATCAAAAGACATTCGTTGCCCTCTTTTGTAAATGGATGCATCAAAAATTCTGGCTTTGCCTAAAAAGTGGTCAATATCATTTCCGGTAAAATTGAATCTTAGTTTGCCATCAAAATCAATACTGTCGTGGGTAAAATGGAGCGCATGAAGGTTTGCTTTATCTATGACCGCGTTGAAATCGAATTTTGGAATATCCTTGCTGTAATCGATCAACCCGATCAATGTGGCATGAAGATTTGAGTCATTTGAAATGATTTTCCCGTCAAATCTTTTTTTCCTTACCTGGCCGTTGATGAAAATATCTTCGTATACATAGCCCTGGTAGCTAAACTCCCTGATATTGCCATCCAGGCTGGCATTAATTGTATTTAATGCCAGTCCGGTGCCCTGTATTTTTCCTTTGAATGAAATCTTACCCAGGCTGCTGTCTTCTAAAAAACGACCCAGCTGAAAATCATTCGTCAGCAGATTTCCCGAATAAGAAGCCGGGCGGTTAGTCGGAAGCTGCATGCTCACGCTGGTAACAAGTGTTCCCAGGTTGGTCTCGATGGTTCCGGATGTTACGAAATTCTGAATGGTACCCTGGAAATTCCCCACAAACCGAAGCTTTTCTATCCGGTCGATCCTCGGACTTTTGATTTGTCTGAGTGAAGGGAGGAAAGTTATTATGTCGGGGTAAGTAGTCCGGAAATCATTCGATTTGAAATCGATAAAAGTCTTGTTAATATCCGGGAGTCCGATTAAATGAATATCGCCTTTCAGTTCGGTATGCAAGCCGGCATTGATTCTTAAATTCTTTCCTCCCAGGTCAGATAGAGAACCTTTTATTTTACCGGTGATGAGAATATTTTTTTTCCATGATTTGAGATCGGAAGCAAAGAAGGAAATATCGTCACTGTCTACGACAGCGTTCGAGAAATCTGCTTCCATTTTTACCTTTGTATTGAAGTCAGATAAATCGTCAAAACTTTTAAACCGCATCGCAAAGAAATTTCTGATATGGCTCTTGCCTGTGAGCAGGTCGAAATTGTAAAATTCCATGCCCTCGGGGTAAAACTTAATATTTGCGTTTAGTGCCTGGACAGTAAAACCCGATTTTTCCTTTGTAGCAAGTCGCATTTTTCCCTGTATGCTGTCTTTGATAAATGAAAAATCTTTAAAATCCGCCTGGATTTCCGAAAAGTGCATATGGTAGCTGTCGAATACCGTGGAAATGTTTTTATCCTGGATTTTATCGTCCCGGAATGATCCGTCCTGGATAATTGCCCGCCTGACCATGATATTCCAGTTTGCAGGATTCCACCTAAGGTGATTAGGATCGTTAATAATCGCCTTGCTATCAGGCGGTAATTCCGGCCGATTACCCGTATAGCTCCTGATCGCAAAATCAGGTTTAGTAAATTTTATTGAGTGAAATATCGCGGTTTTGCGGTTCAGGTCCAGTTGTTCCGCATCAACCGTCAGGCCACCCAGGTCCAGCTCCATATCCTCTCCGCGCCAGCCGTCCTGTTTTAACAGATGTAACTGCGATATATCTATGTCGCGCAATTGCAGTTGAATGGTTTTTTTGGGTGTTGTATCTGAAGATCCGAAATAGTCGGCCAGAAACTGGTAGTTCCATACTGAATCAGTCCTGTGAAGATGAACGTAAGTGTCTTTCAGCCCGATGTACTTTAACTCAATTTTATCCTTCAGGAAGAACCAGTCGGTGATATTTACCCGCACCTGGCCGGAGTATAAAATGGTATCTCCTTTCTGATCTTTAACGAGTACGCCGTTCAGCCTCATTTTATTAAAAAAGGCAAAGTCTATGTCCTGAATGGATATTTCCGCGTGTAGATTTTCGGAGAGCGTGGTTGTAACCCTTGTCAGCAGCCATTTCTGGACAGGGTGGGTATGGATAATTGCCCACAGAAATACGAGGAGAAGGAGTAGGGTGAGCAGCGTCCTGCGAACTATTTTACCGGCTTTTTTCAGATGGGTATATTAGATCGGCTAAAAGTACAAAAAGCATGCTGCATATTCAAGCCCTGCAAGGCTTTAATAGCCTGCAGCACTGTCGTCCCCCCGCCAGTCTGCTACCGCCTCTATTTCTCCCGTAGTGGAAATTCTGATTACCTCAGTCCGGCCTATGGCTTCCCTTTCCTTTACTTTATAACCCATCTGAGTCAATTGAAGCTGGACCTCAGGAGAAAATCCTTTCTCTACATAAAGGGTATCCGGCAACCACTGGTGATGGAACTTGGGTTTGTTCACAGCATCAGAAACCGACATATCAAATTCTATGATATCCATCAGAGTTTGAAATACCGAAGTCGTAATGGTTGTGCCTCCCGGTGTTCCGAGCACAAGAAATGGTTTGTCCCTGAATAATACAATCGTCGGAGTCATGGAACTCAGCATTCTTTTTCCCGGATGAATTGCATTGGCTTCTCCGCCTACTGCGCCATACATATTGGGCACACCGGGTTTGATACTGAAATCATCCATTTCATCATTCAATAAAAAACCGGCACCTGCAACCACGGTGCGACTGCCATAACCTCCATTGAGCGTTGTTGTAATCGAAACGCAGTTGCCTGACTTATCATACGTATCCAAATGAGTGGTCTCGGCACTTTCGGGGATCAATCCGGCCTGCACCTCTTCACTTTTGCCTGCTGAATCAGGATTAAAATTTTTCATCCGTTCATTGAGATAAGATTCGCTGGTGAGGGCTTTTACAGGTATTTTAAAATAGTCCGGGTCACCGAGATATTTTGCCCGGTCTGCATATGCCATTCTTTCGGCTTCGGCCATCAGATGTATTGATTGCGCTGTCTCAAATCCAAATTGTTTCAGGTTTCGTTTTTCCATCATTCCCATCATTTGAGGAAGAAGAATACCACCAGCACTGGGAAGAGGCATGGTTATAATTGTATAATCAGTTTTATACAAAAAAACAACCGGCACTCTTTCCAACGCATTATATTTTTTAAGATCATCGTAACTGATCATGCCCTTTCCGCGTTTCATTTCTTCTACAATCAGGCGGGCTGTTTCTCCTTCATAAAATCCTTTTGCACCCATATCCCGGATCCGGCTTAGTGTTTTCGCGAGATCTTTTTGAACAAGGATATCTCCGCCCTTCCAGCCAGAAGCTTTTACAAAAACAGGTATCACCGAATTGAAATTCTTAAAGTCGTCCTGATATTCATTCAGGTCGGCTGCCTCAGCATCCGTGATAGCGAATCCTTTTTCTGCCAGCTCAATAGCCGGTTGAATTAAAGTTTTAAATGGAAGCTTTGCATATTTGTAATATGTAAATATTCCGGCCACGGTTCCCGGCACACCGGCTGACAGGTGACCGTTTTCACTTTTGCCGGGTATGACATTTTCATTTGTATCCAGGTACATATTCCTGTCGGCTCTGGCTGGGGCTTTTTCACGAAAATCAATTGCCAGGTTTTTTTGACCAGACAGATGCGCGACCATGAATCCACCACCACCCAGATTCCCCGCACCCGGATACACGACGGCCAATGCCAGCTGCGTTGCTATAGCGGCGTCAACTGCATTCCCGCCAGTCTTCAGCATTTGTAATCCTGCCATACTGGCCAGAGAATTGGCGGAGACCACCGCCCCGTTCCTGCAGATAAGCTGTTTTACGGGGTGATATTTTTTCGAAGGTTGTACCTGGGCGCAAACAGAAGAAAATATCCACGGAATAAAAAAGAATATTAGAAATAACGCACGGCCAGGCGATAAGCGCATGTAATAAATTTTATTAAAATTAATGAAGACAGCCCATTGAATTACCGTCGATATAATAACCCCTTATGTTTATCTGGGATTCATTAATTTGGTCATTACTAAAGCCGAATATTCCGGATGAAATTATTCCTTTCCTGCCTGTTTATCCTTTTTATATTTACTGAAATTTCGTTTGCGCAGCTTCCTGAAACTTCCAGTTCTTCAGATATCCTCCTTCGATTGAAAAAATTGAATGTGCTGGGATCAGTACTATATATCGCAGCCCATCCCGACGATGAAAATACCAGGCTGCTGGCCTGGCTTTCCAAGGATAAATTATACCGGACTGGCTACCTTTCACTAACCCGGGGAGACGGAGGTCAAAACCTGATCGGGGATGAACAGGGTATTGAACTGGGTCTTATTCGCACGCAGGAATTAATGGCTGCAAGGCGGGTGGATGGAGCCGACCAGTTTTTTTCCCGTGCTTACGATTTTGGGTTTACCAAAACAACTGAAGAGGCTCTCAAAATCTGGAATGAACAAAAAATATTAAGCGATGTAGTCTGGATCATCCGGAAATTTCAACCCGATATTATCATTACGCGGTTTCCCGAAGACAAGCGGGCAGGTCATGGGCAGCATTCGGCCTCTTCCGTATTGGCACGTCTGGCATATTCTGCTGCTGCCGATCCAAAACAATTTCCGGAACAGTTTACATATGGTGTCCAACCCTGGCAGGCCCGCCGCCTGTTCCTGAATACTTTTAGATTCGGTTCGGTGAACATTACCAGTGAGGATCAGATGAAGATCGATGTGGGCGGCTTTAATCCACTGACCGGGAAAAGTTATGGAGAGATAGCAGCTGACAGCCGCAGCCAGCACCGCTCCCAGGGTTTTGGAGTCGCTCATTCGAGAGGTAGTTTCCTGGAATATTTTTCTTTGACGGAAGGCGAGAAGGCGGATTCCGGTCTTATGCAAAATATCAATTGCGACTGGAGCCGGATTCCAAATGGTAAGCCCATTGGTAAATCAATTGATAAACTGGTCAAGAATTATGACCCCTCGGCCCCCTATAAATCCTTACCACTTCTCATCGAAATTTACAAGGAAATACATGCCTTACCGACCGGTTACTGGCGCGAAGAAAAACTGAAAGAAACAACCGGGCTCATCCGGGACTGCAGCGGTTTGTGGTTGGAAGCGACGGTCCCGGAAGGATATGCATTACAAAACCAATCCATCCCGGTTACAGTCAGGCTGGTAAACCGCGCACCGGTTCCCATCCGCTTAAATGGTGTTGTGTTGAACCAGCAGGATACTGCCTGGGGCCAGGACCTTCAGCCGGGAACTAATTATTCAGTGGTGCGTCAGATATCTCTCCGCAACCTGCCCATCTCACAGCCTTACTGGCTGGTTCGAGCCTATGTCGCCGGGATCTTATAACGTAAATGATCAGACGATGATCGGACGGCCACAGAACCCACCGGTGTTGGAGGCGGTTTTCAGTATCAGCCTGTACGGTGAAACATTCGGGATAAAACAACCGGTATTTTATAAATATACTGATGCCGTGAAGGGGGAAATATTTGAACCCCTCACCATTGTCCCCTCGCAGATGGACTATTGCGATCCCGCTCTACTGGTTTTCCGGCAGGGTATGGAAAAGCAACTCGTAGTGAGGAAGCAAACGAAAACCACCCTGGACGATGTGGATAGCAGTATAGTTCATTCAACAGCTCTTGCCACTGGAAAAACTGCTGATGCAGCTCCACCATCGGTTTCCGTTACACCCATTCCAGGCTTTCAGACCAGCAGCATTTCTTCTTCAGCGGACAACCATAATTTTTTATTGAAATCAGAGCTGGCCAAAGATCTGAACGCGGCGACCTGGGCAACAACTGTGAAAAACGGTATCCGGGACACCCTCCTTCAATGCAGGACTATTTCTTATGAACATATACCGAGGATTGACTATTTCAGACAGGCAAAATCTACAGTTGTTTCTGTGAATCTTACCCGCCTGGGAAACCGGATCGGATATATTGAAGGTGCCGGTGACCGTGTTCCGGACGCGCTCATCGCAATGGGTTATACTGTTATTCCGTTAAATGAAAGTTCCGTAACCCCGGCTGGACTTCAAAACCTGGACGCAGTAATCACCGGATTGCGTGCCTATGATGTACATGAATGGTTGGCCGGAAAATATGGAGTACTGATGGAATATATAAAAAAAGGAGGGAACCTGATTGTTCAGTATAATCGAAACCGGGGTAATGATACAACAGGTATCGGACCGTATCCCTTCGCTATAACAAATACACGTATCACAGAAGAAGACGCACCAGTACGTTTTCTTCAGCCGGAGAACCCGGTGCTGCGTTTTCCGAATAAGATAACGGCACAGGATTTTGATGGATGGGTCCAGGAAAGAGGAATTTATTTTGCCCAACGGGTAGATCCGAGGTATCAGAAAGTATTTTCCATGCATGATTCAGGTGAGCCGGACCAGGATGGCAGTCTGATTGTAACACACTATGGAAATGGAACTTTTACTTACACAGGACTTGTTTTTTTCCGCGAGCTACCGGCTGGTGTTCCCGGTGCTTACCGTTTGCTCGCCAATCTCATTGCGCTCAATCAACCCAGGGACTAACATATGTTGAAGAGAAGGGAAATCGCATTTGTCGTTGCAATTGTAACCGGTATTGTAGTCGGACGACTGATTAAGAAAGTGACCATTGGAATGCTGATCGGTTTATTGCTGGGTATCATAGCTGCCATGCTGATGGCAAATCGCGGAAACTCAAAAAAATAGTATGAATTTACTGCCGGATGAAAAGCCTCCTTTTTTTAAGTCCTGGTCCGCCTGGTATGGTCTCGTTATTGGTTTCCTGGCTCTGCTGATCTTATTGTTTTTTCTCTTTACCAAACATTTTTCATGAGCACTATCGACTGGATTGTACTCATAGTAACGCTGGTTGGTATCATCCTGTATGGATTATATAAGGGTAGGGCTGAAAAAAACCTCGAGAATTATTTTCTGCTCAACCGAAGTTCGTCCTGGTATCTGATCCTGTTCAGCATCATTGGTACGCAGGCGAGTGCCGTCACATTTCTTACAGCACCCGGGCAGGCGTATACTGACGGGATGCGTTTCGTGCAATATTATTTTGGATTACCTCTTGCGATGGTGGTACTCTGCGTCACGTTTGTTCCGGTATTTCATAAATTGAAATTGTTTACCGCTTATGAATTTCTCGAAAAAAGATTTGACGGGAAAACAAGGACGTTTACTTCGCTAATGTTTTTATTTCAACGGGGGATATCTACCGGTATCAGTATATCTGCACCTTCGATTATACTTTCCTCACTTCTGGGTTGGAATATACTATGGACCAATATTCTTATGGGAGGGCTGCTGATTATTTACACATTTACGGGTGGCGTCAAAGCCGTAGCATACACCCAGCAAATACAAATCATTATCATTTTTGCGGGTATGCTTACGGTAGGTTACATGGTCGTTCACCTGCTGCCGGGCAATATGGGTTTATCAGATGCACTGCATATCGGGGGTAAGGCCGGGAAGCTGAATGTCATCACTTCCGGAAGAAATGAAAACGGATTTCAATGGAATGACCGCTATAATATCTGGAGTGGTATCATCGGCGGGTTTTTTCTGGCCCTTTCGTATTTCGGTACAGACCAGACCCAGGTGGGACGTTACCTGACAGCAAGGTCCACGAGAGAAAGCAGGTTAAGCTTGTTATTGAATGGACTGATCAAGATTCCGATGCAATTTGGCATACTCCTGTTGGGGGTGCTGGTTTTCTCATTTTATCAATTTGCCCGCGAACCATTATTTTTCAACCAGACACAATTGGATCTCCTGGCCAAAACAAAATATGCAGATTCCCTGAAGATTATATTGAAGGATTATGAAGCCCTCCAAAAACAAAAGATTGCCCAGATGGATCCGGCTCTGGAAACGCAGGTGGAGAACAGGATGCACCAGGGACTCGCTATGGAATACGCACAGAAAAAACAATTCGAGCTGCGAACTACTATAAAACGCTGGTTAAACGACAAAGAAGTGAAGGGGGATTCGAATGATACAAATTATATCTTCCTGAGGTTTGTGATCGACAACCTGCCGAAAGGTCTGATCGGATTATTAATCGCAGTTATATTTTTATCTGCCTGGGGGTCGATCGCCGCTTCACTGAATTCACTTTCCTCAGCCACTATGAACGACCTGCATAAGCGATGGATAAAAAATCCGATGAGTCGGGAAATGGAATACTATTACTCGCAGTTATATACCCTGCTATGGGGAATTTTCTGTGTGGTTATCGCACAGCTCCTGTATAATATCGGCAACAGTCTGATTGAAGCCGTAAATGTATTGGGATCTTTATTTTACGGAGTAACACTCGGGATATTCCTGGTGGCTTTTTATTTTAAAAAAATTGGAGCTACAGCTGTCTTTATTAGTGCTGTTGTTGTAGAAGTTTTTATTCTTAGCACTCCATACCTGAATCAGGAAGGTATTATCAATATAAGTTTCTTATGGCTCAATGGAATTGGTGCCATTGGTGTTATTTTACTTAGCCTGCTTATTCAAAGTGTAAGTCCAACGGTTCAACGCTTAACGCTTAACGCTTAACGCTTAACGCTTAACGCTTAAAACGACTTAACGCTTAACGCTTAACGCTTAACGCTTAACGCTTAACGCTATTATTTGGGGCAATAAAGTTAAACTTTTAATCCATTCGCCTTCACAATATCAGACAGCGACCATCTTAAGACAGTGCTTCTGCCTTCACATTATTATAACTTTTTTTACTTACTTCAATGAGCCGAAGTACTTTTTCGCGGATATCTTCCCGTAAACCACTCACTTCATGTTCAAATACCTGGTGCAGTTCTTCCAGTTCTTCGTTAGTCGTGCCCCTGATGCGTCTGATTTTATCTTTTATGTTATCGACTGAATCTGTTAGTTTTTTTCTCGTTTCGGATCCTTTGGCAGGAGCAATTAATATTCCGATAACGATACCTGAAAGTGTCGCTGTGAATAGTCTTTGTAAACTCATATAGAATGATTTTATGCAATAGCAATTTACCAAATATTTTCAACAACCGGGCCAGAGTCCGGTTGATGCCTGTCTACCATAAACAGGAATGACGGTTGAAGGATGACGGTTGAAGGATGACAGTTGATGGATGACGGTTGCCACAGGTATGATGACGGCTTTGCCCGGCGAAGCAATGCGACGGCGGATTGACCGGTGATGGTTGAAAGTAGAGAGATGATGGCAGACAATAATCCTGATGTGGTTCCGAAACGTTAAATGTTAAACCTGAAAAGCCGGATGAAATTTTTGAAGGGTTTCACGGAGGTAGGCTCGATCCAGGTGGGTATATATTTCCGTGGTTGTGATGCTTTCATGCCCCAGCATTTCCTGCACAGCCCGAAGGTCGGCACCCCCTTCCACCAGGTGTGTCGCAAACGAATGGCGGAAGGTGTGTGGAGAAACGGATTTCTTTATGCCCGCTTCGCGAACAAGGTCCTTCAGCAAAATGAAAATCATTTGCCTGGATAATCCGGCTCCGCGCCTGTTCAGGAAAAGAATATCTTCATTTCCTTTTTGAATCCGGGCATGGACGCGCACCTGACTCACGATAGATGCCTATGAATTTTAATGCCGTATTTCCAATGGGAACCAGTCTTTCCTTGTCTCCTTTGCCAATCACTTTAATAAAACCCAGATCGGGATAAAGAGATGATAGTCGCAGGTTAACCAGTTCGGATACACGCAGTCCGCAGCTATACATGGTTTCCAGAATTGCACGGTTTCTTTCACCTTCCGGTTTGCTCAGGTCGATGGCCTCTACAATACGGTTTATTTCTTCGACACTTAGGAAGTCCGGGAGGGATCTTCGCAGTTTGGGTGCTTCCAGCAACAGGGTGGGGTCCTGTTTAATGAGATTCTCCTGCAAACAATATTTAAAAAATGAACGGATACCTGATATGATGCGGGATTGGGAACTGGCGGTCATACCCAGCGCCCCAATCCATTTGAGGAATGCCTGCAGTTCATCCAGGTGTATAGCATCGATCGGTCGCATTGATGGTTGAATGGAAAAAAACTGGGTCAGTTTTTCGATGTCCCTCAGATAAGCTTCTACTGAATGGTCGGAAAGTGATTTTTCCAGCTGGAGCCAGGCTTTGAAACCTTTTTTTTCGGCAGCCCACATGATGATTATTTTAGCTCCCACTTGACCTTTTGAAATCCCTTCCTGCATAATCTCTACCAGCCGGTAAGTGGCAGGACAAAATTCGACGTTTTGCTTGAACACGTGCCCGTAATCCTTTAATTTTTTAGTGCCATGATAAGGAAATCCGGCACAATCACGCGGCCTTACATCATAAATATTGCACATATTGGTCTTCAGATCCAGGAACTGACAGGGTTGTTTTTTATTTATCCAGTCACCTGTGCGGTCTTTATATAACCATTTATCCATGAATGCCCCTTTCGTCATGCCCAGGAATTTCGAAATCCGGGTAATATCTTTCTTGGAATAAGTGGGAGACATGGATTTACAGCAGTTGGCGCAATCCAGGCAATCCGTTTTTGCCCATGAAAGTTCATTGGCTTCAAGAACAATTAGCTGTACAGTCTCGGATGGTTTTTTCTCGAGTCTGGCGAGAAAAGTTCTTAGTTTTTTTTTATTTCGGGATACAAGGTTTCTGAAGGTCCGGAGATTAACAGTGGATGGAGGCATGGAATAAGGTAATTGATTCAGCAGCTATGGTTGGCGTAAATATATTAATCCTGAAAATGAATACCTATTTTTTTCATCAGTGTGGTGGCATTCAGGCTTTCACATATTCCTTTTTTGATTTTATAATCAAAATAGAGTTCGTCATTTAGTATCCTGCCTTCGAAGTGATAATTGGAAACCGACTTATCTGCCATTGATTCAGAATAGGGCCAGTTCTGTATCATGGGTTGCCATGACAGCCACGGCACTTCATTTTGAAGCAATTGTCTGACCAGGGCCTGTGACCCCCTGTGTCTGTCCGTTGAATTCGTTCCGCGCAGGACCTCATCCAATAGAATGAAAACATGTTCCCCGCGGTTAACTGATTCAATGATGGTCTTCAGTTTTTTTAGTTCTGCATAAAAAGTCGACGTATTTTCCGCCAGATTATCGGCTATGCGCATACTGCTGATCAGTTTTACAATACCCATCTTCAGATCCCCTGCACAAACCGGGCAGCCCATTTGCGCTAAAATAGTATTGACACCGATGGACCGGAGAAAAGTACTCTTACCGGCCATATTGGATCCGGTTACGAGGGCTATTTTCCCGCGACCCTCCAGTAAAAAATTATTGGTTATCCGCTTGTCCGGATGGATGAGCGGGTGGCCGATTTCCCTTGCCTCGAAATGGAAATAATCATTATCCACATCCGGAAAGCTCCAGTCCGGATTATTGTGTACCATTGAAGCCATGCTTACGAGGACTTCAGTTTTGGCAATCACTTTTATCCATTCACCCACGTGTCGTTCGTTCTTCTTTTTCCACTTTCTGAGCAAAATAATCAATCGCAGATCCCAGAATAAAAATAATTGGAGAACGGCATTTATTAGCAGATTTGAACGCCAGTTAATCCTTTTTAGAATTGAATTAAAATCTTTTATCGAAGCGGAAGCTGTAGAATAACCCTCCGGTCTCAGCCTGGCCTGCAGGGACTGAATGGTGTTGGATTTATATTTTGTATTTTCCAGGAGTTGCAATTGTTTATACAAACCTTCCATTTCCTGTTCTATATTTAGCAGCATCACAAACTCAGCTACAATTTTTCTTCCGATCAGGTAGTGGAAAATACTCAGTGCAACAAGTGAAAGTATAAACGTATTGGCAGTAATTATATCAAGAATATATATGATCACCAGACCTGCCGGAATTACCGGATAAACATTTTGAAACCATTTCCAGACGGGATCATAGAATCCCGGTGTGGAAGACGCCATCCAGTTTTCGAGCTTTCTTTCCGTTTCCATAGTAAGCGGGTTGGCCATAGCGGTGGATTGAATCTGTTGACAGGTTTCCCTTTTGTCAGACAGTTCTTTTGCTGCCTCCTGGTTGCCTTTGATTTCCTGCAGAGAAAGCGGGTATTTCAAATAATCAGACAGTAATTTCTTAGACTGGTCGGCGTGACAACGGTTTATCCACTGAAAAAGGGAGGACTCTCCGAAAAGATCCATATCAGTAGCGTAGTCATGATTCGGGTCAGAAAAATTATTTCCTTCATCATATCCCCGGAGTGTATATTGAATGGCATCTGTTTCATGTTTGTTCACCAGGATCAATCGTTCTAAATGACCGATGAGTGAAGAAAGATCCGCATCATGAAATATTAAAAAGATCAGAATAACTGAAAATATAATAACTATAGAAATGACGATTCCGGGAGCTGGCCAGAAATACCAGGACATTCCTGACCCGATGAGAACGGTGGCAAGTCTGGCTATTGCAATCCATCTTTTTATTTTTTTTAATTTCTCAATGGCCAGCTGATGGTTTCGAATGTTCTGCTGGTATTTCAAAAAAATAATTTCCTGTGATTCGGAAGGATTACTCATTACCACCAATATACATCTTCTATAAAAAAGAAATCTTTTTTGCCGTCCGGTGTTAACAGAATTGAAAGGATATCGTACTGGACCTGATCCCATTCGGGAAATTTATATTGAAAGGCTGCACCAGCTGCCAGCAAGTGATCGCCTTTCTTCCAGTTTACCCAGTCTTCCGGTTTGCCGAACAGATCGTCGTGCCTTGATTTAACTTCAATAAAATGCAGCACATCTGCCCTGCTGGCGATGATATCCAGTTCATAACGGCCGGATTTCCAATTGCGGGAAATCAGCCGGAACCCCTGCTGTTCCAGCCATTCCACTGCCATTTGTTCACCTGCTTTTCCAAATTCATTGTGTGCGGCCATTTTTGCTTTACTTTGAGCCACTAATGGAAATTATGGAACTGAGTAAAGATCGGGTGTTGCCGATAACCGGGAAAGTACAGCACTATGCATGGGGAGGTTATTATTACCTGCCAAAACTGTTGAATATCCCCGTAAAAAAGGGAGAAACCTACGCTGAATTTTGGCTTGGTACTCATGACCGCGGAAGCGCGGAATTTAAAAACGGTTCCCAAAACCCGGTCAAACTCAAAGACTATGTGGAAGCCTACCCGGTACAGACCCTTGGTGAAAAAGCGTCTAAGGCATTCGGACGTCTGCCCTTCCTGCTGAAAGTGCTTGACGTAAAGGATATGTTATCTATACAGGTCCATCCGACCAGGGAGAGTGCTGAGATCGCGTTTAATGCGGAGAACGAAAAGGGCGTAGATCCGGATTCGGCACATCGGAATTTTAAGGATAATAATCATAAGCCTGAACTCATGCTTGCCCTGAGTGAATTCTGGCTCCTGCATGGTTTTAAGATCCCAAGAACCCTGCAGCAGGTGCTCCGGGAAATTCCGGAATTGCATTTCCTCGTTCCCATATTTGGTGGTGATAATTATAAAAAACTTTACCGGCACGTAATGGAGATGCCCCAGGTGCAGGTCGACCGGCATCTGAAAACCCTGCTCGACCGGATCATACCGCATTATCACGCCGGGAAATTGAACAAGGATAAGGAAGATTTCTGGGCGGCCCGTGCAGCAATAACCTATTCACAGGAAGGTCGTATCGACCGGGGAATTTTTTCAATATACTTTTTTAATCTTCTCCACCTGCAGCCCGGCCAGGCCGTTTTCCAGGATGCGGGATTGCCCCACGCTTATCTGGAAGGACAGAATGTAGAAATTATGTCGAATTCAGACAATGTGCTGCGTGGTGGACTGACACCAAAACATGTGGACGTTCCGGAATTACTAAAACATGTTCGGTTTGAACCTACCATTCCGAATATTATTACCGGAAAACCGACAGAATCCCAAAGACTTATTTATCCAACGACCGCGCCTGATTTCGAGTTGGGACGATTGCAGCTTTCAAAGGGAGAAACAGTCAGCCTTGTTTCACATTCTGTGGAAATATTTCTGGTGTTCAGCGGATCGGCCGAAGTGGATGAAAATAATGGGCATTCGTTTAAAAGAAACAAGGGCGAGGCCTGGGTTAGTTTTGACGGAGCCGGTTTTCAAATCAGGGCGTTGGAAGACGCCGTGATATATCAGGCTTCCATACCAGGAATGGACTAACTACTGCAAAGCCTATGTTCGTAACTTCCTGCTATATGTTTTCAGGATTTTTTTAAAATCAGCTATTTTTGCATTTCTAAATAAATGTGATGAACTCTTCAAAAAATATAATCTGGTCATTTGTACTCCTTGTTGTCATAGCAGCACTTTACCGTATCATACCTGGAAGGCCTTATGGCTTTGCCCCACAATGGGCCATGGCGGTATTTGCAGGAGCCGTAATAAAGGATAAGAAATGGGCATTTATCTTACCGGTTTTATCTATGTTTATTTCAGATCTCCTGTACCAGGTTTTGTACATCGGGGGAATGACCAATATGCAGGGATTTTATGAAGGGCAATGGCAGAATTATTTACTTTTTACTCTATTGGTTTTTGTAGGCCTTGCCATTAAAAAGTTGAATCTGGTTCAGATCGGGTTAGCCTCATTCACTGCGCCGACTCTTTATTTCCTGCTTTCAAATTTCCTGGTTTGGGCCAGCAACGGCGCTACCCGGGGCCTGGACAGGCCCAAAACTTTCGACGGGCTTATGCTTTGTTATGCCGACGGAATTCCTTTTTATAAAATGAGCATCCTTGCCACCCTGGTTTTTTCTGCTATTTTATTCGGCAGCTATTTTATCATCCGCAATAACCAGGCAGTAGGCCAGCGTGCGAAAGCATAAGACAGTTCGGCTACACCAGGTCATCTGCTGGCCTGTAGAAATGTCGAGTGGAAAGAGTGCCGGTAGATAATCAACTTTCAAAACCTTCGTCATCCAGGAGGTGTCCACCATCTGCTGCAATCGTGGCCAGTTCATCACAACGGTTATTGTGCGGATTGGAAGCATGCCCCTTCACCCAATGAAATTTTATATGATGTTTGCCGGCCAATTCATAAAATCGAATCCAGAGATCCTTATTTTTTTTCCCGCCTTTGAAATCCGTTGCTATCCAGTTTTTTAGCCATCCCTTTTCAACACTGTTTACCACATACTGGCTGTCAGAATAGATTTTCAGTCGGACACCATTTTTTTTCAGTGCTTCCAGGCCGGCAATCACAGCCATCAGTTCCATCCTGTTATTGGTCGTGCGGCGAAATCCGGCGGATAATTCTTTTGTATTTCCTTTCCACATCAGGATGGTTCCATACCCGCCCGGTCCGGGATTACCCCGTGACGCGCCGTCGGTATACATGATTACATGATCCTGCAAAGAAGAATTTTTATCCATTCGGGGCCTGCAACTTTAAAATTTTATACCTGAAACACGCCGGTTCTGAATTCAGCAATCGACGGATTTTGATTCGCAGCCCGAATTCCTTCAGAAATAAATTTCCGGGTTTCCAGCGGATCTATAATGGCATCTACCCAAAGGCGGGCAGCCGCATAGTAAGGGCTGGTTTGCCGCTCATATCTTCCGCGTATTTCGTCCAGCAATTTTTTTTCTTCCACCGGATCAATCACCTGGCCTTTTGCCTGCAGGGAAGCAACCTGTATTTGTAATAATGTTTTCGCTGCCTGGTCTCCACCCATCACGGCTATTTTTGCAGTGGGCCAGGCCAGGATCAGTCTTGGATCGTATGCTTTACCACACATCGCATAATTTCCTGCACCATATGAATTGCCTACGATGATAGTAAATTTGGGAACGACCGAATTTGCAACGGCATTCACCATTTTCGCGCCGTCTTTGATAATACCCGCGTGTTCACTTCGTGTCCCTACCATAAAGCCGGTAACATCCTGCAAAAAAAGAAGTGGTATTTTCTTTTGATTGCAGTTCATGATAAAGCGGGCGGACTTATCGGCACTGTCGTTATAAATCACTCCCCCCAGTTGAACTTCTCCTTTTTTTGTTTTTACCATGGTGCGTTGATTGGCTACAATTCCTACCGCCCATCCCTCGATCCGCGCATAACCACAGATTATTGTCTTGCCATATTCTTCTTTGTATTGTTGAATTCCCGGTGCATCCACAATCCGGTTGATGATCTCAACCATATCATAAGGCTTCGTCGAATCTGATGGAAATAATCCATATAGGTCCAGCGGATCCAGGCCCGGAGACCGGGACTCAATTCGGTCGAAGCCTGCTGATGGTGGATGTCCCAGGGTGGACATAATCTTCTTCACCTGTTCAAGACATTCTTCTTCTGTTTTAAATTTATAATCCGCGATACCTGAGATGGAAGTGTGTGTAACCGCACCGCCGAGTGTTTCATTGTCGGTAGTTTCACCGATAGCTGCCTTTACCAGGTAAGGCCCCGCTAAAAAAATGGAACCGTTTCCTTCTACCATCAGGGTTTCATCACTCATAATAGGCAGATAAGCGCCACCAGCCACGCAGGGACCCATTACCACCGACAACTGGGAAATTCCCATTGCACTGATGCGTGCATTGTTTCTGAATATTCTTCCGAAATGTTCTTTATCGGGAAAAATTTCATCCTGCAGGGGCAAAAACACGCCGGCACTATCTACAATATAAATGATGGGCAGATGATTTTCCATCGCAATCTCCTGCATACGGAGATTTTTTTTACCCGTAATCGGGAACCATGCGCCGGCTTTTACTGTCTGGTCATTGGCCAGGATGATGCACTGGCGATTACTGACATATCCGATGCCCGCTACCGTTCCGGCGGCCGGACAGCCGCCATATTCATCGTACATTTCATATCCGGCAAAAGCGCCAATTTCATAAAATAAGGTATCCTTGTCCAACAGGTAAGAGATTCTCTCTCTCGCTGTCAGCTTATTTTTTTCATGCTGCTTTTCGATTGATTTCATTCCGCCTCCTAGAGAAATTTTTTGAAAGCGGTTTCGAAGCTGGCTCAGAGCCTGCTTCATATTATCTTCATTCTTGTTAAAATCAAGATTCATGACAATTGTATAGGCTGCAATATAGGATGGATGCTTTAATAATATGTATTTTTAAGGGTATGCATTGGAAACGTATCAGGCCCTGGGTGATTCCGTTAATACTGGCAGTAAGCATAAAAATATTTTCCTTTTTTCCAGGCGCTGTTGAGAAATATTATTCTACCGGAATTTATCCGGTGATCTCCCGTGTTCAGCGATTATTACTGGGCTGGATTCCTTTCAGTGTGGGGGATATTTTGTATGCGGCCTGTTTCATCTACCTTGTCCTTTCCCTTGTCAATTTTTTTGTGCGGACATTCAGACGGAAACTTCACCGCCAATACCTGACCCTTTCAATAAAGAGATGCGTTGCCATTGCAATATGGGTTTACCTGGCATTTAATATTTTGTGGGGATTGAACTATGACCGCCTGCCACTTGCCCGCCAGATGAAACTTGATACGGGCATCTATTCAAAGGAAGACCTTAAAAATCTCGTGGGCCTTCTCGTAACGCGAATGAATACGATAGATTCTGTTTCCCGAAGTGCCAGGAAAGGACTAATGACAAACGACAGCATATTCCTGCATTCGATTGATGCATATCATGCGTTGGGCCTGGAGGATCCGGCTCTTTTTTATCCGAATCCTTCGGTGAAATTTTCTTTCTACGGATACCTGGCGAACTATATGGGATTCAGCGGTTATTATAATCCATTCAGCGGCGAATCCCAGGTAAATACCACCGTTCCGCGGTTTGTTCAACCTTTCACCACCTGCCATGAAATCGGCCACCAGCTGGGCTATGCAAAGGAAGAAGAAGCCAATTTTTGCGGGTTCCTGGCTACCAAAACATCCGCCGATCCGGCGTTCCGGTATTCCATGTATTTGGACCTGTATCTCTATTCTGCCAGTGCCTTGTATGCGCTGGATTCTACTGCGTTTATACCTTACCGTGAATCGTTACACCCGGATGTCCGACAGGATCTGAGGGATCTGAAAGCATTTTACAGAAAATACCAGAATCCATTCGAACCCGTTATTCACGCGATGTATGGAAATTACCTGAAGGCCAACCGCCAGCCGCAGGGTATCCTGTCCTATGATGATGTAGTGGGTCTTGCAATTGCGTATTACCGAAAATATGGGGATTCCGCGTTTTAGAATTTATTTTTCCACATCATACTTTCCACCGGTTTGTTTTTCTGGCCGCTGTATTTGGCGTCTTTTTTCTGGTTATACTTCACTTCTATTTCACCATCCACCGGGAAATAGATCAGCTGGCCGATAGGCATACCTTTATATATGCGAACGGGTTGTTTGACTGAAATTTCAAGTGTCCAGTTTCCACAAAATCCAACATCACCTTTTCCGGCAGTTGCATGGATGTCGATACCCAATCGGCCGGTAGATGATTTTCCTTCCAGAAAAGGGACGTGTTCATGGGTTTCTGTATATTCATCGGTAACGCCCAGGTAAAATATATGCGGATAAAGAACAAAACCTTCTTCCGGTATTTCGAAGGATTCTATCTCATTGTGTTTTTTGGCATCCAGAATATGTTCCCGATAAGTGGCAAGCCAGGGTCCGAGATGCACATCATAAGAATTGCTACCCAGGGAAGCCCTGTTATAGGGTTGGATTTTAATCGTGCCCTTTTCCATCTCTTCCATGATGCGCTTATCAGATAAAATCATTCTTTTGGTGGTTTATTTGTTTATTTGTTTACCCTCACCCGTTAATTGCAGCGAATTTCGGATTAAGCTTTTTTGCGATGCCCTTATTTTATCAACATAATATCAACGATTCAACCAGGCTGGCCATCTGGCATATCACCGAAGATGAAAATTTTTTCCTGGAGAAAGTTCCTGTAAAGCGGGACGTTTCTCATGCCCAGAAACGATTGCAGCACCTGGCAGGCCGCTACCTGCTTAAGGAATTATTTTCTGATTTTCCACTGGAGGAAATCCTGATTGCCGATACACGCAAGCCATACCTGGTTGACGAACAATACCATTTTTCAATCTCCCATTTTGGCCATTATGCAGCCGCTATCGTAAGCAGTTCCAGAAGGGTAGGCGTTGATGTAGAAAAGGCGGGTCCGACTATAGAAAAAATAAGAAATAAATTTTTATCTGAAAATGAATCTGCCATTGCTTTTGAAGGGATTGAAAAATCCGGCCATCGTCTCAGGCAGCTAACTTTATTGTGGAGTGCCAAAGAGTCTATTTTCAAATGGTATAGCCTGGGAAAAGTAAACTTCAAAGAACATATTTGCTGGACGAAACCTTATTTTGTCCGGTCAGAGATTATGGGAGAATTGTGTTTTGAATTCAGGAAGGAGCAAGTCATACCCCTTTCTGTTTATTATAAATTTTTTGACGACCTCGTACTCACTTTTGTATACACGTAACAAATGTCAGTTATCCATAGTTATCTGATTCCGTTAATAATTATCAATTAATAATTAATAATTAATAGTTGTTATTCTATGCCGAGAATTTCATCCGAATCATCGATCAGGTTCATGTTGAAATCATTCTGACCGGAAATCCCTTCCATGGAACCCTTGATATGGGCTGCGTTGAGTAAGACTTTCTCAAGTTGTTTTTCACGTGACTTCCATAATTTTTCCATAACATCCCTTTCCCGTTGGATTGACATTTTCATGGACGAGAATCCTTCGCGTATGGCCTTCCACTGTTCACTGAATTCGCTGCTGGTCAGGTAATCGTATAAAAGTTGCATTTTGTCGCCCTTATTCTGCTGATTCCTCGATGCCTGAAAAATCCGGATTACACCGTCGCGCAGTGCTGATGTGAGTGCTTTTACTTCTGAAAAATTACAGATCCAGATACCGTTTTTCTCACCGAAACAACTCATATCCCTGGGCATGACCCGGGTTACCAGGATGGCCACATGGGCACCCTGTTGTCGCATATCATTTTTAAGTTTGTCTATCCAATCCGCTTCAAAATTCCTGGTTCGCTTGCTTTCATAGATTATTTTTCCGCATTCCTGCCCGGTGGCGTTTCTCACAGTCAGCATGCAATCTGCACCGCGGACCCCTTTTCCTACAGGCTCGACGAGGTCGAAAGGGAATGCTTCCTGCAATAATTTTTCAAGAGCAAGTTCCTGTACTTCACCCTGGAGCTGCATGGAACCCTGGTCAGCCCTGCGTTTCATTTCTTCTGCCAGCCTCTTTTGATCTTCCAGTTGCTTTTCCAGTTCTTTTAATTTCAGTTGAAAATCCGTTTCTTTTGCCTGGTTTTTTTGTTGTTCCAGGTTGCGTATTTCTTCCCCTATTTTTGTTCTTTCTTCCTGGAGCTTTCTTTGCAACATTATTTCGAATTCCTCTTCCTTATTTTTCAGGGCCTGTTCCTTTTGCATAAACTCCAGTTCCCGCTGGCGGGCTGTTTTTAATTTTTCCTCATGCTCGTCATTGGTTTGTTGAAGAATGGAAAGGCGGTTTTCAAAATCCGTGTGAATGGATTTGCGAAGATTTTCTTCCAGCGTTTGCTGAATAATTTTTTTCTCTTCAATCATTTTTCTCTGAAAAATCTCCTCCTGGTCTGCCAGTTGTTTGGAAAGTTCCCTGGTTTTCTTTTGGAATTCCTCCTCTTTTTTCCGCGTAAATTCAATCATTTGTTCACGCAGGTCTTTTTTATATTGTTCGGAAACAGCTTCTTCCATCGCAAACTCGTGACGGCAATTCGGGCATTTGATGGTCGTAGACATGCATTTTTCTTGTGAAGATAATTCATAAATTTTACGCCAAAGACTAAAGCCAAAAGCTCAGAGCTGTTGTTTGCAACCTTCTGTAATCGGTCATCGGAACATATTCCGAATCCATTAACTTTAAAAAACAATCCCACAAATGAAATACCTGTTATCAATAATCCTACTGGCATCATTCACAAATCTCACTGCACAAAAAACTGAAAAGCCTCCCTTGCATGGAAGGCATTGGATGGCCATCACCGGCAAACCCCTGGGTGCGGAATCCGGGGCGCAGATTTTTCAGCAGGGAGGTAATGCCGTGGATGCTGCCTGTGCGATGCTGGCTTCTATGTGCACACAATGGGCTGTTCTTAGCTGGGGTGGTGAGACACAGGCAATCATCTATAACCCGAAAACGAAAAAAGTCATTTCCATTGATGCCCTGGGTTTCGCGCCGGGTGCTGCTACGGCCGCTTATTATCGTTCGAAGGGTTATTATTTTCCTCCGGAATACGGACCACTGGCAGCTGTTACACCCGGCACGCCCGGCGGTCTCTGTTATATGCTCGCCGAATACGGTACTATGAGTTTGAAACAGGTACTGGCTCCCGCAATGCAACTCGCCGCCGGTTACCCGATTGAAGCAATGGCGGCAAATAATATGCAGAAAAATATGTCATGGATAAAACAATGGCCATATAGCAGCCGGGTTTTTATCACTCATCCGGGCGAAAAAAGGGAGGCGCCGGAACCGGGAGAAATATTTGTTCAGAAAGACCTGCTCTCAACCCTGTCAAAAATGGTGGAGGCGGAAGATCAGGCACTCAGACAAAAAAAATCGCGCAGGGAAGCGATTTATGCCGCATACGACCGTTTCTATAAAGGAGACATTGCCCGCGAATTTGTACGGGGTTGCCGGGAGCAGGGTGGTTTGATCAGTATGGAAGATCTTGCCCGCTGGAAACCTGTTGAAGAGGTGCCCCTTCATGTGAACTATAAAGGGATCGAAGTTTATAAACTACAGCAATGGTCGCAGGGGCCGGTTCTGCTTCAGAGCCTTAATATCCTGGAAAATTTTGATCTGCGTGCAATGGGATATAATAGCACAAAATATATACATACCATCTATCAAACAATGAATCTTGCCTTTGCCGACCGTGATTTTTATTATGGTGACCCGTATTTTTCTCCTGCTGAACCCATCATGGGATTATTGAATAAGGATTACGCAAAGCAAAGGGCCGGAACCATTCAGTATGATCATAACGATAGTACCTGTTCTCCGGGCGATCCCTATGTTTTTGAAGGGAAAATAAATCCTTTCGCGGGAATGTTGAAATCCAGATTCGGAACTGGCTGGCCGGAAAATCCAGCGAAAGGGACCAGTGCTCAACCATTTGAACAAAACGCTGAAACAGCATTTATTCCTGTGAGCGAAGATCTGTATCACGAGAGGCAATGGCGTGGGACGACTTCGATTGAAGCCTGTGACGAAGAGGGGTGGGTAGTTTCAGTAACACCCAGCGGAGGATGGCTTCCAGCCTGCATTGCGGGAAACACCGGTGTGGGAATGAGTCAGCGGATGCAGAGCTTCGTGCTTGATTCAACATTGAATCCATTCAATTTACTCGAACCATATAAGAAACCGCGCGTTACTTTAACTCCATCTCTTGCCATGAAGGATGGAAAACCATTTCTATCCTTTGCTGTTCAGGGTGGCGATACGCAAGATCAAAACCTGCTGCAGTTTTTCTTAAACGTTGTTGAATTCAATATGACCGTTCAGCAGGCGACAGAAGCAGCCAATATCAATTCCGACCAGCTTTGGCTTTCTTTGGGCGGTGATAAAAAAGAAGAGCGGCTGCCCAGACCGGGCAATATTTTATTAAATAATAAAATCGATTCAATGGTAAGAAAGGAATTAAAAAATATGAGGTACACACTGCGCTTTGCGGACCGCACCAGTGGTCCGGTCAATGCTATATACTTCGACTGGCTACATGGAAGCTTCTGGGGCGGTAGCAGTAATTACGGCGAGGACTATGGAATCGGATGGTAAGGAATTTTGTTACATATCCGGGAAGTCAATTCATCATCCCCCCAGGGATACAAAAAAAATCCCGCTGTCAAAGAGTTGTTGATTGTTGACAGCAGGATTTTGATTATTTGGAATCGGCTGTAACGTAGCCATATTTATTACGAAGCGATATTTCACATCTGTTTTTTTCATTCGGTCCAGGGCTGTATCGATATTCCTGATATTGATGACCTCCACATCGGCTGTAATGTTTTGCTCGGCGCAAAAGTCCAGCATCTCCTGGGTTTCGGCGATACCACCGATCAATGAACCTGAAAAGTTCAGGCGTAAGGAACAGAAATCTTTTCAAATAAGAATTAAAGTAGTCAATATTTAATGAATCACTTTCTGAAAAACCTAATTCAGAGAGAAGGGAAGAAAATTTTATTTACAATTTCATGTTGAGGGCTAAGGGCCTCATTAAATTGCTAGTTTTTCACCTTAAAATTGAATATCAGCGTTCCCGTTGATTCGTCGGAGCCGGGGTTGAATTTCACCTGGTGTGCTTTGCGGATGGCAATCGCTTTCAGACTGGCATCTGCGGTGGTGGAACCCTTCGCCTGGTATTCGGCGCTGGTTACATTTCCTGCTGCATCTACATGTATGTCAACAGCAACTTTGTTCATTTTCATTGAATTCATCGGTAAATGAAGGCGTGCTGCTGATCCGTCTGCCCTGCAGACCGCGTGCAATGGCAATTCCATTCCCATGACCGCCGCCGGTATAATTGGTTGAATTCGGATCGCCGCCAGGCGCACCCTGATCACCCTTTCCACCTGCAATTCCCTGGTTACCGCCGGGTTTGAAATGGTCTGCATCATTTCCGCCGTTACCATCTCCCTTTACTCCGTTAAAAACTGCTTTGGGCTTTGGTGGCACGGGGGTAGGATTCACGGCAGGCTGGGTGGATTTTCGGGGTGTTTTGACTGCCATGTCCTTGTCCGGAATCTTGGTAGCCTCCGGTTTTGTAACCGGCGGCTTTTTTACTTCGGGAGCAGGATCGGGGTCCTTGTCATCTGTTTCCACATCTTTTAATGCCTCCCTGGTCGCTGATACTGTTTTAGGTGGCGTATATTTTTGTTGCTCTTCCCTGGAAGATTCGTTGGGAAGAAAGGGCTGGTCACTTCCCAGTCCCTGATCGCTGTTTCCAAGGTTTACTTCCAATCCTTCTTCAACAGGCACGGGCGGATTGAATGGGAGGTTCCAGGATATCAGGAATAATAGTGCTAACAGGCTACCGCAGATCAGCAAAGTATAGAAACCCGCTTTCCGGTTTTTACTGGCTTCAAATTCATGTTCTTTAATATTCACGAAATAAAGTTAGTTCAAAAGGCTAAAGCCCAAGGCCAAAAGCCGAGAACTTTTTAATGAATTAAATAATTTAGCATTTGTTGGCGAACAACGGGACGATGAAATTAATAATCATATTAGGAAAATCCACTTAGCATTTATAATTCATTAGCCCAAACTTTAGGCTTTAGGCTTAAGATGCAAAATCTTTTTCAAATTGCCCGCGGATCCGCTCCATGGGTGGATTGAAATAACCAAATTTTAACAGCGGAAATTCTTCATGCAGGAGTTCCATGAGTGTCTTTACGCCCATGGATTTACCGGTCTCCGACACACCAATTTTCCCGAGGTACCAGTCGGGATCAATATTGAAATTCCGCCACTGTATCATGTTAAGACCGGTATCTGAAATCATTTTTCGTAATGCTTCATATTCTTCCTCGCTGTCTGTCATACCGGGGAAAACAAAATAATTAATGGAAGTCCAGCCGCCTGAATTGCGCATAACACGAAGGCTTTCCAGAATATCTTCAAATACATAATTATTGGGTCGGTAATAAGATTCATAAATATTTTTCCGGACCGAGTTCATACTAACACGAATTGAATTCAAACCCGCCTCACATAAGGCTTTCACAGCTTCCGGCTTGGAGCCGTTTGTATTGATGTTGATACTTCCGCGATCCGTGTGTTTCCTGATTTCGAGGATAGCTTCCCGGATCGTTTCCCACATCAACAGGGGTTCGCCTTCACAACCCTGGCCAAAACTGATGATCGGAAAAGGGGCGGACTGCAAATGAGGAACGGTGAATTCAACAATTTCTTCTGCGGTTGGCCGGAATGTCAGCCGGTCCTGCGTTGAATGAATAGTTTCTTCCTGAGGCTGGAAAGAAATGCAACCGATGCAATTTGCATTACAGGCTGGAGAAACCGGTACCGGACATTCCCAGCGACCAAGAGAAAGATTTCTGGCTGCCGGGCAATGATATGTGTTGCAGCAATTCTCCATCAAATGTTTTATGAGCCGGTTATCCGGATAGGCTCGCAATAAATTATCTGCACCAGCCTGAATTTTTCCGGCATCATAACCTCGCGATTCCTGGCGGATATCGCGTTCGATGCGTACAGCAGGCACATAAAACCGTTCATTGTACCAGCCTGCAGCCGTATAGCAAAATAATGGCAGGGTAGGAGCATCCGCGGTGGTTTCATAGGCGGCCAGATAAAGTCCGGTATGGGCCGGTGGAATGAATGCCGCCACAGCCCAGCCTTTCTCACAAAGCCGCATTTCACCTGTTTTTACATCTATCCCGATCCCGCGCCTGCCAGGCAGTTCGTAAAGTGAACCACCTTCGGGAAGATTGATCCATTCTGATTCATCGATGGGTAAGGCATCCCATCCGCTGCGTCCGCAGGCGTATAGTGAACTGTCCTCAAAAATGTTTCCTTTTCCGTCAGAATATAAAATGAACGGTGACATCATCACAAATTTAGGAGTTTGCTCCGGCAGTAGTCGTTAAATTCATCCTCGTCCGCGTCCGGTTCTTCATCATCCAGTACTTCTTTTTGAAATAATTTATTGTTCCTGAAATCAAGCGTGAGCAACCCGTCCTTCAAAATCACGGATTGAAATGAATTCCAGGGATATTTTTTTTTGAATAATGAGTTGAGCACAACACCTTCTGTATAGAATCCAATTTCAAGTGGATATTTTGCCTGCGCTTCCAAGAGTGCAAATAAAACAAAGGGAATAAACATCCATTGGAAATAGGGCATTGCCAGCCAGAACAGGCCGGCTGCAAAAAGCCAGTTTCGAAATCGCATTTCCTTTCCCCGGTAAAGAGCAAACAGATTTGTTCCAAGTCCTGTGAACAGGATAATGGCGGCCACTGTCATAAATCCGTTAATTCCCTGGCGTATTTGTGTAAATGTGAAAGCCAGTATGGAAAAAATCAAAAGCAGCAAACTAACACCGTCGGTTTTCCGGGCATTTTCCCTTTTCAGTGTGACTACATAGTCGTAGTGCATTCCTGTTCTTTATGAAGAGAGGGCAGGGGATTGGCGGCCACCAGCATATTACAAAACTTCCATAAAATGCGGGCCCCTACATTCGCATCGTAATTGCTTTCGCCGACGGCAATTTCATCCAGGTCCATGCCGATGAATTTGCGACCGCTTTCAATCATTTTTTTTACGAGGTAAATGATTTGTTCAATTTCAAATCCGCCATTTACGGGAGTTCCGGTATGGGGGCATAATTTCGGATCCAGACCATCTATATCAAAACTTATATATACACAGGCTGGTAGCTGCTGCACGATCTCATCAACGAGCGAACGCCAGGTATTGCCTTCAAATATTTTTTCCTTGATATCCTTATCGAAATAGGTAACGACACGTTGTTTGCTGTCCTGGATATATTTGTATTCTTCCTCGCTGTAGTCCCTCACACCAAGCTGCACCAGCCGCGTGATCTGCGGGATTTCATTGAGCGCATTATACATGATGCTCGCATGGCTGTGATCAAAATTTTCGTAAGCCCTGCGCAGGTCACAATGTGCGTCTATTTGCAGGATACCGAAGTCGCCGTATTTTTCAGCAATGGCTTTCAGATAACCCAACGGCACACTATGGTCGCCACCCAGCAGTACAATCAGTTTATCTTCCCTGAGCAGGCTGCTGGTTTGTTCGTAAACCCATTTATTCAGATTTGCACTTCCTTCGTTTATTTCCTTCAGTGATTTACACATGAAGCTATTCTTCTCGATCTCTTCGCCTTTTGAAATATAGTTTATGTAGAGCTCCGCCTCCTTGCGCAGGTAGTCACTCTTCATGAGCACCTTTCGGTCAGGATGCCGCATAAAAATCCCCTGTTTCCAGGCATTGTTTGTTTCCGGGTCAAAAACATCCACCTGCATACTGGCATTGAAGATATGCTCACCGGCCCTCGATGTACCGGAACCGGAACTGACAGTCACTTCCCAGGGAACAGGAAGGATTATAAGTCGGGCGTCTTCTTCTGTAAAGGGGAGTCCAAAAATGGTATTTTTCGGATTACTTGCGATGTTCGAATCGAAGTGAGATAAGTCTGTCATTTTTTACTATCTGGCCTTGGAACGGTTGGCAAAGTTAATATAGTATGTGTGAATACCAAAAAGCCTTCCCGGATGAACGGTCGGTGCCTGGTGCAGAAGTTGTGAAAGGTAGATAATGAAGACATTATGATTCGGGGAATACATTTCATACAATTTTACACTATTTACATTGCCGCAGGTGTTAACTTTGCGCATCATGAAACGCACCCATATTATACTCCTGGTATTCATCGCAATCAGCATCGGTTTGCTGGTTAGTTTTATGGGTAATTTGTCAACCTACGAAACCATTGCATCTGCACGGCAAAAAGAGGGTAAAAACGTTACCATCATTGCCAAGTTGGACAATAGCAGACCAATGGATTATAATCCGGTTAAAGATCCCAACTACCTCAGTTTTTATATTCTCGATACATTGGGCGGGAGTGCCAAAGTAATATATCACTATGGTAAACCTTATGACATGGAAAAAGCTGAACGTATCGTACTGAAAGGAAAAATGAACGGAGACGTTTTTGAGATTACCCAAAAGGACGGAATCCTGATCAAATGCCCATCCAAATACAAAGATGATCCTGAAACTGCGAAAAAGAATCTCAATAAAACCGAATAGTTACTATGGATTATGTTGGTGAACATTTGATGCCCGGAAAGCTGGGCCAGTTCTTTGTGGTACTCTCCTTTGCCTGTTCACTGGTAGCCACGGTATCTTACTTCAAAACAAGCAATACAACATCCGTTGAAGAAGCAGCATCATGGAGACGGATGGCAAGGTTTGCTTTTCTTCTGAATGCATTATCAATCTTCGTCGTTTTTGCCACCATCTTTTATATCATCCGTCAACATTATTTCGAATACAATTTTGCCTGGGAACATTCAAGCAGAAATCTGGATCCGAAATACATGCTAAGCTGTATCTGGGAGGCCCAGGAAGGAAGTTTCTTATTATGGATGATGTGGAATGGTGTTTTGGGAACCATTCTTATGTTTCGGGCCCGGCAATGGGAGGCACCCGTTCTCACCATCATCAGCTTTGCCCAGTTCTGTCTGACCACTATGATACTGGGAGTGTATGTCTTTTCTCTCCAGATCGGTCACAGTCCTTTTATGCTGGTGAGACAATTATTTCAGGATGCGCCGATTTTTCAAAGTGCGGATTATTTATCTATCCCGCAAATGCAGGACGGGCAAAGTTTAAATGCCCTGCTGCAGAATTATTGGATGGTGATTCATCCGCCGGTACTTTTCCTGGGGTTTTCGTCAACGCTCGTACCTTTCGCATTTGCCGTTACGGGTCTGTGGAAGAAGGAGTACGGTTCCTGGACGAAGACGGCCCTTCCCTGGACCTTATTCAGCTGTTGCGTGCTGGGAACCGGCATCATGATGGGCGCAGCATGGGCATATGAATCCCTGACTTTCGGGGGTTACTGGGCCTGGGATCCGGTGGAAAATGCATCGCTGGTTCCGTGGCTGGTACTGGTTGCGGGACTGCATACACAGGTAATTTATAATTCCACGGGGCATTCCCTGCGAGCCACCTATCTTTTCTTAATACTTGGTTTCTCCCTGATACTTTATTCAACTTTTTTAACCCGCAGCGGAATACTTGGTGATACTTCTGTTCACGCTTTTGTGGGTTCAGGCATGAACCTGCAATTGATTCTGTTGATCGCAGTCTTCATGGTGCCCGCCCTGGTATTGTTCATCATGCGTTATAGTCAGGTACCACATGTGGCAAAGGAAGAAAATACCTGGTCCAGGGAATTCTGGATGTTCATTGGTTCACTGGTGATTTTTTTGTCTGCGATTTTTATCATGGTATTTACATCGCTCCCTGTCATCAATGATATCTTCGGAACCAAATGGGTAACTGGCGAGGATCCGAAATTTGCTTACAATCGAATTGAAATATTCATCGCGATCATTTTGGGTTTACTGACTGCTATCGTTCAATATTTAAAATATAAAAACAGTTCTCCGTCGCAGGTCATAAAAAAACTCTGGCCGGTGACCTTACTGGCAATAGTCGTTTCCGTCAGCATCAGTGTTTTCGGTCATGTTCAGTATACTGAATATGGCAGCGGTTACCAGGCGGCTATTCATCTGGCACTATTTGGCGGAATCTATTCTATACTGGCCAATACCGGGTACATATTCAGTTCAATGAAAGGGAAATTCAAATTAGCCGGGGCATCGGTCGCCCATGCCGGATTCGGACTGCTGCTTGTCGGCATCCTGATTTCCTCTGCAAAAAAAGAGGTCCTTTCTCACAATATGACCGGGATCAACCTGCCCTTCGATCCGAAATCAAAAGAAAACCCGCTGGAAAACCTGACCCTGCTTAAGAATGTCAAAACGGACATGGGGAAATATTACGCTACTTATATCAGCAATGATTCTGTAAATCCCGCCGGCAATGTCATTTATTTCAAAGTAAATTTTCAGGATAAGAAAACGGGAGAATCTTTTGATCTCTGGCCAAACCTGATCAGGAATACCAAGGGTATGGAGAATTTTTCCAATAACCCGGATAAACAACATTACCTGGACAGGGACATTTTTACTTATATCAGTTATGCCAACATTCTCGATAAACAGCGGGACACTGCGTCCGGATTTAAAGCATATCCGGTGGCTGTGCATGACACGATTTTTTATTCCAGGGGAATGATGATTCTCGATACCGTGCTGGTGAATCCTTCGACGGGCAAATATCATTTTACCAAGTCAGATACAGCATTACTGGCACAAATCCGGGTGATCAGCAGGGACAGTCAGCAGTATACCATGGCTCCGGTACTATATGTTAAGGACAATATGATTCACCGGATTGCCGATACTTTGTTTACGCAGAATCTCGCTGTGCAGCTGGGATCAGTAATGAATAACAAGAAAATTCAGATCCTGATGAAGGAATCCAGTGATATGGTTCCTTTTGTTTCGCTAAAAGTTTATATGTTTCCCCAGATTAACCTGGTTTGGATCGGCGTATTGGTCATGATGACGGGTTTTGTCATGAGTATCTTAAACAGACGAAAAAATCTGTTAAATAAACCAGCCCAATCGCCAGGCCAGCAGGGCTTGGGTTGATTTGAAAGAAGCATAATTTATATTAACTTTAATCCCTGCATGCCCCTTCTTCCTCTACGATATCGCAGATTATTTTTTCCGTTTATCTTATTGATAACTGTTCAGGTTGCATTTGCGCAACAGCCGGCCATTCCACCATCGGGCAGCCAGCAGCCGGCAGCGAAGAAAAAACAGGTCGACCTGCAACAATTTAACAACCGGTTTGGTAAAAACGATACCATCTGGAGCCAGGTCATCGTTTATGATGGGGACACGATTCCCGCCAAGACCTTGGTTGTCGTGGATATTTACCATGAAATGACCCGGGCCATGCGCAAGCGCGTGGAGGCTATGACCCGTTTAAGGAACGCGGTATATGTTACTTATCCCTATGCACGGAGGGCCGGTATGATATTAAATGATATGAACGTCCACCTGGCGGCTATGAATACCGAGTCGGAAAAAAAAGAATACATCAGGAGTAAGGAAAAGGAACTGAAAAAGGAATTCACGGAACCTATGGAAAAACTCTCTGTTTATCAGGGGAAGGTCCTGATGAAACTGATCAACCGGCAGACCGGCAACAATTGTTACGAAATCATCAAAGAATACCGCGGCAGCTTCTCAGCCCGGCTCTGGCAAACGGTTGCATTCTTTTTTGGTAGCAGCCTGAAACAGCCATATGATGCTTCAGGGGATGATCACGATATTGAAGTGATTGTGCAGGAAGTGGAGCGGATGTTTAGAGGCTGAAACAAGTGTGGTAGTGTGGTAGTGTGGTAGTGTGGTAGTATGAGAGTGAAAGTATTTAGTTAATAAGTATAATTTGTTTGTAAAATATTCCAAAAAAATTACCACACTACCACACTACCACACTTCCATACTACAATGCCCTTATCTTCCCGATGATTCCGGTTGTTGAAAATCCGGCAACAATTGGATTGATTACAACCCTGCCTCCGTTGGCTGTTACTTCTTTAGCGCCTACAATCTGCTCCATGGTATAGTCGCCGCCTTTTACCAGTACATCCGGCTGTACCAGTTCGATTAATTCGAGGGGCGTATCCTCTTCAAAAATCACAACCGCATCAACCATCACGAGTGAAGCCAGCATCAAGGCTCTTGACTGTTCATCCATGACCGGCCGGCCGGCGCCTTTGAGACGGTTGGCTGAATCGTCAGAGTTCAGTCCGACGACCAGGAAATCTGCTTCACGTGCTGCATCGGATAATGAGGCAATATGGCCGGGATGAAGGATGTCAAAGCATCCATTCGTAAATGCGACGGTTTTGCTTAACAGCTTCCAGCGATTAACCTGGAATAGAATTTCTTTGGAAGAAAAAATTTTATGCTGGATAAACTGGGGATGCTTCATCCGATTTAATTTTTTTACGGTTCACGCGTGGTAAAAGAATAAAACTTATTACACCAAAGAGTATAAAACTCAAAAACTGCCCTAACCACAATAGCCATCCGAGTGCCTGACCATAGGGTTCTTTAGGTATATGATATAATGCAACGGTTTCCATAACCAGAAGGGCATAAGCTCCGATTCCTCCGGGAGAGACGATCATTCCCACACTGCCCATCACCAGTACCGTCAGCGCATCCGCCATGGAGAGTCGGCTGGTCGCATCAATAGCAAAAAAGCCTACCCATGTACTCAGGAGATACATGATCCAGATGCCGATGGTATAAAAGAAAAAAAGAGGTTTGTTCTTCAACGCTCGTACACTGATCAGTCCATGCCATATACCCGCGAGGATATCTTTTATTTTCTGTACAATATTAATGTGCCCAAACCGTGCAAAGAATAACTTTAGTATAAAAAGGAAAACAATAAAGCCTGCGGCCAGGAAAATAATTTTCTGGTATGCCAGCCGGCCATTTTTATTTTGAAATGCAGGGTAAACGTAATCCTGGAGGAGCGATGAAATGATATCAAATTGAAAGACGAAGGTGAGTCCGAAAGCCAGCATCAGGCAGATCACATCGAATGCCCTTTCTGCCACAATGGTTCCAACCAGTTTATGAGCAGGTACCTTTTCATAGCGGGCCAGTATGGTGCATTTGATAACTTCTCCCAGTCTAGGTGCACCCAGGTTCACAAAATAGCCAATCATCACCGCAAAAAAAGCGTTGAGACGTGAGGGGTGATAACCCATGGGCTCCATAAGTTGTCTCCATCGGAGGGCGCGAAGCCAGTGTGAAACCAATAGTAAACCAAAAACCGGAACCAATAACCAGTAGTGGGCTTGATCCATCGCCTTTTTTAGCTGATCCCATTTCTCAGCGTCCATTCCACGCAAGCTCAGCCAAACAAAAAATACTGCCAGTGAAGCGAAAAAAGCATATTGAAGAGTCGCTAAAAAAGTCTTCTTCATAGAAGCAGGTAAGGTACAATTTTAAAGGCATCCGGCAAGATCCGGAACACGGCGATGGCCTTAGATTACATCAGGTTTCCTTCTTTGGGGAACACTACCCATGGCTTAAATTTTTTAGCTTCTTCAAAGTCCATTCTTGCATAAGAAATAACTATTACCACATCTCCCACGGCACCGCTGCGCGCAGCCGGGCCATTCAGGCAGCAAATTCCAGAACCCCTCTTTCCGGTAATAATATATGTTTCTATCCGGGCGCCATTATTCACATTCACGACCTGCACTTTTTCATTTGCTATTAGGTGGGCAGCATCCATCAGGTCCTCATCCAGGGTCAGGCTTCCGATATAATTCAGGTTGGCTTCGGTGATGACAACCCGGTGAACCTTTGATTTCAGTATTTCGATTTCCATGGGCTCTTTTTCAATTGAGCCGCAAAATTAATCTAATTGAGCAGTATATTATCTATCAGCCTGATATCGCCCTGAAACGCCGCAATCAGGGCCACGGCTTTTTCTTTCCCATCCCAGGTTTGAATGGGTTGCAGATCGCTGGCCCGTGCGACGGAGATATAGTCTGTTTTAAATAGAGCTTTATCAAGCTTTTCCTTTGCAAGTCCGAGTACCGGGGCAGCGTCTCCGGCACCCAGTTTTCCTTGTATTTCATTTAATGCCTGGGAAATGGCCACGGCGTTTCTCCGTTGCTCAGGAGTCAACCGCCGGTTTCGGCTGCTTTGGGCAAGCCCATCGGCTTCCCGTATTGTCGGCACAATGTGAAACTGAACCGGGACTTGCAGGATTTGGATGAGGCGCTGTACCACCAGGCACTGTTGGTAATCCTTCTGACCCATGAATAGATGATCCGGTTTTATGAGACCGAGCAACCTGCTCATTACCTGACATACTCCCTGGAAATGTCCGGGCCGGTAACGTCCCTCCAGGATATTTTCAAGGCCGCCCAGATCGTAGGTTTCTAACTCTTTTTCTCCGTCGGGGTAGATTTCATTCACAGAAGGTAAAAAAATAATGTCTGTTCCGGCTTTCTCCAACATATCGATGTCCTTCTCCAGACTGATAGGGTATTTTTCGAAATCTGCGCGATCGTTGAACTGAACGGGATTCACAAAAATGCTGCATATACAGATATCGGTGGCAGACCGGCAGGCCCGGATCAATTGCATATGTCCATCGTGCAGGGCGCCCATCGTTGGCACAAACCCCGTTATCGACCCCGCATTTCTGCGATTCAGCAGCCAGAAACGGAGATCTTCAGATCGTTTAAATAGAATCATTTTCAGCGTTTTAACATTAGAAGACCAATCTGACAACCCTTTTTGGGGAATTAACCTTACCTTTGCAAACTGATTTTCAGGTATTCTCCTGATCACCAATTCTCCTTCCTAATGGTAGCAAAGAAAAGAATTTTATTTATTGCCAATGAAATGTCTCCCTATCTGGAACTCACAGAATTTGCGGAAACGGTTAATAAGTTAGCGATAAAATCCAATGATAACGGGTTCGAAGTTCGTTGCATCATGCCCCGGTTTGGGGTTATTAATGAAAGAAGACACCGCCTACATGAAGTTGTAAGGCTTTCCGGAATAAATGTATCTGTGGAAAACGACGATTATCCACTGCAGATTAAAGTGGCCTCTCTGCCCAATGCACGTTTGCAGGTCTATTTTCTGGAAAATGAAGACCTTTTCAAACGCAAGTTCATTTTTCATGATGAAAAGGAGAAATGGTTTGAGGACAATGGTCTGAGAACAGTATTCTTTTGCAAGGGAGCCCTTGAGACCGTGAAGAAGTTTGGATGGCCGCCGGATATTATTCACTGCAGCGGCTGGATGACCGGATTGATTCCATTCTATCTGAAAACAGTTTATAAAAAAGAGCCTGTTTTTGCTCATAGTAAAGTGGTTTATACCATTGGCCAGAATACTTTTAAGGAAAAACTGGGCACCAATTTTACAAAGACTGCAAATATTCACGCCACTATAAAGGAGAAGGAAATGGAGCCATTCAGCGAGGCTACGAATACAGCGTTATTCAGGGCCGGTGCGAGCTATGCGGATGCCATTACTTTTGGTGCAGAAAAAACCGATAAAAAACTAATCGAAGAGTTCAGTAAGGTCCGGGGTAAAAAAGTTCTTCCTTATAATACGGAGTCTGACCTGAGTGATTATCTTCAGCTCTATACAGATCTGTCACAATAATTAGTTCCTGCGATTGATAAGTAATAATGCATCAACTATTATCTTTGCAACGCCATCCATTAATTACTTCATGTAGTTAATGGTTTTTTATTTTTATCGTCCATTTCAAACAGTAAAAATGTCTTATTTATTCACTTCTGAAAGTGTTTCTGAAGGTCACCCGGATAAAGTGGCTGACCAGATTTCTGATGCCCTGATCGACCACTTCCTTGCATTCGATCCCCAATCCAAAGTAGCCTGTGAAACCCTGGTAACAACCGGTCAGGTTGTCCTCGCCGGAGAAGTGAAATCCAGGGCCTACCTCGACGTCCAGGAAATTACCCGCTCGGTGATACGCCGGATCGGCTATACTAAAAGTGAATATATGTTTGAAGCGAATTCCTGTGGAATTTTTTCTGCCATTCATGAACAATCCTGCAGATATTAATCAGGGTGTAGACCGTACAAAAAAAGAAGAACAGGGTGCTGGTGACCAGGGGATGATGTTTGGATATGCTACTCATGAAACGGAGGATTATATGCCGCTTGCGCTGGATCTCGCCCATAAACTCCTCATTGAACTGGCTGCCCTCAGAAGAGAAAATAAGGAAATCAAATACCTGCGTCCGGATGCCAAAAGCCAGGTAACACTGGAATATGACGACAATAATAATCCGGTCCGTATTGACGCTATCGTAATTTCCACCCAGCACGATGATTTCAATACCGAAGCAAAAATGCAGGCTAAAATCAGAAAGGATATTATTTCAATTCTGATCCCGCGGGTAAAATCAAGGTATAAAAAATATGGCCATTTATTCAATGATAAAATAACCTATCATATCAATCCCACCGGAAAATTTGTTATCGGAGGACCGCATGGTGATACGGGGTTAACCGGTCGTAAGATTATCGTGGATACGTATGGAGGAAAGGGCGCACATGGCGGTGGAGCATTTAGTGGAAAGGATCCTTCCAAAGTAGATCGCAGTGCAGCCTATGCTACCAGGCATATTGCTAAAAACCTGGTTGCTGCAGGGCTTGCCACAGAAGTACTGGTGCAGGTTTCTTATGCAATCGGCGTAGCCAAACCGACTTCGATCAATGTCAAGACTTTTGGAACAGCCAAAGTAAAGATGACGGACGGTGAAATAGGGAAATATGGTTGCGGAAATCTTTGATATGCGTCCTTACTTTATTGAACAGCGCCTGAAACTGCGTAATCCTATTTATAGTGAAACAGCTGCCTATGGACATATGGGTCGTAAACCACAGTTTATCGAGAAAGTTTTCGTTTCGCCCGATGGTAAAACCATAAAGAAAAAGGTGGAACTGTTTACCTGGGAAAAACTGGATTATGTAAAGAAAGTAAAACAGGCATTCAAGTTAAAATAAGAATGAGTTTATAAAATAAGAATGGGTCAGCAGAATGCTGACCCATTCTTATTTTAATTGTTAATTGTCAATTATTAACTGGCATGTCCCGGCTAAGCCGTTTTTATTTTTATACTCATATTCGTTAACAATTAGCAATTAACAATTAACATTTAAATTCGGGTGATGAACAATCACAAAAGCCCCTGGCAGGTTCTGGATCAAAAAATGGTTTATGAAAATCCCTGGATAGAACTCACAGAATACCAGGTGATCAATCCATCAGGTGGCAGGGGAATTTATGGCAAGGTTCATTTTAAACATTTGGCGGTGGGTGTAATTCCACTGGATTCAGACTGGAATACCTGGCTAGTGGGTCAGTACCGATTTACACTCGATCAGTACAGCTGGGAAATTCCGGAAGGAGGTGGCAGAATGGATGAAGATCCGCTAGAGGCAGCAAAAAGAGAACTGCTTGAGGAGACAGGGCTGATCGCAGAGAATTGGACCAGAATACTTACCATGCATCTTTCCAATTCGGTAAGCGATGAAGGAGCGGTCATTTATCTGGCACGGAATCTTGAACTCCAAAAAGCAGCACCAGATGAGACGGAAGAACTGGTAATTAAAAAACTACCTTTTGATGAAGTGGTACGGATGGTTGAAACGGGTCAAATTACGGATTCCATGTCGGTTGCTGCAATTCAGAAAATACAGCTTATGGTATACCAGGGCAAACTAAATAAATAGAAATTGAAATCCTCTGATATTATCATAGGCAGGCAGCCCCTGATTGAAGCCATGCAGGCGGGTCGGGCTATTGATAAAATTTTGTTTCAACGAAATGTAAGCGGGGAATCCATCGGCGAGATCCGTAAGCTTGCTGAAAAACGGGGAATCCCGATCCAGCAGGTTCCCGTAGAAAAAATGACGTCCATTACCCGCGCCAACCACCAGGGTGTAATTGCGATGGCCGCCCTGGTCGTATATATGGATCTGCAGGCGGTAATCGACCAGGTGGTTTCGGCGGGTCAGATTCCTTTATTTGTCCTGTTGGATGGGATAACGGATGTCCGGAATATCGGCGCGATAGCCAGAGTCGCTGTCTGCTGCGGCGCCCAGGCCCTGATCATTCCGGATAAAGGGATTGCAGCATTAAATGAAGAAGCCCTGAAATCATCGGCCGGTGCGTTGGAAAAAATACATATCTGCCGGGTGAGCAGCCTGCTGAAAGGCTGTTGACAGCCTGCATTTGAACGGTATACTGGCTTTTGCCAGTTCCATGAAAAGCCGATAAAAAAGTATTTGAATTGGAGCTTGACCTGCCCTGCTGTCTCATGATGGGCAGTGAAGACAGGGGTCTGCAGCCCTATCTGAATAAGGCTGCTGACGAACATTTTACGATTCCCATGGCGGGGAATTTCGATTCCCTGAATGTCTCAGTTGCCGCCGGGATAATTCTTTATGAAGCCATGAAAAAGCGAATGGCTGTTTAAGTTCGCCAGCGCCAGGTACTGATTTCCGTTTTTTTTGATAGATAAATTGGGTTATATTTAGTTAGCACCAAGATTTTGCCGGCAGACGGGAATTATGTATCAACCAACAACCACCTAAACAACCAATCAATGGATCAGCCCGGTGTACAGCAGATTTTCTTCCAGCATATCAAAGCAAACCTGGCCGCCCATCTCTCCCTCGTGGATGAAGTCGCTGACCTCTTGGGTATCAGCAACGACAGCGCCTACCGGCGAATCCGAGGAGAGAAGCCCCTTTCCTTTGAAGAGATCAAGGTTTTATGCGAACATTACAAAATGTCGCTCGACCAGCTTTTTCATCTCAATAATGATTCCATTCTTTTTAGCGGTCCTCTGACAAACAATGACAATTTTGGAATTGAATCTTATCTGGAGCATCTCCTTGCCCAGGCGAATTATTTCAACTCATTTGAACACCGGGAATTGTTTTACAACGGTAAGGATATGTTTATTTTTCATTGTTTTGGATTTCATGACCTGACTGTTTTCAAGATTTTTTTCTGGATGAAAACCATTCTCCAATATCCGATGGAAGGGAAGGAAATCATCTTGCTTGAAACCATCCGGGAAAGTATCTTTAAAATTACTACGAGAATCATTGACGCTTTTAATAAGCTTCCCCTGACGGAAATATGGAATGATGACAATTTAAATGCTACGCTGCGCCAGGTAGATTATTACCGGCAAAGCAAGATTTTTCCTTCCGATGAATATGCACTGAATATTTATAAAAACATGCTGGAAATGGTTAATCATATTGAAAAACAGGCGGAAGCCGGTTGTAAATTTCCATTGGGCGGAAAACCAAATGCGGCCAGTCCCTCTTATAAATTCTATTTTAATGAATTCATCCTGGGTGACAATTGTAATATGGCTGTTTTAAATAATACCAAAGTGGTTTATATCAATCATTCCACCCTGAATATTATTATGACAAAGGATCCTGTATTTACCGAGTATATTTACCAGCATTTACAGAATATTATGCGGAAGTCGACGCTGATGAGCCTGGTCGGGGAAAAGGACAGAAAGAAATTTTTTAATCGCATGCGGGAAAAAATTGAAAGTCGTATCAGGACTTTTTGAACCTTAAAATCAGGATTTGAACTAGTTTCGCAGGATGAATGCCGAGGACAAGACAATAGATTGGGTGAAACTGGTTGAGTGCCCCCGGGATGCCATGCAGGGCTGGCCTCATTTTATTTCCACAGAAAAAAAAATTGAATACCTGAATGCCTTGCTGCAGGTGGGCTTCGACAGCCTGGATTTTGGCAGTTTTGTTTCTCCCAAAGCCATTCCCCAGATGGCAGATACAAAAGAGGTAATCAGTCAGACTCAACCCGGGCAAATTCAACTACCAGGCTACTGGCCATTGTAGCGAATACACGTGGAGCAGAGGATGCAGCTTTGTATCCCGCCATCCGTGATATCGGATTTCCATTTTCAATTTCAGAAACTTTTCAGCAGCGAAATACGAATTCCTCCATACTGAAATCCGTTGAGACAGTTGCTGCCATTCAGGAAATTTGTTATCTCAGCGGGAAAAGGCTGGTCGTATATATATCTATGGCTTTTGGAAATCCGTATGGTGACGACTGGTCTTCAGATATTGCCCTGATGTGGATTGGCAAACTGGTAGAAATGGGTGTCGAAGTTATTTCACTGGCGGATACAGTCGGACTTGCGGACCCTGCCACTGGTTTATGAAATGACCAAATCGCTGATTAAAGAGTTTCCGGATATCGAATCCGGAGTACACCTGCATTCACGCCGGGAACACAGCATCGAAAAACTGGAAGCGGCGTTTAATGCCGGCTGCCGGCGTTTCGACGGCGCCCTGAACGGTATCGGCGGTTGCCCGATGGCAGGAGATGAACTGGTGGGAAATATGGACAGCCTGCTGATGATTGACTATTTTAAAAAGAAACGGGTTCTTCCTGAATTCAATGAACAGGCACTCGAAAAAAGCAGGCTGCTTGCAGCGGAAATATTTTTAAATTCTTAATGTGGATCCTTTTTTCTTACCAATACATATCGGTGGACCGGCTGAACGGATCAGGTATCCGCAGAAGATACTTCTTACCGGTTCCTGTTTTACTGAACATATCGGCCATCATCTCAATGAGATGAAATTCATGTGCTTCCAGAATCCAAATGGTATTCTTTTCGATCCGCTGAGTGTGGCCAATAGCCTGATTTCATGGCTTGCTCCTGAAATATATAAAGCGGAAGATCTTTTTTTTCTTAATGAACTCTGGCAAAGCTGGAATCACCATGGTGTTTTTTCCGGTACAAACCAGCAGGCGGTTCTCAGTAACATCAATTTTTCACAACAATCGGCACATGCATTTTTAAAACAGGCAGACTGGCTGATCATTACCCTGGGTTCTGCATTTTCGTATTATTTAAAGGATCAGCACAGGCCTGTGGCCAATTGTCATCGCGCACCAGCTAACTGGTTTACGAAAAAACTTCTGGCGGTAGACGATATGCTGGCTGTTTTGGATGAGGCCATGCACCGGCTTTTTGACTTTAATCCACGTCTGCAGGTTGTATATACTATCAGCCCGGTCCGCCATATCCGGGACGGTGTGATTGAAAACAATCGCAGCAAAGCCAGGTTAATTGAAGTGGCTCATCAGCTGGTAAATAAATTCAACCGGACTTATTATTTTCCGGCCTACGAACTGGTAATTGATGTATTGAGGGACTACCGTTTTTATGACAAGGACCTGGTTCATCCCAATTATATGGCGACGAATTTTGTGGTGGAAAATTTTATGGAGCATTACATGCAACCGGAGTCCAGACTGCTTGCGGAGGAAATCAGGAAATTACAGATCTCCCGGAAACACAGGCCGCTACATCCCGATACCGGAGCTCACCGTCGTTTTCTGGAAGAGCAATATGCAAAGACAGTTGAACTTGCCGGGAAATATCCGTTTATTGATTTTCAGCAGGAACTCTCACATTTTTCAACAACGGAAAAATAGCACCCCCATACTCCCATACTCCCACACTCTCAGTGTATCCTGTCCCCGCGTACATCCATTTTTTTCATCAGACCTGCTTCATAATTCAACCATTCCGCCCAGCGTTTTTTCGTTTTTTCTTTTCCCAGGTAAGTTTCCGCGAGTTCTATGAAAAGATGGTAATGCCCGGCTTCACTTTCCATAAAACGCCGGTAGAATTTTCGCAGGTATTCATCCGGAAGGCCCTCGCTCAATCGTTTGAAGCGTTCGCAACTTCGGGCTTCGATCATTGCCATCGTGAGTAACTGATCCAGAAATCTTTCTTCAAAATCGCCTCCTTTTCGCTGGAATGCAATCAGGTGATTGACATATTCATCTTTTCGTTGTTTTCCCAGTTTGAGTCCGCGTTTCTCCAGTTCGGCCAACACCATTCTGAAATGCCCCCATTCTTCAGTAACAATGGGTGCCAGTTCAGACACTAATCTGATACGGTCAGAATATTTCGTGATCAGGGATATGCAGGTGGTGGCTGCTTTCTGTTCACAAAATGCATGATCCGTCAGAATTTCTTCGATTGAAATATTTGCCAGATCTACCCAGCGTGGATCAGTGGCCAGCTGAAGCCCAAGGATGTTTTTGGTTGTTTTCATCTGTTTTGCAAATGTCTGAATTAAAGGGATATTTGGTTAATTAAATTATGGATGAAGAATTTCTAATCCGGGGACTGCAGGAAAGATCGGTCGAAGGTGCACTGCGCATATTGCGGTTAAGCAGTGGACAGGCTGATTATTATTCAAATGACTATCTCGGAATAGCGAAAAATAGATTGATAGGGAAGCAGCTGCAGGGTAAAGAATTTGCCCATGGATCCACCGGCTCCCGGCTTCTGGCAGGAAATTATCCGCTTTTTGAAGAGACTGAAGATAAGATAGCTGATTTTCATGATGCGCCGGCGGCCCTTATTTTCAATTCCGGGTATGATGCCAATTTTGGACTGCTTTCCTGCGTCGCCCGTAAGGGGGACCTGATTCTATACGATAAACTCAGTCATGCTTCCATCCGCGACGGAATCCGGCAGTCATTTGCCGATTCATTTTCTTTTGCGCATAATGATCCGGGTGACCTTGAGAAGAAATTAAAAAGACTGAAGGGGAATTGTTTCGTGGTTACAGAGTCGGTTTTTTCTATGGACGGTGATATGGCGCCGCTTCAGGAAATCGCAACGCTTTGTGATCAATATGGTGCGAACCTCATAGTGGATGAAGCGCATGCAACCGGTGTGATCGGAGAGAGAGGTGGAGGGGCTATTCAGGCTTTAGGATTGCAGGATCGTTGTTTTGCCCGCATACATACGTTTGGAAAAGCACTCGGTTGTCATGGGGCAGTTATTCTCGGATCACCTGTGCTCAGGAATTATCTGATCAATTTCTGCCGGCCATTTATTTACAGTACTTCCCTTCCACCTGCTTCTGTGGCAGCTATACAGGCATCCTATGATATTTTCCCCGGAATGACCAGGGAAAGAGAAGATATCAAAAACCTGATTGCCCTTTTTGGCCAACCGAGGATTTAAAAAATCAGATACGCCGGTCCAGTGTTTTATTATTCCCGGTAATGAAAAGGTGAAACAGGCAGCACGGACGCTTGTGGAGCATAACATCGATGCCCGCCCGATTTTATATCCGACCGTTCCATTGGGTGAAGAAAGATTGCGGATCGCACTTCATAGTTTTAATACTATTGAAGAAACGAAAAAATTGATCTCCATTCTAACCCAAAGTGATCTTAATTAACCACACATCCCACACTCCCATACTTTCGTACTATCTGTTCCTCGGTCTTGCACCCGGATTCTTCAGGGCATTTCCGATAGCGGTACCGAATAAACCGTCAAAACCAACCCGAACGCCCACCTGGCCCGGATAACCATTCAGGTAAGACCCTATCACATCCACACGGAAAAGCTTGAAAATGTTTTCCAGGCCCGCAAAAATTTCCACGTAATTATTTGACTGGTTCACATAAAACGCATTAGAACCCACAACCAGGTTCCACTGGAGGTTTCGAAGCAAAGGGATTTTATTCGTGAGCATGCCATTGAAATGATGTTCGATATGGCCCACCCCGTACAAAGAAGCGGTAGTACTATTCTGGTAATAGGGCGCCAGTTGAAAGCTATTCAGGTATGGACTTGAATAGAATGTCTGGTTACCATTGAATTGCTGGTAGTCCATTACATAAAGGGACCTGGTATTTAAGAAACCACCGATACCAAAACGGTACTTAAAAACACCTTTCAATTTAAAATTGATATCATCCCAGAAAGAAAACTGCCATTTTTCATAGTTCACATCAGATCCGAGTATGTCAGGAATACCTGCCTGGATGGACAGGGCAAGGGTTGGGTATTTGGAACCCAGGGCAAGGCGGTTATCCGGAAATTCAATGTATCGCTGACCCGGTTTGAATTGAATGTCAAAACCGGCAATCAACGCCTGGTTCGGCGTAAAATTTTCATTGATCAGTTCGTAAGGGTAATTGGGTGTGAATTGTTTTTCTTTATTGCCAAAGAAAGAAAAATCAGTTGTGTTATTCAGTGGTAAACGGTCTTCATAAAGTAATGATCCTGTAATTCGCAGACCATTTTCGAATCGTTTTCTGTATTGTATACTCCCAAAATAATTTTCATAGATTTTCATATAGTTATCCCGGAAGAATAATGTGTAGAGTTCATTCATGAAGGGCCCGATCGGGTTATCCGGATTGAACTGACTTACTCTCTTACCTCCGCTGAAAACCCAGGACCTGCGACTGAAACTTTCGCCGGTCATATCCAGCATGTATGTTTTATTGCTGAATGTGAGATTTGCCCAGGCATTCAGATGTCCGTTACTGAAGCCATACCGGATATGCGGAGAAAATTCTATACTGTTTCCGGAGTTCTTATATTCCTTCAGAAAGCTGGCTCCCCCCTGGATAACCAGTCCTTCTACCGTATTATACTCCACTTTTGGAAGCAAAGCATCAATATAAATAGTAAATGGATGGTCCGGGTCATAGTCAGATCTTTTAATTCCGTTAATGAAGATATTCATGACCGTTATACGGCCCTGTTTTTTTCTCAGGGAATCTGCGATCCTTATCCTGTTGGCTGAATCGTTTCGGCTTCTGAATGTACTATCCTTCACCCTGAAATTCTCGAACTCATCCGGTGCAAGAGGGACAGGACGGAGCGAATCCCAATAGGCAGAAATCTTTTTTATTTACGCCGGTATCATATTTAACTACCACATTATTGAAATACTTTTTCCTGAAACGCGGCTCCAGGTCGTAATTGCTGTAGACATTCAGGAAATTCCCGCTCACATCTATGCCGAATTTCTTAAATGAGAAATTGACCACCTGATTTTGTGTCCGCCACACTTTCGGTGTAACCGGTACATGGATCTGCCTGATCGTAAGCGTGTCCACCACTTCAAGCTGGTACTCTTTTGTAAGGATCAGGTCCAGGCTGTGAATACGCCAGTCGCCATCGGTTATGTTGATAGTACCGGAAAAGAGAGGTTCAAATCTCCGTTTGGGAATAACCAGGATCTGGTTTACTTCTTTTCCGTCTTCTATAAAGGAGCCCAGGAATTTATACCGGTAATAATTCAACGCACCGTCTGCAATGGGAGATACATATCCCCGGGGACTGAGCTGGGTAATAAATACATTGACATTATTGCTATAGAAATTAATAAAGGTTGGGAAATTAAATCCATACCCGTTCGATCCGCTTTCCCGTCCGGAAATGACTTCCAGCTTAACATGATCCGGTTTCTTAAACGCGATACGGGTGATGGATTCTGACAGGTAAATAATGCCTTTGCCAACTGAATCCACACCCAGTTCCTTTCTGTCCTCATCAGAAAAAGTTTTTCCCAGAATTTTTGATGGAAGGCTTCGGCTTCGGATCAGCGTTTTAATATAGGCTTCACATGTAAAGGAATCAAGTGGATTCTCATAGTATTTTCTCTTTTTGATGGCCTGTCGAATAATTTCATAGGCTGGATCTTCTCCACCAGGCTTAATAACCACTTCCTTCAAATTAGTTCGCTGGATGGACAATTGAAAATCCAGCGTAATGGGTTCTGCAACCAGCTTCACCATTTTTTCCTGGCGGCCGTAGCCCACATACTGGCAAACAATTGTATAACTGCCCGCAGGCAGATCCAGGAAATATTTCCCCCTATCATTGCTGGTGGTTCCAATAGAACTGCCTTTCACAAAAACAGACGCAAATGGCAGAACATTTCCCTTGTCGTCTGTTATGATCCCGCTGATCTTTACCGCATACGCTTCATGGCAAAGAGAAAAGAAGCATAGTAAGAAAAAAAATGTTCTCATGGCGGATGGATGATGAATAGGAATTCATGCGGCGGTCGTCAGGGAGTTTCCGTTGGGCGAATCGGATAGATCAGTCTTCTCAGGTATGAACCCGCCAGGGCGGCAAAACCAGCTACCAGGGCACCGATGATAGAAGTGATCACTATCAGCAATACGGAAGAGCCACCCAATCCGAATAAAATCGAGACTTTCTGGGAGAGGATGCCATTGTTTTTATTGTCAATCCACCAGGCAAGTACTTCCCATAAAAGGAACACACCCAGGAATCCGGAGAGAAATGAAAATGCCGGTCTTTGGGGGATTGCAGCACTCACCAGGAATGCGGCCAGGGCTATTCCCCACCATGGCATATACAGGCCGGTTACAAAAGCGAGCAGTGCGGTTACAAGAATGGATAAGATATACTTAGACATGATTTTTATAATTTGGTTACCCGGATGATGGCCTTGACCCGCTTGTCTGTTTCTTCATTTTTTTCCATCATCCATAAGGGATAATATTTTCCATTCGCCCAATTGTCAACAAAATTATCATAATATGCGCTCCCCGGATTACCGCTTTGTCCGCCCGGATAAATTCCATATGCTTCGGTATTCTTCGTAAGCTGAACAATCATTCGCCAGCTCGGTCCATGATCATCTCTTACAGCATTGATGGCGTATCCGCCGCCGCTGTTATTGATATCCAGCCGGCTGAACGGATCCAGCTTTGCCAGGTGCTCAATTCGGGTTGCCTTCAATTTACCCCAGGTCAGCCGTCCTTCCCGATCAAGATTTTTACAGGATATGACTGCTTTTTTAAACGCCAGGTTTACGTCCTGCTGGAGCGTTTCTTTTTCCGGAGTATTGATGTTATCCACGAATTCATATACACTGTCTTTGATTAATCCCTCGAGCAACGTACTATTGACCGGATAGAAACCATATTCCCCGGCCTTTGCGAGCTCGTCATCCCACACAATCGCCTTCAGACTGTCCCATGTTATTTTAAATACTGAGGCTCCTTTTGCATCTGCTTCATAATGCATGTCCCAGTTTTTCAGTATTTCATAATATTTCAATTCTTCGGGATTCAAACCGGAAGAATCAATATTTTTTAATAAAATGGGTCTGGCCATTCCGGCAAAAGGATTGTATGTATCCAGCTGCAGTTTCATCATGTCTTCAATTCCGATTTCATTTTCCTGGCTGAGATATCGGTTAATCATCAGACCCCGGTAATTGTGGTATTCACCACCCAGGTAGTAAGGATAAGTGAGTGGGTTTACAGGGAATTGGTTTGCACTGCTGACAAATCCCCGTACAGGATTGTACATGAAGGGTGTCTCCGATTGCGGTATCATGCCCTGCCATAGGTAATTGCTGTCAGTACCCGGCATCACAAAATCCCCCTGCCTGAACCATTTGGCCGGGAATTCACCCTGTGCTGTGATGGCGATGTCGCCGTTCTTGGAGGCAAAGATGGCATTCTGTCCCGGTGTGTGAAGCCATTTCAAAGATTGCTGGTAATCCGCATAGTTTTTCGCATGATCGAGACCGTTAAATATCATCAATTCATTACCGGCATCGTGCGCTTTCCACCTGACCGCATAGTATTTACTGTTAACTCGTTTACCGCCGGAGAAACTTCTGTCATACATGACAGGACCAAAAACAGTGTAAGCCACAGTGTCAACGAATTCCGTCGTGTCTTTCCGGATGATATGTTCAAAGCGGAAATCCGTGGGAACCCATCTTCCGTTATACCAGTATTCCTTCCGGTTATCATCCTTAAACCGGATTTCATAATAGTCTCTTACATCGCGCATAGCATTCGTGAATCCAAATGCGCAACTATCGTTAAAACCGATAATTACGCCGGGTGCCCCTGGAAAGGTAACCCCATAAGCATGAAAAGATGGACAGGAAAGCTGCATCTCATACCAGAGTGAAGGAAGGTTTAGTCCCAGGTGTGGATCGTTGCAAAGAATGGGCGATCCGCTTTTGGTTTTTATACCACTAACGGCCCAGTTATTACTTCCGTTGTCACGGTTCGGTTTCTTTACTTCTTCCACATTGGCTGTGTCTCTGGCCTGCAGATAGAGTGAATCGCTGAAGGCAGGGGCTTTCACCGCAACACCCGGAATACGACTGAGTGTATCCAGGGGAATGATGGGGTCCAGGGAATCCTGCGAAACAGGAAACATTTTATTGAATGTCGCATAGCCAAGAACGGACCGCAGATTGGTATATTCAAAATCAGACTCATAACCTGCCAGATCAAGCGACATGAATTTTAGAAAAAGAGCCGTTTTCAGGTTACTCCACAGTTCCGGTTTATACCCCAGTAATTTATATTCGATTGGCAGTTCACTCTCTTTCAGATTTGTAATATAGGCGTTGACACCGGCAGTGTAGGAATCGGCTTCCGCCTTGGAGACAGGATCCTTTTCCAGTTCCGCCACTGCTCTTTCTGCAGCCCAACCCATACCCAGTCTCCTTTTCTCCCGATCGTAATTCAAGCCCTTCTGACCGATCAGTTCACTGATCCTCCCGGCTGCGGCATAGGTCTGGAATTCCATCTGCCAGAGCCTGAATTTGGCATGCAGGTATCCCTGCAGGTAATAGGCATCCTGCTCATTGCCCGCAAATACATGGGGCACCAGTCTGTCGTCGAGATAGATTTCGGCAGGGTCCTTCAATCCCGCCAACTGCAGATCCTGCCCGAAGTCCTTGTCAACCGGTTCCGCATTCTGCCAAAATCCGTGCTGGGGACTAAGGAACTGTCCGACCGGGGGGGCAGGCCCCCAGCGGGTATTGAAAACTATAATTAAAAGTATCGTGACAGCCGAAGAAATGAGAAAGGGGACAAATTTCATGGAGCGGTTTTCTGCGTTGAAAATCATTTAAAAGTAAAAAATTTTTAGCCAACTTGGAAGGGTTTCCGTGAAATCGGCAGAGGTTTCATAAAACGTTCATCATTTTGTAAATTTGCAGGGTGGGAGCATTACATAACCGGGTATCGCAGAAAGAGCTAAAACAAAGGCTCCAGGAAGAAAAGATTCCTCGCAAAACCCTTTCATTTTATCGGTATTTCCAAATTGCGGATCCAAGGGCATTCAGGGATGAACTATGGCAACGATTGTCTGAATTGGAAGTATTTGGGAGAATTTACCTGGCACATGAAGGTATCAACGCGCAGGTGAGTATACCCGTTAGCCGGTTGGAAGCATTTCAGGCGTACCTGGAATCCATCGAACCGCTGCGGGGTCTGCGCCTGAACGCAGCGTTCTCAGATGACGGAAAATCATTTTGGGTATTAAAAATTAAAGTTCGCGGGAAAATTGTGGCGGATGGCATTGACGATCCGGATTTCAGCATGGAAAAAAAGGGACAGTACCTGGATGCTGAAACTTTTAACAGGCTGACATCAGATCCGGAAACCCTGGTGGTGGATATGCGTAATCATTACGAATTTGAAGTGGGCCATTTTGACGGCGCCATAGAAATTCCCAGCGATACATTTCGTGAACAGCTTCCGAAGGCGGTGGAATTATTGGAGGACCAGAAGGACAAACCGGTTATCATGTATTGCACGGGTGGCATCCGCTGTGAAAAAGCCAGCGCATACCTGTTGCACCGGGGATTTCAAAAAGTGTTCCACCTGGAGGGCGGTATTATCCATTATGCGAATACTGTAAAAGAGAAAGGACTTGAAAATAAATTCCATGGTAAGAATTTTGTTTTTGACGAAAGACTGGGTGAATCCATCACCGGAGAAATAATCGCACATTGCCATCAGTGTGGTCATCCCGCAGATACCCATACCAATTGTAAAAACAGCGCCTGCCACCTGCTTTTTATTCAGTGCAAAGCATGTGCTTCAAAATATGATGGCTGTTGTAGTGTTGAATGCATGAATACTTATCATCTGCCGGAAGACGAGCAAAAAGAGTTGCGAAAAGGGAAACAGAACGGGATTAAAATATTCAACAAATCAAGAAGGAGACTAAAACCCTCAGCTTAATGTGGAGAAATTTCGAATACTAGCAGTTAAGTCTTTTTAGCGTTTCGATTATGACCAAAAAAGTTTCGTCTTCTGAATAAGTCAACGGTACAAATTCATCACCGATCACTTTTTCATATAATTCTATATACCGGTTCGATATGGTTTGAATCCATTCGTCGGACATCAGGGGAACCTGCTGCCCGGATTTCCCCATAAATCCGTTTTCAATCAGCCACTCACGCACAAATTCCTTACTCAGCTGTTTTTGTTTTTCACCTTTCTCCTGTCTTTCCTCAAAACCATCAGCATAAAAATAACGGGATGAATCAGGCGTGTGGATTTCATCCATCAGGTATACGGTATCCCCGATTTTTCCAAACTCATATTTAGTATCGACCAGAATCAGCCCTCTTCTAGCTGCCAGTTGTTTTCCCCGTTCAAAAAGTGCCATAGTATATTGTTCGAGCAGGGCATAGTCTTTCGCGTTAACCAATCCCCTGGTTATTATTTCTTCTTTCGAAATATCTTCATCATGACCGGCTTCTGCCTTGGTGGACGGGGTGATGATTGGCTTCGGGAAATAAGCGTTTTCCCTTAGTCCGTCCGGCATGGATACACCGCACAATATTCTTTGCCCCGCAGAATAAGTTCTCCAGGCGTGCCCCGTTAAATTGCCCCTAACGACCATCTCCACCCGGAAGGGATCACATCGTTTACCGATACTTACATTGGGCGCAGGCGTAGCCAGCAGCCAATTTGGACAAATATCTTTTGTGGCCTCCAGCATATAAGCAGCGATCTGATTCAGAACTTGTCCTTTAAAGGGGATGAGCCGTGGCAGTATGACGTCGAAAGCGGAAATGCGATCCGAAGCAACCATTACCAGCAGTTGGTCTTTAATGCTGTAAACATCGCGGACTTTTCCTTTGTAAAAAGCAGTCTGATCCGGGAAATGATAGGGAGCCATGTTCTGAAATTGTTTGCAAAGGTTAGCAAAAAAAGATTAAAGCCTAAAGCACTAAAGCTGAAAGCCAAAAACTGGGAATTTTTAATAATATATCGTGATAAAAATTCGTGAATCGGTTATTTTAAATATTGTTTTAGAACAATTTTCAAAAAAAATAAACGCAACCGCAAAAATAAAATTGGCATTCAGCTTTAGGCTTTAGGCTTTAGGTTTTTTTTATGTACTTTTCCGCTCAGAAGAATTCAATAATCTAAATTGCTTGCCATGAAAACCCTGACACGTACTTCAGTTTTATGCATCTTCCTGAATCTTTTTTTATTCCTGAACAACAGTTTTGCCCAGTCTGTAACCGTTACCGGCAAAATTACCAGTGGAGAAAACAAAGAAGCAGTTCCCGCTGCCTCGGTCGTCCTGAAGGGTGGAACTTCGGGAACCTATTCAGACAATCATGGAAATTTTAAACTGACCACTACACACGCTTTACCATTTACACTGATCATTTCTTCCGTTGGATATGAAACCATGGAATACGTGGTTGAATCAGCATCGGCTATGATCGATATCAGCCTGAAACCGGCTTCTGTTGTAGGAACCGAAGTGGTGGTTTCTGCTACCAGGTCCCAGATCAGAAGTCTCGAATCACCAGTCTCTATTGAAAGAATGAGCAGTTCGGCGATCCGTGAAGTTCCTGCCGCAAACTTTTATGATGCAATTGGAAATCTAAAAGGAGTCGATGTGGTGACATCATCCATCCTTTTTAAAACCATGGGCACCAGGGGATTTAACGGAAGCGGTAATCTTCGCATGAACCAGCTGGTGAACGGCATGGATAACCAGGCGCCGGGGTTGAATTTTTCAGTGGGAAATATAGTCGGATTGAACGAGCTGGATATAGACAATGTTGAATTACTGCCAGGCGCATCATCCGCACTATATGGTTCGGGCGGAATGACCGGAACGATCCTCATGACAAGCAAAGATCCTTATAAGTACCAGGGCCTGAGTGCAATTGTCAAAACAGGGGTCAATCATATCAGCGATCCCAGCATGAGTGCCGCGCCTTTTTACGACTTCATGGCACGTTACGCACAGGCTTTCAATAAATTTGCATTCAACATTTCTGCTGAGTATCTGCAAGCCAAGGACTGGACTGCCTCTAACTACAGTAACTATAGCGCCTTGCAGGGACAGCAGATTGCAGGAAACAGAACATTGCCGGACTATAATGGAGTCAATGTTTACGGCGATGAAAACGCTTATTTTAATGTTCGTTCCCAACTTTTGGCAGCAGCGGCAGCAACAACAGATCCTGTGCAGAAGGCGACATTAACTGCGCTTGGCAATGCAACGCCTGTAAATTCGGGCGTTAGCAGAACGGGTTATACCGAAAGCTCACTGACAGATTACAAAGCATATAATTTCAAAGCCACAGCGGGTCTGTACTATAAATTATCAGATAATACAACGGCAAGTCTGACCGGGAACTTCGGCACGACAAATACCATATATACCGGCACAGACCGCTATAATCTCCAGGATGTTCAAATCGGACAGTACAAGGCAGAAGTAGCGGGCAGGAATTTTTATGTTCGTGCATATACAACCCAGGAAAACGCAGGCAGCTCTTCCGATATGGTCGTAACTGCTGCCTATATCAACGAAGCTTATGCACCAACCGCCTCCGTTTGGGCACCAAACTATGTGCAAGCGTATGCGGTGGCATTTGGTACACTGCTGCAGCAGGGCGTCTCACCTTCCAATGCCTATATACCGGCCAGTACATCTGCAAGAGCGTATGCCGATCAAAACAGGTTTCTGCCCGGCACCACTTCCTTCAATAATGCACTGAATACAATTAAAAAGACACCGATCCCCCAGGGTGGCGAATTTGTTGACCAGACAAACCTTTATGTAGGAGAAGGAATGTACAACTTTTCGGAGATGATTAAATGGGCGGATATAACTGTGGGCGCATCTACAAAAGAGTACAGCCTGAATTCACACGGAACCATATTTGCGGATACAGCGGGAAGAATTAATATCAATGAAACCGGTGGTTTTGCGCAGATTCAGAAAGGATTTTTTAATGACATTTTGAAAATAACCCTGGCAGGGCGTTATGACAAAAGCACGAATTTTTCGGGACGGTTTACACCTCGCGCTACCGCTGTATTCCAGGTAGCAAAAGATAATTTTATACGTGCTTCTTACCAGACTGCTTATCGTTTTCCTTCCAACCAGAATCAGTATATCGATCTGCAAACCGGATCAGCGCACCTGATCGGCGGTCTGCCTCAGTTTATTACTTATTATGGGTTAAATGATGGAACTACCTATGATACAGCATCGCTTTTCAGCTATAAGCCAGGTGGTCCGCTACCTTCTCAATATCAGTTTAAGGAATTCAAACCGGAAACGGTGGCATCCTGGGAACTGGGATATAAAGGGATAATTGCCAAAAATCTGTTCATCGACGTATATGGCTTTTATGCACAATACACAAATTTTATTGGATTGACAGTACTGATTAAAGATCCGTTTGTACTGGGTATACATCCCACCAATACATTTGGTATTTACACGAATAGTAGTAATAAAGTAAATACGGTAGGCGCTGGTCTCAGTCTGCAGTATACTCTTCCCAAAGGATTTTTTGCCGGAGGAAATATTGCATACAACGATTTATCGAATGCTGATGCCAATGTATTAACGCAGTTCAACACACCGAAAATAAAATATAATATAACCGTTGGAAATTATTCTATCAAGAAAGTATTTGGATTTAACGTTACCTATCGCTGGCAGGATAGTTATGAATATGAATCCTCCTTTATATCCGGTACGACGGCAGCATTTGGAGCACTGGATGCTCAGATCAGTATGAAGTTTCCAAAATTACAGAACAGCATGATCAAGATTGGAGCAACCAACCTGCTGAACAAATATTATACGGATGCAGTTGGAAATTCCCAGGTAGGAGGGCTATACTATGTGAGCCTGGGATATAACGTATTCTAGTATTTGCTTTACACATTAAAACGGAAATGCATGACATCTCCGTCTTTCACTGTATAGTCTTTTCCTTCAATCCGGAGTTTACCTGCTTCACGGCAGGCGGCTTCGGATTTATATTTTATGAAATCATCATAGGCAATCACTTCAGCCTTAATGAATCCCTTTTCAAAATCGGTATGTATCACCGAAGCCGCTTGCGGGGCTTTCCACCCGGCATGAATTGTCCAGGCCCTGACTTCCTGTACACCGGCGGTAAAGTAAGTCTGCAGACTGAGCAGGGCGTAAGCGGAACGGATCAGTTTATTCAGGGCGGGTTCTTTCATTTTATATTCTTCCATGAACATCGATTTGTCTTCAGCGTCTTCCAGTTCCGCAATTTGTTGTTCAATGGAATTGTTCATGACGATCATCTGTGCGCCTTCGGCCTTTGCGGCTTCTTTCAACGCATCGGAATATTTATTTCCGGTGTGCATCGACGCCTCATCCACATTGGCCACATATAAAACGGGTTTGTCAGTAAGAAGGAAAAGGTCTGCTATCGCCGTTTTTTCATTTTTATCCAGGTTCATTTCACGGATATTCTTCCCTTTTTCCAGATGTGCCTTACAGCGCTTGAGCACTTCAAATTCCAGTTTCTGTTTGGCGTCGGCTGTCCTCAGCAATTTTTCTGCTTTCTGAAATTTCCTTTCCACGCCGTCCAGGTCTTTCAGTTGTAGTTCGGTGTCGATAATTTCCTTGTCGCTTACGGGGTTGATGGCGCCTTCATCGCGCAGAATATTTTCATCTTCGAAACACCGAACCACATGCACAATGGCATCTACTTCACGAATATTGGCCAGGAATTTGTTTCCCAGCCCTTCTCCTTTGCTGGCCCCCCTTACCAGTCCGGCGATATCCACTATTTCAATCTGTGTCGGTACAATGCGGTCCGGATGAACGAGCTCCGCCAGTTTGCTCAGCCGCTGATCAGGCACATCTACGAGACCGATATTAGGTTCAATGGTACAGAAACGGTAGTTGCTGGCCTGGGCTTTTGCACTGGTGCTTACTGCATTAAACAACGTGGATTTTCCTACATTCGGTAATCCGACGATCCCTGCCTTTAGCGCCATGGTATATTTAATTTATAGATGCTGAAAATGATCATTTTTGCGCCCGCAAAGATAGATGTATTTGAGGGATCGTTATTTATTTACTTATATTCAACCCATAATTCCGGATATGGCCCTCAACCTGCTTTGGATCATTTTTTTTCTGCTGGCTTTTGTAACTGCACTCGTGCGGTTGATTTTTTTCGGGGACACGGAAATTTTCAAGACAATGGTGGACGGGGTATTTGATTCTGCCGGTACCAGTGTTCAGATTGCTATCGGGCTGATAGGAGTAATGGCCCTGTTTCTGGGGTTTTTAAATATCGGTGAAAAAGCAGGCGCGATCAATTTTCTCTCCCGTATCATCGGTCCATTTTTTAATAAACTTTTTCCTGAAGTTCCAAAGAATCATCCCTCCATGGGACATATGGTAATGAATTTTTCTGCGAATCTTCTGGGGCTGGATAATGCGGCGACACCATTCGGACTGAAAGCGATGAAAAGCCTTCAGGAACTGAATCCAAGTAACGATACGGCTTCAAACGCACAGATTATGTTCATGGTTCTGCACGCGTCCGGCTTAACAATCATTCCTGTGAGCATTATTGCACAACGGGCAATTCTTAAATCGCATGATCCCAATAGTATTTTTATTCCATGTATGATTGCCACTTTCGCGGCAACAGTGGTAGCACTTACAGTGGTAGCCATCAAACAAAGAATTAATCTTTTCCAGCCCGTAATTCTTTTATGGGTCTTCGGAATTTCAGCATTGATTGCAGGCCTGGTTTATATACTGCATCTGCACAATGAATATATCGACCCCTTCTCCAAGGTCTTCAGCAATGGACTGATCCTGTTATTGTTTGTTGTCTTTCTCATTGGGGGTATGTTGCGCCGCGTCAATGTGTATGAAACTTTTATCGAGGGAGCAAAACAGGGATTTCAGGTCGCTGTTACCATTATTCCTTACCTGGTGGCGATGCTGGTTGCCATCAGTGTATTACGCAGCTGCGGTGTTTTAGATTATATAGTGCAGGGGATCGGTTCTTTTTTCCGTGTACTGGGAGTAAATACTGATTTTGTTCCGGCTCTTCCGACAGCCCTGATGCGACCCCTGAGCGGGGCCGCCGGCAGGGGAATGATGATTTCTACTATGACACAATACGGACCGGATTCGTTTGTAGGTAAACTTGCCTGTGTATTCCAGGGAACGGCAGATTCCACTTTTTATATTGCCGCATTATATTTCGGATCGGTCGGCATTAATAAAATCCGTTACGCCATCCCTGCAGCGCTGATCGCTGACCTGGCAGCGATCATAACGGCGATACTGGTCTCGTATTTTTTCTTCTTGCACTGAAAACAGTTCTTAACTATGAGTTATGGGTCATGAATTATGGGTTGTAGGGATGAAGGCGTAATTAGAAAACGGCTATAATTAAAAACCCATAACCCATAATTCATAACTAATAATCAGTTCTCAAACAACTCAAACTTCGTCTTCGGCCTTCGTTCTTCCAGCCATTTGAAATTCCGGAGTTTCATTTCATCGAGGTTAGCTTTCCGGATGGGGTACATAATTCCGTCTGCGTCCTGCCGGAGTACAACTTTATTTAACTGTTTATTGAGAAAGATCAAATCGATGATATCTGCCTTATTCACTTTATTTACTCCCACCAGGGCCATACTATCATCTTTGATATAATAGATAGCCTCTGCACTGCCCTGTGAGCGCATATAGTCTATTACCCCTTCCTTAAAATATCCGTTGAGCGTATTGCCTTTGATCTGGTTGTACATGTTCGTATATGTCTTTCCGACTACGAGACTGTTTTCAAATACGTAAAGCCGGTCCGGCTTTTTATTTTTTGTATATAAAAACATCGTGTCACCGGTAACCTGGTAGCCGCCTGCCCAGGCGATCGGATTTATGAACAGCCGGAAAATGGAATCCAGCCCTGAATAATAACAACTATCCGCTACAGCCTGGAGGGAATCGGAAAATATTCTTACATGGTGGTAAATTTGCAGATAGCGCAGGCTGCTGTCATTTGGATTTTTTGCAGTGCGGACTATGGCCATCCCCTGAACCGAATCAGGTCTGTTTAAAATCGAATCAGGTATATTGGCGGAGTATACCGTATCACCGGTTATATAGATTGAATCCTTATCCTGCTTTAAGATAATCAGGGGTTTTTGTGTTGCCAGGAAAGAATTCGTCTTTTTATTTGCGATCATCAGATTCGAAATCAGGGTCAGATTTTGTACAGTATCCCGGAAAACAGCATTCCCCTGGGCAGTACTGATACCTGTGCTGTCGTCGAAGTGAATATTGTCAGCTGTAATGGTTTCCCCTTTATCTGTAATGGTGGGCCGTTTTCCAAACTGCGCGCGGTGATTTTTCAAATCATAAAAGCCCTCACGGGTCTTAATTGTGCGACCACTGCTGTCGCGGATAAAAGTATTGGTAATAAAAGTGGCAAGCTGCTGCTCAGAATTATAGAGCAGTGAATCGGCCGTTAATTCATAGGCCGGATCGACCAGTTTGACATTCTTCTTGAAATAAACATCTTTCGTGTCTGCATAATAAGTGCCTTCCCGGCTGGTAACTGTGGTATTCTTATTTACTACTTTGCCGCCATTATAGTAGTCCCCGATATGCATATTTATGTCATAGTGCAGCTCATCGGTCGATAAAGTTCCCTTGCCATCTTTCAATTCCACATTTTTCTGAAATATGATATTTTTTGTGTCCACAAAATATTTCATGTAGTCCGAATAGATATCGGTTGAATCCTTATCGTTGATATGGACGTGTCCAAATGCCTCAATGAAATTATCTTTGTGATTCATCGCGAGACTATCGGTATAGAAAAAAGTCTTGTCGCTTTGAAGTTTTACATGACCGAAGAGTGACTGGATGGCAACTGAATCCTTGTGCAATTCACGAAGTGTATCCGAATGCCAGATATATACAGTGTGGGAACTGTCGCCTGTTTTGGATTTGAAAGGAACGGCAATCTGCGCGAAAGACTTAAATCCTGACATACAGCATATCAGGATGGCCAGGAATTGGGCCAGCTGTTTCATCACTTATTTTTTGGCGGATTCACGGCAGAAGTATCGTTCAACGGGGTCATCAGTTGATTCCCTTTATCCTTCTTTCCAAAAACAGAAATGTTCACATACCGCTTCGGATGCATTCGCAGGTCATCTAACAAAATATTGAGACTTCGAACGGTATTTTCCAGGTTCATGTAAAGTTTTCTGTCATTCAGCAATAATCCCATCGTACCATCCGTGCTGTTCACTTTATTGATTGCATCTTTTAAGGAAGTCATTGCGGCCTGCGCACTTTGCAGGGTCTCATCAATTTTTGCATTGGCGAGTTTACCGGTTGTTTTTTCCAGGTTATCAAGTGTTCCGGTGATCCGCTGGTTATTACTTGCCAGGTTGTTTGTGAAACTGTCCAGATGCACCATCGAACGGGCCAGGGAGCTGGTTCTGTCATTCAGCATAATCTGCAATGAAGCGGAAGACCGGGCGAGATTGCTTAGAATAGCACTGAAATTATTTTTCAAGGCAGGATTGAACATACTTCCGACGACCTCTATCAGGGAATCCAATGAGCCCAGGGTCGAATTCAAAGTATTAATGACGGGATTCAGACTGGTCTGAAATTCAGACAGAATACTTCCTTTCTCGAATGTTGCCAGGGTATCCCCATCCTGGATGTATTCCGTCGCGTCGCCCTTTTTTATAATAATATTGGACGAATTGATAAGTCCCGAGTTGATGGTGGCAATTGAATTTTTGGGAATATTTACGTCCTGTTTCATGCTGATCGTCACCAGGATGCCGTCGATATTTTTATCGGTGGCCTTGATGGCATACACATTTCCCACGTTCAGTCCTTTAATGCTTACTGTATTTGAGAGTTCCAGTCCTTCAACATTCCTGAATACCGCATAAATTTTTTTACTATGTGAAAACAGATCTTTTCCTTTCAGGAAATTGAACCCGAGAATGAGCAGCACGATGGCTATAGATGTCAGCGCTCCAATTTTTGTTTCGTTTGTAATTTTCATTCAAAATTTATTTATGATACCCGCTGCCAACATCTCTTTAATAATTACAAACCTAAGGAAAAAGATCATTCCCCGTTATGACTTTACCGGCCCCTTATTTGCCGATGGTGTCTGTCTGGGCCTGGGGGGTTGAAGCAGCACCTTCAACCTGGTTTTTATAGCGCTCCAGTGCGTCAATGATATTTTGTACAACTTCGTCCTGCCCCTTCGCGCTGTTGAGGTATTCCTCTTCTTCTTTATTTGTAAGGAAGCCCACTTCTATCAATACACTTGGCATTCCCGTTGCCTGTAGCACCTGGATACCCTTGTCACGCTGCTTCACACCATAACTCTGTCTGCCTGCTGCGGCGAAGGATTCTTCTACCATCGTGGCGAATAGCGCGCTGTTATCAAAATATTTTTTTTCATATAAAGTGGCACGCATACGTGCTTCCGGAGATGTCAGGTCGAATGCCTCTTCTGCCGCACTGGTGCTGTCTGCCACATCTTCACCGCTTTCCGCTCTCTCATTGATGGCATCATTTTTATTCTCCTGCTTACTTGCCTTCCAGATATAGGTCTCAGTACCTACGCGGGTATTCTTTACCCAGTATGATTCATAAATGGGTGCATTAACCCATTTTTTTCTTTTCTTGGATCCTTTACCCACATACACCAGCTTTTTCTTGTGACCGATTACCCTTTTTTCATAGTAACCTCCCGGTGGATGTGGCGTTGCATTACAATGTATGCTGATAAACAAATCTCCTTTTGCCTGGTTGGCAATCTGCGCACGTCCATGTAAATCATCGCTGAGATTGTCCGCATTGTTTGCACAGGCGTCGGTTGTCCTGGTAAAAATAACTTTGGTATTGGGAAAATTCGCTTTGATCGCTTCTCCAAGTTTAAGCGAGATTTCGAGGGTTACATCTTTTTCTGCGGAGATCAAACCACGCGTTCCGGGGAACAAGCCACCATGTCCCGGATCAATCACAATGGTGCGGAGTTTTATTGCAGCCGGCCCGGTGAGCCGGATAGAAAGATGAAAAAGTGAAAAAAACGAAAATGGAAATGAATAGGCCCAATAACGCTCTCAGCATAGTTTTCTTTTGACTGTCAAGATGTTAATCTTCACAATTTCTTAGATAGATACCCCTATTTTTGTACCATTGTAATGTATGAACAACGGGGGCAAAATTAGTTTAAAATACCTTTCCACGCTGATTTTAACTTTGCTATTCTTTTGTATAACTGTTAACAGTTCAGCCCGTTATTACAAATATCCCGTCTTTCGTGTTTTCCAGGCACAGGATACCATCCCAAAAAAAAATATTCCGGTCACAAAAGATACCGTTATCGTGGATTCTGCCCTGTTGGACACCCTGCCATTTCATTCTGACAGCCTGCAGTCAGCAGATAGATACGGTTCACATCCCGATGTCCAAAGATTCGCTGGATGCACCGATCACATATAGTGCGCAGGATTCAGTAGTGCTGGATGTGCCGACAAAGAATATCACACTTTATAATAAGGCGAATACCAAGTACAAGGATATCGACCTCAATGCCTATAATATCCGGATGGACCAGGCCAACAGCCTGTTATTGGCAACATATAGCAGGGACACAGCCGGAGCGATGATCGGTCGGCCGAAAATGATCCAGGCAGAATCGAAAATGGAATCGGATTCCATGGTTTTTAATATGAAAACGCAAAAAGGCATCACCCTGAATACGTTTACCCAGAGTGGGGAAATGTATGTGATGGGCGAGAAGATGAAGAAAATATCGAAGGATGATTATTATGCCTACCGCGGACGATTCACTACCTGCAACCTGGATACACCTCATTTTGCTTTCCGTACCAATAAAATGAAACTGATCAATAAAAAAATGGCCATTACGGGACCCGTGCATCCGGAATTTGAAGGTGTACCGATTCCAATCTATATTCCATTTGGATATTTTCCAATTTCTGCCGGCCGGCATTCCGGATTCCTCGCACCCACATTCGATGTGAGTTCACAATATGGCCTGGGCTTACAGGGAATTGGTTATTATAAAGTGTTAAATGACAATTTCGATGTTGCCGTCCGCGCCAATATTTATTCGTATGGGGGTTATAACCTTTATTTCACACCGGAATACCGTGTTCGTTATCGTTTCAGCGGCCGGATGAATTTTGTATATCAGAATACAAGGGTTTTGGATAATTCCGGGAAAGCCGCTTACACAACTACCAAAACTTATAATTTACAATGGGCGCATACTGTTGACAGTAAGGCCCATCCCGGTCAGAATTTTTCAGCCAATGTAAACCTGATGTCGGCAAAATTCAACAACGCCAATATTACCAACCCGACGGCTGTTTATAACAACCAGATCAATTCATCCATTGCTTTTTCAAAAACCTTTGATGACGGGAAATACAATCTGACGGTCAACGCAAACCACAATCAGGATAACGTTTCGGGACTTGTAAATATTAATGCACCTTCAATCGGATTTACCGCTATTACCATTTATCCTCTCGCACCAAAGGAGTTGGTGGGAGAGCCTAAATGGTATCAAAAATTAGGTATCGGCCTGAATTCCAATATTACGGGTATGACCAGTTTTTATGATTCACTTTCCAGTTTCAGTCATATGCTGGATACTTTCAAATGGGGCGCACAAAATAATATCCCGATATCGTTGGCGCTGCCGCAACTGGGCTTTTTGCAGGTTACACCGGGTGTGAGTTTCCAAAACAGGATCTTTAATACAAAATTCGACTATAACTGGAATGATTACCTGCAAAAGGTAGATACTACTTCCCAGAAGGGAGTGTATTTTGCCAATTCCGTAGCTTTTTCAATTGGCCTTAGCACAGCAATCTTCGGAACCTTTCAGAATTTTGGTAAAAAAAGCAGGATACTCGGAATCCGGCATACGGCCAGGCCGACTATCAGTTTCTCCTACTCGCCGGATCTGTCCTCAGGTTATTATAAAGAAGTCCAGTATACCAAACAGGGTAATGTTGAAAACAGGAATCTTTATGCCGGTAATGTTTATAATGCCTTTTCTCCCGGTACTTTTGGTGGAATGAGTTTTGGTGTTGATAATAATATTGAAATGAAAGTGCGCTCCAAAACGGATACCAGTGCAGGTGCCAATGAAAAAGTAAAGCTGATCGACGGATTTGGCTTCAACGGTAGTTTCAATTACCTGGCGGATTCCTTTAGACTGAGTCCCATTTATTTCTACCTGCGAACCACCCTCTTCAAAAATGTGAATATCTCTGCCAGCACAACCCTGAATCCATACCAGCACGATTCCCTGGGGATTAATATAGATAAATACGCCTGGGAGGGCGGAGGATTCAACCTTGGACGTATTGTGGGTGGTAATGTATCCATAACCACCTCATTTAAGAGTAAACCGAAAGACGAGAAAAAAGCAGAGGAGGACAAGAAAAACCAGGAAGGATACCAGATGCCCATGACGATCGATGAACAGCAGGCAGAATTGGCCTACATTCGAAATAATCCAGCGGAATTCGTCAACTTCAATATTGCATGGTCCGTGAATATCTCCTTCGCCTTTAGTTTCAGCAATACATTCGTTGTTCATAAATATGAGACCCAGATCAATTCTTCCCTGATATTAAACGGGGATTTTAATCTGACCGAAAAATGGAAAGTGGGATATAATTGTTATTATGATATCAAAAATCGGCAACTGCAAAATTTGACTACTTTTCTATCCCGGGATATGCATTGCTGGCAGCTCACGATCAACGTGACGCCGGTAGGGTATTACCGTTCATTCAATATTACCATCAATCCCAAATCGAATATTCTCCGGGACCTGCATATTAACCGAACGAGAACTTTTTATTGATGTGTTAAGATATAATTTTTCATCCTGTCAAAAACTCTTGCTTTGAGTTGTTCCACTGTTTCATCAGGTTGGGGTTCGATTGCCGGCAGGAAGTGCATTTTGAGTTTTACCGGCATCAGGTAAAAACCCTTATCGGGCGGATTAGCTTTACGGCTGTTGAAAATAATCATGGGCATGATCGGGTGCCTGCTCGTAATTGACAGGCGAAATGCGCCATCATGAAAGGGTTTGATGGGTTCTGAAGAAGTATTCCGGGTGCCTTCAGGATAAATGCACATATGAAGTCCCATCTCCAGCACTTCCCGCATTTTGACAAAACTTTCCCGCCTGCTTTTTTCGTTTTTCCTGTCTACCAGTATGCTGCCAGTTTTATAAATCAGGCCGAAAACAGGAATTTTTCCCAATTCAGCCTTGGCAATAGTTTTATTGCCGCCGGGAATACCGGGAGATGAAACAGGCACATCAATCAATGAATTGTGGTTGCAGACAACGATATAAGTTTTTCCTTTCTGGAAATATTCACGACCCTGAATTTTCAATGGGCAGCCGACTAATCCCAGGAAGATGTCCATCCAGGTCCTGGAAAAAAGGATGAACCGGTTTGTTTTTTTCGGCTCTTTCTGAAAATAAACAAAGAGGAAAAAAGGAATCAGAAAGATCAGCATGGTCAGGATAAATACCAGGGCGCCCCAGGCCGCCCAGATTCTTCCGAATATATTTTTTAAGCTATTCACACCGGTTTGAGTTTTTGATTTACAGTTTCCAGTCGATCGGGTCGATCCCGTTTTTCATCAGGTATCCATTGGTTTTTGAAAAATGCCTGCAGCCGAAAAATCCTTTGTCTGCAGAAAATGGGGAAGGGTGCGCAGCCTTCAGTACCAGATGTCTCGTTTCATCTATCAATTCTTGTTTTTCCTGTGCAAATTTCCCCCAAAGCAAAAAAACAAGATTTTGTTTTTTGTCTGAAACGGTCTTGATGACTGTATTGGTAAATTCCCCCCATCCGATTTGTGAATGACTCATAGGTGTCTGCGCTTCTACGGTAAGATAAGCATTGAGAAGTAACACACCCTGCCTTGCCCAGCGTGACAGATTGCCCGTGCCCGGAATCGGCATGCCAATATCCTGGTTCAACTCCTTGAATATATTCTGAAGAGAGGGGGGTGGACGCACACCATCAGGAACGGAAAAACTCAGCCCGTGCGCCTGACCGGGACCGTGATAGGGGTCCTGGCCGAGTAAAACAACCCGGGTCTTTTCAAAAGGACTCATTTCAAAAGCATTAAAAATCTGGCTGCCCGGCGGATATATTATTTTGCCGGAGTTTTTTTCCGTCTTCAGGAAATGGACAATATGCAAAAAATATGGCTTGCTGAATTCGGCTTCAAGGACATTTTTCCAGCCGGCTTCGATCTGAACATTCATATGCGCAATTTAAGATTAGTTGGTGGTTGGTAAACCGCCAATCGTGAACTGCCGACCTGAAAAAATCAGTACATTTATTATTCAATCACTATTAATGGCAAATTCAGTACTCGAAATGATGCCCTATTTGTCTTTCCAGGGAAATTGCGAAGAGGCACTTCTTTTTTATAAGGGAATACTAAATGGACAGATTGAAATTGTGTCAAGGTATGACAACCCCGCCATGAACGCTCCCGATGACTTTAAAAACAAGATCCTGCATAGTGTCTTTAAGTTTGGCAGGTATACTTTGTTTGCGAGCGATGTTATGCCTAAAAACCAAAATGACCGATTGACAGGTAATATTGCTTTGTCGCTGGGATTAAATGATGAGAAGGATGCTGCTGAAATATTTCAGAACCTGAGTGCTGGAGGAAATATTCATATTCCCTTTAAAAAACAGTTCTGGGGTGACTGGCACGGAAATTTTACCGACCGCTATGGCATCCGATGGATGGTCAACTGCACAAAATGAACAAATTCAGTTTCATTCTGCCTGTTATTTTAGGTATTTCTGTTGCAGGTTAGCAGGATCCAGGATCATAATAGTTTTGATGAACCTGAAAAGGTGAAACCACGGCTTTAGCATGACACAATTTTAACTGGCAGTGAAATAAGGGTTAATATGCCTCCCGCATCCATGCTGGTATTAAGACTTCATGAATAACCGGTAGCGATCATAAAACAGCTAAGAAAAAATCAGGCAGAAAATTTGAGATACATTCTCCAGAAAACACAGGAATGAAAGTATTTATCAGCAGAAAAATCTCTGATGTCGGTTTGCAATACCTGCTGGACGCCGGCATCATGGTTTCCGAATGGACTACAAAAAGGGAACTGACACCCGAGGAATTGATTACGCACTGTAAAGAGGTGGATGCATTGCTCAGTGCAGGCGGCAACCGGATCGACAGATCTTTTCTGGAAGCCGTTTCTCATCTGAAAGTGATCAGCCTTCATAGCGTCGGTTATGATAATGTGGATATAGCCGCGGCGACTGCTTTAAAAATGCCCATTGGAAATACGCCCGGCGTTTTAAGCGAGGCAACAGCAAATATTGCTTTTTTACTGATGCTGGCCACCTCCCGAAAAGCATTTTATATGCACAAAACAATACAACAGGGAGGCTGGGGATTTTTCGAGCCCACTGCTAACCTGGGTATTGATATCCAGGGAAAGACGCTCGGGATATTTGGTCTGGGAAAAATAGGATTTGAGCTTGCTAAAAGGTCGGCTGCCTTTGGTATGAAGATTATTTATCATAACCGGGGTCATCATGCTGAAGCGGAACAGCAGTTACAGGCACAACGGGTTTCGTTTCAGGAATTACTGGCTGAAAGTGATGTATTATCAGTCAACACGGGACTGACTCCGGAGACAAAGGGGAAATTCAACAAAGATGTTTTTATGGCAATGAAAAAAAACGCCATTTTCATCAATACAGCCCGTGGGGCAATTCATAACGAAACTGATCTGACAGAGGCATTAGAAAAAGGAATTATCTGGGGAGCGGGGCTTGACGTAACAAATCCTGAGCCGATGCGGCCGGATCATCCTTTATTATCTATGCCCAATGTATGCGTCCTGCCGCATATCGGGTCTGCCACTGAAGAAACCCGGGCGGCAATGTCGTTGATTGCGGCTAAAAATGTTGTTGCCGGCTTGAATGGAGAGCACCTTCCTTTTATTGTGAATCCGGAAGTGTATGCTTAAAGAGCCTAAAGCTTTAAGCTTTGGGCTTATCATGGGGCTTCAGGTTAAAATTGCGGGAAATATTAAAACCGAAATAAATATATCCCTTGCCCCAGGTGCCGATAGTTTGCCCGATATATTGTGATTCTACCATGCTTTGCGAGTTTGTGAAGACAAGCTGAAACACGTGCCCGCCTGTTTCAATATCCCATCCCAATGAAAATGAATTGCTGCGGGGTGGGTCGGTAATTGATACCAGCTGATTAGGAAATAAATAATCGTATTCCACGTTGATGCTCATCCGCTTGCTTATTTTCATCCTGGCCCCGCCACAAAGTGCGAATACATTGTTTTTATCGGCCGATGAATCTACCAGGTTATAATGAATAAAAGTGGGTGTAAGTTCAATGGAAAGATGGCTGTTGAATTTCCTCGCGACTAGGATCTGAGCGGTGTAGTTAAACCTGTATGTATTGCTGATGCCAATGTCTTTACCAGTATAATGTTCTGTAAAATAACTGGAAGTACCCAACAGACTAACGGACACCGGCATGCGCGATGGGCCGGCGGCCTGCCTGAGTAATTTATATTTCAGGTACCCGTCGAATGTCTTCAGGTACGAACTTCTTCCGATGCCAATGGAAACCCGGTCGCTGATTCCATAGTCCGCACTAAGTCGGAAAGTGGCAAAATCCAAACCGAATAAATTATAAGCCCCGCTGTTTACAGTTCCGAACCGGTGCTGGAATTCAACATTTAAAGCGCCACCTGCCGGAGCTTCGATCGTTTTCATGTTTACGATATACAAAGCTTTAAAAGTACCGGTAACATATCCGGTCTGGGGTGCCGCCGACAGGGAATCGCTCACTGACCGGAGCAGTGAATCCTGCGCCGCAGCGTGAAAACAGATAACAAGGAAGGCCGGGATGATTAAAATTTTCTTCATATATTTTTTATTAAGTACGTTTCCAGTCAATCTTTATCCGCACGTCGATTTCTTTTGCAATTTTGTCCCTTACTATTCCCGGAATCTGAATTTGAAAATCTTCGGGTTTGAGGTGAAATGAGGAAGTGCCCAGGATTTGCCCACTTTTTACTTCAAGCTGGGCCGTCGTTTCTAAAGGCTGCGTTACACCATGAAGGGAGAGGGATCCCTTAATTACAACCTGGTAAATGCCATCCTTTGCCAGGTCCATATCTCCCGAACAGGCACCCGTGAATGTAGCTTTGGGGTATTTATCGCTTTCTACATAATTCTCATTAAAATGTTCCTGCATCAGCTCCTTAGGAAAAATAAAGCCCTTTAGCAGAACTGCAAAAGCAACATGATGGGTTGTGGGATCGAGTATGGCGTAAACCTGATTATTTTCCCCCTTGATATCTTCAAGAGGCGTTTTTGAATAAAAACCGATGAAGCCGGTTTTCGTCATAAAATTCTGGGAAAACCCATTCTTCGAAGAACAATATGTCATCAAAAAAAGAAAACAGAATCGTAAAAGCATGAGACGTTAATTGTTTGGTGCACCCTGATTAATCCAGTCAAGTATCTTGTTGATTTCACAATCGGGCATTTTGGCTTGTCCATACGGCATACCAATATACCCGGGGGCATGAGAAATATTCCCATATAATTGCCCGTTTTCTGCATAACCTTTGAGTGTCTTAAAGTCCTGCAGGTTTATTCCACCGCTGCCTCCTGTATTCCCATTACCATGGCAGCCATAACAATAGTGATCCAAAATGGGGACGATGTCAACAGAATACTTCATATTAACTGTATCGCAGGTAGTCGGCTCAAGTTGGTCTTTGTTGTCGTTGCTGCAGGAACCAAAAAACAACGCCAGAATAAATAAGGTCCCGAAAGAAATGCCAAGCTGCTTCGTCATATAGATTATTTGGAATTTTTATTTTTTTGCAACACAATCCACCAGGTTCACATCCATCAGGAAACCAGTACATTTCCCTTTTATAGTTATTGAATCTCCTTTTTTAAGATTTAATTCCGGATCCAGATCTTTTTTCAGGAAACTGCAGTTGACGCCACCTTCCGGGGCGGCTTCCAGGCTGACTGAAATATATTCGCCGTTTTCTGTCACTGCTGTAATCATTCCGGTTACCTCAACCACTTTTCCTGCCCATTTTTTACTGGCAGCTGTTTCGTCATGCAGGAATTCGTTATATAATATCGTTGCGGGAAGAGTAGTAACTGGTTGATCCGCTTCCACATTATGATGTGGCTGATACACTTTGTATATTCCCCAGGCGGCGAGACAGAGCAAAATAATGCCGATGCCAAAAAAATAACTTTTTCGCATAACTGAAATTCGAAGGTTTAGCGTTAGCGGAATGAATGAGTGATTCCGAAATAAATCCCCACACTTGAAATAGGCATATCACCTGTACCGACACCCTGTAATGGAATTTTCACATAAGGTTCGACCCGGATATTCGTATTTCCACCAATAGTACGTTCATAACCGGCGCTCAGTTGCAAGATGGAAAAGACATTACTGGGTGCATTATATGATTTATTAAATTCCGGATAATTCATTGTCTTAAAACTATAACTGTCCCGCATGAACAAATATGATGACAATCCCGCCTTGGCAAAAAAACTATGGTTGTTGGCCAAAGCAAAATCGTAACGCAGGTCTAAAGGGATTTCCAGCATGTTGCAGCTGCCATTCACATCGGCTTTGGCAGGAACTGTGAAGTTGCTGTTTTTAAAATACTCACCCTTCGAATAGTAATATTTTTTGTCCCATAATAAACCCGTTTCAACAGCCAGCCTTTTATTAAATCGATAACCGGCTGTAGCACCCAGGCTGAATCCCATTTGATGCACGGATTGTGAATGAACGGTACTCAGATCAGGGCCCAGGACTATGCCCGCATAGAATCCTTTTACTGATTTTTTCAACGGATCCGGTTTTTTTACAGAAGGCACAGTATCCGCATTGACTACTTTGGATGTCTCCACCTGGGTAGTTTTATTTAAATCCGCAACAGTTTCAGTTTGTGCTGCCGCAGCCGGGGCGACGGGATTCGTATTGGGTTGCTGGTCTGATTTCGTTTTTCCTTCGGAAATATTGCTGGCGGCATCACTTGTTATGACAGATTGATTTGCGGCTTGCTGGTAACTCCCCTGGGCTGAATTCTTATCCATCCCCGACTTCCCGTTTGCGGGTCTGCTATAGGTATTAGTTTGCAGTTTTGCTACGCGAGCTGTATTATTCGTTCGGCCTAAGGTAGTGGATGAATAGCCAGGCAACGCGGGAGCCTGCCCAGTCCTGGCTCCTGAACTATTAGCAGTAGATTCCGACGGGTTCAATGTTTTTGTATTTAACTCCGGGTTAACTGTTGCAGGAATTTGTTCTGCATTATCAGGAACAGAGCCGGCGTGTTTTTGTCTTATCAGACCGGACGTATAAATAAGACCGCCCAGTACGAGTGGAATAAGGAGCAACAGCAGCCTCCATCGGCGCTTATTACGCACTCCGCCGGATAAGCCCGGTTCGGCATTCAGATCTCCAAAATTTTTATCCTGGAGCTTGGCTGCCACACCTTCCCAGTCCGACCCGGAAATTTTGAGCGGATACAGTTCGCCTGCCTTTTGGAACAGGTCGTCCATATCGTTATCTAGATGCTCCATGATTTCGCTTCCTCCTTTTCTTTAATAATCTTTTGCAATATGCCCCTGGCACGTGATAAATTTGATTTTGATGTGCCCACAGAAATACCCAGGGTATCTGCAATTTCAAAGTGTGTACAACCATCTATGACAAACATGTTAAAAACAACCCGGTACATCGGCGGCAGGTTCTTAACATAACTGATCAGCTCTTTATATAATAAAAGCTGGTCTGCCCGCTGGCTATTATCCGGTTCTTCCCATACATATTCCGGTATGCCTCCTATCTCTGGGGTCATATTATTTTTTCGCAACTCATCAATGGATGTATTGATGATAATTCTTTTCATCCAGGCCATCATGAGTCTTTCGGGAAATTCCTCTTCCTCATATCTGAATCTTTCGATATGACGGAAAATTTTAACGAAGCCATCATTGGTAATATTTACGGCCACATCATAACGGTAAACATACCGGAAAGCAATTTTTAATGCATACCCATAGAATCGCTCGTAGAGCATCTTCTGGCTCCGGGCATCCTGCTTTTTACAGCCCTCTATGATCTGAATGATATTCTCCAAAGTTTTCTTCTGTCTATCAGATAAAGTACTTTAATCTTATAATGGGGCCGCCTTACTAAATTGATCCATCACAGGCCAGGTACCCGGTGCAGTCACACTCACTCCTTTTGTATTGCCCCTGGTTAGTGCATCCGGGCCAAACCGGTATACCGGCCATCCCTTATATGTAAGTTGCGGTTTGGCAAAAACAGTTATGCTTGAAAATGCTGTTTTATCCAATGACGAAGGTACGTTTTGTACAGAACTGAGCTGAACGATCGGCCAGAAGCTGTCGTTACTGAAATCTGACAGCGTATAATTATTTTGCCCGGCCTTATCGACTGATAAATGAATATAAGGTAACACCCCGGTCATCTGTCATGTACAACGTGCCTCCTGTTCCCACTTTATAAGTACTGTCGTAATTTAACCCGTCATTTCCCACCAGTTGAGTTACAGCCAGCATCACCGTATAGTCAGGTTTGGCTACAAACCATACCCCTTCAATACCGTCACCGTTTATATTCCCCGCTGTTGCGTCACCTGCATATGTGTACAGCGGCCATCCTTTATAGGTTGTCTGCTTTGACCCGTCCGGACGGGAAATACTGGCAAAATCGCCTGCTCCCAATCCGGGGCCAAATGTCGGACTGGCGTTGTAAACCACCGGCCAAACAGCCAGACATCCCGCTGTACAGGCTGAACTGCCGTTGGCATCCAGTGAAAAAAAGTAAAGCGTGTTACCACTTCCGTCAGTAATAACTGACCCAAAATGGGAATCATTTTTAATTTGAAATGAAACCGTAGAACTCGCAGCGGGTGGTGTAACCGGGGGAGGTGGGGTACTTCCGTATCCGCCACCGGAACTTTTTGAACAGGAATAAAGGCCGCTCAGCAAAATGACACTGAAAGCCTGCATGAATGTAAATTTTAACTGCATATTATGATGTGCTCGTAACCTAATCTGATTGAAAATAAGCGCTTAGTAGTGAGTACGATTTTTTAGAAAGCGGGTTGCGTGCCGGGTAAATTGGTCAGATTGCTGCCGGTATGCTTAATATTTATTATGTTTGGTAAATCCGAACCGAACGAAGTGCGGCGCATTTTCATTCTCCTTTTATTCATGTCTTTTTATGTTTTCTCTTATGCAAACAGGGGCGACTCATTTCAAACAGGAAGCAATATCAATTGGATAACGGTCTGGTTAAGTTTTTTCTTCGGCCTGCTTTTTACCATTTTGTTCCGTTTTCTGAATAAACATTCCAAAACGATTGATCAGCGAAGTAATGCGGGCCAGCCCTTGAAAGGCTGGATCATTTTTCTTGGAATCAACCTGGTTATACGACTTGCCATACAGACTTATTATTTCTGGCAGTCAGGGTATTTTCTGAAATCAATATGGCTGCAACTGCTGCAGGCGGGAGGAGTACGTTTTCAGGCTCTTTTTATTTTTGATTTTTTTCTTTCCTTGTTTGCATTGACTGGCAACAGGAGCTTTGATATACTGGTTTTTTGGAAGGAGGGATATTTTTCCTGCAATGTTTCTTTATTATATAGTTATTTACCTGATAACCGCAATTGTCAGGATGACTATTAGCAGCAACTCAGGTCTTCCACATGGTATGATCGACATACATCACAATATATATGTGCAATTATTCAGGATAATGTATGCTGCTGCATGGGTTATTTTTATTTTGAAATCCGTGCACGTGAAACAGACTTTCGTGTACCCGCCGAATTAATTCTCAGTGTTTAATTTAATTTCCAATTAGCCGCTGGCAATTGATAATTCACAACGCAGATAAATAGCCGGCGAGTTTATTTATAGCCATTGCGGCCCTTTTTATTTCTGTCTCCGCCTGCAAAAAATTTCTTTGTTCAATGGATTCCCGGATGCCGGGCAGCGTTTTTACAGAATAACCGGTATAATACCCCGGAGCATATAATACATGCTTGTACCAGGGCCTCAGCGGCAGACCCTGCTCCAGCAGCAGTTCCTGCTCAGCATGGAACAACCGGCGGTTCAGGCTGTCAAGTTGTTTCCCTTTTAGTCCCGCGCTTTTCATGACTTCGTACGCATGATCAGATGACCTGCTCAGACCAGTCAGTGCATTTTCCAAAGGCGAAAAATCAATATAGGGTATTTCCTGTTTTACCGTAGGTGGTACAAAAGTTTTTGTTGTATCCGATGCAAGAATCAAATATTTTTTTCGGATGATCTCATTGGTGATGGAAGTTGTTTCCCGGAGCGTGGTAATTAATGTCTGCAATTCTGTTGTGTAAATTTTTATTTGCCTGTAAAGAGACCTATAATCAAAAGGCAGCTTGTCAGCATCCAGCATCCGTAGGGAAATATGCCCCGCCATCTTAGCGAGTGTTGCCCCATAGTAAAAACCGGGATCTATAAACCGGGTAAAAGTTGTCATAGGAATCATAGATGGAATGATAATCTCCACTGTTATCTTCTCCTGAAAATCCGAGGTTCAGGGAAGAAATTCCAAGGTGCTGCAGGAAAGGCGAAAAATCAGAACCTGTCCCGAGAGCACTAAGTGTTAGCGTGGTTTTTTCCATGGCTTCTTTTGCCAGTTGCGGACTTGCAGCGGTAGCTACCAGGTGTGCCTTCATTCTCTCGTAGACACTCACACCCGTTTGTGGATCATTCACTGATTTGGCGACTTCGTCTACCAATCCCTCCAGCGCATGTGATCCGCCTGCTTCCAGGAAACCTCTTCCGTTTTCATCGGAATTAATATATACAACTGTATTTTCCTGCAACAGTGCGGCGTGATCCTCCACCCATTCGGTAGATCCTACCAAGGCAGGTTCTTCTGCGTCCCAGGCACAATAGACCATGGTTCGCCTGGGTCTCCACCCATTCCTTACCATGTTTCCGATTGCTTTGGCTTCTTCCAGCATGGCGGCCTGTCCGCTGATGGGATCCTGCGCGCCATTTACCCAGGCATCATGATGGTTACCACGGATCACCCATTCATCCGGGAATTCAGATCCCCTGATCATCGCAACAACATCATAGCAGGGAACAAGTTTCCAGTCAGAAAGCAGTTCCAGATGAACAGTCGATTTGCCTGGCCCGATATGATAAGTAATCGGTAATGCCCCGCGCCATGTTTCTGGGGCCACTGGTCCTGAAAGTCCTTCCAGCAGTGGCTTTGCGTCATGATAGCTGATAGGCAGGACTGGAATTTTAATCAGGTTGGGTGCTTCCTGGTGAGTGGCAAATCTTTTTGCATCTTTCGTGGCACCTATACCGGGGGTGAGGGGATCTCCCGGATATACGACCATGTCCATCACGCTTCCACGCTGCACTCCGTATTCATTCCTGAAAGGACCTTTCGGATAAACTTCACCCTGGTAATATCCGTCATCCTTCGGATCGGAGTAAATAATACAACCGATGGCTCCGTGCTCCTGGGCAATTTTCGGCTTGATGCCCCGCCAGCTTTGTCCGTAGCGTGCCATCACAATTTTGCCTTTTACGTCGATGCCCATTTTAGCAAGCTCTTCATAATCTGCATTCAGACCATAATTCACATATACAAGTTCCGCAGTTACATTACCATCGGCGCTCCAGGCATTAAAAGTAGGCAGCTGATCCTTCTGGCCACTTGTTGCATCTTCTTTCAATGGGGGTTCTTTTAATAAAGCATGGTAGGATTGGGGAGAAATCATTTCCAGTATCCTGACTCTTGGCTCGGGAAATAAAACCTGGTATATATCCATCCGGGTGTCAAAACCATAGTCACGAAATCTTTGTGCTATTTTTTCAGCGGTTCTCCTGCTGCCTGCCGAACCAACATGATGCGGCTCGGATGATAACTCACGTATCGTCAGGCCGATATTTTCCCGGCTGATCAGGGAGTCAAAACTTATCTCCCGTCTCAGTTCTTCAGCACCAGGGTAGTCATAGAAAGCCTTGGTGCCTGTGGTTTGTGACTGCACGTGAGAGTACATCGCAACAAGTAAAAAAAGCAAAATTCTTTTATGCATACAATTCAGATAAAATTAAAAGTACTTATAAAATCGAAATCCGGAACCTGAAAGAGTATCAGCTTTCAACTAATGCACCGGCCAAAGGATAGTCTTTGTACCTTGCTTTAAATAAAATGGATGAAGACCTTTGACACGGAGAAAGTAAGACAGTTTTTCTTTATTGTCCTTTTGGGCATACTCGGCCTTACCCTGTTTATATATCTGAAATCTTTTATTCCTTCTTTACTCGGCGCTATTACATTTTATGTGCTGATGCGGAAACATATGAAAAATATGCTTGTAAAAAAGTGGAAACCGTCTTCAGCGGCCCTTCTGCTCATGTTGATTTCATTTTTAATTATCATGCTCCCCGTATTTCTGTTGGTTAATTTGGTCAGTTCAAAAGTTGGCTATGTAATCAGCCACGCGCCTGAAATTACCAGTTCCCTGGTTACATTTTTAAAAAATACAGAGTCCCGGATCGGGTATCATTTCCTGAATGTCGAAACCGTTCAAAATCTCAGCAGTATCGTATTTTCCAATTTGCCCATGGTACTGAGCGCTACCGTGAATTCAATCGTGACCCTGGTGATCATGTACTTCATATTGTATTTTATGCTTACCAATTGCAACGATATGGAAGACTGGATGGAAGATGTTCTTCCTCTCCGTAAGGACAATCTTAAGCGTGTACAACATCAAATGAACCGCATGGTGATTTCCAATGCGGTGGGGATTCCAATGATCGCATTTGTTCAGGGAGTGGCAGGTCTTATTCTTTACCTCATTCTCGGGATCAGGGAGCCATTATTATGGTTCGCGCTCACCGCCTTTACTTCGATGATTCCCCTGGTAGGATCTGCGCTGGCTTATCTGCCGCTTGCCGTCATACAGTTTGCCGATGGCAGCAATACAAAAGGAATTATTATTATACTATACGGACTGGCCGTGATCGGTACGATAGATAATGTATTCCGACTATGGTTGCAAAAGCGGATCGGAAATGTTCATCCTCTGATTACCATTTTCGGTGTATTTGTGGGGGTACCATTATTTGGTTTCCTGGGACTCATATTCGGCCCTCTTCTGATTTCACTTTTTTTATTGCTCATGCGGATTTACCGGGTTGAATTTATTTCGCCGGGAGAAACCCTGGAAGACTAACAACAGGTTCAGGATGGTTAGATCCGATCGCGAAGCGAATAGCCAACCCGGGATTAAATAGTCAATAAAAAGAAGTGAAAATATTTGGAGGAAAGTCCATCCGGTAAAAGGAAGGCATAAAAAAGGGCCGGTAATCCAGCCCCTCAATTACATGATGGTATTCATTTATACGCGACTGGCCAATTCCTTACCCGCTTTGAATTTAGCAACCTTTTTTGCCTTGATCTTGATGGTAGCACCGGTTTGCGGATTCCGGCCATTACGCGCTGCGCGTTTTGATACTGAGAAAGTACCGAAGCCGACAAGCGTTACCTTATCACCTTTTTTCAGTGTTTTGGCAATGGCTTCAGTAAAAGAATCCAACGCGGCTCCCGCCTGTGTTTTCGTGATGCCTGCGTCGTCGGCTAATTTTGCAATCAGTTCTGCTTTGTTCATGGAAAATGTTTTTTATTGATTTCGAGAAAGAGCAAATATAAGGTTATGGTTTAAGAAGCCTTATTCCTGAAAAAATATTTAATCGTCAAACCACCTGAATCTGCCCTTTTTTGCTGAAACCTACATTTTCTTATCAAATCACGGGCTGTCCATCCGGTAGGAACATACCTGCTGCCGGGACGATCCACTATATATACTGCATTAATTGCTCCTTCAGTTCCTGCATACCTTCAGTAGCTGGTTTTTGAATTCCGTAGATACTTTGGATACCACGGGTATAAGGTATGTTCTTATCTAGGATGAATTTGGGTATTTGGTCACCGGCGAAATCGATCAGGCCGGCAGCGGGATATACAGCCAGGGATGTGCCGATAATCGCAAATATGTCTGCTACCTGCACCAGCCTGCTGGCATCTATGATCAGGGGAACAGGCTCTTCAAACCAGACAATATGTGGCCGCAATTGCCCACCGTCCGCTGCCCTGTCACCGATTTGAATATCATCCCGGATGGAATATATCGGGGATTCATTCAGTTCACTGCGCATTTTGAAAATTTCTCCGTGTAAATGTAAAACCCGTGTAGAACCTGCCCTTTCATGCAGGTCATCAATATTTTGTGTAATGATATGAACATCAAAATATTTTTCCAGTTCATACAGTCCGATATGCGCGGCATTGGGCACTGCGTCCCGGACATTCCGTCGACGCATGTTATAGAATTCAAGCACAAGCGCAGGATTTTTCCTCCAGCCACGCGGGGTAGCCACTTCATTTACATCATATCCTTCCCAAAGACCATCGCTGTCGCGGAAAGTTTTCAATCCGCTTTCCGCGCTGATACCTGCCCCGGTAAGTACAATGAGTCGTTTCTTCATGTATATCGAATCTAATTGCACCAATCAGTGGATAACAGGCATTATTTCATGCTCCGATTTCTCCTCCGCTGATTTCTTTAGAGCAGTCAAAGGACAATAACCTGTCAGCGCACGCATGATCATCCAGCTTCCTGCCGTCATTCTTACGGCTCGCCGGAAAGAAGATTTTCCAAATCCCAGGATCCCCATAGTCAGCAGCAATCCCCCGGTGATTCCCGATATCATTCTTTCTTTTTCAGAAATGTTAATAACCGGATTTTCGTTTCTGCTTATTTCTGTCGACATAAAAAAAGTTTAAAATTCCGCTGCAATCCCTGTGCCTTTCGACGTAATATTTTTTCACTTCAAAATTAATTCGCTGGCATGATAATTTAGTTGTTCTTAAAAAATATAAATATGGCAACAACAAAGTCAAAAACAAAAAACAGGTCTGCATCATCTGCGGGATCGGAAAATCAGCCCCTGGTTGATTTTTTTGTAGATGAGATCAAAGACATTTACTGGGCTGAAAAGCATATCGTGAAAACGCTTCCGAAAATGCAAAAAGCTGCAAGTTCTGAACCTTTGAAGCAGGCTTTTGAAGATCACCTGGAGCAAACGAAAGAACATGTGAACAGACTGGAACAGATATTCCAGATCCTGGGAGAGAAAGCGCAGGCAAAAAAATGTGAAGCCATGGAAGGTATTACCAAGGAAGGGGAATCTATTATAGAAGAAACGGAAGAAGGAACTGCGGTTAGGGATGTGGGCCTGATCCTCGCAGCCCAGAAAGTGGAACACTATGAAATTTCAACTTATGGTGGACTTGCGCAACTTGCGCGTACCCTGGGTAAGGTGGATGTTGCTGATCTGCTGGAAAAAACACTCAAAGAGGAAAAGAACGCAGACACCCTGCTTATAGAAGTAGCAGAGGAAGGGATTAATTATGAAGCAGCAGAAGAAGCGTAGGGATTTATGAATTATGGGTTATGGGTTATGAGTGGTAACCCATAACCCATAATTCATAACCCATAACCCATAACTCACAGCTTACCAAGCTCTAAAACCGCCTTCTTTAAATTTATTCCCCTTCCCAGCACAGGCTTAAAAAAATCTCCTTCTTTAGATAGTCTGACCATCGCATTACGCATCGTGAAATCCTGCATACGCAATCCTTTTTTTAATTCTTCCCAGTGTAGTGGCATGGACACGGTGGCCCCGGGTTTTGGCCTTACTGAATAAGGTGCAGCTAATGTGGCCTGGGGGCGGTTTTGCAGGAAATCAAGATATATTTTTCCTTTCCGCTTTGCCGTAGGTCTTTCGATACTTGTATATTCCGGTATCTCTGCATGGACATTTGTTACGATCGCCCGTGCAAATTCCTTCGATGCTTCATAGTCATATTTTGCACCCAGTGGTATGTAAATATGGATACCGGTTGATCCGGAAGTTTTGCAATAAGCATCCACCCCGATACTGCTGAGTAATTTATAGACGACCCTGGCTGCCTCAATTACCTGGTCAAAAGGATTTTTGTCAGGATCCAGGTCAATGATGCACCAGTCGGGATTATCCGGTTTCTTAATCGTACTGGACCATGGGTTCATTTCAATACAACCCAGCGATGCCATATACAGCAAACTTGCCTCATCACTTCCTACAAGAAACTCCTTTTCCCGGTCTTCACCTTCCGAACGATAGGCAAACGTACTAATCCAGTCCGGTACTTTGCCCTTTACATCCTTCTGGTAAAAACTCATTCCGCTGATCCCGTTGGGGAATCGGTTAAGTGATTGTGGACGGTCTTTCAGATATGGGAGGATATAAGGCGCCACCTGGTAATAATAATTAAGCAAATCGCGCTTGGTTAATTTTTCCTTTGGCCAGTATGCTTTACTGAGATTGGTAAATTTTAATTCATGCCCGTTGATTTTTTTTACCTGGGTTTCTTCAGACGGATTTAATAAAGTTTTCCGGCCATTTTCTTTGACAGCCATAACGATATTTTTTTGTTTCGGTTTTTTATCTTTAACCCGGGCTTTTTTTTCCGGGATTTCTTTTTCAAAAACGACAGCCTCCGGTTTTTTGTCCGACCGTATCCCTTCGAATGAAGGGTGCCGCATCACCCCGTCGGAGGTCATTTCCGTAAAACTCACTTCACAAATCAGTTTGGGTTTCAGCCACACTGCTTTTGCTCCCGGAGGATCTGGGCGGAACCGGGAAGGTTTATTGATGTCGGGAACGGAAGAAAAAGGGGCATTTTTAATAGCGAGGGGTCTGAATTGTTTCATCATGTCCCCCTGCATTTTTTGATTGAAACCTGTTCCGATTTTTCCGGTGTAAATTAATTTTCCTTTTTTATATACACCCACCAGAAGGGAGCTGAATAATTTGCTGGAACCTTCATTCAGGGTATAGCCACCGATTACCACCTCCTGTCTCTTTTGTGTTTTTATTTTTAACCATTCACGCGAACGTTCGTTCACATGATAAGTACTGTTAAGTTTTTTCGCAATAATACCTTCGAGTCCGATTTTTTTTACGGACTCGAAAAGATGCATGCCTGTTGACACAAATCCTTCGCTGATACGAATATTTTCCGTAGGAACAATAAGCGATTCCAGGATCTTTCTTCTTTCTGCTAACGGCAGTTCACGCAAATCATGGCCATCCAGCCACAAAATATCAAACAGGTAATACAATAGTTCGCCGTCTGCTTCGCTTCTCCAGTTCTGCAGTGCACCGAAATTTGAAATGCCGTTTTCATTGACCACAATTATTTCGCCATCCAGAACAGCATGCAGATTCCATTTTACAAGAGAATCATAGACCGGGTAAAATTTTTCGTTAAATGCCTTATCATTTCTTGATTGCAGGGCAACCGATTTCCCATTCAGGATGGCAATGGCCCGATAGCCGTCCCATTTCACTTCAAACAACCAGTCTTTGTCATCAAAAGGTTTATCGACAAGGGTTGTTAGCATGGGACTGACCTGTCTGGGCAGCGGACTTTTCGGAGTACCGGAAATAAGCCGGGATAGCTGTAGGTTCCGGGAACCGTTCAACCTGCCTGATTTTTTCCTATGGAGAGACTTGGATTTTGCTTTTACCGGCATGCCCTGCATTTACATTATAAATAGTAAAATCGTGCCACCAGGAGTAAAAAAATCTAATTATGGAATTTATAGGGAAACCCATTTTTCAGCATGATAAACGAAAGAAGCCCTAGGCTTTGATCCCCATTTTTGACAACACGTAATCGTATAAATCCTGTATCGTGCGCATATCGGCGAGGTCAGCGGGGTCCACTTTGATATGCAGGTTTTTCTCCATCACAACAACGAGATCAATATAATCCAGGCTGTCCAGGTCCAGGGTTGTCTTCAGGTCGCCGGAAGGTTTAATCCTGGACCTCTCCACTTCGAACTCTTCGTGAAGAAAATCATTGATAATTTGGATAATATTATCAGCTGTCATCTTTTTATTATTCTCATTCACCATGGGTTAAAATTACCATTTTCTGCTTGAATGTTTTTTTTATCTCGTCCCGCAGGATTTTGGTAAATTACCGTATGCCGGACCAGGAATTCAAGGACTATTATGATGTCATTGTGATAGGCGCGGGGATCGGAGGACTGACCGCAGCAGCTTTGCTGAGTAAGGCAGGTCTTTCGGTTTGCGTATTGGAAAAAGAACCACATGTAGGCGGATACCTGGCGGGTTTCAGAAGGAAACAGTTCATTTTTGATACAGCCATCCACTGGCTGAACCAGTATGGACCAGATGGGATACTGGAAAAATTATTCAGCGCCATTGGCAGCGACCATCCAAAAGCCATTGAGCAACAACGTATCCGGCGATATAAGGGAGAACATTTCGATTATCTGCTCACGAATCAGCCAGACCTTTTGCGTGATCAGCTTATCCGGGATTTCCCGGAAGAAAAAAAAGGCATTGAACGTTTGTTCCTGAAGGCCCGTCAGATTGGCCGGTCATTTAAAAATTATAACAGAATTTTCCGGTCGGAAGAGACCATGTCTATTTTCCAAAAACTGAAAAATAAGCTGCGTATGCTGGAGTTTGCCATTCCCTTTATTCCCTTTCTTTCTTTTTCAGGGGAAAAGGGACTGAAAAGAGGGTTGAACAGGTTTTTTAAAAATCCCCGCCTTCATAAGATATTTTCCGGGGAACAGGAAATGCTGGGCTGCCTGATACCCATCGGATGGTCATATTTTCACGATTTTCAGAGTCCGCCCAAAGGGGGCAGCCAGGTGATCCCTCATTGGCTTCAGTATGTTGTTAGCTATTATCAGAATCCCGTAGGCCTTCAATGCAAGGTAAAGGAAATTTTTGTGGAGAATGGCCGTTGTACCGGTCTTCGCTTCGAGCGACGGGGTAAGATACACCGGTTAAACAGTAAATTTATTATCGCAGCCTGCGATATTGAAACGCTTTATGAGAAGATGTTACCTGCAGATGCTGTTCCGTCGGCCCTGAAGAAAAAATTGAAAAAAGCGGATTTATACAGTTCCTCCATTACGGTCTCACTGGCGCTGGACTGCACAGCAGAATCCCTCGGCTTTAACGAAGAACTGGTTCACCTGGTAGATGAGAACCAGCCTTTTGATGAACAGAGTGGCGGCGATCCCCGCAAGTCAGAAATAAGTATTCTGGCGCCTTCCATGCGTGATAAGACACTGGCGCCGGAAAACCATGGAACACTCACCCTTTATATGCCGGCCTTCATGGATTATAAAAATGAATGGAATACTAAATTGGATCATTCGGGTAAGCGCGTGAGGGGTGAAGCCTATCACCAGCTAAAAAAAGAAGTCGCCGATATACTCATCAGCAGGGTAGAAGAAAAAATTGCACCCGGGCTTCGCAGGCATATACTTTTTTACGAAGTGGCTACCCCGGTTACTCATTGGCGTTATACCGGGAATAAAGACGGATCCATGATGGGGGCCCGGCCCGGGCGACAGAATATGAAAAATAAAATATCACATTACCGGACCCCGGTGAAGAATCTGATTCTCGGGGGACATTGGGCAGAACTGGGTGGAGGCGTACCCATTGCAGCAAAGGCGGGTGCGAATGCGAGTCTGCTGGTTTTGCGAAAAGAAAATCCCCGGGCCTTTAGTGCACTGGCCGGATTTATGAACAATACGGTTTCGCTGGAATCCTTCAACAGGGATTCCGGGTTCTATCCATACGATAATTCCTGGGTCCGGCCTAAAACTCCCGCGGAAACAATCCAACAAAAAACTTCCAAAATTCTATGAGCAGGCGGCATTCAAATCCAGTGGGGGCCTGGATACGAAAAAACACAATTTGAATACATTGTCCGGTTTCAAATGGCAACTTTACCAATTATAAAAATGTCTGAATGCAAACATCCATCAAACCCATTTTGTCTGTTAAGAATGGGGCAGCTGCGATTTTATTTTATTGTAAAGCTTTTGGTGCAGAGGAAATGATGCGCGTGACTGACCCCGGTGGAGCGGTAGTAGCAGAACTTAGTATTGAAGGCGCCCGGTTTTTTCTGGCAGATGAGTCACCCGAAAATGGAAACTTCAGTCCGCAAACCATTGGCGGCAATTCAGTCAGAATGGAATTGTCTGTGGATGATCCCGATGCTGTATTTGAAAATGCGCTTGCAGCGGGTGCCAAAGAAATATATCCGGTGGCGGACCAGGATTACGGATATCGACTGGGTCGTCTTTCCGATCCGTTTGGGCATCACTGGGAAATCGGCAAACCCTTAATCTAAAAATTTTACTTCTCCGGTTTTCAGATCATAATAAGCTCCGACAATTTTTATATCTCCTTTATCTGACATCTCTTTCAGAATGGTGCTTTTAGTCTTGATAACAGTAATAGTATGCAATACATTATTTTTTGCCACATATTCTACATAGTCCTCATCCTTGGAATTTTTTTTCCCCTGGAAATTCTGAGACTGATCAATGGCAGGTTTAATATTTGTTAGCATGTGGGTGATGTTTCCCATCTTCACATTATCGATCGCAGCTTTGACAGCTCCACAATACTCGTGACCCATTACAAGGATCAGTTTCGCGCCGGCTACTTTACATCCATATTCCATGCTGCCTAAAATATCATCATTCGCAAAATTCCCGGCCACCCTGGCTACAAAGAGATCTCCAATGCCTTTGTCAAAAATATCTTCCACAGGAACCCTGGAATCCAGGCAGGAAAGAATGACTGCCTTGGGATACTGACCAGTGGATGCATCCCTGACCAGCGCCGAATGATCACGGGCAGTTAGATCATTATTCCTGAATCGTTCGTTTCCCTGTCTCAGACTTTGCAGAACCATATCGGGTGTCAGAGCCTGCTGTTCTGCAGCAGTGAGTATCTTCTCTTTTCTCGCTACAGGTGCCTCCTTGATAAATACGGTATCTGGTTTTACCGGCAAACCGGATTCGCGTTGCTGGCAGGAATAATTTAACGCAGTCATTGCCACAACACTGAAAAATAGAATTTTTTTCATCGGTTAGTTTAATGATTCAATGGCAATATAAATATAAATGAAGAAGCCGGACTCTGGAAATCCGGCTCTTTCTTTATCTGTTATGTCAGGACTGTCTTTTTCTAATTCCAGGCGGGCCTGATATCAATCCGACGCTTTTTGGGCGGCTTCAGCCACTGCCTTCTTTTCCGGTTCACTCAGTTGTTCTGGTCCGAGTTTATAATGCAGGGAATCGATTTTACCTGTAAAGCGGAAAGGCAGATCATAGGCAAATTCAACTACCGGTGAACGGGTGTCCAGACCAATGTCGAATGTTTCGTCGATGGTCATCAAAAGCGGAATCGTATGCGCTATTGTTTTTCTGGCAGTTTCCTTGCCATCTACGGTAAGCACCCCGGTACCACCCTTCGCAGGTCCCGGCCCGTCATATTTGAAATCAAAAACAATGGTATGTTTACCGGCACTCAGACCGCTGAGTGATTCCCAACGGAAGCGTTCAAGATCCAGGAAATTATAAACAAATACCGGTCTGCCTCTTCCCAATCCGAATAAACTCGTTAATAACATTAGTACAAGCCATAATCCGGCAAAAGTCAACAGTATTTTGCCAAATCCAATTTTCCAGCGTTTCCAGTTTCTTGCCCGGCCGCGCCAGAGAATAAATAATCCGATAACCAGGAAACTCAATCCAAGACCCGTAAATAATCTTCCTTTCAGCCACCAGTTATAATCATGGCTCAGGAATAAGCCCGTATCCACCGAAACGTCCGCCCAGAGTTGCAATCATTCCGTCTGCTCCGCCCGACGGAACAGTGACCTGGGCAGTGATGGTATAGTCTTTGTCCAGAATACTGGGGGCATTTCCCAGCGGAATGCCCACATTTACTCCGGTATAGGTGAATTCAGTTTTTCCTGCAACCGCACTCGGCCTGGGCGTAAGCAGCCGGGAGAAGGCAGTATTATCCAGCGGCAGCACATTATATTTTGCTGCTTCCTGCAGGAACAGGGCCTGCATTTTTTTTAGTGTGTCGGGATATTTTGCAGAAAGATCATTGAATTGGGTAAAGTCTTCTTTCAGATTATATAACTCCCATTTGTAACCGGAATCAACATTCGGTAATTTACCGGTGGCAAGCAGCCAGGGCGGTGCAAAAGGAGTCGGTGTTCGCATACCATCCATCGTGGTAGATTCCCCGGTTGGCAGCCATTTCGAAATACTGTGTAGTATGTCTGGATGGTGCATTCGCATTTGCAGCATCAAAAGTATAAGCCATACTCACGCCTTCGATCGGTTTCTGTTTAATACCGTTTACCGTATCCGGAGCCTGGATACCGGTGGCTTCAAGAATGGTAGGAACAATATCAATCACATGATGAAACTGGGAGCGTATACCACCAACATCTTTAATATGACCGGGCCAGGAAATGGCGAGCCCCTGCCGCGTTCCGCCAAAATGTGACGCAACCTGTTTGGTCCATTTGAAAGGCGTATCAAATGCCCATGACCAGCCCACCGACATATGCGGGTAAGTCTGATCAGAACCCCATTCATTCATATGCAGCATTTGGAGTGCCATGGGTGCGATCCAGAATACCGTTATAAGCAGTCAACTGATTATATGCGCCGTACAGGGTGCCTTCAGGACTGGTTCCATTGTCGCCACAGATATAAATGATCAGGGTATTGTCGAGTTTACCCATATCTTCCACACTTTGAATCACCCGGTTGATTTCATAGTCGGTGTAGGCAGCATAAGCTGCAAATACTTCCGCTTCGTGTGCGAAAAGTTTTTTCTGAAGAAAACTGAGTGAATCCCAGCGTGGAATGCTTTCAGGCCAGGGCGTAAGCTGGGCATTTGCCGGAATCACTCCGAGCTTCTTCTGATTTTCAAAAATAATATCCCGTAATTTTTCATATCCCATGTCGAACTTGCCTTTGAATTTTTCGATCCATTCTTTTGTCGGCTGATGAGGTGAATGCGTGCCACCCGGTACATAATAGACAAAGAAGGGTTTATCTGGTGCCGCTGCATTCAGGTCACGCATATGTTTGATGGCTTCATCCGCGAGATCGGTCGTGAGATTATATCCCGGATTATTTACAAAGGGAAATATCTGTGTGTGATCCCGGAAAAGATAGGGCGTCCACTGGTCTGTTTCACCTCCCATAAATCCGTAGAAATATTGGAAGCCCATGCCGGAGGGCCATTGATCAAAGGGCCCCGCAACACTATACTGAAAAGCAGGTGTATTGTGATTTTTTCCAAACCAGGAAGTGGAATAGCCATTGCTTCACAGAATATCTCCGATACTGGCGTTATTGAGTCCGATAATGGAATTATAACCCGGATAACCCGTCGACAGTTCACCGATAACACCGCTACCAACTGAGTGATGGTTGCGACCGGTAATCAGGGCAGCCCGGGTAGGAGAGCAGAGTGCGGTGGAATGAAACTGCGTATATCGCAGACCGGCTTTTGCAACACGATCCAATCCCGGGAGTTGGTATAACACCTCCGAATGTGCCGGAAACACCATAACCCTGGTCATCTGTCATGATGAGCAGGATATTCGGTGCCCCTGCAGGTGGCACCAGGCGCGCCGGCCAGTAGGGCTTGGAATCCAAAGCGCTTGTTTTGATGACACCCTCGAAGGGAAGCGGCGGGATAGGAATTGTTTTTCCCTGAATCGTATAAGTGGAAGTCGGCGAACCCGGCGTTCCGTTTATTTTTTGTGCCAGCCCAGCAAGAGAACAGGACATGATCCATACTAAAATCCCGGTCGACAGGATGCCGTGCCAAAATTTTTTCTTCATGGTGGAATTTTTGAAAGTTTAGGAAAAGGTAATTGCGGGATCCCACGACAATGAATAACCGGAAACAGTCAGCTATTATTTTTGCTGCGATTTGTCCAATGCGCCGATCAGCGGAATATTACTTTGTACAACTGCCTTCCACATGGTTTGCAGGTAAATTTCCAGCTGCATGTATTTTGCTGCATTAACAATTCCGATTGTCTTTTTAAATTTATCGTAATAGTCTGCATTCATTTTGTCCTGGCTGATATTATTATCGAATGAAGATTTGACGAGCTTATCGATGGCATCCGGTGTAAGAGTGCCGTAACCGCTCACATATGCATTGATCAGGTTAATACGTGTCTGGGCAATTTTCTCGCGGTTCATTTCATAAGCATTGTATAGTGGCCAGAATTTTACAGAATCCTGCGCATTCAGATTCATGTATTCATTTACAATGGCTTGCTTGTCCCTGGAATAGGTTTTCTTTATATAGTCCATTTCGGGATCCGCAGTTTGGGCTTTTAAATAAGCAACAGAAAAAAGAATAGCCGCTGTCAGAAACAATAATTTTTTCACTTGATTTTTTTTAAAGATGAAGATTGATAAATACGCACAACAATCTACGGGCTTCCGTTTATTGCCTATTTTCAGAAGGGGAACCCAATGTACTAACTAATCCTGCTTGTTATTCTTCAGTTTAACCGTTAAACAGTTACTTAATTCAATAAAGGGTTATATCAAAGCCATATTCCGCCAAAATTTCAGTCTACGGGTCTGGTTTGATTATTGGTCTCATCACCGAATGGAACAGAATACTTTTGTTACAAGTTTTATTAATGCGAATGACCGGCAGTTGTTGGATGCTTATTCCTCGACAATCACAGGTGTAGTAAGAAATACTTCTCAGGCTGTGGCACATATTCACGTAGGCAGAAAATCCAAACATCCCCGTTCTGGCAAGCCCATTGAGGTACCTGGTTCCGGTTCCGGTTTTATCATCTCCACCGACGGTTTTATGGTCACCAATAACCATGTGATTGAAAATGCGGTTTCCATCAAAGCTTCCTTTGCCGATGGCTTAGAGCTTAAAGCGGACCTGGCAGGGACGGATCCCTCCACGGATATCGCTATTCTGAAAGTATATAAAGAAGATTTAAAGCCATTGCAATTTGCTGACTCTGATCAGCTTGAACCGGGACAAATCGCGATTGCCATCGGTAACCCGATGGGTCTCCAGCATACGGTTACGGCGGGAGTTGTTAGTGCCACGGGCCGTTCACTCCGGGCAAATAACGGTCGCCTGATCGATGATATCATCCAGACCGATGCCGCGTTGAATCCGGGAAACAGCGGTGGGCCGCTCGTTAATTCCGAAGGCAGGGTAATCGGCGTAAATACAGCGGTGATTGCCGCTGCCCAGGGGCTTTGCTTTGCGGTGTCTTCCAACCTCACAACCTATGTTGCAGGACAACTGATCATGCATGGGAAAGTGAAACGTGCACACCTCGGCGTCGCAGCCCAGCCTGTAGACCTGACGCCGCGAATGATTGGAGCAAATCAGTTAACCACCAAAACCGGTGTATACATTTTTGACATAATGGCCGACGGGAACGCATATAATAGTCAGTTAAGGGTCGGCGATATCATTGTTGAATTTGAGGGCAAACCAATAGCTACGGTAGACAACCTGCATAAATATTTGAACGAGGGAGTGATCGGAAAAAAAACTGCACTTGGAATCTTAAGGGGAGGACACAGACAAATCGCATATGTGATACCGGCAGAACTGAAATAACAATGAAGACTAAGTAGAAATCTGTATTTTTTAGTTTTCAATTATTTGGGAAGAGATTGGAGAAAGGTAGAGAAGAATCGTTAAATTTAGGTACACAAAAAACGATTGCTATGAATACTCAATCAATCTACCGGATTGGCATTGTATTGTATGCCTTAGTTATTGGTTTTTTCGGAGTGAATCACTTCCTGAATGGTACGGGTTTTCAAAATACCATTCCTTCTTTTATCCCTTATCATATATTCTGGGTTTACCTGACTGGTCTGGCTTTAATTGCAGCAGCCATTTCTTTCCTGACAGGTAAATATACCAGGCCGGCCGGATTATTTTTGGCCCTGTTCCTCCTGATCATCGTATTTACTATTCACTTACCGGCGGTCATAAGATCTGAAGGAGATCCCATCGTGAGTATCGCACTGACGAATATGGTTAAAGACACGGGCCTTGCCGGCGCAGCCCTGATGATTGCGGGTTCAAAAAATAATTAACTCCCATACTCTCATACTTGCCTTACACATCCAGTCTTCGTTCATAAGGAACCTGTTCTCCGTATTCAACATATCTTTTCAATATTCGCAGATACATGGCCCAGCAATATGAAGAGATTTTATAATGATCGTTGATAGCCGGCCAACCGGTGTGGTAAAAATCAATACCGGTAATTCCGTTCCGGCTTTTAAGTGAAAATCCAATCCTTGTACCGGTCCATTCCAAATCTGCTTCTGTCATCTGCAGCTCAAAAAAGAAATCCGGCTGGTATATGGTGACGATTGCGTTCCAATTATATTGAGGGCCAAAATTCAACGTATAAGTACCACCTGGTGCCGGGTTTTCTGAAGAAGATCTGGTCCACCAGTTGTCCAGGCCTTTGGAACGACTGATGGCTTCAAATACTTTTTCTGGTAATGTATTGATTACGAACTGATGAAAAATGTCTGCCATAAAAAGAGATTTTAGTATATAGCCACCCAGTGACCAGGTAGCCCGAAATAGCCTTTTTCCGCAAATTTAATAAGGTCCATTAAATAAGTCTCCGGCCCCAGTTTGGCATATGCCTTGCTTGATATGAGGGGATTCCACCTGTAAACCCTTTGAAATCCACCCTGCCATGAAAAAAATCCTTTCTATTATTTTACTGCTGGCAGCATTGACCCGGGTTTCCGGGCAAACTGTTGCGCATGTTGACAAAAAGACAAAGGAATTCTTCATACCCACCGGGACTAAAGCACAGTTCAGGACTTTTGGGTATGAATTTCCAAATGTTTCCACCCGGAAAATGATTTGTTTTTCTTCTTACACGGGCGATGTGGGTGCGAATATGTACAATTGCCCGCTGGGCTCTTACTTTGATACCAGCCTGATGAAAGAAGGAGACCGGATTCTTTACCTGGGTCCGGCCGGTAGTTTTTCCAAAATGAACTATATCACCGGCACCGGGAAAAAAACGGTTTTCTATTTTCCGAAAGGAAGTTTCATTTTAAAATAGAAATTTATTTCAGATAAGGATTTATCAGGAATCATCGCCCTCGACATGGGGACCTTATTTACCGAACGAAGGTTGAAAAGTTTCGTCAGCCGGAGAAGTCCTGTCTAAAATTTTAAAGGACGTTTTTTGATCATTCCACCCTTGGTGTCTTTAATGCTACTCATCACGACAAATGCATGTGGGTCAATTTTTTCAATTTCCACATTCAGTTTACTCACTTCCAGCCGTGTAATAACGGTATAAATAATTTTGGTTTCTCCTACGGTATGTCCCCTTTTTCCGTATCCTCTTTCACCTTTAAATGTTGTCACACCTCTTCCCATCACTTCAATAATCATTTTACGGATGTCTTCTGCCTTTATCGAAATTATGGTGACACCGGTATATTCTTCAATTCCTTCTATGACGAAATCGACAGTTTTGGATGCTGATAAATAGGTAAGAATGGAATAAAGTGCAGTTTCAATAGATAAAACATACGCAGCAACAGAGAAAATAATAATATTGACAACGAGTATGATGTCTCCTACAGTTAAGCCCAGCCTTTTCGTAAGACTGATGGCAAGTACTTCTGTGCCGTCTATGACACCACCCCCTCTTACCGCAAGCCCGATTCCCAGGCCCAAAAAAAATCCTCCGAAAATGGCAATCAATAATTTGTCCTGTGTAATCTGCGGATAATGAATAACAGCCACGACAATGGCCAGTGCTGCGATTGCAAAGGCAGTCTTAACAGCAAATAATTTTCCGATCAATTTATATCCGAGTACGATAAATGGGGTGTTTACAATAATCAAAAGCAATGGCAGAGAGACATGAGTTAGGGCGGAAATCAGCAGCGAAATCCCGACCGCGCCACCATCTATGAAATTGTTCGGCAACAGAAATCCTCTCAGGCCAAAACCGGCTGATAAAACTCCCAGCATAATCAGGATGATTTCAATGAAAAATCTCCTGATGGATATTTTCTTTTTGCGCTGGTTCTTTGCCTTCGCATAGCCGGAAAATGTATTTGGCCCTTCGGGTATCCTGTCTTTACGGCGGAGCAGGGAGAGAAGGACTTTTTGAGTGCGGGATTTATACATGTTTACCGGCTAATGTTTTCCAGCGAGCTTTTTTATATAATAACATCGCAAATGTAACAAGACCAGAGAACAGCAGAACTGTATCTTCCTTTATTCCTAAATTAAATGCGGCTGTGAAACCGATGACCGACCACACAAGTGGAATAACATACATGAAAAGCGGTGATTTGCCCCTGATTTGCAAAAGGAATCCGAAGGTGAAAATAGTAGTGGGACAGGGAAGGCCAAAACCGGGAGCAAATGGATATGTATGGCCGAGTATAATTCCTAAAACAGGATAGATAATAAGAGCCAGCAAGATCAGGCCAATACCTGTAGATCCAAATATATCTTTATGAAATTCAAAACTGATCCTGTTTCTGAGTACCCCAAAATACAAAAACAGTAATCCCTCAAAGACAAACAAACTCCCGAATAAAATCGCTGCCTTATTTATAGACGAAAAATAGACCAGGTGATAGACAACTCCCATCCATATCCATAAAAATGACAGGACCGCATTGATTGTTTTTGAAGACTTCGACCCCGGGTGTATAAGTAAATAAATAGTCGCAAGGGCAAACAAATAAAGTAGTAACTGCATCGGGAAGACAGCCAGGTTGTATTTCCTGAATACTTCTATGAATTCGTCTTTGGTAAAGGGTAATCCCATTTTATACGGATTCTATTTTCTGTCAAAGTATGATAGTAGCAGTGTTTAAATAATGAGGATTGTCATTGCCGGGGATGATATGCCTCAGTAGCCCGGATTTTGCGAATGTTCGTTTCGGAGAATTGATGTATCGAATCCGGACAGGCGCTTTCAAATTCGAAAAATTAATATGTTGAGTATTAGGATGTTGAACTTTGGTATTTATTTGGCTGATTTTGATACAACAGTTTAATAACTATTTATCATATATAGCACAATTCGTTTTTATGATTTTCAACTATTTAAAAATTGCCTGGCGTAATCTGATTAAGTACCGGGTTATTTCATTCATTAACCTGTTTGGATTAACGGTGGGACTTACCTGCTGCCTGCTGATTACCATTTACATTATTAATGAACTGAGCTATGACCGGTATAATAAAAACGGCGAGAATATTTATCGCGTTACCAGGAGTTTCAACAATGCAGAAGGTGTCGTATCCCTAAACCTGAGCACGGTGTCACCTCCCTTTGGATATTATTTTCCGACAGATTTTCCGGAAATAAAAAAAATGACCCGACTCCTGAACAATGGAACCACCCCCTTTAAATACCGTGAGAAACTGATCAATGAACCTAATGTCTATTTTGCTGATGAAAACTTATTTGATGTTTTTACGTTGGACGTACTGAAAGGGAACCCGCATACCGCGCTGAAGGATCCATTCTCCGTTATGGTGAGCGAGGAAACGGCAAAAAAATATTTTGGGAATGAGGACCCGATGAATAAAATGATGAGAGCAAACAACCAGTTTGATGTTAAGGTAACCGGCGTATACAAAACATTTCCTGCTAATTCACATATGCATCCGGATGTACTGGTTTCATTCAATACATTGAATGATCCCGCCATATACGGTACTGAAAATCTCCGGACCAACTGGGGAAATAATTCCTTTTTCACTTTTTTGTTGCTTCCTGATCACTATGATATAAAGAGAATGATCGCTCAATTTCCCGCCTTTGTTGACCGCAGGATGGATCATAAGAATTACAATGGTCAGCTGCCTTCAAAATTTACCAGACTGGGCCTTCAGAAACTGACCGATATCCACCTGCATTCTCATACTGATTACGAAGCCGAACCTAATGGGGACATCAACCGCGTATATATATTCTCCATTATCGGGTTGTTCATTTTGCTGATTGCCTGTATTAATTATATGAACCTGTCTACCGCACGTTCTGCTTTACGTGCCAGGGAAATAGGCATCAGGAAGGTGATCGGGGCAAGGAAAAAGGAAATCATTTTGCAATTTCTCAGTGAGTCTGTCCTGATTTCATGGGCTGCCATACTCATTTCATTCGCCCTGCTGTATTTTGCTTTACCCTGGCTGAACAGCATTTCGAAACAGGAACTGTCTATCCGAATCCTGATGAAATGGCAGTTGCTGGTTCCAATTTTCTTGGCGCCCTTTGTAATCGGCATTTTGTCTGGTATCTATCCGGCTCTTTTTATGTCTTCCTTTCAGCCTGTTAAAACCCTGAAGGGATTATTCAAGGCGGGAACCGGAAATATTTCATTCAGAAAAGTGCTGGTCGTTATTCAGTTTTCCATTTCGATTGTACTGATCATCACAACCATTATTGTATTCCAGCAGTTAAGATACATGCAGGAAACTTCCCTGGGATATGACAAAGAACATCTGATAACCCTTCCATACTACAATGCTATCAATACTTCTTACGAATCCTTCCGGAATGAATTAATGCAAAATCCGGATGTAAAAAATGCGGCACGTTCTTCCCGCATACCGACAGGCAGGTTACTGGATAATATGGGAGCTTCCGCATACGTCGGAGATTCTCTGCGTCCGATTACCACGGATATAAAGTATGTGGCCACCGATTATGATTTTATACCCACTTATGGACTGCGGGTAGTGGCGGGCAGGAATTTTTCACGCGCATTTGGAACGGATACTTCTAATTTTATCCTGAATGAATCCGCTGTCGGCGCGATCGGTTGGAAAAACCCGCAGGATGCCGTAGGTAAGGATTTTAAGTATGGTCAATACCGGGGTAAAATCATCGGGATAATTGGCGATTTTCATTTTGAATCCCTTCATCAGAAAATTGTTCCCATTATCTTATTGAACCCGGCAACCACGGCAGACCAGTCATTTTTCAACAGTCTCTCACTGAAACTAAGTGGGAGAAGCGTAACAGGCACCCTGGCCACCATCGAAAAAACATGGCGAAAATACCTGCCTGAAATTCCGTACCAGTATACATTTCTGGATGAGAATTTTGCAAACCTCTATGAATCTGAACAGAGACAGGGAACTATTTTCACTGTATTTGCCTGCATTGCAATTTTTATTGCCTGCCTGGGCCTGTTTGGATTGTCCGCCTTTACAATTTCCCAACGTGTAAAGGAAATTGGCGTGCGGGTGGTACTGGGTGCCAAAGTAAATTCCATTGTCACCCTGTTGTCAAAGGATTTTTTAAAACTTGTTTTGATCGCGGCCATCATCGCCTTCCCGATAGCCTGGTATGCCATGACGCAATGGTTAGAAGACTTTGCATACCGCATTGGAATACACTGGTGGGTTTTTATATTAGCCGCCATCCTGGCACTGATCGTCGCACTTGCAACTGTGAGTTTTCATGCAATCCGGGCAGCACTCGCCAATCCGGTAAAAAGTCTTCGATCAGAATAAAAAACCGATCCATCAGTCAGGCTTTTTGTCCTGGACAAATTGATTACCGACCGGAATTTCACACTAAGCTATAATTTTAGGGCACAAAATATTCCCATGGTGGGAATCTTATGATTCAGATACACGGGTCATTTTTCGCAACCTTTTTGTTGTAAATTACGTAGTACTAACCTGTTCTGCTAACTCCTTTTCTCTCCTTTGGAAGACAATATTTTTACTATTAACAGATATAATTATTTGTCTGATGAAGCGCAGGTTGGGTGTTTTTCTACTGTTTATTTGCCTGCGGACATTTTCCCAAACGCAAACCTGCCCGGTTAATATCAATTTCGCCAGCGGGGATTTAACTCATTGGTACGCGTATACAGGCAATAACAAAGGAGGAAATGGTCCGGATGCTATCAAACAAACCTATGATTCAGGTACGAACGCACCTTACGGAACGAAGGGGGCCATAACTATACAGGAGTATAACCTGCCATCTGTTCAGGGTATCCAGGTAATCACTTCAAGCAGCACGGATCTTTTTGGATATTTCCCAACTATTCCCATCATAAACGGATATGATTACAAGTATTCTATCATGCTGGGTTCGACGGCTGTTACCAGGGGTAATGGTAATAGTGGCGGAGGAGGATATATCAGGGGTGTCAGTTACAATATAAACGTTCCGCCGGGACCAGCCACTGAACCCTATACCATGACCTACGCTTATGCGATGATTTTGGAAAATGGTTCACATGTATCAAAACAGCAGCCGCTCATCTCCGTAACTCTGAGAACACCGGATGGAATCATAGAATGTGCGTCGCCAAGTTATTTACTGCCAACATTTAATAATGTAACGGAAGGAGGGCGGGGCGCCACCCTTGACAGTGCCACAGCCATTAAAAACGGATTCAGGGTAAGCGGGATGCATTCACCCAACTTAAGTCCGGATGCCAATAATACCGGCGGACCGCAATACCTCCAGGATGTGTGGGTGAAGGGCTGGACTGAAGTTACCTACGATCTTTCACCATTTCGCGGTCAGAAGGTCAGTCTCACTTTTGAAGTAGACAACTGCGTACCGGGAGGTCATTTTGCTTATGGATATATTGCGATCCGGAACAACTGTGCCGGACTGGAAATCAGTGGTGACACCCTGATTTGCAATAATTCGGTCACCACTTATTCAGTACCTGCACTGGCAGGTGCGACGTACAACTGGAACATCCCCGCTTCCTGGACTATATTATCAGGTGATACAAGTAGCATAATCCGGGTGCGGTCCTCAGCAAACGGAGGACTACTTACGATCCGGGAAAAAAATAGTTGTGCAGATCTTACCGATACAATCCAGGTGAATACACTTCCTTCCCCCCAGGCCGGAACACTGGATGGTTCGGCAACCGTTTGTGCAGGAGAAAACAGCAGCACCCTGAAACTATTAAACTATTCAGGATCCATTGTGCACTGGTTGGCTTCGGCAGATAATATCAACTGGTCGGTTATTCCAAACAATACACCACAACTTATCGCGGAAAATCTACGTGCCACCACCTATTACAAAGTGATGGTAGGAAAAGGTGGCGTCTGTGCTCCGGATACCAGCAGTCCTGCAGTAGTCAAGGTGGATCAAAAATCGCTCGGCGGGCAAATAGGGCCTGCTGAATCAACGATATGTTCAGGTCAGCCATTCGGGGAAGTCCTGACGCTCTCGGCAAATAACGGCTCTGTATTGAACTGGCAATCTTCTCCCGATGGCAAAACATGGACTGATTTTCTTCCGGCGGATACAACAACAACCAATATCATCCAGGGGATTACGGCAACAACCTATTACCGGCTTGTCTCCCAGAATGGTGTCTGCCCGCCGGATACAAGTTCAGTCGCCAGTATTTTATTTAGTCCTACTGTCTTTCCGCAGGCAACCGTTTTCCCGACAGATACAACCATATGTTTTGGTACCGCTGCGTCACTCAATGCCAGTATTGGTGTCGGTACCAGCTATGCGTGGAGTCCCGCATTGGCGGGCACCGGGAATATCGGCAGCACACCATTTAACCTGGTGAATTCAGTCACACCCATCAGTTCGACAGATTATATATTACAGGTTATGAACAATGGATGTCCGAATCCGCTGTTGGATACTTTTCATGTTAAAGTGCTGGAGCCGGTAATCGTGGATGCAGGCCGGGATACTTCCGTGGTAGTCGGACAGCCTCTGCAGTTTCACGCAGTTTCAAGCGATGCAGGTCCTGACAGCTTCTCCTGGTCACCTGCGACGGAACTGAATGACGCGAATATTGAAGATCCGCTGGCAACATACACGTCATTTGATAATGCGATCAGGTATACGGTGAAGGCAACTACGGCAGTAGGGTGTACAGGCGAAGGATTTATCTCCGTAAAGGTTTTTAAAACCAAACCGGATATTTTTGTTCCGAATGCGTTCACGCCCGGAACGGCTATCAATGGAATTTTCCGTCCGATACCTGTGGGTATTACTTCCATAGAATATTTCAGGGTATATAACCGGCTGGGACAACTTGTCTATAATACTTCTTCTATTGGCAGTGGCTGGGACGGCAATCTCAATGGCATGCCACAAAGCTCCGGTGGATACGTCTGGATGGTAAAAGGAACCGACTATACCGGAAACATCATCGCAAAAAAAGGAGTGATGGTGCTCATCAGGTGACATTAATCACTGCATAAAAAAATATTTTCAGTTTCGATTTTCCGAACGGCCGTGCTGACGTTACGAACGGCTGTACGTGCATTTTTATTCTGCGTAGTATCTGTTGTATTTTTTATTTTGCAACTCCCATTCCTACCTTTTACTATTATGACTATGGAGCTGATCGAAAGAGCCGGATTTTTAACTTCCCTGAATTCAAAATTTGAAACCGTTCTTCAAGGCGAGGGCCACTGTATACTGCTGAGCGGTGAAGCCGGCATCGGCAAATCTTCCCTGGTTAAAGCCTTTATAAGGGAGCGTGAGAATGATTGTAACATATTCCAGGGTACCTGTGATGCCCTGTTTACACCCCGTCCGCTGGCGCCGCTATATGATATCGCCCTTCAAATGCAATCGGATCTTTTCCTGGAGAAAAAAGATATCACCGACAGAGCGGGATTATTTTCCCGGTTCTTTCAGGAATTAAGCAGCCGGAAAGAAATATCCCTGGTCGTAATTGAGGATATACAATGGGCAGATGAAGCCACCCTGGATTTTATTAAATTTCTTACCCGGCGAATTACACGAATTCGTTGCCTCGTGATTCTTTCTTTTAGGAATGATGAAATTCATGCGCGACATCCGCTCAGAAACCTGTTGGGTCAGCTTCCACCGGATTCCTTTACCCGATTACAGCTGACACCGCTTTCCAGGGAAGCCGTCGAAAAAATGACCGTAGAAAAAGGTTGGCTCGGTGAGGATGTTTACAGTATTTCCGGCGGCAATCCATTTTATGTGAACGAGATACTGGCAAGCTACAGTCCGGGCATACCCGATAATATTAAGGACTCCATATTGTCAGTATACAACCGGCAGGATGAAAAAACCAGGGAGGTCTGGAATATACTATCGATTCTTCCGACCGGTTTTGAGATCGGATGGCTGGAGGAAATGGATCCGTCCTGTATGACGGCCATAGAAAATTCACTGACTGCCAGAATCCTCGTTCTGAAAGACAACCTGGTTTATTTCAAACACGAGTTGTACCGGAGAACAATTGAATCTTCCCTTTCGCCGCTGCTGCGTGTAGCGTTGAATAAAAAAATACTCGGTTTGTTCCTGGGAAAATTTGAATATAATCACCAGACCGAGCGGATCATCCATCTGGCGAAGAATGCAAATGAATATGACCTGGTTGTCCGCTATGCTCCGATAGCAGCCCGGCAGGCCGCCTGTGTGGGAGCACATATCGAAGCATCCAGGCTGTACCTCTCCGCAATAGAATATTATCAGGGCGACGACAAAGATTTACTGATTCAGTTTTACGAATCATATGCCTATGAATGTTATCTGACGAACCAGATGAAGGAAGCAATCATTTATCAAAAAAAAGCCCTGGTCCTCTGGAAGGGAAAAGGAGATATCGAAAAAACCGGTAACTGTATGCGATTTCTATCCAGGCTCTGGTGGTTTGATGGAAAACGTAAACAGGCTGAATATTATGCGGTCCAGGCAATTGAAGTGTTGGTGGATCAGTCGGCCTCCAGGGCGAAAGCCATGTCGTTCAGCAATATGTCACAGTTGAAAATGCTGTCTGATCAAACGGAGGATTGTATATTCTGGGGTGAGAAAGCGATTGTACTGGCAAAAGAGTTGAATGATAACGAAATTCTTGCGCACGCATTAAATAATGTGGGTTCAGCGCTTATGACCATACCGGCTACTATGAAAAAAGGCATTGCTTTGTTGCAGCATAGCCTGGACATTGCGTTGAAGAATTCCTATCACGAACATGTAGCCCGTGCATATACGGCGATGGGAAGTAATGCAGTAACCATGAAGGACTATAGTGCTGCCGAAAAAACCCTGGACGAAGGAATCAGTTATTGTGAAGAAAGAGACCTCGACTCCCTCAAATTATATATGCTGGGCTGGAAAGCCAGGTTATATCTCGAAACGGGTGTTTGGGAAAAAGCAGATGATCTTGCAAATGATATCTTAAAGAATGAAGATCTGGTTCCCGTGATCAAAATCGGGGTGCTCGTAGTAGCGGCGACCATCCGAACCAGGCGGGGCGACCGCGAAGCACTTTCCATGCTACTCGAAGCGAAATCTATGGCTATTGATACCATGGAATTGCAAAGAATTATTCCCGTATTATCTGCCCTCCTGGAATATGAGTGGGTAACAGGTGAAAGTGTAGTGGAATCAGCGGACCTGGACCTAACGATAGCGATGATCAGCCAGGTGGGGAAAATCACTAAAAAAAACCGGTTTTATTACTGGATGCGGAAAGCAAGAAAAAATTATCTGCCTCTCCAGGAAAGATATGAGGGCTACGAAATAACCAGTGTGGCCATGGCGCGGGATGCAGCAGCATTATGGGAAAAAGCGGGTTGCCCTTATGAACAGGCACTTGCTTTATTTGATGGGAGTGATTCAGATAAAAGAAAGGCAATTTCCATTGTGCAAAACCTGGGAGCACAAACTGTTTTCGAAAAAATGAAACGTGAAATGCGAACCTCTGGTATAAAAAGCATTCCAAGAGGCATGCAGAAGAAAACACGGTCTAATCCGGCGCTGTTAACAGAAAGGGAACTGGATGTTCTGCGCATGTTAAAGAAAGGACTCCAGAACAAAGAGATTGCCGGCCAGTTATTTATTTCTGCCAAAACAGTCGATCATCATATCTCTGCAATACTCTTCAAACTCGATGTGAATTCGAGAATAAAAGCAGTGCCCAAGGCAAAACTTCTGGGTGTTAAAATATAGGGAACCGGGTGGTATGAAATGGGGAATAACTCTGATACAAACCAGGAATAAAGAATTCAATTTTGTATCCGTTATTCAAATTACCAATCAGTTAAACCTTATCAAAATGAAAAAGCTCTTATGCACCATTTTTGTCGGATTCACGTCCTTAGCGGCGTTTAGTATGTGTCAGCAGCCTTATTATTCTGTGGAGCCGGTAGATTTTACCGGCACAAAATCCTTCTCTGCATCCATCAGGAAGCTGGTCCTTCCGGATAATTCCGGGGCGAAGGATGTTTATGTTGCAGATGCAAGAAACATCAATGCCCGGGCAGTAAAGGACTTCCGGCAACGTTTCAATGACGCCAGGAATGTACTGTGGTTTTCCAATGAAAGTGGATTTATTTCCTATTTCGTGCAGGATGGTTTTGGCAACCGTGCCTTCTACAATAAGAACGGCCACTGGCAGTATTCACTGATTTTTTACGGTGAAGACAAACTTCCCCGGGATATCAGGGCCGCTGTTAAATCTGTTTACTTTGATTATGATATTACTATGGTCGAGGAAGTACAGACCAATGATGGCATGGCTTATCTCTTTCACCTGGAAGACAAACAGAACTTAAAGATCCTCAAGGTGAACCGCGACGGTGAAATGGAAATTTTGCAGGAATTGTCCAAGGAAGAATATTAAAAAATCCTTCACTGCATATATGGATCGGTAAATACTATTGCCCCGACCGGGAAACCGGTATCGGGGCAGGTATTTTTTCAATTAAAACAGGTATGTTTCATAGAATGCAGTTTGATGCTAATTTTTTTATTTGATCCCGCAATACGCCGCGAAGCAGATATTCTTATGTAGAATTTCGGCAAATCTGAACCCTGTTTTTTTCATAAGTTCGAATTGATAATTTAAGGATCGTGGAGAGTCTTCCTTTCCGACATATTCCAGCACTTTGTCGCGGTATTCTTTTCCGCCATGATTTTCCAGGTAGTCGCCATATTTTTCCCAGATATAATCATTCAGTAGTTTCGTGTCCTGCGTAATCAAATCAGATATCATCAGGCAGCCACCCGGCCGGAGTATTTTGAATAATTTATCAAAAACATATTCCCAGTCTGACTCATCCCTCAGGTGATGAAGGACGGCGCCTGCAAGTATAATATCAAAGTGATTTTCCGGCAGTTCGATTTCACGAATATCGCCCTGAATGGCTTCCACCTTGCCGGAAGCCTCCGCAGAAACTCTTTCAATCGCTTTATCCAGCATCGGTCTGCTCAGATCAACGAGTGTGCATTGCAGGTTTTTCTTTTTTGAGAGCATCTTCAAAGTGAAATTACCGGCACCGCAACCAATGTCCAGCAGATTTTCTGCCATAGGGACGATCCTGCTGGCGGCTTCAGTGATCAGTTCCAGCGATATTTTCGCATCAATCGTGGAAACCTGTCCTGTGTCCAGATTTGAAAACCGTTCCACATCCTTATCAAAGCGTTCTCTTATTTCCTCTATGGTAGATTTGTCCATTTTAATTCCTTTCGGTTTGAAAAATTTGAATCATCCTGCCAAGTTGCAGCGCAGTATTTTCCAGGTTGGCTGCAGTATGTAGCAACGCGGTATCCAGATCTTCCGGTTGACGTCCGATAGCCAGCACAACATCAAATTGATTCATGATGGGAGAACCGGATTCAAGTAATACCCGCCCGGCCAGCGCGGCCACAGGTATATTTCTTTCTTTTGCCCGCCTGGCTACTCCGAACGGAGCTTTTCCTTCAAGTGTCTGGAGATCGATGGTTCCTTCACCCGTTATCAAAAAAGCGGCAGTCTGCAGCGCCTCATCGAAGCCGGTTATATCAAGAAAATATTCCACGCCCGATACCAGCTTCGCTTTTAAGAAAATATGCAAGCCCGCTGCTGTTCCACCGGCTGCGCCGCCATGTTGCAAAATATTCATATCGATTCCCGTATGAAGAAATGAAACATCCCTGAATTTTTTCAGTGCCTTTTCCAGCCGGATAATATCTTCGGGGTAAGCACCTTTTTGCGGACCGAAGACCGCCGCCGCTCCTTTTTCACCCAGCAAAATGTTCTCCACATCGCAGAGGACAATCAATTCAGTATTCCATATTCGTTTATCGATGCCCGTTAAATCCAGCTTGTCGAGCATATCAAGGTTTTGAGGCAAATGATCCAGTTCGTTTCCCGAGGGGTCCAGGAAACGGACACCAAGTGCCTGCAGGATGCCACACCCGCCGTCAACCGTCGCACTTCCGCCGATAGCAAGAATTATTTTCCGGGCCCCTTTGTCCATCGCTGCCCTGAGTAGCTCCCCGCAGCCAAAACTGGTTGCAAACAAAGGGTCCAGTTCATTTTGCTCTAAAAGTTTCAGCCCGGATATATCCGCCATTTCAATGACGGCTGTTTTCCCACCATCGATGAAACCCATAGATGTTTTTATCTTTCTCCACAAAGGATCATGGGCCTCTGCTTCATAAATAACACCATCAAAATATTTTACGATCAGTGACGCTGTTCCATCTCCTCCGTCACCAACAGGAAAACATTGTGTTGTACAGGCGAGACCGCTCTCCAGAATACCCCGACGGATCGCTTCAGCCGCATCCGTCGCTGAGAGACTGCTTTTAAAAGTATTTGGCGCAATGAGTATTTTCATCATTCGTTTCACGGGTTTTACATACACGCAGACTGCAATTTACCATTCCATGAAGTCTTCCGGGGCTTCCCTTTCTTTTTTTTCTGCGACGAACCATTTTAATGCTGATCTGTTAATGGAAATCTTAGCTAGGCAACGAAAGGGAAACACTTAATTTTGAATGATAAAAATTTTGAATCATGATCGCATTTTTGGGTACCGGTTTGTTGGGTGCGAATTTTACACGCGCGCTGCTGAAGAAAGGAGAAAAAGTACAGGTTTGGAACAGGTCCCCGGAAAAAGCGAAAGCATTGGAGGCTTATGGTGCGCGGGCATTCGACCAGGTTATTGAGGCAGTAAAGGGAGCGAACCGTATTCACCTCACGCTTTCTGACGACCAGGCGGTTGATGAAGTGTTGGAAAAAGCGTCAGCAGGTTTCGATACAGGGGCAATTATCATCGATCACACAACGACTTCTTCTCCGGGTGCGGCCAAAAGATCAGCATACTGGAAAAAGAAAGGTTACCCATACATACATGCCCCCGTTTTTATGGGACCGCCCAATGCACTGGAAAGCACGGGGATCATGCTGGTATCCGGAGACCAGCAGGTGGTGAAATTACTGGAACCTGAATTATCCCGCATGACGGGTAAATTATGGAACCTGGGTGAGCAGCCGGAAAAAGCAGCTTCCATTAAACTGCTGGGAAATCTTTTTCATATCAGTCTTACGGGTGGAGTATCAGACCTGGTCACGCTCGCTGATTCCCTGAAAATTCCACTTACGGACATCACCACATTGCTGGAAATGCTTAATCCGGGTGTAGTTGCCCTGGGACGATTGAGGAAGATTACCAGCAATACCTTCGATCAGCCTTCCTGGGAATTGAGTATGGCCCGCAAAGATGCGCGCTTAATGATCGAACAGGCAACCTCTACAAATAAAATGCTAATGGTCGTTCCTGCGGTAGCAAAAAAAATGGATGCATGGCTGGAGAAGGGACATGCCAAAGATGACTGGACAATCATTTCACAGGATCCTGGTAAATAATTTTTCCTTTTGCCATGGTGGTTTGTATGGAAATATTTTCGTCGAAGATCACGATGTCGGCATCTTTTCCGATAGCCAATGATCCCTTCTGACCATAGATATTCATGATACGTGCAGGCGTTGCCGTCATCATCCGGACGGCATCCGGCAATGATATCCCGGCCATTTGAATCATTGTTCTTACCAGACGGTCTGCGGTAGCGACACTTCCGGCGAATGAACTTCTGTCGGGGAGTTTTGAAACGCCATCCTCTACGATCACTTTGATGCCCGTATGCAAATTCCCGATTACACTTTCTCCCGGCGGCATGCCCGCTGCACGCATGGCGTCGGTGATGAGCGCAATTCTATCCGGTCCCTTTATTTTAAATATAAGCTTTAGCAGGGGAGCGGGAATATGCACTCCATCGGCAATGATTTCAACATCCATTTCATCTATGATGAACGCACTTTCCACTACACCGGCATAACGAAACGCATTCCTGCGGGTTACACCCGACATGCCCGAATACAAATGTGTGGCCAGGGAATAGCCATTGTTAAACGCTTCTATTACTTCCTCATAAACCGCGTCTGTATGCGCCAGCGAGGGTAAGATCCCTTTTGATATTAAAAACCGGGCGAATTCAAAAGCACCCTTTAATTCGGGTGCGGCACTCCAGCGTTTAATAAACCTGGATCGGGATACGATATATTCATATTCCTTTGGATCCGGATCACGAATCCACCGCGGGTCCTGCGCACCGCGCTGGTTCATGGCAAAATAGGGCCCTTCCAGGTGTATACCCATGAACTGAGCGCCTGAGTCGTTCAGCGGCAAAGCCTCCTCATAAGTTTCCAGTGTTTTTACAATCTCTTCGGTAGGCCCGGTCAGTGTGGTTGGAAACATAGCCGTGGTCCCGAACCTGGCATGTATTTTAGCGATTTCAAGGAAAGCTTCCACCGTATTGTCCATAAAATCATATCCGCCGCCACCATGAACATGTATATCGATAAATCCCGGAGCAATATACCGCCCGCCGGCATCAAGGATTTCAGCATCCGTTGTATCCAGATCATGATTCGCTACTTCAGCAATGACGCCGTCGTTGATCAATACCGAACCACCTTGAATAACCCGGTCAGGAGTTATTAAACACCCGTTGCATATTTTGATCAATGAATTCGTTTGATTATTTTATTGTTGTTTTTCATTGTTTTCATTAGCTCTATCCGATGGGGGACCTTACGGCTCCTTTCCTGTTAATTCATTTTAAGGGTCTTCAAGTAAAGCTGAAGAAAATTTGTCAAGAAAGCAAATGCAGTCAGGATGTGCCTGAAGTATACTGGCCGGATGCAGGTTGGATACGGTGTTTTCAAAACAGTCTCTCACTGCTTCTGCTTTCCTTCTCTCCGGTGCGGAGCAGATGATCTTTTCGGATTTCATAATTTGATGAACAGACATCGTAATCGCCCGGCGTGGTACTTCGCTGATCGAATTAAACCAACCTTCGCCATACTGCTGCTGGCGGCATTTTTCATCCAGATCCACTACGATAAAGGGTTCATTTGTTTCGAAATCTGCCGGAGGATCGTTAAACGCGATATGACCATTTTCCCCGATTCCGATAAGCGCTATATCAATGGAAATTCTTCTGATAAATTTACCCAGCCGTTTGCATTCTTTTGCCGGATCTCCTTCGCCGTTTATCAAATACGCTTCTTTCAGGGGTGAGACAACCTGAATGAATCTTTCTTTCAGGTATCTTCTGAAGCTCGCAGGAGATGATTCCGGTAAGCCGATATATTCATCCAGGTGAAACATGATTACTTTGCTCCAGTCAATTCCTTCCTGCGTAAGCTTCTTCAATGTTTCAAACTGGCTGATACCGGTGGCCAGGATAATATGCGCGAGACCTTTTTTTTTGATGCTTTGACGAATAAATTCTGCAGCCAGGTGTCCGGCAGCCTCACCCAATTGTGAAGGGTCGTCCTTTACAATTATTTTCATCTTCAGGATCCTTTACTCCAAGTTACGAATTCCATTTAGGTGGGAATCTGAAAACTGCTCCATCTGATAATTCTTAAATCAATCCTGAGCCAGATGTTTTCCGCATCAGCTGCCAGTTGGACGATATCGCAAAATTACAACACCTGACTGGAGGGTCTTGGCATTTAGCATCTGTAATCTTGAGTGGATTGTTAATTGGCGGAAAAAGGATTTGCCTTTGCATAAAATCACCGGGTTCAGGACGAGCCGGTATTCATCCACCAAGCCGGCATTTATTAAGGTGGCGGCCAGTTTGGCTCCTCCAACCACCTGAATATCCTTGCCGGGTAATTCTTTCAGTTTCTTCACCTCTTCAACAACATTACCCCGAAGAATCTTTGTATTGCCCCATCCTGATTCTTTTAATGTTTGTGAAAAAACGACATGCGCTGTTTTTTCCGCTAATTGCGCATAACGTATGTGGTTAGGGGATGCATCCCTGTTTATCAGGGTTGATTTCCAGTAGTCCCTGTAGTCGGGGAACATTACCCGTCCCAGGAGGAAAAGGTCTACAGACTCCAGCATTTCGTAGATGTCTGACCATTGTTCCGGGTCTTCTTTCTGCAACCAGGACATATCACCGTTTTCTCCTTCTATAGAACCATCCAGGGATACCTGCATGGATAAAATAAGTTTTCGCATAGAATGCACATCTATTCATGCAAAACTAATTATTGTTGTATCCGATATTCAGTATGATAACGACCGTTATCCGGTGCGAATGCGACTTCCTCATTTAGTGAAAGGAGAGAAAAATATTTTCGTAACTTTTATCCACCTAAAATTAAAAACATGAAAAAACTCTGGATTGCCGCCCTTATTGGCGGTATTATCATTTTCGCCTGGCAGACTTTATCCTGGACCGCTTTAAACCTGCACCATGCCAGCCAGGAGTACACTCCCAAACAGGACACCATCATGGCCTTTCTGAACCAGCAATTTTCTGAAAACGGATCTTATATGTTGCCGAATTATCCTCCAAACACTCCTTATGAAGATATGGAAAAGACCATGAGCAGCAGGCAGGGGAAGCCATGGATGCAGATTCAATATCATAAAGAATTAAACGTGAACATGGGGATGAATATCACAAGGGGCCTGCTGACAGATATCGTAATCGTAGCCCTGCTCTGCTGGATACTGGTGAAAATGACTGATTCGGGATTTGGAAAAATTTTCATGGCCTGCCTGATTACCGGGATCATCGTTTTTCTGAACTCACCCTATACCATGCATATCTGGTATCCCAAAGCTGATTTAAATGCCCATCTGATGGATTCACTGGTCAGCTGGGGACTTTGCGGCCTCTGGCTGGGCTGGTATCTGAAGCCAAAGACTAAATAAACAGGTTTCAGAACGGTAATCGGTGCGGGGAAAATCAGAAATAATTTTTCCCCGGCATGCAACATTCATATAATTAGCTGCGTCTCATGAAATATGAGACAACTCGCTCCTGAAGGGCTTTGGGTTTCGCTATCCTATAACCATGGCATTTCGTTTTCAGGTCATGAAATGAAGGCTGCCCATGCCAGCCATTTTTCACGCAAATCCTTATTCATATTAGTTATGAAAAAAATTGCAAGAGAATTGGAAATGGTTCTTACAGATTTCCTAAGTTCAGATATACTGCAGAAAAATTGGAACTATAAGGCAGGACCCGGAAAATGGACAAAAAAAGAGATCATTGGTCACCTGATCGACAGTGCGCAGATCAATCTGCAGCGTTTTGTACGGTCCACATACACGGAAAATTTTAAAGTAACCTACGAACAGGTGGAATGGGTGGATGCACAGCACTACGTGAATGCCGATATCAATGAGCTGCTGGAACTCTGGCGCCTATTAAACAAACAGATCATTCGTGTGCTGGAAAACTATCCGCTGGAAAGACTGCAGATTCAGTGTGATACCGGTAAGACAACTGTCAGCTATCATACGGTTGAATTTCTTGCCCGGGATTATGTAAATCACCTGAACCATCATTTGAATTCGATCGAATTAGAATGATGTATCTGAAACCTGTATTAACTTCCGGGATCGGCTTAAGGATTCTTCGGACTCCTGCATGATCCTTTTAAATCGTTCAGCAGAAGACTCTGGTGTCTTCTCCGGTACAGTATTTTGTTTCTGTTCTTCTTCAATGACCGTTTTGGCTTTTTGATCTTCAAAAGCATCCACCGCCCTGATATACTCGAGGTGTTCAGAGCGCGTTAATGTCGTTTCGCTACCATGCCCTTCGAAATAATAATGGGTGGCAATAAATCTCTTGACATGCTGCCTGCTTTCTGCCGGAAGATATTTTTGCAGGGTCCAGAAATTCCTGCTTCCAGATTTGCGGATGGCCCTGTACACCGGTTTAGGACCGCCATTGTAAGCGGCTAATACCAACAGCCAGTCATCAAACTGCGCATACAAGTCCCTGAGATACCTCGCAGCTGCTTTTGTACTCTTATAATAATTTGTACGCTCATCCAGTTGACGGTTCACTTTCAACCCCAGGATCCTGGCCGTGGCCGGCATCAATTGCCAGGGTCCGCGGGCACCCACACGGCTTTTTGCCGATGTTTTCAATTCAGATTCAATGACAGAAAGATATTTTAATTCGACCGGTAAGTCGTACGTGTTGAAAACAGAATCAATTATGTAAAAAGGAATATAACTCCGTTTTTTCACATTATAGAGGCAATCCCCCCGGTTCTTAATATAGGTTCTGACGAAAATCGCTTCCTTGTTGTTCAATTTAATTTTCGGGGCAGCCAATGCAAGGTCTGCCTCCGGTGAAATGATTTCAGGAGTGGTGACCGGCGTTTTTATGGGCGCATTTTCCAGCTTGGTTTTCTTCGGAAGGAAAACCGCATTTTTTGCATGACGACTGGCTGAATACGGTGTAACAATGAGCAATAATGAATTGCATAAATAGAATGCTTTCGAAAAACGGGCTTTCAACATCGTTTAATTTTAAGTAAACAATGCCGACCCTGTAGGCTTGGATTTGAAATATATTAGAACAGGCACAGGATTACCGCGCTAGGGTACAAAATCTTTCCGCGGGTACGGACGTTAGGGGTTTTTCAAAGCTACGGTTAGGCTTTTGTACCGGGCTAAAGATAATACCCATGCCTGGTCAGTCCTAAGTCTTTCTACTTGGGAAAACTACGAGAGGTAACTCTGTATAATTTTGATTTTCAATAAAATAGACAACCTGTAAGGCATTGTATGGATGGATAAAAGCTTGCATTATATAAACCCATCCCGTTCATTTTGTAGTGTAAATAAAATGTGGCGCCTTATTTAATTATCTTGACTTCTGTTAAACAGGAGTATGCTTTTTATTTTCGGCAAAAGGACAGCCAGGATTGGCATCTACAATGATAAGGATCATATCTGTTATCCCTGTAAAGCCTACGATAGGGAAATCCGGGTTTACAGGTCTTATTTACATATCTGTTTTATCCCGGTTTTTCCAATCGGTGTTAAGCAATTTGAAATGCGATGCGGGAATTGCGGAGATGAAACCAGGATGGAGAGTGTAATAGCCCAGTACGATAAGAGAACCCCGACACCGGTTTACCTGTATTCTGCCCTGTTCCTTTTCGCCGGGATAACCTTTTTCTGGTTTTACTGGAATAAAAATATGGAAAAAAATAAAAAGGAGTTTGTTGGGAAGCCGGCCGCCGGGGATGTGTATACCATTCGAAAAGAAAAAAATGATGAAACAGCATTTTATTTTTTAAGGATAGTCGCAGTGCAAGGCGATTCCGTTAAAGTATTACACAACAATCTGGATTATGGTGGCTTCGTCAGCAGTCTGGCAGAAAACGATTTCTTTGTGAAAGAAGATACCATGGTTTACAAAAAAAAGGAACTTAGTGGTATGCTGGAAAGGGGAGATATTTATAGTGTAGACCGCAGTTATGGTAATGGAACAGGATTCAATCGCTTGAAGTAGATCCCAAGGGCAGTCCTTTGACTATTCTGATTCCTTTACAAATACAGCCTTTTCCCGCTCAAAAAGCCATGGTAAACTACCAGTTAGACTTTCCTGTTCTATCGATAAAACAAAATCTTTAAAACTTAGTTGTGCCAGACTGGCATTCAAAGTAAGTTCAAAATAATTGTTTTGAGCTTGTGTTTTTTTGATGAAAGTGGGTTCGTCGGGGAATAGCGTGTGAATGACAAAAACCGTATCGCAATCATTGAGTTTAGAATGCATATAACCATTTTCATCGCTGAACTGCTGGTCTTCTTCGGATCCTTTTTTAAAAAAGCCCACCACGTTTTTAACGAGGTGGGAATTTTTGTCGGATAATTTGATCGAAGTTCCTTCACCGCGTTGTTCCTGGTGGGTGATGGTGAAATCTTTTCCCGGTTCTTTTTCCGCATAGAGAATAACCTTCCCGTCATGGATCGTAAAATGTCCGCTGGAATTACGGTCAACCACGCCATAGATAAAATAGAATTCGAAACTGCTATCCTTCTTAAATTGGAAGGCAGCTACCATTTCATGTCCGCCGGACATCCGATATACACCTTCTACATGCTGGGCATTAAGGGACACATAGGATGACATAAACACAGCAATTAAAAATCCTGGAATGATTTTCCGGCGCATGATACAAATCTATCAAAAACTTTAATAGATGTCCGCCAGCCGCCAACTGCCAACCGCAGGCAGCCGATCCACGATCCACGATCCACGATTCACGATTCAACGTTCAACGTTCAACGGTCAACGGTCATCGGTCAACGGTCATCGGTCAACCCTGCCTGCGGCAGGCAGGCATTATTCCGACCGTAAACTCCTCACCGGATTAGCAATCGCCGCCCGGATGGCCTGGAAGCTGATCGTCAGCAGCGTAATACAAAGTGCTGCTCCGGCCGCCAGCAAAAACACACCTGCGCCGATTTGGATCCGGTAATCATATTTCAACAGCCAGTTCTTTAAAAAGTAATAGGCGAGAGGTGAGGCCACCAGGCAACTGATACCTACAAGGAGTATGAAGTCTTTTGAAAGAAGGAGCCATACCTGTGCTACTGATGCGCCCAATACTTTGCGGATACCTATTTCCTTGGTTCTTTGTTCGGCCGTATAAGCGGCGAGACCAAATAAGCCGAGACAGGAAATAAAAATGGCAAGCGCTGCGAACAGGCCGGCCAGTTTACCAATCAGGAGTTCCAGCTGGAATTTCTCCGCATAGTTTGCGTCTCCGAAACGATAGGAGTATGGGAAACCCGGATTGTATTTATTGAATATGGCTGTCAGCTTTTCCAATGCTTCCTGCGTTTTCATTTTCGGCGAGATCCGGTAAAGCATGATACTCTGGTTACCAGGACTGATAAAAAACATGGTGGGATCGGCTGGTGAATACGGTGAAAACATCAGCGCATCTTTCACCACGCCTGCGATTTTAAATGAATGGTCCCCCCATTTAATGGACTGACTGACAGGATTTTTCAACCGGAGTCTTTGGATGGCTGCCTCGTTGAAGATTACGCTGGTGGTGTCCTGGTCGCTGGTAAAATCTCTCCCTTCCAGCATCGACATGCCCAGGGTCTTGAAATAATCCTGCGAAACGAAAATCGTTCCCATTTCGACCGTTTCGCCGGGATTTTTTCCGGGCCATGCGTCAATATCTGAATGCCAGTATATATCCGTCGCCGGACTCGTGGAGGAACTGATCGACGTGATAATGTTTTTTTTCTGCAGTTCATTTTTCAGTGCAGTGTAGTTTTTATCCAGGTCGCCATTGATATCGGTCATTAACAACCTGTTCAAATCATAACCGGTCGGCCGGTCTTTCGCATACTGAACCTGCTGATAGATGATGATGGTACTGATGATCAGTGCGATTGAGCAACTGAATTGTATGGCGACCAGTATTTTCCGTGGCAGTGAAGCAGATTTTCCAGTGAACTGACCTCCTTTTAAAACTTTCACCGGATCAAAGGAAGAAAGGTAAAATGCAGGACGGCTGCCTGCGATCAGGGCTGTCATGATCACGGCCGAGAGCATGATCATCCAGAAAACAGGATTCGTAAATGGTATGAAAATTTTGCTATTGGTCAGGGAATTAAAATACGGGAGGGATAACTGTACAGTAAGCACAGAGAGTAAGAACGCCATGGAGGTTAACAGAAAAGACTCGGACAGGAATTGTATAATAAGATCCTTTCTTTGCGACCCAATGGCTTTGCGTACCCCAACTTCCCGGGCTCTTTTTTCTGAACGGGCAGTTGTCAGATTGATAAAATTGATACATGCAATGAGCAATACGAGTGCACCGATGATCGTAAACATTTTCACATATTCTAAAAAACCCGCCTTATCCTGACCATTCACATAATTTGAATACAGGTGCCAGTTTTTCAATGGCTGAAATGTTACATAGGACTGCATCGCATTCACATTACCCTTTTCTGTATGCTCAATGTTCCTGATTTTAGGCGCGACCTGCGAATAGGGAATGCCTGGTTTTAAACGTACAAAAATTTGATAACTGTTGTTGCCATACGAACCTGCCCGTGAATTTTTCACATACGGGTGGGTGTTCTCAAAAAAACTGAAGGGGACAAGAAAGTTAAATGCAAAGGAAGAATTTGCCGGAAGATCACGAAGTATACCGGTCACCCTCAAATCATGGGCATTATCATACCGGACCATCTGATTCATTGGGTTCCGGTCTCCGAACAATGCTTTGGCGGCAGACTCCGTCAGCACAATTGAATTGGGTTCTTTTAATGCCGTATTCCTGTTTCCATATAAGAGTGGAAACTGAAACATTTTCAGGAAATCGCTACCGGATTGGCCTCCGGTGATATATAATTTTTTATCTCCTACCTGCAATCCATGTGAACCCATCCAGTCGCTTTCTGCCACCAGTTGAATTTCCGGAATCTCGGCCCTTAACGCATCGGCCAGTTTCAGGGATGTGGTGCGAAATGTAAGCGTATCCCCGTTGCTGTAAAAATTCCGCTGCACCCGGTAAAGGCTTCCATAATCCGGCAGGGATTTGTCAAAACTGTATTGTTCATAGACCCAGAGCCCAATAAGCATTGCGACTGACATGCCGATGGCGAGGCCAAGGATATTCAGTAATGTATATCCGGGCGTCCTGGTCATGTTTCGCCAGGCTGTCTTAAAATAGTTACGTAACATGGGTGATCGCTTTGCGTTCAGAAACACCAATGATGTACCAGTTTGGCAGATCGCTATCAATCAACGATTTAATATCCGCGTATGCGGGGGCACCTGTCCGGTTTCGGCCAGTGGCTGTCCTGTTTTCATGGATGCTGCTATGAGGTCGGGGGCTGGGAAGTTTTTAATAAAATATATTTGATACATGCTCAAACGGAACCGCATGATGAACCCCTGGTTTTTAATTTTAATTTCTGGAATCATTTTCTCCAGTTCGGCGCTTGCCCAGGAAGACAGTCTTGTCTTCCGGCTGATGCGGGAAGCAAAGCTGACAGGTATTTGTATTGGCATCATCCAAAACAATCAACCCTTTTCAGTAAAGGCCTATGGGTTTCGTAATAAAGAAAAAAATCAGTACAACGACACGGCTACCTGCTTCTATGCCGCTTCCCTGTCAAAAGCAGTCTTTGCCTATCTCGTAATGCAACTGGTGGATGAAGGTAAAATAAACCTGGATACCCCACTGGCTACTTATCTTCTAAAACCTTTACCTGAATATGAAAACTACCGGGACCTGGCAGGCGATGACCGCTGGAAAAAAATCACGGCCCGTCATTGCCTTTCTCATACCACCGGCTTTCCAAACTGGCGATTTTTTAACCCCCGTGATAATAATAAACTGGAAATATTTTTTCAGCCGGGCTCACGCTACGCCTATTCCGGTGAGGGCATTTATCTGTTGCAAATAGTGGTGGAATCAATTACCGGAAAAGGATTGGAAGAACTCGCCACGGAAAAGATCTTCCGGCCGCTGGTAATGACCAGGACGGGATATATATGGCACCCTTCATTCGAAAATGATTTTGCAAACGGCTATGATGAAAAAAATGATTCTATTCCTAAAAAACGACGCAGTAAAACCAATGCCGCAGGATCGATGGAAACCACCATCGCGGACTATACCCGTTTTATGGCTGCAGTGAACCAGGGCTGGAGTCTTTCACCCAAAACATTTCACGAGATGCTGAGCCCGCAGATTCTAATACGTTCTGCTCATCAGTTTCCTTCTCTTTCAAATGATACAACTACAGCCAACGATCCCATTCATCTGTCCTATGGCCTGGGCTGGGGCCTTTTTGAAACCCGTTTTGGAACCGCCTTTTTTAAAGAAGGACATGATGACGGATGGGTTCATTATTCAATCGGCATCCCCGCTACAGGCCGCGCCCTCGTGATCATGTGTAATTCCTCAAATGGGGAAGGGACGTTTCTGGAATTCACTAAAAAGATTCTTGGCATTGATATTCCCTGGGAATGGGAAGGATATATTCCTTACAACCTTCGTAAAAACTGATCCGGATATGTTTTTCCTCACCGGTTAGAAAATCTTCCGGGATCAAATGCATCTATTTTTAGCGATAAGGCGGTTCCGTTCGCGAGTTCCGAAACAATCTGCCCGGTTGCAGGGCCCTGGCTGAGACCCATCATAGAATGCCCACCCGCGATGATCAGATTTTTCAGTCCACGGCCAAACCCGATAAAGGGCAATCCATCCGGCGAACAGGGCCGGAACCCGTACCAGATCTTTTCTTTTTCAGGCATGGGCAGGCGCATGCCGGGAAAATATTTGGGAATGGATTCCATTATACCCTGCACCCTGCGGAGATTGATCTGTTCATTCACGGATCCGATTTCCATGGTACCTCCATATCGCATATGACCGTTCATCGGCGTAATCGCAACCCTGGCCTCGCAAAGGATGGCTGGAATGTTTAGTTTTATTGTCGGATTTTTTTCTGTGTAGGAATACCCCTTTCCCGACATGAGCGGTACAGACAGACCTGCCATTTTTGAAATCTCCGGCAACCAGGATCCGCCGGCGACGACAAACAGATCGGCTTCAAAAACTTTCCCCGTTGTTCGGACAGATTTGATTGTACCATTTAACTTTTGCATACTGGTAACCGCGCTAAAAGATTCCATCGTTACGCCTGCCCGGCTGATCACTTCTTTTAACTGTGTCATGAATTGATTTGGATACAAGTGTGCATCGCACCGGTAGTATGATGCGCCCAGAATGTCCAGTTCAATACCCGGTTCCAGTTGTTGTACCTGATCCTTTTGAAGTATTTCAACATCCAATCCGAATGACCGGCCTTTTGCAGCCAGGTGAGATTCTTCTTCACCTGCCTTTTCAGTTTTGTAGTACACAAGTATGCCCTTCTGTTGCAAGGAAAAATTAAAATCCGGGAGCGAGGCCAGGTTCTTATACAATGACAGACTGAACAAATTCAAGTCAATCAGGTGCGGCGCTCCCCGTTCGACATTTTTTTTATTTGCATGCCTGATAAAATGAAATCCCCATTTGAGAAGCGGCCAGCTCAATGATGGTCTGATATAAAAAGGACTTTTGGAGCTAAACATCCACTGAATGCCCTGCGCGATGATACCGGGAGAAGCGAGTGGTGTAAAATGACTGGGCACAATAAATCCGGCATTGCCGAAAGAACAATTATTTGTAAAATCATTTTTTTCCAGCACGGTTATATTCCACCCGCTTTTTTGTAAATAATAGGCTGAACATAGTCCGATAATTCCTCCGCCGATAATTACAGCCTTCATAAGTCAAATCATTAATGGTGAATTTTATAAAACCTGGAACCCGTAGGCGTAGGGATCGTCTTCAGGATCGATGCTGATGGTATTATATCCGTATATCCTTGCCCAGCCTTCGACAGAGGGCCTGATCGCCGGTTTGCCTGCAACCATGGTTTCCTCTTCTATTATGCCGGTAAAAGTGGATCCGATGATACTTTCATGAATGAACAATTCGCCCTTTTTCAATTTTCCTTTGCTGTACCACTGTGCCATTCTCGCCGAAGTACCGGTCCCGCAAGGGCTGCGGTCAATGGCTTTATCACCATAAAAAACTGCATTGCGTGCAGTTGAATTTTTATTCAGCACAGCACCTGTCCACAAAATATGGGAACATTGGTTGATCGTCGGATTTTCAGGATGAACGAATTCATATTTTTGATTGATGGCTTTTCTGAGTTCCCGCGCCCAGTCAATTAGTTTTCCCGCGCTGTAATGTTCAAGTCCCCGGAAATTTTTCTGCACATCAACGATCGCATAAAAATTACCGCCATAAGACAGGTCAAAAACAAGTTCGCCTAATTCCGGGCATTCGGCCGTGAGTTCAGTGGCGGCCAGGTAAGAGGCTACATTGATGAGTTTTACCGTCCTGACTTTCGATCCCTCCATTGAATAACTCACGGTTATCAGCCCCGCAGGAGTTTCCATTTTTACGATACCCGGAATTTTTGGCGATAAGAGTCCCTCTTCAATGGCGATCGTTATCGTGCCGATGGTTCCATGGCCGCACATAGGCAAACAACCACTGGTTTCAATAAAAAGAACCGCAATGTCGTTGGATGGATCATGTGGCGGATAAAGTATGCTTCCGCTCATCATATCATGCCCGCGGGGTTCGAACATCAAACCTCTCCGTATCCAGTCGTAATGCTCCAGGAAATACTGTCGTTTCTCACTCATGTTTTCACCTTCGAGAAACGGTCCGCCGCCTGCCACCAGTCTTACGGGATTACCACAGGTATGGGCGTCAATGCAAAAAAACTTTTTTGACGGCATGGGCTTATTTGCGCTATGCATAATGTTTCCGCTTCGGATTCAGATTATCCGGAATCGTAGGCCTGGTTTCTATGGCATGTTGAACGATAGCCAGAATTTTTCTTCTTTCTTCTCCCTTCAGGGTCAGACGGGGAGCACGAACATATTCAGATCCGATGCCCGTTTGTGTTGCCGCCAGTTTGATATAATGCACCAGTTTGGCCTGAATGTCGAGTTCAAGAACCGGTAGGAACCACCTGTAAATTTGAAGGGCTTCTTCATAGCGGCCCGCTTTCATCAACCGGTAGACTGCTACCGTTTCTGCCGGGAATGCGTCGACCAGGCCGGCAACCCATCCGTCTGCTCCCAATGCAAGTTCTTCCAACGCCAGTGTATCCACACCGCATAGAATCCTGTACCGGTCTCCGAACTTGTTTTTCATCCGGGTAACATTGGATACATCCCGCGTGGATTCTTTGACAGCCTGTATATTCGGGATAACTGATAATTCTTCAAACATTTCCAATGTGACTTCTATTTTATAATCATATGGATTATTATAAATCATGATAGGGAGATGAGTGCTGACTGCAATTTGTCTGAAGTATTCAACCGTTTCCCGGTCATCGGCCTTATAACGCATCGGGGGCAGAAGCATGAGTCCGTCTGCGCCGTTTTGAACGGCTTCCAGTGCAAAATTTTTTGCGATACTTGTAGACTGCTCCGCGATATTCACAATCACAGGCACGATCCTGTTCATGGCTTTTTTGGCAAACCGAACCAGGGAAAATATTTCATCTCTTTGCAGGGTACTGGCTTCTCCCAATGAGCCGCCAATTACAATGGCATCAATGCCCGCATCCAGTTGTGCATTCAGGTTCAGTTTGAACAAATCATAATCAATTGAATCGTCGGGTTTAAAGGGAGTCAGGAGAGCAGGATAAATGCCTTGCCATTCTACTTGCATAACAGAATATTTTGACAATGAAGTTAAGACCAATTTATTTCTGATACAGTAAGCCCGCAGGATATAGCATGAATTATTAAACTTTCGTCCGGTATAGATTTTAAATAATTTGTTTCGGGGAACTGCGGATTTTGGAAGCAATTCAGCCTGAAGTATTTACTATATTCGTAATGCAGTCTTACTGCAAATAAAGTTTTTAGACATATTCCGGAAATTCATTTGCCAGTCGTGCTGACATTATTTTCAGATTTCAAAACACACCATGAAAAGACGAGATATTCTTAAAGGGCTTTCCATTTTACCACTGGGTGCAGCCGCCGTTTTCCCCAGCAAACAAACGCTGGCTCATACAGCCTTTCCTCCATTTAAAGGACCGTTGACGCCCGGTCCCCGGATATTCCAGTCGATTGGCGTGGAGCCGCTCATTAATTGCATGGGCACTTATACGATCATCGGCGGTTCACTCGAACGACAAAACGTTCGTGATGCCATGGATGCGGCGGCCAAAAATTTTGTGCAGTATGATGAACTGGCCAGTGGTGTTGGACAGCGGCTTGCAGAACTGACAAAAGCGGAATGGGGAATGATTTCAGCCGGATGTGCTGCGGGAATGAAACATGTTACTGCCGCCTGTGTAACCGGTGGAAATCCGGAAAGACTGGTACGCATTCCGGATCTCACCCATTTTGATAAGACGGAAGTAGTGATACCGCGTCCATCCCGTAACGTATATGATCATGCGATACGCAATATCGGCGTCACCATTATCACTGTCAATACGCTGCAGGAACTACAGGATGCGCTGACTGATCGGACGGCCATGGTGTATTTTCTGTCGGATGGCAGTGGAGACGAAAGTCATTTTACCGTAGAAACAATCGCGAAATTAACCAGGCCAAAAAATATTCCCTTTCTGGTAGATGCAGCTGCAGAAGACCTGACAGTTCCCTGTGTTCATCTTGAAAAAGGAGCCAGTGTGGTTGCATATAGTGGAGGGAAAGCCCTATGCGGACCCCAGTGTTCCGGAATTCTTCTGGGTCAGAAAGATATTCTTCAGTCCGCCTGGCAGGCGAGCTCCCCGCATCATGGCCCTGGGAGAGATAATAAAGTGGGACGCGAAGAGATGATCGGTGCACTGGCAGCCATTGAAGCCTGGGTGGTGATGGATCATAAAGCACAATGGACAAAATGGCTTTCATACCTGGATACCGTTTCAAAAAAAATATCAACAATACCCACGGTTAAAACCTCCGTGCGTGAACCGGAGTCTCTCAATAACAACACCCCCGTATTATTGATTTCCTGGGATCCCCTGCAGTTGCACATCACACCTGAGGAAGCGGCGGAAGAACTGGGTCGCAACAAGCCACGCATAGCCGTTGCCATTGAGAAACCCAAACCGCTCCCCGGTACTTCCGCGCCGGCATCTCTTCGTGTGAATGCAGGACAAATGCAACCCGGCGAAGATAAAATTGTAGCGGAGAGAATTTTTGAAGTGCTGTCAAAACCGAGAACTCCGAAACCTCTTACTATGAAATCGCCAGCATCAAACATTGCGGGCAGATGGGACCTGACGATAGAATATTTTACCAGCAAATCCCATTATACCTGGGTACTGGAGCAAAATGAAAACTGGATCCAGGGAATTCATTCCGGAATTTTTGCCACGCAGAATATTGCAGGGACCATCGAGGGAGATCAGGTAAGAATTAAAAGCCAGGAAGGTGAGGTGGAAAACCGCATCAACTTTATTTTCACTGGTACCGTATCGGGAAATTCTATGAAAGGATCTGTTTATATGGTCGAATATGGTACCGTCAGTTTTTTAGCATCCCGGTATTCTTATAAAGAAGAGCACAACCCCATTTTCGTTCCGGGCGGACCACCGTTATCCACCTGATCCATTCGGATTTTCAAAATCTTCATTTATTTTTTTAAAACAGTTAAACATGAAAACAGAAAGAAGATCGATGCTTAAGAAATTCGCTTTTTCACTGTTGGGCTTTGTGGGCCTTCGTTCCGTCGCTCATGCCGAAACGAATTCAGCACCTGGCGAAAAAATCGTGTCCGGTGTGGTCATGGACCAGGAAGTTCCCTTATTTTCAGGTTCCACAAAATTTGGAAATCTGGTATTCGTTGCTGGTAAAGGAGCGCATTATTCCGGTGACATAAAAGCGCACACAGAGACCGTTTTACAGGAACTCGAGAAGGAACTGATAAAAGCGGGTTCATCGATGAAAAATGTTTTGAAAGTCAGTGTTTTCCTGAATGATATCGCAGACTACGACGGAATGAATGCTGTTTATAGAGGTCGTTTTGGGGATAAACCTCCCGTTCGCACAACAGTCGCGGTTGCCAAAGGAGGAGTACCTGGAAATTCACTGGTGGAAATGGATTGCATTGCATACGTTTCATAATCTGGATCCATCCGGATTTGGCCGGAATTCCTATCTCCAATAAAGTGGGAAACACCATTATTTTCAACCCGGTTATTCTTCATTTTATCGACTGAATCCTTTCATTCATCGAAGAGTTTTCATAAGGGGGGTTATTTTTTGCAATTTCAGAGTCAAACCTGACTTATGAAAACAATACCCCGATGCCTTGAATGCCGTCAGCCTATTTCCTGGGGCGTGCACGAATTTTCCCAGAGTATATATGGTCATTCCCTTTGCCTGAAGGACCAGTGTCTCATTGGCGAATCCGGTGCGTCAGCCCAGGCGGTCGATCTGTACCTGGCATTAAAGTCAAGAAATTTTCCGATTGTCCTGGCTTATTTTGACGGGCACAAATATGTCGACATGGCGCTGCCAGGTATCCTGCATATCGAAGTGACCGGGCCCTGCCAACCATTAAACTGGCAGTTGATGTCGGATCTTTCCCGCGCTGTTTATTCGCTGGAAAAGAAAATTCCAACCATTATCATTTCGATTGCGCTGCTCGATAACCCGGCGACTTTTTCCCATGTGGTGGAGGAGCTGACCAAGGCCTGCAGAGGTATGTTGAGGCCTTCGAATGAATTGTTTATCCCTTTTGCGCCACCACTTACCGTGGCCCAGTTACAATAAACCAGGTCCTATGGAAAAACATGAATACAACACCGACATGGACATGCTTTTTACGACGGGTAACGACTGGCACGCAGATATTTATTTGCCGGGAAATGCACAGATTTCTGAAATCCACCTGAGGATATACAGTTTTTGTTTCCCGGAAAATACTTATGGACTTTCCTGGGGTATCATGCAGAGAATCGGGGATCAAGTACAAATTCCCATTGACGCTTCAAAAACCGGCCATTCTTCTAAGGGAGAAGCTGTTCGACTGGCAATTGATATCACTTATTTTATCTGATATTTCCGAGGACTGCAGATAAATTTCTCCTCACAAATACCAAAGACTTCTGATAGATTGAATGATATTCCGTAACTGGCCGATAAATCTGTTTATTTGCAATAAATAGGTGATCATGGTTTCGGGTCTCTCAGATTTCAAAACAGTTTTTTTTATCGGAATAGCAGGTGCCGGTATGAGCGCCATTGCTCAATGGCTTGCCGGCACCGGCAAGCAGGTATCTGGATCCGACCGGTATTTCCAGCCTGATGTGTTTAATGATACCCGTGAAAAATTAGAGGCATTGGGTATTCACTGTTATCTTCAGAACGGAGAGGGTATTAGCAGCACTACTGACCTGGTGGTTGTTTCCACAGCGGTCGAAGATACCGTTCCGGAAGTCCAAAAAGCGAAAGCAGCTGAATATCCCGATTATCAGGCGGTCCGAATTATTGGCATTGATTGCGGAAAATAAAAAGACGATCGCCGTAGGCGGTACCAGTGGTAAGAGTACAACCTGCGCTATGCTCTTTGATATTTTGCAATATGCCGGTAAAGAACCCGGCATTATCAGCGGCGCCGGACTGGTCAGTATCATGAAGGAGGGCAGGATCGGCAATGCCAAAGCAGGCAGTGGTGACTGGCTCGTAATCGAAGCCGATGAAAGTGACGGGTCCATCGTCCTATACAAACCTGAAGTAGGTGTATTGCTGAATGTGGACAAGGACCACAAGGAAATGGATGCACTGATGGAAATATTCGGGGAGTTCAGGAATAATACCCTTGGGCTCTTTGTCGTTAACCGTGCGCAGGCAAGTGCCCGGTCATTATCTGCGAACCCGATGCAGGATTTTTCCAGTAATCCTGATTTTCCTGCAGGCTACGAGGCCAGCGGATTCAGACAGAAAGGACTCACTATTTCATTTCAGATTAACGGGATTGATTTTGCGCTGAATACCGTTGGCAGGCATAATATGGAAAACGCACTGGCGGCAACAGCCGTCGCCGCGCAGCTGGGTGTTGACCTGGTAACCTGTGCAGACGCTTTGAAATCGTACGAAGGTATTTACCGCCGTCACCAGGTACTCGGGAAAAAGCATGGCGTACGCCTGATCGATGATTATGCACATAACCCCGTGAAATGCGCAATATCCATACAGGCCTGTCAGGACCTCGCGCCAAAAGTAATTGCCTGGTTCCAGCCGCACGGATACGGTCCAACACGTTTCCTCCGCCATGATTTTGTTGAGGAGATCGGCCAGGTATTGCGGCCCGGGGACGAAATATGGATGAGTGAAATTTTCTATGCAGGCGGAACAACCACTAAAGATATTTCTGCGGGCGACCTGATAGACGATTTGAAAGCTATGGGCAGGCCGGCTTTCTTTGCGGAAGACAGAAATGATTTCCTTGAGGCAGTCCGTCCTCATTTTACCGACGACTGTGTATTGCTTTTAATGGGTGCCCGTGATCCTTCACTGGAAAATTTCGCGAAGCAGGTTTGGGAACAATTGTAGAGATCCCTGTATAGAAAAAATAAATTTTATGAGGCGAGCGATTTATTGCAGATAAATGATTCTAATATTTATTCAGGACAAGGCTGTATGCATTGTTGGCACCGGTAAACCGGAAAATCGGATTACCTGATTGTTCATAAATCGTCTGTTCTATATTATCTCCCTTCGCTTTAATCGTAATACCCTGGAAATTCCAGCTGTCACAGGAGCCTTCCTGGCATTTTTTAGTCTGAAGTTCCACGCGCATAATATTGGACTTGATGACTGCCTTGTTCAGCCTGACCATTACTTTATTCGATGAGTTGGCCGGCCAGTTTATTCCCTGGTTGATATTGGAAATGGTCTGACCGGTTCCGTCCCGGTAACTGATCATCATACTCAGGTTATTTTCTCCACCCTGCAGATCATCATTGCCTGTTCTGAAATCAATGAGCAGCTGATTCACCGTTGTGCTAACCGTATTAGATACAACCGCGCTTGTATTTACATCCCCTGGTATACAAGCTGGCAGATTCGTATAATAATACCGGTTGCTGAAATCCCTCCCCGAAAATCTTTTAAGTAATGGATATCCGATCTGGTTTAACACAGTATCATCCGGAAAGCCGCCTCTTGCCACGATAGTTAGTTGGTTCAGATCCCAATTATTACAGGGAATTCTGCTTGAAGCATCGCATGGACGGGTATAAATGGTGATACTCTGGAATTCATTGAGGGGCCGGGGATTGGCCAGCCACAGTTCCGTCATATTGATTGAATTGACGGACCAGTTCATTCGGCGGTTCACATTCACAAATTGCTGTACCGTGCCATCGCTGAACTGGAGCATGATATTGCAATTATCATCCAGCCCACGCAAACTATTTTCGCCGGTCTTAAAACTGACGACCAGTTCCTGGGCCTTACAATCAGGAAGGCTCGTTGAGGATGAAAGATCGGCCGGAGGAGTGGTTGCTGAATATTTGGTGTCGACGAAATACCCCATATAATGATCGCCTTCATTTTCATGATCCTTCCAGTAATAATAATGTAATATTTTGTTTACCTGGAGTGTTGAAATATTATCAGGGTATGCCGGATCATAACAATAAATTTTTAAATCCTCCTGGAAATCACCCAGGTTTCCCTGGTAGCGGCCGCAATCATATCCAATGGCAATTACCTGGTTTTGTGGTCGCGCACGCCCGTCTGCGGCTATGTATAATCCGAGTGGAACAGGAATGCCGTTGTCTAAATAATTTTTCAGTAATTGCAATCTTCCGCCGTTGGATCCCTGCAGCCCCCAATAAAAAAATTCATTGTTCTGCCAGCCAAAGGGATTGGCGATAAACTCGATCCATTTTTCTTCGTTTTGAAAAAGAGAAGTTATTTGCCGGTTATAAATAAAATCATAAAGCAGGCTGTGATCAGGCGGCGGATAACTTTGTTTGGGCGCTCTTATTTTACGGTTGTAATAATCCAGTGCCGCGTAACTCATTCCACCGCTGCACCCGGAAAGGGTAATTCTTATTCCCGGCTGTTCGTAAAAAGTATTCGTAAATGCATTTACAAAATGGAAGCCGTCTTCGCCGGGCTTGAAATTCGTGGAATGTGCCCCCTGGCAAAAGGCCGTTTGTTCTATGGAATAAATAAAAAAACAAAGCAGCATAATCCGTATACGCCTCGTGAAAAGCATCAAGAACGGATTCGTACCCAAACGGATTTCCATTCCTTAAGTTAACTGAAATTTTCTACGAAACCATCTTTTCCGGATAGATCTCTGTCCTGTCCGACAGGAGTAAATCTCTTATTTCTTCCCAGTTATTTACACGGGTGAATTCGGGGTTTTGAATGTATATATTATGGGTGGCAGTGAAAAGAAGTTTTTCACCGTTGAAATGGTTCAGATTTTTGAGGTGATCATCAATCATATAGTCACCCGAAACCGGTTTTTTGGAACCGCAGAAAATAATCTGTTTCCAGTGAATGAAGGGAAAATACTCCTGTAACCATTCATATTTTTCGGTTAATGACTGGGGAAATTCCATGGCCGCGGATACCACAAACAAATCAAATGCCTCATTGAGCTCTTTCATTACATCCGGGCTGCCCGGCATCACTTTCGCAGTACGGAAAAAACCGGGAGTATAGAGAAATTCCCTGATTAACTCTGGCTGGGGAAAAGCCTGGTCCTCGGGCCTCCCTAACAGGGCGTTCCTGTCCATCTCAGTTCCGGTAAGATCTTTATACCATTTTATATACTGGGAAGTAATATCCGCCATCACATGGTCCATATCAACCAAAATCCGCTTCTTTGTCATATTCCTTGTTTATATGCAAATTAACGCAATTAGTTGCATAATATCGCATAAAAATGCTAATTTTATTGCAAAATATAGCAATATGCTGAAGGAAGAAAGGCTTGATTTCATTATAAATCGTTTGAAATCAAATCAATCTGTCAAACTGAGCCAGTTGAGTGAGGACCTGGAAGTATCCGAGGATACGATAAGAAGGGATATTGAGGGCCTTGCAAAAAGTGGATTACTGACTAAGGTAAGGGGAGGAGCGATCCCGCATTCTCCCAACGCCCACAGCTTCAGGGAGCGGATTTATGTATCTGAAAATGAAAAAGGGGTGATCGCGCAAAAAGCCCTTCAATTGATCAAACCGGGTAATACAATTCTCCTGGATGGGGGAACAACTACTTATGCACTGGCCGGGTTACTGGATATGCCGTTGACCGTTATTACGAACAACATACCGGTGGCGGCTTTACTGGCAGCCAGGAAAAATATGGAAATCATTTTGACCGGGGGAAGAATATTGCCAGACTCCCAGGTAACTGCGGGCGCCTATGCTATCCGTTTATTAGAACAGTCGCATGTAGATATCTGTTTCCTGGGAGTATGCAGTCTTCACCATGAGATTGGAGTAACCAGTCTGGATTATTTTGAATGTGAAATGAAAAGGGCGATGGTAGCCTGTTCAGATCAGATCGTTGCGCTTACGGGTCATAATAAAATGGGCACTTCAGAATCATATAAAATATGCCCGATTGATTTACTTGATACGATTGTGACGGAGATCGACCCAAAAAATGAGATTTTTGACCCTTACCACCAACGAAACATTAATATTCTCTAATTCACTACCACACTACCACACTACCACACTTTCTCAAAATTCCTCATCATACACCAGCGTACCATCTCCTTTCCTCAGTTTTACCCAATCAACCGAGCCCGTTCCCTGGAAACGAAAAACGATTCCCTTGATTTTTGAACTGAGGGTAATACCACTGATCTGGTATACCATTTTATCATTGACAAAAAATTTTGCATGTCCATTCTCCACTTCCAGGCGGACTTTCACATATTGACTAAAGTCCACCCCAAAACCCGAGAGATCATTTTCATTTCCTTTCTTAAAATAACCCAGACAGAATAAATTATTTTCAGAAATACAGCCCTTTGCAGAAAGTGGAATGGAAACCATCGATCCTTCACACAGCAACCGGATCTCCGATTTCTGGCACACACCGGATCCTTCAGAAAATTCGTTTTTGAGAGATGTTTCTAAAATGAAATTATCTGTTTTCAAATCTCCGAACTCCCGGATATTTCCATAAAAAACATAAGGAGCTGTCGGCTTCATTTCAATGTGCTGTGACTTCAGCTTTTCTGCAGGTAATTCCAGCTTACCTTTAATAATGCCTTCCTCTTTTCTAAAATAAACAGGCACGGGTTCCTGCTCAGCCAGGGAAAGCCAGCCGTCTGTTTGTATAAACACATCGTGTTCTTTTACAATCTTATCATCCACCAGGAGTTTTGCAATGAAAAACCCCGGATAATAATAAATGGAAGTATGCAGGTGCTGGTCTTTCGACACCCGGGCACGGAGACGGTTGTCCCAGGATTGCTGTATAAAAACAGAATCATCCGGTGCCGCGCTGGCGTCGTATTCAAATACAACGGAATTGGGCAGGCCGCGCGATACAATCTTTTTACTGCTGAATTGATAAACAGGAAGGGTTTCCAGGTTCTTTTTTTCAACGGCTTTTGATGAAAAAAAATTCCATGACAGGATAGCGATAATCGTGAGCGCAAGTGCTGACGCCATAATCCCATAAAATTTCCGCCCTTTTTCAGGCAAAATAACTGGCGGCGCATCTGTGATAGGCCGATCCAACTCAGCCTGGATTAACGGTGAACCATGCTTTTGTTTAAAATCCCTCCAATATTCAAAACCGAGAAACCGCGCCAGGGTATTCAAAGTAGTGACCGCCGGGGCGGAATCATATTTCAATTTCCCCCAGATTCTTTTCAGCGTGGTCTGACTTAACCGGACGCCGGTGGCCTCATGGATTTTGTCGGACAGCAGATCAAAATCCTGGTTCGTCCAATGATCGCTGTTGCCCCATCCCAGTTTTGCTTCAATGAGATGTTTGCAGCTTTCTTTCAATATTTCTTCTGTCGATGCCGGCATCAGTAATCAGTGAAAAACGGTTTGAATCAACTTGTATCAACTTGGACAACCTTGTCATGCGCAACGATTGCTTTCAAATCTACATTTGTTTAAACAAATTCATTCAGCAAATTATTTACAAGATTATGAAAATTAAAATAGCGGCTCCTTTGATTTTGGCGATCCTTATTACACTTTCTTATCATGGATTCGGGCAGGGTCTTAACCTGGCAGAGTGGAAAATTCTTTCGGAAGAAAACAAATCCGCAGAATTGACCGATACGGTTTTTCTGGGGAAACCCTGTGTGAAACTCGATGGAAAGATCAAATCGGCGATATGGAATAACACTATGAATTTTAAGAATTTCCGGATGGATCTGGACATCGCCGGTGCCGTGATGTCAGGTATCGGGTTTCATGTGGACAATGAACAGAACTACCAGTTCATTTATTTCAGGCCGGGTTACGGTGGTACCGAAGAAGCGATTCAATATATACCTGTTTATAATGGTGCATTAAGCTGGGTGATGTATGGGAAATATCAAAGTTCTGCTGATATTAAAAAACTGGAATGGTTTCACACAACCATTGAAGTGAGGGGAAATAACCTGAAGGTCTTTACCAATTATAATAAGAAACCGGATATGGATATTATGATACTGAATTCTTCGGCGGACCAGGGAAGCATTTTACTCAGGACCATGTTTGGACCTTCATATTTCGCGAATCCCGGCATTCGGGAACTGCCGGAATATATTACGGGCTGGGAAATATCTGAGCAGTTACCTGCAAATGTTACACTGAGTTACAATGAAATGAAGAAAGTAAAAAAATGGACAAAAATCTATGAGGCCGGCGATGACTATGTAAACCTCTGCCGCTATGTGGAGGATCCCAACGGAATATTATTTGCCCGACATATGATACATAGTGAAACAGAAGAAACAAGAGTCCTGAATTTTGATTTCGCGGGGGATCTTCAGATTGTCTTAAACGGGAGTGAAATTTTCAATTACAATAAATTTAAACTCGATCGGATGGATGAAGCCACTAACCGGATCAGGATGAATCTGAAGAAAGGAGACAATGAATTAATTTTTATTACCAGGGGGGATGCCGCCATATTTGGCAGGGGATATAATTCCCTGGGAAGATTACAGCACCAGAACTGGGGATTTATCGCATCGATGGGTAAAATGTGATGCCTATTCGGCTCCAATGATTTCCAATGTCCTGGGGTCTCTCTCCCCATGGAAGAATTTGTCCAGCACCTCCTGGAAGACCGGATTGGTATTTTTGAGCGTAGCGAACAGTGTCATGGAAGACTTTAGTTTGAGGTCGTCAGGACTTCCAAATATTTTGTTGGCATTGGCTGAAGGCTGGTCAAGGAGCGCCCTGCAGATCCCAATCAGCCTGCTGCCTAAAACCGGGTGCCTTAAAAATGCATCGGCTTCTTCCATGTTTTCAATTGCATAAAGCCTGGAGGTTTCACTAAATCCAAGACCCAGGATTTGTGGAAAAATATACCAGATCCAGTGTGTCCGTTTTTTGCCCGCCCGGACTTCCGATAAAGCCTGGTTATACATTTTCTCCTGGGCATCAATGAATCGCTGCAATATGATTTCATTATCCATGGGATGCGGGGTCTAATTCTTCAAAACTATGAAATCGGTCCAAAAATCGAGGGTTTCGGCTCTTTTAACGAATAGGTTATGAGAAGGGAGACAGGCTTTGCATCTTTGTATTGTTGAAGCGCACAACGGTTCCGATCCTAAGAAAACCAAAAATCCGATCCGAAGAAAAACTAAAAAACCAATCCGAAGAAAGCCAAAACTCCAATCCGAAGAAAAACAAAAACCAGTCTTAAATCCTTTGAAAAACGGGACTAAAGTTTGATGGATGCCCAAAGAATTTTTGGACGGCCGCCCCCAGGGCGGCTGTCTTTTTATGTTCCCTGCAGTCCCTCCCGGTAATAATGGATTGTTAAAAAATAATCCTAACCCCATCGTATTAATCCAGGGCACGATTACGGTAGTCCATAAAGGGATAGCCAACAGGTTGCCATGATAATCACTTAAAAATTTAAAAAAATGACTATGAAAATTATGTTGAAACATCTGGGTATCTCAGTACTTCTGGTTTGTATGTTTGCGCTGACGAAAGCCCAGGATGCACAAATGCCCTCTGCCGAGGCACGCGCTTCTAAAATGACAGAATGGATGAAAACCAATTTAAACCTCACGGCAGACCAGCTGGGGAAAGTTCAGGAGATCAATATGAAATATGCTGTAAGAATGGACTCTTTGAGAACCAGCGTCACGGAATCGCAGGCCAGATCAGTAGCTATAAAAACCGACAGTGATGAGAAAGATGCGGAATTAAAAGGAATATTAACCAGCGATCAGTACAAGGCCTATCTGGAAAAAAAGCAGGAAATGAAGGAAAAGTATAAAGACAAAATGAAGGACAAGAGTCAGGGTGGCCAATAATAATAATTTTGCTTCACCAGTGAGTGTCTGATGCAACTACCCGCAGAATGATCGCTGCGGGTTTTTTATCCCTCGGATGCTCGACCGGCCACGCAGGCCTGCTTTTTGCATTTTTTGCTGAAGCTTCGAGTAGGGTCTGTGGATTTAGAAAGAAGCCGGGTTTATCCCGGCTTTTTATTGGGGTAATTCAATATTGCCTGCCACGCCGGGGGATAATTGTGTAGCCGTTTTGAAAGCGACACATTCCCGTTCCATGACCAAACCACTCATCCTAATTCAACACAGTCTTTTAAAGGATCCGTTTACATTCGTTGCATTTCCCAAAAATCTTTTGGCATGGCATCCTATATTAAATCAGCGGTCCGCAATCTGCTCCGGGATAAAACCAATGCACTGATCAGCATCGCGGGGCTGTCTGTTGGCATGGCCTGCTGTATGCTGATCGGTATTCATATCAAAGACGAACTTTCTTACAACCGTTTCCACTCGGAAATCAATCATATCTACCGAATTAACTGGATCACCAAAGACAATAGCGGAACCAATACCGGGGCAGCCACACCGGTTCCGTTTGCCGTAAATCTTCAAAACAAAATCCCGGAAATCAAAAATACCGCCAGACTCTACCAGCGTAGCGGCGAAATGGAAGCCAATGACAACGGTGGAAAAAAAAGATTCCAGGAACAGGGAATTTATTTCACCGATAAGGATGTATTCGGAATATTTACTATTAACCTGATCGACGGCGACCCCAATACTGCACTCGCCTCGCCTGGTTCGATCGTTATCACCGATGAGATATCCCGTAAATATTTCGGATCAGAAAACCCATTGGGTAAATCCCTGCTTTATGAAAATAAATGGCCACTGAAAATTACCGGACTGGTAAAAAAGATGCCGCTTAATTCCGATATCAAATTCGATTTCCTCGTTTCCTTTGAAACCGTATTCACTGTTGAACCGCCTGACTGGGCCGAATTCGTTAAAAACGACTGGACCATCACGCCCTGCGAGACCTGGATACGGCTGCGGCCCGGAGCCAGCGTAGAAAGGATCGACCAGGCACTCAACCGGCATCTCCGTGAAAACGGTTCGGAACGCAATCACCAGATGAACAATGTGACCCTGCAACCCCTTTCCGCAATACATTTATACGCAGCATCGATCGTCGGAAATGAAAGCAGCAGTGATATCAGCTACCTCTATATTTTTGCGGGTGTTGCAGGACTCATTCTGCTCATTGCCAATATTAATTTCATCAATCTCTCCATTGCACAGTCTATCGGCAAAATAAAAGAAGTGGGCTTGCGCAAGGTCCTCGGTGCGGGAAAACAGGAGATTGTAACCGGATTTTTAAGCAAAACCTTATTCACGAGTTTTATTGCATTCTTGCTTGCGACTGGCCTGACAGCTGTGGCGCTTCCGGCGCTGAATCAGCTTACAGGTAAACAACTGGAGTTGCAGTCCTGGCTTGATTTCCCTGATCTCCTGATGTTCGCACTGGTCTTTTTTACCACGGGCATTCTGGCTGGATTATATCCCGCTTTTTTTATAACGCGGTTTAATACGATCCTGGCTCTCAAGGGAAGGACGGGCGATCCCGGCAGAAAAAACAGGATACAAAAAATCCTGCTTACCATCCAGTTTACGGTTTCCATTCTGCTGATCACTGCAACCGGCGTGGTTTACCAGCAGCAGCTGTACCTGCGGAACAAGCCACTCGGTTTCCAAAAGCAACAGATGCTGGTCGTGCCGATATTCGGCTCAGGTGCATTTAGTTTTGGTCGACAGGTTGACTCATCCGTTCGCCGCCGCATGTATCTGTTTTATGACGATCTGGGATCGAATCCTAAAATAAATGCAGTTACAGCCTCGTCCGAAATGCCCGGCCAGGGATTTCTGCGCGGGCTGATCGTGCCACAGGGCAACAGTGACAAGGACAATATTTTTGCGCCCTGGCTTTCGGTCGACTATAATTTTATCCGGACATTGAAAATGGAAATAGTTGCAGGACGCGATTTCTCCAAAGCAGCGGGTACGGATCACCTGAATGCTTTCATCATCAATGAATCGGCCGTGCGCTCATTCGGATGGCAGCAACCGCAGAATGCAATCGGCAAAACTTTCGTGCGCGGAAAATTAACTGACGGGAAGAAAGGCCAGATCATCGGCGTCGTGAAGGATTTTAATTTCAATGCACTCAGTAATCCGATGGAGCCTCTGGTGATGGACGTGAACCCACCACGATTTACCGAATTTGCCATCAGCATCCGCGCTGATCATGTGCAGGAAACAATTGAGGATATCAAAAAAGCCTGGGAGAAGATTTTTCCGGAACGGGTATTTGAATACAGTTTCCTGGACAGGGACATCGATGCGCAATATAAAGACAAGGAAAATTTTGGAAGAATGACCGGTTGGTTTGCGGGGATCGCGATCCTGCTTTCCTGCTCCGGCCTTTTCAGCCTGGCTTTGTTTATGGCCGTGAAAAGGGCGCGGGAAATCGGGATCCGCAAAGTGCTTGGCGCCGGGATTCCGGGAATTGTAGGACTCCTGTCTGTGGACTTTATAAAAATAGTTCTGCTCGCTTCCCTGATTGCTGTACCTGCGGGATACTGGCTCATGCATCAATGGTTGCAGCAATTCGCGTATCATATTACCTTGCCCTGGACTGTTTTCCTGGCTGCACCCTTACTGGCTTTATTGCTGACCTTTATCACGGTTGGATTTCAATCCGTCCGCGCAGCCTGGGCGAACCCGGTCAATACACTTCGCAGCGAATAGTTGCATCTCTCAGAAAGCAGCCATTAATTCATATATACCGAACCCGGCGGAATTTGTTCTGCGCCGGAAAAGGAATGCATATATTTTTTCTTATAGGTCTCAATCTCTTCATTCTTATTTTGTGCCTGCAGACTTTGACAGAGTCCTAACAAAGACCATCCATTGCCGGGATTCCAGGCAAGATCCTCACGATATATTTTTTCTGCCAGATCAGGTTTGCCCATTTTCAGATAGAAAGCACCCAGATATTGCCTGGCAGGTATCAGCCAGTCTTTCGGTTCAGAATAAAACAATTCATCTTCCACCCGTATTGCCTTCTTGATATGCACAATGGCGGAATCATATTTTTTTTCCTGGAAGAAAATGGAAGCACTTAAAATTTCTCCTGCTTCCTGTGCGCCCTGCAACGCGGTATTGGAAAGTGTGTCAGCAACAGACAGGATCGAATCAGTCGATCTGCGTTGCAAATAAAATAATCGCTGGCGGGCCGAATCCAAATGCCCTGTATTTACAAACGCCATACCCCGGGCAAAATCATCTATCAAAGCAGCATAGGTCCAGCCGGCACTGGGCACGGAACCGTTATTCAGAATCTCATCCCATTTGCCGAGTCTTACAAGGGTAAAAGAAGGCATCATAAACAGCCATTGGGCATAGGTGTCTTCATAATCCGGCCGGGCACTTTCCCTGCACCGGATAGCATCCGATAAACCTTTCTTGTACATGGCACCACTCAATCCGCAATAGGCCTGAACTGCGAAATAATGAGAGGCATGCTGATTGAGATGAATATTGTTTGCGAGGGCCGCATAGTTGATCAATCCTTCATCGGCACGGTCATTCACTTCAACACCCAAAGCGTAGGAACCATTTCGTTCGTATTCGTGACTTGACATATGAACCATATGTGCCACTCCCGGCATGAGCACTTTCAGACTATCAGCACTTTCAAGTGCCACTTCCGGATGACGGGAGGCTTCTGTTAAATGAATATAATAATGGAGGGCGGCGGGGTGTTTAGGTTTTTCCTTTAATACTTCTTCACAGTATACGATCATCTCCGGCGTCCAGCTCTTGGGTGTCCCGTCATTGTTCCAAAGATCCCAGGCATGAATAAGCATCATGGCATCCACATACAGGATTCTGATATCTGCATCTTCCGGAAATTCTTTAATCAGCTCATGCATACCTTTTGCATAAGCCAGGTTCAGGGCCTTCCTGTTCAGGTCATTGGTATCGGTACTGTACCGGAGGTTCATCACTTCAATAAGTCTTTTTTCTTTCGGCGATGCCTGTGCCAGGTATTTGTTCATTAACTGGAGAACAGCAGGTACTTCCTTTCGCATTTTATAATGCAGCGAAAAGTTATAACCGGGTCCAAGAGCCAGGGCCCGGCCCCAGTAGGAGATAGCAGATTGTGGATCGAATCGCGCGGCCTCCCGGAATGACGCGTCGGCTTCATGCCAGTGATAACTATAATACATATTCAATCCCTGGTTGAAATAAAACTGCGTGCTGTCTTTTTTCGTGGAGATGGTATAAGAATAATTTCCCCAGCCAGGTAATACGGTAATGAATTTTCCATCATCCCCGGCTTCCATCAGGTTAGGTGCGTATGCGCTGCAGCCAGCGGAGCTTCTCTTTTTATCCTCGACAGAAGTCAGGCTCATCTGCTGTCTTAGACGGATCTGAATAAATCCAAATAAACAAAGGGATATTGTGGAAACTAACAGCAGCTTTTTCATAAAGAAGAATGAATGTGAGGTTAGCAGTGTCCCTTTAAAAATAACAATAAAAAGGGAATCAGTTATTTTCCGCCAGCCCGTGGTGTCCGCTCATTGTTTCAATTTTAAACCAGGGCTTATATTCAGCGAGTTTCTTCATGAGTTCCTTTCCCTCTTCAAGGATGATTGCCCTTTCTGCCTCGTTAGCTCCCAAAATGATATAGCCGTATGGATCCTTCGCTTCTCCCAAAATCAACTCACCGGGATTGACCATTGCCGGCCCCTGACGACTGCCCGGTTTGATACCAACATCTTTATTGGTAATGTATGGGGCATAAAACATGTAATGGGGACCGCTTACTGTAATAATGTGATTATTATCAGGCATCGCCGGATATACACGCATCACCGGGGAAAGCATATATGAAATACCCGCCCTCGAAGGTGCTTTGTATACACCGGCTATAATCCTACTTACGATGGTATCCCTGATACGCTCGGGAGTGAATTTCCCGGATGCCCTCATTACGGCCACATCCTGGTAAACGGGAAAGATTGAACGGGCACCTTCGGCATCATAACTGATGGGCGCAGCCAGATCGTTCCGGAATTCTGCCCAGGCCCACTCCGTGCGCGATATAAAACATATAAAACCGTTGGATCCCTGTCGGGCAATATAATATCCTTTAGCAGGATCGAGCAGGTATACCGTAGCCTCCTGTCGTAAATGCGGAGGAAGTGCGCTGAGTGCGTAGGCTGTTTCCAGATCTGCCGGCATTGCTTCAAGTTCCTGCTTCCCACCCTGCTGGCCAAAATTCCGCAAAGAGATTAGTGCAAGAAGACTGATCATTAAAATCCTTACGGTGTTTTTTGAAGTGCTGTTTCTGTAAATCATATTCCTGGATTGATAAAGTGAAGAATTTCCATTCCGGAATAAAGACAATCATTTTATTGAAATCCGTACATCGGTTAAGGGTATTTTTGATTTTTTTAGGCCATTTCAAAAATTCCTTCCGGTCAGTTTGTCGACTGCCTCGCGGTAGGTTTCTCCGACCGGAAGCTCCAATTCATTTATAAAAACACTATTCCTGCGGATCGCAGTAATATGTTCGATGGATAAAAGGTATGATTTATGAACCCGGATAAATTTATGGGCAGGAAGTTCCTGTTCAATGGCTTTGAGGCTGCCCCGGACAATCAGAGGTTTCTTAGATGAGTTTAAATGAATTTTCAGGTAATCTCTCAGACCCTCTATCAGTACAATATCATCGAACTTCAGTTTCACCTGGCTGTAATCAACGGTCACGAACATAAAATCATTCGGCAGCTCATTCTTTGACTGGTTTCTTAATGACTTTAAGTCGAACATTTCCTTGGCCCGGTTACAGGCCTTGATAAATCTTTCCAGGGAAACGGGCTTCACGAGATAGTCCACCACGGCCAAATCATAGCTTTCGAGTGCATGTTGCTTGTATGCCGTAATAAAGATGACAAGGGGCTTGTTTTCGAGGCTGCTGATAAACTGGAGTCCGGATAATCCGGGCATTTGGATATCTACGAAAATCAGATCGACTTTTTGCTCCTGTAAAACCTGGACCGCCTCGAATGCATCAGAGCAGGTTGCAACCAGTTTCAGGTAGGGCACTTTGCTGATATTATCCTGTAATAATTTTAGTGCAAGGGGTTCATCATCTACGGCGATACAATTCATGATTTTCCGAGATTCATGTGTAAAGAAACAATAAACCAATCGTCCGGTTGATCGATCCGGAGTGTATACCTGTTTTCATATAACAAATCGAGTCTTCTTTTCACATTCGCCAGCCCAATACCCGATATTTTATCCTTCGACTTATCCGATGGTACAAATTTATTTTTAACCTGGAATTCGAGCTGGTTGTTTTCAACCTTCAGGGAGATGTGAATTTCGGGATTTTTCTGCAGGCCATTTCCATGTTTAAAGGCGTTTTCAATAAATGGAACCAATAGCATCGGTTCTATTGCTTCCCATTCGTCTTTTACGTCAAAATGCACCTGCAAATTGAGTTTTGTGCTATATCGCATTTGCTGCAGATCGATATAGCTCTGCAGGTATTCCACCTCATTTTTAATCAGTACTTTTTCCTCATCAGTTTCATATAACATATACTGCAGGAGGGAGGACAGTTTGATGACCGTCGGTTCCAGTTCCTCGCTTTTGATTCGCACCATGGCAACGATGTTATTGAGAACGTTGAAGAGAAAATGAGGACTGATCTGCGATCTTAAAAAAGACAACTCTGATTTTAAATTCTCCCTTTGCCTTTCATTCGCAAATGCGTCAGCTTTTATTTTATCCAGTAAAATCTTATAGGTTGTGCTTACTGTGATGGTAAAAATAAAAGGAACCAGGTTGTGAACGGAAGAACGGAAAAAATTGAAATCATGGCCCGGTACCAGTAGGGGAAATAATGAACCATGCAACGCCATCACAATACAAAAAAGGAAAATCAGGGCAACGATATACAGTAGATATTTTTTCCTGTAAATGAGTGAAGGGATCAGAACTGCCGCATTCAGGTAAAAAAGGCCCATCCAGAAGACTATCGTTGCGGCATTTAAGTTTCTGAAAGCGATATCATCTGAATCCCGGGAATGTTGATTTTCACTGCTGAAAATAAAAGGAAGTAACAGGATGACTGCCCATATCAGGATATGAATGATGGCCGCATTTTTCCGGAAGATTATTTTTCTGCTAATGTTCATGCATAAGATTTTCGGGGGTTCCAAAGACGGCGATCAAAGAGAATATCTAATAATTCCAGGATTATTTTTATAAAAACAATAAAATGACGGAAGCAACAATACCCGCAATAGTCATAAATACTCCTCTGCTGAATAGTTTTGTTCCGGGTTTGAACATCCAAAAAGCAGATACGGACATAAAGAGCAACAATATACCGAAGATCGTGGTGAAATAATGGGCTGCGTTTTTGCTGGACGTTTTATGCAATTCCGTAAATGGTACAATAAAGCTATACCACTCCTGTGTGGTATAATTGGCGACCCCCGTAACGGAATTATAGGTTCCATTCTTGAAGTATAGAATATTGCCCTCATTTTTTTCTACTGTGAAATCCCGTAAGCGCAGCGCGTCTTTCAATTGTGCGGGTTGCAGGTTGGGTGCCAGTTTCTTTTCGTTGGACACTTCGTGTTTTAACAGATCGGTGTCCCGGTAAATCTGAATAATACCGCTTAAACTGTATATCACGACCAGTCCGACTATAAAGAATCCGACGTTGTTATGCAGAAAACGCATGTAATAGCGGAGATTTCTGGGCGGCCTGTTTTCGATTTTTAACTTTGATTGCATTTTCCTGGTTTTATAAATTAGTATAAATTTTATAATGGAGACTGAACGTGGACGGCGAAGTCATAATATTATGTTTAATTCGGATTTACCCTTTGCTGTTCCTCAGTGGCTGAAGAAGCCGGAACTTTTGATTTAGATGATGAGCCAAACTTGTAAACAAAAGCAATATTGAATACCCTGCTGTCCCGGCTAAAAGCAAGGGTGGACCGGATATCCTGGAAATTTTGGATTTCCCGCTGATTATTGGTATAAAAAATATCCCGGACATTGAACTTAATACTGGCCTTATTTTTCAATAGTGATTTTGAAATACCGGCAGAAACCTGGCCCACCGGCAATACGATCGCCTGTCCTTCATCCCGGCTCTGACTGGTGTAATTCCCTGAGAGTTCGCCTGACCAGCCGTTTTTGAAACTGAACTGGTTATTGATATTTAAAGCGATGGTTACCTGGCTGGCCTTTAACGGAAAACCATCTACAGAGCCGTCATATTTATTTTGGAAGAGGTTCACAAAGAAGATACCTGTATACCAGCTGGTGAAAGGAATAGTAGCGCTTTCTGAAACCCCATAATTATATCGGGTACCAATATTTCCCACGCTGCGGATGATAACAGAATCCTGGTGAACCAGTGTTTCATTGATCATATCATGAATTACGGTATAATTCAACGTGGTGGTCAGGATATTTTTGTACATATGGCTCAGCTCAATATTGGTTCCGTATTGGGGCTGTAGAAAAGGATTGCCAGTGGAATAAGTGTACTTATCAATAAAAGAAACGAACGGATTTAACTGGGTATATACCGGCCGGTCAATTCTTCGTCCAAAAGTCAGGGCAATCTGGTTGTCTTTATTCAGTTCATAACTAACAAAGGCGGTTGGGAAGAGGTTATTATAGATCCTGTCAAAACTGGAATCATTCTGTTTATTCACGGCCGTTTGGTATCCCTTGTAATTTGTATTTTCAAATCGTAGACCCGCCTGCACTGTCCACTTTCCGAATTTTTTATTCATGTTGACATAGGCGGCATTGATGTTCTCGGAGTAAGTGAATGCACTGCTCAGCATACTGTCGGGCTGCCATTGATCACTGACCAGGTTAAAATATTCTGATGTATTGCTTGTCTTAACCAGACTGGATTTAAGGCCGGCTTCGAATTTTATCTCATTTTTTAGTGTCTGCGTATAGTCAATACGGCCGGAATAGATATTTATCTGTAAGGGCAGAATATTTTTGAGATCATTGGATGATTGTAAAACCATATCTGGATTATATGTGTCCCCATTGATCAGCTGGTTTCCGGAGAAATCATAGTGGAGATAGTCGAAGTTTGCTGAAAGATTCCTGTTGATTCCTGGCACAGTTCGAAAGTTGACATTGACCGATCCGTTCTTCCAGGTATTATCTACTGTTCTGACCGTTTTTTCTATTGAAAGGATCTCTCCGCCGGTATTTTTCAGATAACTGGTTGTATTCCCTTCCTGTCCCTGTGGTGCGTTGAACCCGCTTATTACGAACCCAAGTGTAGTATTGGGACTCATAGAGTAATCCATTCCCAGTTTAAAATTTGTATTATGGGTTTTGTTAATTCGGTTAGACAACTGGTCCAGTTCGGAGGATTTCAAACTATTGCTATCATAAAAATTCCTTTGAATGTTTAAGTCCATAAAACCATTGTTCAGGCTGTATCCAATATTTAGAAAGGCATTTATTTTATTTGTCCGGTAGTTCAGGAACAGGCTGTTATTTGATTTTGGGTAAACTCCCTGTCCATAACTCAGGGTGATATTTCCATTGAATCCCTGGGTCAGGATTTTTTTCGTTTTAATATTTATTACACCTGCGTTTCCGGCGGCATCATATTTAGCCGAAGGATTCGACATAATTTCTATTTGGTTCAGTTGGTTGGCATTGATATTGGCGAGCAAATTGCTAAGCTCTGAGCCACTCAGATAAGTAGGCTTGTCATCAATCATGATCAGCACCTGCGGCATGCCCTTCAGGCTGATGTTCCCGTCTTTGTCGATGGAAACGCCTGGTGACTTTTCCAGCACTTCCAGTGCGGTGGCCCCGGCGTTGGTAACGGAGGCATCCACATTGATAACCATCCGGTCTATCTTTTGCTCAACCGGTTGTTTTTTTGCAGTTATACTTACCAGGCCCAGACCCTTTGTCTGAATATTCAACGTGATTGAATCCATATTGTAAACCGGCGATGTCCCTCCCAGATGAAATCCGTCAGAATACAGGGTATTGTAATTGATCGAACTGATAATGAGGAAGTAAGTATTCTCAGTAAGTCCTGAAAAAGAAAACCGGCCTGATTTGTCAGTAACTGCTACTTTAACCAATGCGGAATCAGACTTTTTCAATAACGATATATTGGCTGATTCAATGGGGGCCTTCTCAGAATCTGTTACTATACCGGTTACCCGGGTATTTGACTGGGAGAGGGCTGAGTATTGAAAAAGAACTGCAGCAATCCAAAAGACTATTTTTTTCATTCCGTATTATTTGAATACGGCACAAACATAAATGGAAGGATTGCTCGTCTCCAGCCAATGAGTTGAACCCTGAAAATGTTGCTGCAAATGCCGGATCAGGGTTAGAGTTGGAATGTCCAGGCTACGAAATCCGTCGATGGTATTTTGTCAATACCCAATGCACGAAGCATGGTGACCAGCTGTCCGTTGTGATAAGTACTGTGATTAAAGACATGCTGAAGTAATAGATCATATGACTGTTCAAATGGCATGCCTGCCAGGTTGTTATAATGAATGATCTCGGTCAGCATTTGATCATCCTTCGATGCAAACCACTCCACCCATTCCTGGTCAATGGATTCCAGGGCTTTCGACAGGTCTTCCATCGAACCATTAAAGGGATCGCCGGAAATCTTGATGGGGGCAAGTTTCAAACGTCCGAGCCAGAGGCTCTCTGCTCCCCATACATGAAAGACCGTTTTATAGAGGCTATCAAAGCTGCTGGGGATGGTTGTATGGTGCTGCTCATTCGTGAGTCCCCGAATACACTCCAGAAGTCTTTTATGCGCCCATTGGTTGAACCGGGCGTATCGGAGAAGCATGTCTTTCACAAGCATAATATACTTATTTTTAGCGCTTTATGAGATTTATGTGAATTAAACGATTCGTAAACTTACGATAAAATCGAGTGTTCACGCGCTTTCGGATTAAGCGCCGGTCATCTACTTTTATAAAACCAATCCGATGAAATAGCTGATCCGATCCAGTGAAAAAACCGAACCAATCCGATGAAAGTCGTCGATCCGATGAAAAAACCGAACCAATCCAATGAAAGAACCGATATCCAAGCCGAAAAAAGCCATCCTGTAATCCGAATGAAAACGAAAAGCCTGTCCTAAGAAAAACATTTTAAGATCCTAGTTTTTTGAATAACCGCTACCGTCAACTAGCGGTTTTTTCTTTTATATACTTCAGTTAACAGATTGTTTCCTTTCGCATAACATAACGATCATATCTATTCGAATGATAACATTTCTTTAGACTTCACCGCTTGCTTGTTTGATGGTCAATGCTTAAGTTTGAAATCCACTTAAAAACAGGACTATGCAGATCATACTCAACTTTATCCGGAGCTGGTTTACAGGAAAACCTGTTAAAGAAGAAGAGGAGAATTATTTTCTAATTCACTGACATATAAAGTATCTCCGGTTATATGGCATGAACAATTGTTCTGAATGTCAAATTTACCCGCGGCGTTTTAATTGATTTTGTTGTTGGAAGCCTGTGCAGCCAGTAGGTTTGCGTAGCATCCTTCATCACCAGCAGGCTTCCGTGTTCCAGCCATACTTCGATGGTCTCCCTGCTTTTTTTATTCCTGAACAGGAAACGGCGTTCAGCTCCAAAACTCAGCGATGCGATGGCGCCATTTTCCTTCAGATCTTTTTCACCGTCGCTATGCCACCCTACTCCCTCGCTGCCGTCATGATATAAATTGAGGAGGCAGGAATTAAAGGTTTCACCGGTGGCTTTTTCAGCTATCCCTTTTAATTCCAGGAGATCCGGCGTCCAGGTGATCGCAGTCTTCTGCGTGTTGGAATATGTATACTCAAAATCCATATCACCGTACCAGGCTACCTTCCGTTTTGTTAAGATGTGCCGGCCAAATATGACGGCTTCATCACTTCTCCATGCTATATTTTCCAACAGTCTTTTCAAAAACCGGTCAGCGCTGAAAGCACTCAGTATTTTTCCATAATAATTCACGGTGCCGCCCCGGGGTAACAAATTCGTTGTCTCATTGGTAAACAGATCCATCTTTCCATTTTTTATTTTCAGCCTGCATGCAATTTCAGCAGGGCCTGTAATAAAGACGGGTTGCTTAGTATTTTTCTCTTTTTGGAAGAACAAATATCCTCAATATCACAGATCCCACAAACCCGAAACTTGCGGTCCTGGCTGTAGGATCTGCATTCTCAGGATTTTGCATAAATGGATGCCAGGGTCTTACTGGAGTGGCTTTTGTCCTTACGGAATTTGATGGCCAGCAGGTAAATTCCAATGGTAAAATCAAGGGAGAGGCAAAAAAGATGATAGTGCGGCGGGATTAAATGCGAAGCAGTAAATAAATTATAGAGGAAGTCCCAGACACCATGTAAAATATAGCCCAGGGCCATCAGGTACATACTCCTTCTTATCCCAAAATAAGCAATAAAAAGGAAGGCAATGGCCTGGAGGGAGGAAACGATAACGGAGCCTAAATCAGACCAGGTAAATCCTACATAAAGAAAACCGATGCCTGAAAGAATGAGCCCGTACATTATTTTCTTATCCAGTTGTGTCAGTAGTCCGATAAACAATATTATCAGAATTCCGGTTAAAACGCCTACAAGAATGCTGGTCATATTTTAATTTTAAAAGTACCAAAACTGGTTATTCTGATCAGTTGAGAGAAAGTAACCTTTTTTTCTGAGATTCGTATTCCTCTTCACTTAATACTCCCTGCACATAGAGTTTCTTGAATTTTGCAATTTCATCGGCGATACTAAACCACCGGGAATCCGCTTCTTTATTGGCGGAAGAACTGGCCCTTAAATAATCGGGAATAACAATTTCTCCCGAAGCAATGGCATTTTCAACATCCACTTCATACCGTGGAAAGGTTTTACTTAAGATATAGTATACATAGCCGGTTTTTGTACTTCCTCTTTTTTCAAGTTTTGCCACATAGTATTCATGTCCTGACTCCTTTCTGTTGAGCGAATTGGCATAGTTTGCCTCATTGGGGTTGTGAATATTGTTTGACATGGTGTTATAAGCAAAAAACGAAGCGGAATTGATTCTAATATACTTAAAATTCCCGTCAGGCATGGAACCCACGCCGATCTTTATCTTTTGCCCGGCAGCAATATTAAATCCAGAACTGGTATAAAGCGAATCGCCCTCTATTCTGGGTAAAAGATGGTCTTGTGCTTTCGCCGTCATAATAAATAAGCTGAATGAAAACAGGATTGAAATAACTAATCGTGTTGCATGAATTTGTTTTTCCATGATTATATTTTTTTTGTGATTGAGTTGTTAACGACACAAAACTACTATGGTAAAGGGGCGGCGCCCTTATGCAATTGAGGGGAAGATGTATATAATTTTTGGTTAGTGCCTTTAACAGACCGGCAGGCGCTGCACTAGAATTGGACGAGAGAAGAGAGTTCCATCAGATGATCAGCCAGGCGCAATGCGAGTGCGATTACCGTTAGTGTTGGATTCGCATGTCCGCCGGTCGGAAATACGGAAGATCCGGCGATATACAGATTTGAAAAATTATGAACTTTACAATTGCGGTCCACAACGCCTTTTCTAGGATCATCCGACATCCTCGTTGTGCCGAGGTGATGCGCTACACTGTCAAAATTTGCCATTTTTTTTGCAACAAATTCACGGAGACATTCCTTTTTGAAAAAGACTTTTCCTTTTTTCTTTTGCTCAAATCTTTCAAAAAATATCTTAAGGGGAGCGATCACGGTCTCCGCATCTGATTCAGTGAAAGCTACTTTCACCATCGGCAGGGGCATGCCCAGACGGTCCCTGGTTTCCGACAATACGATACGACTTTCAGGATTCGGCAGGTGCTCGGACTGAAAATACACATGCAGCCATTTTGAATAAACGGATGGTAGCCGGAGGGGAACTCTTTCTTTGGTCATACGCCTGATGGCCGCTTCAATGGCGGCCGGTATGACCGCATGAATATTTCTAAGCGAATAAACTGAATGTTCTCTTAAATCTTTTTTGGATTTATTAAGTGCCCTGAGGATAAATTTCGGCGATTTGTACTTCAAAGCATTGCTGACCGTACTTGTCACAAATTTGAACGATTCAACCGGATCCTCTTTGTCATTGATCGACCTGTTCAGGTATATGATTGTATTTCCGATCTTAAATTCCTTCTGCATTTTCGGTGTAAGCCACCATCTTCTGCGGCAGTACACACCTTGCTGATCTTTTTCAAAAGAAAACAGAATCTCTTTTCTGTTTGCGGGCGCCACAGCACCGAAAGTGCCGGTGAGGTGACTCATATAATATCTGCCCACATTGTCATGCTGGTTTCCAATACCATGGGGATGGAAGGAAGATTTTGAATTGAGCAGTAGTCTTGCATTTTCAATTCCACCGGTAGCGACGATAAATATTTTCGCAGCAACCTTCATCACAGAGTCATTGATTACCACGTTGAGTGAATCGACTTTGTCTGCACTGGTCTCTGCATTCAGATTCGTGACATGAGCATCGAAATAGATATGAATATGCGAACTGTTCTCGAGTTGTTCTTTATACTTGTGGGCAAAACGGGTAGGAGGGCTCCATCTTTCGAGCCTGTGTGATATGATATGGTCATTGTCAATACCAGGGATGATTTCATGTTGCTTACCGGGAAATGCTTTCCGGGCGTCAAAGACATTGTCACCGGCTTCACATAATTCAAGGGAACGCGGGTAGTAAAGGGCAACCTGCTCGTAAGTAATTGGCCAGCCACTATGAGGTATCCAGGATCTTTTTTCAAAGTCTACCGGGTCGAGTGGCAGGCAGCGTCCACCCCACACAACAGTGCCACCACCAAAGGCCCTTACCCGGTTTTGTTCAAGCGGTTCATGGCTGTCACGCCGGGTGGGCAACACCTTTGTTCAGTTCGCGGTTTTCGACAGTTTCGGTCCAGGAACCACCGGCCAGCATGATGATTTTAGTATCCCGGCTGAGATATTGAAGTGCAAAACTAATGGCAGCGGGACCACCACCGATAATACAGATTTCGGCATCCAGTGCAGGCCCCTGATCATTTTCACTGATGTCTATTATCATCAGAAGAATTGTTTTAAAAAGCCTCCGCCGGGTGTTACCCTCTTCGGCTCATGATAACAATTTCTTCCATGATCTCAAGTACACGTTATTTTATAGTCCCGTCAGCACCTTCAGGTCGAAATTGTCGTTTAGGGTTTTTGATTATGATGTTAAAACGCTAATTCAAAACGAAAGAAGATGTCCGTTATTGTTAGATATACAGGGGGATACCGGGCTGTCCCCCCTCTAATGGCGGTATTTTGACCTGATAGGTTCCCTCTCAGATATGAGGTTATTTGGTTTCGAGCAGTTTAAAGAATTGGTCGAGTTGCGGCAAAATCACGATCCGGGTACGACGGTTTGAGGCACGGCCTTCCGGGGTATCATTGGTAGTGACCGGCTGATATTCGCTCCTCCCGGCCGCAGTAATATGATAGGGTGGGAGTCCATACTCGTTTTGAAGAACCCGCACAACAGCCGTTGCCCGCTTTGCACTCAGATCCCAGTTGTCGAGCAGGGGGGGCCGTTTGTATGGAACATTATCCGTGTGACCCTCCACCATGAATTCAAGATCCGGCTGGTTTTTCAGCACCGTAGCCACTTTGCCGAGCACTTCCTTGGCCCTGGCTGTAATCTCATAGCTCCCGCTTTTAAATAATAGTTTATCTGAAATGTCAATGAATACGACTCCCTTGTCAACCTTGATATTTATATCCTCGTCTGCCATATTGCCGATCGCGCCCTTCAGGTTCATTACAAGCACCATATTCAGAGAGTCCTTTCTCTGCATTTCCCTTTGCAGGTCCATGATGTAGACATCCTTTGCCCCGATACTTTCAAGTGATTTTTTGATACTTTCTGCCTGTGTGCTGGTGATGACTGACAGGTTCTGCAGCTGGGTTAAAGCCTGCGTATTATTTTCTTTCAGGAATGCATTTCGCTGCTGTAAGTCGGCGATCCTCTTATCTTTTGCTGTGACCGAGTCCTTGCAGGTATTTAAATCTGCCTGCAGGTTTGAATTGACACTGGTGAGTGAATCCCGTGTTGCCCGCGCCTGCTTTTGCGCCTGATCGAATTTCTTATTACTGACACAGGAGAACAATAGGGTGGAAGAAACGATCGATACAGCTATCAGAGAAAATCTCATGGGTAATCATTTAAAGAGTATAGAATATTTCAATAAGGGTCCTTTTAAAATTAATAGAAAAGTATGCCAGTTTTCCTGATCCGACTCATTTCTATATCTGAGAAATATCATGGGTATATATAGAGGCAACCGGTTTTCTTTCCGGCTCATCACTTTATATGTTTCAGTATATACTCCAGATCCCTGTCCGTTCCGTTTATCCGGTCTTTTAAATCATAGTCAATTGTTTTGTCCGGTTTTACCGGTTCATGCGAAGTTTTGTCGCAGTTAGCGCCATAGTCAAAGGAAGTGGTTGTTTGCATTTTTATTTTGCTGTTTGGCAGCGGGAACACATAGGTTTCTCCAAAGTCATTGGTGTTTTCGCCGGTTGGTTCTCCCACGAGTTCAGCGATTTTAAATTGTTTCGCACCGTCGGCAATCATGTTGGCGCTTGAGAAAGTGAATGGGCCGGTAAGCATCCAGACCTTTCCTTCAAATATATTGTTATTCTTAAACCGGTTTTCCCAGGCTTCACAATTTCCCAATTCCCAGATGCTGCCATTTTCTTTCTGTAGGTATTCATTCGTAGAATCACCATTAGACAACAGGTAATCTTTATACTGGGCACTGATCTTCCATTTTCTTCCACCCATCAGTGTATATTTTTTGGTCGTTATATAACTGAAAAGCAAGTCTCCCAGCGCCGAATTACCGCCGCTGTTGTTTCTCAGGTCGATGACAATATTCTTAATTTTTTCTTTTTTAACCAGGTTGATGCAGGAATCCAGGAAATGGTTGAAAGGGTTCATTTCGCCGGACATGCTCATAAAGTTGATATAACCCAGTTTGCCTTCAATCAGTTTGAAATCATAGTCCTGCTTGATATGCGGCATGGTAAGCGCCAATGCATCTTTAAATTTTATGCCCGTGGTAATTGTCTTATTCATTTTTGCTCCGGACGGATCAGTATATTGAACCTGGAAAGGGGCTGTTATCCCGGCGAGAAAAAGAAAATAGCTGAGAAGTCTGCCCGTCATTTCTTCTGTATATGGTTTATTGCCACCCAGCCAGGTCTGCATCTTCGGCAAAAGGGAACTCATATTGATTTGGTTGACAGATACAATTTCTGCACCGGCCGGAATACTCGAAGGACCGGAACTGTTTTTCAGAACATAGAGTTTATTTTTTTCCGGGATCAGGCTATAGGGAAAGAATTGTTCTTTTTTAAGTTCGTCGATAATGATCGGTTGTACAATAAAAGGAGAATTATGACCGTCCTTTAAAATTGCGGAAAGCCGGTACAGGACCGTTATGAATTCATATATGGAAATAGAATCGGGCAGGCTTTTCTTCAGCGCCTCCGCTTCAGCGAAATATTTGTTTTTATCTGTAAACAGGAATGGATTATAATGAACATCCTGGAGAGTCTCGTTGTAAAAATCAATATCGTCCATCGCGCTCTCCTTCGAAATAAAGGATTGGGAAAAGCAATGGCTGCTAATGATGATCAGCACCAGGAGTTGCATCCATTTCATTGTAGAAAAAATTTAACGGGGAAAAAAATGGTCTGCAATGTTAAGTGATAATCCGTACCGCTACAGTAATTTATTAAGTTTAATTACCCATAGATTTTTTAAATTTATTAGACAAAACAATCCCAAACACTTGAATTCCGTCAAAAAAATTGTCCTCGCGATCGGTGTCTTACTTAGTATGGCCGGTTGTATGAGTCGGAATTCTGCGGGTTCTCCGGAGGACCAGGAATCCTTCAGCAAAACCAGGGATGCCTTGCACGAGGGTTTTGCCAAAGGTGATGTGGAAGCCGTGCTGGACCTGCACCATCCGGACGTCGCCAAATATTTTGGCGGGAAAAATATTATAAATGGCCGGGAGGAATTAAAGAAACAACTCACCGATCTGTTTAATTATGCAAAGACTGAATTCATACAAAATGAAATTGAAAGCACCATCTTTAATGGCGACGCCGCGGTAGAAACCAGTATTTTCGGGATGCGCCTGACTCCCAAAAACGGGGATTCCGCCCGGGTAATCCGCGGAAGATCCATGGTGGTCTATGTTCGCTACAAAGACAGCCCGACGGGATGGGCATCGCTCCGTGAAATGGTACAGGAAATGCCGGAGAAATAAACCACTGACAGGAATTCAACATTTTTAAAATCACTATATGGGATCTCCGGAAAAAATCGACAGGGTCGTGGAAGCCAGGATGAAATTGAAAGCACGATTTGAAGAGAAGATGAAGCTGACGCCATCCGTGGCTGATAACGCTCCCAAAGGATATGGCAAACCCAACCGCCACGGCATGCCTTCTATTCCCATCGGGCAAATAGAAACTCATAAATGGCCCGTCCTCGATCTGGGCCAGCAGCCCGATATCCCATTGGATGAGTGGCGGCTCACCGTCGATGGTGCCGTTGAAAATCCCCTGCATTTAACATGGACCGCTTTTTTGGAGCTTCCGCAAACTGAAGACATATCCGATTTTCATTGCGTTACCACCTGGTCAAAAATGAATATGAACTGGAAAGGCGTGAGGTTAATTGACCTGGCCGCACTGGTGCATCCCAAAGAAGATGCTTCCCATATTATGTGCTATGGATATGATGCTTATACAACCAATGTTTCTTTGGAAGAAGCGCTGAAACCCGATGTGCTGCTGGTGCACAGTTATGAGGGAAAGCCCTTGCCGAGGGAACATGGTGGACCCTGCCGGATGATCACACCGCAGTTATATGCATGGAAAGGTTCAAAGTGGATCCGGCGCATTGAGTTCATGACTGAAAACAAATTGGGATTTTGGGAAGAACGCGGTTATTCCAATACGGCCTATCCCTGGAGAAATGACCGGTATAGTGACTAATTTGCAGAGGGACGAAATGAAAAAAATATTCATCATGGCCGCTGTTGTTTCCAGCCTTTTCCAGGGATGTAAAGGGCAGAACAAATCCCTGAAACCGGGAGATCCTGTTCCTGTATTTTCCCTGCGTGATCAGAACGACAGTCTCTTTCATATCAGTGAATATGTCGGAAAGAAGATCCTGGTTATCTTTTTCTATCCCAAAGATGAAAGCACGATTTGCACAAAGGAAGCATGTTCATTCCGGGATCATTACGACGATTTTGTGAAGGCGGGTGCAATGGTTGTAGGTATTAATGCAGGATCGGTGGAAAGTCATAAGAGTTTCATCGGGAACCACCAGCTACCATTTACTTTATTAAGTGATCCCGATAACAGGGTGCTGAATATGTTCGGTGTGAAGAAGAAGTTTTTCATCAGCGGCCGGGAAACATTTGTGATTGACCTGTCCGGGAAAGTTGCATTCACTTACCGGTCCATGACCAATGGAACCGGACACGAAAAAGAAGCGTTGACTTTTATAAAAGGTATGCAGTCAAAGTCTCCCTGACAGACAAAAAGCCAGTTTGAGGTTATTTTAATAGGAAAATCGTAAACTTACGATGAAAATCGAGTGTTCCTGCGCTATCAGATTATATCAGGGTAGCTTAGTTTTGATATATCCAATCCGAAAGAAATAACCGATCCAGTCCAAAAGAAACCAGTCCAATTATCCGAAGAAACTAAAGTCCAATCCTACTGAAAGAACCGTTAAGATCCTATTTTTGAAAAACCGCTATCGCAATGGCGGTTTTTTCTTTTTGACCGTCGCCCGAATAATTTATTGGACTTTCTTATACCCCGGTCCCTTGATAAACCGGCCGGGTTTCGCACCGGTATGATCCCCGTTCTTAATAACCTGCACACCATTTACGAAGACTCCTGATACACCGGTTGCATACTGCAGCGGCTTCTCATAGGTGGCATGATCCAGTACGGTTTTTGGATCGAAGACAACAACATCAGCATAATAGCCTGGTTTCAGTTCGCCTCTTTTCTGCAGTTTGAGATTGGTTGCAGGAAGTTTGGAAAGTTTGTAAATGGCGTCCTGGAGTGACAGTATTTTTTCGTCCCTCACAAATTTTCCAACCACCCGCGCGAAAGTTCCATAGGCCCTGGGATGCGCGCTGGAACGCAGAAATATTCCCTCCGGGGCAGATGATTGTTCGTCGGAACCAAAGCTTACCCAGGACAAGGCAACTTCTTTCCTCACATTATTATCATCCATGGATGAATACACTACTTCAATCCTTGAACTGTCTTCCACAATTAAATCCATCGCTGTTTCTTCGGGTGAACGTCCGCGGAGGACTGCAACCTCGGCCAGTGTCTTGCCAATATATTTCCGGAGAGAGTCTTTTTTAAATCCCAGTAATAATACACCCGGTGCACCCCCGGCCTGGTAATAAGTGTTCTCCCAGTTACTGGCATTCGTGTTCATCGCTTTTTTCATCTGTTCACGGATCAATTTATCCTGCAGGCGGTTCCATAATTTATTAAAGCCGCCATCCTGCAAACTGGGTGGAAAGGAAGCGGTTAAGCCGGTGGCGCTTCTGTTATACGTGTACATATTGGCCGTGATTTTCAGACCATCTTTCCTGGCCTGATCCACAATTTTAACCAGGCTGTCGAATTTCCACCAGTTATCCTTACCGGCTTCTTTCAAATGATAAATTTCAACCGGGATCCCCGACTGTTTTGAAATACTGATCAGTTCCCGTACGGCTTCAAACAATTTATTGCCTTCACTGCGAATATGACTTGTGTACATGCCTCCATATTTCGCAGCCTCTTTGGCCAGCGGAACCAGCTCTTCTGTTTTCGCAAAGAAATCCGGCGGGTAAATCAGTGCATTGGTGATACCCATGGCACCTTCTTCCATGGCCTGTCCCACCAGTAATTTCATGCTGTCCAGTTGTGCAGCAGTTGGAGCCACATCATCTTCACCGATTACATACATGCGGATGGTTCCGGTGCCGACAAACGAAGCAATATTACAGGAGATTCCCTTTTTTTCTAGCCATTCCAGGTAGGCCCCGAGCGTATTCCAGGCCACATCATATTTGATATCCGCCTGTCCGTCCTTTAACTGCTTTTTCATTTTCGGATTCAACGGTCCCATACTTCCTTCGCCAAATACTTCCAGCGTTACACCCTGTCTTAAATCGCCCTGCGAACGGCCGTCTTCAATCAGCGACTCTTCTGCATGGCTGAGCATATTGATAAATCCCGGCGATACTGCCATTCCGGCCGCATCAATTTCATTCCCGGATGAACTGTTTTTCAGATCGCCGATAAAGGCAATTGTATCTGCATTGATGGCGAGATCAGCCGTATAAGGCGCACCGCCATTTCCGTCGTAAATCATACCATTCCGTATGATGGTGTCAAATTTTTGTTTTTGTTTACACGAGAAAACCGATACCAGCACAATGAAAAGAAGCAGGTTATATTTCATGGAAGAAATTTATCGTTAGCCAATTTAAGATGATGCATCCATTTTGAATACATCTCCATCGCGTTTTTAGGAAAATACCCACTGTATTTTTACTAAGGAATTTCGACTGGAAACAGATTTCAGGAAAATATAATAATCCATTTATTCATCCTATCTTTACGGCTCTTCGCTCTGAGCAGTGAATCCTTCAATATAGATGAAAACCCGCCTTCTTATACCTTCCAGAATCCGTTAAAACCCGAAAGTAGCTCGCCTCTTTTATTATTTCCATGCTATTTTCTTCAGCGTTCCATACGATCCATCCTACTGACAGACCGTTAGATCAACCGTTTAACCGTCGTTTATGAAATACTTTTTAATCCTCCTGTCTGTCGCATCTGTTTTGTGCTTCACTTCCTGTGTCAAAACGGTAGATGTTGAACATGATGTCCATGACACATTATATCTCTTCCAGCAAAAAACGGATACTTTCCGAACTGTAACTGTACACATGGATACAGTAATCAAACAGGATAATCATGTCGATACGGTCATACAGGTCAGGCACGATACGCTGATCTTCACCAGGACCACCACTGATACTTTATTCAGGTACTTTCTGGATACTGTTTATCTCAACAGGATACTTCATGATACTGTGACGAAAACCGTATACCTGCACGACACAGTAAATAATTTCCGGATAATTATTCAGCACGATACAATTGTTCAGACCAACACAATCGTGGTCGTGGATACCGTATATGATTACGGATATAATCTCGGCCTGGATTACCCGGTCCCTGCAAAGGATTCAGGTCAGATCTATGTAGTTTGGGATACCGTACCCGGACTCATCATGAATAATATCCAGATCATCAATCTGGGTTCTTATATATCCGGCTCGCAGTTTCCGGCACAGTATTCACAGGTGGATAACTATCTGCCTGTCTATTATCCGCAGTTTAACAGCTGGATGATTCATCCGGTGGGACCGATGATATGCACCATCGTCTTCAACTATACGTGGACGGTTGGGAATTCACCTTCCATAACCTTTCAAACCATGGATCACGTACATTCATGGACTACATTGACAACAAATCCGCTGGGAGGCGTTGACGGTACTGTGCGTACTTCACAGGCAGTCTTCTCGTATATTGATCTGACCAAAATATTCTTTATATATATTAAGAACCATCAATAGCGGGCTCGGCGGGTTCAGGTTCGGTTAAGGAAGCTTGTAACCCTGGCGGGCCAGTAATTTCCAGCCGCTTCCCTGTTTTTGCCAGATCATCAGGATTCCGATTTTCAAATCCAGAGGCCCTCCGTCTCTTACACCTTTAATGGCAGACAGGCATCGGACAATCGCCGTTTTTTCCGCAATATCGATGGTCTGATTGGAGTTTTCTATCGAAGAGAATTTTACAGTACCGGTTAAAACATTTTTTACAAATGTCGGTTTATCCTCGATGGCTCCGGTGGAATGCCCGTAACTCAATTCGTTAGCCGTTAATTTTTCCAACACGGATTTGTCCTGCGATATCATGGCTTTGTTTAAGGCATCGATAGACGATTCAATATCTTTTTTTGATTCCTGTGCATGTACGGCCAGGCAGGAAAGAAGGCTGATCAGTAATGGCAATATTCGGCTGGTCATGGGTATAAAAATTATGGAGTGATTACAATCGTATATATGAATGTATGATTTTTTCTATCACTAAAGCCGTTGGTGCACCCAGCGAATAACATAGGATATCTGTCCGCTAAAATAGTTTCCTAAAAATATGCGGCCAATGGAATGTATTTTCACGTATTATTTTAACAGAATCAGAATCTAATAGGTAACTTTCTATTATGTATTTGATAATAATAGCCGTTACAGTCGCTTTAATATATGCTTTCCGGAGATTCAGAAGACCGCGAAATTAAATCTGTAAACAGTCCCGCTATTGTTATTCCGGATATGTATAGTAAATTAATTTTCCTTCAGAAATTTTAACACATGTTCTGCAAACTATTCCGGCTCTTCGCGGAATGAAACATGGGCAGCATCGTAAAATAATACGCTGCAGTTTTTATGCGGTACACCATTTGATAACTGGTAAAATAAATTTGCGCAACCGATTAATTGCACATATATTTGCTACCGAACGGTAGCATATAAACAAGAGATTAATATGAGAAGAGATGTATTCCAGGCGATAGCCGATCCGACCAGGCGTGATATTATCAGCCTGATCGCCAGAAAGCCCATGACCCCCAACACAGTCGCCGATAGTTTCAACCTCAGCCGGCAGGCCGTCTCAAAACATATCAACATCCTGGCGGAATGCGGTTTGCTCACCCTGGAAATACAGGGAAGGGAGTATTATTATACTATGCAACCGAAAAAACTGGCCGAAGTAAACGACTGGCTGGAGCCTTTCCGCAAATTGTGGGAAGACCGCTTTGACAAACTGGATAAAGTATTAACCAATCTTAAATCAAAAAAAAATGGAAAGTAAAACACAAACACAAATCAAAAAAGATTTGAAAAACAAAAGGGTCAGCATTCAACGCGAATTTGATGCACCGGTTGACATGGTTTGGAGGGCCTGGACGGAAAGTGCGTTGCTGGACCAGTGGTGGGCACCCAGGCCATGGATGGCTAAAACAAAATCTTTAAAATTTAAAGACGGCGGATCCTGGCTCTATGCGATGACGGGTCCTGATGGAACAGCTGCCTGGTGTAATGTTGAGTTTTCTGCAATCAGGCCTCAGAAGGGTTTCGAGACCACCAGTTCATTCTGTGATGAAAACGGAAAGATCAACCCGGATTTTCCTGTGATGCATTGGAAAGTTGATTTCAAGGCGATAGGTTCCGAAACCCTGGTAGATGTTGAAATTAGTTTCACACAGGAAGCGGATATGGAAAAGATAATCGCTATGGGCTTTGAAGCAGGATTTACAATGGCTCTTGGTAACCTGGATGAATTGCTGGTGAAAAAACTGGTGTAAGACGACTGAAAATGCCGGACAAGATCTGTTGCAGAAGTTGGAACGATATCAAACAAGAACCGGTAAATTAATCCCCCTGGAAATTTGATGAAAGACCAGGGGGATTATTTTTCATACACCGGGCTCTTCGGTGCTTTGATCATCAGGTGCAAATACCATTTCGGGTTCTGTGCCGGAAAAATCTGGGTCTTGAAATTTTAACAGGAGAAAGTTCAATTATTCATATATATGTATCTGTCCCTGGTGACCGCTGTCTTCAACCAGCTTTTCCACTTGGATAACTTCGTCCGGACCCATAGCGACCTGAAAACTTTTTCCTGAAATTTCCAGACGCATAGGGATCAGGGGATTAATATGATAGGCATCGAGGAATGTATTAATCTGCTTATCTAGTTCGGGCCGGATTTTCAAATATCGGGAAGGATCATCCGGATTGTCATCGTTCGGAGGGAAATTAATCAACTCAACTTTATATTTCTTCTTTTGACCGCCGGAAATGTATTCATGTTCCCAGATACCCGGATTATCCATATACTAAGATTTATATCCAAACTAAGTTAGTAATAGGAAATGAAATTCTTGTCCCCACACTCCCATATTCCCATACTCCCACACTCGGACGCTACCCGTGCCAGGGTACGGATAGCCGTCGGCTGCTCATAGATTTCAAAGATATTCTACCCAAATTTATTTATAATGAAGAATTGAACATTAACCCGGGTACTATGTTATGGATATTCGTATCATTCAGGAAACTGTCTTTCCCAAACAATCATTCAAAAGATCATGAAAATTTCAAATAACAAGATCCTGATCACAGGCGGTGGCTCCGGGATCGGCCTGGGACTCACAGAAAGATTTATAAAAGAAAACAATACGGTAATCATTTGCGGCCGGCGGGAAGATCTGCTGAAGAAAATATCGGATCAATATCCTTCCGTTATTACAAAGGTTTCTGATTTAACTGTTGCGGCTGACAGGGATGAATTGTTCCGTTGGATTTCAGAAAATCACAGCGATTTGAATGTGCTTATCAACAATGCCGGCATACAGCAATGGATGTCGGTTACCGACCCGGATTTCTTTCAACGCGCAAAGGATGAAATTTCCATCAATATTGAAGCGCCCCTTCACCTGACTTCCCTGTTTATAAATCTGAAATCCCTGCAAACGATCATCAATGTAACCTCCGGTTTGTCCTTTGTTCCGCTGTCAAAAACACCGGTATATTCAGCCACCAAGGCTTTTTTGCACTCATTCACCCTCTCTCTTCGTTATATATTGAAATCAAAAAATATCGAGGTCATCGAAATGATTCCTCCTGCACTCAATACCGATCTGGGCGGGAAGGGGTTGCACGACGCCGCTCCCCCTGTCAGTGCATTTATCGAAGCTGTCTTTGAACAATTAAAGAAGGGGAGTACCCGGCTGACTTTCGGATTCAGCGAAGCCATGACAAAGGCCGGCCCCGATGAAATACAAAAAGCTTTTGATCGGTTGAATCCGGTTACTAACTGATGTTCAGCACAAGTGCGACATCAGACTAAATGTTTCCGGACATTGATTAAATAATTCATATGAAATTCATTACAAAATTTGGGATAATTATCCTTTTCATCCTTCAATATCTAAACACCATGGCACAACAAAACCAGGTTTCCAGGAAAGATTTATTGAATGCTCCGGTGAATCAGCAGGTTTCACTGGCAGATATGAAAGAAGTGACACTGCCTGCAGGGCAGGTCGTGCCGAAACATCTGCATCCCTGCCCGGTGGTTGGTTATATAATTTCCGGCAATGTTTTTTTCCAGGTTGAAGGAGAGGAAGGCAGGATCCTGAAAGCGGGCGATGCTTTTTACGAACCTAGAAACAAAGTCATATTGCATTTTGACAACGCACAAAAAGATCAGCCCTTAACCTTCTTCGCCTGTTACCTGAAAGAGGGGAGCGAAGAAAATATTAAAATACTCACGGAGTAGGGGGTCACCCGCTCAATAAAAACCCCGCGATGAATCGCGGGGTCGGATCGAAAAGGGTCGTTATTACAGCACTCACATTTTTTCCAGATCCTGCTGCACTTCGATATCGTCGCCGAAGACCCGGATGACTTTGATGTTGTCATCATTTTCGATATTCACCACATAAACCGGTTCAATATCGTGTGCATGTACTTCCGTGACAGAGGTAACCTGGTAACACTTGAAATAGTCCGTCACGGTAGCTTTCACATTATTGGGCAATTCGTTCCCGGGATAACTTAATAAAGTGTACTTCCAGTTACCACGTTTATCATAAAAGACCCGGTTCACGGTATCTCCTTTATGTGAAACGCAATAAATATCACTGTTATCGAGGGTAAACCAGCTTACATTTTGTGCGCCCTGGTAATGGGCTTTAAAGTGGGCGACTGCACGGTCATTGGCAGTGAAAGGTGCCAGTTCATGGATGGGTCGGGTGAGCGACGCTGCCTGCAAGGTTGGTTGCAGGCAATAGAGGCCTGCAAAAAGCATTAACTTTTTCATTGTACTGATATTTAAATGATGAAATGGACACTATGGTCCGGATGGGCGGTCCCGGCCATTTTTTCTCAGGTCTTGCACTAGTGTCCCATGTGATGAAAACCGGTTTTCTGAAGATGCAGTAAGAACAAATTTATCATGCCATGCACGTGCCAGAAAAACAAAACATTTAATTTCAATATGCTCTGTAAAAAAATCATTTAAAAGGATGTCCGCTTTTGATACAGACGATCGCCGAGCGGACGCATCCTCCTGAACAATGAAAGAACTATGCACCGTGCAGTGCTGACTATAGGACGCGCATTTCATTTCCTTGTTGCACGGGATATTTCAGTTTAACATTTTGTTATACCATTTAATTTTCCTTCAGATAATCCATTTTTAAAAATTCAATCAGGCCGGCCAACACTTTTTTCTTATTACGTTAACCATTTAATAAGGGTATATTCATATCGGGACTTTTGACTTTCCTGGCTGTTCTCTCTCCCGGCTTCTGATTTTTTTTGAACAACTCACTTAAAATAAATGGAATGAAATCATCGCGAATCCTATTAATCAGCGGCATTTTTTGCTTTTTAATGAATGCCTTCGGCACGGCCCAGTCTGTTGTTGGTAAATGGTCGCGAAACACAACGAAGGTATTTACCGTTGACAAAACGACCGGAAAGCAGGTGCCCTTATCAGACGAAGCACAGAAGCAGTATAATGATGCGGTTGCCAAAAATGGTTATAAGGAAACACTGGAGATGAAAGCGGACGGCACTTATATCAGCACTGTAACCACTACGGGCGCGGCTGCCAGGAGTCACGATGGGAAATATTCCCTCGAGGGCAAAAACCTGGATATGCATATACCACTCGTGCAGGGACAGAAAACTACCATCACGATACTTTCCTTAACGAATAAGGAAATGGTCTGGGATTTGTTGTTCATGGGAAGGCTGGTGGAAGTATTTTATTCAAGAATCTAGTTTTAATTCAGGCGTATCGGTCATCCAGCTGCGGAAGTTATGGGAAGGGGCAGGAGCTAAGGTGATGATGAACCCGCAGGTAAGAATTCTAAACCTGGCTGTAAGACAGGGTATTGACTAATTGAAATTTATTACACCCCGTCAGATATTTTATTTTGCTTTGTGGTGGCGTCTGTATGCGATCTCCCGAAATCTGACGTCAGGGCATATTACTTATTCAATAAAACCTGAAATATGGAACTCAACGGCGAATCCAGACTGCTTCGGATTTTTGTCGGTGAAACCGACAAAGTAGGTCATAGACTTCTTTACGAGGCGATCCTGCTGGAAGCCCGCAGCCAGGGGCTGGCGGGATGTACGGTTTTGCGGGGGATCATGTCCTTTGGAGCATCTGCCATCGTCCACACAACCAAATTAATTGAGATCTCGGTAGATCTTCCGATTGTCGTTGAAATCGTAGACCGGGAAGACAAAATTAATGCCTTTGTTCCTGCAGTTGATGCATTGATGGAGAAAGCGGCCTGCGGCGGTTTGGTTACAATTGAAAAAGCCAGTGTATTGTACTATAAACCGAGCCCGGCTAAGAGAGCCCGTCTCTGATGATCTTCTTACCGGTTATTAAGAGCGATTTTTACCCGAAAGAAAAACAGCGTGATGCATTTATAAAAAATGCGTTTAACTACATGCTCATTTTTTCGCGAGATACTGATTGATGGCATCTGCCCAGTCCCGCAGATTGTGGGCGTACATATTATCCAGCAGCCGCCGGTTGATTTTATTACCGGTTGCATTATGACCGGTGAATTGATAGGTGATGCTGGCGGAAGTTAGATTCTCTGCCTCCGCCTTACAGTCCACCGTGATCGTCCAGTGCCGGTTGTCAGACCATACCAGGTATTGAATCATAAAATTGGCAGGGTCATATCGGTTTACGATCCAGGTAAATTTATTTTCTCCATGTCCATGACCATGAGTGAGAAAAGTAGTTCCTTCCAGGATGATTTCCTTGTCGGGATATACCAGCACCGGTTGCCAGCCCTCGGCCCATTTCCTTTCTTCAAATGCACCGAATAAGGGAAAGACCTGTTCAGGTTTTCCTTTCAGTATGATGGTGGCGGTTTTCTCTATGCGTTCGGAAACGAAGCCCGGATCCTTTAAGGGATGATGACAGGAACCCAGCAAAACAGCTGCAGACATAATAAATATTTGCATTTTCATCCTCAAAACTAAAGGCGTTTCATGCTGCGGATAATGATAGGTTCCACTGGTGGTTGAAAAATAAATATGATTCTTTGAATATCCGGCGGATGCTTCGTTGTCTGTCCCGGGGGATGGAAGATGCGTGTGAATCATTTAAAAATTAATTTATTCACCTGTTCAATTTCATCCTGGTTGATGGTATGTCCCATATTATCATAAATTTTTTCAGTCAGGTCCGCATGCATATCACGAAGAATATTGCCGGAAGCATAGACTCTTTCAACCGGTACATGAAAATCCGGATTGCTGCTTCCGAGAAATACCGGTGTTCTTTCGAAATCGCCGGAATAATTTTCGGGGTATATACGGTCGCCGATCAACCCGCCCGTGAAAGCCACGACACCACCATACCGCGCGGCATGCCTGGTTACAAATTCAAGGGTTAGGCAGGCGCCCTGTGAAAATCCCAGGAAAATTATATTCTCTTTGGCTATTCCTTGTTTGATAATATCCGCCAACAATTTGCCGATCAGATCGAGCGCCGATGAAAGCCAGGGTTCATTTTGGGAAGGGGGAGCCAGGAATGAATTCGGATACCAGCTGTTGTTTGTCGCCTGGGGCGCAGCCAGCAAATAGTTACTTACCGGGAAATATTCCGCAAGCGACAAAATATCTTCCGGGCCGGCACCTCTTCCATGCAGCATGATCAGTGCCCGGCTGGCATTTCGGCGGTTGCCGGAATAAATAATCAACTCCTTATGCATAAGAATCTTTATATATTGTCAAATCAATGGACAACGGTTTCAGCCTGGCAGCTAAATTGATTTTTTCTTTTTCGAGCCATTCAGGTAATTGAAGATATTCTCCCAGGTGAGCAGCATCTTCATCTACGGTAAATCCCGGAAGGGCAGTAGCCACTTCAAACAACACTCCGCCAGGTTCGCGAAAATAGATGGAAGTAAAATATTTCCGGTCCAGCACGGCCGTAACATTTATTTTCCTCTGGATGATTGTATTCCTGATTTCTGTCTGGGTGGTGGAATCAGGTGTACTAAACGCAATATGATCAACCGTACCACTCCCACGGAGACCTCTCAGACTATCCGGGCTGCAGACCAGATCAATATAATTTCCCGGTTGATCGGTTGCCGCGAAGCGGAAGCGGTTTCCTTTTTCAGCAATCAGTATATGGTTGAGCTGTGCTTTGAGTAATCCGGCAGTTCGTTCATAACCTTCCTCCCAAATTTCGGCACTGTAAAATCCGCGTATACAGTGGCTTTCACTGAGAAGTCCTGCATATCCGACGCGTTTATCTTTATCATTAAATATAAGTTCAAGTCCGAGTCCGTCGGTATCCTCAAAATAAATGGCCAGCTCATTCTCGAACCGTTCAACCGGCTCTTTATAGGCGATGCCGAAGCGGGTCAGCCTTTTCTTCCAGAACCCCATAGCATCCATGGGCAGGGAAAAAGCCGTCGTATTGAGCATGCCCTTTCCCTGTCTTCCATGGGCAACTCCTTCGTACGGGAAGAAAGTCAGGATGCTCCCGGGGTGGCCTGTTTCATCACCATAATATAAATGATAAACTTCAGGAGCATCAAAATTCACGGTTTTTTTTACCAGGCGAAGTCCCAGTATACCCGCATAAAATTCCAGGTTTTTTTGTGAGTTACCGGCGATTGCGGTGATATGATGGATGCCGGTAATCAGACTCATGAAAGCTTTATTTTAAAACGGGTAAAAATTCTTCAATTTCTTTCCGGGACGATTCAAATTGCTTTGGCAGTTTAAGAGTCGATCCCAACTCCGACAATGGCTCATCTACTGTAAAGCCGGGATTATCAGTGGCAATTTCAAAAAGCACACCGCCGGGTTCCCGGAAATAAAGTGAAAAAAAATAGTCGCGATTAATCTTCGGAGTTATCTGCAAACCTTTCGCAAGTATTTTTTCCCGGTAAACCATCTGGGTGTTTTCGTCGGGAACGCGGAAAGCAATATGATGATTGGTTCCGGCAGTATTCAGTCCCGGCTTTCCGCCCGGTTCTTCCAGCAAGTCGATCATGTTAGCTGTGGCAACGGCATCTGTAGTAAATCGATAGCGATTTCCTTCCTGCAACAGCAAACGATAACCAAGGATATCTGTCAATACCCGGGCTGTTGCTTCAATCTTGCGAAGACTCAGGGTCACATTATAAAATCCTTTCATTGCATGTTCAGTCTTTATCTGATTAGTTGCCCAACCGTTTCGTTCATCAAATTCAATCGGGGTAACAAGGGTCAGCCGAAGGCCGTCCGGGTCGGAAAAAGGCAAATAGGTTTCTCCAAATCTTTCTGTTTTTTCACCAGGCACCATATTGAACTCCCGGAGCCTGCTCTCCCAGAATTCAAGGCTTCCTTCATTTACAGAATAACTGATTTCTGTTGCCATGCCGGTGCCCGGGGTACCCTGGCCGATACCTTCCCAGGGGAAAAAAGTCAAAATGGTTCCCGGAGTCCCCTGTTCATCTCCATAATAGAAATGATAGGTACCCGGGTCATCAAAATTCACCGTTTTCTTCACCATGCGCAATCCCATCACGCGCGTATAAAAATTATAATTGCGCTGCGCGTTGTCGGCAATGGCCGTGATATGATGGAGTCCGGAGATCTGATTTGACATGGTATGATTAATTTCCTGGTTCAAAGTTCAGCAGAAAGATTAATAATATCCCTTGAAGTGGGCGTTTTAAAATAAAAAACCTGGCCAATCGGGCCATGACTGAATTTTACGTGAAGGCTCATTCAGAACAACCTTCTTATTATCTTTCCATCCAGCAATCCTTCATGTTTTGGAATTGATTTCATTATTTATGACCGGCAGGTCCGGACGAGGGACCAAAAAGTATATTCTTTCATTTCTGTTCTTCATCTCCTGGTATACAGGAATTTCTCAGGCAGTTCTGAAGGGAATAATAATCAGTGATGAAACAAAGCAACCCCTGCCCTCTGCATCGGTGTATTTAAATAACACCTCCCTGGGAACAATGACCGATGAAAAAGGGGCATTTGTAATCAGTAAAATACCAGCCGGAAAATTCAACTTGATCGTTTCCTGTGTGGGATATGAAACCATTGACACGCTGGTCAACCCGCATGCACTTTCAAAGCAGCTTGGCATAGCATTAAAGACAAAGGCCAGGGAGCTGGAAAGTTTCTCTGTATTGCCACCGGAGCCCGATGGATGGAAAATATATGGAAAATTGTTCACCGAAGTATTTATTGGCGATGTACCCACCCGCTCGAATAATTGTAAGCTGCTGAATCCTGAAGTAATCAGATTCCGGCTCAATAAAAATAATATACTGACTGCCTATGCGAATGAACCCCTGCGGATAGAGAATTATGCGCTGGGTTACAGTATCCGGTATTCCCTGGAAGAGTTCGAATACGACTATAATACGAAGCTCGTTAGTTACAGCGGATATGAATTATTCACCGACATGGCGGTTGCCCATTCCGATCGGGCAAAAAGATATGCTGAAGCAAGACTGGAAACTTACCGGGGCTCAATGCTGCATTTTATGCGCTCATTTTATTTGAACGACCTGGATGTGCAGGGTTTCGAACTGCGAAGCCTCGGATATATTTCCAATCCGGAAAAGGACAGGGCAAAACGTATGTTCAGTCTGCACAAAGATTCCGTGATCCTGGATACCGTGGCTGCGGATGTTTATATTGACAAAAACGAAATTGGTAATTCAGCGCCGCGGCATATTGAAGCGAATACGGTGATGACGGTAGATTCAACAGATTATTTTAAAAAAATGCTTCTTCAACCGGATTCGGTGATCAGTCACCAGCTCATTACAGCAGATAGTATCGGCTTTGCCGCAGACAGCTCCATTGCCGGTTTATTTTTCAGTGATTCACTGGAAGTATCTTTCAGACTGAAAGAAATACCTGCCCGTTACAGGGCTTTGTCGAAAGAACATAAAAAAGAGACCTATCCCATTTCTCAATTTGTGTTTGTCTACAAAAGACCTGTTTACGTTTTGAACAATGGCTATTATTACAAGCCATATGATTTAAAAATTACAGGCTATTGGGCCTGGTCTGAAAATATGTCTACCCGACTACCTTACGATTATATTCCGGTAAGGAAATGACCGCAGTTCTGAGATTGAATTGAAAATTTAAAGTATCGTTATGTGCTCCCACCTGGTAGGCAGGTGCAACCCGTATTTTTAAAGTATCTGTTTGAATATGGAAAGCCTTTGTCGAAGCCAGTGGCGTTGTTTCTTTTGACTCCATTTGCTGGCGGCGTTTGCAGAGGTGGGCAAATTTACAAACGCAGTTTTTTGAATCGCTGATGGTTAATTTGGAACACATAAAATATAGTTTGTCCTGGTGAAGAACTGCAGTCCTTTCATCGCCACTGCTGCTCGTGGATTGGTTCGTTTATGATGTAAAGATCATTTAAGGCAAAAAGCCCGGCAATCTGCACAATGACCATAATTTGCTTTGTATTGACGGATATTAAATTATCAGCTCTGTATTTGTGAGCATTACAGGGGAAAATTAAAAATATTCAGAGATAGCCGGGTAACTTGGAACTTATTACCCACCGTTTATTCGAATGACGACTCCCGGGGAAATTAAATTCATAATAGCAGATACCAGCGAGGATTTTGATGATGCCAGGAATCTATTTCAACAGTACGCAAATTCGCTGGAGACCGACCTGAGTTTTCAGGATTTTTCGAATGAATTAGACACCATTGATAAACAATACAACAAACCAGCCGGAGCATTAGTATTGGCTTATGCAAATGGAATGGCGGTGGGTTGTGTCGGTATAAGACGGTTTGACCAGGATAGAGCGGAGTTAAAAAGAATGTTTGTTCTGGCAGAATATAGACATTTACAGATAGGACAGAAGTTGCTGGAGCTTGCACTGGATATTGCCAGAGCCTATAACTACAAATTTATAAGACTGGACACCTTGCCAACAATGACAAGAGCACAGAAACTTTATATTTCATTCGGCTTTTATGAAATCCCGCCTTACCGCTTTAATCCGGTCAGTGGAACGGTGTATATGGAAAAGAAGTTATAACGCTCCGGTACTGGTTCGTCGCTCAGGAAAAATTCTTAAGTTGAAATATTTATCCCGCGCAGTCTGGACATTATCCTTTATCAGTCTGCTGACTGATATCGCGAGTGAGATGCTGTATCCGGTCATGCCGCTTTATTTGAAGTCGATCGGGTTTTCGGTGTTATTGATAGGAATCCTGGAGGGGATCGCAGAAGCAACTGCCGGCCTGAGCAAGGGATATTTTGGCAAACTCTCTGATAATACCGGCAGACGCACACCATTTATACGCCTGGGTTACGCACTAAGCGCTTTATCAAAACCCATGATGGCTTTTTTTATATATCCAATATGGGTGTTTTTGACAAGAACGGTAGACAGACTAGGAAAGGGCATCAGAACCGGGGCCAGAGACGCCATGCTGTCGGATGAGGCAACACCTGCAACGAAGGGCAGGGTATTTGGTTTTCATCGCTCCATGGATACATTGGGTGCGGTGGCCGGGCCTGCATTTGCACTCATATATTTATATCATTATCCGGGACGATATCGATTGCTTTTCGGGATTGCCTTTATCCCCGGCATCATGGCCGTTCTTTTGTCCTTATTATTAAAGGATAAAAAAGAAATTCACAAAAAAAGCAAAAAAACAATATCGTTTTTTTCCTTTCTCCAATACTGGAAGCAAAGCCCGGTAGTTTACCGGAAACTGGTAATTGGTTTATTGGTTTTTACCCTGGTCAACAGCTCTGATATTTTTCTCCTTCTTAAGATGAAGCAGGCAGGTTTGAAAGATACGGCGACCATTGGCGTGTACATTTTTTATAATATTGTATATGCTGTTTCCTCTTTCCCGTTGGGAATACTGGCAGATAAAATCGGATTAAAAAAAGTATTTATGGCAGGATTGTTTCTTTTTATACTCGTCTACGGTGGAATGGGTATTACAGGAAATATGTTTTTTTATCTTTTTCTTTTTTTCCTATACGGATTATATGCCGCCGCAACGGAAGGCATTTCCAAAGCTTGGATCAGCAATATAACGGACAGTGCGGACACGGCTACTGCTATAGGAACCTACACCGGATTTCAAAGTATCTGTACCATGTTTGCAAGTTTTATTACCGGATGGGTGTGGTATAGTCTTGGATCTTCCATAGCATTTTGGACAACTGCCTGCGTGGCGATGATCGTCCTGGTTTATTTCTTACTGGGAATAGCTAAACCGGAAACCAGACCATGAATAGGCTGTGGTCAAATCGCATAAACCATTCGCTCTATAACGACTGATTACTGCTGATGACATTTAAATTGTGGTTGAAAGTCACTCCCTGTAAAATCAGGTCGGCATATTTCTTCATGAAAACCTCTTCCCGCTGTTTGAGTGTTGACTTAAATCCTTCCTGTATCTCTGTCAGCTCATCATTGCTTAAATCTTTTATTTTACTGAGGATGGTTTCCTCATAAAGAATAGAAAGTTTTAGGAGTTCTGCGTATTCTGATTGAGCCTGGGTTATCCGGTCCTGATCCATAACCTAAGATATGAAAGATCGCGATATAAATTCTGATGTCCGGACCTGAGATCAGATTTTCGAAACAGGCGCTGGTATGTCTTTTGCAACCGGTAGCTTGGTCTTTCAGGAGTTGTAGGGATCGATGATAAAAAGCCGGATTAGAACTCCGGCTTTGTGCTGTCTGCTGTGGCTGGTTAGTTTCCCAGGTATTAGTTATCTTCTGACAATGACTTGAGTTCCTGTAACCGGATTTTTATTTTCGAAATTTCACGCAATATTTTGTTCGTTGTTCTTAACTCTTCTTTCTCCTCCAGGTTTTTATCAAGCATCGTTTCATAGTGAGACAGAAGCGTTTCCAACACAGCTATTTCCGCCTCCAGATATTGGTGCATGCTGATAAATTAAATGTGAATACACTTATCAGTCTTGCATAATGCTGTACGGAAACTCACTTTTCTGCTGGTGCTTTCTCTGAATTCTGAGAGGGGACAGGTTGGAAGATGTATCTGAATCCCGGGCTTTTAAATATACCCTTTATTATTGACTATCGGGGATTTAATTCATCTTCCATGCCACATATATTGAACGGCGTCTGACAGACACTTTAGAAGAAGATGGGTCTCTGAACGGTCGTATTGCAGGATGCGCAGTCCCGGAATGTGAACCTTAATTTAAGATATTGGTTTTCTATGATTTACATTCAGCCCTGTTTATTTCCTTTACCGGGAACAAATTTTGCATTACTAAGATAGGATATCCGACGTCGTGTTGGATATTGGATATTGGATAAACGGGTTGGATTTCTATCCAACCCTTGTTTTTTATTCCCGGGATGCGCTTCCTGTTAATCTGCTCAAACTCGCAAGGATCAGGCCAAATTTGAAGGGGAAATTTTTTCCCACTCAATGGAAAATTTACTTTAAGAATATAATAATCTGTTTACCTTCGCCATCAATTTTTTGCGTATCCGCGCGTCCTACGATCAACCTGTACACGCCTGTAACTTTGCCTGTATGTAGTTCCCCCATACAAACAAAGACTACGGGTGTTTTTATTTGGCTTCGACGAGCTGACCTTTTTTGCTTCCGGGCAGATGCTGGATCCGGTGAAGTTCCTTATCAAGAAAATAATTTAGTGCGGTCCGGAGAATGGCGATCGCGGTGAGTTTTCCGATTTCATCCCAGGTGGGCGCAACTGCCGTTGACAATACATCGGCGCCCAATAACAGTTCCAGGGATACGGCGACCGAACTTCCAAATTTCACACGAATTTCTTCATTTGAAATTTTCTTATTTGCGGAATACAAACGCGTGGCATAATTGAACAGGACATTCAATAGGGCAAATCCGATGATCAGGGCTGCCAGTATTTCAGCGGCCCCGCTTATATAAAGAGTTATATTTTTTGCTATGCTTTCCATCTATCCATATTTATTGGAGTCTCTTCTGAGAACATCTCTGAGAGCATTTAAAGATAGTCATTCGGAATTTACCAGATCCGTCTAACCGGAATGCTGGGCTGCCCATGAAGGGAAAAAATTAATCATTCGGATTCTCCGGCTGACCGGGAAAGAATTCTCTTAGGTAATCTGATGCGCTGCCCTGCCCATTGGAAGTTCTGCCCGTAGCAATAAATCCGCCGCCACCGGTTTGAACCGGCACGAGGCTGAATCCCACAGCGCCCGTAGTGGGTGGTCCCTCGAAAGGAGTTTTCTGGTTCCATAAATCACCGCCTCCGTTAACATCGGGAAAAGTATATTCCCATGTTGTATTGTTATTGCTGACATCATCGCCCGTGCTGATATACGCATGACCACCGGCAATAAATGCAGAACCGTTCCAGCGGACAATCGTGGTGTACAGGTCATCAAATGCATCCGTGCTGGTATTGCTGATATTCCGGAGCTGCGTCCATTTGGCACCGTTAGAAGACGGATCGAATTGCCAGAAGTCTTTTTGCATTACCCCACTGTTTACGCCGGTCACGAGGTATGCTTTATTATTATAGGTGAACGTGACAGCGCCGAATCTTTTATTTCCGCTAAAACCTGTTTCGGTCCAGATATCCTTCACCGGATCGTACTGGTAAAAGTCTTTTTGTGCATTATTACCGTCGAAGCCGGTTCCTGCATAACCAAAATTTCCCAGGCCGAATGCGACGGCTTCGTAACGGCCGCCACCGGGATAATCGGCAATTCTTGTCCAGTTGTTCTGTGCCGTATCGAATTCATAAAAATCCTGCAGGATATTTATTCCGTCAAAACCGGTTCCCACATAGCCATGTCCCTGTACACTGAAAGCAATGGCGGAACTTCTTCCGGAGCCGGGCATCCCATTTACCTGCGACCAGAGGTTCGATGTTGGATCATATTTCCAGAAATCGGTGTAGCGGTTGTTGAGGCCGTCCCAGCCGGTTCCAATAAAAGCGAAGTTGCCGATCACAAAGCAAACAGCTTCACTTCTTGCGGGCCCGTTGAGTTGGGCCCTGGTGATCCAGTTTCCGCTGGTTATACTGGAATTATTAGTCGGATTGCAGGAAAGTATTGAATAGAAAATAATCAGGGTCAGATAGGGAATGTCAATCCGTTTCATGGACGATATTTTAGGTGGTTGACCGGAAGGCAATAAAGAAGGTTCGATGGCTGCGCGTATTTTGCGCTGTTCAGAGGCTTTCACAAATATTTATCCAAAGGATTTTAACAGATAAATCAATTCCATGCTCCCGATAAGTTTATACCAATAATATCTTTCCGGTCTCCGGAAAGCGGGAAGGACAAATTAACTCATTAGCACAGCAGATGAATTGGAAGCAGGAGTAGAAAAATTTCCCGTTGGTATAATGAATAAGTGGTGTTCTCGCACAATCATCAGATTTTTGAAACCAGTACAGTCAATCCATTGTCGGATGACCTGGACCATTCATGCAGGATCCGGCTGTCGATGGACTCATAAATTTCCATTTTGTCCGGATTATTGGAAAAGTCTTTGATCGGAGTCAGGAGATAATAATCCGGCATCATATAGTCCTCGCGCCGGTCGGAGGTAAATGCTTTTATCTGTACATACCTGAATCCGGAATCCTTCAATTTTTGCAGGTATTCCGGTGTCAGGCGGGTTGTTGACTGCAGTTTCTCATAGGTCTCATTTTTCATGTGTAAATTCTTTTGTTTTTTTATCATGCAGCAACTGGGCACTTCGTTCCAGGGCTTCTTTGAAAGTCCGTGTCACATTGGACTTGCCGATTGAAAACAGCAGCCTCGCATTTTTCAGTTCTTCCATGATCTGGCCGCTGTTCACTTCCGAAAGGATTAGTTTCGTTCCGCGCTGTCTGGATTCTTTATGCACCTCCTGAATGGTCCTGATTCCGGTGGAATCAATAATGGGCACATTTCCCATTCGGATGATCAGGACGACGGGCTGCTTTTCGATGAACCTGATCGCATCCTTGAATTTATAAGCCGCGCCAAAAAAAAGCGGACCGGAAATTTCAAATACTTCTACGTTTCCCGGTATCGTAAAATCTTTCAATAATTCACTATGGTGTTTTTCTTTTCCAATATGCCCGGTAGTAATATTGACTTCGCTGAATTTGATCATCTTCCGCATAAATAAAAATGAAGCCAGTACCATTCCGATTTCAATGGCAACGGTCAGATCAATCAGTACTGTCAGCAAAAATGTTGTGACCAGGATCGCCGCATCGCTGCGCGGACCTTTGAGAACAGATAGAAAATTTTCCCATTCGCTCATGTTGTAAGCGACCACGATAAGGATCCCGGCCAGCGTAGCCATGGGAATCAGCGAAGCCAGTCTTCCAAAAAACAGCATGATGAGTAAAAGCGTAATGGCATGAACGATGCCCGCCACCGGTGTACGGCCGCCGTTTTTTATATTGGTGGCCGTGCGTGCAATGGCGCCCGTAGCCGGTATTCCGCCAAACAGTGCTGAAAATATATTGGCCGTTCCCTGTGCAACCAGTTCCATATTGGATTTGTGATTTCCACCGATCATCCCGTCCGCAACAACTGCAGACAGCAGCGACTCGATGCCGCCGAGTATGGCAATTGTGAAAGCAGGTTTTATAAGTAGCCGGAATGATGCGAAATCCAGCTCCGGAATTGTGGGATGGGGCAGTGAAGAAGGTATGCTTCCAAACCGGCTGCCAATGGTCTCGAGCGGAAGGCGAAAAATCTGGGCGGCGGCTGTCGTAACCAGGAGGGCAATTAATGACCCCGGGATTTTATGGGTTACCCTGGGCCAAAACTGGATAATGATTATGGTAACTACGCCAGTCAGAATTGCATACAGGTTGATGCTATGAAAGTTTTGGAAATAGGCTTTCCATTTATCTAAAAAATCTGCCGGAACATTTCCCATATGCAGGCCCAGGAGATCTTTTATTTCAGAGGAAAAAATAATGAGTGCAATCCCGCTGGTAAATCCGATAATCAATGGATAGGGGATGAATTTAATCACGGATCCCAGCCGGGCCAGGCCCATGATGATGAGCATGATCCCCGCCATAAATGTGGCGACGATCAAACCGTTTACGCCATAAACCTGCACAATACCATATACGATCACGATAAAGGCGCCTGTAGGGCCTCCGATCTGTACCCGGCTTCCGCCCAGTGCAGAAATAATAAATCCCGCAATGATCGCCGTGTACAATCCTTTTTCCGGTGATACGCCGGAGGCAATGGCAAAGGCAATGGCCAGCGGCAGCGCCACCAAACCTACAATCAGTCCGGCCATCAGATCCCGGGAGAACTGAATCCGGCTGTAGTTTTTGAGCGTCTCAATTATTTTTGGCTTAAACATATTTGTGAAGCACGATGCTTTAAACTTTTATCCAGAATTTCAGGCGTTCATTCATATCGGTACCCACGATATGATATTCGGATGGAATTTCATGATCCCAGGTACAAAGTGTGCAAAGCCGGGTTCCCCCGGGTTTGAGTTCCAGCTGCCTGTTCAGATACCGTCTGTAATAATGATATAATTCTTCGGAATATTCAATACTGTCGTCAATCTTATCGGTTCCGGCTAAATTTTCATAAAAGGAATTGTAGAAATAGAAGTGGTCAAATTTTTTAAAATCCAGTTGTGTAAAATTTCCATGGATAAAAGATACGTTTTTCACATGCAGCCGGTTCTTCGCATTTTCCGCATGTTCAATCAACGCCCTGCGTTGTTCAACACCGAAATAGGAAGCCTCCGGTGTCTGGTGTGCCGCGACCAGGCAGAATTTACCGACGCCACTGCCGATATCCAAAATCCTGGCATTATTTTCTGCCGCCAAAAAACAGGCCACTTTGTTAGCTACCTCGATGGGAGTCCAATGCTGTTTTGATAAAATCTGAATCGGAAGCGGATAGAGACTGTTGAATAAAACATCCGAGCGAAATAAGTCACCAGGGACGTCTTTTTTTAAAACGGGCATTCGTTGAATTAATAATTTTTTCGGAATTCGTTTTTTATCAGTGACATATATTCATTGGTGGGTATAAGTTCCTTCCGTTCAAATGGATTCGCAGGGATAATCGAGACGATCCATCCGGTCTTTTCCAGGTGTGTGGATATTTGATCCAGATCTTCATCCAGGAAAACCTTATTGACTTGAACGATGCTACCGCTGACAGGCATAAGAATTTCAATTTTATAATCCTTGTACCTGATCCAGGCAATTACATCTCCCTTTTTTTTAAAACGATGCACATCATGGAAGATCACTTCGTCTATCGCCCTGAATCCGATCAGTTTAAAATTGCTTACGCCAACATAGGCACCGGTGCCCTGAAAATCAATCCATTCATGATCCCTGGTATAGTACATACGCCCGTTTTTCTCGTTGCAAAATTATCCTTTGCCCTCGGGCCCTGCGGTAATACTTATCACTATTAAAAGTGAGAATTATCAATTTTTAAAGAATAGATTTGCAGTCGGAATGAGTTTACAAGGAATTTTCCCCATCAAAAAATGGGACTTTGAAAGTGAATCCATCTTCGCAAATTTGCCTGATGCGGACCTGGAACTACTGCTCACGCATCGTTCCGAGACAATATACCGGAAGGGAGAGGTCATTTTCCGGGAAGGTGCGTATCCTTCCGGCATTTATTATATCAGGAATGGGAAGGTCAAGAAATATAAAGTGGATAGTGAGAGCAGGGAACGGATTATTTATGTAGCCAATACCGGTGAAATACTGGGGTACCATGCCATTCTTTCTTCAGACAATTACCCCGATTCTGCTGCCGTGCTCGAAGAAAGTATTATCGTGTTTATTCCAAGAGAGGATTTTTTGAAAGCCCTGGATCAGTCGGACGTGCTGAACCGGAGGCTGTTGAAAACGCTGAGCCATGAATTTGCAGTGATGGCAAATAACCTGGCTGTATTTTCACAGAGGTCCGTGCGGGAGAGGCTGGCGCTTCAGCTCATTGTTGTCCGCGAAAAATATAAAGAAGGATTTGAGCCGGGCATGCCCGTTGAGATCAATATGAGCCGGGATGATCTGGCCAGCCTGGTCGGCACGGCCAGGGAACATGTGGTCCGCATGTTAACTGAATTCAAAGCAGAAGGAATTGTGGAAACGAAGGGAAGAAAAATTATAGTACTCGACGTGAAAAAGCTCGTCGCGATTGCCAACTACCGATAATAGAATGGATCGGGCTTAAAAATTCTCCGGATCACGCAGGATCATGACAATGTAAACAAACCTCAGACTTTCGCGACTGACTTGTTTTTATTTTTATGCACCCTGCATTCCTCTGTTAATTTTTTCTTGTGCATAATGCCCCAGTTCTTTAATGAATCGATCACAGATCGCAATGTCTTACTATGTGGGGTCAGCGAGTAAGTCACTTTAACCGGATAGCTGTCTTCGATTTTTCTCATCACGAGCCCGTTCAGTTCGAGGTCGCGTAATTCTTTCGACAACATCTTATCTGTTATTCCGTGAACCTCTTTGGCAATTTCAGTGAACCGCTTTTCTCCGAAAGTCAGCGCGACAATAATGGGTAATTTCCATTTGCCGCTGAGCACATCCAGGGAATCCCTCACCGGCTTCAGCATTTCAGTGCATTTGGAATGTTCTTCTTCGATTGTTTTTTTCATCTCCTTTGATTTCTCTTTTCCGGTCTGTCACTATACTTTGGTATAGTGCTATACTTTGTATAGCAAATGTAGTCTAATTTTGGGTTTCAAAATAAAAAACTATAAAAAATGGCAAAGACAAAATGGCTTTTGGACCCGACACATAGTGAGCTGGGATTCAAGATAAAGCACCTGATGATCACCAATGTAACCGGATTTTTTAATAAATTCCAGGTGGAAGGTGAAACCGATAATGATGACTTCGGCACAGCAAAAATCCGGGTGAAAGCGGATATGAACTCCATTGACACCAACAATGAGCAAAGGGACGCGCATCTGCGTAACGGGGATTTTTTCGCTGCAGACAAACATCCTGAAATGACTTTTGAATCCACCCGTGTGGAGAAGATTGACAATGAAAACTTCCTTTTATACGGAAACCTGACATTGAAAGATGTTACCAAACCGGTGCAGTTAAATGTTGAGTACAGCGGCACCACAAAGGATCCCTGGGGTGGTGAAAGAGCAGGATTTACCGTTACCGGTAAAATCAAACGCAGTCAGTGGGGTGTTAACTTTAATGGCATCCTGGAAACAGGCGGCGCCATGCTGGGCGAGGAAGTGAAAATACAAAGCGAAATTCAATTGGTAAGGCAAACTGCAGCCGTTGCAAAAAAGGAGCTGGTGTAAAATGTTAGTCAGAAGAAAATTAACCAGGAAATATGAACCGGCAGGCCGTCCCGGCTTTCTCGGCGAAGGCCACATCGCGCGCGCCGTTGTCCAGGGAGAATTCGCGGACACCGATCCCTTTATATTACTGATGGATGACTGGCTGGACAAGAAAACGGACGAACCGGTGGGCGGGCCACACCCGCACGCCGGTTTTGAAACCGTTTCACTCCTGCTGGACGGTGAGATGGGCGATGAAGCACACCGGATGAAGGGCGGCGACCTGCAAATGATGACAGCAGGCAGCGGAATTATTCACACCGAAACAATCGCCGGAAAAATCAAAATGAGGCTCCTGCAATTGTGGCTGACGCTTTCCAAAAAAGACCGTTGGGCCACACCGCGTGTGCAGGATATTTCAGCGAGTCATGCGCCGGTCATTTCATTGGAAGGCGTTCAAATAAAATTATACAGTGGTACCCTGGAGGGAATATCCTCACCGGTCTGGAATCATACCCCGGTCATTATCGCCGATATCCGGATGCAGCCGCATGCGTCCGCAATATTGAAAATCCCGGCATCCTGGTCTACTTTCTTATATATGCTGGACGGTTCCGTGAAAGTGGGAGATGAGAAAAAGCCGCTTCAGCATGATGAAGTAGGCTGGCTTGATAGATTTAATGAAGAAAAGGAGAGTGAGCTGTTGGTCTCGGTGGGAGCGTCAGGTGCGCGGCTCGTTCTGTATTCCGGTCAGCCACAGGGAGATCCTATTGTTTCGCATGGACCATTCATTGGCGACACACAGGAGGATATTCTCCGCCTGTATCAGGAATTTCGCGCCGGAAAAATGAAACATATATCAACAGTGGGAGAATCACAAAGACTCGTATGGTAAATGAGGAGTTTTACCACTGGATGTTTATTTTACTTTCCGGATCTCCCATTCCATTTTATCAACTGATTTCGTTTTTACAATCGATGTTCTTTTCAAAACAATCCAGGTTATAGATCGTGGTTGTTGCGATGTTTTGTAAAGCGGTATCTGTCAGGAAAGCCTGGTGACTGGTGATCAGGACGTTTTTAAAACTTAATAACCGTGATATCGCATCATCCTGAAGAATGTCCTCTGAGTGGTCTTCAAAAAAAAGCCCGCCCTCTTCTTCATAAACGTCCAGGCCTAAATAGCCAATCTGCCCCTCCTTTAATCCCTGGATGATATCCTGCGTATTAATCAGGGCTCCGCGGCTCGTATTGATTATCATAACACCATTTTTCATTTTGGCAATGCTCGCTTTATTGATCAGGTAACGTGTTTGCGGTGTCAGGGGGATATGCAGTGAGATGATGTCTGATTGTGCAAAGAGCTGATCAGGGTCAGTATACTGCACATGATACTTTTCTATTAATTCTCTATTTTCCAGCGGGTCAACGATTAATATTTTACAACCGAATCCACTTAATATTTTAACGGCAACAGCCCCGATTTGACCGGTACCGATAATACCTACCGTCTTTCCATTCATATCAAAGCCGGTAAGTCCATCCAATGAAAAGTTTAAATCATGTACCCGGCTGTTGGCTCTTATCAACTTGCGATTTAATGCGAGCATAAGTGCTACCGCATGCTCCGCCACTGCATAAGGCGAATAGGCAGGAACTCTTGCCAGTCTGATTCCGAGTTGCCGTGCCACTGCTATGTCTACATTGTTGTACCCTGCAGACCGTAGCACTAAGAATTGAACCCCGGTTTTTTTTAATTTTTCCAGAACTCCTTTTCCTGCATCATCATTTACAAATATGGACACGGCCCTGGCATTACCTGCCAAATCCGCTGTCGTTTGATTCAGGGAAACATCGAGAAACCGCAGGTTATGTTTCCCTGCATTAGCTTTCTCAATAAAATCTTTTTCAAACCTGTGAGTACTGTATACAACTGTTTCCATGGTTGTTAATTTAGTGGTCCTGTTTCAACTTAAAAACTCCATTCCATCTGCATTACCCATCATTTCCTGGCCCGGCATCTTCGTTTTCGGGTTTGGGCTTTTTAAATTCCAGCCTGCCAAACTTCCAGGTAAAATTGATACCAATCGAACGATAGGGAATTTTGCGCGTGCTGCTCGTATTGAATCCCTGTCCGTAAAGCTGCGTTGTCTGGTTGACATATTCACTGAAGATATTTGTAGCCGTAATCGCCAGGCTTCCTTTTTTCTTCCAGATCTGTTTTCGGAAAGCGATCGTATAACTGGAAAAGGCCGGATATTTTCCCTGCAATTCATTTCTGGGAGAAGTGAAATTTCCGAAGAATTCCCCTGCAAAATTAGTATTGAAATTATAACTCATATTGATATTCGCCCGGTAGTTCCAGCTTTCTGAGTTTGCACCCGGATCTATCGCATTTTCAGTTTTTCTGTAAAAGACGAAGAAGTTGGCCCTTGCACTGAATTTAGTTGTCAGGCGCAGGTCTGCGAATAAATTCATACCAAGGTCTTTTTCCAGCCCGATATTCTCCTGTGTACTGACTGAGACATTGGTATAGATTGTATCGCCAACAGGAAGACTTGGATAATATACCATGTAAGGCTGGATATCATCCTGTGATGTCCGGTAAAATGCCGATACCATCAGGGAACCGCCGGGATTCAGATTATAGGCCCATCCAAGTTCAAAGCGGTGACGGATCTCCGGACTCAGATAAGGATTTCCTGCAGTAAAATTATTCGGATCCGTGGTATTGATAAAGGGATTGAGTTCCCGGTAGTCCGGCCTGTTTATTCTTTTGGAATAACTGATTTTAATGGTCTGGTGCTCGTCCAGTTTCCTGGATAAGTAGATCGAGGGAACAAAAGTATTATAGCCGGGTTCCGGAACCTGTTGCGGGATATTTGAATAGAATGTATTTATTTCAGTTCTTTCATAACGGAGACCGAGTTTCGCGTCAAACCAGTTCTTTACAGGGAAGTTCAACTCTGTATATAACGCATAAACAGCCTGATGATAGGTTAAATAGTTGGACAGGGTGCTATCATACAGGTAGTTTCCTGTTTCGGGCTGAAGACTCAGGACATTCGAAGTGCTATGTATATCCCGTAAGCTTATTTTTCCACCAACGCCCCAGTTTATTTTCTCTCCCAGCGGCTGTGCGTAGTCTGCTACAAATTCGGTTTCAGATTGTTTTCCCGGGTTATTATTATTGGTTCCGTAAAATAAGGAGTCACCCGGCTGGGCGTACTGGTTATTGATCGAATTATAAGTATTGTTACCGAAAGAGGTATGAATGCCGATTTCGAGCTCCTGGTTTTCTTTATCGAATTTCCTCCTATAATCCAGGCTGGCATTCGTTTCATGCAATCGAAAATTACTCTGGGTCTCACTGAGCGTAAGTGTTTGACTCAGCGGCAACCCGTTCGCGTCTGTGGTGTTTTCATTTTGATTCAGGTATCCATTATTATTATTTCCAAATGAATTACTGCTCAATGAAAAATTGAAATTATTTTTTTTGTGAAGCGTATAGTCGATAGCCAGTCCGCTTTCAATTCCAAATCTGCTAAACCGGCTGCTGCCATCCTGTTCGAGCACAACCTGTGTTTTTGCGCCCGTATTATCGGATATCCGGGTAGAAGTGGTGGGCGTATTCACCGGGATCCGGTAGTTGCCATTAACAAAAAGATTAACACCAAAGTCGCCGTTCCGGGCACTGAGATTCAGCGAGCCATTTTCATTCCTGCTGGCAGCAGTCAGGGAAATGGATCCGTTGATCCCTTTTACATCACTATGCTTTAAAATAATGTTGATGATTCCACCCAAACCCTCCGCATCATATTTGGCGCCGGGATTGGTAATCACTTCGACGCTTTTAATCTGGCTGGCCGGAATGGACTGCAGCACATCGGTAATATTACTGCCGAAAGCAGTAGATGGTTTTCCGTCAATCAGAAACCGTACGCCTGAACTCCCGGCCAGTTCCACATTTCCATCCACATCCACGGAAACCTGGGGGATTTTTTTCAATACATCGGTGGCGACCCCACCCTGTGAAGTGAGGTCCTTCTCCGGATTGAAAACCATTTTGTCAATCTTGTTTTCAATGAGCTTTTGAGATCCGACTATGGTGACAGTTTGTAGAACCGTGGTTTTTTTACTCAGATAGATTTTTTCGGGGAATTTATTCGTGATCTTATCGATCAGCAGGTTGTTAAAAGAATACGGCAGGTAGCCGATGGATTCCACCAGGACATTAAAGACACCCTTTTTCGGTATTTCCAGGTTAAACTTTCCCTTCGCGTTGGTAAGGGCCCCATAGACGGCTTTTGGATTTCCGTCTTCGAAAAGGCTGATAGTGGCATATTCGATGGGCTGCCGGCTGGCGGAATCCATTATAAGTCCGGAGAGGCTGACCTGGATTGAATCTTTCGCCGGAGACTGGGCAATCGAATGAAGGGAAAGAAGTAAAAGAAAAACGGGCAGGAGTGATTTAAAATCCATGGTACGCAATGAATGGCAAAACTAGTTACTAATTCTGTTGAAATTTAGTATTAACAGAACTCGAAACGACCCTACCTTCGCGGAAAAGATCCTTATGCCACATCCTATACTGCTGGAAGACTGGAGTTCTTATGATAAACGCAAAATAAGAGACGAAAAAGACGCCTCAAAATTTTCCTGCGCCGATCGCTGGGAAGTTGAATACCTGGCTGACAAGCTGAAAAAGCACTATCCCCTGAAATCGCCGCAGGTCATCATGCATGCTATCCAACATTGCTGCGATCAGGTGAAAGCTCCGCATCCGAGAGAAAAATTTGTAGAATGCGTTGTGGGCAATTTTGTCAGTGAATAAGATCTCGCGACCTCCATTATACAAGTCACCCAAAAATGATGGCGGGGCAAAAATGGAACGCTGAATTTACGGTTCAGTCTTTCAGAATATTTTTTTCTACATTTTTAATTTTGGATTTACTCAGCGTTTTGAGCACTTCATCGAAAGTGCCGGTCTTTGGCTTTCCCGTCACAACAACCCGGGCATCTTTCAGACTCTTTGCATTGGCCTGCACGTATTTATTAAAGTCGTCGATGGTTTCTATCTCAAGGGGTTTATCCTTGTAATAGGCGTTAATGGTTGTGCCGGCGGAAATAATAAAGTATGCGTGTACGGTATTGTCCTGGGCTTTTTTGGCTGTATCCTTTGTTTGGGCCAGGCAACAACTGATTCCGCTAAAGCAGAGGGCGAAGATGAAAATCAATGGTTTCATAATATGCAGCTGATCTCACTAATATACCGAAATGTTTTATTAAAAAATGCCGGGCTACCGCTGTCAACAAAAGGCCCATTTGTTTTAATTTTAGAACCCCGAACAAAATGACCGGGCATCCTGTTCTTCATTAAAACGCGAAACATGTCAATAGAAAAAAAGCTTGGAATATGGATGGATCATACATCAGCCCATTTTATAGAATATCCTCTCGATCCGGCATCCAACCAGACCGTCCATTCCGATTTTACCAACACGGAAAAGAGAGAGACCATCGAAAAAAGTGAACATTCGATGCATAATACCAAACAGCACGATCAAATAGCTTATTTCAAGGAAATCGGCAAGACCGTCTCGCATTATAATACCGTGATCGTTTTCGGGCCAACCCATGCAAAATCTGAACTGGTGAATTTCCTGAAGGCGGATCATCATTTTGATAAAGTAAAAATAAAGGCAATTCCAGCCGATAAAATGAATCCCACTGAACAGCAGGAATTTGTAAAGGAATATTTCAGCCAGCCGATTAATTTATAAGATCGCTGGGGAGCAAATCATGATTTCTGAAAGCCTAATATAATTTGCCCGCCAGCGCGAACGTTTTCTTCAGGAATTTTTGCCGGTTTGGATTTATTATTTCCCTGAATCATTTTTTGGAGAATAGTCCTGGCACGGGACAGGTTTGATTTGGAAGTACCTTCGGAAATACCCAGGGTATTGGCAATTTCAAGATGCGAACAGCCATCTATGACATGCATATTGAAAACCATGCGGTACTTGCGGGGTAGTTTTTTAATATGGCTGATGATTTCCTTATACATTACAAGGTTGTCTGCCCTTTCACTATGATCCGGTTGCTCCCACAGATAGTCCGGGATACTGCCGGTTTCCGGAAGACCATCATTTTTCCTGAGATCATCAATGGATGTATTGATGATGATGCGTTTCATCCAGGCCATCAATAGTCTGTCCGGATATTCCTCTCCCTCAAATCTGAACCGCTCCATATTCCGGAATATCTTGACAAACCCGTCGTTGGTCACATTCACAGCGGTCTCATAATTATGTACATAACGGAACGAAATTTTCAACAGGTAGCCGAAGAACTGTTCGTAAAGCATTTTCTGGCTCCGGGGTTCCTGATTCCTGCAGCCCAGGATGAGCTGAATGATATTGTCTGAATTTGAATCCACTATCGTACCCAAAACAACTATTATTTAAGACACGAGATCTAAGTGGTTTTACCTATTTTAATTTTATTTTTTACGCATTTTGTAAATTGCAGGATGCAACTGGTTGAAAGAGAGGGATTTTTAGCCTTGCTAGCATCCGAGTTCCGGCAACTTGCCCGGGGGGAGGGGCGGTCTGTTTTTTTAAGTGGCGAGGCGGGTATGGGTAAAACATCGCTGGTAAAGACTTTTTGCGAAGAACATTCCGCTGACTGCAAAATCTACAAGGGCTTTTGTGATGCTTTGTTCTCACCTCGATTGCTGGCTCCCCTCTATGATGTAATCCTCCAAGTGGAACCCAATCTCTTAAACAACGACCCTGGCATTGAACACCGCGCTGAATTGTTCAGTGGTTTTTTTCGGGAATTGAAAAGTCAAAAAGGGAAAGTCATCATCCTGTTCGAGGATATACACTGGGCGGACGAAGCCACACTGGACTTTATTAAATTTTTTGCGAGAAGAATTTCGCAGCTACCCTGTCTGCTGATCCTGACATACCGGGATGATGAAATTTATGCCGGACATTCATTGAGAAACCTGATCGGCCAGTTGGCACGTGATTCTTTTACAAGAATCCGGCTCACCCCTTTATCCAGAAAGGCGGTAGATGCCATGGCAACGGAAAAAGGTTACAGCGGCGAAGACGTATATACCATATCCGGAGGAAATCCTTTTTATGTAAATGAAATATTGAGTAGTTATAGTCCCGGGGTACCGGACAATATCCGGGATTCTGTCATTGCTGTTTACAATCGCCAGGAGGAAAGGACGAAAGAAATCTGGGAAATACTTTCCGTCGTACCCGACCGGTTCGAGATAAAATATCTCGAAAAAATGGCGCCCTTCTATGCTGCGGCGATTGACCGGTGCCTTGAAACCAGGATCCTCCTGATGGAGGACGGGTATATCTTCTTCAAGCATGAATTATTCAGGAGAACTATTGAAGCTTTTCTATCTCCGTTGAAAAGAGTTTCCCTGAATAAAAAGATCCTGGAGTTGTTCCTGGAAAATTTTGAGCAAAACAAGGAAATCGAAAGGATTATTCACCATGCAAAAAATGCTCATCTCGGCGACCTGGTGGTTCAATATGCCCCCATCGGTGCGCTGAAAGCCGCCACCCTGGGTGCCCATATTGAAGCATCTAAATTGTACTTCGCTGCTATTGAATATTACAAGGGAAAGGAGAGAAACCTGCTGATTGAGCTATATGAACTGTATGCCTACGAATGCTATTTAACTAACCAGATCAAAGAAGCCATCGTTTATACAGAAAAGGCAATGGCCCTTTTAACGGAGAAGGATGAGAAAGAAAAAATCGGTAATTGTATGCGGTTTTTGTCACGCCTGTCATGGCTCGATGGTAACAGAAAAAATGCGGAACGTTTTAGTGAGCAGGCGATCGAAGTGTTGGACAGGCAGCCTTCATCGCCCGCAAAGGCCATGGCATATAGTAATATGTCGCAATTGAAAATGTTATCTGATCAATCTGCAGAATGCATACGCTGGGGGGAAAAAGCGATTACGATGGCCGTGGAAATAAGTGATGAAGCAACACTTTCCCATGCGCTGAATAATGTGGGTACGATGCTGATGCTCGCCCCGGCAAGCGGACAAAAAGGCATCGGACTTTTGCAACAAAGCCTTGAAATTGCTTTAAAAAATTCCTTTCATGATCATGCAGCCCGGGCTTATACGAATATGGGAAGTATCGCGGTCAAAATCAAAAACTTTCCACTGGCAAAAAAAATATTGGACGAAGGAATCCAATATTGTGAAGAGAGGGATCTTGATTCCTGGAGATCAAATACATTGTCATTGAAAGCCAACCTGAACCTTGACACCGGGGATTGGAATAAAGCCTATGGCATTGCAGAAAGCCTTCTCAAGAACGAAAACCCCGTACCGCCTTTTGCGATTGATGCATACGTCGTAACTGCAACAATAAAAATGCGCCGGGGAGATCACGATCCGCTCCCGTTATTGCGTAAGGCAGAGACCATGGCATTTGGTACCAGGGAAATGCAAAGAATTATTCCAACCCTGGTAGCGTTACTGGAATATGAATGGCTTAAAGGGGAAATGTTTATTAAAACAGAGGACCTTGAACGTACGGTCGCCATGTTTGAGCGATCCATCAATCATATTGAAAATAGTGAATTTGCCTATTGGCTGTACAAAGCAAGGAAACAAAAATTGCCTCTTAAAGATTTATATGAAGGGTACGATGTAAGTGATATAACGAGGGCCCTGAAAGCAGCGACATTGTGGGGGAAACTGGGTAGCCCATACCAACAGGCGCTCTGCCTGTTTGAAGGAACTGAAACTGACAAAAGACAGTCAATCAGAATCATTCATGAGCTTGGCGCCAATGCAGTGTCCGAGAAATTAAAACTTGAAATGAGAATGGCCGGTATCAGGAAAATCCCCCGGGGTATCCGGGAAACTACCCGGGCGAATCCATATTTTTTAACATCGAGGGAACTGGATGTGCTGAAATTTCTTAAAGAAGGAATGCACAACAAAGAAATCGCTTCCGAATTATATATCTCCGCCCGGACGGTTGATCACCATATCTCTTCTTTATTCTTCAAACTGAATGTTAATTCAAGAATCAGGGCCGTTGATGAAGCGGTACGCCTCGGAATCATAAAATAGGGAATCATAGAAAGATCATCACGCAACTGTTTTTCTCCCGGTCGCGTTTCTATTATTTCAACAACCCCTACACCCGGTTGATGCAGTGAATGCGACCTGAAAATTTTAAGCAGGGAATCAGTATTGACTAAGCCGAATAAATAGTTCAATTAGATTTGAACCCTGCTTATTTTTTAGGCCTGCCCATCTGTCTCCAACTGGATGACCAGCCGGAAGATCCGGGATCTGTGGTCATTATTTAAAACCTAAAATAAAAAAATGAAACAAATTTTTTTTAAGTGCATTCTATTGTCTACCCTGATGTTTTCTCTGAGCAATTGTAAAAAGGACAATACCGGGAATTCCGTTCCGGCTGGTCCGGATATAAATCTTTCCAATAGCTCCACACTTGGTCAGTATCTTACGAACAAACAGGGACAGGCACTGTATATGTTTGCCGACGATGCGGACGGACAAAGTACCTGTTCCGGCGCATGCGCAGCCCTGTGGCCTGCATTTACTACAGATCTGACCAATGCGCAATTGAATGCCGGTTTGAATGCAGGTGATTTTGCAACGATTACGAGAACGGACGGCAAGACGCAGGTTACTTACAAAGGCTGGCCCCTGTACACCTATTCACCTGTAGGTTCAGGATACGGAGGTTCAGTTAACAGAGCAGAAGGCGCGGGTTCAACAATGGGAGATGGTTTCGGTGGTATCTGGTTTGTTGCCAAACCAAACTATTCGATTATGCTGGCTGATAAGCAACTCAGGGGTTTGGACGGAAACAATTACAAGGGAGACTATACGAAGGGCGATGGCAAAACCATTTATTTCACCGACGGTGCAGGCAGAACTATTTACACTTTCAGTGTGGACAGTTTTAACCTGAATAAATTTACCAAACCGGATCTGTCCAACAACGGTACTTTCCCGATCTATGAACAATCGACGATCGTAGCCCCTTCAGTATTGGATAAATCACTCTTTGGAAATATTACCAGTGCGACAAAAAATCAAATGACTTATAAAGGCTGGCCCCTGTATTATTTCGGAAAGGACTCTGTGCGGGGTTTAAACCAGGCAGTGAGTTTTCCGGTAGCTGGCAAGTGGCCGGTGGCCGTGAAAGATGTTGCGGATCCGAAAAGGTGATCCTGGACGCGAAAGGGCGGTGTTTTCATAATAAAGGAAGCCTTCGGGCTTCTTTTATGTTTTACCAGAGTGATCAGATGCGCTATGTTAAATATGCAGTTCTTAAGACGCCAGCCTCACATCTGTTTAAAAATAGATTAAATTGCCAAGGCTGATTACCCATCTCCTTAAAACAACCCGGATATCTTAACAGTCTGCTAAACCCGGGAGCAATGAAACACCCCGACTAATTTATTTTATGAAAATGAAATTGTTTTTCTTCGTATGGTTGTTAGCCGGTATGCTGAAGGGGAATGGATCCTTCGCACAAACCCCGCCTGCTTACAAAGTTCCGGACATGTATCGGTTTGACTATGAAGTTGAACAGGTGGTTGCGAATAAAAAAAATTCTGCAGACAGCTCCCATCTGCATTTTTTCTATACCAGGAGCGGGGACTATGCCGCCGCCAGGATGAGCGGAGGAACAAATCAAAAGGGCCGGTTGTTTCTGGTGGTTACGCGTGATGGCATGGGAATCATATTTAATGAACATAATAAAAATATCACGGTCATCAGTATCCGCAAACTGGCATCAGACATGGCGGACCTGACAAAATGGATCAGGATGGACAGTGTAATGGCACATATGCGGATGAATAAAAAGGGTGCAGGATTTCACTCGGTGAAAACCGGCAATACAAGGCAGACAGGTGGGTATCCATCAGAAGAGTATACCGTATCCGGTGACCGCGGTAATAAAGGATCCGTATGGATTACCAAAGTTGATTTCCTGACACAGGGAGATTATTTATTGAGCGCCACAGGTGGCAACTGGATAAAAATGTTGAGCGGAAATCAGGAAACCCATCCCTTACTGCAGGCTTTGACACAGTCTAAGACACTGGTCACGGATGTAAACTTTAAGGATTCAACGGGTGCCCGGGAAATGGAAATGCATACCATCAGCATCAGCCCGTCAAATACAACGGTTTCAACGAGTGGTTACACGATCAGTGATTACAGCAATATGACCATCCCGGAAATCTTCCAGGCAGAAATGAAAAAAAGAAATTGAAGCCGAAATCCGGCGGGCTCTTCTAAGTAAATCAATTATCCTGCTTATCAATTGACTTTGATCAACTCCACGCTCTTTTTGCATTTTTCTTGCTGTCACAACTAAATTCAATTTTTATGGATGCGGCGGTGCAGGCGGACGTGGCGGCATCGGCGGAGTCGGCGGGTGAGCCGGCTTTGCCTGATGGTAGGCGTGACCATGATAGTGATTCGGGTGTCCGTGTTTATGGCCTTTATAAGCTGTTGAGTGTGGAGCAGGAGGATGCGGCGGTAAGGGTGGATGCGGTGGCTGTTGTGCATAACTGAATACGGTAATTAATGTGAAAATGGTAATAAAAAAACTTGTTTTCATATTTGGGTGATTTGTAATTCTACCCTTGGTAATAGAATAATCAGGCCAGCAACCGCCAATCCGGGTTTTTTTGACCGTGAAAGCATCGAGGCTACCTCGTTCCGATAGACGCCCGATGCGATTATCTCTGCCTTCTCTATGAATGACCGATTGGGAAAGCAGATAACGCAGCCTTAGTATTTTTTCTATTTGACTTTTAGCTTGGCCAGGTACACGCTGGTGGCCGGTTTCAGATCAGCATGGTGCACGACCGGACGGTTGCACTGTCCCAGTGCATAATAAATTACAAAGAATATCAGGATGGTAGTAAAACATCCACTTCCGAGTTTTTTTGCGCCGTAGGCAGCAATCAGGGCTCTTAACCATTTGGGCATATATTCAATTTTAATTGAGCGAAACGGGTCCTATAGCATTTGGGGAAAAATATTGTAGAGTAATATGAACAAATATTGGACAACAGGGGCCGGCGGAATATGCCATACAGGCGTTCAATCGGGTACATGGCAGTTTATTCATGAGCTGTTTTCCATTCGTGCCCGACTACCTTTTCGGGGCCACGCCATTGGACCGGTCTGCGTCTTGTCCCGGAATTTTCAGCGTAAAGTCCGGAAGACTTTATATAGTTACCGTATTTATACTGTACTATTTTTTTTATTGTTAAAACATAGATGTCCCGGTTGAATGTTGAAACAGTATAAAAAGATTGAATAAAAGAACAGCAAAACTTTTTTGACTGACAGGCCAAATTGACAACAAAAAATATTGGCATATAATTTGAATTTATAATTATGGTTTTTCATAGGATATTGGATTTTAAAGCGGGCTGGATTTTTATCCTGGCCCTTTTTTTTTATTTGAAGTTCAGCACCTCCAATTACTTATTCGATCCCCTTTCATTACAAACTCTTCTTCGATTGATACTACCGCCCCGAATTAATCAGCCATTTACGCAGCACTGATTTATACAGTTATCATGGCTGATGCTGCACAGATATTTGCAATATTGCATAATATTACAAATCGTCTGATTCACTAAAATTTGAACTTCATTATGAAATTATTCCGAGCGATTACAAAAATGAGCGTAGCGATCTTTTTTACGATTTCAATGCTTGCCTGCTCTGGTCCTTCCAATCAGCAAAATATTCTTTCCGACCAGGAAAAAAAAGACGGCTGGAGCCTGCTGTTTGACGGAAAGACACTCGGCGGCTGGCACCTGTTCAACCGGGGCAATATCCCCTCGGCCTGGTCTGCCGACAGCGGCAGCCTCGTCTGTAATCCCCATGCGAAGAATGTGAAACACGGTGATCTCGTGACAGACAGGGAATATGAAAATTTTGACCTGGTATTTGAATGGAAAATTTCTCACGCGGGTAACAGCGGAATGTTTATTAACGTGCAGGAAAGACCGGAGCTGGCCACGACTTTTTCCACGGGTCCGGAATACCAGCTGCTCGACGATAAAAATATGGAAGCAGATTATCTGAAAGATTCTTCCCATAAAGCAGCAGCCATCTTTGGGGTCATTCCAAATAAAAGCCAGAGTATTCCTAAGCCCGGAGAATGGAACCAGTCGCGGATCCTGCAGCAAAACGGTAAACTGACTTTCTGGTTGAATGGGATTCAAACCGTAGAAGTAGATCTGAAAAGCGACGAATGGAAAAAATTGGTGGCGGCCAGTACGATGAGTCATTTCCCCGAATTTGGTATTGCCACCAAGGGCCATCTGGCGGTACAGGACTGGACGAATGGGGTTTCGTTCAGAAATATGAAGATTAAAGAACTATAATATATCACGCAGCAATTAATAATTGAATGAGGGTTTACTTATTTGTATTCGCCGTTGCTTTTTTAATCATTTCCTGCGGACAGGGAGATAGCGGAAAGAATCCGGCAGACAGTTCGGGGGCAACAAATCCGGCTGAGAAAATGGAAACAACGGTTCCCGGAATTGAGAAGCTTGCATTTACAGACACGGTGCTGTTGAATGCAGGTGAAAATATGCGATTTGATAAAGAATTGTTCAGGGTCAGGGCCGGGAAAAAAATACGGTTGATATTTCAAAATACCGGCGCCAAATCTCCGGCCTCCATGGCTCATAATGTCGTCATCTTAAAAACCGGCGTCGACATCGCCGACTTTGCAGACTTGGCCCGCAATGCGAAAGCCGAACAATATGTTCCGGCGTCAGTGGATTCACTGGTGATCGCGCATACCAGGCTCGTGGGTGGTGGTGATTCGGAAGAACTGGACTTCACCATTTCAAAGGCGGGAGTATATGATTATATCTGCAGCTTCCCGGGGCATTGGGGCACCATGCAGGGAAAGATCGTCGCGGAGCAACAATGATATCGGCATTTCACTACCACACTACCACACTACCACACTACCATACTCCTATACTCTCATACTTTCATACTCTTCCATATCCAGCCACGAATATGCTCGGTCAGCAGGCACATGCCGCGTGTTAGGGGTAATGTGTTGATCAGCTGGCCGTGTTTATTGATGCTTTGCTCTGTCGGCAGGGCGAATTTATCAGGCATTTGGAAAAAGAAGTCGCTGGGTAAACCTAATTTTGTCAACCCGTTGCCGGTAAACTTGAAAATGGTATCGAGGACTCTCCCTTGAGGAGTAAGGGTGACGTCGTCACCGAAGATTGGGACGTGCATGATATTGGATTTTCTTAAAGTTAATAAAAATTTAAATTGCAAGCATCTTTAAGCCATGCATTTTTTCCTGCGAATATATTTTTTGACCTGCCTGCTATTTTATGCAACCGGGGCCCGGTCCCAGGATAAGGGCGAAGACTGGTCTCACTATGGCCAGGACGAAGGGGGCAGCCGGTATTCATCTGCAAGCCAGATCAATACGGGCAATGTCAGCCGGCTAAAACCCGGCTGGGTATTCCGGACGGGAGAACTGGAGACCTACCAGGGAACCAGTGCGATATCAAAGGCCGCTTTTGAAGCCACGCCACTGCTCATCGGACACACGCTCTATTTCAGCACACCCTCGGACCGGGTTTTTGCCCTGGATGCCGTAACTGGCCAGCAGGTCTGGCTCTTCGATCCCAAAGTGGACCTGCATCGTGATTATAGTGAGATTACTTCCCGGGGAGTTTCGGTTTGGCAAAAGACAATTTTCATCGCAACCATTGACGGGCGGCTGATTGCACTGTCCGCCGAAAACGGAATGCCCCTCCCGGGATTTGGCGAAAAGGGAACGGTGGATCTAAAGGCAGGATTAGGGGCGGATATATCGGTTACTTCGCCACCAGCGGTTATCGGGCATCTGATCATCGTCGGCACTTCCCTCGGAGATAACGGGCGCTTCAACGCCACCCCCGGTACGGTGCGGGCCTTTGACGTGGAGACCGGGAAACTGATTTGGCAATGGGATCCCATACCTAAAGATCCTGCTGATCCCGCCTATGCAAGCTGGCAGGGACCGAAAGCCCATGAGGCCGGTGCTGCCAATGCCTGGGCACCCATTTCTGCTGACACTGAACATGATCTGGTTTTAATCCCGACATCCAGTCCGAGTACAGATTATTACGGCGGTGACCGCCAGGGTCAGAATATTTATGGAAACTCCGTGGTTGCATTGAAGGCTTCTACCGGAAAAATGGTCTGGTATTTCCAGGTGGTGCACCATGATCTCTGGGATTACGATATCCCCGCACAGCCGGTTCTGACAACCATTCACAAGGATGGACAAAATATACCTGTGGTCATCATTGGAACAAAAATGGGTTTCATATTCGTATTGAACCGCCTCTCGGGTAAACCCGTGTTCCCGGTGGTTGAAAGACCGGTTCCCGCCTCGCCGGTTAAGGGAGAAAAAGCCTGGCCCACCCAACCCTTCCCGGTCATTCCTGAACCCCTCGGTATTCAAAAAATATCTGCCACAGATGGATGGGGTTTGAATGAAGAAGATCGCAAAGCCGCAGGAAAACGGATTGGCAGTTTATGGAACGAAGGAATTTATACGCCGCCATCCTACGACGGATCAATCATGACGCCCGGCAATGTTGGTGGCATACAATGGGGTGGACTATGTTACGACAGCACACAGCAGTTATTGATTACAAATATCAACCGCCTGCCGGCCATAATACATCTTGTGCCGCGAGAAAAAATGACGGACTCTATGTTTTCCAGGGATCACCGCCTGCGCATAGAAACGGGTATGCAAAGAGGCACACCCTATGTGTTGCAAAGGGATTACCTGTTTACCATCGGAACAGAAGGATTTAAGATGCAGTGTCCGCCACCCTGGGGTACGCTGCTGGCCATTGATATGAACTCAGGAAAAAAAATCTGGGAAGTGCCACTGGGCTATATGATGGACCCCGCCCGTTATCCGGGAGCCAAGACATGGGGCTCCATAAATCTCGGCGGAAGCATAGTGACAGGGGGGAGGCTGGTGTTCGTGGCCGCTACGATGGACAATCACCTGCGCGCTTTCGATGAGCACACGGGAGCCCTGCTGGCCGAATTGGAATTGCCGGCCAGTGCCCAGGCTACTCCGATGACTTACTCCATCGGCGGAAAACAATTCGTACTCATCGCTGCAGGCGGCCATGGAAAGCTGGGAACAAAGCAGGGAGATTACCTGGTGGCGTTCAGTCTTTGACGGTCCGGCTGCCTGTTTTGTGTATACTGCGGTTAACGATGTCCAGGTCTTCCCCCGACAACTGAGCCCACCAGTCCTCCGTCACATTGTTCAGGGTATACTCGCTGTCTACGAGGTAATTTCCGTCTGGTCCGATGTCATAATAGAGATTATTCAGCGTATCGAGCACGGCGTTCACTGATTTGAGTTCTATAAATTGTTTCCTGCTCTCCAGTGTCTTGTTGATCTTCTCCTCGAGGAAGCTAACCCTTTGCTGGAACTCGATCACTTTATCGTCTTTGCGGGACAAAAGAAAAATGACGATCACCATGATGAATAAAAAAAGCAGAATAGTAAACTGATAGATGGTCAATTAATATTAGTTTTCTTATTATAAAACCGGATTTCTTTTCTTGAATAACTAAAAATATGCTCTTCTTTGAAAAGATTCAAAAGTGTCGTAACGGTCTGCCGGCTTGTTCCAATGAGCTGCGCAATTTCTTCATGTGTCAGGTAATTAGGAATGCTTACTTCATTACCGATCCATTTGGCACTATCCCGGACTTCAGCGAACAATTGATCCACAAATAATTTAAGCCTTGTCTTCACGTCAAGCTGTAATATATTTTGCAGCCTGTTTTCAAATCTCCTGATTCTGAATCCGGATATCTTACTATATCTGACGGCCAGTTTAGGTTTAGTTAATAATAACTTGTTGAAGCTGTCCAGCGTAAAAGAACAAAGACTGACATCCGTTTTACCGGCCTGGGCAAACTCGCCCTGAAGGTTTTCTTTTTCCAGGCTGACCTGTCCAAAAAAATCACCCGGTTTTAATATGTCCTTGATTATCTTATTACCCTGTTCATCAAGGTATCCCAGTCGGATCACACCGGTTTTCAGAAAATAGATATTCTGATGTTGATAGGCCTCAAAATAAATGTATTCGCCTTTTTTTACTTCTTTATAATTATCGCTTACATTCAGTTCGTGATATTCTTCGTCCGTCAGATCGGAAAACAGCGGATACTTTCTTAAAATCACTGCATTGTCAGACTCTGTCATATTGCATCATTTTAAACACAACCTCTCAACTTAAAGATATAAATATAAAAATCACCATCCTGTTAAATTCAATCAGAACCATTAAGAAGAACTCACGGGTTTTGTCAGATTGGTGACATTTCTGGAGTGACCGTGAAGGAGGGAATGATAATCGAACGCCGCTACTGCCCCCAAAAAGAGTTTTGTATAATAGAAACTCCGGTTCGTATAAATTACGTGCCGGGAAGGTTTATTAAGGATAGTTTTGTTTTGAATCGATGCTGTGTAGCATGGCAGAAGTATGATCCTCCCAATTCGAATCCTTAAAATAAGCAAAATGAAAATTCTGATTTCCGGCGGCGGTATAGCAGGACTGACTGTTGCAAACTTTTTGCGAAGGAGGGGACATGAGATCGTAATCATTGACAAAGCCCGTGAATTTTCAAACGCCGGCTTTGTACTTTCCCTCAAGAGTTTCGGTGTCGAGATCATGAGAGAATTGGATCTTGAGGAAAAATTACGTTCCATTGCGACCCACTCGAATTTTGCCAATTTCTTTAGAATGGATGGGAAACTGGTCAGGGAACTGAGTTATGAAGTAATTAACCGAAACCTGGCAGACTCGATCCTGGCCACCCGGGGCGGCATTCACCGTGTTCTTCTTGACGCAATCAGTGACGAGGTGGAAATACGATACGGGACTACTATCCGTTCATCGGTTCAAAACGGTAACAAAGTAAATGTTCAGCTTTCTGATAACACCGATATGACTGCGGACCTGCTGATCATTTCCGAAGGACTGCGTTCACCGACCAGAAACAAAATCTGGAATCAGTCGCCGGTAGAAGACTTTCAGGTTTTTTATGCGGCCGGCAGGCTGCAGGGCAGGCATACATACCGCGTCGGATGCTTCCAGACTTACCGGGGAATAAAAAAAATGCTGGCGATATTACCATTGAGTGAAAACGAACTGGCGCTTCAATGTTATATTCACCATTCTGCGGATATTGATAATATCGACGCCATTGAAAAGGGAATTTTGTCTGACAGTTTTAAGGACTTCAATGCCACGGTAATTGACATTGTAAAAAAGCTGGAAATAAATGGTGGAATATTTTCTGATAAGATCGGTATGGTGCATATTCCGGATTTACATAAAGGAAGAGTCGTTTTGCTGGGGGATGCCGGATATTGTCCGACTTCTTTCTCGGGTATGGGAGCCTCATTGGCCATCTACGGTGCAAAGGCCCTCGATCACTTCATCCATGAATCACCTGCTGATATAGAGGGGGCGCTGAATGAATTCAATCATTTAATGCAACCGATCATTTTGAAATTTCAGAATAATGCAAGAAAAAATGCCCGGACCTATCTGCCGATGAACAATACTAGTCTGACGCTGAATAATATTCTTTTCAAATATGTACCCGATTATTTTATTACAAAAAAAATAAGTGCTGAATTGACTTTGACAGAAGGGCAAAGGAATTTTAAAATGGCTTAGTTTTAAAGATTCATAAATACTACTCAAAGGAAAGGATGAAAAAAACGAAAAAGCTGGCCATATGGATCGCTGTTATATGGTTTACCACTTTGCATTGCGTTGGTCAAACGGGTTTGATGCCGAAACTGATCTCAAAGGATGGCCGGCATGCACTATTTGTAGACGGAGAGCCCTTTTTCATACTGGGAGTGCAGGCCCATAATTCAAGTGCCTGGCCATTGATGCTTCCCCAATTATGGGATGCCGTTGAAGCGAAGTACACGCTAACACACTGGAAGTACCGGTTTACTGGGAACAGATAGAAGCCAAACCCGGGACCTTTGATTTTTCACTGGTTGATACCCTGCTCATCCAGGCCAGGGAAAATAAAGTACATCTCGTTTTGTTATGGTTCGCCACCTGGAAAAATGGAAGCAACCATTACATGCCTGAGTGGATGAAAAAGGAAGCAGACAAGTATCCCAACATAATCGGAAAGGATGGGAAGCCGGTCGATTCGCCGACGCCCAATATCGCGGTCACGATGGAAGCAGACCGGAAGGCATTTGCTGCATTCATGAGATACCTGAAGAAATCGGATGAAAAACATACAGTACTGATGGTTCAGGTGGAAAATGAATCGGGTGCCTGGGGAAGCGTTCGTGATTATTCTCCTAACGCTCAAAAGTTATTTGAGGGCCCCGTACCGGATGAATTAATGAAACCGGAATTGTTGAAGAGCCTGCAGGTGTCTGTTGTTTCCTCTGGCAGCTGGCAAAAGGTTTTTGGCGATCGTGCGGACGAATATTTTCAGGCCTGGTCTGTTGCCCGTTTCGTTGGGCAGGTGGCTGCGGCCGGCAAGGCTGAATATGCATTACCTCTATATGTGAATGCTGCACTGCGCGACCCGCTCACCAATCCTCCGGCAACAGAATATGAAAGCGGTGGCCCGACGGATAATGTGATTCCGATTTGGAAAACGGCGGCACCAGCCATCGACCTGCTTGCCCCCGATATTTATCTTTCGGGCACAGAAAGAATTTTGAAAGTGATTGACCTCTATAATCGCCCCGACAATGCACTGTTTGTACCCGAACTGGCCTGGAATTCTGATATGGTAAAATACCTGTACGATGTAATAGCCAGTGGCGGGATTGGCTATTCACCATTTGGAGTGGATGATAACGGGCGGGGTTCCCCGAGGAATGAAATTACTGAACGGTTGCTGCCTTTCGGAAACGAATATGCGGTGATCACACCAATGATGCGGGAGCTCGCGAAATGGAGTTATGAAGACAAAATCAAAGCGGTTGTAGAACATGAAGACCATGCAGATCAAACCATTGATTTGAGTAACTGGCAGGCGGTTGTATCTTTTGGTGCAGGAGAAAGAAGACCATCTGAAAAAATAAATGCCCGGCCAGATGGCAAAATAATGATTGTGAAACTCGATGAAAATAAGTTCATCCTGACCGGTACGCTTTGCCGCATTAGTTTTCGTCCCATCGGAAAATATGCGGGGAAGGCCTGGCAATACCTGAAAGTGGAGGAGGGCCGGTATGAAAATGGTCAATTCAAACCAATCCGCATTCTGAACGGCGATGAAACAGACTGGGGGGGACCCCGCTTCGGAAACTCCCCAACGGTCGTACAGGCCAGTTTGATATTACGCTAAGACGGCCCCTGTTTTTTATTTTACCTGATGTCCGCTAACCATTAGCCAGGAATCGAATCCGTGCACAAATACTTCGATTCTTTGTACTTCATATTACAGGACGGTTCCGTTGGGAATTTTATATGATACCTGGACCCGCCGGTTGATCACTGCAGTATTTCCAAAGAAACGGATGATGGTATTTCGCCTGTCATCATGGGTGAGGCTGATGAGCCCGAACCCGGGAATACAATGGTGTTTAATATAGGCCGGCTTGGCAAAATATTCACCGGTGGGAGTGGCGCCGATAAAATTGTCGGCAAGAGCGTTGTCAAGCGCCTGCGCATCTTTTTCTACCTGCGCCCGGTCTACCAGGGACAGCGCGTCCAGCACTTTTTTTTGACTCAGTTCTGATTCAACGAAAAACATGGTTTAATTTTTTGTGAGAAAAAATATTTTACACAAAGCTATTTTTTCGACCGAATTCTGCATCTGCAACTGCTATGAACTGCAGAAAAGAGAGCATGAATTGCAGGGAGCCTCACGAAATGCTTAAATTTGTTAACGGGTAATCCAAAAGATCTGGGCATGAAATCGACCGGACAAATCGCAAAGCAATTCAGGGATGTTCATTTTGGCGGAAACTGGACGGCAGTAAACCTGAAAGAAGTTTTAGCAGACATAAACTGGAAGCAGGCTGCCACGAGAGTTGATTCCCTCAATACCATCGCGGCCCTGGTATATCATATGAATTATTATGTAGCAGCGATCATCAAAGTCTTGCAGGGAGGACCGCTGGATGCCCATGATAAATTCAGTTTTGACCATCCGCCTGTCCTGTCCCAGGAAGACTGGGAAATATTATTGGATAAAACCTGGACCGATGCAACGGAGTTTGCCAGGCTGGTTGAACAATTGCCCGATGGCACACTTTGGGAAGACTTTTCAGAAAAAAAATACGGGAGCTACTATAGGAACCTGCACGGGGTTATTGAGCATATTCATTACCACCTGGGTCAGATCGTGCTGATAAAAAAAATGCTTCTGAAGGACGATAAGGATTGAAAGTTAACTGTATTAATCCTCCCTCGCAAAAGATCTCACCGCACCTTGACATAGCGATATCAAAGGTCAACTTAACCGTTGACCTTTTTTTATTTATTCATATTATCAATATCTTTCTTGCCGAGAACATTATTTACCCTCTAAATAATAGAATGAAAATCATCCCGGTATTCCTGCTTCCATTCATCAGTATTGGTTTTTTATCTGCACAAAGTTCCGGAAATGAAAAAGCGGCATATGATCCGCACGATCTTTTTACACAGCACTTCAATATGCCGGCAGGAAATATTTTTCGCTCCGCGAAAGGGACACCGGGACCTTCATACTGGCAAAATAGCGCCAGTTACCTGATTCATGCAACATTGAGTGAAAAAGATAGTTCCGTGTCGGGCGATGTTACGATTACGTATATCAATAACAGTCCCGACTCCCTGGATTATTTATGGCTTCAGCTGGACCAGAATATTTTTAAATCTTCTTCCAGATCCGCGGCGGCTACCCTTTACCCGGCTGACTATTTTAATGTACTCGGAAAAACCAATGGTGGTTATGAACTTAAAAACGTGGTCATTAGCCAGAACGGCAAAACATATAATGTGCAGCCCGTCATTTCAGATACACGGATGCAGATCCGTTTGCAAACACCCCTCTCAGCTAAAGGAGATAAGATTTCTGTAAAAATGAATTTCAGTTTTATTATACCACTGGATGGTGCAGGCAGGTTTGGTCGCCAGTACACGAAAAACGGTGTTGTTTACCAGATCGGGCAATGGTATCCGCGCATGTGTGTGTATGATGATGTGGAAGGCTGGAACACGCTGCCCTACCTGGGGCTGGGTGAATTTTATTGTGACTATGGTAACTATGATTATTATATCACAGCGCCTTCGGAAATGATCGTATATGGATCCGGTGATCTGCAAAATCCTGCAGATGTGTTGACTCCGGAGGAAAATAAAAGGCTGGCAGCTGCGGCAGCCAGTGATCAGACTGTTACTATTATTGGTGCAGAGGAAGCGATGAAACCTTCCACGCGACCATCTTCCTCCGGAAACCTGACCTGGCATTTTACAATGCAAAATACCCGGGATGTTGGCTGGGCAGCGGGAAAAGGAATGATCTGGGATGCTGCAAGAATTAATTTGCCCTCCGGCCGGAAAGCACTTGCGATGTCGGCATATCCCGTGGAAAGCAAAGGCGATACCGCCTGGACCCGTTCGACGGAATACTTAAAGGCAAGCATCGAAATTTATTCAAAAAACTTTTTTGAGTATCCCTGGAACAACGCGGTGAGCAGTGCGGGTATCACAGGTGGTATGGAATATCCCGGGATGATCTTTAATAATTATAAAGAAACGACCGCCCGGTTATGGTTCCTGATTTCACACGAGATCGGTCATAACTGGTATCCCATGATTGTGGGCAACAACGAAAGGAGATATATGTGGCAGGATGAAGGATTCAACACATACATAAATTATATAGCAACCGGACTTTTTCACCAGGGAGAATATGTGGATGACAAAGCATATTTTGATAAAGACTTTTTTGCCTCACTTGATTATAACCAGTTTTTGTATTACCGGGACCCGCTGATGACGGTTTCAGACGCCATGAATGAAAAAGAGCATTATCAATTCTATGGCAAAACTGCTTATGGTCTCAACCTGCTTCGTAATGTGGTGGTAGGTAAGGAACGTTTTGATTATGCATTCAGAAAATATACGGAAGCATGGGCATTTAAACATCCCACTCCATATGACTTTTTTCACTGCATAAATAATGCAGCCGGGGAAGAACTGAACTGGTTCTGGAAGGAATGGTTTTTTACGACATGGAAATTTGACCAGGCCATTACGGATGTAAAATATATTGATAACGATCCTTCAAAGGGTGCCCGGATCACGATTGATAATAAAGAAAAAATGATCCTGCCGGTAATAGTTAAAGTCGTTGAACATGGCGGGCATACCGCAACGATCCAACTGCCGGTGGAAATATGGCAACGCGGCGGCAGCTGGACATTTGCGTATCCTTCCCGGAATACAATCGACAAAGTAATACTGGATCCCGAACATGTATTGCCCGATGTGGACCGGAAAAATAATGAGTGGGCAAAACAAAAAATAGTTAATGGTTAATGGTATGGGAGTGAATGGTGAAACAGATTTCACTATTCACCTTAACCATTAACTTTCCTTCGGCACCATCGCTCGTCACTCTCTGAATGATGGCCTATGCTACTTTACTGCCTAATTCCAAGTCCTACTTCATTGTCGGTGCGGAAATGAATGCCACCCTGGAAACGGGATTCGGCCGCATCTTTCGCTTTCTTCTGAAAATAGGCGCTGTCTGCAGGGAAAAAATAGGAATACAGACCGGCCATCACCGCACTGATCGTTGCATGACCGGACGGATATCCGGGGAAGGGTGGAGTTCCCATCAATGAGGGCCGGAAACTAGTGTCATATTGATCCGGCCGGGTGCCCCAGTAGGCGTATTTAGCATCCCAGCAGGCAATAAAGCCATCATAAAATCCAACCGCGGTAATGGCGTAGATGCGCGCGGCGCGCGGAGGATTCTGATTGAGATTATATTCGAAAATCTTTTTGTTCAGTTGTTCAGCCCAGAAATCCTGGCTCACCCAAAAAAAGGCATTGGACATAGAACTGAAACTGGGTTTGAAGTTTTTCAATTCTGCCATATCTTTTGCATAGTCCGGAGGTGGGCCGGGACGAAACTGGTTGCCGGTTTCCAGCACCACAGTTTTGGATAATCCCAGCATCGGGTACATAGGATGTTTTCCTTTCCAGCATCCCGGCTGGTCCGGCACTTTTCCATTCCAGGCTGTTTTGGGCGGATAGTCTTTCGTGACTTCTATTTCTTTTTCAGCTATCTTTTTTCCAAGGACAAAGCCCGCGCGTGTATCAGAAGGAAATGCAACACCGGCTGCTATCCTCGATTCCATTTCCTGTTCAGCCAGGCGATTTACCGAATCCTTCATATCAGGAAAAAAATGAGAGATGATGGTAACAGCCACACCCGCCGCGACGGAATATTCACAGGGATAGGAAGGACTCTCCGGCTTTATTGTAAATGACTTAATCCGTTTGTCTGTTTCAAAAGGACGAGGACGATTATAGGCATACTTTGTATTCCAGGCCGCAATGGTTGCATCATAAATGGCTGTGCTCATCAACAGGTTCGCCAGGGCACCATGATAAGTGGTATCGGTGATCCATATTTTTGAAATCATCTCCTGCCAGCGGTATCCGGGTGCACCTGCATTCCAGTAGATGATTTGTTGCCAGCCTGCATCGTTCAGGTGCTGCTGCCGGTATAGTACCTGCGATATTTCATCCTTATAAGAGGCGGGCGGATCCAAACGATAGACCTCCCCGGATGTGATGAACCAGGTTTTCCAGTTACCGGCATGTGGTTCCTGCTGTGCCTGCAGCCGCGCGGTAATGAACAGTATGGCGACCGGGATGAGTAGACTCTTTTTCATATACTGGTTATTTTTATGCAAGGATATCCCATAAAAGAAATCGACGGAGTGCACTGTCAACGAACAACGGACCGGAGTAAACAAACAGCGGATTCGCGTCAATGACAGAATTCACATTTGAGTAAAAAGATTGTACGATTTACAGAATGACAAAAATTTCGGTATTTGATTGACTTTTTCCCGTCGTTCGTTTACAAGAAAGCTGATTCTATAGATTACTCGTAAGAAGGGAGAAGTTTTGCCGACATTTATCTCTGCTAACAGGATGAAGAAAACAAACGATATCACGCGGATCAGTTTTTATTTATGGGTCGGTCTTGCCTACCTGGCTTTATTGATATTAATTGGAAATCATGGAAAGCATCCCGGTACGTTTGGGGAAATACTTCTGAATGAAATCTGGCGCACAATCTATATTACTGCCATCAACTTTATTTTATTCGAATACAGTTTGCCATCGATCATGCGGCGCAGGACGATACCTGCTGATTAATGTTCTGCTCGCAATCGGGCTGTTTTTCGCTCATCTCTTCTTATATACAATCGGGTTGTACATCTGGAAATCGATTGGAGTCGGGTTAAAGATTTATACAGAATTAAGGACATATAAAAATATTGAGGAGGAACTCACTTATCACTTTGGATTCAGCGTAGGCTCCATTTTCTTTTTTGGAATCATCCGGCATATCTACAACTACATAAAATTAAAAGCATCTGCGCAGCAGCTGCTCATTGAAAAGCAACAGGCGGAATTGAATTATCTCAAATCACAAACCAACCCGCATTTTTTATTCAATACATTGAACAATATCTACTCTCTGGCCAGGGATAAGTCGGACCTGGCACCGGAATCCATTCTGCGCCTCTCGAAAATATTGAGGTTTATGCTGTATGAAACAGGAGGACCCTTTATTGCCATTGAGCAGGAATTGAAAATAATCAACGACTATATTGCGCTTGAAAAATTGAGATACGATGAATCCCTGCGGGTCAATTTCAGCAATGACATAGAAGATATGAAACAGGCGATACCGCCGCTGTCTGCTGATCCCGCTGGTGGAGAATGCTTTCAAACATGGAGTTTCTGAAACAAGGACCCATCCCTTTGTAGACATTCATCTTTCGGTGAATAATCGCCAGTTGTTGTTTTTAGTAACAAATTCTACAGAAGAATTTCCCGAAGGCAAACCGAAAGAAAATATCGGACTTTCCAATCTCCGGCGCCAGCTGGAACTGCTATATACTGATTACAGCCTCTCCGTTCAGCAGACCGAATCCGGATTTTCAGCCACTTTAAAAATTAATCTCGCAAGTCATGTCTAAAATAAAGTGCATAATCATTGAGGATGAACCATTGGCGGTGAAAGTGTTGTCGGATTATATTTCACAGGTTCCTTTCCTGGAATTACAGGGAACATTTAAAGACGCGATACTGGCGACTGATTTCCTCCGGACGAATCATACTGAACTTATTTTCCTGGATATTCACCTGCCGAAATTGAAGGGGATGGCTTTCTTAAAAACACTTTCACATCCACCTGCGGTCATTGTCACGACGGCCTATCATCAATACGCGGTGGAGGGCTTTAATCTGAATGTAACCGATTACCTGCTAAAGCCTTTTGAGTTTGAGCGTTTCCTGGTTGCCGTAACCAAAGTGAAGACGGCACACACAGAAAAACAAGAACCGAAAAACGGGGAAGTGAAAGATTTTATTTTCCTGAATGTTCAGAAAAAGAAAGTGAAAATATTATTTTCTGAAATCGTCTACATAGAGAGCCAGTTGGAATATATCCGGATTGTCACAACAACCAAAGAGTATCTCTCAAAAATGAGTACCCATGAAATAGAGGATCTCCTGCCACCCGGACTTTTCAAACGAATCCACCGCTCTTATATCATTTCAGTCAGCAAGATTGTGTCTTACACAGCAGATAGTGTTGAACTAAAAGGTGTATCCATTCCCATCGGCAGGGGTTACCGGGATATATTGGAAAACCTGTAGAGTTTTCATTCCCCAACGCATTGAGCCGGGATCAATAAATGCAGTCTATTTGCTCACCGGGATGATCCTACCGGCATTTGCTGACTCAGCTAAAACAAAAAATTTGTTAGCTGTAAAGAGAAAGGAGTTTTGACCGGATCAGGTGATGGATCCCAACCGCAGCGGAGTTTTTTGTCCAGGGAGCATCGTCGCTCAGTTCGGTCAGTATATCTTCATTCGCCTGTGATCCGTGCAGCCAGTCACACAAAATTTCCATTTCATCAGGATTTAATGTACGCTGACTATAATAGTTAGAGAGAATTGTTGCGATCTTGTCCAAATCTTTCATGCGATCATACTCGTTCATCAGTATCGCACAATCTACATTGGATATTTATATGGATAAAAATCTTGCAATCAGATTGGCAATTTCTTGCTCCTGATCAACGAGACATATGATTTCCGCAACTTAAGAGGCTTTCCCGGCGACCGATATTCTTTTTGATTTTGCAGCTTCGCTCATCATCTTAAAATCTTTTTCATTCTGACCGGCATAGGCAAATGCAAAACGGGCCATGGCCTTATCCAGTGCATCACTTTTACCGACATATCCCGCGATCATGGCCGGGTCCCCGGACTTTGCATGAGCCAGCGCCAGGGCCCAGGCGCAACTGGAAGTATACAAAGGCATATTTTCGATTGGCTCTTTATTAGTTGTTGCGTCGAATTCTTTGCTGCCCTTCATGTCACGCAGCTGGCGGACATAAAAGTCGAAGCCATCCAGCTCGCCCCATCCGAGAAAAATGTCCGGAGCTCCCTGGATCAGTCTTTGCCCTTCCACTACCCGTTGTCCCTGGTTAAGAAATGCCGATTTGGAAGTATATGGCTCCAGCACGGAAGGCTGCGCTTCTTTAATCTGCAGAAAGAGGGGATCATTGGAATCATTTCCCATCAGGAATACCACCCAGCACCTTGTACCCACACTGCCTACGCCGACAATTTTCCGGACCACATCCACGACCCGGTAATTATAAAGAAGCTTCTTCCGGTCATTGCCCAGTGAATTAAAATAGGATGCAAGAAAAAGTTCCATGGCTTCGTTGATGGTCCGGCCGGTTTTTGTATGTGTCGGTCTTACGATGAAGGGGGCATCCACACGAAGCCGGTATTTCTCATCAATGATATCCGTTAATTTTTCAAGTACCTGCAGATGAGTCCGGCCTCGCGCTTTTTCCAACAACGTGATGGCGAGTTTCCGCTGGCTGGGAATCATTAATTCAAACAGGTCTTTTCCTGTAATGGTAGAATACCAGAGGTTCAGGCTTCCCAATTGCGCATATTCATGCATTCGTTTACGATAAGATTTTACAGCGGCCATTACATTTTCATTACACATATCATCATCTGCCCCCATAAACCGGCTGGATACCACAATACTTGCGACCAGCCTTTTCAGATCCCATTCCCAGGGACCCGGAATAGTCTCATCAAAATCATTGATGCCGAAAATCAGTTTTCGTTCTGCGGAAGCAAACAGTCCGAAATTCGCCACATGCATATCACCGCAGGCCTGCACGGTGATACCGGTAGTTTTCGGACCAGCAGCCAGGTCAACTGCCATAATTGCCGCAGCCCCGCGAAGAAAGGCAAAGGAAGATGTCAGCATCCGTGCATGCCGGATCGGTACCAGCTCCTCGAGTCGTGTTTTTGCCTGGTCCTCCAAAATGGATATAGGATCAGGCCGGTCCGGCGCTGGTTTGAATTCACCTAAAAGCTGTCGCGGGAACTGATCTCTCAGTGCCTTACCTGCGGCGATTCTTTCTTCTACGGTTAAGTGTTTTGAGTGAAAGTGATCCAGTAAATGACTGCTCATAATTTTTTATTTTAGATGAATCTGATTCAGGAAGTGGCAACCTAAAATAAATGGAATACCACCATGAAGTATTATTTAATAGGTGAATACCAAATGGGCGATGTATAAGCGCGGTCCGTCACAATCATCGGCACATAGTCAGGCATCTTGATACCAAAACGTTTCTGGTCATAAGCGGTCCATCGGGGAGACGGAATCTGGATTACCCGGATATAATAAAATGCGCGTTCCGATGCATTAAATGTTGGATCCTTCCAGTATGCCGATAGCATAGTTGCACCGATGGTGTTGGAATAACTGGCGTTCACCACGTTCACGGTGTTGCCGACTGATGTTTTGCAACGACCATCCGGACCAATCTTTCTGCCGCCGGAAACAGCGACGTCGAATATACGTTCCTGTGATTTGCCGTCGTTCCCGAGCCATCCTTTAATGATTTGAATCCGGTCCAGGTTGGGGCCCTCGGGATCGCGAATTGCATAGATGAGGAACACCGGTGGCTTGCCTGCCGGTGCATTCACAAGATTACCTCCCATGGGCACACCATGTGCATAGCCGTTCGCAGCAAAGTCCGGCCGGTTAAGATCTGCCTTGTTAAATTCCCAGCCTGCGAATACACGTACAACCAGACGGTCACCGGTGGTGGCATAAACTTCCTTTCGTTTGAGTGCATCCCAGATGGCTTCGCGTGTATTTTCGCGTGCCCATACACCACCCAACCCCGCAGCCTGTTCATTCCAAACAGATACCAGTGGTCCTTTTTTTGGGTCGTTGTTGGTCATCACGAGTGGCGTTTTCCATCGGTCAGGCGATGGCAATCCATTCGCAAATTCACCGAAGAAGTTGTCTTCTCGCGTAGTGACCACACCGACATGTGCATCATTGCCACCGATCATGCCGGCCCGGTAAGGATTGGCTCCTGTCTTCGCTTCCAGTTCTAGTCCCCGTTTGTATGCTGAACGAACATAATTGCCCGCGAGCGCACTGTTCTTCACTTTCTGCATCTTATTGAAGTCGAAATCCCATCGTTCAAAATTGGCGAATTCGTCATTCGGCGAGAGGTAGGATTGTGTTTCGCCGTCCCCCTTTATCTGCGTTGCCTCCAGAAGCGGCTCATGACTGGCACGGGCTTCGGCATAGGCGCGGTCCATCGGTTTTCCGTCGAATGTTTCTGTTGAATACATGAAGCCATTACTCAGGTTGCCATTATGTGGAATCGCGAGCACCTGCCCGCCTGTTTTCTTCATGTAGGCATCCATATATTTCCATAGATCCGCGGGATCCTGGCTATCGAAAGTAGAAAAGGGAACAACCTGATTTACATGATCCGCATTGTCGCGAAAAATGACTGTGCGATGAAGATTGTTTCCCCCGGGCGCGCAGGTCCATTCAAAACCATGCAGCGTAGTGAATACGCCGGGTTGGTTCCATTTCTCAGCTGCTTCAGTTGCGTGTGCCCAGGCGCTTGCCGTGACTTTGCTGGCATCGAAGACCGGTTTTCCGGTTTGCATGGAAACGACTGCTTCGATGGCAGCTTCTACGCCTTTTTGCGGACTTTCCTTAGACATTTCATACCAGCGTTTACCCTGCGGATTCGAAAGCAATTCAGGACTGCCATTACGAATTTGATCGGAAATGCCCATATACTCTGCGTGGTCCGTAATGGAAACCCAGTCCAGTGGCCGGTCCTGCCGGAAATGCTGACCGTTATCCATCACGACTTCACCACCCCGGGCCACTTTAAAAAGATCATCCGGACTCAGTGTTATTCCAAACATGCCTGCGTCGAAGGAGTAACCGGTATGCACATGCGCAACACCCCAGTAAACCCGGTTGGGAAATTGCTGAGCGAGGTAAGGAGAATAATTGTTTTTTTGCTGCGTCGATGATGGAGCGGCCTGCCCGGATGCCATCTGGCAAAATCCGGCGCTGAACAGAGTAGTGAAAATGATTAACAGGCGGGAGCCGCCTGCGTTGCAAAGCCTTTCGATTTGTTTCATGAAGATGAATTAAATGAATTACTCCGGTCTGATTGAACCCCAAGCTGCAATAAAGAAACTATTTTTTGGCGCCGCCCGATATGACTTTGGTCATTCATAAGAATGATAAATCTCAAGCATAAGGCTCCAAAACGGATGTTCTTGCCTGTTTTGCCTGGAGAAATAACGGATTGTCATCACCTGATAAGAGGAGAAAGACCCAGCAGGCCGTGCCGACGCTGCCGACGCCAACAACCTTGATGGCTATATCCTTTAAGGTATAACGGTCCAGCAGTGTTTTAAATCCGGGGGGCAGACTTTCACTGTATGTTCTAAAAACATCCGCAATTTTCTCATCAATATATCCCGGTATATGATGCTCGATATGGTAAATAAGCGGTATTTCATCTTTGATAATCTTGGACCCCCGCGATCCTTTTACAATTTGCGGAAAGATTTCTTCAGCCCGGCTACGATTAATTTCTTTTTCCACCCTTTTTAAGCCATGCTTCATCAGTTTAGGATCCTTGAGTTTCGATATCATCATTTTCGCTGTCAGCGAATAATTCCATAGATCCATGATCTGCATCTCACCGAAGGCTGCCATATTTTCCCGGTAAGCCCTTACGCAATTCAGTATGATTTCTCTTGTATCGTTCTGATGAATCTGGTTGTTCCTGCAAGCCACTACAAAACTTGCCGCTAGTCTTTTAAGGTCCCATTCCCAGGGCGCGGGAAGCGTTTCATCGAGATCGTTGATCGAAAATATCACATTCCTTTCCGGGGTGGCAAATCCACCAAAATTGCACAAATGGGCATCGCCGCAGGCCTGTACATATTTTCCAGTGATGGGGGTGGATGCAAGGTCAGCTGCCATATTGAGGGCCGCGCCACGGTAAAACGTAAAAGGCGATGCAGCCATCCGGCCATGACGAAGGGGGATAAGATTCTCGATGCGCCCGTTATTGCTCTCCATAATCAGTTCGACCGGATCTCGCCGGTCTTCAGGGGCTTTCCATTTTGAATGGGATTCCCGGGGGCATTTCTCTCGCATTTCCTTCCCGATTTTATGACGCTCTTCACGGGGTAACTGGTGGAGTGTCGGTTTCTTGTCCAGCGTAGCTGGCGTTTTGCGGGAAGCTGTAATGGTCTGCATTTTCTTTAATTTTATTTTTTCTCAATTCCATGGATCATAGTTGCTGACATTGTCGATACAACCCTGGTACATATTCTCCAGGTCATCAGGAACAATGTTGGCGATCCCCTTTGTGTCGATGACCAGGTTTTTGTCGAGCGTTTTCGATTTGAACTGCCAACCGGCAGGCAGTTTTAATTTTTGGCCAAGATTCGGAAGGTCTGCCAGCGTCAGACTATGGTTTGTATGGTCTGTAAAGGTTTGCATGACCCAGGTATGTCCGTCCGGAGACCGTAACAGAAAGACCGGGAAACCTTTCAAAAACTCATACCTTGAAATCCGGCGTATTTTTGTCGGCTTGTATGATATACTGGACTGTCCTTTCGAAACATCAAAGTTTGCCGGCATCTGCATCTTTGCAACGTAATTAAATCTGAGACCATCGAATTCGCGGGATTCACCTATCAGGGAAATCGTCAGATTGTCCATCACCCAATAACGCCTGGGATTCCGCTTTCGCTAAAGCTTCAGCGGACGAAGAGCGTTAAGCGTTACGCCTTACGCCTTAAGCCTTCTGCGTCAGTCTCGCCAGTATTTTCAAGGCGTTTTCCGTTCTTTCATTCCATTCCAGGCCATAAGTGAGGCGCAGGCAGTTGCTGAATTGTTTTTGAAGTGTAAACATGCTGCCGGGAGAAAAACTAATTTTTTTACTGATGGCTTCATTGTATAATTCAATCGTATCAATCGATTTAGGTAATTCCACCCATAACGACAACCCGCCCTGCGGCCGGCTGATCCTTGTACCGGAAGGAAAACTTTCTCCGATCACCCGCACGTACTGAAGGTAATTGGTATATAAGGTCCTTCTCAATTTTCGCAGGTGTGCCTCATAGCGGGCCGTTTCTAAAAAACTTCCGACCGCTTCATGGGTGATGGATGTACCGCTCAGGTTGTGAAATAATTTTATTTTCATTACTTCATGCTTAAACTTCCCTGCCGCAACGAAACCGACCCGGTACGCAGGTGCCAGCGTTTTTGAAACTGAACTGCACCAGAGTACCATGCCGGCTTCATCATAAGACTTGCAACAAGTGGGTCGTTTGTCTCCGAAATAGAGATCGCCGAAAATATCATCTTCAATCAGCGGTATATTATGTTTTTCTAATAGCCTCACTGCTTCTTTCTTATGTTCGTCCGGCATCAGGCTGCCAAAGGGATTATTGAAATTGCTCACAAAAATGCAGGCAGCCAGTCTGGTTTTCTCTACGGTCTTTTTCAACGCATCCAGATCCACACCCGTTTCAGGACTGGTGGGCAGTTCAAGGATTTTCAATCCCAGGCTTTGGGACAGTTGCAGTACGCCGTAAAAGCAGGGACTTTCTACTGCAATGGTATCGCCTCGTTTTGTCAGCGCCATCAGGCAATAAGAAATGCCGGATAAACAACCGGCGCTGGTTAGAATATCTTTTTCAGAGAGATTGCCCTTCCAGCTAAAGGACCATTTGGCAATCTGTGATCTTAGTTTTTCATTACCCTGCAGTGACTCATAGCTCGTTCCTCCGCCGGGCAGGGACCTCACCGCCTGCAGCATGGTTTTATTCAGTTTGGCAACGGGCAGCATTGGCACGGCAGGAACGCCCCGGGAGAATACCGTAAAATTTTTTTCCGCCGTAACATCAAAAGAATTTTCAATGATATCAGACACCGTTTTTACAACCGCCTTGCTTTCCGGCATGCTGGCACCTGCCATGGCCAGTTTTTTCCTGAAGGAATTGCTGACATAATAACCCGATTGCGGTCTTGGCTCGATCAGTGATTTTGCCTCCAACTGATAGTAGGCATACTGGGCGGTACTCATGCTTACACCATGCTGCCGGCATATCATTCGTATAGACGGAAGTTTATCGCCCACTTTCAGCGTATCGTTGTTGATCTGCCGCTCCAGGCTGTTGGCAATCTTTATATATAGCAGTTCACTGCCGTTGTTATTTTTCTTCATAATAAACTGTACTGGTCAAAATTAATGAAAATGTATCTGTGTTGGTTACAATATTTGAGAGAAATTTGTAAGACCGAAAACAAAGCATATGAAAACATATATAGTTGATTCATTTACCAGCGAATTTTTCAAGGGCAACCCCGCCGGAGTCTGCTTTCCCGAGCGTGAGCTCAGTGAATTTAAAATGCAGCAGATCGCGTTCGAACTCGGCATGTCAGAAACCGCCTTCGTGATTCCCATCGGAACCAGGAACATGTATACCATCCGGTTTTTTTCTCCAAAGAAGGAGATACCATTGTGCGGACATGCTACGCTAGCGTCCGCCAAAATTCTTTTTGAGGAAAAGAAAACGGATAAAATTCATTTTATCACCGTCGAAAACCTGGACCTGACGGTAACGAAGCAGGGAGAAGAGATCACGCTGGAATTTCCGGTCTATGATACTGAACCCGCATCTGTATCACCCGCCATGCTGAAGGCCCTGGGACTGGCTAAGGTCAATAATACGGTGTATAGTCCCCGGAATAAAATTATCATGCTCGAAATCAGCAGCCCGGATCAGTTGGAAAATTTGACCCCGGATTTTAATGCACTGGTTCCTTCTCATCACGGAATACATGGCGTTTTGGTAACCGCTCCGTCAACGAATAAGGACTATGATTATCATTACCGGTATTTCTGGCCCTGGGCCGGTACCAATGAGGACCCCGTAACCGGTTCGGTACAGACCTTCCTGGCCAAGTACTGGGGCGTAAAGCTGAACAAGAAAAAAATGAAAGCCTTCCAGTCATCCAGTCGCACAGGCTATATGAACGTGCAGCTGCAAAATGAAAAGGTTTTAATAACAAGCCGGGCGGTTATCATTCTGGAAGGAAATTTAATGGTTGCCTGAAATGGCAGGATATCGTTTTAAAATTTAAATAATTGGACGATGAACCCGGGTTTTCGGAGTTATTACAAAGACGGCTATTGTATTTCAACTGACAAAGAGAGACTGGATCTGAAAGCGGTACACCATTTTCTGTCTACCCAGTCATACTGGTGCCTGAATATTCCATACAGCAGGGTAGAAGCGGCGGCTGCTAACTCGCTGAATTTCGGATTGTATTTGAAAGAAAGACAGATTGGATATGCGAGAATTATATCTGACTTCAACAGCGTGGCCTATCTCGGTGACGTATATGTATTGCCCGAATTCCGGGGGAAAGGTCTCTCGAAATGGTTAATGCAAACCATTATGGAATACCCGGACCTGCAGGGATTGCGCAGATGGATTTTATCCACCGCCGATGCCCACGGACTATACAAACAGTTTGGCTGGAAGCCGGTTGCCTACCCGGACCGTTGGATGGAAGTGCATAACAGGGAAGTATAAAATGACAATATTATTTGAGTGATGCTGACAGGAGGTAACCACCATGCATATAGATAAAGGTTGGGTGACAGACGCATCCGTAGAGGATACCAAACTGCTTCCAGGCGTCAGTATTCCGATGTTTCGACTAGAAGGCGGAGACTGGGTTGCACGCGAAGTTGTAAAAGATATAAAAAGCGGACGTGCTAAATTCCTTGTATCCACCGGAGATTTGGTGTGGTGGGGTAAGCAGGGTAAAAATCCTTCCGACAATCCGTATTGGAAGCTGGTGAATGAAGACATTTTGAAACAACTGCCAAAGCCAGACAAACAATTGCGTGACGCCGGATTGGAGGGAAGAGTGTTTCCGGCCGTTGGGAACCATGAAGTCTGGGCTGATTCTGATGTGGAAGGTTTGTTAAACGCATTTCCTTACCTCAAAAAAATGGGAGTATCCGATAAACATCTTATCTACAAGTTTGACTTTGAAGGGACCCGTTTTATCTTTCTTTGGACGGGTGCATATGATTACCGGGATCCAACGGGATGGGGTTCACTCGCAAGTGCAATGATTATTTGAGTGCTGATTTTTTTTATTCGTAGATCGTGGCATATACACGATCTGTACTATTCACGATGATATAAAAATCTTCACCGGTTGCTGATCCTTTTATGTAAACACCCATGTTCCCGGATTTTATTCCGTATGTTCCTGAAAATACACCCATACCCGTCGAGCCGTAGATAAATCCAATGGGACCCCAGGGCAAAAAAGGCTTGTCAAAATCAATGGCAAGCTGCACATTGAATGACGAAGCATGATCTTTAGCAACAAACTTATAAACGGTTCGATAGACTCCGGAAGAGTCAGGAGTGGAAATGGATCTTACAAAATGAACGTCTGATTTGAAGCCCTGATTAATGATCACCTTGCCAAGGAATATAGAGTCGGGTTTCAAAATACTGGTATCTGCTTCATTCTCTTCCACATTATCCGTATCGCTTACGCTGGCAGGGTATTCGTTTTCGGTAGCCTGACCCGTTGCAGAGTTGATATAAACCACCAGCATGAAAAACAAAACCAGTTTGCAGATCAGCGGGTGATATTTACATAAATTGCAAATCATACTCACCATCCCCCTTATCGACAGACTTTTCAAATATCAGGCCATCACCCCTGCGTGCATGGCCTTCTTTTCATATGTAAACAGAAGGAAAGGATTTTTTTGCAAAAAAATAACATGGCCGGCTTAGCCTCTGGAAATTCCAGTGCCCTGCGATTCATATAGAAATGCATCCAGCAATGATTCATACGTCTCATCGTAGGTTAACAACGGGGATCCGTTTAAAAAGAAAGTAGGTGTTCCATTGACTCCGCTGCGAATGCCACTTTCGAAATCTGTTTCTACTTTGGATTTTAACTCCTGACTTTTTGAGTCTTTCGTGAACTGTGTAATATCAAGTTTAAGGCGTTCCGCCAATGTTAACAGGAAACCGGCACTAAGGCTTTGCTGGTTTTCAAAAATAAGATCATGCATCTCCCAGTATTTACCCTGTTTAGCGGCGGCTTCCGCCGCGAGCGCAGAAATAAAGGCATGCGGATGAGCCTCACTGAGTGGAAAATTGCGAAAAACAAAATAGATTTCCTTGCCCTTTTCTTTAAGTAACCGTTTAACCAGGGGATGAGCACGCCCGCAATGGGGACATTCAAAATCTCCATATTCAACCAATATAATAGCGGCATTGACATTTCCCTGATGGTGATCAGCAGAATTTACGGGAGGTTTTAACGCGAGTAAGAAAGGGAATTCTTCAAAGATAGATGCATGCACATTCTGTTTCAGGAATACTTCACTGAGCGTTAACAGGTAAAGGTCTTTCACTTCATTCAATGAGAATTGTTTGATATGCCCGGGATTATTAAAATAGACGGTTCCGGGTTTTAATGGGAAACGATGATCATCAGATGAACAGCTGCCATTGGAATTTTTAATAAAAACGAAGGAATAAAAATTTGCCCGGTAGCTGGGAGAAGTATAAGGCAGTTCAACCGGAAAATTTCCGAGGTTCAGAATGGAAAATTCGATTTTATCGTCAATGCAATCGCCCGGAAGTCCCAGATGCTTATATAAATTCAATGCACGATCAAAAATTAAGAGTTCTTTTTCTCTTTTCATGAATGGCGGCTATTTACTGTTTTAATTTAGAAAACCCATATTGGATCCGGGTCATTTGAATGTTATTTATATGTTATCTATATGCCCTCATATTAAAAAGACTTCTCATCCGAAATGATTCATGGCTGAATAAATTTCGCTGACCGGTGCAAACAATTAAATTGGTAGAGTGGAACGAATTAAAAAAGATGAGAATATAGCGTTAGGCAGATATTGGCAGGATATTGGTAACCAAAGTAAATTATTTTACAAAAGTTATGCCTGTTTTAAAATGGTCATGCCCGGGTTAGATCCCCGCTTCCCTGTCAATTCAAGGGTCCGGCGTCCCTGCCGGTGGGAGATCGATAATACATTACCGGCAACGGACAAATCAAAAATAAACCTCCGTTAAGAAATTATGGATCCATTAGAACCCGAAACGATTTTAGTTTTAGCAAAAAATTTTAAAACTATGAATACAGCCAATACATTAGTAAATCCAAATAAAGCGTTGTGGGAAAAAGGTGACTTCACACGGATTGCAGATACCATGCGGGAAAGCGGAACTGCGCTGGTAGAACAATTGAAGATTACCAAAGGCATGAAAGTGCTTGATCTCGGTTGCGGTGACGGAACCACGGCAATACCCGAAGCCCGGCTGGGCGCCCAGGTGTTAGGAGTCGATATTGCAGAAAACCTGGTTAAAGCAGGGAATGACCGGGCCAGGGCGGAAGGGCTCACCAATATCAGTTTCCAGGAAGGGGATGCTTCAAATCTGTATGAACTGCAGGATCAGCGTTTTGATCTGGTCGTGAGCATCTTCGGTGCCATGTTTGCACCAAAGCCTTTTGATGTGGCGAAGGAAATGGTCCGGGTTACCCGTCCGGGCGGAAGAATCGTGATGGGCAACTGGATACCGGGCGATCCCACACTGGTGGCACAAATATTGAAGATTAGTTCGTCCTATACACCACCCCCGCCGGAGGGTTTCGTCAGTCCGATGTTATGGGGCGTAGAGGATCGTGTTATAGAACGATTTGTACATGCCGGAATAAAAAAAGAAAATATTTCATTCTCTATCGAACGATTTGTATTTAATGCATTCTATACTCCTGCCGCATTTGTGAACCAGTTCAAATTGTACTACGGTCCCACCATGAATGCTTTTGAAGCAGCGGCAAAGAATGGAAAAGCGGCATATCTGCAGCGTGATTTGGAAACGTTGTTTACCAGCCAGAACAAAAGCATACACGAATTTTCAACATCTATTGCAGCCAATTTTTTAAAAGTGACCGTGATCGTCTGACATGGACGACCTGGTTGAGGCGATTCAAAATTTAATAATTATAATAAAATGCGCGTAACAAATAAAAATATCAGCCTGATCAATTTCGGACCTGTAAATGAAGTGTATAAAATTTCCCAGGCTGAACAATTTGAAGGATATGTGCTGAAGAAAATTCTTCTCAGTGGTAAGTCCGGGGGCGAGTTATACACTAACTATTATCCGGAAGCCGAAATCGTGCACGATTTACATTCCATCACGGAAGATAATTCGATTGACCTGGTCATGATTACAGGTGCCGTAAAATCGAATGCGGGGTTATTTATGGAAATACTGAAAGCCGGAAAAAATCTCCGGATCGTTGACTAGTCGTATAGGGATTATTGCACTACCAGTTTACCTTTCATGGGCACTTCCTGTTATGTCTGCGTTAACTGTCAATATTCATTAGTTATTGCCGTAAATAAGCGCTAGCTTCCTTGTATATCAAATAGATAGCTATGCATACTATTTTGATAATCGAGGATAATGATGATATTTTAGAAAACCTTGCTGAATATTTAGAGTTGGAAGGTTTCAAAACGCTCCAGGCCAGCAATGGCAAAACAGGAGTTGCACTTTTCAGAAAATTTATTCCTGATTTGATTATATGTGATATCAAAATGCCCGAAATGGATGGCTATGAAGTATTGCGTTTACTAAGGGATGAAGCGCAAACCTGTGAAATACCATTTATATTCAGCACCTCCACATTTCAGAAAAAAGAAATCAATGAAGCACTCATATTAGGAGCCGATGACTTTATAACGAAACCCTATGATCTCGAAAAATTCGGAGCATTGATAAGGAATTTGATTCTTTCTGGCAGCAAGTGGCAAAAGATCCAACCCATAACCCATAATTCATAACCCATAACTCATATCTCAGGCCTCTGCATTGCTAAAATTGCAGGTTCTGTCACGAATTTGACAGACATGCCGTTATTACGAATTTAATTTTGACCTGTAAATGACACGCAGGTGTAACATAACAAATTACAATTCAAAATTATTCTTGAAAGTTAAAGCTCTTCTTCTCCTGATGGTCATTGCTGCCGGCCGGCCTGTCTTTGCACAGGAAAAAATGCCGCCCCATATTCATTCTTACCTTGATTTTACGATCGCCTTCGGCGATCAGGAGGGGACAGCAGCGGTTTCTTATATACGAAACTGGCGGCTTGGTAAAAAAAGGAAGCTGGAGCTCGGACTCGGACTAAGACTGACATCTTATACGGGGGTTGACAGGGAGTTTTACACAGCGCCGGCCAGGCTTGCCCGTTCCAGTACGGTGCCTTTTACAGGGGTATTTTCCGGACATGAAATTCAAAACGTAGATACACTCACAGTTCAGGGGCCATTTACAAATTCGTTAAATCTGTCTGCAAATCTGGCCTACAGGATCGGGAAAAAATGGAATGTGGGTGCTAATATTGATCTCGTTGGTTTTACAGCAGGCAGAACCAACAGCGCCACGCTGGTCAGCAACGGAAGTTCTTCTAATGAATCGAATGCCAAGCCCAGCTCCTTCAATTTACTTCTTACAGGTGACCTGGACTATGGAAGTCTGAATTCCGAATTTTTCGTGGAATATAATGTAGCACCCCGCTGGTATATTAAAGTCGTTTACCAATTCTTTTTTACGGAGTATAATACACAGACTATTTATCAGACTGCGCCCGATGGAACAAAAGTTTACAGGTTCCGCAATAAAGCAAATCTGCTTGGTGCCGGCGTCACCTATGACCTGTAAAAATCAGATTCTTCGGTTTTTTGTATAACACCCGACACGGCACATTTCCATTTGCATCTTTCTTTGTGTCTTAAAAAAATAGGTTTATGAAATTGTTTATTTTACTGGCAGCCATTTTAACTTTTGCCGGCGCTGCAAGGTCCCAGCAATCCAATGGAAAATATTTTAATAACCTGGATGGGAATGGCGTCATCCTCGACGGCTACGATCCGGTGGCCTTTTTTACCGATAATAAACCGGTGAAGGGTGATCCGCAGTACCAGTTTAAGTATGAAGACGCCGTTTATTATTTCGCGTCACAGGAACATGCTGATCTCTTTAAAGCAAATCCGGAGAAATATAAACCCCAGTTTGGCGGTTGGTGCGCTTACGCGGTATCACTGGGACGTGTGGCACCGATTGATGTAAATACATTCTCCATTGTCGATGGCAGACTGCTGATTCAGCATAACCAGCGCGCTGTAAAGGCATGGAATAAAGATGTACCGGGAAACCTGGCACTGGCAGATAAGTACTGGCCGAAGGTCACTGCCAACAACGGCAAACAGATCGTTACCGACGACGAAAAAAAATTCCTGAACAATGTGGATGAAACCGGTGTGATTTTACAGGGTTATGATGCGGTATCTTATTTTACCGATCACAAACCTGTGAAGGGCGATCCGAAATATTCAGCCCGCTATAACGGCGCTACCTATTGGTTTAGTTCCGATGATCATGCCAATATGTTCAAGGATCATCCCGGTATGTTTGCTCCGCAGTATGGAAATTTCTGCGGATATGCAATGAGCCTGAACAAACTCCGCCCGGTGGATCCGACTATTTTCCAGATCGTGGACGGAAGACTGATTCTTCAGCATACCCAGGATGCCTTTGTTCAATTCAATAAAGATGTTTCCGGGAATATCGTAAAAGCAGACGCAAACTGGCCCGGCCAGGTAGCAAAACATGCCGGCAAAAAAGTAAAATATGATAAGCCGGCCCAACCCGCATCACAGGATATTTCAACCACCCAAAATTAATAACATGAAGAAAATATTTTTTTCCCTGTTGTTCGCAACCGGCTTGTATGCCGTGAGTGATGCACAGGTATTAAGCGCCAAAACAATTTCTCTCGGTGCTGCAAAAAAAATAGTGGCGGAAGCCGTTAAATATGCCAATGATAATAAAGCGCCCGGCGCCGCTATTGCGGTAGTGGATGCCGGTGGCAGCCTGGTGTACCTGGAGAGACTGGACAATACTTTCTCGGCCGCTTCAGAAGTGGCAACTAAAAAGGCCAATACTTCGGCGACTTTCAAAGCGCCCTCTTCGAAACTGGAAAATTCCATCAATGGAGGAAGGCAGGCACTTATCACGGTGGGTCATACTTTTTTACAGGGCGGGATTCCCATCCTCTACGAAGGACAGGTAATCGGCGCGATTGGTGTGAGCGGAAGTGCCAGCGCCCAGCAGGATGAGGATATTGCCAATGCCGCAGTGAAAGTAAAAATTGATTGAACCGCTACGAATCAAAGATGATGAAAAATTATTTGTTTGTTTTATTAGTGTGTGTTTCTGGTTTGGTGAAAGCGCAGGAATCCCGTCAACTGTCTGTGGATAAACCACAGGCAGTTGCGGATCTGCGCAGCACCGTTGGATCAGCACTCGTGGATGCAAAATGGTATGTACAGAATGCGCGACTCGAAAAGATGGATTTTAAATCACCGGGTCCGGGTACAAATGGCGATTCCCTTCTCTTATATCCAACCGGTATGAACAGCACCACGAACCAGCTCCGCCCGCAGATCGGAGACAGGGATTTTGAAAAAAATTTTAAGGAGATCAAACCGGCTGACCTGGAAAAAAGACAGGGTAGCGGTTTGATTTCATTTGTGTGGTACAAGGTTGAGCTCACCATTCCTGCGTCGATTGGAAAACTGGATACCCGGGGTGCCACGGCTGTGTTTGAGATCGTGATGGATGATTATAGCGAGATCTGGGTAAACGGCAGGCAGGCGGTGGAAAGAAATTTTGGATTGATCGGCGGCGGAGCCATCAGCGGGTACAATGCACGCAACCGCGTGATCCTGACAGATCATGCAACGCCGGGTCAGAAGTTCTCCATTGCCATATTGGGCATTAACGGAACCCTGGGGATGATTCCGGAAAATTATATCTGGGTCCGGAATGCCGTTGTTGACTTTTACAGAGAGTTACCGGTCAATAAGGACTGGGATCATATCGGTAAGATTTATACCATCGACAGCAGCCTGGGTCATATTATTTCCCCTGGCACCGGTGTTCAGAAAATTGCCGATGGCTTTTCATTTACAGAGGGTCCGGTCTGGCATCCGGATGGTTATTTACTATTCAGCGATCCGAATACCAATTCAATTTACCGCTACAATCCGGTGGATCACAATGTGTCCGTATATATGAGCCATAGCGGCTACACAGGTGCCGATATCGGCGACTATGGACAGCCCGGTTCAAATGGACTGGCCATTGATAAGGATGGAAGACTGATCATCGATCAGCATGGTAACCGGCGCGTGATCCGGATTGAGAAAAAAGGACCGGTAACCGTGCTGGCAGATCAGTTCAATGGAAAACGATTCAATAGCCCCAATGATATTTTACTGAGGAGTGATGGAACGGTTTATTTTACAGATCCGCCTTACGGACTGCCCGGATTTTTTAATGATCCGCATAAGGAGCTGGATTACTCAGGTATTTTCATGATCAGGAACAGTAAGGTTCAACTGGTATCCAAAGATCTGGGTGGTCCGAACGGACTGGCATTTTCTCCTGATGAAAAATATTTCTATGTCACGAACTGGGACATCCGCGATATTCATCATACAAAAACCCTGTGGCGCTATGAAGTCCAGCCAGATGGCAGTCTGAAGAATGGTAAAATATTTTTCGACTGGAACCTGACGGAAGACGAAGAAGCCCTGGATGGAATGAAAGTGGACAAGGAAGGAAATCTATTTGTATCCGCACCCGGCGGTGTCTGGATCCTTTCTCCGGAGGCAAAATTGTTGGGTAAAATCGTTACACCTGAGCGGCCGGCGAATATGGCATGGGGGGACAGCGATGGGAAAACCTTATACCTGACTGCGCATACCAGTTTATATAAGATCAGGGTGGAGACGGGTGGAAAATTCAGCTGGCAATAATTTAAAAAACATTCTTTCACTGAAGGGATTAAATTAAATCAAAGTGAAAAACATCATCATAACAGGGGCCAGTGGAAATCTGGGGCTGGTAGTCACCAAGAAATTTCTGGACAAGGGCTACCAGGTTATTGCGACGGTCATCCATGAGGACGCAAAAACCGAGCTGGGTATCCATAAAAATCTTCAGATAGAGATTGTGAATCTTACCAGCGAGGAAGAAACGGGCTCCTTCATAAAAAGGATGCTGGATAAATATAAAAATATAGATGCCGCGATCATGCTGGTAGGTGGCTTTGCGGTCGGTAATATATCTTCCACTACCATGAGAGATATACAGAAACAAATTTCGCTGAATTTTGAAACTGCATATAATGTTACCAGGCCATTGTTTCAGCATATGATTCAAAATAATTACGGAAGACTGATATATATCGGGGCGCGACCGGCCCTGAATCCGAATGCAGGTAAGGGCCTGTTGGCTTATGGATTGGGGAAATCGCTTATATTTAAACTCACGGCATATTTGAATGAAGAGGCCAGCGGTAAGAATGTGACTGCCTCTGTGATTGTTCCGAGCACCATCGATACACCTGTTAACAGGAAGTCCATGCCGGATGCTGATCCCGATGCATGGGTAAAGCCGGAGGAACTGGCCGGTGTGCTGGACTTTGTGATTTCGGATAGCGGTTCGGCGCTCCGTGAAACGGTACTGAAAGTTTATAATAATGCCTGAAACCAGATTCAGGATTTGAATAACGCATGGTTCAGCTGATCCGGAATAAGTATTTGATTGGTTTTATAATTACCTGGGCCGTTTCGGTATCCATATTGCATGTTGGATTTCAGCAGCCGGTTTCTGATTCAGTTTCCATCGCTTTTATCTTTGGTATTTTCTTTCCACTGCTTGCTTGGATCCTGGTGCGCAGGTTTCATCCGGAACTGCCGGATAAGCCGGCTTTCAATAAAGAGATATTTATTATTGGCAGTTTGATCCTGCTGATCGTCTGGTATATTTCTTATGGAACGGGATGGATAAACAATCTGGCTCCTAAAAATATACTGTCCACAGCCTGGAAAAACTCCATTTTCATCCTGTTAAAAAAACTGTTGATATTTTTTGGGATCCCTTTCTTCGTCTATTGGATGTTCGGATTCAGGATGAGGGACTTTGGTTTTTCTCTACGTCGCATGGGTCCCCGTCCTGGCCGTCTCGTCCTGGTTTTTATCATCCTCTCAGTGGCGATATTCCTGTTTCAATTTTATTTTGGTCATGGAGCCGAACCACTCAGGAAGGGGCAGTATACACAAAGCCAGTTAATGATCGGACTGCCTTTATGTTTTATCTGGTATTTTTTTGAAGTGGGACTGGTAGAAGAGTTTTTCTTCAGGGCCCTGCTCCAGTCGCGGATCACCGTATTGCTGAAATCAAATACGGCTGGTATTCTGATCAGCGGTCTGATATTCGGACTGGCCCATGCACCTGGTTTATATTTACGCGGAGCTTCCTCGGAAGGTATCAATGAGCAACTTCCTTTTATTTTTTGGGCGGCCTACACCGTGTCGGTAATGTCACTGGCAGGCATATTCCTGGGCATCATATGGAGCAGAACCAAAAATATCTATCTGATCATGGCGATACATGCCATAGTGGACCTCCTGCCCAATATCGGAGATTTTACACAAACCTGGAATATAAAGTAAACTACAGGACAGTTCGTTCATATCCTGTTTCAGAAATTTGAGAAGGAACTGCAGCGATTCAATGCGGCTTTTTCGATCAACAAATAAATCAGGAATATATGACGAACACGACATTTAAAAATAAGAAAGTCCTCATTACGGCGGGCCCAACGCGCGAAGCGATTGATCCGGTCAGGTATATCAGCAATCATTCCACCGGAAAAATGGGTTATGCGATTGCAGAAGCTTTTTTGAATCAGGGAGCAAAAGTAATCCTGGTTTCGGGACCGGTATCACTAAAATTAAATCATCCGGAACTTGATCTCATAAGCGTGAATTCTGCGATGGAAATGTACCTGGCCTGCTGCCATTATTTTGAAGAAGTGGATATTGCTGTTTTTGCGGCAGCGGTAGCGGATTATAGACCGGCAAAGATTGCTGCGCAGAAAATAAAAAAAGAGAATGATTCATTTACGATCAATATGGCCAAAAACGTGGATATCGCATTTGAATTCGGACAGATTAAAAAATTACACCAGCTATCCATCGGCTTTGCATTGGAAACCCATGACGAACTACTCCATGCCAAGCGCAAACTGGATAAAAAACATTTGGATATGGTGGTCCTCAATTCGATGAATGACGAACAGTCCTGCTTTGGATATGACAGCAATAAGATTCAGATCATCAAACAGGATTTCACCCGGAAATCGTTTCCGTTAAAACATAAGTCAGAAGTTGCGGAAGACATACTGAAGGAAATTCATGAAATCCTGCATGAAAAGGAATATGCACTGGAAAGGCTGGAGCATCAGCTGTACGAATACAGTAATTTTTAGCAAGTATTACCTGATATAATTTTTTGCGCAGGACTGAACTGTATAACCCAAAATGTTCGCCGGGTAACAAGTATTACCTGATACAAGTAATCGCGCAGGACTGCAGGGTATTTCCAAATCTTTCGCGCAGGTAAGAGTATCTTTTGATTTGATCTTTTGTCTTCACATAAGCAACAACCCAATCATCGTATTGCACCAGCCGGGCTTCCATTTCAACCGGTTCTGCCACATAATCCTGTACGGCTTCATTGATACTTCCTCCATCATCGGATGCCAGCAGGTAATAATTCGCTTCTCCCTTTTCATTTTTCACCGCCAGCATGGGAGAAATTCCGCCCAGGATGCATCGGATGGCGCAATCACGGTGGGGCTTGCCTTCTCCTGGTTTCATGACGCCGAAATAACACTTGGGGTCGATAATTTCTCCTTTGATTTTGGTTTCTCCTAAGTCTTTCACACGGGGCAGCAATTCCGCAGGAACTTTTTCATTGGAAATCCTTAGACCTGCATTATCATTTTTATCGATCTGCAGAATAGTTACTCCGTCATTGTACAATAGCGTCCCGCGCAGTGTCAGTTCTTTTTGATTCAGGGGTAAATTTTTTTCCTTCTCTAATTCCCGGATTGCTCCTTCCGCTCCATGTTTACCGTATCCCACCAGCGGGATGGTTAAATAAGACAGGTTGCCCCAGATATCTTTGCCATTTATAACTTTTAAACAGGGGATGGGTTTATCAAAATATATTCCCTGTATATCTGTCAATTGTCCGAATTCGAAATTACCCGTGCCGAATTTTTTCTGACTGAGGGCTAAAACGGCCCCTAGAACTACGGCAAGTATAAAAATGGTCAGCAGATATTTTCTTATAAACTGAACCAGGAGTTTTGGTGCAGCAGCCATCCATCCGATATAGAAAGGAGCTGGTTCACCCGGTTTGCCGGTACCTCTGTGGTTGGCTTCTTCTGTAATGATTTCCTCCTGGGCCATTGTAATGCGATTTATTATTAGTTAAGCTTAAAGCCCTTCGTCCGCTGAAGCTTTAGCGAAAGCGGATAAAGCTTAAAGTAAATGAACACCGGGTCTTTCAGTTCCTTCCGGATAAGGTATTGGATTCAGCCAGACCTCCGTACCATTCAGCCTGACATCATATGTGCTCACTTTTTCCTTGAAAGGTGGGGGTGACTGTCCGTTTTTCGGCAGGTACTGATAGCCATGCCAGGGACAGGTGATACATCCGTCGATAATCCTGCCTTCGCCCAGCGGACCATTCTGGTGTTTGCAGACATTATTTATTGCAAACAGCTTCCCTTCCGTTTTGAATATCGCAATACGTTCGGTCTCCGGACAAAAGATTTTTGCCCGGTCTTCCTGTATATCTTCCACATCACATACTTTGACAAACCCTTCTTTTTCCAAACCATATTTTGTATTATCCTTTCTCAATTCTCTTGTTCCGGCAGCTACATGCAGTGTGACGATGGTAAAGGACCCGAGGATCAGAATGAACACAAATACCGGATTAGTTTCATATTGTATCACACCGAGCATAACGTGCATGATAATGAGGAAATAGGCCAGGTATACAAACATGTGCAGGGTCTTCCATATTCTGGGTGAAAGATTATGCAGCCAGAAATCATGGCTCGTGATCGCCATCAGCGCAAAGATGATCAGTGCAAAAAAGCCAAGTGCCTGGAAGGGGAAATCTGCCAGCGACCCGTAATTCGTATTAGAGGTAAAAAGCGATACCAGCGGGTTTCTATTGCCTAAGGAATGAAACTGAAGGATACCGAAAGCGCCATGTACCAGCGCGATACTGAACATGGTCACACCCAGGTGACGGCGGTTATAGAGTAGCGGAAGAAATTTTGGATTCAGGCGGCAGAGAGGACCGATACTCAGGATAATGGTGAGCAGTAATACAGCCAGTGTGGATGTGGAACGGATCAGCAGGGTCTCAAAAGTTACATCAGGATTGGTTAGAAGGGTTATTCCGCAGAAGACGATCAGATAAAGGATACAGAAAATGAATAATACCCAGTCATATATTTTTTTTTGCCGGTTCCAGCCAACTGCCTGGTAAGATGTGCTCATGGTTAAAAATTTATCCGGTCAATCACCCGGTGATGAATGATGTCATATAGAATAAAACTTGCGTGAATATTTGATGAATCTTTTTCCAAAGGGAAATGATAGGAGCCGCGGGAATCTATCCTGCCGATCAGTGCAGCGCCCTCGGGCCCGTTGATTCCTTTTTGCGGGTAGATTTCATAAATAATTGCAGAAGGTGTCGTTAATGCAGAACGATTCACCCATTCCAGCTGAAGTGCGGACGAGTCTTCCATCCTGCGCAGACTGACGGTATAAGCATCCTTTGAAACGGTTTTGATTAATAGAGGAAGCGCAACAGAGGTTGCCGGATTCAATATCTTATCCCTTACTGAGTTCGGCACGACGAGCCAGGCACTGATAATTCCCACCGGAATTAAAATCGCCAGCGAATACCAGATTTGCAGATGCCTTTTTCGCAGTGGCTTAATCATGATGACTATTTTTGGATGCTTTCAGCCATTTATTCAGCAGTATGGGCCAGAACACCATTGTGCCCGGAATAATAATTATTTTAAAGCCGATGGTAGAATGCTGCGCACCTTCATCAATCTTGTTGGCGCCTTTCGTTACAAAGGCAAGTGCAAAGACAAGCCCGCACAACAGGTAGATCATGATTCCGCTGAATATAATGGTGAGTAACATACAGGTCAGTTTAATTTGGTTCTATATGAAGCAGACTGTTAAATCCATTGAATCCGTCCGGTTCACGGTACGGATTGTCCACATCTTCCAGCCAGTCCCTTCCGTCTACTAAAAACTTATAGCGATAACTTCCTTCGGGCAACATCGGAATATCAATCTTCCACAAACCTTCATAACCGGGGGTTAATAATAAAATATCTTCAGCCCAATGGTTGAAACTTCCCACCAGGGATATCTGTTCAGCATTGCGATGATAAACAATAAACTCAATGGTATTTTTTTGTTTGTTCACGTAAGGTGATTCATTTGCCTTTACAATACGTTCCTTTTTTAGCACCTTCAATATCGCCTTCCTGGGCTGGACGATTCCAAATCCCTGCCGTTCCGGCTGCACACCGTTAATTCGCCTGGCGGTATTAAACAATATCTGTCTTACCTGCAGGGGTGTCAGTAAAGGGTCGGCTTCCAAAAGCTGGGCGATCACGGCGCTTACAACAGGTGCGGAGAAAGAAGTGCCGTCCACATGCATATAATGCGGCGAAATATATTTAGCGGATTGAATACGGTTCCGGATCTGTTCTTTCTGGTAAGAGATATCAGTGCCCCGCAGTATGGAACTGTCCAGCCTGGTTTTTGATATCTTCTTTTCCAGCTCCATTCCGAAATCCGCCCCTGTTAAAGATAACAAATGGTATAAGGTTTCTGCTTCTTCCTGTTCCGCGGTATCACAGAGGATCGGTGCAGCGACCCAGATGGCATGGGCCACCAGTTCAGGTTTCATTAGCCCGTCAACCGTCTTACCATAGCTGGAATGCCAGGCTTTTCCGTTTTCGTAATTTAGTTCGTTCCCGTCATCAACACCGCCAACAGCGATCACATTCAGTGAGTTTGCCGGTGGATGGATATTCGCATATTCATCGTTTCCTACCGCGGCGACGATTACGATCCCTTTGGAAATAAGCGCCTCTGCCAGCTGATCCACTTTGCTGTCTTTGTAAGAACCGGCTTCATCATCTCCCAGGGAAAGGTTGATAATCCGGATGCCCATCGATTCATAATTTTCCAAAACCCATTCCAGCGCTTGTACAATATAGGCCGTGGTTATTCTTCCGTCATTGTCCTGCACTTTCAGCAAGACCAGTTCGGCATCAGAAGCGATTCCCTTATAGAGTCCTTTGCTCAGCCGGCCATCACCCGCGCAGACCACCGTGGTCATGGTACCATGCCAGGCAGATTTCAGATCGGCATTTGCCGGCTTCGAACCCGATACATTTATTTTTTCCGTTTCGGTCATATCAAGGATTGTTTTGATCCGGTTCCCTGATCTGACCAGGTCGGGATGAAGAGAAAAGCCGCTGTCGATAAAACATATCGTAATTCCTTTTCCGGTATAGCGCGGATCTGCATCCAGCCGCAGACCGGTGGGTAGTATGATAAAGTCATCCGCGCTTTTTACCGGGAAATAGGGTCCGACAACAGGAAGCAAACGCTGCTCCCGGATAATTTCAATATGGTAATAATCGATACAGCGACTGCAGATTCCGTCATCGACAGACCAGGCCGGATGTGCGGTCTTAATTTTTTCTATGACGGTTCTTTCGTTGTCAATATGGAATCGATAGATCAGTTTATCGACCTTATCATCGCATATCGGACAAATCACCTGTTCCCTGTTTTGCATATTGAACATTTAATTTTCCTCTATTAAAAGGGCGTGGCCGTCCGGATCCCTGACTATAAAAGCTTTTATTTTTCTGCCTTCCCGCCCACTGAGTTCTACGATTCCTTTCGAAACAAACCGGTAACCCGCACCTTTGAGCTGGCCGTATAATTTATTCGCGTCATCCGTTTTCAATAAAGTCTGCCAGTACCAGATATCGTCTGCTCTCGTATCTTCCGGATATGGTTTGCCGGGACCCGGACTGAGGTATTGCAAGAATTCAATGCCGGGGCCTGCGTCTGCACGCAGACCGGTAATATGAAGGCTGGCTCCTTCCACAAAATTTAAATGAGCCTGCTCCATACCCATATTCCAACTGTCTCCCTTACGGTGGATGCCAAGCATATCCTGGTAAAAATGAAGACTGCTGTCGGTATTGCGCACAGCAATGGCCGTATGATCGATGCCCAGAAATAATTTTCCATTTGTTTTTTGCCACCGGGGTTGCCCCTTGCCTTTAGGGAAATAGATCAGTTCAATATTGTGCATGTCCGGGTCGTGAAAATAAAATGCTTTTATGCCGGCTGCGGCTTTATTGCTGGCAGGCAGTGTTTGCGGCCCCGTGGAGACATGCATCACCATATATTTGCGCAAATGAGCATAGGCTTCTTCCATATTACTTACTACGACAGCGATATGCTGAAAAGTTAAATCATTACTGCGGGCGTCTTCCGGTATACTGCGACCGCCCGAAGTCAGGTAGTCAGTAAGCTCAATCGTTTCATCGCCCAGTTGCATCCGGACGATCCGCATGCGGAGACCGAATATTCCTTCCAGGTTTTCATAAGTGGATCCCTGGAATTCTTCATCACTGATTTTTTTAAATCCCAGCACATCATGGAAAAAATGAACCGAGCGGTCCATATTGCTTACGGTCAGTCCGATGGATTCAACGCGGGTGATCTGTGAAAATGCCCCTTGATGCAGAAAGATAAAAGCAGCAATCAATAGTCGATGGATGTTTTTCATTTGCTCAGGGATTTATTCATCAGGTATTCACGAAGTATTTTTCTTCCGCGATTCGTCTGCTTTTTGTTTTGAATGAAGAGAAAAAATTCTGTGGCGCCGAGCATTCCGGCAAAAGGTATAATCAGGTAGATCCACCATGCTGTGTACACATGCCCGGGAATAGCACTGGCCAATGTCCTTGCGGGGTTCATGCCGAAACCGGATACCGGTCCCGCAAATACTACATTCAGGCAAACCAGGCAGGCGGCAAATAGCCGGGTATATTTTTTATACCGTTTAGATTCGGAAGTAAAAAGAACCATGCTGATCATAATGAAAGCGATGATCAGTTCGGTAATCGCAGCAGCGGCCACTCCCTGTTTTCCCGGAATCGTGGCTGCATATTTCACTGGCTCATCAGTCAGCGAATGTCCCAATAGGAATACCATTACGTACACGGCTGCCAGTCCCCCGATAAACTGAAACAGTATATAAAAGAATGCATCCCTTGGGCAGGTCTTACCCATTCTTAAAAATACCAGGGTAACAGCGGGATTGATATGGGAACCGGAAGGTGCGGTGAATGGTGAATAGAAAATAAACAGTGCGGTCAATCCCATGAGAAGACCCATGATCAATGACCGGAGATTTCCATTTGGAATAGCCAGGTGGAGGGCGGACTGTTTTCCCTCCAGCGCAGCAGAAAAAAAGCAGGCTGAAATCATAAAAATAGCCAGTCCCAGCGCCTCCTGCAAATAGTGGACATGGTTTTTCCTGAAAGAAGAGCCGATACGGGCCATGCCCGTAGCTCCTTCAGAAATTTTCATGTTCATTGCTCTCATGCTGTAAAATAAGTGAACTCTCTGATCAGCTCATGTCAGACAGTTGACGCAATCGCGGAACAAACTGCATTAATTTGTAGAACAAATATTTTTTATGAAGACCCAATACGAAAGAATGCTTGCAGGTGAGTTGTATGACGCATCGGATCCTGCCCTTTTTCAGATGCGTTTAAAAGCACGGAATGCGATACAGGTATATAATCAAACTCAGTATGACCGTGAGAAACGTACGTTGTTATTAAAATCTTTACTGGGTAAAATGGGAACAAACGCCGATATCCAGACACCATTTTTTTGTGACTATGGCACTCATATCGAAGTGGGTGATAATTTCTTCGCGAATTTCAATTGCGTTTTCCTGGACTGCAATTATATCAGGATGGGAAACAATGTTTTTCTTGGTCCGCTGGTGCAAATTTATGCAGCATTTCACCCTGTCGTTGCGGAAGAAAGAATCAAGGGGCCCGAATTCGCAGAACCGGTAATCATCGGCGATAATGTATGGATCGGGGGAGGAAGCATTATTTGCGCTGGTGTAACGATCGGTGCCAATACCACGATCGGTGCGGGCAGTGTAGTCGTGAAAGATATTCCCTCCGGCGTGGTGGCGGTAGGAAACCCCTGCCGTGTGCTGAAAGCCATCAATCCGTAACCAATTGTCCCAGTTTGCCAACCGATACACGCTGTACCTGGTGAAGTTCCTTGCCCAAAAAATAATTGAGTGCGGTCCGTAAAATGGCGATGGCAGCGAGCTTGCCGATATCGTCCCAGCTGGGCGCAATGGCTGTTGCCAGCACATCGGCGCCCAGTAATAGTTCCAGTGAGACGGCTACTGAGCTTCCGAATCGTATCCGGATCTCTTCCTTTGAAATCTTCTTATTCGATGGATGCAGACGTGTTACATAATTGAACACGACTTTTAATATACCGATGCCGATGATCATCGCTGCCAGTATCTCAGCGGCCTGGCTTACATAGATCGTTACATTTCTTGCAATCATATACATCGTTCCTGTTTTTATTACATGTGAATAATGGGCCTGGCCCTCACATTTAAATCACCATTTCTATACGCGTGTTTTCAGTGATGGATTCTTCCCGGAGAACATTTTCCAGGATATGGTCACCCACGCGAAGTGCATTGGCAGCGATGGTCAGGGCCGGATTAAATGCGCCACAGCTGACAAAGAAACTGGCATCCACTACATACAGGTTGAGAAGATCATGTGTCCTGCAATTCAGATCGAGTACAGATGTCCTGGGATCGGTCCCAAAACGCAGGGTTCCATTCTGGTGACTCATCCCGCTGATATCGAGATCGTATCCCGCCCATTGCGTGTCTTTATAGTCCGGATCCAGTTCACCCAATTTTACAAATATCTCTTTCAGTTTTTCTTTTAGTTTTTCATAAGCGGGATAGTTGGTCCGGGTATATGATACTTTGATGCTTCCGTCTGCCCTGAGTGTTACACGGTTTTCAGGATGAGGCAGGTCTTCTGCAGTCAGCCAGAAATCGATGGTCATTTCCTTCAATTCAGCATAGGTTTTACCGGGGGCAATTTTTTCAGCCAGCCAAAGGATCGTATCATAATCATTCCTTCCCATCAGCTGTATTTCGCCCAATGGAAATTTACTATTGTCGGCATGATGATAGAAATCTGCGATGCCGAGACTTTTTTGAAATACACAATCATTTTTCTTCTTCGTGAAAGCAACCAGACATCCGTTATGATGAAGCATTAAATTCCTTCCCACCTGGTCACTGCTATTGGCCAGACCCTTCGGATGTTTTTCGCTCGCGCTTCTCAACAAAAGTGCCGCTGAGTTGACCGCACCACAGGCAACAATGACGGTGCCTGCACGGAAAATAATTTTTTCTCCTCTTACCAGGGCGTGAACTTTATTTACACGCTTCCCGCTGGCATCGGTTTCCAGTCTTTCAACATAGGCATGCGTAAGCAGGGTAACATTTTTATGCTGGAGAGCGGGACGAAGCGCCATCACCTGCCCATCCGCCTTACTATCGGTAGGGTCGGGGAAGCCGTCGAAATTTTCGAGCATCACAGGTGCTTCGGTAGATGTATAATCCTGTGGCAGTTTTACACCCATAGGTAATGGAAAAGGTTTCAATCCCAGTTTTTGCAATTTTGCATTCAGGTCCCTGATCAGCGGTTCATAGGCAAGTGGTGGCAGGGGATATTCACTGTTTGTCCAGGGCTCGGTGGGATCCACGCCTCTTTTACCATGTACACTGTATAATTTTTCCGCAATGGTATAATAGGGCTCATATACATCATATTTGATTGGCCATTCCGGGGATACACCACCATAGTGCTCTACGCTTTCAAAATCATTTTCGCGGAAACGGAAAAGTGCGGCGCCATACATTTTGGAATTGCCACCGACATTATAATGAATAAAAGGTTTGAAGGGCTTGTCGTCCTGGTCATACCAGGTATCGTTGGGTCTGTATCGGCCAACATTCACCACTTCATGCGGATCCCAGTTTTCTTTCTCCTTGGGGATAAATCCGCCGCGTTCAAGGATGAGAATTTTTTTGCCGCTCGGCGCCAGTTTATAAGCCATGGTGCTGCCACCACTGCCGGTGCCGATGATGATGATATCGAAATGATTGTTCATGTCAGAGTTATTTAATCATTATAAATGCTGTTCAATACAGCAAATTGAATTCAATTCTGAAAAATCTACTGTCACGCACCTGACGAAATAAAAGATAAATCTGATGTTCATGATTAAATATCGTTTACTGTAATCTGACGGACGAATGATAAATGAAATGTTCACCATCTTACAGCTCATCCTAAAACAATTTGAAATGGATTCTTTATTTATCGAGAAGCAGCATCAGAAAGATACCACCCGCGTGGAAGCGTTCAGTGACGGAGTTTTCTGTGTTGCCCTGACCCTGCTTGCTATTGAAATAGGGGTGGAAGCGAAGGGTGTTGAAACAAACCGGGGACTGGCGGATGCATTGATTCATCTCTGGCCAAAATTCCTGGCCTACGGAATCAGTTTTATCAATGTGCTGCTCGCCTGGATGGGACACCATGGACTATTCAAAAATTTGCGTAATACCGATAACCGGGTGATGATCAGCAATGGATTTCTTTTGCTCCTGGTGGCACTGGTACCTTTCCCTACCAGGACACTGGGACTCTTCCTGATGACGGGAGCCTTTAAGACTGCCGTTATTTTTTACACCGCTTATTTTGTCCTGATCAGTATCGCATTCAGGATCATCTGGTATGCAGCCTGCTCGGGCAAGGGACTGCTGGTTCATCAAATTACTAAGAAGGAAATAAATAATATAACCCGCAATGAAAATCTGGGATTGATTTGCAATAGTGTGATAGTGCTGGTTTCTTTTGTCAGTCCCTGGATGGGCCTGGCCCTGAGTTTTGTGATGTGGGTTTACTGGCTGGTATTTGCGAAAGCATAGATCTTAGCTGATGCGGTTGATGAGTTCTGCTACAACTCCCGTCCAGCCTGTCTGGTGTGAAGCACCTACCCCCCGTGCATTATCACCGTGAAAATATTCGTAGAAAAGTATCAGGTCCCTGAAATGGGGATCATGCTGATAAATCATTTCATTTCCATTTACCGGCCTCTTTCCGTCTTCATCTTTTTCAAAAATAGATATCAGCCGCTTGCCAATTTCATTGGAAACAGCATGCAGGTCCATCATATTGCCCGAGCCGGTTGGAAATTCTACTTTACAGTCTTCTTTATAATAGTCAGCAATATTGTTGCAGGGCCATTACCAGCAGGTAATTCATCGGCATCCATACAGGACCACGCCAGTTGCAATTTCCGCCGAATAAATTCGTCGATGCCTTCTGCCGGTTGATAATTCAACCCAAATTCCTGTCCGTTGATATGAACTGGAGTAAGGCGTTTCGTGCAATTTGGAAATCGAACGTATACCACCGGGAGATAAAAATTCTTTTTCATCCAGCAATGCTTTCAATAATTTTTCCAGTCGCTTACGCGGAACCAGTGATAAAAGGATATCATCATGATCTTTTAATTCTTCAATGACCAAGTATTGTCCATTATCCTCCCGGTATTTCTGAAACCATTTTAGTCGTTTATGAAAATCGGGTAATTTTTCCAGCAGGTCTTTTTTCAAAACCAGGACGGCAAACAAGGTACTCAATCCAACCAGGCTTCTTACTTTTACCGGGATATATCTTCCATCCGGCATCGACAGCACATCATAAAAAAATCCTTCCTCATCATCCCAGCTTCCCGTCCAGTTTTCTCCGATCCGGTTCAATGATTCTGCGATATAAACAAAATGTTCAAAGAATTTGGTGGTTACATCTTCATAATTCGGATTGTATTGTGAAATTTCCAATGCCATTTCCAGCATATTCAAGCAATACATGGCCATCCAGCTGGTACCATCGGCCTGCTCCAGAATGCCACCACCGGGTATCGCACTGCTTCTGTCGAACACACCGATATTATCGAGACCCAGGAAGCCACCTTCAAAAACATTATTTCCCTTATGATCTTTTCGGTTTACCCACCAGGTGAAATTGATCAGCAGTTTCTGAAATACTCTTTCCAGGAAATCGATATCTCCTTTTCCTGTTCTTGCTTTTTCAATTTTATATACCTGCATACAACTCCAGGCATGTACCGGCGGGTTCACATCGCCAAAAGCCCATTCATAGGCAGGCAACTGTCCATTGGGATGCATATACCATTCCCGCAGAAATAGGATCAATTGTTCTTTTGCAAACTGCGGATCTACCATGGAGATCGGAACACAATGAAAAGCCAGGTCCCATGCGGCATACCAGGGATATTCCCATTTATCGGGCATGGAAATAATGTCTTCATTGTTTAGCGAATGCCATTGATGATTGCGCCCTGTTTTTCTTGCTTCGGGTGGTGCAAGCTGTCCCTTATCGCCATTCAGCCATTTGGGAATATCAATATTAAAATACTGTTTGCTCCACAACATGCCGGCAAAAGCCTGTCGTTGTATATTGGCCTGTTCAGTATTTTTTGTCATGGATATATTCCGGTAAAATTCATCGGCTTCCCCGATACGCATGGTGAACAGCTCATCAAAACGATCATCCAGGGGGGAATTGATTTCCTCCCTGCTCAACCGGAGTTTAACGGTTACGGAACTATGCGGAGCCATGTTGAATTCATACATGGGCGCCAACTTGGTTCCATGGTTTTTTCAGCCACTGCTTCATAACGGGAATAAACAACCGCATCATGAAAAGCATCTTTTACAAATGCAGTTGAATTGGGCTGCCCATACAGTCTCTCCGTATTGGTTTCGTTTTCTGTAAGCAATGTCCTTGCGGGTTTCTCAAAATAAAAATGGTAGCGGCCCAGCCCGGGATGATTGATTTCTGCGCTGCTCAACGCCCGGACCATTTTCCCTGCGGGTAATGGATGATTTGGGTTCGATCCCAAAGGACCAGAGATTGCGCAACCAGAGGGTAGGAAGCAGCGCAATATATGCCGTATTCTGAACTTCGATTATGAATGGTAACCCGGATGCAGAGATCTTCCGGATCATTTTTTGCATATTCTGTAAATACATCAAAATATTTGCCATCTTGAAACAGACCGGTATCCAGCAGTTCATATTCACCTTCCTGCTTTGAACGGTTGCGGTTGGTCTGCACAAGATCCGCGTAAGGAAATGCTGCCATCGGATATTTGTACAAATGTTTCATGTAAGCATGCGAAGGCGTATTGTCGAGGTAGTAATACAATTCCTTCACGTCTTCACCATGATTGCCTTCGTTGCCTGTCAGCCCAAACAGTCTTTCTTTTAATATCGGATCTTTTCCGTTCCAGAGGCTGATGGCAAAACAGATTCGCTGCATATCATCACTGATACCTGCAATACCATCTTCACCCCAGCGATAGACGCGGGAACGGGCATGGTCATGCGGAAAATAATCCCAGGCATCGCCATGCTCACTGTAGTCTTCCCGCACAGTTCCCCATTGCCGTTCGCTGAGATAGGGCCCCCATTTTTTCCATTCTTTATGCTGAAGTCTTTCCTGTTCGGTATTCATGGTTGTAGTCGTAATCAGGTTCGATTTATCCGTTGGTCGTGAAGCCGGGATAGAGGGTCATCCCGCCATCGACAAATAAAGAAGTTCCGTTCACATAATCGCTGTCATCACTGGCCAGCCATACGGCTGCCTGTCCAATATCTTCCGGCTGACCGATCCGCTGATAGGGAATCAGGGTCAGCAATTCATTCAGGGCTATGGGTGTGTCCCAGGCCTGGCGGTTGATCGGTGTCTGTATTGCGCCTGGACTAATGCTGTTGATGCGTATTTTCTTCCAGGCAAATTCCTGTGCCAGGCTCTTCATGAGCAACATGACGCCTCCTTTAGAAGCCGCGTAATTCGCATGACCGGCCCAGGGAATCACTTCATGCACACTGCTCATCTGGATGATCTTTCCTGCGGCTTTCGACTTGGCCGGGTCGATACCTCTTCTCAAAAATTCACGGATTGCTTCCCGGGAACAAAGGAAATGTCCCGTAAGATTTACGCTGAGCACAAAGTTCCAATGTTCCAGCGTCATGTCCTGGAAGGGTGCATCTTTCTGAAGACCCGCATTATTCACTAAAATGTCAACCGTTCCAAACTGGCTGATCGTGTCGGCAAACATTTTCTGCACTTCGGCTTCCTTGCTGACATCGGCCTTCGCGGTAATGCCCTTGCCGCCCGCAGCGAGGATTTCATTGAGTACGGCTTCTGCGGCGGCCTTGGTTCCGTCCACCGGATAATTGACTACAACAGTAGCACCGGCACCCGCTAATGATTTTGCAACGCCCGCGCCGATTCCACTGCTGGCGCCGGTGATGATGGCCACCTGGTTTTGTAATTTCTTCTCCATTTTTGATTTTATTGTTATGATGATTGAAAGGATTTGAATTCGAATCAGTTCCAGACCAGCAGGTCGTTCAATTCGATGTGTTTGCGGTTATAAAAAAGCAGGCCGGAATCCCTCAGTTCATTCAGCAGCACATTTACACTCTGGCGGGAAGTTGAGATCACATTGGCGATATCACTGTGGGTGAGATAATTGTTCAGGATGATTTTATCTCCCACCCGGTTCCCGTCGGTATGGGCCCAGTTTTTTATGAAGCGGATCAGCCTGCTTTTAGCGTCCCGGAATACCAGGTCGGAGTGGCGGTTTTCCAATTTTTTCAATTTGTTGTTTACCGTGTTGGCATATCGCAGTGCCAGCAAAGGATTGTCCTGCAGAAATTTTTTGAAGTCAACGATATTGAAATAGCAAATTACGGTATTACTGGTCAGCGCTTCGGCCCATTCGGTCGGGCTCAGATGATTTTCCAGACTCAGGTCGCCGAATACATCCGGAGCAGTGAGAATATCCTTGATCATTTCGTGATCCATCTCATCTGATTCGGTAATTTTTATTTTGCCCTTGATCAGCAGGAAAATCTTGCTGTAGCTGCCTTCCCCGAAGACAAAACTTTCACCGCGGAAAACAGTTTTTAATTTGGCCATCATGGCGGCATCTTTTACTTTTTGTTCCGGGAGCCCTGCAAACAGCGGGTGACTCTGCAGGTATGTGTATTTGAGTTCGTATGACATAGCGATAAGTTTTAAATATTAATGGATGGATTGGTTATTTGATGGATTGAGTGCAGATTCAATTTTTGCGATCAGTTCGTTTTTAGCGGTTAGTCCCACGGCATGATCAACGAGCTGTCCGCTTTTAAAAAAAAGGATGGTCGGTACTTCCCTGATGCCAAACTCGCTGCCCAATATCCGGTTCTTCTTCAAAATCCACGGTAAAAAAACCAGCTTGCGTACGATAGGATTTTGCCAGGTCTTCATAGATAGTCGAAACGATCTGGCAGGCACCGTTCCATTCCGTTTTAAATAGTGCTAGTGTCAGGTTTTCGTTCTTCGTCGCCTCCCGGGTAAAGCGGTTCTTTTTGTGCATCGAGTGAGATTTGTTTTTCGGTTTCTGTCCATCCATATAGCCAACCGGCATGCCAGAAATATTTTCTGCATCCGGCCCGGTCGCTGAAACCCTTTGCCAGCCTGCATTATAAAAATTTATGCAGCCCGGATTTCCGGAGGGCGGGCGGAGAAAAATTCCCAATGGGTTGGGAATCTCACGAAATATTGGGACTGTTTTTTTGGGAATAGCTGATTTAAAATCTTAGCCGGGGAGGGACACGCTAAATTGGAATCGGCAGACTGCCGCTGATTAATTGGCTCTTTTAATGCCCAGTTTTTTCATACGGGCTTCCAGGGTTGTGGGGTTTAAGCCGAGAAATTTGGCAGCTCCTTTTTCACCACTCACTTTCCAGTTTAATTGTTTCAGCACTTCGGTGATATGATTCTTTTCCACCTCTTCCAGTTTTTGAAGGGGTCCATGGAGGTTGTTCACCATTTGTTTTACGGTGGGCAGCCAGTCACCGTAGGCTAACTCATTTCCCGGGCTCAGGATCATCGCCCGCTCAATCAGGTTTTCCAGTTCACGGATATTACCGGGCCAGCTATAGGCGCTGAGTGCATCCATCACTTCGGTAGGAACATGCGTAATTTTCTTTCCCATTTTCCCCTCGAATTTCTGGAGGAAATGTTTTACCAGCAATGGGATATCTTCCTTGCGGTCTCTCAGCGGCGGGCAGGTAATCGGAAATACATTCAGACGGTAGAAGAGATCTTCCCTGAATTCTTTTTTCTCTATCGCCATCTGAAGATTTCTATTGGTAGCGGCTATCACGCGCACATTTACTTTCAGGGTCTTCGAATTGCCCAGTCTTTCAAATTCACCTTCCTGTAACACACGAAGCAATTTAGCCTGCAGTTCAATGGGGAGCTCACCGAGTTCATCCAGGAATATCGTTCCGCCATCCGCCAGCTCGAAACGGCCAATCTTACGATCCATGGCACCGGTAAACGCACCCTTTTCATGACCAAATAATTCACTTTCTATCAGGTTGGAAGGTAGCGTGGCGCAGTTTACTTTCACGAGTGGCCGTTTGCTCCGGTTGCTGATATTGTGAACCGCGCGCGCCAGCAACTCTTTGCCTGTTCCGCTTTCCCCCAGGATTAGCACGGTGGCATCCGTGGAAGCTACTTTTTCTATTTGCTGTAATACTTTTTGAAACAGTGTGCTCTTGCTGACGATCTCTTCGAAATTATAATTGAGTTTTATTTCCTCCTGCAGGTATTTATTCTCCGCTTTCAGCCGGGCCTGTTCCTGTTCCAGCAGCACTTTTTCTGTAATATCAATAAACATCGTGCGCGTAGACTGGCCACCCAGATCGGGGTTGGACCACCATTGTATCCAGACAGGTTTGCCATTATCCTGTCGGCGAAGTTCCAGCACCACACCGCTGGTATCTGTCCCGCGGCCAATGGATTCAAAAGCTTCTTTCATTCTTCTTTGCGCATCCGGCGTATCGGGAGCCATTAACTTTCCGTATGTATGGGGAACATCCTCTGGTCGCACGCCGAGGATTCGCAGGGCCGCACGGTTTGCTTTGATAAATTTGGAATCCAGTCCCTCATGCACATAGGCGATCGGCGCTTCTTCAAAAAGATCACGAAAACGTTTTTCACTTTCCTGCAGCTTGATTTGAAGATCGCTGTTCAAAAGTTTCAACGTCTCCACTACTTTTTCCTCGGCCCGGATCCGCTCGATCTCGGCACCGGTGCGCGCGGCAAATATGCGCAGGATCACTACCTGGTTCTGGTCATTGACCATCGGCACATTGTCAAAAGCCGCAATATTTCCGATTACTTTCCCGGTGGTAGGACTATAGATAGGAACGGCCACCCAGGACTGGATGCCCTTTTCCTTGGGAAAACTTTCTTCGAGTTTATCGGCACAGAAAAATTCTTTTCCCTGCATCACGATCTCGCAGGGCGTTCCCTGCGTATCATAATCAATATTGTCGAGAACTTCTTTCCGGTCAACATATGAAAGCATCCGGAGTTTGGTCGTGTCGTTTTCCGAGCAGAGCACGACCATGGAATACCTTACGTTCAGGGTCGATGTGATGCATTTTGCAAGCTCCCTGAAATAATCTGATCCGGTTACGCCGGATGTATTTTCGGAAATGGTCTTTAGTATGTCCTCTTCTCTTTTCCTTTTCCGTATATCACGGACGATCGTGCAGGAATATTCCTTTCCCTCAAATTCAATGAAGTTGGCATTAATCTCAATGTCGTAGAGATATCCCTTTTTGTGTTTATGCTGCGCTTCAAAAGTAATTTTCATTTCTTTTTTCAGCCTGGCCCAGAAGAAGGGCCAGTCCATAACAACAGACGAAGGATTGATATCTGTTACTTTCATTTTGGTGAGCTCTTCCTTGGTATATCCGGACATCTGGCAGGCCAGGTCGTTTACCTGTATGATATTTTGTTCTGAATCAACCCAGAAAACGGCTTCATGCAGGTTTTCTATCGTGAAATGAAAAAGAAGCAATTCTCTTTCAGCGTCTAATACTGGCGGGGCGCTCATAGAAGTTAAGGTTATTATTCACGCTCGCTATAAAGATAATGATTAGAAAAATAACAGCCCCCCGCCTGAAATGGTACGATCAGGGGGTCGGTTTGGCCCAGATCAGATAGATGGCTCCCAGGAATTAATATCCCGGACCTGTCGCCGGTTTTACAAGAGAATAAAATTATTAATTCCTGACGAACGCCGCCATGGCTGCACGAATATTACCGGAATGATTTTATGGTACCAGCTGAGTTTAACAGGTTTCTTGTATTTTTTGTAACAGACCGGACAATTTCACTGGCTGATGGAAATTAAATTTGACGTTAAATCCTGCCGGAAAGATTCAAATTATATCGTTTAAATAAAAAAAATGAAATCGTTTTCTCTGGGGACCCTGTTAATGGTCCTGATGTGTACAACCACCGCCCAATCCTCCTTTCAGATATCAGGACAGATCGCCGGAATGGATTCCGGGGCGGCCAGCCTTAACTATGTTGCCGGCAGGCAGGCAAGGCAAATCCGTTCTGAAATAAAAAATGGAAAATTTGTTTTTAATGGAACCCTGCCGGAACCTGAATATCTGAACATTACTATTAAAACTGAAAGTGGAAACAGGGAGGTTGGTTTTTTTGCCGGAAATGAAAATGTGTACATTCTGATTGATACGGCGCATTGGGATTCACCTTCTGTTACTGGATCCCTGGTTGAAAAAGAATATGAATCTTACAGGCAGCTTACAAAATCGGTGGATGAAAGATCCGGCGTTCTCAACAAGACCGGGTCAGCCTTGTATTTATCCGGAAAACTGGATGATAAGAGCAGGGACAGTCTGTTCCGGATACATGATCAGCTGGACCAGGAAAAAAGGACCCTGATCGCTGAATTTGCGAAAGCAAATCCGTCATCGGCGGTAAGCGCCTGGGCGATCAGTATATTTTATGGTTATGAGCCTAACCTGGTGGAATTGAGACCTGCTTACCAGTCATTGTCCAGACAGAACCAGCAGGGTATTTACGGAAAGCAGATTGCAGAAATTATCCGGGCCGCTGAAAAGACCGCTATTGGTAGTGTAGCGCCGGATTTTACAGTAAATGATCTTTCGGGGAAGCCGGTTTCTCTTCATGCTTACAGGGGAAAATTTGTGCTGGTCGATTTCTGGGCCAGTTGGTGTGGCCCCTGTCGTGCGGAAAATCCAAATGTGGTTCGCGTTTATAAAAAACATCATTCGGATCAATTTGATATCTTAGGAGTGTCCTTAGACATTAACAGGGAACTGTGGTTAAAGGCTGTCAAAAAAGACAGTCTTCCATGGACACAGGGATCCGATCTGAAAGCCTGGGAGTAGTCCCATCGTACAGGATTACGGCCTAAAAGGCATTCCTTTCAATATGCTGCTGGATAAGAATGGTAATATAATCGCAAAGAATCTTCGTGGTGCGGACCTCGAAAATAAATTGACTGAGGTATTGGAGTCAAAGGATCCGCAGTTGTGAATGCCCTTGCGTTGGAACTTTTGGATAAACAAGGATGCAGTTCCCTGAATACTGTGTTTAAATACATCAAAGCCGGCCTTGTTTCAATGGACCGGCTTTGACTTTCAATTGATTTAATATACTAATTCAGAACAGCTGATTCTTGTAATGAGGGAGCTAAGGGAAAATCGACCGGTACCTTGGTCAGATTATGCAGATAATTCATCGCTGTTTTGTCGCTGATCTGAAGGATCAGGTCAACCAGGTTTTCATTAGTATACCCCTGAGCAAAAAAATTGTCCACCAGCACGGAGTCCGCATTTCCGCGTGTGAGGGTGATGCTTTCTGCCAGCTGAACAAGCGCATTTAATTTAGGATTGGTTGTCTTGCCCAGGCGGATATCCCTTAACTGGGCATCGCTGAAACCATTCATCTTACCAAGCACAACATGTGCACTCTGGCAATAAACACAGCCATTTGCCTGGCTGACAATTAAATTGACAGCTTCCTTCTCTTTGTTGCTTAAGCTGGTTTTTGCATTTTGGTAGGCAAGATATTTGCCCAAGTCCATTGGACGAATATGCGATCGCAGCATATAAATTCGGTACGAATCCGAGTGCTTTGTTCAGCGAATCAAAAATAGCCTGGTTTGCCGGAGCAACCTGTTCCCTGGTTGGAACTGTAAATTTTTTCATTTTTTTTATTTTAATAAGTTGTCATTATCGACGGTGCAAAGGTGCCCCGAACGGTATCTTATTAAAATGGAGTATTTACGCATTCGAATGGATAATTATCCCTGGCTGTATCAACGAGCATCGGCGAGTCTTATCTTTAATCCATGAATGAAATTCCTGCCCGGCGTAGAAATTCAGAGATACGAAAGAAGTTTAAGAAGGTTTTCGATCATATAGGTAATGAAAAACTCAGGCGGAATTTTTTAACTGCCGTGCCTTTCTGGATTGCGTCTTTGTTCACCGGACTAATAGCCGTTTTTTATTCTAAACTATTCCTGCTCGCAGAAAGTACCGCAGATACAATATTTAATTCGTATCACTGGCTGTTGTTTCTGATTACCCCGTTTTGTTTTTTAATTGCCTGGTGGCTGGTGGTGCGTTTTGCAAAATATTCCGGTGGCAGTGGTATTCCGCAGGTTATGGCAGCCATCGAACTGGCTAATCCCCGTGACAATCACAAAACGCGGAAGCTCCTGAGTATCCGCGTAATCGTTATCAAGATCGTTTCCAGTTTTTTTATGATCCTGGGGGGCGGAGTGGTAGGCCGTGAGGGACCGACCATTCAGATTGCAGGATCTGTTTTCAGGAAGGTAAACCAGTTGCTTCCCGCCTGGTGGCCAAAAGTTTCTAAAAGAAACATGATCATGACCGGTGCAGCAGCAGGTCTGGCTGCGGCCTTTAATACACCCCTGGGAGGAATCGTTTTTGCGATTGAAGAACTAACCAGGACCCATCTCAGTTATTTTAGAACAGCACTTTTTACTGCAGTGATCATTGCGGGCCTCACGGCCCAGGCATTATTTGGTCCATATTTATATCTTGGATACCCCGTCGTCAATGGGTTGTCGCCGTATATCGCCGGCGGAGTTATTCTGGTAGCCTTGTTAGCGGGCCTGGGCGGAAGCGTGACGGGCCGGCTACTCACAATTATTATAAATTGGAAAGGCCGTTATAAAAAAAGAAGTCAACAGGTATTCCTCGTACTGTTTTGCGGAATCGTAGTTGCCATCCTGGGCTATACGACCAATACCCATCTGATCGGTTCGGGAAAAAGCGTTATGACCGAAATTTTATTTACTACAAATAAAGATCTTCCATGGTACGCACCCCTGATCCGCATGACGGGATCCATATTCTCGTTTAGCACAGGCGCTGCAGGAGGAATTTTTGCACCCGCGCTCAGTTCCGGTGCCTGTATCGGATCCGTATTGTCAGGCTGGATGAATTTGTCTGATTCCAACACCAACCTGCTTATCCTTTCCGGGATGGTGGGCTTTCTGACAGGCATTACAAGAACCCCTTTCACTTCTTCCATCATTGTATTGGAAATGACCGACCGGCATAACCTGATCTTTTATCTTATGCTGGCAGGAATGGTGGCAGGCATGGTATCCCTGTTGATTGACAAACATTCGTTGTACGACCACTTAAAGGTTCGTTATTTAAAGCAAATTGAAGCGGAAAATGAATCAGAACGGATTCAAATGATATAAAACCAGCAGGATATAAACTCCGCCCATCACTTTATTGACCTGCGCAATATTGAATTGAAAGAAATTCAATATTTTGTTTCCGACAAACATATAGATCAGCATGGCCAGGGAAGTGCCGATGGCATTAAACAATACAAAAAGCAATAGGGATCCGTTATGGGTCAGATGAGTAAACCTGTTTATAACGATGCCCGCAATTATCCAGAATGGAATCTGCTGCGGATGGATAATAATACTTAAAACGCCCCTGTAAATTGTGTTTCTGTATGATTTAAATTCATTTTTTCTCTTTTCGAAAAGCATCCATAATCCCAGTAAAAAGATCATGATATAGGAGAAAGTTTCTATGGACGTATAAAGTGTATGGTTCGATTTTATCGAATTCAAAAGCGTCAGTGACGCAATGCAGTAGATACTTTCAAAAACCAGTATTAAACTGAATATGGCCAGGAGGAATTTAAATTTCCCGGACCGGTAAATTTCCAGCATCATTAGGTTGATATTACCGGGGAAAATATATCCGTACAGCCCGATGGGTATTCCGATTAAAAACATATAGTCTGCTTATTAAGTATTCTCTTTTTCGGTCCGCGCTTACGACCGGGATAAACGATATTTAAGGGTAGAGAATGCGATACCGAAATCATCTCCGACAATATCCAGTTTCATTTCCCGGAGAGCCACTCTTATCAGGGCCAGGTGATGTATGGTATGTTCGGTATTGTATACGATTTCCCGGAAATAGGTAGTCGTAACATAATGTGGCGCAGTGGATTCATCGCTTTCCACAACCAGCCTCATTTCTTTATCCCTTTTTCTGATCTGATCCTGCAGGTTTTCGAGTTCCTGTATAGCCACATGTCTTTCTTCTTCCAATGAAAGATTTCTTACCCTGTTCAGATAATCCACAGTGCCTGAGGGATAACCTTCTGTTGCGCATTTCAGCAGTTCAATAATATGCCTTGAATGCCCCCCGATGCTGGCGCTACCAAGGAAAATATTTTTGTAACAATATTGATCGTCGCTTAATAAGAATAAAAGGTTTTTAAGCGATTTCAGCTGATCGGATAATTGATAAAAAACCATAAAAGACGTATTGCTTAACGATCCCAAAACTAGCAATATATGATTGGTCTGTTTGTCAGCTTTCCGATAATTCCAAAAATATTATTTCACCGCCAGCAGGCTGACCTGCTCAATCACCGGATCGCTGGCCAGCAAATGCGGCGCATTTTTCATTAAAGCCTGGGCGATCTGACCGCCCAGGTGGGATTTCCGGCCTTCCTCGTTTTCGAAACTGTCGAAGATTCCAAAAGTGGAGGGTCCTATCTGCAGTGCATACCATTTTATAGTGAAGGCTTCGGCCTGGGCGAGTGGCAGGGCGGATTTAATAAAATCAGATACTTCTTTTTCTTTTCCTGCTTTGGCTTCCAGCCTGACCAGCAATGCAAATTTTTCCATAAAATCGATTTAATTATGAGTGAAGAAATGATATTCCTTTGAAAGTACGGTTCACGATTCGGACTGGTTGCATTCAGGATTTATTTCGCAAGCTAGTATGACTCCGCGGAGCTGCTTTGTCAGTTTACCGACTTTTGGTTAAAAATTCTGTTTATTCCTTTGTGATTCAAAAAACATCAGCCCTTTTTACTACTTCACGATAGCATAATCCGCAAGGCAGGCAGCGTCTTAATAAACAATTAATTGTCATCATTGTTAAATTCATAATATGAAAACTGCATATTCCGTCAAACTGCTAATAACCGGGATGGTGACAGCAGCGATCCTGTCGTCATTTAGGATTGGGAGTCCTGCTCGATCGATGGATAGAGCACGATTTGAAAAGAACACCGGCAAATGGGATGGAAAAGGCTTTGCAGTCCTGGAGTTATTTACTTCGGAGGGCTGTTCAAGCTGTCCTCCTGCCGACGAGCTGATGGCCGGAATACAAAAGGAAACAGAAGGGAAATCTGTTTACATTCTGGCATATCATGTGGATTACTGGGATCGTTTGGGCTGGAAAGATGCATTCAGTAGTGCTGAATATTCAAACAGGCAGTTACAATATAGCCGCTGGCTGAATGTTTCACCCATTTATACGCCCCAGGTCATTGTAAACGGGAAAATGCAGTATGTCGGATCTGAAACATCCGCCATTCATCATGCCATCTCGGAACAGCTCACAACAAAGCCGGTTTCAACGTTGACCATTCAGGCTTATCAGGAAGGTGAACATCTTCAATTAACTTACCGGGCCCTTCAGGTTCATAGCGGAAGTCATATTTTGATTGCTATCATTCAAAAAGCAGCGCAAACCAAAGTGCTGCGTGGCGAAAACGCAGGTCGCCTGCTTGCTCATATTCAAATCGTCAGAAAATTACAATCTGAACGACTGGGCACTGCCGGGGAAGGATCTGCATCAATTGAATTACCCAAAGATTTCAATGCTCAAAATTGGGAGGTGTTGTGTTTCGTGCAGGATCAAAGCAACGGCGGTATTCTGGCGGTTACCAGGGCTAACCTGTAAATCCAAATTAAAATTATGCTTGGAAAGTTGTTCATGTTTAGCGGAATTTTCATTTCATTCATCGGCATTTCTGCTTTTATTTCTGATAACCGGGGAGAACCGTCCGGGAAAAATTACAAATCTGAAGATCAGGGCATTCATTTTATTGAAGACGATTGGAACAAGGCTTTGCAGGAGGCTAAAAAACAAAACAAGCTCGTATTCCTGGATGCCTATGCATCCTGGTGTGGCCCATGCAGGTTACTCAAGAAAAATACTTTTCCCGACAAAGACGCAGGTGCGTTCTTTAATAAAAATTTTATTAACGTGGCTGTCAATATGGAAAAAGGGGATGGCCCGGCGTTGGCGACTCTATACGGTGTCGATGCTTTTCCCACCCTCATCATAGCTGATGCCGGTGGTAATATCGTCACTTATACAAAGGGGTATATAAGTCCAAAGCAACTGATAGATTTCGGAAATTATGGGCTCTCCCAGTATAAAAAATAACGAAAGGCGTTATGGTTATTAGTTATGAGTTATGGGATATAGGTTGCTGGTATGCAAAAATTGGATCTTCAGGTTTTTTTCTTCCGGGAAGATTTCGCTTTTTTGTTAAAATCCAGCGAAAGCCCGATCCAGTAATCGAAGTCTTTTTTTGATTTCATTCCATTTTCGTTGACCAGCACATACCCCAGCATGGGCCGGTTGGTAAAATCCATTGTTCTGCAACCAGGCTTTTGGATGGCCTGATCATGTAATTCGGGATCGATTCTACACATCATTTCATCTTTCATGATGCCGATACACATCTTGTCGTTGTACATAAAAGTCAACCCACCCATCATTTCCTTTTCTTCAATATTAGGAAGGGAGCTAAGTCGGTTGCGAATTTTGCTTGCTAATTTTTCGCTGTAAGACACTGATTTCGGTATTACTGAGAGGTGGATCGCACACAAATTTAACCCATTGACGCCAAAGATTTAAATAGTTAAGACCAATCCTGAAGGTTTTCCATTTAAGAATGGAAAAATAATCCACCCGATAGCGCAGTTTGTCCATTTGAACTGAGCTGAAAAAAAACCAGCTTTGTGTTTCAAAAAAGACGGATACGGGCGATGATTGAAAGTAATCATGATAATACAGGCCGGCCGGCCAGTCCCTTCGCTTCGTATACAGTCTGAACATTTAATCATTACAAAAAGCAAGACAAAAGTGAGTACAACTATTCAAAGGGAGGCGGTTTTGCAGGACGGAACCGGGACTTCGGAACCCACCACAAAATGGGGCTATGACAGATCACATAGCAAACTGGGGTTCAGCATATCACATTTTGGCATCTCGGAAACAGAGGGCAGGTTCACTCAATTTGACGGATCCGTTCTTTCGGATAAGCCGGATTTCTCCGATGCGAAAATTGAGCTGGTCATCGATGTCGCCAGCATCAATACGGAAGATGCGCAGCGCGATAATCATTTAAGGTCAGCCGATTTTTTTGAGGCAGAAAAATTCCCCTCGATTATTTTTCGAAGCCGGGCAATTGCCCCACTGGGGGATAACAGGTTCCGCGTGACAGGCGATATTACGATGCACGGTATTGCAAGAGAAACAGATCTGGATGTAGTATACCGGGGCACGGTGGTGGATCCCTTCAATAACACTAAAGCCGGATTTATTATTACTGGTCATTTGGACCGGACAAAATTCGGACTTAACTGGAACGGCGTTCTCGCAGCGGGCGGACTGCTCGTCGGAAATACGGTCCATTTTTCCATCAACATTGAGCTGGTAAAAAACTAAGCGGTTCCCGGGCAATATCTAAAGCGTGGGTTTCCACAACATTGAGCTGGTGAAAAACTAAACGGTTCCGGACAATTTTTTAAAGCGGGTTTCCGCTGTTGTTTTATTAATTATAAAAAAATAAAAAAAATGAACAAGAGAGTTTTAACATTTTTGGCGATCGCTATTTTTTCTTTGAGTTTTAAAATTTCCACCGCGCAGGTGGTTGAGCCGGTTGACAAGAACAAATTGGCCAACGGCGGCTATGATATGGTGGCCTATTTTACAGATAATACCGCAGTAAAGGGAAGTACTGAATATACAACAGACTATCACGGGGTGAAATATCAGTTCGCTTCTGCCGACCATCTGCAATTATTCGTTGCGGCCCCTGAAAAATACCTTCCGGTCTGTGATGGTTATTGTGCGTGGGGAGTAGCGGAAAAAGGGAAAAAGGTTCCCGTCAATCCGATGACTTATAAAATCATCGACGGGAAATTGTACCTGTTCTTTAATGGAGATTTTAACGGGAAACAATTCAACACATTAAATGAATGGAATAAGAACCAGGATCAGTTACTCAGTGAGCTGCCAGCCAAATGGTCCAGACTAAAAGGATAGACAGGTGATGTGTCCGGGAATGGAAAATTTCAAGATACGTTTATGAAATGCTTAAAAAGCCGGCCCCAGGGCCGGCTTTCTTATATGTGGAATCTTAAATCAATTTTCAATTTGCGTTTGCTCCGGAAAGCACTTCATCTGTTATAAATCCTTCAGCTCTCGCAAATCCAATCGTGTCGCGGTAGAATTGGGGGGAGATTTCGGCATTCCGCTTAAAAAACCGGCTGAAATAGTGTTCGTCCTCATAGCCGAGTTCCCAGGCGATCTCCTTTACGGATTTGCCGGTGAGGTAGAGTTCTCTTTTGGCTTCAATGACGATGCGTTCCGCAATCAGGTCGGTGAGTGTCTTATGAAAATAGCTTTTACAGATCTTAGCCAGTGCTTTGGGTGAAATATGTAATAACTCGGCGTAGTCACTGGCGGTATGTTTTGCTTTGAAATGTGTTTCGATCGCAACTTTAAGGTCCCGCAAAATAAGAGGCTGCTTACCTGAAAAATCGGCGTCGGCTTTTGGATTTCTGCCCAGCTTTATCCTCGAGGCAGTAATCAGAAATATTTTCAGCTGGGAAATCAGCAGATCGTATTGAGAGAGACCGGGATGACGCATTTCCGTTTGCATACTTTCAACAACCGGGATCAGTTGTCCGGTTTCTGAAGCTTCCATTTGGAAAAGGGGAGGGTCATAGATATTGTTGAACAGTATACCGTTGCACGCTGTTTCCTGCTGGTGCTTATGTATACAAAAAAAGTCCGGATGAAAATGGATGCACAATCCTCTTATGGCATCCTTCGTTTCCAGCATGAACGGCTGGAATGGCGAAAAACACATCAGCGTATTCTCCGAAAAATGATGGTCGGAAAAATCCGCTTTCAGTTTTCCGCTGCCAGTCTGAACCAGGATCATCGCATAGTAACCCAGCCGCTGGATATGATCAAACTGACAAAGACTTTCAAATTCAAAAATCTTGAAAGCCAGGTTACCGCTTTGTGGATTTACTAAAGTTTGACTGACCTTTTCACTCATATTATCTCAATTTTCGATCTGATTCCCGTATTTCAAGATCATTAATGCTCGCAAATCGTTTGGACATCAGGCCGTTCTCATCGAACTCCCATAATTCGTTGCCGTAACTACGGTACCATTGTCCCTCATGGTCATGCCATTCATATTCGAACCGCACCGCCATCCGGTTCCCGCGAAAGCCCCAGAGCTCTTTTTTTAGCCGGTAGTCCAGTTCCTTTTTCCATTTTCGCTCAAGAAAGGACCTGACTTCCTCCCGGCCATTGATGAATTCTGTCCGGTTTCGCCACTCGGTATCAACTGTATATGCTCTTGACACCCTTTCCGGATCACGGCTGTTCCAGGCATCTTCGGCCATTTGTACTTTTTGTAAGGCGGTCTCCATGGTAAAAGGAGGTAGGGGTAGCTTCTTTTCGTTCATTGATTCAGATTGCATATGAGTTTTCTATCCAACAAAGGTTAGATATATATTGTTTTCGCAAATTGGACCAATGGCGCAAATGCCTGGATAATTTTCCTTTATTTAAATATGCTTTTTTAGCACAATCATATGCCGGCATTGGATCCCGTTTTCAAAAATGGGTTCAGGATAATTATACAGGAAGAAATTCTGTTTGATTTCCGCCATTTCAAACCCGGCTTTCTGATACAAATAGAGCTGGCCAATACTTGCATTGGATGTTCCTATGATCAGCGTCCGGACGGTTTTTTTGATTGCTATGCGTGTTGCATAGTCCATCAGCATCTGTCCGATGCCTCTTTGCTGTAGTTTTTCATCCACGGCAATATTTTTTATCTCCAGTGTATCCGTTTCCGGCATACAAAGAACGACCGATGCGATGATTTCACCTTTTAGCAGGGCAATATGAATCTCAGAGAATGCCAGATATTTAGAGACTGCATTCCAGGAAGGGTCAGCATCCAGCAATAACCTGTAAGGAACCGGCTCATCGGAATGAATCTTCCTGATGAATATATTTTTCAACAACTCTTTGTCAATCATGTACACCGCAACGGTTACCAGTTGCTAAGTTAATTACACCCATTTATGAAATACTGTCGGCTACATTACATTTCCCGTACTTATTCATCCAGCCTCTTTATTAAACAGAAATAACTATATCCAACCGGGAAATCCTTTGTTTCAAATTCCACCTGATAGCCGGATTTCCGGTAAAACAGGGGTGCCTGGAAACTATACGTCCGGAGTAATATGGTTTTGCATTTTTCCTTTTTTGCTTCGTCTTCTGCCGCCTTTAATAAAATCTGCCCATAGCCCTTCCTGGTATATTCCTCCTTTACCCAAAGCAATGTGATTTCACAGGCGGCTGCCCAGGTCCATCCCGTAATACCCGCGATAATATTTTTTCCCGCATCGTAAATCAGTTTAGAAAATAATTTCCCATCATGCCTGTTTGTTTTGGCTGCATTATGTTCATAAATCATGTCCTCCAGAAACTGGACTTCTTTTTGTGTAGGCAGTTTGGAGACAATATCCGGCATAGAATTTTTCATATACACGCTCTTTTACAAATCTGTTTACTATATAAATAATAAACTTATATTAAAAAGGTTCAGATCTGTGAAGGGAGCCGCAACTTTTCTATGCTATAAATTTTACCCGGTTCGCCATGAAGGCTGCGACGATAATGATGGCCATTCCGAATACCTGGATCAGAGAAATTTTTTCGTCTGCGAGTAAATATCCCAGCAGGACCGCAATCACGGGATTGACATAAGCGTATGTGCCTACCAGGGCCGCGGGTCTGCGGGCAAGCAGCCAGTACAAAGCGATCAGCGCAACAATGGATCCGGCGATGGCTAAATATAATACCGCAGCCCAGGCGCGCCAGGGTACCGTATGAAAATTGAAATTCGGCCATTCACCTGCAATCACGGAAATCAAAAGGCAGCAGATCATTCCTCCAATCAGTTGCCAGCCCACATTGGCGTACACCGATCCGGTTTTATCCTGGTATTTATAATATAACGAACCGGCGGCCCAGCAGAAGCAGGAGCTGACGGCAACGACAGAAGCCAGAACGGTCATGAATCCCGTATGTGACTCCGAAGCCGGTGCCGGGCTGATAAACAATATCACAATCCCCACGATTCCCAGGCCGATGCTCAGGATGGTCCATTTGCTTTTCATGTAATTCTTCCAGTGCCTTTTGTCCGTAATGATATAACAGATGGGCATGAGTGAACCGAACACGGCGGTCAGTCCGGATGAGATATATTTTTCCGACCAGAAAGCAGTCGCCTGTCCAAAAGTCATGATAAATGCGCCCAGGATAATATTCTGCCGGATATTATTTGAAAATATTGATTCGCGTTTACTCAGGCAGTAGGCCAGTAACAAAGTTCCTGCTATCAGATAACGGAGCGAAGCCATCATATAGGGCGGGATAAATTCGATTCCGATTTTTATCGCCAGGTAAGTGGTACCCCAGATAATATAAACTGCTGCGAAAGCCAGCCAGGGCCGGAGGTCTTTTTTCATCGCTGATTTTGGTCGGGCAAAATTAACTGAATTCACGGAAGCCGGATTCCCTGTTTCAAAACCGTACAGTATGTATCAATATCGAACCCGGTAAATTTTTCCGGTATAATAAAACCCTGTCTTTCAATTCACTTGAATACGGTATGGAATTGGTAGCGGATACCCGAAATCAACTCCACTATGTTCAAAAATTATCTGCTGATTGCTATCCGGAACCTGGTAAAACATAAAACTTTCTCTGCCATCAATATTTTTGGACTGACTATCGGGCTGACGGGTTGTATCCTGATCGCCGCCTTCGTATTGGATGAGCTCGGCTACGACAGGTATGCTGAACAGGCTTCCCGCATTTACCGGCTGGAGCTTCAGCTTACACAAAACGGCGGGATGGCAGAATATCCGAACGTAGATGTTGCCGTAGGCGCAGGAATCAAAAATACGTATCCGGAAGTGCTCGCTTCTTCCCGCATCACCGGGCAGAACCAGGTATTTGTGAAATACGGAGATAAACTTTTCAAGGAATCCCATTTTACTTACTGTGATTCCAATTTCCTCCAGATCTTTTCGATCCCCCTGCTCGAAGGAGACAACCGGACGGCCCTGGTCGCTCCGGGTTCCATTGTGATCACCCGGGCGCTGGAACAGAAATATTTTGGTGATATGACTGCCATGGGAAAATCATTACTTATCGGAGACAAGCCTTTTAAAGTGACAGGCATCATAGAAAAAGTTCCGGCTAACAGCCATTTTCATTTTGACGCGTTCATCAGCATGACCAGTAATAATTATGCGGTCCGTGGCAATACCTGGAGCAATATTGGTTTTTATACTTATCTGCTGCTCGATAAAAATGCAGATCCTAGAAAACTGGAGGCTGAATTTCCTGAGCTGATCCGGAAATATTTCGCACCGGAGGCGGTCCATGATATGGGGATCACTTTAGCCGAAGCAGAGAAGATGACCAATACCTGCCGTTTTTTCCTGAGGCCGGTAACTGATATTCACCTGCATTCCAATACGAAATATGAACTCGAAACAAACGGCGATATTCAATATATCTATATTTTCGGATCCCTGGCAGTTTTTACGTTGCTGCTCGCCTGCATCAATTTCACCAACCTCTCAACGGCGGCTTCTGCCAAACGTTCCCGCGAAGTCGGCATCCGCAAGGTCCTGGGTTCATTAAAAGCCCAGCTGATCATCCAGTTCCTGATGGAATCGGTTGTGCTTGCCTGTTGTGCCCTGCTGCTTGCATTTTTATTGGTGTACCTGTTGCTTCCTGCCTTCAATCATCTTTCCGGTAAGGATCTTGGAATTTCCGCTTTTCTGGGTTTTAAAGCCATCATCGCGGCGATTGTATTTATGGTTTTGATCGGTCTCGCCGCCGGCATCTATCCCGCATTTTTTCTTTCCTCTTTCCAAACCATCCGGGTACTCAAAGGCACGATATCAAAAGCCACAGCAAAAGGAGGCGGTCTGCGCAGGGGACTCGTGGTTTTTCAATTTCTGATTTCAACCTCCCTGATCATTTCGACCCTGGTCGTGTACCGGCAGCTTCACTATATGCAGAATAAAAAATTAGGCTATGAGAAGGACCAGGTGCTCGTGATCCCGGATACCTATGGACTGGACAGTAATCAATATACTTTTAAACAAAAATTATTAATCGACCCCCGCGTCGTGAATGCAACGATTTCAAGGGATGTGCCGGTGGGCCGGGACGAGGGAAGCATCGACGGTTCGGAAGTATATGCGAGTGAAAATAAAGCACATGAAACGGAATCAGAGATCCACGCGAATTTTTTTCATGTTGACTATGATTACCTGTCCACACTGGGCATGAAGATGGTGGCGGGCAGATATTTTTCAAAAGATTATGGCACTGATACTTCCGGCGTGGTGATCAATGAAACCGCTGTTCGCGACCTGGGTTGGAAAGATAACCAGGCGGCCATCGGCAAATCGATCATAAGATCCGGACAACACGCTTATCAGGTAATCGGTATCGTGCAGGATTTCAACTACGCTTCCGTTAAACAGCGGATCGTTCCGGTCATGATGATGCTCGGTCACAACAATGGCGGTCTGATGGTGAAAGTCAACACAGCAGCCATTGCCGGTTTTCTGAGCGATGTGAAAAAGGAATGGGATGTATTCAATGCCAGGACGCCTTTTTCTTATTATTTCCTGGATGACCGTTTTGCTTCCGTGTATGCGGCAGAGGAAAAGACCGGGCAGATATTCATCTACTTCGCAGTCGTCGCGGTGTTCATTGCGAGTCTCGGCCTGTTGGGCCTGGTGGCTTTTACCACGGAGCAGCGCACCAAAGAGATTGGCATCCGCAAAGTGCTCGGGGCAACAGTCAATCAGGTGTTGGTACTTTTATCAAAGGAATTCCTGTTCCTGGTGAGTCTTGCTTTTGTAATTTCCATACCGCTGACGTGGTGGGCGATGCATAACTGGCTCAACAATTTTGCCTACCGTATCCATATCAGCTGGTGGATTTTTGCCAGCGGCGGCATCCTGGCTGTGCTCATTACGCTGATCACCATCAGTGTGCAGTCCATTAAGGCAGCCATTGCCAACCCGGTAGACAGTTTGAGGTCGGAGTAATTAAGAATAATTTTCTGATCCGGATACATCAAAACTTACCAGGACATTCCATTACTACACTGAAATGGAAAGCTTCCGGGTAATTAAGTTGACTGGAAAAATCCCTTCTTGTTTGTCATTTTTTTCGAAGGCATCCATGCATGAGCGATGGAATTTATCAGGCCCATGACTGTTTTCCAACCCGGAGCAGGGACCGGTTTTTCCTGTTTTAAATGTAGTATCCGGACAGCGATTTCTGTTTCGCGTTGTTCAATAAGCTCCGTTATCCGGTATTTTCCTTTAGGGGTAAGTTCGTAAACCGGTATATCGTCAATCGTTCGTACCTCAAATAATTTTTCAGGAACCAGCTCATTCATGGCAGCCTCATAGAATTCCCGGTTATGCTCAAATAGCCGGGCGAATTCATGCGTCGGAACTCTTCTTTGTTGGCTGACTGTTATCAGTAAATCAAGCTCCAGGGATTTCAGATTGTACATGGCGCTGTTTTTAGGGGTAAGAGCAATAATTCGCTATATAAAATACAACAGGATTAGATGGGATCAAATCATAAAAGCCCTCGTAGGAACACCATACCATCTGGGTTAATTACCTAATGCCATGGGTATTGCAAATACCGATACAATTCATTATATTGTATATGCCTGAAAACTGTTTCTTATAGTATCAGGGAAGCGAATCTCATATCTGGTAAACCCTCATTATTCTGCCTTTCAGAAGTCTAATAGTCCTTGACCCGGCTTTTCGAACAAGACTATTAGAGTATGGACCTCGCCAAAGAAATAGAACTCATCATACTGAGCAGGATTGCCCGGGAAGGAAAGGTTACAGATAAAGACTTTGATCAGCTTTTTCAAAACAATAATCTTGAATACAATCCTGCATTAATCAGAACTATTGAGGAGCATTGCAAACAGCTAACTGAAATTTCCGGTGAATATGGTGAATTAAGGAGAAAGGCTCTGGTGAGGGAGAAAAATATCGAAGAAACTGCAGGAAAAATAAAAGGCAGATTCATAAAACATTATGCAATTATCCATACCGGTACAAGATTTCTAGTAATAGTCAGTCTTGTTACGGTCATGGCCGCCTTTTTGCTGATTCATCTCGAGTCAAAAAATCACTCCCTGCAAAGCCCAAAAATCAGGGCAATTCCCACCAGGTAAACCTAGTCAGCCGGGTCGAAGATCTTCATCCTTTTCCGGCATTTTTCGTCACGCTGATTGATTGTCTCCTGGCTGATCCGGAGATGTACCTGCCTTTACCTGGCCGACGAACATAAGCGTTTTTGTATGTGGTATCACGACATGAAATTCCCGCATGCCGTATTCCCGGTCAAATGGCGATTTTACCTTCGTATCAGCTAACTTATACTGAATGGAATTCCATAACCCATCAATATCATCCACCTCCATGTAAAATTCCATTTCGCCAATATCAGAACCAGCTTCTAAAATATGTATCAAATGATTATCTTTTTTTACAATTGAATAGTTTCCATCCATCAATACACTGAAATCAAATAAATCAACGAAGAAGCGCCTGGTTTCAGGGACATTGTAAGAAGGAATCATGGGACTTAAATAAATGGCTTTGTACATCAGTCGTTGTTTTATTTTGCGAAATCCCTATTCCCTTATAGGAAGTTACTTTCTATTTAGTTAGAATCAAAACAAGGGCGGACAGGCATCGGTTTCGGCATATTTTTGAAAGCCGGCACGGTTACATTGCTGATCACGCTGATAACGATCAGTTTTCAATCCCTGAAAGCCGCAATGGCCAAACCGTCAAGATTGCCACCCGTCAACAGCGTATATGACCTGAATCAGTACTATGATTCCATGGTATCAATAAAAAATGCATTGTCCCTGATCCTTTTGTGCAGTTCAGGACTTTCATCACCATATCCCAGGACAATCGCCAGGAGCACCTGGTCCGAAGCAGGAATCCGGAGTCGGGGGTAAATTTTTGTCTGCTCTACGAATTTGCCAAATCCAATCGGACAGCTATCCAGGCCCAGTGACTTAGCTGCGAGCATCATATTTTCAGTACACATGCCGATATCGAGGGCAGCCCATTCATTATCGCGGGGGGCGCTCATGAAAATAACCACAGGAGCTCCATAAAATACAGGATCTCCACCCTTCAGGATCCGTGAACCAAACGAAAAGTGCAGTAGGCCTGCAACGGTTTTAAGTATTTGCTTCGGACCAGCTTTTACAATTTTCCTGAAACCAATTTTAGCAATCTCTTTTGAAAATGAGTTAATGGTTTCCCTTTGCGTCAGTATATGGAATTTCCACGGTTGCCTGTTCATGGCCGAGGGCGCCATCCGCCCGGCATCAAGGATCTTTTCGAGGACCGTACCGGGGACAGGTAAATCTTTATATTTTCTCACTGCCCTTCTTTCATAGATGGTTTTAATGGTTTCAGTGTCTTTTACCATCCTTATTTTGACTTCTGGTTTCATTTTCCGGTTTTTTTGATATGGGTGCCCGTCAGGCCCCTTTACTCAAATTTAAATTCATTTCATGCCACAAAAAGATGACTACTATCATAACTGTTTTTGATGGTCGTCATTTTTCAGGCGCATAGCTTCCGGTACATTTATAACAGCCGGACATCTATTATACCGGATAGCTATTATAACGGCGGGGCAAAAATCAAAGCTCATGAATAAAGTCTTTCTCAATGAAGTGAGTATACCGGTTGGTAAAGCAAATCTTGGCGGTGAATTATTTGTACCTGCTGACGCAATCGCCATCATCGTATTCTCCCATGGCAGCGGTAGCAGCCGGTTCAGCAAACGCAATCAGCAGGTAGCCGCATACCTGCGGGAAAGAAATTTTGGCACATTATTGCTGGACCTCCTCACACCGGATGAAGACCGCGAGTATCGTAACCGCTTTGATATCGGATTACTCACCCAAAGATTGGCCGCTGCCACGGAGTGGTTAGAAAAACATCCGGCCGCAAAGAACTGTCGCATCGGATATTTTGGCGCCAGTACCGGCGCTGCATCTGCTTTGCAGGCTGCCGCAGATCTGGCACAAGTCGGTGCAGTTGTTTCAAGAGGCGGGCGACCCGACCTGGCATCCGGCCAGGCATTGAAGGATCTGAAAGTGCCGGTCTTATTAATTGTCGGAAGCCTCGACACTGAAGTGTTGCAATTAAACAAGCAGGCTTTTAAAGAACTGCGATGCTACAAGGAATTAGTGGTAGTAGACGGAGCTACTCATCTTTTTGAAGAAGAGGGAAAGCTGGATGAAGTGGCACGACTGGCATCAGCATGGTTCGAAAAATACCTGGACCAGTCGCAAATCACAAATACTTTGCCGAATGAATCTTACAGATAATGATCCCCGCAAATCAACCGTCTGTTGCCGGAGAAATAATTGAAAACAGTCCGCTCACGGCACTGGTATATACATGATCGAATATTTTAAACATAAATCTTTTGATAAGACGGCCATGTTACTCCGGCTGAAGAGATGGCAATCATCTCCCGCTGGAGTAAACGGGTGAATGGCGCCACAGTAATCTGACCGATATCAAGTCTTTTAGTGAGGATAGTCATGTTATTTACTGAAAAAAAGAGGAAAATTTGAGAAAGGGTAATTTTCAACCGCATCGACACCGACAAGAGCTGAGGATTTGGAACAGTCTGTTAAAGAGTTTGGCGTTCGGCAAAAATAGCAGTTGAAAAGAATGAATAATGAAAAAAATAACTCCATTAAATGCTGTTTTGGATCAGGCCGGGCGAATTTCTCATTTTACCGGGCATTTTTTTTCGCAATGGTTTCGGCCGCGTTATGAAATTGCCGAATTTTTCCGTCAGTGTTTTATTATTGGCTATAAGTCACTGCCGCTCGTAGGGCTGACGGCATTTATAATGGGCCTTGTGCTCACGATGCAATTACGTCCGTCCATGGTGGATTATGGAGTGGAAGCTCAATTGCCGACGATTGTAAGTATTGCCGTTATCAGGGAAATCGGCCCGGTTATTACAGCGTTAATTTTTGCCGGTAAGATAGGATCAAGTATTGGCGCTGAACTGGGGTCCATGAAAGTAACTGAGCAGATTGATGCCATGACGGTCAGCGGTACCAACCCCTTTAAATATTTAGTAGTAACAAGGGTGATGGCTACAACATGTATGTTACCGGTTTTAGCCATATTGGGTGACGCGATTGCCCTATACGGTGCATACCTGGGAGTGAATATTCGCGGCGACACCAGCTTCTATTTATTTTGGAGTCAGGTATTCGACAATCTGGCATTTTTTGATGTGCTTCCCGCATTTGTAAAGACGTTTTTCTTTGGCTTTGCAGTAGGTATCATCGGTTGTTACAAGGGTTATAATAGCAGTAAGGGAACCGAAGGTGTTGGCCGAAGTGCAAATTCTGCTGTTGTGATTGCATCCGTTATGATTTTTGTAATTGATTTATTGGCTGTACAGATAACTGACTTGTTAGGATATTATTGAATTGGAGTAAAATGATAACGGGAGAATTAAAGGGATTGCAGGACAGGTCCGTAAATCCGGATACGGCAGTACTTATAATAAGTCATCTGTACAAATCATTTGAAGACAATCATGTGCTGATTGACTTTAGTCTTGAACTGTTTAAAGGGGAGAATGTAGTGGTACTGGGAAAATCCGGATCGGGGAAATCCGTTCTGATTAAATGCATCATCGGGCTGCTTAAACCTGACCAGGGGCTTATACAGGTGTTTGGTGAAAATATTCCCGATTTGGATGATAATGACCTGGATAAAATAAGAACAAAAATTGGTTTCCTTTTTCAAAGTAATGCTCTCTATGATTCAATGACGGTAAGACAAAATCTTGAATTTCCCTTACGAAGGCATTGGATAAAGGTTGCTCAAAATGAAATTGACGAAATGGTTAAAAACGCTTTGGAGGATGTCGGATTGGCGCATACAGTTGATATGATGCCGGAGGAACTCTCCGGTGGAATGCGAAAGAGGATTGCGCTTGCCCGTACCCTTATATTGAAACCAGACATCATTTTATATGATGAACCCACAACCGGACTGGATCCGGTTACAGGACGGGAGATTATCCGGTTGATGGTAGATATAAAAAAGAAGTATAATACCTCATCCCTGATTATTTCCCATGATATGAATTGCGTTCATATGGCTAGCGACCGGGTGGTAATATTAGTGGATGGTGTTTGTTATGCTAACGGGGACTACCAGGAATTGAGCAGGAATCAGGACCCTAAAGTGAAACAGTTTTTTGAATAATGATTAAATCGGATTTATTGTTATGGCAAGGCAAATAATAAACTATATTAAATTAGGCATTTTTGTTTTAGCCGGATTGCTATTTCTTATTCTGCTATTATATATGATTGGCAAAAACCGCAACCTTTTCGGGTCCAACTTTATATTAAAGGTGAAAGTGGAAAATGTGCAGGGTCTGAAGCCGGGAAATAATGTACGTTTTGGAGGCATTGATGTCGGAACTGTAAAAAAAATAAATTTTATCAATGATACGGTGATGGAGATCATCATGTCGATTGATGACAAAGCAAAGACCATCATACACAAGAACGCTGTTGCATCCATTGCTACGGATGGATTGGTAGGAAATAAAGTCTTACTGATCACATCAGCTAAAAAACCTGCGGCCCTGGTAGTAGATGGAGACGAGCTGGTTTCAAAAAGAGCGATTGATACGGATGAAATGCTGAGTACGCTTTACAAAACAAACAACGATGTCGCTATTATTGCCGAAAATCTGAAAACTACCGTTAGCCGGATCAATAACAGCTCGGCGTTATGGAGCGTACTCACTGAAAAGGAATTGCCGCGGAATTTGAAACTGTCTGTCTACAATGTCCGGCTTGCTGCCGAAAAAGCCAATGAGATGGTTAACGATCTGTATACCATTGTGCACGACGTGAAGAACGGAGGTGGTTCGTTAGGTGCCCTGATAACCGATACCGCTTTTGCATATAATCTGAATGCCGCGGTGGTTAAAATAAGAATAGTAGGTGATCATGCGGATTCACTGGCTCAGCAATTGAATCAATTGGTAACGGGTATTCAGAATGATGTAAATAATGGCAAAGGTTTGATAAACGCTCTTTTAAAAGATTCCGGTATGGTGATCAAATTAAATGAAAGCCTGGTAAACGTTCAAAAAGGCACCGATGATTTTAACCAGGATATGGAGGCATTAAAGCATAATTTTTTGTTGCGGGGTTATTTCAAGAAAATGGAAAAGCAACAGAAAGAGGAGAGTGAAAAAACACAAGCCGCTTCGAAATGAAGGAACAAACAGTTGTAGAGTTATTCGTGAATTGACAAAGTGGGAATCACTTCGTTCCGGACTGTATATTTTGAATATGCTCCATGGAAAATATTCAAAGGAGAGTGTGTTCTGGGAACGATGATCAGCAAGTCAAGATGATGGGTCCTGGCGAAATCGTTCAACTCGCCGGACAGGTTGCTGCCTTCCAGATAGTGAAGTTCCGGTTTAAACCGGGCAAATCCTTCCCGAAGAGATTCTGATTCCATATATTGTTCTTTTTCGAATCTTTTGTTATTTATGGTAACATAGATCAAATGAAAACTGGCAGTAAACAACGAAAGCCAGTTAAAAATCATTTGTTTTGGCCATAAACTGCTCTTTTTCATATCACAGGCAAGACCAATATTTCTGATGGGGTGAAAGATAAAATTTTCAGGAACAATCAGGGTTGGATAATGTACATGGTTCATAAGAAAAAAAACAGTGCTTCCCATAAGGGATCTTTCGAATGTCCTTCCCGGCTTAAGTCCTATTACAATGGCGGTTGGTTGATATCTGTCCGCGATATCTTTCAGTTGGAGTTCGATCGTTCCGGTTAATAATTCAGAAGTGACAGATATCTTTTCATGGACCCTTTCTTTCATGTCTCTGACCAGATTTTCAAGATCCTGTTTACCCATTTCAATCAATTCATCAACAACCGATATCGACACCGGGATTTCGGGTATGGTCACAGGGTACGGCGCCACATTAATGATACAAAGTTGACAATTGATCTCCGTGGCCAGGTCGGCGGCATATTCTACGGCGTTTATAGAAGAAGACGAAAAGTCGGTTGGAGCCAGTATTGTTTTCATTTTAATACAAGCTACATTCAATATCCGCAGATCAGAATGACCGGGCGCAGAATGGATTATGATTCTAATCAGATCAGAAAATGACCGGCATCATCCCGGGCCTTACTAATTAGCATATCGATATCGAATCGGAATTATCTTTGCTTTGGGCAACGAAAGAAATAGATCGAAGTAGCCTGGAAAATTTAACTCAATGGGAAATCTGTCGGAAAGGGCAGACGAAATTAAAATAAACTGTTATGAATTTAGAAAAAGCAATTTTGGCCGGAGGATGTTTCTGGGGTGTGGAAGAACTGATCCGTGATCTTCCTGGTGTTCAATCTACAGTTGTAGGTTATTCGGGTGGAGATGTGAAAAATGCCACTTACCGGAACCATGGTACACATGCTGAAGCGATTGAAATTGTATTTGACCCGGCCAGACTTTCTTACCGGCAACTCCTGGAATTTTTCTTTCAGATACACGATCCGACAACAAAAAACAGGCAGGGGAATGACCGGGGAACATCTTATCGGTCTGCCATATTCTACCTGAGTGAAACGCAGAAAGAAACTGCAAAAAAATTAATCGAAGAAATGACCACCTCCCATAAATGGCCGGGCACAATCGTCACTGAAGTTGTTCCGGCCTCTGATTTCTGGAATGCCGAAGAGGAGCATCAGAACTATCTTCAAAAACATCCTTACGGCTACACCTGTCATTATATTAGGCCGGAATGGAAAATAGATTAATGTCAGACCTGTAGTCAGTCTCCTGACCCGGTTTACAAGGGATCGTTTTTACCTGGATCTGATTCTCTATCGGGGATCATTTTTCTTAACCTTACTGATATAACTGAACGGCGGTTTGGAAGCGAGTTCATTTAACCGGGCAATCAGTTCTTCTGATGGTGGGCGCTGGGTACGTTGCGAGATTTCTAAATCCCTGAATATTTCTTCGGAATGTAAAGTTGAACGCGTTGGCGACACAGTTTCGGATTGGATTATTTCTTCAGTATTTATCTTGGAAGGTGTTGGTACTACACTATCTGGTTTCATTAAATCAGGAATTTTTTTCATCGCAATCGGTTTTACTGAATGAGCAGGAGATAGTAGTAAACAAACGATGTACCAACTAAAGAAAGTCATCGTTAACGAGACTTTTCTTTAACACTATCGACACCAGGCGGGTAATGATGAGCGCACCGGGATCCATCCGTCAGCTAAATCTGAGGTTTAGTTTAACAGAATGAAAAAATAGGACTTCCCGGTTGATCTTTATCAATTTTCCTTTAATAAGGGTTTCCACCTAGCTGATTTTCAGTGAAAAAGAGGGATTTCCGGTTTGATTATCCGGGTTTTAACTATATCTTTCTGAACCCAAAACATAACCCCACATGAGACTAGTCTATTCAATATCCGGAACCATACTTATCTGCCTTGTTTTATTTGCCGGCAGTACCCAGATTGCCGGTTGTGCGAAAACAACTGTTCAGCATGATACTACGGTTAAAGTAGTTACGGATACAGTTATTAAGACCGTAACCGTACGGGATACACTGACCCTGAGAGATACCGTCTATACGTTGACGGATGGTATGGTTGCCTATTACAATTTTAATGGCGGCAACCTGAACGACAGCAGCGGACATAATAATAATATTACGTTCAACAATGCCCTGCCTGCCGCAGACCGGTTTGGCGTTTCAAATAACGCCTATGTTTTCGATGGCGTCAGCAGCTACATGAGAGTACCAAACAGTGCGAGCCTGAATCCATCAACAGGCATTACCATTTTTGCGATTGTTAAAGTCAATGGGTTCTACAAGGGCTCATGCCATATCAATCAGATTTTAGGAAAGGGTTCTCCGGATGACGTGCTGGGATATTATGTATTGCGATTTGACGACGCCGGGCTGATCGACGGGTCAGGTTGTTCAGTGGCTGCTGATACGACCAAGGAGTTTTTCTACGGTAGTTATGGCGATGATCTTCCCTATGGATCTGCAACCGGGGCTGTGAATGACAGTTTCCCCTTTATACATCCGGGAGAATGGGCAAATGTGGCATTCACTTACAATGGGACGGTCAGCAAAATTTATTTAAATGGTGCATTACTGGCTACCTACTCCAAATCAGTTTCGTTCACGCCCAATACGCAGGATCTTTTTATCGGCGAGACTCAATCTGCCATTTTTCCATATTATTTCAGGGGAATAATCGACGAAATAAGAATTTACAACAAAGCCATTCCGGATAACCGCATCGGAATTCTAAATGCCTTAAGCAAAAAGACATTTGTTTATCCAAGATTGATGTAATCTTTGTTAATCGAAATAAAAGAGGCTTTTCAATGATGTTGAAAGGCCTTTTTATTTACCTCAGACGAAATAGTCAATTTAATTAATGTTAACCGTGTGTTTAACAGTTAAACCTAACCGGTTTCCTCCAAAGCAGGTAATTAATATTATTTTTAGCACAGGAATTATTAATCAGAAGAAGTTGTAAGAATCAAATCATCCGGCCATTCGATAGGTCAGAATTTTTCGAATGAATTTTCTTTCCGCCCTTGTAAACATCTTCGTCTCACACTTTGAGATTATTCATGAACGGGCTATAAAATCTGACTCGTAAGGAGGGAGTGTCGTATTTCTGTTACAATTTTTATTTCTTAAAACGTTTAAATTAATAATTGTATGACCCATCAAATACGATCAATTAATCATTTACTCATCAGTTCATTTGCATTGCTCTCTTTAATTACGACAATCCCGGCCGATGCACAGAAAAAGCCTAATATCCTCTTCATTATGGGTGATGACATCGGCTGGATGCAGCCAAGCTGCTACCATCGCGGAGTGATGGTTGGAGAAACACCCAATATAGACCGCCTCGCAAATGAAGGCGCAATTTTTATGTGCTATTACGCAGAACAGAGTTGTACTTCAGGACGAAATGCATTCTTTACCGGTATGCATCCGCTTCGCACCGGCATGATCCCGCCACAATTACCCGGAAGTCCTTCCTACCTGCGGCCCGGTACGCCGGCACTCGCCAAATTCCTGCTGGATCTTGGCTATAATACAGGCGAATTCGGAAAAAATCATTTAGGTGATCATCCCGATGCGCTGCCCACGGCGCATGGCTTTCAGGAGTTTTGGGGCTATCTCTATCATCTGGATGCCATGCAGGGCGTGAGTTTTCCGGATATAAACAAAACCCCGACCGTACAGGGCATCGCACCGCCTTGTAAGATGGTACCCATTCCCGGTGTGCCGGAACCACCTGGTGAAATTGATCCGAGAAGCGGCACTTGTCTGGCGGCTCCACGTCCGGTGCTCTGGATGAAATCCCCTGATGGCACCGCGAAAAACCAGACGGGCAAGGATGAAGGCCCACTCACATTGGAAAGATCCAAAACAGTGGATGAAGAAATTTCTTCTCATGTAATCGACTTCCTCGATCGTAACGATCCCAAGAAAACGGGCAAACCATTTTTCGTATGGTACAATCCTGCGCGCATGCATGTCACCACCGTGTTGTCGCCAAAATACCAGGCCATGATCGGTGAACCAGGCGGCAAGGACTGGGGCGCCAATGAAGCAGGTATGAAACAGATGGATGATAATATCGGTTATGTATTTAAGAAACTCGAAGAGATGGGCGAACTGGATAATACCATTATCGTATTTACAACCGACAACGGTGCTGAAGTCATCACATATCCCGATGGCGGCGTCACGCCTTTCAAAGGTGGAAAGTTAACTACCTGGGAAGGTGGCATGCGTTCTCCATGCGTCGTTCGCTGGCCGGGTCATATCAAGGCAGGTACTGTGCTTAAAGATATGTTTGCCTCGCTGGACTGGTTGCCGACCCTGGTTGAAATCGCCGGAGGTGCCAAGGGCAACGATTTGAAGGCACAAATAGAACAGGGTGCATATAAGGGCATCGTTAAGACGACACTGGACGGTGTAAACCAAATAGACTATCTCACTGGCAAGTCGGACAAGTCAGCACGTGAAGTTTTCTTCTACTATTCAAACTCCACACCATCGGCTGTGCGTTATAAAAACTGGAAAATGTATTATACGATGTCCAGTACCAACCCAACCGGTGCGATGGGTGCGAAAGTGACGTATGGCTGGACCATGGTAGACAATATCATGCGCGATCCCTTCGAAATTGCCGGCGGGTTGGATGATCCAAAATCAGCCATATCGGTTGGTGGTGCACTGGCTTCACCCAGCACGGCCTATCTGTACGACTGGAACCTGCTGCCCATCGGTCAGTTGTTGTGGGAAAAAGAACTCATGTCATACGAAAAATTTCCTCCACTGCAGGCTCCCGAAACTTATAACCTGAGCGGGATTCTGAAGGAAGTACAGGCTGCGGGCCATCCGAGTCAATAAATTAATTTGAAAATAAAAAATGATTTAAGCGGGCGGTCGAATCATTCGACCGCCTTTGTTTATGTGCATTTTTTGTAGTACTCAGTCTCTGCATCGAGTTTCAATACGAATCTTATTTATTGGTCTTTAGCAACCAGGACCTGATTTTAATAGTTATGTATCTTTAACAAACTTTAGCGGCTAACTGCTTCAAACCGTGGTACTGAATATGTCTGGATTCTGGAGATCTGCACTTGTCATTCTGTTTATTATTTCTGTACCCATGTGCAGAAAACCTTATGAACCGCCTGAGATCAAAGCGAGTAGTCATATACTTGCCATCGACGGGGTGATTAATATGGGCGCCAACAGTTCTTCACAGTTTGTGCTGACCCGGTCGCGCAGCCTGGTGGATTCGGTAACCGACCTTCCGGAGCTCGGTGCAGAAGTGATCATTCGAAGCGTCGCCGGTACAAGTTATTTCCTGGCAGATACGGGTGGCAATGGTGTTTATATCAGCGCGCCGCTGAACCTGGATGCCGGACAGAAATATCAGTTAGCTGTGACGACGGCCGAAGGCAGTAAATATATGTCTGACCTGGTAACGCCTAAACTTTCAGCACCGATCGACAGTGTGAATTGGGAACTGGTGGACGATGCGTCATTCGGAACCGAAGTCGTGAACGTGTATGTGAACTCGCACGATCCTTCAAATAGTACAAAATTTTACCGCTGGGATTATCTCGAAACCTGGCAACATATTTCCAACTATGAGTCATTCTGGGCGCTGGGCCCTGGCAATCTCGAATACGGATTGTTTCCGAGCCAGACGACGCATACCTGCTGGTCAACTGCTTTGTCGACTTCCATCGCACTGGGGACCACCGTCACCCTGAATTCGGATGTAGTCAGCCAGATCAAAATGGCAACGTTGGCTAAGGATGATCCAAAGCTGGATATCAAATACAGTATGCTGGTGAGGCAGTATCCGCTGGACCAGCAGGCTTATGCCTACTGGCTGAATGTGCAGAAAAATTCACAGAGCCTCGGCGGTTTATTTGATCCCCAGCCCGGACAACTACCGGGCAATATCCATGGTGTAACCAATCCGAAGGATCCGGTAGTCGGCTATATCTCTGCATGTTCGATCGCGGAAAAACGAATATTCATCAGCAACAATCAATTGCCGGGATGGCAATCCAATCCTGGCGTGAATTGCCCCGTCCAATATGTTGTGCCTCCCGATCCGAACAATATCGTGTACTGGAATTATCCCGACACGAGCTACCAGTTGTATTATTATTCCGCGGGGATCATGGTGATAACCTATAAAAACTGCATTGACTGCAGGTACCAGGGCGGCACGCTCATCAAACCCGCTTTCTGGCAATAGAGATCTATATTGATAAATCATAAAACGGGGTCGTCTCCATTCTTCGTTATAAATTTTACCAGGTCACTATAAAGGTTGCAAATGCTTCATCGAAGATTTTTTCCCGGGGATAAAAATAATCCGGCAGGGACCATGATGACAATACGACGGTGCTGATCGCGTGCACCTCTTATGATTTTGGCGCCGTTGGTGGGAACAAATTTTGCAGTTGCAATTGTCTAAACCGTGTAGCCATGGAAAAGCATATCAGGTACCTCATCGACTCCAATGATGAATATTTCGTCACAATCCATGATGGGAAGGTCACTTTATTCAGCCATGGAGATTACATCTGTCTTACCAGTCCGGTATTATTGAATAATGGCATCGTCGTGAACACAGACGGGAACATACACATGCCGGATGGCACGACACGTATGCTCCGGGAAGGCGAACAGGTTTGAAAATATTTGATCAACCATAACCCATCAACCCATAACCCCTGCCTGCGGCAGCCTGCCTACCGCAGGCAGGGCAGGCATAACCCCCTAAAGCGCTTTATAGGTAAATTTCTGTCCACCCACGGCAGGCCTCTGCCATCAGTCCGCTGAGGTCCTGGGTAAATACGACCACACCATCGGCATACTTTGCATTTGCTGATGCACCTGACTTGATGGCAACAGCTGAAACCTGCCCGCTGAATTCAACCTTGTTTTCTTTAAATCTGTCCAGCGCTGCTTTATCTTCAAAAAATATTACTTCACGATAGGATTCTCCACCTACTTGTGCACCCACACTCACCTGCGCCAGTTTAGCCGTGCCGATTGATTTTCCTTTTTCGTATGTCACCCCGTTACCGCCTGAACCGCCGATGATGAGGGCGCCCTTCCCAATTTTTGGAAAGATGGTATAGCCATAGGAGGTATTAAATAGTTTGGACATGGAAGGATCTGCTTTTAGAATTTCTGCTTTTGCAGTTTTACTTTCAGAAACAAGCTTTTCTTTTTCTTTTTCATCCTGGGCCTTCATGGCCTTGGGCATAAGAAAAATGGTTAATGCAAATAATACCAGCCTGATCATGTTGTTCTTTTTCATAATTGTTTTTTTAATCGTCCGAAAAATAGCCCCTGTCGTCTTTGTTGTTTTACACCAATTCGTAAACATGGCCTGATCCGGCGGCTGTTTTTATCCGCCCGGAATGATTTGAAATATCATCCGTATAAAAGCAATTACCGTTCCCGGGTAGGTTGAAATATTTACCCAAAGTAATAGACATAGCTATTCCCGCCGATGGCGGGATTAACAATAAGTCTGGTCAGATTAAGCTGCAGAAGAAGGTCCCGGCCTGAGGCCGGAAACGACCATTATTTCATTGCAACAAGATTCATTACTTTCTTCGGAGAATCAGGAACAGTATCGTATTTATAACTTACGAACTGCTGTACTTTTTTCGGAGAATCAGGAACGGTATCCGGCATATAGCTCACTAATTGTATTTTCTTCGGAGAATCCGGAACCGTATCCAGGATAGCCATTACCGTGTTTTGTTTTGAATGAAATTTTCCTTTCGCACCTGTCGACCCACCAATGAGCAAAGCAACACCGATCCCTGCGAGGGTCGCGACCAATAATTTTTTCATAACTGATTTTTTTTAAACTGATAAGATTTTTTTACCCTAACCAATGAAGGGAATCTAAAAACCATGCCAAAACGCGGGCTCTAAAAAAAGCGGATGATTGTTAAATTGGATCATGACGCACCGAGTAAATTTTTTTTTAATCAGTGACTGTCTGCAGTGGTATAGTTTTTAACATAATCTTATTGCGACTTACAGAACATTGACCATTTATTTTTCACGGCGTCGGAATTCTGTATGTATTCTTCGGACATCACTTGTTGTGCCTGCGCACAGGAGGAGAGAGTACGCATATAGCAAGCAGGTAAATTTTTATTCAGGAGCGCACATTCAATCAGGGAGTAGCCGGCGCCATGGAGAGTGTAAAGTCAAGGATTTTATTCTTCTTTAATACTGCGACGACCCTGTCAAAATTTTCATATGTATCACCGGGGTAACCCCTTATTTCAACCCTGGGCCTGGCGATCCCGGTCAGATTAAACCTGATAAACGAATCCAACTGCGAAAAAGAGCGGATCGGGATCAGTGTATTTTGAAAGATGACCGATAATGTGTCCATTTTCGTATTTATAATTAAATCCTTTTTCTCATTTATTGTTTTGGAAACCATCACCGGAGCTTCCTGCGCATAACACAAAATGGAAACAGGGAAAAGAGCAGCCATCAAATAAATTCTAAGAAGCCTGTTCCGGATTTGCATATGATCATTTTACAGGGAAGTTAGGATCTTTTCCATAATCTGATGAAATGGACAGACATTAACTATCCCTGTAAATGAGTGCGATGAATCGAACGATTCCTCTAATTACGCGGGCCTGATATTATTGTTCATCCGGAAAAAATTATCCGGGTCATATTTCTTCTTGATTGATTTGAGCCTCTCAAAATTTACTCCAAAGGCTTTAGGCTCCCCGTCCCGGACGGGGAGCCTTTTATATGATTGAATAAATATCTTAAATTTTGTCAGCCCTTCGTTTCTGATCCATATGCAATTCCTGTACTGCATCCTCAGAATCCGGATTAAGGAGTTTTTTATCTTTACGATTTTTCAAAATCAAAAAAACTATAAGAGCCAGTAAGATAATACCGGCAATTATAATAATGATTATATCCGATATTTCCATATTCCTAAGGATAATTAATACTGCATCAAATTTACGGTGATGTCCTGAATTAAATGAATCCAACATTCACAGTCTCTATATTCCAAATTGTCTCAAATGATGATCGTGATGTTTATAAACAAATTGTCCGACCTGTTCCCTGGTCATGGTGCCAAAAAACGGATGAACGAACAGGGGTTGGTCAAAATGCTCATATTCACGGATTCTTTTAACCCACTCCGATTTTTGCAAGGCAATATCACCCGTTTTTTCTTTAATGATCAACTCAGAGGCGGAAGGTGAGTTTTTTCTTAAAGGCGCATCGTTTTTTAAAACATTCTTCAAAGCCCATTTGCCGAATAATTTTCCAAGAAATAGTCTGTTTTACCTGTATTCTCCCCAATATCATTTCGTCCGATATGGTGCAATGTTTCAGCATCTGGTAAACATTCATTTTCCCCCATTGAGGATGGCTGTTTATATTGAGTGAACTAACCCTGGCAATTAATTCTTCTCTTGTATCCTTGTCAAATATGGTTTTCATTGTTATGAACCTATTTGTGCCAATGAAAACCAATTCCCTGAGTCATCAATAAATAAAGCTTCGAAGCCGTAAAATTCCTTTGTTGGCGTTTTTTTAAAAATCACCCCCTTCGATTTTAGTTCTTCATAAGTAGCCAGGAGATCTTTGCAGGTAAATACGGCTGCACCGAACGTGCCTTTCTTTATTAATGTTGTCATGGTTTGTACGGTCTCCTTGTCAAACATGGCAGATTCAGCAACCAGAAAGAGTGTTATTTCCAACTCAGGCTGTTCCGGCGGCGTAACCGTCAGCCATCTGGCACCTTCGCCCATGGGTGCATCTGTATGGACCTTAAATCCAAGTTTGTTCACATAAAAATCGTATGCACTGTCCTGGTTAAGAACGTAAATGCAGGTGTGGGTAATTCTTGTTATCATTTTCTGATTCGCTTTTTGCAAAAATGCGAATTGTATTTGTCTGTTGCCTCTTCAAAATTGCTATTTTGCCCAACCTTGAACTTCTGCAAAGCAATTCGGCACGTAGTGTAGGGGATTCTTCTGTATGGCAGTTCTTTTTGTTTCCTGCTCTTTCTGGAACATGGAAGGCGTTTGTCCGGTAGTTTTTTTAAACAGGCCTGCAAAAGAGGTTGGACTCTCAAAACCGACCATCATACTTGCTTCTGAAACGGAATGTCCCTTTGCTAATAAAAATTTAGCCTTGTCCATTCTGATTTTTATCAGGTAATTGTTGGGTGTCTTACCGTAGATGGCTTTAAACAGTCTGATGAAATGAAACTTTGAGAAATAGGCCTGACCGGCTATATTGTCAAGGTCTATTTTGTCGGCATAGGAATTGTCTATAAATAGTTTTGCCCGGACTATTCGCTGATATAGATATATTTTTTCGTACTGCTCCATCTTTGTCAACGTCCGGTCGTGTCGCTTTACAATGAACGCCGTCACGTGAATTTAGGGTATGCCTGAAATTAACCCGGATTCTAACGGGACGCATTTTTAAAATGCCAGTATCGGCAGGTCCGGCGGAAGACCCAGAAAAACCTGTGCAGCCGTTTCATACCGGCTGTCATTGAGCAAATCCATGTTGCCGGATCACCTGTGCATCGGTGAAATAACGTGACAATTTATTACGGGTATATATCGCATGACTGCCCGCTGCAGAAAACATGAGATCCACTGCCTGCAGGCAACTCTGGTTCGCATGGGTGGCAGATAATAAAAGACCGGCTTTTTCTTCCAGCGTTATGGTCCTGCCCTGAATAACTTTCTCCCAACAGGAGGAAATACTCTCGTGCAGGTAGGCGCGGCCCGACCGCACCAGGGCTTCTGCCTGACCCAGCTTGCGCTGAACAACGCCTCTTTCCCGCAGGGGTGTCACGGAACCGAAAGACGTTTTCTTTTCAGCGAGGCTCCTGACTTCCCGGATGGCATTGGAAGCCACGGCAAGTGCTACCGGTGCAATCAGGCAGTTCGAGCTGATACCGACGGCAGGAAACTTGTACAGGGAACCCTCATAATATTTGTTCGGCTTGTATTCAGGCATGAGTGGAAAGGAACGGTCAGCCGGGACGAAGACTTCGCTGGCTGCCACATCGTTACTGTCTGTGGCCTTCATGCCAATGGTATACCAGGTATCGGGGATCTGACAATTTTTTGCTTCCATGAAAACGCCGATGATTTCGGGAATCCCGTTATTCATCTTCATCTGGCCATTGGCCATTACACAGGCACTTACAAAAATCCATTTGGCGGCATGTACATTACTGGTCAGCGGAACCCTGCCGCTGATCAGGTATCCGCCGGGAACAGGCAAGGCCGCCATGGCCGGGTGTACGGCGCCCGCTAAAAAAGTGGTTGGCCCGTCCTGGTAGATTTCACCGATGCCTTTTTGTGTTAAACGCCCGCACCACCAGGTTGATACATTGGCAACCATCATGGTCCAGCCCGCTGCCGCATTGTATTTGGAAGCCTCTTCAACTAGCATGGCCACCGTTAAGGGGTCGGCTTCCAGCCCGCCCAGTGATTCCGGCATAAATAGCCGGAGAAGATCATTCTCCTGCAATGCATTGAATACCGGTTCAGAAAGACTCCGTTCGTTTTCTTCTTCCGTTATATTTTCTTCCAGGACGGGTCCAATATTTTTTATTATTTCCAGCAGGGTCTTTAATCCGGCAGGTTTAACTTTCTCCATGGTTGCTTCCATAATTTTCAGGTTTAATAGTGAATGACGGATCTAAAGGTATTCTTATCCGCAGGGTTCTTTGTGCCTGTTCGGATCAATTATATTTCTATTCAGATCAAATAGTGAAAAACAGGAAGCACCAATAGATTACCGTCCGGCAGGTTGATGATCCATTCTGTACCGGGAGGGGCTGAGTCCGTATTTTTCTTTAAAGGTCCGGCTGAAATGAGTTTGATTTTCAAAGCCCGCTTCATATGTAATTTCGCCGATGGGGAGTTCCGTATTGGCCAGTAGCTCGGCAGCGAGTTTCAATCGTTTCTTCATCACCCACCGGGCCGGTGAATCCTTGAATAGTCTTTTGAAATCCCTTTTGAACGTAGGCACGCTTTTACAGGAAAGTCTGGCGTATTGTTCCAGAGTAAGTTTATAGGAAAAATTATTCTGCATGATCTCTTCCAGCGAGGGCTTGCTATCCTGGCTCAGCTGATAGAGGTAGGAGAGAAGTCGTCCGTTATGAGGATTGGAAAGAAGAGACAAAACCAGCTCTTTGAATTTTAATTCAATCAGGTTTTCCGGAGGTGGTGGATTTTGGGTGAAATAAGGAAGCATCGACTGAAAGAAAGAATGGCTGATGGCATTTACATCCAGGGGCAGTACATGATCGTTCCCTGCTTCGGGTAAATGAGCCAGCGACAAAAGGTTCCTGTTTTCCCGGATCAGTTGTTTCAGGAAATCATCCGGCATAAAAAATGCCATCACGCACCAGCCTTCTTCCCCTTCCCGTTCCGCGATATGCGCTCCTTTTTTTATAAAAACACAGGAGCCTTCCTTCAGTTCCCAGGACTGATTGTTTCTGTGAAATATCCTTCGTCCGCTGATCACATACGCGATGAAATTACATTCAATATAAAAACTCTCTTTTCTTTCTGTTTGTGGACAATCGTAATTGGTAAATAAGAGTTCCCTGCAGGTGAGTTGCTTGAACAGGCTGGGATAATTTTTTAAATTCTGGAATAAATTAATCATGACCCCCGGATAAGCACAGCTAATTTAGTTTTTTTAAATCAAAAGGCTCCGGAATACCGCTGCTTCGTTGCCAATCCTGAAGGAAGCGGTCTAAAAACAAAGGCCCGCTTTGATTAGAGAGCGGGCCGTATATGAAAGGGTACGGTATGAGGGCTCTGGGTGGCTTTTCAGGATAATCCGGTGATGTCTGAAACATAACCGGTGAAATCTTATACTAATTAATTTCTGCCTGGGAAGTTTGGGGGTTAGCTGGTGGGTCGGAGGACTGCTCTTTTCGATCTGCTTTAAATAGCTATTCGCGCGGAACAGAATTTGCAGATTTATTAATTAGAGTCCCGACGGGGACTCACGAGTCCCTTGTGGGACTTGGATATTGGATAAACGCGGGCTGGATTTCTATCCGGCCCTTTTTGATTGCGCGAAAATAACAGAGTTTTCTATTCGGAGGGACTTAAGTTTTCCACATTTTTTTCTTGCGGAAATAATTGCCCACTTGTATCAATTCTTGATCTCATTTTAAATTCTTCTTTATTAAAATTCTATTTCGAGCTCTGAAAAGTTAAATAATTTAACATCTTCCGGCAACGGACAATTCTTCCAATAAGGTTGAGAGTAATAGTCGCGAATATGATGTTGTCGTTTGAATGATCGTGTGGCACATTCTTTGGACGAACCGGCTGTTGAACAGCATCTTTCTTGAGTCCATTTTATTTACACACTAATTTTCCGGACTAATATCAGTACGCCTTTTTGTGCGACTTTAACAAAAGATGATTACAATGGAATTCAACCCGCAGAATTTTGGCACAAATCTATATGACCAGGATCGTGCCGCTATTTATTTTTACCGCGTAATACAGGACGTGGCTGCGTTCAAAGACGGGGAGGTTGTCAACAGTTATCATCACGTAGAGGATTTCAATGATACAGATATAAGGAAGGCGCGACAGGAAGCCATTCATTATTTGACTGAACGATACAGGACATTGCCGGAAGGATTCTTCTTCCATATCTTTCGCCGGAGGAACATGCCGCAAATCCAGATAAAGAATTTTCTGCCTATTCACATAGTATCCTCCTCGTCGAATTTTATAGTGATGAAGTATTTGAAGAGTGGCCGATTGCCGGCGAGGATGAAGAGGATGTTCGCGAGGGACTGGCACATGAAACAGCAGTCTGGATGAAGAACGGGCTGGGAGAGCCGCCGGATTTTATTCCGGTAATATAGCGGGATCCTTATTTAACCGGCATTATTTCACGGATGAAGTATTTGATATTTTGGAGGATATATATTTTATCTAATTTAGGCGGGAATCTTTTTTATGAAGTTTGCCGGTCTGTTATTCGCTGCTCTCTGCATAGCGGGTTTTTCTTATTGTCAATCATGGAAGGCTACCGGAGTCGGGAATCCGGGCAGGGAAATATTCTACAACGAGGAGAACATTACCATCTTAAATATTGGAAATCACAAAAATGTTGTGAAAGCCTGGTTTAAGGAAAAATTTTTCAATGAGTTGGTTGCCGGTGATCTATATTCTTCCGGATATATATTAACCTCATACGCGTTTGATTGTACTGAAAACCTATGGTTCATCAACGAGCTGATCTATACGAAGCCATCCGGACGGGTTATCCGGGATTACACCTATGAACCGGACTGGAAGGAGGCTCCTCCCGGATCTCCAATTGCCTTATTGTTTTATAATATCTGTCATAAATATTCTGACAGAGGATAGATCCTGGTTATAAACTATCCTGTAATATTCTTCGGGAATAAAAATTGAGAAAACCCATCGCCTGGCTTAACTTTAAAAAAGCAAAATATCTGCAATGCGATGACAGCGTTCCGATTCAGTCCGGTCACCCCGGATCCGTTATTGAGCCCATACATTGCGAAAATGTGGGTCTTCGAAAGCAGCGGTCGACTTCCTGCTGCGGATAATAAGCTGATCGTCCCCAATGCAAATTTCAAACTGGCATTTACTTTCCGCAACGGTCTCGTGGCGCGCGTAGGAGATAAGACCTTTATCCAAAAAGAGAATGTGCTGTCGTTAACAGGCCTGGTCGATTCGCCGGTGAACCTGGATCCGCAGGAAGATGCACAGACCGGCACGATCGTCATCGAATTCAACCCGCTCGGGGCCTATCGTTTTTTTCATTTTTCATATACGCAGGTGAAAAATCAAATCGTGGAACTTTCAGACCTGCTCGGCAACCGGGCGAAAGCGCTTCAATCGCAACTTACGGAGGCTGCTACCCTGGATCTGAAATTGCAAATCCTCCAGCATTTCCTGATTAAACAGATGGAAAAAGCCGCCCCCGACCCCATATACGATTTTTGCATCAATCGCATATCGTACACGAAGGGTCTGATCACCGTGCAGCAGCTTGAAAAGGAAACAGGCTACGGCTCGCGATGGCTTCATAAGAAATTTTCGGAGCATCTGGGTACCGGAGCCAAAAACCTTTCCGAGATTGTCCGTTTCAAGCAATTATACGAAAAGTATTCAACCGGGGTCAAAATACAGGACTTAGACAATCATTTTTACCATTATTACTACGATCAATCTCATTTCATCCGGGCATTTAAAAGGTTCACAGGCTTCACCCCGACGGATCTGCAAAATAGCGCCAACGAACTCGCCACCAGGCATTATACCAGCTAGTTCCGATTTGAACGGAGTTCCGATTTGTACAATACTTCAGGATACCATCATACTAGCTTTGCTTATAAAACATACAAAATGGAAAAGAACGATTTTACCAGTAGTATCTCTGCAAAGATCAGTGCAGACGAGGCGATCAAAAAGATCAGCAATGTACCGGAGTGGTGGGGAGTCAGTTTTACCGGAAACTCCAAAAATCAAAATGATCAGTTTACCATTAAGATGGGTGGGGACTCTTTTTTCAACTTTACTGTTACGGAACTCATCCCCGGTAAAAGGGTTGTCTGGTTAGTCAACGATTGCAATATGCCCTGGTATTCGGATAAAAAGGAATGGGCAGACACCAGGTTAATTTTTGATCTCAATGAACACAATGGCATAACTGAGCTGAAATTCACCCATGAGGGCCTTACGCCGGAGGTGGAATGTTGGAACGACTGTGAACCAGGCTGGACGCACTGGATCCAAAAAAGCCTGTTTTCCTATTTTACCACGGGCAAGGGCGAATTCAGACCACCCACCAAGTGAATTTCAATCTAATTTGAAGTCAAAAGTCAAAAAAATGAAAGCAGTAGTTATAGGGGAATCATCAGGGGCAACAATGGAAGCCATTATGAATGTCTATCCAAGACACAAAGCCATCGTGGATAAATATATCGCCAGGAATGAGGTGATTGGTATTGGACCATTCAGTGACATGGGAAACATGGCAATCTTCAAAAGCCGGGCGGCAGCCGAACAATTTGTAACTGAAGATCCATTCATACTGGAAGGTCTTGTAAAGTCATTTGTTATCAGGGATTGGAATGATAGCTTGTTGAAACGAGTCCATGACAGACAAAAGCTACCATGCTACGATTGAAGTAGCTAAATCGCCTGACGAAGTTTTCCAGAGCATTACCCAGGAGGTTCCAAACTGGTGGGGCGGCAAGGACTATTCCGGACGCAGTATTAATTTGAATGATGTGTTTATAATCAATCACCCGGGTGCACACTATTCGAAACAGAAATTAACTGAGGTTGTTCAGAATAAAAAAGTAGTTTGGCACGTCGAAGAAAGTACACTCAGCTGGCTAAGGACTCAGGATGAATGGACGAATACAAGAATGATTTTTAAGATAATCCCCACAGGGTATTCTTCTATTCTTCACTTCACACATGAAGGCCTTGTGCCTGAAAAGGAGAGTTATGCCACTTGTTCAGAAGGTTGGAATCTGGTAATAAAAGAGTGGTTATTCGACTTTATTGTTAACGGCAAGCCGCATTTTGTTTTATAACCCTGCGGAATTATGACGGATTCCAATATGAATTTTATTGGTCGAATTGTATACATTGCCAAATATACCATTCAGATAAAATAAAAAATTATGCCCGGAGATTCCCTGCTGATCAATAATAAAGCCGATGTAAAGAATACCTATGATGCGATTGTGATCGGTTCGGGCATCAGCGGCGGCTGGGCGGCAAAGGAATTAACCGAAAAGGGATTGCGTGTACTCATGCTCGAGAGAGGCCGTCCGCTCGATCATATTACCGGGTATAAAACAGCATCATTGAATCCCTGGGATTTTCCACACCGCGGCCGCGCGACCATGAAACAAAAAGAGGATGACCCGGTGATCTCGCGGCCCTGGGGTATGTACGGCACGGCCGCCCAGGAAGCAATTATGGATTATTGGGTGAATGAAAAAGATTCTCCTTATGTGGAGAAGCGTCCGTTTACCTGGTGGCGCAGTTACCAGATGGGCGGACGATCGATCCTGTGGGGAAGGCAATGTTACCGGTGGAGCGACCTGGATTATGAGGCCAATCTCCGGGATGGCATTGCCATCGACTGGCCGATCCGGTATAAAGAGATGGCACCCTGGTACGACTATGTGGAAACCTTCGCGGGTATCAGCGGATCAAAAGAGGGACTGGCGCATTTGCCGGATGGACATTTTCTTCCGCCCATGGATTTGAACTGCGTCGAGAAAGATGTCGCTGCGAGAATAAAAGAAAAATATAAAGGGCAGAGGCATTTATTTATCGGGAGAGTGGCCAATTTAACCGAAGCGATCCCGGGCAGAACCAGGTGCCAGTTCCGCAACCGCTGTTGGGAAGGATGTCCATTTGGCGGATACTTCAGTACGCAGTCCTCGACGTTACCGGCGGCCATGGCAACCGGAAAACTCACCGTGCGTCCTTATTCCATCGTAACAAAAATCATTTACGATAAAAACACAAAACGCGCAACGGGGGTTGAAGTACTCGATGCAGAGACAAACAAAACCTATGAATACAAATGCCGTATTATTTTTCTGAATGCGTCTACACTCAACAGTGCCTGGGTACTGATGAATTCGGCAACGGATATCTGGCCGGAAGGACTGGGCAGCAGCAGTGGTGAGCTCGGTCACAATATCATGGACCATCACTATATGCTCGGGGCCCAGGGTACTGTCGATGGCTATACGGATCAATATTATTACGGCCGGCGCGCGAACGGTTTTTATATTCCGCGCTTTGTGAATCTTGGCAGTGATAAAAGAAATTTTCTGCGCGGTTACGGATACCAGGGCAGTGCGAGCCGCCAGGGCTGGAGCCGGGACATCGCGGAATTAAATATTGGCGCTGAATTTAAGGAAGCACTCACTGAGCCGGGCAGCTGGTCGATCGGTGCGACAGGCTTCGGCGAAATCCTGCCTTATCACGATAATATGATTACACTGAATCATGAAGTCAAAGACAAATGGGGACTGCCTGTATTGACGATGGATGCAGGGCTAAAAGAAAACGAACTGGAAATGCGCAAAGACATGCTGAAGGACCTGGTGGAAATGTTTGAGAACGCCGGCATCAAAAATATCACTACCTGGGATAAGGATTATGCGATCGGGCAGGGCATCCACGAGATGGGCGCCGCGCGGATGGGCCGTGATCCCCGCAGTTCCGTATTGAACAGCCATAACCAGGTTTGGGATGCACAAAATGTTTTTGTAACCGACGGCGCCTGTATGGTGTCCAGCGCCTGCCAGAATCCTTCGCTGTCCTATATGGCACTCACTGCGCGTGCGGCTGATTATGCCGTGAGTGAATTAAAAAAACAAAATTTGTGAACGGTTTATCCAGATAGCCTCGCGTTACCTTCCGGGAAATAATTAAATCAGAAAGGATACCCTATCGCAAAATTCAAAATCCTGTTTTTGCCGTCAAAATACCATTTAGAACCGGCTGGCCTGTACGGTTCACAAACCGGAACAGCCAGATCGAAACGAATCACCAGGATACTGAAATCAATTCGCAGGCCTGTGCCGATCCCCACTGCTATCTGCTGATAAAACTGGGGTGTTATTTGAGATCCTGGCCTTGTAGAATCTGGCAACCTGGTCCATATATTCCCGGCATCGGCGAAAAATGCCCAGTGAATAACGGAAACAATCTTGAAGCGCAGCTCGGTATTGATCTCCATTTTGATGTCTCCGGGTTGAGAGGCGATGTAGGCGGTATCCCTGTTGCCTGCATAGTAGGTACCGGGCCCCAGCGTACTGGATTGAAACGCCCGGATATCATTTGGTCCCCCTGCAAAAAACTCTTTGATAAATGGCATCGTGGTGCTATTACCGTAAGCATATCCCATGCCCCCGGTAATTCTGCTTGCAAGTACCGTAGTCGGGCTGAAATTCAAATAATATCTAAAATCAAGTTCACCCCGGATATATTGCGAAAAAGGGGTATTGAAAATTTTCTTCACATTTCCCGTATTATAGTTGGCTCCGGTAGCCAGGCCTATTACATTTGCCGATAAGTCAATGTTGGCATTGAAATAAAAATTATGATCCCTTTTGAATGGACTCAATTGTGTATTGTAATTGTAATTGAAATTGGGTCCGATGATAAACTGCCGCTCAATACTCCTGGCCAGCGTCAGGTTTGTATCCAGCTGCGCCTGGAATTGGGAAGTAATATTGGTAGGATTCACATAATTAATCGTAATCAGATTAAACTGATTTTCGTTTTGTTCGGATTTTTTCCACACATAACCGTAACTGGTCTTGAAAGAATTCAGAGTGTACTGACTTGGTACTATTATAAAATTGATATCCCAGGTTTATCCTGGTTTTGGGCATGTAGTCCCTGGTTGTATGAATTTTAAAAGGCGAAATAACTCTCGGAATGTATAAATTTAAATCCGCTCCCAGCTTGAAGATGTTGGTATACTGCCCGCCTCCCAGATTCTGTGTTTCCAATCCGCCAAAAACACTGGCCACGAATAATTCGGCTCCTCTGAATGTATTTTTGTTGCGGGCACTGATGGTAAGCGCTCCTCCATAAGAATTATCTGATTGAGTAAGACCCGAAACCTGAAATACCAGGGATCTTTTTTGAGCACGGGTCAGGTAATAATAGGTATTCAGTTTGTAATGGATTGAATCTGCTTCCTTAAAATTCAATTTTACAAACTTGAAAACACCCAGGTTGATCAGCCGGCTGAGGCTCAGATTCTGGTCCTTAATATTATAGGTGCTTCCGGGTTTATAGGTCAGGGTATTGCTGAACAAACTGGGCTTAAATAGCTGGCCCGGGTCGATGATGGTATAACCCTGCCATATCGTGGGTTTAACGGGCATGGCGGTATCGGTATTGATGGAAAAATTCGCATAGATCACTACATCCTGGATGGTGTATACCGCTTTGGCCGATTCCGGCGTTGACTTGATGACGACCACCCGCATATCCACCTGATGTTTACCAACTGTTGAATCTACGATCACCAGGAGGTAATCCGGACTAAAATTATAAAATCCATTCTCTTTTAACCTGGAATCGATTCTTACCCGTTCATTCTTGATCAGATCCAGGTCGTAGGGTGTTCCGGTTTTGAGCAGGGTTTCCTTTTTGAATTTTTGAATTTCCCGGCTGATCGTGCTTGAATCTTCCGGGAATATCACATTCCGTATCCTGTATTGATAACCGGTAGTAACTGTATAGATGTCCTGGATTTTTAATTTCCTGGTGACAGTATCCAGTTTCACCGAGTCCTTGAAATAGCCAATGTTCTCTAATCGGTTTTGCAGGATAAGCCGGTTCTTTTCAAATGCACTCATCGAGCCCAGGACCGGAGGTTCTCCCACTTTGTTCTTTAACCAATAACTCAGTCCCTTCCGTCTTCGGTTCGCCCGCCGAGTTATAGATTAATAATTTAAATGGAATCCCCAGAAATTTTCCGTTGGGCTTTGGACGAAGCAGGTCTTCCAGATCTGTTTTTATTTGTGCCTTTTTTCTCCTTGAAATTTTTTCGGGCGTATTGATATGGATAACGGGTCCTTTGTATAAATACTGTCCTTCCTTCAGATTTTTGGTTTCACTGCAAGCCACCAGGATAAGGGCTGCGCAACAAAAATAAATCCATCTTCCTGGTTTCATTATGGTTGGTTCAGGATTTGTTTTTGACGGTTGTTCCTTTTGATCGGTATTGCTTTTTTCCTTTGAGGAATACTTTTTCTGAAACAACTCGTTGAATGCATCAAAGTCCAGCGTAATGATAAAACTCACCCCTGTTTCCACCACCTGCCCCTGAACTACCGTGTTGTATTGGTTCACACTATATACTCTCATAATATACTTGCCATCCGGCGTGAGCGTATAATCGATCTTTACATTTCCTGCAATATTCGAAGCGTTGGGCCCCTGGCTGGCACCCGCTAATTGGAAATCGCTTCCTACACTCACTTTTACACGATCACCGAATAAATTCTTGGATACACCTACCTGGAGTGCGGTCTGATTTACTGCCTGGCCGGAAGTATTATAAGTCTGATCTGAATTTACATTCATACTCAGATCAACGCGCTTACCAAAACCACCGGCCAGTTCGTTCAGTTGGGAGGTGAGTATATTGCTGGCACTTTGACTTGCCATCAACGCAGCATTGGAATTACCGCCGCTGGTGCTTTCATATGGATTTTCTGAAATGAAGGTATTGAACAGCAATAAGGCAAAAACCTGTTTGTTCAGTTCCGACATATTGCTGTTCAGTTCGGCTAACTTACTGTCTACATTTTGCCACAAGGCCGATTCATTCGGAGGTAAAGTAATGCTGAATGTTATCTGAGGTTTTAACAACAGGCCCTGCATTTTCAGGTTTACCGTGAAGGGAAGTTTCTGGTTATACCTGTTTATTTCTTCCTGACTCATACCGGACATTTGGTTTCCCACCAGGGATATGGGTGCCGTTGTACACAGATAGGTGGCTGTAATATCAATGGTGGCTCCGGTAGGGTCTCCTGTCCAGGTGATGGTACTGCCCCTTTGTAAATTGAATTTTTTCTTGAGTAGTCTCAATGATAAATTATAGGCGCCGTCATCCAGTACATAATTTCCTGTAAGCGACAACTTTCCATTTTTGTTCATGGCACCCGAAAGAGAGGCACGTCCTCTCACGGATAATGCATCACCCGTTCTTTCGTTGATGATCAGGTTAAATTTGGCGCTGCTGTCTGTTTCTATATTCGCAAGCACATTGATACCCCTGAATCCTGCATTTCGGTTGAGTGAGTCTAAATAAGTCCTGATCCGGGCGGTATCAATCGGGTGATCTTTGTCAGCAAATAATACGACCCCCTGCCTGCTAACCACTTCCGGGTCACTGTTGGGCAGTATAAGCGTGAAATCTGTTTGTTTATTTACGTGCAAATTACCCGTTACTACGGGTGCGTCGATGTCTCCTTTTATTTGCAGCCCGATATCCATATTTAATTTGCCATAGAAAATCCGGTTGGTTTCTATGGGCGTATTTACCAGGATGAAATCATCTGCATTGAAGGCGAGATCGAAACGATAATTCTTGTAATCTTTTGTGTAAAGATGCCCATCCAAAATGGCTTTATGTCCGGCAGAATCCAGGAAAGTGAATTTATTCAAACTAATTCCCTCCTTGTTGAACTGAATACTATCAGATGACAGCTTCAGCCTTTCACCAGAAAGAAAAGGAGTAATATAGGTACTGTCAAACCGGAGACTCCCTGTAAGAACGGGCTGATCAAATGATCCCGTAGCATGCAGGTTCCCCCTGAGCCAACCCCGGATATTCTTGATCTGTCCTGCAGAAAATGGCTTGATCATCGAAAGATCCAGTTTGCCGATATCAAGCTTCATGTCCATTCTCTTCTCGTTCGAATAATACATACCGCTAACCCTTGCATCATTGTCTTTTCCTTCAATGGAAAGGTTTGTGGTGAATATATCCGGTTGCTGGTTGTCGACCAGGATAGAAATGTTTCCAAGCGTATCCTTGTTATAAGCGAGGTTGTCGATCTTGATATTTGAAGTAAATGAAGGATTTGACAGTATATTCTTCAAATCAGTCTGACCATTCAGTTCACCATCCAGTAAAAGTGAATCCTGCCCGGCAAATGAAGCCAGTGTTTTTATCCTGAAATGATTAAATGAAACATCAATGGGCGACTGAGGAGAAGATGAACTGCTATTGATCAACAGGGATTGGTTTTCATGATCTATCAGCAGATGGTTAACGAACAAACCGGAAGAATCATATTGAATGAAATTATCTTCGGAAGCATTCCAGATATCATAATTCAGGAGCAGGCTGTCTGGCAATAAAGATAGCTTCCATCCATTGGACATTCCTGTGAGCAAAGTGCCCAGGCGATATCGTTCCTTGTTTTTCGCGTCATCCAGAAGAATGGTGTTACGGAATGTATTGTTTGCCAGCCAGCCCGAAATGCCGGACCTGTATAAGTCCAGGCCAGCCCAATGCGCAGAGTCCAATTGTATCGAATAATTTAATACGCTGTCGTTCGTCCCTGCTGTCGCCGACAAATTCTGAATAAATTGATTCTCGATAATGAATGGAAGGCGCCAGTAAAGAAAGTTGAAAGTCATTTTTCAGACTGTTAAAGCCCATTTTCAATTGAATGGTATCTGAACCGCTCAGCGTTGGATCATAGGCGAGCACATCGGGTGATGGTCTGAGTGAGAGATTCAATTGCCAGTTTTGCGGGCTGATGCCTCTGCTCAATGAATCCCGGGATTTTGTAATAGTGATTGATCGTCTGTTCCAGGGCCTGCTTTATTTCCGTGATCTTATACCTTCCCGACCAGTTCAGATCAGCCATTTCAGCATGCAGGAGGAGAGATTGCATAGAATCCTTTCTGGCTGCCTCCAGGTAAATGGAATCTGTTGACAGATGCTGATTCCCGTAACTCATTCCAAGTGCAGTGAGATAAAGTTTTCCTTCAGTAGCATCAGGATCCGTATTGGCCAGGTTTGTATTGCAGGTTGAAAGACATCGCCAGGCTATCCTTCATCAGATGCAAAGCCTGAAAATTAATGGTATCCATTTTCAGGTCGAGCAGGAGAGATGGAAACTTCTCCACCCATTTTCCTTTCGCGTCAAAATGCCCTTTTACATTTGGATCGTTAAAAATGGAATTGACATGATACGATCCGTCCTGCATGGAAATATCCATCGAAACATTCCTGTAATGATAGCCTTTCACCAGGGCTGCCGGAATTTGCAAATGGGCGACCGTCTGCATTTTCTTAAAATCAAATCCTCTTCCCTTAGCCGTTGCATGCAGATTCACATTACCCAACAGGCTGTCCTGGTATAATAATTTTCCCAAATCAAATCCCGACAGATCAACGTTTAGATCATATTCTTTCTTTGGGATATTGAGCTGACCCTTTATGCCCGCACTTCCAAAACCGGAGTTGAGCGCCATATCCACATTGAATTGGTCCAGGCTTCCATCAAAACGGCCATGGGCTGAAAGGGATTCCGGAATGCGAATATTCTTTGGGATGATTTTGTCTGTCAGGAAGCTATTTATATCCTGCTTTGAAGTGGAAAGGTTTTTTATTTGAATATGGTAGATGGCGCTCTTTGCATCGGGCAATCCCTGAATCCGTCCCGACATTTCCAATTGAGTTTGCTGCAATCCGGCGATCTCAAGATCCGGAATATTGAGATTATTCAGTTTGCCATTGATTCTGCCGTTGATTCTTATCCGTGTATTTTGCTCCTTGTAAAATCTGGATCTTAACGCAGGAACCAGGAGAAGAAGATCCTTCATCCCGATATAAGAGTGGTCAAATGCGAGATCAGCGGTTAGATCTCCGGGCTTTTCAGACAGACTGGCGATCGATGCATATTTAAGTTCTGACTTGTTTCTCAGATTCGTGTTGTTGGTCAGCAGGATCAAGATTATTCACGCCGGCCTGTTGATCACTATAATAAAATCCGGTGGAAAGGCTTTTCAGTTCAAAGCCGCTTTTTTCGGAAAACGAGAGCATTTTGATCTCGCCCTTGTAATTTTCTGAAGACAGGTTAAGCGCCCCGGCAGTTGTATTCAGATTCCTGATATGCAAATGGGCATAGTCCATCGCATCGGTTACCGGCTTCTTCTCCTCATCATCAAAGCTAAACTCATCGTTCACCAGATTTAAATTGGCGAGATTCACAATCCATGCTATTTTAGCTCCGGGCTTTTCAGCCTTTTCTTTTTTATCCTGTTTTTTCACATCGGATTTTCCAAGGACCAGTTGAACTTTTGATTGATTCAGGTCCATCGACTTCAGATCAAATTGCATTTTATTCAGGTCAATGGAATCTGCCAGGATTGAAAGCAGGCCGATGTTGACGTTGGCCTTTGTGTTACTTAATTCATCGGAATAAGTCATCAATATGGAATCGAGCCCGATTTTTCCCAATTGAAGATGGACGGATGACCGTTGACCGTTGACCGCCTGCCTGCCGGTAGGCAGGGTTGACGGTTGACCGCCTGCCTGCCGGTAGGCAGGGTTGATCGTTGACGATCGACGATTTTCTTCCTGTCGGAGTACCAATGTTGGCTTGTATAACCTCACGATAACCGTTCAATCCATTCACCGAAAATTCGGGTATTGCAAAAATGAGCCGGTCGGGATCAAAGGTTTTGATCCTTGTCTGGAGATCTGAAAGAAACAGGGTCGCATCGTTTCCGGTGGCATCATCCTTATAATGCGCGCGAATATTCACCAGGTGGATATTCCCCAATTCAAATGCCCATGGGCTATTTCCTTGAGCTGTGTCCGGATTGACATTCCCCGAAGCAAATGCATTTACAATAAATGCATAATTAAATCCGGAATCGGGGAGCTGCCTTTCAATATTAACGGTCCAGCGATCCAGGTTAATATCATTCACCACCACTTTGTGTTTGAATAGTCCCCAAAGATTTACATCCAGGTTTAGATTTCCGGCGAATAGCAAAGTATCCCGATGCTGGTCTTCCAGGTAAATATTTTTCAGCACAATTTTTTTGGGAAAGTCAATCGAGAGTTCGCCGATGATGACTTTTGTGTGCAGTTTTGATTCGAGATAAGCCTGGATTTTCTTTCGTCCGAAATTTTGTACATATGAAGTCTGTAACAGGAACAGAACAATAACAACAAGGAACAGGGAAATGATGATAACCCAGAGGATGATCCTGGAGATGCGTCGAGCTATTCGTTTGTACCTGGATGACGGGCTTTTGACCATATTTCGAATTCATTACCACTGATGAGCGAGGAGCAGGCCAAAGAGTTCCTCATTTGAGTCTGCATTGGTAGCCTTTAATGGAGTTATAAATTAAAAAAAAATGAACCCGAATCTATCTGTTTTGCCCCTGTTAGTCATCAAAGAAAATGTACATTATTAGTACCGGGCGATTTTCTTGTTTAAGTTAACGGATATTTCCTGGTTTTTTGTGTTTCTGAACTTTTTTCCGGGAATTGAAAGTCACTTTGCATGTGACGCCTTATTCGTTCTGCAACAATAACGCCTGGAACGATCAATCCCATTTCACCCGGGCATTTAAAAGGTTCTCCGGCTTTATCCCGACAGATCCGAAAAATAGCGCTAACGGGCTCGCCATGATTATACCGCGAGTGAATTAAAAAAACAAAATTTATGAATGGTTCCCCCGGAAAATAAATGAATCACTAATTTAAGGGTCAATTTGACAGGCTGGAAAATCAAAAAATGAGGATCGATGATCACTGAATTCAAATGCCGGATGCCACAATCCGTTGTTGACGACTTAAAATTCAGAATAAGCCAGACCCGGTGGACAGATGAAATCAAAGATTCCGGGTGGCTGTATGGCGCCAGTCTTTCTTACATGAAAGAGCTTGCCGGTTATTGGTTGAATAAGTTTGACTGGAGAAAAGTTGAAGATGAAATTAACCAGTACCCTAACTATATAGCAGAAATGGATGGGATCAGGATACATTTTTTGCATATAAAAGGGAAGGGGAAAATAGCAGTGCCGCTGATCATCACCCATGGCTGGCCCGGTTCTTTTATGGAAATGAGTAAACTGATTGTTCCGCTTACAACAAACCCCGAATTCTCTTTTGATCTGGTCATTCCTTCCATTCCGGGTTTTGGTTTCTCACAAAAAATGAATGAGCCGGGTTGTAATCTTTGGTTTATCGCCGATCTGTGGAATAAATTGATGAAAGAACTGGGTTACAAAAAACTGCTGGCACAGGGTGGCGACTTCGGCGCAGCCATCAGTACGGCCCTTGCATTAAAGCATCCCGAAAATATGCTGGGTTTGCACCTCAATTATATTCCGGGTTCCTATTTTCCTTATCTATCACCGGATGAAAAGCTTACGGAAGAAGAAATTTATTCTTTAAAAAACGCTGAGGATTGGTACAAGGCAGAAGGAGCGTATTCACATCAGCACCGGACAAAACCACTGACATTGGGATATGGATTAAATGACTCACCGGTGGGACTCCTTGCCTGGATTGTTGAAAAATTCTATGGATGGAGCGATTGCAACGGAAATATCGAAACTGTTTTTACAAAAGATGAATTACTGGCAAATGTGAGTCTGTATTGGTTTACCGAAACGATTCATTCTTCTATCAGGCTTTATAATGAAAATAGCCGGGTGCCCTTGCATTTTTCAAAAGATGATTTTATAAATATTCCGGTGGGCATTGCAAGATTTCACAAAGAAGAACCATTCCCGGCACGCAGGTTCATAGAGAGAGGTTATAATATCCGGCAATGGACAGATATACCCGTCGGCGGCCATTTTGCCGCCATGGAACAACCCATGTTATTGGCAAATGATATTATACAATTCGCAAAGTATTTGAAATACAATTGACTTCAGTGCATCTCTAAAAATTATTCTTAATAACAATTTATAAAAACTTTACGGCATGTCATCTTCTGAAATTGTAACTGCACAAATTGAAGCTTATAATAAGAGAGATTTAAAAGGTAATATTGAATTATTTAGTGAAAATATTCAAATTATACAATTCCATGATGAATCTGTTTTAGTTGATGGGAAGGATGCATGTGAAAAAATGTATAAGGACTTATTTGATAACTCACCAAACCTTAAAGCGGAAGTTATTAACAGAATCAATTATGGCAACAGGATAATTTTGCATGAAGTCATTCATGGAAGGTATGGTAAAAACGAGTCGCTTGAGCAATTGATCATGTTTGAAATTGCAGAAAACAAAATAGAAAGAATTTATAGATTTTGACAATAGCAATACACAGGTCCCTTTCGTATTCAGCCACTAATATTGTCGCATTTACACCGCGATAGCATGGTCTTTGCTGGCTAGATTTGTATCATAATAAAAGCAATTTTGAAGAAGCGTTTAAAGATCACTCTATAAGGGGAGGTGAAATATTATGAGAAAAATAATTGTTTTATCAATGATTACATTAGATGGAGTAATGCAGGCACCCGGTGGACCTAAGGAAGATACATCAGGCGGTTTTAAATATGGCGGTTGGACTGCACCGTATGGTGACGAAGTGTATGGTAAGGTGGTGCAAAAAGAGCTGAAACCTGCAGATTATCTTTTGGGCAGAAAAACATTTGAGATTTGGGCCGGTTACTGGCCTGAACATGGAGACTTTTGGCCAGGTATCAATGAAGGCACAAAATACGTGTTTTCCAAAAGCATGAAAAAGTCGGACCCGATAGTTACCGGGTGGAAAAACTCAGTATTAATAAAAAACCTGGCAGATATCAAAAAGCTCAAAAATTCAAAAGGCTCTGACATTCAGGTTTGGGGCAGCAGTGAACTCATTCAGCTGCTACTTAAGAATGATCTTGTAGACGAACTCAGACTTAAAATTCACCCCCTGACCTTGGGTAAGGGAAAAAAGCTTTTTGACAATGGAACGATTCCGGCAGCATTTACATTAACAGAGAGTATTGTTACACCAAAAGGAGTTATTATTGCCAATTACAAGCGGGCTGGAAAAGTTAAGACAGGTACTTTTGGAACTTAAGAGGCCATGAAAAATTAAAATAACGGTTATAAATTTACAGCACAGCAGCGGTCCCGGGCGCCGCTGCCTGCCATGTTGAATATCATTTAAAACAACAAAGGAAAGACAGATGAACAGAGAGATAAAAACATACAATGAGAAGCAGGCCGCGGAGGACAAAAAGATCTGCAATATACTGTCAGAAGAAATTAGTATGAATTTGCCTGAAGCTGAAAATAAGATCTGGCATGGTCATCCGGTTTGGTTCCTGGAGGCCAACCCCATTGTGGGCTACGGCAAATTGAAAGATTGCATCCGGCTGTTATTTTGGAGCGGCCAGTCATTCGACGAAGACAGTTTACAAAAAGAAGGAAGCTTTAAAGCAGCAGAAATACGTTTTACGACCCCGGCGCAAATAAACAGGGCGGACATGAAGCGCTGGCTTGAAAAGTCCCGACAGATACAATGGGACTATAAAAATATTACCAGGCGAAAGGGAGTCCTGGAACGATTAAAGTGAAACCACTCCAATAAAATATCCGATGGCGAGCCAGTCCTTTAGTCTTTTGCCTGGCCGGCGCAGCCCCCGCGCCTGACGAATAAAACTCAACTTTAATTCCGGATATTTTAACTTTATTAAAAAGGCTGACGGGGAACGTCTGCGGTTAACTTATTAAATGCTTATGAGAAAAGCAGGCACATGTTTCGTTTTTTGTTTTGCGATACTTTTTTCGAATGCACAACCTGCCCTGGTCAACGAAATTAACCGGTTAAATCCTCCCGGCCAGGCATTAGCGCCTTTGCGATTTCTGGCTTCAGATGAGCTCATGGGCAGGGCGACCACAAGACCCGAGATCCAGATTGCAGCCCGCTATATCAGTGAGCAGTTCAGGAGCTTTGGCCTAAAGGAACTGGCCGGAACAGAAGATTACGTTCAGCGTTTTAAGCTTAAGTTTATCTCCCCATCCACGAATGGCTCTATTGTTGTCGGCAACAAAACCTATTACATGGGAGCAGACCTTTTACAAGTCAGGGGCACGGGGATTCAGCTGACGGCGCCCGTAGTCTTTGCAGGTTTTGGTGCACCGGCAGATTTAGCCGGCCTTAATGTGAAGGACAAAATTGTTGTGGTAAACTGGGGCGAGAACGATTCAACAAAAGTCAGGGATGCCATCCGTATCCGGGATGCAAAACAAAAACTGTTAACGGAAAAGGGTGCCCTCGCCCTGATAGAACGCTACTGGCAGCCCGCTTCCGACTGGGAACTTCCTAAACATTACTTTGGTAGTCAGCGTGCTTTTGTCCCACAGGATGAACTGCTGCCTGTATTTATCATACATGATCCGGCAGGGGAGTTACCCATCGCTGTGAAAAGGGCAACAAGCTGTATGATCAATACGGCCGGCAGCAATTTGACAGAAGTACCGGCCAAAAATGTGATGGGCTGGGTCGAGGGGACAGACCCTCAGTTAAAAAACCAGTTCCTTGTCCTTTCGGCACATTACGATCATATTGGTGTTGCTTCCGTACCCCAAATGGTAGATGGAAAGTTAGATAGTATTTATAATGGTGCAAGAGACAATGCCATTGGTGTTACAGCGGTTATCAACGCAGCACGTTTTTTTGCCCTGCACCCGGCAAAAAGATCGATTTTATTTATTGCCTTTACCGGCGAAGAAATGGGACTTTTGGGCAGTAAGTATTTTGCATCGCACCCAACCATCGGCCTGGAAAAAATTGTCTTCAATTTAAATATCGATAATGGTGGAGTAAACGATACCAGCCTGATCAATGTCATCGGCCTGGGAAGAACGACTGCAGATCATGATATTGAAAAAGCCTGTCTGGCATACGGTTTTACACTTCGGGGTGATCCCGCACCTGAAATGAATCTTTTTGACAGAAGCGATAATGTGAGCCTTGCAGCCAAAGGAGTGCCGGCACCGACATACGGTATGGGGGTAAGGAAAGTTGATGAATCAATCATGAGATATTATCACCAGCTCGGTGATGAAATCGGCAATCTGGATGTAGGATATATTGTTAAATACATGAATTCATATATTCTGGCCGCCAGTTACATTGCAGACAATCCCGCGCAGCCTCATTGGAAAAACGGTGACAAGTATGAAGCTGCCTGGAAAGAACTGTATTCAAAACCAAACCAGTAATAGTTAAAATGCCAACACATGAAAAAAATATTAATTACTCTCACACTGATTACAACATTTGGTCTTGGGTTCGCCTTCAAATCTCTGATCACAAATATTAGTAGCGAAGAACCCCTGAAAAAGGTAACAGGTATTGGCGGCATTTTTTTCAAATGCAGGGATCCCAGAAAAATAAGAGAATGGTACCGGGTTCATCTCGGTCTAAACACGAATGACTATGGAGCAGTTTTTGAGTGGAGACAAGGGGCGGATACAACAAAAAAGGGCTTTACCCAGTGGAGTCCATTTAAGGAAACAACCAAATACTTTGAACCTTCAACCAAAGATTTTATGATCAATTACAGGGTTGAAAATCTGGAAACATTAATTGATCAGCTTCGGAAAGACAGTGTAACCATCGTGGACAAAGTTGAAACAGCTGACTACGGAAAATTTATTCATATCATGGATGTTGAAGGCAATAAAGTTGAACTATGGGAGCCTAATGACGAAGCGTATGAAAAGCTTGGCCAGAAAATGGGTGCCAAAACAACAAAATAAATTGCAAAACCTTTTGGAATGAGGCGAAGAACGCCACACCACTAGCATGGGGTTTGCGCAAAAACCCTGGTTATAGCATCACGCTGATAAAAATTCAACGAATTTCAGACGAGTGGAATAAATGTTTGAAAAATTTATAGATAACAAAAAGTTGGGCGGAATTAACTGTCTTATTTGGAAAGATGGACAAGTTATCTATCAGGAAAGTTGTGGGTACAGGAATTTGGAGACCCATGAACTGATGACCATGGATACTATTTTCAGAATTGCTTCCATGACAAAACCAATTACTTCAGTACTCGCCATGATATTATACGAAGAGGAGAAATTCAATCTGGACGACCCGATAACCAAATGGTTTCCGCAATTTGGGAATATGGAGGTTCTAAAAAATCGGGGCGGGGAATACGAAGATGCAAACCGGCTCATTACTATACTTGATTTACTAACCCATAGAGCGGGTTTTACTTATAGTGATTTTCAGACCGGAAAACTAAAGGATGATTACCGCATAGCTTTAGGAGGCGACATTGATTCAGAACTTACCATTGAACAGTGGATAAATGGCCTGGCGGGTTTACCGCTGGTGAGTCAGCCGGGTGAATTATTCAATTATGGGAAATCTACTGACTTACTGGGTATTCTCATTTCAACCATTGAAGGAAAATCACTGGGCAAAGTCATGGAAGAAAAAATATTCAGTCCATTAGCCATGACGGATAGTTTTTTTGATGTTCCAAATGACAAAAGAAACAGATGTGCCTCGAGTATGGGTTATGACGACGCAGGTAATTTGGTAAATCTTGAAACGGTCCCATCAAAAATGGCTTTCAAAGAACGTCCCCCCGATTTAGAATTTGAAGCAGGCAGTGGTGGAATTTGGTCAACCATCGGCGATTTTTTAAAATTTGCCAGACTTTTTGTAGAAAACGGAAGTTCAAATGGTATTCGAATTCTAAAACCGGAAACGATTCATTTCATGTGTTCCAATCAACTGACTGCATTTCAAAGAGAACATTCAAAATTAATGGGTTCAGCCATGTTCAGAGAATATTATGGCTTTGGACTTGGACTTGCCGTGGTGATGAAAGAAAGCAATGGATCCATGCCCTGTGCGGGTTCCATTGGCTCCGTTGGATGGCCGGGTGCCTATGGTGGCTGGTGGTCAGCAGACCCGGTAAAAAAAACCGTTTCGATTTTTTTGGCACATAGTATGACAGAACTAAAGCAGCTGGCGCAGGGTATCGGATTTCAATTATTTGAAGCCATTGACATTTTTTCAAATTACAGCAGGGAGATGTGTAACTAATATAAATTAATTCATGTTCAATGAAAAAGCGCCCTGTTCCCGTTGTGGTTGTTTCCGTTTTATTTATGCTCGTTGGATGTGTAGGGTTTGTCTATCACGTAAAAGAAATTTTTAATTCAAACAACAATCTGTATGAAACGATAGGGGTTCTTCTTTTACGGATTGTTGCCGTGGTTTGCGGACTGCTTTTACTTTTTAGGATTAATTGGGCACGCTGGCTTGCGGTTATATGGTTGATTTACCATGTTATAATAAGCGGATTCCATTCGGCATCTGAGATGATTGTACATATTGGTTTTTTGATACTGATTTCTGTCCTGTTGTTTCTACCGGTATCATCGGCGTATTTTCGGAAAACAAACAAGCAATAAAAATCTGGTGTAGTCCGGGCAGCACACTTGTCTACACTTCGTAGGGATTGTAGTCTGAGATTTGGAGAACCCATTTCTGGTTTCCTTCACATTGTTATTACTACTTTCCCTTTGTGATCTCCATTAAGAAAAGTTCTGAAAGCTTTATGCATTTCATCCAGCTTGTAAGGTCCATCAATTATAGGTTTGACTCTACCAGCTTCGAAAAGCTTATTCAGGAAAATTAAGTCCTTGTTTGGCTTCAGGGCAACGATACATATGCGTTTTTTATTGATCACGGAAAACCATGGTCCCAGGATTAAAGCTTGGAGAAGTCGAAGTATGGAACCCCCGACCGTGACATAAACTCCTTTGTGATTTAATGCGCGGACATAGTCGAACATAGAACGATTTGTCTTGACATCAAGTATCAGGTCATAGCACTGGCCATTTTTTGTGAAATTTTCCTGCGTGTAATCAATTACATGATCAAAGCCTATGGAGCGCAGCATATCCAGTTTACTTGTGCTGTCAACACCAGTTACTTCAATCCCGTATGATTTGGCAATCTGCACAGCAAAAGTACCAACACCTCCGCCTGCGCCATTAATCAATAACTTTTGCCTAGGCTGAATTCTTCCTTTGTCAATAAGGCCCTGCACTGCCAGCATTGCCGCCTGCGGTATTGCCGCTGCCTGTTCGAAACTCATACTTGCAGGTTTCAGCACTAATGCTTTTTCAAGGGCACAGGTATATTCAGCGAAACCTCCCCATTGACCGCTCAAATCACCATACACTTCATCACCGGTTTTAAACTGGTATACATTTTTACCAACTGCTTCAATTCGTCCCGCAATATCGGAGCCAAGTATTTTTTTCTTCGGTTTAAAAAGACCGTTTAACAGACGATTTATGAAGTCACCCTGGAGAAGGCCGCAATCCCAATCATTTATTGATACCGCATGAACTTTAATCAAGACTTCATCGTCCTTCGGATGCGGTTTTTCTATTTCTTTGACCTGTAAAACCTCAGGACCGCCGTATTTTGTGTAGACAATTGCTTTCAATTTTATTGAGATTCAATTTTTATGACTCAAAACACTCAAATTTATATTATAAGGTGCAATTCAATAACACAAACCTTTTAGGAAATAAAAAAGTAAGCTGGTTTTACCGAGTTAGGGGACACCTTATGGCTTTTAGCACAGAAAAGAATGAAGTGGAAGATAGTTACAATCATGAAAACCCGTTCCGGTAGTGTGTGGGAGGAATACCGCCACATCGCCAAAAATTTCCCATTGATTCACGTTTAAACTTAACGCTGTTTCAATAGATGCTGAAATCATTAAGTGGAAATTCAATAAATCCTCGCATCTTCCAAACCCTGACCTAATGCCTGAACCAGTTCATGTGGGAAAATTTTATCCCCCCGTTTAGTAACCTGGATCCAAATAACCATATTCATGCCTGCAATGTTCGTCGGCGCAATAATAACAAGATCGTCTTCCAGGGTAATTCGATAGCGATTGTAGAAGTCTTCGGTATAGTGTTCCACAATCGCGTCGCCGACAGTGCCATTATATTCAAATGTGAAATGTTGCATTGAGCAAATATATGTTTCGGGCAACTATTAGCTTCTACTTAACTCTTCTCATCTAACCTTATTTTGACTCGCATAAATTTTTAGGCTGGAGAAATATTGACTATCAGATGTATGAAGGGTAGAATTGAAGGCCTTTTAAAATTGTATTGACCTTTTATTTATCAATCACATTTCCTTTTTTATCGGAAGTAATTACCCAACGAAATGCGTCGATGATTAGTTTGTTTTGCGTAGCATCAGAAAGTATATGCGGCCCATGACCCATGTTCAGGTATATCATGCGGTAATCTGTGTTCGTCCATACCACCGGCATATCGCCGTCTGCAATAATATGCTTAATACCCATAGGAAAATTCTCCGGTGATAAACTCACCAGCACTTTTACTTTTTTATTTTCCCGCGGGCTTGGCTTCCACTGGTACCATTCGCCAACAGGCGAAATAAATGTTGCAGGAAAACCTTTGGTAACAGTATGCGAAGTATCATCAAGCGTAAGTTTTGCAGGCAATGGCGGCCAGTTGTTATTATAAAAAACCGCACCACCTAAAAAATTTACAAACCATGGCCATTGGGTTGTTTTATCATTATAACCGGCCACATGAAAACCAAGCCAGCCGCCACCATTATCCATATATTTTTCAAAAGCCGTACGTTGCGCCTGGTTGTGCGGGAAATCATTGATCCATCATCAGCAACTGGTAGTCTTTTAATTTTTGAATCATTCAGATCTTCCATATTGCTGGTTGTATCAAACACAAAACCATTACCTACAGTAAGTTCTTTAAAAAACTGTATGGCATCATTGGCAAAATCAACATGCGCTTTTTCAACTGTTGTGCTGTAAAAAGCCAGCACTTTAAATCTTGGATAGGGTTGCGCAGATCAGTGCTGAGGTTAATAACAGCATTGCACATAAGCAGTAATAAACCTTCGTTTGTTTCATTAATGAAAGTTATTGAAACGAAAGTAAGAGTTCAAAAAAATAAAGGTCACTCCTGATCGAAGGCTGGTGACCGGATTTGCCAACGCTGTTCTGATTGCCTGGAAACTGACGGTAGCCAGCGCGATAAAAATAACCAGGACGCCCGCCAGGGCAAAGATTTGCCAGCTCAGACCAATACGGTAAGGATAATTTTGCAGCCATTTATTCGCAGCAAACCAGGCGAGGGGTATTGCAATCAGCAGTGCCAGGATCACCAGTTTCACAAAGTCTTTTGAAAGAACAGTCACTACCTGGTTGACCGATGCACCCAGTACTTTGCGAATGCCAATTTCCTTTGTTCGTCTTTCTGCGGATAATACCGATAATCCAAAGAGACCAATACATGAAATGAAAATGGTCAAAACGGCGCTGAAGAGCATGATTTGTTTCCATTTTTGTTCTGCTACATAATTTTTAAAATTTTCCTCTGATTTGAATGCATAGGTAAAAGGAAATGCGGGAAAGTAGCGCTTAAATATCTGTTCAATATGTTTCAGGCTCGCCGTTTCAGTACCGGGTTTTATTTTGATGAATGAAATCCCGTAGTTATTTCCCGCTTTCATGGTAAACAATTGCGGACCAATTTCCTGGTTCAGGGATTCGAAATGATAGTCTTTCACAACGTCCGATTACTGTATATTTCTCATTGTTATACCAGAAATTAACCTGTTGCCCGACCGGGTTTTTCCAACCTGCTTTTTTCGCAAAAGTTTCATTTACCAGGATGGAATGAGACGAATCTCCGGGAAAATCTTTTGAAAAATTTCTCCCCTGCAGGATGGGGATCTTAAGCAGGGGGAGATAGGATTCATCCACCGTTTCATAAGCAAACTCGATCGTGGAGTCCGCATTCACTTTCGCCACCGTGCCCCAGTTCCCCCCATTCTTAAACGTTACATCCGCAATATTGGGATTCTTTAAAAGCGCTGTTTTGAATAAAGCAGCCTGATCCCGTTTTAAATTCCATTTCTCCACGCCAACCAGGTTGCAATCATCATATCCCAATTTCTCCGTGGTGAGATAATTGAACTGGGCATAGATCGTAAATGTCGCAATGATCAGGAAAGAAGCCAGTGAAAACTGCAATACCACCAGACTCTTTTGCAAATAATTCTTACCGGCCAGGTTAAAGCGACTGTATAAGGTTTGCACCGGATTATATCCGGATAGAACCAGTGCAGGATAAAAACCGGCCATGAAATGCCGTTAAAAGAAACAGCAGAATATATCCTGCCACCAGTTTGACGTCGAACAAATAAGACAGGGCCAGCGCCTTATTGGAAAGTTCATTGAACACCGGCAGGATCAGTTGCACAATAAGCATCGCGAATGAGAAGGCGAACAAACAGATTAACAATGATTCACCCAGGAATTGAATAATGAGTTGCCTTCTTTCTCCGCCAACTACTTTCCGGATCCCGATCTCTTTCGCACGCTTTACGGAACGGGCAATGGTCAGGTTGACAAAATTGATGGAAGCAATCAATAAAATAAACATGGCGATGCCGGAAAGAATATAAGAATACACCGGATTGCTGGCATCTGACAGCCCGTTGTTGCGGCAAGCTCTTTACTCAAATGCATGTCCAGAAATGGCTGCAGCTGATAATTAGCTTTCCAGTCTGCCACTTCCGGACCGTATTTTGCGGTCAGGCTCTTTATCGCTTCTTTCGTGTCTTCATCATAAAACTTTTTCATTTTCGTTTCTACCGTCTTCGCTATCCGCATGGGGCGACAATACGACAAAAGTGTTCAGAAAAAAGTTGAACCAGTTTTCGCTGTTTTGTGCATCCGTGACCGACTCCTGACAGGCACCAGGATTTCAAATTTTATAGAAGAATTCTGAGGGCATTTTTTAGTGACTCCCGTTACGGTATAGGGAATAAAGGCATCCTCGTCCTTCATCATGAGTGTTTTACCTACGGCCTGCCGGGTCCCGAATTGCTTTTTCGCTTCATCTTCTGAAAGAACTATGGAATGCGGATCGCTGAGACAGGTTTTCGGGTTCCCTTCAATGAGCGGGAAACTAAACATGGAAAAGAAATTCGAATCCACATCCAACACTTCATGCGAAGTGACATCTGTTCCCTTTTTGATATCCCGTCGCTGGCTCTGTATCCTGAACGAAAGAATGAATCCCGGGAATATTTGCCGTAAAACGGGGCCCCTGTAAATAACCGGTATTGCTGTTCCAGTTGATCTTATTTTCTTTCTTGTCAAAGGATTGAGAAGTGATCCGGTAAATCCGGTTAACGTCGCCATGAAAACGGTCATAACTGACTTCGTCTTTTACATACAGAATGATCAGCATGGAACAGGCAAGACCCAGGCTCAATCCGGCGATGTTGATAAAAGAATAGACCTTGTTCCGGGTCAGGTTGCGCAGTGCGGTCTTGAAGTAATTTTTAAACATAAGAACAAAAAGTTGACGGTTGACGCCTGCTTGCCGAAGGCGGAGTTGACGGTTGACGCCTGCCTGCCGGCAGGCAGGGTTGACGGTTGACGGATTACGGTTGACGGTTATTCAGCTTTCAAACTCTTCACCGGGTTTGCGACCGCTGCTTTGATTGCCTGGATGCTGACCGTTATCAGGGCGATTGCAATGGTTAGCAAACCGGCCAGGGCAAATACCCACCAGCTGATATTAATCCGGTACGCAAAACTTTGCAGCCATTGATTCATCGTCCACCAGGCAACCGGGAATGCGACCAGAATGGCGATCAGCACCAGCTTCACAAAATCTTTAGAGATCATGGTTACAATTCCACTTACACTGGCTCCCAGCACTTTTCTGATGCCGATTTCTTTAAAGCGTTGTTCTGCTGCATAAGTAACCAGTCCAAACAAACCGAGAGACGCAATGAAAATGGCAAACAACGCGAAACTGATAAACAATTTTCCCGTCCGCTGTTCAGCATTATAGACTTTATTGAAATCAGCATCCAGGAAGGTATAACTGAACGCCTGGCCCGGGCTCATACCGTTCCATTTTTTCTCCACCTGGCTGATCAGCGCAGGTATGTTTTTGGTGTCGATACGCATGGCAATCCTTCCATAATCTTCGCCCAATTCAAGGATCAACGGCCCCACTTTGTCGTGCATGGAACTGAAATTAAAGTCTTTCACGACGCCGATGATATGAAATGATTTCGCGGCGAATCTGCCATCAGGCGCATAGCCGTTCGGGCGATATAAGGTTTTATTCAGCGGATCTTTAAATCCCAGGAGCCCTGCCGCGGTTTCATTGATGATCACGGCCGATGAATCCGTGAGAAAATCCGGCGAAAAATTTCTCCCGGCAGCCATGGTCATTCCCATGGTCGGAATGTAATGCTGGTCGGCATAAAAATCAGTCATGATGGTAACCTGTTTCGCGTCAAGCGTCGGATCTTTGAACCAGCCGTTTTGGCCATGACTTGTTTCTGTTGGCAGTGATCCGGCAATGGCAGCGCTTTTTACACCCGGTATGTTCAGCATTTCCTGCCTGAAAGTTTTGATTTGTTTATTGAGCGCATATGCGTTATTGATCACCAGCACCTGGTTGCGATCATAACCAATTTCCCTGCTGCGGATATAATTGAGCTGGTTGTAGATTACAATAGTGCCGATGATCAGTGTGATTGAAATGAAGAACTGGAAAATGACCAGGCCACTTCTCAGCCAACCGCCTTTGAAACCTTTTGCGATATTGCCTTTCAGCACCTGCACCGGTTGAAACGAAGAGAGATAAAAAGCCGGGTAACTTCCGGCGAGACAACCCACCACGATGATCAATACAACAACCACGGGTAGTAGCCAGGTGGAAAATAAAGTGAACACCCTCATCTCTTTTCCTGCAAGCTGGTTGAACAGGGGCAGCAAAAGCCCGGCAATACCAAGTGCAAGCAGCAGCGAAATAAAGCTCACTAAAACGGATTCGGCCAGGAATTGGGTAATGAGGTTAGAACGCAGAGAGCCCGCTACTTTCCTTATGCCCACTTCTTTTGCGCGGCTGGCCGAACGTGCGGTGGACAGGTTCATAAAATTCACACAGGCAATCAGCAAAATGAGAATGGCGATTACCGAAAAAATATATACGTACGTGACATTTCCATTTGCTTCAAACTCGTAAGATTTGTTTGAATGCAGGTGGATTTCCGTAAGGGGCATTACAGGGTTTAAAAAATGGGCGCCCCCTTTTTTTAATTCATCTGTAGTAGTATGCAGGAACTGTTCCAGTTGCTTCGTGATATATTTATTGACCGTGGCATTTACTTTAGTCTGCAATGCCGCCTGTGTAATACCCGGTCTGACTAAAACATACGATGCATAATTATTGCTCAGCCAGTCTGCCTGGTCATCGTGGTAAGTGTCCCGTATCGGCCGTATAAAACTGAAATGAAAATGAGACTGCGGCGAAAAATCTTTGATGACACCCGTTATTTTACAGTTTACCCCATTATCCACAATTAAAGTCCTGCCTAAAACATCGGTTGAGTTAAAATATTTTTTTGCAGTCGTTTCGTCAATCACGATTGAATTGGGTTCATTCAATGCCGTTAACCGGTTACCGGCGATCATGGGAACTGAAAATACCTGGAAGAAAGTGGAGTCGGCAAATACCGCATTATGGTTTTGTATGTTCAGGTTGTCCTTTTTCACAAGGATATCCCCAAAATCCCGTGTTCGCGCATATTGGACAATCCCGGGATTCTCTTTCATGAGCGTTGGTGCCAGGGGCGCCGGGCAGACGGCCGAAGTGAATTGCGTTCCGTTGAAAAAAATATCCGCATCCAGGCGATAAATATTTTCTGCCTGTGCATATTGTTTATCATAGCTCAGTTCATCCTTTACATACAATACGATCAAAAGACAAACAGCCAGCCCTGCCGATAGCCCGAGAATATTAATGGCGGAAAATGCTTTATTCTTCCACAAATGGCGCAGCGCAACTTTTAAATAATTTTTGAACATGCCTGATGGTTTTTAGTTCGGTCGCAGGTTCTCCATTTAAAAACATGCCAGTTTGTAAATATTTGACTATCTGTAAGTTGGAAACGCAGAATCAACGGGTATGTTCTTTTTTAGTACAGCGGTTGATTGGTTTTGATACGGCCATCAGGGGTTGGTCATTTCGAAGCGTGCACTCAATTCTGGTTATTTTTTCAGATCCGGGCAAAAAGCTAGAAGAGTTGGTATCCGCAGATTACCCAGGTGATGAGACGTGCATTGGCATTTAGCAAAGCCTATCTTCTTGATATCGAAACCCGTTAACCTTGTTCATAAGTCCGCTATTTATTTTTATTCAAAAGGGAGTATGGTGAGAGGAAATTTTGACTTTTATTCTGACGGAAATACTCATCTTACTGAATATTATCCAGATCATCGAGATCTTTCGGGCGGCCTGCCGATTTTTTCGCCAGGATGAGATCTTCTTTCCGAATCGTTCTGATGTTTAAATCACCCTCTTCAAACAGAACCGACTTACCAAAGCAAGTGTCAAAATCCAGCCCTTTAACATTTACCATCAGATCAATAGCTACAGGGGGAGTTCCAAATGTGAACACGTCCCAGGTCGGGTGATTGAGGAAATTATCTTCTGTCATGTCGAATACAGGCATCCCGAATTGATGAAAAGCCAGGAGGATTCTGGAATAGTTATCCGCAGTTCTGTCCACCCAGATGTCCATATCTCCCGTTGTTCGGGAATAGCCATGCAAGATAACTGAATAGCCGCCGACTAGCATATACTTAACCTGTTGAGCGTTTAAGGCTAATAAAAAATCCCGAAAATCCTCATTGAAAATATTTCCCATCACTTGGCTCTTGAATGCCCTTTGAATTTCGATTTATCCATGCGTGGAGGATGATTCTCCGGATAATTAAAAGCCTTACTATTTAAATAAGCTGCAACACGAAGTCTTTCCTGCCAGGTCATGTTCTTATAATACCCTGCATGATTAGCAGCCTCTTCGAACGTTTGTCCCTTAAAAGCATTTCGGTCTAACCGGTAGTTTGCCATTTCCGAATTTACGTGATTTTGTTATAAATTCTAAATCAGGATGTATCAACGAATATCATTTGAAACACCAGGCTCACCCTGTGCGTATGCTTTTCAGTGGGTTTGCTACCGCTACTCCTACCACATGTAAACCGATCGTTGCCGCATCAATTATAATCGCCGCCAAAACAGCAATTTTTATTTTTTCAGAAATCTCATAAATTTTTTATAACATGTCCTGCGGTTGCCTCCACAATCAAATCAGTAGTTTTTGAATATTATCCCGGATCTTTTCCAGTTTCAACTTCATCCAAATTTATGCCCTGTAAATGGTATGGGCTGAAATGGTAAAATTCTTACTTTTACAAATCACACATTTTCTATGGGGATAATAAAAGTGCCATTACTTTTTATGGGGTCGAAGGGTGAGAAGACGATTTATACCTTGTTTGACAGTGGCGTAAGTTTTTCATGTATTACGCCGGAGAACGCAGATGAAATAGGTTTGGCAGAAAGAATGCGATTACCACTTGAAGTAGGTACGGCCAGCCGCGGACATTTTGTAAAGATTGATCATACACTTCGAAGTGATTTTTATTTCGGGGACCTGCGTATGAGTGACGAATTTATGGTGGTACCCGATTTAAGCGAAGAAGCCATCATTGGTGTAAACACGATGCAGAAGTGGCGCATCAAACTGGACTTTGAACATGACCGCATAATCATAGATCCCAAAGTCGTAAAGTTAATTCTGAAAGAATTACAACTTCTTTCTGCTTAATTCATTTACGGTTATGTATGTCTCTGCGAATAATATCCGCGCAGCCAGGGCCAAACCGATGTTTCTCAGCTGAATAATTTCATTCCCATCAGGCTAATGCAGATTAAAATCAGCAACATGACTTTCATGCAGGCGACCGGTCTTTTCTTCCGAACAGCCGGACTGACGGGCTGTTAAAGTGGTAAAGTTTAGCGACCGTTATGTTTTTAGCAAAGAAACGAACGAAGAGGATTGCGAGTAAGGTTCCGGTAAGCGGACCGATCCAGTAGATCCACCATCCTTCCCAATATCCTGAAACGACTGAAGGACCCAGGCTGCGTGCCGGATTCGTGCTCGTCCCTGAAATGGCGCCTTCAAGGTAAACCATCGCAGAATAAAGAAAGGGAAACAGGGCCGGTGTATAAGGTCGAAGTCGCTTTGTAGCTAGAAAAACAGCCAGTAGGCATAACATGGTGAATGTAGTTATAATCTCGCCCAGTAATACCATCTGCAATGTATATCCGGCACCGGGCATCGTCGCTCCGAATTCCACGCTGCGTCCGATCGGGCCCCAGCCTAACAGGGGCAGGCAACCGAAAATGGCTCCGGTCAGCTGACCCGAAACATATCTCCATGCAGTCCGGACATCTAGTCTGCGCATTAGCAAAAACCCGAGTGTGACAACCGGATTGAGATGCGCCCCACTCACTTTGCCTATGCGGGAAATGCTGATCAGTGCACCCGTCGATCCAAATAAAAAACCGGTGATCAGCCTTCGAACGCCGATATCAGGCAGGACCTGCGGCATCGGGCTGCCGGTTCCAAACATGAAAATCACAATGGATAAAGCAACTAATAACAACAGGGCCGTGCCGATGAATTCTGCCAGGAATATCTGCCAGGTATAGTCTTCCGTTTTCTTTTTTTCCATCGGGCTAACGCTTGATTCTTGAAAATAAAAAAATGCCTTCACTTTTTAATCACACACCGGAAAACTGAATGATCACTTTGATATCGTCGGGTCCCCGCTGCAGGGCTTTCGCAAAGTTTTCAGGTTTTTCAATCCGGGTAATCAAACGGGCAAGCCAGCTGCGGTCTGCGCGTGACAGGAATTGTGCAGCTTTATACCAGTGACGTTTATTGGCATTGACACTACCGACAATCACGTTATTGTTTAATACAGCTGAAGTAGCGACATCAGCGATGGCGGCAGATGAAATGGCTTTACCGCCATGCCCGATACCGGTGAGGCAAACGATCCCGTTCGCTCCGATCTTCTGAATGGCTTCTGCAATCACCACACCCACACCCGTACATTCGATAACCGCATCGGGTTTGAATCCCAGATTCATGATACTGCCTGTATGATAAGTAGCGCCAAGAGCCCGTACCAGTTCGGGCTTGATGCCCGTTTCAGCCATATCCAGTACATGCACTTCAAGTCCATGTATTTTTGCGAATAATGCGGCCAGCAATCCGATCGGCCCTGCACCCGTAACTAAAATATTCTGGGGTTCCCAGAAAGAACGTCTGCCGATAACTGCAATCTGTTCCAGTGCTTTTGTAATCACGGTTGCCGGTTCAAGCAATACGCCGAGAATACCCAGTGAGGGATCAACCTTTACTACATATTCAGGTTCGATCCTCCAGCGTTCCGACATAAATCCATGAATCTCCTTAATTCCGCGTTCGGTATACAAACCGTTGCGACACATATCCCATTCTCCCACCGCGCAATTCGGGCAGGGAACAGGATCGGGGCGACGAACGATTCCCACGATGAGCTCTCCCTTTTTGAATCCGCTCACCGGACCCGGATCCAATATGCGACCCAGGGATTCATGTCCGAGTATCAGGTGTCGATGACCGTGAGGTGCCCATCCATATTTCCCTTCCACGATCTCCACATCGGTGCCACATACACCCACTGCGACGGCTTCCACGAGTATCGAACCTTCGTTTAGATCCGGCTCCGCAACCTCCATCCATTTCGCGGTCCCCGGTTTATTCGGTTCAACGGTTATTGCTTTCATATGTTTTAATGTTTAAATTATTTCAAAGTTTATCACCCAATAAATCAGCGCACAGTATGCAATCCTGGATTGTGACCAGGGAAATCGATTTTTAATCCGTGTGCTTGTTATGTCTGGCTGCTAAAAAAAATTCCTTGCTCAGCCTGAGGGCATCTTCAGAAGTACCTTGTGAGAACCAATGCATGGTCTGCGCTACTGATGCACTCCACCCCGTCTGATGACTGGCGCCGATACCGGACCCATTGTCCCCATGGTAATACTCATAGAACAATATATAGTCCCGCCAGTACGGATCCTCCTGAAATTTTTGGGTATTCCCATAAACAGGCCTGTGCCCGGATTCATCACGCAGGAATATGCCCGAAAGTCTGCGTGATAATTCTTCGGCAACCTGCCAGAGATTCATCATATTCCCTGATCCCGTCGGGCACTCGATCAGGAACTCATTTCCGTAATACATAAAATAATTCAATAGGGCACGTATGATAATCATATTTACAGGCATCCAGACCGGACCGCGCCAGTTGGAGTTGCCGCCGAACATACCCGTATCGGATTCCCCGGGCAAATAGTAAACACTATAGTCCTGGTTCCCCTCCCGAATTACGAAGGGATGCTCTGCGTGTATCCTGGATACCGCCCTGATTCCATGCGCACTCAGGAATTCCTTTTCATCCAGCATAACGGTCAATACCCTGCGAAGATTTGTTTCATTCAGCACAGTGGCCAGATACCTGTCATTATACCCCGGCTTATAAGAGTTATGAATAAAGGACGTTAGTTCCGGCCTGCGCTCTACGAACCGGCGCATGTCCTGGTGAAGTTCAGGGAATTTTTGCATGGCATCCTTTTCAAAAACGGAAACTGCACACAAAGGAAGGAGTCCGACCATGGATCGCACTTTAAGTCGCTGGCCCCCGCCGTCCGGCGTACGAAGTACATCATAAAAAAAGCCATCCTCCTCATCCCACATGCCGCCTTCGTCATTCTTACCGATCATGGAAGTTGCAATCCAAAAAAAATGCTTCATTAATTTCTCCGTTATACTGGCATAGGCAGGTTTGGTCTGTGCCAGGTGCATGGCGATCTCAACCATGTTCTGGCAAAAAAGCAGCATCCAGGCGGTACCATCGGCCTGTTCCAGATATCCTCCGGTCGGCAGCGGAGCACTACGGTCAAATACCCCGATATTGTCCAGGCCCAGAAAACCGCCCTCAAAAACATTTTTACCATCGCGATCTTTCCTGTTCACCCACCAGTTGAAATTGAGCAATAGTTTATGAAAAGATCGCTCAAGCCATTCCTGATCTTCCTTACCGCTTCTTGCCCCTTCCAGAAAATAGCTGAATATGGTTGCCCACGCGTGGACTGGTGGGTTGACATCGCTAAAGTTCCACTCGTATGCTGGTATTTGCCCGTTTGGATGCTGATATTCTGAACTCAGCATCAGCTCCAATTGATCCTTTCCAAAGTCTTCATCAACCAGCATCAGTGAAACCACGTGAAAAGCCAGGTCCCAGGCAGCAAACCAGGGGTATTCCCATTTGTCCGGCATGGAAATAATATCTGCACAGATCATATGTCGCCATTGACCATTTCGAATACCTGTTTTGGACGGATCGGCCCGGTGTCCCTTGATACCATTTGTCAACGTCATAGTTGAAAAACTGTTTTGTCCATAACAACCCGGCCAATGCCTGCCGCATCACGCTGACACCGTCAGGCTCCAGGCTGGACGGAATAATCTCTGCATAGAATTCATCCGCTTCCTTCAAACGCATCGTAAAGATTTCATCAAAACGACTGCCCAATCTCCCGGAAGGATTCCCGATTGCAGCAGATTTATTTTCACCAGCTTCCTTACTCAAGCGCAACCGTAAAGTTTTGGACTTCCCCGCTTCAATATTCAACGGATAATATGCCGCCATTTTTGTTCCCGTTTTATCGGGGTTTAAAACATCCCCCTGGCCCAGGACTATAGCGTTGTTAATACTGTCCTTCACATAGGGATTCACATTGGGCACACCCATCAGTCTGGCTGTATTTGTTTCATTATTTGTAAACAGGAACTCCGCTGCACTTTCGGCGATGAATAAATATTCTCCCAGATTTTTTTGTGAAACCAGTGCCAGCCCGCAGCGCTGATCCAGGCTAAGCTGTTTGATCAGGGGAATGCTTTCCGTTGGGTTATCCTGCCAGCTGTTGCGGAACCAAAGGGTAGGCAAAACGTGCAAAGGGGCGTCTTCAGGTCCACGGTTAAAAATAGTTATACGGATCAGGATGTCTTCGGCAGAGTCCTTGGCATATTCCACAAACACGTCGAAATAACGATTCTCGTTGAATATGCCGGTATCCAGCAATTCATATTCTGGTTCATGCCGCCCGCGCATGGCGGTTTGTGGTAACCATGTTATCGTATGGATAGGCATGCTGCGGATATTTATACAGGTATTTCATATAGGAATGCGTAGGCGTTGAGTCTATATAGAAATAGTACTCTTTTACATCTTCGCCATGATTCCCCTCACTATTTGTTAATCCGAACATCCGTTCTTTCAGGATCGGGTCCCTGCCGTTCCAGATCGAAAGGGCAAAGCATAAAATCTGTTTGTCATCAGAAATTCCGGCTATTCCGTCTTCTCCCCAGCGATATGCACGCGAACGGGCATGGTCATGCGGAAAATAATTCCATGCATCACCGTTTTCACTGTAATCTTCCCTTACCGTTCCCCATTGCCGTTCACTCAGATAAGGACCCCATTTTTTCCAGGGGATTTTTTTCCCTTTGGACTCCTGCAATCTGATTTTTTCTATATTCATAGCAATCGTTTTAAATCATCTTGCCAATTAGATATTTTTGTTAGTCTTGCATCTGTCGTGATCCAATCTTTCATCAATTATCCACTCAAACATCGTAACCATTTTTCATAAGATATCAAAGGTTGATCATCATTCGTAGACCCAGGAAGTTTGCATTGCCCTCTGCCGCCACCGGATTGATGATTTGAAAATCTGCCCCCAGAACCAACCAGGGTGTCACAGAAAAGTTGTAAAAAATTTCAAAGCCCTGTTCATCACGGAGGGTAAGGATGGGTTCGTAAGCTGACTTAAAATATTTACTCAACGCATCATAGTAATATCCAAAGCCCCAATTGTCCCGGCTCCTGCCTGGTATCAGACCCTTGCCACCTACTCCACCAAAAGCAGACCAATAGAGCTTATTGGGATTGCCGTCCGATATACCAAACTGTCCAAAGAGTCCAACGCTTTCTTTAGGATTCTTATCCGACTGATAGAGATACTGGTCAAACAAATAAGCAAAATAGTATCTTGAATTTTTAATCCCGGGAGTGCCGGGAGGTATCTGCGGCAAAATGATATCACCCGGATTTTTCAGGTCGGTTCCGGGTTGCGTGCTGTAAAGTGCAACGAATCCATGGTGACCAACGAGACCGGCGATGGTAACCGGAAAATCCACACTCCCGCGAAAAGTGACTCCATCTGAAAAAGGTTCCTCAAAACCAGACTTACTCACCTGGTTGGTCGGGTCATAGATCCAAAAACCGAAATTGGCAGTCTTGGTTTTAACGGCCAACAGCGCCCCAAAAAGGTAGGGCGGGACAGTGCCGCTCGGCGGCGCAGCGAAGGTGCAATTCCAAAACGCGTTAATTCCGGCTCCGCCTAAAAAAAGTTTATTTGAAAAAAGATCAACCATATCAATTTTACCTAAAGTGAGAAAAACGGAACTACCCATCTTTTGTACAAGGTAGACACTCGTCAGATCATAGGCATTGGGTCCGGATATTCCAGGGAAAAACAGAGCTGTATTCACGGGAATCATGGTGCCGGATTGTCCGTTGACACTGTTGCCAAAATTGTATTCGGCATGAACATTCAGGGAGAGCCCCTTCCAAAGACCCAGTTTGTTCAGGTCGGCGTTCAACAGGAGGTCAGTCTTTGCGCCGTATTCAAAACCCGGATTACCCTCCCCTTTGGTTAGCCCCTGGTAAAACTGCGTAAACCGGAGTTTGATGATAATGCCATTTTCTTTTAGCCAGGTTCGGGCTCCTCCCCAGTCACCCGTAAGGTTATCACGCTGCAACCAACTGGTTGCGCGTTGCAGTACGGTGCATCGACCATTGGAGGAATCGTATCACCGGCGGTGTTCACGAAAGGTGCAATAAATTCCTGAGCGATTAACGAAGTACAACCGGCAATACTATTCAGGAATACCAGTCGGAATAATATCTTGTATCGGCCTATAAACTTGACAAACCGTTTTCAAGAATAAATTGCATTATTATTTTCGCCTCCTGTTAAATGTAACTGTCACCCCTTCAATCAGACCCGCACCTGGGTTAACCGGAGTCTTTCTTTTTCAATGTCCGTTCTCTATTCCTGCCATCAATGGTTCAGAATCCAAATCAATTTTATGTCGCATATCCGGATTATTCCAACCGCCGGCCGGATTCAGTTGCTTGTTCAACTTCTACAGGTCCCCAGGTGTTTGGCTCATATTCAAATACAGGACTGATCGTTTTTAAATAGGGATCAACAATTCGCCAGGCCTCTTCCACATAATCCTGCCGGGCAAATAAAGTAGTATCCCCCAGCATGGCGTCAGTGAGTACGCGCTCGTAGGCATCCTTTTCATCCGTGCCGGGAATTCTGTTCCATGTTACCTCCGTCTGATCTGCTTTCATCTGTTCGCCGGGGGCCATCATGTTCATCCCGAAAGCGAGCAGCACGTCCGGACTGATTCGAAACCGCATGTGATTATAACCTTTTGCAATCGAAGAATAAACTGTCGCAGATCTCTTTAAGCGTACCAGAATTTCCGTGCAGGTTGTTGGAAGGTTTTTACCGGCACGCAGATAAAATGGCACTCCCTGCCAGCGCGGGGAATCGATGCGCAAATGCATAGCTGCAAAGGTTTCCACTTTCGATTCCGGATTCACACCCGGCTCTGATTTGTATCCGTGAAACTGTCCGCGAACCACATCGGAAGTCTTTAAGGTTACAATTGATTTAAGTACTTTGATTTTCTCATCACGTATCGATTCGCTGTCGCGTCCGGACGGTGGTTCCATGGCCAGGTTGGTCAAAACCTGAAAGAGGTGGTTTTGCATCACATCCCGGATCGTGCCGGTAGCATCATAAAACGCGCCCCGGCCCTGTATTCCAAAATCCTCGGCCATCGTGATCTGAATATTTTCCACATACTGGTGATTCCAAATCGGCTCCAGCAGGGAATTCACGAAACGAAAAAAAAGCATATTGTTAACCGGTCTCTTGCCTAAATAATGGTCTATACGGAAGATCGCTGCTTCCTCGAAGGTTCCTAAAAGAATACGATTGAGATCCCTGGCAGATGCAAGATCAGTCCCGAATGGTTTTTCTACAACAACGCGCGCCCCTTCAGCACAACCGGATTTCCCTAAGTTGTCAACAACCTCTCCGAATAAAACCGGCGGAATGGCCAGGTAGTGCGTGGGATTTCCGGCCCCTCCCAGTTCTGTTCGTATTTGGTGAAACGTATTGAGATCCCCATAGTCGCCATCAACATAATGCAACAGGCTGCAAAGTTTGTCAAAAGACTCCTGGTGCAGACCTCCATGCTTTTCCAGGCTGTCTTTCGCCCTGGCCTTCATTTGCTCAAGGTTCCAACCCGATTTGGCAACACAAACGATGGGTTGATTCAAAAAACCACGCCTGATCATCGCCTGCAACGAAGGAAAAATTTTCTTATAGGCTAAATCGCCTGTAGCTCCAAAAAATACTAAGGCATCCGATTGTGCAGAATGCATGATATACCTCCTTTCTAATCTTGCTTTTCATGGTGCCCTCCAAACTGGAAGCGCATCGCTGAAAGCAATTTGTCCTGGAATGCTGACCCTCCGCGTGACGAAAAGCGGCTGTAGAGTGCCGTTGTGAGAACTGGTGCCGGAACGGCTTCATCGATCGCCGCGTTAATGGTCCATCTTCCCTCTCCGGAATCTGAAACCCTGCCCGCAAAATTTTTAAGATCGGGATCTTCTGCCAGTGCCGCAGCAGTTAAATCAAGCAGCCAGGACGCCACGACACTTCCGCGTCGCCAGAGCTCCGAGATATCAGCCAGGTTAAAATCATACTGGTAATTTTCCGGATGACGCAAAGGCGTCGTCTCCGCATCCAATGCATGATTCTCCTTTCCGATACCCGCATTTCTCAGAATTCCCATCCCTTCCGCATAGGCGGCCATCAGGCCGTACTCAATTCCGTTGTGCACCATTTTAACAAAATGGCCGGCACCGTTGGGTCCGCAATAGAGATATCCTTTTTCAGCCGTACTGATCCGTTTCTCACGGCCAGGAGTAGACGAAATATCACCCCGGCCCGGAGCAAGTGTAATAAAAATGGGGTCAAGATAATCCGCGATCTTCTTTTCACCACCCACCATCATGCAATAACCGCGTTCCAGGCCCCATACTCCCCCGCTGGTACCAACATCAGCGTAATGAATGCCTTTATTCATTAGTTCTTTTGCGCGGCGTATGTCATCCACATAATAAGAATTGCCCCCGTCAATGATGATATCTTCTTTCTCCAGGAGAGGTACAAGATCAGCGATACTCTGGTCTACAACGGCAGCAGGAACCATCAGCCAGACCACCCGCGGCTTATCAAGTTTTTTTACGAAGTCAGATAATGAAGAAGATCCAATGGCCTTATCTTTTACTAAATCATTCACTGCCTGCTGTGCACGATCATACACCACACATTGATGGCCTCCCTGAATCAGACGGCGAACCATATTTGCACCCATTCGCCCCAATCCGATCATCCCGATTTTCATTATATTTTAGTTTTATAAGTTTAATCTTTCCCTGTTCACCGTTTTCCAAATCTGGAAATCGCCGGCCGCCAGGAAATTGTTAATCTTCGGGCATATTTCTGTCACTTATATTTGGTATCCTGCCACAGGCGAAAGCCGCCGGTAAATGAAAAACTGTTATTCCCCATTCGGCATCCGGGGGGAAGCGATTTCAACTTTTTGGCATTCCCGCCACCAAGGACCACATCATCGGGGTGTAGCGCAGCGATCAGTCGGGCAACTGCGAATTCTACATTTTTCTGCCATTCCTTTTTACCCAGTCGTTTCAACCCACCTGCGCCTATATATGTTTCGTAAGTGCCGCGTTTATATGGCAGGTGAGCCAATTCCATGGGCACAACTACCCCTTCCGCTACAATGGCAGAGCCAAGGCCGGTTCCCAGCCCAAGAAACAACATGATCCCATGGTCGAAACTGCCCAATGCCTGCATAGCTGCATCATTCATTTTCCTGACTTTGCGCTGAAATGCCGCTTCAAAATCAAACCCGATCCAACCGGCACCCAGATTATGCGGCTCTGTAATAATTTCACCGTTTTTAACAACCCCGGGGTAACCGATTGAAACCACATCATAGGGCCAGTCCCGGGTTTGTTCCTTTATTCCGTGCACCATAAGTGTCGGCGTCATTAACGGCCCGGAAGGAAAACGGCGGGATTCATTTTGCCCCGTAGCCAGCATCTTAACATTTGTTCCGCCTACATCAACGGCTAGTATATTCACAGTTTACTTTTTTATCTTAGGAAACTTTCTGTAAGGTTTCAATCCTCCGTCGCCATTATTCTATGTTTCACTATTAAAGATGAATGCGTGCGTCCGGGAAAGCATTCCACCGGATACATTCCGTGCTTTGAAACCATGTTGCAAAAGGATACGTAATGCAGAAAAAGCCCGCTGACCAGACCGGCAAATGACCTGGATTTCTTTGTCGCGCGGCAGTTCGTCAAGGTGCGCCCGAAGTTGCCCCAATGGAATATTCACCGCTCCGGGTATACTTTCTACAGCCAGCTCTATAGGTTCGCGCACATCCAGAATGAATCCATCCTTCGCCGTGTCCCAATGACTGATCGGCATATCCCCCCGAAGAATATCTCCTGCAACCATCCCGGCAAAATTGAGCGGGTCTTTCGCCATTCCGAACTGAGGTGCATAACAGAGCTCTGCTTCTTCCAGGTCGTAAATGGTAGCTCCCATCTGAAGCGCCACAGCCAAAGCACTGATCCGTTTGTCAACCAGATCTTCACCCAATGCCTGGGCACCCAGCAATTTTCCATTTGATTTCCGGAAAAGGACTTTCATGGCAATCGGCCTGGCACCGGGATAATAACCGGCGTGTGAATTCGGGTAGAGATATATTTTTTCGAAATCCTTATCCCCAAGACGGTTAAGCGTTCTTTCGCTGGCACCGGTCCAGGCGGCGGCTCCTCCAAAGAGTCCGATGATCGAAGAACCCTGGCTGCCACGAAACTTTGAATCTCGTCCGGCGATCACATCCGCAGCAATGCGGCCCTGCCGGTTTGCCGGTCCCGCCAATGCAATCAGACTCCATTCACCGGTTACAAAATCTCTGACTTCAACCGCGTCGCCGACTGCGAAAATATCCGGGTTACTCGTGCGCATATGTTCATCCACACGTATACCGCCACGATCACCAATTTTCAGTCCGGCCATCTTAGCCAGTGTGGTGTCCGGCCGCACGCCGAGTGAAAGAATGACGAGATCGGCAGGATATGTTTTTCCGGACTTGGTCAGGACATTAATGGTATTATTTTCAGCCTGCTGAAAACCCGCTACGCCGTCGTTTAGCGCCAGATGGATACCATGTTGTTCCACATGCTCCTCTACAACCCGTGCCATTTCCGGATCAAGCGGCATCAGGATCTGATCGGCCATTTCAACGATCGTCACAGCGAATCCGCGATGAACCAGGTTCTCCGCAGTTTCCAGACCAATAAAACCACCCCCGATTACAACCGCCCGGGGTTTTGGCCTTACGGTCTGGAATCCGGAGTAGCTGCTCATTCCGGTCAGAAACAAAGATCCTTTGTCAATCCATTCCCTTATCGCCCTGGCATCCGGCACGGTTCTTACCTCGAAAATTCCCGGAAGATCAATTCCCGGTAAGGCCGGACGGATCGATGGCGCTCCGGGCGACAACACAAGTTTATCATAGCTTTCAACAGTCACTATCCCCGTTGTAAGATCTTTTAGCTGAACGGTTTTCTTTTCCGGATCAACACCGATCGCCTCACAGCGTGTGCGGCAATCCACGGCGAATTGTTCGCGAAAAGTTTTTTCACTGGCTACCAGGAGGCTCGATTCTTTTTGGATTACATCGCCGACATGATATGGCAATCCGCAATTCGCGTAGGAAACATAGGGCCCCTTTTCAACCATAATGATTTCAGCATATTCATCCAGCCGGCGCAACCTGGCAGCACAGGATGCACCACCGGCTACTCCGCCGACGATAATTACTTTCTTTTTTTTTGTTTCGTCCTGAGATTTCATAAAAATATTTTTAAGTGTAATAAAATTTTCAGCATGTGAATTCAAATCTAGTGGATCCGTGGTACCCGGATCGATGATATTGCTCCTGCGTCTATATGATAAATGTCATAATGGTTATTAATAACTTTTATTTGAAAGTAGAAAATATTTGCTTTAAGTCCTGCATAGGGTTTATTGCCGGATGCGTCAGGGTAGTTTTGATTGTTGAATTCGCTCACAGCGAGTAGCATCTCAATGACCTCCGAAATCAAATACCAGGCCGCCGGTAAATCCAAACTGCAGGATGGTGGCATAAGAAGTATATGGATACCCATAATACCAGTATGTTCCTGTTGCCTGTGCACTCCCCAGTAACTGGGCACCGATTTTAATTCCCACGGCGTTACTGGCCTTAAATTTAACCCCGGCCTTAATATCCCATGCAAACTTGGTAGCCGACGTGGATCCGTTATAATCACTGCTATAAAATGAGGCGCCAAATCCAATACCACCATAAGGCTGGATCTTAGGATTGTTCATATAATACTGTTCGAAATTCAGAAGAAGGTAAGAAATTACCGTGTTTGAATTGATGGTTTTCGCCGGAACATATATAGTTGTGGGCGTTGAAGTACTTTGATATTGATAGGCTATTTCCAATCCCGATCCCTGCGCATTGACACCCTCAATAGACGCACCCCACATGCCGCCACCATTAATATAGGTATATGCATTCCCAAAATTAATTTTGTCCCTGAATGTATACCCGCCAAAAGCATTTAAGGAAAGGTGTTGGGAATAGCCTGTAATGGAAGAAATAATAATGGCAACCGATAACAACGTCTTTTTCATTTTTATTTATTTTTTGTGATGTGAGATATTTATTTGTTTTCTTATTTCCTCTCCGGCAATTTTAAACTCTAATCGAGCATCTGTCTTTTTTTGAAAAAAATAAATCTGCAGGTGCGGATCAGGATCCCCTGGCTGCAACCTTAATCCGGTTGGTTTTTGCGGCATCCGTAAGCGCTTTAAAATCTTTTTCATTCTGATCCGCATAGGCAAAGGCAAAACGGACCATGGCCTTGTCCAGCTCATCACTTTTTCCGATATAGCCCGCAAGAATAGCCGAATCTCCGGACTTCGCGTGCGCCAGCGCCAGGGCCCAGGCACAGGCGGCGGAATATAATGGCATATTTTCGATTTCCTCTTCCCTGTTGGCAAGGTCGAATGCCCTTCCACCTTTCATATCCCGCAGCTGGCGGACATAAAAATCAATACCATCCTGCTCTCCCCATCCTAAGAAAATATCCGGTGCTCCCTGGATCAATCGCTGTCCTTCCACTACCCGCTGGCCCTGATGAGAAAATACTGATCTTTTCACATAGGGCTCAAGTACTGAAGGCTGCGCTTCTTTGATCTGGAGAAAAAGCGGATCGTTATTATGGTTCCCCATCAGGAATACTACCCAGCAGCGTGTACCGACACTGCCGACCCCCACTATTTTCCGTGCCACATCTATCACCCGGTAATTGTACAGCATCATCTTACGGTCATTGGCAAGGGAATGGAAATAGGATTCCAGGAAAAGCTCCATGGCTTCGTTAATAGATCTTCCGCTTGTGGTTTGCTTTGTCCCTAAAATAAAGGGAGCGTCTTCACGCAACCGGTGTTGCTCATCAATAATGTTTGTCAGCTTTTCCAAAACCTGCAGTTGGGTACTTGCGCGGGCTTTTTCCATGATCTTTGCTGCGCGTTTGCGCTGTGCAGGATTCATCAGTTCCAGTGTATCATTTCCAGTAATGAAAGTGTATCCTAATTCCAAACTTCCTTTTGCAGCAAACTGGTGCATTCGCTTCCGATAGGATTTTACTGAGGCGATCACGGATTCTTCGTTACGGTCTTCACTCGCGCCCATATACCTGCCTGATGTAACAATGCTGGCAACCAGTCGTTTCAGGTCCCATTCCCAGGGTCCCGGAATGGTTTCATCAAAATCGTTAATTCCCCAGATGAGCTTCCTTTCGGCAGATGCAAAAGTGCCGAAGTTCGCCAAATGCATATCACCGCAAACCTGGACGGTAATGCCCGTGGTATCCGGACCAGCAGCGAGGTCGGCTGCCATAATCGCAGCGCTTCCCCGGAGAAAAGAAAAAGGAGACGAAAGCATCCTGGAATAACGGATCGGCACCAGCTCCTGCAGCCTTGTTTTTGCCTGTTCTTCCAGAACAGAAACGGGGTCTGCGCGGTCAGGTGCCGGTTTATATTCTCCCATATTTTTTCGGGGATGCCGATCGCGCATCACCTTTCCCTTTTCCATTCGCTCATCTATACTTAAATGTTTTGAGTGAAAGCGATCTATTAGTTTACTGTTCATCATTTCGTTTCAATTGGTGCAGGGGTGCATCGTTTCTGGTCTGATACGCGGGGATACCATGCAGCTAACTGATAAATCTCCCATAACAAAGAAGATATTCTGATTTTTGCTTATCCAAATTTATCCAATTGGTTTTTACAGGTCATCTGAGTAAAAACATAAGAGTCTATGATATTTATCAGGTTTTTACCCGTTTCATTGGAACGTGGGTATGCGTTGCAAGTACCGAAAGTGCTGGGCGGAGATGTGCTCCGGAAGTTTTTCTTTAAACCAAGGTTGGCCGGCCACACAAAGGATAGTCAACCTTCGAACCTTAACATGAAATAAACCCTTCCATTCCACAACACTACTGAATTTTACATTTGCGCTGTTTTTATAGTATTGGACCCGTTCGTATTTAACTCCAGCTTTTTGAACAGGTTAAAATTCAGGGAAAAGTAGAAGATATTTGCTTTGAGTCCTGCATAGGGTTTATTGCCGGATGCGTCCGTGTAATTTTGATTATTGAACTCACTCAGGTAATACTTGAACTTCAGATTGAACCCGTATGGGAACTGAACGCCTACAAAAAAACCGTCCTGGAAAAGTACCTCGCGGTTGCTGAACCACCCGGTAATCTTGTTGATTTTATCACTTCCTTCAAAAGTTTTCTCTTTGTACAGAACAGGTAATTCTATTTCGTATCCCGCATAGGCAAAGATCCCATTCAGATTTCCCAGTTTTATACCAATAGGGAGCCCGAGATTATATGACCGGAATTTCTTTTTATATATAGTACCGCTTGCGGGATCCTTGTATCCATCGAATATATATCCCACATTTCGTATGGCCAACCCGGTAAACAACCCAAAGTGACTGGAAATGTCCTTGTTGAGCATGGCTTGTATATTAAATACCGGCGACCACCGGATGGTTGAGTTTGGTGTGGCGCCATTGTAATTAATATTTGCAAATGAAAATATGGACTCAAATCCGGCGGTTATATATGCCTTGTCCTGGCCGAAGGCCGAAAAGCCAACAATCACAAAACTGGTGATGATCACAATAAAACGTTTCATTTTCTTACATTGATTTGATTGAAAATTATATTATAAAATCCATGTCATTCATTACGGGAAACTGTCTATCAGGATAGCTTTCACCATCGCCATCGGCATATAACCCTTTACCGTTTGTCGTACGCTGAAATAGATATTACCGTTTGTCCCAAACTGGTTTTTGGCTTACTTTTTTGTCACTTCATCCACTTTGACCGCAACAGCTTCTGTGTACGTGATGTCTACCACATCACCCACTTTTACACCCTGAAGTTTCTGCGGATCTTTCACCTTGATGGTTTTTGTATTTCCTTTGGGTCCCTTAACGGTAACAGATGGCACGTTGGGATCGATCGCAGTGATCGTAACCGTTAACATGGTCTGTTGTGCCACAACACCGGCAGGTTTTTCGCCAGGTGCGGCAGCTACCCCAACATCAGTGGTTGTTAAAGCGGCAGTACCGTGTTTCCTCACCTGGTAGGCTACAGATTCTGCATACTGGACCGTGATCTTATCGCCTTTTTTTACCTGCGCCAGGTTTTTAACTGCGCTGCTGGCAACGAAACTATAGACCTGGCCATCGTCTGTTTTGATGGTCACCGCACGCGTCTTCTGGTCGATCTTGGTTACGGTAGCCGTTGCCGTTACAGTAGCCACAATCATGGAACCCTGGTTATCCTGCGCCTGAACACCGGTTGCGAACATCATTACAATGATTGCAGCTGCCGCGATCATTTTAATGCGCGGCAACATTTTCATACTGATCTTTTTTTTCATGACTTTAGATTTAAATGTGTGAAGAATTGGTTATTTGATTAGAATGTTATTTTATTTTCCTGAGGCCAAATGAAATGATCACATTGGCTATCCCGTTGATCAGTAGTAAAACCCCAAACCAGATCACCATCGTCAGTCCCATAAAGAGGGGGTTGAACATCAGCACCCAGGCAAGGAGAAAGATGAGTATACCGGAAATCATTTTCAATCCCCTGGATTCTTTGCTGGAAAAAGCATCTATAAAAAGAAAAATCCCATAGATAGCTGCCCAGAATCCGATCAGGAACGGGATGATGGAGACGGTCAGGACTGGATTATTTATAACGATTAAGCCCAGTACCAAATCAATGACACCTTCAAAAGTTCTCCATCCCCAGTTCAGGGCTCAGCTTTCTTTCCGCAATACCCAGACCGATGGCGATAATACCCGTAATCACCAGACCAATGCCCAGGTAAACGGCAACACCCAATAGGGTCGCTCCGGGATGATTAAATACTAGGATTGCCAGTAAGATCATAATGATCCCTTTGATCAGAACCATGTACCAGTTTTTTGTAATTTGCTTTTCCATAAAAAAATGTTGAACGGTTAAAAATTAGAGTTTGCTGATATTCGGAGAACACAGGGAACGGTGGCAGGGATTTTAGAAAGCTCAGCTACCCATCTCTGATGGTAGCCGTCTTTTAGGAAATTGGATTTTCGGAAAATGCCGGATTAAGAAGAAGCGGCATAGAGATATGCGAACAGACAGTTGTCTAATTACATGCCAGTAATAAAAACCGCTATTTTTTACAAGCTCTAACTAACTGACAATGAGCTTTAAAAAAAATTTGCACGGTCAGATATTGCAGAATGAAATCAAAATGAAGGTTTACAGGATACCGTGATAAATCACGAAATGTCGTTAGGGAATTTGGAGCCGTCTGAGTCTGGTCTTCTTTAAATAATACAGTCAATTGCAAATTCCTGAGTATACTTGCAGAAGAATCAGCGGAGAACCATAGTTCAAGTGATCATCAGGTTATCTGGCCGACAATCAGACTATTGATTGTTTATCTTCAATATTTACTTACAACTGCCGGCAAAATGGAATCTGTTCAATGTTCTGATAGCACTTATAACCGCCGGCGTATCGCTGGCAATGGGTCTGATTTACCTGTTCACAGGTCTGCATAAAGATGCTGACAAGGCCGACCTGGTTTTTGGTATCATGTGTATTTCCGTTTTTATTTTCTTCATTCTGCCGCCTGCGGGATTTATTATCATCGACAAAGCTCCCTATCCGGCCCAGATCATTGTAAAAAGGTTATTTAATTTTATAAATGGTGCACTGTTCCCCTGGTTTATCCTACTGTATTCCGGTTATGGAAGGAAACGGATTCCCATTTTTGCTGATTTCATTTATCTGGTTGCTTATCTTTTTATGGCTTTTACAGCGCATGATAATAGTCAGCCCTTATGGGTTTCACTGGTACTGTTACCCATGACGCTCACACTTGTCTATGGTTTACTGGCTGCCCGGTTTTTGTTGAAGTCCGGAAAAAAGAACAAGGGATACTGGTTTTTAATTGCCATGGTCATTTTTGCCTTTTTTTATCTGCTGACGGTAAGCTTTCAGTTTACAGGTAACTATTTCAGCAGAATGTTACCACGCAAAAATATTTTACCCGATCAACCTGTATCTGCTTCCGTTTATGCTGATTATGGGGGTTCGCTTAAGAGAAGATTCCCTCAGAAAGTTCGCACTCGAAAAAATTATCCTTAAACGGGATATACGCTGGCATTCCCTGCTGGAGCATATGCAGTTGATCGTTCTGGAACTGGATATCACGGGCAGGATCAGATATATTAATCCCTTTGGCGTACGGATTCTTGGCTATACTTCTCCAGAGGATTTGCTGAACAAAGACTGGTTCAGTCATTTTTTACCTGTTCATGAAGCAGTGGTAACCAAATCAGTTTTTGAGCAATCGATTGTTCAGCAAAAGGAAGTACCTTATTTTAAAAATGATGTACTGACCAGTTCAAATAAATGGATCCGGGTCAGCTGGACCAATGTTTTGGTGTATGATGACCAGGGGAATTTGAATGGCGTCCTGAGTATCGGGTCGGACGTCAGCAACGAAGAAAATGCCTATAAAGAAATAGCTGAATTGAAAGCGGCATTGGAAAAAGAAAATCTGATATTAAAGGGTCAGCCGTTAGAGGGAATTGTTAATGGAGAAATTGTTGGCAAAGGACAGCCGATCTTATACGCCGTTGAAAAAGCCCGGCAGGTTGCCGGATCGACCGCCATTGTTTTGCTGGAAGGAGAAACAGGCGTGGGTAAGGAACTTTTTGCCAACCTGATTCACAGTCTGAGTCTGAGAAGCAAAATGCCGCTGATTAAAGTAAATTGTGGTGCACTTCCGGCTGAATTGATCGAAGATGAATTATTCGGTCATGAAAAAGGCGCATTTACAGGTGCTGTTCAACCGCGAAAAGGACGATTTGAACTGGCTGACCACGGCACCATTTTTCTGGATGAAATCGGAGAACTGCCACTGGCCCTTCAACCCAAATTATTAAGGGTACTTCAAAACGGAGAATTTGAAAGAATCGGCGGACAACAAACCATCAAGGTGGACGTCCGCATTATTTCTGCTACCAATAAGGATTTAGAAAAGGAGATAAACAATGGAAGGTTTAGAGAAGACCTGTATTACCGGCTGAATGTTTTTCCGATTACCATTCCCCCGCTGAGAAACCGAAAAGAAGACATTCCTTTACTCGTCACTTATTTTTTAGAAAGGAAAGCAAAAAAACACGGTAAAATCATTGAAAATATTTCTAAGGCCGATTTAAACAGGCTTTGTTCCTATTCATGGCCCGGAAATATAAGGGAACTGAAAAATGTTATTGAGCGCTCTGTGATTTCTTCTACCACTAATACGCTTAAACTGGACTGGTGGGCCCATCATACTGTTTCGGATAATGGCCATACCCCGATTCAGTCCGCAGTATCACTGGAAAAAGTAGAAAAAGAACATATTCTGCGAATATTAAATGAATGCAACTGGAAAATAAACGGAAATAATGGGGCGGCCGAAAAATTATCCATGCATCCCAATACGCTTCGGTCAAGAATGAAAAAATTAAATCTTACCCGTTCTGCCAATAGCGGGAACTTCCACGATGATGCCCACACTTAATTCTACTGCCGGTTACCTGTAGAATAACAGCATGCTCTCACGACATTTCGTGATTTATCACGGTATCCTGTAATTCGGATTGCAGGGTTCAATTCGCCCGGACCTTAGGTAAAAATTAATTTTAAAGCTCATTGTCAGCCGGTTAAAGCCTGTCAAAAACCTCTGTTTTATTTATTGGCACATAATTGGAAAATGTAAACCAGGTCGGTTGAGCCTTCAGTATCTTCCAGAGCCGACATTTCCGGAAACTCTGGTTTGCATTAAAAAAAACGGCGATGAAAGAGAACACAGTACATTGTTTAAAAATGTCCGGAAAGATTCCTTTGGGAAAACGTAAGGAATTTGAACAAACGTTCAAGTTTGTTTCAAACCATTTGTCCCGTCATTGTATAGAATTCAACCTCTGTTCGGATGCTCTGATTCCGAATCAATACCATTTCCTTTCCATTTGGTCAACCCGGGAATCGCTGGACGATTTTTGCTGTTCCAATGAGTTTCATTTGTTGGCCGGAGTATATAAAACCCTGGGGATATTAGAGCACAGTGAAACCCTGGAATGGACAAACATAAAGTCGATTGGTATTTCTGATATCCAGGGCTAGTATATACAAGACTGGTTTATTAATTAGCCTCCCTGGCGGTAACCCAGGCTGTTGCACGGCTCATATCATACTTATTTAGTTAAACAACAAGATGAAAAAAGTAATCAGAATCAGCTTACGTGTACTTGCTGTTCTGATTGCTTTGTTGGTTCTCGCTTTTATGGGAGGATGGTACTATGTAAAACATCACAAGCAGGAATTCATATCGTTTATAACATCGGAAACAGAAAAAGTCCTGAACAAGGGGTCACTGCATATTGGCGACGTCAGTATTGGATTTAAAAGCAGTTTTCCACTCATAGCGCTTACGATCGATAGTATTTACCTTCGAGACAGTCTTTGGAATCAGCATCAACATGACCTGGTTTCTGCAAACCGGGCGTATGCCACGATAGACTTCTGGCAGCTCTTCAGGGGGAAAATAGATATCCTGCGTCTTGAACTGGATAAACCGGATATATATTTATATACCGACAGCCTGGGTTATTCGAATACTTCTGTTTTCAAAAAAAGTAAAACGCCAAAAAAAAATAAGACTGAAAACCGTCCTTATCCTGTTCTTGAAATCAGCAACGGGATGCTTTCTGTAGACACGAGAGATAAGCATAAATATTTCGGTTTTCAGATTCGCAAACTGGAATGTAGTATCCGGGAAAAAACGGGTAGCCCGGTCACTTGCGATCGATGTAGACCTGGACTGCCTGGTTCAGCAAATGGCATTTAATATGGAAAAAGGTCCCTTCCTTGAAAATAAAACGGTGCAGGGTGTTTTCCATACTTCGTTTAACAAGGATTCGAAGTCGCTGGATTTCGAAAATATTCTTCTTAATGTGGACAGGCAGCCCTTTGTTTTTACGGGAAAATTCTTATTCTCAGACGCAGGAACACCTTTTATACTTTCCTGGGAGACCAAAGATTTTTCTTTCCGCCAGGGAGTATCCTTTCTTGCCACCAACCTTCGCAAAACACTCAGGCCCTACAACATTTCCGACTCCATAGCCGACCTCAGGGGTTCCCTGGACAATTCCCAACCCAATTACTCCACGCCATTAATCCATCTCTGGTTGAATGTGGTGAATAAGACCATTACAAGTCCTTTCGTTGTATTGAATAACGCTTCTTTTACGGCTACTTTCAATAACGAATCAATAAAAAACAAAGGACACGAAGATTCAAATACCGTTATACATTTTTTCCCGCTCCAGGGAAGTTGGGAAAAAATGAATTTCCGTTCTGATTCCGTTGTGCTCAGTAACCTCATTCATCCAAGTATAAAAATGAACATCATTTCCGGTTTTCCATTGGATGTGATGAATCATTTTCTGAAGGGAAATGCAGTCGCATTTAAACAGGGATCCGCGAAAATAGATCTGTCTTATAGCGGATCACTTGAAAAAAAATACGACAGTTCAAGGCTTTTGTCAGGATATATCAACCTGGAAACAGCAGGTATTCAATATATTCCGGGGAATTTGTTATTTAGCCCGGTCAGAGGTCTTATCCGCTTTACGGGTAAAGATATGATTGTGGATAACCTGAAACTTTATTCGGGCAGCTCAGACCTGAACATGAATGGGAAAATAAAAAACATTTTTTATCTTTTAAATCACCTGGATGATACTCCGTCTCTTTACTGGAACATCACTTCCAACAGGCTGAACCTAGACGATTTCATTGTCTCTCAGAAACAAAGTGCAAAACCGGTGGAGGCAGAGAAAAAAAAATCCCCGCCTGCTACCTCCATGTCGGAGATTTCGCGCAAGCTGGGAAAGGCCCATTTCCATTTCGAACTGAAAGCCAATAAACTGACTTATAAAAAGTTCATCATAGACAGTTTACAAGCTACCCTGGTCCTGAATAATCATTCAACACAATTAAAGAACGTCAGGATAAGGCATATCAGGCTTCCAATAGATGAGGGCGATACGCATAAATTTTTCGGGTTCCGGATACGTAAACTGGAATGTAATATCCAGGAAAAAACAGAGAGCCCGCTCATGGCTGTTGATCTGAACCTGGATTGTCTCATTCAGGAGATGACTTTTAACCGGGAAAAAGGTCCATTCCTCGAGAATAAAACCATACGGGGTGAATTCCGGACCGGATTTAATAAAGATACGCGGGTGCTCGATTTTACAAATATAAATCTGGTGGTGGACCAACAGCCCTTTGTTTTCACGGGTAAATTCTTTTTTGCAGAAACAGGGACACCATTTATACTTTCCTGGGATACCAGAAATTTCTTTTTCCGAAAGGGGGTATCTTTTCTATCTACAAATCTCCGCAAAACACTCGAGCCTTACGATATTTCAGACCCCATTGCCCACCTCACCGGGAGCCTTGATAATTCCGAACCCCAGTACGGAACGCCGCTGATTCATCTTTGGTTGACTGTGGAGAATAAGCACATTACAAGTCCTTTCGTCTCGATTAATAATGCTTCCTTTACAGCTACTTACAACAACGAATACGTAAAAAACAGGGGACACGAAGATTCAAATACCGTCATACATTTTTCCTCATTCCATGGCACTTGGGAAAAACTGAATTTCCATGCTGATTCCCTGGTCCTCACCAATCTCATACACCCAAAGATAAAAGTGAAAATCATTTCCGATTTTCAATTGGGCACGATGAACAGTATGCTGAATGAAAACGAGCTGGCATTTACGCAGGGTTCCGGAAAAATAGACATAGCTTATAGTGGATCGCTCGATAAATCATACGACAGTTTAAGGCTTTTAACGGGAAATATCACGCTGAATGATGCAGGCATTCACTATATACCCAGGAATTTGTTATTTAACCCGGTCAGTGGCGTCATCCGCTTTACGGGCAAGGATATGATCGTGGATAACCTAAAGCTGCAGTCACAAAGCTCAGACCTGAATATGAACGGAAAATTAAAAAGTATTTTTTATTTATTAAATCGCGGGAACGAAAAGCCGTCTCTTTACTGGAACATTACTTCAAACAGGCTGAGCCTGAACGATTTCACCGGTTACCTGCAAAAGAAAATAAATCCGGTGTTGCCGGAAAAAAAGAAACCCGAACTGGGCAGGATCATATCGAAGTTCGTCAGCAATCTGATAGGGGCCGATTTTAATGTTACTCTTAGCGCAAATCAACTGAACTATAATAAATTCACGGTAGATAGTTTACATGCCGCCCTGGTACTGAATGAAAATTCAATACAATTAAAGGATGTAAGCATGCAGCACGGCGGAGGCAGCATATACATAAAGGGTATAATTCGAAACGATACCGTCGACAACCCCTTCTACATGGAGACCCGGTTGAATAATGTGAATGTGAGCAGGCTGTTCTACGTTTTTGATAATTTCGGTCTGGAATCACTTACAGATAAAAATATCCACGGCAATTTATCTGCAGATATTAGCATGGAAGGCGGTTTAACCTCCAATGCGCGTCTGATATACAACCAGTTTAAAAGTTCGGTAAAATTCAGTCTCAAAAATGGAGAATTGGTAAATTTTGAGCCCATACAGCAAATACAGGAAAAAATTCTTAAAAAAAGGAATTTATCCAATATCCGTTTTGCGGATTTGCACGACTCACTGGAAGTAAATGGCGAAAATATTACGATCAACCGGATGGAGATCCGTTCATCCGTTCTAAGCATGTTTGTAAATGGGATTTACAATATGCAAACCGGACCAGATCTCAGCATCCAGGTACCTCTCAGTAACCTAAAAGCGATTAAGGATTCCGTGCCCGTCGATAAAGGTATTCATAGCCGTACAGGAGTCAGTGCGCGTTTATGGGTGCGAAGGGGCGGTGACGGCAAACTGGAAGTCACCTGGGATCCACTTAATAAAGCGAATAAAGAGATGAAGGAAAATAAAAAGTCTGATTAATAAAACGGCTCTTAAACAACAATGGACATTCTGGGCCGACTGATATTCTTTCACATTTCTACACCGATTTCGGGAGATATATCAAGTTCGGTAAGAACAGATTTGTAAACCATGACTGTACATTGCAGATCGTAATGGGAAATCCTGAACTGAAACGCGTCGAAATGCGTTGTACCTTTGGGCCGGCCCTGTGGAATCCTGATCGGCCGCATTCTATTTGCTCATGGCAGATTAACTAAGTTTCCCGCGCTTGTGAAACAAACCAGGGAAAAGTGATGAAAATAGATAAACAAAAAAACAAGACAAAGGCCGCGACAGAAATTAAATCTTTTGTTTATCTAACTTTATACTTTACTGCGTTCTTCGTAGCACTGACAACATATAAGAGGCTGGTTCTCGCTGACCATGGAATATCCATCACTGAATACGGTATCTCTGTTATTGAAGCATTGATTTTGGCCATTGCTCTTCAGATTGGAACCGCTTTACAGATTGGATCGCGTCTCAATGACCGGCCCCTGATCATCCCTGCTTTATACAAGGCCCTTTGCTTCATTGCCCTCATGCTGGTGCTTGCGCTCATGGAAAGACTCGTCAGAGGATGGTGGTCGGGAGTGAGTATCGCTGACCTGTTGAAAAACGTTCTGGCCGAAAAATGGATTATTCTTTCAAGGGGTGGAGTGATCCTGTTTTTCGCCCTGATCCCTCTCTTTGCGTTCCGGGAAGTCAACCGGGTGCTTGGGGCAGATTTTTTGCGCAAACTCTTCTTTAGGAAAAGATCACGGAACGATGCTGTAACGGCTGAATTTTATCCTACTATCCAAAAACATTAAACAACCATGAAATTTGACCTGAAAAAAATCAAGGCAAGGGCTAAAACAGAATTCAGGCAGTTGTTTCTGATAACCATTTACCTTACCATACTTTTTGGTGCGCTGACTACATACAAGCGATTCATTTTGGCGAACCAGGGTATTGACTTCGCTGAATACGGTTATTCTCTGATCAGTGCATGGGTGATGGCGAAAGTTCTGATAATAGGAGTCGCTTTTCGCATCGGTTCCCGGTTTAATGACCGTCCTCTGGTCATACCCGCTTTATACAAAGCTATATGCTTTAGCCTTCTCGTATTGGCGCTGGCCGTCATAGAAAAACTTATCCGCGGATGGTGGGCTGGAAAGAGCACGTCAACCATTTTGGAAGCCTGCTCGGGCCCTGAGAAGTGGGGCATCCTTGCACGGGTGATGATGCTGTTTTTCGTACTGATTCCATTCTTCTTCTTCTGGGAAACCAATCGCGTGATGGGCGGAGATGTTCTCCGGAATCTTTTCTTTAAGCCAAGGACGCGAGCGACATAATATGAAGACGTTTTTGATTCAACTGTGACTGGATCTATGGATCCCGGGCTGATGATATGGCATTTACATACAAATGATAGTTGGCAATATGATTATTGACAACTATCATTTAGTATTGGTGAAGTTGTTGCAAATGATTTCGCTTAAACTTTTTCCAAGAAATAATCCTCCTTATGACTGGGGTGCATTTTCAAGTGCGTTTCCAAGAAGTACCCTTTTTAGAATTGCCCTTTTAATGACTCTTTTTGCAACCGCTCTCTTTACAGCCTTCTTAACAACCCGACGTTTGATTGCTTTTTTTACTACTGCCCGTTTCACTGCTTTCTTAACAACCCGGCGTTTGATTGCTTTTTTTACTACGGCCCGTTTCACTGCTTTCTTAACAACCCGGCGTTTGATTGCTTTTTTTGCAACCGCTCTCTTTGCGGCTTTCTTAACAACCCGGCGTTTGATTGCTTTTTTTACGACTGCTCTTTTTACAGCTTTCTTTGCAGCTTTTCTCTTTAATGTTGCCATTTTTTTTGAATTTAATTGGTTAATAAATGATGAGTACTGAAAAAGTTTTTAAGATTTATAATTGTTTTAAGATCCTAAAGGTATTTATAATTATTACTTTTTTGTCATTTTGTCCACATTGGTTGCAACCGCCTCTGTATAAATGATGTCAACCCGGTCCCCGACTTTACACCCTGGAGCCCTTTTTGACTCTCTCAGGTGAAGATTTATTTTTGATTTGAATGCTAGCTCGTTTTCCTGAGGCCAAATGAAATGATCACATTAATTATTCCGTTGATCATAAGCAAAACCCCAAACCAGATCACCATCGTCAATCCCAAAAACAGGGGGTTGAACATAAGCACCCAGGCGAGGAGAAAAATGATAATCCCGGAAATCATCTTTAATGCCCTGGAGTCTTTGCTGGAAAAAGCATCTATAAAAATGAAAATCCCATATAAACAAGCCCAGAAACCGATCATGAAAGGTATGATGGACAAGGTCAGGACGGGATTATTAATAACGATTAAGCCCAGAATCAGATCAATGACGCCTTCAAAAGTTCTCCATCGCCAATTAGGACTCAGCTTCCTTTCGGCAATACCCAGACCGATCACGATAATACCCGTTAAGATCAGGCCAATGCCCAGGTAAAAGGCGACGCCCAATAAAGTGGCCCCGGGATGATTAAATACTACGATTGCCAGTAAGATCATAATGATCCCTTTGATCAGTAACATGTACCAGTTTTTTGTGATTTGCTTTTCCATGATTCAAATGTTTGAGGGGTTTATTAAAATCTGATGAATTAGGCCTTTTTCAAAATTTCCCCGCGAAGTCAGATGGAGCGTCTTTCCTTTCCTGACAGGCAAATTATTCCTGAACATTTTATAAAACGATGATGTTAATCAGTCTGCAGAATGATTTTAATTATATTCAGAAATTGTCGCCCAGCGCAGCGATAAAAAAATAACGCATGGTATCCTGATTTGGACTGTTTCAATATCCACAGTATCTTGGGAGATACAATTCCTTTATTACAGGCGAAGAAAATTAATTATTATGAAAGATACTAAAATAAAAACGGCCTTTGCGCTGGGTTTGGTCATCACCCTGGTGCTTGCAGTTACTTTTTATATACTCTTCCGGTTGGGTGGTCTTTTAAAACCGGTCATAACGCCCGTTGCGCATAAGCTGGGTATGCAGAACGATTTGGGTGAAATCGCCATCACTTTGCTCGCCATCCTGTCCATTGGCATCCTGGTTTTCATTTTGGGATGGGTCGCACTGCTGCCATCGGTCTCCAAATACAAAGACAAATTTGAAGGATTGCTGCTGAAAATATATCCACCACTCAATTATCTGAAAGCAATGGAAGAGGAGAGACTAAAAGTGGATACGGCGAGGGGGGATTGGAAGCCCGTACTTGCTTTAATGTATGATCAGTACTGGCCGGCTTTCATCATTGAAGAAAATGAGGAATGGGTCACACTTTCGGTTTTGTATGTCCCAAATTCCGATCCCATGGAAGTAGTGATTGCCCGGAAAGTCGATACTCCCATGATACCCATGACGACGAAGCAAATGCTCCATTTTAACCGGTCAATATGGAAAGGGCCATCTTTCGCTGATGACTTCTGCTTCAAAAAAATAAAAGGGTCAGTCTACAGGAATGCTGAGATCAGGCGGGCAAAGCTGATGATCAGTTGTTTCATTTTTCCATTTTCAGACCATGCCGCAGAGGTCAGTTCTGTACATTCCTTAAGATCATTCAGATAAGCGGTCTCCAGTTGCAGACCGAAATCTTTCCCGTAAATCACTGACATGATTTCGAAATTCAGGTCAAAGCTCCGGTTATCCATATTGGCGGTGCCGACTACACTCAGGAAACCATCTGCCACCACTGTTTTGGCATGAACAAAACCTTTATTGTACAGGTAGACTTTTACGCCAGCCTGAAGCAGTTCTTCATAATAAAATTGGGATGCGGCGCCCACAATGGCTGAATCAGATTTCTTCGGCATCATCAGGCGGACATCCACTCCGCCGATGCTGGCTGCTTTTAATGCATCCAGGATACTGTCGCTGGGCAGAAAATAAGGATTGGTGATATAGAGTTTTTTCTTCGCCAGGGTAAAAATTTTAAAATACGTGAGCATAATATTCGACATCGGATAAATGGGTCCGCCCGCAACAATCTGGCCTAAAGCTATTGTATCGTTTTTATCGACCGGTGATTCTTCCGGAAATAATTCTTTGCTGAATCCCAGTTTTTCATCCTGGCAGGAATTCCAGCTCACGATAAAATGTCGCTGCATACTTTTGGCCAGGGGTCCTGTGAATTTCACATGGGTATCCCGCCAGTACAGTCCCGTATCAATCGAATTGTCGTACCGGTCAGAAATATTGATACCTCCTACAAAGGCAATCAGGCCATCCACGATGATTACTTTCCGGTGGTCCCGGTGATTTACTTTATTGGCAATGAAAACAAATCCCACTTTTATTTTCGGGTAAATTTTAACACCGCCATTTTTAAGTTCGCTGACGATATTATGCCTGATCTTCCGGCTGGCATAGTCATCGTAAAGCACACGAACCTGTAGTCCTTCTTTTACCTTTCGAAGCAATATGTCTTTAATCTGATTGCCCCGGGTATCGTTCTCCCAGTCATAATATTCCATATGAATGAAATGCCTCGCCGCTTCCAGTGTTTTGAGCACTTCGGGGAATTTCTCTTCACCGTTCACCAATAATTTGAATGAATTTTCACTCAGGTGATCACCGGCGAGATTCTCCAGAAAATCAGCCAGTGGTGAGAAATGACCAATGGTTTCTTCCTGTATCTTTCAAAAGGCCGAAGTATTGTTGGGAAGATCACTGGAAATCTGATTGTCGAGTTCCCGCTGTGCGATGATACCTTTTTTTGTGGAGCTCAGATGGCGATAATTGATACCAAACGCGTAATAAAAAATCATCCCGATAACCGGAAGCAATAATGACGAGCAACAGGTAGCCCAGCGTTTTAGGCGTGGAGTGTGTATCCAGCAGGATGCGGACAATTGTAAAAACGATTGCTGCTATGTAAACAATTCCTAAAATAATTCCTGTTGTATGCATTTTATAAATATTTTAAGAGTAAAAATGAATTGTCATAAATCTTATGTTGGACCTGCCGGCAATTAACCACATTGCTTTTAAAAGGTCCCGGGTCGTAATCCGTCATTTCGCCTGACAATATCATGGAAGCTCCGCGTATTCAGCATGAGCAAAGTCATTCTCCTGATTGATTTAAGTCTGTTTTAGACAGCCCGGGACAAATTATTTTAGTAATTAGTAAAATGATGAATTCAGTTACACTGGCTATGCTGGCGACCGGAGTATAAACTTGATTTTATGAAAGTCCTGGTAATAGGTATATTCCTGTTGTTAAATTTTTCATTTGGTTATTCCCAAAGTCCCGATTCCACTTTGCCGAAAAAAAGAATTGTCCCCTGGTTTGTGGAAAGATTTCAATTTACGGCCGGCTATTTTCATGTTTTTAATGCTACCGATGTAAAAGTGGAAATTAAGGGTTCATCAGGAACAGATATTAACATGGAAAGGGATTTAGATATTTCCAGAAATGCCGGAACATTTTTCGCGGATTTTGACTGGCGTATAGCCAGCCGCTCCCGCGTCACCTTCAGTTATTACAATATCAACCGGAGTGCAACCCATACCCTGAATAAGGACATCGTTTTTGAAGACAATACTTACCCGGTAAATGCTTCTGTAAATACCTATTTTAATACGGCCATTTATCATTTCTCTTACGGGTATGCTTTTTTATCTAAGCCAAAATACGAATTGGGACTGCTCATCGGTGCCCATATCATGAGCACTAAGACCGGTATCTCTCTTGTCCAGTACCATTGGAGCTGCATCCAAAAGTAATAATTTCGGATTTACCGCGCCAATCCCCGATCTGGGAATCTGGGGAGGATATGCTTTCACGAACCGGTTTGCGGTAAATTTTAATATGGAATATTTTGGCTTAACCATCAACCATATTACGGGCAGGGTAATAGCATCAAATCTTACATTAACATACAGGATCGTTGACAAACTGGATTTTTCGATGGGTTATGCTTTTCTCGATTTCAAAGTGGATGCTGTTAAGAGGAACGTCGAAGGCCTGTTTAAATGGGGATACAACGGTCCGGCGATCGCATTAAATTATTCTTTCGGAAAAAAATCCTGGAGTCATTTGTAAATGGGGAGGTTAAAGTTATAGGGGCTACCTTTATTATATGACGAAGCTCATATTTTTGGATGACGTTCTCTGTTTTATCCGTTCGAAATCCGGCTGTTTTAGCTTAGCGATCAGTTTCGCGTCAGGCATTTAAGTATTACTTCAATTGAAAAAATTGCAAACAGAATTATTAAACATAATGAAATACATTCACCTCACTGGATGAAACCTTTGATGTGGGTGAGGATACCGGCTCGCCGGTGGAATTTACATTATACGATGTGCCTTTCAAGTTCAACGGGCAAATTGATAAGGTTGCTGTCGATCTGAAAGGGAACAAGTAGATTTTTAAAAATGCGCGCGTCTGTTTATTCGGCGTTTAGCAAATTTCTATGTGCGGGGGACATTGATGTCGGGAGAGCTGACATACAATTTATTTTGATCAATAAAACTTTAAATATGGAAACAAAGCTGAAAATAAAAGGACTGCCCGGAATCAAATCGATTTTATTAACCGCAATATTCTTTCTGCTGGTTGCGACAATTGTAATGGCGCAGAATTCTGCCATCGTTGACGAAGGAGCGCCCGTAAGTGTGACTGCAAAAGTAGTGAGTATCAACCAGAAGACGCGAAAGGTCAAGCTAAAAACGGGTAATGGCCAGTGGCAAATCTTCACTGCCAGTAATAGTGTAACGAATCTTGATCAGATAAAAAAGGGAGACTCGGTTACAGTCGTATACACTGAAGCGGTTGCATACCGGGTCAGGAAACATGATAATCAGACCGGAGTTGCCGTTTCCGATTCAGCCATATCGGCCGGGGCGGGTTCGAATCCCGCAGGTGCTGTCCAGAAACAAACCACTATCACAGCAACAATCACAGCAATTGATCCCAGTGTTCCATCAGTCACTTTTAAGGGACCTTATAAAGAGACTCAGACGATAAAGGTAAAAGACCCGGGGCATCTTAGCGGGGTGAAAGTAGGAGACGTCGTTGATATTACCTGCACGGATGCGATCGCGATAAAAGTGACTAAATCGGTAAAGAAATAGACATTGTCGGTTGTATGATTTTGGTGGTCCGGCCGAGCTCAAATGAGTAGTATTCTTTTTCACCATTTCTTGAAGTTTTTTTGATGATATTCATCGCAGGTTAATTTAAAAAGTGGAGGAAATAGCCGGATAGCCGTTTCCTTACAAGGCAATGATGTGCAGGCAAACCTTACGCGCCTCAGAAAAACTTGGGACAGGGTGGCACCACAATGTGCATTATTCATTTTGAACAAATCGCCGGGGTGAATGTTATGCTTGTCAATGCAATTCAAAATAATAATGAATAAAATACCTGCGGTGAATTCGTTATGGATCGACCTGGCGGCTGCAGACAACAACCTGCAAATAAAACTCCCTTAGCCACCGGAAAATTCCTTTTTCTGAAATTCCGATCCCTTATGGGTCTCAGTTCAGAAACTGGTGCATTGCCGCGATGATTTTTTCCAGTTCGCAATCCAGCACGGCGTGGCCGCAATCGGTTTTTAATATCAGTAACTGAGCATCTAAAATGCCCGCCATTTTTATTGCGGGAGACGGATTGACCATATGATCCTGCCCGCCAACGATGATCAGCATCTTTGCCCGGATTTGTTTTGCGGCATTTTGAAGTGAACCTCCCTGGTTTTTTGCAATGTCATGGCCTATCATGGCGCGGAGCTGATAAACCCGGTTATTCCAGTCGAAATGATCGTTTTCTATGATACGTTTCAGCCAGAAATCAAAGCTGTCGCGCGATATCGTATCTGCGAACCAGGCGGGTGTGTGCACGGCAAACTCGTGCAGTATCGTAACGGAGGGCATGGGCGGGTGGCCGGTATAATTGCCACCATCGTAAGCTGTATCGTTTTGTATACCCTGTAATTCGCCATTCCATAACAACAGATCGGGGGCGTTCAACTGAGGTGAACCGGAAATGGGGATTATCTTATCAGTAAATCCGGGATAAGAAACGGCCCACTGGAAAGACTGCATACCGCCCATGGAAACCCCGGAAACAGCATAGAGATGATGAATATTCAGATGCGCAGTCAGCAGAACATATTCCGATTCAACCATGTCACGGATCGAAAAAGCGGGAAATTTCATTCCCGGTTGCGTCTGACTGTTAGATGGTGAGCTGGACAAGCCGTCGCCCAGTGCATCCACGAGGATCAGAAAAAACCGGGTCGTATCTATCATCTTTCCGGGAACGAATGGCAGCAGATTCATGCTCGTACCGGTGAACCAGGTAGGGAAGAGGATAATATTATTTTTTTCTTTGTTGGGTTTTCCAAAAGTCTGATAGGCTATTTTGCATTGATCAATCGAGCGACCGTTTTCCAATTTGAAATCTCCAATAACAGCATATTGGAGATGAGCGACAGCCGGATTCCCGGCCTGCGCACGCCCGACAGCCGGATGAAGGGCAGTCAGGATCGCTGTGAGTGCGAGAAGAGCGGGGTGATTATTTCTGAATATTCCTAACATGCGTTTACTTAAATGAATGTATGAAAGATTACTTGATTTCCATGATCTTTGTATTTTCAGTTCATGGCAGGAAAAATATTACTCGGGCTATTGATGCTGAATGCATCATGCTGTTTTTCCCAGAAAAAACTTCCGGATAAAATCGTCGTGCTCACCTTCGACGACGCATCCCAAAGTCATTATAGTTATGTAGCTCCGCTGTTAAAAAAATATGGCTTTGGAGCAACTTTTTATGTATGCGAGTATCCGCCCGACTTCAGCGATACAATAAAATACATGAGCTGGTACGATATTAAACAATTGTCGGATATGGGATTCGAGATCGGCAATCATACCTGGCATCATTCCCGTGTCGACCAACTAAGCAACGATTCGCTTAAATCTGAAATGCAATTTATAGAACGCAAATGCGATACGCTGAAAATTCCAAAACCAACCAGCATGGCCTATCCGGGTTTTATAGCGGATGCAACGAAAATTCCTGTACTCAATCTGCTTGGATATAATACTGCCCGCGTAGCGGGCAACCGCGCCTATCATCCTGTGTATGACGGTCCCTATTATATTCCCAGCTATACCCTGAATATACATAATGAACAGGAAATAATCGATGCGTTCGCCAATGCTAAAAACGGACATGTTGTTGTACTTACGGTTCATGGCGTGCCGGATCTTGCACATGATGCATTAAGTACCTCGCCGGCTGTTTTTGAAAGTTGTATGAAATACCTGTATGATAATCATTATATCGTCCTGTCCATGCGGGCTCTTACAGGATATATAAAATGAGAACCCGACCGCCGCCAACAAAAAACATCCGGTCAGAAAATAAACTTATTCGCTGGCTTCCCTTTTACCGGAAGTTTTATCCAAAAAACATCTCCACTGGCAGGATAATCTTTTAACTCCTGTTCACTTAAATCTTGTCTGGCTGTTGTTATGAACAGATGGTCAAAATCTTCACCACCAAAGGCACAGGAGCTGACATTTGGGACTGGAATTTCTATTTTATTCAGCAATTCTCCATTCTGCGGATTCCATCGGTAAACGCCAAAGCCCCCCCAATGGGCGATCCACAACATACCCTCTTCGTCTATGGTCATTCCGTCAGGAGTTCCCATTGTTTCGGGAATGTTGATCACATCTTTTTCAAAATCCAGCTGACCGGTAGCTTCGTTAAACAGGAATGACTGCACTTTACATTCCGGACTGTCAATAAAATATAGTCTTGAATTGTCGACCGACCAGGCCAGCCCATTTGAAATCGTGAGCCTCCCAATTTTTTTTTGTAAAATCAAATTCTCCTGCAGGCAATAAAGCGATCCGGCACCCTTCTCAAAATTCATGTGCAGCGTGCCCAGCCATAACCTACCCATACTATCGACCTTCCCATCATTGCATCGATGTTTTCTGTACTCTTTCTCTACGTCAATTAACCAGGTCAGGTTTTCGGTTTCCAGATTATATCTTGCAAGGCCGCCCTGTAAACCCAGCACCAGATTATCATCATTATCCTGCACTATAAAGGAAACCCGGTAATCGAGCCTGCGGCATCGAACCGTCTGATTTCCGAAATTGTATTCAAAGAAACTTTTGCCTTCTATGTCCACCCAAAAAAAGCTTTTTTTTTCGGAATGCCACAGGGGGCCTTCTCCTAAATAGCATTGAGCACGATATAGTATAGATGCCTTCACTTTTTATAATTCATGAATTGGAATAAAAAAGCCCGTCAGGACCAGTAACACGATATTTTATTTCTTAGAAAGGCAACACTATTTGCCAATTGTTCCATTCCGTCGACACCATCTTCGATACTAATCCAGCCATCAAATTTGACGCGTGACAGTTCTTCAAAAATGGCGTCATAGTCATTTAATCCTTTACCGATTTCACCGTGGCTCAGACGTTTGGCATATCCCGGCGCGCCATCTTCTTCCCGACGAAGGTCCTCCAATGTACCTTCCAAAAGGAAACGATCACTGGCATGCATCGTAACCACCCTTGCAGATACCCGTTTCAGCAATTCAATTGGATCCTCGCCTGCCAGGAACGCATTGCTTGGGTCATAATTGATACCGAAATTCGGATGATGAATCGCATCGACCAGCTGACAGAATATATCCATCTTTTGAGCAAACTCAGGATATTCCCAAAAATCATCTTTATAATGGTTTTCCAGAATAAGTGTAATACCCAATTCCTGTGCATAGGGCAGACAGGCTTCTATACTTTCTGCGGCCAGCTTCACGCCTTCTATATCGGACAGGACCGGTCTTCGCTGACCTGAAAGTACCCTGCAATATGAGCCACCCAAAATAAAAGTCATATCGATCCAACGCTTTTGTTTTTCGATTTCTTTCTCGCGAAATGATTTATCGGGATGCGTAAAGTCAGGCGAGCAGCACATCATGGGAATAACCATTCCCTTATCTTCCACCTGGCTGCGGAAGACAGGCCAGTTTTTTTCATTTTGCATTTCCAGAAAGCCGGCATACCATTCCAATCCTTCAATATTGAGTGTTGAGGCCAGTTCAATCCATTCCGATATATGCATAGTTCCGGTTTTGCACAGGGGCTGCATAAATGCTTTCGGAAATACCGCTAACTTAGGCATCGCTTCAATATTTTATTTGGAAGAAGGAATCGTGCTGGTATCTTTTGGCGGATTTCTTCCGAAAAAAGGGTACTGTTCCAAATCAACTACCTGACCGCTTACCGGTCCGCTTTCATCTGAAAGCCAATACACCGCGGCAGCGGCAATCTCTTTTGGCCATAAGATTCTACCGGAGGGTGCATATATTGAGGGCAGGTCTGCGTACCAGTTTTCCGAAAGACCATGTTCTTTTTTTCTTATCATTTCGGTTTCTGTCAAAACCCAGCCCGGATTGATTTGATTTATCCTTACGCCATTTTCGCGATGAAGTGTATCGCCGAGATTTCTTGTCAGCGTCGTTAAGCCGCCTTTTGAAATACTGTAGGCAAACAGATTGGGTTCTCCGCTGTAAGCATTCACAGAACCTATATTCAGCACACAGCCATGATGTTCGGTTAATTGGGGGAGAGCCGCTTTTATAAGTAAAAAAGGAGCAATCGTATTTACTTCAATTAAACGACTAAGAAATATTTTGTCTGTTGTATGCAGGTTGGACGAGGCGACAATGGCCGCATTGTTTACCACTGCATCGAGTTTTCCAAATGTTTGCACCGCCAGATTGACCAGACGATCCGGTGCATTGTCCGAACTGAGATCTTCTATATGGAGAACCGCATTCTTATTACCAAGATCATCCACTACTTCTCTGCCCCATTTTTCTTCAAGTCCGTGAATAACGACTTTTGCACCTTCAGCGACAGCGCGGATGGCGATTGCTTTTCCAATACCAGTCGTGCTTCCGGTAACTATAATGACTTTATTTTTAAGTCTCATATTAAACGGGTTTAAGAATACTTTTTATTACTTCACCCTTATGCATTTTTTCAAAAGCTTCATGCCATTCGGTGATTGGCCAGACGCCCCCAATGATTGGTTTTACATCGAGTGTACCGGATGCAAGCAATGAGATAACTTTTTCCCAGATCGGCCAGTTATGACTGAAACTTCCCTTCAGGGTGACATTTTTTTGTATCAGCGAATCCAATGAAAATCCCAACGGCTGCGGTCCCCAGCCCACCTTGGTTATTTGACCATTAGGTCTGACTAATTGCAGGGCGATCTTCAATGCTATGCTTGCGCCGGCGGCGTCAATGATAAAATCCGCGCCCAGGCCATCTCTTCGTTTTGCCCATTCCATTGCATCACCTACAATTGTTTCACATCCATATTGTTTTGCAATATTCAAACGGTGGTGATCTGTCTCTAAACCGACAATCGCTACTTCCGCACCACATAATCTGGCCATCGCGGCACAGAGTACACCAATTGTTCCCGGGCCGAGAACAATTACACGGTCTCCCGGTTTAATATTCGAATTGCCAACGACGGCATTGTATGCGACACAACAGGGTTCTGTAAGGCAGGCATGTTCAAAGGAGAGATTGTCGGAAATCTTATGTAAACAACGGGCAGGTACACGAACCCATTTTGTCATTGCACCATCCACTCCGTAGCCAAATCCTTTCCGGTCCGGATCAAGATTATACAGGCCGATCTTGGTCATCGGACTATTGGGATTGATAATGGCTGCAGTTTCACTGACAACGCGATCTCCTTCCTTCCAGCCGGTGACACGTTTTCCCAAAGCCAGGATATGCCCTCCGAATTCATGTCCCAACACAACCGGATAATTTACCGGCCAGCTCTGGTCGGCGGTCCACTGGTGAAGGTCACTTCCGCAAACACCCACATTGGCGACTTCCAGTAAAACATCCTCATCACCGATTTCAGGTTTTTGTATTTCCCTTAATTCCACCGAGCCCTTTTCGGGCCCATAGTTCACTACAGCAGCCGAGATTATATTTGATTGCACAAAAATTATTTTTTTTAGAAAAACTTAGTGAACAGCAACGTTACCATAAGCATGAACTTTTTCACAGATCATTCGCAGGGAAGCTTCAAGATTACCATCGGCGGTTTTAAATGCATCGGCATCGATCGTCAGGGGTGCTCCCAAAACAACAAGAGGTGCGCCGAATGCCGGACATTGAATCGCCTGTTCGAGCGATAGCCCGCCGACAGCCTGAACCGGTACACGTACAGCGTTTACAACTTCTTTGAGTTGATCCAGGGGGCTGGGCATACGTTTTCCTTTTGCAGCGATGCCCCGGCGTTCGTCATACCCGATATGATGGATTACAAAATCACAGCCAAGTTCTTCCAGCCATTTTGCACCTGCAATCATATCGGGACATCCCAGGTTATCGCCCATGACCTGCACACCAAAATCGCGACCGGCTTTTACCACACAGCGAATCGTTTCTTCGTGCGCGCGTGCCATCACAACAACATGTGTGGCACCGGCTTTAGCCATCAGTTCGGCTTCCAGATAACCACCATCCATCGTTTTAAGATCGGCGACAATCGGCACACCCGGGAAGGCTTCGCGTAATTTTCTGACGCCGTGTAATCCTTCTGCTAATAGCAGCGGGGTACCGGCTTCGAGCCAGTCAACGCCGGCCCGCATGGCCATGCCAGCTGTTTCCAATGCTTCATCGATATTGGTCAGGTCAAGAGAAATCTGAACAATTGGTTTCATAATATTAGGAATTATATGGTCACTGTGCCGGACAAAACAAAAAACCGCTCAGAACAATCTCTCGTTTTTTGGCTTGACGCCCACCAGGCGGATATAGATTGTGGTCTGACCGCGGTGGTGGGTCTGGTGCTCGAATGCCTTGAGCAGCCACGCATAGCGTGTGTCTGTAATATCGCGCATGCCCGTAATCTCACCATATTTGCCTGGATCCAGATTTTTTATATACTGAATGGCAATGTCGTAGCTTTTACTTACATAGTATACGACGGAATCCTTGCTTTGCGCGGTGGAGCTTTTTTCGAGGTAGCCTTCGGGCCAATCGATTTTTTCACCATCATGCCAGTTGAACTTTTCACCGGGCACCCAGTCTATCTTTTTACCAGTGGCGACCATGTTCAGGAAGACATTGCTCCAGGCGAGGTGCAGCATCTGCTCCGCGAAGCTGCGGATACTGTCGACTGGCCTGAAGGAATATTTGTCGGCCGGCATATTGTTGAGGTATTCAAGTGTGTATACTTTCGCCCGTTGCCAATCCTTGAGGAATTGCGCCTTGATCTGATCACCGGTGATGGCTTGGGCAGATGCGCCAGAGGCCAGGCCGGTGAAGGTGGCGAGGGCGAAATAAGTGGCTAATTTTTTTACAGAAGAGTGACTCATTGCAGCAGTGTTTGACATAAAAGTACCCTAATTTTCATTTTACCCGGATTAACAATTACCATTCATCAGCGAAAAACCAATCAGACTGTCCAGAAAAAAGGAAGGGTACGTTCAATATGCACATCATCAATGGAAATGTTTTTCAGGCAGGAGACGACTAAAGTGAAGAGACTAAATCAACTTATCTCAGACAGTGCGGCAGGAACGAACCAGTGGAAAGACAATAAGTACAAGAAATTATATGTACAATAACAAACGAACCCGAATTTGAGGAAGAATCGTAAAAGTCAGTCCTGTCGTCATTCGGATAATGCAAAGTCTGCCGCTGCTTTAGAATGAATTGCTGTCGTATCAAAAATTGGAATACTGCAATCAGTTGAATTAATGAGTATTGAAAATTCTGTGCAACCAAACACAACTCCTTTTGCTCCGTCACTTTTTAATTTTTCAATAATTTCTAAGTAATGATTTTTTGTGTCGTCTTTGAAAAACCCCCTTGTCAACTCGTTAAAAATAGAGGCGTGAATATAATCTTTATCAGCATCGGCGGGAACAATTGTGTCAATTCCGAACTGTGAAAGACGGTCTTTAAAGAAAGAATTTTCCATTGTAAATCTTGTTCCAAGAAGTCCGACTTTATTAATTTTTTGGCTAACGATTTCTTTGGCTGTTTCTTCTGCAATGTGAAGCAAAGGAATTTTTATCTTTTTTCTAATAGTGTCAGCAACGAGGTGAGGTGTGTTAGTACACATCACAATGCAATCCGCACCTGCATTTTCAAGTTGTATTGCAATGTCCGATAACATTTTTTCGACTGCACCCCAGTTGCCTGCGTTTTGTAGTAATCTGAATTCTTCAAAGTCCACCGAAAAAAGAATGAGTTTAGAAGAATGAGAGCTGCCAAGTCGTTGATTTGTGAGTTGATTAATTGTCTTGTAATAAACCGATGTAGAATACCAGCTAAGTCCTCCAATAAGTCCTAATGTCTTCATAATTATTTATAACTTTTCTGTCAAACCGTGTTTCGTTTTAGGATTGCTGCCAACACTCAAATTAATGTTATAAAGTGACAGGACAGGATGAATTCTTGCATGCAGCATATAAGGGTGGCGTACTAATACTTCGTTTGTGCAGAGAGTTCAGGCGGTGAACAAGGTAGAGACAATCGCCAGTCATAAAGACGTCTCTTTGCCATCGGCGGTAATGTCTTTGTGAACGTCAGCAGATTTCGAATGAACGGCGGTGGGAAAAGGGTATCTAAAATGAAGAATCCACAAATGCGTAGTATTTATGCATCTATGGGTTTCTTTTTGATTTCGTTGGGACTTGAACCTATATTTCCGCTCAGATCGCTTTGAGAATAAACTACAAAAATAACCCCCCGCTCACGCAGGGGGTCTTTAATTCCCGCCAGATAAAATTACTTATCTCCGGGGATTGTAATCTGACTCACGCCACTCAGCACGGTTCCTGCTACAGCGAGATAACCGGCGATCGTGGTGACGATCGTTGGCAGGGCAACGGGCGCGGCGATAATCGCTGCGCTGATCGCGGCCAGGGCCAGTCCGATGTTTCTCAGCTTTTGAAAGAACGTGGGTGTGGGTGAAACAAGCCTGTCAACTAAATTCATAAGATTTTGATTTTATTGTTATGAATACAGACTCGTGCCGGTCGAGGGCAATTCCGACCAGGCCCATCAGGGTTTTCAGCGCCGACCTGGAACGGATTCCTTTTCCGGCACCGGTTATTGAACGCACGGGAGCAATACAGCCTTTCAGTTCGCGCAACGCCTCATTGGCAGGATGCATGAGAATTAATTCTCGTCCGGACACATGCATGATCTGTAAATGACGACCGAACTTCGGGCTCCATCTTTTTGCCAGTTCATATCTTCCTTCGGGTATGCAGGAAACCCCTGCGAGGTTATTCTTCCAGGGGAGTTCGATGGTATACGTTATTAAACTGTCCTGCATTTGGATCGTTCCATTGGTTCCCGATTCGAGTTATATTCTGATAAGCTTCAGTTCCATTTTAAAAAAATTAAAATGATACCGTCCACCATAGGCCGGAACAGGACCGGATTTCCGGGCTTTTGGACCCGGAGGTCACCTGCTTTCGAGGGGGTTTTCATAGGAGGATTTATTAAATCCGGGGAAAACCAAACCGCTCACCAAATATGGGTGCGATTTAAAGTCGTTTTCCAGTGTCTTACCCGTGGCACGGGAAAATTTATTTTGAGATTATTTTGATCGCCGCGACTCACCTGATCATAAGTATTCTTCTTTCGGGCTTCTTCCCGGCTTGCTGTCGGCTTGCTGTTCTCCTGCTGTGGACAGCCAACATGCAGCTACAAGGCAGCCATACAACAGGAAGCTCTTAAGAATCTCACCTGCGTTCCAACACTATTCCTGCATTCCAAAAACCAGAAAGACGAAAAAAAAATATTTTCCCGTGCCACGGGTAAGACACTGGGATATCTTTTTTTATGGACCACATATTTGTTGCGTAAACAGACCTGAAGTAAAAAGACCGTCTTTCGCAGGCTCTGATTTCTTTTTTTGGGCGATAGCTGTAGAGTGTAGTCGACATTTATTTAGATTCGAATATAATTTCATGACGATCACCGATCATACAACCGCTCAACATCCTTTACAAAACCGGGTGGATCCGTTTGGGCAACTGATACGAACCACGGCCCGGGGTGCATGGATGGGAAATCGGGGGTTAGTCCATAACGATCATCAACAAATCGTCCGGCAATTCAGACTCAAAGCCTGGATAACCTGCAGGTTGGAATTCAAGGGCCGCCATCGTGATGTGATGTCGGCTGGCCTGTACACCGAGCTTTTCTTTCTCGACGAAGCAACCGCATTTTCTGCCGGTCACCGACCCTGCGCCGAGTGTCGCCGCGAAGATTACAATCGCTTTAAAGATGCCTGGATAAAAGGCAATCCTTCCTTTGGATTCGACGCAAAAACAACTATTGGAAAAATTGACGAGATATTACATAGGGAACGGATGGATGCGAATGGTAACAAGGTCACTTATACTGAACGCCTGGACAAACTTCCAAATGGAAGTTTTATTGAATACGAGGGCAGGCCTTTTGTAATGAAAGAACCGGACCAGGTCGCTGCCTGGACGCCATTCGGGTATGAAGAAATAATTGAATTGCCAAAGGGAATTGAAGTAGTTGTATTAACTCCCCAATCCATCATCAACAGTTTCCGCGCAGGGTACATTCCGCAAAAAGCAGTTTAATAAGTGTGCATCCACAGAAACAGTTTAGTGAAAGTTCATTCCACAAAGCAGTTTAGTGTGTGATCTCTTTCCGCAGTGATCGTCACGTCTTGTTTTCTGCGGCTGCACGCCCAATCTTTATTAACATTTTCTTTGAAACATCGTCCCGGCGATGGCGTATATATTGATTTAATCATTTATGCGAATCACTGCATCATTTGCCGTTTGCCTGCTCAGTGCCGGCATCCTGTTTTCCGGAGGATGTAAAAAATCGGATCAGCCTGTGAAAATGGGTCAGACCCAGGATCCGGTTTGCGATCCGGTGATGCTTTTCTCTGCACCCGTCGATGAAACTTATATCGTCACGTTACGCAGTACAGATAATCAGACAGGCTCTGTGCAGACGATGGGAAGAGTATCGACTGCTGCCAGCACCATTTTCAGTCGCTATGCCATTCCGGAGAACCAACGGCTCGCCCTGATGAACAGCATACATACAGGATTCATTGCGCGGCTCACGAACGATCAGGCCCGGGCATTGAAGCAGGACCCCGAAGTGGAACTGGTGGAACAGGACCGCGTGATTAAACTGGATAAAGGCTGCTTCGAATTGGTTTCGCCTTCTACCGTGCAATGGGGTGTCAGACGAACAGGTGTCGGCGATGGTACCGGGAAACGGGTCTGGATCATTGATACCGGCGTGGATACGGACCATCCTGATCTGAATGTGGATACCATACTGAGCAAATGTTTTGTGGCCAACCAGACTTCTGTGGAAGATAATAACGGTCATGGTACCCATGTGGCGGGAATCATCGGCGCCTTAAATAATTCCTTCGGTGTAGTGGGGGTTGCATCGGGTGTCCGGATTATTGCGCTGAAAGCATTGAACAATGATGGGGAAGGAAGTACCAGTCAGCTGATCCGCGCGCTGAACTATGTAGGACAAAATGCAAATTCCGGTGAAGTTGTCAATATGAGCCTGGGCACTGACACGATTTCTCCATCTCTTGACAATGCCGTTCGCACACTGGCAGACAGAGGAATTTTATTTTCCATTGCTGCCGGTAATGATTCCAAAAATGCCAGTCTTACCTCGCCCGCCAGGGTCAATCATCCCAATGTTTATACCGTTTCTGCTATCGACAGTCTCGGAAACTTCGCCTCTTTTTCAAACTTCGGTGCCGATGTGGTAGACCTCGCAGCGCCCGGTGTTCGAATCGTTTCGACCTATAGTAATGGCCGTTATGCAAGACTCAGCGGCACTTCCATGGCCGCGCCACATGTGGCCGGCATACTGGTGATCGAAGGAAAAAATATTCACACCCGTGGTGTTGCCCTCAACGATCCCGACGGCGTGCCGGATGGTATCGCTTCGTTCTAGTATCCCAACTGTCGGCAGGAAATAGTTTTACCAGTTTTGTTTTTATAGCTGCAGAAATCACTTCCGCATCATTGCCATTTTAAAATATTTCCCCATTTCAGTCAGTTCGTAACCATCCCAGGATTTCAGCATGGGCGGTCCCCATTCAGGATCGAATACCCAGGCCGTCCAGCTGATATGCCTGCTTTCCAGGAAATCAATAATCTGGTAGGCATAATGATTCGGCCCGATTGTATCACCGGGTTTTAATCCGAAACCGATTTCAGTTGCAATGATGGGATAGGAGGCAGCGGCAAATCCAAAATCTTCCTCCCATTTAGGCGGCCAGGGTTCCTGCCTTTTCCAGGGATAGGGATGACTCACATATCCGATTCCTTCGGCATTGATCGGTTCTTCACGCAAAGGGGTCAGATCATAGGCCCAGTCCATTCCGGCAACCAGCGGTATTTTTTCTGTGTCAAAAGCGCGGATAAGATGAATCATATCCTCATTCATTTTTTTCCAGTCGGTCCATGAGATATTTCCTAGTTGCCCGCGGTAAGTAGTGGGCTCATTAAAAAGTTCATAAAAAGCCACAGTATTGTTTCCCCTGAAATGACGGGCGATGGTTTGCCAGAATTCAAAGGTTTCTTTTTGCGTAGTGTTGTACATGGGATCCTGGAAGAGTTCCATTTTCAGATTTCCAATGCTATGCCAGTCAATGATGATATACATACCCAGGTCGGTGCACCATTCAACGGCCTGGTCTAACAGCTGCAGATATTTTACAGGGGTTCGTTCCCTCCATGCAACCGGATGAACCGGTATCCTCACCAGCATGGTTCCTGTTTCCTTTACTTTTTCAAAATGATGCCTGTTCCAATGTCCCTGGTGTTCCAATTTATCCGGATCTGAAATGGATAGTCCGCGAAATAAAATGGTATCACCATTTGCATTGACGAACCTGTTTTTATACACATGTATCAGGGGAAGCAGTTTCGCTTTGGGGTTTTTTGCAGGCTGCGCCGGATAGGCTTCATTCCACCATGCACGATAAGCTGATTTGGATGTATCCTGCGCGAAAGAATAATGAGTACAACAGACAATCAGGATCGAAAACATGAAACGTTTGGAAAATGGATTATCTGAAATTTTAAAATAATATGCCATTTAATAGGAATTTGTGAAGTCCGGAAATCAGCTCAAAGGATTGGTGGACTAAACTACCTAAAATCCTCCATTTGATTTTCAGGATAATCCAGCTTCATTCAAATATTACGTCCCGGAGAAAATGTTTTCAAGTTCTGAGAGGTTGTCTTTACATCCAGTGTTGCCGTTGTTCCCTTTGCATTTGAAGAATGTTTTTTTCTGAACAACTCATCGGTATCACGGTCAAAATGATAGAGCCGGGCTTCGGTAATACGCTTTGCGATAAAGCTCATAACGAGTGTCGATAGGAAAGCTCCTGTTAACGGACCAATCCAATAGATCCACCAGTAATCCCAATATCCTGATAAAACGGAAGGCCCAAAACTTCTGGCGGGATTCGTACTGGTGCCGGAGAGGCCTCCTTCAAAATAGGACATGAAAGAATAGAGAATCGGAAAAATGACGGGCGTATATGGCCTGAGATTCCTGAACCCCAGAAATAGTAAAAGTAAAGATACCATGGTAAATGTGGTGATGATTTCACCCATAATTACCGTGCTGGTTGCAAATCCCGGACCGGGCATGGTGACACCAAAGGATATACTCCGGCCCATCTCACCCCAGGCCAGCAGCGGTATAGATCCCAGAACCGCGCCTGTAAACTGACCCAGCACATAACTCAGTGCTGTTCGCTTGTCGATCTTTCTAAAAAGCAAAAAAGCCATCGTGACGACCGGGTTAATATGCGCGCCACTCACTTTTCCGATCGGCGAAATGGCAATCAGCGCACCGGTGGAGCCAAAGAGAAATCCGGTAATAATTCTTCGGACTCCGATATCGGGGATCAGTGTTATCAAAGGGCTTCCCGCACCGAACATCAGGATCACCAGTGACAGACCAATTAAAAGCAGCAACCCCGTGCCATATAGCTCAAACCAGAATACCGGCCAGTTGAATTTATCAGTTTTATTATTCATGGCACGAAAATTAAAAATTATCAAAGCTTATCAAATGAATGACTAAGTAAATATGATAATCATTCAAAGGGCATATGATATTGATCATATGTAAGGAATTCCCGTATGATTAATTTAACAGTCGATATTTTCTGAAAAGATTTCGCTGGTCCGGGTAGGTGGGAGAAAGATCGTATATGCAAATTCAATATGGTACAGCCATTCGACTACAATTTGTTTAATCAATTTATAGAAGAATATATTTCATGCGGATTTCAGCATATCAGCAGGGAAGACCCGCTGATTGTTGAAATGGAAAGGAAACTTCATTTTAGCAATCAATTTTTTTACATTGGCGACCTGATAAATATTAAAGTACTGTTTGCGAGCAACGGAGTCCGGAATATTCTGGGGATTGAACCCAACCAGGTTGGGCCAGGGGTTTTTTACCGGATAACACATTCGGATGAACTGGAGCGATACAATCTCAGCAGGGATAAATTGTTCAGAACGGGTCATGAACTATATACAAGGCAGAAGGGGGTCTCTTTTTTATCAACCCAATTCAGGCTAAAAAATGCAAACGGCCAGTACTCGCCAATCCTCTTTCAGGGATATTCGTTTTATAGCCAGATCCCATATAAAACCGTTTTTATTCTTTTTGTATTTACGGACATTTCATCATTCAGGCTAAACAGACACGGATATCATCTATATCTGGGAGACAATGCGGCATTCTTCCGTTATCCGGATAAACAACTGTTACAAGTAGGACCTGTTTTTTCAGGACGGGAAATTGAAATACTCCGGTTGATTTCCACCGGCCTGGACAGCGAGCAAATAGCTGATTATTTGCATCTCAGCCTGAATACGGTAAGTACCCATCGGAGAAATATACTGAAAAAGTCAAAAAAGCCGACTACCCACGATATCGTTATTGAATTGAAGGAAGGCGGAATACTTTAGATAATGATCCTTTTTATCAGGGATGATGTCCCGGTATAAATCCTAAAAATTTTCCTGCAATTAGAAATTAAGTCTTCAACTATACTCATTAATGAGTAGGGTTGAAATCATGCTTTACTGTAACATAGATCATAATGATTAGAATACCCTGAGGATAACTTTGTGACTAAAACAATATTATGAATACGCAAATAAAAGAACCTCATGTAAAAAAGGAACCGCTCCTGAGTACTGATTTTAAGAACACCAAATTAAACACGGTGCCAGTTGACTGGAAAGAAGTGTACTATACCAATTGTCCCCTTGTTTCTGCCAGCAATGTCGATCAGGAATTGGGCTGGACGAGAGAAGAATACAAAAAGATCGGAGTCAAATATGCATTTTTGCGATCCACCCGCGGTAACGATTGGTATCCGCACTATATCCACAATCTCGATAACCTGATTCGCTTTGGTGGATTATTTCCGCCTGTACACGTTCAGGCTGATATCCGCAGGACGCGGCTTCTTGGCGTTACCCATGCACCACATGAAGGCGGATGCATGCTGGTGCGTTCCAGGGAAAATATCTACCGGATGGTCGAACTGAAAGGTAAAAAAATTGGACTCTCGAAGAGCCTAAACACCATCAAGAATGACTGGTGGCGTATACAGGAAGAACAGGGCATCGAACTGATGCTTAGGATGAACGGGATGACACGTGCTGATGTTCAGATCGTGGAATTTCCTTATGCGGATGACTGGTACAACGATCCGAAAATGCTGGATCCGATGGAAAACCCATCCGAACTCTGGCTGAAACGTGATCACAAACGTGACCTGGCCTTCCGTCCGCTGGAAACCGCTCTGGAAAATGGTGTCGTAGATGCTATCTATACGCAGAGTAAACCATTTCAGCATCTACAGGAAGCGACCGGCAAGTACAAAGCAATCGAAGACCTGTCCAGGTATCCGGATTGGACTCTGCAGGTCGCCAATATACCAGCCGTCATTACCTGCACAGATGTTATGGCTGAAAAACATCCTGAACTCGTTGTTGCATTCATGAAAGGAATGATAAAGGTTGGACGCTGGAGTAACGAGCACAAACACGCAGCAGCCGCAATCCTCGATAAGCAGACATTCTACCTGGATGTGGAAGATACCTACAGGGGCATTAAAGATATTGACATGGTGCCAAACCTGTCAGCGCAGAACCTGGTCTCCGTGGAAATTGGTAAGGACTTCATGCTGAGTCATGGTTATATCAAAAACGATTTTGATGTAAAGAAATGGGCGGCACCTGAATTTCTCGAAGCAGCAGCAAAGGAACTGTTGAATGAACGCTGGCTGAAAGTAACGGGAGATAAACTTCCTGTGGCTTCAGCGAGACTTGGATAATCGGTCAGGGGCCTTTTTTATTGCGCTCTGTGATGAGCGGATTTTAGCAGGTATCGGGCCGCGAATTTATGCGGCCCGGTACCTGTTCATGAGTATCACAAGAATAATAAAATGAAAACATCAAATGCAAATATAGCTGCGGGAAAACAAACTGAAGCGGGGCTGTATGTAACGGCCAGAAAGGCTTATGACAGGTGGAAGTCCGACCCGGGAAAAGTGATCATCATCGATGTACGGACTCCGGAAGAATATCTGTTTGTTGGCAATGCTGACATGGCCTGGAAAATCCCGCTCGCCACCCAGTCGTATGTTTGGGATACAGTAAAAGGAAAGTTTCCCATGAAGATTCTTCCTGATTTTGTATCCAGGGCGAGCCAGGTTGCGAAACCAGACGATATCATTATGGTGATGTGTCGCTCCGGCGGGCGAAGTGCCATGGCGGTTAACCTGCTCGCCCAGGCCGGATTTAAACAGGTGTATAACATTTTCGATGGCATGGAGGGCGATACGGTCAATGAAACCGGTAGTGTCTTTCACGGACAGCGACTGGTAAACGGATGGAAGAATTCGGGCTGTCCCTGGACTTACCATCTAAGTCCTGATCGTATGGTTCTTCCCGGGCTGGTTAAAGAGGAAGTATGAGCCACGGAAATATTTCACAGGCGGATGAAAAACCGGATAGCAATGAGTTAGCCGTTGAAAGAACCATCATGGCTGCGGAAAGAACGCTGATGTCCTGGACCAGGACCTCCATTTCATTAATCAGTTTTGGATTTACCATTTATAAATTCCTGCAGTTTATGCAGGAAGAGGGTAAGGCGGTCATTGTGAGAGATCCGGGCGGTCCCAGGAATTTTGGAATCGCTTTAATTTTTCGTTGGAGCTGTGGCATTACTGGTAGCCAGCATACAATACAGGCAATTGCAAAGAAAACTAAGGCCGGAAAAAAAATTGCCATTAAGTCTGTCTGTAGGTGTTGCCTGGTCCATTATACTGCTGGGGGTTTTCGCATTGTACTAAATATAGTTTATTTCCAAATGGGGCCGTTTTAAAAGAAGGGCAATCATGTATACGGAAACCATACCGCTGTCTTATATATTCACCGTATTTTTTCTGATGCTGGGCCCATTTAAGATTATCGGCCCATTCGCTAAAATCACGCGGAATGCAGATGCGAGGCTGTCACGGGGAATTGCCATCCAGGCATCTTTATTTTCTGCCCTTGCATTGATCGTTGCCGCTTTTATGGGCCAGACGATCCTCAGGAAATATGATATTTCAATTCCCGTTCTTTCTCTGGCCGGCGGGATCATTCTTTTCCTGGTCGCGCTGATCGCTATCATTCAGCAATTTAATCCCGCAACATCGGAGGAGGAAACGATCACTGCACCGACTTTAAAAATGGCATTGACTCCACTTGCCTTTCCGACCATAGTAACTCCGTATGCCATAGCAACACTGATTGTATTTCTGGCCCTGACACCTGATTCAAACGGCAGGCTGATGATCGGTATCATGGTTTTTGGAATTATGTTGTTGAATTTGATTTTCATGTTGATTACCCGGTTGATCAGTCAGAAAATTTTTCAGTTGCTGGTTGTCTTATTGCAAATACTGGCTTCCGTGCTGAGTGTAGTACAAGTTGCTCTTGGACTGAAGATCATCAGTAAGGCAATCACTGTTCTTTTGCATCAGTAGTCGTTCAAAAATCCGGGTTAGCAGTGAAAAAATATCAAAATGGAAAGCACCACTCAATCAGCAGCCGATGATTTTTCGCTGGCGCAAAGCGGGCGCCTTAATTTCCTATTGAGGTGGCTGCACCTGGATGATGAATCGTCGAAAGGATATATTAAAAGAAGCGTTGTACTAATCTGTGTAACCTGGTTACCGTTGCTGGTTCTGTCCGCCATACAGGGCCTGGCCTGGGGCAGCCGGGTAAACATGAATTTTCTCGAAGATTTTGCCACACATTCGAAATTCATTGTGGTTCTCCCGCTATTGATCATCTCAGAATCTTCCGTCGATGGCCGGCTTAAGGAACTGACAGCCGAGTTATTCAAGTCGAATATATTATCTGAAAAGGACCTGCCGGCCTTTGGCCGGATAAAAAAGACAATCAAACATTTATCCGAAAGCATTTTGGCGGACTGGGTGATGCTGCTCTTCATCATCGCAAATATCGTCATCAGATGGCTGGGTAATGTGCACCATATCAGTATCTGGATGCTGTATCCTGATCAGCAGGGTGGGCACATTTCCTGGGCGGGATGCTGGTTTGTATTTCTCAGTTTACCTGTGCTCCAGTATGTCATGCTGCGATGGCTTTGGCGATGGATTATCTGGCTCATTTATTTCCAGAAAATATCCCGGCTGCCCCTGCAACTCAGCCCGGCACATCCTGACAATGCAGGAGGGATTGGCTTCCTGGGCATTCCACCCGCTCCGTTTCTGAAGGTTACCCTGGCCCTGTCCATTCTGTTTTCAACGATGATATCAGTAAAAATTTTCTGGCTTCATGAACAGCTGCCTCAATATTATCCCATGATGGTTGGATTCGCTGTTCTTATCATTGTCATTAATGTATTTCCACTAATTGTTTTTATGAACCCTATGAAGAAACAACGACGAAAAGGGATTTTTGAATACAGCGCATTAGTAAAAAATCATCACCGGTGTTTTGACGAAAAATGGCTGAATAAAAAAGATGTCAGTATGTTGCTGGGCAGCCAGGACGCATCATCCACTACCGATTTGAATAGCACATTTAATACAGTAATGAGCATGCGTATATTCCCTTTTAATTTAAAAACCATGTTCTCCAGTATTGTCATTGCTGTGTTGCCCATGATACCCGTTCTGGCCTTTGAATTCGACTGGATGGACATTCTGAAAAAGGTAATTGGCATATTAATCTGAATTTCAAACTCCGATTTGAAAAATTTAGTTAAAGAAATATTTTCGGTCATGCAGCCCGAACCATTCATTTAAAGGAAACCTGAAGTTTTTTGCCGAGCCCAATCTCCACCAGTTTTTGAAGTGTGTCGAGTTCAATGCCCGATTTGTTTGATTCTATCCTGGAGATATATCCCGGAGTAGTTCCACTGCGAACCGCCAGTTCACCCTGGGTCATATCGGCGGCCACCCTTTCGTTTCTGATTAACTGGCCAATATTCAGCCGGTATGATATTGCAGGCTGCTGACTGTTTTTATAAAGCGTATCAGCCCCGATCTCAAAGGGAACTTTACGAATTTTGTTTTTCCATGGGATTTCTTGCAAAACATTCTTCCAGGATAATGTTCCATTTGCAATTTTGAACTTCTTGAATGCCCCCGGCTTCAGAAGTATGGCTGCCGGGGAGTTCTTACCTGTCTTGATATTCGCAAAGATCGTTTTGAAATCTATGATCCTCGTTTCACCATTATTAAACACTGCAGAAACGGTCAGTCCTTCTATATATTTTGCGGTTAATATTCTAGGTCTTTTTTTTACGGGGCGCATACAATTGTGGATTTAATGATTTGAAAACTTCAGCTGCAAATGTTTTATTGTTCTCTAACCATCGTTCTACTCTGGTCATTTGCTTATTGGGCAGCCACCCTTCATAAATCTTTCCTGTTGAAATGACAATGAGCACTTCCTCGTCGCCATACTCTGCATGAATATGGGGAGGAAGGTGATCGCCATTGTAAATGTTGATCCTGATTCCTTCAAAAGTGCAAATTCTTGGCAAGTGATCATTTTACAAATATACCTAATTAGGTACATTTACGCAACAGGCTATTCTAATTTATAAATATCGCCAGCGCACGTTTCCGGGAAAATGCCAATGCCTCTGTTAATTATGTTTTTTAACGTGAACCGGACCCATTATTTCCGCGTTAATAATTCGTGATAATACATCACTTACATATTATGGCCGGTTAACTGGTACGGTTTGTGAATTATGGCATTAAAGAGCAAAGGCGGAGGGACATGATTAAGAGGAAGGAGTTGGTGTTGTTTAGACCCGGAGAAATTGTATTTTATGATCTTCCCCTGATGCAAGCGGGCATATTCAGTTTGGATACCATGAAATAAAGACCGGAGACAACCTTGTGTTGGAAATCGGTGTCAGGTATACCACTAAAAATTCTTCTGCTACAAAGGAAGATTTGCCGATCGCAATATGTGACACCGCCTATAAAACAGAAACAGACGGGTTGATAAGCCTGGATGAACTTTATGTACTTGTTCAAACTACCGTAGTGCTCTTAAAAACCTACATCAATAAACTGGCATTAATGCAAAGGAAACCACCCATTCAAATCTTTGCTCCGCCCATGGATATCCTCCGGGATTCATTGCAGCACATTGTCAACATGTTTATTACGGACAATAATTGAGAATCTGCCGTGGCCGTCTAACCTGAAGGATGCTACTACAATCCCTGCAAAAAAAAGCTCTCTTTTTACAGAGAGCTGTTCCCATAGGGTTTTATGGTTCTGCATCTATAGCTAATTGAATAACCTGATCCTTAAAAGTGGCAACCTGGTAATTAAATTACCAATTCTATGCCAACGGTATCAGACTGATTATCAAGCTAGTTGTCTTGCCGACCTCCTGTTTTACTGAGAATAAATTTCCGCAGCTCCGCCCGACGAAAATTTTAAAGCTTGGCGTAGCGGACAGGAGCTAAGCTACAGCGAGTTTCTCACCTGCTTCAGCGAGTGAGTAGGCACATTCAACTTTGAAATTTTCTCTCCTGAAAATCTTTATCAGCAGCGCACACAAATCTTTCTCATCATCTATGATCCACATCGTTTTCATATCGGGTACCTGTGGTTGGCGTATATGATCAAAGCATATGCCACTGGGAATGAGCGGGGCTGGCGCGATTTTTTATTGAAAATCGGGAACATATTCATCATTTGTAAAAATTAACATTATGGCCAGATACTCCAAAGGCGCCGGTGAAAAAGTAGAACGCGCCATGCATGAAATGAAGGAGGGAACACTGAAGAGCGGGAAATCCGGCAAAAAAGTCAAGAGTCGTAAACAGGCAATAGCGATCGGACTTTCGGAAGCCCGGAAAGAGGGAAAAAAGGTTCCCAAAAAAAGTTCCGGGTCCGGATCAAAGGCCTCCTGAATGTAGTCGTATATCGCTGAATCATCAGGAAGCGATGTCGGTTCGATGAGTATTCAGGGATGCCTTTCCGTTTGATTCCACCGTATGATACATTTAATCGAATCAATCCGATGCCGCCAGGTGAAACTACGCATGGTACAAGTTTTGCAAATTTATAATAGGGTCATCGTGTGGAACGAGACTAGAAACAAGAGCCGGGGAGTTCCCCCGGCTTTCAAATTAACGCGCTGTCTATGTTAGTATTGCCGGTTTTTATAGGCGTGTTTCATGGTTTGAACTAGCAGGAATTTTCGTTCGCCCGAATGTTTTTTTTAAGATCCCCTAATTTTGCGTAGATTTTTTTCATTTCCTGAAATATGTTTTTCGTCTTTGCAAATACCTCATTGTTTTTAATGGATCGATCTAACAACTTTTCGAAATGGCGAAGTTCGACTTCTAAAGCAATAATTTCTGCTAAATCATCATGAGATTGCATAACCGAAAAATGGATCAGGATACTGACAAATGACTTACTTATAAGGTAGTCTTATTTCACGGCTTAGCGGCTATTTCTTTTTTCAGGGTGTAGGCTTTACACCACGTTGCCTGGCTGTCCTGACCTGGTTCTGTATCTTATATGTTAAAATAATGCAGGCTAAAATAAATGTTACTCCATTGGCGAGCCAGACGGGCAGGTTGTTGGTGACCAGGCCATAGATGAACCAGAGAAGTGTGCCAACGGTGAACAATATATACATGGACAATGAAATGGAAGTAGTGTCTTTGGACTTAATGGTCTTTAAGGCCTGTGGCAGAAAAGAAGAAGAAGTTAATACGGCGGCAGATAATCCGATGACGGGTATCCAGTTCATGATATTTAGTTTAATGGCCGATCCGGGTCGGGAGATGTTCCCTGACATGGATTTAAAAAGGTTCGCGGATTTGGATTTTGATTTAATTATGCTGAATAATTAATTTGCGACAAATTCCAGCCTTGCTTCTTATCGACGAATATATGATCAAACGGGTAGACAGGGGTGATTTGATTGTGCAGGGCAACCCCGTTGAAATTTCAAAATTCAATTATGAAGACGGCTGGTATGTAGCGGGCAATCTCCGGGATCGTGAGGAATTGGAAGTGGAAAAGTCCGGCATATTCGCAAACCTGTCTGCCTCAATTTCAGTACGGATCAAATTACGGTACAACAACTTCATAGACCAGGACTGGTATATTCTGGAAGTTTCGGATTTAGAGCTCTAGTCACTGGCCAGCCGGCCCTGCTCATGTTATCGCTTTTTTTGGATTTGAATTGATAGTTGGTTATTTGTAAAAATATTTTACCGGTCTTCAAATCTTCTGTTCGCATTTTTTTTCTATCGATATAGGTATCTTTTCCCATGAAATTCAAAGGTATTTTAATGCGCTCCATCTCGAAGTCAACTTCCAGCAGACTGGGCAAAATCATTTTTTCATCTTCATAATGCATTATCAACGTATAAGTGCCATCTTTTTTTGTACTAATCTCTGATTCTGTAATACGCTGGTTTTCGATATCTATTAATATAGTGGCAATGGAATAATCTGCACGTTTATCGGTCGGAATCACGATGATGGTTTTATACCGTTTTCCATTTTTGGTTTCGGTACCTCTGTCGACGGTTATTATGGGGTATTCGAATATTTTTGTTAATGTAAAATCGAGCCCCCGTTTAGGAATCATTACAAAATTATCAGAGGAAAACTTCGCAGGCTGTCCTTTTTTATATGTCATGACAGCATACTTAGTCGGCATTTGGATAAAACTGATATCAACATCCAGTTTCAGGTTGGCCGTAAACTGGTCTATCGAATCCATCCGTTGTTTTATTTTTAATAAATCAGCGTCCACGGTTTGTGCCCTAACGGATTGACCGAAAATACCCGGCAGGAACCATAAAAGAATGAGCGTACGCATTAGCCGATATCTTTTTTATCAAATAGATAAATTCCTAATCCCATAAACAAAAAAGTATACAGTACAAGCAAAATGGAGTTTTGATAAACTGCCGGCCAGTCAATTTTATAATAAAAAAAATATTGCCAGGTGTCATTCAGCTTTACAAAAAAAAAGCGGTTAAACCATTCATTGCCGAATTCGACTTTTAATAAAATATTGGATATAATGAGGAAAAATGCAGAAACCAGCCATGTTTTGGTGGCATCTTTAAAAATAACTGCAATGGTTAAGCTAACTACCGAAAAAAATACCATGGATAAGGCGCCGGACACAAAGGCCAGCTGCAAACGATGAAAAGCATCTTTTGATTCAAAAAAATTAAGCGAGTTCAAATATACAATTAGGTCGCCCCGGCCGAAAATACCATATGAAAGTGTGAAGGCCGTGATGGCCATAAACAATACAGTCTAATATTGTGAAACAAATGGCAACGATATATTTGCTTAAAATAAATTTCCACTTGCTTACCGGTTGCAGGAATACAGTCTGCACTGTACCGTCTTTATACTCCGAGGTCAGCGTGCCGGAAAGGGTTATCATCAGAATTAAAGGTAAGTGGAACCATAGCGTATTGAGGATAAGGTAAACCAGTAAATTGCCATTTAAAAGTGAACCGGTGAAATAGAAAGATTTCCGAAGATTTTCCAGTAAAATGTCAATTATATTATTTCCCTGGTAATAGGCGCTGAAAAGTACAATGGCTTCAATAAGGAAAAGGCATCCTATCGCATACCAGGTTTTGCTTTGCTTGAAAAGTTTTCTTACCTCAGCAATGATCAATTGTTTCATGCAACTGAGATTTCAAAAAGTCTTTCCATGCTTAATTCCGGTGAGCAGGATGTTATGTAGATCTGCTCCTGGTATAATTGCTGAACCAATTGAGCAACCTGGTCAGCATTAATCGTCACCAATGCGTAATTATTTCCTTTAAAAGATACATGATACCCTTTTAATGATTCGGAAGAGACGATATTTTCTGCGCCAATACAATAAGTATTCGAATTTTCAGCTATCAGTTTTTTAGCCGGACCCCTGTTTACCATTCGTCCCTCCTTCAATACATACAATGTGTGACAGGTATTACTTAATTCTTCAATGATATGGGAAGAAAGAATTACAGCCAGTCCTTCCTTTTCGGTCAGTTCGATAACCAGTTTTCTCAGTGCTGCAACACCCAAAGGGTCCAGGCCGTTAAAGGGCTCGTCTAATATTAAACAGGCCGGGTTGTTTAATAAGGCTACGGCGATGGCTAATCGCTGTTTCATGCCCATTGAAAAATTTCTAACCGGGTCTTTTCTGTCTAATGGCAGCCCAACTTTCAATAATGAAGTGGTTAAAGAATCCCCGTTGACGATAATACCCTGTATGCCGCCAAATATTTTTAGATTATCATAGCTATTCAGGTATTCGTACAAAGCGGGTTTTTCAACAATGCCGCCAACGGGTTTTGGGCCTTTGGCGGAAATGTTTACTGTCCCGCTATCCGGCGTCACGAGTCCCAAAAGTATTTTTAAAAGAGTGGTTTTGCCTGCCCCATTCACGCCCAGCAAACCACAAATTTCGCCGGCTGAACAGGATATATTAATATCTTCCAGCACCTTTCTGTTGCTGTATGATTTACTGAGATTACACCCGGAAATTATCATGGTTGTAATTCAAATTGGGATTGAAGATTGTGATAATTGAATTTTGGTTTGTAGTTTTTTTCCAGAAATGTGCGTGACCAGAATTTCCTTTTAATATAGAAAAGCGGGTCTTTAACCATGAAGTACGGGATAAAATGATACCATTTGACATTTTTTTTGGCATAGTATGCTTTTAACTCATCGCCAATGCCCAATTCTTCGGCAGCGACGATGGCCGCCGTCCGCTGGCATAGTGAGCCCATATAGGTGTCTGAAATTCTCCGGTTAAAGCCATGCAGGTAATACTGATCCTTGGCCCTTTTATAATTTTGAAAACGGGACCATCCGTCCATGATAACCAAAAAAATATGTACAAAGGCAAACAGGAAACATATGAGCCAGAAAATGATCCATGGCAGGTTCATTTCTATTGATGCGGCCTTAACTTTTGTCCAGTAGAACCATGCTTCCAAAATAAAAAGTAAAAGGGAATAGTATAATAGTCTTCCCACCCGTATATATGATACGATGGCAGGAGGTTGAATAGGAAAGGTTGTTTGCATCCGTTTAATAAAGTTATATATTTCCTTTTAATGCCAATTAGGTGCAAAAACATGCATATATCCTTTGATCCCTTTCCGGCTTTATTAGTGAAACTTTGCATATGTAGGTCCTCGTGAATGTCTCCATTGAAAATGCTTATTAAGCCGAAGATAAAGTGACAGGTTAAGGAGAAATAATTCAAATCCGTAGATGAAGTCTTCCACCGGGATAGTCATGATTCGAATACCCAGATTATAGGATGGGTTATAGCTGACTACAGGGGCCGAAAGACCGGTTCCGGTCAGGATGCCGTTTACCAGGAGAAAGGGTAATATCAGTATGGCGAATACACTGAGCGCTTTTCCAAACCAGTTAATATGCAGGGCAAATTTTAAAAGCAAACAAAGGATTGCCGTACTGATAAATGTGGAAGACGTATATATTTTTTGCCTGAATAAAAGTCCTGTTATAAACAAAACCATTGAAAACAGGAAGCAAAAAATATTTTCTGCTTTGGGATTCCAGGAAAGATCATAGAATTTATCCAGGCAATAAAAGGTAAAAATGCAGGAATAGGGTATGCAGATAAAAAACATGATTTCTTCCATGGGAAGATTGAACAGATAGATTTCCGTTATATATGCTGGATTGAAGCTCCACACACCAAGGCTGGTGAAAATTGAATCAACGATCAGGAAAGGGACAGCAACGCATACGATCGCCGTGAACAGCGCTTTCCAGGTTCTATAGAACTTTATTTTTGGATGAAATGAAGCAAGCAGCGGAACTGCCAGCGTAAATATATCAACGAGCAGATACAGTCGTTTCATTTTTTTTGCTGGATTTCATTTCCCGGAAATATTTAAAGCGGTACCCACAACATTCCGAAACATTCGCCGTCTTCCCGGCCGAGATGTTTATGATGCATCTTATGTGCCCTCCGGATGGCTTTTAAGTAGGCCGAATCAGCGTGCCGGAACATTTTTATGCGTTGATGGATAAAAACGTCATGAACGAGGAAATACATCAGCCCATACAGGCAAATTCCGATACCGATCCAAAACAAGAAATTGTAGCCGTTACGTATTCCGAATAACAGCGCAGCGATTCCCGGAATGGCGAAGATCAGAAAGAAAAAATCGTTGTGTTCGAGAAACCCATATAATTCCTTTTTATGATGATCCTTATGCAGCTTCCACAAGACACCATGCATCAGGTATTTATGCGACAACCAGGCGACGGCTTCCATGCCGCTGAAAGCCAGGAGAACCGTAATGAATTTCAGGAGCGTATTTTCCATTTCAGGCCCATTTGATTTGTAAAAGACTATTGAACATCAGGCTTATTTTCTTGCCATTGTTAATTCTGACCCTTTTCATCAGCAACCCCTGTACCGGAAGTCTTTTTATTTTATTAAAAAGCGACTGATAATATACATAGGCCAGGTATACGCCCGTTCTCGAAGAACGCGGTAATTTTTTAATTCCCGGCAGGGCCATGGCGAAATCCATTTCAATATCCTTTTCAATCTGTTTTTTTGTCTGCGGGTTTAACTCCATCAGATTCAGATTCGGGAAATAGGTTCTTCCAAGCAAATGAAAGTCATCCTTTAAATCCCTTAAGAAATTAACTTTCTGAAAAGCGGCTCCCAGTTTCATCGCAAATGGCTTCAATTCTTCATATGCCTGGTTGTTATTTTCCGTAAAGACCCGCAGGCACATCAGACCGACTACTTCTGCCGAGCCTAATATATACTTTTCGTAGGTGTCCATGTCATAGTTGAGTCTTTTTCAAATCCATTTCCATGCTCCGGAAGAAAAGTTCAATCAATTCATATTGAATATTGTAATTGTGCACGGTTTTCTGGAAGGAATTTAATATCGGGTTTACGGAAATCCTTTTATCCAGGGCTTCCCGGGTTTCGATTTTAAAATTTTCCAGCAGTGTCTTTTTATCGTAGCCGTCAAAACTGTCTACAATTTCATCTGCCGTGCGTACAAAACCATAGATGGCATATATATCGCCCCTGATTCGCTTGTTTATATACAGGATCCCCAGAGAAAAACTCGTGCTGTAAGAGTCAGTGATGATTTTACTGGCCCTGGAAGAAAATTGATCAAATAACAGCTTCATGCTTTTGGATGTTTAAATGTTTAATCAGTTCGTTGGCTGCGATTTTTCCGGAAATCAAAGAAGGAGGAACACCGGGACCGGGAACGGTTAACTGGCCGGCATAAAAAAGATTTTTTATTTTTTTATTTTTAATCTTGGGCTTCCAGATCGCCGTTTGAAACAGGGTATTGGCCAGACCGTAAGCATTACCTTTATAAGAATGATAGTCCTCTTCAAAATTCGATACCGAATAACTTTTTTTAAAATCAACAAATGACCTGATATCTGTTCCGAGATGAGTTTCGAGCCGCTTCATCATCATGTCAAAATATTTTTCACGGAGGTTTTCATTGTCCCCAAGACCGGGAGCAATGGGCATTAAAAGAAATAAATTTTCGTGACCGGCCGGTGCCACTCCCTTATCCGACCGGGATGTGCAGCATACATAAAAGAGCGGTTTTGTTGGCCATTGGGGTGACTTGTAAATTTCTTTCGCATGCTGAATCAAATCCTCGTCGAAAAACAAGGTGTGATGATTCAGTTTATGTATTCTTTTTGATACACCGATAAAATAGATCAGGCAGGAAGGTGCAAAGGTTTTTTTCTGCCAGTAAGCTTTCGTGTAATTGGCTGCCGGTTTTGGAAGCAGAACATCTTCGACATACTGGTAGTCAGCCGTTGCCAGCACGGCATCAAAAGGAAGGTGGGTACCGTCCACGATAATGCCGGTGGCCTGGTTGTTTTCAATGGATATTTTTTCAACCGGCGCGTTGAAGAAGAATTCCACGCCATTCCGTGATGCCAGTTCCTGATGGAACTGATGACCTGCCCAAATCCGCCCTGTGGGTACCATGTACCGAGTTTTAAGCCTGCATAATTCATGAGACTGTAAAGCGCCGGCGTATCGCGCGGCATGGCCCCCAGGAAAAGAACGGGAAACTCCATCAGCGCGATCAGTTTTGGATGTGTAAAATATTTGCGCACATGGCTGCTGAAGGAGGAAAACAGATTCAGGCGCAGAGCGCGACGTATTAATCGGATATCTGCAAATTCTGCCAGTGAAAGACCGGGCATATAGGAAAAGGCCCGCATACCGATATCATACTTGTATTCCGCTTCCTCCATGAATTTGTCCAGTTGAAAACTGCTTCCCGGATCGATCGATTCAAAAAGAACACGCAGGGCCCGATAGTTTTCAGGAATACTCATCACTTCCTTATTATCAAAAATGATATCAAAGGATGGATCCAGCAATTTCAGCTGGTAGAAATCGGAGACGGAATAGCCGAAATCGTTAAAGAACCTTTCAAAGATATCGGGCATCCAGTACCAGCTGGGGCCCATATCAAATGTGTAACCATTATCGGTTATCAATTGCCGGGCTCTTCCACCGGCGGATGCATTTTTTTCATATACCTGCACCTGGTGTCCCGCGGCAGACAGATACGAGGCCGCACTTAATCCTGAAAACCCGGCACCAATGACGGCAATCGTAGCCATTTTTATTTGTTTATATAAAATGATGATTAATTAAACAGCCTGTTGAGCCAGATTCGTGGCTAAATCTTCCGCGGAGCCCAGGAACTGTATCTTCTTTCCGGCTTTTAACTGATAGAATAATTCCGGGTTGGCGGCAACGTATATTTTATTGACCGGTAAATCCTTTCTTAAGCGGTCGAGATATTTTTGAATATTTATGACCAGGTCATGATGCACAAAAGACAATAGGATGTTTTCGGGGTTTAACTCTTTTACCGCGGTCCGGACAGACGATTCGGGAACATTCCCGCCCAGGTAAATAACGCGTTGGCCTGAGAGACGAATCAGATAGTTTGCCAGCAGTAATCCGAGTTCGTGAAATTCATTTTCAGGTAGAAACAATATCCAGCCGGGACTGTCGGATTTTGCCGGGGGCAGGGAATCGATGGCCGTAAAAAGTTTCTGGCGAATCAGGTTACTGATAAAATGCTCATTCGCCGTAGGCAAAGAGTCAGTTAACCACATCAGCCCGATACGATTCAGTGTGGGATAAAGCACCTGCGTGTAAGTGTCCCGCATGCCATATCTGAGCAGACAATGGGAAAAGATATTGACAAACTGGGGTTCATCATAGGTCAGCGCGGCAGCAATCAGCTGTGAAATAAAGTACTCCGATGTAGCTGGTGTTTTTGCCTGGAGGATTTTCTGATTCAGTGAACTCAGGTTCTCATCCGACATCGAACATAATTCGGATACCCGGTAATCTGAATCCAGCAGGGCCGATATATTCAACAACCGTTTCAGCTGCCGGGAATCATAGTGCCGGGTATTCCCCAATGAGCGATCAGGTTTTAAAGCCTTGTAACGCTTTTCCCATATCCGGATGGTATGGGACTTTATCCCGGAATACTGGGCCAGTTCGGAAATTGAGAATGAATCCATTTAGTTTGTTTATATTTGTGGATACAAAGTTAAACACAAAATTAATACAAACTGTTCATTGCACCACCTGAATAATTAATATGGCCACTTTTTCTTTTAAAACCGTTCAAAAGATTCCCACTGACCTGGAGACGGCCTGGTCATTTTTTTCAGATGCAGGTAATCTGCAGGCCATCACGCCCGAAAACCTGGGATTTACCATCTTATCGGATCGGTATGATGGAAAAATGTATCCGGGGCAGATCATTGAATACATTGTCCGGCCGGTGTTGGGCATTCCCATATATTGGATGACCGAGATCACCCATGTGCAGGACCGGCTTCTTTTTATTGATGAGCAGCGGGTTGGTCCTTATCAGCTATGGCACCACCAGCACCACTTCCGCGCAGTGGAAGGTGGCGTTGAGATGACGGACCTGGTTCATTACCGGAATCCACTTGGTTTTTTGGGAAATATGGCAAACCGGTTTTTCGTGGAGCGGCAGTTGCGGAAGATTTTCGAATTCCGGTTCAGAAAAATTGAAGATTTATTTGGCAGGTGGGATGCAGCCTCGTTGGTTTAAAGATGCCGCTGGTTTTTTTACCAGCGGCATCTTTTTATTGGGGAGTATTATGACGTGCACCCAACGTTTTTATCTGGGCTTATTTAGAAAGTGTTAGCAATTTTTTTATCCCTGTAAAAAATCTGGGAAAAATTATATTTAAAAGAGAACTGCAGTTTGACATCGTTGGCTTTATAGCTTCCGTCAAAATTGGTACGGCTGCCATATTCCAACTCTGCGGCTGCTAAAAAATTTTTAAAAGGTGTTGTTACCAGGTTAACGATGGCATATTGCCCATCCTCATACGCAGTGCCTTTTGCTAAATCGGTATTGCTGATATGACAACTCGAATATCCAATGGCTGTGCTGAGAGTGGATGACCAGTTATGATCCAGGAATGCAACGACTCCAGTAACCGGCAATGCCTTACCCTTGATGGGTGTGCGTGTATTTCCGGGATTTTTCACCACCCCCACATCAACCGGTGCGTCGTTCATATAGTTCTCAACGCCCTCGCCGTAAACGAAAGAGCCCCTGAAGACATCCGTCTTGGTGAGATTCAGTCACGGTACTCAGATGCAGACCCCAGCCCACCACATTTCCGGTGATGTCATAGATCCCGGATGTACTCTGATCCTTCCATCCGATGTACCGGAGCATACCGGCCAATTGTACATGACCCCAGTCGCCAGACTTTTTAAAATGGGCTGATAAATCAGGCACAGGAAAATGGGAAGAGACACTATCCAACTCTACTCTTCCCTGGAAAGGCCCTGCATCGGCACTGGCACCCGGTCTTTCCAATGCGATGAATAATTCATTTTTACCCTGCATCGCCGCATACCGGATCTGAATATTGCGAAAGAAAACCATGCCGGTCGGTCCCCAGTATTCCATTGTATTGGGAAACACATCTCCATCCATGAACGGGGTGTTGGCCTGACCGACGAGTACTCTGCCAACTTCACCATATGCATTCCGTACCCGCATGGTAGTTTGTCCTTCATCGACCCCCACACCAAACAGATCAAAATCAAAAACCGCTGTCATTTCACCCGGCGGGGGTTGGAATATATCCTTTTACTCCAAACCTGGTTTGCCTTACGCTGAAATATGTATTGCCATTCGTACCAAATTGATTTTTTGAAACAGGCAGTTTGGTTACCCGCAGGGCATCAAACCAGGCCGGATTGATCTGGTCGAAATTGAATCCGAGATCGGTCATAGCAAATCCATAAATCTCCAGGCTTTTTTCTTTCGTGGAATCCTGTGCATAGGTGGAAACCCCGGCAACTAATGCTGATATCAAAAGCAGTAGTCTGATTTTCATAAACGTAGTTTTTGATGATAGAATAAACTATTTCTGGCCCGTCATCGTAGCGGGATCCAGCAGTTTTTTAATCTGGTCTTCGGTGAGCAAATGCTGTTCGCGAATCAGTTCCAGTATTCCTTTACCGGATTGGAGCGATTCTTTAGCAAGCTCCGTCGTTTTTTCATAGCCGAGCACAGGATTCAATGCGGTGACAATACCGATACTGCGTTCTATATAATGTTTGAGCACTGCTTCATTCGCGGTAATGCCATCAATACATTGCTTGCGGAAAAGGGGCAGTGACTTAAATAGCAGTCCCTGCGATTCCATAATAGCAATGGCTTCGACGGGTTCATAAGCATTCAGCTGAAGCAGGCCTGAATGAGCGGCCAGCGTAACGGTCAGATCATTTCCGATCACTTTGAAGCAAATCAGATTCATCAGCTCGGGCATGACCGGGTTTACTTTTCCGGGCATAATAGAAGAGCCGGGCTGTAAGGCAGGAAGATTGATTTCAAATAAACCGGTGCGTGGCCCGGACGCTAAAATGATTAAATCGCTGCTGATTTTGGACAGGGCGATCGCAAAACTTTTTAAAGCAGACGAATAAATCACAAATCCCTGCTGGCTGCTGGTAGCGGCAATCAGGTCCTTGCTCATTACCATTGGGAACCCGGTTATCTTTGCCAGTTGTACAGCGCATTTTTCCGCATAACCCGGTGTGGCTGTGATGCCGGTTCCAATAGCGGTCGCTCCCATATTTTGTTCACAAAGAAAAACTTCTGATTTGCGAAGAGCAGATATTTCAGCATCCAGCTGGTTGCCAAATGCATGAAACTCCTGACCGAGTGTCATGGGTACGGCATCCTGGCCTTCGGTTCTTCCCATCTTCAACAGGTTATTAAATTCCTCGCCCTTTTTATGAAATGATGCTGAGAGGGCGTCCGCTTCCTGGACCAGCTTGCGATTATGCAGCAGTAAAGCAACCTTGATGGCAGTAGGATACACATCATTGGTAGACTGGCCCATATTCAGATCGTCGTGCGGTTCGATATATTGATACTCGCCTTTTTTATGACCACTCATTTCGAGCGCAATATTGGCCAGCACTTCATTCGCATTCATATTGGCGGAAGTACCCGCTCCGCCCTGGTAAAGATCAACCAGGAACTGGTCATGGTATTTTCCTGCTATTACCGCGTTACAGGCTTTTTCAATGGCATCCAGTTTTTCTTTACTCAGCCGGCCCGTTTCGGCATTCGCCCGTGCTGCCGCCAGTTTTACCATGGCGTAAGCCCGGACATAGTCCGGAAAGAAATTTGTTTTCATGCTGCTCACCTGGAAGTTTTCCAGTGCTCTTACTGTTTGCACGCCATAGTAAGCGTCGGCGGGTATTTGCTTTTCACCCAATAAATCCTTTTCGGTACGGGTTTGTGCAATACCACTCCAGGTTGTCAACAGTGCTAATATTATCAATAATGCTGATCTGTAATTTTTCATATATGTAAGTTTATAATAAAATTGATTTTAAAATAAGACCCGCAATCACAGAAGCGGCTGTAGTGACAAGGCCCGGCAACATGAAACTATGGTTCAGTACATACTTCCCGATTCTGGTCGTACCCGTTCTGTCAAATTGAATCGCTGTCAGCAATGTAGGATATCCCGGTATAAAAAAATGACCATTCGTGGCGGGGAATATTCCTATCAGGTAGGCAGGGGACAGTCCAAGTGTTAAACCGAGAGGCATCAGTGCCTTGGTGGTTGCAGCCTGGCTGAAAAGTAAAATACTCAATGCAAACAGGGCCACTGCAAACAGCCAGGGATAAGAACTAACCACTTTACCCAGCGAACCCTCAATCGCTTCCGCATTATGATTCATAAATGTGCTGCTCATCCAAACAACGCCGAACACCGCAATGGCGGCCTGTCCGGCAGATGCAAAAAGGCTTGCCTTTGTTACCTGCGCCGCTGTTGTTTTTGCCAGTAGTATAATGAGTCCTGCAGCCGCAAGCATGATCATCATGATCATGGAAGGCACCTGCAGATGACCTGCGGCATTTACCGCAAATCCTGGTACGAAACCTTCTTTTTCGGAAAACTCCGGAAGTAAAGCAGGGAAGGATCCCACCAGAACAACCGCCAGTACTGCCAATCCGAAAATGATAACTGATGTAATTGCTCCCGGCTTAAGGGCGATTTCATTTTGATTTCCACCCATATCGAGATTCTTCGCAAACTCCGGATCCTTCATGCGTTCCAGAAATTCCGGGTCTTCGCTGAGTTCCTTTCCTCTTTTTAAAACAAACAAAATACCTACCGCTACACCGATCAATGTGGAAGGAATACAAATCAAAAGAATGGTCCCCAGTTTTATTCCACTCGCAGCCAATACGGTAAGCAGTGCCGCAGTGGCGGCAGAAACCGGGCTGGCTGTTATACCCATGTGGGCAGCCGTTACACTCATACTCAGCGCACGCTCGGGCCGGATTCTTTTTTTAATAGCCACTTCGGCAATGATCGGCATGATGGAATAGGAAATATGTGCGGTGCCGGAAAACAACACAAAGAAATAAGTGACTAACGGACCCAGTATGGTAATTTTTTCAGGCTTGCTGCGAAGTAATTTGCCGGCAATATTTACGAGCCAGTCCATACCACCAGCTGCCTGAAGCGCTGCAGCAGCAGTAACGACACTTAAAATGATCAGCATGACTTCGAGTGGCGGGTCGGCCGGCTGCATCTTAAAAATAAAAATCAACAGTAACAGGCCAATCATTCCCATTACCCCGAGGCCAATGCCCGACATGCGGGCGCCAATAAAAATGCAAATCAATACGATGGCGAGTTGTATCCCTATCATTGAATAAAGTTCTGAAACTTGTATAGGATAAAAACTGATCTTATTCAGTTCTGGATTATGATTTTAGCCATTTCAGGAGGGTATGAATGGGAATTTCAGTAATTTTCTATTCAATTGAACCAACTGACTCAATTTTTTTCAATTATACTTACGGTTTAGTAAGTGGGTTGCCGATTGAAAAAAAATTAATTCCTATTTTTTTTATTTATATGTCCGTGCATTTTGAATAGCTCCTTCACAAATAGGATAAAATTGGAATGTCTCAAATTCAGGCAGAAGAAGATAATATCTCGCACTGGAAGTTGGCAATTTTTTCTATCTCCACCAATTATATTATTAATAACTCTTTCCCTGATGTTTTTTTCGGTGAATGGTTATAGTCAGGATGCTAAAAACCCTGTTCCGGATGGCACGGAAGGAGAAATGTTTAAGGCACCCGGAAAAGATTCAACCAAATTGAAATGGAGTGACACAAGATGGAGATTATTTAACGGACGAATAACGACTTTTAAATTAGGAGCCGGCTTTCTCTATGAATATGCGGCGTTTTCACAGGACATGAATAGCAAAGCGCAGATGGATTCGCTGGGAACACCCATGAAAAACCAATTCAAAGTGAGGGATTTCCGGATACTGTTCAGCGGCCAGTTTAAAACAAAAAGATCGATCAGCTGGAGGGCCGGAATTATGTATGATGGCGTGTCGGATTCCTGGCTCGTTCGGGAGACCGGTATCATGGTCGGCGTTCCTGAAATTCAGAGTTATTTTTTCGTCGGCCGCACCAAGGAGGGTTTCTCCATGAGTAAAGTGATGAATGGATATGCAGGCTGGGCCCTGGAACGACAAACGGCCATTGATGTAATTCCGATACTTGCCGACGGTTTGAAATGGATGGGCTTCCTGCCTAAACAACGTTTATTCTGGAACCTGGGCGTATTCACGGACTGGCTTTCAAAGGGTCAGTCTTTCTCTACCTACCAGAACCAGGTGGATGCCCGCGTAGGTTGGAATCCAATCTTATCGCCGGCACAAAATAAATTGCTTCACCTGGGAATCAATTACCGCTATGGTAAAGTGGCGGGAGATACCATTCAGCTACGTTCAAGGCCTGAAGCGAACCCTGCTCCCTATTTTATGACAACAGGAAATTTTTCAACATCACATTCCAACCATATCGGCTATGAAATTTATTTTCAGTCCGGCCGATGGCTGATGGGATCCGAGTACTACTGGCATAAATTCAGTTCTCCGGTAGAAAATAATCCACTTTTTAATGGCGGCGAAATTATGATCAGCTATATTTTATCCGGAGAGTCGAGAAAATATATAACCAGCACATCCATATTCGGATTTGTGCCGGTGAAAAAATCAATATTTAAAGGCGGCCTGGGAGAATTTGAAGGCGTTTTACGTTTCACCATGCTTGATTTGAATGGTGGCAATATCCAGGGCGGAAAATTCTGGAGATTCACACCGATGCTTAACTGGTACCTGTCGCCGGAATTGCGGTTTGAACTTGCTTATGGCTATGGGGTTCTGGACAGATTTGGAGTAAAGGGAGTTACCCAGTTCTTCCAGTCACGCATCCAGATTACGATACTATGATGGGCGGGACTGACGCGAACGGCGTTTCAATTTCACCGTTAAATGAATGGGTTTACATATTTCGTGGAAAGGGTAGACATTAATCGAACTAACTTGTGTATATTATAAGACGGAATGATATAAAAATTCTTAACGCAAATAAATAGCCATGAAACATTTTATTTTGATTATTCTGCTGGGCATTTTTTCCATCAACGGATTTGCCCAGGATAACAACCTGCCCAGGGTAAAAATTCTCGCGACCGGGGGTACCATCGCGGGTGCCGGGGTTTCTGCAGACCGCGCCGGATACAAGGCCGGGGCGTTGCCCATCGATGAACTACTCAATGCCGTTCCCCAGATTCATAAAATTGCCCGGGTTACCGGTGAACAAATTGCCTCCGTCGGCAGCCAGGATATTTCGCTTGCCATCTGGCAGAAACTCGCCGTCCGGATCAATGAGATTTTTGAAAAAAATGAAGCCGACGCCGTTGTCATTACGCATGGTACCGATACACAGGAAGAAACCTCGTATTTCCTCGATCTTACGGTGCACTACAAAAACGCGGTCGTCATCACCGGCTCCATGCGTCCTGCAACCGGGATCAGCGCGGACGGTCCGAAGAATTTATATGATGCGGTTACGGTAGCAGCCAGTTCCGCGAGTAAGAACCGCGGTGTGCTGGTTTGTTTTAATGAAGGAATTTATGACGGAAGGGATGTGGTAAAAATCAGCACGACCAAACTCAATGCATTCGCTTCGCCCAATACGGGTCCGCTCGGACAGGTGTACGATGGTAAAGTGGAATATTATTCAACCTCCCTGCGGGAAGTAAATGTCAATTCCCCTTTCTCAGTAAAAATGGACAGCAAAATTCCCCGCGTGGATATTGTATATATGTATGCAGACGCTTCGGGGGATCTCATCAATTGTGCGGTGAATGCGGGTGCCAAGGGACTGGTGATCGCCGGTGTGGGAAATGGTAATTTCGATAAAGCCTTCATGGAAGCGATTACGGCCGCCATAAAAAAAGGCGTGATTGTATGCCGTGCTTCCCGTTGTGTAAGTGGCCGGGTGGTGCTGGAAGATGAAATCAATGACAAGGAAGTCGGAACCATTGTAAGTGATGATCTCAATCCGCAGAAAGCCCGGGTTTTACTGATGCTGGGACTCATGAATACGAGTGATAAAGCAAAACTCCAGCAATACTTTTTCAAATACTAATGAGCGGGGGAGTTCAGGTTTTTTGAATCAACAGAGCGCAAAATAAACCGGAATGAATGCGACCTCAATAAAAAATCACCTGAAAAGCTATTTCCCGATTTCAGTCTGGCTGCCGGCATATAAAAAATCTTTTATCCGGTGGGACCTGGTGGCCGGCATAACACTGGCTTCATTTGTATTGCCTGAATCCATGGCTTATGCCACACTGGCGGGCGTGCCCACTTATTATGGAATCTATTGTTGCCTGGCAGGAGGACTTTTTTTTGCTTTATTCACCGGTTCCATGCAGGTGGCCGTAGGTCCTACTTCTTCCATTTCACTCATGATTGGGTCAACGGTAGCCGTGCTTTCGGGAGGAGATCCTGCCAGGTGGACTGGAATAGCTGAACTAACTGCATTGACAGTCGCTGTCATCTGTTTGATTGCCTATATTTTTAAGCTGAGTTCGATTGTAAATTTTATCAGCGACAGTATCCTGCTTGGATTCAAGGCGGGAGCCGCTTTATCCATCATGGCTACGCAGTTGCCAAAAATATTTGGCGTGGAGGGCGGCGGCAGTAATTTCTTTACCAGGATCCGGACACTGCTGGAAAACATGCATGAAACGAATTGGACCGTGCTGATTTTTGGTGTTGCCGCCATGGCCATACTGATAGCAGGGGATTTTTTTTTCAAAGGCAAACCCGTTTCCCTGGTGGTTGTCATTGCTTCGATCCTGGTCATGTCTTTTACCCAGTTAGCAGCTGCCGGTGTACATATCACCGGAATAATCCCTGAGGGACTGCCTTCATTTAGCAGACCATCACTCCGGTTCAGAGATGTGGATGGTGTATTACCCCTTGCCTTTGCCTGTTTCCTGATGGGTTATATAGAATCGATTTCTGCGGCAAGAACTTTTGCAATGAAAAACAATTATACGATTAATCCCAGGCAGGAATTAATTTCACTGGGTGCTGCGAACTTTGCGGCTGCTTTTTCAAGTGCCTATGTCGTCGCAGGGGGTCTCTCACAGTCAACCGTAAACGATAAATCCGGCGCTAAAACTCCCTTGTCACTGATCATTTGTTCGGTCACGCTGGGCGTGATCCTGATGTATTTTACTTCACTCTTAAAAAACCTGCCCGAAGTCATCCTGGCGGTTATCGTCATTCATGCTGTTTCGGGTCTGATCAAGATCAAAGAATTAAAAAGAATCCGGCACCTGAACCGGATGGAATTCCATGTGGCCATGATTGCCATTGCCGGCGTGCTGGTGTTTGGGATTTTAAAAGGCGTCATGATATCAGTACTCATGTCGCTGATCCTCCTGATCCGGCGAACTTCCCATCCGGAAGTAGCTGTTTTGGGGAGAATTGGAAATACCGACCATTACTCCGATCGCGTTCGTCACCCGAATAATATCCTCACTCCGGGAATAGTCATCATTAGAATAGAATCTTCCATTCTCTATTTCAATTCCGAATCCATCCTGGAAAAAATATACGAACACCTGTTGTCTGCCGATGCCCTGGTGAAACTGCTGATCATTGACCTCTCTGCGGCTCCTCATGTGGACGTGGCAGGATCAAAAATGCTTTTAAACCTTGCGCGTGAATCAGAAAAAAAAGGAATAAAAATCCGGTTCGTCGCTGCTCTTTCGGGTGTGCGTGAAATACTCCGGAAGCAGGGTCTGGAAGAAATTTCAGGACATATCAGCAGGGAGATAACGATCGCAGAAACCATTTCGGCATTTAATCCTATATAATGTAATTGCCGATCTTTAGAAAGCCGGGAAAGCAAAAATCAATTCAGAAAAACAGTAAAGCCAGCATCATGAAATCAAAAATCACAGAAAGATTATCAGGCGTACACGAATTATCCAGGAAAGAACTTATTCAGCGCGCAAAAGAATTCTCAAAACAATTCCGTATTAAGGACGGAAAGGATTTCAGACTGAAAGACTATGACCCGAAAGAAGATGCCGGCCTCGGGCCGGAAGATAAGCCGCTGGCCAAACAAACTTTGCAACTGGGCGTGGATGCGCTCTCCTCCATGCAGGAAGTTTTATATGCCCAGGATAGATGGGCCGTACTGCTCATATTCCAGGCAATGGATGCGGCCGGTAAGGACGGGGCGATCCGGCATGTGATGTCGGGCGTGAATCCGCAGGGTTGCCAGGTCACTTCCTATAAAGCACCTTCAGCCGAAGAACTGGATCATGATTACCTGTGGAGATGCATGAAAAATCTGCCTGAAAGAGGAAGAATCGGCATTTTTAACCGGTCTTATTATGAGGAAGTGCTGGCCGTTCGCGTACATAAACAATTTTTGGATGGCCAGAAAATTCCGCGGGAATTGATCACCGAAGATATTTGGGATGACCGGCTGAAAGATATCCGGAATTTTGAATCCTACCTGAACCGGAATGGAATTGTTGTCTGTAAATTCTTCCTCAATCTTTCCAAAAAAGAACAAAAAAAACGGTTTCTTGAACGTATTAACAATGAGGATAAGCACTGGAAATTTTCGGCTTCCGATGCGAAGGAAAGAAAGTTCTGGGATAAGTATATGGATGCCTATGAAGACCTGATCCGGCAGACTTCTACCAAAGAATCTCCCTGGTATGTGGTTCCTGCCGATAACAAAGCATTCAGTCGCGTGGTGGTCGCATCTGCCGTTATCAATACGCTGGATTCACTGGGATTAAAATATCCGCAGGTCAGTAAGGAAAAACTGGCGGAACTGGAAGCGGTAAAGGCTGAGCTGCTGGCGGAGGAGTAGAGTCTGTTTCTTAAAAGGTCATTGCACGGAATAGAAATGTACTGAAGATGAATACTGAGCAGGAAAATTACGGCGGGCAGCATAAAAAGGAAACCGGACCGCGGAGAAATATTTTTTATTTCATTGGCGTCTATGCTTGTCGCTTTCCTGCTGACCAGTCTTATAAAGGGTCCCGGTTTCACCCAGTCGCAGAATTATGTTTTATTTCTGTTGTTTTTTTCAATCGGGTTATGGCTTACAGGAGCCATCCCGCCATTTGCCGTCGGCCTGTTTATCATGGCATACCTTTACTTTACCCTGGGGAATGCCCTCATTAATTCAGCCCCGGTGAATACCGGTAAGTATATCCAGACATTTTCCTCCAGTATAATATGGCTGTTGCTGGGCGGCTTTTTTCTCGCGGAAGCCATGACAAAAACCGGAATCGATGTGAATCTATTCAGATTTGCACTGAAACTATCCGGCAAAATCCCCCGCAATATACTGCTGGGAATTATGCTGATGACCATGACAGCATCCATGATCCTGTCTAATTCCGCGACAACTGCGATGGTGATTGCCTCGGTAATGCCCCTGATCAGAAAACTGGGCAATAATACATTCTCCAAAGCACTGCTCGTAGGAATCCCGATTGCCGCTTCGGTGGGCGGTATGGGAACCATCATCGGCAGTCCGACGAATGCCATTGCAGTGGGCGCATTGGGAAACAATGGTATAACCTTAAATTTTTTAAGCTGGATGTATCTTGGAATACCGCTTGCGCTGATACTTACACTGGCCGGATGGTGGATGCTCAAAAGAATATATATCAGCAGTAATGCGCCCATCGAATTTGAATTGACCTCCGGGAATGAACCTGTTGGGAAACAGTTCAGGAATCAGCGCAGGATCGTTATCGTCATCCTGGTTGTAACAGCCAGTTTATGGATGACCAGCTCCTTACATCAATTGAGTGTGTCTTCAATTGCGGCAGTGCCCATCGTATTTCTGACCATGGCTGGCATATTAAAATCCGAAGATGTGCGTAAAATGCCCTGGGATACCTTACTACTGGTTGCCGGCGGACTATCACTGGGTCTGGCCTTGCAGGATACGAAACTACTGGAACATTTTGCCAATCGTATTATGGGTTCATCATCCAATTTAATGGTCACCTACCTTGTATTTGCTTATGTTACCATGTTGTTCAGCAATATCATGAGCAATACGGCCACAGCGACCATACTTATTCCGCTGGGCATCTACATGATGCCCGAACATAAGGAACAAATTGCAGTTATCATTGGTCTCGCGGCTTCCACCGCTTTGTTGTTACCGGTATCTACACCACCCAATGCAATCGCGTTCAGCACCGGTCTGATTAAACAAAAGGAATTTCTTCCCGGTGGCCTGCTGATTGGATTACTGGGTCCATTGCTGATTGTTTTAATCGTACTACTGATATTATGAAGTGCTGCCCGGATAATTTTTATTATGAGACATATGTTTAGATTAATATGACAATTCCAGGTAACGATAACCCGCAATCAACGAACACACATGTCTTAAATAAATCAGGACAGCCTGTTAAAGAACCTTTCAGCGAAAACCGCCTGATGAGTCCGATAGAAAGGGTTTCCGAAATTTTGTTTGGACTCATTATGGCACTCAGTTTTACCTGCGCTATCAGTATTGCTGAAACAGACAGGATCGGAGTGAAGGAAATGCTCTTCGGAGCGATCGGATGTAATATTGCATGGGGCGTCATCGATGCCATTATGTACCTGATGATCGAATTTTCACAGAGGGGACGCAATATTGCCATCATGAATTATGTGAGAAATACTCCGGATGAAGAAAGGGCGAGGAAATTTATTGCAGAGACCCTTTCACCTGAAATGGCTGCCGTCATGGGAAAGCAGAATCTCGAAAGTATACGTCAGGCGATCGTCCAGGGGGCGCCCAAAACAATGCGGCCCAGAATAACCGGACGGGACCTGAAAATGGCGCTGGGAATTTTTTTACTGGTATTCCTTTCCACTTTCCCGGTTGCCATCCCCTTTGCCTTAATCCCTGATGTTCGCGTGGCCCTTCGTATTTCAAATGGCATTGCCATCATTCTCCTTTTTATTGGCGGATGGGTTCTTGCGCGATACAGCAGTTATAATAAGTTCCGGACTGGTTTATACCTGGCGCTGCTGGGGATTGGGATGGTTTTTTTAACGATATCATTAGGTGGCTAATACGATGATTAAATTAATGGTTGTTTTTTTTCTCATGGGTTTACCTTTTATGGCAACGGCACAGGAAGGCGAAATCAAAACGTCTGCTGATTCCTCCGGCTCTCCCTTCTCCGTTTCCGCAACCGGATATTATTATTTCTTTCCCGGTTCAGAAAATAACAACCTTACCCTGATTGGTTCCCTGGACTACAAATCCTTTCATCTGGAGCCCAGGTATAATTATGAAGCACAAAATACAGGCTCTGTTTTTGCCGGATGGAAATTTGAAGCGGAAGGCAAAATTAAGTTTGCAGCTACGCCCATGATGGGCATCGTGTTTGGCAGCTTACAGGGATTTGCTCCCGGACTGGAATGGGAACTTTCCTATAAGGCCTTTGATTTTTATTCGGAAAGTGAATATGTGATTGATCAGGCCGGCAGTGAGAACAATTTTTTTTATACCTGGACGGAGTTTGGCTTTAGTCCCCTGAAATCTTTCAGAACGGGCATTTCGGTCCAGCGAACCCGTTTGTATCAAACCAGCCTGGATTTACAAAGAGGGGTTTTTGCTGAATATTCTTTCTGGAAGCTTACGGCCGGTCTCCATTATTTCAATCCTTTTACGACCGACTATTTTTTTATAGCTACTTTAAATTTTCAATTGTAACTCCCAATTTATCTATCTTATGTCTAAATAATTTTCCTTCCCCTGGCATTACCGGAGGGTGAAACAGATTTATCCTTCAATTTTTGTTATGGGCATAGCCAAAAGATTTAAACCGGAAATTAAATTCTTATCTGCTGTTTTATTAGTTCTTTTTCTATGCGCGCAACATGCATCTGCATGGGTTTTCCCTGAACACCGGCAAATCGTCCTCTATGCCATTCAAGACCTTGATCCTTCCTACCGTCTCCAAATGGAGCAGTTGTGGACGGAAGCCACGAATGGATTTAATAACCGGCTTACGGATTCGGTTATCGTACCGGAACAAGGCACCCATGCCACAAAAATTGACTATGCCACCTGGGCCGCAATAGCCGGAGATCATAGTTGTTCACCGGAAGGGATGTTAAACACGATATTGTATACCGAATGGATCATTAAAGTCGCCAATATCGCGGAAGAATTAAAAATTGAATTGGCCAGGGCCAAAAACAGGAGCCAGCAGATCAATGCCCTGCGTGACTCTGATATCAAACTTCAAAGAGCAGATCTTGAATATGCCACCCGGGCAGGTTCCAATAATGTACATTTTCTCCTGGCGCGGCCAAAAACGGATACTGACGGTAAGCAATACCTGAAGGCATGTCTGACTGCAGGTTCGCCATTGAATGCGCTCGGTGCCTATGCATGGTTCCATACCAGCGCCGTTTTAAAAGCCGCCCGGTATGCGGGCGGAAATCTGAAGGCGGAAGAAAAATCCAAACTGATATTGTCTGCATTGGCCGACGAAGCCTTCGCATTGCATTTCCTGGAAGATGTTTTTGCATCCGGTCATGTTGCAGGAACCTGGGGAGATGCTTCGGTGCGCAAAGGAACGCACGATTATTATAATGAAAGGGGACTGGAAGTTGTTTCCTGGGATGGGACCCGGATGATTCTTAAAGGAGATGCATTCATGCGCGATGAAGATGCCATGAGAGCAGCCGCTGTTGTGCAAATGAGTCTTGAACAATTGATGGATGCCGCGAGTGGAAAATTTAAAGTAGAGTATAAGGAGGACATCATTGCTTCCCGGGACATCCCGGACAGTTTCAATGTTTGTTCAAATAATTTTATGCCTCTGAGAAAGGCTGACATAACTTTTATGATCGCGGTCTTAAGTAAAACACCCGTTCCGGGACTGGCAACCGGTCTGGGCGAATTGCCGAGGTTTCGTTCTGAATTGGGCGCTTTTGTCGGCGTGTCTTCTTCACTGAATGGTGCTGACATTACCGGTGGATTTGGAGAGGATCAGACACATAACGGCTTTGTAGGAGGAGTAGAAGCCAATATCAGGTATGGGTTCGGTCTGGAAGGCGTACTGAACCAGTCGGGCGACGGGCTGGTTTTTCTTCAGGGCGGCTGGAGGCTGGATGGTTCTTCCACCACCCAGATTAATAGTACGGTCGCAGAAGGCAATGCAAGTTCCCTCACGGCCGTTATTCCCGGGCGTTCCGCCATTAATTTAAGGATCCGATTACCGTTCTATTTGCTTCCCGGCGATCTATTATTTGCCGCTCCGTTTGTATACCTGTTTTCACATAAGTCGGCCGCGACGATGGCCATCGCTGCGGCGAATGGAGGTCTTGTTCCATGGCAATCCGGGATTGCCACTTCAGTGGGACGTTTTCAATTCATCCTGGGAAGAGAAGTGGGTGTATCTTTTTACGGTTTATCGCAAACCAAACCTGCCATCATCATTCCCACAGCTCCGGGAAAAGGGACGGTGGTTTCCTATAAGTCAACCCAGCTTGATTTTCCATTTCTTGAATATTTACCCTTCAACAGATCTTTTTCACAGGAACAGAGTTCGAGCCTGCTGATTCAATTTACTGTCGGGGTGGATATCCCCACCAGTGCGACCGTCATTCCAAATGGCAGTGCACCACTTCCGGAGTTAAAATCCGTTTGGCAGTTTGGTATGCGGATCGTATTCGACTGGAGACATTATTTTGAGTCACACTAATAAATTACCTTGTATTGGGCAGAGACACGATGTTGTTTATTTTAACCATCTAAACTACTCGTATATGGAAAAAGTTCCTTCCATTAATTTAATTAAAGAAAGACCGAGTGCTGAGCAACGACTGGCAGAGGGGAAATCACTTCGGAAAAAATTTCCAATTGGCAAGCAGGGAGATTATAAACCCGCAGCGGATCGTGCTGACCCGGTTTCCATATTGGAAGAACAGGGAAAGAGCCGCCTGCCGGACCTGGTGCCAATCCGGTACGCGCGAATGCTTACTTCCCCCTTCGCGTTTCTCCGGGGAGCTGCGGCCATTATGGCCGCAGATTTAGCGGCCGGCGAGCCGACTTCGGGCATACAGGTGCAGGCCTGCGGCGATATGCATATGGCAAACTTCGGGATATTCGCATCCGCCGAGCGCAATCTTGTTTTCGGTATCAATGATTTTGATGAAACCCTGCGAGGGCCCTGGGAATGGGATCTGAAAAGACTGGTGGCCAGTATCGTGGCCGGCGGCCGTTTTTTAGGTGCTGGCGAGAAACTCTGTGAAAAGGGTGTCCGTGCGGCAGTTGCGTCATACCGGAACCACATGAAAGAATTTGCCCGGATGGGTAATATGGAATTGTGGTACACTACCATCGGTGAAAAGGATATTCTGAAAACACTTCCATCGGATGTCGGAAAAAGATTAAGAAAGATGACGGCCAAGGCCCGGGAACGGACCCATCTGCAGGTGCTGGGTAAAATGACGGACCTGGTGGGTGATAAATACCGGTTACGTGTAAACGCTCCTTTCATCGTCCGGGAAACCCATACTACGACAGGAATGCCCATCGAAGAGGCGCTGCAGGAAGTGCTCGAATCCTATTTCGCTTCCATTGGGGATGACCGGAAATACCTGCTCCGGAACTATCATATTACCGATGTGGCAAGAAAAATAGTCGGTGTAGGCAGCGTGGGAACCCGGTGCTGGATCATTTTCCTTACGGGGAACAGTGCTAAGTGACCCCTTGTTTCTCCAGGTAAAAGAAGCGCAGCCTTCCGTGCTTGAGCCTTTCCTTCATAAATCTATTTTTTCAAATCCCGGTCAGCGTGTTGTGACGGGACAAAGACTGATCCAGGGTGCACCCGATATTTTTCTTGGGTGGGGCGAGATGGAAAATGGATTTAAATTTTATGTAAGACAGCTACGGGATATGAAGGGCGGTGTGGAATTCGAGCCGGAAAAGGTGAAAATTCAAAACCTGCCCCAATACAGTGCATTATGTGCATGGGCCCTGGCACTTGCCCATGCTAAATCAGGAGATGCGGCCATGATCACAGGATATGCCGGAAACAGTGAAGAACTGGACAAGGCGATGGTTCGATACGCCTTTGCTTACGCCGACCAGACCGAGAAAGATTATAAGGCCCTTGCTGCTGCCGCAAAGAGCGGCAGAATCCAGGTTGCCAGTGCCGGATCATAATGTTCTTCGTGATGTTCCTGATTGAAAAAAACTTTATCAGATGTCAAACACAAAAGATTATGCTTTCGCCTCCGGTGGAATATTGTGGAAGGTACTTGACCGCTCCAGGTTTGAGTCTAAAAGCATAAAACGGCAGATTTCTTTTGTTATCGGATTAATGCTCCTTTGCTGGCTGCCCATCGCTTTGTTGTCATTGTCTCAAACTGGGGTGGAATCAGTTTTATCTTCTTTTTCTTCGTGACATCGCTACGCATGTCCGGTTTTTATTTGTGCTACCTATTCTTCTTTTTGCGCGACGTTCACTCAATAAAAGCTTTAATAGCACCATTGGTTTTTTTTACCAGACAAAAATAGTGGACGGAGATAATGTAAATGAATTTGAGCAGGTGATGCTCAGGATTGAAAAATGGCGCAGTTCAAAGGCTGTTGATTTTATTCTTATATTATTGGTTTATTCTTCCTTTTATTTTCAGGAAAACAACCGCATTAATCTGTCCAGCACGTATGCACCCTGGCATATGGTGGATAACAGGATTACCGCCGCCGGCTGGTGGTACCTGGTCCTTAGTTTGCCCATACTGCAGGTACTTCTTTATCGCTGGCTTTATACCATTTTTCTCTGGATACTTTTTTTAAGAAAAATTTCAAAACTAAACCTGCACCTCTCCGCGCTTCATCCGGATGGCGTGGGTGGCCTGGGCTTCCTGCAATATACCCAGCTTAGTTTTTTCCCGGTGGCATTTGCTTTTTCAGCACTTACAGCCGGCGTCATGAATAATATGATCATCTTTTCAGGTCTTTCCCTGGTTGAATATAAGATCACGATCGGCGCGGCACTTTTGTTTGTGCTATTGCTATTTATATTGCCACTGATGCTGCTATTACCCCTGCTTGCCAAAGTGAAACGAAAATATTTCATGCAGTACAGTTTGCAGGCGTGGCCGATTGCCAGGGAATATGAGGAACAGCTGAAGGATTTTTATTTAACCGGAAAGGAAAACCCGGATGCTTCCTGGCATGTCGATCTGGTCGGAAGTTTTGAGAAAACAAAGGACATGAAAATTGTTCTGATTGACAAGACCCTGCTGATCGCTTTCACGTCAGCTGTCCTGCTCCCATTTCTACCCGTATTGGCGCAACAGGTCCCGCTTAAAGAAATATTCGTTAGTCTGCTGGGAAAAATATTGGGGTAGGAAGAACATTTAAATATCAATCACCCCGGGACTTATTGAAACTACCACAAATTTATTTCCGGTCATTGTAGCCTTATACCGGACTTTCATTTTGAGCTGATTCCAACCAAACCATAAAAAGTTTATACCCGATCGTTAGAATAACCGCACCTAAAAACAATCCGAGAAAGCCACTGGCTATAAAACCGCCAATAGCCCCCAGGAAAACAACCAGCATCGGGGCCGGCGCACCCCGCCCTAATAAAAGTGGTTTTAATATATTGTCAGATATAAGCGTTATTCCCAACCAAATGGCGAGTAATACGGCTGTCATCGTATCAGTGGCTGAAAACATATAAATCACTACCGGAATGGCAACCGGTCCTGCGCCCACCTGGATGATTGCAAAAAACAAACTGGCCACCGTCCATAAACCTGCATAGGGAACTCCTGCAATAAAATAACCCAGTCCTGCCATGGTAGCCTGAATAACTGCGACTCCTAAAATGCCTTTTACCACACTGCGGATAGTCGCAACGGTAATATCCGAAAAACTTTCTCCGTGTTTCCCTGCTAACCGGATGAAAATTTTATTGGCTGCTTTGCCAACGGAACTTGAAAAAGCAAGCAAAACGCCGGCGATAATGATGGATAAAAGGAATTGCAGGATACCTGTTGCAATGCCGCCTACTGTCGAAAGCAACCAGCTGCCTGCAGCTTTTAACTGGCCGGAATATTTAGTCGTGGCGGATTGTAAATTTTCTGAAGCAAGTCTCCAGAAATCAAGAATGGGTTTGGTCACCGCTGGCCAGTTTTTAGTGTTTTCCCCGGGAGCCGGTATAATGAGTTGTCCCTGTTTATAAACAGAGCGCAAATGATTTACTTCTCCAAACAGCGATTGGGTTATAAGCCAGCTCGGAACGATTAACAGACACAGCAATAAAAGGGTCAGCACGACGGAAGCCAACCCTTTGCGATTGCGAAAAATTTTTACAAAAGCATTGTACAGAGGATAAATGGCTATTGCGATCACAGCAGCCCAAATCAAAATTAAAACGAAAGGTCTCAATATATCGAAACACCATCCTATCAAAAAAACCAGCACGACAAGCCGGATAATCGTATCCAGTATTTTATTGAAACCGGGATTTAGCGCATTCTGAGTGTTGTTCGATTCCATAATTTCATTCATTAAAAATGGTTAACAATCTTATCCATACCACCTGATTCAATTCTTCGCGCCCCGGGCATCAATTAACCGCTGCCAGGTATAATTCGATTCGTCAAAACCAAAGATATATATCTTTGCCCGCTCACAGAGTACAGAACGTTCTCATTTCAAGGAATATGTACTATTTCATAATATTTCCACGGCGACGCATCTTTGACATTCATTTTTTTATTATATTAGAATTAGCATGATGCTACCTGAAGTTCCGCTGGCGGGAAAATTTATTTTTGACCAATGAAACAAAAAATTATCACACTGTCGATCCTTATTCATCTGCTGATCCTGGCATCATGTCAAAACCGCAAGAAAGAAAATGAACCGGTAGCAGACAGCCAAAAGGATACGGCAAAAATTGAAAAGCACCTGCCGGTCAGCATGCAAACGAACGAAGTGAAGTCTGAGGCTCCGGATGCGCTGACTAAAACAGAACAGGGTTATGCTTTACCAAAATTTGATGATGGTCCTGCCCAGTCTCCCATTAATATCCTGACATCCCAGGCGGAAAAAAATGATGGTCACAAAATGGTATTAACATTCCATGATGAAATAGATGCCGTTGAAAATATGGGGCATACGATACAATTAGACTTTACGGATGGAAGCACAACCACCATGGATGGAAGAGTTTACAATTTTAAACAACTACATTTTCATACACCTTCAGAACATCTGGTTGACGGAATGACATTTCCTATGGAGATGCATTTGGTGAGTGTATCGAAGGATCCCAAAGACAGTTTAAAATCTGTATATATTGTGGTCGCCATACTATTTAAAATGGGAAGGGAAAATAAATTCATCAGGGAGTTTTTAAATGCCATTCCGGCGGAGGAAAAGGAAAAAGTAAAGCTGTCACCGGGAACTGTTAAACTGGATGATTTGTTTGCCGGTATTCCAAAAACTGACCTGGAAGCATACTATCATTATAAAGGATCGTTTACTACACCGCCTTACACGGAGGCTGTCGACTGGATAATAAGAAAATATATATTCGAAGCGTCTCCGGAACAAGTGGCTACCATTGAAAAATTGGAAGGCGACAATGCGCGGCATGTACATGCGCTTTATAGCAGGAAAGTAGATAGCGAGTAAGGAAACTCATCCCACTTTGGGTGGGATGAGTTTATATATAACCGGTGTGACGATACGGGACAAAAGCGTTGAACTGATCAGACCGCCAATCAGCACGATGGCCAGTGGCGAAATCAGGGGATTCGTTGAAAGCGCAATGGGCATCAAACCACCAATGGCTGTAAGGGAGGTCAGCACGATGGGGAGAAAACGAACTTCCCCCGCTTCGCGGATCGCAGATTCCAGATCCTTTCCCTGGCTGCGCAGCTGATTGGTAAAATCAACCAGCAAAATAGTGTTCTTCACTTCGATGCCTGCGAGTGCGATCAAACCGATAATGGCTACAAAGGATAGCGGATAGCCCGTGATCCACAATGCCATGGCAGCGCCTACCACACCGAGCGGAATAACGGAGAGCACGATCAGCGTGCTTTTGAATGTGCCGAAAATCAGCACCAGGGCAGCGATGAAAAGAAAAACAGTTACGATAATGACGCTGGTGAATCCACCAAAGGAATCTTTCCGCGATTCCACTTCTCCGCCCATTTCATACGTGTATCCCGCAGGCAAAACCATTTTATCCATTTTGCCTGTTACCTGGTTGATCAGCCGGTCTGTCAAAAATCCCTTTCTTCACACTGGCTTTAACAGATACAACGCGTTTTTTTTCCTGGTGATTAATCACCTGTGGAGAGGTTTCCAGTTTCAGGGCTGATACCTGCCCGACCGGAACGGCCACGCCCTGGCTGTTGTTTACGTAGAGATTGTTAAAAACATCGAGCGTGGGTATTTCTTCTTTGGTGCGTGTGAGTAAGATGGAATAGTCCTTGTCGTCCTGGTCCGTGTACTTACCCATATTCAGGCCGGCAACGGCAAGCCTCACGGTTTTGTCGATGTTTACGGTTTGTATCCCGAGCAGCTGGGCTTTTTCTTTATTGATATCCACTTTGATATCTGACTTGAGCTGGTCCACCGGGTTGTCAATGTAAATGGTACCGTCCGTATTCTGCAGCATGTTTTCAACCTTTGCCGCCAGGCTGCGCAGGGTGTCCAGGTTATCTCCGAACACGCGCACTTCTACGGGCGCTACGACCGGAGGGCCCTGTTCAAAGTTTTTTACTTCTATTTTAGCGCCGGGATAAGGCGTCCATTTTTTGCGCAGCGATTCAATGATCGCCATTTTTTTATCCGGTGCCGTGTGGTTGTCCAGCTGGACAAAAATCTGTGCATATTCCGACTTTTCGTTTTCAGGCACTTCATTATAATAGATGCGGGGATTCCCCTTGCCCACATTACTGGCGAAATAGGTGATAGCCGGCACTTTTTTTAATTCCTCTTCTATACTCCGCGTGATATTGTCGGTGTACAAAATATTGGACTGTGGCGGCGCGGTGATATTGATTAAGAATTGTGGTTTTTCAGAAGAAGGGAAGAGAGCAAATCCAATGATATTGAAAACGTACAGTGAGAGACCGAATAATACGGCTGCCGTGGCGATAGTAAATACCGGGCGGTTCAGCGAGCGGTCCAGCAGGCGGGCATAGCTACCGTGAATGATTTTTTTCAGGCCGCGCATGAAAATATTTCCTTCCGGCATCATATGATTTTTCAGCAGGCGGCTGGACAAAAATGGAATGATGGTGAGTGAGACCAGCATGGACGCGAATACGGACAGGATCACGGCCATGGGCAGACCCCGGATAAAATCACCGGCGCCTTCCGGCATAAAGACCAGGGGCATAAATGAAATGATCAGCATAGCGGTACAACCGGCTACCGCCTTACCGATCTGTCCGGTGGCTTTCAGCGTAGCCTCCATGCGGGTATGTCCTTCCAGCATCCACCGCTCGATGTTTTCGACCACGACAATGCTATCGTCTACCAGTAGTCCCAAGGCCACCACCAGTCCGACAATGCTGAGCTGGTTCAGGTTAAATCCGAAAAGATTCAGCAGTACCAATCCGATGGACAGGGACAGGGGAATGGAGATCATAACGATCATGGCTGACCGAAATCCGAGCGGCAGCAGGGTGACGGCCACCAACAGGATCGCAATGATAAAATCTTCTCCGAGGCTGCCCAGCCGCCGGTTCACGTTGTCGGCCTGGTCAAAATTCTGCACCTGGTCAATATTGGAGGGCAGTGTTTTTTTGAATTGCGCCAGCACGGTCTCGTAGCCCTGTTTGGTCTTACTGATGTTCTCTCCTTCTTTTTGGGCGGCGGTGATAAATATGCAGCGGTGACCGTTCAGTCTTGTTTTGTACTTGGTGTCTTCAAAGCCGTAATAAACTTTTGCCACGTCTTTCAGGTAGATATTCTTTCCGGAAGAAGAAACAATCGTATTCTTTATTTCTTCAATCGACTGGAAGTTTCCGCTGGTCTTGATATTAAAACTTCGCGGTCCCGCATAAATGCTGCCGCCGGGAATATTGGCGATCTCACTCTGCAGGCTTCCGGTTACTGCACTCAGGGGCAGGTGCATCTGGGACATTTTTTCCAGGTCGAGTTCCACCCTTACCTGCGGATCGGGTATTCCGTGAATTTCTACTTTTTTCAGCGCAGGCAGTTTTTCCAGTTCGTCCTGGAGTTTTTCCGCATAGTATTTCATTTTCTCCCGGGACGCATTTTCGGAAACCAGCGCCACCTGGATGATATTTACATCGGAGGGCTGGAATTTCTGTACGTCAATGCTGGCAATATCGGCAGGCAGCTCCGGCCGCTTGCTATTTACCACGCGCACAATTTCCTGGTACTTATTATCCACATTGCTGTTGTATTTATATTCCACGCGCAGGGCCGCCACACCGTCACCGATGGTGGTGCGTATACGTTTAATATTTTCAAGCCCCCAGATTTCTTTTTCCAATGGTTTCACGACCAGTTCTTCCATATCACCCGGACTCGTTCCGGGATACACGACAACGACGGTGAATGTGGGTGCATGCATTTCAGGATCTTCCGAACGGGACATATTCAAAAGCGTAGTCAGCCCCAGGACAATGATCATGATGAAAATGATAAGCGTGAACTGGTAATTCTTAACAGCATAGTTTGTGATTTTCATGATCGTATTCTTTATGGAATGATTTGAATGGAGCTTTTGTCTGTGAGATAAGCGCTGCCGGACACGATAAGTAATTTTGATTTTTCCAGTCCCTGGCTGATGATCACATGATCTTTTTCAACACCCGTAATCACCACTTTGATCTTCTGTGCCGTATTTGCCGTCGTTCGTAACAAAAACAAATCCGGAACTGCCGTCTCCGTCCATCAGGGCTTCATAAGGAACTGACCAGGTGTCGGATCTGGATTTATCCATCACGGGGTGACCGGCTGCCATGATGACACCATTTCCAAACATGCCGGCAGCAACTTTTCCCTTTTGATTTCCGTTCAGCGTAATGTCAATACTGAACAGACCGTTCGAAGGATCTACCGATTCAGATTTCCGGGTCACTTTACCTGTAATGGGTCGCCTGTCCAGGGAGGGAATCATGATTTCTGCAGGGTCCCCGGTTTTGATCGCATTCCATTGTTTATCGGTTATACCTGCCCGTAAGATCCATTGTCCGGAGCCTGCGCCATTGGTTTGCAATACCGTGTTGCCTGAGTTCACCACTTGTCCTTCATTGGCGAGCTTGCGCAAAACAAAGCCATTGGCTTCGGCCCGGATTTCAGAATACTGCCTGTTGAAACGGGCTGTACTTAATTGCTGCGCGATCAGGTCCCTGTTTGTTTTGGCATTTTGAACCTGCTCAAGGGTGGCAACACTGTCGTTGTACAGGTTGTTCAGTCGCTGAAGATCCCGGCTGGCTTTCTCAAATGCCAGTTGTGACTGCTGCAGGCTGGCATCAATTTCCGTGAGGTTGAGGGTTGCAAGCAACTGGCCTTTTTTAATCGCATCTCCTTCCTTCACGAATATTTTGCTGATGATACCGGTTGTTTTGAAAGACATCATCACTTCGTCATCCGTCGTGAACTGACCGGAGACGGGAATTCTTTCCAGGTCATTGTATTGTACAACGGGAATTACTTTGACCGGAATGGCCGTTGATTCTTTTTTCCTGAGTGTTTCGGTTCTCGCGCTGCAGGAGGCGATGGTGACAGCAGTGGACAGGATGAGCAGGTAAGATAATAGACGTTCCATGATTTATTATTTATTGAGTGGATAAGTGGCTGCATTGCGTTCGGTATCCGCATAGGCAACCTGTACATTGGCGATTGTAACGGCCAGCTGAAGCCTGGCATTCGTGAGCTGGGTCAGTGCATCCAATAATTCGATATAGAGCAGCTGACCTGCCTTGTAAACTTTAAACTGGTCGGCATAATATTTTTCAGCAAGGGCCAGCTGGTTTTTTGCATTCTGGTAATCAGACAGGGCCGTATGTAAATTGTTTACAGATTGAACGAGTTGCATTTTCAGCTGCGAAGAAGTCTCCTGGTAATTGGATTCTGCCTCCTGTTTGCCTGCCGTTGCCTGCTGGATCCGGGATTTGTGCAATCCTCCCGCGAATAAATTCATCTCAAGACTCAGGCCCCATACATAGTATTGTGTTTTGGTATTGTATTGAAATTTGAAACCCTGCGAACCGAGATCCAGGTAGGTATTCAATTTGGGAACGAGATAGGCGCTTTGCAGTTTCCGGTTTAACTCATGGGTTTGAATGGCAGACTGAAGTTCCTGCAGTTCTTCGCGGCCTTCCGTATTCAGATTTAAAATGCCGGCAGTTGATTCGCTTTGGGTGACGAAGCTGGCCGTATCCAACATGATGGCGGCTTCCAGTGAACGATTCATCAGGAAATTCAGGTACACCTGGATATTATTCCGGTTGTTGGTGGCCTGGGTGATGGAAGTTTCAATCTTTTGTTTTTCTGTTTCTGAACGGGTTAATGCGGTGCTGTTGCGCATGCCGTTTTTCAGTAAACTTTGATTCACCCGGATGTTTTCATTCACCAGGTTGAGGGCATTGTTATAAATTTCGATTGCTTTATCTGCCTGGTAATACCGGTAATAAGCCGTTTTTATTTCTTTTACCAGTTCACGTTTGTAAACATTCACGGCCGCCCGGTTCCTGGATATCGTTTCTTTTTTTATTTTCTCATTGTAATAAATTTCAGCGTTGACCAGTGGGAGTGTTGTACGGAAACGGGCATCATAGTAATCATTCGGGGTGAGCAACACGGATTTGTTTGGCTGGTCGGCGAATTTTGTTGAACCGGTCAGCTGGTTGAGTGAGTGGTAGACCGGATTTAGTAAGTCGCCCAGGGGCAGGTCGAGGGTGCGGCCGCCATCTGCCTTTGAGTAACTGGCACCGAAAGAAATATTGGGAAGAAAAAGAGCACGGGCTTCTTTCAATGCGTACAGTGATTTTTCCAGCTGCAGTTGCTGACCCGTCAGGCCCTGGTTGTTGGTGAATGCGGTGTTGATATAAGATTCGAGTGCATTCTCCTGTGCTTTTATTCCGAAGGATACCAGCAGAAGCGGTATTATAAACAGCATTTTCATAATAAATAACGTTGAGTTAATGAACAGTGTTTAGTGAAATGGCAAAAAAAATAGCCGGTTAGTCAGGGAGTATTTTTTACCTGGAATCAAAGGCGATCACTTGCTTCATGATTAATTTTTTGTGAGTTTAAAATTTGCGATTAACTTTTAATGAGTTTAAAATATTCCTGTACTGATTTTTCAATCGTTGCGGCAATTTCTTCCTCATTCATTTCCGTTACTTTTAAACGGTCGCGGAGATCAAGTGAAACCAGGCCATGGCCCATGGACCAGACAGAGACCGCGGCAACCATCACGTCATTAAAGCGAATCAGTTTTTTTTCAATACACTCTGCAAGGCATTGCGCGAGGGCACCAAAGGCATCATGACAGTTTATCCAATCCTCTTTGTCTTCCACCACATTCATCGGTGCGCGGATAATGAACATCAGGTCGTAGAGTTCAGGATTTTTTTTTCCGAACCGGACATAGGTCTTCATGATTTGTTCCAGTCTTTTCAGCGGGTCCTTTGCATCGACCTGCTCACGAAAAGTCTGACTCAGTTTTTCAAAAGCCTGGGCCTGCACATCATATAGTAATTCGTCCTTGTCCTTATAATAAAGATAGATGGTTGCGGGGCTGTATTCGATTTTTTCGGCGATGTTACGTATGGAGGTTTTTTCATAACCTTCCTGCACGAACATTTCAATGGCGACATCGATAATGCGCTGCCGCATTTCGACTCTGTCCCGTTCCTTTCTTTCTAAAATGCCCATTGGATTAGTTTACAGTGCAAATATACTAAACACTGTTCAGTTTTTCCAAATATTTTTTTTGCCCCCTATAAAAGATTAAGTATCAACCATGGCCAGGATATGGAGGGTGGGAGATCTCCTCTAAGACGAAGGGAATTATTTATGAACCAATCCGGCGATGATACTTACGCTGAGAGCCAGGATAACCGTATTGTACACGAAGGAAATGAGTCCATGAAACAGTACCAGATGCCGGATCTGCCGGGAAGTGATGGCCACATCGGAGACTTGAAAAGTCATACCGATCACAAATGAAAAGTAGGCAAAATCCAGATAGTCCGGTGAATCTTCATTTGGGAATTGCAATCCACCTTCCTGTTCCTTTTCTATGCCTTTCTCTTCCATGCGGCAGGTGTAATATAAGTGCGCGTAACGAAAAGTGAAGATGGTGTGAATCAGGTTCCAGGATAAAACAACGGAAATAAACGAAAACCCGATATGATACCAGTACCCCGCTGCATTTCTGTCGGGAAGTATTTTTAATAAGAAGATAACGGCAAGGAGACCGATAACTGCAGCAACCAGCACGAAGATGAAAACAATGGTCCGGCTGGAGTCCTGCCTTTTGGCAATATATTTTACCTCATGAACCTCCGCTTTCAGGATGGTTATCCAGAATAATATCAAACTTGCGAAAGAAAAACTGCTCCATACCAGGATAAATTGAATGGCGGGGGGTGTTCTGCCGCTTATTGCAAACGCTATTAAAGAAACGAACAATGCGATCATCAGCCGCGTATGGGATGGAATTCTGTAGATGCGCTGAATGAATGTTGAAGCCATCATTAAAACGGTTCCGAAATATAACTATCCACAGGCCCGGAATCTCAGGTTCGTGATCTTAAGGTACAACCTTGGTGGTACAATGTACGCGGAAAATTTAGAGGCCCGGATCAGAGATCCCTGACGGCTCCGCTGTTCAGACAAAGACAAAATGCTTCTGCATAAAAAAATTATAGCTGATTCCCAACAGAACAGAGCTCAGCAATTTCGAAATGATATAATTTATGTGTAAAAACTGGGTAAATGCATATATCCCGGCGCCGGACAACAGAATATTACCCAGAAAGAATAACACATATTTCAAAATCTGCAGAGGAATGCCCGTTTTGCTATTTTTAAATATCCAGCGCCTGCTAAGAATAAATTGAATGGATCCACCGGCGCAGTTTCCTATGAAATTCGAAATCAGGTACCAGGACAGACCCAATTCCGTGCACAGGATCGTGATCATAAAGTCCGCCGCCGAACCCAGTATGGAGCCGATTTGAACTTTAATAAATTCTTGCATTGCCAAGTGCCAGATTGATAGCAGATGAATTAGTCAGCTGAATGGGTTCTCCTGAGTTCCTGGAACTGACGAATTTTTCACCCAGCAGGTTTGCAATCGTTGATGCAATTTGTTTCTCGTAAATCAGGGAGGCCGTTTTGATTTCCCCTTCCGGTGCAATACCGGGTCCGATCACGGCAAACCATATTTCACCCGATCCGCTGGTGAGTATTCCGTGCTTAAACCAGGTTGAATTTTTCTTTCCCCGGCCATGGTCCGTGGTAATAAGAAAGGTGGTTTTGTTTTTGTAGAGAGGGTCTGTCTGAACATAGTACCATAATTCGGAGATCATTTTATCTACGTTATTCGCCTGCTGCAGGTACCGATCATACTGTCTGCTATGTGCAAATTCATCTGTTTCTCCAAAGCCGATCAGCACGACCCGCGGTTTATGGTGCTCTATATATTCCCTTGCGCTGAGATAGGTGAGCAGGTCATAGCGGGTATGTTTTTTATTGATCACTGATTCCTGGCCTTCACTGAGTACCTCGGCGTTCAGGGAACTGTCCGAAGGAATGGTTTCGTAGCCGAAGTTCGAGGGCAGCTGACTTCGTTTTTTATTCAGGATGGCAGAAAAGATATTCCAGGAACTAAATGCCGCCACTTTTCCGGCATATTCTTTTTTTGAATTTAAATATTCGAGGATATTGGTGTTCCTGTTTTTCATGGGGATATTCGGAATAAAAAAGGGGTCGGGATAACCGGTCAGCATTTCATTGTAACCGGGATAGGAGATTTTGTAAATGTTGGTGACGTCCATCCGGTTGTTGAATTGCCTGTTCCCGTGAATCTGTCCCTGGCTGGCGATAGTGTTCCAGAGAAAGGGCATCAGTTTTTTTCTTCTCCCATCTTCCGTGGGATCCCAGTAGAGTTCCCGCATCAGCCGGGGGTCCTGTACATATTCTGAGTCGTCTAACAGGGTACTGTCAGCGCCGGAAAAAACTTCCTGCCAACGAAAGCCGTCTGTCGTGATAATGAAAATGTTTTCTGAAGTGAAGTCTGTTTGCGATCGGGCTGCTGATGAAATCAGCAGGATAGCACAGGATAGGACGAATTTCATTTTATTGGGTTTTTCAAAGGTATATCCGGCATATAACCACAACATTAAAATCAGGTGAATAAAATGTTATCATCGGTGGTTAGCGAGAGGAAAGTTTTCTAAAAAAAAATCACAAAAAGGTTAATGCAATTTTTACCCGGAAATAACAATGTGGTCATTGATAACATGATATTTTATCAAAAATATTATTACTATGATACTTCTTTCCACCAGCGATCCACAAGTAAAAACCTGAGGAAAACAAGCAGCTGTCAGTAAAACCCAAAACCCCGTTCATAACGGGGTTTTGGGTTTTACACAAAAAATAAATTCGATTTAATTAGCGGCTTCAGAAGTGGCCTTAGGTTTAATCTTCTTGGATTTTTTCGGTTTGTCTTTAGAAGCCACTTTTACAGGATTGATAGCAATAGATTTTGTGAGAATCTTTCCTGCCTTATGAAGGATCTTCTTATATTTTTTTTCATTTGATTTTTTCGGAAACTCCAACAGGGATTCTGAAAGTTTTGCTTCAATTTTTGATAGAAGAGTTTTTCTAAGAGATTTGAGAGAATCCTGTTTAACCTTATTTGCCATAAGATGGTTTTTATTAATAGTTTGTTCATCTAAATTTAATATTAAACCCGGCAATTCAATGTTAATCTTTGGTTTTTTTGGATAATTCCGGCTAAACTGCCATCAAACACAGGTTTCAGGGTATCCCGTAAATAATGATTTGGTAACGTTATCCGGATGAAGGGACCTTTTTAAGACAACAAACGCGAAAATGGGCGAAATAATGGTCTGCGTATGAGGGGCGGGTAGCACTCATGCGTTCACAATTTTCTTTCCAAATGGCATTAATGCTAGTTCAATCATTTGAAAATGCTTTCTTCCAAATGGTAAACCGATGATCGTAATGCAAAGCAGCAAACCAAAAAACAGATGGGAAACGGCGATCCAAAAGCCGCCAAATATAATCCAGATAATATTTGCGAAAGTTTGTAAGCATCCTCCACTTGAATTGTTGTAGACAACTTTTCTTCCAAAAGGCCAAAGCATGAATTCTGCCAATTTAAAACATTGCAGTCCGAATGGAATACCGATGACAGTACAACAAAGAACAACGCCGCCAATTACATAACCAATGGCAGAAATCAATCCACCAAAGACAAGCCAGATGAGGTTCCCAATGAGGTTCATAAGTCGTTTATTTTATCCCGGAAGGATTCTAGTTGCATATGGATCGTTCAGCGCTTTGCTGCCTCATATGTTTTATTTGCCGATATATATTTTCCGATGATTATGCCAGTAACAAATACCGTGTAAAAATGTCCCATCAGTCCGATAAACATGACAGCCCTTTTCGCAATTAAAGATAGGGGAGTAATGTCTCCAAAGCCAATGGTTAACAATGTTGTAAAGCTAAAATAGTTAAGGTTTACGAGAATGTTTTGTCCTTCCCCGGTATTTGAAAAAGAATGAGGGCTGTAAATGTCTATCAGGTAAAACAGGAAAGTGGCAATCTGGCAAAGCAATACAAATCCACAAAGGGCGGCAAATAATAGTTCCCTGGAGATGGCTTTTACACGTAATACTTCTATATATACTTCTTTAACTACCAGGAAGAAAAATATCACATACAGAATGATATGCCAGCTTTTGGCCTGATTTAAAGAGAAGCAATTTGCACAAAGATCGAGTGCAATGGAAATAAGAATAATACCCAGAATAATAAAGCGGAGTCGCTTTTTATGATAAAAAACGAAGAATCCGGTTAGCAGGTTTTGATAAATATTGGCGATACCATATATCTTGTTGTCCGCAGTAAATGTATTTCCGAATATAAGGAGTAAAAAACTTACTAATAGAAAGAAGTATTTATTTTGACCGACATAGTATAGTAGTTTGGCGAACGATGGGGGAAGCGATGATATTTTAATCGGTTTCATAAAATTGCTGGTTGAAAATTGACTTATGTGCCTGACTTTAAAACCTGTCTGTTACCACGGTATTCGCTCATTTGAAAGATACTAAAAGTCACCTGGTTGTCACAAAAACAATCAGCAATTTGTCTTGTATAAGAAGCCCAGGATAATATTTTCGAGCCATTTTATTGGCGTTGCATTATTCAGTCCTTCATGAGGTATTCTGACCACAAAATCAGGAGCAACAGGAAGGATTTACCTGTTTTGGCGGACAAATCTGTGATCCGTAACTGCAAAACACACAGCAGTCTCCCATTATTGGTTTTAAAACCGATTTACATTTTTGACAGGTATAAAAATACTGGCAGGCATTAGTAGGCATAGTCTCTGATTTTTTGAATCCGCAATTGGGGCAAGTGATGGTAGATTTTAATATTACTGTTATTCCCACCTCATAAACTGTTTTAGCTCATTCAAAGTTACTTATACGTTCTTAAAACGCTGCACTGTAACAAAGATGTTGTGGTGCAGAATAATACCATGGGGGGAAGCCTACTTCGAAAAAATTATTTCAGTTCCGGGAGTTGGTGGATATGATTATGTATTGATAGACGAAGTAAACAGACATCTTTTGGTTAAATCCAATATTGCCAGGAAATCCTGTGTAGTATAGATTCTTATAACCAGACGCCAATTCCGCATGCTTATAAATCAGGTTTTCGTCTTTCCTTTTCAAAATATTGAGTATCAAACTGGTCAATAAAATTTGAACAAATTTTATCAATATCGGATGAATTCGATGTTGAAGAAACGGAGCTCTTGAGCAATATGTAAGCAGTCTCATTTTTTGATGTTCGTATTCTGCGGGTTAGAAGAGAATTCATGAAAAACCCGACTAATTTATCCCCGGATTTTAAAGTGGCATACTGGACAGTTATGGAAAAGGTTGAGGAGTCAGTCGTATCACTGACTATAATAATATTGGACTTGTTTCCCAAATCAATTCTTAAATCACTCAGTATTTTACTTGTCAACTTATCGTCTGTTCCATGAACGGTCAATTTTACAGTGATATCATGGCGCGCATTCGGGTTGCGAAAGCTTAGGATGAGGAGGAGCAAAAGGGTATTTCGTATGACATTTTGCATAAAAAAAATAAGTGGTAATTAATTCTATGATAAATCTAGTTCATTTCAGGATATTTAGTCAGAAGCGCCCGGGTGAAGCACGCTGGTATGAAACCTTCCAGAAAACCTGGCTCTGCACGATTGCTATGCCTGTCCGGCTCATTTAAACCTGGTTAGCCTGTTAATAATTCTAGATAACTTGGCAACAGAAAATCGGAGGCTGTTGCCTCATTAATTTAATCCCATAGGAGACGTTAAATGGATGCGAACAAAATCAGTCCGTCGATTCTGAAAACAAAACAGCATTTCGAAATTCTTGACGGGTTAAGGGGAATTGCCGCCCTCTCTGTAGTAATAGAGATCTGGCTATAACTGTTTATTGAATTTTTCTACCACTGACAGGATGCTATCCGAGGAGCATTTTACGGTTACCCATACCTTGCTATTCTCCAATTTTACATAGTAATAGGTTTCAGTTTCTGTATTTGTTTCGATAACCCCAAAGATGTTTTTATCAGGAAATCTTTTATATAGCTTCCAGACTAAGCGGATAGGTAGAAAATCAACCGACGTATAGTACTTTTTTGAAGCAATAAAATTCCCTTCATGATCATATTCAATCTCTGAAAGAATCTCATGGTCCTTAAAGTGAACAAAATAATGATCGCCGGTTTCATTCCATTCCACGCTTTCTGCCAGGGGGAACGCAGCCTGGAATTCTTTTAAAAGTTTTTCATTTACGATTGCCGTACCAGTATCGGCAAACACATGTATTTGTACAAAAAGTAAAAACATGCAAATAAGACCTGCTAATTTTGTTTTCATATTTAATCTTTTTGAAGTGAAAGATCTGAAACGACTCTAAAAAATATTATGACAGGAAATTCCGGTTGGGTTAACGATTTGTGCGCGGCTCTGCCAGGTCCGGATAATGAAGGTCATAGTTGAAATTTTCATTATCCAGTTCCAGGAATCTCTGAAATCTATCCGCCTTGGGAACATCGGCATTTTCCAGCGCGAGATGGACAGTGTGACCAAGTTTGGTCATCAGGGTGGCTGGCTGACCTTTCAGCAAAGTAAATGTAACTAAAGGCATAGTCAGTTATTGGTTGAGGCGGTGATAGTCATTTCAACATTAGCTTTTAACGGCAGTTCTAAAACCGCGATACAGGTCCTTGTCGGATAATAGCCGTTAAAGTAAGTTTTATAAGTATCGTTAAGGCGTTTAAAATTCTGCATGTCCTTTAAATATACCGTAACGCTCACGATGTTGTCGAAAGTCAGCTTTTGTTCCGACAGTACAGCATCAATATTTTTAAATATCTGCCTTACCTCGAGATCAAAATCATCGGCCAGTTTACCGCCCTCGTCAATGCCCACCTGGCCTGATAAGAATAAAAAACCGTTGGCTTTTACGCCGGTGCTGAAAGGCCCCGGTGAAGCAGCTAATTTACCTGATTGTATAGGTTTAATTTGTTTCATTTACATGTGTTTTTTCGCCGGCAATAAAAAAACAGAAGAGTAGCGCCAGTTTTGTGATTTTCATTTTATAGCAGCTCAATAATTTTTTGATTCCATTCACTATCGGGATGGAGAACATGTTTGTTTTTCTTTAAAAACTGTAGGCCCCACTCGCGTAACATGGCTAAACCAGGTATTAAGGTCCTACCAAAATCAGTTAATTCATACTCCACTCTTGGAGGCGTTTCATTGTAGGCTCTTCGACTAATCAGCTTATCCTCTTCCATTTCATTAAGCTGTTCTGTAAGCACCCTGGTCGAGATGTCTGGGATACGTGACAGTATATCTTTAAAACGCAACGGTTTTGTTTGTAAATGCCAAAGAAGCAACGGTTTCCAATGCCCGTCTATTACGCTTAAATAAGCCGTAACAGGACATCTTATAGGATATTTTTTCATTAGTTTGCTTTATAAAGCCTTAATAGTTACAAATATAAAGTAATTATCTTTAAATTTCCAAATTTTATTACACATTTTTTTTTCATTTAACCTCTATTGCGGATACTTCATCAGCGGATCTCAATAATGCTGCTGGAACTGAAATCTTTCCTTTCTCATTCTGATTATTTCGCTTTTGGCTGGATATACTTTTTGTACGAATGATAAGCCGAAAATTAAAACCTACGAGATATCGATAATTTCGTTTGCTTCGGGCGGTTTTTATGGAGACTAAGAAGTGTCTTCGATCTGCTTTTCTTGTTTGGCGTGTTTTGAAGCACCGGGAATACTCAGGATTATGCAGGAAAAGTTTTGACTTTCGTTATAGTGCCGAAATCAAGCATAGAATTCCAAAAATGTTTGTCAAAAAGTCTGTCAAGTAGGCAAAAAAATAGGCTTCAGTTTTTCGCTGAAACCCTTGCTGGTATTGGGGTGAACCGGATTGGATTCGAACCAATGACCTGCTGCTTAGAAGGCAGCTGCTCTATCCAACTGAGCTACCGGTCCGGATATTCCATTTTACTGGAATTCGCGCAAAAATAATGGAAAAAGAACAAAGTTAATGGTATGGGAGTATGGGAGTGTGGGACTATTGCTTAACTCTTCACTGTTTCCTTGCCGGTTAGCCTCGATTGTAACCAGGCTTTAATCTTGCTGTAATCGGATTGTAGTTGTGGCTTGGTGCCGGTTGCTGATGGAACATTTTCATCCAACATTGAATTTAAATGAGCCAATACGGCTTTCCAACCGGGCCGGGTGACGGAGTTTGTCTGATTTAATTGTGTAAGCAGGAGTCCAATCTCCCCTTCACGTTCTTCCAGCAAATCCGTCATCCTGATTTTTCCCTTGTCAGTAAGTTCATATATCGAAATCGTGGTGCCGGGTATCGGGAAAACTATTTCGAATAGTCCTTCCGGCTGCATCTCATCGAATTTTAAAATGTAATCCTTCCATTCATCTTCAAAGAGGTGATGAAAGTCCCATGAAGCAACTTTTTTATTCTGGCTGATGGTAATCAGTATGGCAAGCTCCATCATCTTCCTCTTGTCCATCGTTGAAGTTTTAACAGGGTACAAAATCTCCAGGCGCAATATAAAATACGCAGAAAAATCGTGAGATGCAAGTCCGTAGAAACTCCGAATCAGGGAAGGTTAACCCCTTAATATTCAGGATCGAATAAATGCCAGTCCCGGGAGGAGAAAGAAAAAAAGAAAACGTCCGTAGTCTCAGTTTGTAATGGAAACCTTACTAACCCTACAAGCTGCTTTCCTCAGACGTTCGGTTGATCATGGACTATTACAAAAATATAATCTCTGTTTCTCTCATACAATAAGAGAAAACACCTATAAGAAATAGGGATTTTCTTTTTAATAGTTGTTTAATGAGACTGAAATGCGAATTAGAAATTTAATTCTGGGGAATTATTGCTATATTCATGCACTCAGTAGCACTGAATCTCCCCCGACCTAATCCTACAAAAAGAGAAGCAAAAGCGTTTACAAGAGGTAAAAACCCGTACGGCATTATCAGGCTGATAACTATAATGTCAGTTTAAATTGATCGTAATGCAATCCACCGACCCAATTAAAGAAATCAGTATCCTGGAAATTGAGATAGAAAATCTGAAAAAAGTTTTAGACAAATCCATTGACAACAATGAAGAGTTTAATAAGACCAAGTCTATATTTCACGAACTGAAAAAACTAACGGACAAACTGGAGAAGATTAGAAATACTGATTTAGTAAATTAATTTTTGGAAACCACCCTTTAGTAGCACGACGAAAAAAGCCGGACTCTGAAACCGGCTTTTTCTTTATGATTGACCAATCGATTTATATCTTAAACCCATCGATTGATAAATATAAATTAAAATTGCAAAAGGTATACCAGCCCGGGCCAGTCCGCGATCCTGTCTATTCCCGCCGGAGTCTGAAGACGTCTTCCTCATAGACAATATCTCCTATAACACGCCTGATAAAAAGACTGTCACCTTTTTGGACATAAGCGAATTTTCCGTCCAGCATCAGTGAGTGGGGTGTATTCGCCGGGAAGTCGCAACTGTTGATAAACCGGATGGAGTCAGACCAGGTATTATACGTACCAGTACAAATCGCGGGATAGCCGGTACTATCACTTTTTCCGTCAAACCAGGATTCGGTAAATGTAATTTTTACCTGGGCCGTTCCCTGGTCCTTGTCCAGGTAATAGTTAAATGTTCCGGTGTAAGTGCCAGGCAGGGTATTCAGGGTCTCACTGGTCCTGGTGCAGGATCCCAGCCAGGATGCAGGGGCCGTCAACAGGAAAATCCATAGGAGTTTTTTCATGTGACTGTTTATACAGGCAGTGACAAGGAGCTGAAATAATTCGTTGCCTGGCGGTTGTTAATAAATATCTATTGTTTCTTCAGGATGAAAAGATCCTGGTAATGAACGGTACTGTCAGACATGCGGCTGAAATAAAGGCTGTCGCCCGTTTCTTTCATTTTATAATTGCCATTCAGCAGGTCGGAGCCGGAACATAGATTTTTAAACCGGATGGAATCCCCGAATACTTGGTAATTACCATTACAGATATTCAGCTGTGAAGCCGTGGTCTCCCCGCTGAAAATATCTGCTACGAAAACCATCCTTACCGAACCCGCATCTTCCAAGTCACCCGTCCGGAAATAGCTTCCGTTATAGGTGCCGTTCAGATCCCCGCTGGGTTCGGTGGCTTTGGCGCATGATAGGAAGGCTAGTATTGACAGGATAACCCAATACTTTTTCACCATACTCATTTGGGTTATGGGTTATGGATTATGGGTTATGGTTGGCTGTTGGCAGTTCCACACTACCACACTACCACACTACCACACTTTGCTTCGAAACTACCCATTTTACTGGTAAATTACCGGGGTTGGCATACCTTTGCCCATTCAAAAAGTTTCAGCATGATTCGCGCGAATAATGTCACCCTTCTGTTTGGTAAACGTGTGTTGTTTGATGAAGTGAATGTGTCCTTCACCAAGGGAAATTGTTATGGGGTGATCGGGGCCAACGGAGCCGGAAAATCCACTTTTCTGAAGATCCTGGCCGGTGAAATTGAACCCACCAAGGGGAATATCGAAATTTCTCCCGGTCTGCGGATGGCCGTCCTCAAACAGAACCACCGGGAGTTTGATGAAACCACCGTGCTCAATACCGTGCTCATGGGTTATAAAAAACTCTGGGACACGATGCAGGAGAAGGATGCTATCTATATGAAGGAGGATTTCACGGAAGAAGACGGGATCAAAGCCGGTCATCTGGAAGCTGAATTCGGCGAAATGGGCGGTTATACCGCAGAAAGCGATGCAGCTTCCCTGCTGAGCGACCTGGGTGTGAAGGAATCCATGCACAGTCAACTGCTCAAAGAACTTTCCGGTGCCATGAAGGTGCGGGTGCTGCTGGCACAGGCCATCTTCGGTAATCCGGATATCCTTTTACTGGATGAACCGACGAATGACCTCGACGTGGAAACCATCAGCTGGCTGGAAAATTTCCTCGCCGACTACGAAAATATTGTGATCGTCGTTTCGCATGACCGTCACTTTCTCGATGCCGTCTGCACCCATGTGGCCGACGTGGATCGCGCAAAAATCAAAGCTTATACCGGTAACTATACTTTCTGGTACGAATCCTCCCAGCTCATGGCCCGCCAGCTGAGTGATAAGAACAAGAAAACGGAAGACAAGCGCCAGGCCCTCCTGGATTTCATTGCCCGTTTCTCTGCCAATGCCTCCAAATCCAAACAGGCGACTTCCCGTAAGAAGGCCCTGGAAAAACTGACCATCGAAGAGATTCAACCTTCCAACCGCCGCTACCCGGGCATCATTTTCAAACAGCAGCGGGAAGTGGGAAACCAGATTCTGAATGTGACCAAGCTGGCCAAGACCGCCGAAGACGGCACCCGGCTTTTCTCCGATATTACTTTCAGCCTGAATAAGGGCGATAAAGTGGCGCTGGTAAGTAAGAATCCCCTGGCGCTGACCGATTTTTATGAGATCGTCACCGGCAACCTGAAGGCGGATAAAGGAAGTTTTGAATGGGGAACCACCGTTACCCATGCCTACCTGCCCAACGACAACCATAAGTTTTTCCTCGATAAGAATCTCAACCTGATGGACTGGCTCCGTCAGTATGTTCCACCGCATGTAACCGATGTGGATGAACCCTTTCTGCGTGGTTTTTTAGGAAAGATGCTCTTCAGCGGGGACGAAGTGATGAAGAAGGTCGGTGTACTCAGCGGCGGTGAAAAAGTGCGTTGCATGATCAGCCGCATGATGCTGCAGGATCCCAATGTGGTGTTGCTGGATGAACCCACCAACCATCTCGACCTGGAATCCATACAGGCTTTCAACGAAAGCATGTCGAATTTCAAGGGCGTGGTCATGATCACTTCCCATGACCATACTTTCCTGCAGACCGTCGCCAACCGCGTGATTGAAATTACGCCCACCGGTGCCATCGACCGTCTCAGCAGCTTCGATGAATACCTGGCTGATGAGCGCGTAAAGCAACTCCGGGAGAGTATGTACGTACAGAGTCAGTTAGTGAACGCCTAGATAAATTTTACCCTTGAGCTATATCATCCCTGCGACTACCCGTATCGGCCATGTGCACCTGAAAGTGGCGGATATCCCCCGCGCCCTGAAATTCTACCAGGATCTACTGGGTTTCCAGATCATGCAATGGTATGGAACGGATGCCGTTTTCATTTCTGCCGGAGGCTATCATCACCATATCGGCCTGAATACCTGGTACAGCAAAAATGCGCCGCCGGCACCGCAACGGTCGGCCGGTCTTTTCCATACGGCCATCCTTTATCCAACGCGCAAGGACCTGGCTTTTATCCTGAAACGCCTGGTGGAAGCGGATTACCCGCTCACCGGCATGTCCGACCATGGAGTTTCCGAAGCGCTGTACCTGAATGATCCGGATGGCAATGGCGTTGAACTGTACTGGGATAAACCGAAGGAGAAATGGCCCCTGGATGCAAAGGGGAATCTGCAGATGGTTTCCGATGCACTTGATATAAAAGATCTTCTGGCGGAGCTGGATCGTTGAGACACAATAAATGACCTGTTTCCGCATTTTAAGAAAAACCATTTTCGTTGATCAAATGGCTGCTTATAGGATTGATTTTCTGTGGGTTGTTGAATAAACTAAGCGCCCAGCGGCCTGGCCCCAAACCAACGGCCCCCAATAAAATCAGCTCTAACCTGCACCGGAAATTTGTACCGGTAACCAATAGCGCCCTCAAACTGGATTCCCTGAGCCTGGTCCCCGGCAGTCTGGTTGTTTCAGGAATCTCCGACAGTCTTTATAAGGTCGACTATGTTCATTCAACCATCACCTGGATCCGCAAACCCAATCTGGACAGTGTCTATATCACTTACCGAAATTTTCCTTACCAGCTGAATGGTGTGGTGCAGCGACTTGATTACAACAAAGTGATGGACAAATTTATCATGCAGCCTTCGGTGTATGCGAAGGACAGCAAGTACGGCGCAGGATAATTTTTTCAATTTCGGCAATATCACTTACAACGGAAGTTTCGGCCGCGCGATTTCTTTCGGGAACGCGCAGGATGCCGTCGTCACTTCCAACCTGAATCTGCAGATCAGCGGTTATCTCGCGGACTCCATTGAAATTGCCGCTGCGATCACGGATAATAATATTCCCATCCAGCCCGACGGCACCACGGCCGAGCTCAGTGATTTTGACCAGATCTATATTCAGTTCAAGAAAAAAAACTGGGCCCTGCGCATGGGCGATATTGATCTGCGGCAGACGGATAATTATTTTCTTTCTTTTTATAAAAGACTGCGCGGCGGTTCTTTTGAAACCGTCTCGAAAATTTCAGACAATGCCAGCAATAAAGTTTTATTCAGCGGTGCGGTGGCGAAGGGAAAATTCAACAAGAATATTTTCCAGGGACAGGAAGGAAACCAGGGTCCTTACCGTTTGCAGGGCGCGAATAATGAACTCTATTTTATCGTGCTGGCCGGAACGGAAAAAGTATATATCGACGGTATGCTGTTGCAGCGGGGGGAGGACCAGGATTATGTGATCAACTACAATACCGCGGAACTGAGTTTCACGCCGAAGCGCATGATCACCAAGGATTCGCGTATCCAGGTGGAGTTTGAATATTCGAACCAGAGTTATCTCAATGTGAATCTTTATCTCTATGATGAAGCGCAGATCAATAAAAATCTTCGTGTACGGTTCGGTGTTTTCAGCAACAGCGATGCGCGCAATTCGCCCATCGGACAAACGCTGGATGCAGGCCGCAAGAAATTCCTGAATGAACTGGGCGACAGCATCAACAAGGCTTTTTATCCGGTGGCGCCCATTGATACCGGCCAGGGCATCGGCCAGATTTTATACCGTAAGATTGATACGACGTATATCGCAGCGAACGGACTGGTTACCCACGATTCCATTTTTATCGTTTCTAACGATCGCGCCTATACGCTGTACAATCTTTCCTTTTCCAATGTGGGCCAGGGACAGGGAAATTATATTCTGAATTCACAGGGACTGAACGGAAATGTATACCAGTGGGTCGCGCCGTCGAAGGGAGACAGGCAGGGACAGTTCGAAGCGGCGGAATTCCTGGTCACGCCCAAGACACAGCAGGTGATCACGGCCGGTGTGGATTATAATATTTCGAAAGAAACATCGGTGTCGGCGGATTTTGCGCGCAGCCGTTATGATGTGAATACACTTTCCACGATTGACAAGGGCAATGATGCGGGTAATGCCACCAAGCTGACCTTTAAAAACCTGCATAAACTCAAAAGCACCTGCCGGGCTGGGTGATCAGTTCCTACCTGAATTATGAATACAATGATATCCGTTTTTCACCCATCGAACCCATCCGTCCGATAGAGTTTCTCCGTGACTGGGGACTTCCTTTGCAATTGCCCAAGGCCAATGAAACATTTTACAAAGCGGCTTTCCAGCTGACGGATATACATAAAAATGAAATCCATTATGAACTGGCGGGTTATAACCGCAACACGGATTTCACCGGTATTCGAAATATCATCGGACATACACTGAACGTGAATGGCTGGCATTTCAATGATCAGTTGTACTACACGATTGACCGTGGAAGCGATCAACAACGGATATCTATTCCGCCCGACAGCAGATATTTCCAAAACACTATAAAAAATTGGGCAACTATATTACCGGGATCAATTTTTCTATTGAACAAAATATACAACGAAGCCGCGCTACGGATTCAGTTTCCAATGACAGTTATTCATTCACCATCCTGCAGGCTTATTTGAAGTCGCCCGAGAAAGCTCCGAACAAATGGGGCGTGAGTTATTTCTACCGGCAGGATGCCTATCCCTATGGAAAGAACCTGGCGCTGGCCAACCGGAGTCAGAATGTGAATGTATTTGCCGAACTCACTAAAAATAAAAATGAACAGGTGCGCGTGAATGCAACTTACCGGAATCTGCAGGTCATCAATGCCAACGTCACGAACCAGCAGGCGGATAACAGTCTGCTCGCACGTGTGGAATATTCGATGCACGAATGGAAGAGTCTGCTGGCAGGAAATGTTTTGTATGAAGTGGGATCCGGGCAGGAGCAGAAAAGAAATTATACCTATGTGGCGGTGCCGGCGGGTACGGGACAGTATACCTGGATCGATCTGAATAATGATGGCATACAGCAGCTGAATGAATTTGTGGTTGCACAGTTCCCGGACCAGGCCACTTATATCCGGATCTTCACGCCCACCAATGATTTTGTAAAAGCCAACTATAATACATTCAACTATAGTTTTTCTGCTGAATCCGCGCATGTTATTTGGTAACCGGGCCCTGGGTTTCAAAAAGTTTTTGTCGAATGTATTTTTCCAGTCCTCCCTGCAACTGAACCAGAAGGAACTGGCCACCGGATTCGTGGAACTGAATCCGTTTAATAATCCGTTGAATGATACGTCACTGATCAGCCGCAGTTCCATCTTCGTCAATTCATTTTCCTTTAACAAACTGGATCCGAAATGGGGATTTGATATCAGCAATAACCGGAATACATCGAAAGCCTTGCTGACATTTGGATACCAGACCCAGACACTAAAGGAATGGAACCTGCGTACCCGCTGGAATATCAGCCGATCGTTTTTGATGAATGCGACATTTAAAAACGGGACGAGTTATCTGAATTCCAATAACAAGAGTTTCAACAACAGCAACTATAATATCTCAGAATATTCCATTGCGCCGGATCTGAGTTATACGCGCAGGGCGAATCTGCGCATCAGCGTGGGTTATAATTATAATCCGCAGAAAAATGATATCCAATATGGCGGCGAGACTTCCTATTCCAGCGCCATCAATGCCGATGTGAAATATAATCTCGTCCAGAACACTTCGCTGGTGGGCCGGTTCACGCTGAATGATCTGCATTATAATGGTACTACGAATACGACCGTCAGTTATATCATGCTCGACGGATTACTGCCCGGAAAGAATTATCTCTGGAGCCTGGACCTCACCAAAAAACTCGGCAGTTTTCTCGAACTCAATATAACTTATGAAGGGCGCAAACCGGGTGAAGGACATGTTATACATACGGGGAGAGCTTCACTTAGGGCAATACTTTGATGAGTGTGGTAGTGTGGTAGTGTGGTAGTGTGGGGCGATGACCGTTGACCGTTGACCGATGATCGTTTCATCAGGCGGTAAAATCATCCATATGTTCAGATTATTTTTTATAAAACAGAAAAGCCGGTCAACGGTCAATCGGTCAATCGGTCAACGATATTTCCTACATTTAGAGAAGTAAAAAAATAAAAATTGCCGGGAAACAATACATACGACGCCATCGTGATCGGCTCGGGCATCAGCGGCGGATGGGCCGCGAAGGAATTGTGTGATCATGGTTTGAAAACGCTCGTACTGGAAAGAGGCCGGAATATCGAACACATAAAAGATTATCCGACGGCCACGATGAATCCCTGGGATTTTCCGCACCGGGGTGCCAATACAGACGAAATTTTAAAAGAGAATCCGATCGATCAGTAAATGTTATGCTTTCACCGAAGACACAAGACAGTTTTTTGTGAAGGATCCGGAACATCCTTATGTGCAGGAGAAACCATTCGACTGGATCCGGGGATACCAGGTCGGCGGAAAATCCATTACCTGGGGAAGGGCCTGCCAGCGGTGGAGTGATTTTGAATTTACTTCGCCCGCAACGTTTCGGTTACGCGATAGACTGGCCGATCCGTTATAAAGATATCGCGCCCTGGTATGGTCATGTGGAAAGATTCGCGGGTATCTGCGGAAGCAAGGACGGGCTCGAAGCATTGCCGGACGGCGATTATCTTCCTCCTTTTGAAATGAGTTGTGTGGAAGCAGAAATTCAGCAGAAGATAAAAGCAAATTATAAAGACCGGTTCATGGTGCATAGCCGCTGGGCGCATCTCACCAAACCAAACCAGATACATTTCGACCAGGGTCGCGGTCAGTGCCAGGCCAGGGATCTCTGTACGCGCGGATGCCCGTTTGGCGGGTATTTCAGCTCCGTGTCTTCCACGCTTCCCTGGGCGATGAAAACCGGCAATCTCACGATACGTCCTTTTTCGGTGGTTCACTCCATTATATATGACGAGAAAAAAGGCAGCGCCAGTGGTGTACGTGATCATCGATGCGAATACAAAAGAATCTACTGATTATTTTGCAAAAGTTATTTTTGTCAACGCGGCCTGTTTAAATTCCAATTTGATTTTATTGAATTCAACTTCGTCAAGATTTCCCAATGGACTGGGGAATGATAGTGGCCTATTGGGGAAATACATGGCCTTCCATAATTACCGCGCCAGTGCCGCGGGAGAGTTCCCCGGATATGAAGACAAGTATACATTCGGCCGCAACCCGACCAATCCCATCATTGCCAATTACAGGAACCTGCATAAAAAAGATACTGATTACCTCGGCGGCTTTCTCACTTTCGTCTGGGCACGCCGCAGTGCTGCTGCATTCAATGGATTGCCGGAGGGTATCGGTTCATCCTATAAAGAAAATCTCACTGAGGCCGGTCCCTGGATGGCGGGCATGTATATGCAGGGAGAAACCATTCCGCGCGAATCCAACCAGGTGAAGCTGAGCAAGGACCTGAAGGATCCCTGGGGCATACCGCAGCTGGTCACGTCGATCGATTATGATGACAATGCCGACAAGATGGTCGTTGATTTTATGAACCAGAGTTCCGAGATGCTGGAGAAAGCGGGTTGTAAAAATGTTCGTGCACACGATACCAAACAGGCGCCGGGACTGGATATCCACGAGATGGGCGGATGCCGCATGGGCCGCGATCCGAAGGATTCCTTACTCAATGAATGGAACCAGCTGCATCATTGCAAAAATGTTTTTGTTACCGACGGCGCCTGCATGACGAGCACCGGCAATCAGAGTCCGTCGATTTTATATATGGCATTTGCTGCGCGTGCGGCGAATTATGCGGTCGAGGAATTGAAGACGCGGAAATCTTTGAAAGTGTGGTAGTGTGGTAGTGTGGTAGTATGGTAGTAGGGCTACCGTCAACGGTCAACGGTCAACGGTCAACGAACAACAATCAACATCTAAAACCTGAAATGAATTCCCCCCTGCACCGGCAGCGCATAGAGGCTGTAGGCAATTAAATCACTTTTGTTGTTGAAGTATTCACCGGTGAAGCTCGCGCCGAGACCGATATTACAGTTGAAATAATACGAGACACCGAATTTCAGGCTCGCGGTGAAATCTCCCTGCAGATTGGGGGAAGTGGTTAATGTGGTCGAGCCACTTACAATTTTTCCGTTTGTCGGTATGGAAAATCCAAATGCGGGTGAAATACTCAGTTGCCAGCCAACTTCTTTTCCCAGATTAAATTTTCCAAACAGCTGGATGGGAATTATCGGCTTGGCCAGGTAAACGGTATTATAAATACCCGGCGTGGATCCCGCGTAATTGATATCATCCTGGTAGGAAAGTACAATATACGATGCGCGGATTCCAAGCTGGAACCAGGGAACAAATATGCGCGATATTTCAATCGTTGCTGTTGCCTGCGATCCGTTTGTCTGTGTATGCTGAAACTGATTATCCAGGCGCGGAATACTGTTCCAGGATTTCCCGATTTCAACTGAAATTGCCCAGCTGTTCTCACATTCCGTTTCTTCTCTGGGTGGTTTCTGTTTATCGTAAATCGTATCTGCCATCACGAACCGGAGCATCTTCGTGGTATCCGTTTGCTGCGTGCTGTCACCCACCAAGGGGAATTGCATTTGTACAATGCTGTCGCGGCATGCTTTGAAATATTTTACGCGGCTGGCGGAATCCAGTTTTGCGGGAATGATCAGCCGGTCACGGAAATGAATCGATGTGTCTTTATAACGGATCAATTCAACAATTGTATCATATTTAATTCCCTTTCTGTTGGAGGAAACCAGGTGGGCCAGGTAAAAATTCATGCGCAGCTGGGCCTTACGTGTAATCGAATCCTGTTGCTGGGGAACCGCTGTAGCCGTGGATTGCACCGTGATCGTGCGACAGCATGCCCCGCCCTCAATGACCGGGCCACCACCTTTCACGATAACTGCTTTGCCATTTGGATAGAACGCATTTCCGCAGGTAAAGAGGATATATAAAAAACATCCGTCTTTATTGATGAGTTTCCATGCTTCAACGCCTTCGGGAGATTCCCCGGCAGGATTCAGTTTTACATAGAGGTAGTTAATGATGTTCTTCTCTTTATTAAAAAATCCCAGGTTGCCGATGGTACCCGGTGTGATATAAACTTTCTTTACATTTTTTACACTCAGATCCTTGTACCCGTTTACGAATCCGGAATTACGAAGTAGTAAATCGAATGCCGGGAATGTGCGGGTATATTTAGCACTGTTGTTTGGGATCCTGTATGGATTTGATAAAGGCTTCCGCAGTGGTAATGCCATTCATTCTTTGCAGAAAAGGAAATTGCGGATGACGTCCCAGGGGATCCTTGAACAAACGCGGTTCATCATGTTTATTGAAGTAATAGAGCCTGGAATTCTGGTAGCATGGCTTCTGGGCATACACAGCCGTACCGGTGATTATCAGAAAGAAGAATAAATAGGCACGCATCTTCTAAGGTTTTTAAATAGTGGGATTTTGCAGGGTAGGGAAGGACTGCCGGATAAACGCTAAAAATAAGGGTTTCTTGCGTTTGCTACCTAATTGTAATGCAGTATAGACAAAAGTATGCCAAGGTAGAGTATGGTAGTGTGGTAGTGTGGTAGTGTGGGTTGGGAGTTTGGGTTATGAGTTATGGGCTATGGGTTATAAGTGATGGGTTTTTAGTTGCTGGTTAGTATTACTTCCTCGGCGGCTTTGAGGATGGATTCCAGTGAAAGTTCCACATCACGATCGGTGGTAGCCGCTGAGCTGACGCTGATGCGCATGGCTGTGATGCCCTGCCAGACGGTGCCTCCGCACCAGCAGGTTCCGTCTTCCTGTATTTTTTTTATTACTTCGAGGGTGGTGGCTGAATCGCCAAAGCTTACCAGCACCTGGTTGAGGACAACTTCATTCAGGACGTTGTATCCGGCATTTTCCAGTCCTTCGGCGAACTGGCGCGCACTGCGGCAGCTGGCTTCTATCATTTGGGCCAGACCTTTTTTACCCAATGATTTCAGTGCGGCCCAAACCGGCACGCCACGGGCTTCTCTCGACATTTCGGGGGTGTATTGAAAGGGATCTCGCTTGTTGATCTCCGGTAGATAGGCAGCCGTCGCGGCGACAGCTCCGAATAGAGCGGTGGGTTCCTTTACGAAAACCAATCCGCTGTCATAAGGAACATTCAGCCATTTGTGGGCATCGGTTCCCCAGGAATCAGCCAGCTCCAGTCCCTTTACCAGGTGTTTTGTTTTCGGAGAAGCAGCAGCCCAAAGCCCGAAGGCACCATCGATATGAACCCAGCAATTTTCTTTTTTCTTTATGCATACCTCTTCAATAGGGTCGCAGGCGCCGCTGTTTACGTTGCCTGCCTGCAAACAAATGATCGTTGGCCCCTCGGTCTCCGGAATCTGTTCCGGAATAATCCTGCCCTGCGCATCGGCGGGCACCCTTATGATTCTTTCACGACCGAATCCGGCCAGGTTCAATGCTTTTAAAACACTTACATGTACTTCATCGCCCGTGATGACAGTAATCTCTGGTGCATGAAATAAACCCTTCGCTTCTGCATCCCAGCCCAGCTTTTTCAACAGTACATGACGGGCTGCGTTGATCGCGGTAAAATTTGCCATGGTTGCACCGGTAACGAATCCCACCGCGGTCTGGGCAGGCAGTCCCAGTACATCGAGCAGCCATCTGCTGCTGATTTCTTCCAGCAAGGCGGCGGTGGGGGACATCAGGTAGAGTCCTGCATTCTGATCCCAGATAGTCGCGAGGAGCTTGGCCATCATGGCGGCTTCCAGCGAACCGCCTTGCACGAAGCCAAAATATCTTCCTCCGGTTGATTTGACGGTTCCTGGAGAACCTTTTTCATCCAGTAATTTTAAAACTTCTTCCGCCGGTAAAGGATTTTCCTGCAGCGACACATTCAGTTGCTGAAGATTCTTTAAAGACTCTTTACCGGGATATACGGGGTTATCATTTACGGTTGAAATATATTTCTCTGCGATCGTTGAAAATTGATTCAGGATGCCCATGGCTGTCGATTTAATATTTTCTATTTCAGTGGCAAGGCCGATCATGTGACAAATATCTGGAAAAACGGGAGGGTTAACCCCTGGGAATTTCCGAACGGCAGGAAGGCAAGTATGGTAGTGTGGTAGTGTGGTAGTGTGGTAGTGTGGAATTGGGTTATGAGTTATGGGTTATGGGTTATGGGTTATGGGTTTTGGGCAAAATAAAACCGTCCTGCGTGAGCAGGACGGTATCCATATATAACGAAACCTTAACCCCTAGCTAAATAAACCACCTTTCTTCAACTCCTTGGAATCTTCACCGATCTTAAATCCATTGTGATAGATTTCGATCTTGTAAGTTCCTGGTACAAATGTGCCGGATTGTTTCCAGGCAAACTGTACTGATTTGGTTTTACCGGCTTCGATATCAACCGGAACCTTGGCGGTGAAAACTTTGTCTCCTTCATCACGGCTGGCGAATGTTCCAGAACCCAGTGCAGGTACTGAAATCGGTTTGCCATCCGGACCAGTGATACAAACATAAACATCAGTCTGTCCTGTCTGGGCAATACGGTTGTTTACATCAAATCCGATGATCAGCTTATCCACTCTTTTTGCAGTGGTTGTTACTTTTTCCTTTCCGTTCTTCTTATCCTTAACCGGAGTTACCGTGATATTAGAAGCGTTCAGGGTAGATGCGATGTCTACTTTCTTTTCCAGTTCTTCTTTCTGTGTAGTAGTAGTAGAAAGATCTGATGTCAGTTTTTCTTTGTCAGCAGTCAACTGTGTTTTATCAGCAGTCAGCTGTTGATTGGAAGCTGTTAAAGTAGATACCTGAGCCTGCAGATCAGAAATCTTGGTATTCAGGTCAGCGATCAGCGATTTCGCTTTATTCAATTCAGCCTGGGTTGCATTCTTTTTTCCAAGGATGCTTCTGATTTCAGCTTTTTTCTTAGCGATATCAGAGTTAGCACTTGAAAGCTGAGACTGCAGACGATTGTTGGTTCCTGTTAAAGAATCCAGACGAACGAGTGCGTCGTCAAAATTCTTCTGTAAAGCACCTTTTTCGTCGGTTACCTTAGCGATCTGAGTTTGCTGGCTTTGCTGAACTTGTTCCTGTTTGTTATTATTCCATAACAAATATCCCCAGGTTCCGAGGAATCCCGCAGCCAGTAATCCGATAATCAGATTTTTGAAATCTTTTTTCGGAGGTTGACTTTGGGGAGTTGCAGATGGATAATTGGTTGTGCTCATGGTTTGTACTTTTTATTTTAAAATTTTGTTTTTTTAGGGAAATGCGGTTTAGGCGGTTTCCAGCATGGATTTGTCTAAAACCGTGCCAATTTTAGTTATTTGCACACCTGTTGATAAGACGCACCAATTATAAATTGTTAATTATCAATGATTAACGAAGGCAAAAAGGATAATGTCCACGCGTTAATCATTAACAATTAAACATTGACAATTAAAAAAATATCTTGCAGCAAAATCATTTTAATTGTCTGCGGAACGGATCATTCACGACTGGAAAAGAAAAATATTCAAACCGGTTTACTGGCTGGAAGGTGAGGAGGAATACTATATTAATGAAGTGATGGAATTCGCCGAGCACCATCTGTTAACAGAAGAGGAAAAGTCTTTTAACCTGACGGTTTTTTATGGAAAGGATGCGGACTGGGCGGCGGTAGTGAACGCCTGCCGGCGTTACCCGATGTTTGCTGAAAGGCAGGTGGTATTATTAAAGGAGGCGCAGCAGATGCGGGATATCGCCAAACTGGAACCTTATATACAGCAGCCCCTGGGTTCAACCATATTCGTGGTTTCTTACAAGGACAAGAAAGTAGATGGCCGCAGCAAGCTCGCCAAACTCTTAAAAGAAAAGGGTGAGCTCCTGTCTACTAAAAAAATGTATGAAAACCAGCTGGAGGAATGGATGACCGAGCTGGTCCATTCCATGGGTCTTACCATTAGTCAGAAGGCGCTCAGTCTGTTGAAGGATCATATCGGCAATGACCTGATGCGTATTAAAAGTGAAATAGAAAAAATCCGCATCAACCTGGGAAACAGGAAAGGAATTCATGAAGATGACGTCGAAAAGTTTGTCGGCATCAGTAAGGAATACAATGCCTTTGAGTTACAGGCGGCACTGGTAAAAAAAGATTTATCAAAAGCATTGCAGATCATCCAGTATTTTGAAAGTAATCCGAAAGCAGGTCCCATACAGCTTGTTCTTCCCGCGCTCTACAGCTTTTTCAGTAAAGTGTATATGACTTTTAGTTATATAGGGCGGGACGAAAATGTAATTGCTGCTGCGATTGGTGTAAGACCGGTATTTGTGAAAGACTACCTGGCAGCTGCAAAAAATTTTGGATTCGCCGGCATAGAAAATGCGCTCCTGTTACTGCATCATTATAATTTAAAGAGTGTTGGCGTGGGAACGATCAATGTGGAGGAGGGTTCGCTGATGAAGGAACTGATCGTTAAGTTAGTGTGATAAATAGTGTGATAGTGTGGTAGTGTGGTAGTGTGGTAGTGTGGTAATGCTTACTACCATACTACCACACTACCATACTACCACACTTCCATACTTGCCGCTCTGTCTTCCGCCAGTTGCGCTTTCAATTCTTCCAGTCCGCTGAATTTTACTTCGGGGCGCAGGAATTTCTTGACAAATACCTTTAATGTTTTACCGTAGATGGTTCGGTCAAAATTGAAAATATTTACTTCAATCATTCTTTTTGAGCCGTCTACCGTTGGACGGAAGCCGATATTCATCATGCCTTTACAGATCTTTCCCGGTTCATCAGAAACCTCTGCGTCCACTGCGTATACGCCATCTCCCGGGATCAGCTTGTACTTATCAGAGATAACGAGGTTGGCGGTTGGATACCCGATGGTCCTGCCCAGTTTATTTCCTTCCACTATTTCACCGCTGAAAAAAAATGTATATCCCAGCAGATGATTGGCCGTTTCCATATCATCGGCTTCGATGGCGGTGCGGATGCGCGTAGAGCTTACGGAAATAGAATCCAGCAAGTGTACCGGGATTTCCTGCAATTGATAATTATAAACAGATGACTGTTGTTCCAGCAGTATATAATTGCCGGTTCTCTCTTTACCAAAATGATGATCATACCCGATGATCAGCGTATGCGGATGAAAATTGCGGATCAGGAATTCTCCGATATAGTCTTCGGCTGATAACTGCGCGAATTCTTCCGTAAAAGGAATAATAACAAGATGGTCAATACCCCTGGTGGAGAGCAGTTCTATTTTTTCCTCCAGCGTATTGATGAGCCGGATGCCGGTGGACCGCTTGACAACCGTTCTGGGATGCGGGTCGAAGGTTATAATAACCGTTTCGCCATCCACTTCCACGGCTCTTTTTTTCATCTGGTTGATCACCTGCTGATGACCCGTATGGACTCCGTCGAAGGTTCCAATGGTTAGTACGGCATTTCGAAAAACGGGCAAAAGATCAGTATTCCTGTAAACCTGCATAGGCAAAATCTGGTGCGAAATTATAAAAACGCATCGTATGAATTAAAATTTCTGCATTTCGTTTACCGGCTAGAGGGTTTCGATTAGCTTTGCGCCTGAATTAAAAAGGGGTTTCTATGTCTCTGTACTCCAGGCGCGGGGTTTCGGCCCAGAAGGAAGAAGTGCACCAGGCTACGGCCAGTCTGGATAAAGGACTTTACCCTTTTGCCTTCTGCAAGATCTACCAGGATTTCCTGGGGAATGACCCGGCCTTTGTAAATCTGATGCATGCGGATGGAGCCGGTACCAAGAGCATCCTGGCTTATTTATATTGGAAAGAAACCGGAGATATTTCGGTATGGGGTGATATTGCAAGGGATGCCGTAGCCATGAACCTGGACGACCTGCTCTGTGTGGGTATTTATGACAATCTTCTTTTTTCCTCCACGATAGACCGCAACAAGTCGAGGATTCCCGGTGAAGTATTACAGGCCATCATCGAAGGCACACAGGATTTTTTTGATGAACTGAAAAACTTCGGAGTAAATATTCATTTCCTGGGTGGCGAAACGGCTGATGTGGGTGACCTGGTGCGGACCATCGCGGTGAACGGAACCATGACAGCCCGATGGCCGAAATCGGGGATCATCAGTAATGAAAAAATATCTGTGGGGGATGTCATCGTGGGAATATCCAGCAGCGGGCAGTCGATTTATGAGAAATCATATAACAGTGGCATCGGATCCAACGGACTTACCAGTGCGCGTCACGATGTGCTGGAAGCGAGTTACGGACATTACTATCCTGAGACCGTGGAGCCGGTGCTGGATAAGGATGTGATCTATACGGGCAGTCATAAGATGACGGACCTGGTAAAAACAAAGACGGGTGAAGAAATATCCGTCGGGAAATTATTATTAAGTCCGACCCGGACTTATGCGCCGGTGGTGAAGGCCTTACTGGAAAATCATTTCGATCTGATTCACGGTATGATCCATAGCAGCGGGGGCGGGCAGACCAAGTGCCTGAAATACCTGCCACGACCAATGCGTGTTGTAAAAGATAATCTGTTTACCCCGCCGGTCATATTCGAACTTATCCGCCAGTCTTCGGGTGCGGATGACCGTGAAATGTACCAGGTCTTCAATATGGGCCAGCGGCTGGAAATTTATACGGTCCGTTCTGCAGCCGATACGCTGGTCGAACTGATCAAAGGATTCGGAATGGAAGCGCGCGTGATCGGCAGGGTGGAGGAGTCTTTGAAGAAAGAGTTGCTGATTAAGAATGGGGAAGAGGAGATTAGTTATTAGTTATGGGTTATGGGTTATGGGTTATGGGTTGGCGGTTGGCGGTTGGCGGTTGGCGGGTCAAATTTGCGATGCAATTTACTTTACCGAAAGTTTATAATTGATGGGTTGTTTACTATAAGATTCTACTGCGACACCATTGTTCTTTGCAGGAATCCATTTGCCACTATTCTTAATAGCCACAACAGAAGACTCTCTCAATTCTTTCGGTCCGCTGAGTGCGTGAATATCGGACAGGGTTCCGTCCTTTTTAACAACAAATGCCACCACCACTTCTCCCTGAATTTCTTTTTTCTCTGCAGCCGGCGGGTAATTTAAATTTTTGATCAGGTAATCGCGCCAGCCTTTCTGGCCGCCGGGAAATTCTGCAGGTACTTCAACCTGCGTGAGAACCGGTGATTGTTTGTTCAGATGCGACCCGGAGGATTCTGATACATTTTCATTTCTTTCCAGAACATTGGTTACAGTTAATTTCTGCAGATGTCTTATCTGTGAGGTCGACATTTTTAATAACATTTTCATTTCTTTCCAGAACATTGGTTACAGTTAATTCTGCAGATGTCTTATCTGTGAGGTCGGCATTTTTAATAACATTTTCATTCAGCGTGACAGTGTCTGCGAGCCCGTACTTTTTGATGGCTTCCAGTATATCACGAGCAATTTTTTCCTGGTTCTTTTCATCCTGGAGATATTTCTGATCATTTGGATTATCCAGGTATCCGCACTCAATCAAAATAGCAGGTACGGTTGCTTTTTTTAATATAAGGATGTTTCCGCCATCGCCGGGTGCCTGTTTTAATTCGGGTTCAATCGTATAATCTGATTTGATCTGTTCAGTCATAACAGATCCCAGCTTAACTGAATTTTTATAGACTTCACTGGTGCTCCGGGGTATGTAAATCTGGAAACCGGATTTGTCAGTCTGCAATTTTCCGGACGGCGCATTATCCGTTGCATTGGTATGAATGGAAATAAACAGGTCGGCGTTTTTATTTTTCGGCAGGGCGGCGATGTATTCCAGCGATTCGCGCAGTTCGTTGCTCCCGGGTGTCACATCTGCTTCCCTCGACATGATAACTTCGACATTGTATTCGCTTGACAAAGTCTGAATTTTCTTAGCGATGATGAGGTTGATATTTTTTTCAAGGAGCCCGTTGTATTGGGAACCCGTGAAACTACCACCATGTCCTGCATCAATTACGACGCGTATGGATTTGGCTTTGAATAAATGAAAACTATTTTGAATCTTAAAGGAGAACAGTGCAATTAATATAGCGAGCAGGGGCAGGATCATCAGCCGGCCCGCCAGGGCCTTGTTGCTCTTACGGATTTTTGTGATCATAGTGATTCGTCTTTTTATTTGGTTTTTGAAAAATGGATGTGCGAGTGACAGGGATGAACCCGATTCTTTCCTTATTAACAGGCTTGCATATTCTAATTCGTCAGAACCGGCCGCGGCAAACGCATCGGCCCCGTATTCATGCACGGCCCGCAGTTCGCGGCGGATCATATGAAGGAAAGGATTGAACCAGCAGAGTATGGAAAGTATTTCGATGAAAAGGATATCGAGGGAATGATGATTTTTTACATGAAATAGTTCATGCCGGAGAATTTGTCGCCCCTCCGAACCGTTAATGTCTATTTCTTCATCCCAATAAATATTTCTGAAAAAAGAAAAAGGGGTTCCTTGTTCGGATACGAAGAAAATAGTTGCGTCCGGTAACTCAAGTGATGGGTTGGCTCCGCCCAGTCTTTGAAGAAAGCGGATCGTTTTGTAAAAGCGGATCAATAGAATGCCGGAAGTGATGCCCGAAAAAATGGCTGTTATTGTAATCCAGGAAAAAGCTTTGTGTGAACCCGGGTCCGCATAAATGGTAACGGCTTCTTCAAATCTTCCTCTTCCCACACCGAGTAAACGGATGGGTGACCCGGTGGACGAATTATTCCATATAGCCGGGAGATCAAAATGGAATAGGGGGAGCGCCAGGCTGAGGACCGGGATAGCCAATAAGAAAAGACGGTTGAATGCATGAATAGGCCGGTTGCGGAGAAACAGGGAATAGTATCCGAGCAGCAGGCCGGATATGAAAATGGTTTTGATGATATAGATCAATAGGCTCATGCGGAAGATTTTAAAGGAATGAGAAGTTTGGATTAAATAGCATGATCGGATTTATTTGGATTGAATAAACTGGCTGGAAATTAATCGGTCTACCGGGCTTGAAAAGATTGAGTTGATACATGATCGGATTTATTGAATTTGAATAAACTGGCCTGACTTCGTGATCGGTTTTATCGGATCGGAACAATCTGACTGAAATAGTCAGGACCCTGTTAGGGGATTTTAAATTTTGGGATTTAACTGGTTCGTATATCATGACCGGCTGTTTTTGGCTGCCTGAATTTGCAGGAGCAGCTGTTCCAGTTCCGCGTCTGAGAGCTTGGGATCGTTTATAAACTGGGATACCAGCCGGGCCGGGGAACCTTCAAAATAGCCCTTGATCAGCTGATTGACAGACTTCTTCCCATATTCCGCCTGGGAAATCAGGGGTTTATAGAGATTGTTTCTTCCATGGACGCTGTATTCCACAAAGCCCTTGTCCACCAATATCTTCAATATGGTAGCGATGGTATTGGGATGGGGGCGGGGCTCCGGGGTGGTTTCGATGATCTCTTTCAGGAAACCCTTGCCAAGCTTCCAGAGCACCTGCATCACCTGTTCTTCTGCTTTCGTTAATGTTTTTGCTGAATTCATTTTAGTTTTTTAGAACTGGGTTACTTTTCTCTTTTTCGGGTATTGATCAATGTGGTTGGACGCGAAAACAATGATCTATACACGGTCAATTTGATTAAAAAAGGGTATAACTAAAAACATAGTTCTGGTTCAAATATATAACTAATTAATTAGTTTTACCAAATATTATGTTTTTTAGTTTGAGAAAGGTTATGAAGTTCCGCGATTGGGTATTACTTTCGTGCTTGTACACTGCGGAATACAACTTAATCTTACCCTAATCAACCTTTCCGCCTTTTGCATTGTTATATCGTTGATTTATACCCGACAAACGGATTGTCCACTTTTTATTTATACCCATTATGAGGCAACTTAAAATTGCTACACAGATTACTAACCGCGACTCGCAGGCGGTAGAAAAGTATTTACAGGAAATTTCTAAGATCTCCATGATTACGCCAGAAGAGGAAACTATTCTCGCTCAGCGTATTAAGATGGGAGATCAGAAGGCTTTGGACAAACTGGCTCAATCCAACCTCCGTTTTGTGGTTTCTGTCGCTAAACAGTACCAGCACCAGGGACTTTCCCTGAGTGACCTGATCAATGAAGGCAACCTGGGTCTGATCAAGGCTGCCCAGCGCTTTGATGAAACCAAGGGTTTCAAATTCATCTCTTATGCAGTTTGGTGGATCCGTCAGTCGATCCTGCAGGCTTTGGCCGAACAGGGCAGACTGGTTCGTCTTCCGCAGAACAAAATCGGAACCTATAATAAGGCCAACAAGGCCTATATGGCTTTCGAACAGGAGCACGAACGCGAGCCTTCTACGGAAGAGCTGGCTGAATTGCTCGAAATGAGCGAAACAGAAATTAATAATATTTTCCAGAGCAATACCCGTCACAGTTCGCTGGATGCACCCGTGCATGAAGCAGAAGATGTGGCCATGGGCGACCTCCTGGAAGGCGGCGACGACACCGATGATGATGTGATGAAGGATTCACTCCGCGCAGAAATCCGCCGGGTGCTGAAATCACTCAGTCCACGGGAAGCTGAAATTGTGAATGCATATTTCGGGCTCGATGGTGAAAACGGTGTAACGATCGAACAGATCGGTCAGAAGTACGACCTGACCAAGGAAAGAATCCGCCAGATCAAGGAACGGGCGATCAAACGCCTGCAGAAGGCACGCTATAGCAGCGCGCTGAAAGCTTATCTCGGTTAATCCTCATTGTGAATGATATAAAGCTTCCTGCATTCAGCGGGGAGCTTTTTTGTTTATATGCGGAAGCAACTTTAACGACGCCTGCTGCGTTCTCATTTACAGACGCTGATCCTGCAGGCATCTGTCCTGGATCTTTGGTATTCCAATTTACCCTTTTGATTTCTTCGGTGCAACTGATTTAGATCCGCAGCCAACCTTGTTTGAGTCTGTTTCGTTCTTTATATGCAGCCGGATACCAACCCTTTGATGTGAACCCCGTTTTACTTTGTTGTTTTGGGAGGTTGGTATACAGGCTGCCAATTTGTTTTTAATCCGCACCCTACTTTTTTTAAATCTGTATCCGGTTAAATCTATATCCGGGCCGATTATTTCTGCCGCCAACAGATTAATTTTGTGCCAATGATCCGTCAGACTTTCATTTTTCCCGTTTTGGTTTTCTTTTTCTTCCTGCTCGGCTCCTGCGAAAAAGATATCACGATCAAACTGGATCCCGCCACGACCGACCTGGTGGTGGATGCATCCATTGAAAACGGGCGGTTCCCGATGGTCATACTTACCAGGAGCCTGGAATATTTCAACAGGCTGGATCCGTCATTGCTGACTTCTTCCTATGTTCATAATGCGCGGGTAACGATGTCCAATGGTGGTATTACTGCGCAACTCCGGGAAGACAGTACAAAGAATGACAGTACCGGTCTGGTATCTTACTATTATACATTCAGTGATTTTTTTTCCGGTCCGAAGTTCCGTGGTGAATTCAATTCAACCTATCATCTCGAAATTCAGGTAGGCAATGCTGTTTATACAGCCAGCACGACGATTCCGGGCCTGAATAAATATATCGACAGTTTATGGTGGGTGAATGCGCCGTCCAGCGCCGATTCAGGACTGGTGAATTTGAAATCCAGGGTGGTGGATCCGCCAGGTTACGGAAACTATACCAGGTATTATACCAGCATCAATGATGGTCCTTATTACCCGGGACTGAATTCTGTATTTGATGACCAGATCACCGACGGAACCACATATACTGTTACGGTGGAAAGGGGCGTGAACAGGAATTTTCCCATCAACCGGGATGATTATTCTTTTTTCAATAAAGGAGATTCGGTGGTAGTGAAGCTGGCCAATATTGACAAAGCCACTTATGATTTCTGGCGCACGATGGAATTCAATTACCAGAGCGTGGGAAATCCATTTTCCACTCCGACTGTTGTCATTTCAAATATTTCCAGCGGAGCCCTGGGTTATTTCGGCGGGTATGCGGCCCAATACAAAGGTCTGCTCATCCCTTACTGATCAGTCATCTGCACGACCTTCTTTCTCAACATTTACATTTAAATTTGCGTCCCGAAGAATGGTTGATGGGTTATGGGTTATGGGTTATGGGTTATGAGTTATGGGTGATGGATGAAAAAGCTGGATTTATTTATATGGAAAATAAGGAAACAGAACATGTTCATTGTCTGATTATCGGATCAGGACCCGCAGGTTATTCAGCGGCTATTTATACTGCGCGTGCGAATCTGAAACCCGTATTGTACCAGGGTATACAGCCCGGCGGTCAGCTTACTATAACTACCGAAGTGGAAAACTATCCGGGATATCCCGATGGTGTGCAGGGTCCTGAAATGATGGTGGAGTTTGAAAAGCAGGCAACCCGTATGGGTGCCGATATCCGTTTCGGGCTGGCCACTAAAGTGGATTTCTCTTCGCAGCCTTACAAAGTGTGGATCGACGATGAAAAGCTAATCGAAGCGGATTCCGTTATCATCGCAACTGGCGCCTCTGCTAAATGGCTGGGACTTCCCAGTGAAGAAAAGCTGAATGGCTATGGTGTGAGTGCCTGTGCCGTGTGTGACGGATTTTTTTTCAAAGGAAAAGAAGTGGCCATTGTTGGTGCCGGCGATACCGCCGCAGAGGAAGCCTTATACTTATCAAAACTCTGCACGAACGTGCATATGTTTATACGCCGGGGCGAAATGCGCGCATCGCAGATCATGCAGCAACGGGTTCTCGGGTCACCCAATATTAAAATATACTGGGATACCGTGGTGGAGGAAATTCTCGGTGAGAATAAAGTGGACGGTGTGCGGATAAAGAATACGAAAAGCGGAGAGATCCAAACCATTCCGGTAAACGGTTTCTTTGTTGCGATCGGTCATGAACCCAACTCCGGTATTTTCAAAGACTGGCTGGATATGGATGATACAGGATATATTAAGACCATACCAGGCAGTTCAAGAACAAATCTTGAGGGCGTTTTTGCAGCAGGCGATGTGCAGGACAGAATTTACCGGCAGGCCGTCACGGCTGCTGGCAGCGGGTGCATGGCTGCACTGGACGCTGAACGCTGGTTGTCGCTGAAAGCGCATTTAATAAAGAATTGAGCGTTTGAATCATCTGTGTCGGAAATGATGTGGGCGATTATCCAGTGGTAGACAGGGATGTCTTAGTAAAAAATATGAACATTGTAAAGGACTATGTGCAGTGAACTGGAAATATATGTATCGTAATGGATATGCGCCTCTAAGTGGATATATGAACATTTTAACGAACACTATGCGCAGTGAACAGGGAATATGCGTATCGTAATGGAATATGCGCATCTTAGTGGAAATATGAACATCGTAACGAAACATGCACTTCGTGAAGGAAAATATGATTATCATAATGGAATAAACGCATCTAAGCGGATATATGCACATCGTATAGTAATATGTGCATCGAAACGGAAAATAATTGTATCCCAAAATAAATTATGATCACGATTGAACTTCAGAACCTGATCTTTCACGAGCATCATGGAATTTATGAGGAAGAAAGAAAAGTGATGAACTCATTCGAAGTGAACCTGAGCGTATCATACCAGGATACGATTCCTGTATTTGAGAAAATTGCTGACACCATCAGTTATGTTAATTTATTCAAAATCGTACAGGAAAAAATGAAGGAGCCTGTATTTCTTTTGGAAAAAATCTGCCAGGGTATTATCTTAAACATCAAGCATCAGTATCCGGCCGTATCCGAAGTGAAAATCAGCGTTTTTAAATTACATGCACCCATCGAACATTTTGTCGGAAAAGTTGGGGTTACGATGCACAGGTCATTCAAGGATTAAATATGCTCCGACTGCTCACCTTATTTATTGCGGCATTTCCATACCTGCTGTTTTCCCAGGATGTCAGTCAGCTCCTGAAAGATGCGCAGCAGCAGGAATCCCTGTTTCATGAAAACGAAGCCTTCCTTAAATATGCTGAAGTAGTTAAGAAAGATCCGGATAACCTGCTTGCTCTGTGGAAATGCAGTGAACTCTGTTCGCGTATTGGTGCCCGTCAGCCGGACAAGGAAAAAATGCGGCCTTATTTTATAGCAGCCAGGAACTATGCCAGCTCGGCTATGCAGGTGAATCCGAAATCTTCGGATGCCACCTGTATGATGGCACTCGCGTTGGGCAGGGTCTCGCTGATTGCAGGCACCAAGGAGCGGGTGATGCTTGCGAGAGAAGTGAAATACTATGCAGAGACTGCCATCCGGCTGGATCCAAATAATTTCAGGGCCTACCATATTCTGGGCCGATGGAATTACGAAGTGAGTGATCTCAACATCGCAGAAAAATCATTTGCACGGCTTTTTTATGGCAAGATTCCTTCGGCCAGTCTCGATGATGCCATCGATGATTTTGAAAAAAGCCGCAAGCTCAACCCGGGATTTATTCTCAACTATCTGGAGCTGGCCAGGGCCTATCACCGGATGGGGGAAGATAAGAAGGCGGTTGCCAACCTGCGTATCCTGCTGGGCCTGCCCAACCTGATATATGATGATACGCGTGCAAAAGTGCAAGCGCGCAAATTGCTCACCGAATGGCAATAATCCAAAGGGACGCGTGTCCCAGTCGCTAAATTGTAGTATTATTGCGATCCGTTTTATGAACATCAGACCCGATTTTGATATACACAGTGAAGACCCGGGAGCAGAAGATCCCAATCAGAGCCGACTTCTCATTGAAGTGGGTTCCTGTTCACTGATTTTTATTCTGCTGAATGTCCGGGGCATGCGGCCCGCTGCTATCCGGCTCTTCCAATGGCCGCAACTGAGAACCAATGAACCTGAAACCATCCTGCGCGGAATTCTGGAAACGGATCCCGTGTTGAGCAGGTTCAAGGCAGCCGAGGTCTTCCTGGTTTATAATTTCCCCGAGAGTAACCTGATTCCGGAAAAATATTTCAGTGCAGACATGACCCGGCCGGTGACCGACCTCATTTATGGAGATCTCAGTCATGACCTGGTGCTGGATGAAAAAATTCCCTGGTTTGAATTTCATAATGTGTACCGCGTTCCGGCACGCATACATTTCCTGATGCAGGAAAAATTTCCGACAGCGCGCTTCTGGCATTATTACAGCCTTCAGCTCAAATGTTTTAAAATGTTTACGGTGAAGGAAGAACCTGCCTTCCTGAAAGCTTTTTTCTACCCGGATAAAATGGTGGTGATGGTTTGTAAAAACGGGCAGTTGCAACTGATCCAGCATTTTGATTACCACGACTCCAAAGATGTGTTGTACAATCTGCTGAACTGTTGTCACCAGCTCGACCTGAACCGGAGTGAAATGGTGCTGGAACTTTCCGGCATGATTGAAAAGAAATCTGCTTTGTATGAAGATCTTGAATTGTATTTCCTGAATATCCGCTTCGACAGCATGGAAGACAGCATTAAAATGACCGATGAACTCATGCAGTTTCCGAATCATTTTTTTGCTTCGCTTTTGAAAATGACCATATGCGTATAATTGGTGGCGAATGGGGCGGAAGAAAAATTCATCCGCCTTCAAAAATGCCCAATACCAGGCCCACTACGGATATCGCAAAAGAAGGATTGTTTAATATCCTTCAATCCAACCGTGAGATGGAAGGTTTAAAAACGCTGGATCTGTTTGGCGGAACGGGCAGTATCAGTTTCGAACTGGCATCCCGCGGCGCAACGGATCTGACGATCGTGGAAAAAGACAGCCAGATGCTGGCCTTCATCCGTAAGACTGCGGAGACGCTGGGACTTACGCAATTGAAAGTTGTTCCCTCCGATGTATTCCGTTTTCTCAAAAATGCAAAGGATCAATACGATTTTATTTTTGCGGGACCACCCTATGCACTGGAAACCATCGACCAGATACCGGAGTATATTGTAGCGGGTAATCTCCTGAAAGCAAATGGCTGGTTCGTGCTGGAACATACACCCCGCAACCGGTACAGCGGTTATCCTATGTTTGTGACGGAAAGAAATTACGGCACGACGATATTTTCTATTTTTATTAATAAAACGGCATGAGGCCTTTTTTTGTAAGCGGTATTGGTACGGGGATCGGAAAAACAGTAATTGCCGCCGTACTTGCAGAAGCCATGAAAGCAGATTACTGGAAACCTGTCCAGGCCGGATATGAACCGGGAACAGACAGCACCCGGATTCCTTCACTTATCAGCAATACTGAAACCATTGTTCATCCGGAAACCTACAAACTCAAGCTGGCTGCGTCTCCCCATATTGCAGGCAAGAGACAGAAAACAAACGCATCGAACTCAGCCGGATCCTGGATGATTTCAAAAAACTGAATCCGGAAAGACCATTGATCATAGAAGGGGCGGGCGGACTGATGGTTCCGTTGAATGAAGCGGAATTTGTTCTGGACCTTATAAAACAACTGGATGCCCGCCTGATCCTGGTCAGCCGTAATTACCTCGGCAGTATCAATCACTCGCTAATGACAGCGAAGCTCTGCAGGCAACAGGGTTTGGACGTGGCAGGCTGGGCCTTCAACGACCATTATATGAACTACGAATCGGAAATAGCCGACTGGTCGGATTATCCGATCCTGTTTTCCCTTCCTTTCTTAGACCCTGTCTCCAAACTAACTATCCGCGAAGCAGCCGGGCGGATTGATTTGAGTTATCTTTAATGGCCGTTATGATCAATCTCAATTATCCGCTTTTAAAGCCGGTAAGGATGCTATTGCTTCCTTTTTCCGTGATATATGGACTGATCATTTTTATCCGGAACTGGCTCTTCGACAAAAATATTTTCCGGACTTCTTCCTTCAACCTTCCCATCATTTGTATTGGAAATCTTTCGGTAGGAGGAACGGGTAAGTCACCCATGGTGGAATTCCTGATCGGAAAACTACAATACCAGTTTAATGTTGCGGTGCTCAGCCGTGGTTACAAAAGAAAAACCCGCGGATATGCACTGGCAACGCCGCAGAGTACAGCGCTGGAAGTGGGTGATGAGCCCATGCAGTTTTATAACAAGTTTCCTTCTGTCACGGTAGCTGTAGGAGAGGAAAGGGTGGTCGCGATCCCGCAGCTTTTACATGACAGGCCCGACACGCGTGTGATCATCCTGGACGATGCGTTTCAGCATCGCTGGGTAAAGGCCGGTTTCAATATCCTGCTTACAGACTATAACAATTTATATACACGCGACTGGTTCCTGCCAACCGGGGATCTGCGGGATCAGCCCAAAAGTGCGCGGCGCGGAAATATCATCGTCGTTACCAAATGTCCGCCGGATCTTTCACTTGCAGAAAAGAGCCAGCTTATTAAAGAAATTAATCCGCGTCCCGGCCAGCATGTTTTTTTTACGGCAATTTCTTACGGAAGTCCTTACCAGGTGATCACGCGTGAAACCTGGACAGCCGACGATGAAACCGAAGTGCTGCTGGTGACGGGAATCGCCAATCCCGGCCAGTTGAAAAAATATCTCGAAGAAAAATTCAATGGTTATGATGAGCTGGCGTACAGCGACCATCATATTTTTACCATCGACGACCTGAACTATATCCTGAAAAAATTCAACCAGATCCAGGCAGGTTCAAAAATACTGCTCACCACGGAAAAAGATGCCGTGCGCCTGCAGAAGTTTTCACAACAACTCAAAGACCTGCCTTTCTATGTAATGCCCATTCAGCCGGTGTTTTTGTTTTATGATGAAAATCAGTTTACGCAGTTAATAACTACATTCATCCAGGAGTTTCCTGATAATAAATAATTCAGTATGGGACATAAGAATCAGGACAAGAAAAAGAAAAAGACCAGCATCCACCTGCATAAGGGAGTATTGGAAGTAACCCGTTCGGGCATGGGATTCGTGATCGCCAAGGGGCTGGACCGGGACGTGCTGGTGCGTCCGAACGATTTCAATACAGCCATGCACGGAGACACCGTGCTGGTGAAGATCACGCAGTCAAAGGGCGGCAGCAGCCGGATCCAGGGCATGGTGGAATCAGTGATCGAAAGAAAGCAAACGGATTTTCCGGGTCATATAGAGATGGGTGACGGCTTTGCATTTTTCATTGCAGAAACGGCGAGACCCATGACGGATGTTTATATTCCGGTTCCCAAACTGGGGGGTGCTGTCGATCATGACCGGGTGATTGTGCGGATCACAGACTGGGGAAAAAATAAGAAACCGCAGGGAGAAGTATTACAGGTATTGGATGAAGCGGATGAAAACGACCGGGTGATGAAAGAGATCCTGCTTGAAAACGGATTTGCTATTGTATTTCCTGAAAAAGTGCTGGCCGACTCGACCAGTCTTCCCGAACTGATTCCCGCGGAAGATATGGAGGGGAGAAAGGATTTCAGAAAAGTTTTAACCTTCACCATTGATCCTGCCGATGCGAAGGATTTTGATGATGCCATTTCCTTCCGGAAATTAAAAAATGAAATGTATGAAATCGGTGTTCATATTGCCGATGTGAGTCATTATGTAAAACCCGGAACTGCGCTGGATGAAGAAGCCTATGAGCGTGCCACTTCCGTGTACCTGCCCGACCGGGTGAATCCCATGCTGCCGGAAAAAATTTCCAATGAACTCTGTTCGCTCCGGCCCCACGAAGACAAACTCTGTTTTTCTGCTGTCTTTCATATTACGCATAAAGGAATGATCAAAGAGTACTGGCTGGGAAGAACGGTTATTCATTCCGATCACCGTTTTGCCTATGAAGATGTACAGGAGATCATTGATAACAGTGCCGGTGAATTTGCGGAAGAGATCGGCATCCTGCATGAGATCGCCCAGCGTTTCAGGAAACAGCGGATTAAAAAAGGTGCCATTAATTTTTCTTCTGTGGAGGTACGTTTCAAGCTGGATGAAAAAGGAAAGCCCATTGGCATTCTCGTTAAAGAGAGCAAGGAGTCGCACCAGCTGATTGAAGAATTCATGCTGCTCGCCAACCGGACCGTTGCCAGTCATGTGGCAAAAATCAAGATTAAAAAGAAACCCATTCCTTTTCCGTACCGGATTCATGATACACCGGACAAAGAAAAACTCGCGCCCTTTGTTGAATTTGCGAAAAAATACGGTCATCATTTTGATACCAAGACACCGGAAGGTATTGCTGCTTCTTTCAACCTCATGTTGCAGGATGTGAAAGGAAAACCGGAACAGCATGTGCTGGAACAGCTGGGCATCCGGACCATGGCCAAAGCGGTTTATACCACGGAAAATATCGGTCATTATGGATTGGGATTTACCAATTACTGTCATTTTACTTCGCCGATACGACGCTATCCGGATGTGCTCACCCACCGGATCCTGCAGGAAGTACTGGATGAAGAAATCCAGCTGCATAAAAAACTGGAAGAACAATGCAAACACTGCAGTGAAAGGGAAAGAGCCGCCATGGACAGTGAAAGAGCTGCCAATAAATACAAACAGGTAGAATACATGAGAGACTTTGTCGGCGATGTATTCGACGGCGTGATCAGCGGTGTGGCGGGATTTGGATTCTGGGTTGAAACCGTAGAGCATAAATGTGAAGGACTGGTGAGTCTGAACAGCCTGATGGAATATGATGACTTCCGGATGATTGAAGGAGAATATGCACTGGTGGGGAAGAGGAGCGGACGAAGATTCAGGATGGGAGATAAGGTTACGATCAAGGTGGTATCCGCGAACCTGGCCAAGCGGCAGCTGGATTATGAGTGGGTGCTTAAAGACTGAGGAAAGTGTGGTAGTGTGGTAGTGTGGTAGTGTGGTAGTGTGGTAGTGACAATACACGATCTATGATCCACGATCCACGATAATGTCACGATCATATACATTATTTAATGATTCGAATTTTTAGATGATGCGTTTTCAGGAATTATCACAGGAGTTTTCATCTTATTTTAACCGGAAGCATTTTCCGGCCAGGCCGCAAACTCTTTATGGCGCTGCATCGTATATGCTGGAGGACGGCGGGAAAAGGATTCGTCCTGTCTTATGTCTGCTGGGAAATGAATTATTCGCACCCATCCGGGAGGACAGCTGGAAAATTGCTGCGGCTCTGGAGCTCTTCCATAATTTCACCCTTATTCATGATGATATCATGGATAAAGCGCCGCTTCGCAGGGGGAAGCCGACAGCACATGCAAAATATAATGAATCGACGGCCCTGCTTGCCGGCGATGTGATGTTGTTAAAGGTTTATGAATACCTGAATGAAACGGATTCTTCCTACAGCCGGTACTTGATTCGTCTGTTAAATAAAACAGGCAGTGAAGTGTGTGAAGGCCAGCAACTGGATATGGATTTTGAAAAATCTGTTGCTATTTCCCTGGATCAGTATTTAAATATGATTGAACTGAAGACAGCGGTTTTACTGGCCTGCTGTCTGCAAATGGGTGCCATTGTTGCGGGAGCCAATGAAGCGGACCAGGAACATATCTATGCATTTGGTAAGAACCTCGGGCTGGCATTCCAGGTTCAGGATGACTGGCTGGACAGTTTTGGAAATCCTTCGAGATTCGGAAAAGTCAGGGGAGGAGATATACTGGCAAACAAAAAAACTTTCCTGTTGCTCTATGCGCTGGAGAATGGCCGTGCTGCGGAAAAAAGAGCCATCTTGGAATTACTGAAAGCGGATTCGCCCGACAAAGTGGAGCGAATGATCGGCATATTCGTGGATGCGGGAGTGGACCTGGCCGCGCAGGTGGCTAAGAGAAATTATATGCAGGAAGCCTATTCGCATCTAGAAGATATTTCTGTTCCCGGGTCGAAGAAGACATCACTGACTGAGCTTGCTGATTATTTGCTGGAGCGGGATAGTTAGATGACCGATGACCGATGACCGTGACCGTTGACCGATGACCGTGACGTGATCGTGGATCGTGGATCGTTGGCGGATGACGCCTGCCTGCCGGCAGGCAGGGTTGGCGGTTGACGGAGGATCGTGGATCGTGAATCGTGAATCGTAGACTGTATTTCACTACCACTACTACCACACTACCATACTCTCATACTAAGTAGGTCACTCCTTCAATTGCCAGGTGAGATTGGGGAAATATTTCCCTTGCTTCTTTTTCAAAATCATCGAGGCGGTCGTATTTCGAACTGAAGTGCCCGATCAGCAGTTTTTGGACAGAGGCTGTTTTTGCAATGGATGCTGCCTGCGTCGTGGTACAGTGAAATCTCTTGAGGGCACGTTCTTCGAGGTCCTTCAGATAGGTCGTTTCATGATAGAGCAAATCCACCCCCTGGACCTTCACTGCGACTTCGGGGTTATAGAGCGTGTCTGCCGAATAGGCATAAGATTTTGGCCTGGGTGCCGGATCGGTGACAGACTCGTTTTCGATGATGGTTCCCTGTTGGGTTTCATAATTCTCACCCCATTTCAGGCGATCGAAAAAGGCGGCGGGAACGCCGGCAATCCTCGCTTTTTCCGGATTTACACGCCTTGGCGGACGAACCTGACGGAATATAAAACCCCAGCATTCAATCCGGTGAAAGACCCGGAAACAGCTAATCTGGAAGCGGTTATCAGTCACCAGAATGCCTTCGTCCTGCAGGGGATGGAAGATGATCTTATAGGGAAGCTGGGTATCGGCCACCCGTAGTTGCAAGTCGAAAATATCCATCAGGGCGGCCGGTCCGTAGAGATTCAGGTCCTGGTTACGTCCCAGGAGTCCCATGCTGGTAATCAGGCCGATCAGACCGAAATAATGGTCCCCGTGCAGGTGGGATATGAAAATATGGTTGATGCGGCTGCGGCGGATCTTGTATTTATTCATCTGTGTCTGGGTGCCTTCGCCACAATCAACCAGGAAGAGATGGTCGTCGAGGGTAATCACCTGGGCCGTAGGGTGCCGGTCGAAGGCCGGAATGGCAGAATTATTTCCAAGTATGGTTACCGCGAGCACAGAGAGGATTTAGGTATGATCAATCGGGCCGAACCTTTGTTTTAATGATATTGGCTGAAAAATAATACAAAAAGTAATAGGAATGAGATTTGATCGTTACCATATTGTCCGGCGCCCTTTGAATTAATCCGTAAATTCCCTTTCGATTTCTTCCATAAATATTATGTCGGAAGCCTCACTCTGTGTGGGGGCTATCTGTAATATTTCAAATTGTTCATTCTGTTCGAAATATTTTTTTACCGGCGGTTGCAGCTCACACAGAACAAAAGAAGCATGGTTTGCGTAAAACAGGTTTCTTACTTCAAGGATGGCATCAGCAGCAGCAGATTCCATTGTTTGAATGTCTTTTAAATTCAGAAGCAGGTTTTTCACTTCGTGCTTTAGAAATGGCTCGCAAAGATCATGCAGTGCTGCTGTCATATTAGCAGCAAGAGTGGGTTCAAGTACAGTAATGGCATGGAATTTCCCGTTGGTACTAATTTTGACTTTCATACTAGCGGCCTTGTTAACATACGTTAATAAACCATCAAAAACAGGAATCAAAAATATTCGTTATTATTGTATTAAGCTCAATTAGTTAAAAATGGATAATAATTTTTCGGCGCAGGTTAAAGAGATTATTTCGTTCAGCAGGGAGGAAGCCTTAAGGTTAGGAAACGACTTTATCGGGACAGAGCATTTGCTGTTGGGCCTGATCAGGGAGGGCGACAATACGGCCGTCCGGATCCTGAAAAGTTTCAATGTTGATCTGTATGAGCTCCGCAAGGAAGTTGAACTCGCTGTTAAGGATAAGACTGGTAAGAATATCGCAAATATCAACAGCCTGCCCCTGACGAAGCAGGCGGAAAAAGTAATACGCGTGACTGTACTCGAAGCGAAAGCTTTGAAAAGTCCGACGGTAGAAACCGAGCATCTCATGCTCTCGATTCTAAAAAACAAAGAAAACATCGCAACTCAAATCTTAAATCAATTCGACGTGGATTACGATTTATTCAGAAATGAACTGGGTGTTGTTAAAAGCAATGATACCCGCAGCGAATACGCTGAGGAGAACGATGATGATTTTGATGATGAAAAAAAATATGCGCAACAGAAAGCCCGTCCTGCCGGAAATGCAAAAAGCAAAACGCCGGTGCTGGATAATTTCGGAAGGGATATTACACGGCTCGCGGAAATGAATTCCCTGGATCCGATTGTAGGCAGGGAAGAAGAAATTGAAAGGGTTTCGCAGATCCTGTCCCGGCGCAAGAAAAATAATCCGATCCTGATCGGTGAACCGGGCGTGGGTAAGACGGCGATCGTGGAAGGCCTGGCTCTGCGCATTGTACAACGTAAAGTTTCCAGAGTGCTGTTTGATAAACGTGTCATATCACTGGATCTCGCGGCCCTTGTTGCCGGTACCAAATACCGTGGACAGTTTGAAGAACGCATGAAGGCAATCATGAACGAACTGGAGAAAAACCGGGATGTCATTTTATTCATCGATGAAATTCATACCATCGTAGGAGCAGGCGGAGCTTCCGGATCCCTGGATGCTTCCAATATATTCAAACCGGCCCTTGCACGTGGCGAACTGCAATGCATTGGTGCCTCTACACTGGATGAATACAGGATGTATATTGAAAAAGATGGTGCGCTCGACCGTCGTTTCCAGAAAGTGATGATCGATCCGCCGAGTGTGGATGAAACCATCCAGATTCTCGAAAACATAAAGTCAAAATACGAGGATTATCACAACGTAACTTATTCTGACGATGCCATCCAGGCCTGCGTAAAGCTGAGTGACCGGTATATGACCGACCGTCTGCTGCCGGACAAAGCCATCGATGTATTGGATGAAGTCGGTGCACGCGTGCACTTGAAAAATATCAACGTGCCCCAGAATATCGTTGAGTTCGAGAAGAAGATCGAAGAAGTGAAGAATGAGAAGAATAAAGTAGTGAAGAGTCAGAAATTCGAAGAAGCAGCTTCCCTGCGTGATGCAGAAAAACGTTTGCAGGAAGAACTGGAAAAAGCAAAACTCGAATGGGAAGAAGAAAGTAAACACCGCCGTTACCCGATCGATGAAGAAAATATCGCTGAAGTGGTGAGCATGATGACGGGTATACCGGTGAAGAGAATGGTGCAGGCGGAAAGCGAAAAATTGAGGAATATGTCGGTTGATATGGGTGATATGGTGGTCGGTCAACAGGAAGCGATCCTGAAGGTGGTGAAGGCCATTCAAAGGAACCGTGTCGGGTTGAAGGATCCGAAGAAACCCATCGGAACCTTTATTTTCCTGGGACCAACCGGTGTGGGAAAAACAGAACTTGCACGCGCCCTGGCCCGTTATATGTTCGACTCAGAAGATTCGCTGATCCGTATCGACATGAGTGAATACATGGAAAAATTTACCGTAAGCCGCCTGATTGGTGCGCCTCCGGGATATGTGGGATATGAAGAAGGCGGACAGCTGACGGAAAAAGTGCGGAGGAAACCATATAGTGTTATCCTGTTGGATGAAATCGAGAAAGCACATCCGGATATCTACAATATATTATTGCAGGTGCTGGATGACGGGCAACTGACCGATGGTCTGGGCAGAAAGGTAGACTTCAAGAATACCCTCATCATCATGACATCCAATATCGGCGCCAGACAGTTAAAAGATTTTGGAGCAGGCGTTGGATTTGTTACGTCTTCCAGAGTTGTCAATGCAGATGAAAACAGTAAGGCCGTCATTGAAAAAGCGTTGAAGCGCACTTTCAGTCCGGAATTTCTCAACCGGGTGGATGATATCGTTATCTTCAATTCACTCAGCAGGGAAAATATCTTTAACATCATTGATATACTGATGAAGGGTGTGATGAAGAGGTTGGTTCAGCTTGGATTTACCCTCGAATTAACCCCGGATGCAAAAGCCTTCCTGGCAGAGAAAGGATACGACCAGGAATTCGGTGCGAGACCGCTTCACCGTGCGATACAGAAATACCTGGAAGATCCGCTGGCAGAAGAAATACTGAATATGAGTATCAAGAGCGGGGATGTGATGATCGCCGACCTGGACAAAGCAGAGTCAAAGATTAAATTCACGCTGAAGGAAAAAGAGAAAGAAGCTACGGAGGTATAAAAGAAATCAGTAACCTCAAATATTATTTGCCACGGCACACGGAAATTTCCGTGTTTCCGTGGCAAATCTTTTATTTGCAGAACGGTAATACATCATGCCTGATAAAAAGATCATCATCACCATCGACGGCTGGTCGTCCTGCGGCAAGAGCACCCTGGCAAAACAGCTGGCAGCAAAGCTGAAATATACGTATATCGACAGCGGTGCGATGTATCGTGCCATTACCTTGTATTTTTTAAGAAATCATGTGGACTGGACAGATTCCAGGGCCGTTGTTAAGGCATTGGAGGAAATCAATATTGAATTTGTCCATAATGCTTCGGCGAAGACGAGCGAGATCCTGCTCAATGATGAAAATGTAGCATACCTGATCCGCGACCTGGTGGTGGCGGAAAAAGTAAGTGAAGTAGCTGCTATTAAAGAAGTGCGTGAATTTGCGGTGAAGCAACAGCAGGCCCTGGGAAAGAAAAAAGCGATCGTGATGGATGGCAGGGATATCGGGACGGTTGTGTTTCCGGGCGCTGAACTAAAGATATTCATGACTGCCGACAATGCTGTGCGGGTGGAAAGGCGGTTCCGGGAATTGTACGAGAAAAATCCCAATATCAGTATTGAAGAAGTAAAGAATAACCTGGAAATGCGGGACTATATTGACTCACACCGTGAAATCAGTCCGCTGAGAAAAGCCGACGATGCCATCGTGCTGGATAATTCCAATCTTACCGAGCAGGAGCAATACCATCTTGCATTGAAATGGGCGAACGAGCGAATCAAACCGTCAAAGACGGTTTGATTCGTTCGAGTGTGGTAGTGTGGTAGTGTGGTAGTGTGGAAAGTATGGGAGTATGGGAGTGAAAGTTTATAAATTTAAAACAGTCATATCATACGGTCAACGGTCAACGGTCAACGGTCAACGAAAAGAGACTACGATGCGATCGTCGTCGGTTCCGGGCCCAATGGGCTTGCGGCGGGGATCACTTTGCAAAAAGCGGGTCTGTCGGTTTTGATCCTGGAAGCAAAATCAAAAATTGGTGGTGGACTGCGTTCGGAAGAACTTACCCTTCCCGGCTTTACCCATGATATCTGTTCAGCCGTCCATCCGATGGCAGCTGATTCTCCCTTCTTTCAATCCCTCCCGCTGGCTGATCACGGGTTGAAATTTTTATACCCGGAAATTCCACTTGCTCATCCTTTTGATGATGGCAGTGCCATATCTCTCATTCCTTCGCTGGAAAAAATGGCCGGATCCCTGGGAGTAGATGGCGATGCTTACCTGGAACTAATGCAGCCGCTGACGGAAAACTGGGAATCCATCCGTGAAGAGATATTGGCACCGGTTCATTTTCCAAAACATCCGTTATATATGGCCCGGTTCGGGTGGCGGGCGCTCGCTTCTGCCAGTCGTCTTTCAAAAAGATTCCATTCCGATAAAATGAAGGGGTTCTGGGGCGGTTTGGCCCTGCATGCGCAACTTCCTTTCGACCGGCTAACCAGTTCCGCGATCGGGCTGGTACTACTAACGGTCGGGCACAAACGCGGATGGCCGGTTGCGGAAGGCGGCTCCCAGTCCATTGCGAATGCCCTCTCTTCCTATTTCCGGAGTCTCGGTGGGAAGATAGAATTGAACCAGCCCGTTAAATCCCTTCACCAGATTCCTTCTTCGTCGGCTGTACTCCTGGATGTGACGCCCGTCCGGTTATTGGAGATAGCGGGTCACCGTTTTTCATCCTTTTACCGATGGCAATTAAAAAAATACCGTTACGGAATGGGCGTATTCAAAATTGACTGGGCACTGGCTGATCCTATTCCTTTTAAAGCAGAAGAAGCAGGAAGGGCGGGTACCATTCATCTCGGCGGATCATTCCGTGAAATGGAGGCAGGTGAACGGGATGCCTGGTCAGGGATTCATTCAAAACTACCAGGTGTGATACTTGCGCAGCAATCCATCGTTGATCCCAGTCGTGCACCGATGGGAAAACATACTGCCTGGGCATATTGTCATGTTCCGCTCGGTTCAGTGACAGATATGACGGTGGCCATCGAGAGCCAGGTGGAGCGTTTTGCACCCGGATTCAGGGAAAGAATTTTGGCGCGTCATACGCTGAATACCGGAGAACTGGAACAGCTGAATGCAAATTGTTACCGTGGTGATATCGGGGGAGGCGCGAATAATCTTTCCCAGTTATTCACAAGACCTGCGCTGCGGTCGGCACCTTACAGAACATCTGCCAAAGGAATTTATGTATGTTCTTCATCCACCCCACCCGGCGGAGGTGTCCATGGCATGTGTGGGTATCAGGCAGCAAAAAGAGCTTTGAAGGATATATTTCAGATACAGATTGCATAATGATCGGAGTAACAATATAATCGCGGAATTAGTATTGTTTGCTGCGATGATAAATTAAATATTAAAGGTTTTAAAATAATCGCGGAGATAAAATAAGCGAGTGCAGCAACAATATAGTCGTGGAATTAGTATTGTTTGCTGCGATAATAAATAAATGGTAGGAGTTTCAAAATAATCCTGAAAAAAAATATTGATTGCGATGAAAAAATAATGGTAGCGGTTACAAAATAATCGCGGAGATAAAATAAGCGATCGCAGTAACAATATAGTCGTAGAACCAGTATTGATTGCTGCGATGAAAAATTAGATGGATTTTAAAATATGCGCGGAGAAAAAATATTGATTTTGATGAAAAAATAAATGCTGATGTTAAAGAAAAGCGGCTCGCCAGGATTCATTTGCTTCTGTAAAAAAATATTCCGACCGGTGAATTTCTGAGAAGCGTTAGCAATATGCAGAGAGATTCGGAAACGATTATATGCAGGGTAACTAAAAATAAAAACCGCTTCAAATAATTTGAAGCGGTTTCACCAGAGAACTATCCCTGAAATTTTTTTGTCGAACTATTAAGCCTTCGCCTTGCGTGAACTCCTTATAGATGGTACAAGTATGGCAGCTACCAACAGCGCTATACCGCTTATCACCTGTCCGAAACTTAAAGTAGAACTGTTTGCTGTTTCACCAGCTGCTAATGCAGAGAATTGTGACATAACAATTACCCCTGCAGTGGCCAGGGTATAGCTGGAAACTTTGATCAAATTTTTCATTGAGGTTATTTTAATTTATTAAGATTCATGTCAAAACTAATTAATAATTGAATTACTATTTATTAGGAACCAATGGGTAACATATGATAAAATGATATATATAAATCATCACCTAAAATGGCATTTATAAATTGAATTCAAGTCAAAAATATATTTTCAATTCGGCCAATTCAATGCGGGAAAATCAGGCTTCTATTTAAAAAAACCGATTATTTAAAATGAAAATTTTTTTGATTTTTTTTTGAGGAGCCGGGGGTGGTTTACTTATTGACCAGTATGATTCAATGATACTGTAAGGAGGATTTCCAGCAGGTTTTATGCATTAGTATTTTTCAATGAACTGGTGCAGGCTTTCCCGTACGATCACTGGCGAGTTTAATAGAGGCCTGAAGAATGCTCTTTGGTATCATTTTTCAGAATGACAAATTGAAACCAGGAAGGCACTGACTGGCGGGTCAGCATGACAAATTGAAACCAGGAAGATACTGCCTGGTGAGTCAGAATGTTACATTGAACCCAGGAAGATACTGCCTGGCGAGTCAGAATGATACATTGAAACCAAGAGATACTGTCTGGAGATGACAGCAATATTTGTTGAACTGCGGGTTCTGTGAATAAATTGTTCGCTTTTTTCACAAAATTTTTTGACCGGATAAAACGGCAGTTTTTTGGCCAGATATGGAGTTGACTGGCTCCATTGTTCTGAATAAATGCATCTTTTTAGCCCCTGTGGTCAAAGTTGGAACTTCCTTTATTAAATATTTAATATTATTTTAAACAAATATGTGTTGAGTGCTCATTTCATACACTTTACGATTTGATTATTTCAGATTTTGAAAGGAACTTTGCGTAGTCAAAACACATAAATGGAACAGTTTCTCATTTTTTCCCTGATATCCTTCATTAAGACACTGCCTGAAAACAATCCGGCTTATCTTGACATCCTGAAGCTGGTGGTTGGCGGTTCAGCGTGGATTGGAGGACTGGCTGGTTTTGTGTATTACAGGGATAAGAAATTAAAAGCAGCCGTCGCAAAATAAGTAGAATATAGTAGTTGAAAATAGTAGAGGCATCCTTCGAATAGCGGGATGCTTTTTAGTTTAATGCATCGCCGGATTACTTAAGTTTAAAATTGTAGGAGCATCCTGCAGAAAGCAGGATGCTTTTTAGTTTAACGAAATGGTTATAGAAAAGACTTAACTGTAAACGGGTTCGGGTTGTGGAAGTGGCGTCGGGACGATGCTCTTACTATAGATCGAACGGAAATAAAAATAGCTGACCAGGACAGATCCAACGACCGCGGTCAGGATTGAAATTTTAGCAATATCGCGTATTGATGAATCTGTAAATGCAAGCATGGTTGTAAAAATAGACATGGTAAATCCGATACCGGCCAGGGTGCCCATACCAAAGACCTGTTTCCACTGCACATTTGAAGGAAGGCTGGCAATATTCAATCCCACCATGATGCGGCAGGCCAGATAAATTCCCAGCGGTTTTCCGATCACCAGACCAAAAAAGATTCCCATTCCAACAGGCGTGGAAAGTGATGCTACTACATGGGATGGGAGAAGAATGGCTGTATTCGCGAGTGCGAAGACAGGAAGAATAAAAAAGTTAACCCATTTGTGAATCGCTTTTTCAATGATGGCCAGCGAATTTACAGGCATGGCAAACGCAAAGAGTACACCGGTGATACTGGCTTCCACCCCGCTCTGCAACATCGAGTACCAAAGTCCCAGACCCAGGAATACCTGAAGCAGACCAAATTTTATTTTCATCCGGTTGCACAATAGCAATGCACCATAGATGATCGCGCATATTCCCAGCGCGAGCCAGTTAATATGACCGCCATAAAATAAAGCGATCACTAAAATCGCACCCAGATCATCAATTATGGCAATGGCCAGCAACAATATCTTCAGGCCGACCGGAAATCTTTTACCAAGCAGCGATGCCGCAGCCAGGGAAAAAGCGATATCCGTTGCCGTGGGTATTCCCCAGCCATGCGAGTATCCGGAATACATATTGAAACCGATAAATATTAATGCCGGCATCATCATACCACCGAAGGCTGCGCCAAAGGGAAGGACAGCTTTTTTAAATTGGGAAAGTTCGCCAGTTAAAAGTTCACGCTTGATTTCCGTAGCAGCCAGCACAAAGAAAAAAGCCATGCCGAAATTGTTGATCCAATCAATAAAGGAATGGGGAAGTCTGGCCGAAGATAAAAATCCGCTTATAAGCTGGTCATTCCAAAAGTGGTTGAACTGACCATGGGAAAAACTATTTGTAATAAATAAAGAAAGGATTGTGCAAATGACCAACAAGACACCGGTGGTGCGACTGTCATTCAATAAATCTCTCAGCGGAGAGAAAATGTGATGGAAGGGCTTTGCTTTTTGAAGGCTCATATCTTATAAAAATTTATAATATATGTCTTTTCCGTACAGGCCAAAGATATTGCATTTTTTTTCTGTTTCAGCATGTGAAATCATGTTTCTTTCAAAAATTATTCACATATATTATTAATGATATATGAACGGGAATTATTGTGTAATCATTTAAAAAACAAAGGCATATCAATTAAATAAAAAGCCCCTTTTTACAGGGGCTTTTTGAATTCATCAGAAAAAAATTCTAAAACTAATCGACGTATCCGAGAACACCCATTTCAGGGATATCGAGTCCGCCAATTTCAGCTTCAGCAGGAACCCGGATAGGAGTGATTTTGTTAGAAATTTTAAACCATATCCACATCGCTGCGTAAACAAAGATGAAACAGGTAGCTGTTCCGATAATTTGGGCTACAAGCTGACTCCCATCTCCGTAAAACAAGCCTTTAACGGTTCCGGGAACACCATTCCATCCGTCCCCATAAGATCCATCTGCCAGAAGCCCAACGGATATGACACCCCAGGCACCATTGATACCATGTACAGCAATAGCGCCGACAGGATCATCAATTTTCAATTTTCTGTCGATAAAATTGTAACCATAGTACACGAGTATTCCCGCAACGGTTCCAATGATTACGGATCCAATAGAATTTACAAAAGCACTCGGTGCTGTAATGGCCACCAGTCCGGCCAACAGACCATTGGCCATCATTCCCGGATCCGGTTTCCCTCCCTTCAAATACATAATAGCCATAGTTGCGAGTGCTCCCATCGTTCCGGCCATCATTGTATTTACTGCAATAATTGAAATTCTGTAGTCTGTACCTGCCAGGGTTGAGCCCGGATTGAAACCGAACCATCCGAAAGCAAGGATGAAAGTTCCCAGCAATGCCATTGGAATATTGTGACCCGGTATCGTATTAATAGAACCGTCTTTCCCATATTTTCCAATACGCGGACCCAGAACGACTGCGCCGGCCAGGGCTGCCACTCCTCCGACCATATGCACGACGGAAGATCCGGCAAAATCTACGTGACCATGTCCTAAGTGAAAATTCACGCCAAGCTGGGAAAGCCAGCCACCGCCCCACACCCAGTTTCCAAACAAAGGATAAACAAACATGGAGATAAAGAGCCCGTATATAACGAAAGATTTAAACGCCCATCTTTCAGCCATGGCTCCTGTCGGAATGGTTGCTGTTGTATCCATGAACACCATCTGGAAAAGGAATAATGCAAATACCCCAACATCATAAACCTTGCTATTCAGAAAATATCCTACTGTTCCCCAAATGCCAAAATCATGACCAAACAGATGGACTATATATTCATGGGGGACAACTCCCTGACCTCCGCCCAGGGTTCCAACATTCAAAGCCCCCCCAAACATAATTGCAAATCCGCATACCCAAAATCCAAACATACCAATACCATAGACCATGAAGTTCATCGCCATAACATGTGCTGCATTCTTCTTTTGGGTAAAACCGGTTTCAACCAATGCAAAACCCGCCTGCATGAACATCACCAGGAAGCCAGTGATCAGGGTCCACATGATATTGATCGCAATCTTATTGTGACCATCTGCATTCCCGATTGTATTTACCGCTGCGACAACCTTGGCGAGGGTTGTATCTTTTGGTGCGGCCAGTGTGTCGGCAAGTCCGAGATCCTTAATTGTACCGGTTGTAGCACCTGTCGGATCCTGGGCGACTGCCGGAACTACCATGAAAAGGCAAACAATGATTGTTAAGCATGCAAAAATGGCCTTAAAGATTTTTGCATTTTTCTGTCTGAGTTGATGCATGTCGATTGGTTTTTTGTGACTGATTAAGTATAGATTAACTAATTGCATTCAAATACTTAAAAAGTTGCTGCTAGTATAAGTACTGAATACGTTTTCGAAAAAACTCTAAATCAAAAAACATATGTGGCCGCGATCAGGCCTGTAAATGTGTTATTGGTTGGTGATCCGTTCTTCTGCAGGAATGCCTGATCAGGAGCTCCCGAAAGTGAGCTGGAATAGGCATCGTACCGCAGTTCAGGCATAACGGTCAGTTTACCCAGATGAATTTGTCCTGTCAGCGTGAACTCGGTGAAATTGCCGGGATCAACTGCCGGGGACATGTCGAGTGCATTGTCCTTATTGCTGAAATACTCACTTCTCAATGTCAGTCCGAACAGGGAACTCGGATCCCAGTTCAGGTAAACCGCCGCACCCCACCAGGTTGCAGAAGAAGCGACTGAATCACCACTGTAAGTTTGTTCGGTTCCGTTCAATCCGATACTGAACTTATCTGATACGGTACCGGTAACAACCAGGTCAAACTGGTTCAACGTTACTCCTTTCGCAACCGGTCCGCCCTGATAATTCAACCAGAATTTCCATTTACTGTTGGGAGTAGCTGTGCTAACCTGTGCGATGAAACTCTGATAATCGTTATTACTGGTGGAATGATCAGTCGCATTGGAAATACCGACCATGAAGGCCGTTTTACCAGCAATGGCAACATCCGCCTTAAATCCTGTATTAAAGAATGGCCCCTTGGTGAACATATAACTCATGGAGTAGTTCCTGTTCAGGTAGGCATCCACGAGTTCATAACCGATATGGGTGGCCCATTTACCCGCTGTGAGTTTGATTTTGTCTGTTAAATTGTAAAAGACATATGCCTGAACTACATTGGCCAGGGAGAAATAAGGATTCGTGGTGCCGGTACCTTCATTATAAGAAAAATCCTGGGCCCTTCTGCCAAATCCCAGCTCAGCAGAAACTCCGGCCTTTCCCCAGGTATGATCATACTTCAGGGATACCATGCCGAGTTCAAAGGAATTCTGGGAGCTGGTAAAGCTGGTATAGTTGTTCCAGGGAGCCGCTTTGGGGTTTGAAAAGTTGTACCGATAGTAAAGGTCCACCGAACCAGTGAAACTGGAAGGGGGGCTGGGGGGCGGTACCGAGTCAGTTTTAATGACGGCTTTCGTTGTGTCCTGACCCTTTACCGAAACAAATAATCCGATTGCGATGATAAGCAGTTTTAAGTTTTTAACCATTGCTGTTTGTTTTTAATGTGTACTGAAAATCTGCAGGACCCTGACCAGGGGGACTGCATTAACAATTTTAATGGCTAAGCTGAATCGTCAGAGGAGGCAGTTTTCAAGATATTGGATGACAAGCGTCTCGTTCAGCAAAAGGGAAGGTTTAATACTTGGCATTAAATAAATATGTAATACTCATTTAATAATGTGAAAATATTATAAATTCTAATTATAACATGCAATCTTTTCATATTTAATTTAATGTAATATGTATAGATATTTAGAATTTATTTAAAAAAAACAGGTGTGTTATGGTATTTATTCAATTGGGTCGAGAGAGGAGTGTGGAGTGTGGTAGTGTGGTAGTGTGGTAATTTGGTAATGGGCATAAAAAAAGGCCCCGGAGGGGCCTCAGTTATTTTAGAATCTGAAAATTATCTCAGGAACAGGATCTCGCGATATTTAGGCAGGAGCCATTCGCTGTCGTCGATCAGTACTTCGAGTTTATCCACGTGATAGCGGATCTTATCGAAGAATGCGCCTTTCACATCGTCGCAATAAGCGATGGCTTTTTCCCTGGTATCTTCCAGTGCGTTGGCTTTTTTGCGCGCATCGATCATCTTGCTCACCTGGGAGCTGATCTCAGAAATATGTTCTGAAATCTTTTCCAGGATCGCTTTCTGGTTGGAGAAAGCGGGTTCCTTCAGCCCGATCTCTTTCATACCGATGATATTTTGTATAAGCGTATTCTGGTATTTGAATGCCGGAGGCAGGATATGACTGGTACAAAGTTCTCCCATGATCCTGGCTTCGATCTGGACCTTCTTCACATATTTTTCCAGTTCGATTTCATGACGGGCTTCCAGTTCAACATGGCTTAGTACTCCGTTTGATTCGAAGAGGTGTTTTGCTTTTTCAGTGACCAGGGCATCCAGGGCCAGCGGAGTGGTTTTCACATTCGGCAGGCCTCTTTTTTTGGCTTCCTTTTCCCATTCATCACTGTAGTTATTTCCTTCGAAAAGAACTTTTTCAGCGCTCACGATATATTCGCGGATCACGTGCATGATGGCGATTTCTTTTTTCTCTCCTTTCTCAATCAGGGCATCCACTTCTTTTTTGAAGTTTTTCAAACGTTTCCGCCATGATTGTATTGAGTGCTGTCATCGCATTGGCACAATTGGCGGAGGAACCCACGGCACGGAATTCAAATTTATTACCGGTAAATGCAAAGGGTGAAGTCCGGTTACGGTCGGTATTGTCCAGCAACAATTCAGGGATACTGCGATGCAGGTCCAGCTTGAGTATTGCTTCATCCTGTTCGTCGAATTTCGCACCGACACGTTCTTTAATATCTTCCAGCACTTTGGTCAGAAATCCGCCGATGAATACAGAGATGATTGCAGGGGGTGCTTCATTAGCTCCCAGTCGATGATCATTTGGCTGCGGATGCAATCGATGCCCGGAGAACATCGGCATAGTCATGTACCGCTTTAATTGTATTTACAAAGAAAGTCAGGAACATGAGGTTGGTCTTCGGTGTTTTGCCGGGTGCAAGCAGGTTTACACCGGTATCTGTGGACATGCTCCAGTTATTATGCTTTCCGCTTCCGTTGATTCCGGCAAATGGTTTTTCGTGCAGCAGGGCCCGTAGTTTATGACTTCTGGCCACCCTGTCCATAATATCCATCATAAGGGTATTATGATCCACTGCAACGCTGACTTCTTCAAAAATCGGTGCACACTCAAACTGAGAGGGTGCCACTTCATTATGACGGGTCTTTAGAGGAATCCCTAATTTATAAGATTCTGTTTCGAAATCGCGCATGAATGCATAGATCCTTTCCGGGATGGAACCGAAATAATGATCTTCCAGTTGCTGGCCCTTTGCGGGCGGGTGACCGAAAACGGTTCTTCCACTCATCACCAGGTCCGGGACGTGCATTGGCCAGGGCTTCATCAATCACAAAATATTCCTGTTCCCATCCCAGGGTACCGATTACCTTGGTGACATTTTTATCAAAATAATTACATACTTCCACGGCTGCCTTATTCATCGCTTCCAGTGATTTCAGCAGAGGTGCTTTATAATCCAGTGTTTCGCCGGTATACGAAACAAATATGGTAGGAATACATAATGTCTTACCCGTTTCGATTTCCATAATAAAGGGCGGAGAAGAAGGGTCCCATGCAGTATACCCGCGAGCCTCAAAAGTGGCACGGATTCCTCCGGAAGGAAAAGAGGATGCATCCGGTTCCTGCTGTATCAGGGCATCACCTTCAAATTGTTCGATTGCTGTACCATCTCCTTTAATCGCAAAAAAGGAATCATGTTTTTCAGCAGAAGAACCAGTCAATGGCTGAAACCAGTGCGTATAATGAGTAACACCCTTCAGTTCAGCCCACTGTCTTAGCCCGGCTGCAATCTGGTTGGCGACAGCACGGTCAATTTTCTTGCCACCTTTAATGGATCCGGTGAGGCTTTTATAAGCTTCGTCGCTCAGGAATTCCCTTGCAGTACGGATTGTGAATACATTTTCCTGGAAAATAGCTGTGATTTTGGCAGATCCGTCAAGTGTAACCGGAGTTTTTGTTGACAGATCGTTAATTGCTTTTACTCTTAACGATTCCATTTACAATAATTTTTATTGGAAACGAATGTAAGCGATAATTCATAAGTGCGAAAAAAAAATAGCTTTTTAGCCATTTTTTTAGAAATTGTTCTAAAATATATGAGTTTATCCGCAGTTTTTTGCCATTTTTCTATTTAAAAACTTAAATATATTGTAACATTAAGGTTAATTCTAATGTAATTTAAAAATCCAGTATCTGAGTTTCTGTTGCAGCAGCGGATTGCCGGCATAAAGAAACAAAACTGAGGAAAAGAAAGGCGATGCTGCGGTATCTGACAATGGCTCCGGGGAAGGGTACAGTATAGCCGATGGTGATCAATTGTGTAATTCCGTAATATAAGAATAGCCAATATACGGGATGTGATATCTGTTGCTTTCGTTTTGGTGCCACGCATAGGAAATACAACACCCCTGCAATTAATAAAAGGACTTCAACGGAAGAAACCGACTGAAGTAAATTTTTGCCTTCCCAGGGATATGGACGCAGATGCACTGTTGGTAACAGCCTGGGGTAATATTTTAAAAAAACTAATAGGTCCCGGTTGCAGGCTATCCAGTTCATATCGCGTATTTCCATTTAGTCTGAAAAAACCCTGCTGGGCCTGCTGCAGGGGACGTGAGAGCTGGTTCGCGGGGGAAGAAATAAGCTCACTAAGAATATAAGGAGGAGGACTCCATATATCCGGTTGAAATACCTGGGGGAGAAAGTCTTTTTTTTCAGACTGACGATGAATGCGATATAGGCTGGCAGGAAAACAGCCAGGAACTGGTAACGGATCAGCAGCAGATCCGGCAAAACCGGCGATGATCCCCAGGATACGTCTTTTCCTGGCATAGCGCGCATAAGCCTGTCCGTTATAGATCATCAGCATCATGAAAAGCAGCAGCAGGCCTTCTGCCCGGATGCCACTGCACCAGAAAACGACGGAGGGAATAAAAAATACCAGCAGGAAATTCATACCGGTACGCAAGGGAAATTCGCGGACCAGGATTTTAAATAGAAGGAGAGGTCCTGGGATGGTTAGAAATTCGAACCAGAGGACGTCGGTATAATAATTTTTCCGCTCAGCAGGTTCAGTATTGCCAGGCCCTTGATGATAAACCATCTTTCAAAATGGTTGATATAAAATACAAGTGCATCCCAGCCCCGGTAATTCGTTGCCTGCAGAGAATGCGCGGGCCAGAATTCATGGAAGAAACAGCGCGGATGCTGCAGCAGCAGGTTGGTTTCCTCTTTTGATTCGTTGAAATAATTCCAGGTATCGTCGCCGGCATAATAATGAAAAAAAACCCATCCATACAAACAGCCCATGAACACTTTAAAAAAAACGATGGCCGTTGTATGATAAATGGTAAATGGAAAAATTTTCCGCCGGATGATATAATGCAGCAAAATTGTTCCGGAAAACAGGTAAAAGAAAAACAGAAAGTAAGCAAGCATGGGAACTTTACCTGATTTTGATTCCCCAAATCTATAAATTTGAATTTAATATCGCCGGATGATCATTAATCAGCCCGAAAAGCAGAGGAAAAAGATTGCGCTTGTTGCCAATAGTGCCTGGTCAGTGTATAATTTCCGGATGGATCTGATCCGGCATCTTTTATTGCAGTTTTGATGTGCTCATCATCGCACCCAAAGGATGAATTTGCCGCAGAACTGAGAAAAGCGGGTTGTTCTTACCTGGATATTCGTTTCAATAACCGTTCTGAGAATCCCCTGCTGGATTATCGCCTTTATAAGATCGCTGGAGAGGATCTACCGGTCCGAAAAGCCGGATTTTATTTTTCATTATGTGATCAAGCCCAATATTTATGGATCGCATGGCAGCTGCCCGGTGCGGCATCCAGTCTGTGGCAGTCATCACCGGCCTGGGTTATACATTTGACCGCACGAACTGGCTGAACCGGATCGTTTCTTTCCTTTATCAAAAGGCATTGAAGAAAGCCAGTGAAGTATGGTTTCTCAACCAGGAAGATGCGAATCTGTTTCATTCAGCGAAAACTGGTGAGTGCGGATAAGATAAAAATTCTTACCCGGTGAAGGGATTAATACCGATCATTTTTTTCCGCAGACCAATAAACCGGTTGCCCGGACGCAAGGCCTTTCAGTTTCTGATGGGCACGAGACTGCTGAGGTCCAAAGGTGTCTGGGTTTATGTGGAAGCGGCCAGGATTCTTAAAAAATAAATACCGGGATATCCGATTTGAACTCATCGGTTTTTTTGAAAAACATCATCCCGGATTCCATTTCAGAATCGGAATTGAGATACTGGCAGAAAAAAGGCGATCATTCATTATGGCGGATTTGCCAGCGATGTGCGGCCCTTTCTCCGGCAGGCAGATTGTTTTGTTTTTCCTTCTTTCTACCATGAAGGAATACCACGCTGCCTGCTGGAAGCTGCAGCGATGGAAGTTCCCATCATCACATCCCATGAATACAGGATGCAAGGAAGTGGTGCAGGAAGGAGTGAACGGATTTTTATCGATGCCAAACAATGCTACCGACCTGGCCGCCCGGATGGAAGAGATGATGTCACTCTCCAATGGGCAGCGGACTGAGATGGGAAGAAAGGGGCGGGAACTGGTGAGTGCAAAATTTGGGATTGAACGGATACTTGCGGAGTATGATAAGACGCTGGGGCAAGTATGAGAGTGTGGTAGTGTGGTAGTGTGGTAGTGTGGTAAAGCTGATCCGCCGTCAAAGATTAGCGATTTACGATCCACTGCCAACGTCATCGGTCAATCGGTTATCGATTAACCTGCCTGTAAACTCGATTCAATCAATTTCAACCGTCAATCGGTCAACGGTCATCGAACTTTCGCCTGGCGAAGAAAATCCAGCACACCCGAAGCGCGTATTCTTTCTTCCCAGCGCCAGCTTTCCAGGTTCGGAAATTCATAAGAGAAACCGGTGATCCGGTCCCAGGTCATGTTTGACAGGTCATCTTTCAACAAAAAATAATTGCCGCCATATCTCTCCTGGAATTCGGAGATCCAGAAATAATTGGTACTGATGACCGGAATTTTCATGGCCGCATATTCCAGGAATTTTGTCGGCGTCTGTGCATTAAAGGGCTCTTCATCGGGTATATAGTTAATCGCATACCTGGCGCGGGCAAGCCAGGCGGCCACTTCGTCCCAGGGAACGGAGCCCTGGAAGATAATATTTTTGCAATGCGCGATATGATTTGACAAGTCCGGTCATTCTCTTTCCCCAGCAACAGGATGGTGTGGTCCATTAATGAACCCTGGTCGAAAATATCGAGCAGACTATTCAGTTTTCTTTCGGCAGTAAGATTTCCGGAATAAATGAAATCAAATTCCTTCTTCTGCTTCGGGCATCGGATGGAAGAAAGATTCATTCGATGCCCATGTCGCGGTAGCCAATGGGAACTTCGTCGTGAATATTTATTTGCTGCCGTACATATTCATTCAGGTATAGCCGGAAATGGGGACGCGGGATGCAGCCTTCGCTTTTCAGAAAATCCTTGAGCTTACGGTAAGGGGGAACCGAAGCGGAGGAATATTCATGGATGATCAGTTTTTTTTTATGTTTTGCTTTCGGATAAAAGCCCATCATATACCAGTAAACATCAGCCCCGGATTTTTCTTCCTGTCCGTATTTCGCAATACATGTTTCAATATTCTGTTTCTGAAAAAAAGACTGATAGGCAGTGAGTTCGGGTAAAAAAGCACATCTGGTTGTGAATGAAAGCAATCTTCATGGGATCCTAAAATTATCAGAATAGATTAACGTGTCCTTCGTAAATTTGCGGTTTCTCCGAAGAACATGGAAATTAATGTAAAAACCGCCGAACAACTCCGGCTTACTGCAGAAGAGTTTGAATTGATTTGTCAGAAACTGGGTCGTACGTCCGAATTTTACTGAGCTCTGTGCTTTCAGTGCTATGTGGAGTGAACATTGCAGCTACAAAAATTCCATCCGCTGGCTGAAAACACTTCCGCGTGAAGGGAAAAAAATGCTGGTAAAAGCGGGAGAAGAAAATGCCGGTCTGATGGATATCGGTGACGGCCTGGGCGTGGTGTTTAAAATAGAATCGCATAATCATCCTTCTGCCATTGAACCTTTCCAGGGTGCAGCGACCGGTGTTGGCGGCATTCACCGTGATATTTTCACCATGGGTGCACGTCCCATTGCTTCCCTGAATTCACTGCGGTTTGGAAAATTGAACGATCCGCAGACCCAGCACCTGCTGGCCGGTGTAGTACATGGCATCGGTCATTATGGAAATTGTTTTGGTGTTCCGACTGTAGCAGGAGAAATATATTTTGATGAATGTTATCATACCAATCCGCTGGTGAATGCGATGAGTGTAGGTATCGTAAAAAAAGGCAAGACCATTTCTGCCACGGCACTCGGAAAGGGTAATCCTGTTTTTTTCGTCGGCAGCGCCACGGGTAAGGATGGTATTGGCGGTGCATCATTTGCTTCCGCCAATATCACGAAAGAGTCTGTGCAGGAACTTCCTGCCGTGCAGGTGGGAGATCCTTTCCAGGAAAAAAAATTGCTGGAAGCCTGTCTGGAAGTCATTGAAACCGGCGCCGTCGTAGGCATGCAGGATATGGGTGCAGCCGGTATCATCTGTTCCACTGCGGAAATGAGTGCAAAGGGTGAAGTGGGCATGCGTATCGACCTTGACAAAGTACCCACCCGCCAGACGGGCATGAAGGCCTGGGAACTCCTGCTCAGTGAGAGCCAGGAGCGCATGCTGATGGTCGTGGAAAAAGGGAAAGAAAAACTGGTCCTTGATATATTTGAAAAATGGGATCTTCCCTGTTCGAATATCGGGGAAGTGACGGACGATAAATTGCTGAGTTTTTATTATCATGGAACTCCTGAAGCCGTGATTCCTGCTGAAGAACTGGTGCTCGGCGGCGGTGCTCCACAGTATACCCGGGAATACAGGGAACCCGCCTATTTCGAAAAAATAAAAGCATTCGATTCCAATTCCATTCCGGAGACGCAAGAAAATCTAAAAGCCGTTGCAGCAGAACTGATCAGGCTGCCATCCATTGCTTCCAAACGATGGATCAGCGTCCAGTACGACAGTACGGTGGGTGCAGCGAATACTTCTACCAATGAACCTTCAGATGCTGCCATCGTGAATGTGCTTGGAACAACGAAGGGAATTGCGATGACAACCGATTGTAACAGCCGTTATGTGCTGGCTGATCCATATAAGGGTGCCATGATTGCGGTAGCGGAAGCTGCGCGCAACCTGGTTTGCTCCGGTGCTATTCCATTGGGCGTTACCAACTGCTTAAATTTTGGCAATCCCTATGATCCGGAAGTGTATTATCAATTTGTGCATGCAGTGAAAGGCATGGGTGCAGCCTGTCTGAAATTCGATACGCCGGTAACAGGAGGTAATGTGAGTTTTTATAACCAGCATCCCGATGGTGCTGTTTATCCGACGCCGACCATCGGGATGGTAGGCTTACTGGAAGACACCAGGCAAAAAATGACGCTCTATTTTAAACAACCCGGTGATTTAATTTTTCTTATCGGAAAATCAAGGAACGATATTCATTCATCAGCCTACCTGTATGCCTTGCATGATGTGGAATTCAGTCCCGCCCCCCATTTTGATCTCGAGGAAGAATGGCAGCTGCAGTCCAGGTTACTTTCCTGTATCCAGGGACGGCTGATCGAATCGGCGCACGATGTGGCAGAAGGCGGATTGTTTGTAGCTCTTGCCGAGAGCGGCTTTCACCGGGAACTTGGGTTTTCGGTATCGGCCCAGGATAAATCTTTCCGCCGGGATGCCTATTGGTTCGGAGAATCACAAAGTCGGGTAGTGGTTACCGTTAGGAAGGAAAAATTGAGTGAATTTAAGATGTCCATGCAGGGAATTCCGCTGGAAGAACTTGGCGTGGTAACAGCAGCCATGGTGCAGGTGGACGGCGAAAACTGGGGTAATATCCGGGATTGGAAGAGTGCGTATGATACAGCAATCGAAAAAGAAATGGAATCAATTGTTGAAGCATGACAAAATCTTCCGCAATCGTCGTTACCGGGGCAGCAGGATTTATCGGCAGCTGTTTAGCAGGATTCCTGAATGAAAAAGGATTCGACAATCTGATCCTGGTGGATGAATTCAACCGCCTGGATAAAGTAAATAATCTCAAGGGGAAAAAAAGCGTCCAGACATATTGAGCGTGATGATTTTTTCCAGTGGCTGCAAACAGAAAAGCCGGAGATCGGTTTTGTTTTTCATCTCGGTGCCAGGACGGATACAACGGAATTTGACTATGCCGTTCACGAACGACTGAATCTCGAATATTCAAAATCTGTCTGGGACTTTTGTATGCTCAAGCAGATCCCCCTGGTGTATGCATCTTCTGCGGCCACTTATGGTTCCGGTGATCTGGGATACAGCGACAATCATGAGCTGCCGTTCAAACTGGAACCGCTGAATGCCTATGGCATTTCCAAGAATGAATTTGACAAATGGGCAATCCGCCAGCAAAGTCAACCGCCGTTCTGGGCCGGGTTGAAATTCTTTAATGTGTACGGTCCGAATGAATATCATAAAGGAAGGATGGCCAGTGTGATCTGGCATTCATTCAACCAAATCAAAAATAGCGGAACCGTCAAACTATTCAAATCCCATCGCCCTGATTATAAAGACGGTCAGCAGCTGCGGGACTTTATATATGTAAAAGATATTATCAAGGTTTGTTACTGGCTGATGCAAAATTTTGAACGTATTCCCGCGAGTGGTTTATATAATCTCGGAACCGGCAGGGCAAGGACTTTTGAAGACCTGGTGAGGGCAACGTTTTCCGGAGCCGGGAAACCTGTGCAAATTCTTTACATCGATATGCCCGAAGACATCCGGGATAAATACCAGTATTTTACCGAGGCGCGTATGGAAAAGCTGATCGCGGCCGGATATACTGAACCTTTTTATTCTCTGGAAGAAGGCGTAACGGACTATGTAAAAAATTATCTCTCAAAAAAAAATTACTTCTAGGCAATGATTAAAAAAATCGGCATCATCGGAGGCGGGAACCTGGGCATGGCCATCGCAGAAGGATTAATTCAAAGCGGCTATATCAATCCGGGTCATATACTGATCACGCGCCGTTCGATTGAGCAGTTAAATGCGCTTGAAAGAAAAGGAGTGATGGTCAGCACCAACAATGAGGATGCGCTCAACTATGCGGGACTGATTGTGCTGGCAGTAAAGCCATTCCAGGTAAGCGAAGTGCTTACAAAACTAAAAGACAGTTTCAAAAAAGGGAAACATATCCTGATCTCTGTTGTCACCGGCGTGAGCATCCAGGAATTGTCCACATTGATTCCTGAAAATATTCCGGTTGTGCGGGCAATGCCCAACACAGCGATTTCCATTCGCGAATCCATGACCTGCCTGGCATCCAAGGATGTGGGACATGACCAGTTCCAGGAAATTCTCGAAATGTTTAACCAGCTTGGCAGTGCGGTAAAGATTGATGAAAAGCTGATGGATGCTGCCACGGTACTCGGTGCCTGCGGAACTGCTTTCGCCATGCGTTATATCCGGGCCAATATACAGGGTGGTATTGAAATCGGTTTTGATGCTGCCACTGCCAGCCTGATCGCTGCACAAACAGTAAAAGGAGCCGCCGAACTATTATTAAAAAAGCAAACCCATCCCGAGCAGGAAATTGATAAAGTGACAACTCCCAAGGGATGCACCATTGCGGGTCTCAATGAAATGGAGCACCGCGGATTCAGTTCTTCCCTGATTAAAGGACTTGTTGCCAGTTACCAGAAAATCGGTCAGCCGTAAAACCTACACTGAAAATCAAATAGTTGCACTGAAAATCAAACAGTTAGGGGATATCACCCTTTAAAAAAGGGTAATATCCCGTTGCAAATGTTAAAATATTGATGGAAATTTACCGTTATACAGTAACCCGTAAAACTTAGCAGCTAATTGTTAAGACCCAACTATGAAAACCAAACCAAGCCACTACGTATTGGCATTTGAAATACTCACGATCATCCTGTTCCACGCAGTAAAGATTAAAAACGCTGAGAAACACCCTGCAGACATCGTATATACTCCTGCCGTTCAGAATATGCCCCTCCATAAGGCGGTCGTTGAAAATAAAAACGGTGTTGAATATATGCTGGTGAACCTGGTAAAGTAATCCTTCACCGATCTATACTCCATTTATCCACAATCTGCTTTTCCGGTTTCGGACGATTGAAAAATTTGCCGTAGTTTTGTATGACCTTCTGGTTACTGTTTGACATCTGTAATTCAACAGGTCATATCATTTCATTTTACTGAGATTTTGTCGTCTTAATTAAGCATTATGGCCAAATTTATTTTTGTTACCGGAGGTGTTACTTCTTCATTGGGGAAGGGTATTATAGCGGCATCCCTGGCTAAACTTTTACAGGCAAGGGGTCTTCGCGTAACGATCCAGAAATTTGACCCTTATATCAATGTGGATCCGGGAACATTGAATCCCTACGAACATGGTGAATGTTTTGTTACCGAAGACGGGGCAGAAACGGATCTGGATCTTGGTCATTATGAGCGGTACCTGAATATTTTCACCTCGCAGGCCAATAATGTAACTACCGGCAGAATTTATCAAACCGTAATCAATAAAGAAAGAGAAGGTGCCTATCTGGGAAAAACGGTGCAGGTAGTTCCGCATATCACCGATGAAATCAAACGAAGAATGCTACTCCTGGGAGCACGCAATGAATACGATGTGATCATTACCGAGCTGGGCGGCACCGTGGGTGATATTGAATCGCTGCCCTTTATAGAAGCCGTGCGCCAGCTGCAATGGGAATTACCGGAGGAAGATGTGGTTGTCATTCACCTGACCCTGATCCCCTACCTGAAAGCTGCAAAAGAATTAAAAACGAAACCCACCCAGCACAGTGTACGCATGCTGAGCCAGGAAGGTGTTACGCCGGATGTGATTGTCTGCCGGACAGAGGAGCCTCTTTCCCAGGAAATCCGGAAAAAAATCGCCCTGTTTTGCAATGTCAAAGTGGAAGCGGTGATCGAAGCAGCGGATGCATCTACCATTTATGAAGTGCCGGTCACGATGATGAGAGAAAAACTTGACCTGATCTGCCTAAAAAAATTAAATATTACCAACTACCAGGATGCGGAGCTTACAAAATGGAAGGAATTCCTGGACAAGCTGCGTCACCCCAAATCAAAAGTTACTATCGGCCTGATCGGAAAATATATTGAATTGCAGGATGCTTACAAATCCATTCTGGAATCCTTTGTGCATGCAGGCGCCATGAATGAGTGCAAAGTTCAGATCCTGAATGTGCACAGTGAATCCGTTACTCCTGAAAATGTGGCGGAGAAACTGGGCAACCTGGACGGGCTTCTTGTAGCGCCGGGGTTTGGACACCGGGGAATTGAAGGAAAAATTACAGCAGTCAAATACGCAAGGGAGAATAAGCTGCCTTTCTTTGGCATCTGCCTCGGTATGCAAATGGCTGTTATAGAATTTGCCCGAAATGTTTTGGGACTCGCCAAGGCCCATTCCACCGAAATGCAGGCAGATACGCCTACGCCGGTTATTGACCTGATGGAGCACCAGAAAAAAATCACTGTAAAAGGTGGCACCATGAGACTGGGCGCCTACCCCTGTGCTGTTGAAGAAGGCACGCTTGCAAAAGCTATTTACGGAAAATCGCTGATCTCTGAGAGACACCGTCACCGTTATGAATTCAATAATGAATACCTGCAACAGTTTGAAGAAGCCGGCATGATTGCCAGCGGAAAAAATCCTGAAAGCGGCCTGGTTGAAATCATAGAATTACCCGGGCACCCATTCTTCATCGGAGTACAATACCACCCTGAACTAAAAAGTTCAGTCGAAAATCCCCAGCCGATCTTTGTGCACTTTATTAAGGCCGCCAAGGAATTCGCCAGTAAAAGAACATCACGGAACCAGGTTTTGGAACGTGAAATGATTTAGAAACTAATTATGGGTAATGAGTCATGGATTATGAATTATGAGTAATGAATGATGAGTGAAGAATCATAACCCATAACCCATCACTCATAATCCATAACTACTTTGGAAACGCCCATACCAAAAATTCCGGAAACACTTCACTCCAGCTGGTATAATCGTGTAGGCCATTAGGCAACTCACGGTAAACGAGTCCTTCGGGAACCACCACATTCTTTTTTTCGAGCAGTGCGATGATATCTTTGGTGTCATCGATGACATCTATAATACTGTCTTTGTCCCTGTCAGCTTTTTCTTCGGCGGCGCCTGCATAAAACCAATATTGCAATCCCGGTTTTTTTCTCGACGCTTTTAGTTTTGTATACATGATACGGTTTTTCTCATCAGAATAAGTACTATCCTCTGACGCTTTATCACGCCACCAGAAGGCGCCAGAGAATACACCCACTTTGGAGATTTTATCCGGATGATTCCAGGCGATATCAAATGCGGAAAGTCCGCCCAGGGAGCAACCGGCCATTACAACGGATTGAAATTTTCTTACGCCGGAATTTTTCTTTGCATAAGGATATAATTCATCATTGATGAAAGCGTCATAAAAGCCAGCCCGTGCTCCGCGGCCAAGATAGTCAGGCTTTTCGGTGACGCCATATTCTTTCATCCGGTCGCCGGCTTCCACGCCGATCACGACGAGGGGCAAAATTTTACCCGCCTTATACAGACTGTCCATTGATTCCTTCACCCGGAGTTTTTCCAGCTCCTGTCCGTCATTTATGATCAGGAGATTGTAGAGGGAACGGTCAGAAGGGGGCGGAGTATGCAGGATATGCAGTTTCACGCTTCGCTGGAGGTGCCTGGAGTAGAGACTGTCGTCGGTTTGTTTGACACGCTTGCAGGCACAGAAAATGCATATGGAAATCAGGAGATAAAATCCTTTCATTCATTAAAGATAGAAAAGGAAATAATAGTTTGGCCGGTAGCCTATATGGTCGTAAATTTGCCCTCCACATCGCGAAGTAGAGCAGCGGTAGCTCGTCGGGCTCATAACCCGAAGGTCGGAGGTTCGAACCCTCCCTTCGCAACAAATAAAACAGTTTAAAAAAGGCTCTTAAAGAGCCTTTTTTATTTACTATCGGCTTGCCGATTTTTAATTGATCATATTGCCTATTTCAAAATGTCCCAATAACTCCAATACAGGACGCGAAAAAGATGAAGGGTTGTGATTTTGGCTTTATAACTCAAGAGCCCTTTAGAGGCAGATTTTCTAAAAGCCGAATAAATCCATTCGAATTTTTTAGGAGAGCGACCTTCAATGCAGGACATTAACGGATGCATTCGTTTTCTGACTGCTGTACACCGGAGAGCCGATCCACTCATTCGGGGACAGACTATACATTGACGATCAGTCATACCATGCACTGGCGATCTGTTATACTATGCATCGGCGATCAGTTATACTATGCACAGGCGATCAGATATACCATGCATCGGCGATCAGTTATACTATGCATTGGTGATCAGGTATTTAAAAGCATAGGCGAAAAAGATTATTCAAGAGGGCGTCAGCCCGGTCCCGGAGGATTTAACCTTCGAAACTTCCTGATGATCCGCGTAGGCACCCATTGAGACATCAGGTATTTTTTTAATATTTATACTATTGGGGTAGTGATCTGACGTTCTATTAGAAGTTGAAGGGTACAGATTCAAAGGTTCAATGCTACCCAGATGAAAAATCCAATATTCCTGATCGCGATCCTTTTCGCGTCCTGCACGAAATCTGCACTGCTGCCGCAACAGTATCAGATTATACGACAAAGGTGGGTCGTACAGGAAGGCCATGACAGAGCCTCCTGGAGCGCAGCGCAGTTTTGCAATCCCTCTGACTACATAAAAATTGATACTGTTGACCTGTATTATAACAACAACCCCGATAACCCGGACAAGTTTGGCTATGTACAAGGAAGTATTTATTTCCATCAGCCGGGAGGAAGAATACCTACCGAGATTCCGGGTATATATGACAGGTATTATTGTAAACTGTTAACCCAGGCAGATTCATACTAGCTAATTATTAATTGTTAATTATTAACGGGAGGTAATTACCCTTTTAATATACAGGAGTGGACAACGTTTAGCGTTCAGCGTTATGCGTTCAGCGTTCAAAAGAATTATTTCCCGCCGAACAGTCTCTTGAAAAATCCTTTTTTCTTTTTCTCTTCCGGGGGTTTTTCGTTGTTTACGGGTTCAGCTTTTTTTTTACCGCCGTTGGCCTCATCCAGAATACGCTGTTCGTCGGGTGAAAGTTTTGAATCAACCGGCACGTGCGGGGTACTGGTATCCAGGTATTGATTTGCATTTCCGTTACCCTGGTTATCTCCTTCAGCACCCGGAGGCGGGGTTTTGTCAATGATGTTCATATAATCGTACATCATATCCGATTTCATATTTTCCGGTTGTACGAAACGCGCTTTCTTGTTCAGGCCTACATCTTTATCCGCCGAAGTTTTAGCGTAGAAATATTCCCAGATCGGTCTTGCCGCACGACCACCTTCTCCCAGTCCGCCATCCAGCCGGATAAAATTATCGTCGCATCCGATCCATACGCCCGCCAGCAACTGCGGTGTGTAACCCATGAACCAGGCATCCGTATTATTTTGTGTGGTGCCTGTCTTTCCGCCCATCTCTGCAATTCCGAGACGATCACGCATACCCATTGCCGTTCCTATATCAACAGTACCCTGCATCATGCGGCACATAGTGTAAGCAGTATTCTGGCTGATCACTTCTTTTCGTTCCGTATCAAAACGCGCGAGTACGTTTCCGTTCTTGTCTTCTATCCGGGAGATGTAATAAGGTTTAGTACTGAAACCACCGGACGGGAACATGGTGTATCCCCACATCATTTCATAGAGTGAAATTTCAACCGCACCCAGGCATATGGAAGGGTAGGGCTGGAGATTGGATTTGATATTGATCGTTTTCAGGAAATCCACAAATTGTTTGGGCGTTACCTGTTTCATAATATAAGCGGAGGCACAGTTTAACGAGTAGGCCAGGGCACTTGCCATACTTACGGAAGCACCATTTCCCTTGCATAATCCTTTGGCGGGTACGAGCCCGTAACCATCGAAATATTGTGCGGTGTTTTCGCAGGGCGTTTCAGGTGTGAATCCTGCATTTTCAATTGCATCAGAATATAATAATGGTTTGATGGATGAGCCTACCTGGCGCTTGGTGTTCAGGTTGGCATGGTCAAACTTGTAGGTCTTGAAATCAATACCGCCAATCCAGGCTTTAACGGCACCACTCATCGGGTCCATGGCGAGGAATGCGGTCTGCATCATCTGGTGGTTATATTTGATGGAATCCAACGGACTCATCACGGTATCTGTTTCCCTTCGTGAATTCCAGGCAAAAACTTTCATCTGTACAGGCTGGTAAAATGATTTGCGGATCTCCGCTTCCTTGATGCCTTCATCTTCCATATTTCTCCAGCGCTCGGTATTACGCATCAGGGATTCCAGGATATTGGTATGGTCTTTCCAGACCAGTCCCTTGCGGATGGAAGGCTGTGCATTCAGAACTTTCTGCAGGCTGGGTACCTGTTTGGCCACGGCTTCTTCAGCATATAACTGCATGCGCGGATTGATGGTAGTATAAATCCGCAATCCATCTTCGTACAAATCGTAGGAATCGCCTGTTGACGGATTCTTATGGTCCTTGCACCATTTTTTCAGTTCATCGCGGATCACATCGCGGAAATAAGGAGCCAGGCCGTTATTTTCATCCAGTTTTTTATAGTTGGAAAGATCAATGGGTTTCAATTTAAAATTGCGGCCCTGTTCTTCGGTGATGAAACCGCTTTCCACCATCCGGTTGATCACTACATTCCTTCGTTCAATGGCAGCTTTCGGATTTTTCCTTGGATTGTACAGCGTATTCCCGCTGAGCATTCCGATGAGCATGGCGGCTTCGTCTACTGTTAATTGGTCCGGTTCTTTCTGAAAGAATGTGCGGCTGGCATTCCGGATACCATAAACATTATCACCGAAAGGAACTGCGTTCAGATATAAGGCAAGAATTTCTTCTTTGGTAAAATTTCTTTCTAAGCGTACCGCTGTAATCCATTCTTTCAGTTTTTCAATTCCCCGACGCGCCATATTCCTTGATCCCTGGCCCAGCATATATTTGGCCAACTGTTGCGTGATTGTGCTTCCACCCCCGGCCTGGCCGAGTTTTACCACTGCACGTAAGACGCCCATACCATCGATGCCGGAATGGTCATAAAATCTCTTGTCCTCAGTAGACAAGAGTGCGTTGATTGCATTCTTTGAAATATCGTGATATTCCACATTACTCCGGTTACTCTTGTCCTTATAGTATTTACCCATCAGTGTACCGTCGTCGGCATATACTTCGGAAGCAAGCATGATGGAAGGATTTTCCAGTTCCTTTAAAGAGGGCAGGGGACCGAATACGCCCAGGTTTATAAGGAACAACAGGAAGACAAAGGCGGCAAGACCTATAAAAAAAATCTTCCAGAATATCGGGTTTGCTTTGCGCATATTTTAACTACTTTTTTTCTTTGTTGACGGTTGACGGTTGACGGTTGACCGATGACCGATGACCGATGACCGATGACCGTTGACCGTTGACCGATCTACGATCAACGAATCAATTCCCCGGAAATTTATCCGGCGAATAGACTGACAAAAATTTCTTATACAGCTGCATATCTTTATTAGCCTTCAGAATCTCCAGGTTCTGGTCATCGATGATGATAAAGAAATATTTACCGGACGGTAACCAGGGAATGATTTCACGGGGTGCTGCATTTCCGGCTTTATCCAGGTAAGCCTGCGCCTGGGCCATATTCTCAAATCCATGTATCACCATCATCCTGGTTGTGTCGCTGAATACCAGCTGACTGGTCTCATAATTTTTTCCGTAGAAATTTTCACGATTGTACCGGTCGAAGGCATTTTTCGATTCGGTGACATACACAGGATCCACTTTGGACATGACCAGTGCGACGGTCTGTGGTTTAGCCGGCGACCAGATAAATGGCGAAACAAACAGCGCCTGTGCCCTGAGCTGTACAGCATCCGGTTTTTTGATCGTAACCTGGGAACTGTCCCTTCCTGCTTTTTCAGCATTCAGTGCTTTTGCTTTCGCGGTCACAGAATCTACGATCTTCGGTTGTGTGTTAGCGATAGCAGCGCGCGCAATGCTGTCATCTTTGAGGCGGTTCACCCGGAGGTTTCTCAAATAAGTTTCAATTCGTTCTCTTTCATTTAAAACCCGGAGCATATTTTCTGCTTTCGCAGCCATGGTGGAACCCTTGTACCCGGTAATGATTTTATTCAATGTCACTTTTCCGATACTGTCATAACGGTAATGGATATAATAGACTGCTTCGATATACATTAACTGGGGTGTCCAGTATTTTTCGCCATACATGCTGTCCAACTGCAGTTTTTCTTTGGCAGCTTCATCGAAGCGGCCCTCTATCATATGATCGTACACATTTTCGTAAGCCCTGGTAGCCAGTGTTCGCACGGGCAGGTCCTCAGGTCCTTTCGGTGGATTTTCAATCAGTGAAATATAGCGGCCGGTCGGAAATTTCTGTTTCATCAGCGCCAGTATCCGGGCGGCGTTGAGCGAATCATTTAAATGTATATAACAGAAATACTGGTCATAAAGTGATTCCTGGTAAAACCGCGTGTCCGGAAATCTTGTTTGCAGGCTGTCATATATTTTTAGTGCACTCCGGTAATCGGGAATATATTCCTGCAAGGATTTCCCCAGCAGGAAAAGCGCGTCTTCCACAGAGTCCTGCGATTTTTTCATTTTCTCCGGGGTGAGGGGAACGGCTGCCAGCAGGGCTTCTGCGGTGAGTTGGGCCGCTGCAGGGGTAGTTGGTCCGGACTCGGCTCCATTCAAACGAAGATTGCTTGCGGGTGCGAGTCCGGTAATCTGCCGGTTGATAAGCGACTGGGCTTCCCAGTTGTCGACATTGGGCCGGTTACCCCACCTGGATTTAAAATCATTATATCCTTTAGCCTTTATCGCCTGGTTATAAAAATACCATTCGCCTGATGCGGGCTGACCAAAAAAATTGTTTGCTGGATTCGAAGTAAATCCACCAGAGCCGGTGCTCCCATTATCTTCTTCGGCGAGACCCTGTTGCTTCCGGAAGGCACGCAGCATTTTCTTTATATAAGAATCCCGTTCCGCCGGCGTCATGGCAGCAATCCGCTGCAGGCTATCCTGCCTTTGAATGATCAGTATTTGCGGAACGATATGGCTGAGGGCCAGTTTACGGTCTGTCAAAACCTTCAGTGAATCCGCGACGCCCGGGCTCGTTGCATTGACGCTGTCGTAGGCATATTTAGCCTGCGGGTACATTTTATCATCCATGAATATCCAACCCAGTTTCAGGAAAGCGCGGTCACGATTATAACCGAGACCGTTGGCGTTTTCAATGCATTTTCTAAAATACGCCCGTGCGGCCGCTTTATTATTTCTCAGCAATTCCATTTCTGCCGACACATAGTAAATCACATCGAGGTAAGGAGCATAAATTTCTTTTTTTGTCATGCGGTGAAGCGCATCCAGATTCTTTTGAATATAATCACCCTTTGCACCATCTCCCTTATTCTGGCGGATTGCATTCAGCCGCGCAAATACTGCCAGTTCAGGGTTCAGTGTATGGGTGGCGGATTTTTCATACCATGTTTTCGATTCACCCGGTTTGCCGGTGCGTTCGTACATCTGGGCGATCAGGTAATCCCAGCGGGCCACTTCGCCTTCATCCGTCGTATTGTCCAATGCAAGACTGAGATGATGGGCCGCGCTGTCCCACTCTTTGATTTTATAAAACCAGAGTGCCTGCATTTCGTGCAGGGAGGGTTGTAAACGTGCGGGGAAATTCGGATCCTGTTTAAGTATTTCAATGAGTACCGATCCGCGGTCCAGTTTTTCCTGCTGGAAATAAGTCCGGATCAGCCAGATAAAGGATTCATTCCGGCTGGGGGGTAAGCTGAATGTTTTCTTGAAAATATTTCTTTTCTCATCGGTGGAAATCGTAAATGCATTATTGCCGGGTTCCTGATTGCTTCCGATGGGCAATGCATATCCGTCTGCATCGCGTGGGGCATATGCATAGTTCACGAACTGGAAGAGGATATGGGCTGAGTCCAGGTTGTTTTTGTAGAAATAGGCCCGGCCCATCAGGATATAGAGATTATCGTTCCAGCTATTACGCAGGTCGTGCAGGAGGATGGCTGAATTTATTTTATCCACCACGGAATCGAGGTTTCGTTTATCCTTCGATGTGGCCTCGAGGGTATAGTTGTAAAAGGGCAGTAACTGGGTATAATCTTCTCTGAACTGCGACTTGGCCCGGTTGAGCACATCCGTCAGTTTGTTATTTGTATTAAAATAGAAATTGTAGTGGGTAATGGTGTTCTGTTCGAGCTGGCGGGCGGTTGTCCACTTGGTGGTGGCGGTTTTCTCATAACCAAGGGTACGGTTCTCATATTTCTGGGGTTTGGTCAGGTCATATTCAACCCCCACCTGTCCGAATCCGTCCAGGTAAAATAAAAAAATAAAACATATCACTGAGTAAACGATCCGTTTCACCCTTGGTCCTTTAGGATTGCCATGCAAACTAAATTGTTATTAACTGATAAACAGGATTTTTATTTTAAAAATCTGTCAAATTAAGGCCGTTTTAACCTGCAAACCAATAACTTGTTATCTTTAGACCGCAATATCCCCTTATGGCCAAATTCGATGCCAATTCCACATTAAAAAGGTTGCAGAACCGGTACAGGCTGGTGGTTATGAATGACGATACCTATGAGGAGGTCGTCACCTTCAAACTTTCGCGCCTGAGTGTATATGTTTTTCTCAGCACGGTTTTTGTGCTACTTACCGGAGTTACAGTGGCTTTAATTGTGTTTACTCCACTTAAGCTTTATATTCCTGGTTACGGAGATTTAAATAATACTAAGGAGCTGCGTGAACTAAAAATACGTACTGATTCGTTAGAGCAGGAAATGCAGTACCGCGATCAGTATTTTCAGAGTTTGAAAAATGTGCTGGAAGGGAGCAGTTCGGTGAAAATGGATACTACGGCGCTGAAAATTCCGAAGCCGGAGAAAATTGACGATTAAAATCTGATACCAATGTTTAATAACAAATCCAAATCTGAAACAGCCGAAATTCCAACAACTCCCGGCAGTGCAAGTCTTATTGGCAGCGGAACTTCCCTGAAAGGCGATATTACCAGCAGTGGTGATCTCCGGATCGACGGAACCCTGGTAGGTAATATCATCTGTTCTTCCAAAGTCATCATCGGCGCTAACGGGGTGGTTGAGGGTGATATCAGTGGTGTGACTGCTGATATTATGGGAAAAGTATCGGGCACCATCAAGGTAAAGGAGCTCCTCCAGTTAAAAAGTAATTGCCAGGTAAATGGTAACCTGCATTCTGCGAAACTGCAGATTGAACCGGCTGCCAATTTCAACGGGCAATGCCATATGGTTCTGGAAGCGCCGGTTTCTACACCAAGTGGTAAGTCCGGTTCGTCTTCAAGGGAAGACTATACTTCGAAGTCCCCGAGTTTGGCGTTGTCCTGATTAAGACTAAAGCCTAAAGCTGAACGCTTAACGCTTAACGCTATGAATTGGCGGGAGGGAAAGTTATGTCCTGTTCTTAGATTCTTTTTCGAAGAAATAAGATTCTCATATTCTTATTTATGAATGGGATTTATCCATTATTTTTTTTCTGATTGTCTTCTACTCTATTAACAGCACCAGCCTGCTTTATGCGTTTAGTTTTATGCGTCAAGCGTTAAGCGTTAAGCGTTCAGCGTTGAGCTTTATGCTTTGAGCCTTCAGTTTATGCGTTAAGCGTAAAAGGACTTAATTTTGGCTTTTAAAAACATGCCAACCGGATCCGACAGCAAAATTTATTTTCCTGTTTTATATCTTTTCCTGGGTTTGAGTGTAATTATACTTGCCTTAAGATTCATAATACCGGCAGGTATCGTCGATTACCGGGTTCTTTTCCTCGGAAACCTGTTGTTATTTGTCATTGGCTGGGCTTCTGTAAGAATGAATAAAAAAGCCATGGAACATAAGAACCTCCAGGTTTTTCTCCGCCTGGTATATGGTTCCTTTTTAATGAAATTTTTCCTGCTGGCCTTCGCGGCCTTTATTTATATCGCCCTGTACAAAAAAAATATTAACAAGCCCGCCCTGTTCGGCTGTTTCGGCTTTTATTTTATTTATACGGTTGTCGAAGTGCGCTCCGTGATGAAACTGAGTAAAAAGTCAAATGCCTAAAAAGGAAGCACCTCTTGAATACCTCAATAATTACCTGCCTGGCGGTGCTTCTGAAAAACTGCTGGAATACCTTCATCACTACAAAGTACACCTGACGATTACCCGCAGCCGAAAAAGTATCCTGGGTGATTATCGTCATGCTACGGGATCCGATAATCACCGGATCAGTGTAAACGGCAGCCTGAACAAATATGCTTTCCTGATTACCCTGATCCATGAGCTTGGCCATCTGATCACCTATCAGCAATACGGCAACCGGGTAAATGCACACGGGAAAGAATGGAAACTTGCCTACCGGGGCGTGCTCGAAGATTTCATGCGGTTGAAATTGTTTCCGCAGGACCTGCATCAGACATTGATGAAATCATTACATGACCTGCCAGCCAGCAGCTGCTCAGATATTAACCTGACAAGGGTATTGAAAAACTATGATGGGAAAAACAAGACCATCCTGGTTGAAGATATTTCCGAAGGCAGCCTGTTTAAGACATCAGACGGAAAGGTTTTTAAGAGGGGCCGTCAGATCAGGAAAAGAATTGAAGGCATGGAACTGCGTTCAGGAAAACTTTACCTGTTCAGTCCTGTGTACGAAGTGGTACCAGTGGAGAAGTAATGGGGAACCTATGACTGCGAAGCAGAGCCGGAGTAGAAGTAATCAGGAACTCACAATTACGAGACGGGCGGTTGCAGTGGTAATCAGGGACCTGTGCTATGAAGCATAGCCGGTATAGTAGTAATCAGGAACCTATGACTACGAAGTCGGGCCAGTGCAATAGTAGTCAGGAACCTATGATTGCCATCAGGCCGTAGAGGATAACAACTGTTAATACGACAATGGCGAGGAATGGTTTGTGGGCGGATTTCATGGCAAGAATTTTTCGTTTTCGTGGATAGGATGTTAACGTTAAGATATTCCATTTATTTTTCAGATGCAAACTTTCGACTGGGCATTTTGTTCATTGTTGATTCCCGCGGGCCCTTTAACTTTGAAATATGGCAGAACCAATTGTTGAGCTCAAAAATGTAAATATTTACCAGTCGGATACGCTGATCCTTGGAAATGTGAATATTGTAGTGAATAAGTCAGAATTTGTTTACCTGGTCGGTAAAACCGGGACCGGTAAGTCCAGCCTGCTGAAAACAATGTACGGGGATCTGACCATGAAGGATGGGGAGGGTACAGTGGCGGGATTCAATCTCCGGGAAATGAACTGGAAAAAAGTTCCCTACCTCCGCAGGAACCTGGGTGTTGTATTCCAGGATTTTCAGTTGCTGACTGACAGGAACGTGATCGATAACCTGAAGTTTGTACTAAAAGCCACGGGGTGGAAGGATGAGAGACTGATGAACGAAAAAATCAATGATGTGCTGGATAAAGTGGGTTTGAAATCCAAGGGATTCAAAATGCCATTTGAAATGAGCGGTGGTGAACAACAAAGAGTTGATATTGCCCGGGCCCTGCTGAATTCCCCCAAAGTAATCCTGGCGGATGAACCAACGGGAAACCTGGACCCTGAAACGGCCGATGAAATCATGCAGCTCCTGTTTCAGATTGCAAAGGAATATGGTACAACGGTTATCATGGCAACCCATGACTACCGCGTAGTTAATAAATTCCCCGCACGTACGCTCCGTACTGAAAGAGGCAAGGTCTTCGACAATGCTACGATTCCTGCTTTTTAAAAAGTTGCTTCTAGTTAAACAGCATTCCAAATCGGATTCATAAAGTGAGCGGCTGTCTGTAATAATGCAGTTCGTTTTCGATTAGATAAAGAGTGACTGTTTGTAATAGTGCGGTTCGATTTTCCGGTTAGTGAAGTGAGTTGCCGGATTAGTGAAGTGGAAATGCTTACGATTCTTTTTACCATATCTGCTTTATAAGCAGCTCAGCCGTTTCCTGATTATTATACTGATTCAGTAATTTTTCCCGGCGCCATTGCAGGTCGAGGAAGGTAAAAGGCCGTTCATACAACGTTTCTATCACGCCTTTAAATTCACCAGCAGTTTCTGCCAGATGGCAGACTTCCCTGAGCCCGGTTCCATCCACCGCATCGGCATTCACGATACAATGCCGGCCATTAAACAATGCGTTCAGTAATTTTAGTTTAACTCCTGTGCAATTGAAGGAAGGAATTACGTGAAGCTGTGCCTTAGAAATAATATCTTTTAATTCCTGGTCGCTGGGATCAGAGACCATACAGCAGTTTTTATATTTTGTCACAGCCCGCTGAAGTTTGGTTCCGGGATTTTTTCCGGCAACCAGGAAGGGGATGGGCAGATCATTAAATACATTCTCCAGCAACCATATTACTGCTTTTTCATTTTCATCCACTGAGAGATTACCGTGATATAGACAATAGCAGCCCGTACCCTGGGGCGACTCTATTTGCTGAAAGGGAAGGAAGACAGGTATTACACTTATATTTTTCGACTGGTAAGTGACGGCTGCTAATTCTGCATCCGATTGTGTAACGGTCAGCAGCGGCCAGCTGGAAGCGATTCGTTTTTCATATTTTCTCAATACAGCACTCTCTCTTAAATAATAAAGTTTTTTGTACCAGGAAGATGTGCTCTTTGCCAACTGCTTGTAGTATACTGATTCCACATTATGCAGCCGCAGCAAAATTCTCCTTTTCGCAAATCGGCTGTCCTGTGTTAGATAGGTGCAATGAACTCCTTCCAGCAGGATGGGATCATCGTCCTGCAACAGTCTTTCCAGCAGTTCAGGACTGGATCGGGAACAAACGATATAGGGAAGCTGGTGCGAAAATCCTTTATGTCCAATTCTTCGGGGATAATAGTATACCTGCTCGCAAAATGTATTCAGGATGGGTTGCTCTTCTCTTCCGCTTGTGAAACAATGGAGGTGAATTTTTATTCCCTGTCCGTGCAGGGTTCTGATTTTATAAAACAGATCGAATACGCCGCCATAATCGGGAGGATAAGGAACATCATGACAAACGATATGGAGTTTCCTTTCTTCCATCTAATGATTAACCGATTCCTGTTCTACTTGTTTAAAAATGTCTGTAATTATTTTACTTTCATTTTCCCAGTTCAATTCTTCACGTACCCTGGCTGTATTGAGTTTCCACCTGACCAACTGCTCAGGATTCGCAAAGATCTCTTTTATTTTCCTTGCAATATGCTCAGGTTGATGTCCGTCAATAAAATCGCCGACTTCGTATTGGTTGATGATCTTTTCCTGTTCAACGAGCCTGCTGGCCAGTACAGGAACCCCTGCATGCAGGTATTCGAATAATTTATTTGGCAGACTGTACTTATGGTTTACGACAGAAGGTTTGTCGATGGAAAGCCCAAGACCCGCCTTTCGTGTAAAATGAGACAGGACCGCAAATGGAACTTTGGGCACGAGTGTAATTTTATCTGCGAGATGATTTTCAACAATAATTTTTTCGAGACTGGCAAATACATCCCCGCCTCCGATAATCAGCAGATGGAATTCCGGATCCAGAAAAATCATACTGTGTACCAGTTCTTCGGCGCCACGGGATTCGTTGATCCCGGCTCCCTGGAATATCAACAGTTTTTTATTTGCCGGAATGGTAAGATCGATTGAACTGATCCAGGCCAGTTCGTCCGGGGTGAGTTCCGGATCGACGGGATTTTTTAAAGGGAGGTTTCGTACCACATAGAGCTTCTTATGATAATTCCGCCTATACAGGTTACGGATGGAATCGGAAACGGTGTACATATAATTCAGCCTTGAAAGGACCCGGCCTTCGATCCATTTCCAGATCCTGCGGCGAAGTGGTTTCTGATCCATGCCGGCCATACCCAGAAAATATTCGTGACTGTCATATACCAGGGGTTTCTTTTTCAGGCGGGCGATAAGTGTGGTTGCCGGCATTGTATCCAGGTCGTTCCCCAGGTAGATATCCGCCCGGCTTCGGGACAGTTTCAAAAAGAGTCGTGCATTGAATTCTGTATAAAACAAAAAGCTGCGACTGAAACGCATTTTTATTCTATCCGTCTGATAGTCACGTGTCTTGAGAGGCTTACTTCTTTTATTACAAGTGCCGATCAGCAGAACCCGGTAGCCATCGGCCATCAGGGTCTGACAAACCTTATGAACCCTTGCATCGGTCTCCAGGTCGGAAATAACCGTAACGATAATCAGCTTTCTTTCAACCGGATAGAGGAGAGAGTCCATAAATGGCCGACCTTAAATGAAACCAGGGATTTTCAATGAAAACGTCATAATTCCCAAATAATTCTCTACCTTCGCGCACAAATTAGTAGAATATTACTTGGATGCCTTAAAAAAATTGAGATGCCTTATTTGACAAAAGAAAAAACAGCAGAATTCTTCACAAAGTTCGGAACCAGCGCAACAAATACCGGTTCAATCGAAGCGCAGATTGCTTTATTGACTGAGCGGATCAACCGCATTTCCGAGCACCTTCAGGCAAATAAAAAAGATTTCTCTACACACCGCGGGCTGATGCAGCTGGTCGGGAAGAGAAAAAGACTGTTGACTTACCTGAGCAACAATGACCTTCAGAACTACCGCCAACTGATAGAAAAGATTGGTCTCAGAAAATAATCAGATTCCCAACTTTCACCTGTTGGGATTCGTTTTTTCAGAAACCCCATTATCGTCACTTAACCGTTCCAGGATCCCTCCTGCTTACTGTTCGGACCGATTTATTACAAACGATTCACTATGTTATCACAGCCTTTAAGTGTAACCTTTACGACCGGTGAAGGATTACCCATTGCCATAGAAACCGGAAAACTAGCACGCCAGGCAGATGGCGCAGTTACCGTTCGCCAGGGAAATTGTATCATCCTGGCTACAGTAGTCGCCAACCAGGAACCCCGCGAAGGACAGGATTTCTTCCCGCTTTCTGTGGACTACCAGGAAAAATTTGCATCTGCCGGCCGGATTCCCGGTTCCTTCTTCAAAAGGGAAGCCCGTTTGAATGATTATGAAGTGCTTACCAGCCGTTTGATAGACCGCGCTCTCCGGCCCTTGTTTCCTGAAGATTATTTCTGCGATGTACAGGTGCTGGTTACACTTATTTCCAGTGACTCCGAAATATTGCCGGATGCACTGGCTGGCCTCGCTGCATCGGCTGCACTGGCCGTTTCAGATATTCCCATCAAGGAAGTTATCAGTGAAGTACGTGTAGCGAAGGTCGATGGAAAATTCATAGTGAATCCCACGCGTACCCAGCTGGAAGCTTCTTCACTGGAATTCCTGATCGCCGCCACAGAGAAAAATCTGATGATGGTGGAAGGTGAAGCCGATGAATGCAGTGAAGATGATCTGATCCAGGCATTAGAGATGGCCCATGATGCGATTCGCATCCAGATCAGGGCACAGCATGAGCTCCGCGAAAAAGTCGGCGTTAAAGAAAAAAGGGAATATAAAAAACCCGAAACCAACGAAGAGCTGAATGAAAAAGTAAAGGCCTTCACAAAAGATAAAATTTACCAGATCTCCAAAGCAGGCAGCAGCAAACACGAGCGCAGCGAAGCGTTTGACCAGCTGAAGAAAGAATTGATAGAAAGCCTCGGTACTGAAGCAACAGATACAGACAAGAAACTGGCTAAGAAATATTATGCCGATCTGCAATGGGAGATTGTGCGCAATATGATCGTGGATGAAAAAGTTCGTCTCGATGGCCGCAAGCTGGACCAGGTCCGCCCGCTGGCCATGGAAACCGATCCTTTGCCAACGCCACATGGATCTGCATTATTTACAAGGGGAGAAACGCAGTCGCTTACGACAGTGACGTTCGGCACACCGCTGGATGAACTACTTGTTGAAAGTGCAGCTAAATCTGACTACACAAAATTCATCCTGCATTATAATTTTCCTCCCTTCTCGACAGGTGAGGTAAAAATGATGCGCGCCCCTGCGCGTCGCGAAGTGGGTCATGGTAATCTCGCCATGCGTTCATTGAAAAAAATGATGCCGGGTAATGATTATCCTTATACCGTTCGTGTGGTGAGTGATATTCTGGAATCCAATGGTTCTTCTTCCATGGCGACTGTTTGTGCCGGTTCACTCGCATTGATGGATGCAGGTGTACCATTTGCAAAACATGTAAGTGGTGTGGCTATGGGACTGATTTCCCGTGCCTCCGATAATAAATATGCGGTGCTCACAGATATTCTGGGTGATGAAGATCATCTGGGTGATATGGATTTTAAAGTGACCGGTACCCGCGATGGAATCTGCGGTGTGCAGATGGATATAAAAGTGGATGGACTGAGTATGGATACCATGCGCGAAGCCCTTGAGCAGGCGCGCAAGGGAAGACTGCATATCCTGGATGCGATGTATGAATGTATTCCGACTGCAAGGGCAGAAGTGAAACCACATGCACCAAGAATGGAGAAATTATTTATTGACAAAGAATTCATCGGTGCGGTTATCGGGCCCGGCGGTAAAATTATACAGGAAATTCAAAGAGAAACCGGTGCAACCATCAATCTCGAGGAAGTTGGAAACCAGGGTGAGGTCAGCATTTTCAGTCCGTCGAAAGAAGGACTTGATAAAGCAGTGGCCTGGATCAAGGGAATTGTTGCCGTACCGGAAGTAGGATCGGTTTACGAAGCCAAGGTAAAATCCGTTATGCCTTATGGTGCCTTTGTTGAATTCCTCCCGGGCAAGCAGGGTTTGCTGCATATCAGTGAAATCAGCTGGAAGAGACTTGAAACCATGGACGGTGTTTTAAATGAGAATGACATGGTGAAAGTGAAACTAATCGGCGTTGATAATAAAACAGGAAAATTCAAACTCAGCCGTAAAGTGCTCATGCCAAAACCCGAAGGAAGGCCGCAGGAGCAACCTCAAAGAGAGAGTGAGTAACGCTTAACGCTTAACGCTTAACGCTTAACGCTTAACGCTTAACGCTTAACGCTTAACGCTTGAATTGTTGGGTATATAAGTTAAATAATATTAAGCACCTTCGGGTGCTTTTTTAATTTATAAAATTCATCTTTATAACCGGCAGGAAATTTTTCAAATTTCAATTTTAAGAATTAAAAATTAGCTTAGCGTTAAGCGTTACGCGTTAAGCCTTCAGCTCATGAACCGCTATATTCAAATCACTATCGATACCAGCAGCAGCGAGGAGTCTGACATCTTTGTGGCGCGTCTCAGCCAGGCAGGCTTTGAAGGGTTCGAAGAAGAACCAAATAAACTGATGGCTTATATTCCGGAGTCTTTGTATACTGTTTCAAATGTTGAAAAAATCGTAGCGGAGATAAAAGGCGTTTCGGATCCCTATCATACTTTATTCAAAACAGCAACCATTGAACCGCGCAACTGGAATGCGGAATGGGAAAAAGATTTTGAACCTGTCGTGGTAAATAATTTCTGTGCCGTAAGGGCTCATTTTCACAAACCGGTTCCGGGCGTTCAATATGATATTATCATAACTCCCAAAATGAGTTTTGGAACGGGGCATCATGCCACCACATTCATGATGATAGCTGCCATGCAGGAAACAGCGTTTCATCAGCGTACGGTTTTGGATTTTGGCACGGGGACGGGTATCCTCGCTATACTGGCCTGTAAAATGGGTGCTGCGTCGGTTGTTGCCATTGATTCGGATGAATGGAGTATCGAAAATGCGATAGAAAATGTGGCTCTTAATCATTGCGATGGAATCAGCATCGAACTGAAAGATTCACTAACGGGAATGGGTCAATTTGACGTCATACTGGCCAATATAAACCTCCGTGTAATACTGGAAAACATGGAGTTTTTACGACAACATTTGAAAGAATCGGGCGTTTTTATAGGAAGTGGTGTACTTGAGTCTGATGAGGAAAAAATCAGGGCGAAGGCCGCCAGCGCCGGTTTTACGATAGAAAAGGGAATGACGAAAGACAGCTGGATGAGTTTCAGAATAAAAAATCAGTAAAACCGGGCAAAATCGTCAGCATTGAATGGCTATTTTTTAGTAATTTTGAAATCCAAGTATTCCTGCCGTCCATGAAGGAAGTTCTGTTTATTTTGTTTGCCTATCTGATAGGTTCCATACCGACGGCTGTATGGATCAGCCGTTATTTTTTTGGTGTGGATATACGTGATTACGGCAGTGGCAATGCCGGCGCTACCAATACTTTCCGTGTTCTGGGCTCCAAATGGGGTTGTATTGTAATGTCGGTGGACGTATTAAAGGGTGTTATTGCCACCAGTCTTTACATAGTATTACCGTTTTATATGCACAACGAATGGGACAGGACCAACCTGATGGTTGGACTGGGTCTGGCAGCCGTCGTGGGCCATATATTTCCCCTCTGGGCTGATTTCAGGGGCGGGAAGGGGGTAGCAACCCTGTTTGGGATGATACTCGCCATACAGCCGCTGGTTGCCCTGTATTGTGTAGGGGTGTTTCTCCTCTGCCTTTATATGACCCGTTTTGTATCCCTGAGTTCGATTCTGGCCAGTATCGCCTTCGCGGTTCTGATCCTTTTCATATTCAATGAAAAAGAACCCTTATACCGGTTCTTTTCCATTGCCGTGGCACTGCTCGTGATACTTACCCACCAGAAGAATATTACCCGGCTCCTCCGGGGAAGTGAGAGCAAGATTCCCATTTTGAAATACCGGGACAAGAAAAGACCCCGCAGGCCCGGTCCGCCGTTGACATAGATGAAGCGCAAGAAACTGTGATTCAATCTATTACCCTAAACATCTCGATTAATACGTACTATTACCCTTTTTAACTGTACCGGGCCGGTTTAACGATGATTTTCTTTTCCTAACGGTTAATTTTTCGTTACCTTTGCAGCCCCTGAACGCGATTCCGCAAACAAAAACATATAAAGCATGTCATTAACTTTATTGGAAAAGTTGGAACTCAAAGAAGAAAAAAGCGTTTTAATTCAGGGTCTCCCTTCTTCGATAGAGAAGCAGTTTGCCAAACTGGCCTTTGCAAAAAATGTGACCCCGCTTCTCAAGATTAAGAAAATCGATTTCGCCCTTGTCTTTGCTGTTAATGAAACCCAGTTAAGGGGAATTATCCACGAGGTCCTACCGGCCCTGAGTAAGGGTGGTAAGTTCTGGGTTGCCTATCCCAAGACAAGCTCTAAAATTGCCACAACACTGAACCGGGAATGCAGCTGGAGCTGTATTACCAATGCCGGTTTTGAAGGTATCAGCGAAATAACGCTGGATCATGTGTGGACAGCTACCCGATTTGAAAAATCAGCCCTTACAGGATTAGCTCTTTCCGGCCGGAAGGTTGAGGCGTTGGTTAGCTAGAAGTAATTGGCAGTTGACAACGATGACCGATGACCGTTGATCGATGACCGTTGATCGATGACCGTTGATCGATCCACGATAAACGAAAACATCCCGGTGACTACATTTTAATAATAACGGTGCCTGATTTCCCCATCAGTTCCTTTTCCATTTGTTTCAGATGGAGATGGGTTTGCATGAACATAATCTGTTCATCTGCATTGCCGGATTTTTCAAGATCTTTCTGATTCAGGTCCATCAGGCGCTGAATTTTCCGCAGCTTCAGATAGGTAAGCGTGGAAAGGACTTCTTCCCGGTAGAGTTCATCGCGGGTAGGTATTTTCCCTTCGTAATGGGTTTTCCAGTTTTCACTGACTTCGTAAGGGAAATCCATAATTGAAACCACCAGGGCGCCCAGTTCCTGGTCTTCGTGGTATAAAAAATTTCTTGCCGTTGGTTCCAGTTTCTGATCATACCAGGTTTTATAAATATGCAGGACCCTGACCAGGCTTTTATTATCAAACATTTCTTCGTCTTCCAATTCCGGCAACAAATAATCCGCCACACGGATTTCAGCCTCCCAGGTCTTCAGGCCAAACTCGAGCAGCGACCTGATAATGGCACGCTCCTGTTGTTCATCCCGGTTGAGCAGGTCATTCAGTTCTTCATCAATAAAAACCGGCGGCGGCTGGTTAATATCACGGATGTTTTCCTGAGACGCTGCTCTAGATTCATATTTGCTGATCCGTTCCCGGATAAATTTATTCACGAGCGTGTTCAGACCGTTCTCATCAATTTTAAGCAGCTCAGATGATCGCCGGATATAATCCTGCTGGCGGGTAAAATCCTCTGCTTTATTTATCCTGGAAATTGTTTCAGCAATCTGGCTCACCAGCTGCGCTTTTTTGTTGCTATCGCCGGAAGCAGCGGCCAGTGATGTTTCCAGCTGGAATAAAATAAAATCCTTTTTGTTTGATGATATAAAATCCCTGAATGCTGCAGCGCCGATCTTTCTTACATAGCTGTCCGGATCTTCCTGGCCGGGTATCAGCACGAGTTTCACCTGCAGGCTTTCTTCAAAAGCCAGGTCCATTCCGCGCTGTGCGGCTTTGATTCCGGCAGCATCCCCATCGTAAATGATTGTCAGGTTGGACGTGTACTTTTTTATTAGTCTCAATTGATCCGGCGTGAGGGATGTTCCTCCGCTGGCTACGACATTTTCAATACCTGCCTGGTGCAGGGCAACCACATCTGTATATCCTTCCACCAGCAGACATTCATCGGCTTTGTCGATGGCCTGCCGCGCAAAATACGATCCGTACAGGAGTTTACTTTTTACATAAATCTCATTTTCAGGTGTATTGATATACTTGGGCGCGCGATCGTTATTCCGGATAACTCGTGCACCGAAGCCGGCAATTTTTCCTAATGGACTATGAATAGGAAAAATGATTCTTCCCCTGTAATTGTCCATGGTTTTTCCATCACGGATTATTACCAGGCCACTCTTTTGCAGAAGTTCCGGGTTATATTTTGCCGTGATGGCTGCTGAGGCAAACGCATCCGTTGCGGAAGGGTTATAACCGAGTTGAAATTTTTCAATGGTGGCTGCGTGGAATCCGCGTTCCTGCAGGTAACTCAGACCGATGTTTTGTCCTTCTTCTGTATTATGCAGTGCGTCGCTGAAAAATTTTTGAGCAAAGGCATTCAGGATATAGAGGCTGTCTGCAGTTTGCTGTTGTATTTTTATTTCCGGGCTGACTTCCGCTTCCTCGATCTCCACATTGTACCTGTTGGCGAGCCATTTCAACGCTTCCACATAAGAAAATTTCTCATGTTCCATGAGAAAGCTGATGGTATTACCACTTCTTCCACAGCCAAAGCATTTATAGATTTCCTTTGCAGGGGAAACAGTAAATGAAGGCGTCTTTTCATTGTGAAAGGGACAGAGTCCGAGGTAATTGGCCCCTCTTTTTTTCAGTTTCACAAATCCCCCGATGATCTCCGTGATGTCGATGCGGCTCAGTATCTGTTGTATCGTCTGTGGTGAAATCAGGTGCTTTGATTGAGCGTCGAATTTAATTAAAAAAAGCATCTTTACATCCCTTAAAAGAGCATTGTGGATTCTATGTTGCTTAAGATTGAAAACCTGCGGGTGAATATTTACGGAAAAGACATTCTCCGGGATATCACGATGGAAATCAGGCGGGGTGAACAATGGGCCCTCGTTGGTGAGGCCGGTTCAGGCAAGACCATTTTCGCGCATGCACTTGCCGGAAACCTGGCTTTTCATGGGCGGATTTTATTTCCGGATGTCGAAAAAGTCAATCGAGATACCACCGTTTTGGTTGTAGAGCAACAGCATCGTTTCAGGGACCTGCAGAATCAAAGTAATTTTTACTATCAGCAACGGTACAATGCGTTTGATGCAGAAGCAACGATTACCGTTTCCGAAGATCTCGCTGGTTATGAGGAAAATGCTTGCGGATATTTTTCAAAAGACAAACTGCTGGAATTATTTAAGCTGAAGCCACTGCTTAACGAGCCATTGATACAGTTATCGAATGGTGAAAACAAAAGACTGCAGATTCTGAAAGGGGTTCTCGGGGCGCCCTGGTTACTGGTCCTGGATGAACCGTTTACCGGACTGGATGTGGAGGGACGTCATTTGCTCGATGATATCCTGTCTGCCATTTCCGATTCGGGCCAGGCACTCATGCTGCTGAGCAGTCATTTGCATATACCGTCTTGTTTCAACCGGTTTGGCCATCTGCAAAATGGACAGTTGGAAATAGTCAGCCACCGGGAAGATCTTCAGAGAAAAAATGCTGAAGGAGTTGTACAATCGACAAAGGAATTTCCAGAAGGGATTTCTTTTTCTTATCCTGATTTCCGGTATGCTGTACGCATGCGCAATGTGCATATACGGTATGATGGGAAAAATATACTCGACGGAATTCACTGGGAAGTGGAAAAAGGATCCTGCTGGGCGTTAACCGGACCCAACGGTGCGGGCAAAACAACTTTATTAAGCCTGATTACCGCTGATAATCCGCAGGCCTACGCGAATGAGATTTATTTATTCGACCGGAAGAGAGGATCTGGTGAAAGCATCTGGGAGATCAAACAAAAAATCGGGTATCTCTCTCCGGAACTGCAACTTTATTTTGATCCGGCAGCCACGGCATTCACGGCGCTGGCTTCCGGTTTGTTTGACACCATCGGTTTGTTCCGACAGCTTTCTTCCGAGCAGGAAAAGTATGTGATGGCCTGGCTTGAATTCCTTGAAGTGGACCGTTATGCAAGCCGATTACTCACCAGTCTGCCGGCGGGAATACAGCGGATGATTTTGCTTGGAAGGGCCCTGATCAAGACTCCGCCACTTCTGATACTGGATGAACCCTGCCAGGGCCTGGATCCTGTACAAACAGCCTTTACGCTACAAACGATCGACCGGTATTGTGCCCGGTACGGTGCCAGCCTGATCTTTGTAAGTCATTATTCCGCTGATTTTCCGTCTTCCATCCGGCAAACCCTTGGCCTACAAAAGGGTAAAATGATATAACTTATTGATATTCAGTGGCAAAATAATCCAAAATAAATACATCCCTGGGAAGGTGTAAAAACGGGACGTTGAATATGAAAAGCAGTAAATTTGTGTCCTGCAGTCCCACTTACTACTCCTAAAATTCTCCTGCAGGTTTTTTACTTCCCATTAATTCTAACATCCAGACTAAGATCATTTTTAAAACTGTGTAGTATGTATTCTTATGCCCTGTTAGAAAAAAATTGCTATTATCTTATCCAGGAAACGGAGCAGTCACCTGTGAGTCTGATTAAAGTGAATCTGGAGACTGAACAATGTATGTATGTGTCCAGGTATGCAGATGAAACTGTAAATGAATGGAGGAAAAAAGGAGATTCTATTTTCGATATTCTTGAACTCGTCAGCGATGATAAAATAAAGGACTGGGAATCGATTTACAACGATAATCAGGGCACTTACAACTATGAAGAGGATGAGGATTAAAATCCTTCGTCCCTGTAGTCGGCGTGTGCGAATTTCCAGAAGCCAATGGAGATGAGAACGGTGGCCAGGCAGATGGCCAGATAATTAATGAAGATCACATAAGGCAGCGTGACTTTGCTGAAGATGATATAATTGAAATAATAAATTACTCCGTAGAGGCCGAAATAGAAGATGAATCCGGCATACACAAAACCCATCACATTGTCCAGGTCGGAGTGCTGCATTTTCAGGAAGTAGCGGCTGATTCCCCAGATATTTAACACCAGGCTGGTCAGACCTCCCACGCCGATGATGATATTGTTGGCATCCCAGTTAAATCCCTTCCAAAAGACAATCGCGATTTCAAATAAAATAAATGTGATGAGCAGGTATTTGAAAATATTATTCCTGAACAGGAGATAAAAAATCAGAATGATCAACGGGTCTTCGACCAGGTTGTAGAACAGAGTAATCCGATTGGCGGCATTATCATACCATTGCCAGTGAAAGATTTCAGGGAAGTATAGTACACCGTTGACGGTCCAGAAAATTGCTATAAAAAGATAAACCTTATCAGGAGAAAGTTTTTTCCACCAGTATAAGGCCAGCGGGATGAAGCAAAATGTGACGGCCAGAATCGAAAGTATCAGGTTGATTCCAGGTAACAGACCGGTTTTCAAGGGTTAAAGTTTATGCTATAATAGCGTTAAATCAAGGGTTTTAGTATAGGTAAAACTACTTGGTTTTGTACTCAAATTACTGCTGTTATAAACCGGCAGAATACCATTAAAAATCGGAAAATCAATTTGATAAGGGTGGAATTATGCACAAGCGTGCGTAATTCACGCAGCTTCCCAACAGCCGGATTTACCTATATTTGCGACCATTCATTATGGCAGAAAACAAACAAGATTTATTCGCTTATACCGAAGAATCCATCCGTTCCCTTGACTGGAAAGAGCATATCCGGCTGAGGCCCGGTATGTATATCGGTAAACTGGGAGACGGCAGCAGTGCAGACGATGGCATTTATGTACTCGTAAAAGAAGTAGTGGATAATTGCATCGATGAATATACCATGGGCCACGGTAAGCAGATTGAAGTTGTGATTGAAGACAAAGCGGTCAGTGTGCGGGATTTTGGTCGTGGCATTCCGCTTGGTAAAGTGGTGGACGTGGTAAGTAAGATCAATACCGGTGCCAAATACGACAGCAAGGCATTTCAGAAAGCCGTGGGTTTAAACGGTGTGGGTACGAAAGCAGTGAATGCCCTCAGTCAGGCATTTACCGTTTCAGCATTCCGGGACGGACGCGAGAAACGCGCTTCTTTTTCAAAAGGAAATCTCGTTAAGGAGGAGAAGGAAACAAAGACCACGGAGCCCAATGGAACGCTGGTGGAATTTGTTCCCGACGAAAGCATTTTTAAGAATTTCCATTTCATCAATGAATACCTCGACAACCAGTTCTGGAATTACTGTTACCTGAATGCCGGTCTGGTTATCAACTACAATGGGAAAAAATATCTTTCGAAGAATGGCCTGCTTGACCTGCTGAAACGTAAGACCAACGAAGATGAGCTCAGGTACCCAATTATTCATCTCAAAGGGGATGATATTGAAGTAGCCATTACACATAACAACGATTATGGAGAGGAAATATTCAGCTTTGTAAATGGCCAGTATACGACGCAGGGTGGCACCCATCAACAGGCTTTCCGCGAATCCTTCGTAAAAGTGATTCGTGATTTTTATAAAAAAGATTATGAAGCGGCAGATGTACGGCAAAGTATTACCGCTGCCGTATCTGTCCGTGTCGTGGAGCCCATATTTGAATCCCAGACCAAGACCAAACTCGGCAGCCAGTTTATGCAGGAGGGCGGCGCGAGTATGAAGAATTTCATTCACGATTTCCTGACCCGTGAGCTGGATAATTTTCTGCACAAAAATCCTTCCATCGCAGATGCCCTGAAGAAACGCATTGAGCAGAGTGAGAAGGAGCGGAAGGAATTATCCGGTATCCGCAAGCTGGCCAATGAAAGAGCCAAGAAGGCTAACCTGCATAATAAAAAACTGAGGGATTGCCGTGTGCATTATAATGAAGAAGCCACCGGCCGGGATAAAAACCTGATCCTGGAAAAGCAAAAAGAATCTACCATTTTTATTACTGAGGGAGACTCGGCGAGTGGTTCAATTACCAAGGTTCGTAATGTGGAAACCCAGGCAGTATTCAGTTTGCGGGGCAAGCCCCTGAATTGTTTCGGGCTCACCAAGAAAGTAGTTTACGAAAACGAAGAATTTAATTTACTTCAGCATGCCCTGAATGTGGAAGATGGCATCGAAGGGCTTCGTTACAACAATATTGTCGTGGCAACCGATGCGGATGTGGATGGAATGCATATCCGTTTACTGCTCATGACTTTTTTCCTGCAATTTTTCCCGGACCTGGTAAAGAATAACCATGTCTATATTTTGGAGACTCCTTTATTCAGGGTGAGAAATAAGCAGGAGACCATTTATTGTTATGACGAAACAGAAAAACAGGCAGCTTCGAAAAAGCTCGGCAGCAAACCTGAAATAACCCGCTTTAAAGGATTGGGTGAAATTTCACCGGAGGAATTTGCGAGGTTTATCGGTCCTGATATGCGTGTTCAGCCGGTGATGATCATGCCGGAAACACATATACAGCAATTGCTTGAATATTTTATGGGGAAGAATACTCCCCAGCGGCAGGATTTCATCATCGGGAATCTCCGGATGGAAATTGACCATGCCGAAATTGAAAAATAAAGGGTCTAAAATTTAGTCAGATGTTTCATATTGTTTTTGATTCCCGGGGAGCTGAATTGCTAAATGCAGCCATGGACATGGATGATGCCCTCGATGGGGAAACCATCCTGATCCGGGACGATTATTCCGTAGGGCCGATCCAGGATTTATTTTCTGAGCCCGGGCTTGCAGCCCGCAAAAAATGGTGGGATGAAATCAGGGATGATGGAAAAGAATCATTGCATCATACGGCAGAAGGGAATACCGATTCCGTTGAGCTGTCGAAAATTATTCAGCGGATGGAGGAGGAAGAGTTTGACCAGATCTGGATCTGGGTGGCACCCAATGTAAAAGATGTCAGCGGATATTACTGGCTGATCGCCCAGCTGAAAGCGTTTTCGGGGAGGATATATATAGTGAGTCTGAACAATCTTCCTTTTATTGGAGAAAAGGGAAATGTATTCTATCCTGTTACCCTCGCAGAAATTCCAGCAAGGGAATTTGTAAAAGCAAAAAGACTGGCACGTCCTGTCAGCCCGGCTGAATTTGAAACCGATCCCGACGAATGGTTTCGCCTGGCGGCAGAAAACAAGAACCTTCGTTTACTGGAAGGGGGCAAAAAAATAGTGCAGCAGGCAGACGATTACTACGACCGGTCCATACTACATTATCTTCAGCCGGTGTTTCAGAAGACTTCCCGTGCGGTTCATCATTTTCTTTCCAAGTCACCCGAAAAATTAAATGAATCTTTTTTGATCTGGCGACTGAGGCAGCTTGTCGCATCCGGATTTGCGGAACAGCAGGGTGAAATGATCAGGCTTTTTGTAAATGTGGAAGATCAGAGTCTGATGGCGTAGTTGATTATGGGTTATGGGTTATGGGTTATGGGTGATGGGTTATGAATAATAGGTTGATAGTTGTCAGTGTTTCACTCTCATATTCCCATACTTTCCATATTCTCATACTTTCACGTGTTAGCGTGAATGGGTGGCTGACCCAGCAATTTCATCATGCGAAAGTGAGAGGCTATGGCGCCCGTCATTGTCCTGAATTCATTATAATGCACCTGGTGTTCATCACAGACCTTTTTAACGATTGGGGCAATGTCCGGATAATGAACGTGACTAATCTTGGGAAACAGGTGATGTTCGATCTGGAAATTCAAGCCTCCAACAAACCAGCTGACTAATTTATTCCGTGGCGCAAAGTTGGCAGTCGTGCGGACCTGGTGGATGGCCCATTCCTCTTCAATTTTTTGTGGTTCCTTGCCTGGTGCAAATACAAACGCAGCGTCTTCCACTACGTGCGCTAATTGAAATACCAGGGCCAGCGTCAGACCCATGGTAATATGCATACTGGCAAAACCAATTGCCCAGGCGGACCAGCCGACATAATGAACAGGTATGGCAATATAAAAAACGAGGTATAATAATTTACTGAGCCAGAAAATAGCGTGTTCGGAAAAATCCATTTTTTGTAAACTCGTGTTATGGACTTTCCGCCGGAAATATTTATCGAAATCCATCATCAACACCCATAAAAAAGAAGAGACGGCATATAGGAATAAAACATAAATATGCTGATAACGGTGTGCCTTCGTCCATTTCTGCGATTCACAGGAACGCATGACGGGGCTTTTTGCAATATCATCGTCCAGTCCATCAATATTCGTATATGTATGATGGATAATATTATGTTTGAATTTCCAGATAAATGCGTTTCCCCCGAGTAGATTTAAACTAAGTCCCATGATATTATTTACCCAGGGTTTCCGGGAATAAGAACCGTGGCAGGCATCATGCATAATATTAAAACCGATACTGGCCAGGATGAACCCAAAGAGTCCGGATATCAGGATACCCGGTATAAGAGAAACCTGTGCAAACAGGAGAAATAAATATATGACTATGGCAGCCGGAACCAGTACGAGTGCCTTAGTGTACAGTTTCCAGTTGCCGGTTTTCTTAACATGATTCAGCGAAAAGTATTTCTCTACCGAAGATTTCAAATCCTGGTAAAATGAATTGTCCTTATTATTGAAAGAAACTTTGTACATCTTGTTAAGCCTTTATTTCCTGACTGGATTGGCCAACGCCTGTCAAAGGTACTGCGCATTTCGGCAGGGAAAGAATCTATTCTGCTTTAGTAATGTTAACAATTGAATGTACACTTATCATGGTGTTTTATATTTTGACTTATATTCAATATTGAATATAAAACACCTGTCATGAAAAATAATCGATTGTTATGCCTGCTTATTGGTTTCCTACCTGCCATCCACGTTTTTTCGCAGGAAAAATTCAATGGAATGGAATCGAACCTGTCCAATATTTTCCGTCTGTCGGATGCAAAGAGCCGGTCCATCAGCCCTGAAAATTTCAATGGTGAAAAAGGAAAGGGAGGCATGGCGGTCAAGGGAACCGGAGAATCCGCCGCGCGGGACCTGGGCAAGGGGTGGAAGATCAGCCCTTCAGTGGAAATAAAATCCCATACAACTTTTACAATAGCAGAGATAAACGGGCCCGGTTCTATTCAGCATATATGGATGACACCTACCGGTGTGTGGCGCAATTCGATCATACGGTTTTATTGGGATGACGAGAAAGAACCATCTGTAGAAGCGCCGGTAGGAGATTTTTTCGGGATGGGATGGAATCAATATGCGCCGCTTCGTTCACTGGCGGTTTGTGTAAATCCGGGTTCTGCATTCAATTGTTACTGGCCCATGCCTTTCAGGAAAAAATGCCGTATCACGATGGAAAATATCGACAACAATTCCATGATGCTCTACTACCAGGTAGATTATATTCTCACTGAAGTGCCGGCGGATGCCGCTTATTTTCATGCGCAATTCAGACGTATGAATCCACTGCCGGAAAAGTCCGTTTTTGTTTTACTGGATGGCGTTCAGGGTCGTGGACAATATGTAGGTACTTACCTGGCCTGGGGTGTTCACAATAATGGATGGTGGGGAGAGGGGGAAATTAAATTTTATATGGATGGTGACAGTGACTATCCCACTATATGCGGAACGGGAACAGAGGATTATTTCTGCGGATCATACGATTTTGATACACGGAAGAAAAATGCAAGCGGAGTTGAAGAAACGAATTATACAGAGTTCAACAGTCCGTATTCGGGACTTGCGCAGGTAATACGGGGAGACGGGCATTATAATGTTTCCCAACGATTTGGTTTGTATCGCTGGCATATTACGGATCCAATCCGTTTTGAAAAAAATATCCGGGTAACCATCCAGGCTCTGGGATGGCGCTCAGAAGGCAGGTATCTTCCATTGCAGGATGATATCGCTTCCACCGTTTTCTGGTATCAGGCCGAGCCACACAATGCTTTCCCGGTGTTACCTGGTAAAGATGGGCTTGAGGTTAATTGAGGGGAAAGTAATGAATTATGGGTTATGGGTTATGGGTTATGGGTTGTGCCTGCCGCAGGCAGGGGTTATGGGTGAAGATTTTTATGGTTGGGTCCAGACAGAGGAGAGCTGACTTATTTTTATATCATTCAAAGATTTTCTACTAACGGTTTGCTGTACCGAATTATATGGCTGATCGGGAAAAAATATTTCTGTCATGGTAGTGAGTCCTTCATCGGCAAATAATTCCAGTGAAGAATTATCAAGGAGCATAATAATTTTCGAATCATTTGTCTGCGCGATGCGCGGGCCATAATGAATGGCAGCGAATCCGGAATAAAAATCCGACCTGCCTGCCTGGCTCCGGTCAATGAAAAAAGAATTTTTTTCCTCATCATATCCGGCCTTCAGTGACTGTCCCTGTGAATTGCTGAAAGTAAATGAAAAAGAATGGAGATCTGAAACATGGAGTTCCAGGCGGGCGGGTCCTGACAACGTAATTCCGTTTTCAGTGGCATCATGATTATAAGTACTGGTCTTAGTAACCAGTTTTTCCAAAGCGTTCACCGGCATCATGGTTGTATAATAGCTTCCTCCGATATTTTTCAGTCCCAGGATGCGCGGGATGGTCATGGCACTTCGCCATTTTGAAGTAGGAACTTTGGTGCCATACTGCCAGTTGCTCATCCAGCCAAGGAAAATTTTTTCATCGCCTGTGTTACTCCAGGTAACACCTGCATAATTATCGGGCCCGTAGTCTGCCCAACGTGTTATAGTATCCAGGGCAGTAAATACATGTCCGTCAAAAGAGCCGGTGAAATATTGTGTGCTGGATCCCCCCTGTGCGCCACCCGGGTTGATACTTACCAGTAATAGCCAGACTTGCTTTCCATCTATTTTAAATGAAAGAAGATCGGGGCATTCCCAGACACCTCCATGGGCACCGGTCGTTGCACCGAATTCAGATTCTTTATTCCAGGATTTCAAGTCACCGGAAGAATAGAAGATAATACGATCACCAGCTGCCAATGTCATCAACCATTTTTTCCCTTCGGGATACCAGCTGATTTTCGGATCGCGGAAATCTTTCAAACCGGGTGTTTTTAAAACCGGATTTCCGGAATATTTTTTCCAATTGATTCCATCATCCAGACTATAAGCAATACCCTGGTTCTGGAATCGATTGGTGGCTGCTTTTTCTCCTGCTATATCATGCATCGTGTACACTGCAACAAGCGGTGTTTTTCCACCTGAACCAAAACCGCTTGTATTTGATTTGTCAACTATGGCGCTTCCCGAAAAAATATATACCTGGCTATCGGGATATAGCGCAATGGGAGCCTGTTTCCAATGAACCAGGTCTTTGCTGATGGAATGACCCCAATGCATGGGCCCCCATACGGTACTATCGGGATAATATTGGAAAAACATGTGATAATCACCCTTGTAATAGACAAGACCATTTGGATCGTTCATCCATCCTTTGCCGGGAGAAAAATGGATTTGGGGTCTGTAGGTTTCCTGGTAGTTATCCTGAGCATGTATCCTGAGGAAACCGGTGAGAAGCAAGACCAGATAAATCATCCGCCGTGGCATGGTATCCGTTTTGCTTATCAAGATAGGCTATTTTGCGCCTTCAATCACACCACCATGGATAATGCTTCCGTTAGCTTGCCAGTGTATTTAAAGATCGCCCAGATATTGATGGGGATTGCCGTTTTCTTCTTCATCCTTTATATCGGGCAGGATATCATTATTCCACTGGTATTTGCCATCATGATTGCTATTCTGCTGAATCCGGTCATTCTTTTTTTGTGCAGGATCAAAATACCCCGCGTACCGGCCATCATACTTGCATTGGTTGTAACCATGTCGCTGATTACTGCCGTATTTTATTTTTTCATTACCCAGATTTCTTTGTTCAGTGAATCCTTCCCACTTTTCAAACAAAAATTTCTTGCGCTGTTTAACGAAGGGGAACGCTGGATTTCACAAACCTTTAATGTTTCCAAATGGAAGGTGGATGCCTGGGTAACCAAGACCCGGAAAGAAGGAATGGATGAAAACGGAACGGTAGTAATTACCAGTACGGTCAGTACACTGGGGGGTATGCTCATGACATTTGTAATAATGCCTGTCTATGTATTTATGATTATTTATTACAAACCACTGCTACTGGAATTTATCGCAAGGTTGTTTCCAAAAAACCTGCATGTTACCGTGGTGGAAGTGCTTACCGAAACAAAGACACTTATTCAGAGATACCTTTTTGGCCTGTTGGTGGAAGCAATCCTGGTAGCGATACTGAACTCCCTTGCCCTGTGGATTCTGGGCATTCCATATGCCATCCTGGTTGGTGTGATCGGTGCCCTGCTGAACGTAATTCCATATATCGGCGGTGTAGTGGCGGTAGCACTTCCCATGCTGCTGGCCCTTGCCACCAAGCAGCCGGTGGATGCACTCTATGTGTTGATTGCTTACCTGGTGGTTCAGTTTATTGATAATAATTTCTTCGTTCCAAAAATTGTGGCGTCCAAAGTGAAAATCAACGCACTGGTTTCGATTATCGTCGTACTGGTAGGTAATGAACTCTGGGGAATTCCGGGGATGTTTCTTTCCATACCCATCACAGCGATTGTCAAAGTGATTTTCGACCGGATCGAACCCCTGCAACCCTACGGCTTTTTACTGGGGGATAATCAGCCGGACATTACCAAGGAGATCTTTGTGGTGCGACGGAGAGCAAAAACCGTTGCAACTGCGAAATGAATGAATTCCGGATTCTTCATAGGTGTTGCCTGCGAAGAGGGACGAATAATTATTCTTTCCGAAAGAATAACTTTAAATTTATTTACGACGAGGAATTTAACTAAAGCAGAGCCATGAAAATATTCAAGTTATTTGCGATTATTATTTTTATAATTCATGTGATCATTTTTTCCGGTTGTGAAACGAAACCCGGAAAGAACAAGGAAATTGTTGTCCAGGAAAACGGCACTAAATCTTATTATGGAACGATTAAGAATGATTCTGTCTATGCCTATACCATTCAAAACAGCCAGGGACTGAAAGCCGTTATCAGCAACTATGGAGGCACGCTGCTGGAATTGTGGACACCGGACAAGACAGGAAAATCCGAAAATATTATACTGGGTTTTGATTCACTTCCGGGATACCTGCAAAAATCAAATCCATATTTTGGCGCACTGGTCGGCCGCTATGCCAACCGGATCAACCGTGCTGCGTTTAACATTGACGGGAAGACGTACACATTGGCTCCGAATGATAGAGGCAACTCGCTGCATGGCGGAGCAAAAGGATTTGATAAGGTAATCTGGAATGTAAACCAGGTAAACGATTCAAGTCTCGCATTATCCTACACCAGCAGGGACGGGGAAGAAGGGTATCCGGGAAATCTCATTGTGAAAGTTGTTTACAAAGTCACTTCCAAAAATGGATTGATGATTGATTATACTGCATTGACGGACATGAAAACTCCGGTCAACCTGACGAATCATGCTTATTTTAATTTGTCTGCCGGAAAGGATTCAACCATACTGGATGAAGAGATAAAAATATTTGCAACTAAATATACACCTGTCAATGATTCACTTATTCCAACCGGGCAGAAGTTACCCGTAAAAAATACCCCAATGGATTTCCAGAAGGCAAAAAAGATCGGGTTGGATCTAAAAAAAGTGAAGGGTGGTTACGATCACAATTTTATTATTGACAGAAAGGATTCCTCGCTCGCCATTGCAGCTACCGTATTTGATCCGGGCTCCGGCAGAGTTATGGAAGTATGGACAACTCAACCTGGCATTCAGTTCTACACAGGTAATTTTCTTGATGGCAGATTAACAGGGAGGGACGGGAAAAAAATAGTTCAGCATGGAGCTTTATGCCTGGAAACCCAGCATTTTCCGGACTCGCCCAACCAACCCTCTTTTCCCAACACAATTCTGGGGCCGGGACAGACTTTTCATGAAGTATCTGTTTATGAGTTTTCGGTCAGGCGTTAGGGTTGGTTGATGGGTTATTGGTTATGGGTTATGGGTTATGGGTGATGGGTTATGAGTGACGTTGGCGGTTGGCAGTATCACTTCCATACTCCCACACTTGCTTTACTCTGATTTCAGGCTTCTCGCAGGATTTACCAGGGCAGCGCGGAAGGACTTATAACCCACCGTAAGCCAGGCAATCATAACGGAGATGACAACAGCCAGCAGGAACAGTACGGGTCGCATCGGGATGCGGTACACAAAATGGGCCAGCCAGTTACTCATCATATACCATGCAACCGGTGCTGCAATGGCAAATGCTACCAGGATCAGGATGGTGAATTCCCTGGAGAACAAATAAATGATCTGGGCAATACTTGCGCCCAATACTTTCCGGATGCCAACTTCTTTTTTCCGCTGCACAGCCATGAAGGAAACCAGGCCATATAAACCCAGGCAGGAGATAAATATCGCAATACCTGCAAATATTTTATACAGAAGCGCGAGCTGATGTTCCTGCTGGTAGAAATTTTCAATGCGTTCGTCCAGGAAGTACGTCTGATTTGCGTATTCGGGATAATATTTATCCCAGGCCTGCTGGACCTGTTCTTTAACCGTTCCCAGGTTGCCGGCTTTTAATTTAATTGCTATGTAAGAATAATTCCTCTTGCTGCAGGCAATCAGAATCGGCCTGATATCTTCGCGTAATGAATTCTGCCGGAAATCTTTCACTACCCCACAAATTTTTTTCCAGTTGCCATCCAGCAGGATGTCTTTTCCAATGGCCTCCTGTACGGATTTTAATCCCAGTTTCGAGACCAGGGTCTCATTGATAACCACGTCTCTGACTGTGTCGGATTGGGTATACGGGCCGCCCGCTGCAAACTGAAGACCGAATGTTTTAAAATAGTCAGCATCCCCGAACTTGAGAAACAGGGTGTAGTTTTCATCCGGTTTATGATTAAAGGCGAAGTTCGTACCCCAACCATTGTCGGAAGAAGGAGGATCCGTGCATGCTGAAACTTCCACTACAGATTTATTTTTCTTTAATTCAGATTTAAAAATGTCCATCCTGGAAATCTGTGTACTGTCGCCATTTCCGCGCACGATCAGCACGGCTTCTTTGTCGAGGCCGAGGTTAGCGTTCTGGACATAATTCATCTGGGAAACCGCGATCAGCGTTCCGACGATCAGTACCTGTGAAATGGCGAATTGTAAAACAACCAGGGATCTCCGCAGGGAAATACCACCCACACTGGCAGAGTTGATTTTATTTTTCAAAGCGAGGATTGGACTGAATCCTGACACAACCAGGGCCGGATACAGACCGGCCATCAAGGTGACTACAATAAAAATACCCGAAAGGTATATGACGGTTTGCCAGTTAAATAAATGTATGGTTTCACTAATGGAGGAGACGTTTTTAATATAAGGCAGGCAGAATTCCGCTATACCAATGGCCAGTAAAATGGATGCCAGTACCAGGAGTGATGTTTCACCCAGTATCTGCCAAAGCAGATGCAATCGGCCGCTGCCCAGTACTTTCCTCACGCCGATTTCCTTGGACCTGTTAACTGCCTGGACGGTTGACAAGTTCACAAAATTGATACAGGCCATGATTAAGATAAAAAGTGCAATCAGTGACAGGGTCCATAGTGTGCTTTTACTGGTTACGTGGTCGCCCATATTTTCCATCCGGGAATCAAAATGTAAAATGCCGAGAGGCCTTAAAAATATGGTGCGTTTGACATCCCGTTTATCCTGATTGAATTGTTGCTTGCTGAACTGTTCAAGCTGGGAATTGATTGCAGAAACAGACTGACCGACCGGCAGTAACATATAGAGCTGTTCATTGCTGCTGGTAGAGTTCCAAAATTTGCTATAGGGATAGAAACTTGAACTTTTAAAAATGGGATAAGATCCAATGACTTTGAATTGAAAATCCGAGTTTCCCGGAGGATCCTGTATGATACCTGCAACCTGGACGGTATTCAGATTGTCGAGACGGATATATTTTCCTGTGGCATCCTGCCACTGGCCAAAATATTTTTCAGCTGTTTTTTTTGACAGAACGATTTTATTGGGCTGATCAAGAACCTGGGCCGAACCAGACAGCCATTGCGTTTTGAATATGTTGAAAAACTGCGGATCTGCAAAGAAAACGCCCGCATCTTCAATGAATCTTTTTTCTTTGGAGGGAGTTCCATCCGGTCCGACAACGGTCAACTGAGCGCCGTAATTGGAATACAAAACACCAGTAACGATCTGTGGGAATTTTGCCCTCAGTGCATTCAAAGCAGGATAGGGGGTACCCGGGGTGTAACTTGTCCCGCTTGGAAATTTATCTTCCATGGCAACCTGGAAAATATTATTGTATCCCGGCTGAAAAGTGTCATAACTCAGTTCATAATGAACTACGGTGAAAATCAAAATGGATGAAGCAATACCAATGGCCAAGCCTGAAATGTTGATCAGACTGAATTTTTTATTTCTTATCAGGTTGCGATAAGCCGTCTTGAAATAATTTTTGAACATAGGTCTCTGGTTTGAGTACTCATTCGATTCATATGCTATGCCATATTATAAATCATTGAGTGACACTAAGATACTACCGTTTCGAAAAAACGGGTGTCCGAAATTGATACAATGTTTGCTCCATGACGGACAACCGGTATTCGGGGAACCTTGTGGATGAGAATTTAAAATTTAGCCCGATAATTGGATTGCGTATAGTCCGGTCAGTTTTACGGCTTACATTTAATCATTGTAAAATTTTTTGTTTCTGATTCTCCATTTTTCAATTTCACACATGAGAAAAGTATTCGTATTTGCTTTGTTCATCTTTAGTTTCTGCCAATTGTCTGCCCAGACCGCCCGCCCGGTATGGACAAAAACTGCAGCTAACCAATGGTATGCCAGGCAGGGATGGTTAAGGGGATGTGATTTTATTCCGAGTACGGCAATTAACCAGCTTGAAATGTGGCAGGGAGAAAGTTTTGATACGGCCACTATTTCCAGGGAACTTGGATGGGCCCAGTCCATCGGACTGAACTGCATGCGTGTTTTTCTGCATCACCTGGCCTGGCAACAGGATCCGGAAGGATTTAAAAAGCGAATGGAGCAATACCTGACCATTTCCAATCAAAAAAATATTAAAACAATTTTTGTTTTTTTTGACGACTGCTGGAATGAATCCTATCATGCCGGTGCACAGCCGGCGCCTAAACCCGGTGTTCATAATTCCGGATGGCTAAGGGATCCGGGAAAATTACTGTATGATGATGCCAGTCTGATGAAGGTTTTGGAATCCTATGTGAAAGATGTGCTCAAAACATTCCGGGGTGACCAGCGCATACTGCTTTGGGATTTATACAATGAACCCGGAAATTCAAATTATCAGAACAAGAGCATGGTTCTGTTGAAAAATGTATTTCAATGGTCCAGGCAAATCAATCCGTCGCAGCCTTTATCGGCCGGTGTTTGGAATAAGGATCTCCGTGAATTGAATCATTTCCAGCTTACCGCTTCGGATGTAATTACTTATCATAATTATGAAAATGAAAAGGCACATCAGGAAGTAATTGATTCATTGAGAAATTACGGGCGCCCGCTGATTTGTACAGAATATATGGCCCGTCTCCGCAACAGTACTTTTTTTAATATTATGCCGATGCTTAAAAAGGAAAATGTAGCTGCCATCAACTGGGGGTTGGTGAGCGGAAAGACGAATACCAAATATGCCTGGGACACGCCCATGCCGGACGGTGCCGAACCAAAAATCTGGTTCCATGATATTTTCCGGCCGGACGGCACACCGTACAGTGAGGCTGAAGTTGATCTGATCCGATCCCTGACCGGTGTCAAATCACCCAGCCCAAATCAGCCAGTCGTTTCTTTGTTGTATTAAAGTTCGTATGGATGATGCCCTGTATACCCAGTGTATCGGCCACCTGTACGAACATCGGCCGGTCTTCCAGGTAAATCACTTTTTCCGGTTCAACATGTGCAATGTCTAATGCCACTTTGAAAATGTCTGCATCCGGTTTGCGGAAATGGACGATACAGGAACTGATAAAGAAATCAACAAATTCTCCCAGCCTGAATTTATTGATCCGGTGTTTATTCAATTCACTTCCCTCATTGTTTACGACCGCAATTTTAATGTTGTATTTTTCTTTGATGGCCCGGATGAGCAGGAGCATTTCCGGAAATGGCTCCGACTGGGCAAACATAAATTTCCGGAAATCTTCTTCCGTGAAATTTCTTTTCTTATAAAAAACAAGTCTCTTCAGGTATTCACTGAGAGAAATTTTACCTGACTCATAAGTATCGAATGTGAGATGATGTCTTTCTTCTGTTTCCGCCAGGTCGAGTTTAAATCGATCAATTGCTTTTTTCCTTGCAGTGCGATCCCAGCCATTCGTTAGTAGTACGCCGCCAATATCCGTAAAAATAGCCGTAGGTGATTGTTTGATTTTTTTCATGCGATCGTAATATCTTTCTCCAGATATACATCCTGGATACCATTTAGTAATTGCACTCCTTCTCCAAAGGGCCGCTGAAATGCTTTTCTTCCCGAGATCATACCGCTGCCTCCGGCTCTTTTGTTTATGACCGCTGTTCGCAGGGCTTCTTTCAGATCCTTGTCTCCCTGCGAAGCCCCACCTGAGTTGATGAGGGCAGCCCGACCGGAAAAGCCGTTTAACACCTGGTAACGGCAGAGATCGATCGGATGATCTGAAGAAAGATCCGAATACATTCTCTCATCCAGCTTTCCATAATGACTGCTGCCCATATTCAATGCTTTGTATCCGCCATTGAGTTCCGGCAATTTTTGTTTAACGATATCTGCCTGAATTGTTACACCAAGATGATTGGCCTGACCGGTCAGGTCTGCAGCCACATGATAGTCTTTACCATCTTTCACAAACGCATTGTTTCGCAGGTAACACCACAAAACGGTCGCCATGCCGAGTTGATGCGCTTCATCGAAAGCCCTGGCCACTTCAGTAATCTGGCGGTTTGATTCTGCTGATCCAAAATAAATAGTTGCACCGACTGCAGCGGCGCCCATATTCCAGGCGTCCCGTACTGTTCCAAAAAATATCTGATCGTATTTATCTGGATAGGTAAGCAATTCGTTGTGGTTGAGTTTAACAATAAAAGGAATATGGTGTGCATATTTGCGGGCCACCATGGCCAATACACCGAATGTGCTGGCCACGGCATTGCACCCGGCCTCTACTGCCAGACGCACGATATTTTCGGGATCAAAATATAGCGGGTTTTTGGCGAAAGAAGCCCCGGCGCTGTGTTCGATTCCCTGGTCAACAGGGAGAATGGAAAGATACCCGGTGCCTGCAAGTCTTCCGCAATTAAAAAGCTGTTGAAGACTTCGGAGTGTTTGCAGATTGCGGTTTGATTCTTTAAATACTTCGTCAATAAAAGCAGGAGATGGCAGCTGTAGTGTTTCCTTCGGAATTTTTTCGCAGCGATGGGAAAAGAGATTTTCATTTTCTTTTCCCAGTAATGTCGGTGATTTGCTGGTATGTCATAAAAAGAACGATGTCCCTAAAATTAAGATTTCGGTAATGAAACAGTTCCGATTTTTAGAACAAAGAAGATATTGAGATGTTAATAAATCTAAACATATTCATGTTCCGCGTCAGCATTCTGGACCAGTCCATCGTACCAACGGGAGCGACCGCTGCACAGGCAATCGCTCATACCATTCAAACTGCGAAATTCGCCGAAGAAGCCGGCTTTCACCGTTTCTGGGTTTCGGAGCATCACAACTCTGCGATGGTTGCGGGATCCGCACCGGAATTACTCATGGTGCGCCTGGCGAACGAAACCCGCAGGATCCGGATTGGATCAGGAGGAATTATGCTTCCCAACCACAGTGCATTGAAAGTGGCGGAAAATTTCAGGTTGCTGGAAACCATGTATCCCGGCAGGATCGATCTGGGAATGGGGAGGGCTCCCGGCGGCGACCGGATTACAGCAAGCCTGCTTAATCCTTCCAATCATTTTTCTGAAGAATCCTACCTGCAGCAGCTGGAGCAATTGCAGGCATTTTTCCATGATGAAGCGGAATCCCAGTATGGTCCCTTGCTGGCTGTTCCATTATCTGCCACGATTCCCGCTCCCTGGATTCTCAGCTCGAGCGGAGGCAGTGCCGCCATAGCGGCAAAATTCGGAATGGGATTAGCCGTCGCCCGGTTTATCAATGGATTTGCAGGGCGGGAAATTGTAGAAGATTATAAGCGGGCATTCCAGCCTTCACGGGAGATGAAATCACCACAGACCCTGCTGGCCATTTCTGTTTTGTGCGCGGATACCGAAGAGAAAGCGCGTCAGATGAGGAAGCTTGCAGACTATACCTTGCTTCAGTTTGAAAAGGGAAATTTCCGGGAGATGAACCGGTATGAAGATATTAGTGATTATATTTTTTCACCGGAAGAACTCCGGCGGATACAATATAACAGCGGCCGTATCATATCGGGAACACCCGACCAGGTCAAAAAGGAACTTGATGCCCTTGCAGTTGAACTGGGAGTGGATGAGATCATGATCACAACCATGACGCATTCATTTAAAGACCGGCTGCGGTCTTTTGAGCTGATTGCGCAAATGTTTGGTCTAAGGGAAAAACTAATGTTGATGGTTGACAGTTGACGGTTGATGGTTGACGACTGTTAGTGACTACAAGCAGGCCCATACTTTCCTCAGGCCAACCTCGGTCGTTTTATGTATTTGTTCAGATTGATGAGCAGTACACTGAGGAGGATCACGATCAAACCGGCGACCTGCAGAGAGTTTACATGTTCAGCCGCAAGGAATACTCCGAGTAAAACGGCCACGACAGGATTTACATAAGCATAGGTACTTACCTGTGCCGGTGACTGTACTTCCATCAGCCACACAAAACAACTGTAGGCGAGGATGGATCCGAATATTACCAGGTAAGAAATAGAAAACCAGGCTTCCGCCGGAACATTAGAAAACTGAAATGTTTTATACTCCCCGGTGATCAGCGCCCCAATCAGGAAGTATATCCCTGCAAAAAACATCTGCCAGCTGGTATTTACGGTAGCAGGTGCCTGAGTTTTTTTGTATTTGGCATAAAGAGATCCGATCACCCAGGACATAGAGCCCAGGATCAGTACAAAGAGCGCGATCCGTTCATATGGGTTACGGTCGGTTTTATATGCGGTTGAAAGATTGGGAAGGAATAACAGGAATATTCCAATTAATCCCAGGAATAAACCGGTGATGATGGATTTACTGGAAAAGTTTTCCTTCCAGTGCGGCCTGTCATAAAGGACATACCATAAAGGTGCAGCTGAGATGATAATGGCCACCCAGGCACTGCCTACATATTGTTCGATAAAAATTACTACGCCGTTCCCGATAAACAGAATCAAAAAACCACTGGTAGCCGCCAGTTTGATGGATTCGACGTCCAGCAGGTTTTCCTTTTTCCATATCGCCCAGACCATCATAATCAATCCCGCGATAACGAAACGCACTCCTCCCAGTATAAACGGGGGAAACCCATGCAGGGCCCTGCTGATAAAAAAATAAGTGGAGCCCCATACAATGTAGACCGTCAGATAAGCCAGGACGACGGGGAGTGTACCGGGTGTTTTGGATAAGGTATTGTTCATCTGCTGCTGTTTAACTATTTCCCTCAAAAAAGGCAATTCAAAGTTAAAAGGAAATTTGTTATTTTTGCTTTCGAAACAAATGTTTTTTTCAATATTTGCTTTCGAAAACAAGCTGATTCGCGAAAATTACTTTCCATATGGAATTAGATAAAACAAGCTGGTCGATCCTGGCATGCCTGCAGGAAAATGCAAGAGCCTCCTTTGCCGATATTGGAAGGGAAGTGGGTATGTCGGCCCCTGCTGTTGCAGAACGCATGGTCAAGCTGGAAGAGGCTGGTATTATACAGGGTTATCGTATCGATGTGGACTATGAAAAAACAGGATATGCACTGAAAGCATTTATTACGTTTACGGCGCATTCCGGAAAATTCATGTCTTTCCTGAATTATATCGCTAAACTGGATGAGGTGCTGGAATGCCACCGGGTAACAGGAAATTTTTGCATTTTTCTAAAAGTGATTGTACAGAATTCCGGACATCTGCAGCAGCTGTTGACGAGCATGATGGAATATGGGGAAACAACGACTTCTATCATTCTGTCCAGCCCGATTACCCACCGGGTATTTGCCAGACACCAGACGAAATCTAAAGGAAAAGGTCGCGTTGTAAAGTAGCGCCCGGAGTAACCGAGTAGGGATCCAGATCAACAATACCTTCTGCGCGCAGAACTTCTTCATCAATAAAATGGTTACCGGTTGTTGATCCTGCTTTTTTGCCCAGGATAAAGAAAGCAGCATCCGCCATGATTTCCGGTTTGCGGCTCATCATAAAAAGTTTATCGCCACCCGGCATATTTTTCACTGCGGCCGTTGCAATTAATGTGGCGGGCCAGAGACTGTTTGAGGCGATACCGTCTTTCCTGAATTCTTCCGCCCATGCAGCCGCCATCAGGCTCATATTAAACTTGCTCAGCGTATAAGCAAGATGGGATCTAAACCATTTCATATCGAAATTCAGCGGGGGCGACAAGGTGAGGATATGCGGATTCGAAGATTTCCTCAGAAGTGGCAGCGCATATTTTGTCACAAAAAAAGTTCCGCGCACATTGATGTCAAACATCAAATCAAATTTTTTGGGTTCCAACCTTTCTGTACTACTGATGTTGATGGCAGACGCATTATTCACCACGATATCCAGGCCGCCAAACCTTTCGGTTGTTTTTTCCATGAGTTCCCGGATAAGTTTTTCATCCCGGATATCGCAATACAAGGCGAGCGCTTTACCGCCGGCTGCTTCTATTTCCGAGGCTGCAGAAAATATTGTTCCGCCCAGTCGTTCATCTTCCGCTGTGGACTTCGCAGCGATCACAATATTTGCCCCGGCGGCCGCCAGTTTTAATGCGATTGCTTTTCCGATTCCGCGACTTGAGCCAGTGATTAAAACGGTCTTATTGTTAAATTCCATAATATCCGATAGAACCACGCCGATATTGAAAGGGGTGGCATGAAGTATGTAATTATCTTCCTAAAGATAATACGATGTCTGCCAACGAACATTCCTATTTCGTGTTCCAAGTTACCGGACCTGATGATCCCATGCCCAAGCCTGGTCCTGAATGGCCACCCGTTGAGCCAACACCTACTCCCCCTACAACAGATCCGGTTCCCACTGTTCCGCCTGTTACAAGTGTTCATTTTCAATTCTATCCCCATATGCTGAATTAGCAGGCCCTTTAGTAATTATATTTGGGCTACAAGGGCATTATGGAATATTTTCTGGGTATTGATATTGGAACCACTTCCGTGAAATCAGTTGCTTTTTCGCGGGAGGGAAAGACACTGGGTGAATTTTCGATTTCGTATCCCATTCAACACCCGCATCCAGACTGGAGTGAACAGGATCCCGAAGAAATTCTAAGGGCAGTCATAAAAACTGTGGAAAATATTCTCCGGGAACTTTCTCCCTATCTTCCCCGACTATGCAGTTTCTGTTCAGCCATGCACAGCCTGATCGCTGTAGATAGTTCAGGGAAGGCAATTTCTCCATCCATCATCTGGGCAGATAACCGGGCGGCTGGCATCGCATCACGTATACATGCTGCGAACGGAGCCCAGGAATTTTATCAGCGAACGGGACTTCCGGTTCATGCCATGTCCCCGTTTTGTAAACTGCAGTGGATGAAAGAAAACAAAACCGATCTTTTTAACCGGGCCTATAAATTCATTGGCATAAAAGAATATGTTTTTTATCATTTGTTTGGTATCTATTCAGTAGATGTTTCCATGGCATCATCCACAGGGCTGATGAATGCAGGTACGCTTGAATGGGATCCGTGGATCCTGGGACAGACCGGAATTTCAGCAGACCGTTTGTCAACCATTACAGGGATAGATAAAATATTTACAGCTCCGCGTTTGTTTCCCTCCCTTCAGCAGGTTCCTTTTGTTATCGGAGGCAGTGATGGCGCCATGGCCAACCTGGGTGCTTCGGATGAAGCGGGTTCCCTGGTCGTTACCGTAGGAACCAGCAGTGCTGCCAGGTTAATTCTGAATAAACCCCATATTGACCCGGGGATGCGCAGTTTCTGTTATTATATTCACAACCGTCGATGGCTGCTTGGTGGAGCAAGTAATAATGGCGGAATCGTATTGCAATGGTTGCAGGAAAATTTTTTTCGTTCGGGCTTATCTGTCGCAGATTTTTTGAACCAGGCCTCCGCAATCGGACCCGGAGCCGGCGGCTTAATTTTTCTTCCTTATTTACTCGGAGAAAGAGCGCCTGTCTGGAATGCCTCCGCGAAAGGGGTATTGTTTGGAATCGATATTAACCATGGTCAGGCGCATATGGTAAGAGCTTCCCTTGAAGCAGTTATTTATTGTTTATATGGCATCAGCCAGCCGCTTTTTGAGCAGGCAGAAATAAAAAATATTTATGCTACAGGTGGTTTTGCGCGGAATGAACTCTGGTTGCAAATTCTTGCCGATGTGTTCAACCTCCCGGTAATGATTTGTGAAACCGTTGAAAATTCTGCCTGGGGCGCTGTTCTATGCGGCATGCGGGCAGTGGGCGTTCCGTTTACCGGGAAAGTAGTTGTCAGTAAATCATACTTACCAAATGCTTCGGCTCATACCATATACAAAAAGGGATTTAAAAAATTCCAGCGTTTATATGAGTTGGTCAAAGACGAGTATGAATAATTTTGAATAATGCGGAGGCAAATAGAACATACCACCAGCTAAAATAAAAAGGGGTGTATGGAAATACACCCCGTAACGACTGCCATCAAATTTAACTTCTCGCAGAGGTCATGGGCGGAATCGAACCGCCGTGAAAGGTTTTGCAGACCCGTACCTTACCACTCGGCCACATGACCGTTCCCGATGCAATAATAATTCAAATATATTAGTCTACAAAATTAGTAGACTTATTATTTGAACCAAACCCATCGAAAAGAGTTCGTAAAAATTGCATTCCCGGATCGGGGAGGAGTTGCTTAAATTTGGTGCCTGAAATCATTGAATTGAAAAAAATATATAAGCCTACGGAAACGGTACCTCCATTTTATCAAGGGTATATACACATGGTTCCGGATGATGGTAACCTGTTGATTCACCTGGAAGATATTTTTTCGGAAACAGAAGAGCTGATCAGCCCACTTTCAGAAACGAAAATGCGATACCGATATGCTCCCGACAAGTGGACCATCAAGGATATGCTGGTTCATATGTCGGATTCTGAAAGAATTTTTGTTTACCGGGCGTTACGTTTTTCACGGGGGGATGAGACGGTTCTTGCCGGCTTCGAAGAAAGCCGGTATGCTGAGTTTGCCCGCGCTAACGAAAGGGATAAAGAAGATATTTTAAGGGAATTTTCCCTGGTGCGTGAAGCCAGTATTGCGTTTGTAGAATCTCTTTCAGATGAAGCGCTGAACAGAAAGGGGGTGGCAAACGGATTCCAGTTATCTGTCCGCCTTCTTGTCAATCTTCTTTATGGCCACCATAAACATCATCTCAATATTTTGCGGGAAAGATATCTGAATCATGGATCAAAATAAACCACGCAGGATTTCGATCGCAGTAGACATGGATGGTGTGTTGTCGGATACGGAGACCCATTTCATACAGTATTATGAAACCGAGACGGGCGAAAAGGTTGACCGAAGTACCCTGCTGGGTGTTCCGGAGAGTCAGGGATTTCCGGATAAAACGGCGGTGTGGCGGTACGTACATACGCCGGGATTTTTCAGGACACTTCCACTGATACCGGGAGGTGTGGAAGCTGTCAGAACGCTGATGCGTGATTTCGATGTTTTTATCGTTTCCGCAGCCATGGAATATCCTTTATCACTATTCGAAAAAAAACAGTGGCTGGAAGAGCATTTCCCGTTTATTTCCTGGAAGAATATCGTCTTCTGTGGCGACAAAAGCATTATCAAAACAGACTATCTCATCGACGATCACCTGAAGAACCTGGATTTTTTTTCCGGAGTTCCCCTGCTTTTTTCGGCTTCACATAATGTACATGTGAATCACCATCACCGGTTGAATAACTGGGATGAAATTCTTAAGTATTTTGAGATAATAAGACGGAATGCTTAACGCGTAATGCTTAATGCTTAACGCTTAACGCGGGTTAATGGCTTGAGGAAGAGAGCAGGCTTAAAAAATCAGCACTATGGTTCCGCTGATTATCAGCAGTGCGCCAATGGCGGATTTCCAGCTGAGTGCTTCACCCAAAAATATTACAGACAGAAGGATCGTAAGAGCCACGCTGAGTTTATCTACGGGCGCTACCTGGGATACTTTTCCGATCTGAAGTGCCTTGAAGTAAAATATCCATGACAGACCCGTGGCGACTCCTGAAATGATGAGAAAAAAAAGATTATGCTTCGACAGGGTATGCAGGGTCCTATACTCTCCCCTGAAAAAAACAATTCCCCAAGCAACCAGCAGGATGATTACCGTCCGGATGGCCGTAGCCAGGTTAGCGTTTACTTGCGTCACCCCGATCTTGGCAAAGATTGCCGTGAGCGAGGCGAACAGGGCTGAAAGCAGTGCATAGATCCACCACATGGCTTTAATTTAGTATGGGAGTATGGGAGTAAGCAAGTGTGCATATGAAAAGATTTTCATTATCAAACCTGCCGCAGGTGCCAACCGTTCATTATCATATCTCAATTAACCAGGAATTTCAAACAAACCGGATTCGGAATACTAATTTCCTTTCCGGTCGCCTTCAGTAATCCGGTTACCGGATCAATTTTGAAAATGACAATATTGTCCGTGTCACGGTTTGCGACAAGTAAATAATGACCAGTCGGATCAATAACAAAATTGCGCGGATGTTTGCCGTTCACAGAAATAATTTGCTTTACCATCAGTTTTCCGTCCTCACGGATGGCAAAGACAGCAATCGTGTTGGAAGTTCCCCGGTTGGTCGCGTATAAAAAATTTCCATCCGCGCTGATATGAATATCTGCACTGCCTGCGAATCCCTTGAAGCTTTCAGGCGTGGTGCGGATCCTCTGGAAATGTATCAATTTGCCATTTTTCGCATCGAAGTGGAAAGCGTCCACTGTGCCGCTTAATTCTCCCAGGATATAAACATCCTGTTTTGCAGGATGGAAGGCAATATGCCTTGGACCGGTTCCTGATTCCAGGGAAGCGACAGAATCCTGCGGCTCATTTAAGGGAAGCGGGGCGCCGGGATTGAATGAATAAACATGTTCCCGGTCGGTACCCAGGTCAGCTGCGAGCAGGAATTTTTCGTCCGGGGAAAAAATCGTTGAGTGTACATGTGCTGTCTTCTGTCGGGCGGTGTCGAATCCCTTTCCAAAATGCTGAATGGTCTGCACAGCGGGAGCCAGTGATCCATCGGAATTTACCGGGAGGGCAGCCAGACTGCCCGAGCAATAATTCGCGACGAATACCCAATGACCGCTTTTGTCTTCAGACACATAACAGGGACAACTGCCCATGCTGGACTGTGAATTCAGAAATGCAAGTTTACCCGTATTGGGTTCAAATGCATAGGCACCCACTTCCCCGCTTTTTTCTTCTTCATCGGTCGCATACAAATGTTTACCATCCGGAGAAATACTCAGGTAAGAAGGGTTCTTAGCGGGGATGGTACTTATTTCAGAACCTGTTCCCGTTTCAGTATTGAAACGGTATACGTAGATGCCCTTACTCTGGCCGTTGGTATACGTGCCGATAAACAGGTAAGGACCCTGGGAAAAACACGAAACGGAAATAACAATAAAGAACAAAAATAAATTCCAGCGCATGGAAAAAGTTTTAAAATTAGACTCCTGCAATTTACATGAAAGCTATTCGTCTCCGACGCAATAAATGGAGGGGGTGGATGCGTTATCTATGTTGAAATCCGATCCCCATGAAACTGAAACTGCTTAGCTGCTGCTTTCTGTCATTTATCTTATCCTGCCAATCCCTGCCTGAAAATATTTCATCCGGGTTGAACCAGGCCACGACTGCTTCGCTAGCGGGGAATATGACGGTCCCTGAAAACATCAGAGAAACATCTGCTCCCGCACCGGAGATTGAAAAAACAACAGCTATCCCGAGTGCTTCGGTTATACTGGCGAAAAAACAGGTACCCATACTTTGCTATCATCAGATACGCGACTGGAAACCGACCGACTCAAAAGTCTCCCGAACCTATATCGTACCACCGGCTGCATTTGCTGCACAGATGCGTATGCTGGCTGACAGCGGCTATCATACCGTGACACCAGACCAGGTATATGCTTACCTGACCAACGGTGCGCGCCTTCCTGCCAAACCCATCATGCTTAGTTTCGATGATACAGATCTGGACCAGTATACCACTGCCTATCCTGAGATGAAGAAATACGGGTTTAAAGGCGTCTTCTTTATAATGACCGTATCATTGGGCCGCCCGCATTATATGAGCCGGGATCAGGTCAGAACGCTCTCTGATGAGGGCAATACGATCGGTTCCCATACCTGGGATCATCACAACGTTAAGAAATACGAAGGCAATGACTGGATTACCCAGCTGGACAAGCCCACCAGGCAGCTGGAACAGATCACCGGCAAGACTATCCGTTATTTTGCCTATCCCTTTGGATTATGGAATACAGCCGCTTTCCCGGAGCTTAAGAAGAGGGGATTTGTTGCTGCTTTCCAGCTTAACGAAAAGCCAGACCACATGGATCCGCTGTACAGTATCCGGCGCATCATCGTTCCGGGAACCTGGAACGGGCCTGTCCTGAACCAATGGATCCTGCGCGACTTCTAGGCAACTGTTGCTATCTTGCCTTTCATGATTTCCCCCGAGAAGGCAACCATGTTCCGCAACCGGCTCACCAAGGTTTTCCGACATCTGAGCAAATCCGCCAGCCGCCAGGAGATCACCTGTTACCGGATTTATGACCATGACCTACCTGAATTCCCCCTGTGTATTGAGAAATATGAAGACTGGCTTTACGTAGCCGAATACCGCCGCAATCATCATATGGAGGAAGCAGAACATGAACAATGGCTGGAAGAATGCCAGATAATCATCAGTGAAATAACCGGTGTACCGACTTCACGGATTGTTTTGCGCATACGCCAGCGGAAAACAAACCGACAGGATCAGTATCAGAAACTGGATGATGAAAAAGAGTATATGGTGGTGAAGGAACAGGGACTGAAATTTAAAATAAACCTGACTGATTACCTGGACACTGGATTATTCCTGGATCACCGGACGACGCGGTCCATGGTCAGATCGCAGTCCGCAGGAAAAAAAGTGCTTAATCTTTTCTGTTATACGGGATCGTTTTCTGTATATGCCGCTGCGGGCGGCGCTGCAGAAGTGGTATCGGTGGATCTTTCCAAAACCTATCTAAAATGGGCAACCGAAAACATGGTATTGAACGGGCTGTATGATCCGGCCAGGCATTCCTATATTCACGAAGATGTTAAGCAATGGCTGAGTAGCCTTACTCCCGGCTATTATGACCTGGTAATTATGGATCCGCCCACGTTCAGTAACAGCAAGCGGATGGAGGACTTTCTGGATATCCAAAGAGACCATCCTGTTTTGATCAATGAGGTATTGGCGTCCATGATTCCAGGCGGAATTCTTTATTTCAGTACGAATTTCAGCCGGTTTCAAATCCTTCCAGAGGAATTAAAAGACTGCACGGTAAAGGACATCACGAAGACAACCACGCCTTTTGATTTCCAGGGCAAACTGAACAGGTTTTGCTTTTTGATTACGAAAAACAAATAAGGGTTGACGCCTGTCTGCCAGCAGGTAGGGTTGACGGTTGACGGTTGACGGTTGGCGGTTGTTGTTCGTTGACAGAAACAACTTTCCCAAAAAAGTGATTCTTTCAATAAGTATTCCTATCCGAATTGTGGCAGAACCCGGCAATCCCCCAGGCTGAGAAAATTCTTTCAATAAGTATTCCTATCCGAATTATAACTGAAACGGCATCTAGCGGTGAATCAGCATTTCAATTATTTGACCGGGGTGATGGACTAAGATTTTGCCGGGAGCGACTTCCAAGAATTTTAACGGGGGTGATGTTCAACCCGAAAATAGGCCTGCTTTTCCGGTTTTTCCATTTACTAATAATATTGGAATAACCGATTTTTCGGATCTCCGGGTTGCTATTGTCATTGGGACAATTTTATTAGCAGACAAAAATTAAATAAATCATTTATTTATAACTAATTAAATGATTTTATATAAACTTAAAGTATGATGGCATAATGGGTTAGATCCCTTTGTCTAAGGAATTATTTACTTAATTTCGGTTTTCGCTGAATGTATATATGATAGTTGCTGAATTACAATATTTTCCACCAATTACCTTCTTTACTGCTTTGTATAAGGAATCATATGTATATATTGATATATATGAAGACTACCGGAAAATGAGTTTTCGCAACCGTTGTCTGATTGCGGGGGCCCAGGGAATCATCTCTTTATCGATTCCCCTCCGTGAAGGAAGGAACCAACATCTGCCAGTAAATGAGGTGTTGATTGCAGACTCGGAGAAATGGCAGTCCCGTCACTTTAAATCCATTGAGTCGGCCTATAACCGATCGCCATTTTTTGAATATTACCGGGATGAACTTGCCGCTCTTTACCTGCAGCCATCCATCCGGCTGGCAGACTGGAACATGCATTGTTTAAAGTGGCTGAAAGAAAAAATTGATTGGCCCGCCGAAATACGCTTCACGAAATCGGCTATCCCATTCGGGACGGAAGGAACAGATGACCGGCGTGACCAGGTATTACCAAAAAATTTTAGAGACTGGAATCCGGTTGGTTACCGGCAGGTGTTTGAAGAAAGAACCGGATTTTTTTCAAATCTTTCCGTTCTTGACTTATTGTTTAATACAGGAAATAAGGCCGGGGAACTGTTAACTGCGTCGGGTGGAAGACACTGAAAGTATGGGAGTATGGGAGTATGGGAGTGTGGGAGTGTGTGGGGTGGTTAGGCAATGGAAAGTTCGGTTGCGATTAATTCGGCGATATCCATCACTTTTACGTCATCTTCTTTTTCTTCGTGTTTGACACCATCCGTTAACATGGTATTACAAAAAGGGCAGGCGGAAGCAATCAGGCCGGCACCGGTTTCGATTGCTTCACGGGTTCTTTCAAAATTGATTCGCGTGTTTCCCTTTTCCTCTTCCTTGAACATTTGGGCTCCGCCGGCACCACAACAAAGACCTTTGCTTTTACATCTTTTCATTTCTACGAGTTCGGCGTCGAGGGCTTCCAACAATTTCCTCGGGGCTTCATAAATACCATTGGCGCGACCCAGGTAACAGCTGTCGTGGTAAGCGATTTTCTTTCCTGTGTAGGCTCCCCCTTCTTTTAAACGAATCCTGCCTTCATCCAGTAATTGTTGCAGAAAAAGAGTATGATGAATTACTTCATAATTCCCTCCGAGTTCGGGGTATTCATTCCTGAGAATATTAAAACAGTGAGGACAGGCTGTTACGATTTTCCGGATCTTGTAGTTGTTCAATGTCTGGATATTCTGGTACGCCATCATCTGGAAAATAAATTCGTTGCCCGCCCGTCTTGCCGGATCGCCTGTACACATTTCTTCCTTTCCCAAAATCGCATACCGGATGCCGATATGATTGAGGATACTTGCAAAGGCCCGGGTGATCTTTTGAGCGCGCTGATCAAAACTGCCAGAGCAGCCAACCCAAAATAGTATTTCCGGCAACTCTCCACGAGCGGCAAGTTCGGCCATCACGGGTGCATCCATGTTAAAATCTTTATAGCTGTAAATCTAATGTAATTTTGGCGCGAAGGTTAAGCACTGATTCGGTAATTTTAAATAATAATCGATGTTATGTCCGCTGATGATAAGATGCTTTTAATCCGGAACTACGATCTCTGGTGCCACCTTAGTGATGAAGACTATGAATCCCTCAATATCGAGCACCATTTTATGGAAGTGCCCAAGGGGGAATACATTTATTTTGAAGCATACAATCATAACAAAATCTACTTCGTAAAAGAAGGTTATATCCGCATTGGCCATATCGATTCCGAGGGTAACGAAAGAGTGATGGAGATCATTCAAAAGGGTGAAATATTCGGGCAGTTTACACTGGAAAGAAGCAATCTTCACGGCGAATTTGCACAGGCCTATAAACAGGATGTAAGTCTCTGTGCATTTTATATTGATGACTTTGAGAAGTTACTTAAAAAACGCCCTGACCTGGCTCTTCGCTACAGTAAACAGGTGGGTGCCAAACTACGGACGATCGAAAACCGGTTGCTTAACCTTTTGAATAAAGATGTAAAAACAAGGCTGGCCCATTTTTTCTGGCAGCTGGTGGAAAACAAACTGGGTGAAACCTTACCGGAAGGATTCTGCATTCCCAATTATCTGAAACACGAGGATATCGCCAACCTGATCGGCTCCAGCCGGCAAACTGTAACTACCATGATCAACGAACTGGAAGCAGAAGGAATTCTTTCCTATAACCGGCAGCAGATCTGCTTCCTGAATGTTAAAAACTTACAAAAACGACTCTCTGTCAATTAACCGACAATGAGACCCGGGGAAGGAAATTAGTTTTGATCAAATTTGTATTATGAAAATTTGGCTTTCATTTCTGTTCCTTCTTGCTGTAAATACTTCTTTTTCCCAAACGGAGGCGTTTCGGGTCAAGCAATTCAACCTGGACGACGGGGTTGCGATTAAGGGATATGATCCGGTTGCTTATTTTACCCAGGGCAAAGCAGTAAAGGGTAAGAAAGACTTTTCATGGTCTTTCCAGGGCGTGACATATCATTTTGCAAATGGCGCAGATGAGCAATTGTTCCAGGCAAACCCGGAGAAATATGAACCGAAATATGGTGGCTGGTGTGCATATGCCATGGGGCATGATGGTTCAAAAGTGGAAGTGGATCCGGAAACTTTTAAAATCATCAGCGGAAAATTATTCCTGTTTTATAATAAGTTTTTCAATAATACACTGAAAACCTGGAACCAGGATGAATCGAAACTGCATGCGCAGGCTGATGCAAACTGGCAGAAAATTTTGCAGCAATAACCTGAAAAAAACAATCATATGAATATTACGTTCTATTGGGATTTGGATACTACGGATTAGTTCCGGCCCTGATCCTCCTGCAGACACTTTATTTTAAATTTACCGCCCATCCGGAATCCGTCAAATTGTTTACCGAAATTGGTATGGAACCCTGTGGCCGGATCGGTACGGGTGTCATTGAACTGATTGCTGCGATACTTGCTTTTAATTCCCCGGTTTACCGGTTTTGGTGCGATATCTGGGACTGATTATGATGACTGGTGCTTTATATTTTCACCTGACGAAAATCGGTGTTAATTTTGATGGTGATCCGCTTCTATTTATTTATGCGGTTATCACTTTTGTTTGTTGTGCCATGCTCGATTTTTATTTATAAAAATCAATTGGAACAACAGTTGAAAAGAAAATAATGATGATGGTATTAAGAATATAGTAAAAAGGGATCTGTGTATAATACCGGCTTTGGTGTTGTTTTTGTTTTGTGCGATGAATATGAGTTATGGTCAGTACCATCCGATGGCCAAGGAATCAGGCGTGCATTTTACCATCCACAATTTTGGTTTCAAAGTATCCGGAAGTCTGGCGGCGCCGGAAGGAGATATCCAGTTTAATCCGGATGACCTGACAAAATCTTCGTTCCAGGTAACCATAAAATCAGAAAGCATTAATACCGATAACAATTCGAGGGACGAACATCTGAGAGAGGAAGATTATTTTGATGTAAAAAACTATCCGTTGATCCGTTTTGTAAGTTCGTCCATGCGGGCAACCGGGAAAAATGGGGCTTATGAGGCACTTGGTACATTGACCATCAAAAATAAAAGCAAGGAGATTAGTCTTCCATTTACAGCAGTGAAAAATGGGGAAGGATGGTTGTTTTCCGGAAGTTTTAAAATGAACCGGAGGGATTTTAATGTTGGAGGCTCCAGTACGCATTTCCAATGAACTTACAGTTGATATAAAAGTGCTGGCCGTTAAATAAAAAATATTATTTTTAGAAAACGACTGTTATGGAACTGCAAAAAGCCGTACATCAGGTGTTCATTCAATTATCCGATTCGCTGAATCAGCTGGGACAGGATCAGTATAGTCGTCCCTGTAAAAATCTGTCCGGCAATACCATCGGTCAGCATGTACGTCATATTATTGAAATGTTTCAATGCCTGGAAACAGGCTATCTGTCCGGCGAAGTGGATTATGAAAAAAGAAAAAGGGATACCATTGATTGAAACGGATAAACAGTTTGCGGCACGGTCTTTTAAAGGAAATCATTCAGCAGATTTCGAAGGAAAATAAATCACTTTCCCTGCTTACTTATTATGATGACCTGCAGACTGAACCCGAAAAAATCAATACGAATTATTACCGGGAGATTGCCTATAACCTGGAACATACCATACATCATATGGCGCTGATCCGGGTTGGCCTCCGGGAACTGGGTGATATTGCTGTGGATGACTCGTATGGTGTTGCTTCATCAACCCTTAAGTACCGGAAGCAATGTGCACAGTAACTTTTATACCAACAGGAAATCAGGTTTTTTTTACGTCCAGCCGGGATGAACAGGCGGAACGGCCGCTTGCTTTGTTACCGCAGGTATATGAAATAAACGGGCGGCGAATACTTTTCCCAAAAGATCACGCAAGGCGGGGGAAGTTGGATTGCCGTTAATGAATACGGGACTGTCTGCCGTTCTTTTAAACGGAGCCATCAAAGCGCATCAACCGGAACCACCTTACCGGAAAAGCCGGGGTCTTATTTTACTGGATCTGATTGCTGCGTCTTCTCCGGCAGATGCTTTTGAAGAAACAGATTTCAACGGCATTGAACCGTTCACAGTTATTTTATTTGAGAATAAAAATCTATATTCCGGCAAATGGGATGGCAGAATGAAGTGGCTGGAATCACTGAATGCAAACAAACCCGCATATCTGGTCTTCGGTAACTTTGTATAATCCGGAGGCAATTCAGAAACGGGAATACTGGTTTAATAAATGGCTTGACTGAAAATCCTTATCCCGGCACACTGGATATTATCCATTTCCATCAGAAGGGCGGTGATGGCGATCCGTTCAATGATATTTTAATGAACCGGGAAAGAAAAATTATTTACCAATAGCATCAGTTCCATTCGTCTTTCATCCGGAAACGGCTGCCTTCCGTTACCTGGACTTGCGCAGTGGCGAAACATCAGAAAGTTATCTGCCTCTTCAAAAGTCCAACCCGGTAAAAGCATGAGCGGTATACCGGGCTGGAAAAAAAAGCCGTTCTGGATCCGGCTGCTGCATTGGGAATACTGGAGTTTCAATGTGATTTATATTCCCATTTATCCGGTATTTATTTTTCTTTGCCTGCGCGCCCGTTCATTTTTTTTCTTTGCAGCATCGAATCCAAAAATAAAAAACGGTGGATTCCTGGGAGAATCTAAAAAGGATATTCATGCGCTGATTCCCGAATCCCTGCAACCTAAAACTATTTTTTTCACCCGGGGTTCTGATCCTTCCGGAAGTGTCTTGAACAACTTGCTGATAGCAGGATTTCATTTTCCGCTAATCGGCAAGCCGGATATGGGTGGCCGGGGCAGGGGCGTAAAAAAACTGGATGATGCTGCGGCAGTCATAAATGTATGCTATGAATTCCCTCGTTGATTTTCATATACAGGAATTTATTCCATATGAAAACGAAGCGGGGATTTTTTATTACCGAATGCCGGGATCAGGACAGAGGAAATATTTCCGGCATCGTGCACAAGGAATTTTTAAAAGTGACCGGAGATGGGAAACAAAATATCCGTGACCTGTTAATAGACAATCCCCGTGCCATTTTGCAATTGCCGCAACTGGAGAAAACTGAAAAGAAGATACTCGATACCATTCCAACCGCCGGAGAAATCATTACCGTAGTTCCCTATGGAAATCATGCCCGCGGAGCACTGTTCCTTGACGATAGTACTTCGATCAATCCGGCATTGATTACTGTGATGGATAATATATGTTCGAAAATTCCGTCCTTCTATTTTGGCAGGCTGGACATCCGGTACGAAAGCAGGGAATTACTGGAACAGGGAAAATCATTTTCCATTATCGAAGTGAACGGAGCAGGCAGTGAACCCACACATATCTATGATCCGCGACATTCGGTTTTCTTTGCCTGGAAAGAAATCATCCGGCACTGGATTCTTTTATTTAAAATCAGTCGTGCCAGTCACCGTCTTGGTAACCCATATCTGAGTATATCAGAAGGACTGCAGATGTTCAGGGACGATAAAAAGAATTCTGAATTATTGAAGTCTTATGGATCATTAAACGGAATGATCTAAACCCATGCGTGCATGCAATACCTGTCTTCCTTATTTCTCGGATTGATCCTCAGTTTTCTCGGCCAGCTTCCCCTGGGCACTATGAGTATGACGGCAACCCAGATCGCTGTACAGGAGAATTTCAGGAATGCCTGGAAATATTCCATCGGTGTTGCAATCATCGAAATGGTTTACCTGCGCGTGGTTCTTTCAGGAATGCAATGGATCATCGGGCACCAGGAGCTGTTTAATATTTTCAACTGGATAACTGTTATATTATTTGGTGTATTCGGTGTAATGAGTTTTATAGCGGCGCAGAAGCAGGGCAGAGAGAAAAAAATGCCTTCTCCTGAATTACCCGCTCGACCGGTTTTTACTGGGCGTGAGTATGAGTGCCCTGAATCCGGTTCAGATTCCTTTCTGGTTTATGTGGTCCGGATATTTTTTAAGCCAGGGTTGGCTGAAACCCGGATTTTCCAACTTCAATGTATTTACACTGGGTTCGGCCCTTGGGTACCCTTGGTGGCCTGATGGTATATATGTACGGCGGAAACTGGCTGGTTACAAAAATGAAGACCAGCAACCGCACACTCAATAAAATAATGGGAATTATTTTTATCGCCGCAGCGATCGCCCAGTTATACCGGATCCTCCGGCCCTAACCATTTTTCCATGCATCTCTTTCATCCGGACTGAATTTCCAGGGGGCGAAATTATTTTCAACATTACCAAACATCGTGTTCCATTCCGGCGGGGCATCCGAATCTTCCATCACCAGCGAACGACGGAGTTCCAGGATAATTTCCAGCGGACTAATACTGACGGGACATTCTTCCACGCAGGCGTTGCAACTGGTGCAGGCCCTCAGTTCTTCAACTGAAATATAATCCCTGAGTAATTGTTTCCCATCGTCCCGGAACGATCCGTTTGCCCGAATATTTTTTCCAACTTCCTCCACCCGGTCGCGTGTGTCCATCATGATCTTCCGCGGAGAAAGTTTCTTGCCCGTGATATTTGCCGGACAGGCAGTGGTGCATCGGCCACACTCCGTGCAGGCATAGGCATCCAGCAGGTTTCGCCAGCTCAGGTCCATAACATCCCTGGCGCCAAATTTTGCCGGTGCTGATGCTTCAGCGGGTGCCAGTTCCGGTTGCATGGCATACAATACTTCCTGCTGAACGGATTTCATATTGCGCATCCGGCCTTCGGGCCAGAGCCGCGCATAATAGGCATTTGGAAATGCCAGCAGGATATGCAGGTGTTTGGAATACGGGAGATAATTGAGAAAGGCGAAGTATACCCGCGATATGCAACCACCAGGAGCTGCGTTCCAATATTACGAGACTGGTGGTCAGAAAATCCATTCAGAAACGGATGCATCCATTCGGACAGCAGGAAATTTCCGGTAGGATGAGAGGCGTAGTGCGCATGATTTCTCTGCTGTAACAAAGTATCTGAAGCATTCAGTGTCAGGAAAAGCGCCATCAGGAAAATCTCGGTAATTAGAATATAATTTGCATCTGACCGTGGCCAGCCATCCAGGTCATGACTAATGAAACGGCGGAGCTTCAGAATATTTCTCCTGCATAAAAAAACCACGCAGGCAACGAGTACAGTAATGGCCAGTATTTCAAATGCATTGATCAACCAGACATACAGGCCGCCCATAGGAACGGAAAAAATCCGGTGCGTACCAAGAATTCCGTCCAGGAAAATCTCCAGCACTTCCAGGTTAATAATGATAAAGCCGGCATAAATAAAAAAATGCAGGACAGCCACCAGTGGATTGCGGAACATTTTTTTCTGACCGAACGCAAGCAGGAGGACGTTTTTCCAGCGCCTGCCGGATTGATCAGAATAGTCTTCCTCTTTCCCGAGCAGGATATTTTTTCGGATACGAAGAATATTCCGGCCAAAGAGCCAGATAGCGGATAAGGCCAATAGGATGAAAGCAATTTGCTGAACCAAATGCATGACCCTGTATTTATGGCCTGAAGTTATAGCAGATTTGCAGGATTTATGATTTTCTTTACCTTGGGGCATGGAGAAGAATTATATACTTAGTCCGGAAGTCGCAGCCAAGAAATTAAAACGGATGGCATTTGAAATCCTCGAGAATAATTTTGGTGAAACCGGATTTATTCTGGCCGGCATCCGGGAAAGCGGAACGGTCATTGCAAAAACAATTCAGCAACTTCTCAAAGAAATTGCAGGCAGCGTAAACACTGAATTAATTACCGTCACGCTGGATAAGAAAAATCCCCGCGAAGTAACAGTAAGTCCGGAAACCGATTTTCAAAACCGGGTGATCATTCTGATTGATGATGTTTCAAACAGCGGAAAAACGCTGCTCTATGCCATCAAACCATTCCTGGATTCAAGTCCAAAAAAAATACAAACACTGGTTCTCGTCGAAAGGAGTTATAATGCATTTCCCGTTAAACCAGATTATGTCGGACTGTCCGTCGCCACCACATTGCAGGAGCATATTTATGTGGAGGTTGAAGATGGCCGGGTGAAAGGTGCCTGGCTGGAATAAACCCGGAAAAAGCACTCTTTTTTGCACGTTTTTTCGTCACAAACCCTTCTGATTTCATTACCTTTGATGCCTCATAAAAGATTGGGTTTTACAGGATTTTAAAAACTTATGGAAGAAAATATCATACCGGAAGAAACACAGGATAATAACCGCATCGTTCCCATCAACATCGAAGAGCAAATGAAAATGGCCTACATAGATTATTCTATGTCGGTTATTGTCAGCAGGGCACTGCCGGATGTTCGGGATGGTCTTAAGCCGGTTCACCGACGCATCCTGTACGGCATGAATGAACTGGGGAGTAACAGTAATAAGCCATTTAAAAAATCAGCCCGTATCGTAGGGGAAGTGATGGGTAAATACCACCCGCACGGGGATGCTGCCATTTACCATACCATGGTCCGGATGGCGCAGGAATGGAGCATCCGATATATGCTGGTAGATAAACAGGGAAACTTTGGCAGCCAGGATGGTGACGGGCCGGCGGCCATGCGATATACGGAGGCCCGCCTGCACAGGCTTGCTGAAGCCATGCTGGAAGATATTGATAAAGAAACGGTGGATTTCCAACCCAATTTCGACGATTCGCTTACCGAACCGACCATTCTGCCTTCGCGGTTTCCCGCAGCTGCTTATCAACGGAGCCAGCGGAATTGCCGTGGGAATGGCTACCAATATGCTTCCGCATAACCTGGCTGAATCCATTGACGGCTGTGTGGCGTATATCGATAAAAGAGATATTACAATTGAGGAACTCATGCAGTATGTGAAAGCGCCGGATTTTCCGACGGGCGGAGTGATCTTCGGAATGGAAGGTGTGAAAGCCGCCATGCATACGGGTCGCGGCCGGGTGGTGCTTCGCGGAAAATTGCATGTGGATACCAAGAATAACGGACGTGAGCAGATCATTGTTACTGAAACACCATACCAGGTAAATGTGGATGGAGTCTGCGATCGTATCGGTCAGCTGGTGAATGAAAAAATGATTGATGGCATTACAGGCGTAAACAATGAATCCAATGAAAAAGAAGGTATCCGGATCGCCATCGACCTGCGACGGGATGCGGTTGCCAATGTGGTCATTAACCAGTTGTACAAACATACTGAACTACAGACCTCCTATGGTATCAACAATGTGGCGCTCGTGAAAGGTCGGCCGCGCACACTGAACCTGAAAGAAATTATTGTCTGAATTTGTTGAATTCCGTCATGACGTAATCGTGCGTCGTACCCAGTTTGAATTGAGGGAGGCCGAAAAACGGGCCCATATACTGCAGGGTTACCTGATTGCACTGGATCATCTGGATGAAGTGATATCGCTGATCCGTTCTTCCTCAACACCTGAACTGGCAAAAGAAAACCTGATCACATGCAGGTTGGGGCCTTAGTGAGATCCAGGCCAAGGCCATACTGGAACTGCGTTTACAGCGTCTGACCGGCATGGAAAGAGATAAGATCCGCAGTGAATATGATGAACTGCAAAAACAGATTGCCTATCTCAGGGACCTGCTTCAGGATGAAGCAAAACGGTTTGCCCTGATCAGAAAAGAACTGTTGGAAATAAAAGAAAAATTTGGTGATGAGCGGAGAACGGAGATAACCTATCTGGATGATGAGATGAAGATCAAGGACCTGATCAAGGAAGAAGATGTGGTTATCACGATATCGCACAACGGCTACATAAAAAGGACTTCGGCTACCGAATACCGGCAGCAGCGGAGGGGGGGAAGGGGTTTGAGCGGAGGCAAAGCAAGGCTGGAAGATTATATTGAACATCTGTTTGTTGCCAGCTCACACCATACACTGCTTTTCTTTACTGAAAAAGGAAGATGTTTCTGGCTGAATGTTTACCAGATACCGGAGGGTGACCGTGTGAGCAAGGGCCGGGCAATTCAAAACCTGATTCAGATGCCGCTGGATGACAAGATCAAGGCCATCATTGATGTAAAAGATATTAAGGACAATGAATTCCTGAACAGTCATTATATCGTGCTTTGTACGAAAAAGGGAGTCATCAAAAAAACCCTGCTGGAGGATTTCAGCCGGCCAAGACAAAGCGGTGTAAATGCCATCACCATCCTGGAAAATGACCAGCTGCTGAATGCCCGGCTGACTGACGGAAATTGTGAGATCATGATGGCGATCAAATCGGGACGGGCCATTCGTTTTCCCGAGGAGAATGTACGGCCCACCGGAAGGGGCGCGATTGGGGTGAGTGGTATAGAAGTGGATGATGGAACCGATGAAGTGATTGGCATGATATGTGTCAACAAGGACGATAAATCAAAAACGGTACTGGTCGTGTCTGAAAATGGTTTTGGAAAGCGTACCGTCGTGGATGAATACCGCGTAACCAACCGGGGAGGCAAGGGAATCAAAACCATTCAGGTAACAGATAAAGACGGGTAAACTGGTTGGTATCCTTGATGTAACCGAAAAGGAAGATCTGATGATCACCTGCAAATCAGGAATAACGATCCGAATGCCGGTGAACGGGATCAGTGAATTGGGTCGCGCCACACAGGGGGTAAAACTGATCAGGCTGGATGAAGGTGACGGAATCGCCGCCATTACGCAGCTTGATGAAGAATCGACCATTGACGAAATAAAAGATGGAGAAGGCCCGGTTTTGGATATATTGCCTCCGGAACCAGAAGTCCGGAATAAAGTCATCAGAAAACTTCAAATAAAAATCTCATGAAACGGATGCTTTTAAGCCTTTTTATGGCTGTTATTTGTTCCGGATTGCTGGCCCAATCCGTAGACAAAGCGAAAGATTTACTGAAAGCAAACAAAATCGCGGAAGCTAAAGAGGAAATCGACAAGGCATTGTTGGTTGAAAAGAATCAGAAGAATGCAGAAGCATGGTATACGAAGGTGAAAATCTACAATGCCATAGCGGCAAACGATGCTTTGAAAAATCAGTACCCGGATGCCCTGATACAATCTCTGGATGCGCTGAAAAAATATGTTCAGTATGATGATAAGAAACAGGTGTTATTAGCCGCCGATGGCTATAAGCCGGTAAATGAAATTTACCAGGGACTATTCCAGGCAGGGGCCGCAGCCTATAACGCACAGAAATGGAGTGAGTCACTGACAGATTTCAGTTCTGCTATTTCAGCCATCAATTTTATGTACAAACAGGGCTGGATTAAACAGAGCATGGATACCACATCGATTTTATATGCGGGTATTTCTGCAGAAAAATCCGGTAAACGTGATGAAGCGCTCATCTATTATAAAACCATTGCTGATTCGGGTATTACAAAAATTGGCGGCAATGATATGGCTGAAATTTATAAATGGCTTGCGGATTACTATACCCGTTCCGGGGATAAGGCGATGGCCATGAAATATACCACCCTTGGAAAATCACTATATCCAAAAGATATTTTTTATGATGAAATCCAGCTGGATGCATGGAGAAAGTCAGGACCCAAGGATTCGCTTTTTGCCAAGTATGAAGAAATCAATCGCGAATATCCTGATAGTGCGATTTATTTTTTCAACTACGGACTGGAGCTATACCAATATGCGAATGATTCGAGTACCGGCAAAGTGCCCGCCAATTCTGCCGACCTCATAAAACGGGCTCAGGAGAAAATGCTTGCCTGTCTGAAACTCAATCCGACTTATCCCCAGGCAAACCTGGTAATGGGACAGATTGCTTATAATGAAGGCGTAGAATTCCAGGCGCTGGGGAAACCAAAGGGCAATACGAATGCAGCCGAGTTAAAACAAAGGCAGGATTACCGGGCTATGTCTGCCAAGAAATTTGATGAGGCCATTCCTTATCTCGAAAAAGTAGATCAGGCACTGGGTAGTCAGGCGAAATTAAAGAAAACCGACAAAGTTGCCCTGAGGGATTCCTACGATATGCTGGTAACCATTTATGAATCCAAAAAGGATAACACTAAAATTGCTTACTGGACGGACAAATACAATAATGTGGACAAAGTCCATTAAATTTTTTTTTTGGAAAGTCCATGCAACTGAATAAACCCGGTTGCATGGATTTTTTATTTTACCTAAGTGCAAAGTGCAGGTTGGCATTTACCACAAACTGCTTTTGGTTAAAGGCATAGGCCGGTTCAACACCGATTCCGATAACACGGGTTACTGGTACCACATATCTTAAACCGGTCTGCATTTCAAAATATGAAAGGTTTGTAATTCCGGGAGCTGCGACTATATACAGGTGCTTGGATAATTTATACTGGCCCTTCAAATAGAAACTCAGTAATGCCTGTTTTTGTGAAGAAGAGGTTTTTATATCTGAATTATTGTAACCTGCCCAGACCATGCTGGTTCCTATAAAATAGCTGAATTTACCGGCGTCCTTATTCCAGGTGCCTGCTTCCACTCCGAAGCCCATTCCATGACCCGTCTGGAACGACTGGTATACAGTCAATGCCGGGAAAGACGGAATAGCACAAAGATTACAGCTCTGGCTTTTCAATTCACTGAACTGAAAACAGGAAATGACTATAATTAAAAGCAAACCTGTTCTGTGTTTTAAATGGCGGAATGCAAACAATAGTGAATTCCGGCAGGGTGTAGAAGTTTTCATACTGATCAATTTAAAAGATGTCGTAAAAGGGTGTACGGAGGTCTTTTAAGGAGACTGGATCAGTTTGTTAAGGATGCCGGAAAATAAAAAGTGGAAATCAGAGGATGATAGGGAGAGTTAAATATACTCTGCGATTTCCGCTTTTGAAAGTGTTTTGCGATTTTTTTCCGAAAGTTCAACATGGGAATCCTTACCAAAATGGGAATCATCGCATGGAGTGAGTGAGTGCTGCGATCAGGAATTTGAATTCTCGAGGGAAGAATTTTCCAGTGAATTTATTTTTGCCAGAAGCGTTTCAGAATCGAAAGGTTTGGCGATAAAAAAATCAGCACCGGATTCATACGCTTTCTTCTCTACATCGGGCAAGCCAGACATAATGTAAACCGGAGTTTCTTTTAAATAACTATTCTTAATTTCCCTGCATACTTCCAGACCATTGTTGTGATCCAGTTTAATATCCAGTAGTATTAAATCCGGTTGCAGTAGTGCAACAGTTTTTGATATTTCATCCGCATCTGTCAGCGGACAAATTTTACAATGATATGCCTGTAGTAAGAACCGCAGACCATGTAACAAATCCAGGTCGTCCTCAATGATCATAATCTTTAACATGGGCATAAATTCTGATAGTTACTGCTTATATGATGCCAAAAAACTACTAATCCATATTTATTATTCCTGCGCTTATATCTGTGTATTTATATCTACATTTCAATAACAGCAGGGTTTCCCAAAACTGGAAAAATCAGTCATCCCCCAAAATTTCATCCAGTTTTTCATCGCTGATATCATCCGGATCATCTGACAGGGGATTTTCGGTTTCCGCAAAAGCGTTGGAAGAACCCAGGTGGGTATTCTCGGGTTTTTTCTGAAATTCCAATGCCGGTTTTTTAGTTTTCGGATCGTCTTTGGGGTCTTCCATGATCTATTAAGTTACTGATTCATTTCGATAACTCCAACATCTGTTGGCTGTCCGTCTACTACCAGTATATCCTGTTTGAAACTGTCTCTATATGGTGGTTTTCCTTCCACCATCAGGATATAATTACCGGGTTTTACATTTGTGATCATGAATCCACCCTGAACCACCGGCGCATTGAGTGTGTCGGTTTTTGACATCAACCAGGCCCTGGAAGCAGCATTCGGCGGATTCACAGAACCTTTTACCGGGCTGTTCCAGATTATCCGAAATGCACTACTCATGCAGATAACCAGCATTATCAGGAACGGCCATACCGGATTAAATTTGTTCGGTTTTAATTTCATGTTGGATCATCCCCTGCAATAATTATTCCGCCAACCATCTTATATTCGAAACTCCATGTTAACAACCCGTCTCCATATTGGAATTGCAGGTGCCGGCATTTCAGGACTGATTGCGGGTTTGGAATTGCAACGGGCCGGTCATTCGGTAACCATCTTCGAAGCGCGTTCGCGAGCGGGCGGCAGGATTTATAGTTTTGATCTGAACGGGATGGTCGCGGAATCGGGTCCGGAATTTATTCATGGTAACGGAAAAGAAACAATCGCACTGCTAAAGAAATTCAATATTACCTATGAGGTGGTAAATGGAAAAATGTATACCGCGGAAAACGGGCAATTGAGCGAAGATGATGAAATAAGTCCCGGATGGGATCGGCTGCTGGGGAAAATGCGTTCACTACATACCGATCTTCCACTCATTGAATTCCTTGAAAAAAATTTTCCCGGCGATCGCAATAAAGAATTAAGGAGGGGAGCCATACGTTTTGCTGAAGGATTTGATCTCGCGGATACCGGCACCGCCAGTACGCTGGCCCTTATCAGGGAATGGGAAGTAGAGGAAGCAGTACAATATAGAATTCCATCGGGATATGGCATCCTGATCAGATGCCTGGAAAATGAATTTGTATCAAAGGGCGGAAATATATTATTGAATCATCCGGTAAGTATCATACACCGGAATGCCCGTGGAATTAAGATCAGTATATATGATAAACAGGATTTTACACTGGATAAATTAATTGTCAGCTTGCCATTCAGCGCATTCAACCAGGATGCTCCTTTAGAGGAGTCGGTTGTTTTTGTTCCCGCCCTCGATGAAAACAAGGAAGCCCTGAAACCAATTGGCTTTGGTAATGTCATAAAAATAATTTTGACCTGGGATTCCTCATTTTGGAAATCGAGAATACCTGATGCCCAGTTTATTTTTTCAGATTATTTTATTCCTACCTGGTGGACACAGTTTCCCTCTGATCTTCCCATGCTGACAGGTTGGTTGGGCGGACCTGCGGCATTACTGTACGGAGATAAACCGGATGATTTTTTTCTGGATAAAGCCATGGAGAGCCTGGCGGGAATTTTTTCTGTTTCCATACAATCATTACAAAATGTTCTCCGTGAACACCGGATTTTTAACTGGAAAAACGAACCCTGGAGCAGGGGGGCATATACCTATTCCCGCATAGGTTTCAAAAAAGCAAAAACTATCTGGAGACAGCCGGTGGACGGTAATATCTATTTTGCCGGAGAAGCCTATTACGATGGACCTTTTCCGGGAACAGTTGAAGCAGCTATCGTAAGTGGAACTGAAACGGCCAGGCAGTTGCTCGTAGATATACGATAAATCATGAATGTGTAAAACTGGTTCCGACTTGTGGATAATATTTTCTTAGAGGTCTAAAACAGTCTTACTAAATTCACTGATTAAGTATAAACCCTTATGCATTCAGTAGAAACCTCATCCCCTCAAGAAAAAGGATTTGTCAGCACGGTACATGTTTTAAAATCAGGGGAAATTATTTATTCCCTGCAGGATTTTCTGAAAATAGAAAGCCGATTTTCCTGGGTGGATAAAAAGTACCTGGTAGGCAAAATACTTGAACTGCAAAAGAAAACCGATGACCGGAGACGTTCATTCCTGGTCATCTACGAAGATGGAAATCAGATTCGTGAATATGTAAACATGGATCATACTTTTCAGCCTTTACCTTATTGCTGACTTTCTCCTTCTGATTCTTCATCTTCTTCCCCAACCAGGTCATCATCCAGGTCTTTCCCGAACAAGTCCCTGTCCTGCGAGCCTTCTTCCAATAGTTCACCCTCGCTATCCCGTTTATCCAGGCTAATAGACCCGATGGGAAGATCGGTATCATAGGAAGGGTCAAAAGTTTCGCTCAGTAATTTTTTTTCCAGGGAACTCACATTGCTGTCATCCGTGTCGCCTTCATCACCCAGCAGTTCATCGGCTTCCTCGTCTGCTGAAGAAATTGTTGTATCGCGGGGAATCTGCCCGTCATTTTTTCCTGATCTGGTGGCCCCCGGAATGTCTTTTATGTCAGGCAGATCAAAAGTTGCTTCATCGGGTTTGAGTTTGGCCTGGTCCTCCGGGGAATCAGAAATATCGGAATTCAGGTATTTTTTGTTTGTCATTTTCAATCTTTAACTTGTCTGTATAAATATTCGTGCCAGTTAAGCTTAAGGCGTAAGGCTTAAAGCCTAAAGCTTAACGCGAAGTGTGAATGGCCTAATGTTTGGAGGTTGTTGAGAAGGGTTAGGATTAAAATTGATAATTTAAAAATGCAGGAAAAATTCTTTTTATGAAGAAAACAGCTCTTACGCTTTTTGCTGCGGCAGCCATGATCCTCGGATCTTGCAGCGATACTTCTTCAACAACTGTGAAGAAGGATTCAGTGTCCAGTTCCTCACCGGATTCTGCGGCCAATAATGGAATTCTTCCGCCATCTGCCAATCCAGGCGACGCGGGAAATTCATCGCTGGCTGATACGTCGTACAAAGCGTCGGATTCACTAAAGAAATAGGCGATAAGAAAGGATGACATAATAATTTCACTTTTTCATTCTCTTCAATATTTCAAGGCAGGCCCTACTGTTATGGTAGGGGCATTTCCAGATCCCAACTTTATCCCGGCCATCCATTTTTTTCCTGTCCTGGTCAACTCCCCAAATCCACTCACCCTGCTCTTCGTCCAAAATATTCTCACGGATAAAATGCCAGCTTTTCAGTAATGCGTTTTTATAAACGGTATTTTTCGTCAGTTGCCAGGCGTTGAAAAATCCGACCAGTGCTTCAGCCTGCGGCCACCAATGCTTTTCTCTTACGAGTTCCTGTTTCTTATTATTGAATTCATACCACAATCCACCGTCCTGGTCCATGCCTTCCATTGCTGCTCCGGTGATCAGCAATGCATTTCCTGATGCTGTCTGCAAAGACAACTGATCGCTGACAGATTCGGCACAGGCTTGTAACAGCCACCCTGCTTCCATATCGTGTCCATAAGAAATAATCGTGGAATCCATATGCCAGTCATCAGTAAAAAACAATCCGAGGTGATGCGTTGAAGGATTTATTATTTTTTCATCAAAAATTCTGAGAAGAAGAATGATATCTGTTTTGAGATTTTGAGATGGCCAGACCTCATAGAGATTTGCATAGGCTTCCACGATATGCAGATGGGTGTTCATAGTCTTGGAGGCATTTTCATCTTTAGCACTCAGTCTTTTGTCCGCCAGGAAACCCCAGTCTTCGGCAAAAGCATCAGTATAGCCACCCTGCTCCCGGTCCCGGCTGTATTTTTCCACCAGGTGATACCATTCCAGTGCCAGCTCCAATGCCTGTGGATCACGTGTGGCCCTGTAATATTCGCTCATGCTGTAAATGCCAAATGCCTGTGCATATACCTGCTTATGACCGTCCAGCTTCCTGCCCTGATGGTCTACCGACCAATATAGTCCGCCATGAATTTTATCCCTTAAAAATTCCTTTATAAACTGGTATGCGCGGGACGCGAATTCCAGATGCTTCGGATTATTTGTGTAGTTATATGCTGCTGAAAAGGTCCAGAGGATCCGGCTATTGAGTACCGAGCCCTTCGGTGCACTTGTATCCGCTTTATTGTCCTGGTCTATCCTGCCTATGAATCCGCCTGCGAGATAGTCAGGCGCAAACTGCTCCCAATAGTGCAGGATGTTGGAGAGTTCGGTCTCTATTTCAGCCGGCAACGCACTCCATGCTGTTTCAGTAAGGAAGGAATTATTCTGAGCATTCATGAAACCTGTTTACAATTTGGCGGCGACTATAGCTTTTTTTTCCAACCGCTGATTTTTATCAATGAGCAGGTTAATCTGCATTACGGACTGCACCGAATTAAATCCATCGGCCGGTGTGTGTACTGCGTAGTCCACCAGTTTTTCAATGGAGCTGACAGCAACATGTATGCGGGTATCAGAAGAAGCATAGTAGATATATACCGTTCCGTCGTCATCTGCGATCCATCCATTGGAAAATACCACATTGGAAACATCACCGATTCTTTCTTCTCCTTCCGGTGCAAGAAAGTACCCGCCTGGCTTATAAATCTGTCTGGAAGGATCCTCCAGGTCAGTCACAAAAATATACAACACGTATCGAAGCCCGGCTGCGGTATTGCGTACTCCATGAGCCAGGTGTAACCAGCCGATGGAAGTTTTAATGGGAGCGGGGCCCTGACCATTTTTTAGTTCATACACCGTATGGTAAATCTTCCGGTCTATTACTTTTTCCTGTTCGATGACGGCTTCTTCCATCCCGGAACTGAGGCCGAAACCAATTCCGCCACCCTTGCCCGCGTCGATGAAGCTATCCTGCGGTCGGGTATAGAATGCATATTTCCCCTGTACAAATTCGGGATGCAGTACCACGTTCCTTTGCTGTGCAGATTGGGTAACCAGGTTCTTTAATCTTTCCCATTTCACCAGGTCCTTCGTGCGTGCAATACCACATTGCGCAATTGCGGCAGACTGATCCCCCTCTGCGGCTGCCGGATCCCGCATTTCAGTACAGAATAATCCATAGATCCATCCGTCTTCATGTGCGGTTAAACGGATATCATAAAAATTCGTTTCGTGGTTATTCAGAGCAGGCATGGTGACGGGCCTCTTCCAGAATTTAAACTGGTCGATTCCATTTTCACTTTCGGCAATAGCAAAAAAAGATTTCCTGTCCACGCCTTCAACCCGGACCATCAGCAGATATTTATTTTTCCACTTTATCGCGCCTGGATTCAAGACCGCATTGATACCGATACGTTCAAGCAGAAAGGGATTGGTTTTTTCATTCAAATCGTACCTCCAGGTGAGCGGAATATGTTCGGATGTCAAAACAGGGAATTTATACCGGCTGAATATACCTGACCTGTTCAGTTTGACTTTTTTGTTTTTTCTTTCCAGGATCTGCTCGTGTTGTTTTATGAGTGCTGCCTGTCTCTCGGAAAATATTTTTTTCATAAGAAAGCAAAATTTAGTTCTCCAGCCTGGACCACCAGGTTTTTTTCAGGATGATAATGATAATGGTTAGTATGCCAATGGTAATAAACAGGTGAACTTTCAACCGCAATACGAGGTACATGGGTAAAATGGTCAGGCAGCACTGCGCAATGATGCCAATAGCAACATTGAACATGTCGAGACCGAAACGGCGATTGGGTTCAAATGCCGGATTTTCGAGTTGAACCATTTGCTGAACAGGTTTCCAGAATCCCCAGGGTCTCACCGTAGTATAGAATTTTTTCAGCGTCTCCATATCGGTCGGCTTTGCAGTATAGGTTCCGGCGATGGATCCAATAACAGAAATCAGGAAGAGCAGCGGCCAGTTGTATAAAGGGAGCTGGTCCTTAAAAATATAAGGGAAGACCAGTGCGGCCGCGATACCGGTTGCCATGCCCCAGAAAAATCCGTTCGCATTAAAACGCCACCAATACCATTTGAACATATTGGCGGCAATATATCCGCCGTATAATGCGCCTACGATCCATTGCAGCACACTATTTACATTCTTTACAAAGAACCCAAGCAGGATGCTCAATAAAACAACGGCGATACCCACCGCATAATTCCTTAAAATGATCTGTCGGTTTGTCGCTTTCGGGTTGATGTATTTGATATAAATATCATTGACCACATAGGCCTGGGCTGCATTGAGGGTTCCTGAAAAAGTACTCATGAACGCACCCAGTAATCCGGTAAATAATAAACCCATAATTCCGGCCGGGATAAATTGTATGATGGCGGCCGGAAGAATTTTTTCGAAATCCGTGCCAGCAGGCGATGAAAGATTCAACTGGTTATAATTCAGGAGTGCGAGTACCGTCAATCCGATGATCAGTGTATATCGTACCGGTAAGAGAACGATGGAGACAAATCCGGTCATCTTAGAAGCTTCCTTGGGCGAGCGGGTGGATAATATTTTTTGCATATCATAATTAGGAGCGGGGCCGGCCAGGCTTGCAAACACACCTTTGAAAAGCATCATCATAAAAAAGAATCCGAAGGGGCTGAATCCATCTTCAGCGATTTTTTTATTCGCGTCCGCAATAATAGCTGACCAGTCCAGGCCCAGCTGTTTTCCGAAAAATGGATTATGCCATCCGGCCGGGACGTGCAGCAAATGACCGTGTACCCGGGTGATAGCAATGAATCCCACTGCAATACAGGCCACGGTGAGAATGATATATTTGATCAGGTCACCGATCACGATACTGTGCATTCCCCCAATCACCGAATAGAAAGTAGCGAAGAGGGTAAAAACGATCCCATAAATATGCGGCACATATTCGGGAGAAACATGAAAGGGGAAATAGGGTTGAACGGAACTCCATGGAATAAATATTTCCATAAATTTTCCGAGGCCCACAAACCCATAGGCGAGAAACCCGAAGCATCCCAGTAATGCAAATACCACGACGCTGATATGAGATGCATTTACTTTCCTGTCCTGGCCGAAGCGGGTGGCCAGCCATTCCGCGCCGGTCGTCGCGTTCGATCTACGCAACCATTTGGACAAATACATCATAAGAAACACCTGGTTGAAAACCGGCCAGAGCCAGGGGATCCAGATGCTTTTCATGCCATAAATAAAACAGAGAGCCACCATCCACATCGTGCCGCTGATGTCAAACATGTCCGACGCATCACTGAGTCCCAGCAGGTACCAGGGAAGTGATTTGCTGCCCATCAGATAGCTCTCTTTGTTCTGTCTCGCTTTCTTTCTCAGCACCCAGCCGATCGTTACCATGGAGGCGAGGTACAGTAAAACGATGCTGATATCAAGCCAGGTTAACTTCATATGGGAGACGGGTTGGTGTTACAGATCTGAATATGCGGTCCGGTGCATGAGTATACTATCAATATGCGAAACGGAAACGTTATTTCTGTACTTGGGGTCTGTTGAAATTGTTTTCCATTCTTTGCTGGCCCCGAATTCCTTCCATTTTGCTTCCCGTTCAGCGGCGTTTGCAAAAACCACCATATAAACCAGGTTAGGCATTTGGCTTCCACTTAAAACATCCGCATAGAACACTGCCTGGAAGTCCAGTCGTTTGAACAGGATGATTTCGCCGCCGGCATTGAACATATTCACTTTTATCTTATGTAATTCTTCCGTTGGACTTTCATAGCTTCTCAGTTCATACAATGCATCCGGATTGGATTTTAATGTTGTGGGAATCAGTTTCGGCTGATCAGGGAAGGCTTCCATGATGGTGGACTCCATTCTTACGTAGGGAAGATGACTGGTGTCTGCATCCGTAAATATTTTCGCCGCATTCATATAAGCCGGATCTGTTTCGATATTGGATTTTGTTCTGCGCCATACGTCCAGCGAAATATATTGTACGATTACAATAATCTTCTTTACTACAGCGGTGTCGTTGGAAACCGGTTTGAATACACCGATCTGCTTAATGCCCAGACGGTGCATGGCAGGGATCCAGGAATCTTTGAGATAATTGTCCGTAGCATTTTCCTGTGCCGCCGTTTTTAATTTATAAACCTGGATTTCATAAATATCTTTCTGACCATACGATACGAAGCATATTGCATTCAGCAATATGAATACTATAAGACGGATCATTTTTTTCATTTGTAGATGTTTTTTGATTTTATCCCGTTTTCAAATAAAATTTTTCCGGAAGCGGACATTATTTTGAAATCGGACGCGGAAATTGCGCCGGGATAAGGTACATAAAACTCTGTATCCCCGGATCGTTTTTTACCTGCGTTGCGCCAGGCCAGAGCATAAACAATTTGATGGGGTGCAATAGCAGGGAAGAAAACTTTTGTCCACCAGCTGTTATCCGGGATTCCATTATATCCAAATTCCGTAAGTGCCGGAATTTTTTTATGAGATGAAGCCAGGCTGTCGATCATATCGAGTTCCCTGTTGAAAAAAACTGCGAATGCAGTATTACCCTTCTGTGCGTCTTTCTGGTAAATATCGAAACCAATGATATCAATCAATTCATCACCCGGGTATCTTTCCATATATTCTTCCCCGCTGTAGAATTTATCGGTGTTGAAGGCGTACAGGATACTATGAATATTCTTTTCACTTTTCAGGTAGTGAATAGTGTAGCGCCAGAGTTGTTTCATTTCCTCCGGACTGCATTCGTTTTTCCCCCACCAAAACCAGCTTCCATTGAGTTCATGAAAAAGTCGCAGGATAACAGGAATGTTTTCTTTCTTATTTCCTTTCAGACTGACCAGGAAGTCTGCGACCCGGTCGAGCCAGATTGTGTAAAGGGAATTTTTGTCTCCCCCGGGCAGGATGGAAGCCACGGCCCCGGGTTTATTGTCCCAGGCTGTTCCACCCGTCAGCGGATTGTTCAAGTGCCAGCTCAGTGTGATTACGCCCCCGCGTTCATAGGCCTCGCGAATGTATCGCCGGGTATTTTCAAACGGCACAGAATCCAGGTTATGGGACCAGCCCAATTCTATTCTTCCCAGGTCGAAACCATAGATCGCCGGGTATTCGCCGGTCAGATCACGGATATCGCTTTTGCCGGGAACATATTGCCATCCCACACCATAACAGGGATCGTCCTGGTGGCCAAACAGGATGCTGTTACCCATGAGCCGGTAAAGATTTTTATAAAGAGCCTTTGTTTCAGGAGTGGCCTGTTTGTCGGTGCATTCCTGTGCATATATCGTCGTCCGGGGAGAACACAAAACCAAGAATAAGAACCCTGCAATTAGATTCCGTTTCATATAACAAGCTGATGCACCAAAGCTATTTTTCATCCGGAGGTTTATTAAATACTTTATTAGCTTTTAGTAGTATTATTTTACGTATGAATTGGGTAAAAGAAAGGCTGATTCATGAGTAGCAAGGATATAAAGATGGTAAAAGGCATTAAAAATTATACGGATTTATAATACTTTTTTTACTTTTAAGGACCTGCCGGGGCAGTATGCCCGGTTTCCGGAGGGGACAGACGTCATGAAAAAGAATTTGCTTCGAGAGATTACACCGTTGACGCAGAATGATTGTTTCACGCTTTTTTCACGTGTCAAAACCGGATTTGATTTTCCACTACATTATCACGAAGAATTTGAACTCAATTTTATTCGTGGTGCGAAAGGTGCCATGCGTGTGATAGGAGATCATATGGAAGAAATCGGGGATCTTGAACTCGTTTTGATCGGATCGAACCTGCAGCACGCCTGGTTCAATCACCAGTGTAAGTCGAAAGAGATTCATGAAATCACCATTCAGTTTCACAAGGATTTATTTGATGAAAAATTACTTCGCCGAAACCAGCTGAGTTTTATCAAGAATATGTTTGACAAGTCCTCCCGTGGCATCCTTTTTCCACGAGAGACGATCCAGGCGCTCGCGCCGCGCATTGCAGAGCTAAACCAGCGCCATGGATTTGATTCGGTGCTGGAACTCATTTCTATCCTGCACGATCTCTCCATTTCACGCAATCTACGAATTTTGTCGGATTCTGCATTTACCAATGATCAGTTCACTTATAACAGCCGCCGCATCGAGAAGACCATTGACTATATGAATAAGAATTTTGACAAGACGATTACGTTGTCGGAAGTATCCAAACTGGCGAATATGTCGGATGTTTCTTTTAGTCGATTCTTCAGGCAGAGAACCGGCAATACTTTTATTGACAGCTTAACGGAAATCCGGCTGGGTCATGCCAGCCGAATCCTGATTGAATCCACGAATTCGATTGCCGAAGTAGCCTATCACTGTGGATTCAATAATATTTCAAATTTCAACCGCATATTCAAAAAGAAAAAAGGCTGTACACCCAGGGAATTCCGTGAAAGTTTTTCCGGCACCCGCATATTCATTTAATTTTCTGCCATCTTTGTTCTTCAATCAACGACTATGAGTTATACTTTCCAGGAAGACCGTTATGAAAAAATGCAATACCGCCGCACCGGCCAAAGTGGATTGTTGCTGCCGGCCGTATCCCTGGGCCTCTGGCATAATTTCGGGGATATCGATAACCAGGAAATTGCCCGCGCCATTTTGCGGCTTGCCTTTGATAAAGGAATAACACATTTTGACCTGGCGAATAATTACGGGCCGCCGCCCGGATCGGCAGAGGAGAATTTTGGAAAAATATTTAAACAGGATTTTGCCAGTCACCGGGACGAACTGATTATCTCCAGCAAGGCCGGCTGGGGTATGTGGCCGGGGCCTTATGGAGATCATGGTTCAAAAAAATACCTCGTGGCCAGCCTCGATCAGAGTCTGAAAAGAATGGGACTCGAATATGTAGATATTTTCTATCACCATCGTCCCGATCCTGAAACACCCCTGGAAGAAACCATGCGCACCCTTGACCTGATTGTGCGACAGGGTAAGGCGTTGTATGTGGGAATTTCAAGTTATAGTGCAGAGGAAACAGAAGAAGCTGTACAGATGCTGCGTAATATGGGCACGCCGTGCCTGATCCATCAGCCAAAATATTCCATGTTCGACCGGTGGGTGGAGGACGGATTGCTGGAAGTGTTGAAAGAAGAAGGAGTGGGTTGTATTTGTTTTAGTCCGCTTGCACAGGGACTCCTTTCCAATAAATACCTGAAAGGAATTCCGGAAGGATCCCGTGCACTCAGTCATCGTGGAAACGGTGCGATCGATGAATCGGCCATCACACCAGCAAAGATCGCCAAAGTAGTAAAGCTTAATAAAATCGCAGAAAAGCGGGGACAGAATCTCGCACAGCTGGCCCTGGCCTGGGTCTTACGTCATGAGGTGGTAACTTCTGTTCTCATTGGTGTGAGCAAACCCGAGCAACTGACTGATTCGATTAATTGCCTTGACAATCTTGCATTTCAGTGAATCGGAACTGGAGGAGATTGATGGGATTTTGAATTAGTGTGGTAGTGTGGTAGTGTGGTAGTGTGGAAATGTGAATAATATGATTAACTCTCACACTTCAATACTCCCACACTTACTTAAAACGCTTCGCCGAGATTTACGAAGAACCCGTGCGATCCCTGCCGTCCCCATCCATAATCAATAGCGATATTGGTACGGGAATATTTATTCAGTTTGATTCGTAATCCGACTCCTCCTGCCGGAGCAATGCCGGTGAATTTCCAGGTATCTATATCTGAGAAGCTTTCGAAATTGGCAAAGACCACCATGCCGAACAATCCATTCCGCGTAAGTTGAATCCGGTATTCCATTTCCGCATCCAGCATATTATTGCTCCGGAATCTTCCCTGTATATATCCTCTGCCCGTATTAAAGGATTTGTCCCATCCAGTACTGGGAAGCATCAGGTAGGGAGGTGTGCCGGACAGCGTTAACCAGTTGTAGCTCCATAGCGCAAAAATATTGGATGAACTTGTCGGGAATCGTAAATAGGTTCTGTATTCCAGTAGCAGAGAAGTCCAGTTGGTATTGGATCCCAGGAACTGGAATCGCGGAATAAACAGAATGTTCGTAAAACTTCCCCGGTACGCATTGATGGGATTGTCACGGGTATCCCGTAAAAGATTCATTGAAATGCCGGAAGAAACAGAGGTTGGTCCGGATCCGTATTTTTGAAAATCTGTTTCCGAGCCGGGCTCAGAATACACCTGTCGCACATCCCAGAAATAATCAAGGCTATAACCCGCGCCGACAAAAACATGCGGCTTAACCTGGAATAATAAAGACTGATGAAATTTAAAATACTGGTAACTGAGCAGGGTTGAATCCTGCGGTGTTGTATTCATCCCAAGGCCATAGGTAAAGGTTGGATATTTCAGGTATCGCCAGTCTGAAACCAAAATGATCTTGTTATTATTAAAATAAAGTACGGCCTGCACCGGGGCGATGATCTGATTTTTCTGTGAATAGGAGATACTTGCAGAAACCGAAGAAGGCAGGCTGAGAGAATCTTTTGCCGAACGGTGTTTTTTATAAATAACAGCATTGGCGCTTACGACAACCGCGAATCCGGTTTGGAGTGTATAGCCAATTGCCGGGAATACCCCGATCTGAATATGATGACCGTTTCTTGCACTGGTTGTTTTTCTTGTATCATTGTCCAGGAGATGATTAATCACATCGGTCAGGTCCACCAGACTGTCCGCTGGAACATGTTTCCAGGGTGTCTGGGCAATAAGCAAAAAGGGAAGGAATAAGGCAGGGAGAATGATTCTTAATCTAAGCCACATTATTAAAGCAGGTTGTTAAGCAGCCGTCGGGATAAGGCTTAATAAATCGTTTTTTAGATCGGAAAGGTACCGGATTCATTTAATAGCGCACGAGTTCTTTAAAAAACCTGTGTTATATCATTTCGCCAGTTTCCCCGGATAGCGGGCAAGTAAAAAATCGAGGGCTGCTTTGTTTGGCAAAACTCCTGTTATGGTTGAATCTCCGAATAAGATGGATTGCGGGTTATCGTTGGAAAAAGAACCCCATGCAGGCAGGCCGGCTGTATTCGGATCACCGGTTTTTACAAACTGAACCCAATAGGCAGACATCTGTTTTTCCAGCTGCCGGTCAACGGGCTGCCAGGCTCGCTGAATACTGTCAAGGTTATGCAGGGCATACCCAATTTCTGCTGTATGGTAAGCACCGAATCTTTTTTTATCACCTTCTGCCGGCGGCTTGCGGGTGAATAAATAAAGAAATGTTTTTGAAGACTGATTTTTATTTTGTTCCAGTGCCCATGCATACTGCGACACGCCGATGGTTTTGTCAACTGCCAGTGCAATCTGGGAAGCCACAGATTCTGAATCTGTGTTCGATGGGAAATATTTCTTAAAAAGATTTGAGTCGGCGCCGAAATCCTTCGCCTGTTTTGCAAAATCTTCTTTTTTTGAAATGCCGAAAATAAAACCTTCATCTCCATTCCAGCCGGTCAGCAAGGGAACATGAATCTGCTGGTCTTTACTATATATTTCAGCAACCGATGCGGGCATTACCCAACCGTCTACAATCGGTGCAAAAAAACCACCTGCCTTTTTTTGTAATTCGCCAGCAGGTATGGCGCGCAGGGCTTTGAGGTCTGCAGCATTTAATTTCATTGCAATCCGTTCACCCTCTTTTTCTGCATCGGAAAGTGTGCGCATATGCAGTAATGGATTTTCCAGCACCAGTGAGCCGCTTTCTCCGATGGCACCCTGGAAAAGACCGCGCGCAAGGGGAGAAGCCATCAGGCAGTTAACACTCGCTGAGCCGGCGGACTGACCCGCGATCGTTATCCGGTCGGGATCTCCGCCAAAGGCAGCGATGTTTTTTTTCACCCAATGCAATGCCGCCATCATGATCCATCAGTGCATAGTTGCCCGAACTGTGGTGGTCCGATTCGGCTGTTAATCCGGGATGCGAAAGAAATCCGAATATGCCTAACCGGTAGTTGAAGGAAACAAAAATAATTCCCTGCTCTGCCAGGGCTTCTCCGGAATATCCCGGTGCTGCGGCACCACCGGTCATGAAAGCCACCTCCATATATCCAAAGCAGCACCGGTCTTTTTTCATCCGATGAATGTGCTGCTGTCCATATATTCAGGTAAAGACAATCTTCGCTGAGTGGTTCCTGGGGAACAACGAACTCCGGTCCGATCATCAGGAAAGAAACCGGTTTGGGTTGTATCGGGCTGGGCCGAAAATGCCAGGCATTCGCTGACTCCTTTCCAGGGAATGGCCGGCTGGGGTGCTTTCCAACGCAGATCACCGACCGGTGGTGCGGCATATGGAATTCCTTTATAAACAGTGACATCAGTTTTTTCATTATAATAACCACTGATTAAACCGGATTCGGTTTGGATGGACCGGCGTATGCGTTAAGCGTTGAGTATGCGTTGTAGCGTTAAGCGTTTCGCGTTAAGCCCGCTATGTCTCAGCCTTTGGGCTTTGGCCTTTCAGCCCGAATACCAGGAATACCGGCATAAACAGCGATAAGACTTTTTTTTCATAAGAAGCGTTTATACGGCAGTGATAGTATGATGTAAAACGACGGCCGGCCAGGTATTTATCGCAAACATGCGAATAATTCCAATAAATATACTATCTTTGTCTTTCTGTATGTTATTGCTTTTACTGCGTTTTCTTCTGCTTTCTATTTTCTGCAGAGTTTCCCCAGATCAGTATAACGTAAGGCAGGTAAAGTACCCTCACAGAAGCGGTAGCCTTACCACATTATTTATTTAATATTTTACAAATTGTTATTCTCAGAACTTGGGCTTATTGAGCCCTTACAAAAAGCTGTAGCCCATGAAGGCTACAAAACCCCCACGCCCATCCAGGAACAAGCCATACCGGTCGTTTTAGCCGGCAGGGATATATTGGGCTGTGCACAGACAGGTACCGGAAAAACTGCTTCCTTCGTATTGCCCTTATTGCAGCGCCTGCACGAACAAAAGCAGGCAGACGGCACTAAAGGTCATCCTTTGAAAGTCCTGATCCTGACCCCGACCCGCGAACTAGCTACCCAGATTCATGAATCCATTGAAAATTACGGCAGGTTTCTGAACCTTAAATCCGTGGTAATCTTCGGAGGTGTTTCCCAGTCACGCCAGGTGTCCGACCTGCGCCGCGGTTGCGACTTTATCGTAGCCACACCGGGTCGTCTCATGGACCTCATGAACCAGAATTATATTGTGTTAAACGGTATTGAATACCTGGTGCTGGATGAAGCTGATCGCATGCTCGACATGGGATTCGTACACGAAGTGAAAAGGATCATCGCTAAAATTCCGAAAAAAAGACAGACATTATTTTTCTCAGCAACGATGCCGCCCGCAATACAGTCGCTGGTGCAGGTGCTGCTGACTAATCCGGTATCGATCACCGTTACACCGGAAGCGACTACAGCAGAACTGGTGGATCAGAAATTGTACTATGTACAGAAAAATGAAAAACGTGCATTGTTGCATCATTTCCTGAAAAGTACTCCGCGTGAAAGCGTGCTTGTATTCACCCGTACAAAACATGGTGCAGACCGTGTAGCAAGGGATCTGAATCATGCCGGTTTCCAGGCAACTGCCATTCACGGAGATAAGACCCAGCAGGCGCGCGAACGTTCATTGCAGGGATTCAAAGATGGTAAAATGCATGTGCTCGTAGCTACCGATATCGCCGCAAGAGGGATTGATATCGATGACCTGGGCCTGGTGGTCAACTTCGACCTTCCGAATATCCCGGAGTCTTATGTGCACCGGATCGGAAGAACCGGACGCGCAGGTGCATTTGGTAAAGCGATTTCATTTTGTGATTTCGAAGAAAAAATCTACCTGAAAGATATTCAGAAGTTCATCGGGCAAACCGTTCCGGTGGAAACGAATCATCCCTATCATGTTGCTTTGATGGAACCTTTAAAAGTAGCCGTTGGAGCAGCTGCTTCTTCCGGACGCAGTATGGGTGGCGGAAGACGTTATGGAAGAAAGTTTTCGCAACGATAAAAGTTTTGTCAGGAGAAATTTCCGAAAACTATATTCGAAATAATATATACAGGGTTGATGTCTTTAGTGATGTCAACCCTTTTTTTATGAATAAAGTGAAACCTGCTATGGTGCTGTCAATGGGAAGTATGTTTTTGTAACTTTTCACCCAGGCGGAATAATTGTTAATTATTAATTATTAACGTTAGTTATCATTTATGAATTATGAGTAACCCATAACCCATAACTCATAATCCATAACTCATTCCGTTGGTTCCCACAATTCAATCTTATTTCCCTCCGGATCCAGCAGGTGGACAAATTTTCCGTAAGGAGGAGGATAGGTTTCAATTTTATCCAGCATTGAAATGCCATCGGCTTGTAACTGGCCAACCAGCGCTTCGAGATTATCCACGCGGTAATTGATCATAAAATCTTTGAATGAAGGTTCAAAATATTTCGTGGTCTCAGCAAACGGCGTCCATACCGTGGATCCATTGGAAGGTTTGTCCGGATCCTCGTTCCATCGAAAGATAAATCCATGTTCACCGGCATCTATTCCCAAATACTGCCGGTACCAGTCTTTCATTTTATCAGGATCTTTACATTTAAAAAAAATTCCGCCAATACCCGTAACTTTTTTCATATCGTCAAATTGAGGACTTCAAATTTATGTTTTTAAAACGATCATTTATTTATGCACAGTCAATCTTAAAAATTTTTGTTTCACCCGGCAGCGATTAGTTTTGCCGCATGAGCGCATTTGCACCATTGATTGCAGAAAAGTTAAGGATTCGTTCAAGACAGGTAGAAAGCGTACTGGCGCTGCTTGAGGAGGGCGCAACCATTCCATTTATCGCACGCTACCGTAAAGATAGAACCGGGGCTTTGGACGAAGTGGTTATTCAGCAGATACAGGATGAATCAAAAGGAATGAAGGCATTTGCCGAACGAAAAGCGACGATCGAGAAGTCCATCCGGGAACAGGGTAAGATGACCGACACGATTCAACAGAAACTGGATGATGCATTAACCCTTGTTGAACTGGAAGACATCTACCTTCCCTATAGACCCAAACGAAAAACAAAAGCTCAGTCAGCGCGTGAAAAAGGACTTGAACCCCTGGCACTGTTGATCCTTGAACAAAAACCCATCAGGCTGTTTGAAACTGCCGATGCTTTCGTAAAAGATGAAATAAAATCTGCCGATGAAGCACTGCAAGGAGCCCGCGACATCATTGCGGAAATGGTCAATGAAGATGAAAAAGTCCGTTCCCCGATACGGAAATTCTTTGAAGAAACCGCAAGACTGGAGAGCAAGGTATTAACAGGGAAGGAAACGGAAGCAGTTAAATTCAAAGACTATTTTGATTATTCTGAAAAAATTCCGACCATCCCTTCCCATCGTATACTGGCCGTATTGCGCGGCTTCATGGAAGGATTCCTCCGCATGGAAATTACGCCTTCGGAAGAACAGGCACTTGCAATGATCGAAGCGCTATACATCAAAAGCTCCGGCGATTCGGCCGCAGAAATAAAAAAAGCTATTAAAGACAGCTGGCGGCGTTTATTACAGCCCGGTATGGAAAGTGAATTCCGGATGGCTTTGAAAACTAAAGCGGATGAAGAAGCAATCACGGTGTTCGCAGAAAATCTCCGTCAATTGTTACTGAGTTCTCCATTGGGGAGTAAGAGAATTCTGGCAATCGACCCCGGTTACCGTACGGGTTGTAAAGTAGTTTGCCTGGATGAACAGGGAGGTCTCCAAAAAACTGATTTGATTTATATACACGAAACAGGCAGAGTGGGAGAGGCGGAACAAAAAATCCGGGGGCTGGTTGAACAGTACAAGGTTGAAGCTTTCGCCATCGGTGACGGGACAGCGGGAAGGGAAACAGACCAGTTTATCAAAAAATTAAACCTGGGACTACCCGTATTCATGGTCAATGAAGATGGGGCCTCGGTATATTCCGCTTCGGAGGCGGCGCGTGAAGAATTTCCAGACCAGGATATTACCGTGCGGGGTTCGATCAGTATCGGGCGCCGGCTGATGGATCCTCTGGCAGAACTCGTAAAAATAGATCCGAAGAGTATTGGTGTGGGACAGTACCAACACGACGTAAATCAATTTCGACTAAAAGAAAGACTGGACCAGACCGTTGTCAGTTGTGTGAATGCCGTGGGTGTAAACCTGAATACCGCCGGAAAACAATTGTTGAGTTATGTAAGCGGGATTGGTGAAACGCTGGCGGAGAATATTATCAGATACCGGAATGAAACCGGGAAATTTTCTGACAGGAAACAACTATTGAAAGTTCCCCGACTGGGTGAAAAGGCCTTTGAGCAATGCGCAGGATTTTTAAGGATCCGACAGGGGAAAAATCCATTGGATGAAAGCGCCGTTCACCCGGAAGCATATGGAGTGGTGGAAAGAATAGCCATTGATCTGGGTGTGGATCTAAAATCACTGATCGGAAAAGAGGAGCTGATCAAGAAAGTGGATACGCGGAAATATATTACCGAAAACATCGGAGAACTTACTATCCAAGACATTTTAAATGAGCTGCGAAAGCCGGGACTGGATCCCAGAACTGAGCTTGAGGCGTTTGAATTTGCCAATATTTATAAAATTGAAGATGTGAAAGTCGGCATGATTGTGCCGGGTATGGTGACGAATATCACACGTTTTGGTGCGTTCATTGATATTGGAGTGAAGCAGGACGGCCTCGTGCACGTGAGTGAAATTTCGAATCGTTTTATTTCCGACCCCGGAGAAGTTTTAAAACTGAATGATAAGGTGCAGGTAAAAGTAACAGAAGTAGACGTAGCCCGCAAAAGAATTGCGTTGTCCATTAAACAGGCTCAGGAAAAGCCGCAACGCAATCAGAAAGCCCAGCCTGCACAAACAAACAAATCTTCATCAAAAGCGGATAAAACCAAAGCCTTCTCCGGTCTTAAGGCTTTTGAAGAAAAAAAGAAGCCTGCTGAACCCACAATGGAAGATGCGCTTATGGCTCTCAGGAAGAAATTCAAAAGTTAACAGGTTTATCAGGGTATCGTACCAGAATTTTTAAAATACTAGCCTGCCGATTTTTAGGAAGCCTAGGTGGAGATGGTCTTGGGGACTCAATATTCTTCAAGACCTGGGCTTTGCACTCTTGCCTGAACCAGAATCCGGTTTCAATCTTCCGTTCGCTTTGAGCTGTGTTTGCAAAAGCCATTCTATCTGACCGTTGACACTACGGAATTCATCCGCGGCCCATTTTTCCAGGCTTTTGTAAATGTTTTCGTCAATGCGCAAAACAAATGCTTTCTTTTCCGCCATCCGGTTGATTTTATTGATAGAGTGTTCCGGTATTCAGCACGGGCGTGGCCGCTTTTTCACCGCAGAGTACCACCATCAGATTGCTGACCATGGCAGCTTTTTTCTCTTCGTCCAGATGCACAATACCCTTTTTCGATAACATTTCCAGGGCCAGTTCCACCATGCCTACGGCGCCTTCCACGATTTTGAAACGTGCGGCCACAATAGCTGTTGCCTGCTGCCGCTGCAACATGGCGCCGGCAATTTCGGGTGCATAAGCGAGATGGCTGATACGTGCTTCCTTAATGATAATGCCGGCAGGCGCCAGGCGTTCGTTCAATTCCTTTTCAAGTAATTCATTCACCTGTTCCCCTCCATCTCTTAATGTAATCTCTGCATGGGCATCTTCCATATGATCATAGGGACAGGAAGTAGCCAGATGCCTTACAGCCGCTTCGCTCTGTACTTTTACATATTGAAAATAGTTGATGACTTCGAAAGATGCTTTGTAAGTATCACTTACCTGCCATACGATCACCGCAGCAATTTCAATCGGGTTCCCCATTTTATCGTTCACCTTCAGTGGGCTTCCTTCCAGGTTTTCAGAACGCAGGGAGATCCGGACCGACCGGTAAAACGGGTTTACCCATAAAAGCCCGTTTGCTTTTACGGTTCCTGAATATTTACCGAAGAAAGTAAGAACCCGGGCCTCGTTGGGATTGACGATCATTAGTCCCTTCGCAAGAAATACGAAGCCAAGCATACACAATCCGCCGAGCAGGCTATACTGTGTCGGATTTTCCACATGGGAGCCGGTTACAAAAAAGTAAGCTGCCAATACCAGCAAGGCTAAACAAACAATCAGGATGGCAAATCCGGAGATGGGTTTATTAATCTTTTCCATGATATTTATTAAAATGATATTAAAATGATATCAAAGGTAAAATTTAATTAGAAATGATCAAATATTATTTGGTTATGGGTTATGGGTTTTGGGTGATTGGTTGTAGGTTATGGGTTATGGATTATTGGTTATGAGTAAAATTTAAACAACCCATAACCCAAAACCCATAACCCATAACTTTGTAACGTGAACATTTCAGTGAAAAACAAATGGGCCGTGGTCTGCGGTAGTTCTGCCGGCATCGGCCTGGCCACAGCCAGGGAACTGGCGTTGAACGGGGCCAACTGTATCCTATTGGCAAGAAATCCGGAGGCATTGCAAAAGGCAGTCGGACAGTTGCCAAGACAGGGAGAACAGCAACATCAATGGATGGCGGCAGATTTTTCGGATACTTCTCAGGTGGAAGACAATATCAAAAAAATTACCCGCGTGCACCGGGTGGAGATACTTGTCAATAATACAGGCGGACCTATAGCTGGACCTATCCTGGAAGCGGCTCCGGAGTCATTTGAGCTGGCATTCAGACAACACCTTATCAACAATCAGCTCCTGGCCAGGGCCGTGGTTCCCGGTATGCGGGAAGGGGGTTACGGACGCATCATCAATATTATTTCGACTTCGGTGAAAACACCGCTACCAAGTCTCGGTGTTTCCAATACGATCCGTCTGGCCGTTGCGTCCTGGGCAAAGACTCTGGCCAATGAGATCGGGCAATACAATATCACGGTTAACAATATCCTCCCGGGTTTAACGCAAACACAAAGACTGGATGATTTGATGAAGCATATCGCAGCCGCAACGAACAGGGAACAGCAGCTGATTGAAACACAAATGAAAGAAAGCATCCCGATGAAAAGATTCGGAACTGCTGAAGAAATTGCCAATGTGATTGCTTTTCTCGCATCACCAGCAGCATCCTATGTGAACGGGACAAATATCGCGGTAGACGGGGGAAGGACTTCTGCTTTCTGATTCAGTGAAGACCGAGCTGGTACAACCAATATTGAAACCCGTAATGTTCGTCGAGCAAACGAATTTTTTTAAAACCAAGTTTTTCATAAATATGACGTGCTGCATACATAATTTCAGCTGAATGCAGACTGATCATTTTTTCTCCCGTCTCTTTTGCCTTCTCTATGCAAAGCTTTGTAAGAGCCTGGGCGATTCCCATGCCACCTGCGTCCGGATGTACGCCTACCATGCGGATATAACTGGTATCGGGAGAATATATTTTTGTGGGATTGCCATGGGGTACCAGAAATGCCATGCCCAATAAACGCCCGTTTTCTTCACAAATAAAACTGTGGCAGGTCCGGACCATGACCGGAAAATTTTCATCTGCCTTTAAGACGGCCTGCATCTTCAACCAGTTTTCGGGACTCATTTTATTTTTCAACCTTCCATAGGAAGCGAGAGCCAGTTCCTGCAGCGATTCAATATCATCTTCGGCGGCGATCCGGTATTGCATGAAATATTTTCTGAAAATAACTTAAGTGATTCCGGTTAATACTCAAATCGTTTCACTTCAGGATCATGGAGCATCTGATGAATAAATGCCAGGTGATTTTTCTGAGAGCCGCGGACAAACCATTCACCGGATAAACTGTCGCCGGATTTAACTTCCCTGCCTCTTTTAAATTTCAGGTGATGATCGGTGAAATATTTTTCAAACCGGAACATCGTCTCTTCCTTGAAATCGCAAACAATGCGATAATTCCTCATCTGGTTAATCCGGTCGATCCAGGTTTCCAGTAATCCGAATATAAACAGCATCGACAGGATCAGGACGCAGCCCAGTACCGATATCAATTCGTATCCTGCACCGATACCCATACCCAAAGCGGCCGTAACCCAGATCATGGCGGCGGTTGTAATGCCGTTTACCCCAAAATCCCCTTTGAAGATAACACCTGCACCGACAAACCCAATGCCGGTTGCAATATTGGACGCGATTCGGTCGGGATTACTGCCGGCACCAATAAACTGCGAAAAAATAGTGAACAGGGAAGAGCCCAGACATATCAGGGTCAGCGTGCGAAAGCCGGCGGACTTACTGCGGTATTCCCTTTCAGCGCCGATTGCACCGCCCACTAAAATGGCGAGCAGAAGTTTTACAATAATGTCGACAGATACAGCCATGAGAAAATATTTTGGGTGGGGCTATGAAATTATTGAATTATCAGAATACACGTTCACACCGTTTCCGTATTGGGGTCCCTGAGTTCAAAATAATATTTGGAATGATCTTTCCGGTCGACATATAAAATAAGATTGTTTCGCAGTATATGTGCCTTTAGTGAAATGACATCGATCGGGAAAACAGGGCTTTGGAAAATTTCGGTTTTGCCGCCTTTTCTATAATTATAGATTGCCATGGACTGAAGAATGTTTTCGGTATGTGCGTGGTGGTCCGGCCTTTCAAAAGCTTCAAATTCTGTGTGCATGTCAGCCAGATCCAGTTCATAATTGTGCGATTTGAATTCGCAATCATCCAGCGGAACGATTATCTTCTCCCCGGTTTCCTTCAAATGCCGATTGGGTTCAACCGGTTGATTTGGACGACGGGATCGTTTATGCCGGTAACTGAAAATAACCAGCAGGATACCCGCCGGGATCAATGCAATATTCAAAAAATTCACCAGCAATCGGGCCTGTGCAACGGTGGGATGATAATTATTAAAAAATACCCGGACCAGGATGCCTAGCAAGATGAAGACAAAGCCCATTAGCCTGAGCATGGTGTTGGTTTGATACCCCAAAATTAGATACAAATCCTTACATTTGCGTCCCGTTAATCGCATCCTTAGCCCAGATGGCGGAATTGGTAGACGCGTCAGACTCAAAATCTGGTATTGGCAACAATGTGCAGGTTCGATTCCTGTTCTGGGCACTTAGTAGAAAGCAAAAAAGCCTCCTTTGACAGGAGGTTTTCTCTTTAGTAACGGCTATTAAATATGAGATTGAATAAATCTTTAACCGTTTTTTTCCATTTGTAATTCAATGTTACCAAAAAAAACGTCCGTAGTCTCAGTTCGTAATGGTAACCCTTACAAGCTGATTTACTCGGACGCTCTATTATACTTGGACACGTTAAAAGTAAAACCAATATATCAGAAAAGAAATAAGTAAAAACCCCTATGAAATCATATTTAAAAACAGGTCTATTTTTGGATATGAGCTGGATTGATTGAATTATTTTCTCTTTGCGGTATTATTTTTAAGCTCCTCCATATCCAGCATTTCCAAATCCCTTAGCCTGAATTTACCCAGAACGGTCGGGAAGAAGAAAGTCTGACTTTCTTTCATTCTGAAAACCATGTAGTGTTTCATCATATGCCTGAAGAATTCTTCGCCCTCCCGGTCTTTTCCGATTAGTTCATGAAAGAGATTTTTTATTTCATCTGCAGTCATACCACCCCGGCCATTCTCATCATTTTGAACTAATACCCTCAGAATAGCTAATTCATGTTGTTCTGTTTTTGTCATTACGGCTTTATATATCGTTCGGGGTTAAAATATCTGGGCAAATATTCCACTTTTTTTAGTTTTTATAGGGAAATTGGAGAATAAACCTGAAAGGGTGCCGATAGGTCCCTTACCGGACGCATAATAAGAGACTTCGGATTTACTGATCATCTAATCCCTTTCCATTGAGAATTTGCGGCATATATTTCTCAACCCTTGACTCCCGGGTTTTGGATTGTTTGGGTTGAGAAAAGAGAAAAATATATGCTCTTTGCCGTCCCGGTGTCAAGGCTGCAAAGGCAGTTTTTAAAGCGGGAACCTTATCTAGTTTTTTTTGGAATTCTTCGGGAATAATAAAATCAGTAGTCTTTTTAAATTTCACCGTCAAACCAGCCTTTTCCACTTCAATAGCTTCATAAATATAAGCTTTCAGAATAGTTTTCATCTTAACAATTTCCCGGACACTGGCAAACCGGACCTGGCGTGCCGACTGCACATTCTTCGTTTGCTGGATTAGAATACCATCGGTATCTTTTAACAAAGCACCTTTGAAAAACAAAAGCGCACAGTACTCCTTAAAGACATGTATTAAAACGATGTTAGCGTTCTGAAACGTATAACAAGGAACACCCCACTTCAATTCTTCGGTCAACCCGCAGTCAAGAACGATTATTCTCAATTTCCTGACTTCTTCCTGCCAATTTTTTTCTTTGTTAAAATAAAAATCAACCTTCGGATTCATGCTGTTTATTTATTGATGAATGAAATAATTTTTTTATCCGCGGGCCTGAAATACCAGGATGCCACAATCATGATCAGGAGTACTAATGAAGGAATTATATCTTTTATTCTATCGCCTGATGCGATATGAGATAACAACGCTCCCGACATGACAAAGAAAAATCCGGCATAGGCCCATTCCTTTAGCAGCCTGAATTTTGGTATTAAAATAGCTGTTACTCCAAGCATTTTCCAGGCACCCAGGATGTACAGGAGATATAATGGATAACCTAAATGAACGATTATATCAACGAACCCTTTTGTATGAAATAATTGTTGCAAACCACTTGCCAGCATTGCCAGTGCAAGCCAGATAGTAGAAATCCAGTAGATAATTTTATTTCTCTTCGTCATAAGGATTTATTTTAATTTATTTACAATGTCCTGTAATCGGTTATGTGCCATATTTATACCCTGAGCGAATGGCAACTGCAGCACTTGGTCTCTGACTGCCGTTGATCGATATAATATTTGCATATTGAGTTTGCTGGTGTCGTCAGTCAGTTTTTCAAATTCCAGGAACTCAAGCTGGACGCCAAAAGGCGCATTTTCCATTTCAAACGTCCGGGTGATTTTCCGGTTTGGACTAAACTCGTGGATTACCCCATTGGCCTGAAATACCACGTTTCCCTGGGCATCCTTCGTTTCGAATTGCCAGCTGCCGTGCTTTTTATTTTCAAGTTTCAGGACCTTTGTTCCCATCCATTGCTCAACAATTTCCGGTTCTATGTAAGCTTTAAAAAGCAATTCCAGTGGCAAATCGAATTCCCTTGTGATCATTAATTCCTGCCTGCCGTTTTCGGCATATACTTTTGTTTTTAGTTCCATATTATTTGCTTTTATATTTTTTCATAATGGTTTCTAATTTATTAAACCTGTCATCCCATAATTTTCGAAATGGCTCAATGAACTCTGCTATTTCTTTGATCTTCCGGGGATTCAGGTGATAGTATATTTCTCTGCCGTTTTGCTCCTGTCCGAGTAATTCACACTCTGTGAGGATTTGTATGTGCTTGGAAATAGTTTGTCTGGATGAGTTAAAATTTTCCGCTATGGCGGTGGGTGTCATTGCCTGAAGGGCAAGCAAGGTAATTATAGCTCTCCGGGTAGGGTCGGCTATGGCTTGAAATACATCTCTTCGTAAATCCATTTATGCAGTTATTTGACTGCAAATATATATGCAGTCATTTAACTGCGCAAATAATTCCGAGATTTTTAACGAATGTTTTTATGAGATCGCGAATTCATCCTGGCAATTGAGACCGTTTGAAAACAGAAACCAATTATTAGCCAGTGAGTTCCATGTGTGAAAACGACTTAAAGTGCAGTCCGGATTGATTGAAACTTGCAGTAGCGGGCAGACCCCTTACAGGGCAGGTACCGGAGATTTTTCCCTGATCAATTTATACAGACGCTCTACATCTTCTTTTTTACACAGCTGTGTGCCTGCATTCATGGTAGCTGCGGTTCCGCAGGCAACTCCGTACCGGACTGCATCTATCAGGGACATTTTCGCCTGCAGACTCATCACCATACCGGCCACCATGCTGTCACCGGCACCTACCGTGGATTTTCTGATCACAGAGGGTGGAATAATCTGCAGGGCCATGTCATGGGTGACCAGCATCGCTCCGGTAGGGCCCATGGATACAACGATCACTTCACATTTGCCGGAATCAATAATTTCCATGGCCACATCGTCTACGGATTCAATTTGCAATTCACCTTTTCCTGTCAGTGAACCAAGTTCTCCGAGATTTGGCTTCACCAGGTAAACGCCTTCCTGCACGGCCTGTTTCAGCGCTTCTCCCGAAGTGTCGACAATCAGGCGGGCATTTTTCTTTTTTGCGATCCAGGCGATCCGCGCATATATATCTGTGGGCACACCCGGTGGAAGGCTTCCGCTCGCTACGATATACTCGACCCCGTTCTGCACTTCTATATTGTTCAGGCAGTGTCGCCATTCTTCTTCCCTGATATGCGGACCGGGCATACCAAAACGGTACTGCTGGTTTGACGCGGTTTCCATGACGATCAGGTTTTCCCTGGTGTAGGCATGTGTTTCTGTAATGAGTGTTTCTATATTTTCTTCCCTCAGCATCTGGTTAAAAAAATGGCCTGTATGACCTCCGGACAGATAAATAGCCAGGGCGTTTCCGCCGAGTTTTTTGATGGCCCTCGCAACATTCACGCCACCGCCGCCCGCCTCAAATACGGGTTGCGAACAACGGATTTTTTTCTCGGGAATCAATATGGGAGCCGAAGTCAGTTTATCTATGGCAGGGTTCAGTGTTACTGTAATAATGGCTGCCATGAGGGATCTGTTTTATTTTGAAAGTTTTTACTTGTTTTCATTTCAGCTTTCGCGATATTTTCAATTCCGCGAATCAGGGCGTCGGGAGTAAATGAAATGGTGTCAATACCCTGTTCAACCAGGAACTGGGAAAATTCCGGAAAATCACTGGGTGCCTGTCCGCACAACCCGATTTTGATGCCGGCTTTTTTTGCCGCGTTAATGGCTTTGGCGATCATGATTTTGACGGCTTCATTATTTTCATCAAACAAATGACTCACGATGGCCGAATCCCGGTCTATACCCAGCGTGAGCTGGGTGAGATCGTTGGAACCGATGGAAAATCCGTCGAATAATTTTGCAAATTCATCTGCCAGGATCACGTTGCTGGGAATTTCAATCATCAGGTATACTTCCAGGCCGTTTTCCCCGCGTTTCAATCCGAAAGATTCCATCGTTTGCAATACCTGCCTGGCTTCCGCTACCGTCCTGCAAAACGGGATCATCAGTTTTACATTGGTGAATCCCATTTCATTCCTGATTTTTTTGACCGCTTCACATTCGAGACCGAACCCGGGAGCATATCTCTTATCGTAATAGCGGGAAGCGCCACGGAATCCGATCATGGGATTTTCTTCTTTCGGTTCATAGTATTGGCCGCCGATGAGTGAAGCATATTCATTGGTTTTGAAATCACTCATCCGCAGGATCAGTTCTTTTGGATAAAATGCTGCGGCGCATTTGGCGATGGATTCCGCCAGCTGCTGCACAAAATATTCCGTCCTGGTTTTATATCCCGCAGTCATCTGTGCAATCGTATTTTTGACCGGACCCTCCGGAAGCTGGTCAAACTGAACCAGCGCCATGGGGTGTATGAGTATGCTGTTGTTGATGATGAATTCCATGCGCAACAGGCCAACACCCTTTGCCGGATAATAAGAAAGTTCAAAAGCGCGGTCGGGATCAGCGAGTATAAAAAGGGGTTTCGTTTTCGTGGCAGGCAGCCTGGTCAGATCAACCGTCTGCATGTCAAAGGGAATATTTCCATCCAGTACATCGCCTTCTTCGCCTTCCACGTTAGCAACAGTAATGATCTGTCCGTCCTTTATTATCTGTGTCGCATTACCGGTGCCTACGATGGCCGCTATCCCCAGCTCGCGGGCCACAATGGAAGCGTGACTGGTGCGTCCGCCTTTATTGGTTACAATACTGACTGCTTTGCGCAACAGAGAATTCCAGTCGGGGTTGGTGATCTCTGCAATTAAAATATCCCCGGTCTGTAATTTATTTGCTTCCGTAAGAGAATGAATGATGCATGCCCGGCCGCTGATTATTTTTTTCCCGACCGCTTTACCCCTGCAGAGCAATTTTCCTTTTTCTTTCAGCTTATATGTATAAAACAGCCCGTGCTTCTTTTGAGAAAAAATGGTTTCCGGCCTGGCCTGAACGATGTAAATTTTATTGTTGATACCGTCTTTTGCCCACTCAATATCCATGGCCATCCCATAGTGCTTTTCAATCTCGCAACTACAGCGCGCCAGTTTTAGAATTTCTGAATCAGATAGGATCCAGGCATTTCGTTTCTCAATGGGTGTATCCAGGTTTTTAATCTTTCTGCCGCTTTCGCTCCTTTCATCATAAACCATTGTATTTTCTTTCGCCCCTTTTTTACGGCTGATAACGGCATTCCGGCCCTGCAGCAGGGTTGGCTTGAATACCCAGAATTCATCCGGGATCACGGCGCCCTGCACGATATTTTCTCCGAGTCCCCAGGCACCTGTTATATACACTACTTTATCAAAGCCGCTTTCGGGATCGATTGTAAAATTTACCCCGGAACATCCCAGGTCGGAACGAACCATCACCTGCACGCCTACAGAGAGCCCCACCTGCATATGGTCGAAGCCGTTGTCGATCCTGTATTTGATGGCGCGGTCATGAAAAAGAGATACATAACAAAGTTGTATTGCCTGCAGCAGGTTTTCTTCACCTTTTATATTCAGGAATGATTCATGCTGACCGGCAAAGCTGGCTGTTGGAAGGTCTTCTGCCGTGGCGCTGCTACGGGCTGCGAATGACAGGTTTTCCCCTCCACCGGCTATCTCCTGGAAGCTTTTAAGAATCTCTTCTTTTACATCCTCCGGTAAATCACCATTTGAAACAAGCGTCCTGCATTGCAGCGCGATTTCGGGCAGATTGGAAAGCGTTACCGTGTCCACGCCGTCGAGCAATTTTTTCAGTTGATCAGAGAGATTATTATGAGAAAGGAAACGGCGATAGCATTCCACCGTTACTGCAAATCCATCCGGCACTTCAATACCCAGGGGAAGAAGTTTATTAAACATTTCTCCCAGGGAAGCATTCTTACCGCCGACGGCCGGCAGGTCGCTAATACTAATTTCTTTGAATGGCAGTGTGTATGGTTTCATATCAGATATTTATTTACAAAGACATTCTGGACGGGATCGCCAATAATGGTATATCAGTATGATAACTCATTCGTTTGGTAATGCTTGGATGAAACAATTTATCCCAGAAACCCCTTGGGTAAGAGATCATCGCGAGTACGTCAATCTGGTTAAGCTTAATGTATTCCTGCAGGCTTTCTTCAAACTCATTACCAAAAAGATGAATGGCGGTTATATTATCCTGGTGATACTTCTCGTTAAGCATTTTTTCATATACCGGGGTTTTACGGCTGTGATCCATTACAACAAGTGCCGGGTCGGCTTCTTCTTCTGTAAAAACAACGACCTGCAATTTGGCCATGTACAAATCAGTGGTTTCAAACAGGAAATCAAGTATCGCCGGATCCTTCTCAAAATGACTGGTTGCCAGCAAAATCTTCTCCGGTTTCTTCCATGTATAAAGATGGGGTATGACCAGCAGGGGCACTTTCAGTTTACCTATCAGCGACGCGGTATTACTCCCCATGATTTTTTCTTTCAGCCCGCTTGTACCCAGTGTTCCCATGATAACCATGTCGATATTTTCGTCCCGGACGACTTCGAGTACTGATTCCGCCAATGAATTTGTTGAAAGAAATGTTCGAACGGTTACCAGCTCTTTTTCTTCAATTTGTTTTTTTAGCTGATCCAGCTTCAGTTGTGCTTCCTGGAGGAGGGATTGATTAAACATTCTGTTTACCCCGAGGTAGTCCGTGTACATATCCCCCCTCACTTCGAAAGAGTGAAGTATACTGAGTTCCACCGGAAGAAATTTCGAAGATTGTATAGCAAAGTCAATCGCATTTTCGGCGCAGGATGAAAAGTCCGTAGGCACCAGGATTTTTTTCATATTCGTCAGATATTAAGTTTAATGTGTTTTCCGGAACAGTCTGAAATGCCCGGAATTTTACGATAATAAATTTATCGATATACCGCCGGGGGATCTATGATTCTCCTCATGTACTACAATGATTTATGTAAAGGGAATTACTATGATCAAAATCATATTTTTATAATTCCCTATTTTCTAATTTTCGGCCCTCATTATGGGCGCCAGGCTAACAGCTCGTTTTAATTTATGATAAATAAGGAGTTTGATTTTAAATCGGGTAATCAGTTGTCGGACAGGTCCGTTTTTATCTGGCGGACCATACAGTGGGTGGTGTGGCTGGCAGGCATTGGTATTTTATTCTGCCTCCTGTTTTTTCCAACTATCGGTATCCTCATATTTTGGAATATTTTAATTCCCCTGGCGCCGCTTCTTTTTGTGCTGGCCGCCGGTGTATGGAGAAATGTGTGTCCGCTGGCCACAACCAATTTATTACCGCGTCATGCCGGTTTATCGAAGAGGAAAAAATTATCCGCCATTCAACTGGGCAAGCTCAACCTGGTTGCTGTTCTCGCACTGTACATCATAGTTCCTTTCAGGCATGCACTGTTCAACAGCAATGGCCCGGCCACGGCTGTATTAATTCTTTCGATGGCGGCAGCCGGGTTTTTGCTGGGATTTATTTATGAATGGAAAAGTGTCTGGTGCTCTGGCCTGTGTCCCATTCACCCTGTTGAAAAATTATATGGTGGCAACGTGGTGATGCCTGTTCCCAATGTTCATTGTCATGCCTGTGCCAATTGTGTAATTCCCTGCCCTGACTCTACGCCGAACATACAGCCGAATGCCGCGAAAAAAAATATATATCATAAAATCAGTGGTTGGCTTATTACCGGTGGCCTGCCGGGATTTATATGGGGATGGTTTCATGTGCCTGATCAATCACAGATAAACGGGTTAAATTCCATCTTCCAGGTTTATAAAATGCCTTTGCTGGGCCTATTCATTACACTCATGATATATTGCATGTTTTCACGAATCATTCCATTAAAATCAGAAAGAAAGCTGACCAGTATTTTTGCTGCTGCGGGCGTATCCTGTTACTACTGGTACAGGATTCCGTCTCTGTTTGGGTTCGGGAAATTTTATCATGATGGGATGTTATGGAATCTCGGTGACTCCATACCAGGTTACATAATCCCGATTATAACGCTTATCACCACCAGCTTTTTCTTTTACTGGATGGTGATCCGGGAAGAAAATAATGTTAGCTGGCTCATCAGACCGGCTTATGTTCCCAGCCCGGGAAAAGGTCTATAAAGCGTTCTCTCCGGCAAATCCCCTAATAGCTGCAGTCGATAGTATTCTAGTAAAATATGCAAACCGGGGGGCCGATCATTTGCATGATTTGCAAACTTCCTCCCATTCCAGAACATTTCAGGCAAAAATACAGTTCCTCTGAATCCGGGGAATAGGTCCGTTTGCGCATACTGCTTAATCCGGGATTCGGGACGCGGGGATCAATTAGGAACAGCCTTGTTACGGGGATAGTTTTGATCAACGATTCAATTTCAATATTAATTCCTAAAAACTAAAGTCATGAAAAAGCTTATTAACTCCCTGGCCGCCATTTTCCCGTTCTTCCGCCACGGTTCATTTTTAGTACTGGCATTTTTGTTATTCAGCCTGAGCAGTTGTTTCAAGCAATATTACCAAACCAATACGGTCCGCCAGACAGATTCCGCTGCCCTGGGAAACCTCCAGGCTGAGAATAAGCACTTTATTGTTCATACGCCCGCCGGCCCTTTCGCTTTAAAAGATGTGAAAGTGGGTAGTGAAAATTTATCCGGGGAAAAGGATTTTTTAAATCCGAATCACGACCGGTTGCTTAACCCCCGTGGAGAAACAAAAAATGCTATGTCTAGAACTGAGAGAAAAGTCTGTACTACTGAAGTGCATTTGTATACCGATCGTTCCTTCAATGGCTCTGATAACGTAACGCTGTCTTATAACCAGATTAACCGTATGGATGTATATGGACTTGACAAGAAAGCGATCCGCGCATCGACGATCCGGGGCATAGTTGGCGTTACACTTGGAGTAGCGGCCGTTATAGGCGTCGGCATGGCCGCAGCCAGTACAATCAGCTCGACATCAATCAACATTAGCATGGGCAATATGCGTTGGGATTAAAATTATTGTCACCGCCTCAGTTGCCCTGGTAATCGGATTTGTGGAAGCTATGTCGGCGATCTACTGAACTCCATAGCAGGCGGAATATAGCCAGGTGGGAGAAAAGTACCAGGGGTACAATCAGGGAAGGCAACAAAGTATACGGAAAATGAAGGATGGCTATATTGGGCTGATTAAAATCACGCAGCTGGAAAGGAGTGGGGACCGACAGCAACGCATGTATAACCACTGAGCTCAAAAGACCGAGACATATAAAATTCCAGACCAGGATAATTTTCCTGTCGATTAGTTTTTTTACAAATCCGTAATAGTAGATAACAGGTGCCGACAGCCCTGAGAAAATATCATAATTACCCCCGGCAAATGTCATCCCCTTCGGAACCTGTCCTTTCAAAAACAGTTCATACAATACGAGTTCTACCGGGATTCGTATAACAAACATTAAGCAAAGAAGTGATGGATTCAGCTGATCAATGAAATACCTGCCCCGGGAAGATCCAAATAATGCGATAATAAATACAATGGCTGGTAGTAAGAGAACCGTGATCCTGGGAGGAATCGTGTACGTTAACTGATAAAAGCCTGAAAGAGAAAGTAAGGACTGAAACAAAAGCCAAATGGTTAAAATTACCAGGCCCCGACCGGATTTGTTGGACGCGATATAAAACAGCAAGACTGTAATTACCGTGGTCAGGAGGAACAAAATGGCGGCAGTATAATCAGTGTTTTCCATTTCTGACTTAATTAGGATACAAAGGAAATAGAAAAAAATTCCGTGTTTCTTGGCAAATGACAAGAAATCATTTCCTTGAGAAATCCTTCCTGATCCTGCTCAGGGAAGTATCTGTGATGCCCAGGTAAGTGGCAATATTCTTCAGGGGAGCATAAATAAAAATTTCAGGATTTGATTTCAGCAGGTTTGCATAACGTTCTTCCGCTGTTTCCGTAATCATGGATAACATCCGGTTTTTAAGCGCGCTGAATCCACGAACCAGGATATGCCTTCCAAATTCCCGGAATTCCATTATATCATGAAACAAACGGTTTAGTTCCTGGTAGGTCAAATACCATCCCTGACAATCTGTAAGAGCCTGTATATTTTCCCTCGATGCGGTACGGTTAAAAAAGGAGGCAACTTCGAAGACTACCTGGTTTGCACTGTGAAAATTAGTTGTGATATCATTGCCGTCAGTATCATGTGCAAAAGAACGCATAAAGCCATTTTCCAGGAAAAGATATTCATTGCAGATCTTTCCTTCCAGCAGTAAATAATCATTTTTATTAAGATCTTTTTTTACAAAATGCAGCGCAAATTCTTCCGCCCTTTCCGTACTCACCAGGTTGGTGCTCCGAAAGAACCGGATCAGATTCTCCCGGGAATCGCCGGGAGATGGATATGTACCGGGATCAGTCATGCCTTCAAAAAAAATTTATGGGCTGAGTTACCTGTAATCGGCCAGTTTATAGGAAACCTTCAGCACATAAATCGACTTCACTTTCTTTCCTTTATTTTGGGCAGGCACAAACTCCGGGCTAAATAATTTTGTTACGCGCAGGGCTTCCTTATCCATATCAGACTCAACATCATTGCCCAGTTTATAACTCGTGGGATTTCCGTTTTCGTCCACATAAACCCGGATTTCCACTTTGCCCGGAACCCGTGCCGTTGCAGATTCCTCATGAAATTTAAGGTTGCTCACCAGGAAATTATTCCACTGGGATTCCGAAGCAAGCCAGATGGTTTTTACATCGGGTTGTTTTTTGACATACTTGCCATCGTCACCCATATAAGCATCGAAACCGCTGGCTGTAATTTCGATAATATAATTGGCAGCAGCAGTGGTAAAATTATAGGTCCACGAAAGATTTCCCTGAATATTGTAGAATTCCCAGATACCTGTCTTAATGCCTTCATTATAAAAATGACGGGCCAGCAGGATTTTATTATTTCCATAATAATTCCAAACACCGTCCTTCTTGCCTGCTTTATATGCATTCTGGGCAAAAGCAAATTGTTGTATAAAAACGAACAGGCATATAATGGCAAATAGTTTATTTCTCATAATATTTAATTAACAAATTTAAAATAGGGATTTATACTTTTTATATTCCCTTACGTTTGACTCCGTGGCAGGAAAAATACTGATGGCCGCACCACCTCCCTTTGCGAGTTCTATTCTAATTTTAGAATTATTGTCCACGATAAATTTCTCTATTTTATAAGATTCCGGATTGTCTTTCCAATCGGCATCCCCGCCATCCCGGTATATTGTGGCCAGGTATTTTTTCCCTTTGTCAAGAAATGATAAGGGTAAATCTGCGGTACGTCTGTCCTCATCTGTTATTGCGCCAACAAACCAGTTTGCGGATCCCTTTTCTTTCCGGGCGATGTAAATATAGTCACCGGGTTCTGCACCCAGGATCCGGGTGTCATCCCAATCTGTCGTTACGTCTTTTATAAACTGGAATGCATCTTTATGCGTTTCATAATTCTCCGGCAGGTCTGCCACCATTTGCAGGGGGCTGTACAAGGTGACATACAGGGCCATCTGTTTACACAGGGTCGTATGCATCTGGCGGGTGGGGGAGGCAGCATTATATCCCTTCATTTTGAATATGCCGGGCGTATAATCCATGGGGCCGCCCATTAAACGTGTGAAGGGAAGTATCGTTTCATGTTCCGGAGGGCTGCCAATACTGAAGGCATTGAATTCGTTGCCCCGGGCAGCTTCTGAAGCCATCCAGTTTGGATAGGTGCGGTGCAGGCCGGTGGGCCGGACAGGTTCATGCGAATCAAGCATTACCTGATATTTTGCCGCTTTTTGCGCCACGCGCAGGTAGTGGCCGATCATCCACTGACCATCGTGATGCTCGCCGCGGGGAATAATTTTTCCGACATATCCTGTCTTCACGGATGTATAGCCGAATAGATTCATGAACCGGAAAGCGGTATCCATCTGACGTTCATAGTCAGTCGCTGATCCGGATGTTTCATTGTGCATGATCAGTTTTACTTTTTTCGAAGCGGCATAGCGGGTCAGCCCGACTACATCAAAATCCGGATAGGGTTTGGCGAAGTCAAATACATTTTCTTTCCACTTACCGAACCAGTCTTCCCATCCCGTGTTCCAGCCCTCCACGAGTACACCCTGTATATTATTAGCAGCCGCGAAATCAATATATCTTTTTACGTTCGCGGTATTTGCACCGTGTCTCCCATTCGGTACCAGATTGCCGTCTTTTCCCAGGCTATCCGGGAAATCAGAGTAACTCCAGGTGCTCTTTCCCACCTGCATTTCCCACCACACGCCTGTAAACTTCATTGGCTTTATCCAGGATGTGTCACCGATTACCGAAGGATCATTCAGGTTAAGGATCATTTTAGAACTTAGTATATCGGCCGCTTTGTTGCTTACAATAATTGTTCTCCAGGGAGTTTTAAACGGAGCATGCAGGTATGCTTTATTGCCATATGCGTCCGGTACGAGGCTGGCACTGAAAGAATAATTTTTCCTGTCAGTATGCAGTTGCATGGCGGAATAATTAACCAGGGCTGCCTCATGAATATTAATATAAAGTCCCTCGCTGGTTTTCATCATCAGCGGAGTCTGAACGGCCAGGGAATCAGGGGCAACCCGAACGGCAATATCCGTGGAAGCTGCCACCATTTTCCGGTTGTTAATTTCACTGATCGGTGAAGTGGTATATGGATATTCATTGGAGTCGTAGTCACCGGGAATCCACCATGTTTTGTGGTTGCCTGACATTTTAAACTGCGTCAGTTCATCAATAACGATGAAATACTTCAGGTCGGGCTGGAGAGGAAATTCATACCGGAACCCGAGACCATCTTCAAAAACCCGGAATATTATATTCAGAAGAAAACCCGGTTTCTGCGTAGAGCGGAGGTGCACGGTCATTTCTTCATAGTGGTTGCGGATATCTTTTGTTTCTCCCCATACTGTTTGCCAGGTCTGATCATAGGTGGATCTTTCGGTTCCTATGAGTTGAAAATTAGCATAGAACAGGCTGTCCGTATTGAGTTTAAAACCCATCCGGGAAGGAAGTATAACGGCCTTATTATCATAAAAAACTTCATAGAGAGGTGATCCGTTTGGGTCCAGGGTAAACACCATTTTCACTTTTCCCAGGTTGAGGGAACCGGATTGCTGGGCCGTTGCGTTAGTTAGCAGGAAAATCAGGCAGAACAAGGCAGGAATCTGAGTCAATTTCATGTGTGGCAGCTGGTTTAAAAATTTAAGTTACGGCTTTTGAATAAAAAAGCCGGAGCCAAATGGCCACAAAAATGAAAACCCTTTTACCGTTAATCCTTTACAGAAAAAAAATCAACAAAATGTTAATACGAAAGATTTCTTACACAGCGTCTTTTTTAATGTTTCAGACATATAAAATAATGAGTTTAAATGGGGTTGTTATAGATTATTTAAAATTTAATTTCCATGCGACACCGTTGATATATAACCGCTTGACATAGTCTGCTGTTCCGGTATATATTTAATGGTGAATCAAATTATCCAACTCAAAAACGATTATGTATGAAAACAAAACTAGCAGGTCTCATTTGCCTGTTTGTGCTTGCTGCACAAATGCAGGCGCTTGCCGATACCAGCCCCGCAACCGTTAATGAAAAACTTATTAAGGCTTTCCAGACCGCATTTCCACTGGCTGAACAGGTGGACTGGAACGAGCAGGGCGATCATTATTTTGTACACTTTAAAGACCATGAAGTACTCTCAGAAATCGAGTATGATCATGACGGAAATTTTATCGCTTCTGAAAGATATTACAAGTCTGCGGATCTGCTACCGCTTCACCTGGCCTGGGAACTTCACAGAAAATTTGCTAATAAAACCGTTTACGGCGTTACCGAAACGAATACAGAAGCGGAAACCTATTACTATGTAAAACTGCAGGATAATAAGGAATGGATCACAATTAAAGGATCCGCTGACGGGATCGTGCAGGTGATAGAAAAGTTTAATAAACAGTTATAAGCTTCGCTGTTTTGCGAACTTTTGAAGTAAACAGCCGCGAGGTTGTTTACTTATTTTTTTAATGAACATCGAAGATCATATCGCATATATCCCGTCTTTAAATTCCATCTGAATAATTTTACTGAGTTTTTTACATAAGACATTAAAATCATCCGGTTTAGTCATATACCATTTAGCGCCGAGTTGTTTGGTCCTGCTGATATCATTGGGATTTTTTGAAGTTGTAAAAATAACTACGGGAATATCCATTAATTTTTTTTGACTTTTCAGGTATGACGAGACAGTCAAAGCCGTTCATCACCGGCATATTCAGATCCATGAAAATAAAATCAGGCGAAGGAGGGTTTTCCAACAGCCTCAATGCTTCCTGGCAGGTGGAGGTAAGTTCACATTTGAGGTTGGGAAGAATTGTCTGTATGGCATCCCGGAAGAAAATCTGGTCGTCCGGATCGTCATCAATCAACATAATTTTCTTCAGATCAGTCATTGCAGCCAGGATGGTTTGGATGAAAAGATATTTGTCAGGCTTCTGATGAAAACGGAAAATACATAGAAAAAATGGCACCGGAACCTGTTTGCCCCGAGGCTGCGATAAATCCTTTATGATTACGCATGATTTTTTTGCAAATGGCTAGTCCGATGCCGGTACCTGCGTATTCCTGCCGGCTGTGCAGTCGCTGGAAAAGTTCAAAAATCTGATGTTCATGAATCTGGTCAAAGCCTATGCCATTGTCCCGGATGCTGATTTTCCAATAAGACTGACCGGGATCCACGCCTTCAAATAAAAGGTCTTCGCCGGAAACTTTCTCTGAAAATATTTCGATTTTTGGAATGATGCCGGGCCTGCCATATTTAATCGCATTTCCCAGCAGGTTAGTAAAGAGCTGATTAATCTGTAAAGGGATCGCCATGACTACCGGCAGGGGCTGGCTTTCAAAGATTATATTTTTTTGTTCGATGGATTCCGCGAAATCATTTTTTACTTCCCCGAGAATTTTATTGAAATCAGTCTTTTCCAGTACGGACTGGAGATTGGAAGTTTGGGAATAGGTTAGAAATGCATCAATCAGGTTTTGCATCCTGGAAGCGGCATTGATGATGCGGTTAAAATAATCCCGGGAAGAGTCTGATAATGAATTTTTATCCAGTTCTTCAATGTGTTTGGAAAACGCTATTATTTTCCGCAGGGGTTCCTGCAGGTCATGGCTGGCGATATAATTAAACGAAGCGAGTTCAGCATTGGTCTGTTCCAGTTCGCTAACCGATTGTTTCAGGGCCAGGTTGGCATAGTTTAACGACCGGGTTCTTTCTGACACCTGTCTCTCCAGTTCCTGCATGAAATTTTTTTGTTCCTGGATATCCGTGCTGGTACCGATCCACATCTGGATATTTCCCTGCTCGTCTTTCTGGGGTATAGCCCGGCTGAGCTGCCAGCGGTAGTCTCCTTTATAATTCCTGAAGCGGTGTTCAAAAATAAATTCATTGCCATGTTTGAATGGATTCAAACCATTTTCTGATACTTTCTTTCAATTCATCACCATGAACGACCGCGAGCCATCCCTTATTCCTGAGTTCGTCGAAGCCCAATCCGGAATAATCGTACACTGCCTGGTTGAAATAATTCAGGTTCCCGCTTTTATCGGCTGTCCATATCAGCTGCGGCATAGCATTGGCGAGCAGGCGGAATTTGGCTTCGCTTTCTTTTAGTTCTTCCAGGGCGATTTTCTGCGGAGTAATATCCACCACCGTGCCATACATCCTCAGAACATTCCTGGCATCATCATGAAAAATTTTTCCATGTACGTTTATCCAGTGAACTGATTTATCGGGCCAGATGATTCGTACTTCATATTTTAGTGAACCCAGTGTGAATGAATTATTTACTGCTTCATCACGAATGTGCTTATCGTCCGGGTGAAGCCGGTCGATCAGGGCCTGGTGTGAAATATTTTCAGCATCACGGTATCCGAAGATTTCAACCAGTCTTTCTGAACTGATGAATTGCTGGTTTTGCATATCCCAGTCGAAGGTTCCCATTCGGGCTGCATCTATGGCAAGTCGGGATCTGCTCTCAGCTTCCTGTAAGCGGTTACGTGCAAAGACCTGTTCTGATACTTCGTAGCAAAATACCAGGATACCTTCAGTTTCGCCGGACCGGTTTTTTAGCGTCTGGCAGACGAAAGTGATATATACCTGTTCAATCCCCTTACCCCGGTCGAGCATGATCGGCATTTCCTTGCCGATAAACGGAATTCCGGTACGATAAACCGAATCCAGTATTTCAAAATAACCCTGTCCAGCCACTTCGACTATTGCTTCCCGGGCCGGCAAGTTAACAGGATTCCGGCCGCCAATCAATTGCTGGAACGGTTGATTGGCAAATTCAAAAATATGGCTGGGTCCTTTCAGGATGGCCAGCATCGCCGGTGCCTGGTCAAAAAAATTATGAATAATTTCCCTTGCGTCTTCCGCCCTTTGCCTTAAGACCGTCTCTTTCCGAAGTCTGATATAAGTACCCGTTACTATGACGATCGCCAGAATTGAAAAAATCAGGGAATACAATGGAGTCAGAAAAGCTGATTTTTCTTTATTTTGAACTCTCTCCAATAAGAGTTGATCTTCTGTGTTGGTCATTTGACGGATCATCCCTTCAATATGGTTTAGCGTGGACTGACCCTGTTGCGTGTATGCATTCAATTCTGTTACAGTTTGAGTAGCCCATTCATTTTCTGCGCGCAGGTTCTCAAGCCAGTTCTTCATCATTTTATGCAGCTGTATGATCCTGATTTGCTGGATCTGATTATCACGGGTCAGTGAATCCAGTTCATCCAATTTTCGATGGGCCAGGGAAGAATCCTTCTGCAATAAGGAATTGAATGCGATCGTTTTTAAATGAATGGAATCCTGTTCCCTGTTTTCTGCCTCCCTGAACCCGGCATTCAATTCAGTCAGTTTCAATTTTACCAGGTTCGTGTGTACAATCAGGTCGTATGAGTCGTTTAATTTAAGAATCTGACGGAATCTGAATATAGAAGATATGGCAAGGAACAGGATGATCAGAATAAAAACGATATCGCTAAATGTGCTTCGATTTTTCATCCTGGTCGCCTTCTTTATCCTTCAAATTAAGGATTTAATCCAGTTGGTTTAAATAATGGAAAACATAAAATTGAATATCTTACCAAATAAAACATCCATACATGATCCGTATTGGCTTAATCCGGGAGACCAAAATTCCGGCGGATAACCGGGTAGCGCTGATACCCTCTCAATGCAAATGGTTGCAAAAAAATTTTCCTTCTCTTAAAATTGCGGTGCAGCCTTCCGTTGACCGGTGTTATACCGATAAGGAATACGAAATGGCGGGAGTGGAAATTAAGGAGGACTTAAGTGATTGTGATTTCCTATTTGGAATTAAGGAGGTTCAGATCGACCAACTGGTATCCGGCAAAAAATACCTGTTCTTTTCCCATACCCGTAAAATGCAGGCCTATAACCGGAATTTATTTCGGGCGATCCTGGAAAAGAAAATCACCCTGATTGATTATGAGTGTATGGAGCACGATGACGGGCAACGCATCCTGGGTTTTGGATTTTTTGCAGGAATCGTGGGAGCGCATAACGGAATGATGGCTTATGGCAACCGGACAAAGAAATTCGAACTCCCCCGCGTATACAGGCAACCGAATTTCCGCCAGCTTATTCATGGATATTTTGGTATCCGGTTACCCAATATCAAAGTGGTGATTACCGGATCGGGGAGGGTGGCCCATGGTCTGCTTGAAGTGATGAACCTGCTGGGAATTATCGAAGTGGAACCCGATGAATATTTGGCCAGGAATTTTTCATACCCCGTATTTACCCAGCTGAAGGGTGCAAATCTTTACCGCCATAAAAAAAGCAGCACCTATCAAAGAGAAGACTTTCATAAGAATCCCCTTTCCTATGAATGCCTGTTCGGACCTTTCACGGAAAGTTCCGATATCCTGCTAAACGGGATTTACTGGGATCCGCGCATGCCCCGTCTGTTTGAATGGGATGATCTTTTGTCGCCGAAATTCAGGATTGTTACCATTGCTGATATTACGGACGATAAGGATGGATCCGTACCTTGTAATCTTGGTGATGGCACGATGGAAGAACCTGTGTACGGAGTTGACAAAAAAACCCGGCAGCGAACTGCACCTCACCTGGAAGGATCGATAGATATCATGGCAGTTGGAAATCTTCCGAACGAACTTCCCCGGGATGCTTCGCGATATTTCGGTGAACAGCTGATTAAGTATGTGCTGGAAGATCTGCTAAAAGAAGGATCGCCGGTTATTCAGCGGGCAACGATCGTTCGCTCGGGATTGATCACGGAGGAGTTTGAGTATTTGAAGGAGTATGCTTTTTCATAGTGTGGTAGTGTGGTAGTGTGGTAGTGTGGTAGTGTGGGTTTTGGCAGTCAACCTTCAATAGTCAACCATAATAGTCTTTCATCAATTCAGTAAACTCCGCACTGTATTTCCCTTTTTCATTTTTTATTACCAGCTCGGATAACCGGGGTTCCGCTTTTTTTTCATTGCCAAACAGGAGAACGCTCCGGAAAGGGGCGTGGGCCGGTGTTTGCTGCACTGTTAATTTTTCCAGTAAATAAAGCCCTTTTTCCAACGCCAGGTTTTCAAAATATAATGTGCGGTGATAGGGCAGCAGGATAGAGAATTTACCACCGATCCGCAGGCAGTCACGGATCACTTTTAACAACTGATCCAGACTAAGCGATTCATCGTGTTTGGCAATATTTTTTCCTGCCACCGGAGAACGCAGGTCTGATTCGAAAAATGGCGGATTGGTAATTATAAAATCATATTTCTCCGCGAATCGGTAAATACGCACATCCATTTCCGTGAGCTGTATGCGGCCAGACCATGGACTCCCCGCAATATTTTCTCTTGCCTGGGCAGCCGAGTCCGGATCTGATTCGATGATATCAATCAAGGCTGATGATTCCTGCGCGAGCATGAGTGCAAGCAAACCCGTACCTGTGCCAATGTCCAGTATTTTTTTGACATCTTTTAAACGAAGTGCAGTCCAGGCGCCCAGGATGCAGGAATCCGTGCATACTTTCATGAAGCAACGGTCCTGCCTTACCAAAAACTGTTTAAACCTGAAATAGTGATTCGGCATATTGAAAGCTACATTTTAGGAAAGGATGAAGTTTTAATGATTGAATATGATTTTGAATAAGGACATGTTGTTTGGGAAATTAAATTATCAGGAATTAATGATAGAATATGATTTGGATTATGTACTGGTGATTTAAAAATTAAATTTAAACAGGGTATCCATGCTATCAATTACCAGGTGGCGCGGGCGCTAACGGTGCTGGACAGGGGAGAAAATAATTGGTCCAGGTATTTATAGTATCCGGTCATGGCAATCATGGCAGCATTATCGGTGCAATATTCCATTTTAGGAATATGGGTTCTCCAGCCGAGTGTTGAACCGGTTTCTTCAAAAGCTTTCCGTAATCCTTTATTGGCGGCGACGCCGCCGGCCAGGCAAACTTCTTTTATGCCTGTTTGCAAGGCCGCTTTTTTTAATTTATTGATCAGGATGGAAACTATACGGCCCTGTATGGATGCGCATATATCCGGAAGATTTTTCTCAACAAATGCAGCGTCTTTTGCCTTTTCATTCTGAATAAAATATAAGATAGCCGTTTTCAAACCGCTGAAACTGAAGTCCAGTCCGGGAATCTGTGGTTCGGGAAATTTATATCGATGTTCATTGCCCCCCGCGGCATAACGGTCGATCAGCGGGCCTCCGGGATATGGAAGTCCCAACAGTTTGGCAGATTTATCAAAAGCTTCCCCCGCTGCGTCGTCAGTCGTTTCACCGATCACCTTCATCCGGGCCGGCGAATCACAGATCACAATCTGTGTATGACCCCCACTAACCGTTAAACACAAAAAAGGAAAAGAGGGTGCCGATACCGGTATTTCATTTTCACCAATCATATTCGCTAATACATGTGCCTGCATGTGATGGACGGTTATCAGGGGAATGTTTTGTGAGAAAGCCATTGATTTGGCAAATTGGGCACCGACCAGCAATGAACCAATCAGCCCGGGTGCCTGTGTATACGCAATGGCATTTATTTCCGCGAGTAATACTCCCGCCTGCAGCAGGGCCTGGTCAACCACCGGTAGAATATTCTGCATATGAGCGCGACTGGCCAGCTCGGGAACAACACCACCATAACGTGCATGGATATCCTGGCCTGCAACGATATTGGATAAAATGTTTCCGTCCCTACAAACTGAAGCGGCTGTTTCATCGCAGGAAGATTCAATGCCTAAAATATGTATCGCCAAATCTGAAAATTAAGGATGCAAAGATACCACGATGAGAATATAGTTGGTGATACCGGGAGAGCCGCAGAAGCCATGATGAGGAAATGGTGATGCGGGGAGGGGGAACCGGTTATACCACGAAGATGAACTGGTGGTTCCGTGAAGAGGACCGGGTGAAAGCGGGGAAGAGGAACCGGGTGAAAGCAGGGAAGAGGAACCGGGTGAAAACGGGGAAGAGGAACGGGAGAAACCTGATAAGAGGTGCTGCTAACGACAGGTTGAGGAATTAGCGATTTCGTGATGAGTAAACAGGTAACAGGTGAAAGAAGAACGATCGATTACGATAACAGTATCAGTTGGTGGAACGAATCGCGACAACCGGATCCAGGCGGGCCGCGATGACCGCTGGTATAATTCCGGCAAGTACACCAACAAACAGGCAGATACCCACGGCAAGACCTATGATATCCATCGGAATAAAAACTTTGAAGCTGAAGACCTGTGAAAGAATGGCTGCCAGGATAAATACGGCGACCATACCAATGAGCCCGCCAATGATACAGAGGAACGATGATTCCAGCAGGAATTCTGAAACAATCGTACTTTTTTTCGCTCCCAGCGCTTTTTTTAACCCGATCTGTGCCGTGCGTTCACGTACGGTAACAAACATAATATTTGCCACACCAAACATTCCTACGATCAGGGACAATGCCGCTATAGCCCAGCCACCGATATTGATATTGGAAAAAATGCTATCCATGAATTTACTGAAGGACTCAATATCATTCAGGGAATAATCATCCTCCTGGCTTGGAGATAATTTATGTATGGACCGCATAGCGCCTTCGAGTTCATCTTTTAATGCAGGGATACTTATATTTTCCCTGCCTTCCACAATGATTTTAGGCTGGGCGTCTTCATCCCTTATAATTTGTTTCAGGAATTTATAAGGCATGATTATGCAGTCATCATACTGCCACATATCCATCATACTCTGTCCCTGTTTTTCGATCACGCCGATTACAATGGCCGGTTTACCACCTTTCAGCCGGACGGTTTTTCCAATGGCTCTTTCCGGGTTGCTAAAAATTTTCTCTGCCACATTGTGCCCGATGACCAGAGAATTGGCGCCCTGGTCAAAATCAGTTTGTTGCAGGTAACGACCGTCCCCGATATTAAAATGTTCGATTTTGGCAAAGTCTTCCGTTACGCCATAATAGTTAATGCCATTCAGCAAATCATTCTGGAATTCGAAAACAGACTGATCAGATGTCATGTAAGTGGCATTCTCAATAATTGATACCCGGTCCTTTAGTTGCTTAAGTTCCTCGTATTTCGGCGTTGGTCTTTTATAATACCTCCACCAGGGATAGTTATTATCGTTCCGGTATTCCCATTTGTCAATAAAAACGGTATTTGTGCCCAGGGATTTTATGTCGTTTTGAACAGCTGTTTTCATACTGCTGATGGTCGCCAGCACACTGATGATACAGAATATGCCAAAAGTGATTCCGAGCAATGACAAAAAAGTGCGCAGTTTATTGGAACGGAATTCCTCCAGTGCCATTTTCAGGCTGGTAATGATGATATTGAGGTAGCGGGACAATGCCGGGTTTTGACGCTCAATATCGTAATAAATCAGCGAATTCCTTCGCCGTCCATCCGATTCCTCAGATTTAAGATTTTAGAAACGCAGGTTGTCACTGACGACTAAAAACTTTTACTGGGTAACCGTTTTTTGATCCGTTGGATTTCAGGGTGGTTTAGAAAAATTTAACGCGCTATTGACGGCTGGAAACTTTGTAGCTGACAGTTTTCCCATCGCCCGATTTCGAGAAGATTTAAAAAACCTTAATCCGCCATTGACGGCTGAAAACTTTTCCTGGCGATAATTTTTCTATCCCTTCTTTAGCTTCCAACTGTTGATTGCTGTTCACACTGTCCGCAACACCGCACCAGGGTTCGATGCAAATGAAATCAGCGTCTTTTGCTGACCAGATCCCCAGAAACGGAAATTCACCCATCTGAAAGCGGATACCATGCGGCGTTTTACCGGAAAGCACTGAAATATCAGATGATGCCGGGTATTTGAAAACCAGGGCATCCTGGTAGAACAGGGATTTTTCAAGTTTGAGACGATCCGATTCAACCAATACCGGGATGGGACCGGTTTGCAAAAGACCTTCCCTGGAAATCGGCCAGCGTGGAAGGTTTTCAATTTCGTCGAATTTCAAATAATAGTCAGCATAACCTGTATCACTCGTCAAAGGGAGTTTGAATGCCGGATGACCTCCTACCGAAAAAAGAAGCATTCCACTACCGGTGTTGGAAACCAGGTATTCCGTGCTGAGTTCATCACCTGATAATTGATAGCGGATTCGGAATTCAAAATCGAAAGGATAATTTTTTTTGGTCTCAGGACTGCTGCGCAAAAGGAAAGTGATATCTGAAGGATTTTGCTTTTCAACACCAAATTCCATTTCACGGGCGAATCCATGACGTGATAATTCGTAAGATTTGCCCTGGTAGTAATAGGTGTTGTTTTTCAGGGTGCCGACAATCGGAAATAATACAGGCGACCGTTTGGCCCAGAAGTAGGGATTACCATTCCACAGATATTCCATGCCGAAAACCTTGTTCACGATACTTTGGAGTTCTGCGCCTTTTGGTATGACTTCAACCTTTAAAACTTCATTTTCGAGAGTGAACATGGTGATCAGTAAAGAGTGGTAAAAAAGATATGACAAAGTTAATGTCTGCCTGCTGCCGGTGAAAACAATTAACTTGCGCCCCATGAAAACCATTTCCGGTATTTTAACCATCATTGGACTGGCTTGTCTCATTTCCTGCAGCAAACCCGAAGCACCCGAGTACCTGGGGTATCGGGATTTCGACATCCGTTCATTCAGCATGGATTCATCATTATTGCATACGGAGCTTGCCTTCTTCAATCCCAATTCATTTACCATGGAACTTAAAAGGGGGGATGTGAATGTTTACCTGGATAATAAACTGGCGAACCATTACGTGATGGATTCTACAATCAATATTCCACGAAAAGATACTTTCTATGTTCCGCTCGATCTGAAAGTGAGTCCTAAATTTTTAATCGGAAGCGCAATCAGCATGCTGATGAATAATAATAAAATCAAGGTCCGGCTGGTCGGCAGTGTACGTGTGAAACGGGGCAGTATCAGTTTTACAGTGCCTATTAATTATGAAGTGATGCAGGAAATTCGCTGATGGTTGTGGGTTATAGATTATGAGATATGGGTTATTGGTTATGGGTTATGGGTTATGGGTTATCGGTCATCGATCAACGATCAACGAAAAAAATCAGGGATTCAATGTAAGAAGAATAGCGGCGATTTTGTCTTCGGTATCCGATTTCTTCTTTTTCTCCAGTTCAATCACTTCGGGTTTAGCGTTTTGAACAAACCGCTCGTTGGATAATTTTTTATTCAGTGTTTCGAGAAAACCCTTGTAATAAATCAGTTCTTTTTCCAACTCTTCCTTTCTTTTGGAACCATCCTGTTTTTGCGGACTTTCAAATCCCACCTGGAAAGATTGGAAGGGAATCACCTGTATGCCTTCCAAACCGGCAACAGGACCATCCGTGAATTCGATATCAGAACAGTTGAGTTGTTTACGTATGATAGCGTATAGACTTTTATTTTCACCGAATAATTCCCGGGGGATGAACAGACGGGAGATTGCTTCGCTGTTTTTCAATTGCTGTTGTTGCCGGAACTCACGGCCGACGGTTAAAAACATACGAAGTTTTTCACCGATTTCCAATATCGCAGGAACGAATGGGGATTCAACCGGAAATTGTTTGATGCACAGGTCATCCCCGGGTGCGCGTTCACGAAGGATGTGATAAATCTCTTCCGTTATAAAAGGCATGAAAGGATGCAGCCAATGTAACAGATCTTCGAAATAGCGAATCGTTTTCTCATGGAATTCGGGGTTCAACGGTTGTTCAAAGCCTGGCTTCACCCATTCCAGGTACCAGCTGCAGAAATCATCCCAGAACAGGGAATAGATAGTCTTCAATGCTTCACTTATCCTGAACTCCGAGAATTGTTTATTGATTTCCGCTTTCGCCTGGCTGAACCGGTTTTCAAACCACAACACCGCAAAATTCCCCGGATCAGTTATTTCATTATTTCCGGAGTCTGCTGCCAGTCTATTTTCCCACATTCGCACCAGTTTCACTGCGTTCCAGAGCTTGTTGTTGAAATGCCTGCCCTGTTCGAGTCCTGCTTCATCAAACAAGAGGTCGTTACCGGCAGGGGCTGAAATCATAATACCAAAACGAACCGCATCGGCTCCGTATTTATCGATCAGTTGCAGCAGATCCGGTGAATTGCCCAAACTCTTACTCATCTTTCTTCCCTGTTTATCTCTTACCATGCCGGTAAAATAAACATCGGGGAAAGGAATTTCTTTTTTAAACTCCAGACCTGCCATGATCATACGCGCCACCCAGAAAAAAATAATATCCTGTCCTGTCACCAGCACGGAAGCGGGGTAATAATATTCCAGGTCTTTGTTTTGCGGATCCGTAATTCCTTTAAACACTTCCATCGGCCAAAGCCAGGAAGAAAACCAGGTATCCAGCACGTCTTCATCCTGTGTTAATTCATCATGTACAGCCAGCAGGCCGTACTGATCCTGGTATGCTTCAAGTGCGAGCGATTCATTTTCCGCCACTACAAAATTTCCTTTTGTGTCATACCAGGCCGGAATCCGCTGCCCCCACCAGAGCTGGCGTGAAATACACCAGTCTTTGACATTTTCCAGCCAGTATTTATAAGTAGCCATGAATTTATCGACCGGATGAATCCGGACTTTTCCTGATACCACAGCTTCGAGAGCCGGAATTGCCAACGGTTTCATTTTGACGAACCATTGAGTTGAAATTCGAGGTTCCACAATGGCGTGACTGCGCTGCGAAAAACCCAACCGCGTAGAATACAATTCTTCTTTCAATAACAGGCCGTCCTCTTTTAATTTTTCCACCACTTTTTTTCTGGCTTCAAACCTGTCCATTCCGATAAATATTTCTGCAGCTGCAGAAAGGGTTCCGTCTTCATTCAGTGTATCAATAATCGGAAGCCCATGTTTTAGCCCCAGGTTATAGTCATTAATATCATGTGCGGGGGTTACTTTTAAAGCCCCGGTTCCGAAATTCATATCGATGTATGGATCAGTAATCAGTGGAACTTTCCTGTTCACCAGCGGAACAATAATTTTCTTCCCGATCAGGTGGTGATACTTCGGGTCATCCGGATGAACACATACGCCGGTATCTCCCATAATGGTTTCCGGCCTCTGTGTGGCTATCGTGACGAATTCTGATGAATCTGCGACGGGGTATTTTACATAATAAAGTGTTCCTTCGATATCCCGGTATTCCACTTCTTCATCGCTGAGAGCTGTTTTTGCTGCCGGATCCCAGTGTATCATACGGGCGCCGCGGTAAATCAGTTTTTTATGGTAGAGTTCTATAAAAACTTTAATTACCGCACGATAATAATGGTCATCCATGGTAAAAGTAGTCCGGTTCCAGTCTACGCTGCATCCGAGTTTCGCAATCTGGTCATAAATGATACTGCCGTATTTGTTCTTCCATTCATATGCATATTCCAAGAAAGCGTCACGGGAAAGGCTGTTTTTGTCAATGCCCTTTTCTTTCAACATGGCTACTACCCGTGCTTCTGTGGCAATGGAAGCATGATCGCTGCCAGGTACCCAGCATGCATTGAATCCTTTCATCCTTGCGCGGCGAACCAGTATATCCTGAACGGTTTCATTGAGGGTATGACCCATATGAAGAACGCCGGTTACATTGGGTGGGGGTATAACCACGGTAAAAGGGGGCCGATGGTCGGGGTAGCTATTGAAATATTTTCTGGCATTCCAATGCCCGGTCCACTTGGATTCAGTTCCTGCAGGTTCGTAGTGTTTGGTAAGTTCCATCCCGGGGCACCTTTTTTTGGACTGCAAAGTTAGTCAATCGGCCAGAAGGGGGAAAGGAGGCCGGGCAAAAAAAAGTTTCCACTTATAGGTGGAAACTCTATTGAAGGTGCATATAAAACCGCCTTCTCAGTTCCTTATCAATGAGTTTTGAAAAATCAGGTTCAACTAAAGGCGTACAGTCATTAAGCAAACCAATACAGATAGGAAAGCAGCATCACCAGGCTAAGGAATCCAAAAGCCAGTAGCGCGGTTTTCGCATTTTCTCCCAAATGAAATGAATGGAGAATTTTTTTCATAAATGAAAAATTTAAAGTGAAACGATGTTAATAACAAACATTGGTTTCAAAGGGACACTCTGGAATCAATCAGGGTGGTTTTTTACGGATCGGGACGGCGCCAAAGTGGAAAAGTATACGATTGGCGGGATCGTATCAAGACAAATATAATGCGATTATTTTACAGATACTAGTGTTTTAATGGTTTTTTTACGTTAAAAACCCCTAAAAACAAAACTCCGGCCTTGCCGGAGTTGTCGTACGAGGCCTTTGTCAAGGGTTCAGGATTAAACCAGCTAAGCCAGGGTAAAGACATAAGAAAATAGCATGATGGCGCAAAAATACAGGACAGCGATAATGGCTGCCAGTGTAGTCTGCTCCCCAACACGACCAATGTGAAGGTGTTTCATGGAATGGATTTTAGGTGATAATAATAAAAATCGAACGTTGCTTTTAAGGGGTACGGGATATAATAAATTATTGAAAACAGTAATTTTCGGGTCAACTGAAGGGTGATTATTCCTAACTTTATTAGCAAATTATTCTCCGGAGTTCTACCACCATGTACGCAATAGTAGATATTGAAACAACAGGTAGTTATGCAGCTAATAACGGCATCACTGAATTGGCTATTGTGCTGCATGATGGAAATAAGATCACAGAGCGGTTTGAAACCCTGGTGAATCCCGGAACACCCATACCAAAATACGTCCAGGCGCTTACCGGCATTCGTCCTGAGATGTTGCATGATGCCCCATCGTTCCAGGATATCGCCGCCCGGGTCCATGAAATGCTGAAGGACACGGTATTTGTTGCGCACCATGTAAACTTTGATTATTCATTTATTAAGTACCAGCTGGAAGCCTGCGGCTATGAACTGGATACCAGAAAACTTTGTACGGTTCGTTTAAGCCGGAAAGTATTTCCGGGTCTTTCCGGTTATAGCCTGGGTAAGCTTTGCCGGGACCTGGAAATTCCCATTCAGAACAGGCACCGAGCCGGTGGGGATGCAGATGCCACGGTTATCCTGTTTGAAAAAATACTTTCAAGGGATAACCTGGGGGCCGTCCGCCAGATGTTACATGGTAAGAGCAGGGAACAATACCTTCCACCCAATCTGCCTTCGGATCAAATCGCATCCCTGCCTTACACGCCGGGTGTATATTATTTCCACGACCAGAAGGGTAAAGTAATATATGTAGGAAAGGCAAAAAACCTTCGCAGCCGTGTTTGCAGTCATTTTTCCAACAACAGTCCGGGACAGCGAAAGCAGGAGTTCCTCCGGAACATATATGCAGTTTCCTGGCAGGAATGCGGCACAGAGCTGATGGCGTTTCTGCTGGAATGTGTTGAAATCAGGCGACTCTGGCCTATTTATAACCGGAGTCTGAAAAGGTTTGAGCAGACATATGGTCTGTATGTGTACGAAGACCAGTCCGGTTATCTCCGGCTTACCATTGAAAAAAAGAAACAAAACCTCCAGGCTCATTATAGTTTTAACGGATTGGCGGAGGGTTGGCAAGTGTTGCGTAAACTGGTCAGGCAGTTTGAGCTTTGCCCGAAACTGAGTTTTTTACAAAGAGGAAATGAAGCCTGTTTGGGTCTGTTGGATCATTCCTGTCACGGAGCCTGTATACAAAAAGAGAGTCCTGCAGATTATAACCAGCGATTGTCAGCGGCTTTGGAATCCCTGCATGAAATGCTTCCATCTTTCATGATCCGGGACCGCGGCCGGGATTCCTCAGAAGAAAGTTGTATTCTCATAGAAAACGGACGTTTCTATGGAATGGGATATCTCGACAAGGAAATACAAATTTTAAATCTGGATACACTGAAAGAAAGGCTGACTGCCTATCCTGAAAACGATTATATGCGCGGACTGGTATACACGTTTGCAGAGAAGTGGCCGGAGAAGAAGAAAGTGTGGTAGTGTGGTAGTGTGGTAGTGTGGTGGTTTGGGGTGTATTAGAGAAGGGTTTTTATGAGATTTATAAATTGTTTGCGTGGGATCATGCGGGCACCCAAAGATTCCAGGTGTGACGTGTAAACCTGACAATCGATTAATGCAACTCCCTCGGATTTCAGGAATTCCACATATCGTATAAATGCAAATTTACTTGCGTTGCTGTATCTGCTAAACATGCTTTCTCCAAAGAAAATTTTTCCCATCCGTATCCCATATAGTCCTCCGGCCAGTTCACCGTTCAGCCACACTTCGGCACTATGTGCATAGCCGGCAGAATGCAGGTCATTAAAAGCGTTCCGCATTTCATCTGTGATCCACGTACCATCCTGCCCACGACGGGAAATGGCTTTGCATTGACTGATGACAGCGTTGAAATCCCGGTTAATTGAAAATTCATAGAATTGTTTTTTCAACAACTGCTTCATACTGGAACTTACCTTAAGTTCTCCAGGAAATAATACAAAACGCGGATCAGGGCACCACCAGAGAATATATTTGTTTTCGTACCAGGGGAAAATTCCATTACGGTAAGCATAAAGCAACCTTTCCCTGGAAAGATCGCCGCCGACGGCCAGGAGGCCGTCTTCATCCGCCATTTCCACAGGCGGAAACTGTAAGGATTCATTCAGGGCTATCAGGGCCATTCTTATTATGAAAATTTAAACCCGTCAGAGCGGGATGGAGATCTGTTAATCGGATCAGGAATTTGAAAGCACTTCGATGGTTGCACCTATTCCCCGGTCCGTGATGGCATCGCACATCGGTTTTAACTCGTCATAGCTGCCTTGTTTTACAGCATATTTTCCCTGTGTGTGAATGATCATGGCACATTGCTCAGCCTGTTCGTTAGAATGATTGCAAACTTCGATCAGGGTCTGGATCACCCAGTCGAAGCTGTTTACTTCATCGTTCCACACCACCAGACTATAGGGGGCTTCGACATCCGTAAGCGTGTCCATGTCAAATGCCTGCTCTTCTCTATTCCCTGGTTTATTTAATTGCACTGCCATAGGCTAAAATTAAAACAATGATTCCTTTATGCAAAGAAGGGAACAGATAAGCTTTTTTTAAAATGCCTCATGTAATACTCGATTTGTCGAAGAATCTACCCAAAATGGATAAGCTAAAGTTCAAAGTCCCCTGACCCTGGCTGGCGCGCGCTTTGAATAGACTGATTATCTGATCATTAAAATTTACTTTATGAAAACAGTAATTTTTTGCTCGTTTGTGGCTCTTGGTATGGGCCTTTTTGCCTGCAATAACAATGGGGAGCGTCATGAAGACGCTGTAGACAGCGCGAAAGCCGTTAATAAGGAAGTAAAGCCGGTAGGTTCGGATGCTTCTAATTTTGCCGTAAAAGCCGCTGACGGTGGTATGATGGAGGTTGAATTGGGTAAGATTGCAAGGGACCATGCTGCCAATCCGAGGGTTAGGGCGTTTGGAGATATGATGGTAAGAGATCATTCCCAGGCAGGTGACAATTTGAAATCCATTGCCACCTCTTTGAATATTGCCCTTCCTGATTCTGTCAGCGATGATGCCAGGAAAGAAATCGACAAGATGAAAATGAAAAAAGGAAAAGATTTCGATATGGCATACGTAAACATGATGGTGGATGATCACAAAAAGGACATTGACGAATTTAAGAAGTGTGCTGCTGATTGTTCAGATTCAACAATCAAATCTTTCGCAGCCAACACACTCCCCGTGCTGGAAAAGCATTTGGATTCGATTGAAGCAATTGCGGCAGTGAAAAAATAAGAGTTATAAATTAAAATTATGAGTTATGGGTTATGGGTGATGGGTGTTGATATCATAACCCATAACCTATAATTCTCTCCATATAAAATGGCCGCCTTATTTTTGCTTCAAACAATCAACAATGGCCATTACAAAGAGGCATGTGGATTTTAAGTCAAATGAGGATACCGGCTTTGGAACCAATCCGGATGATTATGGAGGACGTTTTGTAAACCGCGACGGCACATTCAATGTGCGAAAGGAAGGAATTTCTTTTTTCCAGCGGTTTAGCCTTTATCATTCCATGTTGAATATGCCCACGTGGAAATTTTACGGAACCTTATTTGCCTTTTATCTCACTGTGAATTTTATTTTTTCCTGCATCTATTTTTTAATCGGGGGAGACCAATTCCAGGGGATACTTCCAAAAACTCAGTGGGGGATTTTTAAAGAATTATTTTTTTTCAGTACGGAAACTTATACGACGGTTGGTTATGGGAGAGTGAATCCGGTAGGTGACCTGGCAAATTCTGTTTCGGCTATTGAATCGATGCTCGGATTTTTGTCCTTTGCTATTGCAACCGGGCTTTTGTACGGGAGATTTTCAAAACCTAAGGCCTTTCTTTTTTTTAGCAAACATGCACTGGTCAGTCCGTATAAGGGAGGCAGAGGGTTTATGTTCCGGTTTGCAGCCTATAAGGATCACCACACGTTGACGAATCTGGAAATAAAGGTAAATGCCGCAATGCAGGTGGAAGAAAATGAGAGGATGGTATTTAAGTTCTACGACCTGGTGTTGGAAAGAAGCCATGTGGAATCCCTGCCCATGAACTGGACTGTGGTGCATCCGTTAAACCAGGATAGTCCATTGTACGACTACAGCCTGGAGGATATGAAAAAAGCTGACCTTGAAATTTATGTATCCGTTCGCGGATTCGATGACGTATATTCCAACGTGGTGCAACAAAGAACGTCTTACACGTACAATGAGATATTATTCGATCGGAAATTTGTTCAGATGTATCGGGAAAGCAGTGATGGCAAAACGACCATTGTCGAATTGCAGCGATTGCATGAACATAGGAAAGTGTGAGAGTTATGGGAGTATGGGAGTGAGGTGACATGAGAAGTCCGCAAAAGTAAGAGCATAGGGATGAAAAAATCGATTCTTGAATTCACAGTTTGTGTCTTATTCTTTTCCCAAGCAGCGGCTCAGAAATTTGAGATCGACCATGACACGAGTTATTATAATTCCTATCGCTCAATGCTGACCGGCAGGGTTTATCTGTCGAGAAAATATAATGTATTAAGTTTTAATCCGCCCCCACCAGCGACGACTTTTAAATACCGGGCTACTACTTCATTAAACCTGGGGATTGGAGCAACCTATCATGCAATTACAGTGAATATCGGAATTGGTATCACCAAATTCAATTCGAATAATGAAAAGGGTGATACTAAATATCTCTCTCTGCAGGGACATTTTTATGCCCGCAAGTGGAATGTGGACCTTCAGGGAGAATTTTACAAAGGGTATTATATGACACCGCAGGGATTGGCTGCACCTCCGGGAAAGGATTATTACCTGCGACCGGATATGGGTTTTAGCCTGATCGGGTTTGCCTTTTACCGGGCATTAAATTCTAAGAAGTTTTCTTACCAGGCAGGCCTGTTGCAAAATGAATGGCAGAAAAAATCAGCGGGCTCACTTTTATATGGAGGAGAAATTTATTATGGTGCAATATTCGGCGACAGTTCCCTGGTTCCGACCCTGGTCGATCCAAATGCTGAAATGGCTGATATCGACAAATTTCATTTTTTCAGTTTTGGCCCCGGGATTGGATATGCGTATACGTTTGTTTATAAGGAACATTTTTTTGTTCTTGGTTCACTCACCCTTAACCTGGCCTTCCGGTATTCTTCGGAGATCTCTACGAAGTTGGATCAGCATGCCAGTCAAATGGGATTCCGTCCAAATTATATCGTTCATGCGGGCACAGGATACAATGGCAGCAAGTGGAGCCTGAGCATACTTTGGGTGGATACTGAACTTTTTATGCATGGTGAAAACACCGATTACAGATATACGGTAGGTGTCGGTAACTATCGACTGGTTTATGCCAGGCGGTTCAACCTGAACCGTAAAATGAAAAAAATCCTGGAGCCGATTCCGGAGATTATGGGAGAGTAGAGACAAGTATGGGGATATGGGAGTGTGGGAGTGTGGGAATGAAATTGAAAAGTTTCTAAGTGAGATAAATTAGGTATTCAAAAATAAGATCCTTGCCCCAATACTCTCATACTCCCATACTCTCATACTTTCATATCACACTCTCAGCGTAACTGCTTACCGGTTCGCAGGTGCAAACCAGATTGCGGTCGCCATATGTATTGTTCACCCGCCCAATAGAAGGCCAGAATTTATTGGCCCGGATATAGGGTAGGGGGAATGCAGCTTTTTCGCGTCCGTATCCATGACTCCATTCGTCCGCTGTAACAATATTCTGTGTATGCGGCGCATTTTTTAATGGATTGTCGGTCTTGTCCAGTTTGCCGCTCGCGACATCCTGGATCTCCTGGTAAATGGCAATCATTGCATCACAAAAGCGATCCAGTTCGGATTTGTCTTCACTTTCGGTGGGTTCAATCATCATCGTTCCCGGTACCGGAAAACTGAGGGTTGGTGCGTGAAAACCGTAATCCATCAGTCGCTTGGCGACATCTTCTGCTTCAATACCCGCCTGGGTTTTAAAGGGCCTGAGATCCACGATAAATTCGTGTGCACAGGTATTATTCGGTCCTGTATATAATATGGGATAATAAGATTCCAGGCGGGACTTCATATAGTTCGCATTCAGTATGGCATACGCGGTAGCCTGCCGTATCCCGTTGGACCCCAGCATTTTTATATATGCGTAACTAATAAGCAGGATACTGGCAGATCCATAACGGGCAGCACTAACCGCACCGGTTCCTTTTGCGCCGGGATTGGTCCAGTGCCCGGGGAGATGGTTCCTTAATTTTTCATTTACGCAGATCGGTCCCATCCCTGGTCCGCCGCCGCCATGTGGGATGGCAAAAGTTTTATGCAGATTCAGATGACAAACATCTGCCCCGATAAATCCCGGGCTGGTCAGTCCGACCTGTGCGTTCATATTCGCACCATCCATATATACCAGTCCGCCGTTTTCATGAATGATCTGGCAGATATCTTTAATGCCTTCTTCGAAAACACCATGGGTGGAAGGATAGGTAACCATCAGGCCAGCGAGATCATCTTTATATTGAATTGCTTTTTCCTTCAGGTCGGTGATATCAATGTGTCCGTCATCATCACTTTTTACTACAACCACTTTCATCCCGGCCATCACAGCACTTGCGGGGTTGGTTCCATGTGCCGAAATCGGTATCAGCATTACCTGGCGATGTTGCTGGTTGCGCGATGCATGATAGGAACGGATAGCCAGCAGTCCTGCGTATTCTCCCTGGGCACCGCTGTTCGGTTGCAGGGAAGTAGCAGCAAAACCGGTTATCGTACTCAGCCAGGATTCCAGTTCCAGGATCATTTGATGGTATCCTTTCCATTGAAAGGCGGGAGCAAAAGGATGTATTTTACTGAATGCCGGCCAGCTAACCGGAATCAGTTCACTGGCTGCATTGAGTTTCATCGTGCAGGATCCGAGTGGAATCATTGATGTGTTTAAAGAAAGGTCCTTGTTTTCCAGGCTTTTCAGATACCTCATCATTTCCGTTTCACTGTGATGGGTATTAAAAACCGGGTGGCTCATAAAAGCTGAAGTTCGGTTGAGGGTGGCCGGTATAATTTCATCAAGGCCGTCATAGTCAAAAAGAATTGCGGCTTCATCCTGACCGCTGTACGCAGCGAAAACTGAAATGATATCCAGGATATCCCGTTGTGTAGTACTTTCTCCAACAGAAATACTACAGGCACCGCCCTGTCCGAAAAAGAAATTCAGTTCCAGGTCTTCGGCTATTGATCTCAGTTTTTCCGGATCTTCCACTTTAACACGAATCGTATCGAAGAAATATTCATGTAAGATTTCAAATCCCAGTTCCCGAAGGCCTCCGGAAAGTGCATGGGTAAGAATGCTGATACGGGTGGCGATATCTTTCAAGCCCTGTGGGCCGTGATAAACTGCATACATGGCAGCCATATTGGCGAGCAGTGCCTGAGCGGTGCAAATATTAGAGGTTGCTTTTTCCCGTTTGATATGTTGTTCTCTTGTTTGCAGGGCCATTCTCAATGCCCGGTTACCCTGTGCATCCACGCTCACGCCGATAATTCTACCGGGAATGGCCCGTTTGAAATCATCTTTCGCTGCAAAAAAAGCAGCATGCGGGCCACCAAAACCGATCGGTACCCCGAATCGCTGGGCAGATCCAACAGCAACATCCGCTCCGAGTTCACCCGGAGGTATTAGCAGGGTCAGGGCCAGCAGGTCTGTTGCCATGGCAACAAATCCACCGGCACTCTGTACGTCCCTGATAAATGAGCGGTAGTCCGGAATATTCCCTTCCGCATTCGGATACTGAACGATGGCGCCAAAATAGGTTTCATCAATTTTTGCTCTGGCATAATCGCCTATATGCAGTTCAATACCTAATGGCTCGGCACGCGTGGCCAGTACATCAATGGTTTGCCGGAATATCGCCTGGTCCACAAAAAAATTCGGAACACCAATGTGCTGGTGGTCCTTGATTCTTCTGATTGAAGAACATGATCATCGCTTCAGCCGCGGCCGTTGCCTTCATCCAGCAGGGAAGCATTGGCAATCGGAAGACCGGTAAGATCGCTTACCATGGTCTGAAAATTCAACAGACTTTCCAGCCGGCCCTGTGATATTTCGGCCTGGTAGGGCGTATATTGGGTGTACCATCCGGGGTTTTCGAAAACATTACGCAGTATAACGCTTGGTGTAATGGTTTCATAGTATCCCTGACCGATATAATTTTTAAAGACGCGGTTTTTTGAAGCGATTTCATGTATAAGTTCAAGGTATCCGGCTTCACTAACCGCTTCAGTAACCAGAAGAGATTTTGGATTCCGGATACTGGCGGGAATGGCTTTATCAATCAGTTCTTCCAGGGTTTTTACACCGATGCCGTGCGAGCATTTGCCGGGTTTCTGTTTCATTGGAACCAATATGTCTGCGTGAAAATTCGTTTGCCTGTTTCTCAAATAAATTCATATCAGGAATGTGTGGATCAAAAGATGCGCAAAGGTAATATGAAACAATCAATTTTTAGCTTACTAAGGTCATGGCAACAGATGGCCTCTGAATGATACTTAAATATTACTTGTTTTATGTTTCTGCCTGTATATCTTAGGGTTCTGTAATTCCTGGTAAAGGGAATCGTGTACCATCTGCAGCAATCAATTAAAAAATGGTCATGGGAAGTCAGTCCCTGGTAACTCTGAAGAATTGGGAAAAGATTTCTGGAGAGCACCAGAAATTATACAAGAACTTTCTTGGCAAAGGCGGGCAAGAATGCAGTCCTGAAAGAGCTGCCCGGATCTGCATGAAAAAGCTTTTGAACAAATCGATTGTCTTCAATGTGCCCGGTGCTGTAAACATTATTCACCCCGGTTTAAAAGGCCGGACATAAAAAGAATTTCGAAAACCCTCCAGCTTTCGGAAACGGCATTCATTAACAAATATCTGCGATATGATGAGGATGGTGATTATGTGGCCGTTTCGACGCCCTGTCCGTTTCTGGGAGAGGATAATCATTGTTCCGTTTACGAAGACAGGCCTTCCGATTGCAAAAGATTTCCTTATACCGATGAAGACGTGATTTTAAAAAGACCCCAGCTCACTCAGAAGAACAGCACATTTTGTCCAATTGTGGTTTCTGTGCTGGAAGGGCTAATGGAAAAACTTAAATAACACCCTGGATTTCTTCTTCATAAGCGGCCTCTAATCCACGATCAATGCCGTCGCCCTGCCATTCGGTTACTCCCGGGATAGAAGTGGCTTTGAGGATTTCATCTTTTGTTTTTCCGGCTTTTATCTGGCTGCTGACAAATGCAAGCAGGTTCTTGAGATAGTCCTGCATGGCTTTGATATCAGTTTTATTTCCCGTTACTTTTTCGGGATCATAGGCATGCCCGAAAACAAACAGGGTATCATTGTCGAATTCACTTTGAATTTTATCCAGTACAACGATCCAGTTTTTTATGGAAGCGCCCGCAGTTCTGTCAATAAATGCCCAGCGCCGGTTAAATACCAGGTCGCCGACATGGGCAATATTGGCATGCGGGAAAAAAATAACGCTGTCCCCATTTGTATGGGCCGGTCCCCAGTAATAAGTTTTTATATTTTCCTTCATTTTTTTGTACTCCCATGATATCACCGTATGTGATATCCGGATACAACTGCTGGGCTTCGGTATTTTTTTCTTTCGCAACCCTTTGCTGATTGAGCAATGAATTGGTATGCGCAGCCACATGAGGCACGATTCCCTTGAATGAAATATTGCCTGAAGTATGATCGCCGTGATGATGGGTATTGATCAGTATTTCAAATGGTTTGCCCGGATCTTTTTGCAAAGCATCGATCAGGTGTTTGGATTGTTCCGGAAATTCTGCATCTACAACAGCAATGTTCTTTTTTGAAATATAGTAAGCAATCGTACCGCCCTTCTCAGTAAAAATTCCAACATCATTGCGGAGCATTTTCATTTTATAGGGATTGTCCTGCATAAAGTGTGTCAGCCAGTCTGCGCGTAAGAGTGGTATGGCTCCGAAACTAAACCCGGCATTTTTCACAAAGGATCTGCGGTTCATAAGAACTAATTTTAATTAAAGTTAACCAAATCTAATATTCCATTTTTCGAAGGGAGGGGGCTTTGAACCATGTTATGACTACGACCATCAGCGTCATGCATCCCCCGAACACAACAGAGGGAACCACACCCAGCAGGCGTGCCGCAATTCCACTTTCAAACTGACCCAGTTCGTTGCTGGAATTTATAAACATTGAATTAACGCTTAGCACGCGTCCACGCATATGGTCGGGCGTTTTCAATTGCATAATGGTTCCCCGTGTAACCACGCTGATGCCATCCATGACGCCGCTGAGCAACAAAATACCAAAGGATAACCAGAATAATTTAGAGAGACCAAATATAATAATGCAGGTTCCGAATCCTGCGACGGCGAGTAAAAGTTTCTTTCCCTGTTTGTGCCGGAGAGGAAAAATAGTAAGGAGGATCACGACACATATTGACCCCATATCAGATGCGCCATTCAATAATCCAAAACCCTCGGCACCCACATTCAGAATGTCCCTGGCATAAACAGGAATCAGCGCCACAGCGCCCCCGAACAAAACCGCAAAAAGATCCAGTGAAATTGCTCCCAGCAATTCCTTGGTTTTAAATACAAATGATAAACCATCCTTAACACTTTCCCAGGTTCTTTTTTCTCCGCGTTCGTTTAGGGGTTGTATGCGTTTTAAAGTGGTACATACCAATAATGCTGAAAATACCAGCATCACAACGATCGTCAGGGTGCCTGTATTTCCTAATCCAGCAATCAGGAATCCTCCCAATGCATGCCCCATGATGGAAGCAGAAAGAAAAACACCTGTATTCCAGGTAATGGCGTTTTGCAATATTTTTTTGGGTACCACCTGTGCCAGCATCACATTGAAAATCGGACCTGTAAAAGATCGTATGATACCGGTGCCGAAAATAATCAGGTAAATGAGCAGCGCGATATAATGTGGTTTCAGATGATCAGTGCCAATAGAAGTTGAAAGAATAAGGAGGAGAAGGGCGGCTAAACCGTACAGGCTTACACCTGTAAGCATGAGTTTTCGTTTTTCACTGATGTCTATCACATGGCCTGCGTAGAGCGCCAACGATACAGCCGGAATGAACTCCGAGAGACCGACAATGCCGATCGCAATCGGGGCATTGGTCAGATTATAAATCCACCAGCCAACCAGCGTACTCATCATCCGGAGTCCCATGATAAAAATAAAACGTCCGATGATGAGAGCTCTGAATTCCGGGATCCTTAATGCTTCAATAGGAGAAGGGCGAGATTGATCCGGTTGCATGCAATACAAAGATATTAATCCCGATCAGGGTAAAGTGAAATAATGCTGACCTGGCTCAAAATCCTTCTCAAGTGCATCGAGGATTACACGGAAATGTTTTTCATTTCCAAGGAAGTCTGCATTCGCTGCATCGATAAAAAGCGTTTTGATACCATGCTGGCGGATATAACTGGTATAGGTTTCCTGTAGTTTGAAGAGGTAATCATCGGGAATAGACTGCTCATAAGAACGGTTTCTTTTGCGAATGTTTTTCTGAAGCTGGTGGACCGGTGCATGCAGATAAATAAGCAGGTCTGGTTGAACCAGCTGCTGATAAATGATATCGAACAGTTTCTGATAGAGATGAAACTCTTCATCCGGCAGGTTGACTTTCGCAAAAAGCAGACATTTGGAAAATATATAATCGGAAATAGTTATACGCTGGAAAAGGTCTTTGGTGTGAACGAGTTCCTTTAATTGTTTATAACGTTCGGCCATAAAAAAAAGCTCCAGCGGAAATGCATATTGTTTAGGGTTCTCGTAAAATTTAGGCAGGAACGGATTTTCGGCGAATGCTTCCAGGATCAGACGGGAATTAAAATGCCGGGCCAGTAAATGGGCAAGGGTGGTTTTTCCTGCACCGATATTTCCTTCCACAGCAATAAAATGATAGTTCATGAACTGTAAATATCCGGAATCCCATGCTGTAAAATACAGCTCAGGCTATTTTTTTTACCGCCAATTCATCCTTACATTCCAGCAGGAGCTGACGAATGGTTTTCCCCAGAACAGGATGAATAAATTCCGGTGAAATTTCATTCAGCGGCTCCAGTACAAAGCGCCGGTCAGCGATTCGAGGATGGGGAATACTGCAGGCCTGGCTCTTCCAAAACCAGGTTGATTATAAAATAAAATATCAATATCGATGGTACGGGGTGCATTCTTAAAAGTTCTGATTCTCCCACCTTTTTCTTCAATTGATAAAATGGCTTCCAGTAATGATCGCGGGCTCATATTTGTTTCCACCAGCAATACCTGGTTGAGAAAATCCGCCTGGTCTGGTATTTCCCCAGGGGGCTGTTTCATACAGGGAGGAAACTTGTAGAATCCGACCGCAAATATGTTCTATATTTGTCCGCGCCTGCTGCATATTCAGGTATCTGTCGCCTTCGTTACCACCCGTCAGCAGATAAGCTTTGTTCATGGATGAAATATTTAATCCGGTTCAAATATCTTTAATTTTAAAATCATCAAAACAGAAAGCGCATGCGCAGCTTTTTTAAAATATTTTTTGCAAGTCTTCTTGCTCTCGTTGTTTTTGTATTTGTATTCTTCTTTTTTACCATTGGTTATCTCAGCAGTGTGGTATCCGGATTTGCCAACACCAGTGAAGAAACCGGTTCTAATGCCGTGCTGGTACTGGATCTGAGTGAGATCGTTCGGTGAAAAGGCCGTTTCGGATCCCCTGGCAGGATTTCAGTGAAACCCGCTATAATACACCCGGTGTTTATGATGTGATCCGGATGATCCGTTATGCCAAAACAGACAGTGCCATAAAAGGGATTTATATCAAAGCTGCTTCAAATGGTAATGGTCTTGGAACGACGGAAGAAATCCGGAATGCACTGCTGGACTTTAAAAAATCCGGCAAATTTATTTATGCTTTCGGGGATGTGATTTCCCTGCAGTGCCTATTATGCTGCCAGTGTAGCCGATAAGATTTATTGTAATCCCAAGGGCGGTGTGGAATGGAAGGGACTAACCAGCTGTTATGGGCTTATATTAAAGGGAGGTCTCGACAAACTCGAAATCCAGCCTGAAATATTTTATGCCGGAAAATTCAAAAGCGCTACTGAACCGCTGCGTGCTGATAAAATGAGTGATGCAAACCGCCTGCAGTTAACGGAAATACTGGGTGAAATTTTCAATCATATACTGGATCAGACAGCCAGTTGCCCGTAATCAGGACAGTGCTTTGCTCAGACGTTGTGTGGATGAACAACTGATACAATCTGCGCATCGATGCGGTTTCATTACAAACTGGTGGATGGCCTGAAATATAGTGACCAGGTGCTGGAGGAAATTGCAGGAAAGATAAAAGCCGGTTCCATTACCAGTATCAATTTTGTTCCGCTTGGAAAATATTTTGAATCTGTCAAAACAAAATTCAGAGGCTACCGGTACAGATCAGTATTGCGATGATATATGCTGAAGGAAATATTGTAGGTGGCAAAAACAGCCAGAAAGAAATCGGTCAGGATATTTATCGGCAGATTATCCGCAAAGCACAGGTTGGACAATGATGTAAAAGCCATTGTGCTCCGTATCAATTCCGGTGGCGGCTCTGCGCTGGTGAGCGAAAATATCTGGAGAGAACTCACCCTGGCCAAGGCAGCAAAAGCCGGTCGTGATCAGTTTTGGAGATGTTTCTGCCTCGGGAGGTTATTATTTATCCTGTAATGCAGACAGTATTTTTGCCGACCCGATGACCATCACCGGTTCCATTGGTGTATTCAGCATGCTTTTTAATACGCAACAGTTTTTTCAAAAATAAACTGGGTGTTACATTCGATGGTGTGCATACCGCAAAACAACCGGATGCCATTACGATGTACCAGCCGCTGACGGATATGCAGAAAAAATTTTTGCAGAATGATGTGGACTCCATTTATCATGATTTTACTTCACGGGTGGCATCGGGGAGAAATAAAAGTATTGTGTATATTGACAGTATCGGTCAGGGAAGAATATGGAGCGGGGAGAAGGCACTGGAACTCGGATTGATAGACCGCATCGGAGGTGTGCAGGATGCGCTGGATTGCGCGGCCCGCATGGCCAAATTAAAAACATACCGGCTGCGCGAATATCCGGAACCGGAAAATTTTCTGGATCTTCTGCTGAATAATTATAAACAGTCTGTGAAAGCAAAGACCATCCGTGAAGATCTGGGTGAACAGGGTGCCAAATGGTACCAGATGATGTCCGACTATCAGTCTATGGCCGGTGTGCCGCAGACCAGGCTGCCATTTGAATTCAGCCTGATTCCCTAGCCGCAACAAGAAAATTATGAGCCAACCGTATAGTCAGTTCAGGGCCATGCTGGCCATTTCCAAAGGCAGTTTGCGGGCAATTTTGAGAAGCCCTTCGGCTGTCATTTTCAGCCTTGGATTTCCTTTGGTTTTTATCCTGGTATTCGGTTTTATCGGCGGGGGCGGGACTACGGTTTCAATTGCCCTTAAGAATCCGATGGACAGTACGAACTATGTTATCCGGGCGCTGCAGGCATCCGGGGTAGTTAAAATCAAAAATGAGAAAGATACTGTCTAACATGCAGAAGGAACTGGTGAAAGGAAGGATCGCAGCAATTGTGTCAGTGGATTCATCCCGGTCACCTGCCGGATTTATACAGTATAAAATCAAGACCCAGACTTCTTCCGCATCTGCAGGACCAATATCCGATTCTGAAAATGGCCCTGGCACAAACCATCATGTCGATTGAAGACAGAAAAATTCCGGATCAGTATAAAATTATCAGTGTGGAAGCATTGCCTGAATTGCCGGGAAGGGAGTATACTATGATCGATTTTATTTTGCCGGGTATGCTCGGATTTTCCCTGTTAAGTGCGGCAGTTTTTGGCGTTGCTTTCGTATTCTTCAATCTCCGGCAAACCCTGGTATTGAAGAGATTTTATGCAACGCCTATCAACCGGAAAAATATTGTATTTGGAGAAGGGCTGAGCCGTGTTATGTTTTCAGTTGCTGACTTCCATTGTGATCATCCTGGCGGGACATTTTTTCTTTCATTTCACGCTGGTAAACGGGCTGGTCACCTTTCTTGAAATGCTGGTGCTCAGTTTACTCGGCCTGGTTGTCTTTATGGGATTTGGATTTATTATCAGCAGCGTGGCGAAAAATGAAAGTTCCATTCCGCCGTTTGCCAATATTTTTACCCTGCCTCAGTTTTTATTGGGTGGAACTTTTTTTTCCACCCAGGCCTTTCCCAAATGGTTGCAGGGATTTTGTGAGATCCTGCCACTCAAACAACTCAATGATGCCATGCGGAATGTGGCATTTGAAGGAGCATCCCTGGCGGACTGTGGCAAACAAATTGGTATTCTGGTACTTTGGGGAATTGCCATTTATGCTGTTGCGATAAAGACTTTTAAATGGGAGTAATTACTTTATAAATTTTTCATTTGAGACTTATCATCGGCAGTCTGATCATTTTTTCACTCGTCATCCTTTTCCTGTTTGCATTATTTCCTTCAGATATTTCGGTTAGCCGGATGATTCAGATCAGGAGTTCGCGTGAAAGGGTTCGAACATAGAATTGCAGATTTGCGGGAATGGAAAAACTGGAATGAGTTGTATGCCAGCGGACTGAAAAGCATGAAAACAGCAGATGTGCCGGTGCAAATTGATTCTCTGCATATTCAGAAGGGCGGTTTTAAAATCAGCCGGATTAAATCGGTTACCGACACGGTGATCACCTTATGGCAACAGGAGAACAGGTCGTTTACCGGAAATTATATACTAACCGGAACAGGCGGGCAGGTGGTTGTGGAATGGACGCTTCATTTTCATATAAAATGGTATCCCTGGGAAAAACTGGCCAGTATGTTTTATAATAAGCAGCTCGGCCCCATGATGGAGCAGTCATTGAATAATTTACGGGATGAATTGGAAAAGAAAGAATAGCGAGTATGGGAGTATGGGAGTGTGGGAGTTGGGTTATATTTGGCAGATCAAAACTGTAAGCAATTAAAATTCATTGAAGAGAAAAATATTCCGGTATGAAAAAGTTATTATTGTTTTCGATTGTTGCCATTTCGGTGTTCAGTTCCTGCGGTGATAAAAAGCCCATTAGTCCGCACGAAACCAACACCGGACAGGATATTTCCGTGCGATATGGACGTCCGTATAAAAAGGGCCGGGTAATATTCGGGGGACTGGAGCCTTATGGAAAAGTGTATCGCTGTGGTGCGGATTCTGCTACCACGGTCACTTTTGATAAAGATGCCAATTTTGGGGGCAAACCGATAAAAGCGGGAACGTATACTTTATTTGTCATTCCCAATGAACAAAACTGGACCATTATCCTGAATAGCCAACTGGGCCAATGGGGTGCTTTCGACTACGATAAATATAAAGACAAGGATGTGCTGCATGTGGATGTGCCGGTAAAAAAGCTCGATACACCGGTAGAACAGCTCACTATCAGCCTGCCGCCATCAGCCATGATTATTGAATGGGATGTGGTACAGGTAACCATTCCTGTTAGTTTCTCCTGACGAAGCCGGGAATGGATAAAATGAAATTGTAAATTATTCTGAGTTGTTCCGGCGTGATGCAATAGGGAGGCATCAGGTATACGGTATTTCCAAGCGGACGAAGATAAATACCCTGATCCAGTCCCTGTTGCATAATAGTCGTGCTGACCTCATTGATATATCCATATTTACCTACATTCAATTCGAAGGCCAGGATAGTTCCAAGCACCCGGATATTAACAATCAAATTCTGATTCAGACTTTTGAGCTCATTTTGAACAAACCCTTCATGTTGCTGATTAATCTTCGTTATTTGTTCGCGGCAGGATTTTTCTTCCAGTAAATCCAGGCTGGCAAGTGCCGCTGCGCAGGCTATGGGATTGGCCGTAAAGGAATGGCCGTGAAAGAATGTCCTGGTACGGTCAGCACTCAGGAACGCATTGAAGAGGGCCTGACTGCAGGCCGTAACTCCCAGCGCTACGGTTCCCCCGGTTAAACCTTTTGAAAGACAAATGATATCGGCGGGATGACTGATGGATTCGCTGGCAAATAAAGGTCCGGTTCGACCAAATCCAGTGAGCACTTCATCTGCTATGCAAAGTATTTTTTCCGATTGAATATATGCGAGCAGTTCATCCATATGTGCCGCTTCATATATCCTCATACCACCAGCGGCCTGTAGCCGTGGTTCGTAAATGAAGGCAGCGATCCGGCCTTGATACAATTGCAAGACAGACTTGATTTTTTCTAAATTGTCTGCGGAAGGGGTCTCGATAAAAATGGTATCGAATAAAAAATCTTTAAAGGCATTGGTAAAAAGACCACGACTACTCACACTCATCGATCCGAAAGTGTCACCGTGATAAGCGTTTTCAAACGCAATGATTTTATTTCTTTCCGGCTGGTCCTTATTTCTCCAGAATTGGATGGCCATTTTCAGCGCTACTTCCACTGCTGTAGAGCCGTTATCAGAATAGAAAATTTTAGCAAGCTGACCCGGCAGGATCTTTAATAATCTTTCTGCCAGTGTCACCGCGGGTTCATGCGTAAAATGGGTGAAAATGACATGTTCGAGTGCCAAAGCCTGCTGATGAATTTTTCCGGCGATATAAGGATGACCATGCCCGTGCAGGTTTACCCACCAGCTGCTGATGGCATCGATATAGGTATTGCCCTGTTCATCAAATAGCAGTGCGGCTTCTCCCTTTACTATGGGAATGGTTCCCTCGAATTTCTGGTGTTGTGTATATGGATGCCAGATCACTTTAACATCGCGCTCGCTGAGGTTCATGATTCAAAGATAGTAAAGCCGGTTGGAGGTTAATGGCTGACGCTTGCGGCAGGCAGGGTTGACAGATAACCGAGTACCATCATCGCTTCTTTATAAACTGCAGGTTCCTTTTAATCCCCTGGAATTTTGCACGTTTTAGAGGAGAAGCGGCAAATATTTTTCTGAATCCGTCTTCCGTCATTTCTGCCCAATCATTTTCATCGAAATGGAGAATTTCGGCGACGGGTGTGAATGCAGACTCATGTGTGGGTTTGGAGAAGCGATTCCAGGGACAAACATCCTGACAGATATCACAACCGAACATCCAGTTTTCGAATTTATCCTTCATCGGCTCGGGTATGAGCAGGTCTTTCAGTTCGATGGTGAAATAAGATATGCATTTACTGCCATCCACCACTTTACCGGGTTCAATAGCATCTGTCGGACAGGCATCAATGCACCGGGTGCACGTGCCGCAATAATCTGCTGATACGGGTGCATCATATGCCAATTCAACGTCAACGATTAGCGTGGCAATGAAAAAAAAAGATCCGTTTTTCTTATGGATCAGGTTCCCGTTTTTGCCGATCCATCCCAAGCCACTAATAACAGCCCAGGACCTTTCGAGTACCGGTGCGCTGTCAACAAATCCGCGTCCGTGGAAATCGCCGAATTTTTGCCTCATTTCTGCAAGGATGAATTCAAGTTTGGGCCGGATGACAGTATGATAGTCTTTACCGTAAGCATATTTTGAAATTTTAGGGATGTTTTTTTCTTGATCTGCGACAGGAAAATAGTTGATCAGGAAACTGATGACGGATTTCGCTCCGGGCAGAAGTTTATAAGGGTTTACTCTTAGTTCAAAATTTTTCTCCATGTAGTGCATAGTCCCCTGTTTGCCCTGCTGCAGCCAGTTTTCTAGCTTACGGGCATCTTCATCCAATGGCCTGGCTGCTGCGATTCCGCAATATTCAAATCCTGCCAGTGCTGCCAGCGACTTGATGAACTGAGATTTTTCAGAAAGATTCATTTCTGTGATCGGAATTACTTCCGATAATTTTTATATTTTTAAAACGTTATCACCCTAAATACCTAAACTCCGGCTTGCATGCCCAAGCACACTCTGAAGCGATTTCGTTTATTTTACAAAATTACCTTAAAACCCGGCCATTCATTATTTGGATTGTTGCCTGTCTTTTCGCTTTGTCTGTTGACACTTACAGGCAGATCGGAGAAGTTTCCGGCTTCCAGTATTCCCGATTCTCTGAAAGAAAATGCTGATGTCGTAATCCGCCTGGAAGAAATCACCTGGGATATTAAGTCACCCCGTAATGCTACCAGAAAAATTCATGTTGTATATACCATTCTAAATGACAAGGGTGATGAATATGCTACATATGCAGCATTATATAATAATAAATCGATTTCGTTAAATAGTGTAAGTGCTTATTTGTACGATGTGAATGGTAAGGAGATCAGGCACTTTAAAAAGAAAGACATGGAAGATCGTCCCTATGAGGACGGGATTTCGTTTGTAAATGATGAACGGTACAAGAGAGGAGGATTTTCTTACAACCATTATCCATATACGGTGGAATTTGAAGAAGAAGATGAGTTCAGTGGGTTGATGGGTATTGGGGATTGGGAGCCGCAAAAATCAATTAAGTCATCCGTAGAAACAAGTGTCTACAGTATAACTGTAGCCAGTGATTATGAACTAAAATTCCGGATGTTGAATTCCGGCACCCGACCTGTAATGGCGGAAAAAGGCGGCAGGAAAACCTATACCTGGCAGGTAAGCAATCTATCCGCCTATGATGAAATGCCATTTTCTGCTGATTATCCGAAATATGCACCCCACCTATTGATTGCCCTGGGGGCCATAGAGATGGAAGGCTTTAAAGGCAATATGACTACATGGAATGAGTACGCAAAATTTTACGGGAGTTTACAGAAAGGCCGGGATGTACTTCCGGAGGAAACGAAATTAAAAGTGCACGCACTAACAAACGGATTACCTGATGCGCAGGCAAAAGTGGCTGCCTTGTATACTTACCTGCAACAAAACAGTCACTATGTATATGTGCAATTGGGCATTGGCGGCTGGCAAACTTCTGAAGCTTCTTATGTAGCGACAAAAAAATACGGTGACTGCAAAGCGCTATCCAATTTTATGATTGCTATTTTGAAAGAGGTTGGAATTAAAGCGAACGCCGTAGTCATTAAAGGTGGTGAGCAGGATATGGAATTTGTTACAGATTTTACCTATGACCCTTTCAATCATGTTATCTGTTGTGTTCCCCTTGAAAAAGATACAATCTGGCTGGAGTGCACTGATCAATTTTTGCCACCCGGATACCTCAGTGATTTTACTTCAAACCGGTATGGACTCCTGATTGGTGATAACGGGGGAAAGCTGGTTCATACACCCGCATATCTGCTTTCTGATAACTTCAGGGTAAGAAAAATATCGGCGGTACTCGACGGCGAAGGCAACCTCAACCTGGAAAGCAGAACCAGTTACAAGGCTTTTTGCCAGGACCGTGTTGAAAAAATGATTCATCACAACTCGAGGGAGGATCAATTAAAAATACTGAAGTCGAAATTCAACCTTCCTACGTACGATATTGCTTCATTTAATTACCAGGAAGATTATTCCGGGAGACTTCCCATAATTTATGAGTCGCTTCAGATAAATGTCAAGGACTATGCCCAGGTTACCGGGAAAAGGCTATTTATCAATCCGAATATCCTGTCCAGGTCCGGAATGAAATTAACAGAAGATAAAAACCGCCGTCTCGATGTGGAACTAAAGGAGGAATATCACTATATAGACTCCGTTATCATTTCCATACCGCCGGGATATACACTTGAATCGAAATCCACAAACCTCGTCCTGAACAGCAATTATGGCAAATACTCAAACCGAATGGAGATTAAGGGCGATAAAATTACTTACTACCGGGAATTGGAACAATATAGCGGCCGCTTCCCGGCCGGAGAGTATGGCGACGTCGTGAAATTCTATAATGAAATGTATGATGCCGATCATACCCTTATCGTTTTGGTAAAGAAGAATTAGTAAAACCCTGAAAACTACATATGAGAACTAAAAGATCGTACCTGTTCACTTATTGCGTGATCCTGAGCATGGGTAGTTTGTATGTAGAGCAGTATTCTTCCTTAAGGGAGTTTTTTGCGGGGGTGGTCAAAATGGAAAATGAAAAAATAGTGTTTAAAAAAATCCATTAATCGGACACAACATGAAAATTAACAAACCGGGTTTTGTGCTGTTAGGCTTGTTTTTGTGCATTTGCCAAATACATGCACAGGATAAGTCCAAATATAAGTTCGGGGAAATTAGTGCGGCCGATTTCAAATTAACAGAGGGAAAATTTGATTCCGGCGCCAATGCAATTATCATTAAGGATATTGGTGACACCCATTTTGAAGGGAATGATGATGGGTTTTTCACGCTGGTGTATACCCGCTATTTACGGGTTAAGATTTTGAATAAAAACGGATTTGATGCCGGTAACTATCAGGTTGACCTGTATCACGATTTACAAGACCGCGAAAAGGTAACGTTTGTAAAGGGTTCCGTTTTTAATTTGGAAAGGGGGGCAATTTCAGAGAACAAACTGGACGATAAATCTATTTTTTCGGAGAAATTTGACAATCACTATGACAGGGTTAAATTTTCTATGCCAGCTTTAAAGGAAGGATCCATCTATGACCTGGAATATGTTATCAAATCTCCATTCTATGGTCAGCTGAGGGCTTGGAATTTCCAGGGCGAATATCCACGATTGTGGAGTGAATATGTAGTGACTTTCCCTCCGCCATTTCATTATATGGTTAAGCAACAGGGGGATGATCAGTTTGAGGTTAAAACGATTAAAGAAGTCTTTCAAACCTTTACCATCAGGCAAAACACCGAATCATCCGGCAAAGTGGATAACAGCAGTTATCAAAAGGAGCAACTTAGACTTAAGGGAACATCTCTGGAACAGCGCTGGGTAAAGAAAAACGTTCCCGCGCTTCGCGAAGAGCCATTCACGACTACTGTCAAAAATTATTATTCAAGGGTATCGTTTCAGTTGAATTATTTTCAATGGAAGACGATGGATTGGACCGGTGATCGCCATGATTACCTGGAAAACTGGAGTTCTGCCTCCAAAAACCTTTTGGAGCAAGAGGGCTTTGGGCAATCTTTGAGTCATGTAAATGTGTGGATGAACGATGAATTGAAAAATGTAACGCAGGGTGCAGGTTCCCAAGAGGAGATTGCGCGCCGCGTATATGAATATGTTCGGAACAATTTCAAAGATGCCGGAACGGAAAGCTATATTGAAAATTATACCTATGCGAATAATTTGAGGGAAGTTTTTAAAAAGAAACAGGGCTCAGTAACCGAAATCAACCTAATACTTACTTCCATGTTGCGCCACGAGGGCTTGCATGCCGATCCGCTTATCCTGAGTACAAAGAAGAATGGATTTGCCAGTGCCGTATATCCATTGCTGGAAGAATATAATTATGTGATCTGTGTTGTCTATTTAGGAGATAAATTTATTACGCTGGATGCCACCCAGCCTTTCAATGATTTTGGTGAGCTGCCGGTAAAATGTTTTAACGGATATGGTCATGTTATGAATGTAGAGAAACCGACTGCCATACGCTTTAGTTCGGATTCCCTGAATGAAATCAGCAATACCAGTGTCTTTATCATAAATGATGAAAAAGGCAAACCATCAGGAAGCCTTACCAGTAATTTTGGAAAGTCAGGTTCTTATGACAGGCGGGAGGAAATCGCGAATTCTTCAGAAAAATCATTCGAAAAGAAAATTCAGACATACAACAGTACCGAAATGACTATAGATAACTTTCGGGTTGATTCACTGAACCAGTACAAATTTCCTCTTTCTATTCAATATGATTTTGAATTGAAGAATTTTGTACCAGGTGCAGATATCTTCTACCTGAATCCTATGCTGAATGAGGGGTATAAAACGAATCCCTTTATATCCATGGAGAGACAATACCCGGTTGAAATACCATTTAAAATCGACTATACATATCTTTTCAATATGGAAATACCAGCCGGGTATCAGGTGGACGAACTTCCGAAATCGGCTAAAGTAGCCTACAATGATAATGAAGGCTTTTTTGAATATCTTGTTCAAAAAGGAGAGAGTAATATCCAGATGCGAGTTCGCCTTAAGCTAAACAAAGCTTTTTTTCCCACGGAGGAATATGGATCGATTCGGGATTTTTTTGCTTTCATAGTTAAAAAGGAAAATGAGCAGGTGGTTTTCAAAAAAATCAAATAAACTGCTATTCGTCTTTTTCATTTTCTGCTGGCACGTGTAAACGATGGAAAAACCGGTGAATCGCGGGCGCGAGTATGACGCCGATATTAGTAATGAAGATTACACCGCTGAACAAAGCATAAAAAGAAGAAAATATTTTGCCGCCGGTAGAACTGATATTCGCCACCGGTCCCATTCCGCTCAAAATCATACTGGCATTATGCACGGCATCTATCCAGGGAATATCTGCTAAAATAGTGATATCCAAGTACACCAATTACCAGGCAAATAAACATCACACCGAGTCCAATGAGGAGGCTTTTTAGTATACGCCTTCTGAATATATTCACAGGAGGCAAGCGGCTGATGTCTGGACTCAAACATATTTAATACTAAAGGCCAAATGTAATTGATTGGTGGACGCTATTAGGCACGGGGTGAATAATAATTATTCCGTTATCTTGCAATTCTCATTTTTTGGCTGTGAAATATTTTCTGGGACAAGACCTGGGTTCTTCATCCGTGAAATCGGCGCTGCCGGATGCTGAAAGCGGGAAACCAACGTCTTCCGCCTTTTCTCCGGATTCCGAAATGAAAATCAATTTGTCCCGACCCGGTACGCTGAGCAGGATCCTGAATCCCTGTGGTTTGTCAATTGCTAATTTTTATTAAATTTAAATTTTTCATATGCAGATTATCAAGGGAACAAAAGAATTTTTTCCGGGTATCGGCGCAGTAAAATTTGAAGGACCTGAATCCGACAACCCACTCTCTTTTAAATGGTATGATGAAAACAAACTCGTTTCCGGAAAAAAATTAAAGGATCATCTGAAATTCGCCGTTGCCTACTGGCATAGTTTCTGCAACACTGGCGGCGATCCTTTCGGGCCGGGCACCAAAATATTTCCATGGAACAATTCCTCCGACGCACTCCAGGCTGCAAGGGACAAGATGGATGCGGCCTTCGAATTTATCACCAAACTGGGTGCACCTTACTATTGTTTCCACGATATAGATCTCGTGGATGAAGGAATCACTGCAACGGTATATGAAAGCAGATTGCAGGCGACGGTAGAGTATGCAAAGCAAAAACAGGCCGTAAGCGGAGTTAAATTGCTGTGGGGTACCGCCAATATATTTTCCAATCCCCGTTATATGAACGGGGCTGCCACCAATCCCGATTTTGGCACGGTGGCCTATGCCGGTCTCCAGATAAAGAATGCGATCGATGCGACGATCGCACTCGGTGGTGAGAATTATGTTTTCTGGGGCGGGAGAGAAGGTTATATGTCGCTGTTGAATACGAATATGAAACGGGAGGTTGAGCACCTGGGTCGTTTCCTGGGAATGGCCCGCGATTATGCGCGCAAACAGGGTTTCAGGGGAGCATTTTTTATTGAGCCCAAACCCTGCGAACCTACCAAACATCAGTACGACTATGATTGCGCCACCGTGATCAGGTTTCTAAAAGATTTCGGACTGGAAAAGGATTTCAAAATAAATGTTGAAGTAAATCATGCAACCCTGGCGGGGCACAGCTTTCAACACGAATTACAGGTAGCCGTTGATGCAGGCATGCTGGGCAGTATGGATGCCAACCGGGGGGATCCACAAAATGGCTGGGACACGGATCAGTTTCCCATGCACCTCAATGAAATTATAGAATCCATGCTGATCATCCTGGAAGCCGGCGGCTTTGGTGGAGGCGGAATTAATTTCGATGCCAAGACCCGCAGAAATTCGACCGATCCGGAAGACCTGTTCCTGGCACATATCGGGGGTATGGACGCATTTGCGCGCGGACTGATTGTCGCCGACCAGATACTCACCCATTCACCGTATAAAAAATTCCGTAAGGATAGATATGGTTCATTCGATTCCGGAAAAGGAAAAGAATTTGAAGAGGGTAAACTAACACTGGAAGACCTGAGAAACTTTGCTTTTACAAATGGTGAACCCAGACAAATCAGCGGGAAACAGGAATGGATGGAAAATATTATTAATCAATACATTTGATTTTAATTGTTAATTGTCAATTGTTAATTATTAACGATGGCGGATTTCGAAATAAAGGAATGATTAAATTATTTTGAATTAATAATTAACAACGAACTATTATCTGCCGAATTCGGCGTCCATTTTTTCCTTGAACTGAATATAGAGTTCTTTTTTCGGTTCATCCGATTTGCGCGGAAGCAGCAGGGCGGCATAGTTCAGCCTTCTGTCAACATATGGATAAAAACCATTTGCATATAAACTGGTAACCGTACTGCCATTTTCTATCCAGCAACCAAGACCGAGTTTTAATCCGGCTGCCGTCTTGGGCATATATTTCACCGGAACAGTTGCAAACTGAATGGTCTCCATTTCTGCAACAGATTTTTCACTCAGGACCAGTTTTCCTTCAAAAGTTCCTTTATTCAGCAACATTCCGAGAAAATTGATATAATCATTTGCAGTTGTAATGGCACCATCTGCTGCATTCGTAACCAATCCGTTGTCATTTGTGAAACTGGTACCCCGCATTTTACAAGGGCGTAGAATCTTCTCCTGTACGCAACGGTCGAAAGTTTTTTTAGTGATCACTTCAAGTACGCGGGCAGCAATATCAGGTCCGATCTGGCTGAAAAAAACTTCTGTACCAGGATTCGTTTCAATATCCCTTTTTGAAGCAAAGGCATTCACTTCGGTTTCCAGGTCCGGGTATTTTGATTTTTCCAGTAACTTGAGCGGGCCGGGCGGATCAGCATGAATACCTGTTGTAAAACTGAGGCAGTTTCGAATCGTGATATAAGTCTTCATGTATTTGGCAAAAAGGGGAATGTATTTACTCACTTTGTCATCGAGGGAAATTTTACCCTCATCAACATAGGCCATGACCGTTGCAGCGACCAGCCATTGACTTGCGACACCTGCCGGTACCTGTACCCTGCCGTTGAAATCGCCGGTTTCCTTTTCAAGCTCTTTTTTATACACCAGTTTACCGTCTTTATAGGCGAGAGCAATGACATCGTTTCCAAATGTCTTTTGATTGGTTGTCAGGAAAGCGTCCATCGCGGGAGATGATGACGGAGCAGTTTTTGATGGCTGTGCCTGCGGAGACAGCCAGATTAACAGGCTAAAGCAAACCAGCCTGCATACACGACATAGGGAAATGGATTTATCTGACAGATTTTCAGGGATTTGGAAATGGTTTACCTTTTGAATCATCATTTCGAATTTTAAAATTATAGTCATGAATTTAAACAACTTTACTATAAAAGCTTCGGAAGTACTTCAACAGGCACAGCAGCTCGCATTTAATGCACACAACCCGACTATCGAAACGGAACATTTAATGAAGGCGTTGCTGGACCAGGAAGATTCTCCAGTTGACTATCTTTTAAAAAAGAACAACGTAACCATTCCGGTATTGGAAACAAAACTGGATGAACTGCTGGGGAAACTTCCAAAGACTTCCGGTGGGGATCCGGCACAGGCGTTGAGTCGCGATGCAAATAATGTGGTGCTCCGTGCGGGATCTGTTTTGAAGCAATTCGGCGACGAATTTATTACACCTGAGCACCTGGTGCTTGCACTGATCCAGGGTAATGATGCTACTGCGAAATTATTGAAGAATGCAGGTCTTACAGAAAAAGGATTGATCAGCGCCGTAAAGGAACTCAGAAAGGGTGAGACCGTTTCTTCCAATACACAGGAAACGCAGTTTAACGCACTGAATAAATATGCAAAGAAATCTGAATGAAATGGCCCGCCAGGGTAAACTGGATCCGGTGATTGGTCGTGATGAAGAAATACGAAGAACCCTGCATATTCTTTCCCGCAGAAGTAAAAACAATCCGATCCTGGTAGGTGAACCAGGTGTTGGTAAAACAGCCATTGCTGAAGGACTGGCGCATCGTATTGTAAATGGCGATGTACCGGAAAATCTGAAATCAAAAATTATTTATGCGCTGGATATGGGGCAGCTGATTGCAGGTGCAAAATATAAAGGAGAATTTGAAGAAAGATTAAAATCCGTGGTGAAGGAAGTGGCAGGAAGCGATGGTGAAATTATTTTATTTATTGATGAAATACATACCCTGGTTGGTGCAGGTGGTGGTGAAGGAGCCATGGATGCGGCCAATATTTTGAAACCCGCACTGGCACGAGGAGAACTTCGTGCCATTGGAGCAACTACACTGAATGAATACCAGAAATTTTTTGAAAAGGATAAGGCACTTGAACGTCGTTTCCAGAAAGTGATGATTGATGAACCAAGTGTGGAAGATGCAATTTCTATTCTACGTGGATTGAAGGATCGTTATGAAACCCATCACCATGTCCGGATCAAAGATGAAGCAATTATTGCTGCAGTGGAATTATCTCACCGGTATATCACGGATCGTTTTCTTCCTGATAAAGCCATTGACCTGATTGATGAAAGCGCGGCCAAACTTAGGCTGGAAATGAATTCCATGCCTGAAGAACTGGATAAGTTGGAAAGACAAATCCGCCAGCTGGAAATTGAAAGAGAAGCTATCAAAAGAGAAAATGATGATGAGAAACTTAGAGAGCTCAGCATCGAAATCGCAAACCTGAGTGTGAACGTGATACACTGAAGGCCAAATGGAAGCAGGAAAAGGAACTGGTTGAAAAAGTTCAGAATGCCAAAGCGGAAATTGAAGCACTTAAAATTGCTGCAGAAAAAGCAGAACGGGAAGGTGATTATGGAAAAGTGGCAGAAATCCGTTATGGTAAAGTGAAAGAAGCAGAGAAGATAATTGCTGAATATTCTGCGCAGCTTGCAGCCAGTACTGAAAAACGGCTATTGAAGGAAGAAGTGGATGCAGAAGATATTGCAGAGAATGTGGCCAAAGCGACCGGCATTCCTGTTACAAAAATGTTGCAGAGTGAAAGGGAAAAATTGCTGAACCTGGAAGAAGAACTGCATAAAAGGGTAGTGGGTCAGGATGAAGCAATTACTGCAGTAGCTGATGCGATTCGCAGAAGCCGTGCAGGATTGCAGGATCCTAAAAAACCGATCGGTTCATTTATATTCCTGGGAACGACCGGTGTAGGTAAAACAGAACTGGCAAAAGCCCTTGCGGAATATCTTTTTGATGATGAAAGCATGATGACCCGGATAGATATGAGTGAATACCAGGAAAAACATACGGTCAGCAGGCTGGTTGGAGCACCTCCGGGTTATGTCGGATATGATGAAGGTGGACAGTTAACCGAAGCTGTGCGGCGTAAACCATATAGTGTTGTATTACTGGATGAAATTGAAAAGGCACATCCGGATGTTTTCAATATTTTACTGCAGGTATCTGGATGATGGCAGGCTGACAGATAATAAAGGAAGGGTAGTGAATTTTAAGAATACTATCATTATCATGACCAGCAATATGGGCAGCCATATTATACAGGAAAATTTTGAAAATGTAAATGAAGAAAATAAAGAGGAAGTCGTAGAGCAAACCAAGGTGGAGGTTATGAACCTGTTGAGGCAAACAATCCGTCCGGAATTCCTGAACCGGATAGATGAAGTGATCATGTTCCAGCCATTACTTAAAACTGAGATCAAGGGAATTATCCGGATCCAGCTGAACAATTTGGCAAAAATGCTGGCAAAAAATGGTGTTGACATTCGGTTTACCGATTATACCCTGGATTACCTGGCAGAAAACGGGTATGACGCCCAGTACGGAGCAAGACCACTTAAAAGATTAATTCAGAAAACAATCGTTAACCCGTTGAGTAAAAAGATATTAGCTGGCGAAGTTGATCATCGGCATCCGGTATTAGTGGATGTTTTTGACGGAGTTGTGGTATTCCGGAACGAGCACGAAGAGAAGGAGAAATCGGACCTGGCATCTTAATAAGTTGTTAACTAATTTATTAACCTAGCCAGTCACCGTAAATAACCTAATTATTTTCAGTTAAAATACCTATTTTTAGCCGCCTCCTGCCAGTTAGTCTGGCTTGGAGGCTTTTTACTCAACTTTCGGCAAGGAAAACTGTTATTAAGCAGAGGGAAAAATTTAAATGAATATATATCATGGCTTTTAAGAAAGAGATCATAGAAATTATTGAACCACGTGACGTATTTGTTGGTCCGGACACAGCGCCTGTTACGCTGATGGAGTTCGGGGAGTATGAAAACGAAGATTGTGCCAAAGCGCATGAAGTTGTTAAGAAGATCATGGAAGAATTCAAGGGGAAGGTCCGATTTAATTTCAGACATTTTCCTCTTACTAAAATTCACCAGCGCAGTCTGAAGGCCGGTGAAGCGTCCGTGGCGGCCGCCCAGGAAGGTAAGTTCTGGGAAATGCATAATATCCTGTTCCATAACCGTCATAATCTGGGGACTACCAGTTTAAAACTGCATTCCCGCGAAGCGGGCATTTCCAATAAGAAATTTCTTGACCATCTGGTCAATGCGACTTACGGATGGCAGGTTCAGGGTGACCTCCGGGAAGGAATTCAAAAAGGGGTAACAACCGTTCCTGCATTCTTCATCAACGGTGAGATGTTCAATGGCAAACCAACTTTCGATAACCTGAGCAAAGGAATTGAGGCTGCTTTGAAAAAGGCTAAGAAAAAGGAAAAGGCACCGGTGAAGGTTTAGACTTCAGAGCCGGAAAGGCAGAAATTGCAAAATTGAAAATAACAGGCATTCGTCCACAAACGGATGCTTTTTTATTAACATTAAGACCATAGTTTCCCGGATGGCCGGATTTGCGCATTCGGCATCAGGCACAATTTGTGTATCTCACGATTAATGTTTAAATTGGTTAATCCTTAAGACCAATATCGAATGAAAAGTGACGGTAAAGTTGATTCTGTCCCACAAAAGCCCAGACTCCTGGATATTGGAGGGACCCTCAACGGCTGGAAAGAAAAATTGCCCCAGCTTTTCATTCAGATAAAGAACAGATCCATTCATGACAGAATGGAAGCCCTGTCCCAAAAATCACATCATTTACTTGAAGAAATAAAATCTCTCGGTTTTACCCGGACCATGGACGAGTTGGAAAAGGGAAAGTTGAGCGTTTTTAACCAGCTTAATTTTTTTCAGTTTATTACCGGGGTTGTTGTACCCCTGATCTGTTTTTTTGGTAATTACAAATTTCCAATTGCAGCTTTTTTTGTGGCCTGTCTGCCAGCCTGGGTCAGCCTGGTTGTATTATATCTGAATTTTTATTACCGGTACGAGGCCGGGATGATCACCTATTTCATTTTATATCCCCTGGTAACATCCATCGTTTACATGAGTGGCATGAATCTGGGCGTCGAGCTTTATTTCATTCTGAACGGCATACTGGCAGTTTTTTTCCTGCCCCTGATCAGCCAGATGTTATTTTCCGTAGGACTGTCCATGGTGAGTTATTTCGTACTGGTGGTTATCAATAAAGAATATAATTACCAGTTACATACATCGAATTTTTTCCTTTACCTCTTCAACCAGATCACAGCAATTGTATTTATTTTTTATGCTCTTTTTCTGATCAAGAAAGAAAGCAGTCTTTACCAGTTCGGGATTCTGGCAACTAACAAAACCCTGCAGGAAAAGAATGAAAAAATTGAAAAGCAAAAATCGGAGATAGAACAGAAAGCTGCAGAGCTGGATGAACTGAATTCACTGAAAAATAAACTTTTCTCGGTGATATCGCACGACATGAAAACGCCTATGTATGCCCTGCGTAATCTATTCAGGAGCATGCAGCAAATGAATATCAGCGGTAAGGAAATCAAGTCCATGATTCCGGATGTGGTAGCTGATCTGAATTACACGACCGGTCTCATGGAAAATTTACTTCATTGGGTAAAAAGTCAGATGCATTCAGCACGTGTTTCACCGGATGAATTGAATCTTGAAGAAGTGACAGATGAAGCCATTCAGGTTCATCAATTACAGGCTGCTACCAAGAATATTACAATCAATCTGGAAATAGAAGAAGGTGTCAGGGTGTTTGCTGATAAGGACATGGTAACCCTGGTGTTAAGAAATCTCCTTTCCAATGCAATTAAATTCACCCCTGCAAATGGAATTATTACAATCCGGCTGGTAAACGAAGATCCTTATTGCCGAATGTCTGTAGTTGATAATGGAATCGGGATGGATGGGGAAACGCTTGCAAGAATTCAGGATAATTCATATTACAGCACACATGGTACAGACAGCGAAAGCGGAACCGGCCTTGGACTCATGTTGTGCAGGGACTTTCTTTCAAAAAATGGCGGAAAACTCACCATTGAAAGTGAAGTAGGAAAGGGAAGTGTTTTCTCATTTACCTTACCGTTATCGAAGGGACCCGGGGTGATGGTCAGCAATTGACTATTTTGCCCGGAGATATTGAGATGGCCATTCGATATCAGCGCCGAGTTCCTTTGCGGCAGTCTGGGGAAAATTAGGATTGCGCAGTGATTCCCTTGCAATCAAAATCAGGTCTGCCTTTCCCGACATGATAATTTCATTTGCCTGACCCGGGGTTGTTATCAATCCAACAGCGCCCGTCATGATGGCGGATTCCTTACGGATTTTTTCTGCAAATGGAACCTGATAACCGGGCGCGAGAGGGATACGCACATTTGGAATCAGGCCGCCGGAGGACACATCAATGAGATCAACCCCCGCTTTTTTTAATTCTGTTGCAAGTCTGACGGACGCCTCAATATCCCAGCCACCGTCTACGTAGTCTGTTGCAGAAATGCGCAGAAAAAGGGGAAACTTCTCAGGCCATATGGTCCGGATATCAGTGACAATTTCTTTCAACAATCTTGTGCGATTTTCAAAACTGCCTCCATATTGATCCTGCCTGTGATTGCTGATCGGTGAGAGAAAACTGTTGATGAGATAACCGTGGGCTCCATGGATTTCCAGTACTTCAAAGCCCGCAGAGACTGCCCGGCCCGCCGCTGTCATAAAATCATTACGCAGTTGCATGATGGCCATAACAGTCATCTCTTCCGGAGCAGGTTCATTATCCCTGAACGGGATTGGAGACGGAGCCTGTGGAGTCCAGCCGCCTTCAGGTGAACTTAAAAGCCGGCCGCCCTTCCAGGGAGGAGTAGTGCCCGCTTTTCTGCCGGCATGTGCCAGTTGAATCCCCGGTACAGCGCCCTGCTTTTTTATAAATGTTGTAATTCTCTGCAGGAATTCTATATGTTCATCTTTCCATAGCCCCATGTCGTCCGGAGAAATACGTCCCCTCGGCGATACGGCCGTTGCTTCCTGCATAACCAATGCGGCGCCACCGGTAGCCCGGCTACCCAAATGAACCAGGTGCCAGTCGTTTGCAAACCCATCCACAGATGAATACTGGCACATTGGTGAGATGGCAATTCGGTTTTTAAGACGAAGGGTTCTGATTTCCAAGGGGTCAAACAGCATGTCGAAAATTATTTTTTTAGGTCTATAAAAACTTTACCGAGGCTTTTAATAAGATCCGTCGCTAACATGGCTTCTTCAGAATATTCAGCCGCAGCCAGGTCGCCGGCAAATCCGTGAAGATATACACCCAGGGCAGCTGCTGCGGAAGGCGCATACGACTGGGCCAGCAGGGCAGTAATGATTCCTGTAAGGGCGTCTCCACTTCCTCCCTTTGCCATACCTGCATTGCCACTTGTATTAAAGGAAATGTTTCCGTCTGGTAAAAAAACACCTGTAAAATGTCCTTTCAGTACGATGATTATTTTATGCTGAACCGCCATTTTTTCTGCCTTGTCGAAGCGTGACAGATCATCTGAACTATGTCCAAACAAACGATCAAATTCTTTCGGGTGGGGCGTAATAATTGTATTTGGATTGAGCGATGATAAGAGTTCGGGCGATTTGCTGATGATATTCAGAGCATCAGCATCCAGAACCAAATGCTGGCTGATAAGATTGTAAAAAGTTTTTCAGCATGAAAGCCGTTTCATGACTGATACCGATTCCCGGACCAATGCCAGCGGCCTTGTAGATTTCAAGGTTTGCAGGGAAACTGGTTAAGTGGAACTGATCTTCATCCACATGAACCATGGCTTCGGGGATGGAAGTCTGTATGATTTCATACCCACAGGCTGGCAGACAGGTAGTAAGCAGTCCGGCACCCGCAGCTAAGCAGGCTCTTGATGCGAGTACGGCAGCGCCAATTTTCCCATAACTTCCGGCCATAAGCAGGGCATGCCCGAAATTTCCCTTGTGCGCAAGGGGGTCCCTCGGATGGTAGATGGAAAGGGCCCGGGGTTTATCAAAAATTGTGTAGGCAGAATGAAAGCCCGATAAATAAGTTTCAAGCATTTTCATGTCAGCAAAGGTAGGACAAGTATAGTATGGGAGTGTGGGAGTGTGGGAGTGTGGGTGTGGAGTGTGGGAATGGGATTTTGATTTAAAACCATCCGCGGTCATTCATCAACGTTTCTCACCACCTCGTCCTTCGGGGTCGTTATCGGGCTCGTCAAAATTTTCGCGGCTCTGCTGATAATTTCCGAATACGTCGCAAAGTTTTTTTGCCGCATACACTCTTTTGTTATCATTATTGCAAAGGGCAATAATCGTAGCATTTTCTTCCATCATGCGGATAAAAACTGTTCGGTTACCATGCCACCAGCCATTATGATAAATGAGTTTTTTACCATCCGGGTAAACGATCATTCGCCATCCCAGACCATAATTCCGCTTTCCTGGCTTTTCCAGGCTATATGGTGCATATGCGCTGTCGAGCGTGGATTTTTTGAACATCACACTTCCGCGCAGGGCCGCGTCCCATTTAAGCATGTCTTCCGGTGTGCTGTAAATATTTTTATCACCATATACCAGGTCAAGGTATTCCATAGGATATAATCTTCCATTCATCCTGTATGAATGTGTTGCTTTCGAAGTATCCTGTATCGAATAAACATAACTGTCATTCATCTGCAGGGGCTGGAAGAAAGATTTTGTTATGAATTCACTATAGGGTTGACCCGAAACCTTTTCTATGATGAGCGCCAGGAACGCATAATTGGTATTCGAATATTCAAAATGGTGTCCAGCGGTTGTGTAAATTACCTGGTCGTGGTGCTGGATGATATATTGTAATAAATCGGTGTTGGTCAGGTATTTCCTTTTATCCCATCCGGATTGATCCATAAAATGAACATAGTTCCTCAAACCGCTGCGCTGGCTCAGCAGATTCTTAATCGTTATGCCCTGAGGAAAGCCTGTAAGGTATTTGGAAATATCATCATGAATATCAAGTTTTCCTTCTTCCCATAATTTCAAAATTGCCATGGCGGTAAAAGTCTTTGAAACAGATGCCAGGTGAAATGCCGTATGTGCATTCACACTGTCTTTCCGTTTCCTCGGATCTTTGAATCCTCCATATTTTTCATAAACGACTACACCATCGTGCGCAACGACCAGTCCTCCATTGAATCCGTGGGAAAAAAGGGAATCGAAAAAATGCCGGGATGTATTGTTATATAGTCTGAATTCCTCGGGATGCAGGGTTTTCAATGGTTTGTTTGCCATCGCCAGGAGAGTGGAAGAGTCTTGTGTCTTTTCAACCGGATTTACGGCCGGTGTTTGCCCACAGCAAACCAGGAAGGACGCGGCCATTAAATAGCAGCAAATGGTTTTCAACAGGTATACATTTTTTCGGTTATTAAGGCGCAAAATTAAAAAAATATGCCATTCAGGGAGAGGGAAAACGAGTTTTGTTTTTCCATTTCCTTTTTTAGCGGCAATTTTGCAACTTCTTTAAGGAAATAACGTAAAAAACGCAGTGAGATTATGGCAGATAGAAAAATTACCAGTTACCCGAAGGAAAAAGTTAACATTTTGTTTCTTGAAAACATCAGCGATGCGGCCGTAAAACGGTTTTCAGGGGCAGGTTATACATCTGTTAAAAAGCTCACAAAGGCTCTTACGGAGGCTGAATTGATCCGGGAAATTGAAGATGTTCACTTGTTGGGCATCCGGTCCAAAACTCAGATTACGGAGAAAGTATTGAAAGCGGCAAAGAAGCTGCAGGCCATTGGATGTTTTTGTATCGGTGTAAACCAGGTGGACCTGAAAAATGCGACTAAAAGCGGTATAGCAGTCTTCAATGCGCCCTATTCCAACACCCGGTCTGTAGCGGAGCTGGTTATCGGCGCGTCCATCATGCTGATCCGCCGCATACCAGACAAGAGCAAGGCAGCCCATGAAGGTATATGGATGAAGGAATCCAAAGGCAGTTATGAGCTACGAGGTAAAACCATGGGAATTATCGGGTATGGAAATATCGGCACCCAGGTTAGTGTACTGGCTGAATCTCTCGGAATGAAAGTGGTTTTTTATGATATCGATACCAAGCTTCCGCTTGGAAATGCTGTTGCCAGGAAATCCATTAAGGATGTGGTTGCTGTTTCCGACATCGTGACCATACATGTGCCGGATACCGACCAGACACGGATGATGATCAACAAAAATGTTATCAGGCAGTTTCGTAAGGGAGCCATCCTGCTGAATTATGCCCGCGGGGAAGTTGTCGACCTCGATGCATTAGCCAAAGCCCTGGAGGAGGGCCACCTGGCAGGAGCCGGCGTGGACGTATATCCGTTAGAGCCCGAGAAAAACGGCGACCGGTTCAATACCCCCTTGCAACATCTTTCCAATGTACTGCTGACTCCCCATATAGGTGGTTCAACTGAAGAAGCCCAGGAAAATATCGGTGACGACGTCAGTAACAAACTATTTCAATATCTGGAAATGGGTATTTCAACCGGTTCCCATACTATTCCCGAACTCAGTCTGCCTCAGCATCCGGATACACACCGGATCCTGCATATACATTATAATGTTCCCGGCGTGCTCTCTGAAATAAATACCCGACTTTCAAACCATCAGATCAATATACTGGCGCAGTATCTTAAAACCAATGATAACATCGGGTATGTAGTGCTGGACGTGGATAAGAAACTTTCTTCCCAGGCTATCAGCCTGTTGAAGGAAGTGAAGAATACGATTAAAACAAGACTATTATATTAGTATAACCACTCTTTTTTTGCCACTATTCATTTTTGACAAACATATCTCTCAGGTACTTAAAGAAATTATGGTACGATTGCCAAACCCAACGCAATGTTTCTCCGATTTGAACGCCGATGATTTTGTTCAGCACGGCATACATGATGATAAATGAAACTATCGATGAAACAACGGCCCCATATGCGGCTCCCAGCCAGCCTGTATAACGAAGCCCGATATACATGCATCCATAATTTAAGAACATTGAAATCAGACTTACCCAGAAATTGATTCTTGGGTGTCCAATGGCATCCATGGTTGTCCCAAACTGATAAGAAAAGGGTCTTAGTATACTGAAAAGTATTACGATCTGAAGAATCGGCACGGCGTCGAAGTATTTGTTGCCGGCAATGACAGTAATAAAGAAATGGGGGAGTAAAAAAATAAGGATGCTAATTGGCATCACGACACTGATGATGGTGCCTACCATCCGCTCAAAATAATAACGCACTTTGTCGGGTCCTGATTCAGCCATGACTTCCACATTTTTTGGAAACAGGACATCCGCAATGGCAACTGAAGGAACATCCATCAGATTGTTAATCCTGGAAACAATATTGTAGTATGCAACTACATTTGCTGAAATAAGACCAGCAGAAATAAACTGGTCGGCAGATTTTCCAAAAGAAGCAAAAATATTGGTCCCGAATATATATTTTCCAAAATGAAACATACGTTTCATGGTTCGGCCATCTAAATCCAGCCTGCGATAAAAATATCCCTTTGAAAAATACATTAAAACGAATGTTCCCAGGAGCATTGAAATGATTTGCAGTTTTGCCAGGTTAATCAGGGTCAGTTGAGGTTTATCGATGATCAGCAGGATCAATACGGAAAACATAAAAATTCCAGATCTGCATAGATAGCCATAGAATATAGCCTTAAACTTAAAGTGCGCCTGAAGTAAAACCTCCAGGTGGTTGAAAGGTATAAGAACAATTATAACGAGGATGCCTATCTGAAAAAGGGGGTATAATTCCGGGGCATTCAGCCAGATGGCAAAAAGCCGCCCACCAAAAAAAAGAAGGAAGATGACAAAGGCAGAAAACAGGATATTTGTTGCGAGAGAAGCAGACTGTACTTTATTCCTGTTATTTACGTACTCCGGTTCACTCAGGAACTTAATCATTGGGTTGCGAAGTAAACCCTGTTTAATATTTTCAATTAAAGTAAAAATGGTCAGGAACAGCGCCCAAATGCCCATTTCCTTAACCGTTGGAAAGACCTTTTTTGCCAGTATTATATAACTGATGACACCGAAGGCAATAAGGAAAGAACGGTTCAGGAGGGTAAAAAAAACAGAGTGAATCCAGAAAGTGGATAATCCCGGTTTAAGTTTCAATGATGGGCCGTTTGACGTTAATAGATACGATAATTCGGATTAATTCAGGAAAGATCAACATATTCAGTTCTCGTTGGAATAATTCATCAAAAATATTCGGTTATACGCTCTCAAGTGCTGAATATCAAAAACTTTACTGGTTCAACGAATCTATCCAATCCCTTTGAAAAACTGAAATTTAACCATTCATAGATATGAAATTCATGCATGCGGCTCCATAACTTAATAGTAATCATATTCTTATAATTTATATTATGTCAAATAGAATTAGGCACCCCGACATGTTATACCTACTGCATCGCATATTGATACACCACTAATGAATGTTGTATTGAAAATGAATTGTGTGACCTGCTCCTATTTCAGATGTTTCCAAAGCGCCATATTCAATTCTGTCATTTCCCCGGTGCCGGAGATGCGTTTGATTTCCAGAAGTTTTTTACCAATGGCGATTGCAGTAATTGCTGATGAATGGTTACCGGGTTTCTGCGAAACCAACGGTGCGGACCGGATGGATGTTTTACGATTGGATTTCATAAATAAAGGATACAGATTAAACGTCTGTATCCTTTATTTATGCGACTCGAATTAAATATAATGTCTCCCTTAACAGTATTCGTTGAATGCTGCAATCAGGTTGTGAGCGATCATTTGAGCAGAACGGCCTTCAATATGATGGCGTTCAATCATGTGCACCAATTGACCATCCTTGAATAATGCTACCGCCGGAGAAGATGGCGGATAAGGCAGCAGACGCTCCCTAAGCGTGCGAACGGCATCCACGTCAAAACCGGCAAAACTGGTAGCCAGATGGTCCGGTTTCCTGGTAGTATTGTGTACAGCCATCAGGACGCCCGGTCTGGCAGTACCGGCGGAACAGCCGCAGACCGAATTAATAACAACCAGGGTTGTCCCCTTGGATTCCAATTGATTAATCACTTCTTCCGGGGTTTTCATTTCGCTGAATCCGTTTTCGGTCAGCTCTTCTTTCATCGGTATAACTATTTCTTCGGGATACATTGACTGAGTTTTTTAAAACAACGCAAATCTAGTAAAAAAGTTCATTAACTGAAGACTGGCTTCAATGATAACCAGGTTAGATCAAAATACACAACTGCCGAATTGATTTACTAATTATGAATTTATGCTATAATGGCGGCTCATTTCTTAAAAATATGTCATAATGACCCCTATTGATAGTTAAAATTTCGGATGGTATATAGTTTGACCAGTCAGCATGTAATCATTCAATTAAATTCTTTAAAACATAGTACTATGACACTCGTAAAAGTTAACAACCGCCCTTTTGGAAATCTCTTCAATGACCTGTTGAATGAGTTTCCCGTAGCAGCCCGTTCCTTTGGACAGGAATTATTTGCGTTTCCGCAGACGAATATTCATGAAACTCCGGAAGCCTACCACCTGGAATTAAATGCACCCGGAAGATCCAAAGAAGATTTTAAAATCCAGGTTGAACAGGGTTTGCTGACTATCAGCTTTGAAAAGAAGGAAGAAAATACACAGACAGACGAATACAAGACGATCCGTCGTGAATTCGAATACAAATCATTTAAACGCAGTTTTTCAGTAGATGACAAGATTGAGGTGGATGGTATCCAGGCTAAGTATGAAAATGGTGTTTTGAAACTGCTTTTGCCAAAGAAAGAAGAATCAAAACCAAGTACTAAGCAAATCAATATTGCCTAATACCCTTCAGAAATATTGAAATGCAGTTGGTTTGTAATCCCCTTTAGTCTTAAAGGGGATTTTTATTTTGGCATTGTATTATACCTTTGTGATTTAATTTTTGATGAAGGGGGCACGATCAATTTCAAAATTGAATGCGAGGATGGAAGTTTTCCGGTGGAATCCATCAGCTTTTATTCCAACATGCCTATAAAAAATTATAAACCGATTCTCGTACTCCCACACTTGCTCCCATACTCCCGTACTTTCCTCAGTATCCCAGAATCTTCAGCATGCTTTGTGCAGTTTGTTCTTTGGCATAAACCCAGTCAACCAGTTTCCCATTTTTATCATAGTCCACAATCACGTGTTTGGGAGACGGAATCAGGCAATGTTTAATACCGCCATATCCGCTGATCTGATCCTGGTAAGCACCTGTATGAAAAAATCCAAGGTACAAGGGTTCCCCGTTATTAAGCTTTGGAAGAAACACTTCATTGATATGTTCTTCTGAATCGTAGTAATCATGACTGTCGCAGGTAATACCACCCAGCACCACGCGCTGGTATTCCACATCCCATTTATTTATCGGCAGCATCAGGAACTTTTCTCCAATGCCCCAGGTATCCGGTAAAGTGGTGATGAAGGAAGAATCAATCATATACCAGATTTCCCGGTCATTCTGCATTTTTTGACCGATCACACTATAAATATGTGCCATACTCTCTCCCACTGTATAACTTCCAAATTCTGTAAAAATATTGGCATGGGTACATGATTCCGTTTGCAGGCTTTTTTGATATTGCCCACAATTTCATTGATCATGAACTGGTAGTCGTATTCAAATCCCAGGGAATGTTTAATTGGGAAACCACCACCGATATTGATGGAATCCAGTTCAGGACAAATTTTTTTTAACTGGCAGTACAGGTTGATCACTTTATTCAGTTCACTCCAGTAATAGATATCATCTTTGATTCCTTTGTTCAGAAAAATATGCAGCATTTTCAACTGGAAGCGGTCTTCATTTCCTTCAATCTTGTCTACATAAAATTCAAGTATATCCTTTGGCCTGAAACCAAGGCGGGATGTATAAAACGGAAAATTCGGTTCTTCTTCTGCAGCTACCCGGATACCCAGTTTGAAAGGAACTTTTACTGATTTTTTATACTGCTGCAATTCATCCTTGTTATCCAGTATCGGAATTACATTTTTAAATCCGGTATTCAGCAGGGATGCAATCCGGCTGGTATATGGCTTTTGTTTAAACCCATTGCAGATGAATATAAGTGTCCTTTGTTATTTTTTTCTTCGCGTATAATTTTTTGATGATCTCAATATCATAGGCATAAGAAGTTTCCAGGTGAATATCATTTTTCAGTGCTTCTTCCACAATAAAAGAAAAATGGGAACTCTTGGTGCAATAGCAATAAAAATATTTGCCTTCGTATTTATGCTTTTTACATGGCAGCGGCAAACATTTTTTTTGCTTTTTTTATCTGCATCCCGATTTTAGGCAGATAAGAAAGTTTTAGCGGTGTACCATATTTGTCAATCAGGGCTTTCAGATCCACCCCATTAAATTCTAAATAATTTTCCTTTACTTCAAAACCTTCCTGCGGAAAATTAAACGTCTGCTGTACGAGATCAGCATACGTATTGTTCATGGAGTCGTTTGGATGGATGATGGTGCTGGCGATTTAGAGGTGACATAAATAGCTGGTACAAATATAAATGTTTGAGGATATTCACAAAATAAAAGAGGTTTCTAAAAGTTATCGCGACTTTTAAGAAACCTCTTTTATATGCAGATCCTGTTTTTATTTTACTGAATCGATCAGTTTTTTAAACGCTTCCGGTTCATTCATGGCAATATCAGCCAGCATTTTCCGGTCAAGTGTAATTCCCTTTTCATTCAGCAGGTGAATGAACGCGGGAGTAGGTCAGTCCTTCAGCACGAACGGCAGCATTGATACGTGCAATCCAGAGTGCGCGGTATTCGCGTTTCTTCAGTTTGCGGCCTACATAACGGTAGGTAAGTCCCTTCTCCAATACATTTTTGGCAACGGTATATACATTTTTACGTTTACCGTAAAAACCTTTGGCCTGTTTAAGGATTCTTTTCTTGCGGGCCCTGGAGGCGACCGCATTTACTGAACGTGGCATATAAAGAAAGTTAAAAGTTAAAAGTAAATAGTGAATAACCGGAGTACTGATGCTTTATTTCAGACGTAACAATCTTTTTACAAAGTCCTGGTTCGCTGAGCTGACCTTACCTTTTTTCGCCATCAGTCTTTTTCTTTTCGTGGATTTCTTTGTGAGAATGTGTCGCTTGAAAGCTTTCTGGAAAGTGATTTCACCGGTGCCGGTGATTTTGAATCTCTTTTTGGCACTTGAATTTGTTTTAACCTTTGGCATCTTTTGATGAGGTTTTATATGATACCCTGCTGGCGGATCTACACGGGCAGATCACTTATGGGGCCGTTTGGGCAATTTCCCGCCTGTAGCGGAACCATTAAAAATGGAGCGCAAAGGTATGTTTAATTTTAGAAAAATAGAAATAATATACTGATCTATATATGACTATAGGCAAGATAATGGCATCATTTATATGGGTTTTAACGCTTTTCCACTATTTTTGCCTCCCCTAAAAATCTCAGATCTAACTAATATGGACAAATTGATTTATCTGGTGCCCCTGATGGGAATTATTGGTCTCTTGTACACTTTCGTTCAATTCAAATGGGTATCCAGACAGGAAGAAGGCACTGATCTGATGAAACAGATCAGCCGTTATATCGCTGAAGGTGCTATGGCTTTTCTGAAAGCTGAATGGAAAATTCTTGGATATTTTGTGGTCATTGTGGCGCTCCTGCTGGGATTTATGGCCAGCACCAACCCCACTTCCCACTGGTCCATTTCAATTGCCTTTATACTGGGTGCTATTCTCAGCGCCACCGCCGGTTATATCGGTATGCGTGTGGCAACCAAAGCAAATGTCAGAACGGCACAGGCAGCCCGGACCAGCCTGAGTAAGGCACTCAAAGTTTCCTTTACCGGTGGTTCGGTAATGGGACTGGGTGTTGCCGGTCTGGCGGTTCTGGGACTGGGCGGTTTGTTTATCATATTAAAAGCCATTTTTGCTCCCGATGCAGCGGTGAATTCCGAAGAAATGTTGCGTACCATTGAAGTACTTGACCGGTTTTTCATTGGGTGCTGAATCCATTGCACTTGTTTGCCCGTGTGGGTGGTGGTATTTATACAAAAGCTGCGGATGTAGGTGCCGACCTGGTGGGAAAAGTGGAAGCCGGTATTCCGGAAGATGATCCGCGTAATCCGGCAACCATTGCCGATAATGTGGGAGATAATGTTGGTGATGTGGCCGGTATGGGAGCTGATCTTTTGGTTCCTATGTAGCTACCGTACTTGCTACCATGGTACTTGGTCAGGAAACCCAGGCACCGGATGATGCCTTTGGAGGAATGTCTCCCATCCTCCTTCCAATGATGATTGCAGGTATCGGTATCCTATTTTCCATTATTGCTACTCTTATTTGTCCGGATCAGTGAAAATGCCAGTATCAGTACAGCCACGTGTACAGAAAGCCCTGAATATGGGCAACTGGGGTTCTATTATTCTGACGGCAATTGCATCGATCGGACTGGTGTATTTCATACTGCCTGAATACGATGACACTACGTGGTATTGAATTTACAAAATGGGGTGTACTGGGAGCTATTGGTGTTGGATCTTACTGTGGGAACGCTAATGAGCATGATTACGGAATATTATACTGCGATGGGAAAAAGACCTGTTATGTCTATTATCCGCCAATCTTCTACAGGACATGCTACAAATGTAATTGGCAGGTCTGGCCGTAGGTATGGAGTCACCTGTCTGCCGATTCTGGTACTGGCCGGTGGTATATGGGGTTCTTATGCCTGTGCAGGTTTATATGGTGTTGCAATTGCTGCTGCCGGTATGATGGCCACTACAGCCATGCAACTGGCCATTGATGCATTCGGACCCGATTGCAGATAATGCAGGTGGTATTGCTGAAATGAGTGAATTACCAAAAGAAGTTCGTGAAAAAACAGATGTGCTGGATGCTGTTGGAAATACAACGGCAGCTACCGGTAAAGGGTTTGCCATTGCTTCTGCTGCACTTAACCGCCCTGGCACTTTTTGCTGCTTTTGTTGGTGTTGCCGGTATCAACGGAATTGATATTTATAAAGCCAAAGTGCTGGCCTCTCTTTTTGTAGGTGCTATGATTCCTTTTATTTTTTCTTCACTGGCCATTCGGGCGGTGGGTGAAGCTGCAATGGCCATGGTGGAAGAAGTACGCAGACAGTTCCGTACCATTCCCGGTATTATGGAAGGTACGGGTAAACCGGAATATGATAAATGTGTGGCGATTTCAACGAAGCTTCAATTAAAAAAATGATGCTGCCCGGAGCAATCGCCATTATTTCTCCACTGATTATGGGATTTCTGCTTGGTCCCGAAGCCCTGGGCGGATTTCTTGCAGGTGCTACGGTGAGCGGTGTCCTGATGGGTATGTTTCAGAATAATGCCGGAGGTGCCTGGGACAATGCAAAAAAATCTTTTGAAAAAGGTGTTGAGATCAATGGTGAAATGTTCTACAAAAAATCTGAACCACATAAAGCTTCTGTAACCGGCGATACTGTGGGTGATCCGTTTAAAGATACTTCCGGTCCATCTATGAATATCCTGATCAAACTGATGTCCATTGTTTCACTTGGTAATAGCACCTACCCTGGCACAGATTTATGGTACCCGGGATGCACAGGTGAAAGCGATGAAAATGCAAAAATTGCAGAAGGAACTCGTTCTGAAAGCAAAATAAGAAAATTCATTCGTCTATATTGTTGGCCGGGGATATCCGTTTCTCCGGTCAGCAATTTTTTCGAATTTTCCAGGTCCTTTTTCTGCTGATCTGAAAGTCTGGGATAACTCAGATCCAGTTTATTCAATTCATTTACCACGATATTGGCCAGCATCAGCTGTGTATACCATTTATCATCCGCCGGAATCACAAACCAGGGCGCCAGTCGATTGGATGTATTTTCCAGCATGTCTTCATACGCCTTCCTGTATTCTTTCCACAGATTCACGTTCTTTAATATCCCCGCTTGAAAATTTCCAGTTTTTCGATGGATCGTTGATCCGTTCCAGGAATCGTTTTTTCTGTTCCTTCTTGGAAACATGCAGAAAAAATTTCAGATATAACGGTACCATTTTCAACCAGAGATTCTTTCAAAATGATTGATCTGTCTGAATCTTTTCTCCCAGAACGATTTGTCGATGTCAGTTACCGCATTTAATACCCGGCAGATTTTCATTCAGTATATATTCAGGATGAACACGGGTGACCAGTACATTTTCATAATGCGACCGGTTGAAAATGCCAACCATGCCGCGTGCCGGCAGAGCAATATAATGCCGCCACAAATAATCGTGTTCGAGTTCCAGATGGGTGGGGGTTTTAAACGGGGTCACATTTACCCCCTGTGGATTCAGCCCGCTCATAACATGTTTGATGACACTGTCTTTTCCTGCAGCATCCATGGCCTGGATAACAATCAGTACACTATACCGGTTGGAGGCATATAATTTTTCCTGGAGTTCGGAAAGCTTCGCGATATCCGTTTTCAGCATAGCTTCCCCCTCCTCCTTGCTGAACGGTTTTTCATTGTCATCCGTGAGCCAGTCTTTTAGTTTGACTTCCTTACCTGTCCCGACCCTGAATTTATCTGAATAAGAAGATCGTGCATGCTGATCTGCCATTGCTGGAATTTTGAAATTAAGGTTTGTTTTTGCAGTTGACCGTTTTTTAACTAATTGTTAAAATAGACTTGTTTTACGAATAATATCGTATTTTGCTTTGCATACAAATTTAGCATATGGTAACATCTAAATACATTAAAGCCAACCGAAAGTGAACTGGAGATTCTGCGGGTGCTTTGGGAAAGAAATAAAGCCAGTGTCCGCGATGTGCATGAAGAACTTTCCAAAACCAAGGAGGCTGGTTATACCACTACCCTCAAACTTATGCAGATCATGTTTGAAAAAGGATTGGTCGGCCGGGATGATTCTGTAAAAATACATGTATACCACCCGGTCGTAAGCCGGGAAAAAACTCAGAAGCATTTACTTGGAAAAATGATTACCAACCTGTTTGGCGGTTCTCCCACAGAACTTGTTATTCACGCCCTGGGAAATCATAAAGCATCACCCGAAGAACTGGAAGAAATTCAGCAACTGCTCAACAACCTGAAAAAGCAATAAGGGATGTCTGCTTATTTGAGCTTCCTGACTGTTCTGGGCTGGTCATTGCTGGATAGTGTCTGGCAGATGGCGGTTCTATGGATGGTTTATTGGTTACTAACGACGGGCAATAACCGCATTTCTCCGGCCGGGAAACATAACCTGGTTTTATTATTTGCTTTTATCGGTGTGGAATGGTTTATTTATAATTTCATTCACCAATTAGATAAGCCCCGCCCCGTATTTGCCGATGGGCTCAGACCCGCTTTTAATTATGCCAATCAATGGATCCCCTTCGCCACGGCCGCTTATCTCATCAGTTTAATTGTCCGCCTTGCACATCATACGCTCCGGAATCCGGGATGGCGAAGTCAGAAATCCGGAATAGAACCCTCCCGGGCATACCAGCTTTTTACTGACCGGTATGCCAGATTGCTGGGCATACGGAGGCGCGTACAGGTATGTCTGTCGGGTCTTGTTGAAACAGCTGAAACCAGTGGATTTTTAAAACCAATCATCCTCCTGCCCTTTTCACTCCTCACCCGTTTGTCCCCCCAGCAACTGGAGGCAATTCTCGTACACGAACTTCTACATATCCGGAGAAATGATTACTTCATAAATATTTGTATGTTATGCGTCCGAAATATATTTTTCTTCAATCCCTTTGCACGTCTTTTTTATAAGGCCATGGCAAGGGAAAGGGAGTTGGCCTGTGACGATGGTGTGCTGGAGATGGGATTTGAACCGGGAGTTTATGCAGACGCGTTGTTCAGCCTGGAGAAATTGCGGCAGGTTTATCCGGGATTTTCACTGGCTGCAGACGGAAACAGACCATGGCTGTTGATGGAAAGAATCCGCCGGCTGTTGGGGAAACCGGTAGTCCTTTCAAAAAGACTGAACCCTCTTTATTATTTGATCCTGTTTTTATCCATTTTATTATCCGGCCTGAAGGTAACAGCGCCCGTCCCTGATAAAGTGCTGAAAAAGTTGTCTCCGCCAGTTGCGGTTGAGCTTACCCGTTATGAAACCCCGGGAATGCCGGTAAATTTAATCGTTCCGGAAACCATCTCCAGACCAGCTATTCGTCGCAAGCCGGTCAGGAAACAAAACCTGAAAATTCTACCTTCGCTGCCTGATGCTCTGCCGGAGTCTGAATCCGCACCCCGGGAACAGGCATTTTTTGCCGACGACAAATTGGAGAGAAATTATTCAAATCAGGCCGCAGCTGCACTGACCCGGGACCTGGTTCGCGAAGTGCCCGGATCACCCTATATACCTTCCGCGAGCCTTTATTATGAATCGATGCCGGTAATTGAGGCAGAAGATAGCATGAAGACGATCGTTGTTGAGAATGCATTAAAAGAACAGGTCAGACTTTCCCGGATGAAATCCATTGCGCTCCTTAAATCGATTGAGATTGAGATCGATAAAAGCAAAAAACTACTGAACCAGGAAGAATCAAAAAACCAGGAACTCATCATAATAAATCAGAAAAACCTGAAGCCGGAGCTTAATAAAATTCGCCGGCAGATAGAAATTAAGAAGAATAAGATTGAACATTTACGAATCCGACTCCAGGATTCGGAAGAAGAAATTATCCATATGTAAGCCCCGGAATATTTAATTTTGTTCCATGCATTTTAACTACAGGGAATTATTGCCGGCGGAATTCGATGGATCCTCCCGGGTGTGGATATACCAGTCAAGCCGCCTATTTACAATTTCCGAGGCCATACGTATAGAAGAAATGCTGGCAACATTTGTCGCCTCCTGGAATTCACACGGCTCTCCGGTAAAAGGTTATGCAAATTTATTTTTCGGACAATTTATCGTCCTGATGGCCGATGAAAAAGCTTCGATGGTGAGTGGCTGCAGCACGGATTCATCTGTACGTCTGATCAAGGAAATGGAAAAGCTTTTTAATGTACAGATGTTCGACCGGCAACTCCTGGCTTTCCTTATAAAGGAAAAAGTTCAGCTCCTGCCTCTTTCCCAGCTGGGATTTGGTGCAGACGGCGGATTCATTCAACCGGACACTCTTTATTTCAATAATACGGTGCTGACGAAATCAGAGCTGGAAGAAAAATGGATCATACCTATTAAAGAAAGCTGGCTGGCTCCGAGGATTTCTTTTCCGAAGGCTATAACTAAATAATCAATTAGCGGAAGTAGCTCACCTGGTAGAGCGACAGCTTCCCAAGCTGTAGGTAGCGGGTTCGAGTCCCGTCTTCCGCTCCAGATATGTTCATGATCCAGCCTGCCTGTCATCCTGTCATTTTATTACTTTGTTTTGATTAATTTTGCTTTCCCAATGAGGCAGCATGGAAACAGGAACATTAATCAGGGAACATAATGAAGCAAGACAGGGTGAAAGTTTTTCCTCTGTGACCGGCATAAACACCGATTCCATTCGTAAATTTTATATTGAAAGCTACGGATGTGCGATGAATTTTGCTGATAGTGAAGTGGTGGCATCTATACTGCAGGGAGCCGGGTTTAGCGGAACCAGGAATTATGAGGAAGCTGACCTGATACTGATCAATACCTGTTCCATCCGGGAAAAGGCTGAACAAACCATTCGCAGCCGGCTGCATATCTTCCGGCAGGCTAAAAGATCTAATCCATCTATGCTGATTGCCGTACTCGGTTGTATGGCGGAAAGGCTTAAATCTAAATTTCTCGAGGAAGAAAAATTGGTTGATCTCGTTGTTGGCCCGGATGCTTACCGGACGCTGCCACTCCTGATTGAGGAAGCGGAAGGCGGGCAGAAATCGGTAAATGTATTACTCAGCCGGGATGAAACCTATGCAGATATCGCGCCGGTACGTTTGAATAGCAATGGCGTAAATGCTTTTGTCAGTATCATGCGCGGCTGCAACAATATGTGTTCTTTCTGTGTGGTTCCATTTACACGTGGCAGGGAAAGGAGCCGGAACCCCGGTTCTGTTCTGGCCGAATGCAGAGATCTTTTTGAAAAAGGATACCGCGAGGTTACCTTACTCGGCCAAAATGTGGATAGCTACCACTGGCATTCCGGAGTGGAAGGTGAAGCGGGAATTGGATTTGCGGAACTACTTGAAAATGTGGCGGCCATTTCACCTCTGCTCCGCCTGCGGTTTTCAACTTCCCATCCCAAGGATATTACGGACGAGGTATTGCACACGATCGCCCGTCACGAAAATATATGCAACTATATTCACCTGCCTGTGCAAAGCGGCTCCACGCCCGTACTTCAGCGGATGAACCGGACGTATACCCGGGAATGGTATCTTTCTAAAATCAGACGGATACGGGAACTGATTCCCGATTGCGGGATCACCTCTGATATCATTGCAGGTTTTTGCGGCGAGACTGGGGAGGATCACGAGGAAACACTTTCCCTGATGCGCGAAAGCCGTTTTGACATGAGCTATATGTATTTTTACTCTGAACGACCCGGTACCCTGGCGGCACGCCGTTATCCGGATGATATACCCGAACCCGAAAAGAAGAGGAGGCTGGATGAAATTGTTAAACTGCAGAATAAGCTATCACAGGAATCAAACCGCAAAGACATTGGCACAATCTCCAAAGTTCTGATCGAAGGAGATTCCAAGAAAAGCGATACAGCCTGGATGGGACGGAATGATCAGAACAAAGTAGTTGTTTTTCCGAAATCCGAACAGGGTCTTCAGAAAGGTGATTATGCGATGGTTAAAATCGAGCAATGTACCGGCGCCACCCTGATCGGGCATTCCATTTGAAGGATTAATGGTGGGCCGCTAAAAAAATTTTCATGGAACTTCAAGCAATAAAAAACAGATTTGGAATAATCGGTAATGCACCGGAACTCAATTTTGCACTGGGCGTGGCGGTGCAGGTAGCAAACACCGACCTAACCGTACTAATATCCGGAGAAAGCGGTGTGGGCAAGGAAGCATTTTCGCAGATCATACATTCATTATCTGCCCGGAAGCACAATCCCTTTATTGCGGTGAATTGCGGAGCCATTCCGGAGGGCACCATCGATTCAGAATTATTCGGCCATGAAAAGGGATCTTTTACCGGAGCCGTGGATTCCAGGAAAGGATATTTCGAAACGGTGAATGGTGGCACCATATTCCTCGATGAAATCGGGGAATTACCTCTTGGAACCCAGGCACGTTTGTTAAGAGTGCTCGAGGCCGGAGAATTTATCCGGGTTGGTTCTTCGAAGGTCCAGAAAACAGACGTACGGGTAATAGCCGCTACTAACAAAGATCTGCTCCAATTGACTGATCGGGGTCGGTTCCGGGAAGATTTGTACTACCGGTTAAGCACCGTACCGATCCGGGTTCCCTCCCTCCGTGACCGTAAAGATGACATTCCTTTATTGTTCAGAAAGTTTGCGGTTGATTTTGCAGAACGCTATAAGACTTCGCCGGTACAACTGGATGAAGACGCGAAAAATCTGTTAATCCAATACAGCTGGCCGGGAAATGTGCGTGAGTTAAAGAATATTGCAGAACAGATTTCAGTATTGTCGGAAGATAAAATGATTTCCCAGCAGCAATTGCACAGATTCATCCCGGATAACCCGGTGAACCGCCTGCCCATGGTGATGCCATCAGCCGGCCACACGGCTCCGAACGATTTCTCCAATGAACGGGAAATTCTGTACAAATTGTTCTTCGACATGAAAAAAGATGTGACGGAGCTGAAAAAAATGTTCCTTGAAATATTAAAAAATCCCTCCCTGGCAGCTGATCACCAGGAAACTTTTGTCAGGGAAATGAAAGAACTCAAAGCTCAGGATCATTTTAGCGGAAATATGGTTTCGACACCTTATCAGTCCCAGCCGGTCGTTCTCCACAAAAATGGAAATGGTAACAGTGATATCCATCAGCATGAAGAAGTGGAGGAATCACTCAGTATTATGGATAAAGAAAAAGAATTGATTGTAAAAGCCCTTAAGAAACACAAAGGAAAACGCAAAGATGCTTCCTCCGACCTGGGGATCAGTGAAAGGACATTGTACAGAAAATTAAAAGAATATGATATCAGCGAATAATCAGCTTATTTTATTCCGCATTGCAAAACAGGGCTTATTCTTTTTATTGATCTGCTGTTTCCTTCTTGCCTGCAAAGTGTATTCATTTAAAGATGTATCCATTCCGCCGGAGGTGAAAACCATCAATATCGGATTTATTGAAAACAGGGCTCGTTATGTAGAACCACAGCTGTGCCCGCAACTCACCGATAAATTAAAACAGAAAATCAGCAATCAGACAAAACTCACACAGATTCCGACTGATAACGCTGACTACGATGTTTCGGCATACGTTTCAGAATATAATGTAACAACGGCCGGTGTTGCCAACCAGTCGGCCTCTATTAACCGTCTTACAGTAAGTGTGCACCTTGCACTGAAGAACCGTCTCAGCGATCAGAAACTGGGAACTCCGGATTTTGAGACCGATATCAGCCGGAACTTTGATTTTCCCGCCACCCAGAGTTTGAATGATGCCGAAGCGAGTTTGACACCACAGATCGTTCAGCAATTAACGGATGACATGTTCAACCGTTTATTTTCTAACTGGTAATTAATTTCAGATGAACAACGGCCTGCCATCCTTATTAGACGCTATTTTCGGAAAGAATGACCTGTCTTTGGTTTCGCTGGATGAAATGTATGAGGTAATAAATGAATTCCCTTCTTTCAATGCTGCTCATTTCCTTCTTTCCAAAAAATTAAAAGGGCTGAATAATCTGGAATATGAAAAACAAAGCAGGCGCACGGCATTGTATTTTAACAACGCATTCTGGCTGGAAACGCTTCTGAATGAAGGAAACCATAACATGCCGGCAACGGCACCGACGCCAGTTAAATCCGGTCAGGAAAAGTATGAGTACGATCAGGAAACACCTGTTGCTGAATCATTTCATCCTGCCGGGGACGAACTCGATGAAGAACTTGAAGAAGTAATGGATGAAAAAACTGGTGAGCCTGCCGGTGCTTCAGACAGTGAGTTTCATTATGCAGGATCGTCAACGGGCACCGTATCTTCTTTTGATGAATTGCTTTCAAAGTATAAACTCGAATCGGAAATTCCCGCCGACAACGGGCTGAATAATGAAACCGAAAATATCCAGACTGCCGCGATTGAGACAACAGAAGAATCTACCGGAGCAGTCGAAGGCAGCTTAGAAAGTCCCGAACCGGTCCAGGAAATCTATATAGAATTTACAGCCACGCAGGAGGAAGAGATGAATGATGCTGTTTCAAACCGAACCAGTGCTTCTGATCAGGACAGAATAATTTTTGAGGAATCGATTTCTAAAACAGAGGCTGGCCTGTTTGAAATCCGGGAAGAAATCCTGAACGAATATGGAATTTTTGAAGAGGTGTTAGTTAGAAAATCAGACCAGGATCTGGAAGCTTTTGACAGGCCCGTTGACCAGGATACCACGGGTTCTGAAATGCCGGATGACTCTGTCCTGCCTGAAGAAGAGAACATGATTACAGTAATTCAGAGCCCGGATGATTCCGGTACAAACACTGACGTTCATGATTATGAAGCCTTTGACCGCCCGCTGGATAAAAACAGGCCGGATGAGGATTTGAATGACGATGAAATAGATGAGGAAATCAATGAGGTCCTGGATGAAAAAATAGAAGAGATCACAGAAGAGATCAGTGAATATCCTTCAGAAACCATATTACAGGAAGCAGATGAAACTGAACAAACTATTTCATCAGCAGGCGAATCCTGGGAACACCTGGACGGTCAGATGCAGGATTTGTCCAACCGTTTCGAGGAACGCCAGAAATCCACACCTGTCTTTGATCCTAAAAAAACTGAGTCGATCGTTTTTGCACCCTATCACATGATAGACTATTTCGCTTCCCAGGGTATAAAACTGGTTTTGGAAGATAATCCCCCGGATCATTTCGGGCAGCAGCTAAAAAGTTTTACAGACTGGTTAAAAGTGATGAAAAAGCTACCTGCGCAACAGCAAACCGAAAAATCAGATGAGAAAGAAGCAGAGCGGATCCGGCATTTTGCGGCCCATTCCATTGAAGAAAGAGATGTGCTGACTGAATCCATGGCCGAAGTGCTGGCCAAACAGGGTATGTATGAAAATGCCATTGCACTTTACCATAAATTAAGTTTGATTTATCCCCCCAAAAGCGCTTATTTTGCGTCGAGAATTGAACAATTAAAAGCGTCTTTACCATGATATTTTTCGTTATTGTGCTGTTACTGGCCTGTGGTTTACTGGGTTTGATCATACTCGTTCAGAATCCTAAAGGCGGTGGCCTTGCTGGTAATGTGGCTGGCTTCAGCAACCAGTTTATGGGTGTAAAGCAAACAACGGATATACTTGAAAAAGGAACCTGGATCCTGGCAACTTTTGTAGTATTGCTTTGCCTGTTTTCCACGGTATTTATTCCCCGGGCTTCAAATAAAAAGGTTAGAGAAGTAAAAGTCGCACCTACTACTACTACGATACCCGGATCTCCCAGCCAGCAGAAATAATCCCGGCTACGATATTTAGAACCCCTCATTTTATTGACGGGGTTTTTTGTTTATTTTGGTGATTAATCCAGATACGCGTGAAGAAACTACTTCTGATCCTCCTTCTTTTCATTATTATCATTGCTGCCGCAGGAGGCTGGCTGATTCTCGGACCGGGCACCGCTTTCAGGTCCGCCAGCCATGATTTGTATATACATACGGGAATGAACTTTGAAGAGCTGGATTCCATGCTTAGAAAGGATGAGGTACTTGCACATCCGGCCATGTTTAACTGGCTGGCAAAAAGGGTTTCATATACTACTGGTATGAAAGCAGGCAAATATGAAATCCGCGATGGCATGAGCGTTCTGAATATCCTCAAAATATTGAAAAACGGCAGGCAGGTGCCGGTAAACCTGATCATTACAAAATTACGGACCCGGGAAGATCTGGCAGGATTGATCGGCAGAAAATTTGAATGCGATTCTGCCGGATTTATGCGTTATCTGAATAATACAGATACACTCGCATCTTATGGACTCGACACGAATACTTTTATGACCATGGTTTTCCCGAATACCTACACGTATTACTGGAATACGACGCCATCCCGGATATTCAAAAAAATAGAAGTGGCTGCCCATGCATATTGGACGCCCGAACGACTCAAAGAGGCTGAGTCGCATCATTTAAACCGCGTTACCGCATATATTCTCGCTTCCATTGTGGAAGAGGAAACAACACGAAAAGATGACAAGCCCAAAATCGCCAGTGTTTATATCAACCGGATCGGGACCGGGATGCGGCTGGCAGCTGATCCGACGGTAAAATTTGCCTTGCGCCGGTTTGATCTGAAAAGAGTGTATGAAAAATATCTGCTCGTAGAATCGCCTTATAACACATACCGGATAACCGGACTTCCGCCGGGACCCATCTGCACGCCATCTATGGAATCCATGGATGCTGTGTTAAATGCGCCGGAGACCAGGTATTTTTATTTTGTCGCAAAGCCGGATTTTTCGGGATATTCAAATTTTGCAGAAACATTTCCCGAACACATAAAAAATGCGAAGGAATACCAGAAGGCGCTGGATGAACAGATGAGGATTGGTCAGCAGCAAAAAGATAACCCATGACCAATTTCGAAAAATTTATTAAATCTTCTTTCCCTTACCGGTTTGCCGTCGTAAAATCCAAGTCCATATTTCTTCCCGGTTTCCAGGGTCTTCCGTTATATGATGTGATTGTCTTCTTCAAATACCAGGTGAGCAAAGTGGGTCTGAACGACCGTGCCCGGTCAATTGCATTCAGTTTTCTGATGGCCATTCCTGCCGCCACTATATTTCTTTGTACACTCATCCCCTATCTGCCGGTTTCAAAAAAACTTACCAAGCAGCTGCTGCTGCTCACTAATGAAGTGACACCAAACCAGAATACTTTCATGCTGGTATCGAATTTTCTGAATGACTTTCTGACGAAGCCAAGAGGCGGACTGCTTTCAGTCGGTTTGATCGTAGCACTATACTATGCATCGAATGCGATGATCGGCCTGATGAGGACCTTTAATAAATCCCTTCATACGTATACTCATCGGAATTTTTTGGAGAACCGGATAATAGCCATACGGCTGACCCTTGTGATGATCTTACTCATCATTGGCAGTATCGTCATCCTTGTTACACAGGACGAACTTCTCAAGTATGTATTCCGGGCCCTGCATGTTCACAGACGGTCCATGAAGGGTGTAGTCAAATCCCTTCGCTGGGTGGTGATCATTCCTCTTTTTTATTTTACTATTGCTTTTATTTACCGGCATGCCCCCGCAATTCCTAAGAAATGGCGCTTGATTTCTCCTGGCACCACACTGGCGACGATACTAATGATCCTGCTAACTTTTCTTTTTTCATTCTGGGTGAATAATTTCGGTACATATAACAAAGTGTACGGCTCAATCGGGACGATTCTCATTCTTATGATCGTAATATATTTTAACGCGATGATCCTGCTCATTGGCTTTGAGCTGAATGTGACTATTCAGGAATTATTGGAAAGAGCGAAAAAAAGAATTGAATAAAGAAGCCCAACCGGTTTTTCATTTTATTAATTATTTAAAACTTCCCTGGTGACGTTTTTCAACGATCAAACAAACCGGCAGACTTACACAAAGCAGGATTACCGAAAATGACCGCATGATTGCCCAGCCATCATAACGGGCTGTCAGTCCGGAAAGGGGCATCACAAAACCATTCATCGCAATCCAGAGCAGGGAACCAAATAAGATCGTTTTTGCCCAAATGGATCCTGCCTTAAAAATCCGGAATAAAATAAACAGATAAATAACCGACCAGATCGTCGCGATTCCATAGTGTATCAACAGGCCTGCAAATGGATAAAATGGTCCCGTTGTATAAGACGTTTTTCCAAACAAGCTGCTGGCTATATAGCGAAAAATACGGCTGATGGAATGCAGGTCTACTGGTTTTGCATATAACAGAATAGCGGCAATCGCATCGAGGGTGCCGGCTACAATTCCGGCGAGAAAAATGGTTTTGGAATATTTCATGATTCTATGCGTATTGAATGTCGAAGAGTGGAAACGATGGATTTGAATTTCGCAATTATTAGAAAGGACCAGGAATCATATATTATCAAGACTCCAGTTATTCCATAAATTGTCGTAGTCCTCCTGACTCAGTTTTCGTTGGTTGTACTGATGTGCTCCCTGTTTCTGCCGGTAAGCTTCATAAAGACTGACCGCGCAGGCGACAGAAATATTCAGGGAACGTATCATGCCGACCTGAGGAATCACAAAGTTCCCGTCTGCCAGGCTTCTTATTTCCTCACTCACTCCATCGTGTTCATTGCCAAATACCAGGGCCACAGGCTGTGTAAAATCAATTTCGTAAAGTGATATGGCCGAGGAGGAAAGATGGGTGGTCAGAATCAGCGGGAATCTTTTTCTGAGCTCCTTAAAACAATGTTTTGCGTCAGTATGCTGATGGATCGTCAGCCATTTGGCCGCACTGCTGCTGCTCCGTGCGCCCCATTTCTTATGCTTGCTGATTTTGGTATTTAAAACATGCATTTCCTGGATACCCACAGCATCACAGGTACGCATAACCGCAGAAATATTGTGGGGATCAAAAACATTTTCCAGCACGACCGTCAGATCCTGCTGTCTTTTTTCCAATACATTTTTTAGCCGTTGTTCTCTTTCGGGAGTCATTTTTTGGTTGACGGTTGACGGTTGACGGTTGACGGTTGACGGTTGACGGTTGACGGTTGACGGTTGACGGTTGACGGTTGACGGTTGACGGTTGACGGTTATTAATTTGCGGTTGCAAATTACGAAACTGCGTTGAGCGTTCCGCGTTAAGCGTTAAGCCTAATTGTTTTTTCCCTGCAGCATGGGAACAAAGGAAAAATTATCAAATATTTCCTCATGGATTCTTCCCTCCGCATCTTTGTGGATGCGCAACATCTGCTGTACCTTGCCTTCGCCCACAGGGATTACCATTTTGCCGCCGGGTTTTAATTGTTCCAAAAGTTTATCAGGAACCGAGGGAGCAGCGGCCGTCACGATGATTTTATCGAATGGCGCATAGGTAGGCAGGCCCTGGTATCCGTCACCATAAAAATATCGGATAGCGGGGAAATTGCGGAGAAAAGCTAAATTGTTTATTGTGATCATACAGCTGCTTTTGCCGTTCAATGGTATACACTTGTGCACCCATCAGCGCCAAAACACAGGCCTGATACGCGCTGCCAGTTCCAACTTCCAGTATTTTATCGTGGGGTTTCACCTCCAGCAATTGTGTCTGGTAGGCAACTGTATATGGTTGTGATATGGTTTGTCCTTCAGCGATGGGAAAGGCCCGGTCTTCATATGCAATCTGGTCAAAAGCAGAATCGATAAAATAGTGTCTCGGTATTTCCAATATCGCCTGCAGAACCCGTTCGTCCGTAATCCCCTTATTCCGGATCACTTCCACCAGTTGTTTTCGAAGACCTTTATGTCGATAAGTATCAGTTAGCACACGCATGACTGCAAGATAATTGAAGAATTTTTTACATTGCGTGTTTTCGTTTGTAACTTTTCAGTTCAATGCCTTCCATCTATTAAATTTATTTTCATGAAGTTGACTGCTTCCGTATTGCTTTGCCTGATGATGTTTGTCGAATATTTTATCTGGGGATCCTGGTATGTAACGATGAGTACTTATATGGGGCAGAATCTTCATTCCAGTGGAATCCAGATAGGAGCAGCATATAGCGCACTTGCCATCGCCACTATGATTTCCCCGTTTATTGTCGGATTGATCGCCGACCGTTTTTTTGCGGCTCAACGAATAATGGGAGTTCTGCATCTATTGGGGGCGGTACTGCTTTTTATGGCTACCACCGTTACGCTGAACGGTCCATTTTACTGGATCATCCTGGTTTACTCCCTGTTGTACATGCCAACGATTGCCTTGTCAAACAGTATTGCTTTTAATCAAATGAGTGATCCCGGCAAACAATTTCCCTGGATCCGGGTGTTCGGAACCCTGGGCTGGATCGTGGCAGGCCTGCTGATCGGAAATCTGGAATGGGAAAAAACAGGACATATCATCAACACTTTTTATCTCGCTGCGGGTGCTTCTGCCCTGTTGGGGCTTGTCAGTTTTTTTCTTCCCAATACGCCACCAAAAGCAGCCGCCAGTCAGGCGTCTGCAGCAAAGGCTCTTGGTACGGAAGCGTTTGTACTGTTTAAAAATAATGCATACCTGATATTTTTTATTGCTGCCATCCTGGTATGTATTCCCCTTTCTTTTTATTATGGGTTTGCAAATGCTTTTCTGAATGAAATCGGTGTGCAGGGAGCCGCTTCCAAGATGATTCTCGGGCAGATTTCTGAGGCGGTCTTTATCCTGGCCATTCCGTTTCTATTCAACCGGATTGGTGTAAAGAAAATGCTGATGATGGGAATGATTGCCTGGATGTTAAGATATATATGTTTTGCCTATGGAAACATAGACGCAAATCTTTGGATGTTATATGCGGGTATTATCCTTCACGGGGTCTGTTACGATTTCTTCTTTGTTACCGGATATATGTACACTGAAAAAAAAGCCGGAGCGACTATCAAAAATGCGGCGCAGGGCTTGTTTACATTCGCCACGTATGGTGTCGGTATGTTTATCGGCACCTGGTTTTCGGGTTTCGTAGTAGATAATTATAAAACACCGGCGGGCCATGATTGGACGAAGATCTGGTACGTGCCGGCCTATATCGCCCTTGGTGTCCTGGTTTATTTTATTTTATTTTTCCGTGAAAAAAAATCAACTATTCCACTGACCACTAATAATTAAATCATTAAACTGAACATATGAGAATAGCTATGTTAGGATCCGGATTTATCGGGCGTTTTTATGCCGATTCACTTCAGGGTCAACGAAGCCGTGATCGCATTGTTAGTATTTACTCCAGGCGCGAAGTTTCGGCCAAAAAATTTGCTTCCGATTATGGTTGTGCCCATTGGACAATTGAAATGGAGGAATCCATTGCGCATCCGGATGTGGATGTGGTCTGTATTTCGCTACCGAATAATATACACGAAGCGGCAGTTCTTCTTTGTTGCAAACATAATAAAGCAGTCATCACCACAAAACCACTCGGCAGAAATGCAGTTGAAGCTAAGAGAATGCTCGAGGCGGTGGAAAAAGCGGGGATTTTCAACGGTTATCTCGAAGACCTGGTTTATACACCTAAATTTTTGAAAGCACTGGAAAGTGTAAAAAGCGGAGCCCTGGGAAGAATACTCTGGTCAAAATCCAGGGAGACCCATCCGGGTCCGCACAGTGACTGGTTCTGGGACCTGGAACAGGCAGGAGGCGGATGTATACTGGATCTTGGCTGCCATTGTGTGGAGATTGCAAGGAATTTTATCGGCAAGGATATTAAGCCGGTTGAAGTAATGTGCTGGGCTGATACGCAGGTAAAACCAATCGAAGCGGAGGACCATGCGATCGGACTTGTGAAATATGAAAACGGTGCCATTGGACAGTTCGAAGTAAGCTGGACTTTTCGCGGAGGTCTGGATCTGCGCGATGAGGTAATGGGAACAGAAGGTACAATCTGGATTAATAATTTTTTAAGAACCGGATTTGAAATGTTTACAACGGGTAAAGGTGCGGATTATGTTTCCGAGAAATCCGAATCCAACTCAGGCTGGTTATTTCCTGTGGGTGATGAGATGAATGATTTGGGATACAATCATATGTTTACCGACATGTTCAATTCCATGGAAAAAGGCATTTCTCCCAAGGAAACTTTTTATGACGGTTACGTGGTGAATGCGGTGCTGGATGCTGCTTATAAGTCGGCAAAAACAAAACTGTGGGAACCTGTACGTCTGGAAATTTGGCGCGGCCAGACCGGACTTACCAAACCCAGTAATCTGGTTGAATTCGACTCCGAACACTACTTAATAAAAGAAGAAGTGACACATTACGGAGCAAAGAAACTGATTCTTAAAAATAAAAAGAGCGGGATCATTAGTGAAAGGGTCTTATGAAGTGTGGTAGTGTGGTAGTGTGGTAGTGTGGTAATGTGGTAGTGCTTGGTTAAATCTTTTTTCAACAGCCAGACTACCACACTACCACACTACCATACTTTCTTCACGGACTTACTACAGCGAATTTGATTCCATCGGTAATTCCTTGCCACTGATCTGTTCGAAAGGGAACTGCGGGAAATCCTTCCCTGTTGTAGAGGTTGGCATCGCCTGCATCATCGGCCCAGGCATAGCGTACAGATACCGGGTCTTGCACTTCGTCTGAATAAACGACGACCTTATCACCCTGCAGGAAAGCTTTTGCATAATGAAAATGATGATCCGGGCCGGCTATTTCAAAACCTTTTATATAACCATACCTGTCTTTTACCAGGAGACCACTTCCCGTGTGCGAAAAGCTCAATATTGTTTTGTTTTCACCGTTGGCATGGATACTCATGGATTCGTATACAGGTCCGCTGTATTCCATGGGCAGAGCGTACAAATTATTGAGTGCAATAGCAGAAAGGCGTTTACCCACATCCTGTTTATTCTTTGGATGAATATCATTCGATTCGCCAATATCGATCGTCACAGCCATACCCGTCGCAGGCACACTGAGTGTGCGGGTCTGGGCTTCGCGCAGTTCGGCCCAGGCAGAACCTTTTTCACTGTTGCCGTCCGCTGAATTAAAGCTGGCCAGTTGAACAAAATAAAAAGGAAAATTGCCTTGTCCCCAATGAGCACGCCAGTCTTCTATCATCAGAGGAAATGCTTTCCTGTATTGATATGCTCTTTTGGTATTTTCTTCTCCCTGATACCAAATCACCCCCCGAATGCCAAAGGGTATAAGAGGATTGATCATTGCATTGAAAAGAAGGTTCGGAAAATCATTGGGACCAATACCTCCGCTATTCCCTGAGATTCTTGCTATGCGAAAATGCCAGTTATCGCCCAGAGGAATCATTCCGTTTTCTGTTTTCAGATGAACGGCAGAAGAATCCTGATAAAACCCCCCACCCCCGCCTGTATCTTCTACGCGGACTGCTATAATATTTTTTCCCGGTTTAAAAATACCAACGGGTACCTGATAGATTCTTTTCACTTCCCAGTTCCTCGTGGTGCCCACGCGGACACCATTTACATAAGTTTCATCATTATCATCAATCTTTCCCAGTGACAGACGGATTGGACTTTTGACAGTGATTGAATCGAGGGTGATTTCATTTCTGTACCATACAATGCCATCCAGGCTTCCTAGTCCTAAGGGCTGATCTTCCCAGGTTCGTGCAATACTTATTTTTGGCCAGCCCTGGCTGTTGTAGTCCGGATCTTTCCAATCATTTTCAGGGATCGTATCATTTATATTTTTTTGTAACAGGCGCGCCTGGGTTTCAAGCTTTTCTTGTTTTTCCTTCATCCGCGGGCCGAGATCTGCCGGGTCCAGTCCGGCGATCATGGATTTGAATTCCGGACTTTTTTCAAATGCACCTCTGCTGGTCCAGGTCTCCACCATGGTGCCACCCCAGGTAGTATTGATAAGCCCAACGGGCACGTGCAAATGCCTCGAAAGTTCCCTCGCGAAAAAATACCCGACCGCTGTAAAATCACCGGCGGTCTTGGGGGAACAAACATTCCATTTTGCCGGACTGATATCTTCCCTGGGAATATTGCTGACAGTCAGGGGAATTTTAATATGGCGTATTTCAGGATAATTCGCCGTGCTTATTTCAGATTCCGCTTCATGCACGGACTTTACTTCGAATTCCATATTCGACTGACCTGAGCAAATCCAAACTTCACCTACCAACACGTCATGAATGACTAACAGATTTTTCCCCTGGATACTGAGTTCATATGGTCCTCCGGCAGGCTCCGGATCCAGCATCAGCCGCCATTTTCCATTTCGGTCTGCACTGGTTTCCCTGGTTTGCCGGTTTATTGTCACAACAACTTTTTCATGCGGCGAAGACCAACCCCAAACAGGTACCTGCCGGCTTCGCTGGATGACCATATGATCTCCGAAAATTACGGGCAGCCTGACTTGTGCGTGCGCAAAAATAACCGGCAGAAAAACTGTCAGCAAAATCAATCTCATTTTTAGAGCAGGGAAAATAAACAGATTCATTTTAACTTCATATCAGCAATAATCGCATCGATTCTTTTTTGCAATAAATTATCTGTAGTATCGAATGCAGTTCGGGAAGAGAGTTTCTCGTTTACGCTGAAATAGAATTTTATTTTTGGTTCCGTTCCGGATGGTCGCGCTGAAATTTTACTTCCATCTTCCAGGATGAATTGTAGCACATTACTGACTGGCAGGTTAATTTTCCAGCTCTCCCCTGTTTTTAAATTTTTCCCCGTGCTAATTTCATAATCCAGCAATTGCACAACAGCCGATCCGTTAATGGTTAAAGGCGGCTGGCTCCGGTAGGCGGCCATCATGTCTGCAATTTGTTTTTGTCCGTCCATTCCTTTTTTAGTAATGGAAATCAGAGATTCTTTATAAAAACCAAACTGCAGGTAAAGGTCGATCAGTTTGTCGTAAAGGGTTTTTCCTTTATTTTTTTCATAAGCGGCCATTTCGCAGAGGATGGCGACCGCGCTGACTGCATCTTTGTCCCTGAGTTTGTCTCCGATCATCAGCCCATAACTTTCTTCCCCGCCAATTACATAATTTTCCGTTTTCTCTTTTTCTTTTATCAGTTCAGCAATCCATTTGAAACCGGTGAGAACATTATAACAATGAATATTTGACTGGTTTGCGATTTCATCAATCATATCCGTAGTTACAATGGTTTTGACAACCATATCATTTGATTGTGCGATACCTTTTTCCTTCCTGGCTTCAATCATATAATTAAAAGCCAGCACGGCGGTCTGATTGCCATTCATTAGTATCCATTCTCCTTTATCATTTTTTACACCGATTCCAACCCGGTCAGCATCCGGGTCTGTGCCAAGTAAAATATCAGCATCGATCTCGCGTGCTTTTTTAAGACCCATGCTCATGGTTTCCTTTTCTTCCGGATTGGGATAGCCGACAGTTGGGAAATTGCCATCCGGAGTGGCCTGTTCATCCACCACATGAACATTGCTAAAACCAAATCTTTGTAATACTTCGGGAACCAGTTTAATACCGGTCCCGTGAATGGGGGTATACACGATGCAGAGATTGTGTTGCCTTTCGATAATTTCAGGATATACTGAAAGATTTTTTACCATGCTGATATATGCTTCATCCATTTCCTTACCCACCATGGTAATATGTGATTCGCCACCCGTCCATTTCACTTCATTTACGGAACCAATTTTTTCCACTTCTTCAATCACCCGGTGATCGTGCGGCGGGACCAGCTGCCCGCCATCATTCCAGTATGCTTTATATCCATTGTATTCTTTTGGATTATGTGAGGCCGTGCAGACTACACCTCCCTGGCAGCCCAGGTAGCGGATAGTAAAACTGAGTTCAGGTGTTGGACGAAGGGATTGAAAGAGAAATACCTTGATGCCATTGGCTGCAAAAACCTTTGCGGCAGTTTCAGCAAAAAAGCGGCTGTTATTACGGCTGTCATGTGCAATGGCCACTTTAACCTGGTTGGAGGGAAAAGATTTTAGCAGGTAGTTGGAATATCCCTGCGTTGCCATTCCAATTGTATATTTATTGATGCGGTTGGTTCCGACGCCCATGATACCCCGCAAGCCTCCTGTTCCGAATTCGAGATTCTGATAAAAGCTGTCGGCTAATTCACCCGGGTTTTCCTTCTGCAGCCGGATGATTTCATTTTTTGTTTCCTGATCATAATTTCCATTTAACCAGTTATTCACTTTGGCAAGAATCGCCGCATCCATAAAACTTACTTTAAATTTGAACCTAAGATATTGATTTTTATATGAACCGGTCCCCCTTTTCATTGACGACCCTATAAATTATCACTGATTGGTTTATTTTTTTTCATTCGATTGCAGGTGGAGAATCTTCGTTTCGCGACCCCTGATTGTCCTTTGCCTGATGATCACCTCTGCGACCGGATTTGCACAGGAAATTTTTCTTCCTCCAAGCGCCACGTATCGCTCTGACCGGTTAAAGACCGTCGTCATCACGGAAGTAGCTACGGGTGTTGCAATCTCCGCAGGACTCTATTTTCTCTGGTACAGAAAACACCCCCGGAGCCGGTTTCATTTTTTTAACGACAATGCGGAATGGCTCCAGATGGACAAAATAGGGCATGCAGCAACGGCATACAATATCGGGGCCATACAATATGACCTTATGAGATGGTGCGGTGTGAACAATAACACATCGATTGCGGTGGGTGGATTAACGGCACTTGGTTATATGTCGATCATTGAAATATTTGACGGATTCTCTTCCAAATGGGGTTTTTCCAAGGGAGATATGTTAGCAAATATTTTTGGTGCAGCTTTATTTGCCGCCCAGCAAAAAGGCTGGAATCAGCAAAGAATTTCAATGAAATGGTCCTTTCATATGTCGCCTTACGCAAAGTATTATCCGGCGGAACTTGGCTCTAATTTTTTTTCCAGGATGTTAAAGGACTATAACGGACAAACCTACTGGCTCTCATTTAATATCGCATCATTTCTGCCGACAAACAGTGGATTTCCGTACTGGCTGAATATGAGCCTGGGTTACGGTGCAGAAGGCATGATTGGGGCAAGGGCGAATCCGACCGTGATAAATGGGGAAACGATACCCGATTTCCCCCGATACCGGAAATTTTATTTTGCACCGGATGCAAATCTGTATAGTATTCCGACCAATTCTTCCTTTTACAATGCGGCTGCCTACCTTACCCGCTTTTCAAAAATCCCGGCTCCAACGCTGGAATGGAGCAAGCTAAAGGGCCTTAAATTTTACCCGATATACTATTAAGCAAAAAGGTAATAACTGCCGGGTCTAATCGGTTTATATCCTGCAATTGGCAGAACGGGCTGGTATTGGACTACCCGCTTGCCATTCGCGGAAATTCAATACTTTTGGGTTGATTTTCCGGCACTACCCCTGCCCCATTTACGCCCAAACCATGAGTAGCTATTTATTGCTTCGGAATAACAAGGAGTCTGGTCCATTTACCTTGGAGGAAATTAAAGAGATGTCCTTGAAGTCTTACGATCTTTTGTGGGTCGTTGGGAAAAGTGCTGCCTGGCGGTATCCGGGTGAAATATCGGAACTTAAATCATTTGCACCGGCTGTTCCCGAACAGGCCGCCGATCTGTTCAGAAGACGTCCTGCTTCAGAAAATCCCGGCCCTGATCCAGAACCAACAAAAAAAACAGAAACGGTTAATACGAAGACCGGAGAAGGTAATCCTCCGCGAAGAGACCCCGCCCGTTCAATTTATGTGAACCTGCCGGCAGAAAAAAAACAGCCCACCCTGACCGCTTCCCCTCCATTAAGGGAATCCCTCTTTCCATCTGCGGAAAGAACGGAGCCGATATATGATTTTTCGGATCTGTATAAAAAACATTCCAGCAGGACCATTCGTTTTTCAGGTAAATTACTGTGGATTGGTGCAATTATTTTACTGTTCGGCACCGGAATACTAACCGGGTTTTTTATTTCAGACCGTAGAAAATTTTTCTCAGGAGATGCAAATCGTCCGCAAAATGTTCCGGCAATCCGGCCTGCGGTCCGAAATGAGAAAAAAGAAATTCCGGCTGTGTTATCAAAAGACGGACAAAGCAATCAGCTCCAAAATAATATTTCTATTGTCAGCGACACTATGAACAAAATTGAACCGGCGACAAAAAAATTAATTGCCGGCGACCGGAAAAAGAATTCAAAAAATAATCACGATAAAAAAGATTCCATCAACAACCAGGAGAAGTTGGTATCTTCGTATATTCCGAATGACAGTCCCAGGCAAAACACCATTACCCAAACGGAATTGCTTAACCAGAAAATCAAGTCCCATCCTGAAAACTATGTTGAGCTGGTGACTGGACGGTATTCCAAAGGTATATTCGGTGGCATTTCAAGCTTTCCTGTTACTGTTACCAATAAGTCACCGGTGAAGATGGACCTCGTGGTAGTAAATGTTGATTATATCCAAAACAATGAAAAAATTTTCAGAACAGAGAGTATCACATTTAACGACCTGGAGCCGGGTGAAACAGTTACTATTAAAGCGCCCAAGAGTCCACGGGGCGTTAAAATAGCAACGCGGTTGCATGTCATTAGTTCCCGTCAGATTGATCTCAGCTATTCCAATTAGGGAAGAGTTAACAATCATTTCTTTTCATTATTTCCTTTTTAATCCATCCTTGGCATAAAAGTTGAAATTCAGTAGCGTATCTCCATCCTGTGCAATTTCCGGATATCACTGGCGCCTATGATTATGATCCAGTAATCAGAATTTTCAAATGATTTAATACCGAAGGCAGATGCGAAGAGGAATGTTAGAACTTTCCCTCATCATTATCGTGGTGATTGGAATTCATGCGGAACGATTAATGCACAATGGCTCTATTGAAGGCAGAATCTCTCCGGCCAAAGCTTCCCAATCCATTATTGCCGTCCGGGGCAACGATTCGGTAAAAGTTACCAGCAATGATGGTCATTTTGGGATGGAACTCCAGCCGGGTGACTGGAAGCTTATTTTTGCAGTGAATGAATATAACGGTATTCATACCATAAAAACGGTACAGGTACTGGAAGGAAAGCGTCTCAACCTGGGTGAAATCAGGCTAACCCAATAAGGTCTTTACGAACAAAAAACTCTGGCCGCCAGCGGCCTTTCCCCTGAAATGTTCTATCATTGGCTATGAAAAGCATCGTAGTTTTTGGCGCTGGGAAATCTGCGACCTGCCTGATAGATTATCTCACCAGAATTTGCCTTGAAAAAGGTTGGACCCTGACGATTGGTGACGCCGATGGGGAAGCCCTAAAGAAGAAACTGGTCAAATCTCCATTTATTAATCCGGTTCAGATAAACGTTGAGAATTCTTCAGAACGAAAAGCCCTGGTTCAAAGAGCCGACCTGGTAATTTCCCTCCTCCCGCCTTCCCTTCATATACTGGTTGCTAAAGAATGTGTTGCGAGCCTGAAAAGCCTTCTGACAGCCTCGTATGTAGATGATGAAATCAGAAAACTGGCACCGCAGATAGAAGAGCGCAAACTATTTTTCCTCTGTGAAATGGGCCTGGACCCCGGTATTGATCATATGAGTGCTATGCAGATTATTCACCGGATTCAGGATGCGGGAGGAAGGATAACAGTCTTCCGTTCTCATACCGGGGGACTGGTTGCCCCGGAAAGCGATGATAACCCATGGCACTATAAAGTGAGCTGGAATCCCGCCAACGTGGTGAAAGCCGGATCAGGGGGCGCTGTTTTCAGGCAGGCAAATGAAGTTAAAAGGGTAGCCTACGAAAATTTATTTGAGAACACCGGGACGGTCGAAATTGCACCAATGGGTCGTTTTGCCTGGTATCCAAACCGGGATTCCCTGTCTTATATACCTGTATACGGTCTGGAAAACACCCGAGATTTTATCCGGACCACCCTGCGTCACCCGGATTATTGTTCGGGCTGGAAAAACCTTGTCAGGGCAGGACTAACGGATGATAAACAACCTATCTCTTTATCCGTGAAGACGATTTCTGACTGGAGCAGGCCATTATTACCATTCGTAAATGAATTTAATAAGAAGTTATATGACCAGCTTGGCCTTTTTGAGGATGAACCTTTACCCGAAGGTTCGCGTTTCTCAGCGGGGATTCTTCAGAAGCTGATTGAAAAAAAATGGAAGATGAAGGAGACAGATAAAGACATGATTCTCATGCTTCATGAATTTGAATATCTTCAGGGTGATCAGACTCGTTTTCTTCGCAGCAGACTCGTAGTAACCGGAGAAAACGCATTGAGAACCGCGATGGCGAAGACCGTTGGACTCCCTCTGGGAATTGCGGCCAAACTGATCCTTGAAGAAAAAATGCCACTCAGCGGTCTGCATATTCCCATAATCAAAGAGATTTATGAGCCGGTCCTGGAGGAGTTATCCCGCGAAGGAATAAACTTCAGGGAGGAAATCAATTGACTTCCAGGTGCTGGGTATATAGCGTCTTATATTGCATGTCCCGGAATATCAGGATATACAGTCCCCGCCGCAGGTACAGTGTATACACTCCATTACCATAAGCAAAATAGGTTTGATCTGCAGGCACTACCTGGCCGGGTTTGGTGCCGAAGGATTCAAACTGGTAGAAAGCCTGCACCAGGAAAATGTCCTTATTTTTTGTTTTTACTGAAACCGGCTGCCGGCGATTGGATAATGCCAGCCATGTTGGCCTTGCATAATAATAATTTGTCTTTGGATGAATAACAGTCAGGTCGTATAAGGTTGTTCCTGTTACATTGACCGGCTCATCATTGTCCAAAGGAATCGAAGGTGTTGACAAAGGAAATTTTTCTATATAGGCATCGTAAAAAGCTTTTCCAAAGGGGAAATTGCTTTCCTCCGTCATATCGGTTTGATCTATTGTCAGTGGATCAATACCTGTCATTCTCCTGAACGCCATTCCCATCGGAATAAAATCAGGTGTTGTACTTTTTTCAGCGATATGGCCATAAGAAGCGTACACAAAAATTTTCGCTTCGGGGTCCTGTTTTAATATTTTGACGATGTTCAAAGCCTGAATGGAATCCCGCTCGGTCGGCGTATGGCTATTACCTTGCGGATCTTCGTATGCCACGAGCGTAAATCCCAGGTCAAGCGCCTGGCGTATCAACTCTCCGGCAACCGGTTCTGTTGCGAAATGCCCGGTTTTGTATGTGAGTTTTGTAAGTTCATGATCCGGCATGGGATTCAGCATTTCCATGGCGAGGTAGCGGAATCCCCTGTTGTATAATACGTCGAGCATGGAATAGGCAAAAGCCCGGTGCAAAGGTTTATTATTCGCCTCATTGAGCATGATAACCTTATAACGGTCGGCAATAAATGTGATAAATCTTTTTGCATCGGCATTTTTGATATTCTTCAGTTGCTGAATATTTTTTCCAATCTGGCGATATTCCACATCAGTTAATTGAGTGGGGTCAGATTTTTTCTGATATTCCAGTGCTGCAGCATAATCACCTACGAATGATACTGACTGGCTGAGCAAATCGTAGTAAACGGGACTTGTAAAATTATGCATGAATTTCCTGCTGTCACCAAGCATCTGATATAGAGGATACAGGTAGTTCAGGTTTTCCCCGATCACGTAGTGCAAATCTGAAAAACTGGAATCAAAAGTGGCAGGTTTGACTTTTGTAACAAAATGCTGCAGACTGATCAGGGATGGATTGGGGGGGACCATCTGTGCATTGGATACCTTGCTGAAAGAAATTGCCGCGGTGGTAATGAATAAAAAATATCTTTTGATAATCATGATACAGATTCCATACCTCCCATTTTCAAAACCAGGGTCCACTCTTCATCTGATACGGGCTGCACTGACAATCGACTGATACGAACCAGAGCCATGCTGGCCAGTTTCTTTTCTTTTTTGATTTGTTCCAGGCTGACCGGTTTCAATAATTTCTTCAGGGGTTTTATATCGATCGCAAACCAGGCCGGATCTGCGCTTGTGGGATCGTGATAAGCTTCTTTCACGACTGTGCAGATTCCAACAATTTCAGTTGCCTTATTACTATGATAATAAAAAATCTCCTCCCCTTTTTTCATTGATTTAAGGTGGTTTCGCGCAGCGTAGTTGCGGATTCCATCCCAGCGTGTTTGTTTGTCTTTATTTAACTGATCCCAACTGTAAACTTCCGGTTCAGATTTAATTAGCCAGTGAGCCATTGTGTTCGTAAATAATAGACCCAAAGTTAAGGCATAGCGCTTAACGCCGTATTCCTAACGTCTGTGCAGGATTGCTACGATATCCATCCGGGACGTTTACCAGAGTAACTGGGGCCATTTTTGTGATTTACCGGGTATTAATAGCCGAATAGGCCCAAAAATTAAAGCTTCTGTTAAAAAATTAGCGACGATAGTATACTAATGTTCTGGCTTTAGGCTTTAAGCTTTAAGCCTAAAGCTTTCAAAGGCATCCTTCTCCAGGGAAACTCCGTATACTACTATAAGGCCGGTAACCGGCTAAAGATTTGCGACAGGTTGTTTTAAGGTCACCACTCGCCTGCCTACGGGTATGGTGGGTGGTTTTTTTATTACCACCCGCTGCTAAGCACATCTGCAATATGAAGGGTTTTAAGAGGCAGACCTTTGTGGCGGATATATCCGTCGAGGTGCATCAGGCAGGAGAGATCGGTAGATATCATGTATTCTGCGCCGGTATTTAGTGCGTGATTTACTTTCTGGTCGGCCATGGCAATCGAAATGGATTCAAATTTGACAGCAAAACTTCCGCCGAATCCGCAACAGGTTTCCACGTCTTCCATTTCCACCAGTTCAAGCCCTTTTACCATTGATAGTAATTTGCGGGGTTCGGATTTTATTTTGCATTCTCTTAATGCGGCGCAGGAATCGTGGTAGGTTGCTTTTCCCCACAAGCTGGCATCGAAGTTTTCAATGTGAAGAACGTTGACCAGGAATTCAGAGAATTCATATATCCGCTTTCCGGTAATTTTTACTTCCTTGTTGTAGGAAGAGTCTGCAAATAATTCCGGAAAATAATTTCTTACGAACCCGGTACAGGAGGCACTTGGGGACACGATATAGTCTGTGCCGGGGAAGTCTTTCAGGAATTTAATACACACTTCCCTGGCGTCTTCGCGGAAGCCTGCATTGAAAGCGGGCTGTCCGCAACAGGTCTGCTCTGGATTGTATTGAACGGTGCAGCCGGCTTTTTCCAAAACCCGGATCATATTGAAAGCGGTATCCGGGAAAAGCTGATCAACAAAACAAGGTATGAAAAGCTGAATATTCAAGATAATTAGCGTTGAATGGACCTGGAAAAAGAAATCATTTTCAATGCGGTGGTGGCGGCTTCTTCACCCTTATGACCATGAATGCCGCCGATTCGCTCTCTTGCCTGTTCATTATTATCAACAGTCAGCACACCAAAAATAACCGGAACCGGAATTTGCAGATTTAATGCAGCGATGCCATCTGTAACTGCGCGGCAAACATATTCAAAATGCGGAGTATCGCCTTTAATAACGCATCCGAGTGCAATAAATGCCTCAGGTCTGTTTTTTTTGGTTGCATCCCAGTATTTCTTAATTGCAAAGGGAATTTCAAATGCGCCAGGGACCAGGTAGTCCCGGAACTCAATTTTTTGTTCCTGCAGTATTTTCCTGCAACCCGAAAATAATTCATCCACGATCGCAGCATTCCATTCGGTTCTGACCACGACAACGGATGCATTTTTTAATTTCGGTGAAGCAGTGCTGGATTTTCCCGATGAAGACATGTCCGCTTATTTAACCACACCCAGCCTGGCCAGGTACCGGTCTATTTCAAAACCACGTTGTGAAGATGGATATTTACTTTTAATGAGCTGATACATGGCAATTGCATCCTGGTTTTTGCCCATACTCTCATATAAATATCCGGCGCGGAAAAGATATTCAGGAGAAATGATTTCGTCCTGATCGAAATAGGTACCGGCTTTTTTATATTGTTCAACTGCCTCCTCCTTTTTGTTCAGTTCAGAATAAGCGTCTCCCAGAAGACCGTAGGCTTTTGCCTGCACCTGAACGGCGGAAGTTTTAAAATCTTTCAGATATTTTACCGCATTATTAAAATCACCCAATTTCAGATAGCAACTGCCGGCATAAAACATAGCGAGATCAGCTGCCCTGGTACCTTTGTACCGGGAAATGATTTTCACAAATCCTGCATTTACTGCATCTCCATTTAATGCGAGACGAACTGAATCGATCCGATAATAATCTTCAGCCCTGAACATGGCTTCTGATGCTTGTTTCTCTTTGGGGTCCAGGACAAATTGTTTGTAAGCTAAATAGCCTAAAACAATAATCAGGACCAGGGACAAACCTACACCCGCTTTCCTGCCATAGTTATCCTGAAAATGTTTCCATTTGTCTACCGGAGAAATCTCACGCTCTAAGTGTTCACGATTTTTAATGTCGCTCATGTCTGGGAATTGTGGAACAATAAACTGCTCCTTTAGTCTTTAATGAATGGATAATTCTTATCGATGTATATGTCCTTATAAACTTCATCGTCCGACGGCACCGGAGATTCTTCAGCGAACTTTACGGAAGCGGCAACGGTATCTGCCACGCGTTTATTGATAGCGTCCAGATCAGCCTGGGCTGCGTATTTTTTTGTAAGGATGGTATCGGCCACCTGTGCAATCGGATCTCTCTGCTTATATTCTTCTACTTCTTCCTTGGTCCTGTATTTTTGTGGATCGGAAATGGAATGCCCCTTATAGCGGTAAGTTTTAATTTCCAGCAAAGTGGGTCCGCCTCCCTCTCTTGCTCTTTTTATGGCTCTTGATACACCCTCATGCACAAGTTCGGCGCTCATCCCATCGATGACGTCGCCGGGCATATCATAGGCATCGGCCAGTTTATAAATATCCAGTACGTTGGAAGTCCTTTCTACCGATGTACCCATTGCATAATGGTTATTCTCACAAATAAAAACCACGGGTAGTTTCCAGAGCATGGCCAGATTAAAAACCTCATGCAGCATGCCCTGACGGGCTGCGCCGTCGCCGAAAAAAGTGAGGACAGCGTTATCCGTTCCTTTATATTTTTCAGCAAAAGCCAATCCCGCACCGGTTCCGATTTGTGCGCCCACAATGCCATGTCCGCCAAAAAATTTCACATCAACACCGAAAAAATGCATGCTGCCACCTTTCCCCTTAGCTGCACCAGTCGATTTCCCATAAAGTTCAGCCATGCACGCATTCGCACTTACTCCCTTCGCCAATGCCAGACCATGGTCACGATATCCTGTGATAAAAGGATCATCGGGTCTTGTGGCGGTCATACATCCGGCTGCTATCGCCTCCTGGCCGATATAAGCATGGAAAAATCCCCTGATTTTTCCTTCCATCTTATACTTTTCTTCAGCCATCTGCTCAAATTGCCTGATCAGCTGCATGAGTTCGTACCAGTACAAATAGGTTTCTTTGGAAAACTTGGTAGCCACTTGCTTAAATTTGAATTATCCCGCCGGATCGGCGGACGGGGGGCAAAGATAAGGGGTTAAGGGGAATTTTTTCTCCAAAGAAAGGGGTTTTGGGGACTGTTTTTTACCTCGCCAACCCCTTAACGCTTAATATTTTCTAAGCAGAAAGGGACTAACACCCGTTCCTTTATTTCTCCGGTTACGTAAATCTGCAGATTCCATCAACCGGTTTGCTGAATCCGGGGCTGCCGATACCCTTGAGATTGACCGCTCTTCGATTACGCCTGCCCTTCTTCCGGTAGGCAGGCTGCCGCTGGCAGGTTGACCGTTGATCGTTGACCGCCTGCCCTGCCTCCGGTAGGCAGGTTGCCGCTGACAGTTAGTCATTGACCATTCGATTTCACAGGATGATTTTTATGCTGCATCTGTTTCCCATGACGATGCAAATATAGGTTCATGCAAAAATGAAATTTCAGAGTGTGTTCAGAGGCTCTGAAAAATTTATTTAAGAATTATTTTAACGTGAAGGGAAGATATTCTTCAAAATTCTGAAGAACAATGATTTGAATCCGGATCGGGAATCGCCAATTTATTTTGATTGGAGAGCAGATGAATTTTTCCAGCAATCTACCCGGAAACTGAAATCTTAGTCGATTCCCAGCACTTTCCTGCAGCATTCGGCCGGATTCTAAAAGGATTCAGCAACAGTTCAGCATTATCGCAGCAACAGTTCAGCAACAACGCTGCAATAACTCAGCAACAATCCTGCAATAAATCGGCTCATCAGGTAGAATGTATGAGGAATTCATGTAGAACACATGTGGAACACTGGCGATGCCTCGGGGAAAGTCTGACATCCGGGGGCCGAAAAAAAATATTTTTCAGAGCCTCTGAACATACTCTGAATTTTCGTTTGAAAGTGATAGCATATTTGTGATGTTAATCCTGCCGCCGTAACCCCTTGAACAGATGAGATCATCCGGATGACAGGTAATACCTAAATTACAGCTTCGTTCATCCGTTTAACCATATGCTGTCTCTCCGGAATATTACGCTTACCCAATATAAAAATTATCTGCAGCAAAGTTTTTCCTTTGATAAACCGATCATTGGAATTTATGGAAATAATGGAGTTGGAAAAACCAACCTGCTGGATGCCATCTATTACCTGGGGTTTACGAGGAGCTATTTTTTTAAATCAGATCTTCAGAATGTGCACCATGGAAAATCCGGATTCAGGATTGAAGGGAATTTTGAAATGGATGAAGCGGATCAGCATGTCGTTTGTATTCTTCGTGAAACGGGGAAAAAAGAAGTGTTGCTGAATGATGAAATTTACCAGCGCCTGTCGGGCCATATCGGTAAGTTTCCATGCGTAATTATTACGCCGGATGATGCAAGAATTATAACGGAAGGAAGTGACGAAAGAAGAAGGTACACGGATGCACTGCTATGCCAGGTGGATGCATTGTATCTGCAACACCTGATTGAGTACAACCGGTTGCTCCAACAGCGTAATCAGTTGCTACGTACCCTGGCAGAAAGAATTTCGACTGATCGAAGTCTGCTGGATGTATATGATGCCCAGCTCCTGCGCCCGGGGACTTATATTTTTGTAAAAAGGCAACATTTTTTCAGGGAAATCCTTCCTTCCATCGAATCTATTTACCGCTACATAGCGGGATCTGACGACGGACTTCAATTGAGTTATCAAAGTGATTTACTGACGACACCCTATGCGGAACTACTACATAGTTCCCGTGAACGTGATCTGATGCTGCAACGTACCCACGCGGGAATACATCGTGATGATATTGATATCCGGCTAAGCAATCAGCCATTTAAGAATATTGCCTCCCAGGGCCAGCGTAAAAGTCTTCTGTTTGCCATGAAGCTGGCTGAATATGAAATGCTGAAGACCACCAAGGGCTTCGCCCCTATTATATTGCTGGATGATGTTTTTGAAAAACTGGATGCCCGGCGAATGCATCAGCTCCTGGAAAGAGTCTGTGCACCTGGAAATGGCCAGCTGTTCATAACGGATACGCATAAGAGCCGCATCCGGGAACACCTGGAAATGCTGTCAGTAGATTACTCTTTGATTGGCTTATAGCAGACCTGGTTGTACCCTGAATGAACCAGGGGCCCGTCATTTCAGGAAATCCTACCTTTGACTCATGAGTGAGTATTCCATGGCGGAAGCAATGCGGCAGTTCCTGAAACAAAGCAGGTTGAAAGGTTATGTTCTTGCTTTGCAGATAACTGAAATCTGGGAAGAGATCATGGGCAAAACCATTGCCCGTTATACTGACAAGATTGAAATTCATGGCACGACCCTCTATATTCAAACTTCAGTAGCACCATTAAAACAGGAACTGCTTTATAAGAAAGATAAGATCAGGGAAAGGGTCAATGAAGCATTGGGAGAAAACCTGATCCGGGAAGTGGTTATCCGCTAACCCGGGGATCCACAACCCGGTAAAGCCAGTCTGCAAGAATATTTATACTTATAAAGAAAAAAGAAGTTACCAGCACGGATCCCATTACGACCGGAAAATCGAGTTTAGCCAGCGCATCTACCGTAATTTTTCCGATCCCCTTCCATCCAAAAATATATTCCACAAAAAAAGCACCCGCCAGTAATTCGGCAAACCAACCGGTAATTGCAGTGATCACGGGATTCATTGCATTACGTAACGCATGACGCCATATTACCTGCTGTTGTGATAAACCCTTGGCGTAAGCCGTACGGATATAATCCTGGTTAAGGATGTCTAGCATTGAGCCCCTGGTTAACTGTGCGATGATTGCCATGGGCCGGATACCCAGCGTGAGGGCCGGCAATATAGCATTCCGGAGCTGCCATTGCCTCCCTGTAAAAGGATCCGTATCAAAGAGACTGCCTGTCATCTGCAGTCCCGTATACTGGTTCAGTACAAATCCAAATAGGTAGGCGATCACAATACTCATAAAAAATGAAGGAGCTGATATACCAAGCACACTGGTGAAAATCGCAGTTGTGTCGAGCCAGGTATCTTTTTTTACAGCCGCCAGAATTCCCAGAGCCATTCCAAATATGGTTGCAAAAACCATGGCCAGAAAAGCAAGTATGATCGTTCCGGGTAGCGCATCCATCAGCATGGACCATACCTGTTTCCGCGTTTGATAGGACCGCCGCAGATAAGGGAACTTTAATACCAGTTTTGTGTTCCCCCCCGTGCCGATCCAATGAATGTTTTTTTCCTGCAGCTCGGATTCTTTATATACACTTACCGGGGAAACATCATTCAGGTAATATATAAACTGTTTCCATTTCGGCTGGTCCAGGTAAAGGTCCCTGCGGATATTATTCAGAGTACCCGCATCAGCACGCTGACCGAGAATCAGACGGGAAGGATCCCCGAACCCCTGGAACAAAAAAAACACAATCACAACGACGCCAATCATAACCAGGCTTCCGTAAAACAGTCTTGATATGAATCGTTTGATCATGGTTCAGTTTCGCTTTCTTCTTTTTGCAACGGAAGCTCTGCAATATTCGGAATGGCCATTTCAAAGCTTGCATAACTCCATTTATTCAGAATAGTTGCTTTTTTCAACAGATATAAAGTCGGATCTGCACGGGCGGCTGTTTTAACCGCCGTTGCGTCGCATCCGAAAAGAGGTATGGGAAGATTGTTTGCTGATATCCAGGTTTCTGCTTCCGGACGATTGGATGTTACCAGCACGACAGGAATATTTTTGGATTTTGCCAATGTATATATCAGAAGGAAAAATTTATTCCATCGCGGATTTGATTCCGGGAAACTTCTGGAAATGAGCATCAGCTGGTAACCCGGTTTTGCCAGGATTTGCCGGGTGCTATCGTTGCCTGCAGCAGTAATCAGTGAAAAATCTTTGATCTCCGGTTCTGCATTTCCTTTTCTTATCAGTTTGTCGTACCGTTTAATAAAGATATAACTACTGTCCAGGTCGGCCGGCAGCTGGTCGGCCGTGTATTCCCTGGTCTGATGATCTTTTTCATAAACAAAATTTATGACACTGCTATCAGGAATGGCGCCGGCCGGAGGCTTCATTTTTTCGAATATATTGGCATCCTTCTTAAAAGGGAGACAATCTACCAACGGGAGATAACGAAGTGCATACCATTGTATGGAAAATGAAAAAACCAGCGACAGGGCCAGGATAAACTTACAGATATTCGCGGGTAATGACGTTGTGATTTCCTTTCTGTAAACAAAAAGTATACTAATGAGCAGTAGCAGCATCAGATCTTTTATAAAAGAGCCCATCGCCTGCAGGGGGATGCAGTTCCCGAAACATCCGCATTCGCGGATTTTTCCGGATATCACTGCGTAGCCGGTGAGAAAGCTGAAGAAAATAATCAGGACAAGTAATAACCATGCGAAGAGCCGCATATGCCATCCCAATATTACTGCCACTCCGGCCAGTATTTCAAAAACGATCATGACAATGGAGAGAACCAGGGTATAGGCATCCAGGGATGGCATGTTCCAGACCTCAAAAAACTCCTGCATTTTGTAACTGAGACCCAGGGGATCATTGGCTTTGATCAGGCCGGAGAAAATAAACAAAATCCCTACCAGGAGCCTTGCTGTGTTCAGGAAGGTTTTTTTCATAGATTCCATTAAGCTGTGTGGCGCCCTTCCGCGATTCCGATCAGGGCAAAAATTGCATAATTTATGATATCAGTCAGGTTGGCATCAATGCCTTCGCTGATCAGAGTTCTGCCGTCGTTGGCGAGGATTTGCCGCATGCGCTGAAGTTTCATGAGAATAAGATCCGCAAAACTTTCCTGGCTCATTTCCCGCCAGGCTTCCCCGTAATCATGGTTTTTACTTTGCATAATCTTTTTTACAAACAATATTTTTTCATCGTAAAGGCTTGCTGTTTTATCAGTACCCAGGTCTTCTATTGTATCGTCGTGCAGTTCGAGCTGAATTAATCCGATGATTCCGTAATTCACGATCGCCTGAAACTCACCCCGGATATCTTCACCCACCTGCTGCACGCCTTTCTCCTGGATGGTACGGATGCGCCTGGCTTTGATGTATATCTGATCGAGAATGGAAATCATTCGTAAGCACGCGCCAGGAAGTCCCGTAGTCTGCCGTTTTTTTCAGGAAAATTTCCCGGCAGGCACTGACTGCATTTTCATACTGACGGAGGGTATCTTTCATCGTTCAAAAGTAATATTTAGTAATGATGCCTAAATTTACGTATTCAATATGTATTCACTTAATTGTAAAGGAAGATTACTGAGCTGGAAGGATCCCATCGTCATGGGAGTTCTGAATATGACACCGGATTCATTTTATTCCGGCAGCAGGATACATAATGAAGAGATGCTGCTCGGCCAGGCTGAAAAAATGCTGTCGGAGGGAGCCGCCATCCTTGACCTGGGTGGGTTAAGCAGCCGGCCGGGTGCAGGGGAGATTTCATTGAGTGAGGAACTCGGCCGCGTTGTTCCCGCTATTCAACTGTTATCCGGCCGTTTCCCTGAAGCTATTATTTCGGTTGACAGTTACCGTTATAGCGTAGCGGAGGCTGCATTGGCTGCCGGCGCCTCCATTATTAATGATATCGGGGCTGGTGAGCATGAAAGCCTGGTGGCTCTGGCGGCCGGGCAGGGTGTGCCCTATGTTTGCATGCATATAAGGGGAAATCCGGTGAACATGCAGCAGTTAACAACGTATGAAGATATAGGCCGGGAAGTACTTGATTTTTTCATCAGCCGGAAAGCCGAATATATCGGGATGGGTATCAGGGATCTTATAATAGACCCCGGCTTTGGTTTTGCCAAAACCATCCGTCAGAATTTAGCACTACTCAAACAAATGAAGCTGCTTAAAATGCTTGAGCTTCCGATATTGATCGGTCTTTCGAGAAAAGCAACTGTTTATAAAACTCTTCAGATCACGCCGGAAGAATCACTGAACGGAACCACGGTTTTGCATACCATCGCGCTTGAACAGGGTGCGGATATTTTACGCGTACACGATGTAAAAGAAGCAGTTGAAACAATCCGGTTGTGGACGTCCTACGCGGATGCATAGGACGTCCCCGGGGATAAATTACTTATGTGGCGGAGGCGTTGCAGGATGCATATTCGGCCTGCTTTGAATACCCGGATGCATGGGCATTTCATTTTCAGCCGGCGCATTTGAAACGTCAGCGACCTTTATATCAAATGAAAGATTTTCGTTTGGTGTATGACCCGGACCAGGTTGCTGATCGTAAGCCAGGAACGCCGGTATATAAATAGTGGCAGTAGCACCTTTCCTCAGCAGGTAGATACCATCTTCCATGCCTGGAATGACCATATGTCTGCCGAGTACAAATTTGAATGGTTCTTTATCCGCTTCATCATTCGTTTGAAATACTTTTCCGGAAGGCATTAATTTTCCGGTGTAAATGACTGAAACCTGTTTGCCGGAATCAACAAGCGGGCCTTCTCCCGGTGTTTTTATCACGACAAATGCACCCATCGGAGTCTTGGTGGCCTGTATATTATTTTGTTGCAGGTAGTTTTCCACCTGTTTGATTTGCTTGTCATGAAATCCCTTCAGGAGTGATTCCCTGTCTTTTTTTACGAGATCCTCATTATCAAAAACGTCTTCGACACGCAGGGTGAGAACGATCTTGTCTTTTTTGTGAAGGAAGGGCGGCAATGGCTGCCCGCCGGATCTTTTCATGATACTGTCAACAAGCTGCATGATGACAGCACTATCGCCTTTTCTCAGCAAAGGAAATACTTCCACCGGGCTGTAAGCATTGGATGGCACGCTGTCAATGGGCACATAAGCAGGCATGCTGCTGTCGGAACTGATTAGCAAAGTATCCTTCACACCGCTAACCTTCTGGGCAAAACTGATTTTGATAAACTGACCTTTTTTAACGACCGGGTTTTTTTCGTCAGATATGATTTTGTATAGGATACCTGATTTAGTTTTCTTTAATCCCTTGTTATCACAGCCAACCAGTAACAGAACACCCATCAGGGCAAATAGAAAAGAATTGATTTTTTTCATTTCAGATTTATTGTAATTGTAAAGCATTTTCTTTTAGTGAAGCGCGAAAGCGTTTGGTTGTTTCATCAAGGGTTTCACTACTTCTGCCACCTGCTGCATTCCGGTGGCCTCCGCCTTCGAAATAATTCCGGGCAAACTGGTTTACATCAAATCCACCCTTGCTCCTGAAGGAACATTTGATTTCCTCGTCACGATCTATAATCAAGGCAGCAAATTTGATTCCCTCGATGGTAAGCGGGTAATTCACCAGTCCTTCTGTGTCTCCCGTCCTGATCTGATACTTCACCAGGTCCTTCCAGGGAATGCTGATCAGGGCCGTATTGTATTCGTATAAAACTTCCATTCGGTTCAGCAGTGCGTGGCCGATAAAACGAAGGCGGTTCTCCAGGAAATTGTCAAACAGGTTTTCATGAACCTTTGAATGATCCAACCCGGTATCTTTCAGAATAGCCACCATACGATGTACGGAGGCGGTGGCTGAAGTGAACCGGAAGGAACCGGTATCTGTCATTACGCCGGCATACAAGCATTCAGCTACGGCCTGGTTTATTTTATGCCCGAGTTCCGCTGATTCAATAAAATCAAATACCATCTCGCTGGCGGAACTCTTGGAAGTGTCGCTGATCCCGTATGAAAACACTTCTCTTTGTGGCTGCTGATGATGATCAATCAGGATTCGTATGCCAGGTGCATTCGCAATTGGAACCGACATTTTACGGGTGCGGTGGAGTATATTGAAATCAAGGCAAAAAATCCAGTCAGCCTTTTCCAGCAGTTCGTTTGAACGGGAACTGTTGAGTTCATAGTCAATCACTTCTTCTGCGCCAGGCATCCAGCGAAGCCAGTCGGCCCAGTTGGTAGGTGAAATCACCGTTACACGATGTCCCAGCGCGGTCAGCACATGGTAAAGACCCAAAGAAGAACCCATCGCATCTGCATCCGGCTTCTGATGCATTACAATAACAATGGTTCTCGGTTCCTGCAGTAAGGGAATAATATCCGTAATAGGTTGCATGTAAAACGGTTGCAAAGGTGCAGAATTAAATCGCCATTCCCAAATCTCCTGCAAAATGTATTACCTTTGCCGGCCAAACAACAACAAATGAGCAACCGCAGTTTTACCATGATCAAGCCCGATGCCTTTGCCAACGGGCATTCCGGCGCTATCCTGGATATCATTTTAAAAGCCGGATTTAACTTGATTGCACTTAAAATGACCCATCTCTCACCTGAAAAAGCCGGTGAGTTTTATGCGGTTCACAAGGCCCGCCCTTTTTATGGGGAGCTTGTTGAATTTATGAGCCGGGGACCTATTATCGCCGCCATCCTGGAAAAGGAAAATGCTGTTGCGGATTTCAGGAAACTTATAGGAGCCACAGATCCCGCCAAAGCAGATAAAGGAACCATCCGCCAGCTCTTTGCTGCATCCCTGGGAGAAAATGCGATTCATGGCAGTGACAGCGATGAAAATGCCCGGGTGGAAAGTGATTTTTTCTTCTCTAATCTGGAACGGATCTAAAATGTGGAACTGATCCCCGGGCCACAAAAAAAGATGCCCGGCACCGGAGCATTTTATTCATTTTTTTATAAAAATAACGCTTTTAATACATTGACCATCAGTGTGTAATAGGTATTTATGTGTATTAACTAGGGGCTTGTGAAATAAGCCTGACAAGTAAGCGTTAAAGTGAATCAACTAAACAATAGACTCTATGAAATTCCAATTCCTAAAGAACACGGGTAAACTGCTTACCCTCGCTGCCCTGATTACGTTTACTTCCTGCAAAAAAGATATTACATCATCTACTTCGGGAAACTCTGGTGCAGCTAATTTATCTGATTCTTCCACCGCTGCGGATAACATGTATTATGACGTGCTGAATAACGCTTTTGTGAGCTATTCTGACAACAGTGGCAAAATGAGTTCCACCAATGTGCAGTCGGGAAAAACTACTACCTTCTCAACGGAAGCAGTAAATGGGACAGAAACACATATGGGATGCGCCATCTATACATTGGATGACAGTATTCCGAATAGTTATCCCAAAACGCTGACTGTTGATTTCGGTACAGGATGTACAAGTGCTGATGGAATATTTCGTAAAGGGAAACTTACTTATGTATTCAGCGGGCCGATATATTTTCCAGGCTCTACCGTGTCTGTCACATTTGCGCAATATGTTGTAAATGGTTACGGGCTCCAGGGTAATTATCTGATTACAAATAATTCAACCGGATCTACCGATCTGATTATCACGACCAAGGTTACCAACGGAATTATTACTTATCCGAACACAACGAACTATCATTACAACCATAACAGGACCTATACCCTGACGCACGGTTTAGATACTCCGTTTGATATAACAGATGACGTTTATAATGTGACAGGCAACAGTGCTTTTTCTGATGCCGCAGGAAACAGTCTCGTATTTAACGTCACAACTCCGCTCGTAAAAGCAGTGAGTTGTCATAATGTTAGCCAGGGTGTGGTTGGATTTTCATACAATCAGAATATCAATGGAACCATTGACTTCGGAGATGGTAGTTGCGATAATCTGGCGACGGTTACTGTCGGGGATGTTCACCGGACAATAATATTGCGATAAACAAAAAAATTCAAAACCCTCTTAGTCATTTTTTATTGGCTAAGAGGGTTTTTTTATTTGTACACTATTTACTTCTATTCTGTTAGTCCGGGCACCTGTTCTTTTAATGCCTCCAATTTTTTCCTTCCATAGGAAAGCCTGGTGATCACCACAAATAAAACGGGTACTATAAAGATTGCCAGCGAAGTGGCTGCTATCATACCTCCAAGTACCGTCCACCCAATAGTAGATCTTGCCACACTGGCTGCACCGGTTGCGAGAGCCAGTGGCAATACACCCAGGATAAATGCCATGGAAGTCATCAGGATCGGTCTTAGACGAAGCTTGACTGCTTCCAGCGTAGCTTCGACAACCGGAATACCGCGATCCACTCTTTCCTTGGCAAATTCAACAATCAGGATCGCATTTTTAGCAGAAAGCCCGATGAGTGTTATCATACCGATTTGTGCATACACATTATTGACTAATGTGGGGATCAGCGTAAGTGTAAGTATAGCGCCGAGCATTCCTACCGGTACGGCAAGTAAAACAGAAAAAGGTACCTGCCAGCTTTCATATAAAGCCGCGAGAAACAGAAATACAAATACAATGGACAATGCAAATATTAACAAAGTGCTGTTGCCCGCTTTTAATTCTTCACGGCTCAAACCGGCAAATTCGTATCCATACCCTGCCGGAAGTGTTTCAGCAGCCACTTCTTTCAGGACCTGCAAAGCCTGACCACTACTAAAGCCGGCTTTTGCATCTCCATTAATTTCAGCCGTTCTGAATAAATTAAAATGATACAGGAGAGCTGCGTTTTCCACAACCTTATGTGAAATCACCGCACTTAAGGGAACCATGGTTCCGGCAGAATTCTTTACATAATAAGTATTCAGATTACTGATATCACCCCGGTAATTGGTATCGGCCTGCGCTACAACGCGAAAGTTTCTCCCGTAGAGACTCAGGTCATTCACATATGAGCTTCCAAGGAAGGTCTGTATAGTATTATAAACATCGGTTATGGAGAGGCCCAGTTTTTTACATTTTTCCCGGTCAACATCCAGAGAGTAAGCGGGTGTTCTTGCGTTAAAAAATGTATAAGCCCTGCTGATTTCCGGTCTTTTATTTACCGCAGCCACAAAATTATTCACCACTCTCTCAAATGCTTTCACATCGTCGGTACTTCCTTTCTGCTGGAGCTCAAACAAAAATCCGCCTGTCTGTCCAAGGCCCGGGATAGCCGGTGGCGAAATGACCAGGATATTGGCCTCTTTGATAGCAGCGAATTTTTTTTGCAGCGTAGCGATAATACCTTTTAACTGTAATGCTTTGTCCTTGCGTACATCCCAGGGCTTTAGTGAAGTGAAAATGGTTCCGCCATTTGGTTTGGTGGCAAATGTGACTACATTTAATCCACCGAGCGCTGCGAAATGCTGAATGCCTTCGGTTTCTGAAATGATCTTCATCATCTTATTCAGTGTTTCAAGGCTTCGCGAAGTGGAAGACGCTTCGGGCAATTCATAAGTAACGAATAACCTGCCTTCATCTTCCTGGGGAATAAAACCGGTGGGTTTGGAACGAAACAGAAAAAATGTACCGACACAAATACAAATAAGCAGAATGATTACATAGGGAGATCTTTTAATCCAGGAATTTACATTCCTGGTATACCTGTTTGTAAACTTTGCGAAGCTGGTATTAAACCGGTAAAAGAATTGGTTGATTCCCCTGGAAGATTTGTCCATATGCATGGGCCGAAGCAGCAGGATACAGAGAGCCGGAGTAAGTGAAAGAGCGACGAATGCCGAGATCAGCACCGAGATGGCGATGGTGATGGCAAACTGCTGGTATAACCGGCCCACGATTCCCGGGATAAAGCCGACAGGAACAAATACGGCAGCCAGGATCAGGGCAATGGCAACCACGGGTCCCGAAATATCTTTCATCGCCCGCACCGTAGCTTCCCGGGCCGAAAGCTTTTCAAAATCTATATAATGCTGAACGGCTTCAACAACTACAATGGCATCATCCACAACAATCCCAATGGCGAGAACAAATCCAAATAGGGTTAATGTATTGATGGTAAAACCGAGCGGGATAAAAAAGATAAATGTGCCGATAATAGAAACCGGAATTGCCAGCACAGGAATAAGCGTGGCCCGCCAGCTCTGCAAAAATAAAAATACCACGAGAACCACCAGCCCCAGTGCTTCCAGCAGCGTTTGAACTACTTCGTGAATAGAAACCTGAACCACGGAAATAGATTCAAAAGGAACCACATAATCGATATCTGTAGGAAATGATTTTTTCAATTCCTCCATGGCCGCATATACTCCTTCTGCAACCGCGAGCGCATTGCTGCCCGGTGCCTGGTAAACGAGGAGGTAGGAAGCTCTTTTGCCATCGACAAATGAATTACTGGCATAACTGAATTTACCAAGCTGAACCCGCGCAACGTCTTTTAAATAAACAATTGATCCGTCCAGGGGATTCGACCGGATGATTACATTATTAAATTGTTCTTCAGTTGATAAACGGCTGTTGGCTACGACCGAATATTCGAAGGCTTCAGTCGAATTTTGCGGAGGTGCTCCTACTGAGCCTGCGGAAATCTGAACATTTTGTTCCTGGAGAGCATTGGTCACATCACTGGCGGAAAGGCCCAATTGGGCCAGTTTATCCGGTTTAAGCCAGATACGCATACTGAAATCATCTGCACGGATAAATACATCCCCGACTCCTTTTACACGCAGCAGAACATCGCGGACAAAAATATTTGTATAGTTATCCAGGAAAGTGACCGCATGTGTTCCCTTGGGAGCATATATCGCAACCAGCATAAGTATGCTGGGATTTCTTTTTCGGGTGATCACTCCCAGTCTTTTCAATTCCTCCGGCAAGGAAGGCGATGCAATGCCCACCCTGTTTTGTACATCCAGCATTCCTGTATTGACATCAGAGCCGACCTCATAGGTAACCGTTAAAGTCGATTGTCCGTTATTGGTGCTATTGCTTTGCAAATAAGCCATTCCCGGTGTGCCATTCACCTGCGTTTCAATGGGCGTGGTGACTGTTTGTTCGACCGTTTGAGCATCGGCCCCGATAAAATTGCTTGTTACCTGTACGGTCGGAGGCGTGATATCGGGATACTGGCTTACCGGGAGATTTAGTAGCGAAAGTAAACCGACCAATACCAAAACAATTGATATCACAATGGCCGTTACCGGTCGCTTAATAAAAGTATCTGCAATCATGCTATTTTCAGATTAGGATGATTTTCTTTTTGATGAATCGGTTGTCGCGTGGCTCAACGAATCTGTTCCTGCTGAAGCGGGTGCTGTCACTTTAACTTTTGACCCGTCTCTTAATTTTTGTATTCCATCCAGCGCAACGATTTCATTTTGCCTGAGGCCGTTTTTCACTATAACCATATCCCGGATACGCTGACCCAGTGTTACTTTGCGCTGGGCTACGGTATCGGCATTTACAACATAAACAAAATATTCAGCCATTTGCTCCATAACCGATTTGTAAGGGATAAGGATGGTTTCAACCCCACTGTTATTTAATATTTTCAGATTGGCGGACATACCGGACTTGAGCAGATTTTCCGGATTGGGAAAAAGCAGGCGCACTTTGATGGTTGCTGTCTGGGGATCAACTGCACGATCAATAATATATACTTTACCTGGATAAGGATACGTGGATTGGTCAGCCAGTGTTATGGTGAAAGTCGAATCGCCTTTCGATTTGTCTGTCTTATTTTCTTTTACAACAAAAGGGATCATCGTTTCATCCAGGGCAACATCCACCCCAATCGGGTTGTCAGATGAAATCGTATTCAGCACTGTTGTACCTGGTGACACAGAGGCACCCTGTTTTACCGCGGAAATGCCAATGGTTCCGGAAAGAGGCGCATAGATAGTGGAATAACGCAGGTTTACTTCAACAGCACTTACATTGGCTTTCGCTGCCTCAACCTGTTTTTTTGCAGATTGCAAATCTGCCAGCGAATGTTGAACAGTTTGTTGTGCAATGGCATCCTGTTTTCCCAGTTCCTCATAACGGTCAGCATCCTGCTGGACCTTTGCGAGATTTGCTTCACTGGCACTCAATTGTGCAACGGCTTGTTCATAAGCGCCCCGGTATTGCTGCTGATCTATCTGATAAAGTTTTTGCCCCTTATCAACATGCTGACCTTCCTGAAAAAATATACCGGTAATATAACCTGCAACCTGAGGTCTGACTTCCACCTGATTCACGGCTGTGATAGTGGCCGGATATGAATTATAATACCTGGCACTCCCCTGTGTCACTGCATATACATTCACAGAAACCGGCGGTGGTGGTGGCGGAGGCGCCTGGTTTCCACAGGATATCAGGCCAGCCACCGTGAGTAAAGAAAGAAGTGTTTTATATGTCATAACAGGATGATTAATATATATATTTTAAAGTTCCCAGTGCCCTCTCCACATCAATCTTATCGCTCAGTACCTGGAAGATGGCGTTTGTGAAATTGACTTGTGCGGAAAAGAGATCATTATTTGCAATGACCACATCCAGGTATGTTTTTATTCCTGCCCGGTACTGCAACTGGATAACATTATATACCTGCCGGGCCAGGTCCATATTTTCTTTTTGTTCGAAATAATTGTTCAGGTCGGATTTATAGGACGACAGGGCTGTGACGTATTGTGTGCGGATCGAATCCTTAAGTGAAGTGAAATTATAATCCAGCCTTTCTATCCGGAGTTTTGCAATTTTTACTTCCTGCAATCGCCTTGTTCCTGTAAAAAGCGGGACCGTAATCGATAATCCTGCAAATGAATTCGGATAGTTGTTCTGGTATAAATTTTTAAACGTTTCATTGTAATAGTTCAGGTTGTATTGACCAAATGCCGAAATGGTAGGCAAAAATCCCCATTTGAAATATTTCAGATTATCCTGTTCCAGTCTTTTTTGTGTGAGCAGTTGCTGGTATTCGATCCGGTTGTTCACATCCACCTGCTGTAGTGTATCAAAAGATAATACTTCATTTTTCATCCTTGCACTATCAAATAATACCTGCATGCTTGAATCAGCAGGATAGCTCATATACAATTTTAAAATGGCTGTCCTGCTTTTCAGCGTTTCCCCGGCAGTCACACGGGCCGCTTTAACATTATTCAAAGTGATCGTGGCCCGCTGGTAGTCAGTTTTATCTACAAGGCCGCCCTTATATTGATTGTATGCATCTTTCAGGCTTCTTTGCAGCAGCACAATATCGGTATCCAGCAGGGCAATCTGCTGGGTTGAAAGCAACAGATCATAAAATGCCTTGCTGACATTCGCTACTACAGCAATGCGTGTATTGATTGTACTCTGTTTGGAACTGAGTCGCACATCGTTGGCGGATTGAACGGCCAGAACCACATCCCTGTTAAAGATAGTCTGGTCCAGGCTGAAATACCCTCCTGAAGCGTTATAGGTCCCGACCGGATTTGCTGTGCCATTAAAAATGCCAACCGGCTTCTGAAAATTATTCTGATAATTTCCGGAGAAATTTATTTGCGGGTACCAGTCCGAAAGACGGATTTTGATTTCCCGTTCTGTGATCTGTTCGTCAAGGAGTGACTGACGGATATTTGTCTGATGGTCCAGTGCATATTTAATACAATCTTCGAGCGATTTACCGGCACCCGTATCCTGGCCCTGCGCATTTGCTGAAACCAGTAAAAGGATTACCGGAAAAAATAAAATAATTCTTTTCATAGTTAAATGAGAAAAATATTTGAAGTCTGCTTTAAGCAGCATCTTCATGGTCGCAGGAAGCAAGCAATGGAAATACAAAAATAGGGCATACAAAATATAAATTAAACGTTTGTTTAATTTATTTTATAAACGGACCAGGCTCAGTATTTCCGTTAGGAACAATTCGTCTGTCTTGTCAAAAGCAGCATAGTTGGAATGATCAATATCCAATACTCCATGGACATAATCATTTTGGATAAGCGGCAATACAATTTCTGATTTGGATAATGAACTGCAGGCAATATGCCCGGGAAATTTATTTACATCTTCAACAATGAATGTCTTTTGCTGTTGCCAGGCCTGCCCGCAAACACCCCTGCCCTTCTGAATCCTGGTACAGGCAATGGGTCCCTGGAATGGACCGAGTACGAGTTCATCTCCTTTTACGAGATAGAATCCGATCCATAACCAGTCGAATTGTTGTTTCAAGGCCGCCGTAATATTTGCCAGGTTAGCGATCAGATCCGGTTCTCCTTCCAGGATAGCTGCAATCTGCGGAATCAGTTCTGTATATTGTTCTTCCTTTGTGCCGGAGACAATATTTAAATCTTCTGACATAGTTTCTATTTCAGGATGTCTGCAAAGGTAAACCGGTATATTCAATTCCGAGACCGGGTTTTCCCGAAAGGATTATTTTGCCATTTTCTATCGTCAGGCCGGTGGCAATATCTTCATCGAGCAAGAGTGTTCCATCCATATCCACATAATCCAGCAATGGCAATAAATGGCCGATGGCAGCGGAGCCAATGGTACTTTCGTTCATACTGCCTGCCATCACTTTCATGCCCAGTTTCCGGGCGGTCTCTATCATACGCAGCGCCGGTGTCAGGCCACTGCATTTTGTGAGTTTAATATTAACGCCATGAAAGAGACCATGGCATTTTTCGACGTCCTTTTCAAATACACAGGATTCATCTGCGATCAGCGGTATGGGTGATTTTTCAAAAAGAACCCGCATGTCCTCTATATTTTCCTTTTCCAAAGGCTGCTCGATGAATTCAACCCCGCATTCCTTCAGTGCAGGGATCAGGTCAAGTGCCTGCCTGAGAGTCCATCCTGAATTGGCATCCACTCTCAATACTGCACTGGTATGTTTTCTCAATGTGCGGATGATGTCGGCGTCATCCGGAGTACCCAATTTGATTTTATAGATGGGCCATGGCTTCGCATTCATTTTTTCCACCATTTTATCAATGGTGTCAATACCAATGGTGTAATCTGTGATCGGGCCCTCGCTGATATTCAGTTTCCAGCAGGCATAGAGTGGCTTTTTTTGCATTTGGCCGTAAAGATCCCATGCCGCAATATCCAAAGCACAAACCAGGAATGGATTGTCCGGAATGAGATGATGCAAGAAATGCCAGAATCTGCCGGGTTCGGTAAATGCGAATTTCTCGATAACCGGTCTTTTTAGTTCCAGGTCGGCTACCATTTTCTCCACAGGTATTCCGTAATAGGAAATCGCAGGGGCTTCTCCATAACCCGTGAGACCAAAATGTTCCAGGCTAACGATCAGTGCAGGCTGATGTGTCTTTGTTCCATGGGAGATGGTGAATGGATATTTAAATCGAAGATTAGTCGAAATGTGTCGAATTTTCATTTCGGAATTTTATCTGCCGGATGATTTTACCATTTCCCTGAGTTGTTCGTTAAACGGCTTTGCTTTGATAAGATCTTCCAGGTAAAGATGGATCCGGTAGCGCCAGTAATAATTCGGAATTGCTGGTACATTGATTCTTTCATCATTCGGATTTTCCCTGCGGATATTTTCATCCATGCCGAGTAGGTCCTGCAATTGAAAAATGCTCCACATAGCAGGTGAATGCAGGTGCTGTTGCACGATGGCCTTATTGATCCAGGCATCACAGAAATAAGGTGCCTCACCCCATTGTCCAAGTTCTTCATTAAAGAATTTCTGTGTCTTGCTTCGGTCTTCTTCCCACCACCCCCGTATGGTACTCATGTCGTGGGTGGAAGGTGTTACTACCGATAAATAAGGAGCTGATGCAGGATTAAAAAATTCGCGTGAAACATCTTTGGGCATGCGTTGAATTTCCAGACTTAGAATACCGGTCTGTTTCATTACGTCCGGCACACAACTTGGTACCATACCCAGGTCTTCTCCGCAAACAAGCATATTGGTTGAACGTTTCAGAAGTGGAAGTTTTTTCATGGCTTCCTTCTTCCAAAAAGCGTCCTGTCGTCTGTAAAAATAATTTATGTACAGATCCCGAAGCTGATTTTGCAGATGCCAGTCCAGGTAACGGAATGAGGACGTGGATTCCATGGAAATCCGGAAATGAAAAAAATTACCGCCGGAACCTTCCACTTCAAAAAATATCACATTTGAAATCAGGTTCATCAGTGCGTCCCTGCATATATCATCGAGTGCATCGGTTGTTTTACTTTCGAAATAGTCTGAGACTTTTCGCTGGGTATTCACAAACTCCTTTATGGTAAATCTTCCCTGCCTCGGTTCATCAAAATAAACTGCTTTTACCTTTTCCGTTTCAGGTCCGAAATATTCCCAAAGCACCGCTTCATTGATAAATGGTTGTAAGTAACGGTCTCTGTCGAAATAAATATTTCTTTCATCAAATTCTATACGGTGAACGGGGATGGCATGTTCGAAATGCCCCATGATTCCTTCAATCTGCGACAGCGGAATACTCCAGATCCTGAAGAATCCCAGGATATGGTCAATACGGAAAGCGTCAAAATAAATGGCCATTTGCGAAAACCGGTTCTTCCACCATTGAAAAGAATCCTTTGCCATTCTCTCCCAGTTATATGTTGGAAAGCCCCAGTTCTGACCTTTCACGGCAAAGGGATCAGGTGGTGCACCGGCCTGCTGATCCATATGAAAGAGTTCCGGAGATACCCATGCATCACAGCTATGCCGGTACACGCCGATGGGAATATCGCCCTTCAGGATGATTCCGTTTTCATGAGCGTATTGAACTGATTTACGCAACTGTTTGTAGAGGTGGTATTGGACAAAATAATAAAAAGCGATTTGTTCGTACTGTTTGCTTTGTGGGGATACCAGTTTGTCTACAGCGAGTTTTGTATATTTCCCGTAAGTCTTCCAGGATCTGAAATCTGCGGAATTATTGGAATCTTTCAGAAAACTGAATGCCGCGTATGGAACCAGCCAGGATCTGTTTTGTTCAAAAAATTCTTTGTAATCCGGATCTTTCAAAAAATGATCCTTATCTGCAATGAACAATTCCCGCGCAGCACTGGTTTTTGTTTGCATGACGGTTTCATAATCCAGGTCGGGCAGATCATTCAATGACTTTTGTGTTTTCTTCAGTGTCTTTATGAATTCTGCGTTTTTTTTGCCGGCCATTTCTTCCAGGTTCAGGTAGAGCGGATGCAGGGCAAACGCTGAGATGGCACCGTAAGGATAGGAATCCATCCAGGTACCTGTAGCAGAAGTATCATTAACCGGAAGGATCTGAATAAGTTTAAGCCCGGTCTTGTGGGCCCAGTCAACCAGTAAGCGGATATCTGAAAATTCTCCTGTGCCCATCGAGTTCCTGGATCTCAGGCTAAATACCGGGATGCTCACACCGGCGCCTTTCCATGTGCTGTTCGGCAGGCGGATAAAACCGTCATGCAGTATAGTTAACCGGGACTCCTGCATATCTCCCAGCAACGTCCGGTTCTGGCCATTTTCAAATTGGACCAGAGACTTATGTTTTGTATCGTATACGCCGTATTTATAGTGAACGGGTAAGGAAGAACCGGTCAGATTGAGTTCGATCATCCACCAGTTTCCTGTTTTTTTCAGAATCAATGGGTCTTCCATAGACCAGTCGCTGAATGCCTCCCCGTTTCCGGAAATACAAACTGCCTCGTTTGCATGCAGCAATGGTGCTTTTATTTTAAAAACATGCGTAGCGGTTTTAGGAGCTTTCCTTCCGGTTTTTTTCGACTGGGAAGGGAGCAGAATTTCCTGGAATGGCGCTGTATAAAAGGCATTTTCATATTCACCGGCATGATTCCAGGTATCGAAAACCTGCAGATCATCATGCCTGGAAGAAACTTTGATTTCGCGGTCGTTGCCCCATTCATGAACGATATTTCCATCCTCCGTAGTCAGTTGATAATAATAATGAATGGGATCCGATGGCAGACTGGCAAGTTCCAGTTCGATTTCCCAGAAATCAGGGTTCTTATATTTCATCCGGACTGGCTGGGTGGTGAGCATATTCTGATACCCCAGTTCAGGAATATTTCCGCAGATAAAAAGATCCTGGCCCTGTTTCGTACTGAATCGTAAGTAAAAATGTATTTTCATCTCGGACTTATTCAAAATCGCGGTTGTTATAGAAAGGCTGCGACGCGATCGCGAAAATACCAAAAGGGCAACTTGTAATAAAATTAATGTCCGATTGTAAACGGAATAGGATTTAGAATATATTTGCCATCAAACTGACCAGATGGAAAATACTAAAAGAGGCAGTGGCCTGTACTGGATCCTTTTTATTGTTTCAGTAATCGCATTTTTCGGGCTATACCAGGTTATCGGAGGCGTGAGCATCCTCGTTCTGCCTTTTAATTGTACTTTCTTTGCCAAGGCCCTGGACATCATGTAGTCCTTCCCTTCTCTTATTAAAATAAAAAAACACTGCTTTCAAAGCAGTGTTTAAGATTTGAGCCAACAACGGATCCTTTCCATCGTCGAAGTATTTATTCTATATTAGATCGCCCATTTCCTGGTGATGCGGGCAGGCTGATTTTTTGCCTGGTGAATCCTCCAGAGATTAGCGGCGGTAAAACGTTTCTTTTCGGTCGGCACTTCCATGCCAGTAGCGAGCGTTTCCTTTACTTCTGTGGTCAATCTTTTCAACGTTTCGGTGTCCATCTTAACAACAGACTGCATTACAACTTGTTTCATAAAAAACTCCATTTTTAGATTAAAAAACTTTCCTGAGCAAAAAGAAGGAGAACACTGAAGAATCGTTAGAAAGAAGTGTAGTACCTATGAGCTTGCAAGACTTTCAATTGCTCTGAATTGTGATGCAAATATACGATCGGTTTACATGTCTTCAAACCCTTATTATGAAAAATTATATCATGTCCAACACTGATTTTCACTCATAACTGCTTAAATGATAATGGCTGACGCAAGTGTCAGCCATTATCTCCATGTATATTCGTTAAGGTCATTTAACTTCTTCAAACTCAGCGTCCGTAACGTTTTCAGCGCTCTTGCCTGCATTCGCCTGTTCGTTACCGTTAGGCTGACCGCCGCCGGCAGATTGTGGTCCGCCCTCCTGCGTACCTTTATACAGATGTTCAGATGCAGCGGTCCATGCTGTATTAATTTCTGCAATAGCAGCATCAATTTTTGCAATGTCCTGTGCTTTCTGGGCTTCTTTCAAATTGGCCAGTGCTGATTCAATCGGCGCTTTCTTATCAGCGGGTATTTTTTCTCCGAGTTCCTTAAGTTGTTTCTCTGTCTGGAAAACAAAGCTGTCTGCCTGGTTGAGTTTATCCACACGTTCACGGGCTTCCTTATCGGATGCTTCGTTCGCCTTTGCTTCAGCCTTCATTTTTTCGACTTCTTCCTTGCTCAACCCGCTACCTGCTTCAATACGTATCTTCTGTTCCTTACCGGTGCCTTTATCTCTGGCAACTACATGCAGGATTCCGTTTGCATCGATATCAAAAGTCACTTCAATCTGTGGTACGCCCCGGGGTGCCGGTGGAATACCGTCGAGGTTAAACATACCGAGACTCTTATTCTGGTTAGCCATGGGTCTTTCACCCTGCAGTACATGAATCTGTACACCCGGCTGGTTATCGCTGGCTGTTGAGAAGGTTTCGGATTTTTTCGTCGGAATAGTTGTATTACTTTCTATCAATCTTGTCATCACACCGCCCATGGTTTCAATTCCCAGACTCAGTGGCGTTACATCCAGCAACAGTACATCTTTCACTTCACCGGTCAGCACCGCTCCCTGGATGGCAGCTCCCACAGCTACGACTTCATCCGGATTCACTCCTTTGTTGGGCTTTCTTCCGAAGAATTTTTCAACGATTTCCTGTACTTTGGGAATACGCGTACTACCGCCAACAAGAATCACTTCTTCAATCTGCGAAGCATTTAACCCTGCATCTTTCAGCGCCTGTTCGCAGGGCTTCAGACATCTTTCGAATAATTTATCAGAGAGCTGTTCAAATTTTGCGCGGGTGAGTTTCTTCACCAGATGCTTCGGCACACCGTCTACTGCGGTCACATAAGGCAGGTTGATTTCTGTTTCAGTGGATGAAGACAATTCTATTTTTGCTTTTTCAGCGGCTTCTTTCAAACGCTGAAGTGCCATCGGATCTTTGCGGAGATCCATGTTTTCATCTTTTTTGAATTCTTCGGCCAGCCAGTCGATGATGATTTTATCGAAGTCATCACCGCCCAGGTGCGTATCACCATTGGTGGATTTCACTTCAAAAACTCCGTCACCCAATTCCAGGACGGATATGTCAAATGTTCCGCCTCCGAGGTCAAAAACGGCAATTTTTTCATCTTTTCCCGCTTTGTCCAGGCCATAGGCCAGGGCAGCTGCGGTTGGCTCATTTACTATGCGGCGTACGTTTAACCCTGCAATTTCACCGGCTTCTTTAGTAGCCTGACGCTGAGCGTCATTAAAGTATGCAGGAACCGTAATTACGGCGTCTGTAACTTCCTGACCCAGATAGTCTTCCGCTGTTTTCTTCATCTTCTGAAGAATCATCGCACTGATTTCCTGGGGCGTATACTGACGGCCGTCTATGTCAATACGGCAAGTATTGTTGTCACCTTTGACCACTTTATAGCTCCAGTGGCTGATTTCACTGGTTACTTCATCGTACCGGCGTCCCATAAAACGCTTTACAGAAGAGATGGTATTCACGGGATTGGTGATGGCCTGGCGTTTCGCCGGGTCACCCACTTTACGTTCACCATTCTTCAAAAACGCCACTACAGAAGGCGTCGTACGGCGTCCTTCTTCATTGGCGATCACCACCGGTTCATTACCCTCCATCACAGACACACAGCTGTTGGTGGTTCCCAGGTCGATTCCAATTATTTTACCCATAATATTGATTTATTTAAGGTTAGTATTTAAAGATTCATAACTGAATGTCAATCATTATGCCATGGAGGAAATAATGCAAAAATGGCAGGAATGGCTGAAAGCTGAAAGCCCAAGGCCTAAAGCCTAAAGCCCAAGGCCTAAAGCCTAAAGCCCAAAGCCCGATGCCAAAGCGGTTGACGGTTGACGGATGACCGTAGATCGTAGATCGTGGATATGATTTCGTTGCCGCTATGATCAGCTTTAAGCGTCCCACGCCTGCCCTGCCTGCGGTAGGCAGGCTGCCGGCAGGTTAAGCTTTAAGCTTTCAGCGTTAAGCGTTAAGCGTTGAGTGTTGAGCGTTGAATTTTCGGCCTTTAAAGTGTTTCCCAAAAAGAAATAACCCGATCGCGGGCCATGCTGTGGGATCCTGCCAGGTTTTACCTGACATAATCCATCTCCATTTATTTTTCCAGGATATATTTTCAGTCGAAAGTCTCTTTAACCAGAATCTGCTGATTTCCTTTTCCACCGGTTTCAATGCGATCCCTTTCGTATTGGTCTGGGGAAGTTGCCTCGAAAATATATTGTGCCACCGAATTGTAGGTTCCACCCAGGCATCACCATAATTTCCCCCTTCGGTGAAATGAAGAATATCGATATTGAAAATAACAGCCGCTTTCCAGTGCTTCAGCACGTGGAAGGAAAAATCAATATCATACAAATGAAAGCCCTGTAGTAAATCTGCATTGTAATGTGCACTTTTCCATACCTCCCGGCGGATCGCCATGAAAACGCCATCGATGTTCACTACCGGTTCAAACTGCGACCCGCCAGGATTCATATATATATGAACCCTGTTATGCATTTGATCCTCATGAAATATGTTACAGTAATCAAGGTCACTGATCCCCGTAGACCAGCCCGAGGGGGTTTTGCTTTTATATTTTGCACCCGCAATCCCGATCAGACCTGTTTCGGGATGTTCCTCAAAAGCCATCCGCAGATTTTCTGACCAGTTCATAGTTTCTATGCGGATATCTTCATGAATGAAGCACCAGTAGGGATATTGTGCCTGAGCGGCGAGCATGTTATATACTTCCGTGATGGGTCTTTGTTCGGTTATATTATTCCAGACTAATAGTTCGTATGTATTTCCAATCGTTTCATGAATATTTATTTTCAATTTTTCCAGATAGGAAGTATTAATGGAACAGACAATAATTGAAAACATATTTATTCAGGTTAGACAGAATTCCGCCGATCTCTGTAAATTGTACGCTTGTTGAAATAAATCCATGCAAAATAAGTCGTTTGGGAAAAATATCCTGCAGGGCATTCGTGTGCGGATAGGCAAGATATTCCATAATCCCTATCGTGTGGTTAATCTGGGGCCTGTAAAAAAAATATATTATAAGCACCTGGGTCCCGGAAAAATCCGTTCACACAGGATATTTGGGAAGGAGTTTTTTTTTATCAGTCCGGCCGAACTGATGCATGGATTCAGGGAAATCTTTATAGATGAAGTATACAAGCAGGAATTGCGTTCGAAACCATATATCCTGGATTGTGGTGCAAACATTGGTCTTAGCGTTGTTTATTTAAAACACTTATATCCGGATGCAGAGATTATTGCTTTTGAACCGGATGATAAAAATTTTACACTCCTCAAAAAAAATATTGAAAGTTTCGGGTACAAGAATGTGGAGGCGCGAAAAGAAGCCGTATGGATAGAAAACACGGTTCTCCGGTTCGCCAGTGAGGGGTCTATGTCAAGCAGGATTGGAGACGGATCGTCACAGAATACAACCGAGGTAAAAGCTGTTCGCCTAAAAGATTTTTTGAACAGGCCGGTTGATTTTTTAAAAATAGATATCGAGGGTGCCGAATTCCAGGTTATAAAGGATCTCTCCGATCAACTGCATTTTGTAAATAATCTTTTCCTGGAATATCATGGATCATTCAGTCAGAATACCGAGCTGAATGAAATATTTTCACTGATCGTGGCGAACGGATTTTCTTACTATATCAAAGAGGCAACTTCCGTGTATGATAATCCCTTTGTACGCATGCGTAAAAATCCATTGCCATACGACGTTCAATTAAATATTTTCTGCTTTCGGCTGAATACCCCTAATTGATTCTGTTTAGGGAAAAAGTGCCGGACGCATTTCCAAGTACGTTTTGCCAGGTGCCGGAAGACAGTGTGCCATTTGTTTTATTGTATACTGCAGTCAGGTTTTGAACGACACCCTTATTCGTCGCGGTAGTTGAAGTTATGGTTGCGGAAAATGCCGTACCCGCAAGCGTCCAGGTACCAGCTGAATAATAAGTGAAGCCGTCTGCGCCTTCGCTCTCTGTAAGAATTGTCCCATCCGCCCGAATATCAAAACTATAACTAAGCTGACCCGCCTGGGGTTCATTCACTGCTGTAAGAGTGCCAATCCACAATCCTATTATAGAATTAGCGGGGACTGACAGAATCGTGTCATGTGTAATTATAATCACGGTGTCATGGGTGACCACCGGTGCCGTAGGATTATCATTACTTTTAGAACAGGAAATGAAACCAATTGAAAAGCAGAAAAATAATACGGGCAGAAACTTAAATTTCATGAATTTGTTTTTGGATTATAAAAGCTGAAATAAATATAATCAATAATGTTTCCGCCGCTTACTTATTGCAGAAACAACGAACTATTTTTTTTAAAGTAAGAGTAAACACCTAGTTCAGATTTTTATGCTGAATAGTTTCCAAAAGGATGATTTTAATAAACTTTATCGTCGCTTAGTGAAAGCCGGCATTTTATGCTGGGTAATTATGAGGAAGGGAACTTTTCTCCTGATTCGATAATAGTTCAAGGAAGAGGTTCAACCCATGATATTTTTCTTCATCCAGCACATAATTCAGGAAGCGGGTATAGTATTCTTTCAGGTCGAAATTATTTGCCGGCAGATCTGTGATTACCTTGGAAATGTTTTCAATTCCGAATGCATTCGCCTGGTCAAACCGCTTGACCCATGACGGATCCAATGCTTTATTACTTATCCACGCCGCAAAAACAAAGGGTAAGCCGGTCATTTCCTTCCATGCCATGCCGAGATCATAAACATGTTTCGAGAGAGATCTTTGTTGCAGGGCGCGGTCTCCTATTACTACGGCAGCGGTATTACCTGCGATCTCCTGGAGGAAATCAGGACCTGCCTGTTCGAAAACCGGATCTTGTTTCCAATGTTTTTCGAATAAAATTTTCACGAGCGCTACGGATGTCCTGCTCTGGTAATCCAATAATACTTTCCTGACTTCGTTCACGGGGACCTCACTAAACAGGCAAACTGAGGCGACGGGTCCATCGCAGCCAATGCAGTAACGGGTGTTGATATGGTATTCAGCCATCAGTGGGATGATTGAAACCGGCACCAGACCGATATCAATCTCGTCCCTGAGCAGCATCTCAGCTATCCTGGCAGGATATTCAGTAATCAGTGATATTTCCTCTAATACAGGTGAATTTTCAATTCCATATAAAAGTGGTTTGGTATTCAGATAGCTCACTGCACCTACCCTTATTTTTCTGTCCAACGCGATTAGTTTAAATTTGGCAGCAAAAGTAGGGAAGCTGATTAAATAATCCCTATTGCCTGAGCATATGGAACTTCACTCACTGACAGCTATTTCACCGATAGACGGAAGATATCGCAGCCAATTGCAGCAATTGGAGGAGTATTTTTCTGAATATGCTTTGATAAAATACCGTCTCCAGGTCGAAATCGCCTATTTTATTTTTCTTTCTGAAAAAAAATTTTTCACAATTTCCGCAGCTACAAAGAAAACCCTGCTGGCACTGCTGGAAAATTTCACCCTGGAAGATGCACTGGAAATTAAAAAGATCGAGAGGACCACCAATCACGATGTAAAAGCCGTTGAATATTTCCTGAAAACCAGGCTGGACCAGACAAAGGACGGCGATACGAAAGAATGGATTCATTTTGGACTGACCTCACAGGATATCAATAATACGGCCATTCCCCTTCTTTGGAAACATGCGGTGGAAATCGAATACCTTCCGTTTATACTGAATCTGAAAAAGCAATTGACCATACTGGCTAAACAATGGCGGAATACTCCCATGCTTGCCAGAACCCACGGCCAGGCGGCTTCACCAACTACACTGGGAAAAGAAGTAATGGTGTTTGTGGAGAGAATTGAGAACCAGGTTGAACTGCTGATACAAATACCATTCTCGGCGAAATTTGGGGGAGCTACCGGAAATTTCAATGCACATATGGTTGCGTTTCCAAATAAGGACTGGATCAAAATGGGAAATGAATTTGTTGAAAAAAAACTCGGTCTAAAACGCCAGCAGTATACTACCCAGATTGAACACTATGACCTGTTAGCCGCACAATTTGACTGTATTAAACGGATCAATACTATTCTCATTGACTTTTGCAGGGATTTCTGGACCTATATCTCGATGGATTATTTCAAACAGAAAATAAAAGAAGGTGAAATCGGATCGTCTGCCATGCCGCATAAAGTAAATCCGATCGATTTTGAAAATGCTGAGGGCAATCTCGGTATAGCCAACGCTATTTTCGAATGGCTGTCCGCAAAGCTGCCCGTGTCCCGTCTGCAGCGGGACCTGACCGATTCAACCACTTTACGCAGTATCGGGGTTCCATTTTCACATACTATCCTGGCGCTTAAATCCATTGAACGGGGACTCACCAAACTGGTCCTGAATACAGATAAACTGACTACAGACCTGGAAAATAACTGGGCCGTTGTGGCGGAAGCCATTCAGACAATTCTTCGCAGGGAGGATTATCCTCAGCCATACGAAGCCCTGAAAGCCCTGACCAGAGGGAAAAACGGAATTACACGACAATCCATGCATGCATTTATTGACAGCCTTGAAATCGCCCCGGTCGTGAAAAAGGAATTAAAAAAAATCAGCCCGCACAATTATACAGGGGTAAGGCTGAAGTAAGTATCTCATACTTGCTTTACTTATGTATTTCTGAAGTGTAGTGAAACTCAATATCCGGATTATTACTGATTTCAGTTTTCAGAAACCATTCGCTTTGGGCGAGATAGACCATCTGGCCATCTTTATCTTCTGCTATATTATTTTGTTTGAACCGCGCGAAATCCAACAGTTTCTTTTCGTCCTTACTCGTTATCCAGCAAGCTTTAAAAAACGGCAACGCATTAAACTGAACAGAAGCGGAATATTCATGCAACAGGCGATATTGAATCACTTCGAACTGCAATTCACCCACACAGCCGATGATTTTTTTATTACCGCCGAACTGGGTAAACAACTGGGCGACGCCTTCGTCAGTCAATTGTAAAAGACCCTTTTCCAGTTGCTTTGTTTTCATCGGGTCCTTATTCTGGACCTCTTTAAAAATTTCAGGCGAAAAGGAAGGGATGCCTGTGAAATAAAAATCAGCTCCCTCCGTCAGCGTGTCGCCAATCTTAAAACTACCGGTGTCAAAAAGGCCAACCACATCGCCCGGAAATGCCTCGTCAATAACATCCTTCTCACGGGCAAGAAAACTATAGGGATTGCTGAAACGCACGTCCTTATTGAGCCTTACGTGATGAAAATATTTATTCCGTTCAAACTTTCCGCTACATACGCGAATAAAGGCTATGCGGTCACGGTGACGGGGGTCCAGGTTTGCATGGATTTTGAAAACAAAGCCGCTGAGTTTTTCGTCTTCCGGACAAATCATTCCACTGGTAGTTGGCCGGCATTGCGGAACAGGTGCAATACGAATAAAACTATCCAGCATTTCACGCACTCCGAAATTATTGATGGCAGATCCAAAGAATACAGGGGCAATTTTTCCGTTGAGATAGTCATCCACATTCAACGGACCGTAAACACCATCCACCAGTTCCACGTCCTCACGGAGAATGGACGCATCTTTTTCACCCAGTTTTTCATCCAGTAAAGAATCTCCCAGATCGCGGATTTGAACTACGTCTTCATCCGAAGCCTTGGTATTGGCGGTAAAAAGGATCAGGTTTTTATCATGCAGATTATAAACTCCCTTAAAGTCTTTTCCGCTGTTAATAGGCCAGGTCAGCGGGTGTAATTTGATGTGTAATTCGTTTTCGATTTCTTCCATCAGTTCGAAGCGACTCTTACCATCACGGTCCATCTTATTGACAAATACAATAATCGGTGTGTCGCGCATACGGCAGACTTCTGTTAGTTTACGGGTCTGTTCCTCCACACCGTTAACACTGTCAATTACCAGGATCACACTGTCTACAGCTGTTAATGTGCGGTAAGTGTCTTCAGCAAAGTCCTTATGACCGGGGGTATCCAGGAGGTTAATCAGCATTCCTTTATACTGAAAACTCATGACAGAAGTCGCCACGGAGATTCCACGCTGGCGCTCAATTTCCATAAAATCACTGGTGGCATGTTTGCGGATCTTGTTGCTTTTAACAGCCCCTGCTGTCTGAATGGCGCCGCCGAACAACAGGAATTTTTCCGTCAGGGTCGTTTTCCCGGCATCCGGATGGGATATGATCGCAAAAGTTCTTCTTTTTTCAATTTCTGATGTATACTTCATACAGGATTCCGGAAATGTTTTCTCCGGGGCGCGCAAAATTAAGAAGTTCCGGGGGATGAGAGAGATCTTTCTAAGAAATGTAAGGTTTGTTACAATAGCGGTGGGAAAGTAATCTTTTTAAGGAATGAAAGGTTTGTTAGTATAACCGCCGAGAAGTAATCTTTTTGAGGAGTGAAAGGTTTGTAGCTATATCCTTTGGAGAAATATACTTTTAAGAAGCAAACTGCTTGTTGTTTTAGTTTTTTTAAGAAGTCTTTTTAAGAATGAACGAGGGAGTGCTTAAGGATTTGCGAGTCGGTGGTTGTAACCTTTATCAAGAATATTCAGGGGCAGGATCAGTTCCCACTGGTTGGGTCCTCTTCCTGCATAATCCGGATCCAACAGGCGGCTGTACCGGATGCCGAAACTCAGCGGAAGTTCGTTCCACCACTTCGTATCGAGATAAATTTCAATCCCCGCAGACCGGTATTGGGTTTGTACTCCCGGTCCGTTGGTTGCATAATAGGGCACATAGGTATCATCGTAAAACAAATTGGCACGGACCCTTAAAAAATAAACCATATTGGCAAATCCCCAGTCAGGATATGCCAGTGGTAAATTGTAATTGATTCCGAAACCAATCATCTGGTAAAAATTTTCAGCGGAATACCCCCGTGCAAATGGAAAACCATTGGAGAACCGCACCTGGTTTAATGAATCGCGTTGTTGAATAGCGCCTTTGATTACCAGGCTGTTTGTTGAAGTCAGTCCGGGAAAAAACAGGTTTGCCGAGGCCAGGAACTGGTTGCCCGAAATATTCGAAATGGCCCTGTTATATTGTATTAACAACGTCTGGGCGAATGAAGGATATATCTGCATCCTGGCCGCCTGGAGCTGGTGAGTGAACAGCAGTTGGGGATCAAGACTCAAATAGGATGTATTCTTTATACTGTCTTTGTAAACACCTTTAAAATATTCCTGGTGATATGAAATATTACTGCCCGCTTCAAGATTGGTCAGCCATCTTCCCCTGCTGAAATTAAGTGGGACGGAAAAACCGGTATAAGGCAGCAATTCATTCCAGTATATTTTTTGTGAACCGAGGTAGGCGCTTCGGTCGATACGGTATTCTACGCCAATATTTAGAAATGGGAAGAGACCGCCATATGTAAAATCCATGCCCGCTTTTTTATATTGTTCATCACTGTTATAGCCGACAAATATTTCCGACTGTACACTATTCAAAACATTCTGACCCAACAGGGAAAGCGTATAGTCGGGATCGTTGATATAAGGCCGCCAGCTGTGGAAATTAAATGGATGCGATAATGAATGATAGGTTCTGCCAGGGAAGACCGTATCAGGAATAGGAGATGGAATCTGAAAAGGCGGATTGTCGAGTGAATACACTTTATGCTTTTCAGAGGTATCAAGCGGTGGGAAATTTACCGGAACAGGGGCGAATAAATTTTTGATTTCAGAAACCTGCATCCGGTAACCGGCACTCGTAAAGCTGTTCCACGTTAATTTTCCAAAACCTGCCGACAGCTGATAATTTCCACTACCGGCATCCGCATCCAGGATATAAACCCGGCCGTCACGATAACTGAATCCATGGTCCTGGCCCTGGAAGCTGCGGGTAAAATAAATTTCGTTATTGTTCACTGAAACAAATCCCAGAACATCCATTGACCAGTTCACGATCAGCTCTTGTTTTCCGGTGGCTATATCAATCCGCATCAAACCCATCTGCCCTTTTAAATTTCTGACAGCGGCGACCAGGTTAGCGGAAGAGGTATATTTAGGATAAGTGTACACCAGTTTTTCAGGATTAGGAATCCGCTGTATTCGTTTTCCGGATTCTTTGTCCAGAATATCCAGGTAGCTGCTTCCCGATTCTTCCATATTTACGGCTACAATGGATTTTCCGTCAGGTGAAATATCGGGAGAAAAATATTTTGTTTTGGAAGTGAGCCGTCTGTCTTTATTAGTACTCAGATCGATGGTGCGGAGAACTGAATAGTTTTCCCATCCCCATCGTAAATCCGGTTCATAAGATGCGTAGACAATATTATGGTCTCGATAGGCGAACGCATCGTCCAATGCGACAGCGCGGAATTTAATTCGGGACAATTTTTCGTTACCGGTTTTCGCGATCACAAAGGCAGGTGGCAGGCGATAACTGTTATTCAGAAATACGAGTTGATTGCTGTCAATGAACTGGGGAAATAATTGATCAGCCTGAAAGTGGGCGTTTTCTTTTCCGAAAATAGCAGCTGCACCTGAATAGGAGTTTTCAGGAACCTGATTCTTAAAATAATCCAGCGCCCGAAGATGGAAAGAATCGAAGGAAATACCGGCATTTCTTTTAATGGATTTCTGAAGAGGATAAAACAGACCTTTAAATGCTGCGGCATCTACAGCCGTTTTGGCCCAGAAATCCTTACCATAAACATCCCGTCCATAAGCAACCAGCATATATCCCAGCGGATAATAATCGGGTGTAAAATCGCGGTATGAACCATTGCGGAGTTTCATCCAGGAATAATCTTTTTTAGAAACCCACAAGGCTTCAAAGCCCGTAAGAAAAAGCGGAAGCCTTCCCCTGCCCTGCTTACTTACCAGGGTTTCCTGGTAAACGGCATCACCTTCAAAAAACCAGTTGGGGACTGAAAGATTATTTGCGAACGCGAGGCCGTCCTGGCCAAACAGGATATAAAATATTTTTGAAAGTCCTATACAAAAATTATTGTATTGCTGAACATGCCGGTATTCATGAATGGCAAGAGTCTGGTTCCACGGAATACTCCCGAGTTCGAAACTATTTTGCGGCGGTGTAAGTTGAAATTCACTTCTGAAGGGTGCCAGCTGTACATACCCGTTGGGTACCGTAGTCAGGTTATGAAAAACTATATCAACCGGTTTCTGCCGGGGCCCGATGGTTGACAGTGTGGTTTTACTTAACGATGAAACGAGGAACGCAACCTGACTTGCCTGGCTATCCAACCCGGCAGGATAAATAATATCGGCGGGAATAGAATGAACCAGCTTCCACTTAACAGATGGAGGTGTGCCCCCCAAAATCTGACCTTTCACGGATCCGATGGTACAGACCACCAATATAGACAACAACCAATAGAATCTGTTCATCAACTATATGATCTGGAACAAAAATTGAAATTAGGTGATCGCGTTCATAGATGAACTATCAGAATTCTTATATCTTCGAATTCACTCATGAAACTTAAGCGCCAATTATTTTCTCTTTCTGAAAACCTGGACTCATTGATCGCTGCCCTGACCGCATTTGTGCTGGTACAGATTTTTACAAAACACAGTGGCATCGGCATTTCACCGGATTCTGTAACCTACCTGAGTGCAGCCCGGCATATGAACGGCGGTATCGGATTTAAATCATTTGACCTTTTGCCGGTCGTGGATTTCCCGATCGGTTACCCTTTATTTTTAACCGTCATTACAATTTTTACCAGGCTGGATCCCCTTCAATTTGGTCCATGGCTGAATGGAATACTATTTGGCATGTTGCTTTATACCTCCGGTGCTCTCATGAACGGATTCCATCAGACTGGCAGATGGTATAAACGTATTCTACTGCTGTGCATCCTCTTCAACCCGGCCCTCCAGGAAGTTTATTCCATGATGTGGTCAGAAACCATTTTCTTATTGCTCATTCTTTTTTTCATCCTCAGTATTTCAAAATATCTAAAGGAGCCTACGCTGAATTGGCTATTGGCTTCGGCATCAGTCGGCGCTTTCGCCTGCCTTACCAGGTATGCCGGTATTTTCCTGGTGCCGGTCGGATTCATCATGATTTATTTTAATTCAGGTAATCCCCTCCGCAAAAAGATCCTGCATTGCTTTATGTTTGGTGCCCTTTCCATTTCTTTTTTCCTGGTAAACCTCATACGGAATTATTGGCTGACAGGTTTCCTTACCGGACAAAGGCAAAAAGGAGATCTCGGGTTTCAAAAAATTATTGAATACTTCGGTATTGTCATCTGCGACTGGCTACAGATTTACAGAAATCCTTCAATAGCTACGGGCATTACTTTATCTGTCTTTGCTATTTTTTCCCTTTCCATATTTTTTGCATCCAGGAGTAAAAAGCCTTTTTCCTCATTTGAATATATCACAGCGGTCACGGGACTGATCTATTGTTTATTCATGTTGCTTTCGTCTTTTCTTACACGATACGAGCAGTTTTCAAACCGCTTACTATCGCCGGTGTTTGTCCCGCTGTTGTGGAGCCTGAGCTGGTGGATTCCCGGATTTATCGCCGGTATCTCATACCGGCTGCAATGGATATTTGGAATTGTATTTCTGATGGGGGCCGCCTGGCTGATGAATAAACAGCTTGCAGCTGATTATGAATATTATGACGGGGTCAAAGATGCGGGGATGCCGGGTTACCGCGAAGATGAATTTACTCAATCGGGCATTGTACAATTCGTAGATAATAATAAAAACATTTTCGAAAACGGATACCCCACTTATTCCAATGCCGGTGACGCTGTATATTTTATTACCGGTCTCCCGGCCAGGCAACTTCCGTCTGTTGCATTTCCCAAAAAGCTCCGGCAGTATTATGACGAGAAAAATAATTACCTGGTCTGGTTTCGCGACCTGGAAAACTCTGAAATGCCCCGGTTGGATTCCATTTTACTAAACAAAAATATGCAGCTGTTAAAGCAATTGGCCGATGGCGCTGTGTATTTATGTCACTAGGGAAAGTTGGGGTTTATTTATGAGTTATGGATTATGGGTTATGGGTGATGAGTTTAATTAACCATGGCTCGTAATTCATAACCCATAACTCACAAAGGTCTCAGCCATATATTCCGAAAACTGATCGGTTCACTTGGATCCCCATGGGCTTGTAGTTTAATGGGTGCGGGACCATGCTTCTTATAGTAAGGCTGACCGATATATTGCGTTAATCCTTTAACAAAGTAATTATTCTCCACAAGCACGCCATTCAGGAATGCGGTAACCCTTGCCGGTGTATCCACACTGCCATCTGATTTAAACCGGGGTGCAGTCCACACCACTTCATAGATCTGCCATTCGCCGGGTTTGCGGGAAGGATTGGCGAGTGGTATGACCTGTTTGTAAATACTTCCCACCTGACCATTCACATATGTTTCATTTTTATAGTTGTCGAGGATTTGTAGTTCATAGCCTACGTCTGAACCGCTGTCAGAAATACAGGCCAGGAAAATTCCACTGTTTCCCCTCGACTGTCCCGATCCGGTAATATTTTCCGGAATCCTGAATTCAAGATGAAGTTGATAATCAGTAAATCTTTGACGGGTAAGAATCCCCTTGGCTTTTTTATCTACAGTCATGATATCATCGTGCACTTTCCAACCTGCTGCCTTACTGGAATCTGGGCCCTCAGCCCGCCATAAATCCAGGTTTTTACCATCAAACAATACAATTGCATCGGATGGTGGCTCAGCGTCGGTCTTACCCGGTGTAACGATGGGAGGAACAGGACTGTATACTTCAGTAGGCTTGGCTTTGATCGCATTTTCCCGGTCTTTTTTTGCCTTTGCTGCTGAATCGGTTACTGACTGTGCTGATACCACTCCAAAAAAAATCAGGGTTGAAAAACACAGTAAAAAGAATCGCCTGGAGGAGAAATTGACAATGGAATACATATTCAATCTTTTAAATTGAATTCAAGATAGTAAAAAACGATAAAAGGGCTATTTTCAAAAGGTGCGCCTATTGTTCAATGAACACTTCGTGTGCATATTCCCTGCGGAGGGAATCTTTTATGCGGATCGTGTCTTTTGTCAGTGCCGGAAATTGAAAATACACTTTAAAGAAAGTGGAATCTTTCTGGTAAAGGTGTACGTTCAGGTCAAATGATGTAAGCTGGTTATAGCGCCTGATGGCATGTGGCTTGTTTGTGGTGGCGAGAATTACAAATTTATATGTGGCCGGCTGATCATTCGGGACCATCGGAATTGCTGAATCAGTTTTCGCGGATTTTGATGAATCCTGTGCCGTATTGGAAGATCTGGTTGTATCAGCTGCCGGAGGCTGATTCTCCTGAACAATCGTTGCGCTGTCCGGTTTTTTTTCAAGTTCCTCAGGGCTGTTCTTTTTGTACATCATCCACCCTCCCCATCCGACAATCGCAAGTGCCGCAACCATGGCGAGTAGTTTTAAACCATTGTTGCTTTTCCCGGTTGATAGAACGATATCCTGTTTTTTTTCCTTTGCATAAACTTTTTTCTTATCCCGTTCAGGTGAAGCGGTATTTTCCTTGAATAAAGTATACTCTCCGGGAGTAAAGTCAAACTTTCCTGCCTTGTTTTTAGAAATCGTACCAATTCCCTCCAGGTAAAAGGGCTTCCCTATATTGAGCATTTCAGTACCAAGACTGAGAAAGGAATCGAGATCTGAAATAGCAAGGGGCCGGATTTTGCCGGTGTTTTCACAAATAAAAGTGATCAGCTCCTTGTCGGCCGCTGCTATATTTGCATTTTGGAATTGGACGGCATTCGGCATGGAAAGCAGGGCGCGATCATGCTCATCCGGAAGAACCACAGACTTATCAAGCGTAAAAATGCCCAGACCGGGAAGTGACATCTTTCGGTTCTTATATAAATACTGTACGAGCAACAGAGGTATCTTCAAGGCGGTGGATTTTCTTTTTAAGTAATTTACGAACGCGAATACGGGTAAATAATTATATGAAAATTAAAATAAAATATTGAAAACTAACCATATACCTGCCAAATCCTCAATTTTTCTTCAATATCCCCAACCTGCTTAATAAAAAATCCGGCAGCCATGCTCACAGAAGAAGAGGAAAACTTTATCAGCTACTGGAGGGTTAATCGCGAAAAACAAAAGCGAACCTTCCGCCAGTTTTTACTGGGAATTCCCCTGGCTCTCTTATTTGTCATCCCCATTTCTCTAAATTTTTTCTCCGGATGGTATAAAAGGGCCAAAATGATGAGTAATGGCTCTGATTTTAACCCCGGTATACTTTTCCTGGCACTTTTGCTGATCCTCGTGTTTATTGCTGTTTTTTCCCGGAAATTCAAATGGGAACAATTTGAACAGCGTTATATCGAGCTGCTGGCCAAAAAAGAAAAACAGGATAATGACGAAAAAAAATAATCTGTGCAGCATTTCAGACTATCGGGCTGTCTTATTACTCTGAACGAAAGTTTTTATTCCAAGTGCCGTAACCACACTACCTGCTAAACCAACCCTGGACAAGAGTTCAGGGTTTTTTATTGTAATTTAGTCGAAATATTCTTCTTGCCGTACGAACCCATCTCGGTATTTGATATTTTCAAAATTGGTGTCGGTCCTTCCAGTTCACATACCCTGGGTCCCTGGCGGGCAGGTCAGGCATTTATCAGGTCCCTCCGCGACCAGGGTCTACTAACAGATTTAAGACAACTGAAAGTATTGTTGTATGGATCGCTGGCTAAAACAGGCAGGGGACATGGGACTGATATCGCAATATTGCTGGGGCTCGCCGGTTATGACCCCGTCGCCATTGACACTTCGGTCATTTCTTCTGTTATAGAAAAAATCCGGGAAACAAAGTCCCTGGCACCAGGCCTTCCCATTCATTTTGATCCGGCCAGCGATATTGAATTTCTCACGAAGGAATCCCTGCCCTATCATCCGAACGCCTTAAGTTTCCTGGCATCCTTTCATGGCCATGAACCCAAAGCAGAAACCTATTATTCTATCGGAGGCGGATTTATTGAAAAGGAAAATGAACATTCTTCCGGTAAAAAAACCATGCAACTGCCCTTCCCCATTGACACGGCAGGCAACCTGCTTCACTGGTGCATGAAAACCGGGTTACCCATTCATGAGATCGTTCTCGAAAATGAAATGATGTGGCAGGACGAATCGACCGTTAAGGAACGATTGGGAAATATCTGGAATGTGATGAAACAATGCATGTATAAGGGATGCCATGCGGAAGGTGTTTTACCCGGAGGGCTCCAGGTGAAACGTCGCGCTGCTGCTCTTAACCAAAAACTTCTTAAAGGAAGGACCTATTCAGGCTTTGCGGAATGGGTGCAGGCGATCCAGGCGGGTGGGAAAGATTTTCAATATATATTGGATTGGGTAAGCTGTTTTGCTCTGGCAGTGAATGAGGAAAATGCGAGTTTTGGAAAGGTAGTTACTGCTCCGACCAATGGGGCAGCCGGTGTCATTCCCGCAGTTCTACAGTATTTTATTTGTTTTACAGAGAGCTTTCGGGAGGAAAAAATCATTTCCTTTCTTTTAACTGCGGCTGAAATTGGGAGCATATTTAAAAAAGGAGCTACCCTCTCGGCTGCGATGGGCGGTTGCCAGGCAGAAATCGGTGTGTCGTCTGCCATGGCAGCAGGGGCGCTCACCGAAAGCATGGGTGGCACCCAGCGACAGGCACTGATGGCAGCTGAGATCGCCATGGAACATCATCTCGGATTAACCTGTGATCCCATTGGAGGACTGGTGCAGGTGCCCTGTATTGAACGAAATACCATGGGCGCCATCAAAGCAATCACAGCATCACAGCTTGCTTTACAAAGTATGCCCGATTTTGCAAAAGTGTCCCTGGATGCAGTTATCCGGACAATGTGGGATACGGCACTTGATATGAATAGCAAATACAAAGAAACATCAGATGGCGGGTTAGCTGTACACATACCGCTGAGTTTGCCGGAATGCTGATATTATAAGGACTGAAGGCTGAACGCTTAACGCAAAACGCTTAACGCTATGGCTGAGAGCTGAACGCCAGTAACAGATTGCTCAAAGCTCAACCTGCTTATTCTATTTTCTGTTTTTTATATTTACGATATTGTAAGGCGAATATCAACACCCTTACTCTTTTTATAAAAGAACTTTTGCGTGATGAATACTACTACTCCCGGATTGGAAGTCAGGTTGGCTTCGAAAGATGATCTGTGGCAAATTCGTGAACTGGCAATCCGTATCTTTCCCGTTACCTATCAGGATATCGTTGAATCCCCGCAGATTGACTATATGATGGATATGTTTTATAAACCAGAGAACCTTGTAAAACAATTTGAGTCAGGTCAGCAGTTCCTGATCATATATCACAATGGGAATGCGGCGGGTTATGCGTCATACACTCCGCTAAATGTAACCGGTGATTATAAACTAAATAAGATATACCTCGACACAGAATTGCAGGGAATCGGTCTGGGCAGAAATCTGATGAACGATGTGATATCCCGATTAAAAGCAGCAGGTGGCAAGAGCCTTCAGCTAAATGTAAACCGGAACAATAAAGCGGTGGGATTTTACCGGAGCATGGGTTTTGTAATTAAAAAAGAAGAACTCCTGGATATTGGCAACGGATATTTTATGGATGATTTTGTAATGGAATTGAGCCTGAACCGGGCGCGATAAAATGATATTCCGGAAGAGATATCGCGCCAACTCACAATCATAAATTATCAATCGTCAAGTCGTCTAACCGTCAACCATCAACCAACAACAATCAGGTCTCTCATCGGATATTTTTCGGATCATTTTATCAAAAGGATTAATTGTATAATAAGAAAACCTCCGTTCATAATTCTTAGCGCACGGGGAACTTCCATCACCGGTCTCTTCGCTATTATATAGTAAAGCAGGACAATATTCACAACGACATTCAAAATGATGGAAAGCAGAAAACCCATCACAATTACCAGTGAAGCAAAGCCCGGATTGACGGGATGTTTGAAGTATAATAATCCGATTGCGAGAAGGAAACAGATATTACATATGAAAGCTGCACGATTGAGCATCCTTAACAAAGCCATAGTTCAAAAATCTAAATTTCTGCATAAAATAGCATTAATTTGCCTGATTAATCAGTTTCATTTGTATGAATTCACCGCTTCTTAAGAAAGCTTTGCCGCATCTCATTGCAATTGTAGTTTTCTGGATCGTATCTGTAGCATTTAATAAGACGGCGCTCGAAAGTAAGGTACTCAGGCAGTCAGATGTGCAGGGATTCACCGGCATGGCAAGACAATCGGTCGAATTCAGGGAAAAATATGGACACTATCCTTTGTGGACTGAATCTATGTTCAGTGGGATGCCGGGATATAATATTGCATTTGAAGGGACATCACCGGTAAATATTGGTTATCTGAATCATTTATTTTATGTCGGACCCACGCCCATTTATTTTTTCTTCATCGCCTGCGTTTGTTTTTATATTCTTACCCAGGTACTGGGGCTGCGATTGTTGATTTCCCTGCTGGGGTCCATCGCTTACGCGTTTGCAACATTCAACCCCATACTGGTTGCTGTGGGTCATAATACAGAACTTATTGCAATTGGTTATCTGCCGGCCGTTGTAGCCGGTATCCTGCTCATACTACGGGGGAAATATCTGGGCGGGACGGCCCTCATGACCATTTTTTTCGGCCTGGAAGTCAGTACCCAGCATTTACAGATTGTATATTATACCGGGATAATTACCGGAATCATAGCGGTCGTTTACGGGATCGCCAATCGCCAAAAGATCAATCTCAAACACATAATTATATCATACTCACTGATTGCATTTTCTCTGGCAATCGGATTATTAAGCTACGCATACACGTTATTACCCACAAGAGAAGTCGCATCGGAAACCATGCGGGGTGGAAAATCCCAGCTCACACCAACAGACACGAAAAATAAAACGCAGGGTGGATTGAACAAGGATTATGCTTTTTCCTGGAGCTATGGAATATCCGAGACCCTCACTCTTTTTGTGCCCGGTATGCAGGGCGGCGGATCAGCCGGTAAAATGATTACCAGTGATTCAAAATTCGCGGACCGCTTATCCGAAGCCGGTGTGCCCGAAGAAAATGCGCTTGAAATGGCAAACAGCAGTGCATACTGGGGTGAACAGCCGTTCACTGCAGGACCGGTTTACCTGGGCGCTGTGATTTGCTTTTTGTTCATACTCGGAATGGTATATGTTCAGAGCTGGCACAAATGGTGGATTCTCTCAATCTGCCTGGCAGGAATTGTCATGGCCTGGGGAAGACATTTTGCTTTCGTAAATTATTTCTTATTTGACCACCTGCCGCTATACAGCAAATTCAGGGCGCCTTCCATGGCACTCGTGATGCCCCAGCTGGGTTTCGCATTACTTGCGGCACTTGGACTGCAGGAGTTCATGGAAACGGTGGAAAAAAAGACGATTGATTTCAAAAAATTCAAAAACGTATTGTATATATCCGGCGGGTTGATATTGGTCAGCCTCATCATCTTTTTTATGAGTGACTTCAAAGCGACCGGCGACGCGAGAATGAAGGAACAGTATGAATCGAATATCACACAACAAATAGCAAGGGGTAAACAACCCACGCCTGAAATGCAACAACAAGCCGCGCAAACGGTTACTGGATGGATGAATGCCTTGCATGAAGACCGTAAAGCGATATTCCAGGCTGACCTTTTGCGAAGTATTCTTCTGGTTGTGCTTGCCTCTACGCTTTGCTGGTTTTATTTTCGTGGTAAAATCAAACCGGTTGTTTTATTGTCGGGGCTTCTTATCCTGAGTTCTTTTGATTTACTGACTGAAGGGAAAAAATACCTGGGTGAAGAAAATTATGTGGAGGCGGAATCCATTGAATCATCCTTCACGATGACTGACGCCGACCGGCAAATTAAAGCTGATCCGGAAAAAAATTTCCGGGTGCTGGACATGAGTACAGGTGATCCCTTTCAAAGCGCACATACTTCATATTTTCATAATTCAGTGGGTGGGTATCACCCCGCTAAGCTGGCACTTTATAATGATCTGATTGAACACCAGCTGGTGAAAGGCAACCAGATGGTTTATAATATGCTGAATACAAAATACATTATTCAGCGGGGACAGGGTGGCCAGGATGTAGCCAGATTGAACGCCGGTGCCTTTGGCTCCTGCTGGCTGGTTGCTGACATTCATTTTGTAAATAATGCTGACCAGGAAATGGCAGCCCTCGATAGTATTAATGTGCGGGACACCGCTATCGTGGAAAATATTTTCAGGGACCGCATACCATTCATGCCCATAAAAGACAGCAGCGCGTCCATAAAGCTGATCGAAAACCTGAATGATAAAATTTCCTACAGCTTTAAATCAAAGTCAAATCAGTTTGCCGTATTCAGTGAGATATACTATGACAAGGGCTGGAATGCTTTTATTGACGGGAAACCGTCACCTTATTGCAAAGTGGACTATGTTTTACGCGGCATGTCGGTTCCCGCCGGGGAACATACCATTGAATTCCGGTTCGAACCCCAGTCATATATTATGGGCAACCGGCTCAGTGTATGGGCCTCCATTGTTATTTACTTGCTTTTGATCGCTGCGGCTTTGCAACTGCTGGGAATTATTAAAGTAAAAAGTGATAAAGAAATCAGTTCATAATAAAAGGAGTGTATGTTTATTATTACTGATTAGGTATAAAGCGCTTTTTGATTTCCGGTTTTACTTTTTCCTTTATCATCATGAATATTATCTCCCTGGTTTCCTATCCTTTTCTTCCTGCAAGGTCCGGGGGACAAAAGGGCATTGCCCTATTTTATAAATACTTTTCCAGTTCACCACGATATTACAGTTGTAACTACAAAATTAAACCAGCCCCGCTTTGCCGAAGGATACGAAGTAAGAAATATATTATCGGATTCTGTGTTCAGATATGTGAACCCGAATGTTTTTTTTACCATCCGGAAGCTGATCCGTGAAAAAAAAGCGACACACCTGATATTGGAACATCCCTACTATGGATGGCTGGGTATTTTACTAAAAAAATTTTGCAACATACAGCTGGTGATCCACTCGCATAATCTGGAAGGGAACAGATGGAAAAGCCTGGGAAAATGGTGGTGGCCTGTTCTGTGGCAATATGAAAAAATCACCCACCGGCAGGCGGATTTCAATTTCTTTATCCAGGATGCGGACAGAGATTATGCGATCAAAGCCTTTGGTCTGAATGAAAAAAAATGCCTGACGGTTAGCTTCGGCACTGAAATACCTGCAGCTCCCGGCCGGGAAGAACAATTTTCTTCATCGCAGATCCTGCGTCAACAGCTGCATATACCCGAAGCGAACTCTCTCCTGTTATTCAACGGTGCATTTAATTATTTCCCGAACCGGGAGGCTCTCGAAAACCTTCTATTCAAAATAAATCCGATCCTGCAGAAGAGAGGTCTTTCATATAACCTGCTGATCCTTGGTTTGAATATTCCGGATCCCATTTTAAACAGATCCTTTCCAAATGTTCGCATACTCGGCTTCGTGGAAAATCTGGAACAATACCTGACCGGATGTAATGTATTTTTGAATCCGGTTTTGTCGGGAGGCGGCATTAAAACAAAACTGGTAGAGGCACTGGCCTATGACCTGAATGCCGTGTCCACCGAAAACGGAGCGATAGGTATTGACCCCGCGGCTCTGCAATGGCAAACTGATTGTATGCGCTGATAACGACTGGAATTCTTTTGCAGATGCTGTTTCCCGGGCGGTCGAAATAAAATCAACCATGCCGGATTCATTTTATCAGCAATTTTACTGGGCCAATATCACAAAGCGGGCGGCGGAGTTTATGCAGTTAAAATAAAAAAACCTCCGGTCGGAGGTTTTAAATATCAGAGAGCAGTTCTCACCATTTATCAACTTCTTCCAGGTGGTCGGAAGAAGAGGAAGTGGGTTCGGAACTTACCGGAGCAACTTCTGCCTTCACTGGTTCCGGTTCAGATACCTGTACCACAGGATCCAGCGGTGATTCGTGGATTTCCTGGTGTTCCGGATGGCTTTCACCATTTTCAGAAATCTGGTCATGGTTAAATGCATCAAAATCAAAATCAGGCATCAGGTCAGTCTTTACATAGTCAACAGCTTCCGTTAGGGCCTTAATAAACTTATTGAAGTCTTCTTTGTACAAGAAGATTTTGTGCCGGTCGTAACCATCTTCATTAAATTTTTTGCGGCTTTCAGTAATCGTTAGATAATAATCATTGCTTCGTGTAGCCCGTACATCAAAAAAATATGTCCTTCGCTTACCGGCCCTGATTCGTTTGCTGTAAACACTCTCCATTCTTTTGTCATTGTTCTCGTACGCCACGGTTGTTGTTTTAGGTAAAAAAATAAAGCAAGCCCATACAAATATAATATTGTTATGGAACTGGCAAAAAATTCCCCAATTTGTCCGGTCACGCGTGTTTTTACGCAAATCAAGTCAGTCGCGGGTTTGGAGTTCCTCACCGGTCTTTTGCTGTTGTTCGTACAGCCGGGTATAGTGACCATTCCGGGCAAGCAACTCTTCGTGTGTTCCTGTTTCAACCATTTTTCCTTGATCCAGGACAACAATCCGGTCAAATTCAAAAAGGGAAAAGATTCGGTGAGTAATAATAAAGGCTGTTTTATTCTGCAGGTAGTTGTATAGATTAGTAATGATTTCCTTTTCCGTGCGGGCATCCACTGCACTGAGGCAGTCATCAAAAATCACAATTTCATGATTACCCGCCAGGGCACGGGCAATGGATATCCTTTGTTTCTGGCCCCCGCTTAGCGTGACGCCTCTTTCACCAATCATCGTGTCGTAGCCGGCCGCAAACTGGGATATTTCTTTGTCTATACTGGCTGACTCCGCCGCTTTCTTTGCTTCAGCTGCGGACTTCCGATCCATGCCGAAAAGAATATTTCCTGTAACCGTATCACTAAACAGGAAAACATCCTGGGGGACATAGCCGATCTGGTTCCTGAAATCATCCAGTTCAAGGGTTTTAATGTCTTTTCCATCCATCCGGATCATTCCATGGGTCGGATCATAAAAGCGAAGGATCAGTTGGGCCAGGGTGGTCTTACCACTACCGGTTCTGCCAATGACAGCTATTTTTTCTCCTTTGCTTACCAGGAGATTAAAATCTTTCAGCGCATGTATCCCTGTATGAGGATATATGAAGTCAACATGTTCAAATGAAATATTTCCAGACAACGGTTGTTTAACTGTCTGTGGAAGATTCCGGATGGCTGGCTTTGTTTCCAAAAATTCATTCAGTCTTTTCTGTGAAGCAGATGCTCTTTGTATCATGCTGGCCACCCAACCGATTGCACTTACCGGAAACGTGAGCATGGTAATATAAATCACAAATTCGGTGATGGTACCCAGGTCGGTTGAATGGGTGCCATGGATTACATAGAAACCGCCGATCATGATAGTCAAAAGCGTACTTAGTCCGATAATCAGACCCATCGAAGGGAAATAGATAGCTTCCACTTTTGCCAGACCAATGGCGTTTTTCCTGTAATCCTCGCTGTTTGAACTAAAAAAGCGCAGCATGGCAGATTCCTGCACAAAGGATTTGATCACCCGGATTCCACTATAAGATTCCTGGGCATTGGTGGTCAGTTTGCTAAGCAGGGCCTGGATACGTTCACTTTTTTTATGAATCAGGTTGTTCACCATGTAGATGGTTACCGCGAGGACCGGAAGCGGTGCAAGAACATAAAGAGTCAGCAGGGCGTCTTTACGGATCATAAAATAAAGACTGAACCCGATGGTGGCGAGCAGGTTTCCGAGGTACATAATCGCCGGCCCGGTATACATTCTCACCCGGCTTACATCTTCCGCCATCCTGCTCATCAGGTCGCCTGTGCTATGACTCTTATAGAAAGAAGTATCCAGTTGCTGATAGTGCTGAAAGATTTCATTCTTCTGATCGAATTCAATATGACGACTCATGACAATAAGGGTCTGTCGCATAAAAAACATAAATATTCCGCCGATGATAGCGAGCAGCAATAAAGTGATTCCTGAGATGGCTACTTTCTGGCCGAAAGTCTGTTTTGTTGAATTTAATTTCCGGATGAATTTTTTTACAAGTATATCATAGTTGGCTGTATCCGATTTTTGCGTTTTTGTATTGCGGATTTCTGCTGCTGATGAAACGGGCGGGGAAGATTTTTTACCTGCCTCCGATATCAATTCCCTCTCGACGGTATTAACTACATAACCGGTTACCTGGGGAGCCAGGATGCGAAAATAGTTGGAGAGTATAACAAAAATGAGGCCCAGCAGGAGCCTCCATTTATATTTCCAGAAGTATTTATTTAGGGCCCGTAAATATTTCAAACGCACTGGTTTTGCCAGGCCAAATTTACGTGGTAAAGCTTAATGGTTAAGGGTTAATTGTCCGTAATTAATGGCTCTTCCAGGCTTTCGTTATGAACAATTAACCCTATAACTAACCATTTGTACTTATACTAGACAGCTTCTTGTTCTTTAACTCCATTAGCGGTGGTTACTAATAAGTGACCCTGCAAATATTTTTCTGCATGCTGACTGGAATCCAGACCTTCTTCTTCTTCGATTTGACTTACCCGAATCGGAAGAATCATATTAATGAATTTGAAAATTGCAAATGATACAAAAAAGCTGAATGGAACAACCACCAGAAGAGCTTTCACCTGGGTCCAGAAGAAAGCCGGGTTGCCATAAAACCATCCGTCCTGGCCGGCAGAGTTAACGGTCTTGGTAGCAAAAATTCCGGTCATCAGCATCCCGACCATACCGCCGATACCATGGCATGGGAAATACATCCAGTGTATCATCCAGTCTTGTCTTGGAGCGCCAGTAAACTGCGGTATTGGAAATAACTGCCGCTACCACGCCGATAAAAATACTCTGGGGAATGGCGACAAAACCTGCAGCGGGTGTAATGGCCACCAGTCCAACGACTGCACCAATACAAAAACCAAGCACGGAAGGTTTCTTCCCCTTTATCACATCAAAAAACATCCAGGACAAACCAGCTGCACCCGCGGCCGTGTTCGTAGTTGCAAATGCCGAAACAGAGAGTGAATTAGCAGCACCAGCTGATCCTGCATTAAATCCGAACCAACCAAACCATAGCAAGCCGGTACCGATTAATACATAAGGGATATTGGCCGGTGGAATTTCCAGGTGCTCGATATGACTCCTTCTTTGTTTCAAAACGATCGCGCCGGCTAAAGCCGCACAACCGGCAGAAATATGAACCACGGTTCCTCCCGCAAAATCCAGCGCACCCCATTTGGCAAGAATACCATCCGGATGCCAGCTCCAATGGGCCAGCGGCGCATATACCAGTAGACTGAATAGAACAACGAATAATGTATAGGAGGTAAATTTGATACGTTCAGCTACTGCACCCACCACCAACCCGGGAGTGATGATCGCAAACATAAGTTGAAACAAAGCAAACAGGGTAAGCGGAACTGTCGGCATGAAAACCCAGGGCTGACCTGAATTCACTCCTTTGAACATGAAATGTGTCATCGGATTACCAATCAGCCCGAGTCCCTTTACATCCGGACCGAAGCAAAGACTGTAACCGACAACAAGCCAGAGAACACTTACGATTCCGGCGGCGATCAGACTTTTGATCATCGTCGAAATCACATTCTTCCTGTTTACCATCCCACCGTAAAAAAAAGCCAAACCCGGTGTCATCAGGAATACAAGGGCTGTTGCCACGATAATCCAGGCGATATCTGCCCCATTGTACTTTCCATCATCGAAGTTTGCCACAGAGGGTACGAATAGTGCCAAAAGGGAGATCCCCACCAGGATCAGAAACGGGAGGGCTGTTTTTAATGTGACTTTGCTCATACTGAAAATAATTTTTGTAAATAAGATGTTAATCGCGGACAATTTTCAGCTTAAAAGTATACAAAAATCGTATTCAATATAACATTAAAATAAAATTAATATGTATTATTTATATCTATTAAACCCTTAATAAGATAAAATTTTATTATAGGTTCTGTTTTTTCAGTTCACCTATGGCAAATTGAGCTACACGGGCGGTTAAAGCCATATAAAAAATGGATGGGCTTTGAATTCCGGTACTGGTCATACAGGCCCCGTCTGTAACAAATACATTTTTACACTCATATAACTGATTCCACCGATTAAGCATTGCCGTTTTGAGGTCTTTTCCCATCCTGTAGCCCCCCATTTCATGAATATCCCGGCCCGGGGCCCAGTGACGATTTTGAACTTCGATATCTTTGACTCCGCCATTTGAGAGTATTTCAACACCCTGATCCATAAAGTCTTTCATCAGCAATTCATCATTGTGGTCATAGGCGACATTCGTAACCAGCAAGGGGATTCCCCAGGCATCTTTTTTATCCTTGGTGAGGTAAATCTGGTTCGATTCTTTGGGGACGGTTTCACCCTGCATATACATATAACAGCCCCATCCACCCGCTTCAGATAATGCTTTTTTATAATCTGATCCGATTTCCGGGCCGTCCATACTGGCTCCTCTTACCCGGAAGCATCCCATAAAAGCAATGTAACCGCCCACAAAATACCAGAGCTAACCACTATGGCGTCATAGGTGTTCAAATATTTCCTTTTTTTAATTCTGATACAGCATGGTCAACGGCCCTTGCCGTATAAGCCATAAATGTCAGCGAAGGATTTTGGGTACTGGTAGAAATCATCGCTGCTCCGTCAGTTACAAATACGTTCGGACACAGGTGAAACTGATTGTATTTATTCAGCATCGATGTCCTTGGATCCTTCCCCATACGGCATCCGCCCATTTCATGGATGTCCAGGCCGGGTGCTTGTTTCGTATCGTTTTGCCGTATGTTGGTACAGCCAGCCATGGATAGCATTTCGGAAGTCTGTTCCAGATAATCTTTCATGGATTTTACATCATTCTCATCATAATCCACGGAAATCACCAGTTCGGGAATTCCCCATGCATCTTTTTTATCCTTGCTCAGAGTGACATGGTTTGATTCTTTGGGTATAGTTTCTCCCTGCATTTGAGAGGACACATACCAGCCTCCGGCTTCAGAAAGATTTTCTTTTAGTTCCGCGCCGAGTTCTTCCTTCCCACTGTATTTCCCCTTTCCCCGGCTGGCGCCAAAAAATACCATATATCCCCTGAGGAAATCCATTTCCTGTTTGTGTACATTCCTGAAATTGGGCATCATAGGTTGCGTGGGTCTTCTTCCGAAATAATATTTATCCAGCGGTCCATCGTATTCTGCGTTTACTGTTCCCCGGTAGTTATGAAAACAGACGTATTTTCCCAGCAGCTCGTTATCATTGCAAAATCCATTCGGGAAACGATTAGAAACAGAATTCAATAATATCAGGTTTGAATTCAGGCAGGCGGCATTTACAAAAATCACTTTGGCATAATAAACAATTTCTTCTTTTGTGTGTGCGTCGATTACACGCACCCCAGTTGCCTTCTTCTTATTTTCATCATAGATAATCGAATGCACAACACTGTCGGGCCGGATCGTCAGATTTCCGGTCTTTGCCGCCCAGGGTAAAGTGCTGGAGTTCGAACTGAAATAACCGCCAAACGGACAACCCCTCTCGCATTCGCTCCTTGCCTGGCAGGGGTTTCTTCCCTGCCGGATATGAATCTCACGGGGTTTGGTAAGATGGGCACAGCGACCCTGAACCACATGCCGGTCTTTATAATGTGCGTTTATTTTTCCGCTGATGGCAGACTCCACGCAATTCATTTCCCAGGCAGGAAGGAAATCACCGTCGGGAAGCGTATCAACTCCGTCGAAATTACCGCTGATACCGGCAAAATTTTCGACGTGTGAGTACCAGGGCGCCAATTCTTCATAAGCCAACGGCCACTCTACAGCAAATCCATCACGCCCCGGACCTTCAAAATCATATTTGCTCCAACGCTGAGTCTGCCTTGCCCAGAGCAGTGATTTTCCACCAACCTGGTAACCCCGGATCCAGTCAAATGGCTTTTCCTGGACATAAGGATGTTCATCATCTTTTACAAAAAACTGTTCACAGGTTTCATTGAAGGCATAACACCGGTTTACGATCGGGTTTTTCCCGGTTACCGCCAGTGGAAGTTTTTCGCGGTGGGGAAAATCCCAGGGGTTCATCGTTGCGGTTGGATAATCTTTTAAATGAACGACGTTCCTTCCCCGTTCTATCACGAGTGTTTTCAGGCCGTGGTCGCAAAATTCCTTAGCGGCCCACCCGCCACTGATCCCTGAACCGATTACAATCGCATCGAAACTGTTCCCGGGGGTGGCCCTGGTGTTAATATTGAGTGTATCTCCCGGCATGGCATTTCGTTTGGTCTGGATGAAAAATCAATAAACAACTTAGATTATTTATATGAATATTTTTTAATTTTTATAATTATTTAAATAAAACTTATCTATGCAACAGGAATCTAAATAAATCTCTCCCACCAGCATGGCCCGAATTGTACTCTGCGTCGATGACGATCCGGACGACCGGGAACTAATTCGGAACGCGATTTTTAAAGTGGATCCTTCCTATACGGTTGCCCATGCAACAAACGGGAAGGAGGCCTTGCAATTTCTTAACCGCGCTGATTCATCTGAACTACCCTGTCTTGTAATCCTGGATATTAACATGCCGGTGATGGACGGGAAACAGGCACTGGTGGAAATTAGAAAGAACAAGAAATGGAACGAGTTACCCATCGTGGTATTTACTACATCATCCCATCCTTCAGATCAGACTTTCTGCGAACATTATGGTGTTGAACTGGTCACCAAACCAGCCAATTTCAAGCAGATAACCCATGAAGCAGAAAGACTGCTTCAGCATTGTTCCGAATAACCCTCCCCTAGCATACCATTTGCATAGACACCATAACGGATCCTTATGGCACTAAAAGAATACAATAAGAAAAGAATATTTAAAGACACACCGGAACCCACCGGTGGAAGGTCTTCGGAAAAAGACCTGCATTTTGTAGTTCAAAAACACGACGCCACGCGGCTGCATTATGACTTCCGCCTGGAAATGAAAGGAGTCCTGAAAAGTTGGGCGGTCCCTAAGGGGCCCTCGCTGAATCCGGAAGATAAAAGACTGGCGATGATGGTGGAAGATCATCCTTACGATTATAAAGATTTTGAAGGGGTCATCCCGGAAGGAAATTATGGCGCAGGCACTGTGATTGTCTGGGATGAAGGAATTTATGAACCGTTGGAAACCGGCCTCTCAAAAAAGGCTGCTGAAAAATCCCTGTTGCATCAGTTGAAATCCGGGTCCCTGAAATTCCGTTTGTTTGGAAAGAAGCTGAAAGGAGAATTTGCTCTTGTACATATCAAAAATAATAATAAGGGAGACAATGCCTGGCTACTAATTAAACACCGTGATGAATATGCTACACTGGCTGATATCACAAAAAAAGCCAAATCCGTAATCTCCGGTCAAACCATCCACCAGGTGGAGAAAGACAAAAAAGCGGAACAGTGGATCAGCCCGAAAAAGTCATCCAAATCGTCTGCTGTTAAAAAATGATCTGCTAGGTTGCCGAATAGGTAATCGGAAGCTGCAGGATAAATTCGGCTCCTACCCCTGCCTCACCGCTGGCACTGATATAACCATTATGACGACCGGCAATTTTCCTGCATAAGGACAATCCCAGCCCGGTTCCCTCATAATCATCTTTTCCGTTCAGCCTCGAAAAGGTTTGAAATATTTTTTCTGCGTCTTCCTTCCCGAATCCAATCCCATTGTCTATGATATGAAACTCGGCAAAGGGATTATTATCTTTTACAACCTGATTGTATCTGATTCTGATATGTGGAGGAATTTCGGGTTTTGAAAATTTCAGTGCATTGGAAATCAGATTATAAAAAAGCTGGTAAATCAAAACGGCATAACCCTGTATCCTGGGAAGTGAATCTGATTCTATGATTGCCTTTTTTTTCTGGATGACTGCCTCCAGGTCTGTTTCAATCGTTTGAATGATTTCATTCAGGTTGATCATTTCGATCTTCTGCCGGTAGCCATCCAGGCCTGCATATCGAAGCACTGCATCCATCATAACAATCATCCTGTCCGATGCACTTTGTATTTTGGATAAATAGGATTTGCCGGAATCAGTGAGCAAGTCGTTGAATTCATCATGCAAGAGACCACTATAGATTTTTATTTTCCGTATAGGTTCTTTCAAATCATGACTGGCGACATGGGCAAACTGTTGCAGGTCTTCATTCGATCTTTCCAATTCCTCTGTTCTTTTCTTTACCAGGTATTCAAGTCTTTCTTCACTGTGACGCAATAGTTCTTCCGCTGATTTTTGTTCATCTATATCTGTAAAGGCACCCACCCATTTTGTAATTTCTTTTTTTTCATTCCGGATGGGCTCTCCCTGGACATGAAACCAGCGGTATTTCCCGTCTCTTCCCTTTATCCTTGCTTCGGCCTTATATGAATTGCCGGAAGCCAGACTACCATTCCATGCTTCTGAAAGCGAATGGAGATCGTCCGGGTGTATCATCATTGACCAGGTATGCCCGTCAAGGGGATCCAAACCCGTATATTCTTTCCATCGCTCCGTGACAAATTCCTGGTTGCCTGTTGCATCGGTAACCCAGACGAGTTGCGGCAGCGCTTGTGTAAGGCCGCGGAAATGCTCTTCACTCTGTTCCAGTATTTTTTTTGCTTCGGCGATCGTCTCTGCTCTTTTTCTTTCTTCTTCCAGAGAATGAATGGTATTCATTGCGCGGCTGATGGCGGAAGCGAATCCTTCGATAAACAACTGGTACTCCCGGTCGTACTTTCTTCTGGCACTTAATCCTGCAAACAAAAATCCGGTAACCTGCCCGCTATTTGATTTCAGGGGAACCAGCATCGCCTCCGTAGCAGGCTCCGGCCAAAAACTGACCGGAATTTTGTCAATATATTGATGGATATCTCTAAGGTGTTTTGCGGATCCCTTTTTCAAAACCTCCTGGAAAGGAAGTCCATTAACCCGGGATCCCGTAACAGTAGCGGCAGCCAGCTGGGGATCTCCACCGTCGATCACCGTGTATAAAAAACAAAAAGGGATATCCTCCGGATTGGCCTTGAGTAGTGTAATTGCTTTTTTGAATACCCCCTGAATAGTGGGAACAGTGCTGATCTTACGGGAAAGGGTTTGCAGAAAACGGGTACGCCGTTCATCGATGATTTTATAAGTGGTTTCTATAACGGCATTAAAAATGCCATCCACATTTCCGTCTTCACCGTACACTGGTGTGAAAGTGAAGTCAAAATAACATTCCTCTGTGTATCCATGTCGCTGCATGAGCAGCAGCGCGTCCTTCGATCCACCCGGCTCTCCGGAAAATGCCTTGGCAAACTGGGGTTCGATCGCATCCCATATTTCGGGCCAGACTTCTTTTGCCGGCCGGCTGAGTGCCCACGGATGTTTGTTTCCAGGGATCGGACTCCAGGCGTCATTATATAATAACACCAGGTCCTTACCCCAATAAATAGCTATCGGGAAATTGGAATTCAGGCAGATACTCAGAGCAGAACGCAGACTTTGTTTCCAGCCATCCACCCCACCCAGGGGCGTTTCTGACCAGTCAAACTGCCTGATACGTTCACTCATTCCACCAGTCCTGGCCAAATAGGCAGGTGTTTGGAGATTCTTTCCGGATACGGGTAAAGTGTCAATCATATATTGACGGAATGATTTTTAGATTAGATCCCAAAAGAGACCGGGAGATTATTTCCCATTCAGTTAATTGAAAAGCAATCCCTGTGTTATGCAAAACCCGCACCAGCCCCTGGCCGACGGGACGGATTCCTGAAATGAACTACTTTTAGCCGCCTGAACAGGCCTTATTTAAAACTTAGACCAGATCAATATGGAAGTGCATCATCACGGGGGCGAGCATCCCGGCCCGAAAAAATTTAAAGACTATTTCCTGGAATTCCTCATGATTTTCCTGGCTGTTACCATGGGTTTCCTGGCGGAAAATGTCCGGGAGTATTTAACGGACAGCAAGCATGTGTCAGAGTTGGCAGGGCAATTAAAGGAAGATCTGATCAATGACACGACCCAAGTGCAGCGGCATATTGATTTTCAGAAATTGCAGATCCGCAGAATCGATAGTTTGTTTGATATACTAAAATTACCACCCCCCCAGATCGACTACAGGCAGTTACAGAATATGATTGTCGACTGCGACCGCCTGGATATTTTTTATCCTTCCACGGGAGCGATATCAACGATAAAAAGAGAGCTACAACTGAAAAAATTTGTAAAAACTAAAATTGCAATGCATATCGATAACTATGAAAAGGGCATAGTTGTTTTGGAGAAATTTGAAAGCCGGGATATTGATAATATGGGCAAATACCTGGAAACATTTGTATCCAGTCATTTTACTCCTGAAAATTCAGTATTGGCTATTATCCGCGCCCCGGTAGCCAACGGTAATATGCGAAATCTGAACCCGGCTGATTTAGTCCAGTTGAGTGTTGACATTAATATTATCAAGGGCTATAACCTGCGGCTGCTCAGTCAGTATGAAAAAATAAAATCCAATGCGACGGATTTTATTCTCCACATTAACAAGACCTACAATTTAGATGACTGAACTACAAATCTACCATCTGAAGCGACCTTTCGCTGTAGCGTTTCCCCGTATCCGGATATTTGTGAATCAGTGTATCAAGCGCCTCAAGATCGGCCTTCGTCAACGTGATGTCTACGGCTTGAGCATTTTCCTGCAGATACTTTCTTTTTTTTGTCCCCGGAATTGGAATGATATCCTCTCCCTGAGCCAGGACCCATGCAATGGCCAATTGGGCAGCAGTAACATTTTTATTTTTTGCAAGAGACGAAAACTCTTTGGCCAGTGCCTGGTTATTTGCCATATGATTTTCGTCAAATCGGGGAAGTGTTCTCCTGAAATCATCAACAGCCAGCGCATGCGGTTCGGTCACCGTCGCAGTAATAAGGCCTCTTGATAAGGGTGAATAAGCCACCAGCGAAATCCCCAGTTCGCGCAGGGTCTGAATGGTCCCCCCTTCCAGGTCTCTGGACAATATAGAATATTCACTTTGCAAAGCAGCAATCGGATGAACCGCGTTGGCTTTCCGGATAGAAGCGGCAGATGCTTCAGATAGACCGATATAGCGGACCTTCCCCTGTTTGACCAGGTCGGCCATGGCGCCGACCGTTTCTTCCACAGTAACTTTCGGATCTATCCGATGCGCATAATATAAGTCGATGGTTTCAATACCCAGTCTTTTGAGGCTGGCGTCTGCCGCCTGTTTTATCCAGGCAGGCGATCCATCTACATAGGTATTGGGTGAATGGCTGGGCCCTGCCTTGCCATCTTTAAAACGGAATCCAAATTTAGTGGCAATGAAAACTTTTTTTCTGTTTTCAACCAGTACTTTAGAGATTAGTTCTTCATTTTGCCCGCTGGCATACATATCTGCAGTATCCCAGAAATTGATGCCGAGGTCCAGGGCCTTGTGTAAGGTGGCGAGACTCTCTGTATCGTCTACCGGACCGTAGGCAAAGCTCATCCCCATGCATCCCAATCCCACGGCGGATAGTTTTTCGCCGGTTTTGGAAAGTGTCCTGTATTTCATATAATTTATTTGAAAGGTAAATTTAGGGAGGAAAATTATTCCTAGTATTGCCGACCTTCTTTTACTAAAAACGATTCAGCATGCGAAATTGTTTCCGGTTTCTGATTTGCATTTTGATTTTATCTTCCTGCCAGACTCCTCAAAAAAAAGAGGCCACCGATTTTCTTGCAGAAAATATTGATTCAACTGTGAATCCTGCCAACGATTTCTTTGCTTTTGCGAATGGCGGATGGATAAAGAAGAACCCGATTCCCTCCGATCAGAGCGGTTGGGGAATCGGTTACCTCGTGCAACTGGATACGTATAACCGGCTTCGCGAGATCAATGAAAAAGCTGCAGCGGGACAGTCGCCACCCGGCTCCATTTCCCAAAAAATCGGAGACTTCTGGTATAGTGGTATGGACTCGGCCGGTATAGAAAAACAAGGACTGCAACCCCTGCAATCCGATCTTGATAATATTAAAAAAATCGGAAGTCTTGAAGAATTTCTTCGCGTTTTTGCGCGGCTGCAAAAAAAAGGCGTAGATGGTTTGATGGGTGGCGGGGTATACCAGGATGAAAAGAAAAGTGACCAGATGGCACTTCACTTATCGCAGGGTGGTATCGGCATGCCCGACCGGGATTATTATTTCAATACCGATGAAAAATCTGTCAATGTGCGGAAAGCCTACCAACTTTATTTATACAAATCTTTCCGGTCATTGGGTAAAGACAGTGTTGCAGCCTCAACCGTTGCCGCTTCCGTGTATGCGTTAGAAAGCCGGCTGGCAAAGGCTTCGCGCAAAATTGAAGCACTCCGCGATCCCAATGCCAATTATCATAAGATGAAACTGGCCCGGTTGCAAAAATTGTATTATAAAATCGGGTGGAAAGATTTCCTGTCCAACTCCGGCATACCGGTCATTGATTCTGTCATCATCGGACAACCGGAATTTTTTGTTGCATTGAACCAGGAATTGATCAGCACCCCGCTCGACACCTGGAAAAATTACCTGGCGTTTCATTTACTCAGCAGCTCGGCACCATACATGAACGAGGAATTATTTAACGACCGCTTTAACTATAAGCGCAGTCTGTCGGGTGTGCTGGTTCCCAAGCCTCGTTGGAAAAGAGTGCTGGATGCCGAAGAGTCTGCGATCGGGGAAGCGCTCGGACAATTATTTGTGAAAGAATATTTTCCGGAAAAATCAAAAAAACGGTATATCGAAATCGTGGAAGCCATCCGGGATGCTTACAAGGAACGGATCATGAAACTAAGCTGGATGAGCGACAGTACAAAACAGAAAGCGTTATTAAAACTTTCAAAGATTACCAAAAAAGTCGGTTATCCGGATAAATGGCGTGATTTCAGTGCGCTGATCATCGACCGGGGTCCCTGGGTGCTGAATATGCAGCGGGCATCGGAATGGTGGTACAATGACCAGGTGAAAAAATTAGGCAAGCCGGTGGACAGAACAGAGTGGGATATGTCACCACAAACTTATAACGCTTATTATAATCCAAGCAATAATGAAATTGTATTGCCCGCAGGCCAGTTCATGGTTCCCGGGAAAAAAGATGATGAGCTGGATGACGCTTTTGTTTACGGTTATGCTGCCGCGTCCACAGTTGGTCACGAAATAACCCATGGATTTGATGACCAGGGCCGCCAGTTTGATGAAATCGGAAACCTGCGTGACTGGTGGCAACCAGCCGACGCAAAATTGTTTAAACAGAATGCAGCCATGATCGTGCGCCAGTTCAACGCCTATATTCCTGTGGACACTATCCATGTAAATGGTGACGCATCCCAGGGAGAAAATATCGCAGACCTGGGCGGAATACTAATTGGCTGGGATGCATTCATAAAAACAGAAGCTTATAAAAAAGGAGAAAAAATTGGCGGATTCACACCCGCCCAACGATTTTTTCTCGGATATGCTTTCAGCTGGATGTATATTCAACGGAAGGAAATTATGGCTTCCCTGCTGATGACGGATGTTCATTCGCTTCCCAAAGAAAGGGTAAACGGGCCACTCTCAAATATTCCGGCTTTTTATGAGGCGTTTGGTGTAAAGCCAGGCAATAAAATGTACACGCCGGACAGTTTACGGGTAAATATCTGGTGAAAATGTTAGCTGTTAATTATTAATAATTAAATATTTTTTTTCGTTAACAATTAACAACTAATAATTATACTAAAATTTATAAGACAGTCCCACTACGATACCGAAATCGAAATTGCTTCCGCTACCGGCAGGGGGTTTGCTGTCGTAATTGGAATAGGGACTGATGTTCAGATAAAAATACCGGATAAGTTGCCAGGAAAAAGTCGTATTACCGTCGTACCGAATACGACCTGCCTGAGATAGACTGAAATAAACAGATTGGATGCTGCTGATCTGTATATCCGGATGATGGAATTGATAAAAATTAAATTGAAATATAACGGGCACTTCCACCAGTAAACCGCTTGCAACTCCTTCTGTGCTTAGTTCCTGCGAAAGAGTAATGCCGGTACCCGCGAGTAATCTCCAGTTTTTCCTGATGAAAACCTTGTTACCCGGTCCGCACATAAACAGTAGACGTCGTGAAATGGATAGTTCCAGGTTCCGTTGGTATTGTCCTGCACTTGCGACGAACCAGGTGGGCGAAAGATCATAGGAAACCTGCAATTGCAGATTTTCATTGTCCCTGGAAAACTGGCCGGAATCAAGGGACCCGATGCTGGATGCATTTAATGTATAGTTGAATAATTTGGTAGCATACTGGACATTGGCGCTAAAATTAAGCTGCCCGATGCTGCTTGATTTTGTGAAGCTGAATCCTGCGGACACATTTCCATTCAGGCGTGTTAAAAAATTATTATCCATGGAAATAAGCTGGTAAAGTTTGGTGACATGGATCGTGGTGACCGTACTGTCTGCAGAATGGATATCCACCCATCCGTCGCGGGAAGACGGACTGATGGTACCATACAGGATCTTTCTTTCAACCGTTTCTATCTTGAACCGCTCCAGTATTTTTAATTTCCGGATCTTGAATAGTTTAATGCTTTGCATCTTCAGGTCAATATCGTCGATTGAAATCGCACCCAGGCTGGCGCCCTGAACAGCTCCGATCAGCACCTGTCCATTGTAAAGGATGATGGAGTCTTTATCCTGGCAAAAAGCCTTGGTGAAGAAAAAGCCCGTTACGAAACCCGCTGACAATATTTTTCTCAACATAGTTTTTATTACCTTTTCCGGAGGGATGGGACAAAAATAGCGGGTTAATACTTATTAAAATTATAGGATGAATCAGTTTATCGCACATCTTGCCCTTGTGGTAAGAGATTATGACGAGGCCATTGAATTTTATACGGGGAAACTTGGATTCCGTCTGATTGAAGATACTATTTTGTCCGAAACGAAAAGATGGGTACTCGTTGCTCCGCCCGGAAATGGACAATGTTCTCTTTTACTGGCCAGAGCGGCGAAGCCGGAACAATTACAGGTTATCGGTAATCAAACCGGCGGCCGTGTTTTCTTGTTTCTGTTTACAGATGATTTCTACAGGGATTACGATACGATGATCGGCCGGGGAATTCATTTTGTAAGACCACCTTCGAGGGAGAAATATGGAACCGTTGCTGTTTTCGAAGATCTCTATGGTAATTTATGGGACCTGGTGGAACCGGTGCACCGCAGTTGACTTCTGATGACCTGATCAGGTGATCATTATCATTCATCCGAATAACAAAGATCATCTGAATCAGGGAAATAATCAGATAGGTTGCGGACTCAGGCAACCTTCAATGGGTAATCATATTGATAATATACAAAGTGGGGAAAAAAAAGAACCAGTATCCCAGAAAATAACCAGGTTCTTCACTGGATTATACAATATTTACCTGTTCATTATCCGGTTTTTTAAAGAGGCATTTACACCTCCGTATGAGTTCAGGGAAATTGTACGGCAATGTTATAATATCGGCTATCGCTCGCTGGCCATCATTACCCTGACCGGATTTATTACAGGAATTGTTTTTACCAAACAATCACGTCCGTCTCTTTCAGAATTCGGAGCGACCAGCTGGCTTCCTTCCTTAATTTCCATTGCAATTATACGGGCGCTGGCACCCCTGATTACCGCGTTGATTGCGGCCGGTAAAATTGGTTCAAATATAGGAGCAGAGCTGGGTTCAATGAATGTCAGTGAACAGATCGACGCGATGGAAGTTTCCGGAACAAACCCTTTCAAATTCCTGGTGGTAACCCGCGTGCTCGCTTCCACCTGCATGCTGCCGGTGCTGATGGTGTATGCTGCATTGATCGGCCTGCTGGGTTCATACCTGAATGTTCATCAGAATGAGCTGACCAGTTTCACCACGTTCATACACGATGCTTTCGTAAGGATCAATTACCTGGACATTTTTGCTTCCGTACTGAAGTCAACAGTATATGGTTTTACGATTGGCATCACGGGCTGTTACCAGGGATACCAGGCAAAACAGGGAACAGTTGGTGTTGGTAAAGCCGCCAATTCGACTGTAGTCATTTCCATGTTCCTGATTTTTATCGAAGAAATGATTATTGTTCAGATCGTGAATTCATTTCGTTAACATATTCAATGAAAGAAGCACAATACGATATTAAAAATCAACAACCGGAAACGGTGATCTCCATAAAAAACCTGTCGAAATCCTTTCAGGATAACCGGGTTTTGTGCGGGGTGAACCTTGATGTATTAAAAGGAGAGAATGTTGTTGTGCTGGGCAGGTCCGGCAGTGGGAAATCAGTATTGATAAAAATCGTGGCGGGGCTGCTAAGGCAGGATGAGGGAACGGTGTATGTGCTGGGAAAGGATGTCAGCTCTTTGGATATAAAAAATCTGCAGGAACTGAGAATGCATATCGGTTTCTCCTTTCAGAGCAGTGCTTTATACGATGGCATGACCGTTCGTGAGAACCTGGAATTCCCGCTGGTCAGGAATAAAAGAAAACTAAGGAGTAAACAGGTTGCGGAAGCAGTTGAACAGGTATTGAATGATGTGGGCCTGCTGCAAACGATTAACCAGATGCCGGCAGAACTTTCCGGAGGACAAAAAAAACGCATCAGCATAGCTCGCACATTAATACTACAGCCGGAGATCATGTTATATGATGAGCCGACAGGTGGTATTGACCCGATTACTTGCGTTGAACTGAATCACCTGATCAATAAAGTACAGAAACAATATAATACAAGTTCTATTATCATTACGCACGATCTGGCCTGTGCCCGGATGACCGGTAACCGGCTGGCGATGCTGGTAGACGGTAAGATTTCCAGGCAGGGCAATTTTGATGAGGTTTTCAATACAGAAGATGCCAGTATCCGTGGCTTTTACAATTACAATTTCATTCATCAGCCATGAAAACATCAGCCATGAAACGGGGGGTTATAGTCGGATCATTCATTTTTATAGGGATTGTAATTTTTATAACAGCCGTCTTCACGATTGATGTCCAGCGAAAAACATTTGCGCATGCTGTTCATGTTAAAGTTGTTTTTGACAATGTGGGAGGACTTCAGGAAGGTAATAATGTCTGGCTCTCCGGAGTGAAAATCGGGACAGTAAAAAAAATAAGCTTTCATGGAAAAACGCAGGTTGAAATTATCATGAGTATCGACCGGGATGCCCGGTCGCATATTTACCGGGACGCAAAAGCAAAAATCAGTTCTGATGGCTTTATCGGAAACCGGATCGTCGAAATTTTTGGGGGAACAGACGACTCTCCGGAAATAGAAGACGGAGGATACCTGACGAGCGAAAAATCTATACAAACGGAAGATATGCTCGCCACCCTGCAGGAAAATAATAAAAACATACTGGAGATTACCGGCGATCTGAAAGTAATCAGCAGGCGGATTCGTGAAGGGAAAGGAACTATTTGGAATCTTATCAACGATCCGTCGATTGCAGATAATCTAAGGGCTACCCTGATAAATTTTAAGAAGACATCTCTTAATAGCGAACTGGCCATTGCCAAAGTGAATACGTTTGTATCCGGATTTAATAAGCAGGGAACATTGGTCAATGAACTGATGACAGATACGATTGCCTTTACCCGGTTCAGGGAAACCCTGGATCAGTTGAAGAAAGCATCCGTGAGCATATCAGAATTTGCGGATAGTTTGAAACAGGCCGGTAAATCCCTTAGTAAAACCGACAACCCTGCGGGTGTTTTACTGAATGACCGCCAGGTCGCGGAGGATTTGAAAAATATTACCAGGAACCTTGACAGCAGCAGCCGGAAACTCGATGAAGATCTCAGGGCGCTGCAGAGTAATTTCTTATTCAGGGGTTATTTCAAGGACCAGGAAAAACAAAAGAAGAAGCAGGAACAAAAGCAACTGAAAAATTGAATCGCTTGCCCGTCTTGAAAAGGAATTGTTAACATGCATGATCAGGGGCTGGAATTTGTCCTTATTGACGAAAGTCAGACAGTCAGCTATTTAAAGTCATAATTAAACGACCCGGTTACAGGTAGATTTGCTTTTTACACGTGGTCTAATTCATTTTAATGGGTTTCATGCGTGTCATGCAAATAAGGTTTTTGGCAGAAATGGATTCGCAAACAGATTAATTAAGTTTTCCATGCAAGATCTTTTACAACTGATCAAGCAGAGGCATTCTTCCAGGGTATTTTTTGACCCCAACCACCTGGTTCCAAAGGATGATCTGTATAAGGTAATGGAAGCCGCCAGCTGGGCGCCCACAGCCCATAACATGCAAAATTTTGAAGTAGTTATTGTTGATGAAAAGGAATTGATCCGGGCGATAGCGGGCTTCAATGTTCCGGTCTCCCTTCGTTTCATCAGAGAAAATTATGAGCAGCTATCCTTTTCAGAGGAAGAACTGAAAATAAAAAAGACAGGTGTGCTGGGCACCATGTTTCCACCGGCGTGGAGGAAACCGGGAATAACAAAAGCAGACCTGAAGACAGAAGACAGGGATTTGTTCATGCAGCAGGAACTCAACTCAACACCGCTTCTTGGAATTGTTCTTTACGATCCTTCAAAAAGAGCCCCTGCGTCAGGAGGGGATTTTCTGGGTATCATCAGTCTCGGATGCGTTATGGAGAATATGTGGCTGATGGCAAATTCATTGGGAATAGATTTCCATATTGTAAGCTCTCTCAGCAATGGTTCAGTTGGAAGGAACATCAAAAAATTATTGAATATTCCGCAGGAGCTGCGTATTGCATATTCTTTCCGTCTTGGTTACCCGGTAAAAAAAATGGATTTTTTGAGAGTCCGCAGGGATGTGGAGCATTTTGTGCACTATAACAGGTATAGGATTAAATAAATCACACGAGTGAAAAAATATACAGCCATAATTATTTTAGGAGTACTGGCAGTCGGTGGAGCTTCAGCCTGGTACTTTGGTTTCAGGAAGAAAGCCGTGCCCCTGGTGTTGGAAACTGTTCATCCTCAGCGCGGCTATATTTCCACCAGTATTACCGCCACCGGGACCATTCAGCCGGTTGATACCGTAACGGTGGGATCACAGGTTTCTGGAACAATCAAAGCAATATATGTTGATTTTAATGACCGTGTCCGGAAAGGTCAGTTGATTGCTGAACTCGACAAATCACTTTTCCTCGCAACGGTAAATCAATATGGCGCCAATCTGGAACTGGCCAGGAGTAATCTCTCCTATCAGGAAAGTAATTTCACCAGGGAAAAGCTGCTTTTTGATTCGCTGGTGGTCAGCAGGTCTGAATTTGAAAATGCAAAATATCTGTATGAATCAGCAAAAGCTACGGTAAATAGTGTTCAGGCACAGCTGGATGGTGCTAAGCAGAATTTATCTTATGCCAATATATATTCACCTGTAGATGGCGTAGTTCTTTTTCGCAATATCGGGATCGGGCAAACCGTTGCCGCCAGTTTTAACACCCCTACCCTTTTTATCATTGCCCGGGATATTACCAAAATGCAGGTCCAGGCTGCAGTGGATGAAGCAGATATCGGGAACGTAAAAAAAGGTCTCTGGGCGAATTTTACCGTTGATGCATATCCGGATATTACTTTTAGCGGACTGGTTCGGGAGATCCGTTTGCAGCCGGTTGTTTCTGCCAATGTAGTAACCTATACCACATTAATAGATGCACCTAATAAGGACCAGAAACTTAAACCCGGTATGACGGCCAATATATTTATCTATACCCGGGAAGATTCGAATGCTTTGCTTATTCCTTCGAAGGCACTTCGGTTTTCGCCTGACAGCTCTCTTAAGAAACAATTCAAAATATTGGCAGCAGGAAAAAATAAAGACGGCAAGATGGAAACTTCAGGGCAGCAATTAGCTATAAATCCATCGGCAGGCAATAATCATAATAATACAAATCCGGAATCGATGGGCGCCGTGTGGGTGGAAACCGGCGACAGTCTAACAGAAAAGCCCGTTCATACCGGGATTAATGATGATACTCATGTGCAGGTTCTCGATGGCTTGAATGATTATGATTTGGTGGTGCTGGGCGTAACTAATAGTTCGACCAAAGCTACGCCGGCAGGTGCGCCCAAGAGTCCCTTCATGCCAACGCGTAGGACGACACCCGCTCCCAAAAAGAAAACCGCGGGTTCTAATTGATCTTAAAAATGGTAAAATGGATTCGGGTATAAATAAAATACTGGCGCTGCGGGATATCAAAAGGGAGTTCGACATGGGCAGTGAAGTAGTGAAGGCACTTAAGGGTATATCGTTTGAGGTAGGTTCCGGGGAATTCATTACAATTATGGGTAGCAGCGGTTCCGGTAAAACCACCTTATTGAATATTCTCGGTTGCCTGGATAAACCAAGCGATGGAATTTACTTACTGGATGGTGTGGACATCGGAAAACTTTCACGCAATGAACTGGCCGGGATCCGTAATAATAAAATCGGTTTTGTATTTCAGTCCTACAACCTGCTGGCCAGAACATCGGCCCTGGAGAATGTAGAACTACCGTTGTTATATAACCGCAATGTCGAGTTCACGGGAAAGAAGGAAAAGAGCCATTGAAGCGTTGCAGGCTGTTCAGCTGGCAGACCGGATGGATCATATGCCCAACCAGTTATCAGGTGGTCAGCAGCAAAGAGTTGCTATTGCGCGGGCACTGGTAAACGAGCCGGTGATGATTTTGGCAGACGAAGCAACGGGGAATCTCGATACTAAAACATCTTTTAGTATCATGTCTGTTCTCCAGGATCTGAACCGGCAGCAGGGAAAAACGATTGTGTTCGTGACTCATGAGCCCGATATTGCCTCTTTCAGCAGCAGAACGATCACACTTCGGGACGGGAAAATAGTTAAAGATGCGGCGAATGGAAATATCAGATCCGCAAACGACGTGATTTCGGCACTCCCGGCGGAGGCCGGGTTTTAAATTTATATTAAATGAATTTCTCCAGTCTTTTGAAAATTGCTTTGAGGGCGTTGCAAAGAAATAAATTAAGGACCTTCCTGACGATGCTGGGCATCATTATCGGGGTGGCATCTGTAATAGCTATGCTGGCCATCGGCCAGGGTTCCAAGCAAAGTATACAGGCACAACTTTCCGGGATGGGTTCAAATATGATCATCATCCGTCCAAACAGTAATGTGGTGGCAGGCGCAAGGCTCGATGCCACCAGCGTTCAGACGCTTACCATCGAAGACGTAAAGGCGTTGCAAAAGAAAGCCAGCCACCTGAGTGCCGTTTCACCGGTTTCCTCCGCCAGGGGCCAGGTAATTTATGGGAATAACAACTGGCCCACCAGCATGCAGGGTGTAAATACTGATTATCTGGATCTCATCCGCCAATGGCCATTGGCGGATGGCGTGGAATTCACAGCCAAAGACATCGCTGTCGAAGCAAAAGTTTGCCTGTTGGGTCAAACAGTAGTAAACAATCTTTTTACGCGTGGCGAAAACCCGGTAGGTAAGTATGTGCGTTTTGCTAAAATTCCATTTATGGTGATCGGGGTTTTAACGAAGAAAGGTGAAAATGCCTTCGGCCAGGATCAGGATGATGTGATTATCGCCCCCTATACCAGCGTTCAAAAGAGAATTCTGTCCACCATTTATTTCCAGAATATTTTTACTTCTGCCCGTGATGAAAATTCCACCGAAGCGGCCAGCAATGAGATTTACGAAATCATCCGGACTTCACACCGGTTGAAAATTTCTGATGACGATGATTTCGCTGTGAGGACCATGCAGGAACTGATCAATACCTTTAGTTCTACCAGCCAACTGTTATCTATTCTCCTGGCAGTGATTGCCGGTATATCCCTGCTTGTCGGAGGCATCGGCATCATGAATATTATGTATGTATCGGTCACAGAGCGTACGAGGGAAATCGGCCTGCGCATGTCCATCGGTGCAAGGGGACTGGATATATTGATGCAGTTCCTGACGGAAGCGATCATCATAAGTATCCTCGGTGGCGTTCTTGGAGTAATACTGGGGATTGCCGCTACCAAACTTGTAACCTATTTTCTTTCCTGGCCTACGCTCATCACACAGACTTCGATTGTCTTATCCTTTCTGGTATGTGCGCTTACGGGAATATTTTTTGGGTATTATCCGTCACAGAAAGCTTCCAGGCTGGATCCGATTGAAGCTCTGCGGTATGAATAAAAAATAAAACAATAAATAAATATTTTATGCAAATATTAAAAAACAAAACAGCGATAGTCACAGGTGCCGGATCCGGAATCGGCCGGGCTATTTCAATTCTTTACGCCAGTGAGGGTGCCAGACTGATTTTGACCGACCTGGATGATAAAGGTGGAAATGAAACGTCGGATATGATTATTAAAAAAGGCGGGGAAGCAATTTTCATTCATGCTGACACATCCAAACCGGATGATAGTAAAATGGTGGTTGATCAGGCCCTCAAAAAATTTGGGGCATTACATATTGCCGTAAATAATGCCGGCGTCGCTGGTCCGCTGAAACCATTGGGCGAATACCCGGTGGATGGATGGGATAAAGTAATTTCCATCAATCTTTCCGGTGTATTTTATGGCATGCGTTACCAGATACCGGCCATGCTGGCTGCGGGAGGAGGAAGTATAGTAAATATTACTTCGATATTGGGAAAAGTAGCAACAAAAAATGCCTGCTGCGTACGTGGCGGCGAAGCATGGCGTCATCGGACTTACGGAAACTGCTGCCCTGGATTATGCCGACCAGAAAATACGTGTCAATTCGGTCGGCCCTGGTTATATATTAACTCCACTCCTCACTAATACGCTGGACGATGCAACAATAAAAGCCATCGCCGGATTGCATCCCATGCAAAGACTGGGTTCTGCCAGTGAAGTAGCTGAACTGGTATTGTGGCTGAATTCAGACAAGGCTTCTTTTGTAACGGGGAGCTACTATAATGTGGATGGCGGATACCTGGCACAGTAGAAGGAATGAACGATTCAGTCCGGATTTTCAAAAGAAATAATAAACTCCGTACCCTGGCCCAATTCACTATTTACCTGGATGGTTCCTCCTAATAAATCGATATATCGTTTTAACAATATGGAGACCCAGCCCCGTTCCTTTCACGGTTCCCGCATTGGAAGCCCGGAAGAAGCGCTCAAACAATTGTTCCTGGTCTTCTTTTGATATTCCAATCCCCTGGTCCCTTATGCCGATGGTTGTTTTACCATTGAATACAGAGGAATACAAAGTGATATGTTTGCCTTCAGCAGAATATTTGACGGCATTCGTAATCAGGTTGGTCAGGACATGTTCTATAAATCCGGCGTCTGACTGCACTTTTTCCTGTCCCGAATGGGAATAGTCGATCGCCTGATCTTCTTTCAGCAGATACTTAAGCTTCACGACGAGCTGTTCGATGAATTCCTTCAGGTTAAAGGGTTCCTTCTTTGCAATTACCCTGCCCTCTTCTATCTTCTCCAGCGAAAGTAATTCCTCGAGAATGGCAACCAATTCGTTCACAGATGATTTGATCCGGTTGATATGCCGCCCGCTTTTTTCGATCGTTTCGGGTGTCTGGTATTTTTCGAGCAGGGAAAGTGATGAGAGTATGGTGGTGAGTGGGGTGCGGAATTCGTGGGATGTGATGGAAATAAAATTTGATTTCATTTCATTGAGTTCTTTTTGCTTTTGAAATGCCCTCTCGCTCTCCTCTTCTGCCTTTCTATGCAGACTGTAATCGCGTGTCACCTTAATAAAACCCTGCAGTTCACCGGATTCATCATATATCGCTGTAATCAGAATATCTGCCCAAAACCTGGATTGATCCTTACGAACCCGCCACCCCTCTGTTTCATAACTTCCATTTTTTGCAGCTGTAATCAAATTGGCCTCCGGTTCTCCTATGTCAACAGACTCTTTCGGATAAAAAATAGAGATATGCTTTCCGATCACTTCATTATATTGATATCCTTTCAATTTGGTGGCACCATCGTGCCAGTTCAGGATATGTCCCGAGGGATCGACCATAAATATGGCCAGATCTTTTAACCCGTTCAAAAATAAACGGAACCGGGCTTCGCTTTCCCGCACTTTCGATTCTGCTTTTTTTCTTTGCCTGAAATGGTGGACAACAGAAAAAAATGTGCCTACGATCAGCAGCAAAATAATCAGACCGGCAACGACAAAAATCGCGTAATTGTCGTCGATGATTTTTTTATTGGCAGCCTCCCGGATGGACAACAATTCATTTTCATGAGTGATGATGTCGTTGATGGACTGATTGATTTCATACCGGAATACCGTTCGCTGATTGTTGTTTACGATCTGTTCAGATTCAGTTAATTTCTTTTGCTTTGTCAAAAGGATAGACTGGTCAAAAAAGCTGATCATATGATTAAAAGCATCATCGAATGCTTCCACCCGTTTTTGCTGCAACGGATTATCCGAAGTCAGTCCTTCCAACATTCGTTTGTTTGAGTCTAACGATTCCCGGATCTGGGAATAAGTTACCAGGGCATCCGGTTCTCCCGTTAAAATATACCTGGAATATTCAGCCTGCAGGTCTTTGGTCAGAGAGGAGACCAGGTAGGCCTGGGTCACCACCGCCCTGGTATGATTGATCCAGTAGGATGTACTATAGAAACTATCGCGGTTACGATAAAATAAAAAACACAGAGATATCAGGCTGACCAGGATTGCCAGAAAGAAAATCAGGAGCAGTCTGTTAAAAGAGAAAAAGGTTTTTTTCTCATTCATTAAAAATCATGTTTATTGACTGTACGACAGCCATGATTCCCGGAAAGAAAATGGGATTGCTTATTAACCTGCGATAATAGTGTTATTATTTCTGAATGTCAAAAAATTAAAGACGGTGCCACTGTTTTCGCGCCAATGGATTCGGGATAAATCCTGATGGGCTGGCCAAATTCCCGGATTTCATAATTTTATAAAAAAAAATGACAAAGGAAACCGGAAGGGCCCCGGTTAAATATGCGGACAAGTCCGACGGACAACCGGAACTGGTGTCGTTGTTTAATCAAATTAAGAAAATCATTGCAGTATACGCAAAGGGGAACTATGCCTTAAAGGCTGACAGTCCGGGACATTACGAACTATATTATGGGAAGGAAATTGAACAGTTGGGAAGAAAGTATCCTGAAATATTATTTGCAGGTCTGCTGATACAGAAAGGATATGTAGGATTTTATTTTTTCCCGATTTATGTGAACGTTTCTTTGAAAAATAAGTTGAAGCCGGGTTTGCTAAAAACACTGAAAGGGAAAACCTGTTTTCATATTAAGAAACACGATCCGGAATTACTGCAACAGATAAAGGAGGCGCTTCATGACGGTTATGAATATTATACTTCCAGGGGCTGGATCTAAATGTTGGTATTTTTTAACCGGGCTTTTAGCCACCGGCAAACCTTCATAACTTAGGCACAGGAAATACGCGATTTAATTTTTCATAATATGGCTGTTCAGAATCAGATAATTTATCCTCACCGGGAAATTTGGGAACCTTTACCCCAGCTGAAGGAAAGAATGGCGAAGGGTAAGGAACAGCGCCTGCGTACTCCCCGCGAGGCACATGCGAGCACGGCACCGGTACAGGGAAGAACTGATCCTGTTCAATTGATCATTGATTCCGGAGTCGGAAGAGTTGAACAACTTTTACCCATCCGCTATGGAAGAATGCTGCTTTCTTCCTTTGCTTTCCTCCGGGGTTCTGCTATCGTGATGGCCTCTGACCTCGCCAATACTCCCTGCAGCGGAATTTTTGTGCAATGCTGCGGTGACTGCCACCTGATGAATTTTGGCGGATATGCTACTCCGGAAAGGAACCAGGTATTTGACATCAACGATTTTGATGAAACCCTTCCCGCTCCCTTCGAGTGGGATGTAAAAAGGTTGGCCGCCAGTATCGTGGTGGCGGGACGTTACCGTGAATTTTCTGAGAAGGATAGTAAAAGGGCGGCATTCACAGCTGTAAATACGTATGCTGCTAAAATGCGCGAATTTTCATCGATGCACCAATTGGATATATGGTATAACCGGCTCGATGAAAAATCGGTTATCAATATTTTCAGAGACGATAAGGAATTTGTACGCAAGATTAAGACGCTCACGGAAAAAGCCCGGCAGCGGACACATGAATTTGTGTTTCCAAAAATTTCGGAATTTAAGGACGGAAAAATGAGCTTCACGGACGATCCGCCCCTGATCTATCACCCTCCTGAATCAGACACGCTCATCGAAACAGCCCACGGGTTTTTCAGTGAATATTACAACAGTCTGACTGCAGACAAGAAAGCGTTATTAAAAAGGTACCGGCTGGAAGACGTCGCACTAAAAGTGGTTGGTGTAGGTAGCGTGGGAACACGTTGTTTTATCGGACTATTCGTAATGAATGAGAAAGACGCTTTAATTCTCCAGTTTAAGGAGGGCAATCCATCCGTGCTGGAAAAATTTGCGGGAGCATCCGAATACCGGAATCATGGAGAAAGGATTGTAAATGGCCAGCGGTTGATGCAAACGGTCAGCGACATATTTCTTGGATGGACGAAATCCAGGAAGGAGATAGATTTTTATGTCAGGCAGCTCAGAGATATGAAAGCAAGCGCCAATATTGAGAACTTCACACCTAAAATTCTAAATGAATATGCGTTATTATGTGGCTGGGCCCTCGCCAAATCTCATGCGAAGGCAGGAATGGCTCCTGAAATAACCGGTTATATGGGCCAAACTGAAGTTTTCTCCCGGGCAGTTACCGATTTTGCTGTTCAGTATGCAAATCAAACTGAAAAAGATTTTGAATTATTGAAAGCGGCGGAAAAGGATAAACGTATTCCGGTGCTGACCGGAAAGTAGTTCTGACTTTTTAAGAGGGCGTTTCTACTCGTTGCAAAGGGAGCAATGCAGATCCAGATGAACTGTCCTTAGCATCCATTTTCCGTTCCTTTTCTGAAAATACATAATGCATAATCCATAACCACGCTCCTTTTTTACAGATTCCGCCATGGACGGATCCAGGAAGTTCAGGGATGCATTCAGACTGGCTGCGCTGTTGTCGTCAGCATACCGGATTAAAGTCTGACCATCCAGTTTCAGCTGATGCTTGAACGTGTTATGAACAGCGGAGTCTGTCATGCTGTTTAGCAAACTCTTCTTTCCGAGAAAATTATCGTGCAGCAGTTGAAGCATGAAATCTTCCGGCAGTAGTTTGTTCATTCCTGCAGTATCTCCATTATTGTAGAGGGTTGTGAATTGAACTGCGAGACGCCAGATTACAGAATCTTCGTCCTGGAGAGGAGCGTTCAGCGAAGAGAACGCGGCTGCCTTGTCTGTTACGCCACCAAGAAATACAAATAGGGCGAGAATGATAGTGCTAACCCGGTTCATATGGTAATTTAAGCCAAATTGCCGGGGTGGCAACTTTTCGTTCAGGATGGCATTCCGTTACCAACACTGAGCTTCCTTTCGTTTTCAGTTTTTGGGTCGCCAGTGCTGTTCGGTTGTCCTTTGCCAGTAGTAATCAGGCCACGCAGACTATTTTGTATATAGTTAGTCCATGCATCTTTGCAGATATCATAACACTCATATTCCGGCACCAATCCCTGGTGAGTAAAACGGACTTGGGTTTTGTTATCATTTTGAGAGATTTCAAAAACTATTTTTGTGCCCTTCCATTCGCTCTTATCTTTTGTGAACTTAAAATAGTTGTCTGTCACCAGCCAGACGACTTTTTTCTCCGGGATGATTTCTATTATTTTCATCTGGCAGCGATGGACGTCTCCATAATGATATTTGAACTCGTCATTGAGTTTGTCCGTACTGCCTTCTATTTCTTCCGACCACCATCCGCGAACATTGTTGATAGCATCAAATGCTTTTTTCGGGTACTGGTCAACCAACAGGGTGGTTGTAAAATCAGGAGTAGCCATTTTATTTAAATTTTAACCAAAGCTACTGTCTTAATCTGGCTTTAACATGGGGTGAAATAGACATTTTGCAGGGTTGATTTGGACAGGGCAATGATGTATTTTTGGTTAAATATTTTATAGTGAAACAAGTGATCATTGTTGTCCCTAAAGGGGATCCTCATCTGAGCAGCATTGCGGGTTCGTATGAAATCCTGAACAGGGCAAATATGTATTGGCGAAAATCCGGACACAGACCATCGATGGAAATCCTTGTGGCAGGTTTTGCTACAGAACCAAAATTAGACAACGGCTATTTTTCGGTGAATGCTGCAGATATTACCTGTTTAAAAAAGCCGGACCTGGTGATTATACCTTCCGTTGGCAACGATTATGATCAGTCAATTAAAATGAATAAGGAACTAATAACCTGGATCAGGAATCAATACATAAACGGAGCTGAAATAGCGAGTATCTGTACCGGGGCTTTTTTGCTGGCCGCCACCGGGCTGCTGGAAGGGAAAACCTGCTCCACACATTGGAACGCGGCTAATGATTTCAGGCTGCTATTTCCAAATATAAATCTCCAGACCGATAAACTGATTACCGTTGAGCCGGGGATATATACAAACGGTGGAGCATACTCTTTTTTAAACCTGATATTGTTCCTGGTAGAAAAATATTTTGACAGGCAAACGGCTATTTTATGCTCAAAAGTTTTTCAGATTGAAATTGAAAGAACATCGCAATCACCTTTTGCCATTTTTCAGGCCCAAAAGAACCATGGTGATGAAATGGTTTGCCAGGCGCAGACTTATATTGAAGAAAATCCGGGTGAAAAAATTTCATTTGAAGAGCTGGCGTCTAAACTTGCGACCAGCAGGCGGAATTTCGACAGACGTTTCATCAAGGCAACCGGGAATACCCCGGTGGAATATCTGCAGCGGGTAAAAGTGGAATTTGCAAAAAGCAATTTGGAAAAAGGCAGGAAAAGTATCTTTGAAGTAATGTATGAAGTGGGCTATTCGGATGATAAAGCATTCCGTGAAGTGTTTAAAAAAATAACCGGCCTGTCTCCGCTGGATTACAAGGCCAGGTATAATAAGCAACAAGCATTGGCATAGGATTGAATCTCCATCCCCGGACTCGTAATTTTATTTTACGAACTACATGGTTCAGACAGGCGAACTCATCTAAATATCTCTGCCTTTCTTTACCGCTTCTATTTGGTAACCATGTCCGTTGGGACAAGCGGAAATTCAAAATAAGTGAATACGGCTACCATAAAGTAAAAAATTAAGATCCCAACAAAACTTGCCAGGATCATCCTCCTCGAATAAATTTTAAACAGCCTGAGAATAAAATAACTGCAGAGCAGGCTGACTAAAAAAACGGAAGGCCATAAAATCAGATCGGGATGATCCCATGCAACCAGGATGCGCGATCCTATCCAGAGAGATAAATTTACTAATCCCCAACAGATTGGGATATTAAGCAACAAACAAAAAATCTTCAACATAGTAGCATTGGCAAGTGTACGATCTTGGGTTAACATGGCTGATAAATTAATGTGAAAAAACACTTATCAGTTTCTATAGTGGCGTACGGACCGCTGCTTTTGCTGCTTTGTTTCTTTCTAAATAGGGGTTGGTTTAAGTAAAAGTGATAGCAATTAACGTAGGTTACTTAATTTAAAAGTATGGATAAATTTTGGTTTGACCTAATTTTCAATGCATTACTACGTTATCCACATCTCATACACATCTGGCTTTTCTTTTGTTGGCTCCAAATCCGGATTATATTTGCTAAATATATTAGTAAATTCCTCTCTCAAGGGGTTACTATCGAAAGGTTGGGGCCTTAATAACCTTTACGTTGTTTTTGACGAACGATCAAGACGATTTAGTCAGTAGTTGAAACCCTGGTATATCTATACCGGGGTTCTTAATTATCAAAGCTTTTGAAGTAAAATCAGGTGGTTCAGTGGGCGTAAGGATTAAGTGGAATTATTCTTCTGTTGCGCAAATTTGAAATCAAATGATTTACACGGTCAATTACAGATAATAAAAAAGCCGGAACCACTTTTAATAGTTTATTTTTTATAACCGGATCTGCCCATATTATATTTACGGGTTTGTCCAGTTTACTTAGCATAAAACTGTTAAACAAATTTTTGAGCAGGATGAGTTCCTTTTCGTCTACATGTCTTAATTTTCTCCAGCGCAAAAAATATAGAATTCGCATTCTTTCATGAAATGCCTGAACTTTAGAAAATCTTGAGCGAACCGATATATGAGTAAGCCGGAATGTATTCAGGGGTTCGGCGATGAAATATGCATCTGAAACCAAAAGTATTTTTATCCACAGAAACCAGTCGCCACAATATACCATGGAATGATCCGCACCGCCCACCCACTCAAAAACAGACTTTCTGAATAAAACACCGCTGGCACATGGAATAGTATCTTCATGAACAAATTTTTCCCTCAGTTCTTTCCTGCCGTTTTCGAAATAAGATTTATTATAAGACTGTTTAAATCGTGGCGGATCCTGAAAAATGGGATATTCAGCTCCGGATATTTCATCCTTCTCCAGGCATTGCGTATAGACAAGACCCACCGTGGGGAAGGCGTTCATTTTAGATACGGTCTCCTCCAGAAAATTTGATTGGGCGAAATCATCGCTGTCTGCGATCCAGACCAGGGATCCCCTGGCAAGGCTAATTCCCTTATTCCATTGAATAAAAGGCGAGCCACTGTTTACTTCATTATAAAAAATAGTTGAAACTTTTGGATGATTCCGGTAAGATTCAATAACTGATTTGCTATTGTCGGTGGAACAGTCATCGAGAATAATTACCTCAAAGTCCTGAAAAGTCTGGGTCATGATACTATCCATCCTCGTAGAAATATATTCTGCGTGATTATAGTTTGGAACAATAATGGATACCAGTGGATGGCTCAATTTATTGGACGCTTTTGTCTAATTTCTATTAACGTACAGAACTAAATTTTCTTCTCCACTTAAACTTTTTTTTATGCAATTCAATGATAAGTCCCGCTACGGCAGTAAAGTTAGCAGAGTTTCTGCCAAGCTGGGGGCGAAAGTCCCACCAATTATCATAAGAGTAACAGTACGGATAAAAAAATAAACCAGGTCAAGACGGGAACAGGTTCCTCACCGCTGCCAAAATCAGCCTGTTTGGCCCCCTGAGATTTCCTGGCCTTAATCTCAGCCTGTAGCTGCAATATCAAATCCTCGTGTTCTTTGATTTTACTCTCCCTGCCACCCATTCGCATCATACTGGAATATTCTTCGGTATAAATCGCCAGGAGATCTATAAGAGCCGACAATTGAATGTCCCCGGATTCGTTTTGCATTTTAATGGCAATTGGACTACATATTCCATCAAAAATTGTGCACGGACAGGCACTTTATATTTCAATAACCAATTGCCTGGAACTGACGATTAATATCCACAAATTAAACGCTGGACGGATCACTTAAATTGGTCTGTGTGGGTCATAAGTAATCCCATTTTATTGACAATCATCAGCTGAACAAATGACATGTATCATGTTGTATCGGATTTTGTGCCTGTAATTTCATGGTTGAACTGCCCGGATACCATTACGATCTTCAATAAAAAAACGAATCATGAGCAATCAATCAAAAACTGGAAAGTATGTCTATTTTTTTGGTGGCGGAAAAGCAGACGGAAATGAATCCATGAAAAATTTACTGGGTGGCAAAGGGGCTAACCTGGCGGAAATGGCCGGTCATCCAAAACTCCGGTTACCCGTTCCTCCGGGTTTTACCATTACTACAGAAGTATGTACTTATTATTACGAGAATAAAAAGAAATATCCCAGGTTACTTAAAGCGCGAGCTAGAAAAAGCACTGGCTAAAATAGAAAAGACTTGCAGGCAAAAAATTTGGTGATGAAAAAAATCCATTGTTGGTTATCCGTTCGTTCCGGCGCACAGCACGTTCGATGCCGGGAATGATGGAAACTGTTTTGAATGTTGGTTTGAATGAAAAAACTATTAAAGGTATTATTGCACAAAGCGGTGATGAACGTTTTGCGTATGATGCTTACCGTCGGCTGATCATGATGTATGCTGATGTGGTAATGGAAAAAGCGGATGGTATTGAACCAAAAAATGGCAAGGGTATTCGTAAAGTGCTGGATGAAAAACTGGAAAAGGTAAAACATAAACAGGGATACAAGTTCGATACGGATCTAACCGTAGATGAACTGAAAAAACTTGGTAAAAGATTATAAGAAAACAGTGAAGAAAGTATTGGGGTCAGATTTCCCGGAAGATCCCATGGCAACAGTTGTGGGGAGGCATTGGAGCTGTTTTTGGCAGCTGGAATGGCAAACGGGCGATTGAATACCGCCGCATTGAAAAAATTCCGGATGAATGGGGAACTGCTGTAAATGTGCAGGCAATGGTTTTTGGAAATATGGGTGAGACAGTTGTACCGGTGTTGCTTTTACAAGAAATCCCGGTAATGGTGAAAATAAATTTTATGGTGAATATTTAGTCAATGCACAGGGTGAAGATGTGGTTGCCGGTATCAGAACACCGGCACCTGTAAATGAATATTCCAAGAATGAACAGAGTAAACATTTTACTACACTGGAAAAACTGATGCCTAAACTGTACAAAGAATTGTATGGTTACCAGAAAAGATTGGAAAAGCATTATAAAGACATGCAGGATATTGAGTTTACGATTGAAAAAGGAAAACTCTACATGTTGCAGTGCCGGGTTGGTAAACGAAATGGTATTGCCGCAGTGCGCATGGCAACGGAGATGCACAAAGAAAAAATGATTGATGCTAAAACGGCCATTCATGCGAGTAGCACCAAACCAGCTGGTGGAATTGTTATTACCAATGCTGGATCCCAAAGCAGAACAGGTCCATACGGCGATTGCAAAAGGATTACCTGCAGGTCCAGGTGGTGCAAAAGGCCGGGTTGTATTTTCCTCTCCATGAAGCTGTAGAATGGGCCGCATAGAGGAGAAAAAGTGATTCTGGTCCGAGAAGAAACTTCTCCTGAAGATGTGGATGGTATGCACAAATCACAGGCTATTCTGACCACCAAAGGGAGGCATGACATCACATGCTGCACTGGTGGCAAGAGGCTGGGGTAAATGCTGTATCGTTGGTTGTGGGGATATTGAAATTCATGGTGAAACGAAATCATTCAAGGCCAAGGATGGCTTAATGATTAAAGAAGGAGACTGGATTAGCTCTGAACGGAACCAAGGGATTGGTATATGAAGGAAGTATGCCACTGGTTGATATTGATCTGGATAAAAACCAGTCTTACAAAGACCTGATGAAACTGGTAGACAAAATCAAGGTGATGGGTGTTCGTACGAATGCTGAAACACCGGGTGATGCTGCACAGGGATTGAAATTTGGCGCAGAAGGAATTGGACTGTTCCGCACCGAACATATGTTTTACGGAGAAGGAAGTGAAGAACCATTGTTCCTGCTGCGTAAAATGATTGTAAGTAAAACACGAAAAGGAAAGAAGAAATGCACTGAATGATTTATTTAATTATGTAAAGAAAGATGTGAAAGATACACTGGCTGATCATGAAAGGACATCCTGTAACCATCCGTTTGCTGGATCCGCCATTACATGAGTTTGTTCCGCACGACAGGGAAAAATTAAAACAGCTCAGCAAAGAACTCGGTATCAGCATGAGCATATTAAGAAGAAGGGTACTGGCATTGCATGAAAACAATCCGATGCTGGGTCACCGTGGTGTAAGGCTCGGTGTCAGTTATCCTGAAATTACGGAGATGCAGATCAGGGCCATATTTGAAGCCACTGCAGAATTATTAAAATCCGGCAAAAAGGCCTTTCCGGAAATTATGGTACCGGTTACCTGTACGGTAAATGAATTGATTCACCAGAAAACAATTGTTGACAGGGTGTATAAAGAAGTTTGTGAAAAAGACAAAAATGAAAAAAATACCTTATCTGTATGGTACGATGATCGAAATACCAAGAGCTGCGTTAAAGGCAGAGTCAGATGGCCACCGTAGCCGATTTCTTCAGCTTTGGTACCAATGACCTTACACAGATGAGTTTTGGTTTCAGCCGGGATGATATTGGCGGTTTCCTTCCAAATTATCTGGATCTGAAAATTTTCAAGGATGATCCATTCCAGACCATTGACCAGGATGGTGTTGGTGAACTGATAAAATTTGGTATCAGAAAGAGGTCGTAAAACAAAACCCAATCTTAAAAGTGGGTATCTGTGGTGAACATGGTGGTGATGCGGAGAGTGTAAAATTCTGTCATCGTATTGGAATGAACTATGTAAGCTGTTCACCCTTCCGTGTGCCAATCGCAAGACTGGCAGCTGCACAGGCTGAAATAGAAACGCCGAGAAAAAATCGGGGGAAGTGATTTTAGTATTTTATGCCTAAATAAATAAATTTCCCAAAGTTCAAGTAGCGATAATATCAATTATTTCACGAAAATAGAAGTTGCATAAGCACTATTCGTGCCATCTGTAAGTTTTACTTCCACACCATTTTTCCAGTACACTGCGTATTTCGTTGGTCCATTGTATTCATATCCGGCTACATATACGTCATTACCTGATACATAAATGGACCTGGCATAGGAAGAAGATGTCGAGTTACTTGGAAGTATAACCTGATTGCCGTTTTTCCAATAAACGGCATAGAAATTATAAGGTAAATTTTGAGATACTTCCATTCCCGCTATATATTCATCATTGCCAGCTACAAAAACAGAATACAGAATTCCATACATATTGCTTTGAGGTATTTCAATACCATTTTTCCAATACTTTTTAATCGGAAACACAGAACCTGAAATTGAAAATGTTCCGACTACATATACATTTCCGCCTGATATATATATTGAATTTGCTAAAGTATTACCATTGGTTGGTGGAGATAAGTCAGAAAGTTTCACTACTACTCCATTTTTCCAGTATGCAGCATTCATCCCATCATTACCGGCCACATATATATCATTACCTGAGACATATATTGAATTGGCAGAACTTCCAAAATCGCCGTTAACATTTGAAATATCCAGAATTACTTCTGTGCCATTTTTCCAGTACACAGCCTTCCCACTATCACTCCCCGCTATATACACTTTGTTACCCGATACATATATGGAACTCGCGGAGGCATAAGTTTTGGTTGAGAGAGATTTTACAGGAAGTTGTATTTCTGTATTATTCTTCCAATAAACAGGTCCTGCATCATAACCAGCAATATATGTATTGTTACCAGATACAAAAATGGAATTTGCCTGGGCATCATTTGTTCCATCAGAAAGTATTACTTCCTGGCCATTTATCCAGGATTTCGCAACATTATTTACTCCGTTCGATTCATACCCTGCTACCAGTACAACAGGTTGGTTCGATTTACAATTAATATTTTTAAATATTGGCGGAATATCTTTTTGACAGGAAGTAAACATTACTATACTAAAAATTGATAAGGCAATTAATAGTAATTTTTTAAAAGAAGGATAAGGTTTCATAAAATGAATTTATTTGAATTTAAATCTGCTACCACCTATTATAGTCCTTCGGTTTTATTCGTTACAGTAAAGTTGGTTTTTGCAACAACTTAATCTGCTGATTACAATCATTCATATTACTGATCAATATCATTCATTTTTTCATTGTCTAAACTTAACTTAAAAAATTTGGTGATTTTGATTTATGATTATAAAACCTGGTTTATGAAAAAGAAATTCATTAATGGTATTATAATTATTTTGCTACTTCCCTTTTTGGCAGTCATATCATGCAAAAAAAATTCGGCAGGAAGTATTCCTCCAGGTGTTCCACCCAACGTAGTATATATTACATATGGGGAAGGATTTAGCCCTTCATACCTAAAGATAGAATTTGATAATTCGGTTGAGTGGCGCACGAGTGATACCGCCGAAGGGGGGCATTCAGTTACAGCAGATGATAGTAGCTTTTATAGTGGTAAGATTCCATTTCCCGGCAGTTATCATAGAATCTTTCATGAAATTGGGTCTTTCGGTTATCACTGCAGCAGTCACCCCGATGAGAGAGGAACCATTTTTGTTATGCTATAACTACAGAAAACAATTTACTTGAATAGAAGCATTTAGGTCGTTAGCCAAGATTTCCACAGTTACTTTATTTTGGGAAAATCCAATAAAACCTGTTCTTTCATTGCAATTGAATATATTTTTTGTTTGGGTTAATCCAAATAATAGAATCTCAAAATTAAACCAGCCTCTTTCGCATAAATGCGATACCAGATCAAGATTTTAAATAGTTTTCAAATTCAAATGCCTTGTATTTATCAGTGAATGCGCAGTAAAATACCAGTTCTAAAGGCAGCTTGTATGCGGTAGCTGGCACCTATCCATTTCCGCCGAAGCCCACCCATAAAAAAACCCACCTGCGCTAAAGCTTCGGTGGGCGAAGGCGGAGAGAGAGGGATTCGAACCCCCGGAAGTTTGACCTTCAACGGTTTTCAAGACCGCCGCAATAGACCGCTCTGCCATCTCTCCGGGCGCAAAATTAGGGTTTGGCGAATTATAGCAAAATATAATTGCTGTTTTCCTTAATTATTCTTTGTCTGTCAATCTTTTACCTACGATGGAGAGCCGCTTTTTTGCAGACACATTCACCCGGTTTGGTTTACCGTGAAACATTGTATCTAGGGATTTAGCGGCAGTCATAGAGCAACCATACAAAGTTCTTTTAGACGACAGAAGACGTAAAAAGACGTAAGAAGACGTAAGATCAGATAATATTCGGGGGAGAAAGCCGTTATTCCGGAAACCGGAAACTATGGCCGAGGTCAAAGAAAACTATATTGTACAGGGAACTTCAGGAAGGATCGGAAAACTGGTGGTGAATAAGATCATCAATGGGAAGACCTTTATGACAAAATACCCCGATCGCAGCAAAGTAAGCTATACCAAAGAGCAAATCGAATTTAGGGAAATTTTTGCCAAAGCCGCAAAGTTTGCCAGTGAAATTGTAAGCGATCCGGTTAAAAAATCAACCTATCCCCGCCAGGGCCGGAAATCCATTTACCATTGTGCACTCTCCGATTATATGACAGAATATAAACGAAAGAAAGCAGATGGATCGTCTGCCGATGCTGATTAATATTAAACAGCCGCAACGGCTTCTTCGCCATAGAGTTGGTCGCGGAAAGAAAGAGAAGGAGAAGTAATTAACGGGCCCAGACCCAGCTGATCCCATTTTTTGTCAACCGCTTCAATTGTTTTTTCATCTGCCACAATGATATTGGGCCAGTCCCGGTGAAAATCATCCAGGGCTTCTGTTTTTGTAGTGCCATCGAGTCCCATGCAGGAATGCAGCTTCTCTCCCCTCCTGCCTTCAAATAAAAATGAATCCCTTTTCGGATCCAGGTTATTACAGAATCGCCAGAGTGCAACAGGCAGATTGGAAGGATCAATATTTTCATCCACGTATAATATCAACTTCACGCCGGAAGCCCTGAATATTTTTTCGGAGAAATTCTTGTGTAGCTCGCGCACCTGTCCCTTCCTGGTTTTTGAAACAGACACAATCAGCACCGGAATTTCTCTTTCCAGCAGTTGACGGTTCACATTTTTTATTTCCGGGAAAGCATCCAGCCAGTCATTGTCCGGTAAGTATGTGTCGCCCGGAGATGCATACCGCTCATCGGTTTCTTCTTCGAATTTTTTGGTTCCGTCCAGACACATTTTGCCGCCGAAGCCGAGTTTGCTGCAGCTGTGGTCGAGTACATCCATGGGTCCCTGTGCGAAGGCAATATCCGTTGCGGGATTCAGGTTGTTCAATACATATTTCGCGAGCGACATATAATCAGTAATAGAGACACCTTCATCCACCAGCACCAGTATTTTATTGAACATCATCTGGCCGGCACCCCACATGGCGCTCATCACTTTTTGTCCGTGGCCGGCAAAGGTTTTATGTATTTGTGCAATCACGAGATTATGGAAAACTCCTTCCACCGGCATTTCCATATCGACGATCTCCGGAATCATCATCATTTTCATGGGTGCGAGGAAAATTCTTTCTGTGGCTTTTCCCAGCCATGCGTCTTCCTGCGGCGGAATGCCTACGATGGTCGCCGGATAGATTGCATTTTTCTTATGTGTAATCGCAGTGACATGAAAGGATGGATACCAGTCAGGCAGGGAATAATAACCTGTATGATCGCCGAAGGGACCTTCCCATACCGGCGTCTCTTCCGGATCGACATATCCTTCAATCACGATATCTGCATCAGCCGGTACTTCGAGTTCAGGTTGCGTAAGACAGCGTACCAGTTCTACTTTTTTCTTGCGAAGAAAACCGGCCAGCATATATTCATCAACGTTATCCGGTAGCGGAGCCGTGGCTGCATAGGCATACACGGGATCACCGCCCATGGCAACGGCCACGGGCATACGCTTTTTCAATTTCTTATACGCTTCAAAATGTCGCGCACTCACTTTATGTTTATGCCAGTGCATACCGGTAAGGCGGTCATTCATCACCTGCATCCGGTACATGCCCACATTGCGGATACCCGTTTCGGGATCCTTGGTATGAATCACCGGCAGCGTGATAAATGGTCCTCCGTCTTTCGGCCAGCAGGTAATGATGGGCAGTTTGCTGAGATCGGGTGACTCGAGAATCACTTCCTGGCAGTTTCCTTTCCCGCGTACCACCTTAGGCATCCAGGCAGCAAACTGGGTAAGCCTGGGGAGAATTTTTAATTTGTCCAGGATGGATTCCTTGGGGCCGGCGAGTAGTTTAAATAAAGTTTCGATTTCTTTGCTGATATCATCGAGCCTGTTTACACCGAGTGCGATACACATTCTTTTTTCACTGCCATAAGCATTCATCAGTACCGGAAAATCATAGCCCGTATTTTCAAAAAGCAATGCACGATTACGTGAGGCTGTCTTGCTGATACGGTCGGTGATTTCAGCTATCTCCAACTTTGGATCTACGTAAGACTTTATCCTCACCAGTTCACCCGCAGATTCCAACGCGGCGAGGAAATCACTTAAATTATTAAAAGCCATCTTTTGAGTTAGACGGCAAAATTAACTAACTAATCTCATTGTACGGGGCGGGGACAATCCGTTCTTCCCCGGCCATAATAACTGTCGTGTGAAATCAATGCAATACTTACCCGGATACCGGTATAATAATATATATCCTTATACTTTGAACCGCCACGTATTGTGCCGGATGGCGGATAGGGAGCACCTCCTTTCAATTCGTTCGCCCGGTATGCCATTTCAACGGCCAGGGGACCTTTTGCATTTTGTAGTGTGGCCTGATCAACATAAAAGGTGCTCACATCATCTACATAATCTGTAAATGTTTTTCGAAATCCGACTTCCCAGGCCAGCACCACATTTTCGCTGACTCTGAATTTAATTCCACCTCCAATGGGGATAGACAATTGGGTTTCATTGTATGGTTTCTGCCCGGGATATTGCGGGAGCCCCTCTCCTTCTGTGCTCAGGGGTTTCAGATAAACTTTCTGACCCAGTGTGTCATAAGCATATGGATTGTTATGAAATACCGCAATACCGATAAAGACGAAGGGAGAAAATTTCTTTTCTGTGATATCGAGAAATGTGTATTCACCCATCAGGTTCCATTCTGTAATATTAGACTGAAAGCTAAGGTTTCGAAATACCAGGTCCGCGTTATTATATTGGTCGGATGCCCCGACTTTCATAATATAGATATTACTGATGGCCGAAAAATTACGGGTGATATCATATTGTACACCGGCACCATACGCAAAATAGGATTGATCGAAAGTGTAGGTCTTGCCATTCAGGTCTCCTGAATAGTTAGAAACTCCTGCGGTGAGATTTATATGCCAGCGCTGGGCCTGCAGCAGTCCGGGGACCAGCAGCAAAGGAAGAATTAATGACTTCATGTTTAAAAGATTTCGAAAACGGATTAAAATCTTTCAAGGCACATGGATTTAAAGGCAGAAATTCAGTGGAAATTGGAAGAATTATATTGAGAACAGACGCCTTAACGCAAGTATTGCGCCATTTATTGGATGGGTTTGGTTAAAATTAATTTGAATTATGGTGAAATAAAAGCGAAATCGCCTGTTTTAGCAATAAATCGTATTTTTTCAATTCAGATAAATGATTCCAGATTGATGAGAGCCGGCCTTTCCGTGTTGTTATTATGGATAATCAGCCTACAAGTTTATTCCCAGAAGAAGAATGCCAATTTCTTAATCCATATTCATCATACCACCGGACCAATCAAGATTGATGGCATTTTGGATGAACCATCCTGGAGCCAGGCTCAAATTTGCCGCGATTTTGCTATGATGACTCCAATGGATACATCCCTGGCCAACGTGAAAACGGAGGTCAAAATGACTTATGATGATCAGTTTTTGTATTTGGCCGCAATTTGTTACGATGGCAAACCCGGGCCCTATATGGTGGAGTCAATGAGGCGGGATTTCAATTTCTCTAAAAATGATAATTTTATTTTCTTTCTCGATACCTACAACGATCAAACCAATGGATTTACTTTCGGTACCAATGCTGTAGGGGGAGAATGGGATGGAAACATGTATGAGGGTGGCAAAGTGGATTTGAGCTGGGATAACATCTGGTATTCGAAAGTGAAGGGATATTCCAACTATTGGATCATGGAAATATCTATACCCTTTCGGACACTTCGTTATAAGAAGGGTATTTCCAGCTGGGGTATAAATTTTAGCAGGTATGACTTAAAGACTCCGGAAAAGTCGGCCTGGGCGCCCGTTCCCAGGCAATTTCCTTCAGCTTCACTTGCCTACACCGGCTCACTGGTTTGGGATTCCGTACCCCCGGCACCCGGGACGAATTTTTCTGTCATTCCTTATGTACTCACCCGGGCAATAAAATTATATGATCAGAAAGTTCCTACCCAATATAAAACAATGGTCGGGGCAGATGCTAAAATATCCATTACTTCTTCACTGAACCTGGACCTGACTGTCAATCCCAATTTTTCACAGATAGAAGAAGATCAACAGGTAGTTGATCTGAGCCGCTACGAATTGTTTTACCCCGAAAAAAGACAATTCTTTCTTGAAAACGGCGATCAGTTCAACAATTTCGGGTATGCTGACATCCGTCCTTTTTTTTCACGCCGGATTGGCCTGGGTGTCCCAATCGAATTTGGCGGAAGGCTGAGTGGCAAACTGGACAAAAACTGGCGGCTTGGTGCCATGGACATGCAAACGGGCACAGTCGACTCGATCGGACTTCCTCAGCAGAATTTTGCGGTGCTTGCGCTGCAACGAAAAATTTTCTCCCGTTCGAATATTGGATTTTTGTGGGTTAACAAGCAATCCATTAACTATGATCCGATGAAGGATACTACCCATCCGCAGTACACAACTTATAACAGAACATTTGGTTTAGAATTTAACCTGGCTTCATCTAATAATTTCTGGACCGGGAAACAAATGTTTATGAAATCTTATACTCCCGGCTTATCTGAAAAAGACTGGGTGGTGGCAGGTAACCTCCAGTATTCAAGCAAAAAATGGCTGATCAATGGTGCTTATCAATATATCGGGCTAAATTATCGTGCGGAAGCCGGTTATGTTCCACGGACTGGCTATATCCGATTTTATCCACAGGTTTCATACTATATTTTCCCGGATGGAGGATCTGTTTTGAGTCACGGACCGCAGTGGTTTTCCAATTTTTACTATAATGAAAAGTTTCAGCAAACGGATAATGAGAATATCCTTGACTGGCTCATCACCTTCCGTAATAATGCAACGCTGACCCTGCTGGCTATTCAGGATTATGTGAAATTGCAAGCTCCTTTTGATCCGACGAATACAGGCATTGCATACCTGGACTCCGGAACCGTTCACCATTGGTATACCGGAGGGGTTGATTTTTTTTCTAAATACCAAAGTGTATTTACGTATGATTTTTCGATTCGTTATGGAGGTTATTATGCTAACGGAAATAAATTCACCTTCCAGAGTGATGTGGGATTCCGGCTGCAGCCCTTTGTAAGTATTAGTTTAACAACTTCCTATAACCTACTCGACCTCCCCAAGCCCTGGGGGAAAACCCGTCTTTTACTGGTGGGTCCCCGCATAGATATTACATTTACTAAAAATCTGTATTTTACCACGTTTGTCCAGTACAATGAACAAATAAAGAACATGAATATCAATGCCCGTTTACAGTGGCGTTACAAACCCGCTTCCGATTTTTTCCTTGTGTATACGGATAATTATTACACGAATCCATTTGCTGTACGTACCCGGGCCATCGTGTTGAAACTAAATTACTGGTGGAATCGGTGAGTAGGCCTTTAAAATACTTCTCCCAAATTCACGAAGAAGCCCTGCGATCCCTGTGTTCCCCAGGCATAATCCAGCGCAATATTTGTCCTGGAGAATTTATTCAGCATGATGCGGATACCGAGTCCGGCCCCGGGAGAAATAACGGTATACTTTCCTGTAAGGATATCCGAAAAAGTTTCGGCATTTGCGAATACAACACCTCCGAAGAGACCGTTCCGGGAAACAACAAACCTGTATTCAGCCTCCTGGTCAATCATATTCAGACTTCTGAATCTCCCCTGGATATATCCCCTGCCGGTATTGCTGAATTCATCCCAGGCTGTGCTGGGCAATAGCAGATAAGGAGGTGTACCGCCAACTGTAAGCCAGTTGTAACTCCAGAATGCCAGGATATTACGTGAGTTAGCTGGAAATTTTATATAAGTCCTGAATTCCAGCAGCAGGGATTGCCAGTCAGCATCACTGCCCATGAATGTAAATTTTGGCTGGAAAACAATATTGGCAAATATCCCCTTCTGCGGATTAATCGGATTTCTTCGGGAGTCATATTTCACCGTGAGTGAAATTCCGGAGGCTTTTTCTGAAGATGAAACCCCGTATTGTTCGAAGTCACTTTCATGATCCGGGGGCGGATCGAGTTCCTGAATATTCCAGAAATAATCAAAATCATATCCGATGCCTGCATAAAGATCCCTTGCTATTTTTCTGAGTACGGCCTGGTGAAGTTTAATATAAGAATAGTCGACGTTATATGCATCATCCTGCTTGGTATCCCCGCCCAGTCCAAAAGTCTCCGACGGGTATTTTAAATACCGCCAGTCAGTAAGTATATTGTATTTATTGTCGCGTGTCCAGATGCTGGATGCAATCGGGAGGATAATCTGGTTTTTGGCGGTGATAGCAATGCTGGCTACAACAGTTGAAATATTTTCCGTTGCGTGATTATGTGTGGTGGTAAAAAAAGCAGCATTCGCGCTGATCACACCGGCGAATCCGGTCTGTAGCGTATAACCTACTGCGGGAAATGCGCTGAAGTGTACCCTGCCCTTATTGTTCACTACCAGGTCCTCTCTTTGTACAGAATTTTTATCGAATATTCTTTCGGCAATATCGTAGAGGTCGAGTTGTTTCACACCCGGGTTGATTGCCGTATCGGGAACAAACTGGGCCAATAAAAAAAACGGAAGTGAAATAAAAACAAACAGCTGCAGGTATTTAAGCATCGGCCCGGTATTCGAATGATGAATGATATTAATGCATTACATCAGAATGAAGCTTTTGGAAACTCCGAAATGGGCTGTTTAACGAGCGATTAACTTTAAGGCTCAAGGCTTAAAGCTGAACGCTTAACGCTTCCGTCAACCATTAACCCTGCCTGACGGCAGGCAGCCGTCAACCGTCTGCTTTATTTCACTGTCGCTGTGTCCCTCGGCGTTTTCTTTTTACTGAAAAGACTATTGAATGTGTTTTTCATTGTCTGCTCCGCATTCTTTTGGGTATTTTCCAGCGTTACACTGGAATTGCCGGTGCTGTCTTTCTTACCCGCTATGGCATTGCCCAGGTCCTTCTGAAGATCTTTAACGGCCTGATTCTTTATAACCGTAGCAGAGTCCTTTGCTTCATTGGTTTTTGCATTCACTACTGTCTTCACCGTGTCTGTAGCCTGTTTAGCAAAAACCGCTGCCTGTTGTTTTACTTCGGTAGACAGATCAGTGCCTGCTGAATTCAGACCGGTTTTGATTTGCGGGTTGGTAATGGTTCCGACCATATCAATTTTTAAATTGATATAATCGCTGACCTTTACCGGTATACCCTTGCTGCTCGCCTGCTGCGCGAGGTTGTTCACGAGATTATTGGCATCACTGCCCAGCATCGCCCGCGGAACTTTCATAGCAATGACATAGTCGATGGACTGATCAAATCCATGCATCCCACCGATTTCCATATCAATATCGCTGACTTTGACATGAAAAGGCTGAACCAGCACTTTGCCATTTGCAAACTGGAAAGAGCATTTAACATCTTTCAACGACAATCCCTTCAGCTGTTCCAGGTGTACCGACTCGGCCAGCTTCTCGGCTGGTGCAAATTTTTTGAATACACCTTCAACCAAAAAAAGATTTCCCTTACCCGTCAGGGTATTCAGATCAGGCATCATGTCTGCACCCAGTTTACCATTCATGGATAGCTGTGAATTCATTTTTCCGTCCACAAACTGTCCCATGGGCATGATTTTCTGCACGGTATTGAATGCATAAAAAGTTTTTTGAATATTTAAACCGGTTACGTCGTAATTAAAAGAAATATCCGGGTTCTTCTTATCCTTCCTGGTAGAATAGAATCCGCTGGCTTTCAATTTCCCGTCCAGCGCATCCATCTGAACATCTTTTAGTGCAATGATTTCTTCGCTAATTGCGATCGCGCCGCTCAGGTTGCTGTAATCCACTTTGTCATAATGCATCCTGTCTACTTTCGCCTGGATAAGGAAGCTTAAATTTTTCGGAACAAGGAATGGCTGGCTTGCTGGTTTGTTTTTCGAAGAATCTGCTGAAGGTGGAGCAATCGCCATCAATTTGTTCAGGTCAATCTGGTCAGCATAGAGGTCCAGACTTCCGGACAATGGTTCATCCTTCAGCATATACCCGATGGCATTGTCGAGTGAGCCCTTTACTGTATAGTGTGTCTTTAAATATTCGGCATGAGCGGTATTCAGGGAAATATTTTTCGGATTAAAACTCAATGAGGCATCGTTAATCAGCAAACCATCCGGATAATCCCTACTGGTATAATTCATATTTTTCAGGCTCATTGTTCCGGAGCTATTTATTTTGTCATATTCTTTTTTGTCGATCGCCTGTTTGTTTCCCGAAAATGCAATATCGGCTGCGAGGATCCCACTTAAACTGGTTCCCGTCGGTAAGGTTGTAAATTGTTTTGCATTGGCGAGGTTGAAGTTTCCTTTCAGTTTGCCGTCGAATACCAGATTGGACACCGGTGTTTTGATGGACAGGCTAAAGTCTATCGGATCACTGCCGATTTCAATGTGTGCGGAAGGAACCTGTATCAAAGTATGATCCGCCAGCCCATCAGCATTTTGAAATGCGATTTGAATATTACTGTTTCTGACGGGTTGAGGGAAATCAGGTGAACTATAATTTAATCCTGTGATATTCACAAATCCATTGGCAGTAAAGGGCCCTGGCTGTTGCCTGGTGATCGTCGAGAGATTTCCTTTTGCTGTTGCATTGGCATCCAGCAAACCGGAAAGACTGGTGCCCGCTTTCAATTTTACAAATTTTGTAATTTCAGCGAGATTTAATTTCCCTTTTAATGTTGCATCGAGATATTGTACAGTCATCGGGTTCTTGAAAAGTATTCTGAAATCAAATGGATCTTTTCCGAATTCGATATGACCCTTCGAGACGTCGATGACGGTATGATCCGTAATACCGTCCGGGTTTTCAATTTTCATGTCAATGCCGATATTTTTGACCGGTTGTGGCAGATCAGGGTATTGAAAAAATCCGTTGTCTACTTTCAGGTTTACTGAATAGGCCGGTATTTTCGTGGTATTGTATTCACCCTTTACCCTTCCATCGAAACTGGCATTCCCGCTGGTTTTGATTTTATCAAATTCGGTTTTGTAAATGGATGGTATTAACGAAAGAAGTGTCTTGAACGCGGTTGAAGGGGAATGAAACTGTATATCCATTCCATAGGTGGAATCGTTTACAAACTGAAAATAACCTGCCGTCGCCAGTTGCAGGTCGTTCAGGTGAATATCATCCGTCTTGAATTGATACTTATTTGCTTTGGCATCTACTTCGATGGCCGCTGACAATTCTGCTTTGGCATCCACCAGCCATGGTATTTTCGTATAAGTGAATGAAACAGATTCCGCAGAGGTCTTTGTATTTATCGTAAATAAATCTGAAGTAAAATCTCCTGAGCCGGAATGGTTCAGGTGCTCTATTTCACTGCTCATATCTCCGGGGATATCCACATAGCTGATATATCCATCGTTGATCTGGTAAGACTGCAGGTGCATTTTGAAACTGCTGCCTGCATTTCCGGATGTAGTTGCTGTGTCCGGTTTGGTAATATCCCAGTTTGCCTTCCCATCCTTATTCACGCGTGCGTGTATACGCGGTTTGTCTACAGTAATGCTGTAAATGTTCATCTCAGATCCCCCAAAAAGACTCATCAGGTTCAAAGCCACATCAATCCGTGAAGCAGCGATCAACGTGTCTTTGTTAAAAGATTCCGTTCCAACAACCTGCAGATTTTCCAGTCCGACAGCCAGGCGGGGGAAATGCCTGAACAGGGAGATGTCCACATCAGAAAAATCCACCGTGGCATTAATATTTTTATTGACCTGTTCGCGCGCCAGGGCAAGAATTTTTCCTTTGAATATAAATGGAAGCGTGAGTGCGAGGGCGATGAGAACCGCAAGCGTAATAGCGGTTATTTTCAGGATCTTTTTCAGCATCTGAATAGGATTTAATTGGATTTCGTGCCAAAATACACAATAGAATTGAAAGTTCTAAACGTTAAACGTTAACCTTTCTCCATTTTATTTTCCCATATTTTTTTAAATGAGGAGGGGTTTGTGCCAACGATTTTATTAAAAAGTTTATTGAAATAGGATATGCTTTCGAATCCAACCGCATAGCAGGTTTCTGTAACATTCCGGTCCTGCATCAGCAGGTTTTTAGCGCGTTCGATCCGGTATTGATTTACAAAATCAGTAAATGTCATATTGGTTTGCCTTTTAAAATACCTGCAAAAAGCAGGGGTGGTTAAAAACACTTTGGCGGCAACTATATTAACGTCTGGTTTCTGATCATAATATGCGTCGATGTATTCATATATGGCTCCCATCCTGATTTTATCCTTTAAAATGAACGCAGAACTTGAAAGGTCATTGTTCAGGATGGTCCGTTCTTTGGAACCGGCCAGGATCTGGAATATCTGGATGATTTGCAGAAGTTGTTCAAAGGCATCCAGATCGCCCATCTGCTTTAATTTTTGCGCCACCTGCTCTTTGGTTTCCCCGTGAAATGCGATTCCATAGTCTCCGGCTTTAAACAATTTACTGATCTGGTTGAGCTCGGGAGCTATGCCTATGGCGGTTCCCAGGAAATCAGTCTTCAGCTGGATGACGATCTGGTCATAATCATGACGCAGGCGGTAGTCAAAATTCAGATGCGGGAGGTTTCCGCCCAGGAATACCAGGTCGTTATGAGTATAACTGGAGATATGGGTGCCTACGTGCCGGATGCCTGCATCTGCTTCCACATAAACGAGCTCTGCTTCGGGATGATAATGCCAGAAGAAAGTGTTCCGCAAACGGGGAGAGAACATCCTGAAGGATTTGCCCGGTTCAAACTGGATCTTTTCGAGTTGAATCTCATTCATGTTGCTGATTGTATAATAAATGAACATCAAATTAAGAAATAAGTCAATACAGAGCAAATACTTGTCAATAGATGGGAAGGCTTCCGCAGAAAACGGGGATATTTTTGGGTTATAAAAATCAAATATATGATGCAAGCAACGATGGCTCCTGCCAATCCCACCATGGCTCATAAGGAAATACCCGGTAATCCTTCCACGGCCAAATCCAGCCAGATCCGGCTTAATGACCGGAGCAACGGTCAACCGCTCCGTGTACTCTCCGAGGAAGACTGGGCATTCTGGTTACACAATGGATATGTAGTAATAAAAAACGCGGTACCCAGGGAGATGGCTAAAAAGATGGCGGACTATCTATGGCAGTATGAGGACAAGGATCCCAATGATATTGAAAGCTGGTATAAAAGGCCCAATGTGAAAATGGAAATGAAGGAGCTGAATAATACCGGCATGGTGGAAATATATAATCAACAATTTATGTGGGACAACCGGCAGTACCCGAAAGTTCACCAGGCATTCGCGGATATTTGGGGAACGGAAAAACTCTGGGTTACCATTGACCGCGCGAATCTGAATTTTCCACTCAGACCCGGATTTGAATACAAGGGTTTTATTCACTGGGACTATGATCCGGAAACAAAACCGCAGAACGTGCAGGGTGTATTGGCGCTGGCCGACCAGACGGATGAAAATATGGGCGGCTTCCAATGTATTCCTGAATTGTACAGGACTTATGACACATGGAAATTAACCCAGCCGGAAGACAGAGATCATTATAAACCCGACACAACCGGCTTAGAGCTGGTGAAAGTGAAACTGGAGGCCGGTGACCTGCTGATCTTTAACAGCCTGGAACCACATGGTATCCGCGCTAATACGAGTGGAAACAAAGTGCGTATCGCACAGTACATCGCCATGATGCCTGCCCAGGAAGAAAATGAAGAACTGCGGCAGTGGAGAATAAACAGCTGGAAAAACAGGGATGCCATGCAGGGATATGCATTTCCCGGAGATCCGCTGGAGAGAGAAAAGAAAAATCCTGTAGCAGAACTTTCTCCTTTGGGAAAGAAACTGCTGGGTCTTGAAAAATGGTAAGACCCCGGGTCAAAATTTATAACGGATATTAGTAAGCGAATCGGCAGAGCCACCCCTTACAAATTTGCAATTTGAAAAACAGGCGGATTACCTGATTTTCAAATGCAGAAGAAGTATTAAGGGGTGGCTTTTGCATTCTGCCTCTTTCTTTTATTACTATTTATCTTTTTGCAGAATTCAATTATATTTAATAATCATTATCTCAATTATCACGAAAGTAAAGGAATGTCATTTTTAAGGCTTATGGAAGAAATGACCCAGGAGAACGAATCTGCAAATACGGGCGAGCCTGGAGTAGTCATCAAAACTCCGGAACCGCCAAAAAAACATACGGTTGCAGGGCTGATAAAGGAAATGTGGCCCGCCTATCTGATCGAAATAATTGTTATCATTCTGGGCATTTCCATCACATTGGCCCTGGAGGAGTGGCGGGATAACAATAAGGAAAAGCAATTGGAAAGCATATACCTGCAAAATCTGTTAACGGATATTGAAGTAGATTTTGAATCCCTGAAAAATGTAACTGTAAGTACACAGCGAATTATTGAGCGGGGAAATGAATTGCTCGACTATACCAGAAATCCGGAGAGTAAAGGAATTTCTGATAAACAGGTAAATGAAGATGTCCGGTCTATCTTGGAGTCGTCCGAAATTTCTATCGCAGGATGCCACTTTTTCCGACCTGAAGAGTTCGGGTAATCTCCATTTGTTGAAAGATATTCAATTGAAAAATTTATTATTTGATTATTACAATCATACGATCAATATCAGGGATATGCAGGATGCCGAGCAATTGGCTACCATCAACCTTTCCGGCCCTTATTTTCTGAAAACTTTTCAAATGGATGATGCAAATACGCAGACGTATTTTAGACCGGATGAAATAAATACGTTATCCAAAAGTTTCGAATTTAATAATAATGTTCTTTTAAGGGTACTGAACAGGAAAGAGTTGCTTGCACTTTATCAAAAAACGGATTCCATTGCCGGTCGCCTGGAGGCGGCACTCTCTGAACATGGCACTCACTGATCAGGATTGTGAAACCCTTTGAATATTATCGGTTGATTTCGCTCCTGTAAGGTGCAGAGGTCTGTGCTCCCATCCTTGTTACAGAGAGCGACGCAGCCTGCACGGCAAAGAGTAGTGCCTCTTCCCAATTCATTTTTTCTATCACTGCCACCACCAGTGCCCCATTGAAAATATCTCCGGCCGCAGTTGTGTCCAGTGCCTGAACAGCCGGCGCATTTACTTTGAAATTTTTTTGATTGTCCTGGAAATAGGCCCCGCCACTGCCGAGGGTTATAACAACATGCTTCACTCCCTTTTTCAGCAATATATCTGCCGCCCGCGAAGCCGTACTTTCATCATTCACTTTAACGCCTGTAAGAATAAATGCCTCGGTTTCATTCGGCGTTATGAGGAACAATCCGTTCAATATTTCATCGTCCAGCATTTGTGCAGGCGCGGGATTGATGACCAGTTTCTGGCGGTTGAAGGCAGCCTTTTTTGCTACATAAGAAATTGTCTCGACAGGGATTTCCAATTGCATCAGGATAATTTCCGCGGTTGCTATTGCTTTCACCTGATCAATATCGGCGGGAAGCAGTCTGGCATTGGCTCCCGGTGCAACCGCAATGCAATTTTCGCCCTCCTGATTCACCATAATCAATGCCGTGCCGGAAGGAGTATTCTCGTCTGTAAAAACATAGTCTGTATTAATTTTTTCAGCTCTGAATCCTTCCAAAGCCTGCTTTCCGAAGATATCATTTCCGAGTTTGGTCACGAGGGTCACATTACCTCCCAATCTGGCGGCGGCTACCGCCTGGTTGGCTCCCTTTCCGCCGGCATTCATAATAAAACTGCCCCCCAACCTGGTTTCACCGGGCAACGGTAACCGGTCCATTTTAATAACCATGTCAGTATTGCTACTTCCAATTACAAAGATGCTGTTCATGATGGAATTAGACGGGCTTTTATTATGCGGTAACAGGCAGCACAATTTAACGCATGTTTTTACCAATCTACCTGTCGATTAAAAAACTACATTTATAGAAAATAACCAGTTGTGCGAATATTCGGTTTAACCTCATATGGAGAATAGATTCCTACATACCGTTCTTCAACAAAAAATACTTCCTGCAGTCACTTTTTCTTCTACGGAAGAAGCACTTCCGGTAGCGGAGGCCATTCTGAAAGGAGGTCTTCGTGTAATCGAAGTTCCTTTTCGTACCGGGGTGGCTTCTGCAGCCATCCGTATCATCCGGAAAGAAATTCCGGAAATGTATGTAGGTGCAGGAACACTTCTGTCTTCTGCACAGGTCAAGCAAGCCGTGAATGCAGGCGCTCAATTTGGCCTCGCACCCGGTTTTAATCCTTCTGTATGCCAGGAAGCTATCAATAATGAGTTCCCATTCATACCCGGCGTCATGACACCCACGGAGATTGAATTGGCAGCTGAAATGAATTTTAAGATATTGAAATTGTTTCCCGCGGCGCAACTGGATGGTATCCGTTTTTTAAAAGCGTTGATTGATACGTATGAACAGTTGCAGACAAGGTTTATACCTATGGGCGGTGTTTCGGTCATGAATATGAAAGAATATCTGCAAATAAAAAATGTAATTGCAATAGGTGGCTCATGGCTGGCATCGAAGGACCTGATTGCCGCAAAAGATTTTAGCAAAATTACCGAACAGGTCAAAGAAGCATTGTTACAGACCAAATAGCCAATGCACATGAAAATAAAAAGTTACGAATTATTCAAAGTGCCGCCACGATGGCTGTTTCTGAAAATAGAAACTGATAACGGATTAGCGGGCTGGGGCGAACCCATTGTGGAGGGAATGGCTGACACCGTAAAAGCCGCCGTGGATGAATTGATGCGATCCCTGATTGGTAAGGATCCGATGCCTATCGAAGATCACTGGAATATGATGTATCGAAGTGGATTCTACCGGGGTGGTCCTGTGTTGATGAGTGCAATTTCGGGAATAGACCAGGCGCTATGGGATATCAAGGGAAAGTTTTTTAATGCACCTGTGTATGAATTGATGGGCGGGAAGGCGCGCGATAAGATGAAAGTATACACCTGGATTGCGGGAGACCGGCCATCAGAAGTAGGTAAAGCGGCCGTCGAAGCTAAGAAAAATGGATTTACTGCTGTCAAGATGAACGCGACGGATGAAATGCAAATGATCGATTCTTATAAAAAGATCGAAATGGTCCTGGAGAGAGTAGCATCATTCAGGGAAGCTGTAGGTACCAGTGTGGATGTTGGAATTGATTTTCATGGACGGTTGCATAAGGCAATGGCAAAAGTACTGGCCAGGGAACTGGAGCAATTTCATCCGATGTTTATAGAGGAACCGGTATTGCCGGAAAATAATGAAGCCCTCAGGGAGATTGCGAATAGTACGTCGATTCCGATCGCAACCGGTGAGCGGATGTACAGCCGCTGGGATTTTAAAAAAATATTGAACAGCGGGTATGTCGATATTATCCAACCGGATCTTTCCCACGCAGGTGGTATTACGGAATGCAAAAAAATTAATTCCATGGCGGAAGCCTATGATGTGGCTGCGGCACCCCATTGTCCTCTGGGACCTATTGCCCTGGCTGCCTGCCTGCAGGTAGATGCAACCTGCTATAATGCATTTATACAGGAACAGAGTTTGGGTATTCATTATAATAAAGGCAATGATCTGCTGGATTATATTTCTGATAAAGCCATTTTTTCTTACCAGGACGGATATGTAAATATTCCTTCTGCTCCGGGCATTGGCATTCGAATGAATGAAGATTATGTAAGAGAAAAAGCGAAAGAAGGCCATAACTGGAAAAACCCCTTCTGGCGACATGAAGACGGGTCGGTGGCCGAATGGTAATGGCTGAATCGCCTGTATAGTATGCGCTGACTAACTGCCAATGAGAAATAATAATCAGGCAAGCCGGGTCCGGTATTCCGTTTTAGCGGCTGTCTTTGTTACTGTGGTCATCAACTATATGGACAGGACCAATATTTCTGTCGCAGGTACTTTCATTAGTAAAGAGTTGAACCTGGGTTCCGTGAAGATGGGATATATTTTTTCCGCATTCAGCTGGACCTACTCTACCCTGCAGATCCCAGGTGGAATACTGGCGGATCGCTTTGGAACACGCATATTGTATAGCATCCTGCTGATCTGCTGGTCATTGGCGACGATTGCTCTTGGATTGGCGGCTGGTTTTCTATTCATCATCGTACTTCGTATTTTAATTGGCGCGTTCGAAGCGCCATCATATCCGATGAATAACCGTACTATAACCGCATGGTTTCCTGAAAATGAAAGAGCCGGCGCTATTGCAACGTATACTTCCGGACAATTTATCGGTCTTGCTTTTCTTACACCGGCACTCACGGCCATCCAGCTATATGCCGGGTGGCGGGGTTTGTTTTTTATTACAGGCCTGGTGGGTCTGCTGTGGGGCTTAACCTGGTATTTTATTTATCGTGACCCGGAGAATCATAAAAAAGTGAATGAAGCGGAACTGATATATATAGAAAGGGGCGGCGGTATTATTAATCGCCCGGGGAAAAGTCATATCGAATACCGGAAATTTAATTGGAAAAATCTCCGGCTTGTTTTGTCCAAAAGAAAGTTGTGGGGAATCTACCTCGGCCAGTTTGGCCTCGGTGCTACGCTGATTTTTTTTCTTACCTGGTTCCCGAAATACCTGGTAGAATATAAACACATGGATTTCCTAAAATCAGGATTTCTGGCCTCCATTCCATTTATCTGTGCTTTTGCGGGGGTCCTGTTCTCAGGGTTTTTATCGGATTATTTAATAAAGAAAAATATTCCCGCGGGTATTGCCAGGAAGTCACCCATCATTATCGGATTGCTTTTGTCGATATCCATTGTGGGCGCCAACTATGTTACCCAACCTGCATGGGTGATATTTTTCATGTCGCTTGCTTTTTTTGGAAACGGACTGGCATCCATAACCTGGGTATTTGTTTCGCTGCTGGCTCCAAAGCACCTGATTGGATTAACCGGGGGTACTTTTAACTTTATCGGAGGATTGGCAGGGATTGTCGTACCGGTCGTAATAGGATATCTGGTAAAAGGCGGCGACTTTTCCCCGGCCCTGCTGTTTATAAGCGCCATGACATTGCTGGGTGCAATGAGCTATATATTTTTAGTGGGAAAGATTGAACGCATTAAAGAAGAGGGAGCATCATGAAAAAATTTCTGAGTTGCGACTGGGGTACTTCATCCTTCCGTCTCCGTCTGGTGGATGCAGATAGTAAAAAAGTTTCGGGTGAAGTACTATCCGATGAGGGTATAGCAGAAACTCATCAACAATGGCTGAGGTCCGGACGACCCGAAGCAGAAAGAATTTCCTTTTACACAGAAGTTCTAAACAACTCACTGGACAAGCTACCCGGGACTATCGGTAGAGATATTCCGGTGGTATGCTCAGGAATGGCCTCCTCTTCCATCGGCCTGATGGAATTGCCCTATCAGAAATTCCCTTTCGAGTGGAAACCCGCACAGATGGGGATGAAAAAGCTGGAAGGCAGTGAGGATTTTCCGCACAATTTATTTCTTATGTCTGGTGTCAGAACAGAAGAAGATATCATGCGCGGTGAAGAGATGATGCTGCTGGGGTGCCATTTGTCGGATAATGGGGATAAAATATTTATTTTTCCCGGCACCCATTCCAAACATGTCTTTGTAAAGAATAAAACCGGAATTGATTTCAGGACGTATATGACCGGAGAAATTTTTAACCTGCTGGCTGAAAAAAGCATATTGCGTAGTGTCGTGCGAAAGGGACAGGATGAAGAATCCTTTGCCGAAGGATTTCATTCCGCTATGGAGGGAAATTTGTTGCACCATACGTTCCAGGTGCGCACCAGGCAATTACTGCAACATAGGGATCCTGTTAGCAATTATCAGTTTTTGAGTGGGTTGCTGATCGGTACCGAACTCAGGGACCTCAGAAGTAAGGATTGTCCTGTTTTTCTGGTGGCCGGAGAAAACCTGGTTCATGCCTACCGTCTGGGATTCAAATTAATGGGTGCTAACCGCGAATTGGATATTTTGAATGCTGATGAAATGCTCATTAACGGGCATTGCAAAATTGCTGAACTTTATCTCTAAATAAACAGCCATATGGATTGTAAAAATTTTTTCCCTGCAATGGTATTGTGCATCGCCTTGAGCGCTTGTAATAATAACAATTCGACGACAACTGCAAATAAAGAAGCGGCTCCCGCTGATACTGTAAAAAAGGATCCCCGTCATATCAGTATTCTTTCGGATGAGGGGCTGAATCTGATTGACAGCACCGCTTCTATTGAAGTCATTGCGGAAGGTTTCAAATGGTCTGAGGGACCCGTGTATATAAATGACAGTGACTATCTTATTTTCTCAGATGTGCCTGCCAACAAAATATTCAAATGGAAGGAAGGGAAAGGAACCAGCCTTTATTTAGAACCCTCAGGATATACCGGAACGATCCCGAAAGAAAAAGAACCCGGCTCCAATGGACTGGTGGTGGATAAAAATAAAAAACTGGTATTATGTCAGCAGGGCAACCGGCAGATCGGCCGGATGAAATCCACCCTGACTGATCCCAGGCCGGTTTTTGAAACGATCGTTTCCAATTACAAGGGTAAGAAATTTAACAGCCCGAATGATTTGGTCTATGCAGCAAATGGAGATTTATATTTTACCGACCCGCCCTATGGGCTGAAAGATGGAATAAAAGACAGCACCAAGGAATTGCCTTTCCAGGGTGTTTACTGTGTTAAGCCGGGAGGTAAATTATTGCTGATTTCAGATAAAATATCTTATCCCAATGGAATTGCACTTTCTCCTGATAATAAAATACTTTATATATCTAATTCAGACAATGATAATAAGGAGTGGATCCGGTTTGACCTAAATAACGATGGCCTTCCGGTAAAGGATTCGCTTTTTTATCGGGTATCTGCTGAAGAGGGAAAAGTCCCGGGCAGTCCGGATGGTATGAAAGTAAACGCGAAGGGATACATTTTTGCTACCGGACCTGGCGGTATTTGGATATTCAATCCTGGCGGTAAAGTGATTGCCAGAATTTACACCGGGCAGTTGACATCGAATTGTTTCCTGGACCAGGTACATAATATCCTTTACATGACATGTAATTCGATGGTAATGCGTGTGAAGCTAAAACCTGCTTAAAATATAACGGGAACCGTTCCCTTTATTTCAAGCTGATTCGTTATGGAAATTATATTGAACTTTCTATTGACGGATTTGTAAAACTTACGTTGATTGATTACACATTTTCAGGCAACGGAATCGGTTTATATTCTTCATCTTCTGTCATATCATTACAACAGTCGGTATTTAAAGTACTACCCGATCCTCCCGGAGAATATGCCAGCCAGGAAGAATCCCAAAAACTTACGGGTCTCGATTGACAGGCCGTTGTATTAAACGAAAAAAACCTCCGTTAATCGGAGGTTCTTATCTTTTTGGTCGGGACGACTGGATTCGAACCAGCGGCCTCTTGCACCCCATGCAAACGCGCTACCGGGCTGCGCTACGTCCCGAAACGAACGTAAACTTTGTCCATGAAATATCTTCCAAATCAGTCGGGATTTGCTATCGTTCTGCTTCAAGTCCCAAAAAACTGGAAAGGGATGCAAATCTAAGACAAAAAATTCTTGCCTGAAAATGAATTCAATGGTAAACCTTATCTTCGCATAATTCCTTATAGATGAAGCTGCTAATAAAACAGGCTTGCATTACTGACCCTCTCTCTTCCCGGCACGGAAAAATTCAGGATATTTTAATAGAAAACGGCGTTATCCGCGAAATCGCGCCTGCCATTTCTGAAAAAGCTGATCAGTCCATAGACCTCAAAGGCATTTATGTGAGTCCCGGATGGGTGGATATCTTTTCAAACTTTGCAGATCCTGGATATGAATTCAAGGAAACCCTCGAAACGGGATCTGCAGCGGCGGCCGCAGGAGGATATACGGATGTTTTCCTGATACCGGATACACAACCCGTTACTGACAATAAATCCCAGGTCGAATTCATCCACCACCGGAATGGTGCACTGCCGGTGACGATACATGCCATTGGCGCCATCACAAAAAACCTGGAGGGCCGACACCTTGCTGAAATGTATGACATGAAAAACAGCGGCGCCGTGGCTTTTTCAGATGGCCTGCATCCTGTTCAGTCATCAGGCGTGCTTGTAAAAGCACTTCAATACATGAAGGCATTTAATGGAGTGATTATCCAGATTCCTGATGATACCAGCATTTCACCCAACGGGCTCATTCACGAAGGCATTATTTCTACACGCCTCGGGCTTCCCGGAAAACCCATGATGTCGGAAGAACTTATCATCGCCCGTGATATTAAACTCGCCCGCTATACGAAGTCGCGCATACATTTTACGGGTGTCACTTCTCCCAAATCATTGGAATATATCCGCCGGGGTAAGGACTCCGGAATAGATATTTCCTGCTCTGTCGCACCTTATCATCTTTTCTTTAGTGACGATGCCCTGGTGGAATATGACACCAACCTCAAAGTATACCCGCCTCTCAGACCGAAAGCAATAGTCGATGAATTAAAACAGGCGCTGCTGGATGGGACGATCGACTGCATAGCGTCGCATCATCTGCCACACGAATATGACAGCAAAATTCTGGAATTCGAACACGCCAAGTTTGGAATGACGGGTCTCGAAACCTCGTATGCGCTTGTTCAAACCCTTTTCCCGGAATTATCTGCCGAAAAAATCGCAGCATTATTCGGCGGCAACGCCCGCAGAATATTCAACCTGGACCCATATACCATTGATACCGGAAATACGGTAAGCCTTACCCTGTTTAATCCGGAAACAGAATGGACTTTTGATCTGAATAAATCAGCTTCCAAATCCAGAAATTCGCCCTTTGATAAAAAAATATTTAAAGGAAAGGCCATGGGCGTCATTACGAAGGGAAAATTACAAATGAATTTATAATCAACTACTAAAACAAATCAGCATGAAAAAAACATCAGATTTTCTTGGTAAAGCGATCCTGCTTACTTTGATTTTAATTGTGGTGGACCTGATTGGTGGATTTGCCCATCTTCGTTTCGAAAGCTGGTTCAGATGGATTTCCACAATTGTTATGGTGGCTGGCATCATCATCTTCTGTATTCAATTCGGAAAACAGCAGACTGAAGGAGTAACTTTTGGAAAAGTTTTTGGATATGGATTCAAGATTGCACTGGTGGTCACGGTGATCGTTGTAATATATAGTCTGATATCGGTAAATGTGATATTTCCGGAATATTTAGATCAGGTTCTGGTCAAAACCAGAACAGATTTGCAGGCAAAGGGTGGCATGACAGATGAACAGATTGACCAGGCGGTTAACATGACGAAGAAATTTATGCAACCTGTGCCCATGAGTATATTTATCTTTCTGGCGACGCTTTTTTTCGGAACGATAGCTGCCCTGCTGGGCGCGGCTTTCACAAAGAAATCGGACCCGAATGTTTTTCAAAATAAGCCATAGAAGAGCCCAAAAATTGTTTCTAATTTATGAGTCAGATATCCAGGAATACCATGGGGTTGCGATACGGACTGCTTGCCGGATTTTTGTATACGGTTCTTCTTTTTATACGATATAAATATTTTGCTTCGAATCCGTTCTCATTCGGGGTATTTGCGATGATATCCTACGTGCTGATACTGCTGATGTTTTTATTTACCGGCCTGGCGCGCAGGAAGGAACTGGGCGGTTATGGAGAATTCCGGGAAATTTTTACTTCCATCTTTATTGCGATCCTGATCGCAGAGTTATTTTATGTGGTCTTTAATATAGTCTATTTAAAATTTGTTGATCCTTCATTCTGGGAAACTTTCAAAACGAATTCCCTGTTGTATATGCAAAAATTACGGGCATCGAATGAACAGATTGAGCAGCAAATGAAGAGCTTTAAAGATGTGGGCCAGCAGACAAAACCCCTTGGACTGATCAAGGGCTATGGATTCGGCGTGATTATCGACTGTGTTTTCGGATTAATCTTTGCGATTATACTGCGCAGGAAAAAACCTGGCATGGAAGTAATTTTAATAGACCCTAAGTAATGGCCCATGGATATTTCGGTTATTAGTTCCTTTATTGAATGAAGAAGAATCTCTTCCCGAACTAACGTCCTGGATCACCCGTGTAATGGAAGCCAACCGGTTTAGCTATGAAGTGATTATGGTAGATGATGGCAGTACGGACAGATCCTGGGAAGTAATAGAAGATCTGCACCGGCAAAACATTTGTCTGAAGGGAATCCGTTTCCAGCGGAATTATGGAAAATCTGCTGCATTGAATGAAGGGTTCAGAACCTGTGAAGGAAATGTGGTCATCACGATGGATGCTGACTTGCAGGATAGTCCGGAAGAAATACCCACTCTGTATCAAATGATCACTGAGGGGAAATATGACCTTGTCAGCGGCTGGAAGAAAGTCCGGCACGATCCTCTCACCAAGACACTTCCCTCCCGTTTTTTCAACTGGGTTACATCAAAAGTTTCTAAAATAGATCTTCATGATTTTAATTGCGGACTAAAGGCCTACCGCAGTAAGGTGGTGAAGAGTATTGAAGTTTATGGCGAGATGCACCGGTATATTCCATTGATTGCCAAGTGGGCAGGGTTCAAAAAAATTGGTGAAAAAGTAGTTGAGCATCATCCGCGTAAATATGGTGTCTCCAAATTTGGGGTGGGCCGGCTGATTACGGGGGGATTGGATCTGGCCTCCATTATGTTCGTCGGCAAATATGGCAAACGACCCATGCATTTTTTTGGATCATGGGGAATGTTCAGTTTCCTGTTTGGTTTTATTGTATTCTTCTATCTTGTTTATTTCGAAATTCTTTTTTGATAAAACCGGACTGACCCAGCGGCCGTTATTTTTTGTAGCCCTGATTGCCATGGTAATCGGTACACAACTTTTTGTAACCGGATTTATTGCTGAACTGATTTCCCGTAATGCTCCCAACCGCAATGCATACCTGGTTGAAAAGAGAGCGGGAGTATGAAAGTAATAATAATCGGACCGGCCTGTCCCCTTCGAGGTGGTCTGGCAAGTTTTGACCAGCGGCTTTGCAGGGCGTTTCTGGAAGAAGGTCATTCCTGTTCCATTTATTCTTTTTCACTTCAGTATCCCGGGATTTCTTTTTCCGGGTACCACTCAGTTTTCTTCCGATCCACCGCCGGAAGGAATTGAAATTCATTCGGCCATTAATTCAATAAATCCCATCAACTGGATATTGACAGGCAATCTTCTTAAGAAACAGGCCCCCGATCTCATAGTGGTTCGTTACTGGCTTCCTTTTATGGGACCCGCCCTGGGTACTATTTTAAGAAGGGTAAGAAAGAACAGAAAAACAAGGATCATTGCCATCACTGATAATGTATTGCCACATGAAAAGCGGGCTGGCGACAGCCATGTTTACCAAATATTTCCTCCGGAGTTGCGATGCATTCGTTACCATGAGTGAGGCAGTCATGGAAGATCTGCGAAAATTTGAAAAATCCAAACCCGCCAAACGCGTGATCCATCCTTTGTATGATAATTTTGGCGAGATCATTTCCAGGAACACCGCCAGGCAATATCTGAATGAAAAACTTCAGTTTACATATCAGTGCAGGTGAAAAGATTATTTTGTTTTTTGGCTTTATACGGAAATATAAAGGACTGGATCTTTTGTTGAGAGCGATGGCCGAGCCTGTCATAAAAAATTCAGGCATCCGATTGCTGATAGCAGGAGAATTTTATGAAGACAGTAACTTCTATAAACAGCTGATCGATGAATTAAAAATCGGGGATCAGCTGATTCTTAAAACAGATTTTATTCCGGACGGTGAAGTGCAATATTATTTGTGTGCTTCCGATGCCGTTATTCAACCCTACCGACATGCCACGCAAAGTGGCGTTACACCCCTGGCCTATCATTTTGAAAAACCAATGATCGTTACCAATGTCGGTAGTTTTGCTGAACATGTACTACATGAACAAACCGGCCTGGTAGCCGCTCCTGAACCGGCAGCGTTGGCGGCGGCTATTTCGAGATTCTATGAATTAGGAGAAGAATTTTTTATTCCTCATCTTCGTAGTGAAAAGAAAAAATATTCCTGGAAAAACCTGGTAAATACCATTCTTGGCTTATCCCATGATATACAGAAGTAAAGCACCTCTCCGTATCGGCCTTGCCGGCGGCGGTACGGATGTGAGTCCTTACAGTGATCTTTATGGCGGTGCCATTCTCAATGCCACGGTTTCGTTATTTGCGTATGCCAATATTGAAATTACGGATGGTGATGAAGTTCATTTTGAATCCATCGATTACAAATCAAAACAGGTTATTCGAAAAGGCTCTCCGGTAGAATTTAACGGAGTACTGGATTTGCATAAAGGTGTTTACGACAGAATTCAGGAAACAATATCCTGGAATGCCTGCCGGATTTAAACTTGTCAACTTTTGTGGATGCACCGGCGGGTTCCGGTCTCGGCACTTCTTCCACACTCGTGGTTGCAATTGTTGGTGCATTTTGCTGAAATGCTTAAACTGCCACTGGGCGAATATGATATTGCTCACCTGGCTTATGAAATTGAACGTAAGGACCTGAACATGGCTGGTGGTAAACAGGATCAGTATGCAGCCACTTTCGGGGGAGTGAATTACATGGAGTTTTTCGGGGATGATAAAGTGATCGTCAATCCGCTGCGTGTAAAACAGCAATATCTGTTTGAACTCGAAAATAATCTTCTTCTTTATTATACAGCTACGAGCCGGGAATCTGCGAAGATCATCACCCGGCAGAGTCAGAATGTGCTGGATAAAAAATCAGCTTCTATCGAAGCCATGCATCAGTTGAAACAACAGTCGCAGCGTATGAAAGAAGCAATCCTGAAAGGCAGACTGAATGAGATTGGCGAGATCCTGGATTTTGGCTTTCAGCAAAAACGACGGATGGCAGAAGGCATATCAAATGACCGGATGGAAGAAATATATATGGCAGCAAAATCGGCCGGTGCCACAGGTGGAAAGATTTCGGGTGCCGGCGGTGGCGGATTTATGATATTTTATTGTCCGGGCAATACAAAATTTGAAGTGATGGCAAAACTCAATGAATTTGGAGGTCATTGTAAAACTTATCAGTTTGTGGACCATGGTCTGACCACCTGGACCATTTAATTTTTTTATATGATTGATCAGATTAAAAAAATAATCAATGCATCCATTGCCGTAAAGCAAAAAATCTTACTGGATGAAGGCATGTTGAAAACCACACAGGACGTGGTTAATGTGATCGTGAAATCTTTTAAATCCGGAAACCGGGTTTATTTTGCGGGAAATGGCGGAAGTGCTGCCGATGCCCAGCATCTGGCGGCTGAATTTTCCGGACGCTTTTATACAGACCGGCTGGCTCTTCCGGCCGAAGCCCTTCATTGTAATACTTCTTATCTGACGGCCGTTGCCAATGATTACAGCTATGATGAAATATATGCGCGCCTGATCCGTGGAATCGCCCATCCCGGAGATGTACTGGTAGGATTATCCACTTCAGGTAATTCCGGGAATATAGTGAAGGCCTTTGAAGCAGCCCGGCAGAAACAAGTGATTACGGTGGGTTTTACCGGTGAGACCGGTGGTAAAATGAAACCCCTCTCCGACTATCTTTTTAATATCCCATCTACCGATACACCCCGGATCCAGGAATCACATATTCTGCTGGGTCATATCGTATGTGAGTTAGTAGAAAAAGAATATTTTAAATCCTGACGACATGATTACAGAAGCAATTGTACTGGCCGGTGGTCTCGGAACCCGTTTACAAACGGTCGTGACAGATCTTCCAAAGAGCCTGGCTCCGGTTGCGGGTAAACCGTTTCTGGCCTATTTGGTGGATAATGCAAAAAAACAGGGAATCAAAAAATTCATTTTTGCACTGGGCCATAAATCGGAACAAATTGAAGGTTTTGTAAAAGAATATTTACCGGAAGGTTCTTATTTATTTTCGATAGAAGATGAACCGCTGGGTACAGGAGGCGCCATTTATAAAGCCTGTAAACTGGTAACCACACCCAATATAATAGTATTAAATGCAGATACATTTTTTGGGATTTCCTTTTTGAATTTATCCATCATTCATGAACTCCGGAAAGCGAATTGTACGATGGTCTTAAAGCCAATGAAATCTTTTGACCGATACGGAGCGGTTGACATTTACAAACAGGTTATTACAGGATTCAGTGAAAAAAAACACCAGGCGTCCGGCCTGATTAACGGAGGCATTTATGCGCTTAACGCTGATACTTTTCTACAGAAATCATTTCCAAATGCATTTTCTTTTGAGAAAGACTATCTTGAAAAAGAGGTTCAAAATGGCAAGATTATGGGAATGATTTCCGATGCCTATTTTATTGATATCGGAATACCGGAAGACTATGAGCGGGGTCAGCGTGAATTGTTATTCAATATAGCTATTTAGGGTTGACCGTTGACGGTTGAGGTTAACGGGCGAACCGTCAAAGAAAAATAATTAGTCTTTTTGAACCCCATGTTTGATCTCTCACAAATCGATAACAGCTGGACCCTTTTCCTGGACAGGGACGGTGTGATTAATTATGAAATCCAGGGCACTTACGTAAAAAATTGGGATGAATTTATTTTTTATCCAAACGCCCCGGAAAATATTGCCTATTTCAATTCACGGTTCAAACGAATCTTATTGGCAACTAATCAACGGGGAATTACGAAAGGACTCATGTCCATGGAAGATCTGGAGGAAATTCACCTTAACATGATTAAAACCATTGGAGAAAAAGGCGGCAGGATCGACCGGATATATTTTTGCGTGGATGCAGAATCCTCCAGTCCCTGTCGTAAACCAAATCCCGGTATGGCCTTCCAGGCCGCCAGCGATTTCCCCGAAATCGATCTAAAAAAATCATTGATGGTAGGTAATAATCTCAGTGATATGTTGTTCGGGAAAAACGCGGGCATGAAAACAGTATTTTTAAAGACCACTGATCCCGAAAGGGAAATACCCCACGCAGACATTGATCTCCACTATAATGACCTGGCCGAGTTTGCAAGTGCCCTGAAGAAATCATAAAGTTTTGAAAGAATTCTGTTCTTATCCGGGAGTTCCTGATCTTCCTTGTAAATTGTGGATAGATTTACAATATGCATCCATGACCCTGAAAAAGTACTTTTTGCCTCTTCTCTTTATAATCTGCCTGGTTTCCATGGAAGCTGCAGCACAAACGACTTCCACGAAACATATTACGGCCGGGGACAGATTGCAGTTTATAAAACAGCAGGACTCACTCAAGACTTTTGCAAATGATATTGTGAATGCACCGGAACCAAACCAGCGCTTTAGGGCAGACAGCAATTTTATAAGAATGCTGGTCAGGTCCTTAAAGATTCCAAATTCATTTTATTTCCCTTTTGACTCACTTCAGACTATCTCGAAATTATATGCGCCCGACAGTAGTTTTCGCATATTTACCTGGCAGATCAAGAAGGATGTTTATGTTTTCCTTCAGCGGGGTGCGATCCAAATGCGTACAGCAGACGGATCTCTGAAACTTTTCCCCCTTCATGATGTTTCCATGTTTACAAAAAAACCTGAAGATTCAGTGCGCGGCGCTAATAACTGGATTGGTGCTATCTACTACCGCATCATACAAAAAACATTCAACGGAAAAAATATTTATACACTGCTGGGTTTTGACGATTTCACCATTAACAGCAATAAAAAATGGATGGAGGTACTGACCTTTAATGTACAGGGTCAGCCTGTATTTGGCGGCCCCTATTTTTCATTCAAAAATGATTCCGCCAAGGTTTCTAAAAAGCAAACCGACCGTTTTTTTATCGAGTATAAAAAGGAAGCCAGTACTACTTTCAACTACGATTCATCTCTCAATATGATCGTGTATGATCACCTGATCTCTGAAACCGAGGAGCCGGCCCGAAAGGAAAGTTATGTACCAGACGGGGACTATGAAGGATTCTCCTGGACGAACGGCCAGTGGCTGCATGTGCCAAAAGTTTTCAATACGACCATGCAGGACGGCCAGTTTCCGCAGGAACAGAAAATTCTGAACGATGCGGGTGGTGTGGATGAACAGTTGCTAAAGCAGCAGTCAGAGAATAACAAAAAGAAAGGGAAGAATAATTAGTACGAACTTCAGCACTATTTCCGTGTGTAAAAATAAAAATCAGCCAGGCTTCCTATGCTATCGTCATAATTTTTTGACGGGTATTTGTTTTTTATTACTTTGTCTAGTTGCCAGCCCGGAAAATTTAATTCAATGTAACCGGTAAATTTCCGGTAGAGCTCATGTGCTGTTGTTGGCTGGTAATCTAAATCTGCTCCATAAATTATCACCAGCTTTAACGCGGAACTAAAAAGATCCGAGAGATATTTCTCGTAAACCGGTAATTCAACGAGATGGAAAATCACATCAATGGAAATGGCTGCATCGGACCGGAACAGGTGATGGTTATCTTTAAATGCACCGCTTTCATAGAGGAAAAAACTTTTTGTAAGATCCGTGTGAAACAGGCGGGTACATTGATTTATTGCTGTTTGAGAAACATCCAGGCCAATATAGGAGCTGATTTTAATCAGTGACAACTGATGGCCATCACCACATCCAAAATCGGTTATCCGGTTTATATTGTAATCTGCAAGGGCATTATTGAGAACTTCCGATTTGAAAACCGCCAGCTCGTTATAAGAACCTGCGCCTGAATTTCCACCCGATTTATACCTTTTTTCCCAATATTCGGAAGAGGAAAAAGGCTTCGATATTTTGAATATTTTAGAAAGCAATTTTATTTCCACTTCTTTAAAATCAGGTTTAATGATTTTACCGGATTAATTTGAAATGCCGGCAGCGGTCTATTCATCAAGTTTAAGAACCGCTAAAAATGCTTCTTGCGGGATTTCTACATTTCCAACCTGGCGCATCCTTTTCTTTCCTTCTTTCTGTTTTTCCAGGAGTTTTCGCTTCCGCGAGATATCACCACCATAACATTTCGCAGTTACATCCTTTCGGAGGGCGCTGATGGTTTCACGGGCAATCACTTTTGAGCCAATCGCGGCCTGGATTGCTATCTGAAATTGCTGACGGGGCAAAAGCTCTTTCAGTTTTTCACAAAGCTTACGTCCAAAATCTGCAGCCCGGCTCCGGTGTATTAATGCACTTAACGCATCCACTTTTTCTCCATTCAGCAGGATATCCATCTTGGAAATATCGGCATCACGATACCCGATCGGATGATAATCGAAGGAAGCATAGCCCCGGGTCTGGCTTTTCAGTTTGTCATAGAAATCAAACACGATTTCAGTAAGAGGCATTTCGAAATGCAATTCAACTCTCGTGGGAGTTAAATAATTCTGATTCAGAAGAATACCACGTTTACCTAAACACAAAGTAATAATATTGCCAATATACTCGGGCTTGGTGATTATCTGGGCATGAATATAGGGTTCTTCAATCCGGTCCGTACGGGTCGGGTCCGGCATTTCTGAAGGATTATTCACCATAACCATTTCCCCCTTGGTTAAATGGGCAATGAAACTCACGTTGGGAACCGTTGTGATGACAGTTTGATTAAACTCTCGTTCCAGCCGTTCCTGGATAATTTCCATATGGAGCATGCCCAGGAATCCGCATCTGAATCCAAATCCAAGAGCCTGCGAGGTTTCAAGTTCATAAGTTAATGAAGCATCATTCAGCTGGAGTTTATCCATGCAGTCGCGGAGTTCTTCAAAATCTTCCGTTAGTACCGGATAAATGCCCGCAAATACCATGGGTTTCACTTCCTGGAAACCCTGGATCATTTGAGGATTGGGATTGGAGCTAAGGGTAATGGTGTCTCCCACTTTTACCTCTTTGGCATTTTTAATTCCTGTAATTATATACCCTACGTCTCCCGCACTCACCTCCGGTTTAGGCACCAATCCCAGTTTGAGGATGCCTACTTCATCTGCGTCATATTCCTGTTCAGTGGAAACAAACCGGATCCGGTCTCCTTTTTTTAAGACTCCGTTCAGGATCCGATAGTAAACAATGATACCCCTGAAGGAATTGAAAACACTGTCGAATATCAGCGCCTGCAAAGGAATAGCCGGATTGCCCTGCGGTGGCGGGATTCTTTCTACTATTGCTTCCAGGATGGCTTGTACCCCCAGTCCGGTCCTCGCGCTCGCGAGCAGGATGGATTCTTTTTTACAACCAATGAGTTCAATGATCTGGTCGGTCACTTCTTCCACCATGGCCCCGTCCATATCGATCTTATTGATCACCGGAATAATTTCCAGGTCATTTTCTATAGCCAGGTACAAGTTTGATATGGTCTGGGCCTGAATACCCTGGGATGCGTCCACCAGCAATAATGCTCCTTCACAGGCGGCCAGTGCCCGGCTCACTTCATAACTGAAGTCCACATGTCCGGGGGTATCGATGAGATTTAAAATATAGTCCTGGTTATTCTGATTGTAATTGATTTGGATCGCATGACTCTTAATAGTAATTCCTTTTTCACGTTCCAGATCCATATCGTCCAGCACCTGGTCCATCATCTCTCTTTCGCTGATTGTATTGGTTATTTGTAAAAGACGATCAGCCAGGGTTGATTTACCGTGATCAATATGAGCAATAATGCAGAAATTCCGGATATTCTTCATGGGTGCTTCCTTCATTTTTAAGGCGCCGCGAAGGTAAGCAAAAAACCTGAAGGGTCGAAAGCCAGAAGTACTATGAGAGTATGGGGTATGATTGTTTGGGAGTATTGTTATTAAGCTGATTGGAAGTTACTTGTTGGCGGCCAAAAAAACACAGTTAATTTCGAATGATGGAATATCAGGTACTAGGAAAAACCGATTTGAAAATAAGCCGAATCAGTTTTGGATGCATGTCCCTGGATCCAAACGATCCGCTTTCACAAGAAATCCTGCTCAGCGCACTGGATGAGGGAATCAATTATTTTGATACCGCAGATTTGTACAATCAAGGTCAGAATGAAGCCCTACTGGGCCGTACTTTTAAGGGGGTAAGAAACAGGGTAATTATTGCCACGAAGGTTGGTAACCATTGGCGGCAAGATGGATCCGGATGGGATTGGACTCCTTCAAAAAAATATATCCTTGAATCCGTTGAACAAAGTCTCACACGGTTAAAAACGGAATATATCGATTTGTACCAGTTGCATGGCGGTACGATGGAAGATCCGATCGATGAAATTATTGAAGCATTCGAATTGCTGAAGGCTGCGGGGAAAATCCGCTATTATGGGATTTCCTCCATACGCCCGAAAGTAATCCGCGAATATGTGAAGCGGTCTTCCATTATCAGTGTGATGATGCAGTATAGCCTGCTCGACCGGAGACCGGAGGAAGAGATGTTATCATTCCTCTTAATGAATGAGATCCCAGTTCTTGCCCGGGGAGCTATTGCGAAAGGATTGCTGGTTTCAAAACCCCCGCAGGCTTTTTTAAATTATTCAACTGATCAGGTGGCAGAGGCCGCAAGGGCTATCCGGGAAATTGCCAGTGAAAAAAGATCGGCGGAATCGATTTCCCTTCATTATGTCATCGATAATCCGGCGATTGGGTCAGCTGTACTTGGGATACGCACTTATGAACAATTGCACATGGCCTTGGACGCATTATATTCGAGTCCGCTTACAAAAGCTGAATTCATGAAATTAAATTCAACACTTCCTGTAAATCATTATTAATGCCGGAAGGCAGGATCGGTTTAGATAAAATTATCATTATAGAACGAAGCAAACTGTTTACCTATTTTTTCGAAAGAATAGTGGGTAAGCGCCCAGTTTTGTATTTGCTCTGGGTCAAAGTAATATTTACCGGCTGCTACTGTTATGATAGTGTCGGCCAGGATTTTCGGTTTGTCCAAAGGAACGAATGCGCCTGTCAGACCCGCTTTAACATTTTCATGAAATACCGGTATATCACTCACTATGACAGGAATACCACAGGCGTTGGCTTCAATAATTACACAGCCAAAAGTTTCAAATTTTGAATAAAGGATAAGTGCAACGCTCTTCTGCAGATATTCGCGTAATATGTTCTGCGGCGACATATCTTTAAATTCAACAGCATGATCAAGTTTCATAGTCCGGACATAGTTCTTTTCCAATTCACCTGGCTGTCCGAAAATGACCAATTTGAATTGAGGAAGGTGGTTTATTACGATGGCTGTCGCTTCAAGGACTGTTATGATATTTTTTTGATAATTATTGGTCGATGAAATATGAATGAACTGGGCATTATCGAATTTCTGTAACGAAGGATAAAAGATCTGGGAATCCACAACATTCGGAATTATTGCTCCCTTTTTTAGCGAAAACTTATTTTCAATTATGGTTGACAGATATGCGCTGACTGCTGAAAAACCGGAGGCATGCTTCATAACCCATTTCCATAGAACGCGGGTAAGAAAAGGTTTTTCATTAAAATTTGGTTTTGCTTCCGGACATAGGCCACTCCAGTGTTCTGAGACGACATATTTTATGCCGTATCTGAATTTCAGGTACAATGCTATCATACCGGATTTTAAAGCGATATGCACATGTATGCCATCCGGCTTTCCATTTTTTACCAAATATTCTTTAAAATAATTTTTATGAATATTCCAATACTGATAATTGGAATATAGTTTTTCCAACCAGGAAAAGCTAAATGCGGGTGTTCGATAGTATATGATGGAAGTTTCAAGACCCTCCGGAAATTTCTTTTTTTCCTCAACAATCTTTTTGGAAGGGAATGGGGATCTGTCTTTTACAACATAAAAAAGCTCAATTTGGCTGAAAAGCGACGCGGCACGGGCATGTCTTTCAACGAAGTCGCCAGTATAGGGATCCATTTTGTTGGGATACCAGCTTGCCAGCCAAAGAACTTTTTTCATGCTGTTGAATTTTACACAATGGGATTTTCAGGAACAGGTTCCCTGAAATTTTTTCTCATTGATTGCAGAATCCGATTCAGATCAGAACTTTTTATGAGTAAAAATTCTTTCCAGCTAAATGCATATTCCTTCCGAAACTTTGTGACCATGTAACAATAGTAACAAAAATAACCTGTACTGCATACGACTGGTGCTGTTGAAATGCCATAAACGGGAAGTAAGATTCTATCTCCGATGCAAATGACAATCAGGGCCAGCAGGGATCCCCTGACATTAGTTCCTAGTTGCCTGGCACCAGAAAACCAGGCTGTCAACGGGTAAGTCAGTGTGATACTCAATATGCCCGGAATGAGGAACAAAAATAATACATACATATTTTCGAATGTAGCCCCAAATACAAGAGGAAAAACAAACCAACCCACACAAGCGATCAGGAAGCAGATCCCGCTGTTGATTATTAGTAAAACACGCATTGCAGTTGCCAGTTGTTTTTCATTTCCCTTATTTTCCAATGACGAAAAGACTGGAAACAGGGTGGCTCCCAGGATCGATGGCAGGATAAATAACATTTGGGCAAGTTTGGAGGCCTGTATATAATTTCCCAGGTCGGCGGAAGAACAATAATATTGCACAAACCAGTAGTCTATCCGGTTTACCAGGAAATAAATCAGGTTAGCCATCAGTGCAATCAGCGAATACCGAAACACTTTTTTCAAAATGTCGTTGGTTGGAAACATGAATCTGCTGCCGGTAGCGTACCTCCTGAAAAAAAATAATCTTATTACAAACCCCTGCAGGAAAAAGCTAAAAAAATATATTTCAATGAAACTGGTTCTGAAGACCGGATTATTTTTAGCGGCGACCAGAAGGACTATGAACAGCAAATTTATGGTGAACAAAATTTTATTGGGCAGCCCGAATTCTTTTTTTGCATAGAATAATGCCGTAAAATAAGAAGTGAATAATACACCCAGGATAAAGAGGAAACTGGCGATCGGGAAACCGGGATTTGTCAAATAAGCAGAATGTGTGAGTCCCAGGTATATCCACCATCCGGCCAGGGCAATCAGAGATGCGCCATTTGCCCAAACCGCGCAAAAATTGGCCATCAGGCCGGCCTCCAGACCGCCGGAAGAAATATAAAAAGTCGCGCCGGATTCAAGACTGATACTCGCAATCAAAAGCACCAGGGCTAAATTGTTGACGATAAAAAAAATCTGTCCGCTTTGTTCCGCAGCAAAAAAACGGGCTATACCGATATTGATTAAAAGGACGGATAAAAAGTAGAGTCCTCTCCAGAGCATATGCTGATAGACAAGACTGGAGGTTGGTTTCATTATTGTATGAAGTGAAAATAAGAACGCCCATTTATATAGCACTTCCGTTCTGTCATTTGAGGGACTTTATGATTTCCACAAATTCGGCAGCATTCAGAGATGCCCCGCCTACCAATCCCCCATCTACATCTTTTGAAGCAAATATTTCGCGGGCATTATTAGCTTTTACGCTACCGCCGTATAGGATGGAAATCTGTTCGGCAATTTCCTCTCCATATTGATTTTTTAATACAAGACGGATATGTGCATGCATTTCCTGGGCCTGCTCTGTGCTGGCTGTCTTTCCCGTTCCAATGGCCCAGATAGGTTCATAGGCAATAACAATCTTCAGTAATTCTTCGCCGGTTAAGTGAAACAGGGACTCATGTAACTGGTTTTCAACAAAACTGTTCTGCCGGTTTTCTTCTCTCGTCTGCAATGCCTCACCGCAGCAAAATATGGGTGTTATACTATTCGACAGGCAAATATTTACTTTATCAGCAAGGACCTTATTCGATTCTCCAAAATATTCCCGGCGCTCACTATGGCCTACAAGGCAGTAAGGAATATCTAGTGATTTCAGCATTTCGGCTGAGACTTCGCCTGTGTAGGCACCTGATTTTTTATCTGAGCAGTTTTGTGCCGAAATGAAATAGTTCTTTTTGTTGCGGACCGTATTGACGGCCATTTCCAGGTAGGGAAAGGGAACTGCAAAAACGGCGCGATGATTTTCTTTCAATGAAATTTCTGCAGAGATCAGTGATTGTAGTAAGGCAACACCCTGCTGGCAGGTCAGATTCATCTTCCAGTTTGCAGCGGCAATTTGTTTTCTCATTCGAGTTGTTTTTGTTGGTCAAAAATAGTTTTCAATTGATTTATTTCTTCAGGACTCAGTTCCCGGTCCTTCAGTTTTTTCCATTTTTTGATATGCTCAATTGCTTTATCAATATCATATACGGCTCCTTCAAAACCCCAGCTGAAAGAAGGAAGATAAGGCGGTGTAGGTCGATTTCCAAATACATGACAGCTTGGGCCAATGACGGTTCCGGTATTAAAGGAGGTATTTATGGCCGAGCGGGAATAGTCACCCATCATCAGTCCGCATTTTAAACCGGCATCTATAAAAGAATTTTTTGCGGGGTTCCAGAGTTTTACTGTTCCTCCGCTGTTTTTGATATTTGAATTGCTGCTTCCGGCACCGAGATTACACCACTCCCCGATCACTGAATCTCCCAGGTAACCATCATGTGATTTATTCGAATACCCAAAAAATACGGAGTTTTTAATCTCTCCTCCCAATGTGCAGTAAGGACCAACGGAAGTGGCGCCGTAGATTTTAGCTCCCATCTTCACAACCGTTTTCTCGCCAGCTGCGAACGGACCCCGGATCATGGATCCTTCCATCACCAGGACGTCTTTGCCAATGTAAATGGGACCCTCCGAGGCGTTCAGGTAGCTGTGTTCGACGATCGCTCCCGGTTCAAGGAAGATTGCGTTGCCGGTTATTTTATTTGTATTGGAAACGGGAGCAGTCCGGCGTCCGTTTGTGATGAGCTGAAAATCTTTTTTAATTTCCAGTGCATTGTATTTAAGGATATCCGTCAAATGGATTAGTTGTGACGCCTGCTGAAATGCCAGCTCAGGCTTACCGGAGGAAAGTAAATCTAATATAGCCCTGTCCGGAATACAATTGTCGGGAATGGAAATATTACCGGCAAAGGGCGGGTGGTTTTTAATATGAATGATCCATTTTTCCCGGAGTGTTAAAATTCCACAGCGAATATCTGTCACGGAACGGGTCAATGAAAAGGGGAAAAAATTATCCGTATACGAACCGCCGGCCAGCGTAATGGCATTCATTGTTTAAAACTAATCTTAAAAACCATTTCAAAAAAAAATCCTCCCGCTTATGACGGGAGGATTCTATGAATCATATCAGTATTAAGATTTTTTCTCGTAGCGTTTTTTGAATTTATCGATACGTCCGGCCGTGTCTACCAGCATATTTTTCCCTGTAAAAAACGGATGGGATGTATTTGAAATTTCTAGTTTTATCAGAGGATACTCATTACCGTCTTCCCATTTAATGGTTTCACGGGAATTGGCAGCCGAGCGGGTTAGAAAGGCGGTACCATTGCTCATATCCCGGAACACGACCAGGCGATAATTTTCGGGATGCAGATTCTGTTTCATAATTTCTATTTTAGCCGTGCTCCAGATATTTATTTTTCCCGGCACGAAAGGGAGCGCAAAATTAGGGTTTTACGATTTGTTTTCCAAACAATTAATGATATATAATAGAGGGTCAATGATTTAGGATCTCATATTGTCAAATTGTAGAGGAATTCCCAGCCCGGAAGACTTGCATAAAGCGATTACCGCCTGAAGTTCATCTAACTTTTTACCGGTAACCCGCACCAGATCGTCCATAATGGCGGCCTGGACCTTCATACCAGAATCCTTGATGAGTTTGACGATTTTCTTGGCATCTTCCTGCTTGAGACCATTACGCACCGGGACTTCTTTTTTGGTGATTTTTCCACTGGGGTAAGGGTCCTTACTCATATCATACGCCAGGGGGTCAATGCCCTGTTTAATAGAGCGGCTGATAAGAACATCGGTAATCTGTTTGATCTTCATATCGCTGGCGGCTTCCAGGTCAATTTTCATATCTTTTTTGTTCAGTTCGATAGAAACCGGGGAATCCTTAAAATCAAAACGATTCTGGATTTCTTTCTTTGTCACATTTACGGCATTATCCAGCGTTTGTGCGTCTATTTTGCTTACGATATCAAATGATGGCATGGTTAATTGTTGAGGATACAAAAGTAAAAATAAAAAGCCTGCCCGGATTCCGGGCAGCACTTTATTCTCTAAACACAAACAACTAGTTATTCCCGCCTTTCTTCAATCGGCTTGATTCATCGTCCGCTCCACCTGCGTGCCGGTTATTCTGGGCCCCTTTGATGGCCTTTCCAAAACGATAAGTAAAAGTCAGACTTACCTGCCGGCTGTCCCGGGTGTTGTGAAAACTGGCCTCCGTTTGCTGAAAGTCGATGGTGCCTTTAATCTGCTGGGTATAAAAAATATCACGCAGGCCCAGCTTCAGGGTTCCTTTCTCTTTTAGAATTTGTTTGGCTATAGCAGCAGAAGTTTGCCCGACAGGATGGATATAAATCTGACCTTCGATCCCACTAGTTCTGTACCAGCCGGATAATTCAGCGCTCCACCCTTTTTTGAACTTAAACATATTGGTCATATTTCCCATTCCGGTGATGGCATCCACGTCCAGGTTTTCGCCATAAAGTTCCCCGGTAAAATGATTATAGTTCATATTCACATATACTGTGGTTGTCCACCATTTGGTCAATGGCATATTCAGGCTTACTGCGATTCCTGCGTTTTCTCTTCTTCCGATATTTCCCCGCCGGACGATGGTGGCATGTCCGTCCTGCTGAAAGGTTTCTGCGAAGAAATTTTGCGTGTTGCTATAGTTCAGGGTTGTTGTCAGCACATTGTGATAGGTATGAGACAATTCAATATTGGTGCTGTATTGTGGTTGGAGATATGGATTTCCTGCCTGGTAAGTATATTCATCCAGAAAGAACAGGAAAGGATTCAGATCACCATAATCCGGCCGGTCTATGCGGCGGCCAAAATTAAGATTGAACACATTCTTATCGTTCAGTTCATAGGTTATATAAGCAGTAGGGAAAGCATTCACATATGATTTTTTGAAGGAGGAATCATTATTGTTGACAGTGTAAATATTTCCGAACTGATGGCCATCATAGTTGGTATTTTCAATTCGAAGTCCTGCCTGGAAATTCCATTTCTTATATTTTCTGGTAAGATTGATATAGGCAGCGTTGATATTCTCATGGTACACAAAATAATTGGTTTTGGTGGTATCCGGGACATATTCATTTCCACTCAGGTTATAATAATTGGCCTTGTTGTCCGTGGAAATAAAACTTGTTTTCAGACCGGCCTCTAATTTCAAACCACTCTGTAATGGGTGTGTGTAGTCTGTTTTGAAACTGTAAATATTAATAGTAGAAGGTAGATCACCGCTCAGTGTATTAGATGAAATGGGTTTCAAATCCGGATTGTATGTATAGTTCTGGAACAACTGATCGCTTGTGGATCTGTAATAAATATAGTCTGCATCTGCTGTTAGTTCGCGCCCTGCAGAGTCAAATTGCCTCCTGAAATTCAGGTTCACGGTTCCATTGGTCCAGATGCCGTGAATTTTTCCAAATGACTGCACCAATGAGTCCGTTACGTCATTTGCATTTTTTAAAGTAATATAACTTTGGGAATGATCCGTTTCATCCGTTTCATATCCGCTGAGTACGATACCCAAAGTTGTTTTGTTGTCCAGAAAATAGTCTGCACCCAGCTTCAGATTCAGTTCTGGTGAAAGAAATTTCATATGAGAATTCTGAGTGAAAATGGAATTGATCTGTTTGGTTCCTGCATCCAGGTAATTCCGGTTAATATCCAGGTCCTGAAACCCCTGCCAGTATGTATAGCCTCCATTAAAGAAAAAATTGAATTTGTTTTCTTTATAATTCAGATTAAGGCTGCCGCCAGGCTTTGCATATTCACCCTGCGTATAAGTCAGCGTGGTCGACCCGTTAAATCCTTTGGCTTTATTTTTCTTTGTTTTTATATTAATAATACCTGAATTTCCAGCTGCATCATATTTGGCAGACGGGTTACTCATGATCTCCAGCTGGTCGATGGCAGACGAAGGAAGACTTTTTAAATATATTGCCAGTTGGGCGCCTGACATATAAGTTGGCCTTCCGTCAATCATTATGTTTACGCCCTGTTTGCCTTTGAGACTGATATTACCATCCTTATCTACCGAAACCCCCGGAGACTTTTCCAACACATCCATTACGGAAGTTCCGGCATTTGCAGGGGAAGCATCCACATTCACCAGGATCCGATCGGATTTCTGTTCTATAAATGGTTTTTTAACAACCACCGCCACCGACTGCAGTTCATTATTTTGCTTCTTTAGAATAAAAACTGGAATCTGGATTGACTTCGCTCCGGAAACAACATTTAAAGGGAATGCATTCAACGTAGTGTGACTGATTGCCGAAACCCGTACAAGGTAGTTTCCCGCCGGGACCCCGTTTATGGTGAATTTGCCATCCTTGTCTGTCTGGGTACTCCTGATGGCGATACTATCGTTTCCTTTGGATATAGAGACACTGGCGGCTTCGAGCGGACTATTGTTTTCATCCTGCACAGTCCCTTTTACTGCAGTTTGTGCTTCCAGATACCCTGAAATAGCCAGAAAAATGAGTGTTATTAGTAGTTTCATAAACTATAGTTTAGCTTGGTACTATTGTTAGATAGTTACAGGACAAAGATTGGTACTAAGTATAACATAGAACAAGGTAATGTGTTGGAAGGCTGATTTTATTGATAACTGGAAAAATAACTGACAGTCATTTGACGCCGCAGATGGAAAGAGGTTGCAGCGATAGGTTCGAAACTGGATAGATGAATGGAAGTAATGACCGGCGGTTGGGACACCCCTTAACATTGGAACGAAATACAATAAACGAATTACGATTGGTTAATATGATTGTATATGGGTAGAGGCTACGTGTTAAGAGTTAAGCCCTGGCCGGCATTCCTTTTCCGGAGGAAATAATACAAAAAACATCCTCCCAGGACCAGCAAGGTAGAAATGATTTCAGCCTGGGTGGGATGAAATCCGAAGATGGAATATTTTGTATTGACTCTTATTTTTTCAATAAAAAATCTTTCGACCCCGTTGATGATAAGATAGAATGCAAACAGGGTACCCGGTACCCGGAATTTTTTACGTACTGACCAGAGAAGGAAAAATAATCCAAGACAAATAATGGTCTCATAGAAGGGTGTTGGAAATACGGGGACCGGGAGATAACTACAATAAGGACCGTCACAGCCTGGAATTTTTACTCCGGCACCGATTACGTTATGCGGATAAGCATATCCAAATAGCCAGTTGGGAAGAAAGGATGGCGCACTTACTGAAAGGTGGGGCACATCCAGTGTATGAAATTCACCCATAAAATAATCAGCATTTTTGGCAACCTGGGCTTGAAAATTTTGCAAAGTGGAAGGAATGGATTTCATATTTGCCCCGACGGCATATGCACTATTTGGTATACCCCAGTCCCCATCACCTGCAACCTGACAACCAATTCTGCCCGCTCCGTAAGCGAACATGAGTCCGGGTGCTGCAGAATCATTCAGATACCAGAAGCCGATTTTATGTTTGCGGGCATAAAACCAGATCGCGAGTGCAGCTACGATCAGTCCTCCATAAAAAGTGAGGCCGCTGAAGGAAAGAAGGGATTCAACCGGGTTCCTGACAAATTCATCCCAGGTTTCGAGGCTGTTAAAAATTTTTGCTCCCAGAAATCCGAATACGGCAGCAAAAATAACAATATCCCCTACCCGGTCGTGTGGCCAGATCCGGATCTTTCTTTCCTCGGGCTTAGGTAATTTCTGCTTATACTTTTCACGCCATTTCATACCGGCAAAAAGCAGCCCGACCAGGAGTCCGGCCCAGCCATTCCCGGCGGAAGAAAAAATAAAGTCAGCGGGGTTCTGCGTTAATGAAGAGTTGGAAGTAAATAATCCGATGATTTTGTACCCGATCAGGAATCCGAGTATGAAATTGGTTAGCAGTTCTCCGGGACTGGCCACTTTTCCCACAACGATTGTTTCTTCTTCTGCTTCCAGCAGTCCCTGACTTTCTTTTCTTTTCAATTCATGGGTGAGGATCATAGCGGCTCCGATAAAAGATAGCGCTACAAAAAAACCAAAGGAGTTTATAAAATGCAGGAACTTTAAATCCAGGCCAAAAAGATCTTTAAATGCGTAATATAAATTCGGATACATAGGAGCTGCAAGATAAGGGTAAAAACCTCACAGAAGCTTCGTATCCTTGTCTGAAAATTTCAGCCCATGAATAAAATTGCTGTCATCGGCGCCGGTACTATGGGGAATGGCATCGCCCATGTTTTTGCCCAGGCGGGCATCATTGTTCAGTTGATTGACCTGAATACAAATCAACTTGAAAAAGCCATGTCGACTATTTTGAAAAATCTCGAAAGGCAGGTGCAGAAAGGGACATTATCGCCGGAGGGAAAAGTGAATGCCTTCCGGAACATTCATCCGGTTCAGCAAATGCAGGAAGGTGTACGTGATGCCGAACTGATCATTGAAGCAGTGACAGAAAACGAAGTGGTCAAACTCCGGATCTTTCGCGAACTGGATGATATTGCTATGCCCGATTCTATCCTGGCAACAAATACCTCCTCTATTTCAATTACGAAAATAGCGGCCGCAACCAAACGCCCATCACATGTGATTGGAATGCACTTTATGAATCCTGTCCCACTCATGAAATTGGTGGAAGTGATTAATGGCTACGCAACGGCACCAGCTGTTACAAATAAAATAATCGAGCTAACCAGATTGTTGGGCAAAACACCATGTCTCGTAAATGACTATCCCGGATTTATTTCCAACCGTATCCTGTTGCCCATGATCAATGAAGCAATCATTAGTCTGCAGGAAGGAGTCGCTACGGTAGACGTTATAGACACGATCATGAAATTGGGTATGGCCCACCCAATGGGACCTTTGCAACTGGCAGATTTTATCGGACTCGATACATGTCTTGCTATTTTGAAAGTTTTGCAGGAAGGTTTCGGCAATCCCAAATACGCACCTGCGACTTTATTGGTAAATATGGTGGCTGCCGGCCATCTCGGAATAAAATCAGGAGAAGGGTTTTACAAGTACGCTACCGGATCGAAGGAACTTATTGTAAGCGACAAATTCAGCAAGGCTTAAAGCCCAACGATTTCAGCGGGTCCATGGGTGTAATGAAGATTTACCACATTTCCATCGTTCTACATTCTGACAGTTTTCTTATAGTATCTGACGGAATCTGCTCCGAAAGATTCTGACTTTATGAATTTTGCATTTCCGATTTCAGGAGATGAAATGCCCCCTGTTATTTCCAACTCTTCATTGGTAATAATCCGGGCCTCGTCCCAAATTCCCGAATCGATAAATGATTGCAATAGAGCACGGCCGCCTTCAACCAAAACACTCAAAATATTTGACGCATGCAATGCTGACAATAGGGAAGGAATCGCCGGCAAATCCGGGTTTATCTTTTTAAACTGCAGTTTACCCGCATGTAAATCAGACAGATCATTCAATACAATCGTAGGGTGTCTTAAATCAAATATTTTTAGCGAATCAGGCAGACGGAGGCGATGGTCTACCACAATGCGTACCGGATTTTTGCCGGGCCATAATCGGGCAGTCAACTCGGGATTATCGATCAGGGCTGTATTTGTCCCGATCAAAATGCCGGCTTCCTCAGTTCTCCATTTATGTACCAGTCTATTTGAATATTCGTTTGAAATAAATATTTTTTCACCCGAAATTCCGGCTATCTTATGATTGGCAGACTGAGCCCATTTCAAAATGACATAGGGTCTCTTTTGCTGATGAAAACAAAAAAAACGTCGGTTCAAGTCGATGGCCAATTCCTCCAAAACCGGAACTTGAATCCTGACATCTGCGGCAGTCAGCCTTTCAATTCCCTTGCCATTCACTTCTGTAAAAGGATCGCGGCTGCCTACGACTACCATGGGAATTCTTTCACGGATGATCAGATCTGTACAGGGCGGTGTTTTTCCGTGGTGACAGCAGGGCTCGAGGTTTACATAAAGAGTTGATAAAGGGATCAGGTACCGGTTAGCCGGCTTAACAGATCGAATACAGTTTACTTCGGCATGCGACTCTCCGTATTTCTCATGATATCCTTCTCCAATAATTTTGCCCTCATGAACCAGGATGGCACCCACCAGGGGATTTGGAGCTGTATTTCCGGCACCAAGCCCGGCAAGCTGCAGGCATCTGTGCATGAAAAATTCCGTTGATGGGTTTATTGCAAACGGAGGCTGAATGGATTGAGAAGAAGACATTGACTGCAATTTAATTCATTGTAAGTTTGCCAGCATGACTATTGAAGGGGCCAACCGATTACTTGTTGCTTCGCTTACTGAGTTATATGATGAACGTGAAACCGCTTCTGTCAGTTCCCTTGTAATGGAACGCCTGACCGGTATGCCCAAAAGCCTGCGCGTTCTTCATAAAACGGAAGCTTTTACTCCCAGGCAGGAAGAATTGTTACAGATATACTTGCTCGAGCTGATGAAAAGTCGCCCGGTCCAATATGTTTTGGGTGAAGCCTGGTTTGGAACACTCCTTTTTTACGTGAATGAAAAAGTACTGATACCCCGTCCGGAAACCGAAGAATTGGTGGACTGGCTGTTAAAAGATAGTGCGTCCAGGCAGGCGGGCGAGTCAGTCTTAGATATCGGCACCGGAAGCGGATGTATTCCTGTTTATATTAAAAAGAAGCGAAAGGACTTCCGCATCATGGCTCTTGATATCAGCGATGGTGCATTGGAAATCGCAAAAAAGAACAGCCAGGTACATGATGCAGCAGTTGACTTTTTTTTATGTGATATCCTGGATCCGGCTCAAAGGGAAATCGTTCCATTCGCCGATATTATTATAAGCAACCCACCATATATTCCGCAAAGTCAAAATCAATACCTCGATAAACATGTAAAAGATTTTGAACCCGCCCTGGCACTTTTTGTTCCAGACGAAGATCCAATACTTTTTTATAAAATCATAGGTGAAATCGCCATAAATAAATTAAATCCCGGAGGGGCGGTCTTTTTAGAAATACATCACGACTATGCAAAAGACATCATCAGGTGGTATGAAGAAAACGGTTTTTCCCTGGAATTAAGGAAAGATTTTTCAGGAAATAACAGAATGATCAAGGCACAACGATTTAAATGATCCGATCAATCATACATTCCATTATTTTTGCGCATCAAAAAATAATGAGCTTCTTTTCCAGATTTTTATTTCTGCTGACCTTTGGTTTATCTTTTGCATTAGCCGGTAAAACACAGGATGCCCTGCTCCGTGATTCCGGGTGGAATTTCCATTTTCAGTTTACCGGCGTTACTCAATATAATCCCGAATTCAAGGCTCCATATTCGGGGCAGAATAGTTTTTTGCCGCCGGCAGACCACGCATTTTCAGTAACAACGACGGCATATATCGGAAGAAAGTTATGGTCCGGCGCATCCATATATTTTGATCCAGAAATGTCTGGCGGAAAGGGATTAAGCAGCACGCTGGGAATTGCAGGATTTCCGAATGGTGAAACATTCCGAATCGGGGAAGCATCCCCTGTCGTATATGTCGCACGAATCTTTTTAAGGCAGCATATCACACTGGATAAAGAACACTTTGATACGCTGGAAGATGGTATCAATCAGTTGAGAGAAATAGTATCCCGGAAACGTCTGACCATAAATATTGGAAAATTCGGTATAGCAGATTTTTTTGATCAGAATATAGTAAGCCATGATCCGCGTACAGACTTCCTGAACTGGTCGCTGATGAATAACGGGGCTTATGATTATGCCGCCAATACAAAGGGTTATACCGGCGGACTTATCGTAGAATATTATACGCCGGGCTGGGTGTTTCGTGCCGGTACAGCGCTGATGCCAGTCTATGCAAACGGGCCTGACCTGAATTTCAACTGGGCAAAATCAAACAGTGAAACGCTTGAAATACAAAAAGACTATTTGATTCACGGACTGTCCGGCACATGCCGGTTGCTCTTTTATTACAATACTTCCAAAGCACCATCTTACCAGACGGTTATCAATGAATACCAGAATGGTACGGATACGTCGCTGGACGTGATATATGGTACGAACTATGGAGGACAAAAATTTGGCATGGGAGTCAGTTTAAACCAGGAATTGAGTTCAAGACTGAACAGTTTTTTCCGGCTCGGATGGAATGACGGCAAAACAGCAACCTGGGCTTTTGCAGAAATTGATAATAGCGTCAGTCTTGGAATCCGCTACTATGGAATAGGAAAAGGAAGAAAGGCTGATAATATTGGTCTAGCGATTGTGAGCAATGGAATTTCTTCCGGCCACCGGGAATTTCTGAATATCGGCGGATATGGATTCATGCTGGGAGACGGAAAATTGCCGAACTATACCAGGGAAAACATAGTAGAGCTATTTTACCAGGTAAAACTATTCGAAAAGTTATATGTCACATTAGACTACCAGTTTGTCGCCAATCCGGCATACAATCGTGATCGCGGCCCCGTATCCCTGCTTGCCGCCAGGGTGCACGTGAATTTCTAAGATCTTTATTGCACACCCTTTTTATCTACTGCCAGCACTGTTCTGGCTCCCAGTTCCCTCGCCACACGCATAACAGCTACCACATCTTCGACGGGGACCGTTTTGTCGGCATTGATTACGATGGAGGGTTGATCAGTCTCCTTGGCCAGGAAGGGCTGAAGATGTGCTTTGAGCTCTGCCAGACTTACTTTTGTCGTCCCTACATAATATTGCTGGTTCGCATCAATGGACACCACGACGGTTTGCTTTGACCGGGTATCGCTTTTTGATTTGGGCTGGGAAAGCTTTATCACATTAGGATTAGCGAGCGTGGATACAATCAGGAAGAACAGCAGCAGGATGAATAATATATCATTCAGCGGCCCGGTGTGGACCTCGCCTTCATCTTTATGTTTGTTTCTTAGATTCAAAAGTCTGTTATTAAAGGATGGTTGTATGGAAATATGTCAACGCGTCGGTTCCTGTAATATGTCGATAAATTCCGCACTTGCCACTTCCATTTTATTGGTCGTTTTATCTATTTGTGAATTGAGATATCGGTACATGATATATGCGATGATACCGATGATCAGACCACCGGCGGAAGAAATCATTTTTACATAAATACCGCCGGCAATATTGGAAATGCTATATTCCCCGGTTGAGGCAATATTGTAGAAAAGCTGGAACATCCCGATGATGGTGCCCAGGAATCCGAATAACGGGGCGATATATCCGATAACCGATAGAATAGAAACATTTTTCTCCATTTTATATAATTCAAGTCTGCCCACGTTTTCCATACTTTTTTCTATAGCGTCAATGGGTTTTCCGATACGCTGTATGCCTTTGTCAATCATGCGGGCTATTGAATTATTTGTATTTTTTGCCAGGCTGCGGGCTGCGGTGACATTGCCGTTGACAATATGGTCGCGGATGATATTCATAAAATTCTCATCTGTTTTTGCAGCCTTGTTAATGGCCATCACCCTTTCGATAAAAACAAAAACGGCAGCCACCAGCAACAATGCCAGCGGAATCATCAGTGGCCCTCCCCTTTCAAGAATATCCCAGAGATTTTGTTTTCCTGGTGCCGGTATAACCCCTGCCCGGGCCAGACTGTCTTTAATTTTCGAAGAGTCTATGATTACCTGCAGAAAGAATAAATTCATCCGTAATCTTGGTTTTATTGAAGTAAAAATAAGCTTTCAACCATTAACTAACGTATTGAATAGTTTTGTATTTTTTAACAAAAAGCTAAAATGGTCAATGTTGTATGGACCATTACACCGCATTTTGCTGTTTCATCATCATGGCCTGGATCTGCATCATCGTTTTATTCATGCCATCACTGCTGCCGTCCAGGAAAATCACATTGCCCTTCCCGTATTCTGCAAAGTTTTTGATGGCTTCTGTCCACATGCTGAAAAGGATCACATTGGTATCCAGGTTTGCCCGTTTCATTTGTTCAGCCGCTTCCGTCATACCGCTGGCTACTTCTTCCCGGAAAAGAGCCACTCCCTGACCGCGGAGGCGTGCGGCTTCCTTTTCTGCTTCTGCTGAAATCTTAATGGCATTACCTTCTGCTTCTGCTGCTTTTGTTTTGGTAATCAGCAGGGCCTGGCCTTCATTTTCGGCTGCTGCTTTCAGGTTATTGCTGGCGACTACCTTGCTCATGGAATCGATAATGGCCTGATCAAATGTAATATCATTGATCTGCAGATCCAGCAGGTGATAACCCCATTCTTCCAGGGAATGATCAATCTGGTCTTTTACATACTCAACGATATCTCTGCGCAGACCCAGGATTTCAGCCTGTTTTTTGGTAGCTACAAAAGCCCGGATACTTCCTTCGATGGTTCTTGTCAGTGCCTGCATCAGATCGCGTTCCGCGATAAATTTAAAAGCCACTTTCTTGATGGTTTCCTCTTCCGAGTTCTGAACAGCATACAACAACATGCTTTTAAAATACACATTGGCCTGGTCCGTGGTTACGGCCTGGAATTCCAGTTCTACGGAACGGTTTTGTATACTGATCCGGCGTTGTATCTGTTCAAGTAAAGGGATCTTGAAATTCAGTCCTGGTTGAAGTATACGTCTGTATTTCCCAAACATTGTAATAACATCAATATATCCCTGATTCACTGTAACCAGGCCGCTAAAAAAAATAATCAACAGGGGAAGAATCCACCAGAATTGAATCAGATTTTGCATATTTCAATAAATTGTTTTCTCTCTCCTGGGAAAGATGGGTGAATGTACTATTTTTTAAAGACCGGAAGAGGAAATCCGGCATCGGAGTTTTATGATTTATCTTTGAAAGCATGAGCGAAATACTTGATATTCTGATTATCGGCAGTGGTCCGATCGGGCTGGCATGCGCGCTGGAAGCCAAGAGGGCAGGATTGAATTATCTTATTCTTGAAAAAGGAGTGTTGGTGAATTCGTTGTATCACTATCCTTCCAATATGACTTTTTTTTCCACTTCGGAAAGAATAGAAATCGGAGGAATTCCATTTGTGAGTAATAACGTGAAACCCACCCGTCCGGAAGCCCTGGAATATTACCGGCGTATCGCTGTTTCGCAGAATCTTAATATTCACTTGCATGAACCCGTGTTGAATGTTGAAGAAGAAGGAGAAATCTATAAAGTGAGCAGCCCTGTTGCTGAATACCGGACCAGGAACCTGATCCTTGCTACGGGCTTTTATGATATTCCCAACCTCCTGCATATTCCGGGAGAAGATCTGCCGAAAGTAAGACACTATTATAAAGAGCCGCATTTTTATGCAATGCAAAAATTACTGATAGTAGGTGCGAATAATTCTGCAGTGGATGCGGCGCTTGGAAAGTTTTCGGAAAGGTGCACAGGTTACGATGGTAATAAAAGGCAGTGAAATTGGAAAACGTGTAAAATACTGGGTCAGACCCGATATTGTAAACCGTATAGAAGAAGGTTCCATAAAAGCATATTATAATTCCCAATTGATTGCAGATCCGGGAAAAGGAAGTGGACATCAACACTCCGGAAGGGAAACTGACTATTACCAAATGATTATGTTTTGCTGATGACCGGTTATCAGCCGAATTTTTCTTTTCTGGAAAAACTGGGTATTGAATTATCGAAGGATGAAAAACGGTATCCCAGTTATAATAAAGAGACTATGGAATCAAACCGGAAAAATATTTACCTGGCCGGAGTGGTTTGCGGCGGAATGGATACCCATATCTGGTTTATTGAAAATTCCAGAGAGCATGCCCGCCAGATCATTCAATCCATTCTTTCCAGGAAGAAAATAACTAGGAGTTTTCCTCCCAGATCGTACTCAGGTGAATGATTGTTTCCAGGCTTTTTTCCATGTCCTGTACACACACATATTCATGTTTTCCGTGGAAGGCCATTTCACCTGTAAATATATTCGGACAGGGCATTCCCATAAAAGATAACCTGGAACCATCTGTACCACCGCGGGCTGCGGATTCTCTGATTTCAATTCCGGCCCTGCGAATGGCTTCGCGGGCATATTCTGAAACCTGTGGATGAAGGGCCAGCACTTCTTTCATATTCCGGTATTGCTCTTTTACTTCATATTCAAATCTGCCGGCAGGGAATAATTCACATGACCCTATTCGCTTTATCTTTCAGGTATTCTTCATAAGCCGCTAGTTTGGCCGTATTAAAATCACGAATGATAAAGTCAACCCGCATCTTTTCCGGTCCGCCTTCCATACGCACCGGATGTACAAATCCATACCGGCCCTCCGTTGTTTCCGGTGAGAATTCATCGGTTGGAAATTCGCATATAAATGCGGAAGCCATTTTGATCGCGTTAACGAGTTTATCTTTGGCATGTCCCGGATGTGCCGATACGCCGTAAAAGATAAAGTGCATTCCGTCTGCCGAAAATGTTTCCTCTTCAAAGGAGCCGAGTTCGGGACCGTCCAGCGTATATCCAAAATCAGCACCCAGTTTTTTCATATCCAGTTTATTCACGCCGCGGCCAATTTCTTCGTCCGGTGTAAAAAGAATTCGGATCTTCCCGTGTTTAATTTCCGGATGCTGCTGCAGGTAAACAGCCAGTTCCATGATGATGGCAACACCTGCTTTATCATCTGCACCGAGCAGGGTATGTCCGGAAGCAGTAATTATATCCTGTCCGGTTTTTTCAAGCAGATAAGGATGATCGGCAGTTCTGATAATTTGTTCCGGATCGTCCGGCAAAACAATGTCTTCCCCGGTATAATTTTTATGCAAAAGCGGCTTTACATCACTGGCCTTGCAATCCGGAGAAGTGTCCACATGTGCGCAATAGCATATCACGGGGACTGTTTTTTCCGAATTGGAAGGAATTCTTGCATACAAATATCCGTTTTCATCCAGTTCGGTTTCGGATAATCCCAGTGATTTTAATTCATCCAGTAAAAGACGGCTGAGGTCAAGTTGCCTGGCCGAGGAGGGTTGGGAATCTGAATTCGGATTGGACTGGGTGTCTATTTGAACATATCTGAAAAAACGATCTATCAGTGAATTGGTGTAACCGGTAAGCATACTGAAAACTGATTGGATGAATGAAAGTTAAAAATATCATCTTTCAGCAGCCGGGAGAAATTTATTAGCAATAATTTGAAAGGGCTTGCGATATTCGTGATGAAATATGGGTTCATGAATAAATCAATTTCTTCCAAACCTCTGATCGGAAAAGGATGGTTACGAGCACTGGTATTTATCCTTGTGTTCTTTTTACTGGCGTCTTTTACCGCGATTATTTATTTTCCTGAACTGCTCCGTTCAAAAAATTCGCATGAATTTGGAGACCTGATGAAGGGCAACAGAGGCTTAGTATTTTCATTTATTCTTTTTGTCCTGGCAATCGCCACCACCTATGCTTTTCGGCGTTGGGTTGACCGCAAATCTTTCGTTGGTCTGGGACTTGATCCGAAAAGCCGGGGAAAGGAAGCGGTTGCCGGATTCGCTCTGGGAATATTTGTAATTTGTGTAAGCAGCCTTCTACTGAAAGCGACGGGGCATTTGAAATGGACTGATATTATTTTCGATCCGCGCGCCCTGTTTCTGGCATGCGGCAGTATACTGATTGCTTCTTTTTATGAAGAATTGATATTCCGCGGTTATCTGCTCAGTAATCTGATGGAATCATTTCCCAAATGGCTGGCTCTCCTGCTCTCGGCCGTTTTATTTATGTGTTTTCACTGGAATTCCCCGGGATTCTTTCCGATGCTGAATACACTGATCATGGGACTGATACTGGGATTAAATTACATATATACAAGGAACCTGTGGTTTTCAATTTGTTTCCATATCGGCTGGAAATGGATGGAAATACCGGTTCTTGGTTTTACCAGCGATGATTCAATTCAGACTTTATTTCAAATAGAATTAAATGGTGATGAAAGTATCACCGGCGGCACAAACGGGCTGGAGGGATCTGCAATCCTGATGGCCGTCTGCCTCCTAAGCCTGCTCCTGCTATTCTTATTTCTCCGGAAAAAGTTTAATCTACAATCTCAACCAGTTCCAGGTCGAATATAAGGTCCTTGCCTGCTAATGGATGATTTGCATTGAGAATAATATTTTCACTCGTGATTTCTGTAATGACAACCGGAAATTGCTGACCTTCTGCATTATTCATATTGAGCTGCATACCGACTTCAGGTTTGAGATCTTCCGGCAGTCTGTCAACCGGAAACTCGATAATCATGGAAGGGTCTTCAGGACCATAAGCCTGGGCAAAAGGAATTTCGATCGTTTTTTTCTCGCCAACTGACATACCCTGAACACCTTCGTCAAAGCCCTTTATTACGGAGCCGCTACCAACAGTAAATTCCAGTGGTGAACGACCTGCGGAAGAATCGAATGTGGACCCATCGGATAATCTGCCATGGTAATGAATCTTAATGGTGTCACCGGATTGAACGGCCATAAAAAAAATTTAAATATTAATAATTTTAGAACAGATAAAGCATAACACTGGTCAGAACGGCGAAGTTAAATACTATCTTTCTAATGCAGATTTTATGCCCTGATTTTTTGTAAACTATTAGCTGTTATTTTGTTTATCGGAAGTTATTTCCTCTAAATGTTTCGTATTAAGCTTTTTGAATGAATTCCAAACCAAAAATAGTCTTCATGGGCACTCCTGATTTCGCAGTAGCGAGTTTGCGAGCCCTTGTTGAAAACCAGTTCCCCGTGGTTGCGGTTGTTACAGCACCCGACAAGCCTGCGGGTCGGGGTCTCAAACTGACTGAATCTTCTGTGAAGCAGTATGCCTTTAAAAAAAATATTCGGATCCTGCAGCCATTTAAGTTAAAAGACCCTGAATTCCTGGAGCAATTGAAATCTCTCGAGGCGGAAATCCAGGTTGTCGTTGCCTTCCGGATGCTTCCGGAAATAGTTTGGTCCATGCCTCCCCTGGGAACGATTAATCTGCATGGATCCCTTCTGCCACAGTACCGGGGGGCTGCACCAATAAACAGAGCCATTATGAACGGGGAAACAAAAACAGGTGTAACCACATTCAAACTACAGCAGGAAATCGATACGGGCAATATTTTACTCATGGAAGAAATTCCCATTGGCCCTAATGAGACGGCAGGGGAATTGCACGACCGGATGAAAGAAATCGGTGCAGCCCTGATTGTGAAGACAATTAGCGGACTGATGGATGGATCGTTGCAGGAGAAACCCCAGCGGGTTGCTGATGCAGCATCATTAAAAATAGCGCCAAAAATTTTTACCGCTGATTGTGAAATCAACTGGTCAGATCACATCTCCAAAATTCACAATCAGATCAGAGGGCTATCCCCCTTTCCGGGCGCTTTCACTTTTCTGAAAGGAAAATCACTCAAAATATTTCGGTCCCGGCCGGAAGGTAAAGTTCATGGAGGAAGGCCGGGAGAAATGGAGACAGACGGGAAAAACTGGCTGAGGTATCTGACCCCTGATGGTTATATTTATGTTGAAGAAATGCAGTTGGAGGGCAAGAAGCGAATGGCCACAGCGGAGTTCTTAAAAGGATTCAGGCCTTAAGCTGATGCAATCTGTTTATATCCAACGAAGACTGGAACCTGGGTAGTAAAAAAGTCATTAATGGTGAAATATGAAAAGACGAAATTTCATCGGGCAGGGCATCACGGCAGGCGCTGTCGTACTCACCCCGACTGCAATGCGCGAAGACGCAATCAATAAGGCAATCGATGCGGGTAAACCATTCAAATTGAATTATGCTTTTCATGATGGTATGTTTAAATACAGCGCCGGTAAAGACTTCAGCGACCAAATACAATATGGATATGATCTGGGCTTCCGCGCTATTGAAGACAATGGAATGATGGACCGCCCGCCGGCTGATCAGGAAAAGATCGGGAACCTGCTTACAAAATTGAATATGTCTATGGGCGTATTTGTAAATGCTTTCGATCATTGGCCGGTAAGTACTTCACTTTGTTCCGGGAAACCGGAATGGAGAGAAAAATTTTTACAATACACCAGGGAAGCAGTGAATGTTTCCAGGAGATGTACAGGAAAACTGATCACCGTGGTTCCCGGAAACTATGACCGGAGCCTGCCTTTTGATTACCAGGCTGCCAATGTGATGGAAGCCCTGAAACCGGCATCAGAAATACTGGCGCCTCACCAGATTGTTATGGTGCTTGAACCGCTGAGTGATACCCCTGATCTTTTCCTGCGTCATTCGTCACAGGCCTATGCCATGTGTAAAGCGGTGAATAGCCCTTCATGTAAAATTCTTTTTGATATATATCACATGCAGCGAAATGAAGGTGATTTAATAAAAGGTATCGATCGTGGCTGGGACGAAATTGCCTACTTGCAGATCGGAGACAATCCCGGTAGAAATGAGCCCGGTACCGGAGAGGTCAACTATAAAAATATATTTAAGCATCTCTACGATAAAGGCTACCGGGGCATGCTGGGTATGGAACATGGTATGGCCGGACAGGGAAAAGATGGAGAAACTGCGTTGGTGAAAGCATACCGGGAAGCGGATTCTTTCTAGTTGCCCGTTTCTGCGAAAGGGATTTAAACAAATAGATGGTCTCCACGAATATGATAATACGATGAAAATTGAATGCTGGGCAATCGGTAAACCGAATGAATCCTATATAGCGGAAGGTGTAAAAGATTTTACACAGCGGATTGGGAATTATTTTCCAGTTGAATGGCGCTTATTCAACCTGAAAAAAAATAGCGGCAGTATTTCGCAGCTGAAATTAAAACAGGAGGAATCGGATCTTATCATCGCCGCACTAAAACCTGATGACTGGCTGGTTTCACTGGATGAAAATGGCAAATCCCTCAATTCACGCGGACTTGCGGGATTTATTCAGGAACGGGGAAATGAAGGCGTCAAAAAAATAATTTTTCTCATTGGGGGCGCTTATGGAATCGATGAGCAGTTGTTAAAAAAGTCGAAATTTATCTGGTCCCTGTCCTCACTCACATTTCCACATCAACTGGTAAGGCTCATCCTGGCTGAACAAATTTACCGGGCCTGCAGCATTGGCCGTAATGAGAAATATCATCACGACTAAGCTGTTTTGAATTCTGCGATTTAAGTATATCTTTAAGTCTCTTTACTCTTCCAATGTTCGATATCACGCTTGTTATTATAATCATTACATGTATTATCTCTTTGACCGGTTTTAAGAACGGTAAAGTGGTTGATGATTTGATTTTCTGGCCCCCTGCTATCAGCAAAAAGCATCAGTACTACCGGTTTATTACATGCGGTCTGATACATGCTGATTACATGCATCTCATTTTTAACATGCTGACTCTTTACTTCTTTGGGACCATCATGGAAGTATACTACCAGGGACAACTCGGTTTGCAAAAATGGTATTACCTGGCACTATATATCGGCGCACTGATCGTATCAAATATTCCGACTTACATTAAACATATTAAGGACTATGATTACCGGAGTCTGGGAGCGTCCGGTGCAGTATCGGCTGTACTCTTTGCCTTTATTCTGCTACGGCCATGGCAGCGTATTTATGTAATCGTATTCCCGGTGCCGGCAATTATTTATGGAGGACTATTTTTGTTTTATTCAGCTTATATGTCCAGGAAAGGCGGAGATCATGTAAATCATGATGCTCATTTTTATGGAGCGCTCTTTGGAATTATTTTCACTATTGCCATCAGGCCCGATGTAGTAGAGGTCTTTATGAATGAATTAATGCATCCGCACTTTTAATCGTCCGCAGAACCGGGATTTTTTATGAAGGAATAAAATCAGTTTCATTTCTGACGATTAACAAGTTTTTGGTATCAACGCTCACGCGAAAACGGTTATCAATTCTGTGGCCCACTACCCAGAGTATCTGACTATCTGATATCAATACCCAAACCTTCTCCTTGGCAATCCTGGAAAGTTTCTGATCAATTAAAAAGCGAGCCACTTTCTTCTTTTTTTTCATTCCTAACGGATAGAAATAATCTCCCGCTTTCCATTTTCTAAGTAAGAGCGGAAATTTAATATTATCCATATCTAAGCAGTCTGAACCTTCCGGCGCTTTAAAATACCCGGTTACTTCTAATTCCGCCTGGCCAAGGTGAAGCCTGCCATCCGGATAGCCTACCACAGTTTCTTCTTTTTCAATTACGATATGGTAGGCACTTGTATTCTCTAAAGGCGCGACGATAAACCATCTCCTGTTTTTGATGATTCTATGGGTAGAACCGGCTATATATTTTCCATTTGTGCTGTCCATTAACCGGATTGCCTCCTCTGCCTGAGCAGGTGTAAAATGATAGTCCTTCAAAATTTCAAACATGATTGTTCTCAGGGGTGTAGTTTTTTTCAGTAGGAGAATAGGAATATGAATTTCGGATCCCTGCCGAACAACTAATTTTTTTTTATATTGCTGAATGGCCTGTCGGTATAAAATACCCACATCTGAAAATCGCTGTAGATTTTTTTCGAGATTCTGATGAAGGTTTGGAAAAACACTTTGCATAGAAGGGATCAGCTGGTTTCGAAAAAAATTCCTTGTATATTCATCCGAATAATTTGAACTGTCCTCCACCCATTTCAGCTGATAAAAAGATGCGAAAGTCTGCAGTTGGTTTTTGGAAACAGACAAAAGCGGTCGAATGACTTGCTCATTTTTTTCCGGAATTCCAGACAGCCCGGAAATACCTGTACCCCGGAAAAAATGCATGAGCATGGTTTCGATACTATCATCCAGATGATGGGCAGTAAGAAGGAATTGAAATTTGTCCGGTTTCCTGCCAATAAAAGACTTAAACCAGTTATAGCGCAACTCCCGCGCGGCGACCTGGATCGAGCATTTATTTAGTTCAGCATAGCGGCTTGTATCAAAGTCTGTGCAATAAAGCTGTTTGTTGTATCTCCGGGCGAGTTCTTGTACAAATGCCTGATCTCTGTTGCTCTCATCACCTCTTAAATGGAAGTTCGCATGAGCAATAGAAAAATCTAAATCTGCCATGGCACATAATGTTGTGAGCACCACGGAATCCAGGCCACCACTTACGGCCAGCAGCAAACGATCGTTCTTAGTAACACCCAGTTTTAGAAGGGTTTCCCGAAATACTGCGAGCAGATTTTCCATGATTAATCGATAAGGTCTTCATAGGCTGCCTGCAATTCATTGTACGCATGACCGTCGCCTGCCTGTTTTGCAGCAGCCATTCCTTTTTCATACCACGACTTTGCGTTTTCTGTTTCGCCAGCCCGCTCCAATAAACGGGCAAGATGATAATAAGATCCAATATAAGAAGGATCCCGCTCAAGTATATTCAAAAACAATTGCCTGGCCTCCGATTCATTTCCCAGTTTGATGTATTCAAGTGCGAGGGCATGTTTTAAAAACGGATCTTCCGGAGTAGTTTCCAGGAAAGATTTAAGCTTTTCTATTTTCTCCATCTCCCGGAATATTTTTCGTTTTTTTTATCATAAACTTGCCCTCTCAAGACTTACCTTTGTTTAGTTGCATAAACAACTTTAATTAACTGGCACATGAAGATATTAGTCTGCATTAGTAAAACACCCGATACGACGGCAAAAATAGCTTTCACGGATAACAACCGGAAATTTGCAACAGAAGGGGTTCAATGGATTCTCAATCCTTATGATGAATGGTATGCACTGGTTCGTGCCATTGAAATTAAGGAAAAAGATCCGGCCACTGTGCTGCACCTGATTACCGTAGGGGGTCCTGATTGCGATGTGGTTATCCGAAAAGCGCTTGCTTTGGGCGGCGATGAAGCCATCCGGATTAATGCAGAACCGACAGATAGTTTTTTTGTGGCATCCCAGATCGCGGCCATCGCCAAAAACAACGGGTACGATTTGATTCTTACAGGAAAAGAAACCATCGACTTTAACGGCGCCTCGGTGGGTGGCATGGTTGCAGGTTTATTGGAACTGCCTTTTATTTCACTTGCTGCAAAACTTGAATTATCGGGCAGCCAGGCCGTACTCGTAAGAGAAATAGAAGGTGGCGAAGAAACCGTTGAAATAGGTCTTCCGCTGGTAGTCGGATGTCAGAAAGGCATGGCCGAACAACGAATTCCAAATATGAAAGGTATCATGGGTGCACGCAGTAAGCCATTGAAAGTTCTGGACGCAGTTGCGGCTGAATCTCTCACTGAAATTATTTCTTTTGAATTGCCCCCGGCAAAAAAAGGCGTCAGGATGATTTCAGCGGATAACGCCGAAGAATTGATCAGCTTATTGCATGATGAGGCAAAATTAATATAGCCTGTAATTATCCACAATACGACCATTTCATACCAACACACTATGTCAGTACTTATATTTATAGATCACGCCGATGGCCATATTAAAAAGACCTCTCTGGAAGCTCTATGCTATGGATGCAGCGCTGGCAACGCAAACCGGTGTTGCTGCAGAGGGCCTGTTACTTGGAACCGTTCAGGAAGACCTTGCCTCCCTGGGAAAATATGGAATTCAGAAAATTCACCAGGTGAACGCGGAATCGTTGAATCAACTGGATGCAGAACAATACATCCGAATCATTTCAACTATTGCTGAATCCAGTGGAGCGACCGTCATAATTCTTTCCCATACCAATACCGGAAGAGCCATTGCGCCGGGACTCTCTGTCCGATTGAAAGCCGGACTGGTAACCGGTGCAACAGGATTACCTGATACAAATAATGGATTTCTGGTGAAAAAAAATGTTTTTTCGGGGAAAGCATTTTGTACTGTTTCCATTAAAACGGCAGTTAAAATTATTTCGTTAAATCCCAATGTCTACCCGGTTGTTAGCAATACGGGTTCAGCAGAAATTGTGGAAGACAAAATTCCAATTCTAGCCTTCCGGTATAAAGATCAAATCTGTTTCCAAAGCAACCGGAGAGATTCCGCTGACCGAAGCGGAAATTGTGGTAAGTGGCGGACGCGGCATGAAAGGTCCGGAAAACTGGGGTCCGATTGAAGAATTGGCCAAATTGCTGCATGCAGCAACGGCCTGCAGTCGCCCGGTTGCGGATTCAGGTTGGCGACCTCATCATGAACATGTCGGACAAACCGGTATTGCCATTGCACCAAATCTTTATATTGCGATCGGAATTTCCGGCGCCATTCAGCATCTGGCCGGGGTAAACCGAAGTAAAGTGATCGTCGTAATTAACAAAGATCCGGAAGCGCCATTTTTTAAATCAGCAGATTATGGCATTGTCGGCGATGCTTTTGAGATTTTACCCAGGCTGATTCAGGCCGTTAAAAAACTCAAGGGTATGGCGTAACGTCTCCGAAACCGGTTATTCCATTTTGAAAGGGATTAGTTTTTTATATTTGTCCTTTTAACAAAAGACCTTTTAGAACGCCCGCGGGGCAGATCCGTTTTATGAAGAAGATCGAACTGGAAATTGTGGCTTTGTCGCACAGCATTACGCAAACGCATTCCTATGCGGTGGTCCTGGGTGAAATCAATGGCCTCCGGCGTTTGCCCATTGTGATCGGAGGTTTTGAAGCACAGGCCATTGCTGTTGCCTTGGAAAAAATGCATCCCAGCCGACCACTTACCCACGACCTGATGAAGAATTTTATGACCGCTTTTTCTATAGACCTCCAGGAAATCATCATTTCTGATCTGCAGGAAGGCATTTTTTATTCCAAACTGATTTGTATTAGTGAGCACGACACAGTGGAAATTGATTCCCGGACCTCAGACGCACTGGCCCTGGCTGTTCGTTTCGGCTGCCCGATTTACACTTACGAAAATATCATCGAAAGCGCTGGTATTCTAATGGAGGACAGTGCCGGAAAGAAAAAACAACCAAAGGAGACTGTGACGACTGAAGGAGGCGCTAAGGAAGACCTGGGTGGTCTGTCGCTGGAGGATCTCAATAGCCTTCTTTCAGAGGTTTTGGAACAGGAAGATTATATCCGGGCGATCAAAATCAGGGATGAAATCAACAGCCGCAAAAAAGGCCGGACCGGATGATCTCCTTTCCCCATGCAAAAATAAACCTGGGACTTTCCATTGTTTCCAAAAGACCAGACGGTTTTCATAATCTGGAAACCATTTTTTATCCAATCCCCGTACGGGATGTGTTGGAAATTGTCCCCTCTGTCGAAACCCGTATCTTTTCAAGTGGTCTTCCAGTGACTGATAATCCGGATGAAAATCTGGTGATGCGGGCTTACCGGCTTCTAAAAAGGAACTATCCAAAAGCTGAGTCGCTGGATATTTACCTGCATAAAGCGATTCCCTTAGGTGCAGGTTTGGGCGGCGGATCCTCCGATGCAGCAGAAATTCTCCAGTTAATCAACCGTTTTTTCAATTTGAATATAGAACCATCCCGGCTTAGTGTATTTGCTTTGGAGTTGGGAAGTGATTGCCCTTTTTTTCTGCAGTCATCGGCTTGTTTCGCAACCGGAAGAGGTGAGAAACTGGAACCAGTTCCTCTTGATCTTTCCGGTTATTCTCTGTTGCTGATTCATCCTGATATCCGGATTGAGACAGCCTGGGCCTTTTCAAAAATCAGACCGGCCACGCCGTCTTATGACTTGAAGAAAAGTATATTGGAACCAATTGAAAACTGGGTTTCCACCATCCGGAACGATTTTGAAGTACCTGTATTTAATGCATATCCCTCTCTTCGAAAAATCAAAGAAAAGCTGTACGAAGCCGGTGCTCTCTTTGCCTCTATGACAGGCAGCGGGTCTACCATTTATGGAATATTTGAGAAAGGCAACCGGCCGGCTGTAATAATCGAAAACGCATTACAGACTTTTGTTAATTGACGGTATAAATTTTTGCGGTGTAAAATTAAAGTGCTTTGTTATTGGGCTTTAAGCTTTTTCGTATATTGCATTCTATTACAATAATAACCACGATATCATTTCTTTCCGGTAACCTCGATTTTCTCAATCATCGAGGACGCTAATTATTACATAAACCGGATCCCGTTTTTTTAATTTTTACCTTTTTATTTTTACTATTTTATGCAAATGACAACTGCAAATACCCATACGACATCCTCATTTCTGGAACTCGAAAATCAGTATAGTGCGCACAATTATCATCCGCTGCCAGTGGTGCTCTCGCAAGGACAGGGTGTATATGTCTGGGATGTGGATGGAAAAAAATATTATGATTTTCTGAGTGGCTATTCTGCTCTAAACCAGGGGCACTGCCATCCCAAAATCATCGCCAGCCTGGTATCACAGGCACAAAAACTTACGCTTACTTCCCGGGCATTTCACAGCGACCAGTTGGCAGAATATGCAAAGTTTATCACCTCTTATTTCGGATACGATAAAGTTTTACCAATGAACACCGGAGTAGAAGCGGTGGAGACTGCCATCAAGCTTGCCAGGCGCTGGGGATATGAAGTAAAAGGAATTCCAGAGAATAAAGCGCGTATCGTGGTGTTTGACGATAATTTTCATGGACGAACCAGTACGGTCATTTCATTCAGCAGCGACCCCAGTTCATATACAGGCTTTGGACCATATATGCCAGGATTTGACCTGATTCCTTATAATGACCTGGATGCACTGGAAAAGGCATTGCAGAATAAGGATGTGGCTGCCATTCTGATAGAACCCATCCAGGGAGAAGCCGGTGTGGTAGTTCCGGATGAAGGTTTTCTTAGCAAAGCATATCAGTATTGCAAACAGGCAAATGTCTTGTTTATCGGCGATGAAATTCAAACCGGGCTCGGTCGGACAGGTAAAATGCTGGCCTGTGATTATGAAAATGTGCGGCCGGATATTTTGATTTTGGGAAAAGCACTCAGCGGAGGCGTATTACCGGTATCTGCGGTTCTGGCAGATGATGAAATCATGCTTACGATTAAACCGGGAGAACATGGATCGACCTATGGTGGTAATCCGCTTGCCTGCGCCGTGGCGATTACCGCACTAACCGTTTTAAAGGAAGAAAATATGACTGAAAATGCGGCAGTCATGGGAGAATATTTCAGAAAGGGGCTTGAATCCATAAATTCACCATTTATAGAAACCATCAGGGGAAAGGGCTTGCTGAATGCAGTAGTGATTCATCAAACCCGCAAGGACGCAGCCTGGGACCTTTGCCTGGAGCTTAAAGAAAACGGTTTACTGGCTAAGCCAACACATGGAAATAAAATCCGGTTTGCACCGCCGTTATCTATTAGCAAATCTCAAATGGATGAATGCCTGGAAATCATTGAAGACAGTCTTGCTATCCTGAAATAAGTTTTAAAATTCTTTAACTTAACCATAAATATTTAACAATGAGTCCTGAAAATGTCGATCTGCCGGTTACAGTCCCGACCCAGACACACCGGGAGGAACATGTATTCAGTGCAGAGACTATACGGGATATTGTCATCGGTATGTCCGACGGACTCACTGTACCCTTTGCACTGGCAGCGGGCCTCAGTGGAGCTGTTTCCAGTACAAACCTGATCATCATTGCCGGACTCGCTGAAATTGCAGCAGGTTCTATTGCAATGGGTTTAGGCGGATACCTGGCGGGAAAGACCGAAGTGGATCATTACAATTCGGAAATGAAAAGAGAGTATGACGAAGTAGAGACCGTGCCTGAGATTGAAAAGCAGGAACTCCGGGACTTTTTTTTCTTCCCTTGGCCTCAGCATTGAAATGCAGAACCAGGCTGTGGAAGAAGTGAGTAAGGATAAGGACAAGTGGGTGGAACTAATGATGAAATATGAACTCGGACTTGAAAAACCCGATCCCAAACGTGCCAGCAAAAGTGCTTTCAATATTGGCTTTTCTTATATCGTAGGTGGATTGATTCCACTGACTCCCTATTTCTTTACCTCCAATGGAATAGAAGGCCTGAAAATATCCTCGGTAGTAACGCTGGTCTGCCTGTTTGTTTTTGGTTATTTTAAGAGCAAGTTCACCGGTGTAAACAGGTTGAGCGGCGCGTTCCGGGTGATGATGATCGGTGCCATCGCAGCAGGTTGTGCTTTTGCCATTGCCAGGTTAATTGAAAGTAGATATTAACAGTTGATGTTTAAAATGGAATCAAAATCCGGAAAAGTTTTATGGCTTAATATTCACTTTCGAAAGCAAACTGCTCAAAAGAATAATAAGGGAGAAGGACAACATTCCAATGAGACCAAATTTTATCTGGGGGCAGATTCCCTGGTAACAGGCTGCAAAAAGAAAATATGTTTTCAACGCATAAGCGAAAATCAGTACCGCGATAAACTGATTTACCCGTCTTGACCATAGCTTAGAAATTCCGAACAGCACGATTGAAATAACTGAAAGGAAAACAAATGCGATTCCTGGTTTTCCATAATTATTTTGCATGGAATAAAAGCCGGTGAAGTTTTGCTTCAGATCCGGATAATAAGCCCAGGGTACAAAACAGATAAGTATCAGGAGAATGGCTGCAACAATGCCTGAATAAGGTGCGTATTTCAAGATTTCGAAATTTTCAGGTCAACCTCCACTTTTCCTTCAAATGCTTTTTCCGCCGGACCGCAGAGCCAGATGTTTGTATATGAATTATCATAGTTGCGGTCGTACTTGACAATAAGCTGTCCTCCCCGGGTTTTAACATTAACTTCGTTATAACCGACATCGTTATGGTGACAAACCAGTGCGGACGCTGTGACACCAGTGCCACAGGAAAACGTCTCATCCTCCACTCCTCTTTCGTAGGTTCTCACAAAAAGTTCATCATCCCCGATCTCTTCCACAAAATTCACATTGATGCCTTCTTTGGTAAATGACTCACTATACCTGATTTCCGTACCCTCTTTAACCACATCTAAATCGTTTACATCCGTTACGAATTTGATATAGTGGGGTGATCCCGTATCTACAATAAAATGTCCGTCTTCCTCCAGGTAACCTGAAACATCTTTCATTTTCAGATTGATAATATTTGAGATCGTATCCATTTCCGCCTCATGTTCGCCGTCGCTGGCCAGGAATGAATATGATTCCTTATGAATTCCGAGATCATACGCGAAACGTACGATACACCGTCCTCCGTTTCCGCACATGGAACCCGGATTACCATCTGCATTGAAATATTTCATTTCGAAATCATATCCCTCTTTATGATTGAGCATCATCAGCCCATCCGCACCGATATTAAAGCGGCGGTCACAGATCCGGTTTATTTCCTTCCGGGATAAATCAGAAAAATTATTATTCCGGTTGTCAATCAGGATGAAGTCATTACCTGTTCCCTGGTATTTGTAAAATGGAATATTCATGGGTAGCAAATATAAATTTAATGCAGTATGGAACGAACAACCTGTAATGATTTCTCAATTAGCCGTTCTACTGCTAGCAAACCATTTCCTGAAAAAGTTCTGGAAATCCGGTTAGCGACGATCACATTCAGACTGAGACATTGATGGCCCAGCATACTCCCAAGCCCGTAAATGGCCGATGTTTCCATTTCAAAATTACTGATCCGGTACGGGCCAAAGTTAAAGCCAGTCAGCTTATCAATCAAGTCAGGGTGACGTAGTCCCAGCCGTAAAATTCTCCCCTGCGGACCGTAAAATCCGGGACAGGTAACCGTTATGCCTGTGTGAAATCCTTCCGTGAAATGTTTTAACAGGAATGCAGAGGCAGACGCGATGGAAGGATAGGAAAACTGCTGATGAAGTTGGGTAAATGTGGTGAAAGCCTGTAGAATTTCCTGCTCCGCACCCCTGGGTTCCATCCGGTAAAAATTGAGCAGGTTATCGATTCCCAGCCCGTGAGTGGAAGCAACAAAGGAATCAACAGGAATTTCTCTTTGCAGGGAACCGGAGGTACCCAGGCGAATGATCTGCAGTTGCGTGAACACCGGTTTAATAGTACGGGTTGCAAAATCTATATTAACCAGGGCATCCAGTTCGTTCATAACAATATCAATATTGTCGGTGCCGATGCCGGTAGAAAGAACTGTATATCTGTCTGCTCCGATATAACCGGTATGCGAGACAAATTCGCGATGTTGCTGTTTAATTTCTATCCGGTCAAAATACCGGCTGACAACAGGGACTCGTCCGGGATCACCCACTAAAAAAATTTTATGCGCCAGTTCTCCGGGCCTCAGGTCGAGATGATAAATGGCACCCCGTTCATTTATGATTAATTCACTTTCTTCTATGCGTTGCATTACGAGGTTAGGCAAATTAATCCGAATATACTACTTTTGCCCAACCTTAAACGGTTCCGTGGCCGAGCGGTTAGGCAGAGCTCTGCAAAAGCTTCTACAGCAGTTCGAATCTGCTCGGAACCTCTTCAATTGTCCCGCACATCATTGTTATCTCAGGTCTACCCTTTAATCCGGAAGGGTAGCAACCTGAGATAATATATTATAATAAATTCTTCAAGATTGCACTCTTAAACACAGATTGTATGGAGGCGTTCCGAGATGGTGCAATGGATCTGATCATTTCTCAAAAACAAAAGTGAAACATGAAAATCCTGAAAAAAGTTCTTGAAGAGGTCAAGATTATTTTACGTACGGCCTCATACTTCGCCATTGTATTTATCCTGATGATGGTCATGAAAAAACTTTATCTAAAGGATTACAATATAGAATTCACCGGTGTATCCCAGGCAATCATCGGCGCTCTGATTATGTCCAAGGTTGTTCTCCTGATGGAATTGATCACACTTGGACAATGGGTACAGCGGCAGCCGCCCATCGTGGATGTGGTGTTACGTACATTATTGTATTCTGCAGGTGTTCTTGTTGTGGTCGTCTTAGAGAAGGTTTTTGAAAAGCGGCACGATACCGGAAGCTTTGGAGATCACCTGTCATTTATTTTAGATCACCGGGATTTCTACCATGTATGGGCCACAACTATTGGAGTTGCAGGTTCGTTATTTGTATACAATGCATTTTCGATTGTACAGAGACTGTTGGGTAAACACGGCCTTTCGAAACTTTTTTTTCATACTACACTTAACCGGGTGGAGCATGCTACATTAAATGAAAAAAATCTCTCATTCGAGCTTAAACAAAGTCCCGGCGTTTGACCTGACATCAGCGGATATAATTATTTATTTACCGGATAATCCACGGTCGTTACATTGGCAATATAAGCAGCATTTTTTTTGGTGGCTGCCTGGTGCTGGGGCGTTGCATTATAAGTCGTCAAATCGCCTTTATTGTCAAACGTTGTGACGTAGATATGTTTCATTTGCGACTGATCATTGTCATCCCAGCCCCATTCAAACGCTTTTACCAGGGGGAATGCATAGGCTGCTTGCCGGAATGACTTGTCTACCATGTGCTTGCTGGAATCAGAGGTGCCGGGTTTGAAGGTAACAATTTCAACATGCTTAATCTGCTGCTTGCTCGAATCCGATTGGGCTTTTGCTGCCGGACACAATGCCAGTGATACGATGTAGCATATTACAACGAGTCGTGACTTTTTCATAAAATTATTTTTACCTGGAAGATTGAATCCTAAATTTAAACTGAATCGGGCAATTGTCAATTGTACTGCTTGTCTATTTCTTCGATTATTTTATTCATTAACTGAATGCAATTTTCATAACGTTCCAGGGCCTGTCCCGGAGTACTGAGTGACCTGCTGTAGTTAAAGACTTCGTCTAAATTCAGCACTTCAATCATATTCTCGGTCGAATCAGTCAGTCGTTTCGCATTTTTGAAAACCAGTTCGAAAAATTTCATTTTTGTATTGTTGTAGGCAGTTGTACTGGCGAGCAGCATGGGAATATCCTCTTCATACAGGTCCATAATATCATTTTGGAGTTCTTTATTTTCGATCGTTCCGATCTTTCCGGATGATTTAAAGCCCTGGAACCTTCCATCGTTTGGATTCAATGCTGTCAGGTTGAATAACCAGTTACCGTACTTGTTGAGTGTGTCTCTGTTGGGGCGCTCATTTTTTTTCAGCTTCGCCAGGTAGCTGAAAATGACCTGCTGACTTCTATAGGATTGTTTGTCATTTTTCATTTCTGCGATATCCTGCGTAAGATCAGATTTCAATCCTTCCAGAAATTGTTTTACTTCTTCCTGCTGGTGCCTGTGTTCACTCATGTTATGAAACCAAATAGATATTGTGACTGCAAAAACAATGATGGCAATTTCGATCAGGAATTCCGACAATTTATGCCAAATCGAAAGCTCCTTGTTGAACCAGGTTTTATATATTTTCCTGGTATGTTTTGCAATTTCCTCTTCTGCCATAATTTTATAGTTTTACGGTATTGTTCTTTTGACTTTCAAGATAGGATATTTTCCAAATTTTAATTTTTGATACATGTTTAATCTCAGGGTCTATGGCATTCTCCAGGGTAAGAATAAGGAAGTGCTGGTATCCGATGAATTTATCCGGGGAAACCAGTATACAAAATTTCCGGGTGGGGGTCTTGAATTTGGTGAAGGTACCCGCGAATGTCTAAAACGTGAATTCCTGGAGGAGATGAATTTGAACGTGCAGGTTACGGATCATCTTTATACAACAGATTTTTTTCAAATGAGTGCCTTTAACCCGGAACACCAGATCATTTCAATTTATTACAGAGTGGAGGCATTGGAAGAAATCCGGGTACCCCTTCGGGAAAAATTATTTGATTTTGATGAAACGCAGATGGAAGTCTACCATAGGACTGGCGAGACAGAAACTTTCCGTTTTATTCCCTGGGTATTATTCTCGCCTGATTCTGTAAGTCTGCCGATTGATAAAGTGGTTGCAGGCATATTAAAATTCAGCTGATCAGCGGCTGCCCGGATTTTATTACTCCCATGATAAAGGTGCTTTGTACCTGGGCGATATTTTCAACCTGTCCCAGTTTGTTTACATGGAAATTATAGTAATCATCCATATTTTCGACCGCGACTTTCAACATAAAATCAAATGCACCGGAAATGATATAAAACTCAATCACTTCAGGCATCTCCTGGATCGTCTTAATGAATTTTCCACCTGATTTCTTATTGTGCTCCCGCAATGAAATATAACAGATTGCCATTAAGCCCTTATTAATACGTGAATGGTTCAGCAACGTTGCATATTGCAGGATTACTCCCTCTTCTTCCATCCTCTTAATTCTTTCGTGTACCGGAGTTGTGCTTAGGTGCACATTGGCCGCGATCTCTCTTACCGTAGCCTTAGCGTTTGACTGAATGTATCGCAGAATGGCCTTATCCTTTTCATCCAGGGGCAAAATGACGGGCTGCGCTTGTTCTTTTATCGGATCTTTTTGCATGGTATTAAGCGTATTTGTACCATTAAGTTACAAAAAACTAGATACTTATTCCAAAATTAATGATAATTACTCTCGTTTTGTTCTGCAAACCTACCTTTATTGCATAAATAAAATTATCATGTCAACAAAAACAAAAAATATTGACCTTACCCTTCCCTACAAAGTGAAGGATATGAGCCTCGCTGCATGGGGTCGCAAGGAAATTCGACTGGCGGAAGCTGAAATGCCGGGATTGATGGCTCTGCGCGCTGAATACGGCAAGCTGAAACCTCTGAAGGGAGCCCGTGTTGCCGGTTGCCTGCATATGACCATTCAGACAGCGGTACTGATCGAAACCCTGATTGAGCTCGGTGCTGAAGTCCGCTGGAGTTCCTGTAATATCTTTTCAACCCAGGATCACGCAGCTGCAGCCATTGCCGCTACCGGTGTCGGCGTATTTGCCTGGAAGGGTCAGAGCCTTGAAGAAGCGGACTGGTGCATTGAGCAGACATTATTTTTTGGCAGTACCGACCGTCCGTTGAATATGATTCTGGATGATGGCGGCGATCTTACCAATATAGTTTTGGATAAGTATCCTGAACTGGTTCAGTATGTAAAAGGAATTTCCGAAGAAACGACGACTGGTGTTCATCGCCTGTACGAAAGAGTTGCCAAAGGCACTCTTCCGGTTCCTGCTATCAACGTAAATGATTCAGTTACTAAATCAAAGTTTGATAACAAGTATGGTTGCAAGGAAAGTCTGGTAGACGCGATCCGCCGGGCCACAGATGTAATGCTTGCCGGTAAAGTGGCTGTTGTAGGTGGTTATGGCGATGTAGGTAAGGGGTCTGCTCAGTCCCTGCAGGGTGCAGGCTGCCGCGTAATTGTAACTGAGATCGATCCGATTTGCGCGCTCCAGGCTGCCATGGACGGATTTGAAGTAAAACGCATGATCGACGCTGTGAAGGAAGCGGATATTGTTGTTACTGCTTCAGGTTGCCGGGACCTGATTACCGAAAAACATTTCCGGTTGCTGAAAGATAAAGCCATCGTTTGCAATATTGGGCACTTTGATATTGAAATAGACATGGCATGGATCAATAACAACTATGGTCATACGAAAGATACTATCAAGCCGCAGGTTGACCTGTACAATATTGATGGTAAGGACGTGATCGTATTGGCTGAAGGCCGCCTGGTGAACCTGGGTTGTGCCACGGGCCACCCGAGTTTTGTAATGAGCAACTCGTTTACCAATCAGGTGTTGGCTCAGATAGAACTCTGGCAGAACCACAGCAAATATGAAAATAAGGTGTTCGTCCTTCCTAAGCATCTGGATGAAAAAGTTGCCCGCCTGCACCTGGCTAAAATCGGTGTTACGCTGGATGAGCTGACACCAGCACAAAGCGAATACCTGGGTATCCCCGCGAAGGGACCATTTAAAGCCGATCATTATAGGTATTAACGCCTAAAGTACAACGCTGAGCGCGCAACTACACGGGCATTGAAATAAAAAGTAAACCCTCTCTTGATAAAGAGAGGGTTTTTTATTATCAGGCTTTTAACCTGAATCAGGCGTTGAGCATTCAGTTTTAATCTTTTCGCCTAATATCCCCAATTCTTCATAATAGTAAAATCCTGCTGGCAGCAATCCAAAGGTGTCAGGCCCTGATAGGATTCCTGCTCAACGATAAACCATTTAGTTCCGCCGCTCGTGCGGCCTATATCGCAGACTTCTTTAGTACCCACAATACCCTTTCCCAGGATGGTACTGACATATTTTTCCTTGCCTTCAGTAGCCAGGATCTCATCTTTTACATGCATCATTTCAAAGCGGCCGGGATATTTTTTGGCTACATCGATGGCTTTGAAGCCACCGTTGTACAGATTGCCCATATCAAGCTGTTGGGCAACCAGCGAAGGATCTGTATTGGTCAGAATCAGGTCATATAGCAATTCGCCATCAATTTTCGTAGTAAACTCAAAATCGTGATTGTGATAGCCGAACTTCATGCCGGATTGTTTACATAACTGACCGGATTTATTGAATACTTCCATATAAGCTTTAAAGTCCTTCATGTTTTTACGCAGACTATCGTCCAGCCAGGGCGATACCAGGAATTTCTGACCGGCCGTTGCTGCATCTTCCACTGTATATTTCCATTTATCAGCAAAATCATTCTTTTTAAAGTCATAGTCATTGGGTAGCATTTGCACATGACCACTTGGCATTTGCATACCATAATCCGCCAGCAGTTTCTTAAAATCAGCCGGCTTATATGTGTAGAATTTTCGGTCCTTGTAATTCGCGTGTTCCACATATTTATAACCCATATCCGATAACTTTTTCAAAGTTCCCGATGGATCTTTGCTCATATTATCACGAACCGAATAAAGCTGGATAGCAAGATAAATTTCCGGATCTGTGGCTGCCAGGATTTTATGAGATCCAATGGCCAGTGCAGCTGCAGTTAGTCCACTCGTTTTCAAAAAATTTCTGCGGGAAGTAGTCATGTCAATCGTTTTTTAAAGCATAAGTCCAAGGACCGGGAGTCTGAACTTTTTGCGAAATGAATGAATGTTTTCATTAAATATACCAACAATAATAGTGCAAAGAATCCGTAAAGATTTTTATACAAGTAAAGAAATTTATAAGTGGACCCGGGTCTCGACGGTTGGATTTAGCTTTCCGCTTTGAAGGTAAAATTTTTCTGGGTCAGATAGCTGAAGGACACCACGATGGCAGTTGTAATAATTTTTGAAATAGTGGGATACAAATGAAAATGTTCCACGAAAAGACGGATGAAAATATAATTCAGTATGATGCAAATCAGAACAAGCAGAAAATACCGGAAAAGCTGAACACGGCCGTGTAATATGGAATCCGGGAAAACCACATGGCGCATTAACATAAAACCGGTCGGAAAACTGATGAGAAAAGAAATAATAAAAGCAGCTATATGGGGTTTGAAAGCGATAAATCCCAAATGAAGCACCTCTTTATGTAAAATAAAATTGTAGGCAAGAAAAAAGACAAAAATGTCGAGGACAGTATTGAACCCGCCGCAAACTGCATATCGAAAGGTTTGTAATGGAAGGATCTTTCGGAAGGGGGGATAAAAAAAATCGATGATGGAAATGATCTCCTTTTTTGGCATAATTCCTCGGATTCCGGGCGCGAAGTTAATATAAACCGTCAGATAGTCTACTCAACAAATCTTACTTTTGCGTCCAATTTAACTTAAAAATGGAGCTTGTTTCCGGCATTAAACTGGCCGTTCAGTCTATTTTGGCCGAAAAATACAATTACGGGCTTGAAACACAGGAGATCCTGATCAACGAGACAAAACCTGAATTCACCGGTGACTATACGGTTGTTCTATTTTCTTTCAGCAAATCCCTGAAAATAAGTCCTGACACGCTGGGTCATGAACTCGGGGAAGCCCTCCTTTCTGAAAAACCCGGCTGGTTCGCGGGATTTAATGTGATCAAGGGATTTCTGAACCTTGTCATTGCCGACAGCATCCTGCTTGAATTTTTGCATGCTCAATTCAATAATATTGATCAAGGAACACAGTCGAATAATGGCCGGCGTGTCATGGTGGAGTATTCCTCCCCAAATACCAATAAACCTCTCCACCTGGGCCATCTCAGAAACAATTTCCTCGGTTGGAGTGTCGCTGCCCTGTATAAAAAATGTGGATATGAGATCGTAAAAACCTGCATTGCGAATGACCGTGGCATACATATCTGTAAAAGCATGGTGGCCTGGCTCCGGTACGCTAAGGGAGCTACTCCTGAAAGCACTGGTATTAAGGGAGATCACTTTGTAGGTGATTATTATGTTCTTTTTGGGAACGAGTTGAAAAGGCAGGTTGAAGGGGGCTTGGCTGCCGGGCTTACCAAAGAATTAGCTGAAAAGGAAGCCCCTTTAATGAAGGAGGCACAGCAAATGCTGGTTGACTGGGAAGCAGGGAAACCCGAGGTAATTCAACTTTGGGAAAAAATGAACGGCTGGGTGTACGCAGGATTCGACATAACCTATAAAAGGATCGGAAGTGATTTTGATAAAATATATTATGAAAGTCAAACCTACCTTTTAGGAAAGAACCTGGTCGACCTTGGGCTGAAAAAAAATGTTTTTTTCAGGAAGGATGACGGAAGTGTATGGATTGATTTGAAGCCGGATGGCCTGGATGAGAAAATAGTGCAGCGCAGTGATGGTACTGCAGTCTATATGACACAGGACATTGGGCTTGCCGTAAATAAAGATGAAGAATATCATCCCGACCTCAGTATTTATGTGGTTGCCGACGAGCAGAACTATCATTTTAAGGTACTGAAACTGATTTGTCAGAAATTAGAACTTCCCTCTGCCAAAGGGATCTTTCATCTTTCTTACGGGCTGGTGGAACTACCATCAGGCAGAATGAAAACGCGGGAGGGAACGGTAGTGGATGCGGATGATATTATTGATGAGATGACAGGTATAGCGGCAAGACATACGGAGGAGTTGGGCAAAGTGGCAGATTTTACCGAAACAGAAAAAATGGAATTGTATGATACCATTGGCCTGGGGGCCCTGAAATTTTTTCTTCTGCGTGTGGATCCAAAAAAAAGAATGGTATTCAATCCCGACGAATCCATCGATTTCCATGGCTTTACCGGCCCCTTTGTACAATACGCATATGCCCGCATAAAATCTATTTTGCGAAAAGAATCCATTGGTGATTTTCCGCCAGGAGAACCAGGCGGTTTGTTTCCCCTGGAAAAGGAGTTGCTGATTATTCTGGAAAAATATGACGACTTGCTGTTGCAAGCCTGTGCCGAAATGAATCCTTCCCTGGTAGCCAATTATGCTTTCAGCGTCGCAAAAATTTTCAACTCGTTTTATGCCGAGCATTCTATAAACCGCGCCGAAAACGAAAGCAAAAAACAACTGCGATTAAGGATATGTGTGATGACGGCGAATATTATCCGCTCCTCGATGCAAATTCTTGGAATAAGAGTTCCTGAAAGAATGTGATATTTGATTTACACCGGTTGGTCCGCGTGTATAGTGCTTCGGAATAGCCGGTTCCTATTTAAAAAATTTAATTCATTCGTCCTCTTCGTGTTTATCTTTTTTCGGGAGGTTCAGCGCAAGATTCTCATCACCTCCGTCTCCTTTTTCTTCGAGATCGGCAAATAATCCGGCATCCGAAAGATCCAGGGGATGTGAATTTTTCCAGTCCTCGTGGGCAATTTCACTGAGTCTTAAAACCACATCTTCGTCGTGCACTTCTATGGCCAGTTCGCGACGGTCATCAAAACTTCCCGGGGCAAGATTAATGGATCCTACGATTGCCCGGCTGCCGTCTGCGATCAGCATTTTACCGTGCAGCTTGAGATGTCTGAGTGTATGAATTTTGATACCAACATCATCCATAATCCGCAGACCGCCGACCGCTTCGACCAGTTTATCTTTTTTCAAAGTGTGCGGAGGCCTTGCCATGATATGAATTTTTACTCCCCGCATCGCGGCCCTGACCAGTCTTTCAATAATGACCGAATCCTGGTATCGCTCATTCTGTACGAAAAGTTTATGTTTGGCTTCATCTATAAAACGGGCTATCCGATCCCTGCCGTTGCCGGTACACCAGATCATATGGGCATGTTCACCCGGGCTAAAAACTGTCCGGTTCCAGTCTGCTGTAAAGCAGGTTACGATCTCATCCACTTCATGCTTGTGATTTGTAGTGATTGCATAGTCGCGGGTGATGGTCAGGTTTTTTGTCGCCCAGTTCAATGATTTAATAAATGCCGTTTCTTCATCAATGACCATTGATTTTTCGTGGGTAAGGCCAAAAGCCGGATTACTATCTTTCACATCTATTCCGGCTTCTTCCAGCATTTTTCTTGTATCCGCGTTATCTTCTTCGCCGCTCCGGCGGGATGGATTCAACATTACCTGGACTTCAATACCCCTTTTTTTTGCGGCGATAACTGCATTGATCAGATCCGGATCTGAGAATACAAACATTTTGATTTTGATAGATTTTTTGGCTGCTTCAATGGCATCTACTATTGGTTTTTTTGTATCGTCCGGAAGAATAATGATAGATCTCGTAAAAGATGGATTTGGCATGCATTTTATTTTTTATCTTCCTCGTGGTGTTTTTCTTTTTTCTCTTTTACATTAAGGGCAAGACTTTCTTCTCCTCCCTCACCCTTTTCCTCCAGATCAAGTAATAATCCTTCATCCGTAAGATCCAGGGGATGTGAATTCTCCCAGTCCTGCTTTGCTACCTGGTGCAGCCTGGCTACAATATCTTCATCATGTACTTCAATCGCCAGTTCACGACGGTCGTCGAAACTTCCCGGTGCGAGATTAATGGACCCGACAATCGCCCGGCTTCCGTCTGCTATCAGCATTTTACCATGCAGTTTAAGATGCCTCAGTGTATGAATCTTAATGCCGACGTCATCCATAATGCGGAGACCTCCCACTGCTTCAACGAGTTTATCCTTTTTAAGACTATGAGGTTTCCTGGCCATGACATGTACTTTTACGCCACGTCTCGCGGCTCTTACCAGTCTTTCGATGATTACAGAATCCTGGTAACGTTCATTTTGAACGAAAATCGTATGATTGGCTGCATCGATGAAGTGTGCTATCCTGTCACGGCCATTCCCTTTACACCAGATCATATGTGCATTTTCCCCTGCATTGAAATCAGTCCGGTCCCAGTCTGCCTGAAAACAGGCCGCTACTTCGGTTACTTCATGGGGATGCGTTGTGACAATGGCATAATCGCGGGTTTCTGTCAGGTTTTTCGTCGCCCAGTTCAGTGATTTAATAAAGGCACTTTCATCATCTATCACCATCGACTTTTCATGCGTAAGACCGAAAGCCGGGTTACTGTCTTTTACCTCGATGCCTGCCTGCTCAAGTTTTTTTCGGGTGTCTTCATTATCCTCCTCACCGCTGCGGCGGGCAGGATTCAGCATCACCTGAACCTGTACACCCCTGGCTTTCGCAGCAATGACGGCATTAATCAGGTCAGGATCTGAAAAAACAAACATTTTTATTTTTATTGATTTCGTTGCTGCATTGATCGCGTCGACTATTGGTTTTTTTGTGTCGTCGGGAAGAATGATTATGGTTCTGCCTGCAGTTGAATTTGACATAGTGTTAATAAATTTAATGATACCGGTTAGTTTGACTTCACATCGACGAGCGGTTCAGTTCCGGCCTGTATATGATAAAGTTCTGCATAAATTCCGTTTTTTGCCAGGAGTTCTTCATGGGTGCCTTCTTCTGCCACATAACCTCCTTTTAGTACAACAATTTTATCTGCATCGCGAATCGTACTTAACCGATGGGCAATGATTAAAACGGTTCGTCCCTTCATTAATCTTTCAAGCGCTTCCATAACAAGTTTTTCCGATTCAGTATCCAGAGCCGCCGTGGGTTCATCCAAAATCAGAATCGGTGAATTGCGAATGATTGCCCGGGCAATACCGATTCTTTGGCGCTGACCACCGGATAGCGTGAGTCCTCTTTCGCCTACCATGGTATCATAACCATGCGGCATTTTCGCAATAAATTCGTCTGCGTTTGCCATTTTCGCGGCAGCTTCTATTTCCGCCTGGGTCGCACCTATTTTACCATAGGCGATATTATCCCTGATCGTTCCGAAAAAAAGTACGGTATCCTGCAAGACGAAAGCGATCTGATCGCGGAGCCCGCGATCGCCGTGCAATTGAAAATTGGTAATATCGACCCCGTCTATCCGGACTTTTCCTTTCGTCGGATCATAAAAACGGGGTATAAGACTGACCACGGTTGATTTTCCCCCGCCGGTCGGGCCACAGATGCCAATCCTTTGTCCTGCACTGATAGAAAAATGTACATCGCTTAATACAGGTGACTCGGGATCATATGCAAATGCAACATGTTCAAAATCTATTTTACCTGCTAATTTGCTTACTTCCTTCGCATCGTTCTTCTGCGGAATCACCGTATCTGTGTCAAGAATGGCCTGGATACGTTCCAGTGAAACAGAAGCCTGTGCAATGGACGTGGTCATTTTTGCGAGGTCCTGGACGGGTTTGAAAAATTTTCCGAGGTAGGAAAGAAACACCGTGAGTCCGCCCAGCGTCATTGCTTCAATCAGCACCAGGTGCGCCCCACGCCAGAGTACAAAAGCCGTACATCCTGCAACAATAAGTCCCACAACCGGTGACATAAGAGATTTTACTTTTCTTGCTTTGAGAGAAGCCTGTACGGTACTCATGCTCACGTCTTTCAGGTGGGCTTCTTCCAGGTCCTGACGGTCATAAGCTTTAACGGCCCGTACAGATTCCAGTCCCTGCTGAAGCACCGTAACCATGGCACTTTGCTGTGTCCTCACTTCGTGCGTTGCTTTTTTTACAGCTTTTTTGAACCGGGCAACAAATAACAGAAGCAAAGGGGTAACTGCAACGGCCACCAGAGCAAAATCCCAGTTCATATAAAACATAAGACCGAGCATTCCCAGGATCGTAAGGCCGTCAATCAGAATACTTAGCAATGCGGAGGAAGCGAAACTTTGAATGGTGGAAACATCCGAAGTAATTGTGCTGAGTATATTTCCGATTTGATGAGAATCGTAGTAGGTTAGTGAAAGGCGCTGTAGGTGATGATAAACTTTCTGACGCAGATCATTCGCTACATATTGTGCTACGCTTTCAGTAAAATAATTGTCGATATAACCCGCAATACCGCCGATCAGTGCAATTAGAATCAAACCAATAGCCGCCGCACCTGCAATCGCCATCTTGCTGGTTTCAAAGGGTAAATCTTTAATCCATTCCAGCCAGTGAGGCAGGGCATGATGACCAACAACGTTATCAATAACAATTTTTAAAGGCCAGGGTGCCAGCAGGCTCATGGCCGTTTCCAGCAACATAGCAGCGAAAATAACAATCAGCCATTTTGTGTATGGTTTAATGAGCTCGAAAACAAGATTTGTGAGGCTTTTCGAGGGCTTATTAAGTACAAGTATCTGGCTTTTATCCTTGTGTTTTTTTGGTTGTTCTGTCGGCATTATCGTCCGTTTTGGTTTTTTCGGATAGCATCAACCGGCATATATGTTCGTTGCATTCCACAGCCTGCAGATGTTCCATTCATTGATTTGCCGCAAAATATACGATTAAATTGACGACTAACATGAAAAAAACAAGAGCCGGATGATCAATGTTTTTGATCGTTTCTGATTTCTTTTTTAAAACTTTTTAGTGAAGGGTCGAGGGCTAAAGCCTGATCGCACAATGCTTTGCCTTTTTCAGTGTCCCCCTTTTTCTGGTAACTCATACCGATCATATAAAGGGCACGGCCATTTTGTTTGTCATACTGGAGAATGCGGTCCCAATATTCAATGGCCTGATTATATTTTTTTAAATTGTAATTCGTAAAACCGAGGCTGTTTAACAGTTCCAGGTCAGCAGGTTTTTTATTCAGGATATCCTGCAGGACCTGCAATGCTTTTTCGGGCTTGCCTGCTGATATATATGAATCAGCGAGGTTTTCATAGAAATCGTTGTCTTTCTTATAACCTTTGGAAGATGCCAGGTCGTAATATTTTATGGCGGACTGATCGTCATAAATGGTCGCATACACCAATGCACACTCATATATCCATTGGGCCCTGGTAGAATCGAGTGCAATGGCTTTTTGAAAATAGGGAATGGCAGGTTTATAATTATTCATATCCACGTAAGCGCGTGCAATCATATAAGGTATCTCAGCGTTTTGAGGCTCTTCCATTTCAGCGGAAGGGAGATAAGAGAACGCGTGACCATAATCTTCCAATTCATAGTAAGATTTTCCGATCGTATAGTAATTATGCACGCCAATATGTTTTTGTAAAGATTTGGTTGCATAAGTGATGGTCTTTTCCCACTGGCGGGTATAGAAATATAACCGGGTTAACTGAACAACAGCAGTCGTGTCTGCAGGAGATATTATAAGCAATCTTTCAAATACCGGAATTGCCTCTTCATATTTTCTGAGCTCTACTTCTGTTAAACCGAGCTGGCGTAAAAAGTCCGGGTTTTTTTCATCGTATTCCAGCGATCTCTTAAAATCCATGTAAGCCTGCATATAAAGTCGCCGCGATTTTTCTTCAGATCCTTTCAAATAAAAATAACGGGAACTGTCCGCAGATTGCGCAGATAAATATGTGCAAAGTAATTGCAGAATCCAGATATGAATGAAAGATTTCATACATGTTATCGTCCCGGTCTTTCAGCCTTAGGTCATTTCAGTATTACTGCAGCTAATGGAGGCAGATGTACATTTATTTCGTAGCGGTTCTGGTCTTTATCCACCAGGGTTACTATCGGCTCCGGGTTGAAGATATTTCCGGATCCGCCATATATTCTTTCATCGGTGTTAAATATTTCCTTCCAGGCCGATTTTCCATTTGCATACACTTTCCAGTTATTACGGGGAACGGGTGTCATATTTAGAATGACAAGGATATCATTTTCCGGTTCTTTGCCCTTTCTCCTGAAAACGATCACCGATTCCTGACGGTGTTCCAGGTCGATCCATTCAAATCCAAAAACATTAAACTGGTTCTCATAAAGCGCCGGTTCACTTTTTAACAGGAGATTGAGATCGCGGACACAGTCCTTCATTTTCCAGTGCAGTTCATATTTTAGCAGGTACCATTGAAGTTCAGATTTGTGATTCCATTCGTTGGTTGCTCCAAATTCATCACCCATAAATAAAAGTTTGCCGCCGGGGTGCGTGAACATATAAGCATACATGAGACGCAGGTTGGCAAATTTCTGCCATTCATCGCCGGGCATTTTATAGAGCATGGGTGATTTGCCATGAACTACTTCATCATGACTCAGGGGGAGCATGAAATTTTCATCATAGAAATACATCATGCTGAAAGTGAATTTGTCCTGCAAACCCTTTCTCATCACCGGATCAGCTTTAAAATAGTCAAGAGTATCATGCATCCAGCCCATCATCCATTTCATTCCGAATCCCAATCCGCCGGCAAACGTAGGTTTGCTAATACCCGGCCAGTCGGTAGCTTCTTCCGCAATGGTTTGTATATCGGGAAAATCCCTGAACAACGTTTCATTGAGGTCTTTGATAAAAGCAATTGCTTCCAGGTTACCATCGCCTCCGTATTCGTTGGGCTCCCATTGGCCCGTGGTTCTCGAATAATTTAATTTCAGCATTGAGCTTACAGCATCTACCCTTATCCCGTCCGCATGAAACTGATCGCACCAGAACCGGGCGCTGCTGATCAGAAAAGATTTAACCTCGCCTCTTTTGTAGTTAAATATATAACTGTTCCAATCCGGGTGATAGCCTTTACGCATATCTGCATATTCGTAGGTATTTGCGCCATCAAACATATAAAGACCATGTGCATCATAGGGGAAATGGGAAGGAACCCAGTCAAGCAGTACACCAATTCCGGCCTCGTGAAATGCATTTACGAGTTCCATAAAAGATTGCGGGTCTCCAAAACGTGAAGTGGGTGCGAAATAGCCAACCCCCTGGTAACCCCAGCTTCCGTCATAAGGAAATTCCATGACAGGCATCAGTTCTACATGAGTAAAACCCATTTCCTTTACGTAGGGAACCAGCCGCTCACGGATCTGGTCGTAAGTATTATATGTTTCCTCATCGTCCGGATGGGGACGCATCCAGCTGGCGAGATGCACTTCATAAACGCTCCAGGGTTGATCGAGTGAATTATTTATTTTTCGCGTCTGCATCCAGTCTTCGTCTTTCCACGTATAATCCAGGTCCCAGGTAATGGAAGCGGTCTTGGGCCTTTGTTCCCAAAAATGTGCGAAGGGATCTCCCTTTACGGTTTCCGAATCATTTGCTCCCCGGATATGGTATTTATAAATTTCGCCCCGTTTCACATGCGGAATAAACCCTTCCCAGATACCCGATTTTTCCAGACGAACAAACAGGGGATGGGAATTCGGGTTCCAGTGATTGAAATTTCCGATTACTGAAACAGCGGTTGCATTGGGCGCCCATACGGCAAAATAATATCCCTTCGTGCCAAGCACTTCGCGGGCATGGGATCCGAAAATATCATATAGTCGGTAATGTGTCCCGTTTTGAAAATTGCTGATATCTGTATCAGAAAAAAGAGAGTAATTCCAAACCGATTTCGTTGAATCGACAAAATGGGTATGTTCGTAAGCTGTTGTCATTTTATTCACCTTTACTAATGTACAACCTTATTGTCAGTTCACCGTTTTTTTAGTTCGAGTATACGGATTGAACGGGCAGGTATCTCCAACTTCCCGGATAAAGAATATTGACGTCCTGTCATGATATCCGATGCAGACTCAAACCCATGGGTCCTTTCCGTAAAATCTTTCACATCTATAACTGATGTCGCCGTATCGGCATTCAAAGCGCAGAGTATGGTTTGTTTCTCATCGTACCTGAAATACACATACACATTGTTTGACGGGACATACTGCATCAGTTTCCCAAATCTGAGCGCTGTTGATGTCTTTCTGTAATTTGCCAGTTTGGAAACATAGTCAAAAGCAGCATTTTCAGCCGCTGTTCTGCCGGATGCCAGGAATTTATTTACCGGGTCGCCTGTAAAACCTCCGGGAAAATCTTCCCGCACCATGGCGTCTGAGGGGTTCTTGAAATTTTTCATGAGAATTTCAGTACCATAATATAAATGCGGTATTCCTCTTTCTGTAAGCAACAGTCCTATTCCTATTTGGAAATTATCCCAATTTTCCCCGACAACAGAATAAAAGCGGTCCCTGTCGTGGTTGTCGAGAAATATACAATTGTTCATCGGTTCTTTATACAACATGTCTTCGGCGAGGGTGATATATAAGCGATTCACCCCGCCTGTCCATTCGCTTTTATTCTTCGTTGCATCCAGCATAGCATCGCATACGGGGAAGTCCAAAATACCCGTGAGGTTGCTTTTCCAGGATACATTCAAATTATTTCGGCAGAAATATGCGCCTGCAGCCACGGAATTCACGGTTGCTTCACCCAGGGAGGTGATGGATGGAAATTCTTTTTCGAGTGCAGCATTCAGATTATTTAAAAATACCGGGTCACAATATTTATAAGTGTCGACACGCCATCCATCAAGTTGAAAAGTTTCTGTCATCCAGATGGCTTGTTGAATTAAATAAGTTGCGAGTAAAGGATTTCTCAAATTCAGGTCGGGAAGATGCGGGACAAACCAGCCGCCTTCCATGATTTCTTTATCTTTTACAGACGCATGTATATCAAAAATCGCTTGTTCCCGATGCGTGGTATTCTGGTATTCCGGCCAGTGATTGACCCAGTCTTCCGTTGGAGGGTCGGTCATGAACCAATGCGTGGCGCCTATGTGATTATATACTGCATCCTGGATCACTTTAAGGCCACGGGCATGGGCTGCATGTACCATATTTAAATAGGCATCCCGGCCACCCATTCTTTTATCAATTTCGTAATGATCGGTAAACCAGTAGCCATGATACCCGCTCACCCAGCCGGCAGATTCCTTTTCCAGGGGCATATCATTTACGATGACTGGCGTAAGCCATATGGCGGTTATGCCAAGTTGCTGAATATAGTCGAGATGATTAGTCACACCCTGGATATCGCCCCCATGGCGGGCCAGCGGATTTTTACGGTCGGCTACCGTATCCCGCATATTCGAATAGTGGTCATTTTTGGGATCCCCGTTGCTGAAGCGGTCAGGCATGACCAGGTAAATAAAATCGGATGAGTTTATTCCGCGGGCAAAGGTTTTACCGTTGCCGGTTAACGGATTCTCCAGAGGGAAAGAAAGTTTGTGTAAAGTACTTTCCAGTTTACTATTAACATACCGTATTTCCAGATTTCCGGGTTTTGTGTTCGGGCTGATAATCAAATTCAAAAACAGATAATTCGGATTTTTGACTTTCTGAACACTCCCGATAGCTACTCCCGGATAAATGATTTTTATATCGTCTCTGGTTATTTTTCCGATATCTCTTCCATGAATCATCAGCTGTAAATGCGGGTTCTTCATACCCACCCACCAGTTGGCAGGATACACTTTTATTTCATTCTGGGAAAATGTGAAACAAAAGAAAAATAAAAACGGAAGCAGAATAAACTTTTTCATGAAGTGGCCAGTCTTGTCTTTTTCCTGCTGATCCGGATATCACCGGCATCGTATACAAACAATACGCTGATGGCAGCACAGAATAAAAAGAAGCCCGCCAGCACAATAGCATAGATGGGCTGACCGCCATAAATATGTTTTACTATCGAACCGCCGAACACACCGTTTACAATCTGTGGCAGGGTAATGAAGAAATTAAATATACCCATATAGATCCCAAGTTTTCCGGCCGGAATAGAACCGGAAAGAATCACATAGGGCATGGCAAGGATGCTGGCCCAGGCCAGACCCACTCCTACCATCGAAAATTTCAACATGGCTGGGTCTTTGATAAAAAAAATAGAAATCAATCCCGCGCCACCTGCCATCAGGGATAGAGCATGGGTTGACTTACGTCCGATTCTTCTTGCAATGGCAGGTAGTAGCAGCGCATAAAACATAGCGACGCCATTATACACCCCGAATGCGGAACTCACCTTATTTCCTGCTTCATTGTAAGCCACCGTTTTCGAATATTCACCCGTAAGTCCGAAGACATGGGTTGCTACTGCATCTGTTGTGAAAACCCACATGGAAAATAATGCAAACCATGAAAAAAACTGAACCAGACCCAGCTGTTTCATAGTTTTCGGCATGTGTTTGAAATCATAAATGATTTCATTGATCCCTGATCTTTTATGCGAAGTATCCGGCTTGCCATGATATTTTTCGTATTCAGCCGGTTTATATTCCCTGGAAAAAAATACAGTGACTAAAATGGCAATTATCAAAACCGTCGCGCCGATATAGTATGAATACCGGATATTGTCCGGTACACCATTCGGACCCGGTTGCAAACTGAACCCGTGATTGCCCATCCATTCGGGAAGATAGGATCCGCCTACAGCCCCAAGTCCGATCAGGAAAGTTTGTATACTGAAACCCAGTGTTCTTTGTTTGTCTGGCAGGTTGTCGGCAACAAGTGCCCGGAAAGGTTCCATCGCTATATTAATGGAAGTATCCATAATCATCACCATACCCGCGCCGATCCACAGGGCGGGAATTATTGAAGAGAAAGAACCCGAATTGGGAAGAATCAAAAGCGCCATGCAGGTTAAAATGGCACCGGTCAAAAAATATGGTTTTCTTCGGCCCAACCGGTTCCAGGTGCGATCACTATAGTGACCGATCAGCGGTTGAACAATCATACCGGTAAGTGGCGCCACCAGCCAGAAGGCAGGCAATTGATCGACATCAGCGCCGAAGGAGCGGAGGATGCGGCTGGTATTCCCGTTTTGCAGCGCAAATCCAAATTGGATACCCAGGAACCCAAAGCTCATTGTAAAAATCTGCCAGACAGAAAGTCTTGGTTTTTCAACCAGCTGATGGGTTGCTGTCGCCGTCGTTTTGGTCATGACAATCGTTAAAACTAAATCACAAAGCCGTTTGGAATCACCGCACCTTTCTTCACGACCACGATACCGTCTTTAACGGTATATAATGAATGGTCTGTATTTTCAAGGTGCGATCCACCGTTTATTCTTACATCATCACCTATCCGGCAATTTTTGTCAACAATACAATTCCGTATATAACACCGGTCACCAATTCCCACCGATGGCAGGCCGTGTTCCCGGTCGTGCCTGATTTCGTCGATTGTCTCATAATAATCTATTCCCATCAGGTAACTGCTCACAATGGTTGTTCCGATACCGATCCGGGTTCGAATACCAATCACACTGCTTTCAATCCGTGAAGCATTGATAATACATCCTTCAGCGATGATTGTTTTTTCCAAAGTGGTGCCGCTGATCTTTGCAGGTGGCAGCATGCGTGCACGCGTATAAATGGCATTACTGTTATCGAATAAATTAAAATCCGGAATTTCTTTTGTCAGGCCGAGGTTGGCTTCGAAGAACGAATAGATATTTCCGATGTCTGTCCAATAACCATCATACTGAAAACTGACGACTTTATATTTATCTATAGACTGGGGCAGTATTTCCTTTCCGAAATCTGTAGCTTCCACATATTCATTCTGGAGCAGATCCTGTAGCAATTGACGGTTAAAAATGTAGATTCCCATGGATGCCAGATAATTCCTTCCCTGGCTCTGCATGGCGGGACCCGTATCACTTGTCCAGTCTTTCAACACATCTTTTTTAGGTTTTTCTATGAAGGAAGTAATAAACCCTTTGTCGTTCTTTTTCAAAATACCAAACTCGGAAGCCTCCCGGTCGGCCACAGGAATCGTGGCGATCGTGATTTCCGCCTTTTGTTGAATATGATTATTCAGCATGTCCATGAAATTCATCTGGTACAACTGGTCGCCGGAAAGAATAAGGATATATTCGGCTTCAAATGGCCCGAGGTGACGAAGGCACTGGCGCACGGCATCAGCTGTTCCCTGGTACCAGGTCGGATTATCCGGCGTTTGTTCAGCCGCCAGTATATCGACGAATGCCGAACTGAATGCACTAAAATGATAAGTGTTTTTGATGTGCCGGTTCAGTGATGCAGAGTTGAACTGCGTAAGCACAAACATCCTGTCAATACCTGAATTCAGGCAGTTGGAAATCGGAATATCCACCAGCCGGTATTTTCCTGCAATGGGAACAGCTGGCTTGGAGCGGCTGGCAGTTAAAGGGTATAAACGCGTTCCTGCTCCTCCTCCTAAAATAACGGCTAGTACTTTTTTTGACATATAAGTCTGATTTAATAAATCCAATTATAATGAAGCGTAAAGATCGAGGTAATGCTGCATACTGGTTTCCCAGCTAAAATCAAGTCGCATCATCCGTCTTCTCAGTTCCTCCATCAGGAGCGGTTCTTGATACAATTGAACGGCACGCCAGATAGCATGCGTGATATCTCCGACAATTGCATTATTGAATCGTATCCCGTATCCGTCAGTATCACCAAAATCCTTTACAGTATCTTTTAATCCTCCGGTGTTCCGGACAATGGGTACGGTTCCATATCGCATCGCATACATCTGGTTCAATCCACAGGGTTCAACGCGCGATGGCATCATAATGAAATCAGCACCTGCGTATATTATATGACTGAGCCCTTCATCGTACCCGATAAATATACTAAAATCACCGTCACTCAGTAAACGCACACGTTCAAGGTTATCCTGAATATAATGGGCTCCGCTCCCGAGAATAAGAAAATTCATTTTCCGGCCAATGTAATAGAATGAATCCCCGATCGCCTGCGGCAACAGATCTGCGCCTTTTTCACCGACAAGCCTTCCAATAAAAGAAATCAGTGGTTTATTTATATCCAGTCCAAATCTATCACAAAGTATTTCTTTATTCTTTGCCTTGCCCGCAGCATTGGTTTTAATGTTATAATGATTTTGCAGGTAGGTGTCGCTTTCGGGATTCCAGACCTTGGTGTCTATTCCATTCAAAATACCATAGCATTTCCCCTTCTCATATTCAAAAAGAGCTTCCAGCCCATTGGCAGACCATTTCAATTCTTCCAGATAGCTCCAACTGACGGTAGTGACTTTCCAGGCACATCGCACACCACAAGCCAGGGCATTGATGCTTTTTTCCCATTCCAGTAATCCGGACTTCCAGGTATCCCAGGCAGGTATATAATAACTCTTATCCCATGACAACCAGCCCTGGTATTCGCCATTATGAATTGTAAGTACCGAGGGTATTTCACGAAGATGCTGATATCGATAACAATGTTTTATCATGAATGGGATCAGGGCGGCCTGGTGATCATGAACATGAACCACATCCGGTTTGTGTTTCCACGTGGCCAGCCAGTCCACTACAGCAATCTGAAAAGATATGAAGCGTTCGGAATCATCATCGTAACCGTAAATCTTATCTCTGTCAAGCAGCCCATTGATGTCCACCATATAAAGATCGAACCCGAGTCTGTTATGTTTTTCCTTGATGATGGTATATATAAACCACCAGTTTCCCAGATTGGTATAACCTTTATGAACAACATCAAATTCATTATTAAAAAGGAATTTTGTTTTGTACATCGGCATAACCACCTTGGCGATATGCCCGGCTTCTTTCTGGTATTTGGGTAAGGCCCCCACTACATCTCCGAGCCCGCCGGCTTTTGCGACCGGATAACATTCAGCTGAAACATGTAAAATCTCCATGAAATGAAGTTATGGGTGAAGGAGCCCGCTGTAATTGAGATCAATTTAGGAAGGATTTAGGGATTCTCATGGGATATGAAAAAATTTTTAATCAAGCCAAAACTTAACTACTTTCAACACTCATTTAAATGATTGCCTGCTTATGAGCCAAGCCAAACAGCCGACAAATAGCGGCGCTTTAGCCACGTTAGTAATCGTATTCTTTTTCTGGGGTTTTATAGCTGCTTCCAATAGTATTTTCATTCCTTTCTGCAGAACGCATTTTGCATTAAATCAATTTCAATCACAGTTAATCGGATCCGCATTTTATGGCGCGTATTTTATCGGCTCCCTGGCTCTTTATTTATTTTCGAGTGTTGCGGGTTATGACATATTGAATAAAATCGGATACAAGCGCGGTATCGTATTAGGCCTGCTGATTTCAGTAGTAGGTGCATTATTAATCATTCCTTCTGCCAATATGAACTCGTTTCCCGCAATCCTGGGTTCATTTTTTATTGTTGCACTTGGCTTTTCATTACAACAAACCGCAGCCCAGCCTTTTGCGATTGCGCTGGGAGACCCGTCTACAGGCACCCACCGGTTAAACCTCGCCGGCGGAGTCAATTCCCTTGGAACTACCCTGGGTCCGATCATCGTTAGTTACTTTTTATTCGGTACTCCCTCAGCCTCCAATGCTACTGTTACCGTAACGAATATCAATACCCTTTATCTGATTGTGGCAGCCGTTTTTGCGGCCGTTGCATTGTTCTTTGCATTTTCAAAATTACCGGAAGGAAAAGATGATGCCGCTTTTGAAGGATCTGCAAAAGCATCCAAATCCCTGATCACACTTACTATTCTGATGATTATGGTGATTTTCGTTGGTCAGTTTACGGATATCGGCAAACTGGAACTTACCGGTCTGACTATATTGCTCGTTTTCGGAGTCCTTTTCTTTTCATTCAACAGTGCTTCCAAAAATAGTGACGGATGGGGAGCGATGAAGTATCCACAGCTGATCCTGGGGATGATTGGAATATTTCTCTACGTAGGCGTGGAAGTTACGATCGATAATAATTTTGGAGCCTTACTAAAAACGCCCGGGTACCTTACAGAAACCGGATTGCTGGATAAGGAAATTTCCAAGTACATCACGCTATATTGGGGAAGCCTGATGATTGGACGATGGACGGGTGCAATCAGTGTATTTAACCTGTCTGCAACCGGCAGAAAAATCGCCACGCTGATTGTTCCCTTTGTGGCATTTGCTTTCGTTCTTTTTATTAATCATACTTACGGGAACAATATTGAAAACCTCATTCCTTATGCGGGATGGGTGGCTGTTGCCGTGTTTGCATTTTTCTTCGGTCAGCAAAAACCCGTAAAAACCCTGCTGACAGTTGCATTGCTTGCTGCAGCTGCCATGCTGATCGGAGTATTCAGTCACGGAATATTTTCTGTATACGCATTTATGGCGGGTGGTTTATTCTGCGCCGTGATGTGGCCCAGTATCTTTGCGCTGGCTGTTGCCGGTCTTGGTAAATACACCAGTCAGGGTTCCGCTTTTCTGATTATGATGATCCTGGGAGGTGCTGTCATTCCACCATTTCAAGGTTCTATCGGTGATGCCACCAAAAATATGCATTTCTCTTACCTGGTAGCTGCAGGATGTTTTGCCGCTCTGGCATTGCTTGCAGTCAGGATGAGGACAATTTTAAAATCACAGGGATTGAATTTTGATGAACAGATCGGAGGAGGTCACTAATTAAAAGAAACCAGCCATGTCAAAAGCCACTTCAACCCCGGCATCACTAGAGCCACTCGCCATTGGCATAGATATCGGCGGAACAGGCACTAAGTTTGGAATCGTGGATCGGAATGGCAATGTGTTATATACAGGGGAGCTTTCCACCAAGAAACATAAAAAGGTTGAAACCTTTATTGACGAGCTGCATGAAAAACTCATGGCGCTTATACAAACAGTGGGTGGATCCGGCAGGATCCGGGGTATCGGCGTTGGTGCACCCAATGGAAATTTTTATACGGGTACGGTTGATTACGCGCCGAATCTTCCCTGGAAAGGAATCATTCCCCTCGCACAACTGGTTCAGGATAAATTTCAGTTACCTACTAACCTCACCAATGATGCCAACGCCGCAGCTGTCGGTGAAATGATGTATGGTGCCGCTCAGGGAATGAAAGATTTTATAATGATAACGCTGGGAACCGGCGTCGGAAGCGGGATCGTAGCCAATGGTCATCTCATCCTGGGTCACGACGGTTTTGCAGGCGAACTCGGTCACACCATTGTTATTCCCGACGGAAGATATCATCCGGGTACCGGCAAATACGGTTCCCTGGAAAGTTACGCGTCGGCTACCGGCGTCATGCTGACTGCCAAAGAGTTCCTGGAAAAATCAAAAGAAGACAGCCTGCTTCGGAAAATTCCGGTGGATGAAATTGATTCTAAGAAAGTATATGATGCGGCGATCCATGGCGATAAAATAGCCAGGGAAATTTTTGATTATACAGGAAAAATCCTCGGACTGGCTCTCGCCAATTTCGTTATGTTCTCCAGCCCTGAAGCCATTGTCTTATTCGGGGGGCTCACCAAGGCTGGTGACCTCATCCTGAAGCCTACACGCGAGCATATGGAAGCGAATCTTATCCAGGTGTTTCAAAACAGGGTCAAGATCCTGGTAAGCCATTTGCGCGAATCAGACGCCGCCATCCTGGGCGCCAGCGCATTGGTATGGGATATGCCTTAGTCTTAACTCACAGATTTTACATCGGTTTAGGGGATCCCAATGGCATGATTTTTAAATCCTGTGCCGTAGCAGCCAGATGGGAACTTTAAATTAAACTCAAACATTTATTATGAATAGATAATCCTTGCCTTATCGCTCATTGCATTTATCGTAAGCTGTGAACCCACTCAGCTGCCCAGCCTTCACCCCCCGGCACCTCCGGGAGCTCCAACCCCTCCTCCTCCGCCGCCACACCCATAATAATGGTCGTTGTGGACTGAATTATGCAAACAATTATAAAACACAAAGACCTGGAAACCATATGATTTCCAGGTCTATCTCAATTAAATTTAGTTTTAAATGATTGCCATGACTTAAAACAATCAGCTTTAAGCTGAAGTTCTTTTTTCCTGAAGCCAGATTTTTCTGCCGTAGCCGGGAAATACATGTTTTTCGCTATGATAAGAGGAACGGACCAGCGGTCCGCTTTCTACATAATCAAGTCCAAGTTCATATCCTATTTCGCGGAATTCCGCAAATTCATCGGGGTGAACAAAACGAACGACAGGCAAATGCTTCTTCGTGGGCTGCAGGTACTGACCGATGGTAATCACATCAACACCACTATGGGCGAGGTCTTTCATAGTCTGAACCACTTCATCTTTTTTCTCTCCCAGTCCCAGCATGATGCCACTCTTGGTGCGCACACCTCCCTTTTTGAGGATCTGTAAGGTCTGCATGCTTCGCCAATACCTCGCCTGGATACGTACCTGCTTGGTAAGTCTTTCAACTGTTTCGATATTATGAGAAACCACTTCTGGTGCGACTTCAATTATTCGCTGGATATTTTCAGATTCACCCTTAAAATCCGGAATCAGGGTTTCGAGTGTTGTATCTGGATTCAGTGATTTTACGGCACGGATGGTATTCTGCCAAATGATACTCCCGCCATCCCGGATCTCGTCCCGGTCCACGGATGTGATAACCGCGTGTTTCACTTTCATGAGGAAGATGGCTTCTGCCACCCTTTGGGGCTCATCCCAGTCCACGGGCAGCGGTTTGCCGGTCGCTACAGCGCAGAATCCGCAGCTCCGTGTACAGATATTTCCAAGGATCATAAATGTTGCAGTGCCGGCACCCCAGCATTCACCCATATTCGGACAGTTTCCACTCTCACAAATCGTATGGAGTTTATGCTGGTCAACCAGGTTCCGGACCTGTTTGAAATTTTCTCCGATGGGAAGTTTAACACGAAGCCAGTCAGGTTTCTTAGTCCTGTATTCACCGGTTTCTGTAGTATCTAGTACGGGAAGTTCCTGCATAATAGTAAGAAAGTGTAAAATTAATCACTTTCGCTTGCCAAACATAATACTAATGTATGCGTTGAAAAAGAGATGTTTGGGAGGTACATAGGCCATCAACGGCATTTCATTGAGATAATATTCGGCTGTCACGCCGGTTTCAAAAGCTGCTATATTTGTATTATAACGGCCATAATCGAAGCGCATGGCGAGTTTGGCATTTAGTCCCGGAGACCATCTCAGGTGATCCCAGCCACCGCTCAGCCCGAGCGCGTCATACACGATATAAGCGCTGTCAAATATTGTGGGATATGTACTTCTGATGGAATACAGACTCTGCGACGGATAGACATTCAATACGTATTGCTTTAACATGCCCAGCGATAGGCCTGCACTATACAGGTAGGTGACGGCCACGCCGTTCTTATTTCCCTTACCCCCCAGCAAAAACTGCTGTCCGATAGATGCCTTGAATTCGTAGAAATTATTCAGGCGACCTACGGCAACATAATTATAAGTATAGCCATCACCCGAAACTGCTACTTTATGATCCTTCTGATCCTTAATTTCATTTAATTCAAAGGTCAGTGTTCGTGATTTCTTGTTGGTAATAAACTTACCCCTTTCATAAAATATTCCATATCCGTTGGTGGCAAGCTTGAAGCCGAAAGCGTTGTAATGATTAAAGATTAGTTCGCCCTCTTCCTCCATTTTCATCATCTGATTGATGCGCTGTTTTTTCGCTGCATTTTTGTCGTTGCTGTAAACAGGCGTGCCGGACTGTTGGGATAAAGCTGCAAGGGTAATCAGGGAAAAGAAGATGAGAAACAGGGTGCTTTTTACCGGCATGATTGGAATTACTGCTGTAAATTTATGAAAAAATATATGACGTCCACTGTTATTTACGAGGGAGAACTTAGAACGGTTGCCCGCCATAATGCATCAGGCACCCGAATTGAAACAGATGCACCCGTTGACAACCAGGGAAGAGGGGAAAAATTTTCTCCGTCGGACCTTGTGGCAACCGCTCTCGGGTCATGTATATTGACAATCATGGGGCAGAAAGCCCGGGATCTGAAAATCGATCTGACTGGTACAGAAATCGAAATACAGAAGACCATGAAGCCCGATCCGCGTCGCATTTCAGGTATCGCTTTAACATTTCATTTTCCGGCCGGTTTACATCTTTCGACAAAACAACAAACGATTCTTCAAAGAGTGGTCAGCACATGCCCGGTGTGTTATAGCATCCATCCTGAAATTGAAGTGCAGGTAAATTATAATTGGGAAACGGTAAGCGAAGAGATTAATTAAATAGTGTTCATCAGGATTCCCGGCGATAGTAGTTTTCTGCCCACATCACATTCCAGGCATCTACGCTGATCACAGAATTTTTTTTTCAATTCAATTAATGCCTGGGAGGTGGAGGCCTTTTTGGCAGAGATACCTATTTGTTTCCATCTGTCCACTAGCTGGTTCTTCTCTCCGGGCATTTCTTCCAGCCAGTTGATCGCTTTTTTTAAAACGCCCGGATCAGGAATTATCTTACCATAGGTGTACAGGAGAGGGATTACACTATTGATAATAATATGATCACACATCCTGATTCCGACCATCTTTTCGCGACGGGGTGATATTTTATCAAACACGTAGTGATTATGCCAGTAGTCATTCGCCTTTACCATCAATTTTTTCCTCAATAAGTAAATGGATTTGCATTCCAGGACCCAGGCAAACAACGACGCTGAATGCCTGCAGAGCGAGGCGAGTTGAGAAAGCCGGATAGTGGGGAAGTTCTCAGGCCGCATACGCAGGAAATGAAGAGGCTCATAAATTTTTTCTAAACTGTATTTCTTTTTCAGAAAAAGATATTCCTTTCTGAGCATTGAGGGATATGGGTCCTTAAATTCTTTTTCGAGCAGGTTTGCCTGACCCATGAATAAAGCTTCTAACTGGATAAATAGTGTACGATGCCTGGCAAGTAATGAAAAGGGAATACTTTTCGAAATGGATTCGAATGCAGATGAGTTAACCGGCATACCAAAATTTGTAGCTATCAACCGCCATAATTGTTCCTCCCAGTGGTACTGATTTAAACGCAGAGATTCCTGAATACCCTGCATCCTGCGGTTTAGGCGCATGTATAATAACCGCGAAGTCCAGTTTGTCCCATTGATCCTCTCGTATGCGAAAAGCAGATCAGTTCGCAGGGAATAAAAGCGGGATTAAGCATCCAGCCGGAATAAGTTTCAAGCATGAGACGGGAGATGCGGTTGCAAAGTTCAAGCTGCGGAATATTCCTGTCGATATCACTGACTTATCCTGTTTCCAAACGACATGCAGTATAACGTTCCGGTAATTTCTGTCTTCAGTATGACTGTGTTTTTCCCAGCCCGAAGAAAATAAATGCAGCTCCACATGGCCGATCCATTGATGCTTCCGTATCCGTATTCTTGCATTTATAAAATCCGGTCCCTGATTTGCATTTTCTTCTCCCGGATATTCGATCGTAAGCGGTTCTCCTGTTGTCAATTCAAGGCCCTGCTGGTTGAAGTAGCGGTGTTTCCAAATAAACTGTAGTAATTTCTCTGTCATCACATATTGCTGAATTCATTTAAAAATAATGAAAACAGCAATCCCTTATGAAGAAAGTGAAAACAACTGAATTCTGTATGAGGAAATATACTTTGAGAAGTAAAAAATTGTCGCTTTGATTTTTTTTAAAAATATTTCAATTCCTGAAGGACCCGGCTGACCGGAAGCCCCATGACATTATAAAAATCACCCTCAATGGAATGTATGCCGGTTACTCCGATCCATTCCTGTATCGCATAGGCGCCGGCCTTGTCAAATGGCCGGTAATTATCAACATAATGTTCTATCTCCCCTAAACTAAGCGGGTGAAACCGGACCCGGGTCGTTTCGGCAAACAGAATTTCTTTTTTGGTATTTGTGAGCGCCACACCTGTAATCACTTCATGTACATTACCGGATAATAGAGAAAGCATTCGGATGGCATCGGCACGGTCGAGTGGTTTTCCGAGCATCTGCTGATCCAGCACGACAATCGTATCGGCTGCGAGTATAATCTTGTCAGTTCCTGTCAGTTTCCGCACAATCGCTGCTTTCTGACTGGCCAGAAACACAGGAATTTCAGAAATAAGCAGACCGTCGGGAATAAGTTCTTCAGAATCACTCGGCATCAGGTCAAACGGAATTTCCGCCCATTCCAGCAATTGTTTTCTTCTGGGTGAGGCAGATGCGAGAATTATCCGATCCATGAAGTATAATATTTTAAAAAGATCATGGAAAGGATGCCCATCATCATAATGGTTTTTATCAGCCGGCTGAGTTGATGGAACTCGGCCGGTTGCTCAGCTTTTGACAATTTCCTTAGTACGAGCAGGATGGGATATATTACCCCGAAACAGGTGAAGACAATGGTAAGCCACCACCGGTATTGCAATACATAAAACTGAATAAATATCAGTGCAGCAACCAGCATGGTAAGCCAGAAACACAGAAAAATTTGGAAGCATTCAGGCCCCAGACCAGGGGCATTGTGCGGCAGCCATAGCGCGCATCACCTTCCATATCTTCCATATCCTTGATGACTTCCCGGACCAGGGATATGATAAATGCAAAGGAAGCATACACAACAGTAAATTTATATACCCGCGAAAGCGCGCCGTGAAACTGAGGATCTACAAAACGATGAAGCCGGAATTCGGACAGATAGAGCACACCGATTACCCAGGCCGTGAGAATTGAAATAAGGATATTGCCAATTAATAATTTTTTTTTAAAGGTTGTGCTGTAAAACCATAGCAACAGATACACACATCATATTCGAAGGTCCGATAAAAATATTCCTGAGTTTCCAGGAAAGATAGAAGCCGAGGATAATGCCAAGTCCGGACAGAATCCAATGCCAGATGATGGCCCATCTTCTTTTAATTATTTTTTCCACAACTACTCTTTCCGGTTTGTTTATGCGGTCGATATGCAGATCAAAATAATCATTGATAATATAACCTGCCGCCGCAATGAGAACAGAAGAAAGACTGAGAAGCAGAAATTCATTCAATTTCAGAATATTTTCCCGAACAGGAAATCCCTCATAAAAACTGGGGATTAAAATACAGAAATAAAAAAGTGATTGTGTGAGTGCAATAAAAATCAGATTGGGCCATCTGATCAAACGGAAAAAAGCAGCAACTGCACTTAATTTCATAATCGGTTTTAACCTTAACGCGAAGGGATATTTGATTCAAGTTCCCAGTTTCCATGTAAGCGAAGTAGTTTTTCTATCACATCCCGTACACAGCCTTTACCACCTCCCAATGGTGAAATATAACGGGCAATCTGCAGAATTTCCGGCGCAGCATCGGCCGGCGCACATGGCATTCCTGCTTTTTTCATGGGTAGATAATCCGGGATATCATCCCCCATATATAAAGTTTCCGCCCAGCTCAGCTGGTTCTTTTGCAGAAAGTCTTCCAGCACCATCACCTTATCTGTTACGTTGAGCAAAACATTGGTTACGCCGAGTTTTTGTAACCGGATGGCAGCACCGACCCCGTTTGCTCCGGAAATAACGACGAGATTATATTTTTTTTTCACGGCCAGTTGCAATGCATATCCATCCCTGATACTCATCTGCCGTACCTGTTCACCATTTTCAAAAACCAAAATGCTGCCGTCTGTCAATACGCCGTCAATATCGAATATCAATGTGGTAATAGGTTTGAAAGATTCGAGCAGATTCATGAATCGTTTTGCGGCAAAAGTATTGTTTTAAGCGTAAAGCTTAAAGCTTATAGCTCAAAGCGGCATTCTTTATTTCCTCGGTGAATAAGTCATAAAACTTTAAAATCGAAGGATATGCCTTTAATAAACTCTGGTGTTTTTCCAGTGTGTTCAGGTCATTGCGGATGGCCGGCCCTGTTTGTACCATGGATGGCGAAACATTTCGCAGGCGTATTACCGTTTCTTCCATGAGGGGTTGTAAGACGGCGAAGGAAATTTTTTCTTTTTTACAAAAAAACTCGGCCAGCACATATAAATGGTTAGTGAAATTATTTACTAGAGTGGCAGCCAGATGATATTTTAAACGGGCCTGATCATCCGCCTCCTTTACATTTTCCGCGATTGTGGATGCATATGCCATTAATTTTTTCCCGGTTGCATTACTATTTGCGTCGACCAGCATGGTTAGATCGGGCATTATTTCCATTTCCTTTCGCAGGCTTTGTAATGGATATAATACTCCGTATGATTCAGAGATCCCACGGATTTCATTAATGGATACCGCACCCGCCGTATGAGCCACCAATGAATTCGTATGCACCAGGTCTTTCACAAACGGGCTTAGTGCTTCATCCCGCAGCGCGATGATCATCAGATCTGCGTTTCTTTCAATAGTGGAAATATAAGAGGTGGAAGTAGCTCCCAGCCGGCTGGCCAGTAGATTTGCATGGGCGCCGTTGCGACTATAAACCTGGACAATCCGGTGACCTGCAGCCTTTGATTTGCGCCCCAGCACAGTAGCTGTATTCCCGGAACCAACGAGTATTATATCCATTGGAAAAATTCCGGACGGCAGTTCCTTTCCGGACTAGGATTTCTTTTTCTGGGATTTTGGTGCCCAGATCGCCAGCATACGTTTGCCTTCCATTTTAGGCATGCCTTCTAAAACACCTACTTCATTCAGTCTTTCTGCAAATTTGAGCAGGAGAAGTTCTCCTCTTTCGCGAAACTGTATCGCACGGCCTTTAAATTGTACATAAGCCTTTACTTTGTCACCGTCCTTCAAAAATTTCTCAGCATGTTTTGCTTTAAAATCGAAATCGTGATCATCGGTATTCGGTGTAAAACGGATTTCTTTTACCTCTGAGGCTTTGCTCTTAGCCTTCATTTCCTTTTCCTTCCGTTTCTTTTCGTAAAGGAATTTATTATAATCGATGATTTTGCAAACTGGTGGATCTGCGTTGGGAGAAATTTCTACCAGGTCCAGCGCCTGATCCTGCGCCATTTTAAGGGCTTCCGTTGTCGGATAAACACCGACGGTTACATTTTCTCCTACCAATCGTACATTAGGTACGCGGATCATATTGTTGGTACGGTGTTCCTGTTGTTGTTCTTTTCTGAATCTGGGATTAAAATTACCTCTTGGAGGTCTCGGTGGAAATGCCATTTATTGTTTTTAGTTGAACGATAGTTAAGATCCGCTCGATATTTTCAGGATCTTAATTTTATTTCTGATTTTATTTCACTGATAAAAGTCTCAACATCCTGAGCACCCAGATCACCCTTGCCCTGTCTCCTTACAGCCACTTTATGTTCATTCATTTCCTTCTCTCCGATCACCAGCATATAAGGCACTCTGGCCAGTTCGGTATCCCGGATTTTTTTGCCAATCTTTTCACTCCGGTCGTCAATTCCTGCGCGAATATCCGCATTTTTAAGCGATTCCAGAACAGTTTGTGCATAGTCCAGGTACTTATCACTGATCGGAAGCAATTTAACCTGCTCGGGAGCCAGCCACAAGGGGAATTTACCGGCATAATGTTCCAGTAAAAAACCTATAAAACGTTCATGTGTGCCCAGGGGCGCTCTATGAATAATCAGCGGGGTTTCCGGCTGATTTTCACGGTTTGTGAACTCCAGTTTAAACCGCCTGCCCTGGGCAAAATCCACCTGGTTGGTGGCCAGGGTAAATTCGCGACCAATTGCACTCCAGATCTGTACATCAATCTTCGGTCCATAAAAGGCTCCTTCCCCGGTCACTTCCACAAATGGGGTGTTTGTATCCTGCAATACTTTTCGCACCATGGCTTCTGTTTCCAGCCATAGCTCCGGTTCATCAACATATTTTTTCCCCAGTTTAGCCGGATCATGCAGGCTCAACCGCATGACATATTTTTCGATACCGAAAATTTTAAAATATTTCAGGTACATTTCATTCACAGCCCTGAATTCCTGTGCAAAATCTTCTTTACTGCAATAAATATGTGCATCATTCATGTGCAGGCAGCGCACCCGCATCAGGCCAAATAATTCCCCGCTTTGTTCATACCGGTAACAGGTTCCGTATTCTGCCAGCCGAAGGGGAAGGTCCTTATAACTTCTGGGCTCTGCTGCAAATATTTTGTGGTGATGCGGACAGTTCATCGCCTTCAGGTAATATTTAGTTCCGTCCAGTTCCATCGGCGGATACATACTGTCCTGGTAATATGGAAGATGCCCGCTGGTTAAATAAAGATTTTCTTTTGCAATATGCGGGGTAACCACCCGTTTGTAACCTGCCGCCTGTTCGGTTTCCTTGGCCAGTTTTTCCAGTTCCTCAATGATGATTGTGCCATTGGGCATCCAGAGTATCAGGCCCTGGCCTACATCATCATCCATAGTATAAATGCCCATTTCCTTGCCCAGTTTACGGTGATCGCGCTTTTTGGCTTCTTCCAGCATGAGCAGGTATTCATCCAGCTCTTTTTTAGACGGGAAACTCACACCATAGATACGTGTCAGCTGTTTATTTTTTTCATCCCCCTTCCAGTAAGCACCGGCAATATTGGTCAGTTTCAGGGCTTTTATCAATCCGGTGTTCGGTATATGTGGCCCCCGGCACAGATCCGTAAACCCTCCCTGCGTATAAAAAGTTATTTCCCCGTCATTCAGGTTTTGCAGCAAATCCAGTTTGTATTCATCCCCCTTCTCCTGGAAAAAATGAATGGCATCTGCTTTGGAAATTTCTTTCCGGATATATGGGTTTTGTTTGGCTGCCAGCTCCGTCATTTTGAGTTCCAGCTTCCGAAGGTCTTCTTCTGTAATATGCTGGCCACCCAGGTCCATATCATAATAAAATCCATTTTCCACGGCCGGACCAACCCAGAATTTCACACCGGGAAAAATGGATTCAACGGCTTCTGCCATCAGGTGCGCAGTAGAATGCCAGAAAGTGGATTTACCATCCGCGTCATTCCAGGTAAGCAGTTTTACCGATGCGTCTCTTGTGATGGGACGAGTGGCATCCCATACTTCGCCGTTTATATTGGCAGCTATCACTTTCCTTGCAAGTCCTTCACTGATGGATTTTGCTACTTCCAGGGAACTGGTTCCTTCCGGATATTCCCGAACAGCACCATCAGGTAATGTGATTTTTATCATGCAGAGCTCTATTCCTTTAGGGGTTGCAAAATTAACAAACTCTTGCCAGATTTAGCTTTCTCAGGTTTCTGCGAAAAATATTTTTATCTAATTTGCCGTTGATGAAAAACGGGATCCTTCTTATCCGGTGTCTGGTGATCTTAACTGCTTTACCTTTTTCCAGTCTTCATGCACAGGACCTGACCGGAATATGGCGTGGACATTTCCGTTCCAACGATGGAATTGATCGGCTTACCGGCGATTACGGTGACCGGTATAAGATTTATGACGACCGGTATAAAATGGAAGTGCAAATCGCCCAAACCCACAATCGTTTTGAAGCAATAACTTATTCCTATAAAAATACAGAATTCTATGGCAAGGCCGAAGCATCGGGTAGCCTGAACGCAGAAACAAAAAAAGTATTACTGAAAGAAGGGAAATTACTGGAGGTTCGGTTTGCAAACGGTTATGTTTGTATCATGACCTGTTTCATGCAATATTCAAGACTTGGGAATGACGAATATCTGCAGGGCACGTATTATAGTACAAGCGTGAATGATTCAACTTCGGGTTGCGGTAAGGGAAGTATTTTTCTTCATCGTGTAGCAGAATCAGATTTCCATAAGGAACCCTTTCTGGAGAAAAAAGAAAAAGAACTACTCGCCCTGAAAAATGCAACTCCACCTGACCAGAAAACCAGTAAGCCTCTCATAGCGTCAACAGCAAAGCCGCCGGTAAAAACAAGCCCCGCGCCAGTTCCCGGTCATTCGGACAAAAAGGTTGCGACTACAAAAAAACCATCTTCCCCAAAACAGCCTGCTCCACAAACCGCAACCGCCCTCAAAAAATCAACAGTGCTGACACCTGAACAGGGAACGAATACAAGAGACAGCATTTTGAAGATTTCAAGTCCGGCCGGAAAGATCGTAGCTGTCCCGTCCGTGTTGAAGTCTCGCGAGAATGTGCTTCTAAAAACGCTCACAGTAAATCATTCCGTTGTTGAACTGCGTATTTACGATGACGGCGCGATCGACAATGATACCGTCTCCGTTTATTACGATAATAAATTACTGATTTCCAAAGCGAGATTGACGGATCAGCCCATCACCGTAAAGATTACAGTAGAGCCTTCCGACAATCCACATCAACTTGTGATGGTGGCTGAAAACCTGGGTGATATTCCTCCGAATACCTCTCTCTTGGTTGTCCGGGACGGAGAAAAACGATATGAGGAGAGGATTATTTCCACCGAACAAAAAAACGTTGTGATCAATTTTATTTACCAGAAAATTGAATAACCCTTCACTCCCGTACTCCCACACTTTCCTCTACTTTCTCGGAATCTTACCTTCCCGCTGCGCTGCATCGTAGACAAACGCAGCAATAATGGTTGCAGCCTGTTTCAGATCACCTGCGCTGAGATGATCATAGCTGTCCATATTACTGTGATGCGTGCGGCTGCCATATTCCATGGGATCCTGTATAAACTGGAATGCCGGAAGACCGATTGCATCGAAAGGAAGGTGGTCTGTTCCACCGGTATTTTGTAACGAAACTGTGGATGCTCCCAGATCATGAAAGGGTTGGAACCATTTCTCAAAAACGGGCTCCGCCGCGGCATTGCCCTGCAGGTATATTCCGCGAATTTTTCCCGTACCGTTATCCAGGTTCAGGTAAACTGAAAGCTTGTCCCCTGAAGTATTATATCTTTTAGTCGTTGAATCCGTAAAATGATTTTTTACATAATTAGTAGATCCATGTATTCCCGTCTCTTCGCCGCCCCACAATGCAATCCGGATGGTTCTGCGGGGTTTCACACCAACTGTTTTTAATATACGCACCACTTCCATCATCACAGCAGATCCAGCGGCATTGTCCGTTGCTCCGGTCGATCCCTGCCAGGAATCCAAATGGGCACCAATCATCACCAGCTGATCTTTTAAATTCTTATCGGTGCCCGGAATCTCCGCTATCACATTGTACCCCTGCTGATCATCGGAATATATTTTCGCCCTGAGATCTAAATCAATGGTAACGGGAATATTATGCTGTAACAGACGTTGCATGGTCATAAAGTCCTCATAAGAAATGGATATATCATTTAAAGTTGGCAGCATTTCGGCATTGTAAGCAATTCCATTTTGCACAAAGACCGTCCCGTCAGAATTTCGTGTACTGGTTGTAAGTACTCCCAAAGCTTTTTCTTCCAAAGCAAATTTCTTCACCTGCGCCAGCAAACGAGCTGATGCCTGGTAGGAAAGTGTAGATAATGCGATCGCGGCATCGGCCGGTGGGGGTGCTTTGGGGTCGTATCCCGCCAACGTAAGCAGTTGGGCATCGGAATACCGGGTGGCATCAGGTGCAAATCCGAGTTTGAGAGAATCGGACCGTTCCAGGATCAGAATTTTATTATTCAGTTTACCCCTGTATTCAGACAGTTCAGTGGAGTCTTTGATACGGATCAGCATGACATCCGCGTGGACTAAACCATCAGTCCCCGATGAAAATGTTTTAGGGAATCCGATCAACGGCTTGTAATATGGTGCCGTCATCGCCAGATAATATTTTTCCAGTTCCCATCCTTTACCCCATCGACCCCAGGCTTCAAGACCCGCATTTTCCAATCCCCATGCCGCAAGTTTTGTTTTTGCCCAGTTTGCTGCTTTAAAATATCCTGGGGACTGCATCAGGCGCGGTCCATTGGCGTCTGTCAGATTAAAAACAATTTCCATTACCTGTGAATGATTCAAACCCTCATCTCTGATCCTGGACATCATACCCATATCCAGGTTGTCTGTTTGGGCAAAGGCGACACTAACAAACAATAAAAACGGAATAATGATTCCTCTTCTCATGTGCACAATTTTAAAATAGGAACGAAAATATCATCTGGCGGCGGATTCGGACAGGTATTTTATATAAACGGAAAATTAAAAATGAAAATTCCAGGTAACGGAAGGCATGATGGGGAAAATCGAAACTTTTTTTGCCTGAACCTGCAGGGTGCCATCGTAAGGATTCCCGGTTTGATCGAAATAAATAAAATAGGGATTTAATCGGTTATACACATTATAAATGCTAAAGACCCAACTGCTGTGAAGCTTTTTATTTATTTTATGAGTGGGTGTATAAATAGCGGCGAGATCAAGCCTGTTGTAAGGAGGAAGCCTGTACTGATTGATGCGACTGAAATCCTGTGTGAGCGTTCCCTCCACGACATAGAACTTTTCCGGATAAGAAGTGGCGTTTCCACTGGCAAAAACAAAAACTGCCGATAATTTCCAATGTTTATTTAACTCATAAGTGCTGACTACAGAAATATCATTACGACGGTCGTATTTGGCGGGGTATTTCACGCCGTTATTCAATGCGGGAAATTGTCTCCATGTCCAGGACAATGTGTATCCGATCCAGCCTGTCCATCGTCCCCTCGTTTTATTCACGAAGAATTCAGCTCCGTAACTCCAGCCTTTTCCAAATACAAAGGAATTTTCCGGATCACTAAGCGAAGGTGTGTAGCCTTCCTTGTATTCAATCTGGTTTTGCATTTCCTTGTAGTAAACTTCCACTGAAGTCTCCAGTACATTATTGCTGAAATTTTTAAACAGGCCGGCTGAATAGAGCCAGCTGGTCTGTGGCTGAACTATATAGGTGCTGGGCACCCATAGATCCGTTGGCAAAGTTGTGCCCGCATTACTGACCAGGTGAATATATTGAAGGTTCCTGGACACGGAACCTTTCAGGGATGTCTGTTCGTTCAGCAGAATATCGAATGGTAAACCTGGGTTCCGGCCCCCCGTACGTAATTACATTTTGACCCTTCCCGATAATGTGTGCTGTCCATTTTATTTCCATCAGCATCTGTTTGGTAAATCGTATAAGGACCCACCTGTTCAAATCCGCTCCAGCGAATTCCGATACTGATATCAATTTTTTCACTGGCCTGCCAGTCGTCCTGTATATATACGGCCGCTTCCCGGGCATATTTGATATTGGAATTATTGGGAACGTAAAACAATTGAATCCTGATGGCCGTTCAGGATATTGGGCGTAAACGTATGATAGGTATAGAGCGCGCCGAATCGGACTTTATTTTTCGGATTCAGGTAATAATCAAAATCGGTTTTTGCGGAAAGGTCATGGATTCCGGATGAAAGACTCAACGCGAAATTATCCTGTGCCCCGTTAAATGCGAATTTGTAATCATTGTAAAGGAGGGTTGTATTGGCAAATAATTTTCTGTTGAAAACATGATTCCAGCGTAGGGTGGCCGTCGTATTTCCCCAGGGAATATCAGTACTGAAAGACCGTCGGCAGTTTCTGAAATCAAATACATCCCTTCCGAAATAACCGCTCAGATAGATTCGGTCTTTTTCGGAAAACTGGTAATTCATTTTCACATTCAGGTCATAAAAATAATACCCGGAACCATAATAACTGCTTGACTTGCGGAACAAATGGAGTCACCAGCAGGTCCACATAGGTTCTTCTGTAAGAAACAATAAATGATGCCTTTTGTTTGATGAGCGGACCCTGAACAGATAATCGGGATGCAAGCAGGCCAATACCTCCGTCCACTTCATATTTATTCATATTGCCTTCCTTCATGGAAATATCCAGTACCGAAGATAGTCGTCCTCCATATTGAGCAGGCATGCTGCCCTTAATCAGAGTGGTATTTTTAATGGCATCTGAATTAAATATGGAAAAAAATCCAAACAGGTGCCCTGTATTGTAAACAATTGCATCATCGAGCGTAATCAGATTTTGATCGGGACCCCCACCCCTCACATAAAGTCCGGTATTACCTTCACCGGCATTACTTACGCCGGGTAAAAGCTGAAGTGTTTTCATAATATCCACTTCACCGAATAAAACGGGCAGGTTTTTAACCTGCGACATGGAGAGATCCAGTTTTCCCATCTGGGCGCTGGTTACATTGGCATCTTTTTTTTTGGCATATACGACCACTTCTTCATTGCTATGTACTGCGCAGGATTGACCAGGAAATTGATATTGATATTTTTATCCAGGTTTATTTCAAGACTTTTTGAAATATAGCCGACATAAGAAGCGGTGATCATATAATGACCTTCGGGTAATGTAATGGAATAAAATCCATATCCATTTGTATTGACTCCTTTTTGTTGTCCGTTAAAACTAACAGTGGCGCCAATCAGGTTTTCGGAAGAGAGGGAATCTTTTACATAACCTGTAATGCTGTATTTATTCTGTGCATCTGCATGCATTTGCCCAAATCAATAAAATAAATAACAAGGATTTTTTTCATCATTCACTCACCGGTGCAGAAAAATGTATACTGTCACTCAATTTCACCGCTATTCCAGCATTTTGTCTTTATATACGGGATGATTTTTTCCCAGATACGGATTTACAATTTTATTGTACGGACTTAGCCAGTAAGCTTCAGAAGAATCCGGAAAATGCTGCCGGGCAACGCATATGAATATATTACACTTCCGTCATATCTCACCGTCCGGATCAGCGAATACAATCTGATCCGTAATCATATTGAATTCCCTTTTCTTCTGTTCCATTGTTTTTTCTCCGTTCAGTCCGGCTATTTCTGCCTGAATGGACTGCGCCAGGCTGATGGCTGTTTGAACAATGGAAGTATCGGCTTTAAACTGATCAAACCGGATACTGTCTATGGACCTACTGAGATTTAGACCAGCTGAAGAAATAGAGGAGTATCTGAAGCTGACAAAACCATCAGATAACTCGGTAATAACTGTTCAGTACACTTGCAAAAGAACGGTTAAATGCTGATGTTTTCGAACTGATCGCCAGCGGCTGCATCCCTTGTTCGCGGTTTATTGCCTCCGGAATCACTTTTACGAAGGACCAGATAGGTAATTCCGAGTGCCAGGGCCAAAACACCAATCAATAAGAAGGCCTTCTTCATAAATAGAATTTAATCAAAGGTAATTCTAAATGCATTTGCTTTAATTTTGCGCGTTTGAATTAATACTCATACAATTTATATGCTGGCAGGTTTTCAGAATATGACTTTTGAGTTTGGCGCCCGTACAATCCTGGAAGATGCCACCTGGCATATCCAACCAGGTGAACATATTGGACTGATCGGTTATAACGGTACAGGTAAATCGACCTTGTTAAAATTATTGGCTGGTGAATACACACCGTCCGGAGGAACCGTTGAACGAAGCCGTAGTACGAGTATTGGTTACCTGCATCAGGACCTGCTCAGTTTTGATACGAGTGATAGTATCCTAAAGGTTGCCATGGGTGCATTTGATAAAGTACTTGACATCTGGAAAAGGAACTGGAAAAGCTGGTTCATGAAATGGAAGAAGAAGAAAAGGCAGGTAAACCACAATCTGAACAATTATTAATGAACTATACCGACAAACTCCATGAAATGGATTTGCTGGATGGATATAATATTCATCATAAAACAGAAGAGGTATTACAGGGACTTGGTTTTTCCAATGCCCATTTGCAAAGACCTTACAGGGAATTCAGTGGTGGATGGCGAATGCGTGTATTGCTGGCTAAAATGATTCTTACAGAAACCTGATCTGCTCCTGCTGGATGAACCAACGAATCACCTGGATCTGCCTTCTATCGAATGGCTGGAAAAATATCTTAAGAATTACCAGGGATCAGTCGTAATTGTAAGTCATGATAAGTTTTTCCTGGATCGTATGGTAGATAAAATAGTTGAACTCTATCAGCAGGAACTTCATTTTTATAATGGGAATTATTCTTTTTATGAAAGGGAAAAAGAAATGCGGATCACCATCCAGCAAAAAGCTTATGAAAATCAGAAAGATTATATCCGCCAGCAGGAAAGATTCATAGAACGGTTCAAAGCTAAAGCCAGCAAGGCTGCTGCAGCACAGTCTGCCATGAAAAGGCTGGACAAAATTGAGCGGATAGAAAATGTTGAAATGGAAAGACCGGATATGCGGATTCAGTTCCGCATAGATCGTCCACCGGGTAAAGTACTGGTTCACTTAAAAGATTTAAGTAAAAGTTTTGGGGATAATGAAATTATCAGCCACGCGGAAGCTGAGATTGAAAGAGGAGATAAAATTGCACTGATCGGTGCCAACGGAAAGGGGAAGTCCACAGTATTGCGTATCGTTGCGGGAACAGAATCCTTTACCGGTGAACGTATCTGGGGCCATCATGTGGATGCGAGTTTTTATGCACAGCATCAGCTGGAATCCTTGAATTTAAACGATTCCGTACTGGAAGAAATGAAACATGCGGCTCCGGGAAAAACGAACTTGAACTCAGAACCCTGCTTGGTTGTTTTCTTTTCTCCGGCGATGATGTGGAAAAAAAAATTAAGGTTCTAAGTGGTGGGGAAAAAGCCCGGGTGGCACTGGCAAAAACAATTGCGGGCAAGGCCAATTTTCTGTTATTGGATGAACCAACCAATCACCTGGATATTCATTCCTGCGAATTGCTGGCTGAAGCCCTGAATAAATATGAAGGAAGTTATATCCTGGTGAGCCATGACCGGTATTTTATTTCTAAAACGGCAAATAAAATCTGGGAAATTGAAGACGGAAGAATCAAGGAATTTAAAGGAACTTATGACGAATGGGTGGAATGGAATAAAAGAATGAGTGCGCAGGGTAAACCCGGGGTGAACAAACCAAAAATTGAAAAACCGACACCCGAACCGCCTAAAGCCTCCGTTATTATCACAACCAATTAATAAGGAAACAAAAAAACAACTTCAGAAACAACAAAAACTGGTGGAGCAACTCGATGGGGATATTAAACGTCTTCAGATGGAAAGCAACCGCCTGGAAGTTCAACTGTCGGCACCGGAAATTTATGCAGACAGGCAAAAATTCCTGGTTGCTGAATCGGAATATAAAAAAGCCGCCCTGAGTTTAAATGTTGCCAGGCAGCAATATGATGTTGCACTGGAAAGATTGATGGAATTGGAAGAACAGGCATAAGTCGGCGGTCCTGATGTGAAAAAATTGAATTTCAGCGAACATTCGGATACTTCCTGGGGTGAATCGATATTCCAAATTTACTTTGCGTATTTTTATAACAAACCTTTTGAACTATTAAAAGAGATTCTATATTTAATTCCAGTCCGTATTCTGTTTATCACCGGCTGCCTTATTTTTTGTCTGACCCGCACGTCCTCTGCACAGGATACACTGTTGGAAAGCAGGGTTGGCCAGCCCATTGATTTAAGGAAGGATTCATTAAAAGATCGGAATTCTCCGGCGCCCGGTGTTCAACAGGATTCCCTTCCAAACAGAAGACCCAAAATTGGTCTCACCCTGAGTGGCGGTGGTGCCAAGGGACTGGCCCATATCGGAATTCTCAAGGCCATTGATTCGGCAGGTCTTTCCATAGATTATATCACGGGTACCAGCATGGGAAGTATTATCGGATCCCTGTATGCATCCGGTTATTCAGGCGGACTCCATTTTATATATTGCCAAACGAATGCACTGGGACCAGATTCTGTCGAACCAGAGTTCCCTGCGAAATATTATTATGGAGGAAAAAGAATGAGTACGGCAAATATGATCTCGAACTACCCTGGCAAAATAATTTTTTCAGGATCTCTACCGGTGTGCTGGAAGGCCAGGAATTATGGCTGAAATTTTCTGAACTATTATTTCCTGTATACAAAATAAAAAACTTTGATTCACTCGACATTCCGTTTAAATGTATTGCAACAGATATTTCGACCGGGCAGGCGTTGTGCTGGACAGCGGGGAACTGGTTTCTGCCGTTCGGGCAAGTATGGCGATCCCTTCCGTTTTTACAGCCGTGGAATATAATGGGCGATTATTGGTGGATGGAGGTATCGTGCGAAATTTTCCTGTAAAAGATGTACGACAAATGGGTGCGCAGTTTGTGATCGGAAGTAATGTGACAGCCAGTTTGCTTCCTGCCAGTAAAGTAAACAATGCCATCCAGGTACTTTTGCAGGTTGCTTTTTTCAGCGAGGCGGAGGACACCAAACTGGAAGTACCTCTTTGTAATATTTATGTGCAGACACCACTGGAAAAATATACCATGGGTACTTTTGCCCAGGCAAATGCAATCATTGAAGCGGGTTTGGAAGAAGGGACGAAAAATTTATCCTCAGTTGAAAAAACTGGCAGATTCCCTGAATGCACTTATACGGACCGGTTCATACCGAGAAAGAACTTCCTACCTGTCGAAAGTGTAAAAATTTCTTCCTATGAAGTAAGGGGACTGAAATATACAACCCAGGATTTTTTCATTCATACGACGGGATTACTGACGAATCATGTCTATACGCCCAAAATGCTTGTCTTATATGGTGCGTCGTGCCGGAGGAACCAGGTACTATACACGAATCGTTTACATCTGGATCCCCAGCCGGATCATTCTGCAAAAATTATTTTTGATGTCACGGAAAGTCCGCTCACATTCGCAAAACTTTCTTTGCACTATAACCAGTTCACCGGTATCAGTGCCATTCTCAATCTTACTTCGCGGGATTTTTTTACGCCCAATTCAAGAAGTCTGATCACGTTTAATATTGGTGAAAATTTCAGGGTTAAAGCGGAACATCTTCAATATCTGGGAAGGGGCAGGAAGTTTGCGCTGAAATTATTTACCCAGTTCGACCAGATGAATATCACTACCTACCGGAATACCAAGGAGGCCGGAATATATAACCAGAATTATTTTGTAGTGGATGGCAAATTCGGATATTCAACCAACCGTGATATGACCATTGGGAATCGGAACCCGTTTTGAATGGACCCGGTATAAACCTTCCATTACTTCTGCGCTGGAATTTAAGGGGACAGATGATTTTCCCACCAGTTATATTTATTTTAATCATAATTCCCTGGACCGTCCTATATATCCAAAAAAAGGTGTAAAATCAGAACTGGAAGGTGATTGGGTTTACACGCAGAATCCGGATCTTCAGCTGCATACCAATACACGGGATGCTGATACAGTTACTGTCAGTAATGCCTACCCGAGAATAGTTTTCCATTTTGAAAGTTATACACCGCTTTCAAACAAAAGCACACTGATGTTTTTATTGCAATCCGGAATAAATTTTCAAAAGGAAAATACGATGAATGAATTTTCCATCGGGGGACTTACACATAGTTTTCATAACCAGGTTACGTTTGCCGGATTAAGGGAAGGTTCATATTATTCCTCCAGCCTGGCAGCCATGCAGGCTGGATTTCGATATAATTTTTATGGAAATCTCTACCTGACAGGACGGGCGAATGTGATGTTTAATAATTTTATAAAGAATCAAAACAAGTTCTACGATACCCCTGATTTTTTGTCTGGTTATTCACTTACATTTACTTACAATTTTGTTCTTGGACCATTAGAGTTGAGCGCAATGTACTGCGATCAGTGGAAACGGGTAATGGGATATGTTAATATCGGAATACCTTTTTAATGATATTTTGCGTTAGCGTTTAGCGTTCTGGCGATTAAGTTTTATGCGTTAAGCCTACGAGATCTAAGATCTCCCTTTCCTTGGCGATCGCCATGTCCTGAATTTTTTTTCCTTCATCGAGAATTGCTGAAATATTTTTATCCGATTCTGACCCGATGGCATTGATACATACATTCAGGTAAGCGCCCATCACGGCACTGCGGGCACAGAGTGCACCAACGCCTGCATCTGATTTTGAATTGGGGTTTCCTTCAGCGGCCATGGCCTTTAAAATATCCATGGATTTCAGGGAAAGCTTCATTACCCGAAAGGGTACTTCAATGGCCTGCAAAATGGCTTTCTGTATTGCTTCCATCCTGAATGCTTTTTCGTTCTCTGTGGTCTTTGGAAGACTTCTGGCCTGCATAATACCTTCAAAAGCCCTGGTATCAGCATCTACCAGTGAAAGCAATTCCTTTTTACAATCAGTGGCTTTTTCTGCCCAGTCACTAAATGGTTCCCACTCGTTTCTTTGTGCAGATAAATTCGCGACCATGGCACCCAAACCTGCTCCCAGGACGCCCAGATAAGCAGCCACTGATCCGCCTCCCGGAGCAGGGGATTCACTGGCGGTTTCATCTGCAAAGTCAGTGAGCGAAAGGTGAACCAGTTTTTCATCTTCCGGATTCTTCAATAAATATTCTATGATCCGTTCTTCCGGTTTGAAGGGAGATAGTTCATCCAAACCCATAGTAATGATGGCAATCCGGATCAGTTCTTTTTCAGAAACACCTGCAGAGCGTTTTTGTTTTTTCAGAAAATATTTCCCGGCATCCAGCATGGATTGCAAGTGGAATTAGTCCGACCAGTTCACTGCCGGTAACGCGAATTCCACGTGCTTCGGCTTTACGGCAGACTTCATCAAAAGCAATATGAAGAGGTGTAACGGAAATATTGGTCAGGTTCATCGAAATCTGTGCGATGCCATATTCTTTTATAAACCATCCAATGGCTTTTACTGATTTAAGTGATACCGGGAACCATGACCGGCTGACCTTTTTCATCCGTTACAATTTCGCCGTATACCGGATCCCCTTCTCTTTTTATCCGGCCTGCTTCCCGCACATCAAAAGCAACACTATTGGCTCGACGTACTGAAGTTGTATTCAGATTTACATTGTAGGCGACCAGGAAATCCCTGGCTCCAATTACCGTTGCACCTCTTTTTTCATCAAATACCGAAGGACCAAAATCAGGTTTCCATTCCGGCTTTTTTATTTTTTCTGGCAAATCCTTCATACTCACCCGCACGTATAACTGATAAATTACGTCGGGCTTTGTTCTTTTGGGCTGCTTCATATAAATAAACCGGTATGGCAAGTTCCTTACCTACCCGTTCTGCCAGTTTCTGTGCCCAACGAGCGGTTTCTTCCATGGAAATACCGCTGAATCGGAATCAGCGGACAAACATCCGTTGCACCCATGCGGGGATGTTCCCCCTGATGCAGGCGCATATCAATCAGTTCACCGGCTTTCCGGATGGCCAGGAAAGCCGCTTCTACAACAGCTTCCGGGGTTACCGACAAATGTGACGACTGTACGATTCGTGGCTTTTCCGGGATCCACATTTAGCAGCCTGACGCCTTCTACCGTTTCAATTTCATTTGTGATCAACTGAATGATCTGCGGGTTCCGTCCTTCACTGAAGTTGGGAACACATTCAATTATGGGTGTCATAATGTCTGAATTGGAATGCCAATGTTAAGGAAAGAAAATCAATCCGTTTCGGAAAGCTGCTTGCGCGGCCGAATAAAATCCAGTGGTTTTTTCAGAAAATACCGGCCAAGGATTCCGAGGAATTCCGGATAGTCCCTTAATTGCACTCCACGGGATCTGACCGCCACTATAAATGCCAGGGAAAAACTTACGAGGAAGTTTAAAAATCCAATGGCCAGCACCCCGAAAAAAATTACTGATCAGATAAGTAAGTGGCACATTTCGGATTCCCAGGCCATAAAGGGCAATCGATACATTTCCTGCGGAAATGGTGATATGCCGGATGTCAAAAGGAATCCCCAGGATCTTGTTGACAATGGAAGACATGCCCAGCATAAATCCAAGGGAAATATTTCCGATCATAGCACCTGCATTTTTTTCAATAAATTTTACCCTGCGTAACCGTTTTTCAGGGGATGCATCCGGCACGCCACCAGGGATGATTTTTTAGCCGCTCTCCAATCTGCCCGTAGAGGATCTTATTTTGTACATATCCGGCTATAATGCCGCTAAGGAAAAGGAAAACACCCGTGTTGCAGGCATAAAGCAGGGAAAGACTATGCCAGGGATGCTGACTTTCCAGCATGGCCATGGCCTGTTCTCCTTCCAGAATTTTTGTTTTTGTGATTAAATCATATAACCAGGCAAGTAGAAACGCACCGGGAAAGACAATTAAAAGATTACCGATGAAAGAAGCAATCTGGCTTCGGGATACCTTGGCTACGGTAATTGCCAGGTTATACAAATTCGGTTTATAAGTATTCCCCTTGGTATCCAGTGAACTGGCCACAGCACTGGCAGTAAAAGCAGGTTGTTTGGTTGCCAGTGTTCCACCGGTTGCATCTATCAGCAAAAAACCGATACTATAATTCATACTATAAGCAAATCCATGCCAGAATATCGGCAGTTCAATTTCAGTCAGCAGGTTTTTAAAAATCGTTATAAATGCTGTTATACCACCTCCTTTCATAGCACTCCACATCATTTTTCGGTATTCCCTTCTGGTTAGAAGTGATATAGTGACTTCCTTTCGAACCCTTATGTTCTGCAATCTGGTAGGCTACATATCCGAGGGACTGCGAAAGGAATTCCCGGATACTGTTTTTTGTATTTTCATTTCTCACCAGCATTTTGAAAAAAGAAATAAAATTGTCTGAATTAAACTGGGAATTGCCGTCCAGTATATCCGTGATCAGTTCGACCCGGCCCAGTTTATTACTCAGGATTAACAATATATATGTCTGGTGAATACTGGTTCCGCTTTGGGAATGATTCTGTCGGATATATTCAATTGACATCAATACCCTTTTTGGCAAGTGCATGCAGCTTTGCACTGTTATCCGCAAGTTCCGCATCATCTTCAGCAATAAATGATTTTTCGATTTTTCGTATCAGGTCGGTTTGATTCAGAAATGGATTTTCATCAATATTCTGGCTGGCCAGATGTTTACGTAACTTCTTTTTCAAGTCCCAGGTTTGCAACCTGAACACTTAGAATTTTAAGTGATTGCATCAGCTGCAATAAGAATATGTTTTTCATCCATTGAAAATGCAAGCCCGATGGATTCAAAGAATTGTTTCCATTGAGCATGTGGAATCGCTTCTACCCATATATAATCGTCGGTGATGGTAAAATATGCGTCTGATTACATACAGAAAATCATTTTCATTTTGAAGAGCGGGGATAAATTTATGACGCAGTCTGCCAAAAAATTCTTGCCAGAATCCATTGGCCAGTGGTATTCCGCTTTCAGTGAGCGCTGAAGTGAGATCGGTTTGAACCAGTTGTGATATCAGAGCATTATGGAGATTGGACAAAATAATCGGATGCTCATCCATCCGGGCAATCAGGGTCTGCAGATTTTTTGCCGGATCTTTTTTTCCCTTAGAAGGCCGGATGGCAGAAAAAAAAGATATGAGAAATTCCAGTCCTCCGCCTTTTATCTCCAATATGTAGTACCGTGCTCCGCCGGGTTGACAGATTCAATAAAATCAGCCGGGTTTTTTTTACGGGAAAGGATACTCGGCATATTGCGTGTATAATGCCCAATATACAAAGCTTAGGCGATGAATCTGCCCCGGATGATTACTTTGTCAATACAATTTGATCCGAAACTATAAGGCAGATATGCCAGTGAAGGAACTGGTGAAGTAATGATCAGATTGGCCAGTTTTCCCTTCGTAACGGATCCAAGAGAATTTCCCAGCCCCATGGCAAATGCTCCATTGAGGGTTGCTGCATTCAACGCTTCTTCCGGCAATAATTTCATTTGAATACAGGCCAGCGCAATCACTATATTCATATTTCCCGTTGGCGATGATCCCGGATTATAATCGGATGCCAAGTGCAATGGCGCATCCCGATTCCAATAACTGCCTGGCGGGCGGAAATGGCATACGAAGAAAAAAAGCAGCCGTCGGTAGCAACGTACAGAATCCTTTCCATCCTGATTTTTGGATTTTTTGAATATCTTCTGACGGCATGGTTTCCAGGTGATCCATAGAAAGTGCATTCAATTTAATACCTGTATCAATCCCTCCGATTGAATGGAGCTGATTGACGTGCATTTTTGCCTCCAACCCATATTTCATTCCTGCCCTTAATATCATTTCGGATTCCTGTGGACTGAAAAAACCCTGCTCACAAAAAACGTCAATATAATCTGCCAGTTTTTCGCGGGCAATCACGGGCAGCATTTCTTCAAGGATTTCCTTTATATAAACTTCATGATGTTCGCGATATGCCAGGGGATAAGTATGAGCGCCCAAGAAAAGTGGATTTTATCTGTAGCTGCGATTTTTCTTTCAACCGGCGAATTACGCGAAGCATTTTCAATTCACCTTCAATCGATAAACCATATCCGCTTTTTATTTCAACGGCACCGGTACCCATTTGGGCGATCTCTTCCAGTCTTATTCCATGACTCCAGGAAAAGCTGGTCCTCCGGTATTTCAATTATTTTCTGAACCGAGTTCAGTATTCCACCACCGCGGGCGTTGATTTCAGCGTAACTGAGACCCCGTATTTTGTCGACGAATTCATTTTCCCGGCTGCCGGCAAAAACCAGGTGCGTGTGACTATCACACCAGCACGGCAGCACAAGTCTTCCGCTGCAATTGATTTGTTCTTCAGGGAGGACAGGTAACTCATTTTTTATTGAATCCATTTTACCATATCCGGCAATCTCATTTCCTTCAATGAGCAGCCAGGCATTTTCCAGGCATGGAAGTTCTGCCATTTCTGCCCCATACAATGGACGGCTGTCATTACGGGTATTTACAAGATGTTTAATATGGGTCAGGAGCCGACTTTGCATCAGAATTTTCAGAGATGAAATTCTTCTTTGGTTTTTTGTGCCAGCGGATAACCGGCGTCAGCATGACGGATCACACCCAGACCCGGGTCATTACGCAGTACTCGTGCAAGACGGGCTGCAGCGGCTTCAGTCCCGTCCGCCACGATCACCATACCGGCGTGAATACTATATCCCATCCCCACTCCGCCGCCATGATGCAGGCTCACCCAGCTGGCTCCACCGGCAGTATTGACGAGCGCATTCAGTATGGGCCAGTCGGCGACGGCATCACTTCCATCCATCATGGCTTCTGTTTCCCGGTTCGGTGAAGCCACTGATCCGGTATCCAGGTGATCCCGGCCAATGACAATGGGGGCACTCACTTTTTTTGTTCTAACGAGTTCGTTAAATGCCAGCCCCGCTTTTTCTCTTTCTCCCTGTCCCAGCCAGCAAATTCGCGCCGGCAAACCCTGGAAGGCAATTTTTTCTCTGGCCAGTTTTAACCAGCGCTGAAGGGAATTATTTTCTGGAAAAAGCTGAACCATGAGCTCGTCGGTAACAGCGATATCATCGGGATTTCCACTGAGTGCTGCCCATCGAAACGGGCCCTTGCCTTCACAAAACAGCGGACGGATATAAGCCGGAACAAATCCTGGAAAATCAAATGCATTTTTCAGTCCGTGTTCCTGTGCCCGTGCCCTTATATTATTTCCATAATCGAAAGTGACTGCACCTTTTTTCTGTAGGGCGAGCATTTTTTCCACATGCAGTTTCATTGAATCATAGGCAAGCTCAAGATATTTTTCGGGATTTGATTCGCGTAATATTTTTGCAGCTTCTACAGATACCTGGTGGGGCCAGTATCCGATTAAGGGATCATGTGCGGAGGTCTGGTCAGTTAATGTATCCGGAATAATATTTCTTTCCAGCAATCTTTCAAGGAGATCTACTGCATTGCAACAAACGCCTATGGAAATCGCTTTTTTGTCTTTTTTTGCCTGAACTGCTTTATCTATCGCTTCATCGAGGTCCAGTATGCCAAAATCCAGGTATTTTGTTTCAAGTCTTTTCTGAATCCGCCACTATTCAACTTCCGCAATCAGCGCTACTCCTTCATTCATGGTAATGGCCAGTGGCTGGGCACCTCCCATACCGCCAAGACCTGCCGTTACATTCAGGGTTCCCTGAAGCGTGCCGCTGAAATGTTTGTCTGCAGCGGCTGCATAAGTTTCGTAAGTGCCCTGAACAATACCCTGGGAACCGATATATATCCATGAGCCGGCAGTCATCTGTCCATACATCATCAACCCTTTTTTCTCGAGCTCATCAAAATGTTCCCAGGTAGCCCACTTCGGAACCAGTTGGGAATTAGAAATGAGAACCCTGGGCGCATCGGGATGTGTTTTCATGCGTGCCACAGGTTTACCACTTTGAATCAGCAGGGTTTCATCGTTTTCCAGTATGCGAAGATTGGCAAGAATATCATCGAGGGCCTGGAAATTCCGGGCTGCTTTCCCACGGCCTCCATAAACAATCAGTTCATCCGGCCGCTCAGCCACTTCCGGGTCCAGGTTATTCAACAGCATACGATAAGCAGCTTCCTGTATCCAGCCTTTGCATTGTATTTTAGACCCCGTAGGTGTTTTGTATTTTACCGGGTCATACCCCTTTATTGTTTTTTGCATTTCATCAGTTTAAAGAAAAGTCATCATAATTTTTATTAAGAGGCTCAGCCTTGCGAAGAAGCAAATTCATCTGCTTCCCGAATAAAGCTGAATGTTTCTATCATCGATTTTATTTTCCGGATATCATCTGCAAAGATCCGGTCTTCTTTAGCAAAACTGACCTGTTGACGCACAAAATCATGAGCATGTTCGAGAATGGAACTGCTCCTGAGCGGCCGGCGAAATTCAATAGCCTGGCAGGCTGTCATCAGTTCAATGGCAAGAATATACTCGAGATTTTCCAACACCATTTCAAGTTTCCTTCCGCTGATACTTCCCATACTTACATGGTCTTCCTGACCCAGCGAAGTGGGAATACTGTCTGCGCTGGCGGGAAAACAAAGCGTTTTATTTTCTGTTACGAGCGCTGCGGTAGTGTATTGCGGAATCATAAATCCACTGTTCAGTCCAACATCCTTCATCAATAATAAAGGAAGTCCCCATTTCCCTTCCAGTAATAAATAGCACCGGCGATCTGAAATATTGCCCGCTTCGGATGCCGCGATGGTGGCATAATCCAGGGGAATGGCGAGCGGCTGGCCATGAAAATTTCCGCCGCTGATGGTATCCTCCGAAGAAAATATCAGTGGGTTGTCTGTCACGGAATTCAATTCTATGCGGGTAAGTTCTTTCAGATGTAGCCAGGCATTCCGGCTTGCCCCGTGCACCTGCGGCATGCATCGAAGGGAATATGGATCCTGTACGCGACCGCAGTCTACATGACTTTGCATTATTTCAGAACCCGTCAAAAGTTTTCGGAGCCGTTGGGCGACTAATTGGTTTCCCTTAAAGGGCCTTAACAGATGCAAACGCTCATCAAAGGGTGACTTGGTCCCTGTCAGTGCCTCCAGGCTCATCGCCCCGATCAGGTCCGCTGATTCGAGGCAGAAATGCATGCGCTGAAGATTAGCTACTGCATAAGCCAGTATAAATTGCGTACCGTTGATCAAAGCAAGGCCTTCCTTAGGTCCGAGTTGCAAGGGATTGATTCCAAACTCACCAAGCACCTCCGCGCTCCCATGTATTTTCCCTTTTATCCATACCTCTCCCAAACCAATCAATGGGAGAAACAGATGAGCCAGGGGCGCCAGATCGCCTGAAGCACCTACGGATCCCTTTTCGGGCACTACCGGACAAATATCCTGATCAATAAACCAACAGATTCGCTCCAGCGTTTCCGGTCGCACACCTGAATAACCCTGGGCCAGGGAATGTACCTTGGTGATCATCATGAGTTTTGACAAAAAAGGACTGATGGCTTTGCCCACCCCCACACTGTGGCTCTGAAGAATCTTATGCTGCAAGGTTCTCGTGTCTTCAGCAGAAATATGGGTACTTGACAGAGCACCAAAACCGGTATTGATGCCATACACGGTTTTGTTTTCAGAAACTATCTGTGATACATATTGCTGACTCCTGCGGACTTTATCCATTGTGTCACTTGACAAAATGCCCTGCAGGGTCCCTTCCGCCAGTTGAATGGCTTTTAAAATTGTGAGCTCTTCATTTCCATACTGGAATTTATTAATCATTGATAGGAATATTCATGAAGAATAGACGGGCGATTTAAAATGGAAAATTAGGTGATATAATGAATGATTAAAATAAAAAAACACGTATGTGATCCGGGAAGCAAATTTATTCTTTTTCCCTCCCCGGGTTAGACAGCAATGGTTCCTATAAAACTTTGTAGAAATATGGTTTGTTGGAAAGAATTCTGGACGACAGGGACCAGATAAAAAATACATTGTCTACAAAACCAAAATAGTCCGTGAAAGTGTATAATCTTTTTGAGCGGGGCAAAAGAAGGGATATCAAAACGCCTGCTAAAAAAACAGGTATGGTTAAAGTGTAAATGCATAATATCAACAGGAACCAGAAAATGCCAAATTGTTTTCGAATCCTGACTAGGTTGGAAAGGATGATTTGTCTCCCTTTACGATCAAACAGGTTGTAATACCCCTTGCCAGTCGATGAAAAAGCTTCATTAGCGGTAATCCCCTGTAAATGGTACACTTTTACATCACCGAATACACATAGCTTCCCGGTTTTACCCAGGCGGGCGCACCATTCCGCTTCTTCTGCGTAAAGGAAAAAATCTTCATCCATCAACCCGGCTTTTTGAATGGCAGATTTTTTCACCATCAGGAATGCTCCGTTGATCCAGTCCACTTCAGTCAGTCCATGCGAATCGGCCAAATGCGGAATTTTCGCTGAAAAAAATCTCCCCGCAAATCGTACAAATTTTCCGGTATACGGTAGTGGAAGCAGGTAATTTAGTCCACCCTGGAAAAAATAATTTCCGGAAATCTGGGGAGAGCCGTCTTCGTTCAGCAGTTGAATACCACAGGCTACATAATCGGACCCGATGAACTGATGAAAACATTTGTCCAGTGAATCTTCCGGTATGATCGTGTCGGGATTCAGCAATAAAATAATCTCTCCGTTTGCATGTCGGATTCCTTCATTATTTGCCCTTGCAAAGCCGGCATTATATCCCATATCAATCCAATGAACAGCAGGATATTCAATTTGCAAAGGGTTGTGCCCGTTAAGCGTTTCATCATTATTGACTATCAATATCTCGAGGGGCAGGTCCGGTACAAAACTGAAAATGGAATGCAGGCAATGCCGGATCTGTTCAATGCTTCTGTAATTAACAATAATGATGCTAAGATTTATCACGGTCTAGTTTGGGATATTGAAATAAATAGTGAACAAACATGAAGGCCTTGGAACAAGGCCCGTTGTTTAGAATCGCTTCCGGTACTAAAGATTGAAAAAAGATCATAGATTCGATAACAGCCGGAATCGGTTTGTCATATCCTGCATCGCGTATCCGGTAAATGGAACGAATATTTAAATTCCTGACAAATCTCCAGAATGCATCATATACAATCATATTTTTAAGCGACCTGACTCCTATTTTGTTGAGCAGGTATAAGTTCTCAGGGATTTCCACGACCGGATTCCTGAAAGCCATTTGCGTAACCTGGTCCTGACTCATGCCCACGCGGACCAGGTTTTCGGGAATAAGTTCGGGTTTTGTATTTTTTAAGAACCGGATATAAAAATCTATATCAACCAGCCATTTTAAAGCCGGATCATAAGATATCGCGGGGATATTTTTATGCAACGTTACACTGGGTGGTCCGATCACGTTCCGGGATATCAGGGTTTTGACATTCCCCCGGATTATTTTTCGCCATAACCCGGAAATAAGGATGGGTTCTGTACTGTCTCTTTGAAGGAAGACATTACTGTATCCTGAAAAAAAGAACAGGCTGGCAGGAGAATTAATAACGGCCTTTACAAAGATTTCAAGGGACTCGGGAACCGCAAACCAATCGTCATCGTGCATTAATTTGATCCAACTCCCGTTCGCCCGCCGGATACTTTCATTCCAGTTTTCCGGCGTTCCCAGCGGCCTGGCATTTTTGAAATACCGGATGGAGCCGGTCAAAGCGTGGGATCTGCTAAGTTCAAATACTTCGTTATCAGGGCTGTCATCGGTAAGTACTACTTCAAAATGACGGTAGGTCTGAATTTCTATGGAGTCGAGTAATCTCTTCAGGAATGAAACCTTCTTGTAAGCCGGTATGCAGATTGAAATAAAAACCGCCTCTTCCATCCGGCAAAAATAGGGTCATGTGGATAAATGATGCCGATATTAATAATCTATTATCAATTTATAGCACGAAAATTGTTCATATAAATTGAATAACTCACCATGATCGTTCAATTTAACAGGAATATCCAGTTTACCAAACTCATCAAAGCTGAGGGCCATCTCAGGGAGTTCAATTTCAGAAAAGTGAATGGGCTGCACGAAGAACTATTTACTGTCGACGTAAGTGACGACCGGGGCAACCGGATTATGTTCAAAATGCGAAAAGAAGGCAATGAATGGTTAATTGCTACCGACCAACCCATTCCCGACTGGGTAAAAAATTACATTCCCCGATATAATGAAGCCATTGAAGAGGAACTGAAAGCTTCCTGATAGGGTCTTTGTTTTATCTTTATACCGGCGATCTTCGTTCGGCATGGTTCAATTTACCGCTACAATACAACAGTTCGCAGAAAAGGGAGAAAAAACCGGTTGGTCCTATGTTACCATCCCTCCTGATATTGCGGGACAACTGAAACCCGGATTCAAAAAATCATTTCGTGTCAAAGGAAAGCTGGATGATTATCCCATTTCCCAGCAGGCCCTGATACCCATGGGAAACGGTGAATTTATTTTGCCTCTGAAAGCGGGCCTCCGCAAAGCGATTCATAAAAATAAAGGAGCAATGTTGAAACTTAGTCTCACCGAGGATAAGAAGCCACCGGAAATTTCCGCAGAACTCCTGGAATGCCTTGCAGATGCTCCAAAAGCCGAAAAAAATTTTAATGCACTGCCACGCTCACACCAAATGTATTATAGTAAGTGGATTGATTCTGCCCGTACATTGGAGACACGGGCAAAAAGAATCGGACTTACCATTCACGCGATGGAAAGAAATCTCAGTTACGCGCAAATGCTCCGTTTAAATGCACAATCTGTTAATAAGTAAGTTGCTGGAAATATGCGATTAAAGAATTAAATTTGGTAACATGCGCCGGATATGTGCACAAAACCTCATTTGAAAACTTAAAATTCCCTGAATTGACTGAAACGATTATCAACCTGGAAACGGTTAACCCGATTGAGTTCTTTGGAGTTAACAATGGCAAGTTAGATATCCTCAAAAAAAAATTTCCTTTACTAAAAATTCTCTCCCGCGGCACACAAATTAAACTGAGCGGAGCACCTGAACAGGTGGAAACCGCAAAAGAAAAAATTGACCTCCTGCTTCAATACCTGGAGCGAAACGGAAGCCTTACCGAAAATTATTTCAACCAGATTCTTGGCGGCGACGATGCCGAGACAGTGGATCATTTTGTTGACCGGAACCCGAATGATATTCTCGTTTTCGGACCCAACGGCAAAACGGTGCGCGCCAGAACAGTAAACCAGAAAAGGCTGGTAACCGCATCAGAAAGGAATGATATTGTTTTTGCGATAGGACCTGCCGGTACAGGAAAGACCTATACAGCTGTCGCCATGGCGGTACGGGCCCTGAAAAACAAGATGGTCAAGAAGATCATTCTAACACGGCCTGCCGTGGAAGCCGGTGAAAATCTCGGTTTCCTTCCGGGTGACCTGAAAGAAAAGATCGATCCATACCTGCGGCCTCTGTACGATGCACTGGACGATATGATCCCGGCCGATAAACTCGGTTATTATATGACCACCCGCACGATAGAAATTGCGCCCCTGGCTTATATGCGGGGACGAACACTCGACAATGCCTTTATTATCCTGGATGAGGCACAGAATGCTACAGACCTGCAATTAAAAATGTTCCTGACAAGAATCGGCGCCAGTGCCAAGGCTATTATCACGGGAGATCTTACCCAGATCGATCTTCCTAAAAATCAAAAAAGCGGATTGGCGAAAGCTCTTTATATCCTGAAAGGAATAGATGGCATCGCCCATATTGAACTGGACGAAGAAGATGTGGTAAGGCATCGGCTGGTAAAAGCCATCATCAAAGCATATGAAAAAGACAAAGTGACTGAACAGGGTGGTGCTTAACGGATAATCGCTGTTGGTTTCAGGAACGGCTTATTAAGAATCATATAAATTACTCTGTTGAAATCCATATTCGCCGGTGGTTTGATTATTTGTCTCCTGGCCTGCCACGCAGGTAAAACTTTTGATAAGGCGGAAGATGCGCAGGATGCCGGCCGGCAGTTCATACGTGCTTCCCTCGACGGAGATTATGAAAAGGCACGCTTCTACCTTTTAAATGATTCGGTGAATATTTTGCTGATCACCAAGTGGCAGCAGGGATTTGACCGCATGGACAGGGAAACGCGCCAGCAATACAGGGAAGCCAGTATACTCCCTGTCAACATTCATGCAATCAACGATTCAGTCACTTCATATACTTATTCCAACAGTTTTCGCAAAGACACAACCACCGTGCGCATTGTGCGCGTAAATGGAGAATGGCTGGTCGATCTGAAAGAGATTCTTCATGAAAAGCGGTGAGCATATCCTTCCTGTTTTTGTGCCCTGCCTCTGAATGAGTAGGTTTGTGACCTCAAACCCGGTTTATGAATAAAATGAATGTATCACATCCATGGCACGGCGTTCCTTATGGCAGCCAGGCACCGCGCATTGTCAATGCCATTATAGAAATTCCCCAGGGTGCCCGCGCAAAATATGAAATAGATAAAGCAAGTGGATTACTGAAACTGGACCGGGTTATTTATTCATCTTTTTATTACCCGGTAAATTACGGGTTCATTCCACAAACATATGGCGACGACAAGGATCCGCTGGATATATTGGTAATCACCTCCCTGCCGGTCGTACCACTCTGCCTGATGGAAGCTAAAGTGCTTGGTGTAATGCAGATGATTGACAATGGCGACGGAGACGATAAAATAATCGCAGTCGCTGCCAAGGATCCGAGTGTGAATCACTATAATAATATTGAAGAATTACCCAAGCATTTTTTTGATGAACTCCGTCATTTTTTTGAAGAGTATAAAAAACTTGAAAACAAAGCCGTAAAAGTGGAAGAATTTGGCGACAAAACAATGGCGTTGAAAGTGATAGAAAGCGCCATCGATTTTTACAAGCAGGAATTTGGAGATAAATAAACCTTTTCTCTTGTGCATTCAGCCGGTTCCTGCATCTATACTGAAAGCTGATTTATTACGGTGAATCCTTCCCAACATACCCGGCTGACAGATCAGGAAATATTAAGGCATTTTTATGCCGATCACGACAATGAATGGCTGGGACCTCTGCTGGAACGGTATACCCTGTTGCTTTATGGCGTATGTATGAAGTACCTGAAAAACCCGGAAAGCGCGAGGGATGCGGTACAGCAGATATTTTTAAAGGCCATAACCGAACTGCATAAATATGAAGTCAGTTACTTCAGCTCCTGGCTCTATATGATTGCAAAAAACCATTGTCTGATGCTCCTTCGCAAAAATCGTCATGGCACCCCGGTTGACACGGTGGCTGAACCGTTGTCAGTAATGGAGGAACCTGACCCGTTTCAAAATGAGGGGATGATCAGGGAACTGGAAGAAGCACTGCAACATCTGAACCCGGAACAAAAAAAATGTATCCGTATGTTTTATCTGGAAAAAAAATCCTACCAGGCCATTTCCACTGAAACTGGTTTCAGCCTTATGCAGGTTAAGAGTTATATACAAAACGGGAAACGGAACCTGCGATTGCTACTGGAAAAAAAACTGGATAAATTTGATGAATAAACATGGAAGAAAATAATAACGATACGACTCCTCCGGGAAAAAAATTTCCTGTCTCCATAGACAGGCATTTAAGGGAAATAATGCCCGACAGGGATTTGAAACAGTTCCGGGAACAATTGCCTGAGGATTTTATATCAGACGCTAATGAGGGACTTGATAAATTAAAGGATACAAAACAACTGGAATCTGTTTTAAATAAGTTGAACCAGCAGATGCGTCGCCAGTTGTCGGGTAAAAAATACCAAAAGAAAAGACCCTCCATCGGGGACCTGTCCTGGTCCTATTGGGCGATTTTAATTATTCTTCTTCTCATATTCGCGGGATATTTTGTTATCCGGGTGCTTTTGCACCGTTAAGGAAATAATTATTGAACCGTAAATCGTTCGCTGATTTATCTCCCGAAGCTTCTATCGGTCAACGATAAACGATATACGAATAACGGCACACGATTAAATGGGGTCCTTTACTGGTACTGTATATAAACCGGTCTGGGTTTCAGTTTGAGCACTTCTTCAGGCGTCATCATATGACTGTTTTCTTCCCGGTAATCGTTTTTATAAAACAATTTAAAACCCGTAAACTGAACCGGCTCCCTGGAAATGTATTCCCGGTACGTAGTGAGTTTCCTGGATTTTGCACCCCAGCCATCCATATCTATAACGACCTGTACCTCGGGCGTTGGCTTAATGTCTTTATAGTTCCTGATCATCGCCTGTGTAAACCGGTGAACCACCAATATTTTTGGCGGAAGCTGATTAACCTTAGCGAGATTTGTTAAATACCTAATCGCAAAATTGATGTCCGAATCATTCATTGTTCCAATCACCGAACCCGGTTTCTTGCCCGTTTTCATGGAGAATTCCGGATCTATTCCGAGATGCACCTGGGGCATTTTCAAATAGGGCTCCAGCAAAGGGACTTCTTCCTGGACGGTGCTCAATCCAACCTGGATATCCAGAAATACCAGGGCGTTAATTCGGGCGGCCATGCGGATAACCGAATCAATTTGTTTGAAAGGCATCCGAAGGCGGTACTTCTCCCCTTTGCCCGGATAGCCCTGAGCAGTAACAGCGATATAATGAAGAGCAGGACGAACAGGAACTGTCGAATCTGCCGCCTGCCACTTTTTTAATTCTTCCTGGAGTTTGGCAAACATGGTGTCTGTTGGATATTCTCCCAGAACCCCCATCTTTTTTGAATAAAAATTGCCGTAATAGGCGATTACCCGGCAGAAAGGGAAAACAGCTCCCGGTAGCGGGTATTGCAATTTAACCGGCCAGCGTCCGGAACTGTCACCGTTATTTAATGCAAACAGAAGATGATCATATTTCGCGGTATCCAGCACCATGGGCCGGGCATTTATCCGAAGGGTTGAATCCCTGGTGGTTGTAGTGTCCTTAATGCTTGTAAATCCGCCGGAGTTCCTGTTAAAGAGCTTCCCGGATCCGAAAGCCTGGAACATATAGAGACCGGCAACCATCGTGAGGGCAATAAAAGCCAGAATAACGTATTGGGTCTTAAACAAACGGGTTTTCCCGGCTGTCCTGGGCAGAATTTGCATAGAGTTCTAGATTAACGATAGGGTAATGACTATAGCTTTATAAAAACGTGATAATACGGGCTTTATTTTAACCGGTAACTGTTAAAAACAGATTTTTTTATACCAGTTTATAAGCCCGTTCGTGGAACCATCGTGGCCCACGGTTTCATCTCCATTTTTCAATTCGGGTAATATTTTGCCTGCCAGTTCTTTGCCAAGTTCCACCCCCCACTGATCAAATGAGTAGATGTTCCATATTACCCCCTGAACAAATATCTTATGTTCATAAAGTGCAATAAGCTGGCCAAGGGTATAGGGTGAAATCAGCTTAATCAGGAATGAATTGGTGGGCCTGTTTCCGCTAAAAAATTTGAATGGAATCAGTTCCGGCTTTACACGTGCATCCATCAGTTCATCCGGAGTACGGCCATTCATAAGGGCTTCAGTTTGAGCGAAAAAATTGGACATCAGCTTGGCATGATGATCACCCAACGGATTATGACTGATAGCCGGTGCAATAAAATCGCAGGGAATCAGCACCGTCCCCTGGTGTATCAGCTGGTAAAAAGCATGTTGTCCGTTGGTACCGGGTTCACCCCATACAACAGGACCTGTGGAGTAGGTAACCGGAACACCATTTCTGTCAACTGATTTTCCGTTGCTTTCCATATTTCCCTGTTGGAAATAAGCTGCAAAACGATGCATATACTGATCGTAAGCCAGGATGGCCTCAGTTTGTGAACCAAAAAAATTCCGGTACCAGATTCCCAGCAGCGCCATTATAACCGGAATATTTTTTTCAAAGGGTACATTTTTGAAATGTTTATCTGCTGCATGTGCACCCTGAAGCATTTCTTCAAAACGCTGATACCCGATAACCAATACAATGGAAAGTCCGATGGCGCTCCAAAGAGAATATCTTCCGCCAACCCAGTCCCAGAATACAAACATATTGGAGCGGTCTATTCCAAATTTTACCACTTCGGCTTCATTGGTTGAAAGAGCCACAAAATGTCTGGCAATATGGGCGGGATCCTCTGCGGATTTCAGAAACCATTCCCTGGCACTAAACGCGTTGGTCATGGTCTCCTGTGTTGTAAATGTTTTGGAGGCAATCAGGAACAGGGTTTCTTCCGGGTTAATTTTTTTGAGCGTTTCGACAAGTTGCGTTGCATCGACGTTTGATACAAAATAAGCCTGCATACCATCAATCCAGTAGTGCCTGAGTGCCTCGGTTACCATAACGGGTCCCAGATCGCTTCCGCCGATGCCGATATTTACAATGTTACGGATCGGCTTACCGCTATAGCCCCGCCATTCCCCCGAATGAATTTTCTGGCTAAAAGATTTCATATGTTCCAGTTCCTGCATCACTTCAGGCATTACATCCTTGCCATCGGAATAGACAGGTTCGCCGGAAAAATTTCTTAAAGCAGTATGGAGCACGGACCGGTTTTCTGTTTGGTTAATTTTTTCACCGGCAAACATTGCCTGGATGGCATCCCATACCTTGCATTCAGCTGCCAGATCCAGCAGGTGAGAAAAAGTTTCCGCATTTAAAAGATTTTTCGAATAGTCGAAAAGAATATCTCCGAATATGACGGAATAACGGTTAAATCTTTCCCCGTCTTCGGTGAATAAGTTTCTCATCTGCACACCCTTCATAAACTGCTGGTCCGCCTGCAGCTTTTTCCAGGCCACGGTATCTGACGGTGAGATATTCGGAAACATGGTTTGGGGTTGGCTTTTTATTTGATGACAAAATTACGATTTGAATTCTGTTCTTTGTAACTGGTATATATACACATATTCACATTTAAAAGCATTTTCTATGAGTCAGGCTTTTGTTAAAGAAAATGACGAGATGTTGCTGCAGGATGTTCCACCCTCTACTACGGCCCTCATTATGTATCTCACCCGGGAAAATAACGGTATACGGGTTTACGAAAAAAAAATGGTAAAAAATCCCGAAAATGGCCGGGAAGTGCATGTTATGAGTAATGGGCTCTCCTATTCAAAAGATGAAAACTCAAAATGGTATGTAATTTAGTTTGAAAGATTTTTAATGGAAATTGTTGAGGGTTTGTATGAAATTCTCAATCATGGTGCTGCTGATATCAAGGTGCGTGACAATGCGCAGCCGGCTTTCAGAAATCGGGAGAAGGAGAATGTTTTTTTCCTTCATATACTTCACAAATTGCCTTGGATCCTGCCCTTCGTTCAATTCGAAAATGACCAGGTTTGTTTCTACCGGGAGGACCATTTTCACGAGGGGGTGCTTTTCAAGTGCTTTGCCGATTTTTTTTGCATGCAGGTGATCCGCAGCGAGACGTTCGATATGATGATCGAGTGCGTACAAAGCAGTCGCTCCCAGGTAACCAGCCTGCCTCATGCCGCCTCCAAACACTTTACGCACCCGCCTGGCCTGCTGAATAAATTTTTCCGTTCCCAATAACACACTTCCTGCAGGACATCCCAGTCCTTTATTAAAACAAACCGATATGCTGTGAAACAACGCGCCATAATCAGCCGCTTTATCGTTTTTGGCAACCAGTGCATTGAATAACCTTGCGCCGTCCAGATGAAGAATCAGTTGGTGTTCATCACAAACATTTCTGATCTTTTTTATTTCTTCCAGATCATAGCAGCTGCCCCCGCCGCGATTTGACGTGTTCTCGAGGCATACAACCGAAGTCCTGGCCTTATGCACATCGTTTGGATTGATGTATTTCAACACTTGTTCTGCTCGAATCCTTCCCCGGTCTCCCGCCAGTGTCCTGGCCTGGCAGCCTGCATTGAAAGCAATACCTCCGCCTTCATAATAATAAACATGGGATTCCTGTTCACAAATTACTTCATCACCGGGCCGTGTATGACTGGCAATGGCAACCTGGTTGGACATCGTGCCACTTGCACACCAGAGCGCCGATTCCATATTAAAAAGTTCTGCTAATTGTTTTTCCAGCTGGTTGATGGTTGGATCCTCGCGGAAAACATCGTCACCGACGGCCGCATCCATCATGGCCTTCATCATACCCGAAGTTGGTTTTGTAACTGTATCTGATCGAAAATCAGCTATCATGACTCACTTGTTAAAGTATGCAGATCCTCATCCGCTGGCATAAAGATTGAAACATTATCGGTATAAAATTAATACTATGGATAATTTAATTGTGAAAGGAACCTGGAATATGGTGAAAGGTAAATTAAAACAAGCCTATGGTAATCTCACCGATGATGATCTGCAATATGAGGAAGGAAAGGAAGATGAATTCCTGGGTCGCCTGCAAAAGAAAACGGGCAGAACAAAGGACGACTTAAGAAAATGGATCAGATCAGCACAGGAATCCGATACGGAGAAAAGCAGATTTTAAATTTCAGCGTTTCCCAATACCCTTCCGCATTATGCAGAAGGGTATTTATTTACATGGCTCCTCAAATTGTAAATGAATCTTTAACTTGCGTCCCTATGACACAGGAAAAGCTAATCGATATGAGGTCCCGGCTGAGTGGACTGAGGAGGTTTCTTTGACGTTGAGAACCGACAGATCAAAATTGAAGAAGAAAGACAGTTAACTGCCAGTTCGGGATTCTGGGAAGATAACGAACGGGCAACTGCCATTCTCAAAAACATTAAGGTAAATGAATATTGGCTGAAACTCTATCAGGCTGTTGAAACTTCGATTGAAGACTTTGCCGTGCTGATGGAATTCTGGAAAGCAGGTGAAGCAACCGAAGAAGAGACCCGTACTCGCTTATGAAAAAGCATTGGAACTGATTGAAGAGGCCGAATTCAAATCTACTTTGAATGAACCGGAGGATGAATTACCGGCAGTCTTGCAAATTAACTCTGGTGCCGGAGGAACTGAAAGTCAGGACTGGGCTGAAATGCTAATGCGTATGTACCGGATGTATGGTGAAAAGCAGGGCTGGTCAGTGACCGAACTGGATTTTCAGGACGGCGAAGCAGCGGGGATTAAAAGTGTTACGCTGCAATTTGACGGACCGTTTGCATATGGTTTTCTGAAAGCAGAAAGCGGTGTGCATCGACTCGTCCGGATATCTCCTTTCGATAGTAATGCACGCAGGCACACATCTTTTGCTTCTGTATATGTTTACCCTTTGATTGATGACACCATTGAAATAGAAGTCAACCCGGCTGATATTGAATGGGCTTTTTTCAGGAGCGGTGGCGCAGGAGGACAAAATGTCAACAAAGTGGAAACCGCGGTAAGGCTTACCCATAAACCCAGTGGAATTATTGTTGAGTGTCAACAGGCACGCACACAGGGTGAAAACCGCGAAAAGGCTATGGCCATGCTTAAAAGCCGTTTGTACGAAGAAGAAATGCGTAAGCGCGAAGCCATCAAAAATGCCAATAATGCGAGTAAGAAAAAAATCGAATGGGGTTCACAGATCCGCTCCTATGTTTTCCATCCTTATAAAATGATCAAAGACCATCGCACCGGCTACGAAACCGGAAATATTCAGCCAGTAATGGACGGTGAACTCGACGGCTTTATCAAGGCCTACCTGATGTCTGAAAAGGAGACCGCTTAACCACAAATTTCCATGTTATGAATATAGGTTACTTCAACTACCCTCTTCCGGTGAATGAACCGGTGAAATCCTATGCCCCCGGTTCACCGGAAAGAAATTCATTAAAAAGAGCTTTGACTGAAGAAAAGCAGACAGAAAAAGATATTCCTGCAATTATCGATGGAAAGGAGGTTCGCTCGGGCAATAAAATAAAAATGCGGCCTCCTCACGAGCTCGCCCATACGCTGGGGTATTTTCACAGGTCTTCCAAAGAGCATATTCGGTTAGCTATTGATTCTGCACTGAAGGCAAAAAATTCCTGGGAGTCTATGAATTGGGAAAACAGGGCTGCCATATTTCTCAAAGCAGCCGATCTGATGGCAGGGAAATATCGCGATCAAATGAATGCCTCCACGATGCTCGGCCAAAGCAAGAATGCATATCAGGCAGAGATCGATAGTGCGTGTGAACTCATTGATTTTCTGAGGTTTAACGTTCATTATCTCAGTGAAATATACAAACAGCAACCCATTAGTTCCCCCGGTATACACAACCGCATGGAGTATCGTTCCCTGGAAGGATTTGTCCTGGCCATCACTCCCTTTAATTTTACGGCAATCGGGGGAAACCTGCCAAGCTCGGCGGCTATGTGTGGAAATGTAGTGGTATGGAAACCCGCAGATACGCAGATTTTCAGCGCATGGACATTTATGAAGATCCTCCAGGAAGCAGGACTTCCCGACGGTGTTATCAATCTGGTGTATGCAACAGGTACAGAACTGGGTGATGTTTGTTTTAATCACCGCGATTTTGCCGGTATCCATTTTACGGGTTCAACCGGTGTATTCAATACAATTTGGAAAACGATCGGAGAAAATATTAGTAAATACAGATCCTATCCGCGCATTGTCGGTGAAACCGGTGGGAAGGATTTTGTACTTGTACACAGAGAAGCTGAAGTCAGCGTGGTGGTCACGGCACTGGTGAGAGGAGCATTTGAGTACCAGGGTCAGAAATGTTCAGCGGCTTCCAGAGCCTACCTTCCATCTAATCTCGCACCGAAAATATTGGAAGAATTGGTGTCTGCAGTAAAATCACTTAAGGTGGGGTCGGTAGAGGATTTCAGCAATTTTGTCAATGCTGTCATAGATGAAAAAAGTTTTGATAATATCAGAGAGTATATTGACCGGGCTTCCGCAGACCCATCCGCAAAGATATTAGTTGGTGGTGCCGCTGATAAAACGAAGGGGTATTTTATTCATCCAACCGTAATTCTAACGACTGATCCGCAGTTTGTGACCTTAAAGGAAGAAATATTCGGACCTGTATTAACGATATATGTCTATGACGAAAACAAATTTGAGGAAACGATCCAGTTGGTGGACCAGACTTCGAATTATGCTTTAACCGGTTCGGTCATTTCGGCCAACCGCCATGCTATCGAGCTGGCCACTGAAAAACTCCGGCATGCAGCAGGTAATTTTTATATAAATGACAAACCGACCGGTGCGGTTGTCGGCCAGCAGCCTTTTGGTGGGGCAAGGGGAAGCGGAACCAACGACAAAGCCGGATCCATACTCAACCTGTTTCGCTGGCTCAGTGCCCGGACCATCAAAGAAACGTATGATCCCCCTACCGGGCATGGATATCCTTTTTTAGCCGAAGCATGACGGTTTCGTTATTTTTATAAAAATATTCTGATTTGAAGACGATTCTGACAAAAGAAGAACTCGGCATCACCATTCAGCGCCTGGGTCATCAGCTGCTGGAAAACCACTTGAAATATGACGATCTGGTAATCATTGGTATCCAGCCCCGGGGTATCTTTTTTTCAGACCGGATCGTCCAACAGATCAATCGCCAGATCGATCCCGGAAAAATTACCTACGGTAAACTCGATATTACATTTTATCGTGACGACGTACGCCAGGGACTTCACACGCTTAACCAGACAGATATACCATTTAACATTGAGAACAAGACCGTAATCCTGGTAGATGATGTATTGTATACCGGAAGAACCATTCGTGCTGCCATGGATGCCCTGCTGGCTTTTGGAAGACCGGCTAAAGTTGAACTGTGTATTTTGATTGACCGCCGGTTCAGCCGGGAAGTGCCGATCCAGGCAGATTTTACCGGCCGGTCGATCGATACCATCATCACTCAAAAAGTGAAGGTTTTTTGGCAGGAAAGGGATGGAAAAGAGATGGTAGTGCTGCTGTAGGAGATTTTGGCATATGGCTTTGAAAATATAACTTTGACTTTTAATGCAACTCAGTACCAAACATCTTCTTGGCATTCGAGATTTACAAGCTTCCGACATCCAGACTATTTTAGACACCGCTACCCAGTTTAAAGAAGTTCTTCAAAGACCCATCAAAAAAGTTCCTACCCTGCGCGACGTGACAATCGTCAACCTGTTTTACGAAAACTCTACACGCACCAGGATTTCATTTGAGCTCGCAGAAAAAAGACTTTCAGCTGATACCATCAATTTTACGGCATCGGGATCTTCTGTATCCAAGGGCGAAAGTCTTTTGGATACCGTCAACAATATTCTTTCCATGAAAGTGGATATGGTGGTAATGCGTCATAGTGCCAGTGGTGCGCCGCATTTTCTTGCCAAGCATATTCCTGCTGCCATTGTGAATGCAGGAGACGGTATCAACGAACATCCCACGCAGGCACTGCTGGATGCTTTTTCTATCCGGGAAAAGCTCGGTTCGCTGGAAGGGAAAAAAGTGGCTATTATCGGCGATATCATGCACTCCCGTGTAGCGCTTAGTAATATCTATCTTCTGAAAAAAATGGGTGCAGAAGTGATGGTTGCAGGACCTCCCACACTTATTCCCGTGCATATCACGGAAGCTTTTGGAATCCCGGTAGAATATAATCTCAGAAAGGCCCTTGAATGGTGCGATGTGGCCAATGTGTTGCGTATTCAGCTTGAAAGGCAAAACCAGGTTTTATTCTCTTCGCTCCGCGAATACAGCCTCGCCTATGGTATCAATCGTAAACTACTGGATAGCTTATCGAAGGAAATTGTGATCATGCATCCGGGACCCATCAACCGGGGCGTTGAACTGGACAGCGATGCAGCAGATTCCAAACAATCCATCATCCTGCAGCAGGTAGAAAATGGTGTAGCTGTAAGAATGGCAGTGCTCTATTTGCTCGCGGGCAAAGCATCGAATCTCTAAACTATTCAATTCATCGTATGCAGCGGATCGCATTATTTCCCGGCACTTTTGATCCGATTACCATCGGACACCTCGATATTATCAGCCGGTCATTGGGTTTATTTGATAAAGTCGTGATAGGCATCGGCCGGAATGTGAACAAGCTTCCGATGTTTTCAGAAGAACAAAGAATTTCCTGGATAAAAGAAATTTATAAAGACAATCCGCGTGTGGATGCCGTATTATACGATGGTCTGACAATTAAATGCTGCCAGCAGGTGGGTGCGCATTATATCATCCGTGGTATCCGGTACGTAAATGATTTCGAATATGAAAAGGCCATTGCAGATATGAACCGCAGCCTGGATTTTCAGATAGAAACAGTATTTCTAACCTGTCTCCCACAATACACTTCTGTTGCATCCACCCTTGTACGTGATGTGCTGCGCAACGGAGGTGATGTTACCCAGTTTCTGCCCAAAGTTGTGGCTGATTCGCTGAAGAAAGTATGAGGGTATGGGAGTATGGGAGTGTGGGATAGGGACCTGAATGATTTTAAATAAACCTCTATGTCAATATGGTTTAAGAAGGATTGGGATATTGATAAACTGAACAGGTTTGGAGTGAACACCATGAATGAATTGATCGGCATCCGGTTTACGGAAGTCGGTGAAAATTATCTCAAAGCCACGATGCCGGTTGACAACCGCACCCGCCAGGCATACGGATTATTGCATGGCGGCGCTTCGGTTACACTTGCAGAAACGGTGGGAAGCGTCGCTTCTATCATGGTGGTTGATCCCGATTTGTATTATTGCGTGGGTGTTGAAATCAATGCAAATCACCTGCGCAGCGTAAAAGAGGGCACAGTAACAGCCATTGTCATTCCGCTTCATCTCGGACTCTCTTCCCATGTATGGGAAATAAAAATTATAGATAAAAACGAAAAGCTGATTTGCGCCAGCAGGATAACTGTATTTGTTAAACGGAAGAAATCATAGTCCTCAAAAAATGAAGTCTGTTGCGAATGGCTATCGGCCAATTGATAACGAAAATCCGCCGGCTCTGAGCACATCAAGAATCGCCGGATAGGTATTCCTTTGGATAATGCTGAAGCCGGAAGGCCCGATCCATCTCAATTCAGAGATGTCTTCTTCTGCCTGAGGTATGAGCCGTTGATCACCATTCGTTTCCATCAGGTACCAGTGCGTTTCCTTCAGGATATTAATGCCTTTTTCTTCGTATTCATGTTCCGTGACAAGCAGAAATCTTCTCAGTTTCAGTTCACCAACGCCGGTTTCTTCCTCAACTTCCCTCAGAGCACAGGCTTCCAGTGTTTCCCCCGGATCTAATTTTCCCTTGGGAAGGTCCCATTTACCACGCCTGAACATAAAGAGGACTTCTCCCCTTTCATTTAGAACCAGCCCGCCAGCTGCCTGTATAAACATTTTGCTGTCATTTTTCATTCTTGTATAAAGATAAAGCGGGGGAACATACCCTGAAAAATAACCGTTTCACAATCTGTTATGGGAATGAATGGAGTTGAGGTGTATGCATTTCAGTATACCATGCAATTGAAATTTTTTACCTTCACCGCATGACAAACGAAAAAGCTGTTGCAGAGAAACTCCTGGAAATCCAGGCAATCAAACTGAACCTGGAAAAACCCTTTACATGGGCTTCCGGGTGGAAAAGCCCCATTTACTGTGATAACAGGAAAACACTTTCATTCCCGCATATAAGAGAGTTTATCAAATCAGAAATGAGTAATCTCATTTTCGAAGAATTTCCAGACGCCCAATTGCTTGCCGGGGTGGCTACAGCCGGTATTGCATGGGGTGCCATGGTGGCGGATCAGCTAAAACTTCCATTTATCTATGTCCGTTCCAAACCCAAGGATCATGGAATGGGTAATCAGATTGAAGGATTTTATGAAGAAGGCAGACAGGTGGTTGTAATCGAGGACCTGATTTCAACAGGCAAAAGCAGCCTGGCGGTTGTGCAGGCGCTCCGCCAATCCGGCTTGCAAATTGCCGGGCTGGTGTCTATATTTAATTATGGCTTTGACGAAGCCGCCCGTGCTTTTTCCGCTGAAGGGATTAAAACCAGGTCACTGACTGATTACTCAACACTGATCGGACTCGCCGTCGGGAAAGGTTCTGTAAATGCTGCCCAGTATGAAACACTTGTTAAATGGAGGGAAGACCCCGCAAACTGGAAAGCTGTTTCGTATTTTTGAAAATAAATTATACTCATGAAAAAGATTCTGTGCCTGACGGTGATGCTGGGAAGTTTTTTTATTTTCTGCCGTGCCCAGCAACCTGTGCGCAAGGGGGCACTGGAAACAGCTACGATTTCTGTTCCCACTGTACAATGTGAACAGTGCAAGGACCGCATTGAAAGATACCTGACTCGCGAAGACGGGGTCCAGTCTGTAAAAGTGGACTACAAGAAAAAGACCTGCAAAGTTGTTTATTTGTGGGACCGGACGACACTGGAAAATATTAAGACAGCCATAGCAAATGTTGGCTATGATGCAGGTGATGTAACGGCAGATCCCGAAGCATATAAAAAACTGCCCACCTGTTGTAAAAAACCGGAAGACGGTGGTGGTCCGCAAAAGAATTAAATGGATGATATAAAAAGAAGGGAGTTTATCCGAAACAGTTTTCTCGCGGGTGCCGGGTTATCCCTGACTGTTCCGGAAATTCTGCAGGCCCACCCATCTCAAATTACCAGTAAAGAAAAAGCCACTTTAATTTCGAATCATTCTGCAGGAAAGAAGATAATTGTTGCCGGAGCCGGTATCAGCGGGCTTTGCTGCGCATATGAATTGACCAAATCGGGTCATGATGTGGTGATCCTGGAAGCCAGTGGACGACACGGCGGACATGTGTTTACCGGAAGAGATGGATTTTCAGATGGTTTATATGCCGATTACGGAGCAGATCATATAACCCAGCCGGGTTATGAAATGTTCTTTGAATACAGCAGGGAATTCAACCTGACCGTACTTCCTTACCGCCAGGGCAATGATGGGCTATCCATGATCAGGGGTAAATTTTATTCTGAATCCCAACTCCGGGATCCATCCATTTTAAAAACGATGGGATTCAATGAAAATGAAATTCATCTACTTTCAGAAAATCCCTGGTGGGCGCTGCAAACATTTTACCTGCAATCCTTTATTTCCAAATTTACTGACCCGTTCCAGCCATTTGGCGTTGGCCTGGACGACCTGGATAATATTTCCCTGGCAGAATTGTATAAAAAACAGGGTGCTTCTGAAATGGCGCTGGATTGGCTGGGAGGGAAAAATACTTCTGCATTATATAAAGTGTGGCGCCTGGCTATAATGGGTTTTCGGGGCATCCCGCTTTCAGAAGGGAATGTATATCGACTCAAAGGTGGAAATCAGGAGATGACAAACGCATTCGCAAAAAAACTTGGAGCACGGTTAAAGCTCGGCTCCCCCATCCAAAGCATAAAACATTCACCCGATTCAGTCACCGTAACTTTTAAGGAATATGGATACGATGCGGAAAAACAAATGACAGCAGATTTCCTTGTGAATGCTATTTCCCTGCCGGTATTTAAAAGGATCCCTGTTAGTCCGGTGCTCTCCCCGGAGAAACAATTTGTAGTTGATAACCTCGCCTATACTTCACACCCTCACTATATATTCGAAGCGAGTTCGAAGTTTTGGCTGGAAGACGGATTGAAGTCCATCAATTTAGAATTTGATGATCCCGACATTCAGGCTACCTGGCAAACAGCGGATGAGGTGGAATCAGAACGGGTCCTTGTAGTTGCTTATGGACCGTCCGGCCTGTCACCCCAACGAGTTCTGGCAGCCTTCAGAAGATTATATCCGGGGAAACGGGATACGATCGTGCAGGCCCTTACAAAAGACTGGTCGAAAGATAATTTTGCACCCACCTGCGAAATGGTTCCTTTTCCCGTTGGCCAAATGCATAAATTCTGGCCACAGGTTATAAAGCCGGAAGGCAGGATTTATTTTACCGGTACCTACGCAGATAATATGAGCCGTGGAATGGAATCCTGTCTTCGTTCTGCGAAACGGGTTGCTGCAGAAATTAATTCAAACCCTTCTCGATAAAACCGGAAAAAAATAATGCATGTTAAGGGCTCTGTATTCCGGCGAAATTTTAATCTTTGTTTTCTTCCTGGGAATATGCCTGTTCCCGGGTCCAATACGGTCAGTCGCCCCGAGTGATAAATATAGAATACACCTGCATTCCCGTTTGGTAAATCATGCGCCGGTTGTGAAAATTAATCAGCCTTCCCGCAATGGGGTTTACACATGGAATGCCATGGTGCCTTATTCAATTGATATTACTGATTCCGAAGATGGCGATTCCAGGTATGATGAAATTGCTTCCAATGAAGTAATAGTCAGATTAAAATTTGTTCCGGATGCTGTGAAAGCGTCCGGCTATCTCAAACAAAAGAAATTCGGTGACACAACAGGATTATCCGCGATGTTAGTTTCGAACTGTTTTAATTGCCATGGAGTAAAAACAAAACTTGCAGGACCTTCCTTCCAGGAAATCAGCAGGCATTACAAGTTGTCAGATATCAACCGAAACCAGTTGGTAAATCATATTAGAAACGGCTCTTCAGGTATCTGGGGAAAAGAAGTTATGCCAACACATCCGGAACTGACAGATTCGGCTGCCGGACAAATGGTGAGATGGATTTTGAATTATACGAACGACCCGGGACTGAATTATTTGATTGGCCTGAAAGGTGCATTACCATTAAACAAGCCGTCCAACAACTTGTTAAAGGGAATTTATGTCATGACAGCATTTTACACCGATCATGGAACTGCTGATTTTCCGGATAAAAGAATCTCAGGCTCCGACCAATTGATGCTTCAGGTAAAGTAAATATCAATACTTGATTTCGACAGGAAATTTCCCTTCGCCCAAACCCAGCTCAGCAGATGCAGCGTTACTGATTCTGATTACCAACCCGCTGCTTTCTTTCATATCCGGAAGCTGTCCCAGCACTTTTGCATAAATGGTTTTTCCATTCGTACCCGAAACACGGATGATCGTTCCAACAGCGATCCCGTTCATCAGGGCATAGTATTTTCCGTCAGTCCAGCCACTGGTGCTTTTGAAAGTACCTGCCATACCGTTCGCTGATTTTCCGTTTCCTGCATAATCGATACTGAAGAATCCCCCGTTACTATGGGTGGCTGCATAATTATTAACACGTTCAGAAGGATTGCTAACCGGTATAGCTGTTGCACTGCCCGGGTTTGTATTTACGGGAACGGTAGCAGATGCTGTTTTCGCATTATTTTGCGCAGACATGCCCGTGGGAGTCGTTTGTGCGGGTTTATTGGAGGGTTGAACAGCTACCGGCTCTGATGGCTTTGCGGGTTTATTCTGCAAATCAGCTGTCGGGCTACTGGTGGCCGGATTAACGGCAATGCCCATAGCCAGCGGTGACTGGTCTGTTTTCACTTTCAGGAACCCTACAATTAACGGAGTTCCTTTTTTGACATCATCCCGTTTGATCTTATTCCATTTTTCCAGGCTGGTTACCGGCACATCGTTATATGTGGAACTGATCTTAAACATCCACTCTTTTTCATCGACGATATGATAGACGGGTAAAAGGGTTTCGCCAGATGATTTCTGCTGTTTCTGATCAAAATTAACGGCTGTAAGCGGAATATTCAGGATCGTGCCCACTTCCAGGGGTTTGTCAAAATTCATATTATTGAAACTGGCAATTTCATGAGGTCCCTGGTTGAATAGTCGACCGATACTATACCAGTTCTCTTTTGCAACCACAGTATGCACCAGGTAGAATTTACCGGACTTGCCTTCTATAGTCAGCGGGCTGTTTTGCGCTTTCGCTGTTGTCAGGGAAAACAATACACAAATCAAGACGACGATCCTGTTTTTCATGGCAGGTATTTATGGATGAACGCAAAGATGCCTAATAATCTTGCAAATGAAATATTAAAAAACTCCTACTGTCTGATTCTCCAGGACTTGGGGTAATAGTTATTCATCCGGGTATTCAGCAGTTTTGCCCAACCCAACCGGTGACCCAGAAAGCTGACTACCCGCCATCCCCTGGCATTTTTTTCAAATTCAACCGGTTCACCCCGGAGATATCGTAGCGCCTCCGCCTTATCAAGGTCTAGCGCCGGGCAATCTTTATTCAAAAAATTGGCCAACGCCATTTCATGATCCGGTATCCAGTCATCTTCCCCTTCATTACCGACCCGCACACCGGCTTTTTTTAAATATAAACTGTTTTTCAGCATTTGAAAATCGGGCAGCATTCCTGATTGCATGACATGAATGGCGTCACCAATCGTCAGAAATTGTACAGAATCATCTTTGATCCATGTTTTTATCAACTCGCCGGCAGACTTAGAAATACCGGCAGGATACTGTTTCGTTTTGTAGGCCCATCCGGGACGATTGATCTTGTCGGAATCCACGGTTTCCTTTTTCTGTATCACCGACAAAAAAAATCCCTCTCCCCTAATTTTATCGGGGTAAAACCGATAGCCCCTGGCTCCCGCAAGATCAGAGACCGTTTCTACAATATTCCAGTTGGGGTCCGGGAATAATGGAACCGATTCACATGAAAACTGCCGAAAGACCGAATCCAAAATGTCTTCATTTTCTTCTTTGGAATACGAGCAGGTTGAGTAAATCAGGTATCCATCTTCTTTCAGACAATCCCATGCGTCTGCGAGGATCCGCTGTTGCCGCTGACTGCAAAGCTTTACCAAATCAGGGCTCCAGCCTGCAGCCGTTTCAGGGTCCTTTCTGAATAATCCGCTTCCGCTACAGGGCGCGTCAATGAGCACAAGATCGAAAAATCCCCGTACCTGCTTAAAATGCGCCGGATCATTATTGGAAACAATTCCGTTTGAATTCCCCCACTTAGTCATATTCTGATTCAATACAGGTACCCGGCTCTTGATTACCTCATTACTTACTAAGAGGGATCCCGAAGATATAATTGACTGGATCATTGTGGATTTACCACCCGGAGCTGCACAGAGATCAAGAATCTTATAGTTCTTTGTCAGATCTAAAACCTGCTTTATGGCGAAAGCAAGGAACATACCGGATGCTTCCTGCACATAATAGCATCCGGCATGAAAAAAAGGATCCAGTGTAAAGGAGGGTCGCGACGAAAGATAGTAAGCATCAGGAGCCCATTCAATGCGTCCTGACAATTCAAAAGGGGGATCGATGAATACTTCATTCCATTTATCTAAAGTAAGTAATGATTTTTCGGGATTGAAATGAACCGATACGACCTGTTCACCCGATTCGTGGACTGATACAAAACGTTCCGGATCAAAATGATCCAGTTTTGACATGGAACGAATAAATTCCGAAGGTAAATAAGATGCCAATGCGCCTGATTAAAGATTATGTTCAGAACCTGATAACGAACTTTTGTTTTACTTTGAATTCCTCCCTGAAAAAAACAAGTCCGGCGGAAAAAATATCTATACTCATTTTGACGCGCGGATCAGCCTGAATGGTCGTCCAGGCCTCTTCCATTTCCGGGCTCCAGTGAATATCATGTATGATGATTAATGCCTGCGGCGAAATTTTGCACACGAATCGATCGAAATATTCAAGCACCGGTTTCTTCCGATGATTCCCATCAATAAAAACAAAATCTGCCGGCGGGTTTGAATGGATCGCATCAGGTAGTACGTCTTCAAAGTCACCAGTGACCGTCACGATGTTTTTTAAACCAAGTTCCCGAAAATTTTCTTCCGCGATTGTTGTAATCTCCGGTGAACCCTCAATAGTTAATATATTCGATTTTTCACGGGCGGCAGCCAGATAAGCAGTTGATATTCCCAATGAACTTCCCAGTTCAAAGATTCTTTCTGCCTGGTAATAACTGGCCAGCCTGAAGAGAAGCCTTCCGAATTTACGGGATGATACGGACTGGCCGGCAATGTCAGAAACCATTTTTACAGAGCTGTTGTTTTGGTATGACCCTGCACCAAGATCACGGACCTGAACATTTCTTCTGTCCCTCAACAGTTTTCTTTTAAGCCTTTCAATTCTTTCATAGGCATCGTAGGATTTCCTGTCATTGAATACTTCACGTATCATTTTGTATACGAATGGTGAATGTATTCCATGACCCCGGCTGTTGGAAGCATGAAAAAAATATTTTAACCACTTAAACGCGAGTCTGGGTTTGGAATACATAGGACCTATACGGTATGTTCCGGTATCGATTTTATTTTGGTCCAGGTTTGAAAGTCCATGGCATATGCATGTTTTTCATCTGCCGGAACTTTTACCGAATTGGTAAGTTGAAAAATATCCTCCGGTATTTCCGGAAAAAAAGCATCTCCGCTGAGGGTGGCAAAAACCCGGGTCATATAAATGGTATCACATAACAAAATGGATTCCTTGTAAATCTGTCCCCCGCCCCCGATAAACGCCTCTTTCGCATCCATTCTTTTTGCCAGTTCAATCGCCATTTGCAGACTATCTGCTTCTTTCACTTCCTGACTCCCCGCACGATATCCCGGTTTCCTGCTGATCACGATATTGAATCTTCCCGGAAGTGGTTTATTTCCTAATGCTTCGAAGGTTTTTCTTCCCATGATTAATGGAAATCCCCAGGTGGTATTCTTGAAAAAACGCATGTCTTCCGGCAGGTTCCATAACATCTGGTTATGTTTACCAATAGCGTTGTTGACGGAGGCGGCCACGATAATGGATAGCTTCATGTGCAGTTCATTTATACAGCTACCTGGGCTTTGATCGAAGGATGCGGGTGATAATTTTCCAGGCTGAAATCTTCAAACCTGAAATCAAATATATTTTTAACTTCGGGATTCAGTTTCATCTGCGGTAAGCCGTTCGGTGTTCTTGTCAACTGGAGTGTAGCCTGCTCGCGGTGATTGTTGTATAAGTGAACATCACCAAAACTGTGAATGAATTCTCCGGGATCCAGTTCCTGTTACCTGGGCAATCATCAGTGTAAGCAAAGCGTATGATGCAATATTAAATGGTACTCCCAGGAAAACATCCGCACTTCGCTGATATAACTGGCAGCTTAACCGGCGGCGGCTCCCCGGCTTCTCTGGTGGTGCCACATAAAATTGAAACAACACATGACAGGGCATGAGTGCCATGGCCGGGAGTTCAGCAACATTCCATGCACTTACAATCAGTCGGCGGCTGTCGGGATTTGTTTTTATCTGGTTAATCAGATCACTGATCTGATCAATTTGCTTTCCATCAGCCCCGCCCCAGCTCCTCCATTGTTTTCCATAAACCGGCCCCAGTTCCCCTTCTTCATTGGCCCATTCATCCCATATCCTTACACCATTGTCCTTCAGATAGGCGATGTTGGTTTCCCCTTTCAGAAACCAGAGCAATTCATATATTATACTTTTGAGATGTAATTTTTTAGTTGTTACCAGGGGAAAACCTTCGCTTAAATCAAATCGCATCTGGTATCCAAAACAACTTTGGGTGCCGGTTCCGGTCCGGTCATTTTTTTGTAGTCCGTGTTCAGTTATATGCCGGAGTAAATCCAGGTATTGCTTCATAGGTGCAATTTACTAATAGGTAAGTATATGTTAACCTTTCTTTACCTCCTTTGCCCATCCGTCTTTCAGACTCACGGTTCTGTTAAAGACGGGCTTTTGCGGAATGCTTTCCTTATCCAGGCAAAAATATCCTTTGCGCAGAAACTGGAATCTCTCTTCCTGGCCGGCTTCGGCCAGGGAAGGTTCTGCATAAGCGGTTGAAATAATTTCGAGTGAATCGGGATTTATGTATTCTTTAAAATCCCCTTCTTCCATAGCCGGATTTTCAGTTTTGAAAAGCCTGTCATACAATCGTAATTCTACCGGTATGGCCTGTGCCTTACTGACCCAGTGCAGGGTACCCTGCACTTTGATGCCGGAAGCATCATTGCCACTCTTACTTTCCGGCAAATAGGTGCAACGCAATTCGGCAATTTTACCTTCATTATCTTTTATTACTTCATCGCATTGAATGATATATGCACTTTTCAAACGTACCCTCTTACCGGGTGCCAGCCTGAAAAATTTTTTGGGTGGGTTTTCCAGGAAGTCTTCTTGTCTCAATATAAATTTCCCGGCTGAATGGAAGTTCACGACTACCCGTTTTTTCACTTCCTTCCGGATAATCTTCGGAAGCCAGCCATTCCACCTGGTCAGGGTAATTGGTCAGCACTATTTTAAGCGGATCAAAAACAACCATTTTGCGCCTGGCATTTTTATTCAGGTCTTCCCGCAGGCAAAATTCGAGCAGGGATACATCAATCAGGTTATCTCTCTTCTGTACACCGATCCGGTCAGCAAAATTCCGTATGCTTTCCGGCGTATATCCGCGACGGCGCAGACCTGAAATCGTCGGCATCCGGGGATCATCCCAGGATTGTACATAACCTTCATTCACCAGCTGCAACAATTTTCGCTTACTCATCACCGTGAAAGCTGAGATTTAAACGGGCAAATTCGTATTGACGGGATGGGAATATTTCGAGTTTTTCAATAAACCAGTCATATAAAGGCCTGTGCGGAATAAATTCCAGTGTGCATATTGAATGGGTGATATTTTCAATGGAATCGCTTTGTCCGTGCGCAAAATCATACATCGGGTAAATACACCAGTCATTTCCCGTGCGGTGATGATGCGCTTTTTTAATACGGTAGATAATCGGATCCCGCATATGCATATTGGGTGAAGCCATATCCACTTTGGCACGCAATACTTTTTCCCCATCCGCATATTTCCCCGCCCGCATTTCGCTGAATAATTGAAGGTTTTCGGTAATGGTTCTGTTCCTGTATTGATTTATAATGCCCGGTTCGGTCGGCGTTCCTTTTTGCAATGCAATTTCTTCACTGGTGCTGTCGTCTACATAAGCAAGACCCTTTCCAATAAGTCTGACCGCAAACTGGTAGAGCTGTTCAAAATAGTCGGAGGCATACAATATCTGGTTTGGGTTGAATCCCAGCCATTTTACATCTTCGATAATACTATCCACATATTCTGTTTCTTCTTTTGAAGGATTGGTATCGTCAAAGCGCAGGTTGGTCTTACCACCATATTTTAACGCAAGGCCGAAATTGAGACAGATAGATTTTGCATGACCGATATGCAGGTAACCATTGGGCTCAGGAGGAAAGCGGGTCAGGATGGTTTTGTATTTGCCGCTCTTCAGGTCTTCCTCGATTATTTCTTCCAGAAAATTCAGTGATCTTTCTTCCGCTTGTATTTCCGCCATGAGTATGAATATATCAGGGGGCGAAATTAATTAAAAGCAATCTATTTATTTGTACAGTCTTTCCCCGAAAATCAGGCTGCCGATCCGGACCATGGTGGATCCGGCCTCGACAGCAATTTGGAAATCACTGCTCATGCCCATACTTAATGTATCTACCGGTTCTGAAGGAAATGCCTTTTTAATTTTTTCAAAAGTTGCCCTGAGCTGATTGAATTCTTCCCGGATACGTGTTTTATTTTCAGTCAATGATGCCATCCCCATACATCCTGAAATAACCGAATGACTGAACTTCCCTTCCGGCCTGTTTCGGTTTACCGTAAGAATAAGTGAATCCAGCTCTTCAGCATTCAATCCGAATTTGGTTTCTTCGGATGCAATAAAAATCTGCAGCAGGCAACGTATGACCCGTTGATTTTTGGCTGCGTGTTTGTCAATTTCAAGAAGAAGTTTTAAGCTGTCCACAGACTGGATCATATAAATGAAAGGCGCAAGAAATTTAACCTTGTTCGTCTGCAGATGGCCAATAAAATGCCAGCGGATATCTTTTGGGAGCAGGACCTGTTTTTCCATCAGTTCCTGTACATAATTTTCCCCGAAATCCCTTTGCCCCAGGTCATAGAGAGCCTTTATTTCTTCAACCGACTTCGTCTTTGAAACCGCCACGAGACTGGTTCCGGTCGCTTTTAATGTTTCCAGGATTTCGAGATAGGAAGTCGGATGCATTGAATCATTTTAAAATACTCCTGGAAATCACAATACGCTGTACTTCGCTCGTGCCTTCATAAATCTGTGTGATCTTGGCATCCCTCATTAGTCTTTCCACATGGTATTCTTTCACAAAACCATAACCGCCATGAATCTGAACAGCTTCGGTCGTGGTCCACATGGCCGTTTCACTCGCAAATACTTTTGCCATGGATGAACTGATAGAATAATCCTGTCCATTGTCTTTTTCCCGGGCAGCTTTCAAACAAAGAAGACGGGATGCTTCGATTCGGGTGGCCATATCGGCCAGCTTAAATTGTATGATCTGATGATTTTTGATTTCTGTTCCAAAAGCTTTTCTTTCTTTGGTATATTGAAGCGAAAGTTCATAGGCCCCTGAAGCAAGGCCGAGCGCCTGCGAAGCAATACCAATCCTGCCCCCGGATAATGTTTTCATCGCAAATGAAAATCCAAATCCGTCTTCACCGATGCGGTTTTCCCTGGGAACAATGACATCGGTAAAACTGATACTATGGGTATCGCTGCCACGGATCCCAAGTTTATTTTCCTTTGCTCCGACAGATACACCGGGAGAAGTTTTTTCTACTATAAATGCATTGATCCCCCTGGATCCCTTTGCAGCATCTGTCTGCGCCATTACCAGGTATACGGAGGCTGAATTTCCATTGGTGATCCAGTTCTTGGTGCCATTCAATATATAGTGATCTCCTTTAACGATGGCAGTTGTTCTTTGGGATGTGGCGTCGCTGCCGGCTTCCGGTTCACTCAATAGAAATGCACCGATATATAATTCTCCATTTTTTTTACCGGCCGCCAGCGGCCTGAGATAATTTTCTTTTTGTGCGGGTGTACCATAAGCCTGCAGTCCCCAGCATACAAGTGAATTATTTACACTCATGGCAACGGAAACACTCGCATCTATCTTACTGATCTCTTCCATGGCCAGTACATAGCTGACAGTATCCATTCCCGCACCGCCATATTCAGGTGTCACCATCATTCCCAAAAAGCCCAGGTCAGCCAGCTTCAACATTTGTTCCCGGGGAAATTTTTGCTTTTCATCCCTTTCGATTACACCCTGCAGGCATTCCTGCCTGGCAAAATCCCTGGCGGCCTGACGGATAGCCAGTTGTTCTTCCGTATAAGAAAAATCCATAGATAATTGATTGATCCGCGCAAAAATAACAGAATACCGGGAGAAAACTAACAACTGTTAGGTTTTGCACGCGAAAGGCGTTTAGCTACCTTTAGCCTCCGAAAAAAATGTTATGAGTAAACATACACCCCTGATTAAAGTTAGTTCGGAAGTGGGACGGCTCCGGCGATTGTTGGTACACAGTCCCGACAGCGGACTGGGGAAAGTGGTGCCTTCAAAAGCTCAGGACTGGCTTTTTGAAGATATTGTTCACCTGGAAACAATTCGTAAAAAGGAATATGACTTTTATACAAAACTTTTATTGTATTTCCTGGATCCCGGTTTGATCCAGGGTAAACTGAAGGACATTGATGCCCCGAAAAATAAAAGGAACTTCTATAAACCCGAACACAAAAATTTTTTTCGTTCTGATAAAGTCATTGAACTACAATGGCTGCTTGCTGAAATTCTTGAGGACCTGGAGATCCGTCTCAAACTGGCGGCTTCTGTTTGTGCTATCGAAAATTGCTCATACGACACGCAAAAAGAATTGCTCGAATTGCAGCCGGTGGCATTGGCAAAAACTTTTATTACCGGCACCCTCGAAGAAGGCCGGATGTTGTTTGCACCCATCCCGAATTTCATTTTTACCCGCGATATTGGAATTGTGATTAATGAATATGTACTTACTAAATAAGCCGGCCAAGAAAGCGCGCACAAGAGAAGCCCTGATTGCGAAATATATTTTTTTCAATCACCCCTTTTTCAAAGAATACCAGGATAATATTCTTGAACTCAATGATGGATACCATCATTTTTTATTACCCAAGGAATCAGACGATCGGAAAGTGACCCTGGAAGGTGGCGACGTGATGGTCGTGACAAGGGATCATCTCCTGATCGGTGTAAGCGAAAGAACCACGATGGAAGCTGCACACCAGGCGATCCAGCTATTATTCGAAAAAAATATTGTCAAAAAAATTACCGTCATTAAAATTCCCAAGAAAAGGGATTACATGCATATTGATACGGTATTTACACAGGTTCGGCGGGATGCCTGGGTGATGCTGGGTGTCTTCTCTAAAAAATCCATGAAACATGAAAATGAGGATTCCGTTCAACGGGCCCTTGAAGGATCTAAAAAAGACGAGAAACTAAAGATCATCCAGTTTAGGAAGAAAGATCTTGAAAATCCGACTTATTATGATAACCTGGAAGATCTTCTGACCGATATCAGCAAGGACGATCTGCAGTGTAGTGGCAAAGTAAAATTCATCTATTCCGGAAATAATGAATTTCCCTTTGATGCCCGTGAACAGTGGACGGATTCATGCAACCTGCTGGCCCTGAAGGAAGGCGTGGTATTGGGATATGACCGGAACGACAAAACAATCGAAGCCTTTCGGGAAAATGGATTTGAAATTATTCATGCCCATGAACTGATCCGGCAGCTGGAGGAGGAAACTCTAAAAGTGGACCAGTTAAAAGATACAGTTATACTGATGCCATCCGCAGAACTTTCCCGTGCACGGGGAGGATTTCATTGCATGAGTATGCCCCTATTAAGAGACGAACTATAAAAGGATTATGCAAAATACATCGAAGGTATTAATGATCAGACCCCTGCACTTTGTGTTTAACGAAGAAACGGCTGTCAATAATAGTTTTCAGGTAAAGGCCGGCACCGAAAACCTGACCGAAAAAGCAGTGCAGGAATTCGACGCATTTGTTCTTGCATTACAAAATCAGGGCATTGATGTAACGGTAGTGGAAGATTCGCCGGATCCGCATACGCCGGATGCTATATTTCCCAATAACTGGATTTCATTTCATGAATCCGGTGTTTACTGTCTTTATCCCATGTTTGCTCCAAACAGGAGAAAGGAAAGGAAGACAGAAGTACTGCATATTATTCAGGATAAATTTCATTACCACCAGCTGATTGATTTTACCTCATACGAAACAGAAAATCATTTTCTGGAAGGAACCGGGAGCATGGTACTGGACCGTGATAAACGGCTGGCATATGCCTGTCTCTCACCACGAACAGATCGGGTAGTGCTGGATGATTTCTGTAAAAGGATGAATTACCGTCCCATCGTTTTTCATGCAGTGAATGAAACAGGACTTCCCATCTACCATACCAACGTGATGATGTGTGTAGCTGACCGGTTTGTTGTCATATGTCTGGATTCTATTGCAGATCCCGGTGAGAAAAAATTTGTGGAAGAAATAATCCGCTCTTCCGGAAAAGAGATCATCCCGATAAGTGCTGCCCAGATGAACCAGTTTGCAGGAAATATGCTGCAGCTCGAAAACAACCTGCACGAAAGAATCCTTGTAATGTCCAGCGCCGCCTGGTCATCCCTGCGTCCGGATCAAAAAGAAAAACTATTACAGTATAACCGGATTGTTCATGCTTCCCTCCAAAACATCGAAACCAATGGTGGCGGCAGCGCGAGATGCATGATTGCAGAAATTCATTTATAGGATTAAGGGAATTAACCTGTTTACTCCATGAGGATTCAATTCAAATGCTTATTTTTGGGACTTGTTTCGGAAACATTAAAGATTTTCAATAGATCTTGCCATTTGATTGAAACCGATTCAACAAATACAACCCTTTTCTAATTAATGCAACAAAAAGTTTCAAAAATCGGGGTGCTCACATCCGGTGGTGATTCACCGGGAATGAATGCCGCCGTTCGCGCCGTTGTTCGTACAGGAATTTACTATGGATTGGAAGTGTTTGGTATTATGCGGGGATACAGTGGAATTATTGAAAACGATATTATCCCGCTTCATTCCCGTAGTGTGGCCAATATTATACAGCGTGGCGGGACGATTCTAAAAACGGCCCGTTGTAAGGAATTCTTTGAATATGAAGGCAGATCAAGAGCCTATTCCAATTTGAAGAAACTCGGCATCAATGGACTAATCATCATTGGCGGGGATGGGTCTTTTCGCGGAGCACATAAGTTCAGTACGGAATTTGAAATTCCCTGTATCGGCCTTCCGGGTACGATCGACAAGGATATTGCAGGAACAGATTTTACCATTGGCTTTGATACAGCTGTGAATACTGCTGTGGAAGCCATCGATAAGATCAGGGATACGGCCGATGCACATGACCGGCTGTTTGTTATTGAAGTAATGGGACGTGATGCCGGTTATATTGCCCTGCATAGTGGTATTGCTACGGGTGCTGAGAATATTCTGATTCCCGAAAGAAAAACGGATATCGAAGAACTGGTCAGCTCACTGCAGGAAAAAGAAAAAAGAAAAAAACTGGTAAACCTCGTGGTGGTAGCAGAAGGAGACAATTACGGGGGTGCTGAAGAAGTAGCCAAAGTGGTTAAGCAGCGACTTCCAAATATTGATACCCGGGTATGTATTCTGGGCCATATCCAACGGGGTGGTTCTCCCAGTTGCCTGGACCGCGTAATTGCGAGCCGGATGGGATACTCTGCCGTGGAATGCCTGCTCGAAGGAAGATATAATGTGATGGTGGGTATCGTGAATAACAAAATTCATTTTACTCCTTTGGAAAAAGCAGTAAAAGCAAAACAAAAAATCAGTGACGACTGGCTTAAGATTATTAAAATCCTGGCTTCGTAGATAAAGTAAAATTTGTCATAAACAAAAACAACCCGATTAGCATGTCAAAAAACCTCGACAAGTATATTTACGGCCAGATGGATAAGCAGGCTGGTCTTGAGCATACTTTTCACCGCACCAAGATTGTTGCAACAGTAGGTCCGGCCTGCGATACTTATGATAAATTATTGTCACTGGTAAAAGCCGGTGTGAATGTTTTCCGGTTGAATTTTTCTCACGGCAGCCATGAAGATAAAGCCAAGATCATCCATCATATCCGTAAAATCAATTCCACAGAACCTTTTAATATCGCCATACTGGGCGATTTGCAGGGACCTAAACTACGGGTGGGGGAAATAGAAGGGGGCAGCATGCTGGTGGAGGAAGGGGAAATACTCACGTTTACCAATACCAAACTGGTAGGAAATAAAGAGAGAATTTATGTTTCGTATCCCAATCTGCATGAAGATGTAAAAGTGGGCAATATCATCCTGATTGATGATGGCAAACTGGAAGTAAAAGTAATAGATATTGAAAGTAATAATGATGTAAAAGTCCAGGTAAAACTGGGCGGCATCATTTCTTCCAAGAAAGGCATCAATCTTCCGGATACCAAGATCTCCTGCCGGCAATAACTGAAAAAGATGAAGTCGATCTTGCATTTATCATTGAACAAAAACTGGACTGGGTAGCCCTTTCCTTTGTGCGAAAAGTAAACGATATTGTTGGATCTGCGGGACAAACTGAACCAGAAGAAAAGTAAAACCAAGATCATTGCCAAGATAGAAATGCCGGAAGCGCTGACCAATCTCCGCGAAATCATTCTGGAGTCAGATGGTATCATGGTTGCCCGTGGTGACCTGGGTGTTGAATTGCCTGTAGAGCAGGTTCCTCTGATTCAGAAACAAATCATCCGCAAATCCATCCATCGCGCCAAACCGGTGATCGTGGCAACGCAGATGATGGAAAGTATGATTGACCGCACCAAACCCAACCGCAGTGAAATAACAGATGTGGCCAATGCCGTGCTGGAAGGTGCCGATGCGGTGATGCTGAGCGGGGAAACAGCAACGGGCAATTATCCGACACTCGTGGTGGAAACCATGCGCAAGATTATTATGGAAGTGGAAAGAACGGATTATCACTATAACCGGGAAGATGAACTGGTACCACAACCCCACTCTCCTTCTTTTCTCAGTGATGCTATTTGTTATAATGCCTGCAAACTGGCCAAGGATACACAGGCGAATGCACTGATCGGGATGACACAGAGCGGATATACCGGATTTATGTTATCCAGTTATCGTCCCAAATCTCCCCTGTTCATTTTTTCAAAAGAAAAAACCCTGATCAACCAGCTTAGTCTCAGCTGGGGTGTTCGCGCATTTCATTATGCCGAAGAAGAAAGTATGGATGAAATTGTCGCCGACCTGACAGAAATTCTGAAACAAAGGGGCTTTATAAAAAAAGGCGATGTGATCATTAATACGGGAAGTATTCCGGTGGATGAACACCTGCCGACAAACCTGCTAAAGATTTCAAAAGTTATTTAAAGCTGATAACATCCGCTCTATCTCATGCCGGTCCGCCATAACGGTTGACTGATCTTCACTCATAAATGGCTGAACAAATTCCATCTGTGATTTCCGCAGTATACGCGCTGAGCTGTGAAACTGCCTGGCACCGGTTTCATTTTTCAAATCAGTAATATTGGCCGCCCGAATCCCCGAACCGGGCATGACCTGTATGCGGCCGTCTGACTGAAGCACCAGGTCCCTGATCAATGGTGCGCCCAATATGGCAGTAGATTGCTGACCAGAAGTAAGTATTCTTTCAAAGCCCATTTCTATAATATCTTCCAGTGCCTCGAAGGGATTACGCGTCCAGTCAAATGCACGGTGAAAACATACCCCCATGGGATATGCTTTTTCGAGCAACCTGGCGGAATGGGGTTTGTCAACACGGCCATCCGGTAAAAGCATCCCGAATACAACGCCATCACAGCCGGCAGATTTACAGGCCTGCACTTCCTGCAACATCACATCGAACTCTTCTTCTGAAAATAAAAAATCACCTCCGCGTATACGAATGATGGGATACAACTCGGTGGCTGTTTTTTTACGTACGGCTTTGATCAGGCCAATACCGGGTGTGGTACCTCCGGCACCGGGATCAGCACAAAGTTCTATCCGGTCAGCTCCCGTATCTGCAGCGATCAGGGCAGAATCCAGATTAAAGCAACAAATTTCAAGGATGTTTTTTTCCATCAGGAAAACCAGCTTTCAGATTCATATATTTTTTCTTCAGTACCAGAGCGCACGGCATAAGAAAATCCCTTTTGAATACAGAAAGCGCCATAGGTTCCGTCTTTTTTCATGGCCAGGAAACCCACCTGAAGTTTCTTTGCTTTTTCCGGATCGCGAACTACGATTCTTTCCACCGCTTTGCGGCATGCATCACGGGGTGCGAATCCCTGTCGCATATATTCCACTACCAGGTGCGAGCCAACGATCCGGATTACTTCCTCTCCTACACCTGTAGAAGTGGCGGATCCGATTTCATTGTCAACAAAAAGTCCGGCTCCGATGATAGGTGAATCGCCAACCCTGCCATGTATTTTAAATGCCAAGCCACTCGTAGTGCAGGCACCACTGAGATTACCACTGCTGTCCAGGGCCAGCATACCAATCGTGTCATGGTTGAATGATCCTCCCGGATGGTAACGCAAGTCAGCTATTTCATTGTCCGGGGAACCGTTCTGGATATTTAACAAACCGGATCCGGATGAACTGTATTTTTTATTTTCTACATTAATTACCGGTTCGTATTTGGAATCCCGCAACCAGTCTTTCCAGATTTTTTCACTTTCAGGTGTGAGCAGGTTTTCCTTTTTGAAACCATTGGCCAACGCAAATTCAAGGGCTCCGTTACCGGCTAGTACAATATGCGGGGTTTTTTCCATAACCAGCCGGGCAACAGAAATGGGATGAACAATATGCTCCAGGCACATTACGGATCCGCAATTGCTGTTTTCATCCATGATACAGGCATCAAGTGTTACATATCCGTCCCGGTCCGGTAATCCACCATAGCCCACAGAATGATTGTTTGGATCAGCTTCCGGAATTTTTACTCCTGCCTCTACGGCATCCAGGGCCTTTCCATTTTTGTTTAACACTTCCCAGGCCGCTGCATTCGCTGCTTTACCGAAATCCCAGGTTGAAATAACGATGGGGTTATTAACTAAAGGACGAATTCTTTCCATGGATTCTTTTGATCTCAGGAACCAGCCGGTCGATGCAAGAAAAGTGGAACCCAGAAATTTTCTTCTGTTAAACATCTTGGTCGTTTATTTTACAATTTAGCGGAAATATTTTAGTGTGGTAGTGTGGTAGTCTGGTAGTGTGGTAGTAAAAGGACAAATTTAAATAGTACCTGACTAAATATTTTTAGAATGCATTAACCTATTTCTTTGCACTAAATTACCACACTACCAAACTACCACACTCACAAAAAGGAACCAAATGAAACTACTTCCCCTGCTTCTCCTGCATTTCGCCAGCCTGATTGGATTGTCCCAGAGTGCAAGCCAGGATAGTGCATGGGTTCGCCAAAATTATTACAAGATCGAAAAAACGATCCCCATGCGCGATGGGGTGAAACTTTTTACTTCCATCTACGTTCCGAAAGACAGCACCGAAAAACATCCCATCCTGATGGAAAGAACACCTTACAACTGCGCACCTTACGGGCCGGATGAATATCGTGATTTCTGGAATGGGTTTGACATGTATTACCTGCGCGAAGGATATATCATGGTCATACAGGATGTGCGCGGACGCTGGATGAGCGAAGGCAAATTTGTGGATGTCCGGCCGTTTATCAAAGATAAAAAAGCGGGCGATATCGATGAATCCACGGACGCTTATGATGCAATCGACTGGCTGGTAAAAAATATTACCGGCAATAACGGAAATGTGGGCGTAAAGGGAATTTCTTATCCCGGTTTTTATGCCGGGATGGCTGCCGCTTCCGGTCATCCGGCATTGAAAGCCGTGAGTCCGCAGGCTCCCGTAACAGACTGGTTTGTCGGAGACGATTTTCACCACAAGGGTGCATTTTTTTACATGGATGCTTTTGATTTTTATGTGGCCGGAGGATTTGGCAGACCCCATCCTGCACCGGTCAGTACGGAATCGCCCATGCCCGACGTCTATGATATTAAAGACAATTATCAGTTCTTCCTGCAGCAGGGTGCTGACAGGAATCTGTTGAAACTGGCAGGCGACAGCATTGCTTTTTTCAAAGAATTATATGAACACCCGAATGAAGATAGCTGGTGGCGGGCAAGAAATGCCAGAGTTGCCCAATACCGTGTAAAACCAGCGATACTGGTTGTCGGCGGTTTGTTTGACGCGGAAGATTGTTTTGGTGCATGGAACCTCTACAAAGCCATCCGCACCCAAAGTCCCGAAACGAATGCAAGACTTGTGATGGGGCCCTGGTATCATACCCAATGGAAGTTAAGCGATGGGACACATCTGGGTAATATATATTTCGGATCAAACACTTCAATAACTTATCAAAACGAAATCGAAATTCCTTTTTTCAATCACTATCTGAAAGGTAAAAATGATCCCATGCTTCCGAGGGCTACGATATTCTTTTCCGGTGAAAACAAATGGAGAAAATTTGAATCCTGGCCATCGGACCAGGCGAAGGATGTTAAGATTTTTCTGCAGGAAAAAAATGGGCTGTCCACGACTGCGCCGGAATCAGCAGCTTCCTATGATGAATATACCAGCGACCCGGCACATCCGGTTCCTTACGCGCAGGAAATTCATTTCAACCGTACGCGGGATTACATGACAGATGACCAGCGCTTTGCCAGCCGCCGGCCTGATGTGCTCTCGTATATGAGTCCCATACTCGTGCAGGATTTAACCATCGGGGGTCCGGTTACGGCAGATCTGCAAACGAGTATAAGCACCACAGATGCCGATTTCGTAGTAAAGATTGTTGATGTTTTCCCGGATAGTCTTTCCTATCAGCGTATCGATATTTATGCAGTCAGTCAGCCCCAGAAAATTTATCCGCTGGGTGGATATCAGATGCTGGTGCGGGGAGAAATATTCCGGGGTAAATACAGGAACAGTTTCGAAAAACCGGAACCCTTTGAACCCGGCAAACCTGCAACGGTTCGTTTTGTTCTGCCGGATATTGCCCATACATTTAAAAAAGGTCACCGGCTGATGGTCCAGATTCAGAGCAGCTGGTTTCCGTTATCAGACAGGAATCCGCAGAAATTTACTGATATCTATACCTGTAGTGATGCCGATTTTCAAAAAGCATCCATAAGAATTTTTCATGACCGGGATCACAGATCTTCCATCATTGTTCCCGTCCTTTCCGGAAAGCTGGAATAAGTATTTCTACGTAGTAGATTATTATTTTAGAAATCGCTACCGGATATTTAATTTAGAGGTGCTTTAACCCTCCATTCAGAAGAAACTAGCCGGTATGGATTCCACCAGACAACAATCCCCTTCGCTGGAACTTTGGCTCCTGGAAGTTCAGTCATATATTGCCAGGGTGACAAGCGGACCCATGAAGCATGCAGGTTTCGAATTCAGTAAATCACATTTCAGTTATAAAAGAAAAAATAAAAAAAGCCAGGACGAACTTTCCATTATTTTTTTGAGTCATTTTCCGGTGAACTACCGGATCGGTTTTCAACTGGAAATCTGGCACCCCCAGATAAAGCAGGTAAAGGAATCCTTTATGAGTGAAATTATCAGTAAGGAATCCAATCTCTGCAGTATCATACTTTACCTGAAAGATTTTCCTTCGAACGATCCCGAACAGGAAGTGGTAAAAGATTATACGGTTTGCAATCACCGGGATTTATTTATGGTTGGAGACTGGATGACGCAGACCCTGCAATATGAACTGATACCCACTTGTGATCAGCTGAGCACCATTGCACATATGGATAGTTTTTTTGAGTCAAAACCAGAATGGTCGCTGAATACGCGGAGCGGCGGTAATATCTGCACTGACCTGATTACAGCCATATTGAATAAAAGAAGAAATTTTCATCAACGTTATCGACAGCTGCATGCAGGACTTCATGAAAGAATAGAAAATCAGCAGATGAATCCTGAAAGCCGGGAGTTATTGAATCTCTGCTATGAATCCATCCGGTAATTTCATCCTACACACCCATACTCTCATACTCCCTCACTTGCCTTTTTTCGCTTATTTTCGCAGATAATTTGATATAAACAGCCTGCGATATGAAAATGGTAGATTCTTTCGAAAAAATCCCCTTAGAAATTTTCCCGAATGCAACAGCCGGTTCCGCATTTGTTGCAAAAAAAATTGCTGACCTTATCCGTGAAAAAGAAAAAAATAAACAACACTGTGTGCTCGGATTATCAACCGGGAAATCACCATTTAAATTATATGCTGAACTGATCCGCATGCACAAAGAAGAAGGGCTTAGTTTTAAGAATGTAGTTGCTTTCAACCTGGATGAATATTATCCGATTCAGCGAAGCGCCCCGCAGAGCTACTACCGCTTCATGAAAGAAAATCTTTTTAACCATATAGATATTGATCCAGAAGAATTGTCATATCCCGAATGGAGAGCTTCCGAAAGATGCCATGAAAGAGTTTTGCGCAGAATATGAACAGGCGATTGTGGATGCCGGCGGCATCGACTTGCAGATCCTGGGAATTGGCTCCAATGGACATATTGGATTCAATGAACCTGGTTCCAGCCGTTTTTCAAAAACCCGGGTCACGCCACTTGAAAATTCTACCCGTCTTTCCAATGCCGGCGATTTCGAGAGTGTAACGCAGGTGCCGCGATTGTCCGTCACCATGGGAATCAGTACGATCCTGAAAAGCCGGAAAATAATACTCATGGCCTGGGGCAGCAGCAAAGCACCGGCCATACAAAAATCACTGGAAGGAAATGAAACCGAAGAAATGCCTGCTTCCATCCTGCAGGAACATGAAGACACTTTGTTTGTTACGGATGAAGCTGCGGCGTCAGATCTGACCGGTTTAAAGCACCCTGGCTTACGGGTGATTGTGACTGGAACGAAGACATTCTACGAAAAGCGGTTGTAAATATGGCTCTTAAACTGGGCAAACCGATATTAAGTCTCACCGATAATGATTATAATGATCATGGTCTGAGTGATTTGCTGGCTGTTAAAGGCGATGCTTATGAAATCAACCTGGAAGTGTTTTATATGTTGAGGGATAGCATTACCGGCTGGCCGGGGGGCAAAAACCAGCCTCTGCCCAATGCCCCGGAAAGAATGGTCCCCTATCCGAAAAGATGTCTGATTTTTTCTCCCCATCCGGATGATGATATCATATCCATGGGCGGCACTTTTATGCGCCTGCACGACCAGGGCCATGAAGTGCATGTGGGTTATCAGACCTCCGGAAATATTGCGGTTACAGATGAATTTGTAACCCGATTTATTGATTTTGCTGTTGGATTTGAAACCATGTTCGGTATTGATAATAAAAGATCACCGAAATCCTGACAAATGCCAAGAATTACCTGAAAGGGAAAAAACCATCGGGTGTTGATTCTCCTGAAATACGAAATATTAAAGGACTGATACGACGCAGTGAAGCCAGTGCAACCTGCCGATATGTTGGCATTCCGGAAAGCGGCATTCATTTTCTGAATCTGCCTTTTTATGAAACCGGCACCATTGAAAAAAAACCCATGAGTGAAGAAGATGTGCAGATTACGATGGAACTACTGCAAAAAATAAAACCGCATCAGGTCTATTGTGCCGGTGACCTGGCTGATCCGCATGGAACACATAAAGTTTGCCTGGATGTGGTTTTCGAATCGATGAAAAGATTGAAAGCAGCGGGAGAATCCTGGGTGAAAGATTGCTGGGTATGGTTGTATAAAGGTGCCTGGCAGGAATGGGATGTAAGCGAAATTGAAATGGCTATTCCGATGAGCCCCGACCAGGTATTGAAAAAACGATTCGGCATTTTTATTCATCAGTCACAAAAAGATATGGTGCCATTTCAGGGAACTGATAGCCGTGAATTCTGGCAAAGGGCGGAAGACCGTAATGGGAATACCGCCAACCTTTATGCGCAGCTGGGCCTCACTAAATACGCCGCCATGGAAGCATTTAAGCGATGGCATTTTTGAGCTTAAGTCTTAAAACTTAACACTTAACGCAGGAATATTTACTTGATACAAATCAATTTCCGGGGAAAATATTAATACTTGAAGGCCGAAAATATTAACAAAAACACCGCTTTAACAAACCCATCGGTTCATGATGAGGTCATTCCGGTCAGGCCTGCAGTGTTCAGTCTTAATTGGTCTACGGTCTGGAGACTTTCTTCTTTTAAATGGAAATTCTGGTTCGGAATGATCGTCTTTACCGGCATATTAATAGCCCTGCCTTTCTTTTTTGATTTTATTGAAGCGAGAAACGGGTATTTTATAAATGATATTTTATTGCAATGGATGCCTGCACACAATGTGTCGGTTGCTGTTTTCTTCCTGATATGGTCCTGTTGCATGTTATTACTCATTCGAATCTACCAGGACCCGATGATATTGCTTGTTATGTTATGGGCTTATAATGGCGTTACACTGCTCAGAATGGCTTGCATAGGCCTGATTTCATTGAATCCGCCGGCCGGACTCATTCCGCTTGCGGATCCGATTACCAATCAGTTTTATGGTGAGCATTATATCACACATGACCTTTTTTTTTCCGGTCATACCACCACAGTTTTTCTGATTTTCTTATGCCTGAAGAAAAAATGGGACCGTGTCTATGCTCTTTTTTCATCCATTTTATTGGGTATTTTGCTGCTTGTTCAGCATGTTCATTATACGGTGGATGTTCTGGCTGCACCCGTATTTACTTATGCCGTATACCGGTTGGCGTTATTATTTACAAAACCTGAAAACTTTGCGTCTGCGTCCGGATGATGAATGTTAAAGAAGTTTTTTATGAATACCAAGCGTCCGGTTTAATCGTTTATATTAGCCCTCCGGAAAATTAACAACTGGGGAATACTAATTTAAGACGGTGCTGGTTTATAGGACTTTATTCATTATTTTTGCCGATAATAAAAAATTGATAATTATATTTAAGTTAATTTCATCCTGTTCAAATATGGGTTTTCAGCGGTGTGTTTCCCCTGCTAAAGACTTAAATGCTACCATGATATGAATAAATTAGTATGCCCTGATTTCGTTTTAGGTGACAAAATAACCCCCGAGCAATCAGCGTTTTTTCATAAGAATGGGGTGATTATATTTCGCAATGTCCTAAAGCCTGAAACCGTTGCATTTTTCATCCAGGAAATCACCCGGATTGAGAAACAATTACTCGACGAAGGAAAGGAAAAAATAAACGGGGTCCCCCTTAAATTTGGTAAGGATCATGATGGCAAGACAATCATTCAAAGATTGTGTTTTTTGTCCCTTTTCAGCCCTACATTTCACGAGTTTTTACAAGACCCCCGTCTTCAGGCATTGCTGGAACTACTTCAGCCTTATGAAGGCCGTATAGCGGAAAATGAAAAAGACGGTTTGATCCTCAATCATTATGTGTGCACACCGGAAAGTAAATTTTCCCAGATGGGATGGCATACCGACAGCCCCAGGGATTTGTTCCTGGGACAGAAGATCATGCCGATGCTGAATGTGGGAATTCACCTGGATCCATGTCCTTTTGAAAGTGGCGGTCTGCGTGTGCTTCCCGGAACCCATACACAGGGTGTTCTACGTCTTCTGTTCAAGAAAAAATACTTCATAGATAACAACCCGGACGCCCGTGAAATGGGATTTGATATCAACGCGGGTGACCTGACCGTTCATGACGGCCGTATCTGGCATCGCGCACAGCAATCTCCTTATGTGGGAGAAGCAAGCCGCCGCCGCGTCATGTATGTTCCCATCATTACCGGCAAATACATGCCTAAGAACGAAAAAAGCAAAACACCTTTTTACCATCGGCTTGCTTCCAAAGTACAGAACTAAGGAAACGACCATTTAAACGAAAGCAGATGCCTTTTGCACTCATCACAGGAGCCAGCAAAGGAATTGGGAAAGCTATTGCGAAACTGCTTGCAGTTCGTGGCTATGATATTCTCATCGTGGCAAGGTCTTCCGATCTGCTGGAGCAGGTATCAAATGAAATTCATACAGCCACCGGGCAACACTGCCATTGGCTGGCTCTTGACCTTGCAGGAGAACAGGCAGCTGAAACGATTCTTGAATGGTGTAATACAAATCAATTTGAGGTCTCCGTATTAGTGAACAATGCCGGATACGGTTTGAGTGGACCTTTTGAAAAATATACAGCGAAAGAACTTGCAGATATGCTTCAGGTGAATATGGTGACATTAACCAAATTGACGCGCCTGTTTTTACCCGGTATGCTCAGCCAAAAAGCTGGTTTTATTCTTAATGTCGGTAGTACCTCTGCATACCAGGCCCTTCCCTATCTTGCCGCATATGCAGCTTCCAAGGCATATGTATTAACCTTCAGTCGCGGACTTTTCCAGGAGCTCAGAAAAACGAATGTATCCATAACCTGTGTTTGCCCCGGGCCCACCGATACCAATTTTGTAAACCGGGCAAATATTGGTGCCAAAGCACTGAAAACTGCCGAGCGGTTTAACATGTCACCCGAGGTGGTCGCGCAAATTGCAATTGACAGCCTGTTTAAACGCAAGCCGGAAGTAATCACCGGAGGCATGAATAAACTAAGCGCTTTTTTTGCATGGCTGCTTCCGAAATCCTTAGTTGAAAATGTAGCCAAAAAATTATACGACTGATTTCATACCCGGGACCGTATGAAAGTACATCAGACCATTTATCCATTCGCAATAAACAGATTTTGAAACGACTTACCCTGTATGGCTGTTTTGTTTTTCTTATATCTGTCTCATGGGCACAGACAGGTAAATCCCAGATTCTTACAGGGGCCGATCAGACAGAAAAATATTTCCACCTTCTTCGCGGCAAGCGGGTTGCCATCGTGGCGAATCCGACTTCCAGGATTGCAGGCATACCACTTGTGGACAGTCTTTTGCATGCGGGGATTCGGGTTATAAAAGTGTTCGGACCGGAACACGGATTCAGGGGAGATGCGAGTAACGGAGCATTGGTTACGGACAGCTTCGATCCGGTAACAGGCGTTCCGGTTATTTCATTGTACGGTAAGAAATCTATGCCTTCCAGGGAAGATCTCCTGGATGTGGATATCGTAGTTTTTGACATCCAGGATGTGGGTGCGCGATTCTTCACCTATATCATCACCTTGCAGCGTGTAATGCAATCCTGCGCCCTGTTTGCCAAACCGCTGATGATCCTGGACCGGCCGAATCCCAATGGCTACTATGTTGACGGACCCGTGCTGGAGGATTCTCTTCGTTCAGGTGTGGGCCTTCAGCCAATTCCCATCGTTCACGGTATGACAATGGGTGAAATGGCAAAAATGATCAATGCGGAAGGCTGGCTCCCGGATAAAGGAACCTGTGCTTTAAGAATTATTCCTTTGGCGAATTATACTCACCAGTCCGCCTATATATTACCGGTTCCACCGTCTCCCAACCTGAATACCGCTCAGTCGGTACAGCTTTATCCGAGTCTGTGTTTGTTTGAAGGAACAGTCATTAGCCTGGGAAGAGGAACCAGGAAACCATTTACCATGCTGGGCGCACCGGCACTCGAAGGAAAATATAAATTTAGTTTTCGTCCTGAATCCATTCCCGGTATGAGTGAACATCCGCTATACCAGGACTCGCTTTGTTTTGGAATAGACCTCGAAAACTTTAATGTTGCAACCCTGCGTAAAAAAAAGCAAATCAACCTGCAATGGTTAATGGAATGTTATCGTGCGTATCCTGAAAAAGAAATATTTTTCGATGCCTCACGCAGTAAACAGATCGGCAATTTTGACAAACTGGCCGGCACAACGACGTTGCGCAAACAAATTATTGCAGGTTTACCGGAAGAGGAAATCCGTAAGAGCTGGGAACCCGCACTCTCCCGTTTTAAAAGTAAAAGAAAAAAATATCTTCTTTACAAGGACTAATTCCTCAGCAGGACGCCAGCTGGTAGATTTTTTGCACTGCAATTACCAACACGTTACACTATATCCGTCTGCCCTGCCTGCCGGCAGGCAGGATAAGCATTCAGTCCGACTTCAATATATTATCTTAAATTTAGAATCTTAAAATGATTTTTATGTCTAATCAAGATTTATCCAGACGTGCATTTATAAACACGGCCGGTAAAGCTGGCATGGTAGCTGGTCTTTCCGGATCTGTTCTGAGTTCACTGGCAAACACAAATGGCGGCGGACATCATTTTTTATCTCCTGATCCGGTTCCTTATACCCAACGACCTCTTCCCTATTCCTATACTGCCCTGGAGCCGGCAATCGATGCCCAGACAATGGAAATCCATTACACAAAACACGCCGCCGCCTATGCTAAAAATCTTGCTGAAGCAGTGGAAGCGGAAAAAGTGGACAGTTCAAAAGTATCCCTGGAGGATTTGCTTGGGTCCATTTCAAAATATTCTACCAAGATGAGAAACAATGCAGGCGGTCATTATAATCATTCCGTCTTTTGGGAGTTGATGAATGCGCCTGGCAAAACTGCCGCCCCCTCTTCTGCCCTGATGACGGCCATTCAAAGAGATTTTGGATCAGTAGACGGACTGAAAACAAAGTTCAATGATGCCGCCAAGAGTCGATTTGGAAGTGGCTGGGCCTGGGTGATCGTTAAAAAAGACAATAAACTGGACGTTGTCTCCACACCAAACCAGGATAATCCATTAATGGATATTAGTGAAGTGAAGGGACAACCCCTCTTTGGAATCGATGTATGGGAGCATGCATATTATCTAAAATATCAGAATAAAAGGCCTGACTATATTACGGCCTGGTGGACAGTAATGAATTGGGACTACATCAATAACCGGTATGCAAAAATAGGGTGAGGCAATTTACTTTGAACTTTTTAATAGATTAATTAATCCCCTTTTTAACTTTCTAAAAACTTACATGACAAAGACAAAAGCATTTGCAGCCCAGGACGCAGAGGGTACGCTGGGTCCCTGGAATTTCGAACGGCGCGCAGTTGGACCAAAAGATATTCAAATTGAAATTCAGTATTGTGGTGTTTGTCATTCAGACCTGCATCAGGTCAGAAATGAATGGGGAGGATCTATTTACCCGATGGTACCTGGACATGAAATCGTAGGACGGATTACCAGGATCGGGGCAAACGTGAAAAAATTCAACGTGGGAGAACTGGCCGGCGTCGGCTGCCTCGTGGACTCCTGCCGTACCTGTGAAAATTGCAGGGAAGGATTGGAACAGTATTGCCTGAATGGAAACTCTCCTACATATAATGGCAGGGAGCAGGACAAAAAAACACCCACTTATGGCGGATATTCAAAAATGATTGTGGCAGACGAAGAATTTGTTTTGCATATTTCTGAAAAACTTCCGCTTCAAAATGTGGCTCCTTTGCTTTGTGCAGGTATCACGACTTATTCCCCGCTGAAATACTGGAAAGTGGGAAAGGGTCATAAACTGGCTGTTCTCGGCCTGGGTGGATTGGGGCATATGGCGGTTAAATTCGGTGTTTCATTTGGTGCAGAAGTAACGATGCTGAGTACAAGTCCTTCAAAAAAAGAGGATGCGCAAAAACTCGGAGCCCACAATTTTGTTCTGACAAAAGATCCGGAACAATTAAAAAAAGTACAGGGTTCCTTTGATTTTATTATTGACACGGTTTCTGCCCCGCATGATTATAACCAATACCTGGGACTGCTAAAAACAAATGGAATACATATCTGTGTAGGCGCTCCTCCCACCCCCGCACAGATACACGCATTCAGCCTGATCGGTGGAAGAAAAAGCATTGCAGGATCCCTGATTGGCGGACTACCTGAAACCCAGGAAATGCTGGATTATTGTGCACAACATCAAATTGTGTCGGATATTGAAATGATCAGGATCCAGGACATTCACAGCGCCTATGACCGTATGCTGAGGGGAGACGTGAAATACAGATTTGTGATTGACCTCGCCAGTTTGTAAACGGATCTGAAAAATGGCAGAACAGTTTTTTATTGAGCCTGTATTTTACAGGTGCTGGTTAAATCGGTATTCATGTTCATATGCAATATCAGACCCTCTTTTGCAATGCGCATTTTTATGAGATAACCAAGCCTGTACATGGTTGGATATTGATTTTTCAAGTCATATTCCATCACTCCATCCCCGATACCATTGCCATCAACGGGTAAATCCTTTACTTCCATATTTAAATTAAAATTCACGTTTACATCAAACAGGGCCATTGTTCCCCTGACTGATTTCAGATGATAAATGGTTATGTAATCCATTTTCATATCGACACCAGCTAACGGCATACTGATGGGTGTGTGCAATGTGTCCGATTCTCCGGGCTTCAGTCTTTTGTTCGGCAGATTAATCTGAGACATGGAAGTAATCAGTTTCAGCATCTGGACTTTTTGATCCACGTCCAGATTGATGCCGCTGATGGAATCATATACCGGTAATTCGTTCAGCCTGGCTGTTCCAAAAAATTTTGAATCAGGAGTGAGAAGTTTTGAAATCTTCTCATCTGACGCAAGGATGGAAGTAATGACAGGCATTTCCCCGGTCCGGCTGTCAAGCGGCCCTGACTTTATCAATGCCTGCATCCTGGTTTCCTGTTCCTGTATGGTTGGATTCTTCATGCCGTTTGCTTCCATTTTTGAAATCAATTCGGGCTTACTGCTATCCAGGTTCAATTCAATTTTTATTTTCTGAGTAACGGTATTGTCATATTGGTTATTCGGCAGGATGCCCATTGTAAAATGGACAGCATTCTGGCAATAGCTGATCGAGAAAATACATAAACCGGCAAAACATGAAATCAACTTCTTCATTATACTTTTTTCTGAATTGGTTATTTAAAAAGCAGATGGATCCAAAGATATTTTTTTTGGAGGATGCAGCCTATCAGCTATTTGCTGACTGCCTTTTCAATATTTCTGTCCGGGATAAGCCATCGTACGGACACAATACAAAAAAGGATGGCAGAGAACAAGGTGTTATAATAAGCAAGTATGATTGCCAGGCAATAACAGAAAACAGAGAAAATGCCCTTTCGCCTGACGTTTGCAAAGGCTTCAACCAGTTTGGAATTGTTTTTTGTTATCCGCTCGATGCAGATCTGGAGGATGGTGAAGGAAATACCACAAATCAATAGCAGGGCGGCATATAAAATCACCGTATTCTGTGCATAATGATTTTCGCCCATCCATCCCGTTGCAAAAGGAATCAGTGATAACCAGAAAAGCAGGTTCAGGTTTGACCAGATAATACCTGCATTTACATAACCCGCCGCACTTAACAGGTGATGATGGTTTCCCCAATAAATTCCAATAAAAACAAAGCTCATAAGATAACTCGAGAATACCGGCAATTGTTCTTCCAGTGCCCCCCAGTTTGTACTATGGGGTGTCTTAATTTCCAGTACCATGATCGTAATTATAATGGCAATGACGCCGTCGCTGAATGCTTCGAGTCTTGATTTATTCATATTGGCCGCCAGTATTTGGGGTAAGTTAATAAAAAGCGTCAATAACCTGCAGGCGCTACAGGATCTTATAAAATGAACCTACATTTGAAACTAAATTATTTATCATGCTTGACCCGTCCATGATCACAACCAGCATTTCCCTGGAAGGATTTCAGATAGTGCAGAATTTGGGAATCGTAAGAGGAATTACTGTTCGTTCACGCAGCATACTGGGCAGTATGGCTGGCGGACTTCAAACGATTTTCGGCGGACGGATATCGATTTATGTATCGTTATGTGAACAAACCCGGGAAGAAGCTTTTCAACATATGTTACAGCATGCTGAAGAAATGGGCGCGAATGCCATTATCAATATGCGCTATGATGCAAATGAGGTGATGAATGGAGTGACAGAAGTACTTGCATACGGGACAGCAGTCCGCGTAGAAAGAAAATAATCTATAAGTTTCTGATTCAATCAGGATTCCTGCTCTATGATAGCCGGGTGAAACTGAACCACCGCTTCCTGTATCCAGGCGGGAAGGTTTTTTTCCTGAACGGTCCAGGTATTTTCTTCCAAAAGCATATTGATATAATACCGGTTTCCCCGGTCGTCACTGACATCCACATGGTATACAGGACCCCCGAATCCATTACTCTTTCTGAAATTGAACTCTCTTAAACGCCCTTCCGCTTTAATCAATTTCGAAAACTGCACATTTTTCAAGACTGCCATATGGCAAATGTAATTGTTCCTGTATAATTTTTTGCGTTTTAAAACGGGTTATCCCTAAGTTTTTCCACTTATATGGGCCGACAAAATAGTTATTAACATTTGGTTTAAAAATCATGGGTTCTTCCTCTTTTCTTTCAAAAAGAATTTTCCCAACTTTGCGAAAATCGTTTGCATGTCGTTAAAATTACATGATCTTAATCGCGAGCAGGTGGATAAGCTGGTTATTGAGCATGAAATGCGGCCTGTGTTCGTTGGCCAGAATCCTTATATCGCAAGCAGCCCCAGTCATGAGATCCTGGTAATCCTTATGCCCAGTGGTTTATACCAGGTAGAGCTGCTCGACAAAAAACAGATGGAGGAATCGCTTCAGCAAACCATAAAGGCATTTAAAGAATACGCGGCTGGTGGAAAATCTTAATTGCTAATCCCTGAATTTAAACGACTGAACTTTCAGGTTCCGGGGCGGAAACCAGCTTCTCCGGCTTAACCTTTACCCTCACTGATTTATCTTCCTCGCCCAACAATATTCCCCAGGGGTTCAGGCTTTCTACCCGGTCAAATATGATTTTAAGAACCGCTATTACCGGAATAGACAAAAACATCCCGGATACTCCCCAGATCATTTCACCCAATACTACACCCAGCACGGTTATCAGTGGATTGATTTTGACTTTGGAACCGACGATAACGGGTAATAAAATATTGCTGTCCACCAGGTGTATAATCACCAGGGTAATGACCACCATCAATATCTTCCCCGCAACAGCGGCTGTTGCAAATGTGATCAGTACACTGATCGCGGTGGCGGTAAATATACCTATATAGGGAATGATATTAAAAAGACCGGTGATCAGACCGAGTAAGACAGCATACTTAATACCCAGCGCCCAGAAAACAATACACACGACGACAGATATAATGCACATTTCAATGAACAGACCAATGATGTATTTCCGTAGAATTTGTTGAACCTGCTCAATAATATCATGTACAACCTCCGCATTTTTTTCCAGGAAAACAGATACCAGGAATTGCATGATCAGGCTGCGGTACGTCAGGAAAAACAGTGTATAGATAAATGTAAAAACAAGGAAAAGAATCAGGGACGAAAGCGAAACAAGGGTAACGCCCACTACGGTTGTTCCGGAAGCCAGGACATTACTGGTTGCATTCTTTACAAATACCAGCTGTTTGGAAGCGTTGATATGAAATTTCACTGCAATCCAGTGGCGTAAACTTAACAGGGAGCTGTCCAACTGCATCTTGAACTGGGGCCAGTCGTCTGCCAGATCACCCAATTGTACTGCTATCAGATACACAATGATCCCCACAACTGTAACCAGCAGACAGAACCGAAAAAATGGAAGCCAGGCCGCGCCGGAAACCGAGCTTTCGTTCCAGGAAGGAAGCCAGCGGTAATAACAGGATTGAAAACAGGCAGGAAAAGATAAGGGGGCTTAAAATTTCTTTTCCCTCAATCACCAGGTAACCGATTACCACCAGACTGACCAGTACGCTTGCCAGCTTATGATAAAAGGGAAGTGATTTGAATTGAAATGACATTTTTAGTTTCTACTTTTGGAACGGATTAATTCGGGCATGATTTTTAGAACGATTATAACCATTCATCTATTGTAGAAAAAACTTTGTAGCAGCATAATTGCATGAAAACCAAAAAAGTACTGATCGTCGTCGGCATCACCCTGACAGCCCTTCTGATATTAAGAAAGATCCAACATAAAAAGGCCACGAAAAAACGCCTTTCTGCAGTTGCGGAGGAAGGCTATGAAACCGCTGAAGATATTCTCTTTCCAAAAAGACGGTCACTTCGGTTTGGATAGACTATATTAAACAGTTACATACCAGTTGGTTACACCGTTTAATTCGTCTTTCCCACTCGTTGAATCCGCCATTGCTTCATACTGAGGAACTGAGTTATGGTTCCCCATACTTCGTCCGGCTCCGGTAACTATATCCGGATTTTCCTTGGAACCCACCAAATGAAGGCCGGCTATATTTTTCCCAACCACATTCAAAGAAAAAATTCTGTTTATACTTTTTTGTATAAACGCTTTCGTAAATTTGCCATATGAAGACAGATCTCATGCAAACAAAGTCCCGGGAAGCTGAGGATGAGCTGAGTACGATTGAAAAAACAGTATTCAGTGACTATAAATACGGGTTTGTAACGCAAATAGAAGCGGATGAGGCGCCGAGAGGACTGAATGAGGATGTAATCCGGTTTATTTCAGCCCGTAAAAAAGAGCCCCAGTGGATGCTGGAATGGCGGTTGAAAGCTTATCGCCACTGGCTGACAATGAAAACACCCGAATGGGCCAATATTAAATATCCGCCCATCAACTACCAGGATATTATTTATTATTCAGCACCCAAGCAGAAAATAAATCCAAAAAATCTGGATGAAATAGATCCTGAGCTGATCAGGACTTTCGAAAAACTGGGTATTTCCCTGGAAGAACAGAAAAGACTAACGGGTGTTGCTGTGGATGCAGTCATTGACAGTGTATCCATCGGCACTTCTTTCAAGGGTCAGCTGGCCGAGCTGGGGATCATCTTCTGTTCCATGAGTGAAGCCATACAGGAGCATCCGGATCTGATTCGGGAATATATCGGATCGGTCGTACCGATCACGGATAACTATTTTTCGGCTCTTAATGCCGCCGTTTTCAGCGACGGGTCATTCTGTTTTATACCGAAAGGCGTTCGTTGCCCCATGGAACTTTCAACGTATTTCAGGATCAATGCTGAAAACACCGGTCAGTTTGAAAGGACCCTGATCGTAGCAGAGGCCGGTAGCTATGTGAGTTACCTGGAAGGTTGCACGGCCCCGATGCGGGATGAAAATCAATTGCACGCTGCGGTGGTGGAACTGGTAGCCCTGGAAAATGCCGAGATAAAATATTCAACGGTGCAGAATTGGTATCCCGGCGATAAGCAGGGACGCGGAGGTGTTTACAATTTTGTCACTAAGAGAGGTATTTGCAAGGGGAATCATTCAAAAATTTCCTGGACCCAGGTTGAGACAGGATCAGCCATCACCTGGAAATATCCGAGTGTTATTTTAAAAGGGGATCATTCAACCGGTGAGTTTTATTCCGTTGCCGTCACGAATAATTATCAGCAGGCCGATACGGGTACGAAAATGATGCACCTGGGTAAAAATACCCGGAGCCGTATTGTTTCAAAAGGTATTTCCGCCGGCTTCAGTAATAACAGTTACAGGGGACTTGTTCACGTTGGTAAAAATGCATCCAATGCGAGAAATTTTTCCCAGTGCGATTCCCTGTTGCTGGGGGATAAATGCGGAGCTCATACCTTCCCTTATATAGAAGTGAAAAATAATACAGCCGTGGTTGAACATGAAGCCACTACTTCTAAAATCGGCGAAGACCAGATATTTTATTGTAACCAGCGCGGAATAGATACCGAGACAGCCGTAGCACTTATCATCAACGGGTTTGCAAAGGAAGTCATGAACCAGCTTCCCATGGAATTCGCCGTAGAAGCACAGAAGCTGCTGGCAATAAGCCTGGAGGGAAGCGTAGGATAGTGTGGAGTATGGGGGTATGGGAGTGTGGGAGTTGAGTGTGATAATTTAAATCTGCCAACTGCCAACCGCGACATGAAAATAACAGACAAACTAAAAAATTATAAAGTACGATTATGTTGACGATTCAGAATTTGCATGCAGGTATAGAGGGAAAAAAGATTTTAAATGGTATAAACCTGGATATCAAAGCCGGGGAAGTGCATGCTATTATGGGACCCAATGGTTCAGGTAAAAGCACACTGGCATCCGTGCTGGCGGGCCGGAGTGATTATGAAGTGCTGGAAGGAACGGTTGAATTTCTGGGCAGGGACCTGCTTGAGTTATCTCCCGAACAAAGAGCCGCGGAAGGCCTGTTCCTGGCATTTCAATATCCGGTGGAAATACCAGGACTTAATACGGTCAATTTTATTAAGACAGCGGTGAATGAAGTGCGTAAATACCGGGGCGAAGCACCACTCGATGCTGTTGCCTTTCTCAAAAGAATGAAAGAAAAAATGGCGCTTGTAAATATTGAGCAGACACTTTTGAGCAGGTCACTGAACGAAGGTTTTTCCGGCGGTGAAAAAAAACGAAATGAAATATTCCAGATGGCCATGCTGGAACCCCGTCTTGCCATCCTGGATGAAACAGATTCCGGTCTTGATATCGATGCCATTCGCATTGTATCCAACGGAGTAAACAAACTGCGCAATAAAGACAATGCTGTGCTGGTAGTTACCCACTATCAGCGCTTACTCGACTATATAGTCCCCGATTTTGTGCATGTTTTGTACAACGGCAGGATTGTAAAATCCGGCGGCAAGGAGCTCGCACATGAGCTGGAAGAAAGAGGGTATGATTTTATTAAAAATGAAAATTCGGTAGAAGCCGCATAGGGCAGAGTTCAATATTTATCATGAATACGATCGCATATTTTAAGGAAAGGTTTGATCAGCTCCAACCCAATGATGACCACGGTGATCTCGACAAACTGAGGGAAAATGCGTTTCAGGCATTTTCCAGCATGGGTATTCCCGGTTCAAAGCATGAGGAATGGAAGTATACCCGCATTGCCGGTTTATTCAACAGGGAATTTCAACTCCCGGCAGATCCCCTGACGGGTTCGATTTTACCGGAGGATTTAGACAGGTTTCGCTTACCAGGACATGAGAAGGCCAGTGAGATGGTATTCATAAACGGTTTTTATTCTTTTTCACTTTCCAAAATTCGTTCTAACGGAATTCATGTCGTGGCGCTGGAAGAGGCATCGAATAATGGTTACAGGGAACTCGTTTCGAAATGGCTGGGAGATAGCGGTCACTATTTGAAAGACGGTATTAATGCACTGAATACTGCTTTCGTTCATGGAGGGGTTTTTATTCATGTAAATAAGGGTGAAAGAATAGAACAACCATTATTTATCTATCATATCACGGATGCCCGTTCAGTTAATATTTTGTCCCAGCCCAGGAGCCTGATGATTTTAGATGAAGGAGCCCAACTGCAGGTCGTTGAAAATTATTCTACCCTGGGATCCAACGAAAGTTTTACAAACCAGGTCATGGAAATCATTGTTGAAAATGAAGCCAGGCTGGAATATTATAAAATTCAGAATGACGGCGCCAATACGAATCAGGTAAGTACCACCCATATCCGGCAGATCGGTAAGAGCTTCACACATACGGTGACCATTTCGCTGGATGGCGGTCTGGTACGCAATAATCTGAATGTGATCCTGGATGCAAAGAATTGTGAGGCGCATCTGTATGGCCTCTATTTTCAGACCGGGCAAAGCCATATAGACAATCACACCATCGTCGACAATATTAAACCCAACTGCCTGAGTAATGAATTGTACAAGGGAATTTTGAATGACCATTCAACAGGTGTATTCAATGGGAAAATATTTGTTCGCCAGCTGGCGCAAAAAACCAATGCTTATCAAAGCAATAAAAATATTCTTCTCTCAGATTCCTGCAGTGTAAATACAAAACCACAGCTGGAAATATTTGCAGATGATGTAAAATGCACGCACGGATGTACGGTGGGGAGGCTCAATGAAGAAGGCCTTTTCTATTTACAATCCCGCGGTATCTCGGAGAAAACAGCACGCAATCTGCTGCTCAGCGCCTATTCTTTCGATATTCTTGAGCAGGTAAAACCCTTATCGCTGCGTGGATATATTGAAAAACTGATTAATCATCGTTTGGAAAAAGACTTATCATGAGTGTTTCACTTTCCATACCAAAGACATTGGATATCACGGCCGTTCGTCGTCAGTTTCCGGTATTAAACCGCGAAGTAAAGGGAAGACCGCTCATCTACCTGGATAACGCAGCAACTTCGCAGAAGCCCCAGGTGGTTATAGACGCGCTCACTCAATATTATTCAAATTATAACGCGAATATCCACCGGGGAATTCATACGCTGGCAGAAGAAGCAACGGCTGCCTTTGAAGAGACCAGGAATACGGTTAAATCATTTATCGGCGCAGCATCCCGCGAAGAAATCATTTTTACAAAGGGAACGACGGAGGGTATAAACCTGGTTGCTTATTCCTGGGGAAGGAAAAATATTAAGGCCGGTGATGAGATTATCATCAGCAATATGGAGCACCATTCCAATATTGTACCCTGGCAACTTTTATGTGAAGAAAAAAATGCCGTCCTGAAAATTATTCCCGTCAATGAAAACGGAGAGTTGGTACAGGAAGAATATGAGAAACTACTAAATTCCAAAACCCGGCTGGTTTCGGTTGTTCATGTGTCAAATGCACTCGGAACAGTGAATCCGGTAAAACAAATGATTGCCCTTGCGCACGCAGCGGGTGCTTTGTTCATGGTGGATGGGGCGCAGTCCGCCGTTCATCTGGATATCGATGTCCGTGACCTGGATTGCGATTTTTTTGCATTTTCGGCCCATAAATTATATGGTCCCACCGGTGTGGGTATTTTATATGGGAAGAAAGAAATACTGGAATCCATGCCCCCGTTCATGGGAGGTGGTGAAATGATTAAGGATGTTACACTGGAGAAAACCACCTTTAATGACCTGCCTTATAAATTCGAAGCAGGTACACCCAATATTGCCGATGTGATCGCATTTAAAACTGCCATTCAATTTGTACAGTCACTGGGAAAAGAGAAGATTCGCGCACATGAGCAGGACCTGATGGATTATGCCCAGGAGGAACTGGAAAAAATTCCCGGGCTGCGGATTATCGGAAAAGCGGAGGAAAAAGTGGGTGTGATTTCATTCATACTGGAAAATGCGCATCCGCAGGATATCGGCATATTGCTTGATAACCGCGGCATTGCTGTAAGAACAGGACACCATTGCGCCCAGCCCCTGATGGATCGTTATTGTATTCCCGGTACGGCGCGTGCATCTTTTGCTGTTTATAATACCCGGCACGAAATTGATGAACTGGTAAAGGGGCTGCAACGGGTGGTTAAAATTTTGTCCTGATGAATCCGGACCTGAGCATAGCGGAGACAGAAAAAGAAATTACAGAGGAGTTCGCATTATTCGATTCCTGGGATGATAAATATGAATATATCATTGACCTGGGAAAGAGACTGCCTCCCCTGGATATGAAATATAAAATTGATGAAAACCGGGTCAGGGGCTGTCAGTCTTCAGTTTGGCTGGTCGCCGAATACACAAACGGCAAATTGTTTTACCAGGCTGATAGTGATGCAATGATTGTCAAGGGTCTTATCAGTATGCTGATTCGTGTACTGTCAGGAAGGACACCGGATGAAATCATCGAAGCAAAACTGGATTTCATCCGTGAGATCGGTATGACTACCCACCTGGCTCAAACAAGATCGAATGGTTTGTTGAGCATGGTGAAACAAATGAAACATTATGCGCTGGCGTATAAATTAAAGGACCCGGTTCCTTCAAAAAATTAGGCCATGGAAGATTTGAAAGAAAAAGTAATTGAGAAATTACAAACGATTTTTGATCCGGAAATTCCGGTAAGTATTTATGAGCTGGGATTGATTTATGAGATCAATATTCTGCCAATCAACAATGTTCAGGTCGTGATGACCCTTACGGCTCCGGGTTGCCCGGCTGCGCAATCCCTGCCCGTGGAAGTGGATCAGAAACTAAGGGAAATTGAAGGAGTGAATGATGTTCATGTGGCAGTAACCTGGACACCACCCTGGGATAAAAGCAGGATGTCGGAAGTTGCACAGGTGGAACTGGGCTGGTTGTAACAGATCGGAAGCGTGATTAAAATACAGATTTTGAATACGATGTTTGTTAGTTAAATGAAAAATTATTTATGAAAATTACTGCACAGGAAGAATTTGGATTACGTGTCCTCATCCGGATCGCAGGTTGCGAAACGGAGGATGGTATGAGTATCCCGCAACTCAGCAAGGCCGAGGGCCTGAGCAGTCATTACGTGGCCAAATTGACGCGGACACTGCGCATGGCGGGTTTCATTAACAGTACGCCGGGTCTCAAAGGCGGATATGTACTGGCAAAACCTTCCAGCGAAATTAAAATTAAATATGTGCTGAAAGCCCTTGGCGGTGTTTTATATGATAAAGACTTTTGCGGCCAGCATACCGGGTCTGTGAACTTATGCACGAATTCGGTGGACTGTTCCGCAAGATCCCTCTGGCAAATGATTCAGTTTACTGTTGATCAGCTGCTCGATAAGATCACACTCTACGATATGGCCAACTCAAAGAAAAAAGAATCTGCCCAATTTCTAAGGCAGATTCTTGAAGGAACACCTAAGCTGGTTCAATCCGAATAGTCTCCCCCAGGTAGGGAGAATAAATTACCACCGCCACAACCGCAAATCGGATTCCCATCTTTTTCATTTATTTTAAATGTGGTGGCAGCGGAATGTTCTGGCTCAGGGAATCCGCTTCCGGTCTTTGCCGGACGGTTTGCAACGGAATAATGCCGGACCAGACAGGCAATGCAAGGTCTTCCTCTTCATCCACGGGCATACCGGTACGGATTTTTGCAGATGCTTCCGCCAGGGAGAATGCAAGCGCCGTCGTCTTATTAATTTCACCATCTTTTACGGGACGCAGGTAGTTCCAGCTATCGGGTACGATCTTGTTCGTCAGCCATTCAAAAGCATCTTTTTTATCAGACAGGTTATCTATTTTTTCGGCTTCAGCAAAAATCACCACGGACCGGTAATTGATTGAATGATGAAATGCCGACTTGGCAACTACGATCGCATCCATCAGCGTTACGGTAATACATACCGGAATGCCTTTTTCAATTTCCCGGATAAAATGACTGCCAACCGATCCATGTACATAAATTTTGTCACCATATCGTACAAATGCAGTTGGAATGGAAAACGGTCTTCCTCCTGAAACATAACTGATCGTGCAAAAAAGGGCTTCATCCAGGATCGCATAAATGGATTCCTTATCAAAATGGGCTCTTTTCGCCAATCGGCTGGGCACCAGGTGTTCGGGTTTCGTCTGCATAAAATGTTTTTTGTAAAACGCTATCTTTAACAGCGAAAGTAAATAAAAGCCAATGAAAAATTCAAGACGCGCATTTCTGAAAAAGTCGGCGCTGGCAGCAACCGGTATTATAGCAGCTCAAGCAGGTTTCACGGCATCGGGTTACAGGCGGATCATGGGAGCCAACGACCGGGTTCGCGTGGGCGTGGTAGGCTTTTCTGACAGGCACAGATCCACCCATATGCCCTGCTTTATGAATCATTATAAGGAATTGAATTTCGATATTGTGGCTGTATCGGATATCTGGAACCGGAGGCGTGAGGAAGGGGTTGCTCAATGGAAACAAAAAATGGGGCACGATATCACGGGCTGCCGGAATAATGAAGAATTATACGATAAGAAACTTGCTGACGCCGTGTTTATCAGCACAGCCGATTTTCAGCATGCCCTGCATGCAATACAGGCCGTTGAAGCAGGTTGTGATGCCTATGTGGAAAAGCCTTTTGCTGAGACCATGGAAGATAACCGGGCAGCCATGAAGGCAATAAAAGCTTCAGGCAAAATTGTACAAATCGGTTCTCAAAGAAGAAGCGGCGCCAACTACCAGGCAGCGAACGAATTTATTCGTTCCGGGAAATTCGGAAATATTGTAATGGTTGAATTAACATGGAACGTAAATCAGCCGGGACGATGGCGCAGACCGGAACTTGTTCCTTTACTTAAAGAAGAGGACACGGACTGGAAACGTTACCTCATGAATCGCCCCATGGTTCCCTTTGATGCCAGGAAATATCTTGAGTACCGGTTGTTCTGGCCATATTCTTCGGGTCTGCCCGGCCAGTGGATGAGTCACCAGATTGATACCGTTCACTGGTTTACCGGTCTTCCGCATCCGAGATCAGTAACTGCAAATGGTGGCATATATATGTGGAAAGACGGAAGGAAAAACTGGGATACCATCACGGCAGTTTTTGACTATGGACCTTTGGATGATTTGTCAAAAGGATTCCAGGTCAGTTTTCAGTCAAGAATGGATAACGGTGATGAAAATCCAACGGAGATTTATTATTCCAACGGCGGTGAATTAAATCTGAACACGAATAAAATAACACCGAACGGTGGACTGACCCAGCGTTTTGCGGATGCCATGCATATGCAGCCGAATCTTCTTCCGGTAATGGATTTATCGAATACGGAAAAAGTGGTCAGCTCTGCAAATACCGGCGGTGATAGTTTAACGTCAGCGCATATACGCAACTGGATGGAATGCGTCCGCAGCCGGAAACAACCCCATGCGCCGGTTGAAGCAGGCTACTATCATTCTATCGCCAATATTATGACCAATGCAGCAGTGCATACAGGTTCAAAAGTAACTTTTGATGAACAGACCCAGAATGTGATGGCAGATGGAAAACCTTTTTTGTATTAACACGTCTCATAGAAACGTTCATCGGGGAAACTGGCTGTTATGGATCCTTTTCATTCCCGGCCTGATCTCGGCACAGTCTCCGGACGCCGTGAAGCTGGTGAATTCTGCAAATGAGAAAAAGATTGACGTGTATGTCGGGTCATCGTTGTTTACCAGTTTCCTCTATCCCGACAGCTTGGAAAAACCGGTTTTATTTCCTGTCAACGATGCCGGTCAGGTACCGGTCACGCGTGGATTTCCACTGGATCCGCGACCCGGTGAACCAACAGACCATCCACACCATACCGGTCTTTGGCTGAGTTACGAAAACGTAAACGGACTTGATTTCTGGAATAATTCCTATGCTATTCCTGCCGAAAAAAAATCTCTTTACGGTTGGATCAAAACCGACCGGATACTGGAATCAACCAGCGGAATAAAAGGGATTCTTCGTTATCATGCCAACTGGACAAATCAGCAGGGTGATATATTGCTTGAAGAAACTACCCGCTATGAATTCACGGGAAGCGGTAAGGAACGGATGATCGATCGCATAACAGAATTAAAAGCCGATGTAGATATTTCTCTCCGGGATGCAAAGGATGGTATGTTGGGTTTGCGTCTTGCTCACGAATTACAAATTCCCGCTCTGCATGATCAGCAGTTCACCGATAGCAAAGGAAATAAGACCACTGTCAAAAAAGATTCTGCCTCTAGCGGGAATTATCTGACGAGCGAAGGCAAACAGGGTGATTCTGCATGGAGCACGCGTGCTGCCTGGTGTAAAGTGTACGGGAAAATTGGAAACGATTCGGTAAGCATAACTATTTTTGATCACCCGCGAAATCCGAATTATCCTACATTCTGGCATGCCCGTGGCTATGGCCTGTTTGCAGCAAATCCTTTGGGTGAAAAAATATTCACGAGTGGTAAGTCTGAATTAAATCTCAAATTAAAAAAAGGAGCGACACTGATATTTCGCTATCGCATACTTATTCAAAACGGAGACTCCACCCCCACTGCGAATTACTTAAACCAGGTACTGAATTCTTTTAGTAAAAAATCCTGAGGAATTGACTCCACACCCTCCGCTATGAGGTTGTGGAGTCAATGTTCCGGGGATCTATATTCCATTTCCTTTCAACCTAAAATCCAAAACCGGCGTAAATGGACAGTCCGTTATTTTTAGCATTTCCGAGCACGCTACTCGACAGATTGCCTGATTTCCCAATGTCTGACAAACCATAGTTATACCTCGCACCAAGTGTGAAGTTTTCAATATCGAATGCGATGCCGCCAGCCAGTCCGAAATCCCAACGATTAAAATTGTTCTCATTCAGATCGGTAATTCCATGCACGCTCCCATTGTTGTTTACATCTTTGATGTCTGCATAAACGAGGTAACCCGCATAACCTCCACCGTGTATGCCCGGGGATGGAGAATGATTCCGCTACTTCAGCGTAGCCGGTGCCAGGCCGGTCTTGGCGTCTTTCACCAGAAAGATCGAATCACTTAATACATGCTCCACTTTTGCGCAGTCATCCGTGTATTTTATATGTGAGTACATATTTACCTGGTTCATGTTGCTGGTATTAAAGCCAAACGTAATCGACTGCATGTTGGAATAATTGCTGTCCTTCTCCAGTGAATAATCAACCGGGGGGTTGTTATTAATTTTAATATTCAATTGCTGATAAGATTTCTTAGGCCTGAAAAAATAAACCTGTACATAGGCTGAATCGTCACCCAATTCATTAATTACGCGATCGACCATCGGGCTGCCCTTGGTATTTATGAGGTAACCCTTTTCATCATAGTTTTCACTGTACACGGCAACCCTGTTCTGGTAAAATGTATATGATTTAAGAAGCTGATTCGGATAAAACAGATAGGCACCTCCCTTCAGACTGTCCCATCCTTCATCATACAGGGCGATAATCCGGTATCCTGAATCTTTAACGGTAGTAAGCTTTTTCGGAGAACCTTTAATAATATCGGTGGCGTCAATAAAGCAGGGAACTCCCCTGGATTTGCATGCGGATACGGAAACTACCAGCAGGAAGACAAACCATTTCATGATGAGTTGTTTTATATAGCAGGTGCAACAAGTGCGTTATCACTCGTTTAAATTAAGGATATTTATTCAAATTTTCCACCAAACACTTCCATTTTGACCCTTTTAAATAATTCCTGCCACTTTAACCAGCCGGCGATAAGTAGTTTCAGAAATAAATATGAAGTATATTTCATGTCTGATTCAAATTTGCCTGGCACAGTGCAATGACCATCTCATGAAATCAAATAATCTTCGCCTGATAGCTTTTATTTTATTCATTAATATATCTTATTCCTCACCAGCACAGGATAATCCGGCAGTATTAAAGGACTCCGTTTCAAATAATTTAAAAAATACAAAACCGGATTATCTCAGTGATACAGCTTTGCTGAAAAAAGATACTCTAAAGAAAACTGTTCCTGCTGCCAGTGCCGATAGCACTACTCCCCCTACTCCATCTCATTTACAATTAAGTGTCACCTATGAGTCCAATGATGTATATCTGGGTAGGGCTGACTCCACGAAGCTGCCGCTGGTTACCCCCGAAATCAGTTATATATTTAAATCCGGGTTTGAAATAGATTTTAGCCTTGCGTTTAATACCAATGCACCTTGCTGGACGTTGAATTCATGGACGCTCGATGGTTCCTATACTTTTAACCCCGGAAATTATAGTGGAACGGTTACGGTTTCTGTTTTCAATTATAGTCCAAATAGTGGCAGTGTCAATGCTTCACAAAACGGTAACATTGAATATTCCAACTATTATACCTTACCCTTTATTCAGCCCAACCTGAGCTTAACCTATACTTTCGCACAACCCAATTCCAAGGCGGATTACCAATTGACTTTTGCTCTTCAACAGGAATTCGATTTTTTAAAGAACGGTAACCTGAGTATCACACCCGCCGCAACGATGAACGCATCTACCCAGCAATATTATAATTCTTACTATAAAGACAAACGATTTACGATTCCCAGACCGGGTAAACCTCCCTTACCTGCCAATGTGAGTATTTCCGGAGAAGTGGTGAATGCGGAAAAATTTCAAATTGCGGATTATGAGTTTAGTGCACCGGTAAGTTTTACGGCGGGTAAATGGACCTTTAATTATACACCAACTTATACAACTTCGGTAAATCCCCCGGACTTAATAATCACGACCAAGGTAGATAACCAGACTTTCGTTAATTCATATAAAGAGAACCTGCCAAACCTTTTTTATTCTCAGGTTAGCGTAACCTATGCATTTTGATTAAGGTGTTTGTGGCAGTTTTTCCGCCAGATAGAGATAAGCGGGATGCAGATGGTGAATAAAAATATTTTTCTGACTATCCGGGAATACATCATAGTAATCCTTATCCGCCGGCAGCACAATGGTATTACCCACCCTCACATATGCCATGCTGTTAAAATACAAGGGCGGAATAAACCCCGGGAGATATTTTTTTACATAGGTTGACATAAAATCTCCCAGGCATTTCTGGAACCGGTATTCGGCCTTCCTCGAAGGCTTGTCCATCTGATTGTAGTAATGCTTCAGCACCAGGTTTTTCGGAAAAGATTGTTTGCTGATCATTTCTTTCGCACCTGCAAATGGGTTTGTATTGTTGAAATCATCAATAGTCTGTATGGAAAACATGGTTTCAGGAACCCAGTCTGCGGAGTTGATAACATTATAAGCCCAGCCAAACTGCGTCAGGGCTTCGTAATCGTATGCATAATAAAGATTACCCGCCTTGGGGCCCGCAAAGCAATAGGTTTTGAAACGAATATCAGCCGCCAGTCTTTTTTGTTTTTGCAGGCTATACAAATAGGAAGTAACCAAAAAACATATGGCTCCGCCCTGGCTATGACCGGTTATAATAAAATCTTTTGTACCTGTATTGTATAGTGAATCTATTTTGGATACAATGTCCCGCGACAGAAAGCCGGTACAAACAAGCCATCCAATATGTACAGCTGCTTTTGGATTATCGGCGAGATCATATTTGAAATTGAATGAATTGGATAACTGCAACTCACCTTTTGCCGGAACCATGGCTGCGTAAAAATTCGCCAGCCAGCTTTCTGCTTTTACGGTTGTTCCTCTCAGGCTGATGACTGCAATGCCCCTGTTGTTTGTCCAGAGATCCCAGCGGTTATCGAGACCCATCACCGGGGAACGATATATTAATTTATAATTCACCGGATCGGGAATTTTGCTCCTGTATGCACTGTCGCCGAACTGCGCTCCTATTTTGAGTAATTCAATACATTCGGATTTATCAAAACCCGGCCTGAGCTGCTGCGCTTGTAAATTAGTTGCACATAAGAGCCCAACAATGAAAATCACATTTTTCATATAACATTTTTCGGTTAAAGCTCCACGTCAGTCACCTTGCCCGGGCAGCAAATTACGCTGTTGGTAAACTTAAAAAAGGGGAGCTTTGAGTGGTTATGGTTTATGAGTTATGGGTTATGGGTTGCTCATAATTCATAATCTATAACCCATAACCAAAAACGCTTTCTGCGTTGAGCGTTAGCTTTAGCTTTAGCTTAAAACGCTTCCCGGATATTGAAATAAACTCCGTGAAAGCCGTCCCCGACACCATAGTCAACGGCAATATTGGTCCTGTCCTTTTTATTCATCTTAATGCGAAGCCCGAATCCATAACCGGGCGCGACACTGCTAAAAAGCGATTGATGTGATAAGGGGTTGCTGGCAGTCGTAAAATTTGCAAAGACTACGCCACCAAATAAACCATTCTTTGATATCCTGTAGCGGAATTCGGCTTCTTCATACACCATATTATCTCCCCTGAACCTGCCCTGGATATATCCTCTTCCTGACCGGTTATAGGTGTCCCAGGTAATGGCAGGGTTAGCGAGATACGGCAGATGACCCGACGTGGTCAGAACACCCCAAAACCAGAATGCAATCAGATTTCGGGGTATTCGTTTACTGACACCTATATAATTTCTCCATTCATAATAAAGCATCGAACTGGCCTGCGTACTGCCAAAGGCAATAGGATTTACGCGGAAGGCCAGATTTAAATATGTTCCTGTATAAGCGTTGATCGGATTGTCCCGGCTGTCATGTGTAATCAGGAAGGACAGTCCGTTGGCAGAATAATGGGCCGAATCAAAACCATAGGATCTGGAATAGACATAATTTGAAGTCAGGTAGACCGGCGAATCCAGTTTCAAAGCCTGATCCTTGATATTAAAATCAATGTCAAACATGATTCCCATACCCGCATACCATTTACCAACAATTCGTTTAGTTATGGCTTCATATAATCGGATATAATTAAATCGCATGGGCTGTGCCGAATCCGAACGGTCAACAACGTCACCTCCATTCACACTGAAATGATAAGTCTGATTGTGAAGACCATAGATCCCAAGTCCGTATGTGGGCTGTGCAAAGAACAGCAGGCGGTTATCTCCTGTGATGTACCATTTATTTTCCTTCGTGAAATAATCAAATCGCACATTTAAAAGGATCTGCTTTTTTGTGGTAAACGAGGCGTTCAGCAGTGCGGAAGACATGCGCGTTGTTTTGGGGTCGCCATGATATTCAGTCACGCTTACAGCGCCCCCGACTACAAAACCATTGGCAGGACTATAGCCGATAATCGGTAAGCAGGGAAAGATTTTTTACACCTTTCTGCGGAATATTGCTGGTCGGTTTCGGTGGTTTGCCTGTCCACTTACGAATAATCTGGAAAAGATCCACCTCATTATAAAAATTAAGAGAATCCTGGATACTTTGGCTATTCTGGCCGTAGACGGATGTTTGCATCAATAACAGAATAAATATTCCGGTAACGGCCAGGGATATGTTTTTATATTCCCTGATTTTATTAGCCAAAGTCTTTTTAAAATTCAATATGGGGGTTGATAGTGAAATGAGTCTTAAGATTAAAGTACCTGCTAGAGATTAAATCCAATTCGGAGTTGCGGGCCGTATTCATCGATATCATACAAAAACCGGTCAGATCCGCTACCGGTAGAATAATCCATTGAAATGATCCGGTAGCCAAGGCCCAGTTGCAGGAGTCTGGAAGCACGGAAAAAAATATCGGGTTGCAACTGCCAGGCAATCTGGGATCCGATTCCGAATCCGCCAATATCTGCACGCAACGAGAAAAGCCATTTATTATCGACCCATTTAGACAGCCGCGTAACGATCACCGGGTCGACCCAGGCATTTGTTTTATCAGCTGTTTTGTTAAAAGCGCCGCCTGTTGTTGCGATATTTAGCCCAAGTTTAATGCTATTGATCCTTGCACCTACGCCTGCTTCCAGCCAGGAATTCAGCCGGTATAATCCTTCCAGCTCCCACATGAATTGTTTCAGGTCAGCTGTGCCACCGATGATGCCGTTTTTTGAAGAGGCATCCTGCGAAAGGGAAGCATAGAAGAGGTCTGATGTAAAAGCCCACTGATTATTATGGACCTCAGCATATAACATACCCCCGATTTTGAAATAGCTGAAAACTTTACTGGCGGGAACACAAATAAAAGTATTGGGCAGGTTTCCGATACCCATAGTGCCACTCAGGCTGGGAGCAAAAAGATAGGGCTCGAGGTAGACTTGATATTTTTTTGCTGAATCCGGCGCCTGGGCTTCAGATGGGCTTGCTGCCAATACACAAACACAAATGAATAATGCTGCGCCGATTGTTTTTTTAATGCCGTGCAATTCCCCCGTCATAAGATTTAGTTTTGTGTAAAAAAATAGTCTGCCATGCACACTGAACGGCAGACTATCGTTCTCCGAATGTAATTAAAAAATACCAGTCTGCTACGGCTGCCTCTGTCAGATCATACTCCTCCCCTTACCATCTGTCAGCAGCCGGATATACTGATTCTGATTTGCAGGCAGACATCAAATTTACTCCTGCCGGCAGGAGCAATCTAATATAATGGCATTTAACGGTAAAATAGATGGCCTGTTTGATCATTGTCGCGCTTGAAATAGAGCGAAATCCGGCCTTCCGGGAACGCCTATCAAATAATATTGCAACTTGCAATCAAATGAACAGGAAATTTCTCAGGTCATGGACTGTAATTTTAGTATTTCTGTATGCGGTGATATGGCCGTCATGCTCTGCATTTGCGCAGGAACCTTTTAAAATATTTCTGGTTGGAGATGCGGGAGATCATAAAGAATCCGGGGAGACACTCATTAACCTGCATAAGGAGCTCATTAAATATCCTCAAAGTGCCGTCGTATTCCTGGGAGATAACTGTTACAAAGATGCGCTGGGTGGAATTCTTCCTTTTGGATTTAAGGGATTTGACAGTTCAGGGAATACCATAGAGAAGGTCCGGTCGCAGTTATCGCTGTTGGATAATTATAAGGGCTGGGCGTTTTTCATTCCGGGAAACCACGACTGGTGGAATCGAACTACGTATCAAAAAGGTTACAGGAAACTGGCAATGGAAGAATCCTTTATAGAGGAAAATTTAAAAAGAAATCCGACGATCGCCAACCCGGAAAATGTATTTCTGCCGAGGAACGGGAATTATGGACCCGAATACGTTGAATTGAACAATCATTCGATCCGCATGGTTTTTATCGATACCTACCGGATCATACAAACCGGCATTAAAAAAAATAAAATACCCGATGAAGAAAAAACTTTCTATGATCGCCTGGACAGTGTGATCCGGGAAGGATGGATACGAAAGCAAAGGATAATCGTTGTGGGTCACCATCCGGTTCATTCCATCGGGCCCTATAACCGCCATCTGAAACACCCCTATCTGTTTGGCCGTATAAAAGCTTCCAGTCCTGATTTTCCCTCATACCGGTCCCTGATTAACCAAATGGTGAAGATTTTCAAACGTTACCCCGGAATTTATTATGCCAGCGGCCATCTCCACGCCCTTCAGTATTTTTATACCGCAGACAGCATTCAATATATTATCAGCGGTGCCGGAAGCAAAGAGAAAAAGCTGTCAACAAAGGAAATCAGTAAATACGATGAATCCCTTTCACCCAATGAATTCCTGCTATGGAATACAGGCGGTTTTTTTGCGATCGATATCAACGGAAAGACTTCCCAAACAATCCTGTTTTATAACAATGGTTCCCTTCAATGTACCCTCCCCGACTAAAATCAATCAGGACGCATAGCCAATCATTTTAATAAATCGGACAATTATATCCGGCCATATTAATTGCGCGGCTCGTATCGATGGAATTTTTCTATAAAGAAGCGGTACCCCGAAACGAGGTGTAAACAGGCGGCTGCGTTAAATTATAATTGTTTAGTTGTCTGATTTAACAGACTTGATGACCATCGATAACTCCTGTTCCAGTTCTTTTACAATTTCGTGGTATTCAATCAGCGCGTGTTGTTTTTCGGCTATCTCATCTTCAAAATCGTGGATCATTTTTGAACAGAGAAATAAATCTGCACAAAGGGACTTGAAATCAGAATCAGATTTATATAAATTTTCTATGACCGATTGGTAAGCCGGGAATTTGGTTTTTACCAGGCTAAGCTCTGTTTGTAGTGTGTTCATAATTAATTTCATTTATGAACAAAATGAATATTATTCATTGCCGTTATGTCCTTTATCCGTACTTTTAAAACCATATTCCGTCCTCTGTTTACTGAAGGTACTCTATTGCAAAACCAAATAAAGGCTACATAGCCATTTAACGGTAAAACCTTATCTGATGAGTGCCGAAACTTTTTTGAAGTACGGGGAACCTTTCTCCGACAAGTTGATTCATGAGCAATTACAGAAAATATTTCTTTCTCCTGCATTTTCCTCTTCTGATATTCTCCGTCATTTTCTATCTTATATAACGGAAGAAACACTGGCCGGCCGGTCCAATACGATCAAGGAGTATACCATTGCCGTGAACGTATTGCATAAGCCTATTAGCTTCAAACCACAACATGATGCCATTGTACGGATACATGCAGGCCGGCTGCGGCGGGCACTGAATTATTATTATAAGGAGGAAGGGATGGCTGACAAAATCGAAATTTCCGTTCCGAAAGGAAATTATGTCCCGGTATTCGGAGCCATGCCTGTTCCCGAAGAGCTTCCTGCCAGTTCAAAAAAAGCAAAAGAGCCATCGTTGTTCAATGGTGTAACGCTGGCAATTATGCCTTTCAAAACATTTGAAACGGAAAAATCAAAAATGGCATTTGCCGATAATCTGGGTCAGCAGTTGAGCGCTGAATTCGGCCGGTTTTCCGATTTTTCCGTGATCTCCTATTATACAACACAACAACTCACGCTAAAAGACAGGGAGATACCGGAGCTGGCTGCTCAATTTGGAGCCCGTTATGTTATAACAGGAAATGTTCAGATTGAAAACCGGAGACTCCGGGTGGCAGTGCAATTAACGGATACCCATTCCGACACACAGGTATGGACGGAGCTTTATCACCATCCATACAGCTCTTCCGGATTATTTGAAGTGGCAGATCTTATTGTTGGTTCCGTTATCTCCGTATTGGGAGATTTTAATGGAGTAATCATGCAACAGTTATCGCGGGGATTGCCGGAAAACAAAACAGGATGCCTGTCTGTTCTTTCCTGGTATTACGATTTCTATACCCGGTTTAATGAAGAGGCATTCATTGCATCTTTTTCCGCCATGGAAGAAGCTGTTGTTCAATACCCTTCCAATGAAATGGCATGGGCTTTCCTGGGAGAACTTTCATTGCTCGCATTTTTGTTTAATCAAAATACCCGGGAAAATCCCCTGATCCAGGGTTTACGATGCGCCAGGACCGCATTAAAAATAAACCCGCTCAGCCAGGAAGCCCATATTACACTGGGCCTGGCAAATATCTTTCTCAACAACAGGCAGGCGGGCATCGACGGACTCGAATATGCGCTGACCCTGAATCCTAATGCCTCGGGAACGATCGGCCTGATCGGATGCCTGATGATCGGGGCCGGTGAATATGAACGGGGATTTGGACTGATCCGGAAATCTATGGAACGCAATAAATCTTACCCGCTTTTCTTTCATTTATTTATCAGTGTATACTATTTCAATCAGAAAGAATATTTTCTGGCCTACCAGCAGGTTGAGAACATGGGCATGTCTGATCTCGTAGTGAATATCATATTGAGGATTTCCATCCTGAACCAGCTGGGTAAAAAAGCAGAAGCCGAATCCCTGATCAAAGCCTTAAGAGGAAACCAGGTAAATAAAAAATGGGTCTCCGAAGATTATAAGCGCCATTTTTTTAATGACCGGGACCTGTTTGAACAACTGTCAAAAGGTTTAAAATCCGGCAAAACGCATCTCCTGACAGTAGCCTGATTCATGTGGCAATTGTTTTCATTTATCGGTTAAATGGTGGGAAAATGGCTGTATTGATAAAGATTAAGTTAATTTACAGCACAGCCAACCGATCTTAACAACGCTGCCTTATTTCGAAAAGCCTTTTTCAGGGCGGCCGCACTTGTCCCGGACGGGTTGATTCTTTCAGAACAAGATTTAAAGTAATTAAATTAATTATTAGTGAATACATCCAGTAATCTCGGGAAAAGCAGGACTATCCTTGTTTTGGCCTTGCTGACAATCTGTATTTCCGGCTTCGGACAGAAAAAGGAGACTGATACATTCGACATTCATAAAGCCAGTTTTTTTCTTCCGCAGCCATTACCGGGCGGACATTATTCTTCCTCCATTTCAGTTTTATATGTCGTTACACCCAAGGACTGGACCCTGGATAATGTAACGGCTCCCATGTTTTTTTACCAGGGGAAATACACCCTGCCAAAAGGTTTTAATCTGCAGGCTGGTCTTCAGAGTCTGTTCATTTCAAACAGGATCTATCTCGGTCCTTACTGGAATTACAAGGTAGATAACAATAATTATGTCGGCCTGGGATGGAACGTGGCCTGGAATTTTGGCGTACTTAATCAATTCGGATTTGCCACCACACTGACCGGCTGGGAACAACAGCCTTCTATTTCCTTCGGCCATATGTTTGCTAAAACGGCCGTCACATTCAGGGCCGACCTCTATTGGACGAATGTGCTCTATATTAACGAAGATAAACACACCCTGCAGACAGCCAACGGCTTTATAAACGGTTATAGTTTCTCAGCAGGTTTTGAACAGAAATTATATAAAAACCGCGCTATTAATTTGGCATTACAAATGGACTATATCCAATACCATATTGTTGCCTGGCCTGCATTTCCCGTAAACGGCAAGAGGTACTGGATGCCTGAATTCAAAATGGGTATAAACTTATAATTGCAATACAAAATATTATGACATTCCGAAATTCATTTAAATACTTTCTCTTCCTGATAATTTTCTTTTCCTGTTCCAGGAATGAGACGACATACCAACCGCCGATTGATATCGGAAATGTTGCTTTCATTCCTTATACCAAGATGAAGCCCATGGAAGCCATTTATGACCTGGCTTCAGGCAGCAATGCGCTGGGTACCAGTTTTGTTTGCAAGGTTTCCAAATACCGGGTATCCTTTTTTGGTAACGGCGGTATTTTTATGATCCTGAAATACGGGCTGGAACAAAATGACAGTTCATTAAAATTTTCAGGATTTTACCGGTATTCCAAAGATGCGAGACAGGGCCTGGTGAATTTCAGTCTGCCAAAAGCAGACGCGCTTGCATTTCTTAAAACAGGCAATATCAGTAATCTGGTGTTAAATGGAAATATTGAAAACGGGAACGGAACACAGACCCCGATAGGCCTGAAGTTTTCAAAAAATTTCTCCGCTTATGCCAAAAACACACCCTTCGAAATATATGCCCATCATGGCGTGCAGACGGTCGCCAATCCACCCTTTGCCGAAAATTCTATCGGAGGCGTATTGAATGATGAGGATTATGGGGTCAACGGACTCGAATTTGATGTTCATCTCACAAGGGATAAGGTTCCGATCATGATGCATGACGGCTATATTAATATACGTCTGACAGAAAAAAGCCCGATCTCCGGTGACCTCGATCAGTTCTCGTTTAATTTTCTGGATCAGTATATCGAACTAATCGACGGGCAAAAAATTGCTTCCCTGGAACATTGTCTAAGGGACTTTATTGATTCCACCACCATGACCTATTTCTGGATGGATGTCAAGGGAGATGATGGAATTTTTCAGGCCCTGCAACCAATTATTTTAAATGCACAATCGCATGCAAAAGCGGTCGGCAGAAATGTGGTGATTTATGCTGATTTGCCGTCCACGACCGTAATCAGCGAATTCCAGTCTTACCCACCTTACGGTGCTGATACCAGTCTCAAAACGATGTGTGAGCTTACACTGCAGGATGTGATTGATAACGGATGTACACGCTGGGGACCCCGGTATTCCAGGGGTTTGCTGCTAAGTGATGTGGCAACGGCACATTCCATGGGTATTAAAGTGATCAGCTGGACACTGAATGACGAAGGACTGATTGCGAACTATATGAAAAACGGGCAGTTCGACGGATTTATATCCGATTATCCCTGTTTTGTAGTATATGATTGGTACACGACGCATTGACATTAAAAAATATTTTCCTGGCCATTAATAATATAGCATGCGCATTCATAAATTACTTATAGTTCTATTATTCTGTTTTGTAACCGGTAAATTGTTTGCCCAGAATGGTGAAGGGGAAACAGGCAAATACCATAAATTTTCAATTTATGCCGGTGCAGGCCCCAGTTATTTTTTCAATAACCTGGTTATCCTGAAAGATGGCGTCAGCTCGTTTAAATATGCGATTTCAGCGAGATTCATGTGGGAACCACAGCATTCATTTGTGTCCCTGGGATTTGAAACCGGATACTACAGACTCTACTCGGTAGCAAGCACAACTCCTAAAGGAGACGTTACCAATTCAGCCGTGCCGTTAATGTTCGTGGCGTCTATGAAATTTTCAAAAAAAATCTATGTAAACTGGTCGATGGGCCAGTCCCTGAACTATAATAAGATCAGCAATACAGACAGCGCCTATGATTTTAATTCCAGTTACCTGTCGCCTGCAGATTTTGCCGTTACCGTCGGATACCGGTTTGTTCAGAAACCGACTATTTCTTACACTGCTGAACTGAAAGGCTTCTACTCCTCCAAGTACGACAATGAGACCATCGCAATACTGTTCATTGTTGGGTTCAGGTTATAATTGATGATATTGTCAGAAGCGGAATTGACGATCGTGTATCGTAGATCGTGTATCGTAAATCGAGGGTCGCCAATTGTCCGATCGTCGAATCCAGATCGTGTATCGCCTATCGTAGATCGTAGTTCGTGAGTCGCAGACCGGCAATTTCTATTCGATCAACGATCCACGATCTACGATAAACGATCCACGAATTAAAATAACAGACTGCAATAAAAAAAGGGAGCTTGCTCCCTTTTTTTACAATGTAAATTCAGCGACTGATTTATTTTTTTGCCTGCATACCCGGAGGGAAACTGGCCATGATTTTTTGAACAGCTGTATTAATCGCCTGTTCGGGATTGCTGGAAGGTGAATCAATATCCTGGTTTCCGATGCCTTCCCAGATTAATTTGTTGGTGGATGCATTGGCCACTTCAATAATGAGTGATCCCGCTACATAATTCTGCACATTTACCGTGGTGGACATATTACCACCACCCCAAGCATAAGGCCTGTATCCGCCTCCATATCCATAGGAATTTGCTACAATTTCCTTTTCATTTTTTAAAACGCTGGTGATATTTACCAGCATATCTGCATTTTCCATTTCTGTAAACCCTTTCGCCAGCATTTGCGCACGGACGGCATTGATCACCCGGGTCTGGTTAAACTGGCTGAGTGCCTGGTACTGCTGCTCAAGCTTCACAATCCGGAACGTATGAAACTTACTGAAATCAGCGGTGTGATCGTAATCATTGGTTACGGTTAATGTGGGTCCGCAGGCAGTCATTAACACGATGGCGACTAAAATGGCGGCTGACAAAGAGATCACTTTTTTCATAATAGATGTTTTATTAGAAGAATATTCCGATTGGATAATAGTACTTAGTTTTTTATTCCAACTCAGTTTTCAAATAAAGTTAGTGATCAGGGGCCGTACCGGCAGGATTTTTAGTTGTTTAACTGTAAAACAAATGTAGGAAAATCCGGAATAAGCTGTTCATTTGAATCCATTTGACAGAAATAATCTAACTAAATTTGGTCCTATATCATTCGGGACCTCTGAACAGGTATTGGTCAGCAGATATGCCGCAGCTTGGTTTCATAATAATAATTTAACCGTTAAACGAATCAACCCGTGGGCAGATCCCCGTTGAAAACTCTTCTATTCAATGTTTTCATACTGTGCACGCTTAAATTGTCCGCCCAGGATAGTTCCACGCAAAAGCAAGTCTGGCCGGAAGTAGATGTCTATTACCGGGTCAGTGAAAAAGTTCGTTTTTACGGGATGATTTCAGGTACCCGATCCAATTCAGAATATACAGATGGCACTTTGGGTATCTATATGGATTATTTCGCGATACCCTGGTTTAGTGGAAAAAAGCATTTTGAATTACACGATACAACGATGGGATACTACTGGTGGTTCCGGACCGGGTATTCCTACTCAGATGCTCCACCCGGAGACAAGAAAAAAGTGGTCAATATATTTGAAACAGAAACAAATAATAATTTTCATTTACCCGCAGAGATTATTTTGCAAGCCCGAAACCGCCTGGACTGGCGCTGGGTAAACGGGGATTTCCAACCCATCTACAGGCCACGCGCAAAATTTATACGGAATTTTAAGACCGCATACCTGACGTTTAATGCCTATATATGGAGCGAATACTTTTTTTATTTGAATGACAATTCACAGGACAGGTTTCGACTCACGTTCGGCACAGAAATAAAAGTTACCAGGAACCTCGATCTTGAAATTTATTATTTGCACCAGTTTGCAAATCAGCCCGGCGTGCAGGCATTAGATGCGATCGGCATCCAGCTGGACCTTTATTTCAAATCCAGGCATTACCGCCAAACACTGGAACAGTCAGAAAAAAAGCCCTGACGCCAGGGCTCTTAAAAATTTACGGAGAATCAGTTACTGAAGCTTTTTAGCATAGTTCGTATTCGAAATCATGAGTTTCATATTCTTGGCCGGCAGATCCAGTTCCCCATCATTGAAGGCTGTTAAGCCATTGCTGAACGTTTTATAATTAGCTGTTCCTGAAATGGCATCACCACTGGTAACCGTTGATGAAAAACTCTGACTGATGTATGCCAGCGTGCCAGCCATGATCTGCATGGTCATCTGGTCATTCGGTTTGTTCACATTGGCTCCCTTTACGCTAATCGTATTGCCCGCCTGGGAAATGCCGGCGGCGTCAAAATAATCTACCATTTTGCCTTTAGACATATACAGGTAACCGGCGGTAACCGACATCGCATCATCCACATATGCCTTCATTTCTGCTATTTTCTTTTTCGCGATATCGCCCCGGATTCCGCGTGTAGGCGGCGGATCCGTAGGTGTATTGGATACTGCCGTGGTTACCACTTTTCCGTCCGGTCCGATGGATAGCGAACTGACAATGGTAGTCTTCAGCGCACCCTCCACAAAAACCTGGATCGTCCGGGTCCATACATAACTTGCCAGTTGTTGTCGATTCGCTGCGGCTGCAGCAGAGACCTGCAGACTGAGATTCGTTTTATTGTTTTGCGCGTAAAGGGTTTGGAACATGGCCAGCAGGAAACTGCCAAAAAGAATTGTTTTTTTCATGTGTTGAAGTTAAATATTGACGTGATTTGGGTTCGTGCGAAATGCTCAAAACCGATGATTGGAATGGACGGATGAAATTACATCCAATTAACTGAACTGAACTCGTTTATCGGTTAAATGAAGAGTCAATTTATTGATATACGGTTTATTATACTAATTTAGGGAACCGGTATATTCACCAAAACCCAACTATGCGAGCTCCCGATCAAAAAAACCCTGCCTCCCTGGTAAAATTATTTAATGTCGGAATCCTATTGTTAGTGACATTCATGTTGTCAACCGGCGCAAATGCGCAGGTAAAGGATTCGGCCACCATCACCAGGGAAAAAATTTTTAAGAACACGATTAAGGTAAACCTTACCAGCTGGATTCTGTATTCAAATGGCATTCAGTTAAACTACGAGCGCATTCTATCCCCCAATAGAAGTATAACAGTATTTGGCGGACTCGTCCAATTTCCAATGCCAACGATTATTTCAAACAGCTCACTGAATTTTGATAAGAATAAATCAAAAAGCGGATATGTTTTTGGTTCTGAGTACCGTTTTTACCTGGCGAAGGAAAATAAATACGCCGCGCCACATGGAGTCTATCTGGCTCCCTTTGTGAGCTTTTATCATTTCCACAATGAGCGGAGTGGTCGCGATACAATAACCCAATCGAATGCTTACCTGAGCACTACCATGAATTTTTTTAATGTGGGTGGCGAACTCGGTTACCAGTTTGTCATTAAAAAGAGGTTTGTAGTCGACTGCGTGATGTTTGGGCCCGCCCTTTCCAGCTATTATTTTAATATTAAGCTGGTCGGAAATCTCGGAAGTTACAATGAAGATGTTCAGGCAATCATAGATGCCATTAAGGAAAAATATCCTGTATTAAAAGACTTGTCCAGCGGTGAAGGCATCAGTAAAAATGGTATCTCCAATTTCTGGAGCTTTGGATTCCGGTACGCCATTCATATTGGGTACAGATTTTAATTATACCATCCATTATCCGGTGTTCGTGCTTAATTTCAGGATGAATTAAATCCTGAACTTTGTCAGCATCCAGACCTCTTCTCATCCTTTTACTATTTTTATTTCAAAAGAATGTATATGCTCAGTCGTCCGCATTCATTTTGAATGAAGCGATCAGCAGTTTGCCACATATCGGTGGGCAAAAGCAGAACAGCGATTATCTCTGTGCAACCGCCGGAAACCGTCTCTATTGCATCGGAAATCAGTCCGGCGGTTTTCCGGATGTAGGTTTTCATGTACCCGGTGAAATGGGTGGGATCTGGCAACAGCCTGTTAAATTAATGGATGGCTTTGGCTTTACTATCCGGGACAAGGGCACAAATCATTTTTATAATCCCGCCTGGGAGCAGTATATAGCTTACCCCTTCCTCGCAAAATTTCTATACTCGACAAAACCAGAAGGCATATCGGTGGTGCAAACACAGTTCGTGCCGGATAATATTCCCGCGTTGGTCGTCGAATATAAAATTCAAAATAATTCTTCCCGGGATAAAAAAATAACCTTTGAATGGCGCGCCGATATCAACCTGATGCCTGTCTGGCTGGGCGAAAGAATCGGTATCGTGGATAGCCCCGACCGGTTCGTTTCCTTCGACAGGAAAAGGAGTATCCTTACTTTTAAAGACGGGAATAACGATTGGTATACCGGCATTCAGTCTGACAATCCGGCAACCCGGTTAAAAGAAATAAAGAAATCTGTACGTAAAAGCAAGGGCATTACCGGTGTAATGGAAATCGATCTTGACCTGCCGGCAGGTTCTTCAAAATACCTGCACATTTATATTTCAGGGTCATCAAAGAGCAACCGGGAGTCAGACGAAAATCTTACTTACGTGAGTAGCCGATTAAAGGATTTATTTCAAATCAAGAAGAAGCGTTACGGGCAAATCGAAAAAACCGCTGAGATCATCCTGCCCGATACAGGATTGCAAACGGCGTATACCTGGGGTAAATATGCGACAGACTGGCTGCAAAGAGACATACCCGGAACAGGCAGGGGATTAAGTGCCGGCCTCCCGGATTATCCCTGGTTTTTTAGCAACGACCAGGCCGGCACATTCATGGCACTAACCGGCACTATGCCGCCACAACTCTTTTATGATGCATACCATACGCTGAAAAAAATTTCCGATAAAGCCAACGATCATTCGGGCAGGATCATTCATGAAGTATCTGCCAACGGTGTCGTTTACAATAAGGGAAATATGCAGGAATCCCAGTTGCATATCATTGCTGCCTGGGAGATATTTAAATGGACAGGAAACATCGCATTCTTAAAAGAAAATTATGCCTTTGCAAAAAGGACCTGGAACTGGCTGCAGCAGCACGATACGAATCAGAATGGCTATATAGAGGGATATGGCGGTGTTGAGATAGAAGGGCTCAATGAAGAAATGCTGGACGTACAAATTAATACCTGTCTTTTCCTGGAAGTGTTTGGGCAGATGGCAGCTATTCTCGGGGAGCCGGAAAATTCCCGGAGCTATTTAAAAAAGGCTGAAATACTAAAGGAAAAAATCAACCGGGAATGGTGGGTCGAATCAGAGCATTGTTACGCTGATTTTCTGAGCTCTAAAGAGAAAGCCCTTCAGATTATCGATAATGCGCTGGCGAAGAGAGTGAGCCCCCAAAGAAATAGGTGGGCGCAGGAGAAATTGAATAGTTTGAAAAATTCGATCCTTCAAAATAAATATCCCTACCATGGTTACCTGGTTTATTATAATGCAGGCGGACTGCAACCAGCCACGGCGGGTATGGTCGACACATCCAGGGCGCTGCAGATGATCCGGCGCTATACTTATTTCACCAACAAGTTCGGATCCTATATTGCCGGTATTGAAAGACCAGATGATATCACCATCGACGAAAGATCCTTTCAAAAAGACAGCAATTTCACATATAACCGGGCGGTCATGCCGGCAGCCACTGCCGGCCTCATCATTGCTGCTGCCCGTTATGGCATGCCTGATACAGCATTGCTATTCATACACCGGATGCTGAATACTTTTAGCTACGCAACACCCGGAACCACTTATGAAGTATCCCCCGATTATGGAATGTTCGTCCAGGCATGGAATATTACCTGCCTTAATATGCCACTCATTCATTATTTTTTTGGAATTAATCCGGATGCTTACAAAAAAGAAATTACCATCCATCTGCAGATGCCCTCGCAATGGAAGGAAGCTTCCTTAAACAACCTGCTGATTGGAAATGCCCGTTTTTCGATTCAATATAAAAAAGAAAATCAAACCATACGCTGTACACTTCAATCATCAGAACCGGGATGGAAACTTCATCTTATGACCGGTGAAGATCGCGGACCGGTGAACATAAATAACAAGGTTCTCAATAATGCAGCGGAATGGATCTCCGTCGGTACAGATCCGAATATCATCGAATATGAAACCGGTAAATAATACTCCCATTGTAATAATTTAACCCGTAAATTATTACTTAACATCCAGCATGAAACCGCGAAACAATGCCGCCGTCGCATTATTATTCAATAAATAATTCTGCTTCTTTGATCTCCAGGCGTCTGTTCTTTCGTATGAATCATCTCCCTCGATTTCCTCCTGACCATCCTGCTCACTCGGGATAGCAGATAAATGCCGATAAACGAAATACAAACGATGATATAACCAAGGGTATTATAATGTTCCAAAGGGCTGAACTTGTCTTTCTGTACCACGATCATACCCGCAAGGGCAGCAGCAACACCACCGGCGATTTGTTGCAGGGAAGAATTGATGCTCATAAACGCTCCCCTGTCCGGCATCGCCGGGATACCTGTAATTAATGCGGTGGAAGGAATCATCCTGCTCATCACGCCGGCCATCATAATTACATTCATGGTAATGACCAGCCAGAGCGGCGTCGCCGATAGATTGGTATAAATGATCACCGTAATCATCATCCACACGGAAGCCACACAGAATATTTTGAACTTGTCTACCCGGTCACTCAATTTCCCAACCAGGGGCATAATAAACAGGGTACTGATTCCTGCAACCATAAATAACAGGGGTAACTGAGCCTGGGTTATACGCAGATTATTGATGGCGAAAGCACTGCCGAATGGCATCATCATATAACCGCCAATAGATAAGAGCGCAGTCGCCGTAAAACCAATCCGGTAATCTTTTTTAGCAATGGTATGGAGCAAATGTTTTATCGCAGTTTTATCCTGCTGAACGGATAGATGTTTTGTAAGCGGCTTCAGGCGTACTACAATCAAAACAGCGATTACAATGGCCATAGCCGCCACCCAAAGGAAGGGCGCATGCCAGCCCCATAAATTAGCAAGATAGAGCCCGATGGGGATGCCCAATACCTGGCTGGCGCCGAAACCCATTTGCATAAAACCCATGACCCGGCCCCGGTGCTGCAGATCAAACAGATCGGCCACAATGGCCATCGAAATAGAACCGATTACTCCTCCGAACAGGCCGGTGATGATCCGCGCGCCTACCAGCAACGGATACGTATTGGCGATACCACATAAAATAGTCCCCCCGATAAAGCCGGTATAAAAGAAAAGAAGCAATTTCTTGCGATCATACCGGTCTGCAAATCCTGCCGTGAGCAATCCGGAGATGCCGGCGCTGAATGCATAGGCTGATACGGCAAAGCCGAAATGGGACGGTTTCAGATTCAGTGATTTCATAAGAATATCACCCAGCGGAGACATCACCATAAAATCCAGCACCACTGTAAACATGGTGATGGCCAATATAAATATGGCGAATTTTTGATAGCCGGTAAAAGGCACGGTCGCTTGTTTTTTTTGTTCCATGATAATTTTTTTATGCCAACTCCTCACATTCAAAACCGACATAATCGAGCACGGAAATAATCTGTTCCGGACTGAGTGAATCGGATACAATTCTTAAAACACGATCCGAATCTTCCATATCAATATTCCATTTCAGTACTTTCTGTGATGCGTCCAAAACATTTTTTATACGCAGCCGGTCGAATTCAGTCTGAATATTTGTTTTGAAAATTAAAATATTTGATAAATCGATCGTCATTGCAGGCAGTTTTATATCTGAATAATTGTTTTGAAAACTAAAATATTTTATCAGTCAATAGTCGCTTTATCATCGTCACCTGCCTAAGGCGTCAGTGATTTAAGTACCAATTCAAAAGTTTCATTCATTATTTTTTTCGAAAACTTAAAGGGTCTTCCGCCGATACTCTTGCCTTCTTCATGAAAACGCAATAAAGTATAAAGCGGCCCATACGCAATACTCCAGAAAGTTTCTACAGGCAGGGGAATCAACTCTTTATTCTTAATGGCGTTATGTGTAAAATCTCCCATGGTCGCTTTAAATCCCTTGAGACTTCCTTCCAGCACATCATCCCCATGTCTTGAATGACGGATGATTTCATAACAGGCTACTTCCCTGGGATACTTGATGGCATAAGCGGCCCTGTTTTCCCATTGCTTTTTTAGACCAGCCGCAAAAGACATGGAAGGATCGAATCCCTGGAGGGTTCTTTCCATAAACTTTTTACCGATATCCGCCCCGATCTTTTTTATCAGGTCATCCTTATCCTGGTAATAGATGTACAGGGTGGCCACCGAAATGCCGGAGGCCTGGGCCAGTTTATTCATGCTGAAGCCCTGAAAACCGTCCCTCACCAGCATTTCAATCGCTTCCCGCCTGACCAGCTCCTCCTTCTTTACATTCCGTGTGCGCATCCGTTCGGCAATTTTTCCGTAAAATAAGTGAATGTTCGCTTACTTATGAAATAATGTGCAAAACTTTTTTAAAGTATTTGCACATGCTACCTCAAAGAACTTCGCTTTTATTAAATACCCGCTACCCCCTCAAGGGGGACGAACCAGAACAGATTATATTTTAGACTCGGGATAAAAATAAAGGAGGGGACTTCTGAAGACAAGATCCGATAGGTATCTGAGCATTTATTATCGGTAAAAACGGGAATTTATCCGGCGACCCATCACCCATAACCCATCACCCATAACCCATAACCACTCAAAACTCTCCTCTTTTCAGTTCTTCAACTGCGTGATTCGCCGCTCTCGCAGTGATGGCCATAAACGTAAGCGAAGGATTCTGATTTCCGACGGAAGTCATGCAGGCACCGTCGGTTACAAAAACATTTTTGCAGGCATGCAGCTGGTTCCATTTATTGAGCATGGAACTGGCAGGGTCCTTCCCCATCCGGATACCACCCATTTCATGGATATCCAGTCCCGGCGCCTGCATGCTATCATTCGGAACAATATTTTTACAACCGGCTTTATCGAGTATCTCTGCGCCCTGTGTCAGGAAATCCTTCACCATCAGTTCATCGTTATTATCGTAAGACACGGATGTGATCAACTGCGGAATACCCCAATCGTCTTTCAAATCCTTGCTTAACCGGACATGATTTGATTTTTTGGGAATCACTTCTCCCTGCATGGACATGTACACCGACCAGTCACCCGCTTCACTTAAATTTTGTTTCAATTCCTCCCCGATAATGTCATTCCCCGATTTAATCCCGGTATTTCTATAAGCACCCCAAAACACCAGGTAGCCCCGCTGAAAATTTTCTTCCTGTTTATAAACATTTCTGAAATTGGGCATCAGTGGTGAAACCGGTCTCCTGCCATAATAATATTCATTGGTAAATCCGTCAATGCCTGCTGAAATGGAACCCCGGTAATTCTGAAATGCCATATATCGTCCAAGAATATCATGATCATTCCCAAGCCCATAGGGAAAGCGGTTAGAAGTGGAATTCAGCAGCAGGAGATTACTATTCAGACAGGCGGCATTCACAAAAATAACCCGGGCAAAATATTCGGTCAACTTCTTTGTTATTGCATCAATCACCCGCACGCCTGTCACACGATCTTTTTTCTCATCATAAATAATGGAATGAACCACAGAATCCGGACGCAATACCAGATTGCCCGTTTTTTCTGCCCAGGGAAGTGTGGAAGAATTCGAACTGAAATAACCTCCGTAAGGACAACCGCGGCTGCAGAGATTTCTTGCCTGGCATTGTCCGCGACCCTGCTGTAATTGAAGTTCTCCTGCTTTTGTCAGGTTCGCACAGCGTCCCATCAGCATCCGCCGGTTTGCATAGGAAGCATTAACTTTTTTTCGCATGCTGTCTTCCACACAGTTGAATTCCCAGGGCGGCAGAAATTCACCGTCTGGCAGATTATCTATACCATCTTTATTACCGCTGATCCCCGCAAATTTTTCAACATGCGAATACCAGGGAGCCAGGTCATCATAGCGGATGGGCCAGTCTACTGCAAAACCATCCCTTGCCGGCGCCTCAAATTCAAAACGGCTCCAGCGCTGTGTTTCACGCGCCCACATGAGTGACTTTCCACCGACCTGGTAACCGCGGATCCAGTCAAACGGTTTTTCCTGCACATAGGGATGCTCTTTATCCTTTACAAAAAAATGCTGCGCGCTTTCATCAAATGCATAACATTTACTGATGATGGGATTCTCTTCTTTTAACTCACGCGATATTCTTCCCCGATGTGTAAATTGCCAGGGATGTTTGGTAGCTGTGGGGTAATCTTTGATATGCTGTACATTCCTTCCCCTTTCCAGGACAAGTGTTTTTACCCCATGCTCGCATAATTCCTTGGCTGCCCATCCCCCGCTGATACCGGAACCAATCACGATGGCGTCAAAACTGTTTTCCGATTTTCCTTTGGTATTTGTATATAATGTATCTCCGGGCATTTTTATAAATTGTCGTCGGTGATGAGGCCATCCAGGTTATCCACAAAAGATACGGCAGCTCTAAATTTCGCAATAAAATTCTGATTAATTTCATGTATAATATCGCCGGCCAGGTGCTGGAATCCAAAACTGCGCGCTTAAATAAGGGAGTCAATATAGTTGATCTCCCGGCACAAAATAAACAACAACACGAAATCCGGGTTGTCTCGCTGTTTATAAATAACAGGCTGGTCTTTTCGCAGAAAGCCATTTTCTGATTTTAATTTTCTAGCAGGCTGTGTCTGATATTAGCTTTCCCGAAACAGTTTACTGATTTTAGTATTTTAAATTGTTACTTCAATTATTCTTCCTCATTCGGCGCTCTGAATTTACTTTCAAATCAGGATCATTAATTTTCCTACATTTATTAGGCGGAACTCGTCTGGCGAATTCATGAATTATTTAACAGATCCCAAATGAAGTCAGTTACAGATAAACTTCAAATCGATATAGACGCTGGAACAGCTCAATCCCGGAGCCGCCGGAATTTTTTACAGCTAAGTGGATTAGGGTTTCTGGGAGCGGCGCTTCCTATCCCTTCAATAATTTCCGGAACGATCCCCTCGATAAATTCCGGTACTATCCCGTCATTTACTCCCGGAAAATGGAAACCCGCTAAATTATCTGTCCAGCTTTATACAGTGAGAGAACAATTCAAGACAGATATTCCCGGAACACTAAAAAAAGTCAGGGAAATCGGATTCGAAAACGTGGAAACAGCATTCTGGCCCGATGGCATAAGCCTGCAACAGGCTGCGAAATATATCCGGGACGCAGGACTCTCGGTATCCTCCTGTCATATTGAAATTCCGATGGGAGACAAAAAACAAGTCATGCTCGACACCGCCGCAGCCTACAACTGCAAAAGGATGATCTGGCATGGCTGGCCGGAAGATAAACGTTATAGCAGCCTGGAAGGAACCATGGAACTCGTTTCCATTTATAATGAGGCTGCAAAATTTGCGAAGTCAAACGGGCTTCAGTTTGGATTACACAATCACTGGTGGGAATACCGGAATAAAGTGGGCGGAAGACTGGTATATGAAGTGCTGCTGGAAAATCTGGACCATGATATTTTTTTCGAAGTGGATACCTACTGGGTGAAAGTAGCGGGACAGGATCCCGCAGCCATCGTGAAAAAACTGGGACCCCGTGCCCAACTCCTGCATATCAAAGACGGCCCCGCCCGGTGGAATGACAACTTGCCGGCAGACAATCCCGATCCGATGACGGCTGTCGGCAAAGGCACACAAAATTTTCCTGCCATCGTACAGGCAGCTGATGGCAACACCGAATGGATGGTAGTGGAAATGGATAAAACTTCTACAAATGTTTTTGAAGCACTAAAAGAAAGTTACACTTATCTGGTAAATAACAAACTGGCTCAATGAGTGTGGTAGTATGGTAGTACTACATCTGTGCAATAGTGTAAAGTGCCGGAACCGTACAATCCCATTTGTAACTATCCTGAATCTTCACCAGTAAAGTTTCAGCCGCTTGTTTTTCACCATGAATGACAAATACTTTTTCCGGTTTGTTTTTAATTTCACTCATCCAGTTGAGCATATCTTTTTGATCACCGTGGGCAGATAGTCCATGGATCGTTTCAATATGAGCATTCACCGGATAATAATTGCCATAGATTTTTATTTCATGTGTGCCATCCTGTAATTTTCTTCCCCGGGTTCCTTCTGCCTGGTATCCTACAAACAGCACCGTCGTTTCTGGCCTTCCAATGTATTCTTCCAGGTAATTCAAAACTCTTCCTCCGGTTACCATGCCGCTTCCTGCAATAACGACTTTGGGAAGCGGGCTATCGATGATGGCCATGGTTTCCTTAAAGCTGCTCACGATGTGAAATATTCCGAACATAGAGGCATAATCTTCTGCAGATAAATTCGTCCATGCATGATATTTCTGAAACACTTCCAGCACATTTTTGCCCATCGGACTGTCCATGATAAATTTCAGATCGGGCAGGTTACCGGATTTTCTTAATTGCCAGATCAGGTACATCAGTGTCTGGGTGCGTTCAACTGCAAAACTTGGAATAATGACTGAACCCCGCCTGGCCACTGCATCCAGGATAACTTTTCTTAGATGCTCCTGTATATTTTCCGGCTGGTGAAGCCGGTCACCATATGTACTTTCAACAAATAGTATGTCGGCTTCCTGCGGCCTGTTTGGCGGGACCATTAACACATCATTTTCCCTGCCGACGTCTCCGCTAAAAACGAGCTTTTTTCCTGCAACATGGATTTCAATAAAAGTGGAACCGATAATATGGCCATTTGTCCGGAATCTTGCCATTATATCACTGCCAAAATCTATCCACTCATCCGTTTTAATTTCTTTGAATCGTGGAATTGTCTGTTCCACGTCTTTCACTCCATAAAGTGGTTGTGCAGGTTTGTGTTTTGAATAACCTTGTTTATTGGCGTAGTCTGCTTCCTCTTCCTGTATCCTGGCAGTATCGAACAATACGATTTCAGCAATGGCAAGTGTAGGTGCGGTGCCGTAAATTTTTCCGTTGAATCCTGATTTTACTAACCGCGGCAGGTAACCGACATGATCAAGATGGCCGTGCGTGAGCAGGACAAAATCTATGGCAGATACTTCCACAGGCAGACTATTCCAGTTTAGTAATCGCAACTCTTTCAATCCCTGGAACAGGCCACAGTCGACCATCATTTTTTTGCCATTCGCTTCAATTAAATATTTTGATCCGGTCACCGTTCCAGCGGCTCCCAATATGTGAATAAGTCCGATATTGCTCATGTGAACTTCAATTTAAATGACAGATAACTTCGGTGAATGAAGGTAAAGCAACCTTCCAACCCGTTAACCCGTTTTATCATATTAAGTTTCTCCGACCCAGACCGTTCTGTAAAAATTATCTCTTCACATCTCAAAAGTTTTACATGAGAACGATTGCCGGAATCACAGGAACACGCATTTTTGTTTTTTTGATTATTATACTTGGAAGTTGTTCAAAGAACAGTACAACCAATAACAATCCTCCCCCACCCGGCAATCAGACAACGACGCTGCAGCTGGTGGCAGACAGCCTCATTGCTCCCGTCGCCATGGCCGAACCTGCAGATGCTACAAAAAGATTGTTCATTGCGGACCAGACCGGAAAAATATGGATCATCGGAACAGATGGGAAAAGACTGGCCACTCCGTTTATCGACATCACATCCAGGATGATTGCGCTGAGTGCATCTTATGATGAGAGAGGCCTGCTGGGTCTGGCTTTTCATCCTTCATACAAAACAAATGGTAAGTTCTATCTTTTTTATACGGCTCCTCCCCGACCTGGTACACCAGTACCCGGATCTGCTGGTTCAAAATGGAATAATCTCACGCGCGTTTCGGAATTCAAAGTATCTGCTTCCGATCCAAATCTGGCCGACCTCACATCGGAGAGAGTTATCCTGGAAGATGATCATCCGTATTTGAATCACAACGGAGGCGCGATCGCATTCGGCCCGGATGGGTTTTTATATATAGCGATCGGCGATGGTGGAAATTCGGATGATGTAGGAAACGGACATGTGAGTGACTGGTATTCGGTGAATGCAGGCGGCAATGGCCAGGATAATTATGCAAACCTGCAGGGTAACCTGCTGCGGATAGACGTCAGCGGGACTCCTTATAATGTGCCGGCAGATAATCCATTCGTGGGCACGGCAGCACGCCCGGAGATATTTGCGTTTGGATTCAGAAATCCATTTCGCTTTTCATTTGATATGGGCGGAACGCATCAGCTGATCGTGGGAGACGTGGGACAATCTCTCTATGAAGAAATTGACCTGGTGACAAAAGGGGGCAACTATGGATGGAACGTTAAAGAGGGTACACATTGTTTCAATACGGATAATGATCTTACGGAACGCGCATCCTGCCCCGCCACTGATTCCGCGGGGCATCCATTAATTGATCCGGTGATCGAGCTCGTGAACTTAGCCAATCCCAAAGGCGGAGGAATCGGCATTGCCGTGGTCGGTGGTTTTGTATACCGTGGAACTGCCATCTCTTCGTTACAGGGAAAATATATTTTCGGCATGCTGTCAACAGACGGGCAGGCAACGGGAAAACTATATTCGGCAACTCCGGCAACTACCGGCATATGGTCCTATAGTGATCTTCCCCTGGATGGATTCACACCTAACCTGGGACAATACCTGAAAAGTTTAGGGCAGGACCAAAGTGGCGAAGTGTATTTAATCACTTCGGCCAACATCGGTCCCTCAGGGAATAGCGGAAAAGTTTATAAGATTGTTGCCAAATGAGACGTTGGTTTTGGGCTATTTCGAAACAACGGCGTCTGTAACCTCCGATACTGCCCATTCATTCTCGCAAAGGATTGCATAGGATTTATCAGAACTGATATACATGACCTTGATAATATAGGGCTTGGTATTCATCAGCGTATTATAAACTTTGGTATCGGCGTCCATATTACTGGAGTTGATTATTTTATATACCTTGATTTTTTTGCCGAAAGTCACTTTGAAAACCGTGGGTGTCTGTACGATGACCACCGGCTCAACAACCGGGTTATCGAGGGCGGTAGCCCAGTCGTGGGTGACCTTGGTATTTCCCCATTTGGTTGTTTTGTAAGTAGTAGTTTGGGCGGATGCGGACAGGCAAATAAACAGGCTTACCAATAGTAAAATTGATTTCATAATGGCGTCGTTTGGTTAGATAAATAAATTTAATGAATTAAAGAATTCCTAAACATGATGTTCCTCATCTGCGGAAAATTGTTGATTACGAACAAGTCGGGAACCACTGAGAATTCCTGGTTTTTCAATTTCACCAGATAATAAATTGCAGAAATAAAAAAAGGGCCGCTCAAGCAGCCCCAGCCTAACCCGAAGGGTCCATTAGATATGTATGCTTACAGAATGTTTACTGAACCAGTGTACAGGCTGGTACTTACAAACTTCGCATCTGCAGATAAAAACCCTATATAGGTCTGTACTGCTTTGCCGCTGAATGCAGTTACATCTAATGTATAACTGCCGGCATTTCTCGAAACACTGTCATGACTCGTTTTCCATTTGTTCAGGACCTCGCAATAGACTGCTGCGAACGACTGATCCGATGCCCGGGCACTTCCTACATTGCTGTTGTCCTTCCAGCTAAAGGTGATTTTTCCTGCTGATCCGGATTGGAGGGTTACCTCCTCCACGTTCAGCAGATCACCTACACCCAATACAAACTTGGAGTAGTCGACCTTAAATTCCGGATAGTCCCCGCTGATTGCATTGCGCATGTTGTAAGACATAGTCCGGTTGAAGCAGGACATCTGAACCGTAACCGGGTGATAGGTCCTGTTTAGTAACCCGGTCAGCGGATGCACGAATGAAGTCATGAGTGTCATTTTCGCCATCTGCTTTAATTGATCTTCAGAAGACCTGCGCCTTTTTCGGGGCGGTCTGCTTTTCATCACTTCGATGCCCTTCCATTGGGTACCGACCACCGGGCCGATCGTCCCTCTGAAACCGCCGAGGATGCCATTAACCAGTTTTCCCATGTTTTGAATTTTAAGTTTTTATAAAATATGGATTTAGAACTGCCGGCTCCCGTATACAAGAGCCAACATCCCTTAATACCGTATTTCCCGGCAGGGTCACCTTTCCGGGAAATATTTTTTTTCGGTCCCTAAATTGCATCAATTGAATAACCCTCGCCGGGGATTTAAAGAATCTGAAAATCTGACATATGCATGCAGGGCATACGAATAAGGACCAGGATAAGCCCAAAACGCGGATGTATTCGTATTGAGTTGGTATAGGGTTGGTATAACGTTCGCATTGTGTTCGCCCGGTTACGCGAAGAACGGGCGGTCACTATACCAACCCTGTACCAATTTTTATTTGTTTTGGCAATAATGTCATATGGCTCCTGTCCTGTTCCAATATGGGGGATGCGACTTAATCCAGGGCCGTATTGCCGGTCGCGTACTTGAGATTGTACCGGAATTGACTGATTCTCCACCCGTTGGCGCCATTTATTAATGCAATATCATAAGTACCAACAAATTCCCTTGTTTTTCCCTTTGTCGCGGATTCCTTATAGTGGGTGGCTGTCGCATATTTCCTTCGAAGTCTTTTCCGCTTTTTCGCCACCCGGCGAAGACATATCAAAAATCACTTTATCAGTAAATACTTCAGCTTGCCATTTCTCCCAAAACTGCATGTCGGCATAGATAAATAATTTATTTACTACTTCAACGATCTCGTCCCGGATGGTAAATCTTTCCATGGTTCTACTTACATATTTCTACTTACATAGTTCTACTTAGAAATGTCAGGAGTCCTGGTGCACGAACAGACGCAGGTTACCCAACGGCCCGCGCCGCGAACTGTGCAGAATAAATTTAAACCAATAAGATGCTCCGCCCGAACTATCCGGGTAAATAAAAGTAAAATATTTGATCTTTAAGTGGGAATACAATTTATTACCGCAAACCTCCTCAACTTCACGATTTATTCGTCATGTATGGGTAATAGTATATTTAATTATGTCCAGCAACTTGAACTGCTGGCATTTTTTTCCGGGTACCCACTGATATATTATCTCGCACGGCTTGTTAGCGGTCATGTATTTATTAAATCCAGATGGGGAACAGGGTTTGTTTCAATCTTGCCTTTTGCATATGCGTTGGTAGGCACACTTTACCTTGGCCTTCAATTAAGAAATTTATACCCTGATTATAATGTTGAAAATATCAGATACCGAATTCAACAACCCTATTTGTGTATATGGGGGCTATTATCAATATTATTTTGGATACCCGCCTTTTCCAGGAGAAGAATATTCAGTTTGCTTCACAGCCTGGTGTTTTTCCTCATGATTATAAGGGATTTATTTTTTCAAATTATTGGAGTTGCCCAAAATAGCGACATCATAAAAAATGACATGAACGTATATACGACAAGTATTTTCCTGAACCTGGCCGCTTTTTTATTCCTCGTGTTATTGACCTATCTGCACCGCTTCCGAAAAAAATATCCCCATTCATGATCCTGTCCGGATTTAAAAGAAAAAAATGGCAAGAAGTACGATCCGTACATGTGGAAATTTTTATACGATCTGATAAATGAAGTAATTTTTAATCAAGGATTACCTATCAATTAAATTTTTCTTTACCCTGCTAAGTAAATAAATACTTCTAAACATTGAACAGTTAAACGCGGATCGTATAACCGGAATTGTGAAATATTAGATATCTTAGGCAGGCAATTGAATTCACTCACCTAATCAAAAGATCTAACTATGAAAGTTTTTCTCGTTAGCCTGGTTGCAGGATTATTTATACTTACTGTTGGATTTAAAGTTAATCATCAAACCAAGCCCTGGCCGGTTCCTGAAGCAGCTGCCAAAAAAGCGAATCCGGAAAAGTCATCTTCCGAATCTATTTCCGCGGGCAAAGCTTTATGGAGTCAGCATTGTTCCTCCTGTCATGGTAAAACAGGACTGGGAGACGGAACCAAGGCGGCCCAGCTTAAAACCCAGCCGGAAGACTTATCAACTGCTGCAATGCAATCCCAGTCGGATGGATCTTTATTTTATAAAACTTCAGAAGGCCGGGGAGATATGCCGAGTTTCAAGAAGAAACTCCCTGATGCAAATGATATCTGGGACCTGGTGAATTTTATGCGGACGCTGAAGAAGTAGCTTCGGGATTACTCAAAATTTCTATATGAAAGAAACTGAATCAATTCCACCTGAAATGAAGACCAGGAGAAAATTGCTGGCGGGTATCGGGCTGTTATCCTTTTTCCCCTTGTTCAAATCAGGGTTATTCTCAAAAAAGAAACCGGTCATTTCCTGCGCTCCTCCCCCCGAAAAAAAGGAAACCATGAAGGTGTTATCCCAGGACGGGCGACTGGTAGAAGTGGATATTTCGAAAATAAACCGATTAAAGGGGAAAATTTCTGATGAGGAATTGAAGAACTGGATCAAGAGGGTATAAACTTTTTAATTTATAAAAAATGGATATCAACGATTCATCCAGGAGGGATTTTTTACTCACCGGCTTACTCGCGGGAGCCACACTATCCGGATGTTCAGACAAGCCAAATCCGTTTGAGGATAAGGTTACTGCCATGATCAAGCCGTCCGGTAAAATGGTAAAATTGCTTTCCGTGGATGGGGAAGTGATTGAAGTGGATGAAGCCTACCTGAAGCCAGTGGATCTTCCCCCCGTTTCTAACCTGGAAGCCCGTAAAGGAATTCCCGGCAAGAAATTCGTGATGGTCATCGATCTTTCCAGATGCAAAAGTGTAAAAGCCTGCCAGTCGGCTTGCAATCACGCACATGAACTGAATCCGGGTGATAACTGGATAAAGATTTATCCCATGCAGGATGCCCCACATACAGCACCTTATTGGGAACCTTCCACCTGTATGCATTGTGACGAACCACCCTGTGTAAAAGTCTGCCCGGTCGATGCGACTTTCAAACGGGAAGATGGAATCGTGCTTATTGATAGTGACCGTTGTATCGGGTGCCGCTTCTGTATGGCCGCCTGTCCCTACTCCACCCGGGTATTTAACTGGGGAGAACCGGATATTCCCAAGGAAGTTGCCGCAAAACCTTACTCCTGTGAAACCAGTATTCCCCAAAAAAAAGGCACGGTTGGTAAATGTGATTTCTGCGCTGACATGACCCGGAAGGGTGAATTGCCGCATTGTGTCTCTGCCTGTCCAAATGGAGTTTTCTTTTTTGGAGACATGATTGAAGACACCGTAACCAACGGAGCGGAAACATTCCGGTTCAGCGACCTGATCAGGGATAAAGCAGGTTACAGGATGATGGAAGACCTGGGCACAAAACCCAGTGTCTATTACCTGCCGCCGGTGAACAGGAACTTTCCTTTTGAAGACGTCGAAGACTCCGTGGAAACCCATAAAGAAAAAGTATAATCATTTATTCATAAACCGTGGAGATTTCAGCGAAGCAAAAAATAATTGATGATCTCCTGCCGAAGAAATTCGGTGCAAAAGGAAGGATCTGGGCTCTTGCCCTTTTAATTATTTGTATTATTGGTGCGGTTGCTTATTACCGACAGCTATCGAAAGGACTGATCGTTACGGATATGCGGGATTATGCATCCTGGGGTATTTATATTTCCAATTTTGTTTTCTTTGTTGCGATCAGTCTGGTAGGATCGTTGATTACTGCGGTGCTCAGAATTGTTCGCGTTGATTGGAGCACGCCTTTGACCAGAATTGCCGAGATCATTGCCGTTTCTGCCATCACCTTTGCCTCCCTGATTATTATTGTTGATATGGGCCGCCCCGACCGGTTTTATAACCTGTTTATTCATGGGCGCCTGCAATCGCCGATCCTCTGGGATGTGATCGTCATAACAACTTATTTTTTTATCAGTCTCCTGCTCTTATATCTTCCACTTTTGCCTGATTTTGAAATCATGCTAAAGGCTAAAAAACAGGGCGGGAAATTCCTCAGGGGCCTTTACTCATTTTTAGGATCCTTCTGGAAGAACACACCCCAACAAAAAAAAATCAGCAAAAGGTCCATTCGTATATTATCCATCACCATCATACCAGTAGCTTTTGCCATTCATACGGTGACATCCTGGCTATTTGCCACTACCTACCGGCCGGGCTGGGACAGTACCAATTTCGGGGCGTATTTTATCTCAGGCGCTTTCCTCGTGGGTGCAGGCGCTGTTCTGGTTGCGATGTATATATTCCGGTACATGTATGACCTGGAAAAATATATCACGTTATACCATTTTGACAGGATGGGGAAAATTGTGGTGATGCTTGCGTTTGTATATCTCTATTTTAATTTAAACGAATTCCTGGTGCCTGCGTTTAAAATGAAAAAGACCGATGCAGATCATTTGCTGGGATTATTCCGGGGAGAATTTGCCGGGGTTTTCTGGTTTGCTATTATAACCTCGATGTTTTTACCCATTCTGATCCTGATCTTCCGGAGAGGCAGGAGACCAATCCCCGCATTTATAGCGGGAGCATTAGTGGTTGTTGGATCATGGTTTAAAAGGTACGTGATTGTAACGCCTACCCTTTTACATCCATTTTTACCGATGCATGATGTACCGGATTCGTACAAACATTATTTTCCCAGCTGGGAAGAATGGGCCATTGCAATGGGTTCCCTGGCAGGTATGTTACTTATTATTACGCTGTTCGCCAGAATATTTCCCATTATCCCAATCCAGGAAACAATCTCAGAAATCGAAGAGCATGAAAGAGCTTAAACATACTGCGCTGACTTTTGTGCTGACTCTCCTGGCAACAGGCATTTCCTTTGCCCAGGTTGAAAAAAATAAATTACTCCTTGGTCTGGGATATCATAATGACAATAACCAGATGCAGTATTTGAAAGCAAATACAAAAGCAAAGATCAGCGGCAAGTTTACACCGGTCGGAGGCATACAGGTAAAGTTTTACATCAGTTCTGAAACCCCGGATCATTTACTCGGCAGTGCAAAAACAGATGACAAGGGAACCGCTGCCCTGATGATACCGTCCGGTGCAAAAGACGAATGGAATAAATCACCTAAACAAAGTTTCCTTGCGGTTTCTGATTCCACGCATTTATATGATGCCGTTACAACCAGTATCGATCTGACCAAGGCAAGAATCAAACTGGATACTGCTGAGGATAAAAAAATAATTGCCACATTAGTTGAACAACATGACTCAGCATGGGTGCCGGTTAAGGGCGTCGACATGAAAATCGCTGTTAGGAGACTGGGGGGTGACTTAAATGTAACTGAGACGCCCACTGTTACCACGGATTCGTTGGGAGTAGCCAATGCAGATTTTAAACTCGTTACGCTGCCAGGGGATTCCAGGGGGAACCTGGTATTAGTCGCCAGGGTCGAAGATAATGATATGTATGGGAGTATGTCAACAGAGCGAACCGTACCCTGGGGAACCCCTTCCAATTATATTTCAGAATATGATAAGCGTTCTTTATTTGCGAGAGCCGGTCGCGCTCCGCTCTGGCTGCTCTGGATGGCTGCCAGCATAACCTTTTCGGTCTGGCTCGTGATATTCTATCTTTTCTCCCAGATCCGGAAAATAAAAAAACTGGGAACTTAGATTTATTCGACCATCGTCCATTTTCAATTTTATCCAACTTTCAATTGTCTCTACTTTCCCCTATTTCAGCAAATACTATTTCCGATCATAATGCCGCCTGGAAACCGAAATTCCGGATGTCATTGACGTTGACACAGGTTACCTGGTAGCTAAAACCGGAAACTTTGCAGAATAAATTTAAACCTATCACGTCGTATATGGCCCAGTTTAAACCAGTCTCAGGCGCCTGTCAGAAATAAAGGAACTATTCTTAAAAGAAATAAAATGACGTCTTATCCTTCTGCCTTTTGCAATTTATCGTATAAATACTTGGAGAACTTTTTATGATTTTCAGCTCCCATAATATTATCCAGTTCCTCTCCTCTTTTTTTAGTAATCTCATGCGCCTTTGCTAATTTTTCATCATCGGATGCTGTGCTTTTTTCAATTCGATTTAATTCATCCATATAAACCTGGTTAACACTGTCTATTGATTTTAACTGAGTGCTTGTCATGCCCAGGTAATATTTCATGTAATACTGGTTATCGTCACGCATTTTCTGCAACCTTTCCAACTTTTCTTCCTTTGAAAGATTTTTCCATGTTTCCTGCCAGGTTGTTTGGGCAAATGATCCTATTGAAATACCAGTCAGCAAAACCAGTGCAATCATAACTTTTTTCATATCTATAATATTTAAGGTTAAAAAATTCACTCTACAAAATTAAAATAAATAACCCAAAGACCTTAATATTCATTTCGCCCGATAACTCCCCCGTCAAATAGCCCGGAATTCCGGAAACTCAATTTTTACTGTCATGCAAAACCAACAGTGGCAAATGTGTATACGAGGCCATTTCTTTGGTGTAATGCTTTTGAATAAGACGACCCGAATCCCGGGCGATCATCGCAAGCAGGCCGCTGTCCTCGTTTCTCTGTTTAAGATAAAAATTTATTCCCCCGATCACGCTATCGCTGAAAATTGTGACGCGTTCACTTTCAATCTCAGGCTTAAAAATAGATAAAAGAAGTTCCCGTTCCTGTCTTTTTTTACCGGTAAGGCTGGCATTTTTCGATCTGACACTTAGCACTCTTATCCTGGGTTCAATAATTAGTAAAGCGATTTCCTTTAAAACGTCGAGAGCGCCTTCATTTTCCAATGAATCAAGATCGGTAGCCAAAACAATCCTATTCTTCCCTTTTTTTAGAAAATTCTTAAACCGCGCTACTTCCGGAATAACAAGCACCGGCAATTTGATTTTTGATATCACGTTCACCGTATTGCTTCCGATTAATATTTTTTTCAGGCCACTTGCTCCTTTCGTACCCATTACAATAAGGTCGGGCTGCTGAACTGCTATTATTTTTTTTAGTGTGGTGATCAGATTCCCGTGAGCAAGAAACGACTCACACTTTAAATTGGTATCGAATGATTTTTTCAAATCTGACTCCAAAGACTTCAGCCTATTCTGTGTTTCATCCTCATCCTGACCCTTCGGAAGTATATTTACGATAACGAGACGGGCAGCGGATCTCCTGGAAATTTCTGCTGCGAATGAAACAGCATTCATCGACGCATCAGAAAAATCAACAGGAGCAAGAATTGTCTTCATACTATTAGTTTGTTTAAACCGGTGTATATGCTGATGCTGAAGTTAGCAACAAATGCTGAAAACTACCCGTTTTTCGCCAGGCATTCGCATGGTCGCTGATTCACGGAAAGACGCGAATGACCATTGAAAGGAATAGGTGAAGGCCCATTTGCATAATTGTATAAATTAAATGAAAAATTTCCTTCAACGAAATCTCCTCCGCATGAAATTTAGCCTTTATGGGTTATTTGAGGTTCATGCTGAACTGTCTAAAGCTAATTCCTTCATTTCAGCGGCATCCATGCCGGTGTTGCTTCTTCATACTGGTTATCGGTTAATACTCGTACATCTGAACCATCAGCGTGCATCACGCATATTTCGCCGTAAGGTTGGGGGTTGTAGGGATGTAATGCTGATTCATCTTTAAAACCGGTTCTGCCACTGCTGAAAGCAATCCATTTGCCATCGGGCGACCATACACTATGGGCTTCATTTCCCGGATCTGTGGTCAGCCTTTTTAAATCGCTTCCATCCGGCTTAATGGTATAAATATCATAGTTGCCTTCCCGTTTACTGGTAAATGCTATCAGGTCTCCATTTGGCGACCAACCTGGAAAATTATCATGGCTATCGGTTGTAAGTCTTGTAATTTTTTTTGTTTCCAGATCAACAATAAACAAACCCATAATGCTATCAGTTGCTCCGCGGTAAACAATTTTTTTCCCGTCGGGCGACCAGGATGGAAAACCATAATTACCTTTTCCATCAGTAAGAACTTCCAAATGAGTTCCATCACCATTAATAATGGCAATATCACCAATAGCAGGCCCCTGAAGGCTTTGAAAATAACGACCAAAGCCAAAAGCAATTTTATCTCCCTTTGGCGACCATACCGGCGCCAGATGCACTTTTTATTGAATCGCCGAAGAGGATTGAGCGGTTAGTGCCGTCTGATATTCATCCGCATTATTTGATTATGATGAATGCCTGCAGTTTTATCGTTGCAGATCAGGTAGGCACCCGAAGGTGAGTAGCAGGGAAATACACCAGAGCGAATCAATTGAAATTGCGGATCACGGCTATACAATTTATAATAGGGTGGCCAGCCGGAATTTACTTCGCGATGAAAAAGCATGCTTTTACCATCCCTTGACCAGGAAGGGCTTTCAAAATTTCCCTTTAATCTCGTTTTGCCGTTTGTAAATACGATGCCCGGGGTTTCTCCCCAGGTTACATACGCTATGTTGCCATCGGCAAACCATCTCGGATAAATCTTTTCACCGGAATCTTTTGTAATGGTTTGCTTTGTATTGTCGGAAATATTTATGACGGAAAGCTGTGTCGTTGCATTTACTTTCATAACCGTATTCATATTGCGCACCTGTTGTAAAGGGGCTTCATAAAATACGATTTGTTTTCCATCAGGCGACCAGCAGGGGCTGCCGGCGTATGTATCCATCTTTGTCCTCCTCTTTAGTCTCTGACCCATCAATGCGAACGGTATAGATTTCAGTAGAATGCCATAATGTAAATACGGGCATTGGCCTTTTGGAATCACGGTCTGTAGAGAAAGCAATCCATTCTCCGTCAGGAGACCAGGAAGGACGAAAGTCACCGGCAGGATGATTAGTGATATTCGTCAATTTCTTTGTTGCTATCTCCAATATATAAATATCGGCTTGTTTGTTTCTGCTCGAAACGAATGCAATTTTTTTCCCGTCGGGTGAAAAAACAGCCTGATCATCAAAGGAAGGATCATCAGTTAATTGTTCCAATCCCGATCCATCGGGATGTACACGATAAATATCTGCTGAACCATTTCGTTCGGAAGTAAATATTATCCATTTACCATCATTCGAAAAAGAGGCATTATAATCATTCGCAGGATTCGGAAGCAGCGGCCTGGCATGATTACCATCTGCATCCGCAATAAAAATATCATCGTTCAAAGGACCAAAATTGGCAAAAGCCAGATGATAGATGGGCTCTGGACTATGGTTTCCCGGATTGATGTTATTGTAAGCTCCGGGAAAGGGATGTATTGGAATAGATAGTATTAACATACCCGACATAAAGAAATGATACTTTTTCATTGTCTAGTATTTTAGTATTAAGAACCAAGAGCAAAGAACCTGGAGATAAAGTCTTCCTTAGCACGATCGAATTTGGCATTTACTTTCAGCCAGCACCCAAATGTATGGTATTAGGCGAAGTGCCTGTAAAATAGTATTGTTAGGAATGCGCCGATATTTTTATTCAGGAGATGGGCAGGAATGCGGCAATCCAACCTGCCAGTAGAATTGAAATCTTTATCATAGCGTTAGGTTTTGATGGTCAAGAAAGTACATTGTCGGAAACCCGGTTGTTGCACAGGCATGGCCGGGCGCACCTTTCATGAAATAGATCGAAATTTTCCCTTCCAGGGAAAAAGGAAGTTATTGTCAGCAGTGGGCCGTAAGCAAATAGAAAGAAATACATGGAGTGCAGACGTCTATTTAAACGGCGGGTACAGGATTGTCCATTGTAAGAGGAAGTATGGTCATTAATTCACGACAAGTTTAAACGAACCATTGGCAGTAAAAGGTGAAGACCCAATTACATAACTGTATAAATTAAATGTGAAATTTCCTTCAACAAAATCTCCTCCGTGTGTAAGCCGGCCTTCATTGGTTATTTTGAAACTCACATTTGTGGTGTCCATAAAAAATTGCTCCTTATTCTGGGTGCTAGAATTGATCAGGTAAATGATATCATTTCCGGGATGGGATTGATATTCGCCGGTGATTTCGGATCCGGATTTAGTCATTGAAATTTCTCCCTGGCAATTGCCCAAATATAAATATGAAAGCGTTGATGGACCAACCCAACCTCCTCCTCCGAAGTATAATTCATTGCTAAAACTAATACGAATATTTAATACTGGTAACCCGTTCGAATCAAGCGCTTTTTGAAAGTTGATAGTCTGTCCGGCAGATATATTAGTACTTTTTTCGTAAAATCCATAATTGGAATATATCTCAGACGGGGTTTGGATTGTAAAATAAACCTCTTTATCCAGCGCATAGGCAGGTTCATTGTTAGCATTCGCTGGAACATCCTTGGAACAACTGTGTAACAGGATCATCAGCATAGCAGGTATGCTCCATTTTATAAGTGTCCGGGTTACCAGAGAGATCAGAGTTTGGTTATTTCTTTTCATTTTGAAGGCTTTATTGCATAATAAAGCTACCTGTGAATCATCCTGTATCCTAATTGATTGCACCTACCGATGTTTGTTATTTTTGCATTCATCACCAATTCAATACCGGAGATCCCGGTTGATTGCATAAATTACTAAATCATAAATACCTATTAGTAATTTTCGATGGAATGCCCGATATTATTCAGTCCTTCGCCGGGATGGTTTGCTTTTATAAATGCAAACATTTTGTCTCGCGGAACGACGTTTTTTAGTTTTGTTGCTTGTGAAAGAAGGCCTTTTTGCCTGAGTATTTTAATAGTTTTTTTCAATAAAACATCCATTCGGGAAATGACAAACAATTTGATTCAACCACTTGCTGAATAAAATAAGTAAGCTTAGAAGTCGTACAAATAATTTTTAGATTGCGCTTATTGATAAAAGCCTTGTTTCTAATTGGCCCGGGTTTTCAAAATGAATTCCGTACAAACCAACCTCTTCTGCGGCTTTGATGTTTTTTATGTTGTCGTCAATGAAAATAGTGTTCCCGGCATTAAGATTATACCTGCCAAGAAGCAACTGATAAATTCGCTTATCGGGTTTAATCATCTTCTCTTCACCCGAAACAACTATACCATCAAACTCTTTAAAAAAGGAAAATCTGTTGTATGCAATGGAGATAGTTTCTGCCGACCAGTTTGTTAAACCGTAGATCTTATACTTCGTTTTTAATTTGTATAACAGTGATACGGTTTCAGGAATATCGCTTTTAAGCATTATTTCCCACCTGTCGTAGAAAAGCTGTATCTGGGAATGAAACTCCGGGAATTTGTTTTGCAGCAAAAGGGTACCTTCAACAAGAGAACGTCCCCTGTCTTGTTCAGCATTCCATTCGTCAGTACATATATTTTTAAGAAAGTGTTCCATTTCGTGTTCATTGTTGAAATGGTTTTTGAATAAATACCTTGGGTTCCAATCAACCAAAACACCTCCAAAGTCAAATATTATATTTTCTATTTTCATCATAAATTTTCAGGCTGAAACTTCTAAATAATTTCCTTCGGGGTCTAATACAACGCTTTCATAGTAACCATCGCCTGTGGTTCTTGGTTCACTGAAGATTATATAGCCGTCACTTCTCAAAGTTTCAGTTAGTGTATTTACTTTTTCTTTGCCACCAACTGAAATTGTAAAATGAGCGATCCCTTTGGTAAATCCTCTTGGCCCGATACCGGAAGCAATATCAGGTTTGTTCATAAGTTCCAGACGGGTTTTGTCTTCGCCGAAATAAATAAAGTAAGCAGTGTACTTGTTCTTTTCATTTGTGTACTTTTCCCCTGAAGCAGTATCAAAATACTTTAAATAAAAAGCTCTCATAGTTTCTAAGTCATCAACCCAAATGGCAAGATGTTCAATTTTCATTTTATGCAATCATTGGTTAAGTAGCTAATATGTCTTTTCTGGTTATTTTGTCAATCCCTCTCCTCCTATTTAGGATGAATATGCGTTTATTCGTTGCGCTTTCCCGCAATATAGCTTTCTGTGATTGTTGGTACACTCCATGTCATTATTTTAGGATAATGATATAACCCCAAATGCTCATATTCTGAAAGTGCTTTGTTTGCCGGGTTGCTTATATATTTTTCGGAGATGTTAATTATATTTTTAAGTCCGTCTTTGCTCCCAAAAAATCTCCATTCTGGATTGTCTTTCTTCTCTCCAAGGTCGGAATAAAACCCAAGTTCTCTCCATTCTGCTTTAAATTGTAAGTCGAATTGAAGTTTTTGTTCTTCAGTCATAAGTGTCTTAATGGAAGCTTTTACATTATGCCCAACGTTTAGCGGCTTTGCGGAGTGGGGGGATTTAGAAGCACTAACTTTCAGCCTTGCACAAAGGTGAATAAAAAGGACTAACGTTCAATTAAGCACGTCAGCCCCCATTACGACAAACCGATGTTAGCGGTAACGCTTCTGTCAACACAATAGAAGATCTGCTTCCTATTTAAGTCCCCGGGTAATTAATGAGGCATTTTGATTTACTTCAAAGTCAACCGAAGAAACATTCTTTACGTACGGTCGGCTCACAACTGCTTTTACCAGATCAGAATGCATAAAGTTTTCCATGGCGGTTTTGTTTTCCCATAAATAGAAGCCGCCAAAACTATTTTTTTCTTCGTCTGACAACCCATCCTTCAGTGCGCTGCGCGCACTGGGTCTTTTTTTATTTCCCGGCTCCGGCAAATAAATTTGACTCGCCTCAAAATAAAAAAAACCCCCCGGCTTGGCCGAAGGGCTTTGTGACCCCGTCAGGATTCAAGCCTGAAACCTTTTGATCCGTAGTCAAATCAATTGAGTTGCTTATATTTATGAGGCTTATGGAAGGTAAAGTTTTATTCGTAATTCGGCGAACAACTAGATCCTGGAAGGAAAAACCAGAAGTTGGTATCTGAACTAAAAATAATAACCACCTCCCGGGTATGATGGAGGTGGTTATTTCCCTTTACCCGATTAATTAAACTTATGCATCCAGGCGAATAATGAACTCAGTATATTCTCCTTCCTTGGTCTCGACCATTATTTCTCCTCCATGGGTTCTTATAATATCATAACTCAGGGACAAGCCCAAACCAGTACCTTGACCTGTGGGCTTAGTAGTAAAGAATGGCTGAAATATTTTGTCAAGGACTTTTTGAGGAATGCCATTGCCATTATCACTTACCTTGATTTCCACTTTGCCATTAACTCTCTTGGTGCTAACTGACACAGTCGGTTCATATCCCAGAGAATTTTGCTTTTGCTTTTCCCCTACGGCATAAAAAGCGTTATTGTACAAATTTAATAATACCTGACCAATATCCTGCGGAATGATATTGATGTTCCCAATCATTTCATCAAAATCTGTTTTCATTATTGCGTTGAACTCTTTATCCTTTGCTCTTAACCCGTGATACCTCAATCTTAAATATTCATAAGTTAATGCATTGATGTCAGTAGGTTCCTTTACACCTGTGCTTGATCGTGAGTGTTGAAGCATGCCTTTTACAATAGCATCTGCTCTTTTACCATGACGGATTATCTTTTTCTCATTTTCCTTAATGTTATTTGAAATTGAAAATGCTTTATTAGTATTACCTGCCTTTATTTCAGATTGTAGCTCATCAATTAATTCAGTATTTATTTCGGAAAAGTTGTTGACGAAGTTTAGAGGATTTTGAATTTCATGAGCAATACCTGCTGTGAGTTCACCAAGCGAAGCCATTTTTTCAGATTGGATGAGTTGGGATTGAGTGGCCTTTAGTTCGGAGAGGGTCACTTCAATCCTGTTCTTTGCAACTTCTAATTTTTTAAAATCTTCGTAGCGGGCATAAGCTGCAGAAAAAGAATCGGCCAGCGGGGTTAACAAATCAATCTGAAAAGCATCCACCGGCTCATGACTACCTACATAAAGCATACCTTGTGAAAAAGGAATAAACTGAAGACTAAGCGACTCTAATGCTGATTCTCCTGCCTGGTACTGTTGAATATCTTTAATCTGGCCTTGTTTAAACAACGATTCCATCCAATCCCGGAACTGCCGCCGATCCCATTGTTCAGTATACACTTTTTGCTGACGCCAGTTTTCAACAACTTGTTGAATAGTAGCAGAGCTTGTATAGGCAAGCTCAAGCACGGCAAGAGAAGCGCCTTCAGGTGTTGACAAATAAGCATGAACAACCTGTTCTGTTTCGTTGATAATAAAAATTCCACAACGTGAAAAGGGAACTCCAAGAGTCACCAGTTCTCTCCAAATCAACGGTGTAATCCTATTCAGATCATTTATAGTACGCATGGAGGCAATTTCTGCCCGCACACGGTTGAAAGCAGTTTGTCTGATTGCTTCCAGCGTCTGTGCTTCTGCTTTCAATAATTCCAGGAAACGCAGGTATATAAGTCCAAATACCTGCGCAAACTTTATTATGATATTACTTTCCTCCTCTGTTAATTGTTTACTGGCTGTTACGTTTAAAGCTCCCTGCGAAAAGAAGAAGAAATAAAAATATTCTTTCTCCTGATGCAGTTGATGAAGCGGCATAGTCAAGAAGGCGGACATTGTTTGATAATATTGCTTCACCTCAATACCACTTAATACTGTGAGAGCAAAGGGCTTTTTTTGCTTCCGTGCGGGACTAATATTTTCAAAAACTGGGTGAATATGGAGGCTTACATAGTCTAAAATTTTTACGACCTCCTGGCTATCTGCCACGGTTGAGCCCCAAATTTCCATCGCTTCATTTGCATCATCAAATATTCCTACACCCGTACGAATAGCTTTGATACCTAACTCTCTTAACTCGTGGAATAAGACAGCCGACGTTTCCGCCAATTCAGAACTACTGCGCATGGCTATCGTCCGGGCACTCACTTTTTTAAGGGCTGTCTCAATCTGAAGATCCCGTTTCTTTTGCTGCAACTCATTGATTGCGTTTCTCAACGCTAATTCAAGATTTGCATTCTTTTCCCCGAGCTGTTGTTGTTCGTCCTTATCCAAAGTCAAGTAAATGAATTGAAATCAAATATCGTATTCACCCGTTGGTTTAATCCTTTCGAACGTATTAAAATCCAACCAAATAGTAAATATAATCCGATACTGCCAACTTGGAAATACGGGCTTACTGTTTGTTTGCTCCTTATGCTGATAATAATAGCCTGATTGAGAGGGACCTTCATCAATAAAATAATTTGACCAAGGTTGCTATTCAGCAGTAAATGGTTCGATAACCGCTGAAATTTCCGTAATACTGTTTGCCGGAAACCCCCCGAGTCGGGCATGTTCCAATATCAGCTCTTTATTGGGTGCTATGTAGATGCAGTATATTTTATCCCCTGCTACATAACTATGTATCCATTGAATATCGGTCCCCAATTTACAGAGCACCTCTCTTGACTTTTTTGAAATGGAGCGCAATTCATCTGGTGAAAGGCTACCAGCCTTTGGGATGTTACGTTCAATAATAAATTTTGGCATACATTTTATTTTTTAAAATTGAAAGTAAAAGAAATATAACGGCCCGTTTTAAAACAACTATATACCAATGAAAACCTGACTTCACCGCCTTAACCAAATATACTTATTTCCAAATCAAAAAAAGTATTAAAATAATTATTGTACTGGCAGTTGAATAATAAGTGAGGATGATTTGCTATACGGGTTTTTATTTCGTTCTCTTTTATTTTATTAGATCTATATTTGGACAGCGTAAATTGCCTGCCTTAACTCTTATGAGCCCCAAACTTCAATATTGGGTACGTTGGATTGCAGTATTGCCAGGGGCAATAATTGCGGGTATAATTTCTATGTTTATCGTACATCTCGTTCTTTACAATTCACTTAAAGAAATTATTCAGCCTTATCCAGAATTACCGGAGCGGATTTTAACTCCATTAGTAGCGTCTGCAACTATAATTATTGCAGGAAGTTGGATTGCTCCAGATAAGAAAGAATGGACGTCGATCTTTCTGTTTGGCCTTTGGGCATTTGTATCAGGTGGAATTGTGTTATTAACATTAATGGATTCTCCATTTTTCGGATATAAACTGTCTTTTCAAATCGGTGGACTACCTACATTAGGGGCAATTGCAGGGGCGGTATTTGGATTATATAAAGTTAGGAGGGCTGAGAAGGACAAAGATTAAATCAGGCATGTTTGTTACTCCACCTATCATAGGGTTATTTATAATCTCCACATCTTCCTGACACAATAATTCTTACTGTTAAAGGAGGAAATTTAGGTACTATAAAGGTTTGGGAGTAAATAGGTAAAATAAAAAATAATAATGCGGTAAAAATGAGCATTTCTCCAAATTCCAAGTATATAGCTTGATATCCCCTCGTTAAACAGATTAATAAAAGAATAAGTGCGTAAGTTTTTATCGATGACAACAATAACAAAATCTGTTGCCTAAAACCAATCTTAAAAACTACCTTCATTATAATGCTTTAAAATACTCGTACAGTTAACCTCTTTAATGCATACTAATCGTCTATTGAATCACTCCTTTCGATCGGTAAATTAAATGAAGGTAGTAAGTAGTTATTGTGGTGACTCTATAAGGATATAGTCTGCAGTAATAGTGAAAGTGCTCATGCCACCATATTCATAATTGGTACCATCTTCCTGGGGAAATTCTACTACAAATGCTTTATCAGGTTCATATATTTCCAAAATAGTACCCATCATACCCTTTACAATTACAGGGTTTAGATCCTTAGCTAACTCAAAAACCTGATGCTGTTCTATTTTAGCCATTATGACTGTTTTGGTAAAGATAAGAGGTAAGTTAACGGCATAAAAAAACCCCCATTTAACTGGAGGTTTTCGTTCTAAATTTCTGTCCCCTTCCCTTCTAATCACTTATCCTCAATATCTGTTGTGACCCCGTCAGATTATTTTTAATGATCCATTTCGCATTGGCCTTACCCAAATCCCTTCAGTGCGCTTCGCGCACTGGGTCTTTTTTATTTCCCGGCTCCGGCAAATAAATTTGCCTCGCCTCAAAATGAAAAAAGCCCTCCGGCTTCGCCGAAGGGCTTTGTGACCCCGTCAGGATTCAAACCTGAAACCTTTTGATCCGTAGTCAAATGCTCTATTCAATTGAGCTACGGGGCCATTCCCGGCGCCGGCATCGTATGCCAGGCGCTAAGGGCGGCAAATATACAGAAAAATATCTAGGCAAAAAACCGCTGCATTCAGTCTCCTGCGACCGTTTTTGTTGTATTGTTGATGATATTTAGCACGGATGAAAGCCGCTACAATCCAGGTTCCCCAAATCATACGTAAAATCAGCGTCCTGCCCCTGGCAGCCGTCATTTTTTTCACGGTTTCCGGCGGCCCTTACGGCATAGAACCACTGATCGGTTATGCGGGCAGTTATGCCATTCCACTGTTGTTAATTACACCCCTGCTCTGGGATATTCCAACCATCCTGGTGGTACTCGAACTGAATAGTATGATGCCCGTAGAAGGCGGATATTACGAATGGGTGAAACGGGGACTGGGAATACACTGGGCATTTTTTGAAGGCTGGTGGACCTGGCTCTACACTTTCGTGGATCTCGCCATCTATCCCGTTTTTTTTGTTGAATACGCTTCTTTCTTTTTTCCACAGATCGAATTATATAAAACGCCGGTATGCCTGGCTGTGATCTGGTTAAATGCTCTGTTGAATATCCGAGGTATCGTTCCGGTAGGCAGAACCGCTTTGTTTCTGACGGTTGCCGTCATGATACCCTTCCTGATTTTATTTATGACCGGTTTCATTCAACCGGTACATATCGCAGCGCATTCTCACGGACCGATCAATTCCCTCGGCATGGCTCTGTTTACCATCATGTGGAATTTTATCGGCTGGGATAATGCAACAACGTATGCTGCTGAAGTAAAGGGACCGGTGCGTGCCTATCTGAAGGCGATACTGATTGCATTTTCAGGTATCTACCTGGTATATCTTTTACTGACCTGGCTAGCGATAAATTCCGGCATTCCGGCATCCGACCTGGCAGAAAAAGGCATTCCTTATCTCGGTACATTAGTGGGTGGAAATTCACTCGGCGTATTACTTGCCATCGGCGGCATGGCCAGCATGCTGGGTATTTTCTGTGCGGTCCTTCTTTCCGTCTCCCGCGTTCCAACTGTGATGGGTAAGGACAAATTGCTTCCCAAATTTTTCACTACCCTTCATCCTAAATATCAGACACCTTATATCTCCATCATTGTTTGCGCAAGTATCGTGAGCCTGCTCATCCTTCGTCCGCTCGCCGATTTACTCATCATGGATATTTGCCTGTATGCTGCAGGTCTGTCGCTGGAATTTGCGGCATTGATCAGCCTCCGGAAAAAAGCAGCCGATGAAAACCGGCCTTTCAAAATCCCCCTGAAGAGAAAGGGTCTGTTCGTTTTGTTCCTCGCGCCCACTGCTTGTGTTTAGTGTCGCGCTGGGTGGTGCATTGATGGGTTCAAAACAAAATCTTGATGCAGCGCTTATCGCCATCGTCGCCATTCTTTCTGCACCGGTTGCATGGTTTATTATTAGCAAAAGGCTAAAGGCTTAAGGCTTAAAGCTTAAAGTCATATATACGCATAATTCGTTTTACTTTTAACTGATTCTATTTTACTTCGGTAACGCAAACGCAACATAACTGTCACCGGATTCCGTATGCAGTTTACCGCCACCACAGGCAATCACGACAAATTGTTTCCCATTCACTTCATAAACAGCCGGCGTGGCAAATCCGGGATTGGGAAGTTTGGTTTCCCATAATAATTTACCCGTTCTTTTATTAAATGCGCGGAATTTTCCATCCTTCGTGGCAGCAATAAATAGCAGTCCGCCGGCCGTGATGACCGGGCCTCCATAATTTTCGACTCCGGTTTGAGGTTTGCCTGCAAAAGCGCTGTCATTATTTCCCAGTACCGTTTTCCATTTCATATCCCCGCTGTTCAAATCAATGGCCGTCAAGGGTGCCCCAGGGTGGCGCGAGCGCGGGTAATCCGGATTTGGTAAGAAATTTATTATAACCCGACGGCGAATAGGGAATCTGCCTGAATTTTTCCTGTTCAGTTAACACACGGTGATATGTTTTCTTCTGATCCGATTTGATGTCAAGTATAAATGATGCGATGGCTTCTTTGTCTTCGGGCTTAAGAAATGAAAATGCCGGCATCATCCTTCTTCCTGTACTGATAAACTGGATCAACTGATCCTTGTTCATTTTCTTTTTGATCTCCAGTATCGAAGGATAAGTACTTCCGCCCTTGCGCTCCGGACCGTGACAGGAAATACAATTCTGTTTATACAGGCGCTCTCCCGCCGCGAGCAAAATTTTCGTTGAGTTTTACTTTGTTATCCACATCCAGCATTTTTAGTATCCAGGCCATTTCATTGGCATTGATATAAAGCGTTGCATCCTCCGGATCGATGGCAGGCCCGCCCCATTCTGCACCGCCGTCGAAACCGGGAAAGATAATAGTGCCGGCTTTGGATTCCGGCATAAACATACGACCCGTATGATAACCTGAGAGCTGTGTTTTTACATCTGCATATTCTTCCGGCGACAAATAAGGATTAATATCTTTCTCCGTGAATTGCTGCCTCACGAAAGGCTGCGGGCTTTTGCGGAATCGGTTGTGTGGGCCAGATTTTTTCACCGGTCAATTCCGTCGCAGTATCAACGCGGGTTTCGACAACGGGGAACAGCGGTTTACCTGTCATGCGGTTGAATAAATAAACAAATCCGGTCTTGGTGGTTTGTGCCACTGCATCAATAGAATTTCCATCATGCCTGACCGTTAGTAAGTACGGGTGCCGAAGAAGGATCCCAGTCCCAGGTATCATGATGGATATATTGGAAATGCCAGATTCGTTTCCCCGTATTGGCATCCAGGGCGAGCAGACAGTCGGCGAAAAGATTCGAACCTCTTCTTTTTCCTCCATAAAAATCCGCCGATGCGGATCCGAGGGGAATATAGGCGATCCCTGTTTTCTGATCGACGATCATGCCCATCCAGTTATTTGCACCGCCGGTCATTTTCCAGGCGTTTTGATCTTCCCAGGTTTCATATACCGGTTTCGCCTGGTTGGGGAATGGTATGAAATATCCATTCCTGTTTTCCTGTTCTCACATTATATGCGCGGATATGTCCGGGGGCCGCATCCATTGCTTCGGAAACGCGGGTGCCGACCAGTATTAAATCCTTATACACGGTTGAAGCCGACGTAGCGGTTACAAAAAGATCACGGGCATCCACACCCAGTCCTTCGCGCAGATCTATTTTTCCTTTTTGTCCAAAGCCTGCAATCTTTTTTCCGGTTTTTGCATTCATCCCGCGCAGGTACGGTCCTACGGTATAAAAAATTCTTTCATCGCCGGCCCCGTCTGTCCAGTAAGCGACTCCCCGGTTGCTGTTCAGGTTCAGACTGAATTTTTTTTCTCCGCGCAGACTGTCGAATGGATCATATACCCATTTCTCTTTTCCGGTTGCAGCATCCAGCGCAAAAAGTTTTAACTGAGGCGAGGTTGCATACAGGATCCCATGAATGATGATGGGATTGCACTGGATCTGTGAATGCGCGGCAGTATCAACATCCCGCGTGTGATAGGTCCAGGCGGGCACCAGTTGTTGAACATTGGAAGTATCTATCTGAGCCAGCGATGAATATTTATTTCCTGTCTGTATTTCCATTCACCACCTGCCAGCTCTTATATGGATCCGGGTTGGATGTGCAGGACGCAATAAAAAGTGCTGAAATCAGAATGCACGTGAACGAATGAATATATTATGGCAATGCATCCTGGTTTTTTACTTAAAGATAGTGAAAGGCTTAACGCTTAACGCCTAACGCTTAACGCATAATACATAACCCATAATTCATAACCCTTCAACCGTCAACCGCATTCATCAAAATAAACGCATGCTGCACTCCACGGTAGTTATTATAAATGAGTATGCGTTTACAGGCTGAGGCCGGTGGATTTTTTTTTACAAGTATTGGAGAAACTAATCCTGTCTGAATGATCCGGAGGGCAAGCCAGCAGGCAAAGGAAGAAGCCGTGCAATATTCCCCGCAGAGATGTTTGAATCGGGCAACGGGCATCTCAGGGCAGAAACGCGATTCCACGATGTCAAAGAAAGGTTGCATTCTGATCATCTCCGTTTTCTCCCGTGAGCAATAAATCCGGCATTTGATTTCCAACCATATTTTCTGCCAGGAAAGTATTCAGGCTTTTCAACACCATGGCAGGATCCATGCTGTGAATGGTTTTTACCGCTTTCATTTCTGCGCTGGCACCTGCCCGTTGGGCATTCACCCAAACCATAAAGGAACCTTCACCGGGAATGGATCCCTTGGTGGCTGATTGAAATAGATCCAGATTTCTGACGGGTTCATCCCTGAACCATCCGTCCATCCGGTCGATATTATAATTATAGGCAGAAATTTCATCGGTACATCCGAGCAGATACCCTGCCTCCGGATTTTCTTTTAATAACATCACGACATCCAGCAGGGCATTTTCAAATGCAAGCCCCCGGTGTACATGTGTGATATTATAATTATGATTTTTGGTAACCAGTGCAATCTGTGCAGCAGCAGCATTGGACGTGCTCTGTACAAAATTCGCCGGCGTCAGCAATCCTTCATTGTATTCCAGGATCTGGTTCAGAAATTTGATGCAGTCTTCCATGCCACCATTAGCCGTAGCGATAATCATTCCTTCGGGTTGCGGATATTTTTCGAGTAAGGAAAGTGCAGCACCGACAGCCATGCGTACCGATTTTCCCATTCTTCTTCTCACACCGGCAGGAATTCCCGGATAATCGGGTTCGATCACTTCGAGCAGATTATTTTTAGACTCCCTGATTTGCGAAAGATCCGTTTCCGGAAAACTATTTTGCGGTGATATACAGACGGATTGATGAAAATAAGTCATGGGTCAGGTTTTTGAAAAAATCAGTGTACTGCAATTGCCTCCAAAACCAAATGAATTCGACATGACATGTTCGATCTCGCTGCTTTGCATAGTGTTGTACCGGAATCAGTCCGGTTTCGGGAATCGGATGATGAAATGACAAGTGAAGCATACATTTCCTGGTGCACCAGGTTTAGAATGGAATATACGGCTTCGATAGCGCCGGCAGCACCCAGTGTATGTCCGGTATAAGATTTGGTAGAAGAAAAAGGGGCACTTTTTCAAACAGTCCGAATCATCGCGCGGCTTTCTGTTTCATCATTATTTTCCGTGCCTGTTCCATGTGCATTGATATAACTGATATCGGTCGCATTCAGTCCACTGTTGTCCAAAGCTTCTTTCATGGAAAGATAAGGTCCCAGTTCCCTCCGGTGAATTGGAAGAAGGATGATAGGCATCGTTTTTATTTCCAAACCCGGTAAATGCCGCATAGGTTTTTTTCCCCTGCAGGTCTTCTTCCTTTTCCAGAACCAGGAAGGCAGCCCCTTCTCCCAGGTTCAATCCGTTCCGGTCACGGTCGAACGGTGCACAGGGTTTTGAAGAAAGTATATTCAATGCATTAAATCCATTGATCGTAAATTTTGCAAGACTCTCCGCACCACCTACAATAGCACGTCTGGCAAATCCATGACGGATTAGCCGTGCCCCGTAAATAATTGCATTGGCAGAAGATGAACAGGCTGTATTGATCGTGCCCACTTCGCCCATAATTCCATAATCGTTGCTGGATGGCCAGTGTAACGGATGCATAATCGTAGGAAGATAAGATAGGGCGTGCCTTCATCCTTCGCCAGGGCATCATGATACAATTCGTCGGTCAGGCACATGCCACCAACCGTAGTTGCACCGACCAGTGCAGTTTCAGGAGATGATAATTGTTCCGCTGTAAGTCCGCTGTCCCGGATGGCTTCTGCCGCTGCATGCAGTGCCAGTAAGGAAGTGCTGCGTGATGGATGGATCTCGCCTGCCGAATAATTTTGTTATTTAATTCTTCGGTTGAATGTCTGACTTCGGCTGTGGGAAGTTTGCCGGCATAAGCGGTTTGGTAATATTGGATATGCCCAATTCCGCTGCGTTCATGTTGAAGAGAATCCCTGTTTTCTTCCACAGAATCCCCAATGGCACTGATCAGGCCCATGCCTGTAATAATGATCCTGCTCAAATGCAGTGGATTTACTTGGTTCTGTTTTTTTCTATATAACTCACCATGGTGTTGATATCGGTCAGGATTTTTCTGCCTTCTTTGGGATCCTGGATATTGATACCGTATTCGCGGGATAATAATACGATCAGTTCGATGGAATCAATGGAATCCAGCCCGAGACCTTCACCAAATAATGGCTCGTCGTCTTTGATGTCTTCCGGTTTTACAGTGGTCAGGTTCAGAAAATGAATAATCTGTTCTTTCACCTGTTGTTTTAATTCAGCTGTTTCCATCAGTGTTTAAATTAAATTTTTCTGTCTTTAACCCGTAAAATGTAAAAGCCTGAATAAGCACGGTTATACCCAATAAAGATAGAATATTCATCCATATGTCTGCCAGTTTTCCCCCTTCAAGAAAAAGTCCGTAATAGGCTTCCAATGCCCAGTGCAATGGAGACAGCTGGAGAATTTTCTGCAGATTGGCCGGCATCGCAAATGAAGGAACGATTAATCCGCCCAGAGCTGCCAGAATAAGATATGGAAATGGCACCGAAACCATTTGACTGTTCAGACGTATTCGCAAAATACGCCAACACAGATGGCATAACTGACAGCGCAGTAACCGCGAAACCACTGTTACAATCAATAATGCCCATAATATCTTTGGGTAAATGCAGAACCGGCAATCCGATAAACGGAAATAATTTTATTTCCAATCGCAAAAATAACTGCAGCCTGCAAAACGGTTACCAGTCACGTATACGATCTGTTTTGAAAATAATGCATTCAGGTAACTGGCAGGCATGGTTTTCAGACGGATAAAACTGCCACTGTTTTTTTCCCTTACCAATGACACCGCCCAGCTGAAATCACGATAAAGAACATGGCAAAAATGGTCCAGGCCGGCACATTATGCTGGGATGCATTGGGAATACGTGCGGCTGCCGGATGCGGGAAACCGGAATTTCTGAAATGGGCAGTTGTTCCGAATAAGATCTGTTTTTCAAGATCGGCCGGAATCTCTTTCTGATTAACGGCTTCATATAATTTTTTAACGATGGCTTCTCCCTGTATCACCTGTACGGCACTGCGAAGGGCACCTTCAACGGACTGCGCGGAAAGAAGCCTGCATCACCGGATGATAATACATGATCAGGGAATCCGGCAGTGCGGCTGATATGGAGGTATTCGTTTGTGCAGAATCCGGATCCTTCAATGCCCGGGAAGCAATTTCTTCCGCCTTGTTCTGTATATAATGTTGTAAAACCGGTGGGAATCACAAATGCGACGAGCGCATTCTTCTCATGCATCCGGATAGAAATATCCGTATTATTTTCTGACGAGTCAGCCACTTGTAATTTAAAGAGACCGATTTTTTTTATACCGTCCACCAGTTCGCGGCCCAGCGGACCCTTGTCTTTGTTATAGACAAGCAGCGAAATTTTGTTGTTATTTACCAGTTCAAAAGTGCTGTTCTGCACACTGGTGATAACAATCACGAGCAGTATGGGCATAAAGAACATCATGAAGAGTCCTACCCGGTCGCGCAGGAGAATTTTAAGGTCCTTGATGATGGTCGCTTTCAGTATTTGCATATCAGTCCCGGAATCTTTTGCCGGTGAGTTCCAGAAATAATCCTTCCAGTTCCTTCCTGTCCGTGTTTTTCAGCAATAATTCATCCAGCTGTCGTGTGCCATAATTTTCCCTTATCTATCAGCGCAATTTTATTACAGAGTTCAGCAGCTTCTTCCAGCTGATGCGAAGTATAGATGAGTGTGGTACCGGATTCATTTAGTTCTTTTAGATATGGATGATGTCATGCCGGGATTGTACATCCACTCCTACAGTAGGTTCATCGAGGAATAGCACTTTGGGATGGTGCATCACCCCGATGGCCAGGTTGATCCGCCGTTTCATGCCTCCTGAAAAATTCCTGAGCATCTGGTTACCGATTGGCAGATAATCCGAGCACTTCCAATAATTCGTCCGTCCGGTTTTTTATTTCCTTTTTACTCAAGTCCGTACCAGGCTCCGTAGAATGCGAGGTTTTCGCGGGCCGATAATTCCGGATAAAAAGAAAAATCCTGGGGAATGAATCCGAAAATAGTGTTGATGGATTTCGGATGATCTTTTATTTCATGACCCAGCAAACGGATACTTCCTTCTGCATATTTCGAGAAGTCCCGTCATCAGGTTCATCAGGGTTGTTTTGCCGGCCCCATTCGGTCCAAACAATCCAAACCTTTCACCCGCCCCGATCTCAAGATTAAAATTTTCGAAACATATTCCCTCCTGCCGGGGATATTGAAATGCCAGCTTCTGAATGGTGATGGCAGGAATACTCATGCCGGCCACTTTATTTTTGAAAGTGCCAGGAAGGCTTGTTTTTCCAGATCAGCCGCTGCAATGAGATAATCACTCATCACATCAAAATCAGCCTGGCTGCCGATTCTTCCTTTATAAATTCCTGCAGCCTGTACAGCGGCAGAACGCCATATATCACCGGACTTGTGTAAACTGTTTGGAAATATCAATCAGTTCCTGCAATGGGATGATAGGCATAGGCTTCCTGTAAAAATGCGCCATAAATAAAACGAAATCCACCGCCTCCTGTTCCGATTTCTTCCTGCATACGCACCAGCTGGGCCAGGTAACTGCCTGCTTTTTGCGGTCCTAGTTTATCACGCCATCTGACTTATTTTTTTTGCTGTAAACCGGATCCCGCTGATGCCTGCAATCGGTCCGGGAATACGAAGCATCAGGCTGATATTCCGTTTTATTCCGGAACGGATTGCTTTTTTCATCTGTTCATTCGTCACTTCCCGTTTTTCTTTCGGATAATAGAGTTGTCCCCTCGGTGCAAATGCACCTTTGGCAAAACGTACCCTTTCCAGTTCATAACTGCTCAGGGAAGTGGCCATTTCCATCACCGGATCACTGATCAGGAATTGATCATCTTCCTTTCCAAATACAATCAGGTTATGTGCATTGAAATGAAAACGGTATTCTTTTGGAAAATAAGTCAGGTAATAAACTCCCACCTGGCATCCGACCGGCTGACCGGCTGCCAGGCATTCCATAAGTATTTTTTCTGCTTCCTCTTTTGATCTGAATTTTTTTCTTTCTACCGGAATATCCAGTGCCTTACAGGTTCTGTTGAAGATCAGTCCGGGCTGGGTGCGGAATGCAATCGCCGGCCCGTTATTGATTTTCATAAAAGGAATATAAATATAGAACAGACCGGAACCGATACCAAATGCCAGTGGTTCTGTAATCTGATTTACGCCATGATGCCGGAGCAGACTGGTCGTAACACCGTTTTCACAATGGGCGGCCTGGGTATGCTTAAAATCAAGCTTCATGTACTCGTCATTGTTTTTAATTCTTCCACCGACACTTCAAACAGTGTCTGCATACTTGGCCAGCTCTGGCTTCAGACAGTTTTTGAAAGACCGGATATTTCATATGTTTCTTCACCTGCCATTTCCAAAATCCGGTATATGCTGCAACGATGGGAATATCCATCACCCGCAGTTCCATAAAAAATAAAATGGGGCTGGCTTCTTTGTGTAGTTACTTTTTGCCGTGGCGGCTTCAATACGTTCCTGCACATCCTTCCAGGCCACTTCGAGCGCAGAAGATTTTACTTCCCAGCCATTGCTGAGTGAAGTCGTGTATTTCCCGGATTCATCTACAGCATACACGACTTCTCCGGTAATTTTCCCAAGGGCACCCAGGTCCTGCGGGATTTCTTCTTTTTTCATACTTCTTAAGCTTAAAAGCCGAAAGCCTAAAGCCTAAAGCCTCGGCTATCAGCCTGGATCCTTGAAAGATTTCTTAACAGATGGTGCGCAGGGCATACTTATTTTCTTAACAAACCGTAAGCAAAGCATACATATAGGAGAACCGGGAACTTTCGGGAACCAGCAATAAAATCTTTTGTCCTGCTTTCAAATTGGACTTTTAAAGACTTCATCCACCATAAAATAAACAGAAGCGGCTCCCACATTACCCAGACTGCTCAGGTTGATTACCCATTTCTCATAGGGAATGGGTGTTTCATTTTTTTTCAGCTGGTCGAATATCTTGGTCCTGAAAAAATCGCTGGACATATGCGGAAGAAAATAATCCACATCCGCAGGATTCAGACCTTTTTCTTTGAAAAGTTTGGAGAGCATGATTCCGCCAAGCGGAACGATATTTTCACTCAAGAGTTTTACATCCTGTTTGATACTCATGATGGAATGTGCCTGCACTTCTTCCGGTGTATAATCCAGATAACTCTTCAGTTTTCCCGTCTTCCAGTTTTTCACCGCCCATATACATGCAGGCTTCCTTTTCATTGGCATAGGAAACCCCTTCAATCCATTCAATTCTTAAACTAAACCCGTTTTCATTTTTTTTATCAGATAATCAAAAAGCATGAAGCTCCGTCAGATAACATCCATCGCAGAAATTCTTTTTCAAAACCAATATATGGATTATCTTCTAATTCACTGAGTTTCTTTGCTTCATCTTCAAATATCTCAGATTTAAGTGCAGCTGAAAACCGTTCAGATCCTGTCGCAACCGCATGGTGTGCATCACCGGTTTTTACTGACATATAGGCATATTTCAATGCGTGCATGCCGGCACAGCATACGCCGGATGGCGAAACCACTTCGATGGATTCTGCTTCCGGCAGTTCTCCATGCACCATGACGGCATGGGAAGGCATAATCTGATCCGGCGAAGAAGTGCCACAGACCAGCAGGTCGATTTCTTTAATTTGTTTGGGATCATTGTCATAGCATTTTCCGAATGGCCCTGGCAGTCATTTCCGCATTGGTATGCGTTGGTTTACCTTGTTTGTCCAAGTGCATAAAAACGGTTTTTAATTCCGTTGTTACGCAGGACGATTCGTTTTGATTTTGAAGGACTTTTATTGATAAGACCCAGGTACTCCTCCATTTCGTCATTGGAAACCGGTTCGTTGGGGAAATAAGTAGCTGATTTTGTAATATATACCTCTTTAAACTCCATCTGCATTACCGGATTAATTCACACCTGAATAATATTGTTTTTGCCTTTTTATGCGCCCGGAAAGAAATGGCTTGAAAAAAATTGCATCAACAGTCAGGATAATGGGGGCAGCTATAAAAAGCGCAATTAAAAGATAATATTTGAATGCAACAAGCCAGGCATCTCTTTTTTTGCGTCTTGGAAATGATGCCCGCCCAGACCTTAAAAATCTTTCTGGCCTTGCTTTCAATAAACATCAGGGCATATTTTACCGGAACTGCGCCCTGTTTCTACCATTTCTTCCTGAAATCCATGCCAGTTTGCGTTTTCAAGATAAGGAATCGCGGTCGGCTCCCAGCTTTTTTGTGTTGTATAATATCGGCTTCAGAAACTCCGGGCACCGGAAAAATGTTGAGAAGCCGGTCTTTCTTTGCTTTGAACATCCAGTAAAAGATCGTGACGAAACTGATGAAATTATGATGCCGGTCCACCAGGGCAATATTTCCCACCAGCCGGGCATCCATGTTTTTCAGTACCGGTTTGATTTTTTCCATGGCACTTATCCACATATTTCTTGCTCCGGTAATGGTGATCACCGGTGTATTTTTCGCTATTTCCCTGAATCCGGGGTCAAACATCAGTGTATTGGAAGGAATGCTGGGGGAAAGAAACCAGGCCTGGTAACCCAAAATAATCAGGTCGTAATTGAGTGTCTTTAAAACTAAAAGGCTGCAGCTTACCGGGAACCTGCATCACGCAGTCGGGCATCACGGAAAAAAAGGATTTGCCTGTCCAGGGAAACGGATAAGGTTGTTCAGGATAAACGCGAAGTTTTTCCACGGTTGCCCCTGCTTCAGTCAAAGGCCGGGTAAATTGATCTATAATCTGTTCTAATTGGCCGGATTGCGAATAAAATACCGCTAAAACTTTTTTGCCCATTATGGGCTCGAAGTTAAGAAACCCCGAGCTTTAAATTTTTCGATTTTTTGTTGTAATCGTGCAATGGCACGCTGAACATCATCAGGTAGTGATTTATAAGATTTCCTAATGTATTCGCTGTCATTTTGTATATCATTTTTGTATCCTAAAGCCCCGGGTGCATGTTCCTGCACCATCAGACGCAGAAACCGGAATTCGGCATTGTCGGGATTCTCGCGGATGGCCATTTCAAGCATTTTCCGCCCTTGTTTGAATAGTTTTAAGCTTGTTGGCAGGAATACCCCCCAGACCCGCTTTTTTCATGAGCATGGCACCCATAAATGCATCCTTAAGTTCCGGCGGCGCCGATTCAAGTTCTGTTAGTCTGAGCATTGACCAGCGCTTTATCATTTTCTTCCATGGCTTTGTAAAAAGCGGAACGGTTGAGGTCAGTTGATGGTTGACGGTTGACGGTTGACGGTTGACAGTTGAAGGTGGTTGAAGGTGATGCCGGGACAGCAATTTCCAAAAAGTATAAAAACAATATGTTGAATAAAAGAATTTTCATTAAAAAAATCAAAATGATATTTCGTAGCCATCCGTCAACCATCAACCATCAACCGTCAACCATCAACCGTCAACCGTCAACCAATATCCGTATTCCTCTTATCAATAAACCTAACCGGCTTCCTGCCGGTTCCCGGAAATTGTAAGTGCTGCATGGTTTCGGCAGTTACATATCGGATATGGGGTGTAACACGCAGTTTGGCCTGTAAATAGGAACGGATCCGGTGATCAGATTCGTCTGAATGTTTCAATGGAAGCAGGTGAAGTAAAACTTCATCGGTTCCGATCTCATTTGAAAAAACTTCTGCCACATAATCGGCAATATCTTCCATTCCGGCAAGCAGATCAAAAAGAGCCGGTGCAAATAAAGTCGTTCCCTTGAATTTGATCATCTGTTTTTTTCTTCCAATCACCGGTGATAACCGGAGGGTATGGCGACCACAGCCACAGGGCTCGTAATGTGCAATGCAGAGATCACCGGTTTTATATCTCAGCAGCGGCATGCCTTCCACACCCAGTGTGGTGATGGTCACTTCGCCGGCTTCACCGGCGGGCACCGGCAGGTCCATGTTCATTCAGCAATTCCACAATCAGCAGTTCCGGCTGATGATGGCCGCCCCGGCCGGCTTCACATTCTGTAAATGCCGTCTGCATTTCCGTGGATGCATAAGTAGAATATAATTTTATATCCCAGCTGTCTGTTATTTTTTTCCCCAGCACATTGTATGAAAAGTCGGGCTGCCTGATATTCTCGCCGATACAAACGGCTTTTCTTACCGATGGACGCAGCCGGATCAATTTGATGCTCCAGTGCATATTGAATCAGTTTCAGAATAAAAGAAGGAACAGCAACCAATACAGTTGGCTTAAGTCTGAATATCGTTTCCCATTGCAGGGAGGGTACGCCCGGGCCCAGCCGGATAATTCCTGCACCCAGTTTCCGGATACCTGAATAATACGCCATACCGGCCATAAACTGACGGTCCAGTGTAAGCATCAGCTGATAGACATCTTCCGGTTTGCCATTGGCACAGCTGAACGATTTAAATTCATTATATGCCAGTCTCTGCAGATCTTTTTCAGTGAGAGCGATCGTCACGGGTGTGCCCAGTGTTCCCGAAGTGGAAGTATATTCTATGACAGAAGTTTTTGGAACACAAAAAAATTCATCATTAAAGGATTGCAGGTCTTCTTTGCTGGTGGTTGGAAGTATGACCAGGTCTTCCAGCTTTTTCACCCGGTCCGGATCTATATGCCGTTCTTCAAAAATTCTCCGGTAATAAGGCGATTCGGTTTTTATATAATCCAAAAGTTCCTGTAGTTTTTTTTCCTGGATCTCGCGGATTTCCGGCTGCTGTAAAAATTTTATCTGGGAAGAAAAATTCATGATTCCAATATGACGACAGCCGTTGCCATGGTTTTTAAATGGGAAAGCGATAAATGTATAACCCGTATGCCCAATGGCGCCAGTGTTTCAAGTGTCTGACCAAAGATATGCAGGGAGGGTCGTCCGTTTTCTTCGTTGATGGTTTCAATTTCATTTAATAGCAACCCGCTACCCCAGCCCTTCCCGATTGCTTTCAGGAATGCTTCCTTCGCAGCAAACCTGGCAGCATAGTGTTGGTAAGGGGAAGCCTTGGAATCACAGTATTGTATTTCGTGTTTTGAAAAAACAAATTCTTTGAATCCCGTATCCCTTCCGACGCGGTGTTCAATCCGTTCTACTTCTATTATGTCGATGCCGGTTCCTATGATCATTTTTTTAGGCTGAAGGCGCAAGGCTTAAAGCTTAAAGCCTAAAGCTGAACGCCTTAACGCAATGTAAATAGAATATTTATTAAAGATTATTTGAATCGCATCCATTTATAATATCGGTAACATTTCAAAACTCGCGTTCCGCGTTAAGCGTTCGGCGTTAAGCGTTAAGCATTATGCTTTAGGCTCACTTCAAATTCTCCTCACTCTTACTGATCTGATTCCGGATGGCATTCTCCTCCGTCTTGGTTGCAATTTCTTTGGAGAGTGCCTGACGGTAATAACTGATTGCGCGTGCATATTCTTTCTTCCTGAACATCTCATCACCTGCCAGCTGGTAAGCCTGGTAATAGGAAGGATTTGTATTGATCAGGCTGTCAGGATTTACCTCCCTGCCTTCCCCTATTTCTTTCCGGTATGCACGATATTCTAAAAAAAGCCGGTAAGGTTTCGTCAGCAGAAAACTGTCTGCCGGCAGATTCAGACTGCTGTCGGCAATTTCACGGCTGGTTTTCATTCCTGCCAGTGAAAATACTTTTCCCAGGTCATAGCAGATATATTCTCCCAGCTGCCAGGGTCCGGTGGATACCCATACCAGCTTTTTAGCGGGTTCAAAAATGATGGAATGATGAGCGATCAGCTGGTTGACCGATTTTTCATTCCCCAGTCCGATATCTGTATTTTCAAGTCCGCCCCGGTCCCTTAATATCTGCGCCGTTTTTGCTACCGTATTTTTTTTTACTGTTCCCAGCAGTTCTTCCATCCTGTGGTACCGGTAGTCTGAAGCAGACTGGCGGATCTGTATTCTGTTCGATCTCGTATTGCCCAGTTCTTTACTCTGGAAATGATTAGCACAGATGATTTGATTTTTACCCGGATCATATAAACCGACGGAGTCCGGTGTTTTTTCTATGATGACTGCTTTGTCGTCTTCTGCTGAGCCAATCAGGAAGGATTCTGAAACAAACATTTTTCTTTTCCGGGCAATCGCCATGGCTTCCCCGATATTTTCCGCATACTGTAATATTTCCCTCGCCACCAGTGAAACGGGTGTAGCAGATCCGGATGGCATATCCGATTTGGCAGCGTTGATGGTAACCGTTAGTCCTTTTTCATTCATGCCGGAAACCACACCTATAAACCCCGCCCAGGTCACATACATAAACTTAAAACCGTCCGCCGGTTCTTCAAAGGCCACGATTTTATTTTCGGCAAAATGATCGCCCACATAAAAATCGAAATTCCTTCCAATGATCAGGGTGCTGTCCTGTGAACGGGATCCCCAGGTACCAAAAGAAGTACAGCCCACCAGGGCAAGATTTTGCAAAGCATGCCCGATATCATGGGCCGCATGGTAGTTAAGTATACGCTGGTATTTGTTTCCGATATATGCATATTTATCGGATGCCGAAAGTGAAATGCCATAAATTTCTTCCTTATCCTCTTCTGTCACATATTTGTCCAGGTCCCGGTTGAACCAACCGATCACATATTTTAAAAAATGCCGGTAAAACCGGGATGGAACGATCCGGATGATCTGGTCATTGAAATAATCCTCCTGAAGTCCAACCAGTTCTTTTGTCAGTTTGCCATTTACCACACCGCGGTCAAAAGGCTTTCCTTCTATATATAGTTCATAGAGGCCCGATTTACTTTTGCGGAACCAGTTGTTTTTTAAAGTGTAAAATCCCGGAGAGGATTCTTCGCGTTGCCAGCTTAAGGCAGTCTTATCAGTTATTTTTGGAGGACTGGTTTTGGAAACGATCAGTATATATATAATGAAAACACCAATGAACAGACCGATCACTCCGAAGAACCAGGCCAGGCGGCGCCATATTTTCTTTCTCTCAGGCATTTCTAATTTTTTCAATAAAATCATTTTTACCGGTCAGGGCCATGGCAGTGATCAGACCGCTGATGGCGGTACCGAGTACACCATGGAGGTTCAGCCATTGACCGGTCAGGTAGAGGTTTGGAATCCTTGTCTTTGGTGAAATGAGCGTGGCGATCGGGTTTTGATAATCTTTTACGGCACCATAAAGATTGCCATCCTCATTTCCAATATAATCGCGGAAACTGAGCGGCGTTGAAGTGTAACTGTGCAGAATACTGTTTCGTAAATCCGGGAACCGCTCTTCTACCCGGTCAAGCAGCTGTTCCGTTTTTTTGATTTTAAACGCTTCATAACTTCCACCCCTGTCTTGTTTGTGAGAAACCGTATTGAAACTGGCGGCCCAGGGGCGCACTTCATCATATCGCATATAAGCAAAAATAGTCATCCCCGCGGCATATTCATTTTTTGCACCCGGCGCGCAATAGATCGCATATCCAAGCGGCCAGTTTTTTTCATTGTATTGTTCCATTTCCCAAACCGAACCAGGCTGGTGATAATAATAGTTGTGCTTTAAATAAGGAAAACGGTTTTTTTTGAAAACAATATTCAGGATGAAAGATGAAACGGTGGTTTGCATGGACTCCAGTCTTTTCCTGGTAACGGGCCGGATGAGGTTGCTCTCCGTCATGCGATAGGTATTCACCGGTGTGGTGTTTGAAACAAAATAATCTGCCTGTATGGTGGATCCGTCACTGAGCAGTGCGCCGGTAACCAGGCCGTTTTCAATGACTAATTTTTTCACTTCCCGGTTCCGGATGATCTGACCTCCGGCATTGGAAATATTTTGCGCCAGCAGCTTTGCAATGCGTGATCCGCCATCCAGGCATCGCCATGCACTTTCTATATAACTGTTAACCGTTAGTGCATGTATATAAAGTGGTGTTGATTCACCCGTTCCGGCATAGAGCATATTATTTCCGGCAAGCACTTCCCGCAGGGTTGTATTATTTGTAATGGAATCAATAAATTTTTTGGCTGAGACGCCCATGGCATCCTGTTTCCCTTCAGCGTCTCCATCTGGCCTGAGCCTGTAAAGTGGAAACCGGTCGCAAATCTCCCGGATTGTTTTTGTGTATTTCCGGATAGCCGTCGCTTCCTCTGGAAATTCTTTTATCATTACTTCTTCAAATGCATCATAGCCCTGCATGACCGGATATTCTTTTTTGTCATCTCCCACCAGGATCCGGTCAAATCCAGGATCCATTTTTTCGAGCCTGAGTTTATCCATGATTTCCAGCCATTGAAAAATCTGGTAAAGGTTTTGCCCCTTTTCAAGACCTCCTATATAATGCACCCCGGAATCAAAGATGACCCGGTTCCGAACATAAATCTGCAGGCAGCCTCCCAGTTGTTTATTTTTTTCCACCATGCAAACAGTATACCCTTCCTTCGATAGAATATTTCCGCAAACCAGGCCGCCCATACCGGTACCTATAATCAGGACATCAAACTTTTTCATAGGCTTTAACGGGATGAGTGATTACAAAAAGCAGGTTCGATGTAATGGCCGACTGATCCAATGCCCGGCAGTCCATGTGATGGCGCTGGGCCAGGTCACGGATCGTTTTCCCGGATAGAAAATGAAGCGGCTGGCCGCCGGTTTTATTAAATGAAAAAAAACGGGTTGAAAAAAACTCGGTCAGCCGGGTGCGCTTATGTTTTAGTTTCAAATCACGGTCACCATCGCGAATAAGAAGGACTCCATCCGGGCGAAGTGCGTCGATACATTTACGGATCAATGCTTCCTGTTGTTCCGGCTGAAGATAATGCAACACATCCGACAGTATAATCGCATCCGCTGGTCCGATATGAAGAAGGTTGATATCTGTTTTTACAAAATGGATATTCGTATTCCTGCTGAAACAATGATTGGCCACTGCTATTTTTTCTTCATCATAATCATATCCGATGATATCCCGGTCGGGTGCTGTGAATTGCATCATATAACTCATGAATCCATACCCGCACCCAATATCCAGTATACGCCCCTGCCTGGGAAGCAACTCATGAAATTGCTGCATAGTCTTTCTCCAGGCGGATCTTCACGCGCAAATACCATTCTAATACAGGTCCTTTATAAATATAATTGTAAATAAGTTGTTCCCTGAAAAATCGCGGTTGCTCTGATGCCTCTTTCAGCCTGGCATATTGCTGCCTGAAATATCTGCCGAGGTATTTTGCTCTTTCCGTATAATCCACGCCAAAAAAAAGATCGCCGGATTTTATTCTTGGCAAATATTCAATGGTAACATGTCCGTCTTTCAAAAGGAAATCACTTTTGGACATGGTATATCCCGTACCATGGATCAATATGGGCAGTATATCCAGCTCCAGTTTCTCGGCAATGAAAAAAGCCCCCTTGTGAAATCTTCTGACCTGTTCGTCGGGCGACCGGGTACCTTCCGGAAATACCGCTATCGAAAATCCGGCTTTCACCTGTTCCCCGAGATAATCAATACTATTTTCTATTCCGCGTGCCACCGGATAGTACCCTGCGATCCTTACCAGCCGGCCGAATACCGGTGAATTCCAGACCCAGTCATTCGTAAGCAATATTACTTTGGGATAGAGCATCGTCATGACAAGTATATCAAGGAATGACTGATGATTGGCAATCATGACACAGGGCTTTGAGAAATCTTCCTTCTGCGTATTGATGATTTTCTTTTTCACATTTCCCATTATATAGAGCACGGACCAGGTGTAAGCTGAGAGGATCCGGTGATAAATATAACGAGCACGGCTACCCGCCCATGGATTCCATTTCAGGAGAAAAAGTCCGATGATTGTGACTATCCAGCTTCCCAGGGCAAAATAACTCAGTGAAAAAACTGATTTGAACAAACCTGCAGCCGTCCAGGGGAAATGTCCATTCTGAATACGGTTTGTGATCAGGAAGCGAAATAAAAAAGGAATAAGCACCTGTGCAACCAGCACCACACTCAGTATACCGGTAATGGAGATGAATGCAATGGATCGCAATGCCGGATGCCTGGCGAAAATCAGGACACCCAGTCCCGCAAGTGTTGTTATGGCAGAAAGTACAATGGATGATTTATAACTGGACAGATTCTTCTTGCCTGTTTTATATTCCTGTAATAAACCATCCATGATAAACAGGCTGTAGTCATCGCCCAGACCAAAGATCAATGCAGACAGGATGATGTTGACAATATTGAATTGCATCCCAAACAAACCCATGATACCCAGGATCCAGACAAATGCAATCACCATGGGGATAAAGGAAACCAGGGCCAGTTCGATCCTTCCATACGTGAGAAGCAGAACAATGAAGACGAGAATAGAAACCATCCAGCCGATCTGGTTAAAATCCGCCGTCACAATGCCAAGAAGTTTTGACGTCATATATTGTTTGTCAATCACGATAATACCCGGATCGTTCTGAAAAGCCTGGTACACGACTGACTTATCGGCGGCATCGACCTTCAGCAGATTCACCAGTGAGTACTGGTCCTTTTTTTGAATGATATAATCGTTGGCAAACCCAGCTCTCAAAGTATTTGTTTCGGTCGAATCCAGGGGCAGATAAACATTATTCAACAGATGATTCAATGGCTCAAACGCGGAAACGCTAAAACCCAGGCCCTTTCCGGCCTCTCTAATATTGCCCAGCAGGTTTGCCTTCCGTTCATCTGTCCAGTATTCTTCCCAGAACCGGATCCGTTCCATTTGCAGGGAATCGGAAATCATCAGCTGAAAAATGCCGGAGTGTTTTTTAATGATGTTTATTTGCCGGAGAGCATCGATCTTTTTATTTACCCATTCCTGTTTTTTCAATGCATCTTCCAGGTTTTTCCCTTCGGTTACCAGGTAAACTGAACGCAGGCTGTAAGCATTCAATTTATTCAGGATAAGTTCCGCGTTTCTCAAGTTCTCCGGCATATAATTCATATGCATGATATCCTGATCGAAGCTCACGCGGTTCACAAAAAAACCAAGAATAACAGTGAGCATGAAGATGGTGCCTACCAGCCATTTGTTTTTTTCCGGATGATAGTTTGAAAACCGGTTGATCCATGTGTCCCGCTGCATGGATTTTCCCGGAATATGATCCGGCACCTGGTCTCCGATCAGATGCGGAAGAAATATTAGTGAACTGAGTGATGCACCAATCAGACGTGAAGGCGGCAAACAGTCCGAGATCTTTTAGAATTTCTGATTGAACAAACTGGAGGCATAAAAACCCGCCGATGGTTGTAAGCCCCCCAATGGTAAGCGGAAAAGCAAGGTCCTCCAATACATCCTGCATGCTTTTCCGGTGACGATAGTGATTATATACATGCAGCGAATAATTGATCGCAATACCAAGAACAACGGAACCCGCGGCCAGGGCAATCACAGAAATACTCCCTTTGATCCAATAAATTAGACTGAGAGAGAACAGGGCACCCTGGATCACCGGGAGCAGAATGATAAACGGCGCTCTTTTCTTTTTAAAATACCAGCTGATAAATAAAATCAAAAAAACGGTTGTAATACCGAGCGTTAGAAAAGTATCCTTTCTAAGTTGGACAGCATTTCCCACTGCCACGGCTACACCCCCAAAATATTTCGCATCCACACCGGCAAATCCACTGCCCTGCAGGCCGGCAATCAAATGATCCATCCCATCCAGCAACAGGTTATTCTTACCTGTATTGTCAGGAGAATAAGCGGGGCTGACAAAAAGCAGCATATACCGGCCGTTCTTTGTAATAATATGGCCCTCGTAGAGATCAAAATTTTCATCGTACTGGATCTGCCTGATTTTCTTATACGCCGCCGTGCCGATACCTACGGGGTCGTTGACAATAAAAGGCTTCATGACGAATCCCGCTGGCGAAGACAGTGTTTGGATATCCTTCCGGAGAATTTCCCTAAGCCTGCCCGGATCCTCCAGGCTATCGATATAGCGGTAGTCTTCGGGTTCCATGAATACGGGCAGATGAGCCGTAACAATGGTCATGAGCTGGGGCACGAGGCTGTCATTCACCTGGTTTTCCACAGTTTCTACCAAGGCGGGGTACTGGTGATTCAAACCCGATGAAAAAGAATCAGAAAAAGCTGCCAGGGTTCCCGGATCGATCCTGCTGCTGTCTTTCATTGAAATCATCACCACCAGCTTGTCGGCGAAGCGTCCATGCTGTATAATTTCATTCAGCTTCTCCGACTGACGATCCTTCGGAAGAATTTTAGAAATATCTTCTTCCGGTTTTATTTTAATTGCATAAAATCCGGTAATCCCGAAAAGTAAAATCAGAACCGTAAAAAATATTTTCCGGTTCGCAGCAAAATAATGATAGATATAGAGAAATGGTTTTGCCATGACTACAAGACGGCTCTGTTTTTCCTGCTGAATATTTTAAGCAGGACAAATGTGACAGCCCCGGCAACCAGCGCTGCAACAATCGCCAGACTGATGCTGCCTGCCAGGTATTGTTTGAAATTATACCCGCTGAAGTTAGAACGGATCACTGATAAACTCAGGGATTTTGTATCTGAAATATGTTGTGCCGTTGCGGGCATCCAAAAGGCTCCAAACCTGAAACTGGCGTACAGGATCAGGGGTATCATGGGTATGATACTGATATTGGCAAAAACGATCACCAGTCCTTTATTTAATTTCATCAGTATCGCGCCGAAAATGGCGGTGATCATTTGAAAACCCCATATGGGAAGGATCCCCATGAAAATGCCGTAAGCAACGGAAGCAGATTTTCTCATATCAGACTGGGAGGGATCAAAAAGTTCATCCACAAATACTTCCTTCCATTTTTGTTTCAGGAATAAACGTCTCAGCAGATCCCGCGGTTTTATATAAAAAAAACTGATGATCACCAGCAGGGTATTCAAAATACTGATCCTGGTGAAATCGGCAACAGGCCTGAAATGAGAAACCCGCTCCGATGCCGGTGCATAGTAAACGGAAACGGGTACTGACATAACCGGAATGCCATTCCAGGCTGCCAGAACGATTACTTCTATTTCGAATTCAAACCGGCGGGTAATAAACGGAATAGACGCTAAGCGGGCAACCGGATAAAGGCGATAACCGGATTGGGTATCCGGAAGTTTGATTCCCGTTTCCACCCGATACCAGAAATTGGAAAACCGGTGCCCAAAACTGCTTTTTGAAGGAACCGAACTTTGTTCCATATTTCGTGCTCCGATGATAAGGGCCTCCGGATTATTCTCCAGCAAATCCAGAAATGCCGGAATATCCTTTACAAAATGCTGACCGTCCGAATCGATTGAAATTGCATATTCGAACCCCCTGTCAACGGCCGCCCGGAAACCCTTTCTGAGCGCAAAACCTTTTCCCCGGTTGGGTGAATATTGCAGGCATATTATCCGGGGAAACTGTTCAAGAATCTTGCTTGTATTATCCGTGGACCCGTCGTTGACTACGATTACAGGCGCCTGTAATGCCTGTAGATCTTCCAGCAGGGGAACAAGGGTTTTTGCATTATTATAAGTCGGTACCAGGATACAGACTTTCAAACGCTCAAATGAATGCCCCGGTGATTCCATTTTGGTTGACGGTTGACGGTTGATGGTTGACGGTTCACGGTTGACAGTTGGCAGTTGGCGTTTATCAGAAAAAAAGCGTTAAGCTTTAAGCCTTACGCCTTAAGCCTAATTAATAGTATACCTGGCTGAAAAACCAAAATCAGGGAAATAAAAGTTTTCATAGTTGTAGTACGGTGGAGAGGCGATCCTGAATGTGGGCCTGATATCCACAGAAACGTCCAGCGGAATATTCCCGAATTTATAATCTGCCCCTCCGGTCGGGAATAATCCAAACCCAATCCCGCTGTAATCGCTGCTTTCGGAAAATGTATTGGTCAGTAAAAATCCACCCCCTACAAACCATTGCAATCCGGGCAAAGATGTAATAGGAACATGATACTGGTAAGATCCCGAAAAAGACATGATGGTACTCTTGCTGTTATCCAGTACGCAGCAGCCCGTCGCATATTCGGTGGAAGGTTTTACCCCAAGGTCGAGTTCCAGGGCACCGGGTCCGTCGGACAAAAAAACTTTGTAGGAGGCTGAAATCAGGTCGGAATATCCTGTACCCAATCTGAGTCCTATCGCTGAATGGTAGGTGGTTTGTGAGAAAGCGGCCGAATAACAGATTGCAAGAAAAAAGGCAAAGGAAAGCGTTATTTTCATCGACGATTTGATTTTCCTCCGGACGGTTCCCGGTTTGGCCGGTAACACAGGCTAAGAGGGTCAGCTCCGGAAGGTTCGTTTAAAATAGGTCCTGATTATCATACACAAAGGTAAGAAATGCCTGATTTGTTGCTAATTTCGCATTCCCCGAAAGATAGATTTAAATTTTCCAATATGCCAGGACGAATTATGATTTTTGATGATGATGCGGACCTGATATCCGTTTGCAGCATTGTCCTGAAATCCAAGAATTATGAAGTGCGCGGATTTTATAAATGCAGTGATATCCTGAAAGAAATCAGACTGTTTTCACCCGACGTCATACTGATGGACAACTGGATACCGGATGCCGGCGGTGTGGAAGCTACCCGGCAAATTAAAAATGATCCATTTCTAAGAAGGATACCTGTTGTTTTTTTCAGCGCCAACGACCGTGTAGAATATCTGGCTGCCGAAGCGGGCGCTGAATTCTATCTGCCAAAACCTTTTGAAATAGAAGAACTGGAAGCAGTGGTTTCCAAAGCGATCGCGGTTCACCAACAGGCAGGCATGAGCGAAATAAAGTATTCTATTGGCAGTCCCGATAAAATACGAAAGTTCTGAAATGATCCAGGACCTGATCCCCGCAACCTTTCTATAAAATAAGAATGTCCTGATATCATTCAGGAACTGATCCCGGCAGCCATTTTATAAAATACGAAAGTCCTGAAATCATTCAGGACTTTGTATGTTTCCCTATTCCTAAGACTAATGCATGCAACTATTTTATTTGGAATCAAATAATCTGCCAAAGAAATTATGTTTGATTTTCAGTGTAGCAATACAGTGAGTGTAGAATTTATTTCCCAGCAACGGCCCAATGTAGATCTTGTTACCACGGTTCAGCGGTAACTGTAAATTACTTTGTAGACTTCTGAGATATCAATATCCTGGAGGTAAGGAAAGAGTTCCGATGCGTCTTCAAAACTCCGGATACAGATATAAAAATAGCGGGTCTTATGATAATAAATCTCCACATAAAAATCATTGACCTGGTACAGACTAATCCGGTAACAGCCGTCATTCCTTTCAGCCAGGAAAACACCGTCACTGGCAAGCACTTCCGTCTTGGCCATTCCGTCCATAAAATTGAAATCCCTTATATCCATAAAGCGATTTTATACGTTCTAGTTCCGGTTTACACTTATATAATTCAAATCATATACCGCTATTTAAAAAATCTCAGGCCCGATATTAAATAAGCAAATAACTTAAAGATGCTGGACGAACCCGTACTTTCCCTCAGCCATGCCGAACTACTCAAGGCCGACAAGGACTATGAGAAAGCCGCTAATGCGGTCAATCTGGTCTATGTAAGGGATAATATGCCGGGTATTCACCGTTTCAAAAAGGGAAAGGGATTCACTTATATCCAGGAAAGTCAAACCCTGAAAGACCGGTTCCAGCTGAAACGAATTAAGAAGCTGGCCATTCCGCCTGCCTGGACCGAGGTCTGGATCTGCCCCCTGGATAATGGCCATATCCAGGCAACCGGGTTTGACATACGAAAAAGGAAACAATATCGTTACCACAGCCTTTGGGCACATGTCAGGAGTGAGACTAAATTCCACAGACTCTATGAATTCGGTAAATTATTACCCCGGCTCCGTGCCCAGCTTGAAACAGACCTTCAGATCCGCGAACTAAACCAGGAAAAGGTACTTGCCACAGTGATCAGCCTGATGGAAAGAACCTATATCAGGATCGGCAACAGCGCCTACGAAAAATTATATGGTTCCTACGGATTAACGACCCTGAAAGGAAAACATGTTTCTATTAACGGCGCCCATATAAGATTTGCTTTCCGGGGAAAAAAAGGTATTCAGCACGAAATCACCTTGAAAAATAAAAAACTGGCGAGAACGGTTGAGCAGTGCCGCGATATTCCCGGAAAGGAATTGTTTCAGTATTATGATGAAAGCGGAAACCGCAGAATCATTGAATCCGGCATGGTGAATGAATATATCAAAAAATCCACAGGGAAGGATTTTAGTGCCAAGGATTTCCGGACCTGGGCCGGATCCGTACATGCCCTGGAAACCCTTCATTCCCTGCCGGAATGCATCTCTGAATCGGAGCGGAAGAAAAATATCGTTGCGGTATTGGATTCCGTGAGTAAAAAACTTGGGAACTCCCGGGCCATTTGCAAAAAATACTACGTGCACCCCGGTCTGCTTCGCCTCTATGAAGAAAACGATATCGACCGATATACCCGCTCCCTTGACCAGGTTGAAAACCAGGAAGAAACTTCGGGTCTCACCCCCTCAGAAAAAGTGCTGTTGAAAATATTGAAGGAAGGGTGAGGAAAGTGTGGTAGTGTGGTAGTGTGGTAGTGTGGTAATTAGTATAAAATGTTTTTCAAACTACCACACTACCACACTACCATACTACCACACTAGTTAATAGTGCCCCATAGTTGAATAGACTCTGCTGATTAAAGAAGATTTCATTTCAGTAAAGTTTTTCTTTTTACCTCCGATAATAAATGTCTTATGCGCCAGCGCCCCGACGATACCGCCAATGACAGCGCCTCCCAGGCCGCCAACAAACGCTCCGGCAACTCCTTTTTCAACAGCTGTTGTTCCTTTTACGGTATAGGTATCGTAGCCGTTACTAAAAAAATCAGGATATTAGGACGGTCTTGTCAGGATCTGATCCCTGCACGACTCCAGCCATGAAGCCGGTCACCAGGCCAATCATCGAACCATAAAAAACTCCCCGGCCAACGGATGATTTTCTTCGAACTTTCATTTCCTGCATATCAGAATAGTCAATTTTCTGATATGGATATTTTGAAGAATTTGCTACTTGCATAGTCACCGGTGATGATGAAATACCCAGGCTGGAATCCGACAATACACCCAGGTATCCTTTCCTCGCAGAACCATTTATAAGGGTCAGGTTAATTCTAAAATACCTTCTTAATAATATGCTGTCCTGGGCATACAAGGTTTGCGCAGCTATGCTAAAAAGAGAGCAGGCAATGATAAACTGTTTCATGATTTCCGGTTTTGAATGGGGGTTTTATAATGAATTCCTCATTCAAAACTAGATAGCTGCGGAAGCGAATGCTAATTGGTTTTTGCGCTCAATTGTTTGTGATTGGCAGAAATCGCCAGTGCAAGGAAATTTTAATTTTTACTTTATTGATTTCTGCAAAAATCCACCCGGATACCGGTTCAAACGCAATTATTATTTATAAATGCGGGTGCAAATATCAAAAAACACAAAATTACCCGGTAATATTAACTTCCTGAGCAACCGCAGGAATCTGTGGGTCTTATAGGCGGACCAGAAGCGCGGAGTCATCAGCCGCAAATAGAAACAATGGCGCCTTCAACGCCGACAGGAAAAATGGGGAAATTAACAGCATAGAAATAACTGGGAAATGAGAACCTAAAGCGATAATCCAAAAAATACTACCACACTACCACACTACCACACTACCACACTACCACACTTTCCTCAGGCTCTCTCAAACTTGAGAATAAAATTGGATCCCTGGTTCAGGCCGGTCTGAACATCAATCGAAGCCTTGTGGGACTGAATGATATTGAGCGTGGTAGCGAGTCCAAGCCCAAGGCCGTTTCTCTTGAAAGTAAAATAAGGTTCAAACAGATGCGGCAGGGTTTCTTTGCTGATCCCTGATCCGTTGTCCTTAATGGAAACCAGGTGATGACCATTCTGGCTTGTTACAGAAATATCCAGTTCGCCCTTATTCTCATTCATAGCCTCAATGGCGTTGATAATAATATTGGTAAAAGCAATTTTCAGCTTCAGGGGATCAGCCATAATATAAGCCGGCTCGTTTGGATACATCACTTTCCAGTTCACTTTTTTGAGGGTGATACGGTCGATGATGGTGGCGATGGATTCATCCAGAATATTCTGCAATGATTTTCTCTCCCGGACATTTTCCGGAGGCATGGCAGAGGATAATAGAAGTTCGGATATAATATCGTTGATGCGTTTTGAATTCCGGCTGATGATATCCATTAAAACACTGGCGGAATCGGACATATTTTCCTGGGACAGCTGTTCCACCGATAAATTAATATTGTTTAACGGATTCCTTACCTCATGGGCGAGAGCACGTACCAGACGGTTTGCAGCGCCGAGTTTTTCCACCTGCAAAGTTGCCTTTTCTGCTTTCTTGAGATTGGTAATATCGTGAATGATTCCCTGCACATAGAGATTATCATCAGCATCCATTTCCATGGAAAGTGACAAAATCGACTGCAGGGATTCCCGGTTACGATTGACCAGTTCCACTTCGATATCTTCCACATTCCCCTCGGTGCGAAGTAGCTTGTTAACCTGTGCAGCCTGATCAGGGTTTGCAAAAAATTTATTCAGGTTCAAATTCATGAGTTCATCCCTGGAATAACCCAGCATTTCAGAAGTGATATAGTTCACGTCTTTAAACACCAGGAATTCATCCGTCAGGAAAACGGCATCCTTGGATCTCTCGAAAATACTTCTGAATTTTCTTTCATTGGACCGCAGGACTTTCAGTGCAGCCGCTCTTTCGAGTGAATAGCGGATGCATCTTTCCAGTTTCTCGGTGTTTAATTCCAGTTTGACCAGGTAATCGTAGGCCCCGGCCTGCATGGCCTCGAGGTCTATTTTCTGATTACCCATACCCGTCAATAAGATCAGGGGCTGTTCACAATTTTGCGCCAGTGCTTCTTTCATCAGTTCCAGCCCCGTCTTGGCTCCCAGGTAATAGTCTATAAAATAAATATCATATTTGGCCTCGGCAATCGCATCCAGCGCATCTTTATACCGGTAGCACCAGTCAATCACAAAGTCTTTTCCCCTGATTTTTTTGATATACTGGCTGGTAAGAAAAAAATCTTCCTCATCATCGTCAATGATCAGCACTTTTATTGGAATATTTTCAGCGCTCATGGCGGTAACAATATTTACTGCGGTCGAAGTGACTGGGTCCTTATGCATCAGTGATTTTTCATTTCTTCGTAAAGGGTCATTTTATTGTATAACGTTTTCCGGTCTATTTTTAATAACTGGGCCGCTTTACTTTTATTATAATTGGATTCCTTCAATGCCTGTAAAATCATTTCGTATTCTGCATCAATACTGGCTTCTTTCAGGGAACTCTCGCTTAAGTTAATTTTACCGTTTCCACCTGTTTTTAATTCCGGGGTGGCAGGTGCAACAGAACTAAAGGGTGAAGACGCCGGCTGTTCCCCGAACTGAAGTTTGCTATAGTTTGATATTTCAAATGGAAGGGTTCTTGCCTCGATAAAATCTCCCTCGGTAAGCAGGGTTGCCCTTTTAATTACATTTTTCAGTTCACGCAGGTTACCATACCAGACGTATTTTTTAAAGATCTCTTCCACATCCGGATCAAATCCTTTGACTGATTTTCCCAGCTCTTCATTCGTTGTTTCGAGAAAATGGGTTGCAAATAACATGATATCATCCCTGCGTTCACGCAGTGGTGGAATTTCAATAGAAAATTCATTGAACCGGTGATAAAGGTCTTCACGGAATTTACCCGTACGGGTCGCATTCCATAGCAGTTCATTGCTGGCGATCAGTATGCGGACATCCAGATCAATATCCTTGGTTCCGCCCACCCTTCTCATTTTTCTTTCCTGTACTACGCGCAGCAGGGAGACCTGTACATCGTAAGGCAGGTTTGCCACTTCATCCAGGAATATCGTTCCTCCGTTTGCCAGTTCGAAACATCCGATTTTCTGATTCATAGCGCCGGTAAAAGAGCCTTTTTCATGCCCGAAAAGTTCGCTTGCAGCGAGTTCTTTCGACAGTGCACCGCAATCAATGGCAATAAATGTTTTACTGCTCCGCTTACTGCGTTTGTGAATTTCAGCGGCTATGGATTCCTTTCCACTGCCGGTTTCGCCATAAATAATTACACTATAACTGGTGGGCGCTACCAGGGCTACCTGTTTCAAAATTTTCCGAAAGGCTTCTGTATCCCCGAAAATGTATTGGCCTGAATACATAATACCCGAGTTTTCCGGAGAAGTTTTTTCAGGAGCCGGTGCTTTTGATTTGGCAGAGGGCTTGGCATGAATGTGTTCACTGTGCTCAATGGCCTGCTGGATGGTATGAATGATTTCATCCGGCAGCAGGGGCTTTGTGATATAATCATAAGCTCCCATTTTCATAACCTTAACGGCCGTCCGCATATCGCTGTAACCTGTAATGATAATAACCGGTACTTCGGGGTATTTATTTTTTATGCTCGTCAGCATTTCCATGGCGTCCATGTCCCCCAGGCGATAATCGCACATCACCAGGTTGGGCTGGTTGGAGTCCAGCCATACAAGTGCTTTCTTGCCTGTATACATTTCAATGATTTCATAACCGCGACGGGTGAGAAACCTGTTTAACAGCAAACAAATATCTCTGTCATCATCTATTACAAGGATTTTTTTCATAAACATCAAATTAGAAATTCAAAAAAGCTTTGGTATTGTTGATTAGTTAAAAAGTGCTCTCATCTGGGCCACTGGTATATTCAGCTGGTCCCTGTATTTGGCAATGGTCCTTCGGGCCACGATATACCCCCTAACAGAGAGAATATCGGCCAGTTGCTGATCGGTGTATGGTTTCTTCTTATCTTCCTTTTCCACAACTTCCTCCACAATAGTTTGAATTACTTTGTTACTGATGATGGTGCCTTCTTTATTGGAAAGGCCTTCGGTAAATAAATCCTTGAGCAGGACCATACCGAAAGGCGTATCTGCATACTTATTACAGGTAATCCTTGAAACGGTGGAAATATCCAGTCCGACGATTTCTGCAATGTTTTTTAATACCATGGGTTTTAACTGCATGGTATCCCCGTATTTGAAATATTCTTTCTGAAACTGAATAATTGCCCGGATCACTTTCAGCATATTGGATTCACGTTCGCGAATTGCTTTAATAAACCATTGGGCAGACGCGAGTTTGCTGCGCATGTACTGGCGGGTTCCGCGATCCGTGGTCTTATCATTATCCATATGCTGAACGGTCTCAGCCCAGGTCTGGTTCACATGAAGTGAAGCAGAACGCTGGCGGGCTAATGCAACGAATATCTCATCCGCCTCTACCGTAATAATAAAGTCGGGAAATACGGTGTTGTTTACCTGGATGGCATTGGTAGAACCCGTGAAGGGCCTGGTTTTCAAAGACGCCAATACCTGGAGCACTTCTTTTAATTCTCCGTCGCGCAATTTCATATCCCTCCTTATTTTCTCAATATTACAGGCATGCAAATCATTAAAATGCTTACTCACCAATTCAATGGCCACTGAATATTCAGGTGAATTTGTTTTCAGATTCTTCAACTGTATCAGGAAAAATTCACCGAGGTTACGCGATCCGCAACCGGATGGATCCAGTTCCTGAATTTTTTTCAATACCGGTTCCAGTTCGTAATCATGGACCCAGATATTTTGTTTGAAAGAAATTTCTTCTGCGATCGATTCCAGGTCATTGCCCAGGAACCCGCTTTCATCCAGGGAATCAATGATAAAATCCGCGAGCTTATATTGACTTTCATCCAGTTCAGCAAAACGGTATTGCTTTTTTAGCTCCGCCCTGAAATCATAAGCCTCTGCAATCTGGCGGTCCGGCATTTTATCGGCTGGCAAATAATTTTCATATTCGGTTTTGTAATCCGGAATATCATCATAACCATATTCCTCCCAGTTCTGAAAATCCTGCACAGTTTCTTTTGAAAATTTGTCATTCGCGTCATCATCCGGGTTGCTGGTTTCCTCCAATGCCGGATTTTCGTTGATTTCATCCTCTATCCGCTGCTCCAGGGACAATGAATCCAGGTGCAGCAGATTGAGCAGGGCTATATGATGCGGGAGTATCTTATGCTGGAGCTTTTGCGACTGAAGCTGATTGAGCATGCGCTTATCTTTGGTTTCCCTATTAAAATCAAATAAAACACCAGAAATTTCTCTGCTGAATCTACCATTTTTATCTCAAAAAAGGAAGAATTGGGGGAATTATTTCCCCAAATTGGGGAATTTACTTGTTGTTCCTCGCCTTTGCTGCCCCCTATTTTGTCTGATGGGGGAATTCGCCGGTTATTGTTAGTCCTTGTTTTTCTGCCCCTTACCTGTCTGACTGGGGAATCGCCCATTAAAGTTAGCCCTTGGCTTTTTCTACACCCTCCTTGTCCGGCTGGGGCTTATCACCCCCGCTTTTGTCTTTACTATCTGTTTCGTTTTTCTTATTTTCTTCAGCCTTCTGTTTCTTTTCTTCCTGTTCTTTTTTCTTTTTATCCTCTTCTTTTTTCTTCTTATTAAAATATCCTTTCAGTAGGAAATTGTGTTTGGCGGCCTCCATATTTTCATTCAGACCGGCCGATCCTTTTTTGAGATTGACCATGGTGGCGTTTAAATTATTACCCATGCTTGAATCACCGAGCAGCCTGGCAATAATACCGCGGCCGTGGTTTACCTTATAAGCAACCTCTGCCAGTTGCTGGGTAATGATTGCTGCATTGTCAGCGGAAGTTTTCAGGCCCGCGAGAATTTGTTCAGTTTCTACCGGCGCATGTGAAGAGAGTATTTCATTATCTCTCACCGGTTGCCGGTTTGTTGTTCCGGGAGAAATTAATATCACCCGGTCTCCCACCAACCCGTCGGAACCGATACTGGCACTGGCATCCTGTTTAATAAATTTCCTCACTTCTTCCTTGATACTCATATTAACCAAAACAGATGTGTCAGTTACCAATTGAATTCCCTCTACCGTACCTACTACAATGCCGCCAAAACGAACATTATTGCCGATTTTCAATCCGCTCACATTATTGAAGACGGATTTTAGCTGGAAAACCGAAGCAAAGAGATTTTTCTGTTTCCCGACAAAATATAATCCGAATACGAGAAGCACTAATCCCGCGACGATAAAAATCCCGAGTTTCCATTTCGCCCCACCTGCTGATTTCATATAAATGCGTTTAATATTTTAAGAAAAAAAAGATTTTATCCATTCGTCGCCGCTCTTTTCCATTTCATCATAAGAACCTTCAGCAACAATGGTTCCTTCCTTCAGCATCACAACCCGGTCAGCCGTCATTTTAGCACAGTTGATATCATGCGTAATGATCAATGATGAAATTTTATATTTCCGCTGCATGTCGAGGATCAGTTGGCTGATTTCCTTCGCCGTGGCGGTATCGAGACCTGTGGTAGGCTCATCGTATAACATAATTTCAGGTTTTAGAATCAGTGTCCTGGCCAGGCCGATTCGTTTGCTCATGCCACCGGAAAGTTCGGACGGCATCATTTCACCTGCATCCGGGAGTCCAACGTTTTCCAGTACTTCCTGGATGAGTGAATCGACTTCTTCCTGAGTCATATTTTTTTTATGATACCGTAACGGGAAAGCCAGGTTTTCGTGAACATTCATAGAATCATAGAGTGCGCCACTTTGAAACAGAAACCCGATGCGTAATCCGAAACTCATTCAGTTCGTCATAATCAATTTCCGCCATATCCTTTCCAAAAATGCAGATCTCACCGGAGTCCGGTTCCGTAAGTCCGACCATGCATTTGATAATAGTTGATTTCCCCGATCCTGATTTGCCCAGAACAACAACGTTTTCAGCTTTGTGAATTTCCAGGTTTACATCTTTCAAAATCTGGTTTTCTTTGAAAGATTTACTCAAGCCCTTTATTTTTACGATTGGTTCGTTCCCGTTTACTGATTCCATTTTATAAAATATCGGTTATCTGCACAACGATCATGTCGATAAAAAATATAGCCAGCGAGGCGGTCACCACAGAAGAATTCGCTGCAGTACCCACACTGGCCGTGCCGCCCTCCACATTATATCCTTTATAACATCCAACAATGCCGATGGCCGTTCCAAATAAAATGGACTTGATGAAGGAAGGAATGATATCTATCCAGTCGAGTTTTGAAAGAGATGTTCTGAAATAACTGGATAAAGACATCTGGCCGTGAATATTATAAGCCAGGTAGGAAGAGTAAATCGAAATCGTATCCGCAAATACTACCAGTATTGGCAGGACACAGGTCGCGGCGAGCACACGGGTTACCACCAGGTAGCGGAAAGGATTGATGGCCGATACTTCCATCGCATCAATCTGTTCGGTTACCCGCATAGAACCCAGTTCCGCCCCGATCCGGCTGCCAATCTTACCAGCACAGATAATAGCAGTAATAACCGGCCCGATCTCTTTGACAACAGATACTGAAACCATTCCGGGAAGAAGTGCTTCTGCCCCGAAATTCACCAGGGATGGTCTTGTCTGCAAAGTGAGCACCAGCCCCATGATAAACGCTGTTATCAAAACCAGGGGAAGAGACAGATTTCCCATCTTATAACATTGCACTATAAACTCTTTTGCCTGAAAGGGTCGTTTGAAGGTCTCTTTCACGGATCTAAGCCAGAAATAAAAGAAATCACCGGCACCCTGAATGGTTGATTTCATGGGCAGCCAGCTGGGAATTTGTGTTTCTGCAGTGGACATATAATTGATTATAACGTCATAGGTAGGAAGATCATGCCGCAGAATTTCTGGTTCATATCTGCATATTCAGTATCTTTTAAGGAAGAATCGTAGAGATTGATACCCAATTAAGGAGGATGAGCTGCAAAAGATTTTTTTTAGCGGTTATGACTCCCTTATTACAGCGCTGATATAAGGCACATCTCTTTTGATGGCCTGATTTTTAGACCAACAGCTAAAATATTTTATATGACTAACCGGAAAATTGTTGCAGGAATTTTAACTGGACTGGCAGCCGGAGCTGTCGTCAGTCTGCTATTATCAACCAAGAAGGGACGTCGGGCGGGAAAGGAAGCTTTAAAAAAAACAAGCCGGCTTTCAGACGACCTGAAAGGGAAGTTTAATGAATTTGTGGATCAGCTGCACGACAAAGTACAGGGTATTTTAAAGTAGTTAACTTTGTGTAATAAATCATTATGAGTACTGCCGATTCCATCAAAACGCTGATAGATCAGTCTAAAGACTATCTGGACACAAAAATTGAACTGACCAAATTAAAAACGATCGATAGATCAGCCGATGTTTTATCGTCGGTTGTTGTCATGGTCTCCATGATTTTTATCGGATCCCTTCTGTTTCTTTTTGTAAGCATTGCGCTGGCTCTTTACCTGGGGAAAATGCTGGGGGCATATCATTATGGATTTTTCATCATGGGCGGTTTTTTTGCCGTCATCCTGCTCATCATTTACGTGCAAAGGGGAAAATGGATAAAGACCCCGATTGCTAATGGTCTTATCCATAAAATGCTGAAATAATTCTGTATGAAACGAATTGTAAAAAATGCTGATGATCTGGCAGAAGCCATCGCTGAGCTTGAATTAAAAGCGGCTGTTCAGAAAAAAGAAATACAGGAAACATTTGCAGGGGTATCTGAAAATCTTAAACCGCTCAACCTGGTTAAAAGCGGTGCCCGCTATGTTTTTTCAGGTAAATACAAGGAGGAACTATTGAATGTTCTGATTGGCCTGGGAACTGGCTTTCTGAGCCGGAAACTTCTGCTGGGTAAATCGCGGGGCTTTGTTGGAAGAACACTGGGTAAAGCGGTTCAATATGGGATGGCCGGTGTCGTTTCACAGAATGCCGACAAAATAAAAGAAAAGGCAGGTGAATGGATTGACCGGATTTTCAAAAGAACAAAAGCCGGTTCAAATCATAAACCTGCTGAAAGCTTAAAACCTAAAGGCTGAACGCTTAACGCTTAACGCATAAGGCCTAAAGCCGAAGGCTAAAGGCATAGGGCTTAAAGCCGAACGCTTAACGCTTAACGCATAAGGCCTAAAGCTGAAAGCTAAAGGCATAAGGCTTAAAGCCGAACGCTTAACGCCTAAGGCCCAAAACGAACGCTTAACGCGTAAGGGCCGAAGCCTAACTCAAACCTCATAACATAACCCATAACCCATAACCCATAACCTATAACTCGTGATCGCCGCGTTACTTGTTATTGATTACTGCTAGTGGAATTGAAAGTTTTTTCCACGCTGTGCATCAGGCTGGAAATAGGACCTTCCATTTTACCCGTCCGGTCGTCCAGGTTATTATTCTTCAGAATCGTTCCTAATTCCAGCGAAGGCGGTAAATAAAACAGAATATCGGGTTTGTTCCTGGATACAAATTTTCTGATCGTATTTGCATTCGCATTTTCACCGATTTGATTTTTTACCACACGCATGGATTCGATAGCCATATGTTCCAGTTCCTGCACGCTGTGTTTATCAACAATTTTAGAATTATCGCTGATCCGTTTGATAACCAGCTCAGTCGATTTTCCGAAAATATTTTCCAGGATATTTCCTTTCTGTTCGATATTCAGGAATGAAATATCCGGGTCTGATTCGAGCCGGTTATAAATACCAAGTAAGCAGGCTGGGATGCCGGCCTGTGCCAGGGCGCTGTTTCCAATCACATTTTCCCCTCCTGCTGGTTCCTGCGTATTTGGATCAATTTTTTCCAACGCACTAAATCCCAAATTTTTCTGAATTGTTTCTATAATATTCATAAAAAGGCTTTATCTGGTGAAAAAATGTCAATAAAGCAAAATGCTCATCCGTCCGCGGACAGATAAGCATTCAATCCCGATTGAAAAAATATCAGGCCCTCCTGATCACGCCCAATAGCAGGGCAATGATAGCGATGACCAACAGTATATGAATCACACCACCTGCACTATACACAAAAAAGCCCAGGATCCATCCTATGATTAAGATAACCGCTATGAGATACAATAAACTCCGCATAAAATAAATTGTAGTGTGAATAATGGTTTCTAAACTTAATAGGATTATCATGCCAGACTTGAAAAAGCATGGTTTGCGGCCATTCCGGTCAGATCCAGGGAATAACACCCTTGCATGTAGATGATTTTCTACAATAAATAACCAAATAGATTAATTTAGTTTTATAAACAGTTGTTATATTTGAATACTGCCAGCAAACCCTGTCATATTCTGCGTAAAACACCAAATGGAAAACCTGCCTAATTCCGGTAAAAAGGTGCTTATAATAGATGACGAAACGGACTTTTGTCTACTGATGAAAAATTATTTCTCACGAAGAAATTATGAAGTGCATATTTATCATACGCTGGAAGAAGGAATGGAAAACATGCAGAAAATAAATCCGGATATTATTTTCCTGGATAATAATCTGCCCGATGGCCTGGGCTGGGAAAAAACCGAATTTATCAGAAAGCAATTTCCCCATACACATATCAACCTCATTAGTGCATACCAGTATGATCATAGTATCTCCGAAAAACTAAATTCTGTCAGAATCTGGGAAAAACCGATTAGCCTTACTGATTTGAATAAGTACCTTAATTAGGCTCAAAGCCTAACGCTAACGCGGAACGCTCAACGCTTAAGTTAAATTCCTGAGGTATTCTTTGCTTTTTTAGCATGGTAAATTGAAAATGTATTTTAGCCTCCTACACACAAATATTTCAAGTTAATTTATGCATGAATAAGTTATCATGCATTGCGCATTACTATTAGGCTTTAAGCTTTGGTCTGTAAGTTTTAGGCGTTATGCGTTCGGTTTTAAGCTTTAGCCTATAAGTTTAGGTGTTAGTCGTTCCGCGTTAAGCGTTAAGCTTTGGGCTTAGGGCAATAAGTTTTAGGTGTTAAGCCTTATGCGTTCGGCATTAAGCCCTATGCCTTTAGCCTTCGGCTTTAGGCTTTAGGCGCTTAAGCGTTAAGCTTTAGGCTTTAGGCTTAACTGGCATTATTTTAGAATTAATTTTAATTACAAATTAAAATCATGAGAGCAATTTGGACAGGGGCCATAGGCTTTGGACTGGTTAATATTCCGGTTCGTATTTTCAGCGCCACTCAGGATAGTACCCTGGATCTTGATATGCTGGATAAAAAAGATCATGCAAAGATCCGGTTCAAAAGAATTAATGAAGACAGCGGCCGGGAGGTGAGCTGGGAGAATATCGTAAAGGCATACGACTACAACGGAAAATATGTTGTGCTGGATGATGAGGATTTTCAAAAGGCAAGTCCCGAAAAATCCAGGATTATAGAAATAATGCAGTTTGTGAAGGAAAATGAAATAGAAAGTATTTTTTATGAAACGCCCTATTTTCTTGAACCGCAAAAATCCGGCGTGAAAGCATATGCCCTGCTGAGGGAAGCATTGAAGAAAAGCGGCAAAGTCGGCCTGGGCAATTTTGTAATGCGAAGCCGCGAAGCACTATGCGTTCTCAAGCCGATGGAAAATGTCATACTCCTTCAACAAATTCGTTTTGCCCAGGAAATCAGAAATGTCAACGACCTGGATATTCCTGATAAATCCTCCATTAAAACATCTGAAATGCAAATGGCCATGGCATTGATTGATCAGCTGACCGGCAAGTTCGATATTTCAAAATATAAGGATACTTATACCGACCAGTTACTAAAACTGATTCAGGCAAAAGCAAAGGGCAAAAAACTTCAGCCCTCTCCTTTGCGCGTTGTCCATAGCAAATCAAAAGACCTGATGTCGCAATTAAAGGAAAGTCTTCAGACCAAAAAGAAGAAAGCGTCTTAAGCCTAAGCAGCTTAATGCATGAGGCATGTGATAAATAATTTTTATCCGGAATTTTAGGGTGTTTGAGTGGGCAACCGAAGAGATACGCATTCACAACAGACCGGTACCTTCTTGCAGGTATTTTATTAATGAGCTTTTGCTTTAAGCCTTACGCCTTAAGCGTTAGGCTTTGGGCTTTAGCCCTTTCGCGTTAAGCGTTCGGCTTTAAGCTTTGGGCCTTTCGCGTTAAGCGTTACGCTTTACGCTTTACGCTTTAAGCTCCGTTAAGCGTTCGGCCTTAAGCCTTAAGCTTCAAAAGTCTTTCAGCACCCACCATCGCAGCGGGCAAACTGATTTTGACTTCATGCGGTAGTTGGTCATTCACCAGCAGCAGATAATCAGATTCCTGACGTAAACCATCCAAAGAAATATTAATTACCTGAATATCCGGTTCCCGATGGAATACCAGCTGGTAAACGGTTTCAGCAAATTGGTACCTGATTTGAAAATCATTCCAGCCATCCGGTATACAGGGTTTGAGGGTAAGCCGGTTTCCGGTTCTTTTCAGTCCAAAAAAAGATTCTGCCAGCAACTGGTACATCCATCCGGCTGATCCGGTATACCAGGTCCAGCCACCCATGCCATTATGATTTTCTACGGCATATACATCGGCGGCAATTACATAGGGTTCTGTTTTATATTTTTTTATCCCTGCGGGGGTGGATCCATGATTCAGCGGATTGATCATCTGAATCAGATCGTACACGCGTTGCTTGTCTTTCAATGCCGCTGCAGCCATAATAAGCCATACAGCCGCATGCGTATACTGTCCGCCGTTTTCACGCACACCGGGAAGATAACCTTTAATATAACCCGGATTTGGAATGGCCAGGTTAAATGGCGGATCAAATAAACGGATAACCGACTGATCTTTTTTCACCAGGAAATCATAGGCTGACTGCATCGCAATGCGGCTGTGGGTTATATTTCCTGCGCCTGATAAAACCGACCAGCTTTGTGGAATGGAATCAATTTTACATTCGTCATTTTTGGCAGAACCCAGCGGCGTGCCATCATCAAAAAATGCACGCAGATACCAGTTACCATCCCAGGCATTCAGCTCAATATTCTTTTTGAGCTGGAGAGATTCTTTCTGGCAGCGATCCGAAAATGCCGGATCCTTTCTCGACTGGGCGATTTCCTGAAACCGCGTCAGCACATCATATAGAAAAAACGCAAGCCACACACTTTCTCCTCTACCTTCATTTCCTACTTTGTCCATTCCGTCATTCCAGTCACCCGATCCGATCAGGGGCAAACCATGTGCTCCAAAATGCAAACCATGCTGAATAGAAAGTTTACAATGTTCATATAGACTGAACGGTCTGTTCAGAAATGCCGGGCAATTCATAACAGGATTCTTCTCCGGGATTTAATAATCTTCCTTCAATAAATTTTATATTTTCATCCAGTATCGAGTGTCATCTGCTGGTATGTTTCACATATCTGGATACGACATACGGCAGCCATAAATAATCATCCGAACAGGTAGTGCGCACACCACGTCCCATGGGTGGATGCCACCAGTGCTGCACATCTCCTTCGCGAAATTGCCTGGATGCACTCAATAATATTTGTTGTTTTACCAGATCGGGCCGGTTATGCAATAATGGACAAGCACATCCTGCAACTGATCACGGAAACCAAATGCACCGCCGGACTGATAAAATCCGCTTCTTCCCCAAATTCGCGAAGCCAGCGTTTGATAATTCAGCCAGCCGTTAAATAAAAAATTTATTGCAGGATCCGGAGATGATACCTGAATCGCTGTCAAGTGTTTTCTTCCAGAATTCCTTTACCCGTGTCAAGCGCTTCGGATGCGGCAATGGATCCCTTGGTTTTCTTTGCCGTCTCTAATGCACTGTACATGGTCTTTTCCGGCACCCAGTCTGAAACACGAGGGTTCTCTCTTCTGAATCAGTCAGGTCCATAGCAGATTGCAATACGCCGCAGGCATCCTGTGCATGCTCCTACTCTTCCGGAAAGCTTGGCCTTACCCATGGCATCCGGATTTTTATATGTTCCGTTTCTTCCAAGAAATTCCGTACGGTCGCTGGTAAAGGTTTTAGCCGCATCATCCACATCAAAGAAACTGATATAGTTTCCAAAGTCACTGTTGTATGCATTTCCGGCTAGCAGTACGCCCGTTTCCGGATTCATTTCAGTAGTTATCTGCATTCGCGGTTTTCGATCTGAGATCACCCAGCACCCATTCCACATATCCGGTGACAGATAATTTCCGGTATACGGCCGGAAGCATTTCTTATTTTAAACAGGATATATTTTACCGGTTCTTCTGAATCAACAAATACCGTCATGGAAGAATAGATGCCATCTTCGGCGAAATGAAATTCACTATAACCAAATCCGTGAATACATTGATAGGATGACTTACCCGGATTGGGCAGTAGCGCAGGCGACCAGTATTTTCCACTCTCTTCATCCCGGATATAAAATGCTTCCCCGCATAAATCAGTCACGGCATCATTGTTCCAGGGAGTGAGCCGGTATTCATGGGCATTTTCCATCCAGGTATAAGACTGACCGCTTTCAGAAATAACGGTTCCGAAAATCGGATTGGCCAATACATTACACCAGGGTGCCGGTGTAGGTTTTTCATGACTGGTTATAATATGATATTCAGTTCCATCACTGTGAAAATCCTCCCATTCCGTTAAAGAAAACAAGGTCCTTCGGCTGTTCAGGCAACGGTATTCCTGCGACGCATAAAATTTGGTCGGTGTAAAATAAGGAATAACCGGTTTTACTTTTGTTCTTCGTTTGATCTGTTCTTCCAGTGTTCCCAGACTGTCTGAAAGAATAATCCTGGCTACTGCCTGAAATAATATCCGGTCTTCCTGTGATACCTGTTCGCCGGACCGGATAAAAATTCCACCGGGCTTATCTTTTACATCGCTGATGATACCGGGTGAAATCAGGCTCAGCAATTCATTCTGCAGTGCCTGCCGGTATCCTCCAAAGTCTTCATTCCATATAACCAGGTCAACCATCAGTCCTTTTAGTCGCCAGTATGCATGGGCCTGTACCATTTGTCTGGCCAATTCGATATTGGCGAGATCCTGGATTTGCAAAAGCACAATCGGCAGATCTCCGGAAATAGAATAACTCCACAATGCCGATTGACCCCGGCGATTTCTGATTATTACGGATGCATCGGCCCGCAATGCAGGATTTGCAAAAATGACCGAGCTCGCCAGCCGGGAATATAATTGTGCATCTGCTTCTGTTGCATTGATCTGGCGAAGTACCACCTGGCTATGCGTCCAGGCCAGTTCAAATGCGCGGTCTGTTAATGGGCTGTCCTGGTATTTTTCTACCAGCGACATACAGTCTTCCTTGTTTTCTGCCATACCCATCACCATATCAATGGTAACTGCATCGTGTGCTTCTATCAGGAACCGGTAGCGGATGGCAACAATCGGATCCAGTACGGCGCCCTCTGTGTTAGATAGTTGCTGACTTTTTGTTAATGCCTCGGGTTCATGTACCGTGCGGGTTCTTCCAATAAATTTGGAACGATCTGTTTCAAAAGAAACATCTTTGATTTCTGCATTATGCACTTTCATCAGATGAAACATCCAGGGCTGCGGATCTCCGGAACCCCGCGGTCTTCGTGTGCAGAGGATCGCATCGCGCTGGGGAAGAATTTCTGTTTGTACAAACAGATTGCTGAATGCCGGATGCGCTGCATCCGCAGCGGCGGAAGTAAGCACCACTTCTGCATAGCTGGTTACTTCCAGCCATCTTTTTCTGCGGGAACGGTTGCTGATATGTATCCGGCGCATTTCCACATCGTCTTCCGACGAAACCACAATTTCTGTATGTGTTTCGAAATTCTGTTCCTGCCTCCGGAATTCGGCCCTTCCCTGGGAGAATACTACTTCATAAGATTCTGCGGTTTTTAAAGAGGGCTGAAAGGCTGCAGACCAGCTGCTATCACTGTCCAGATCCCGGATATAACAAAAGATTCCCGTGTTATCAATGGTCGCATCTTCACGCCAGCGGGTAACCGCAATATCTTTCCAGCGGCTGTATCCGCTTCCTGAATTGGTAATCATCGAATAATAGCGACCATTCGACAGTAACTGAATTTCCGGTAAAGGCGTATGGGTGCATTCGTGATCACACGCATCTGCACTTCCTGTTCCGTGATACTGGTATCGGAAACATGTACGGTAGGAGAATAAAATTCTGTGGCATGCGGAATTCTTTCCTGTAATAAAAGCATGATGGCTTTAAACTGTGCTTCACTTTCAAATCTTTTCTGCATGGGCTTGTCATGAAGCAGATAAGAGAGAGAAAGAAATGCCATCCCCTGGTGATGAGCCATAAAGGATCTGACAATGGCAAATGTCTGCCCCCGGGTAAGCCGCGCAGTTGTATAATCAATCGCTTCATACATACCATATCTTCCCCCGAATCCGTCTTTTTCAAGGGTCATCAGGTTTTCGTATGCCTGTTCCGGTTGTACCATCAGCGCCATCACGGTAGCATAGGGAGCAATCACAAGATCCTCTCCCAGTCCGCGTTTCAGACCCAGTCCCGGAACACCAAATGCACGGTATTGATAGTTCAGATTTACATCTACCAGGTTATAACCGGATTCTGAAACGCCCCAGGGTACCGTCGCGTTTTTTTCCGTAGTCAATTTGTTTCTGAACCACCGATTTATTGGTCTGATCCAGCAAGGTATTTTCAAAACTGGGCATCACCAGCAAGGGCATCAGGTATTCAAACATGGAACCGCTCCAGGAAACCAGTATCGGTGAAGTGCCCGGATTGGTGAGTTGACGACCCAGTGCAAACCAGCTTTCCTGTGGTAATTTTCCCTGTGCAATTCCCAGAAAAATGGTAAGCCTGGATTCAGAAGCCAGCAGATCATAAAAACTATTGTCCCGGCGGTGATCCATTACATTGTAGCCGATTGCCAGGAGCCGTTGGGATTTATCATACAGAAAATCATATTTGAAATCTGCGAATTCTTCGCAGAGCCTTGCCAGTAACTGGATATTCAGCAGTCTTTCTTTAGCCCGGCGGCTGGTTTCAATAAGTTGTTTCCGGAAATTCTCAAGCCATGATTTTTCTTCTGCATTTAATTCCTCTTCATCATATATATGCACCTGTGGAATGCAGATAGCTCCAGGGATGCCAGTTCCTGTAGTGGCAATAAACGGAGATAATTTTTCTTTCAGATCATTTGAACCGGTCGGGAAATGAGGAGATGGAAAGCCAGGGCGAAGATTCATGTACTTCATTGAACGCGTCGCGCACCTGGTTGGCAAAGCATCTGCCCACCAGGCAGCTTCTGAATCTTCATCAAAAATCCCGTCAGCTTTTCGGCTTCTTCCAGGAGATATCTGCAGGTCTTTGTATAATACAGGAACCGAGCAAATTCTCATTTTCACTGGCTGAAGCAAGTTGCTTTGCAATGAACTTCGGTTCCCTTTTTTGTACCCATCTTTTCCTGAAAAATTTCCAGTGTAACCTGCAAACCGTTAAAAAACTGATTCGAAATAACCGGTTTTTCGGCGAGCATCAGAAGACCCTGTTTCAGGGTAATCAGATGACCGGCCATATTTCCGCTATCAACAGTGGAAATATAATTCGGTGGAAGTGGTAACAGGGTCTGGGTATCGTACCAGTTATAAAAATGACCCTGAATACTTTTCCATCTTTTGCAGTGTCTGCATGGTATTCGAGATCCTGACCAGTAACATACCCTGCATGGGAATATATCCAAAATCATAAGCCGTCAGGTTGGCAAGCAGTGACAGTCCGATATTCGTGGGTGAAGTGCGGTGTGCAATTCGTTCCACCGGACTTTCCTGATAGTTATCCGGAGGCAGCCAGTTGTCACCGGCAACTACAAAAGTTTCAAAAAAGGCCCAGGTCTTACGGGCCAGTTTATTCAAAAATATTTTTCTGTTTTTCATCCAGGCTGACCGCTTTGCTCTTGTCCGACAAACTGATTTTCCAGGCAACGGCCGGCACGAGCATCCAGGCAATCAGGAAAGGAAGACTGATTCCCATTCCATCTGCATGCTTGTATTGCATCCATTCAAATACACCAATGGACAAGCAGCACCGGGAACCACATCGAGATATAAGTCTGAAATAAATTTTTATTCTCCCGGTTCACCAGGTTTTGTGATGGATTCCATTGCAGCAGGTGGCGGTGGCTGATGATCATCCGCCAGTTGGTTCTCCAGATTGCATCCGCATAAACAAAAGCTTCATATGGAATGGTGATCAGCAGGAACAACTGATGCGCAAAATGCTGGAGGGTGATAACGAAAACTCATCAGCACATGCGACAGCATATGGACGTCTTCCGGTTTTTGCCAGACTTCCCAGAAAAAACTAATCAGGGAATTCAACAGCAATATGCTTAGCACGGCCAGTGTCCAGAACACCGGAGAATGTGAATAATCCCCAGCCAAACAAAAGCATGCCCAATAAAGCGATGGGTACGAGACTGCGTCGAAGGTTGTCAAATATTTTCCATTTGGACAAAGGTGAAATCGGGTTCCTCCGGATTTTATGTGAAGGGCCCGGTACCCAGGGAAGCATCCAGGATGCGATTTGCCAGTCACCCCTGATCCAGCGGTGACGTCGTTTCATATCGACGTCATATTTCACCGGATATGCTTCATATAATTGAACATCACTCAGCAAACCGCAACGCGCATAACTGCCTTCCAGCAAATCATGACTCAGGATCCGGTTTTCCGGAAAACGGCCACCCAGGGCTTTTTCAAAGGCATCCACATCATAGATGCCTTTGCCAATAAATGAACCTTCGCCGAATAAATCCTGGTAAACATCTGATATCGCACGTGTATAAGGATCAATGCCCGGTTCATTCCCATGCAGGCGGGCGAATGGGGTACTGTCGTTGGAAGGCAGGCTCACCGCCACTCTTGGCTGAAGGATTCCGTACCCGTCCATCACCCGTTGCTTTTTTTCACTGAAGTAGGGATGGTTCATCGGATGCGCCATCGTTCCCGTAATCTTCCAGGCAGCATCCCTTGGGAGTTGCGTATCTGTGTCAAGTGTGATCACATATTTTATCTGTTCATAGATGAATGGATCCCCCACGATCAGCGAGAATTTTTCCCGGTCCCTGCCCCTGAGCAGGGCATTCATTTCTGAAAGTTTTCCCCTCTTTCGTTCATATCCCATCCAGACTTTCTCTTTCGGATTGTATTTCCGCGGACGGTGAAAAAGAAAAAACAGTTCGTTTTTTTCATTGCCGTATTTCTTATTCAGTTCTTCAATCTTTTCGCGGGCAATCCTCAGCAAATCCTGTTCTTCAGGCAGGATTTCCGATTTGGAATCTTTAAAATCAGTCAGAAGGGCGAAATGAATATTGGGCCCCCGGTTGGCAAGAAAGCGGACTTCCAGGTTTTCCATCAGGTCCTCCAGTTCCTTCTGATCATTGAACATGGATGGTATCACTACCATGGTACGGGATATCTCCGGAATTCCTTCTGAAAAATCCATTCTTGGAAGAATCTTTGGACGTATAACCAGTGTGCTGATCCAGTTGATCAGCGTGATGGAAAGCTGGCTGCAGCCAATCAGGCAAACAAATGCTGAAATACCCAGCACCCATGGATTTCTGAATCCGTCTTCCCAATTCCTCAGAATTAATGTGCCGGCCATAACGGTTGCCAGAAAAAAAGACGAACCCGTGTAAAGTAAGAGGGGCATTCTCTTTAGAAAATTCGTGGCATGTTCCCAGAATGTAAAATGTGCGCCGGCGTCTTTGTTGAGCTGCTTTAATCCTTTACCGATCAGATAGAATCCAAGATGACCAGCCCTGGGATAATCCGGATTGTTCCGGTAATTTTCATTTGCTCTATCCGTTGCCAGGTTGGCAATGGACGACTCTGAAAGACTGCTTGCTTTTGCAATCTTTTCAACACTGTGACGGTATTCATCCCTGGTATGAAAATCCATCAGGGGATAAATGCCCGAGTTTTCAGTCCGGAATATTTTTTCAACCACACTGATATTTTCGACAAAATCCCGCCAGTTATTACTGCTTAAAAAACGGAGGCTCCCGATACTGTTACTGATAGACACCTGGTCAGCGGCCTGTTTCTGATTTTCAATATGAACCAGTTCGTCACTGGTCATGCCTTTTTCAGACAGCCTTTGTTCAATCCAGCTAATGGGTAAAGAGAACGCCGGTCCCTTCCCGACCAGTCTCCTCGTGAGTTCGGCAACGAAAGAACTTTCCAGCGGAGGGCCATAGCGGGCCATATCCGCAATCACCAGGATCAGGCTCTTCGGATCTTTTTCTGCAGTCTCCGTCATCTGGTCTGCCCAGTAATCTGCAAGATTTTTATTTATCCGGTTTTTGGCGATCAGGGCTGCCAGCCTTCGCAGGTTTTCAATCAGCGCCAGCCGGAGCATAATCGGAATGGCCCAGAGTTCACCCAGTTTCAATTCTGATTCCAGTTGATAGGCTGCTGTAAAACTGTTCAGGCTTTTCAGATCCACACGACCATCACTATGCGCAATCAGTTCAATGGCCAGATCATAAACCCGGGGTAATCCTGCAGAAGGTCCCTTCGCGAGCTGGGGTAAACCTTTGCTGTATCCTTTGGGTAAATGTTTTTTGCCTGTGTAAATCTGTTCTTCAATCAGATAGAAATTATCCAGCAACCATTCTCCCGCCGGGGTGATCCGTTTGTTTTCCTTTGCAGAAGCGGTGAGCAGATTGTGTACCTCCAGGAGAATCTCTTCATTCTCGGCCAGTCTCTTCAACAATTGTTCGGAAGGCTTCTCAGCAGTCAGCTGATGTGATTTGGCCAGGCCGCGTGCATAGGATTCCAGTTGTTCGAGGCTGAAAAGCTCTGAACGTATGGGCGCCTTCTCATCATCATACTTATGCATGAGATCATCACCCAGAAACGAGATACGCAGCTGGGAAATGAATTCCTGTATGGGATTAATATTGACTTTCAAATCTGTTTTTTTATTTTACTCCGGCATCATTCACTTCTCAGCGACCGCGTATCGGCTGTCCCCGCAATTCGGCAAGGGCACAGGTCAGGCAGGCACCGAAATATAAAATAATGGAAGAATAATATATCCATAACATCAAAATTACGATGGAAGCGGTAGTGCCGTAGGTAGCACCGATTTTTGAATGACCCAGGTAAAGGCCGATGATAAATTTACCGCCCAGGAAAAGCAGGGTTGTAATCAATGCCCCGAGGTACGAATTTTTCCAGGAAATGGATGAGTTCGGAAGAATTTTAAATATCAGCATAAACATTAAGCTGATAACAAGCACAATCAACGCGAGGTTTACCAGATAGAACAGATTTATGGAAGTATCACTGAAATAGGCTTTCAGTCTTTCACTCAATATATCCAGCAAAGCATTTGCTAATAGCGATGCCAGTAGTAAAAAGGCAACGGCGATCAACAACGAAAATGAAATTAATTTCCGAAAAATGGCAAACAGGAATGCCCGCTTCCTGGGAGGCGGTACGGACCACAAATAATTTATAGAGCTCTGAATTTCCGAGAAAACACCCGAGGCTCCAATAATCAGGATGACGGTTCCTATGAGCCCGCCCAGTTTTCCGTGATTGGATTCCTGTGTATTGCGTATAATATTCTGGATCTGCAGGGCCGTTTCGCTGCCTACCAATCCGCTGATCTGGTGATAAACCCTCCCCTCGACAGCCTGGCGCCCAAAAAAAACACCGGCCAGGGATATAATAACAATTAAAAGGGGAGCAACGGAGAAAACGGTATAATAAGAAAGTGCAGCACTTAGTTTAAACCCGTTAAAGTCATCAAAATGATGAAAACTGTCTTTTAATAACCGCCAGGATTTCGTAAACAAACTGATTCTCATAATATTTGATACCTCTTTTATTGCAAATTCATGCCAGTAGTGTCAACCTGTTCTGAACGAATTCCCGGAGATATTGTGGAATTCTTTACTCGCATTCCGAAATCCCTGCAAATTTTATATGTGCTGAGCAATCTAATCTTTTTTCACTAAGGATTGATTGTAAATTATTTATTTGCTGATTCCCGCGCGGGGAATGTGCCGGATATTCTGGTATCTGTTTTGAACCCTCTACATAAACGGTATTATGATTGGACACCTCCCGATTACATTTATAGAGGAAAAAGTCAGGGATCTCGAGAGCGCCCTGTTCATATCGATGAGTGATGCCGTATTAAAATTTCCCACCTGTGTAATAAATGTATTAAAGACGGATGAACTGGGCCAGTTATGGTTTCTGATTCCTAAACCTTCTCAGTTCATTCATGCTTTCGACAAGATATTTCCCGTAAAACTTGATTTTTTTAAAAAAGGCAGGGAATATTATTTAAAAATTATCGGCCGGGCCTTCCTAGTAAATGATCCCGAAGAAATAAATTCCATCGAATGCCTGGGCGATCATATTAAACAGCTGGCCAGGTCCAGCGGAACAGTGCTCGTGAAAGTAAAAATATCCCACGCCGATTTTGTCGAAAAGGCACCAGAAAAATTAAACGCAAAAACTTTCCTGAATCAGGTGAGGAAGAAGATTTACCGGTGGTTCCAGCTTACACAAAATGGCAGCGTACCGGATTATCAGAAAGTGCCTGCGCGGGTAACTCATCCATCCATCTCATCGTTACACAACTAACTTCGGCTAATGTCAGGATAACCGGGAGGGGATGTTATCCTGGGTCCTGTGTAACCATTATACGTATTATTCAATGTCGTCAATCATTTGTAATGACCGGTGGAAAAGCTATTCATAAATCAAAAAAATTTTATATCGTATCAGGCATCATACTGGTTATGATTGTAGCCGGCTTTCTCTTCTGGAGAAATTACAAATACAAACTCGTTAACAAAAAGCTGGACAAACTGGTTACCGGGAAATCCAAAGGGCTGTACGAGATCAATTATCAACACCTGGTGATCGATGAAGCCGGCGGAAATATCACCGCAGAAAAAGTGGAACTGATTCCGGACAGCCTGGTATATCAGTCCATGCAGGAAAAAAATACCGCACCTGAAAGCCTGTTTTATATAAATATTCCGCGGCTGCGCATCACGGGTATCAAAACTCCAAGGGCCCTGTTGAATAAAGAGATCAGCGCTCATATCATGCGGATAACAAATGCATCCATTGAAATCAGGATGGGAAAATCAAAAAAAGAAGATAAACCTGATTTCGGTAAAATCCTCGATCCGGGCCTTTACCGTCAGTTACTCGGTAAATTAAACAGTATAACAGCCGACAGTGTCGTACTCGAGAATGCGGTACTGATATTGACGGACAGGGAAACGAAAAGAATCCGTTATAAAATGGAAGGACTAAGTCTCCGTTTTGCTTCGGTATCCATTGATTCTGCCACACAATATGACAGCATGCGGATATTGTTTTCAAAGGAGCTGACTGTTCAATGCAATCAATTCGTACTGCCTTTCAAAGATAAAATGTACAAGCTTGCAGTAGATAATTTGGATTATAACAGCCAGACGGCCATCCTCCATACCGATCGGATTAAATTGATCCCCGCGCTTTCAGAGACAGCTTTTGCCAAAGCATATAAATATGCAAAAGACCGTTTCGATATCGTCGCCGGCAGCCTGGAGTTAAAAAATATCGACCGGATGGCCATGCTGAATCAACAAATCCTCGCCGACACCCTCCGGCTAAAAGACGCTTCTATTCATATTTTCAGGGATAAGTCCTATCCCCACGATTCGGTGGACAGGACACATAGCTATCCACAGGAATCGATTATGAAACTGGAGATACCAGTCCGCATAAAAAAACTCATTATGAATGACAGTTATATTGAATACAAGGAAAAAAATGAAAAATCAGATAGTAGTGGAAAGGTTTCTTTTTTTCATGTCAGGGCTATATTGAGTAATGTGACCAATATCCCTGAATTTGTGAGGCAAAATCATATGATGCATCTTCAGTTCAATGCTTCATTTTTGAACCAGACTCCATTCACCGCAGATATACAGATGCGACTAAATGACCGGAAAGGAAATTTTAAACTGGACGCGCAGATGGGTGCTATCAATGCAGTGATGTTAAACCCGCTCACAGAACCCATGGCCCTGGCAAAAATGGATAAAGGAAAAATTAACGGTCTTCGTTATCATATGGATGCAACCAATACCCGCGCAAAGGGCAGGCTCACATTCCGGTATGAAGGGCTGTCTGTCAAACTGCTGAAAAAAGATGATAATAAGAATAAATACAAAACCAAATTTCTCCCCACCCTGGCAGCCGGCTTAATAATAAAAAAATCGAACCCGCAGGATGGAGAAACACGCAGCGTCGATGTCGATTATCCCAGAGATATTCACCGTTCCATTTTTAATCTGATGTGGAAATCTCTGTTTTCGGGTATTAAGAAAACGGCGATGTGAGTGATGGGTTATGGGTTATGGGTTATGGGTTACGTATATATCAACTCATAATCCATAATCCATAACTCATAACCCTAAAACGGATATCCAATCGCGAAATTCAGTACTCCATTCTTAGAATCAAATACCCATCGCTGACCGGGGGGAAGCCAGGGTTCCCGGATCGGAATTCCATAGTCAAGACGCAATAAAAGAATGGATATATCCAAACGTAAACCTGTGCCAATTCCCACCCCAATCTCACTTGGCCAGTTTTTTGTGAACTGGGAACCTACCCTGGAACTGTCATATCTCAGTGTCCAGGCATTTCCGGCGTCTACAAAAAACGCCCAGCGAAAGACCGAAAATAATTTAAACCGGAACTCCGTATTCATTTCAATTTTTATATCACCTGGCTGGTCTGCAATAAAGGCAGTATCCCGGTTACCGGCATAATAAGAGCCCGGTCCCAATGAACGGGAACGGAATGCACGGATATCATTGGCACCCCCTGCGAAAAATTCTTTAATAAAGGGCATCGTATAACTATTTCCATACGCATACCCAATCCCTCCGGTAAACCGGCTTGCCAGTACCGTCGACTGCGAAAAACTCAGGTAGTGCCGGAAATCGAATTCGCCCCTGATATATTGCGAATAAGGTACCTTGAATATTGTTTTCTGTACGCCTGATTTTACCACGTCCGCACCGCTAACAATTCCGGGAATATTCATCGACAGATCAATATTTCCGTTGAAATAAAAATTGTTTTTATTGTGGTTCGGTTTGAGGTTGGAATTGAAATTGAAATTATAGGTGGGGCCGACAATAAAAGTTTTTTCCAGACTGCGTGCCAGCACAACATTCGTGTCCAGCTGGAGCTGGTATAAAGAATCAATATGGGTCGGGTTCACCAGGATTACTCTTAATACTTCCAGGGTGTGTTCCTTTGTAGCTGTCTCTTTCCACAGGTATGCAAAAACTCCTTTAATGGAATTCAATGTGTACTGTGATGACTCGTTATAATATTCGTATCCCACACCGAACCTGGTCTTTGGCATATAAGCACTATTGGTCTGGAAATGAATAGGTCCCACGATCCTCGGAACGAATAAACTGAGATCCACACCAAATTTGGTTGTGTTCGTGTACTGACCCTGCCCGAGGTTTTGTCTCAGATATCCAAAGTAGGTGGTGGCGGTTAATAATTCTGCCCCGCGGAAAAAATTCCGGTGCCGCCAGTTAACGGAAACCTGTCCGCCGTTGGCATCATCCGATTGTGTCAGGCCTGAAACTTCAAAGCGAATAGATTTTTTTTCAGTCGGTGTCAGGTAATAGTATGCATTCAGCATTTTCTGCGCCGTGTCTGATTCATCAAAACGAATCTTTACAAATTTAAACACCCCCAGGTTGATCAGCCGGTTCAGGGAAAGATCATGATCACGGCGGTTATAAATGTCTCCCGGTTTAAATACAAGCGTCCGCGGGAAGATCTTTGGCTTGAACATATTGTCCGGATCAATGATCGTGTAGCCATCGTATTTAGGTAAACTGCTGACATCGACGCTGGTGTCAACATGCACATTGTAATTCGCAAAGACCACTACATCTTTTATCCGGTAAATTTTAAAAGCTTCCTGTGGGGTGGATTTTTTAATGATCAGGGTCATATCCACCTGGTGATCGCCGACTGCAGAATCTACGCGAATCAGGAGGTCATCCGGCCTGAAGTAATAGTAACCTTTTTGTTTGAGACGTGTATCAATCCTTGTCCTTTCATTTTTTATGACGTCGAGATTATAGGGATCGCCTTTTTTTAGCAGCGATCTCGGTGCCATCCGACCAATATCCTTGCTAAGTGAATCGGTACTATCCGGATAAACCACATTTCGTATAGTGTATTGCTTGCCGATTTCCGCTGTGTAAACGGCACTCAGTTTTCTGCCCTTATAAACCGTATCCAGCAAAACGGTGTCTTTAAAAAATCCCCTGTTCTCCAGACGATTCTGAAGCACCGCACGATTTTTCTCCATCGCATTATAAGAAGCCACCACGGGAGGTTCTCCCAATTTTTCGCGAATCAGGTAGCGAAGACCCTTCCCCGTTGGTTTACCGGCAAAATTATATAATAACAGTTTCACTTTTATTCCCAGGAAACTGCCATTCGGTTTCGGTCTGAGCAACGCATTCAGTTCGGATTTCAGGGCGTTCGTTTTTTTCCGGGTAAGGGGTGGCTGGGCTTTTATTTTGACCTTTGCACCATCATATAAATACTGACCCTCTTCCAGGCTTTTCGTTTCACTGCAGGAATATAACAATACCGGCAACCATAGAAAATATAGCAATCTGATGAATGGTCTTTTCATTTTGCCGGTGTATTGGTAACAGGATTATCTTTCTTATGGTGCTTGGGAATGGGCGTAACCGGAGTCTCTTTTTTATTTTCGAACAGTTCCCTGAATTTATTGTAGTCGAAAGTGAGTATAAAACTCAGACCGGTCTCAACCACCTGGGCCTGTACAACCGTTTCATATTGGTCCTTCCGGTATACCCTAACCATATACCTGCCGTCCTTGCTCAACCGGTAATCCACACTCACATCACCCGCAAGGTTGGTTGTATTCTGACCCGGATTGGTTTCTTCCAATTGAAAATCGCTACCGACGGTTACTCTTACCCGGTCGCTAAACAAGTTCTTGGAGACCTTTACATTTAATTCCGTTTGATTCGTGGTGTTTCCTGAAGAATAATCCTGGCCCGAGTTCAAATCGAAATTTACATCCACTCCTTTTATAAGAGATCCGGCCAGCTGGTTCATCTGGTCACTCAGGATCTTACTTGCACTCTGACGGGCTATCGAATTGGCATCGGTGCCACTACCTGAAGACTGAAACGGGTTTTCCTGAACAAAACGGCCCAGAAGTAACAATGCAAAGACCTGTTTATTAACTTCTGCTTCATCGGTTCGCATCTGCGCGAGTTTGGTATCCACATCCGGCCAAAGGGCCAGTAAGTTTTCCGGCAGTGCGATATCAAATTTGATAATGGGTTTCAGCAATTCTCCGGTCATGTTGAGTTTGACCTGGAAGGGTAATTTTTGCTTGTACCGGGTCTGATCGTTTGCATTCTTACTAAGCTGCTGTTCCAACAGATCGATTGGCGGCGTATTAACGGTGTAGATAGCTGTGATATCAATATTTGCCTTTCGGGGATCGCCTGTCCATGTTATCACGCTGCCACGCTGTATGTCAAATTTCCTGTGCAATACACTCAGGGTAAGATTGTACGACCCGTTTACAAGTTCATAATTCCCGGTCAGACTTATTTTCCCGCTCTGATCCACGCCGCCGGTTAATTGAGCCCTGCCACGGATGGCGAGGGCATCTCCGTTTCTTTCATCAATAATCAGAGTAAATTGTCCGCTGCTGTCCGTTTCGATGGTAGCCGAAACATCCATGCCTTTCAACCGGGCTGTAGAAGCCAGTGAATCGAGGAAGTTTTTAAACTTTACTGAATCGACTTTTCTAGTCTTGCTTGTGAAAATCACCACACCATCGCGGTCCACCACTTCGGGATCGTCACTGGGAAGTATGACATAAAAATCGGTGTTCTTATTCACCTTCAGGTAAGCATTCACTTTGGGGAGCAGATCGTCGCCGGTCAGGTCAATATCCGCATTCAGATTCAGTTTCCCGTAGAACATCCTGTTGGGTTCTTTCGGAGCGTTGACAGCCCTGAAATTCTGTGCACTGAACGATAAATCGAATTTGTATCTTTTAAAATCTTTTGTATATACATTTCCGTCGAGGGTGGCTTTATTGCCCGCGGAATCCAGGAATACAAAATTGTCAAAGTCAAATCCCTCTTCGTCAAAATTGATAATGTCATTCGAAAGTTTTAGCGGTTCGCCGGTAATTACAGGCACGATGACCGCACTGTCAAAATGCAGGCTCCCTTTTAAAACTGGCTGTGTGAGATTTCCGCTTGCATGCAATTCACCTTTCAGATAACCGGACATATCGCGTGTCTGGGAAAAAGTCAGCCCCTTAAACGAGGCCAGGTTAAGCCGGTTTAGTTTGACATTCATATCCATTTTGCTTTCGCCGGAAAAATATTTTCCGTCAACCTTAACATCATTGTCGTGTCCCGATAAACTGATATGGGCAACATATGCATTCAAAGATTCATTATTCACTTGCAGTACCAGGTTACCGAGTGTGTCTTTTTCGTAACTGAGCGAGTCTATTTTTAAATCGGAAGTAAAAAGCGGTTTTGTAAACAGATTTTTTACTTCTGCCTTCCCATTGACGGTTCCGTCTGCCAGAAGAGAGTCCTGTTCTGCAAACTGGGTCAGCGTTTTAATTTTAAAATTTTTAAAACTTACCCCCAGTGGTGAACTGGTGTTTTCTCCTGCAGAATTAAATGACAGGGATTCATTCTGCCGGTTAAAAGTAAGATTACGAATAAGAATTCCGGCAGAATCGTATTGTATATAATTATCCCGGGGAATCTGCCAGGCGTTATAATTCAGTAAAAGACTGTCGGGATTAAAAACAAAATGAAGGCCGTTGTCTTTCTGTGATAACTGGCCGGAAAGCAAATATTTGTTTTTTGATTTTTTATCCTTTAAGAGAAGTGTCGTGCTCAGTTTATTTTCTGCCAGTGTCCCGTATACGGAGGATTGATATATCCGGAAGCCGGGCTGGCTGGCGTCTGCAATGGATATATTATAATCTATCCCATTATTCTTTGATGCTGCCAATACTTCGAGGCGATGAATGACCTGTTGGTTAAACTGAATTTTATTTCCATGGAGTTCCATGTGCAGATCCTTTTTTGCACTGTTGAATTGTATAGTGGCTGTTATACTGTCTGTGCCTTTCAATGAAGGCATGATCGTCAATACAAGCGGTGAAGGATGGAACCGCATAGCCATCTGCCATTGCTCAGGCTCCGTACTGTCGTGCTGCGAAACAGGAATCTTATAATAGTTATTCAGAAAATGTTTGATCGATTCCGGAACCTGGGTGAGTTTGTACCTGCCGGTCCAGTCTATATCCGCCGCTTCAGACCGGAGTTGAATAGACTGCCCGGTATCTGTATGCTGCGCTATTAGTAACAGACTGTCTGTTTGAATCGCCGTGGTTCCAAGCGTAAGGGCCAGGTCCCGCATGATCAGCTGACCCTGCAAGGCATCCGGGTTCGTGGATTTGAAATCGGCATCAACCAGTAAATGCATTTGTAAACTGTCGCTCAAAATGTGCAGGGCGAGTGCATTGATGGTATCCAGCTGAAGTTTCATTTTCACAGAAGGATATTTTTCCTTAAAACCAGCTTCCGCATTCAACAGGAATGTCAAATTAGGATCGTTCATTGAAGAGTGCAGGGTGGCTGCACCATTCCTAAACGCCGCATCCAGCATTAATCCTTTATAGATATATGATTTGTATCCGGCTTCTGCGAGGTTTACATGAAAATCACTGTTCATCTTCTTCGGATCAAATCCTGAACCCTTTGCTTTGACATTCAGGGTGAATTTTCCAAGCACGTTATCCTGCTTCAAAATATACCCGAGATCAATTGCACGGGTGCTGGCAATAAGATCATAAGATTTATTATTCAGATCCAGCCTGCCGGAGACTTCGGCATTGCCATTACTCGTTACCGTGTGCAGCTCTACAAAAAAGCGCTTAGTGGTGCCTGTGAATTTTCCATTGGCCGCAATATTTTCAGGAATCCGCAGGTTAGCAGGCATTGATTCTGCATGCACGAATCTCAGTATGTCGGTTCTGGAAGTATTCAGTTTGGCGATGGTTACATCGTAGTAAGCCTTCTTCGCGTCGGGCAGTCCTTTGATCTGCCCGGAGGCAGCCAGTGAAGTATTGCCCACCCCGCTGATTTCCAAATACGGAATACGCAGATCCTTTAAATGGCCGGTTAATTTCCCATTCAGGTTTAATACTGCATCAGGGTTGCCTTTCAGCGGGCCTTCCAGCGAGGGTACAAAAATCAAAACATCTTTCACCGCGATGCGGCTGCGGTCAAATTCCAGATTGGTAACCATATCTCCCGGGTGTTTACTGATTTCCTCCGGGTTCCGGTACTGAATGGAAGTCTGATTTTTTATTTCGGAATGATTGGTTTGTATAATAAGGTTCTTCAATGATGCTCCCGTTGATCCATAGGCAATTCCGGCAGACAGGTTTTTGAGGACCAGTCCACTTTTTTCATCAAACGCGATCCCGCCAATCGTCGCCTGGTAACTGGAAGGGTCGGCATGAATCCCGGACGCGCGCAACCTGAGATGGCTTATATGCAAATGGCTATAATCCATTCCTTTCTTCAGCGGCGTTTTGTTATCATCATCATAAGCAATCTGTGTGCTGTCGATTGTAAAACCCGCTAAGTCAAAACTCCAGATCCCGGCATGTGCAGCCGTATCTTTCGAAGGCGGTGATTTGGGTATACTTGCCGAAACGGATTTTCCGAAATGAACTTCAGCCTTCGTATTACTCAGTGAAATTTGTTTCATCCTGATATGCAGAGTGGCCAGGTCAATCGTATCAGCCTTTGTATGAAAATTTCCAAGACGGATACCCGCGTTCATATTTTGTGCATCATTGCGGTAATCGAGGCTGATCCGGGTAAAATCTATATCACCCAGGCCCAGGTTAACGGGTTCGTTTTTTTTATTATGCTCACTGATAGTGCCAACAGCACGCTGCAGGATCAGGATGGGCTTGTACTGGCGTATATTTCCGGAGATATCTGCCAGCGCAATATCCGGAATGGAATATGACTGGTGAGCAGGGTCGAATGTTTTGAGTTTTGTTTTAAAATCACCCATGCTCAGATTGACATCATTTCCGGATGCATCATCGTAATAGGATGCATGTACCTGGTGGAGGTGGATGGTGCCAATAATAAATCGGAAACCTGCACTGGTATCTTTTTTCTCAGGTTCTTTGGCGCCCGTACTAAATGCATCTGCGACAAACTGAAAATTGAAAACAGAGTCAGGAAGCTGTCGTCTGACTTTCAATGTTACATTTTCCAATTCCAGGTTATTTACACGGAGCTCTTTACGGAACAACCTCAGCATGCTGATATCCACTTCTATGCGGCCACCTGAAACCAGTGTGTCTTTTCGCTGGTCTTCCAGATAAATATTCTTCAGGATGATGCGTGTGGGAAATCCAATATATAAATTTCCGATGCGAACTTTTGTATGCAGTTTGTTTTCCAGGTATGCCTCTATTTTCGTCCTGCCATAATTCTGCACCGGCCCCGTCTGGATCAGTATGAGTACTAAAATTAAAAGGCTCAGGATAACGAGAATGGTTGTAACCACAATACGTATTATCCGCCTTGAAATTTTCTTCGCCTTTTCACTGATCGTCATACGCTATGGCTAGGTTTCCTCTTAAGAGCAAAGAGCAGGCCTTTTCGGTTAGATCCGGTAATGTTGTAGTTACACATGAGGAGGGGAAAATATTCCACAAAGAAACTATATTCCGGGCTATTTATTCTTTTTGTTCGCTAATCAGAATGGCCCAGGGTTTCATACCCGGTACTTCCTGGCTGATAAGGCGAATCATAGCCATAAGGGGAATAAAAAGGAACATTCCCGGAATGCCCCAGACCAGTCGCCCGATCAGCACGGCAAGAATCGTAATAAAGGGGTTCATTTTCATTTTCCCGCCCACCACATGAGGAAGTATGACATTGGCGTCCGCAAAATGTGTAACGAGAAAAACAACGCCGATGGCCAGTATCTGTCCGGTTGAACCCGTGGTTGCCGTTACCAGCATGGCAATGGCCATACAGAAATAAATACCCAGGTAGGGAATGATATTCAGAACGGCTGCCATAATGCTGAACAGCAGCGCATATTTCACCCCGATGATCATCAGGCTGACGAAAATCAAAACGCCCACAACACTCATCTCGATCAGCAGGCCCAATACATAACCATTGATCAACGTGCGGATCCGGATAATGATACCCTGCACTTTTTCGTTGTGGCTGTCGTCAAAAAGTTCAAGAACAAAGTGCATGAGCAGGCGGCGGTAATTCAAAATAAAAAAAGTGAAGATGAAAAAGAAAATCGTCAGTATAACAGTTTCTGCAATACCGACAAACGTGGTAGCGACAGAATTCATCGCTGTATTCAAAATCCCGGTGGCAGATTTATTCACATAGTTCGTCTGCTGGTTATTGGTAATATGATATTTCTCACTGATCCAATTCTGGATACCCTCCCATTTTTCTGAAATCTTTTCCTGAAGGGAAGGCAGGTCCCTTGAAAGCCGAACCATCTGATGGCTAAAAAAATAAAATAAGGCTCCAAATAATATCAGGAAAATAAGAAGGCTGGTCACGGAAGCCAGGGCACGGGGAAAACGGTGCCGTTCAAAGAACAGAACCAAGGGATGGAGTAAAATGGCCACCAGGAAGGAAAAAAAGAGTGGAACAAGCAGACTTCTTCCCGCCCACATGAACAGCAGAATCAATGCGATTGCAAAAAGGGTTAATGCAAGCCGGGCGTAAAAAGGAAGTTTCACCATTCCTGACATCAGGTTTATAAATTTTCAGCTAATGATACGATATTATCCACTGTGAATCCAAATTCCTTAAACAGGTCTTCTGCAGGTGCTGATTCTCCAAAATGATCCAGGCCCAGGCTTTTCCCGTCTTCAGTTGTATATTTCATCCAGCCAATTGTTGAGCCGGCTTCAACAGATAATCTTTTGCGGATATTTTTGGGGAAGACCATTTCTTTATATGCTGCTTCCTGTTTTTCAAATAACTCCCAGGACGGCATGCTGACAACCCGGGCATATTTGGATTTTTCTTCCAGCTTTTTCTGTGCCTTCAATAACAGACTTACCTCAGATCCTGTACCGATTAAAATCAAATCAGTTTTTTGTGCTGACTCAGAAAGTATATAGGCGCCTTTTTCCAGGCCTGATGCTTTGGCATATTGTTCCTGGTTGATAACAGGAAGTCCCTGCCTGGTTAGTATGATGGCCACCGGGCCTCCCACATGTTCGAGTGCCACGCGCCATGCCTGAGCCGTTTCATTGGCATCAGCCGGCCGGATCACCATCAGGTTCGGCACTGCGCGAAGGCCGGCTAATTGTTCAACCGGCTGATGGGTTGTCCCGTCTTCACCCAGGCCGATGCTGTCGTGTGTAAAAACATAAATGGGTTTTATTTTACTGATCGCTGCGAGTCGCATGGGCGGACGCATATAATCTGAAAAAATCAAAAACGTCGCACCATAAGGAATAAAGCCTTTTGTCAGTGCGATCCCATTCAGGATAGCTCCCATGCTATGTTCCCGGATACCAAAATGGAAATTCCTGCCATCCGGATACTCAGGCGAAAAGGATTCAAACTCATCCAGGATGGTATCGGTGGAAGGTGAAAGGTCGGCAGAACCGCCGATCAAAAAGGGAATCTGTCCTGCAATTGCATTCAGCACCTGGCCGGATGCTTTACGGGTGGCCATTTTTTCCTCTCCTTTGAAAACCGGGATTTTTTCTTTCCATCCCGGAGGCATTTTCCCATTACTGGTGGATACATATTCATTGGATTCCACCGGATATTTTTCACGGTATTGATTGAACAGGTTGTTCCATTCCTTTTCTTTTTCAATGCCGGTTTTCCCTGCAGTCCGGTAAAAGGACAATACGTTTTCAGGAACTACAAATGACTGATCCGGGTCGAAACCAAAAAATTTTTTCACCAGTTTTACTTCATCCGCTCCCAGTGGAGAGCCATGAGCAGAAGCCGTATTGACCTTGTTGGGACTACCATATGCAATATGGGTTCTCAATTTAATGAGTGAGGGTCTGGTGCGTTCCTCCCTGGCTCTTTTCAGCGCATCTTCAATTGTATCCAGATCATTTCCATCCGGCAGGACCTGCACATGCCAGCCATAAGCGAGGAACCGCGCGGCCAGATCTTCATTAAATGTCAAATCCGTATTGCCCTCAATCGTGATATGATTGTCATCGTATATGTAAACCAGATTACCCAGCTGCAGGTGCCCGGCTATCGACGCGGCTTCCGCACTGATGCCTTCCATCATATCTCCATCACTGCATATTACATAAACAGTATAATCAAAGAGATCGAATCCTGGTTTGTTGTACCGGTCAGCCAGCCATTTTTGCGCAATGCCCATTCCCACCCCATTGGCAAAACCCTGCCCCAGTGGCCCCGTGGTCGCTTCAATTCCATCACAGAGTCCGTATTCGGGATGGCCGGCTGTCTTGCTGTGCAATTGTCTGAAATTTTTTATATCGTTCAGTGACAAATCATAACCGGTCAGATAGAGAAAACTATATTGAAGCATACAGGCATGACCTGCAGACAAAATAAACCGGTCGCGGTTGGGCCAGTTTGGGTTCTGCGGGTTATAGTTCATGATCTTTGACCATAGCAGGTGTCCCAGCGGCGCAAGGGCCATGGGTGTTCCCGGATGTCCTGAATTGGCTTTCTGTACAGCATCGGCGGAAAGTATCCTGACCGTGTTGATACAAAGGGAATCTATTTCCCTTCTTGTTTTTTCTGCTGTTTCCATAATATATTTTTTGAATTGAAGAACTTATGCCGTGAGTGTACATCAAAACTACTGCCTCTATTATTTCAAACAATATTTATCTCAATAAGTTAATTTTTTTGAGTATTTGACCAAGCCGTCTGCTTAGCCGCGATTTGTTATTTTTGTATCAAATATCCCGTTTGAAGAAATTTTCCCGTATTCTTCTTCGAATACTAAAAATATCAGGTATTACCCTGGTGTCTGTGTTGATACTATTATTCCTGGCGCCTTATCTTTTCCCTGACAAAGTTGGAAAACAGATAAAACAATGGACAAATCAGTCTATCAGGGGTGACCTGAATTTCAGCCGGGCACGTCTTTCTTTTTTTACGCATTTCCCTTCCCTTACCCTGACGCTGTACGATGTCGATCTGAAAGGTTCCGCACCGTTTCAACAGGATACATTACTGTCAGCGGCTAAACTCGGGTTTGGCGTAAATATTCAAAAACTGATTTTTGATCACCAGGTCAGTATTAATAAAATTTTCCTGACAGGCGCTTATATTCATGTGATGGTAAATGAAGGCGGTCAGGCGAATTATAATATCTATGTGTCTGATACCACTGCGAAAGTTAGATCACCCGATTCTGCCGCCGCGTCCCTGCACCTCGAAAAAATTATCGTTAAGGACAGCCGGCTTACCTACAATGACCGGTCTGTACCCATGCTCATCCAGGCAGAGCATTTTTTTTACGAAGGTACCGGCGATCTCAGCAAATCCATTTTCGACCTGGAATCCCATATCCGCACCGATTCACTCAATTTTGTTCTTAACAATAAGTCATATGTACGAAGAAAAGCCATCGACGCCAGTCTGATCACCCATATCAATACAAAAACACTTGCCCTGAAATTCGAGAACAATCAGCTGCGGATGAATAAACTCAACCTGGCATTTAAAGGCAGGCTCGACTTCCTGAAAAATGGATATGATATGGAATTCAGTCTTTCCTCACAAAATGCGGACCTCTACCAGCTGATAACTATTTTTCCTCCGGAATATCTGGACTGGCTCGGGAAAACAACCGTTAAGGGCACCATCAGTCTGACGAGCACACTAAAAGGAAAATATATTGTGTCCACCGGGCAGATGCCCGACTACGGGATCAATCTTTCCATTCATGACGGCTATATTGCTTACAAGGACGCTAAACTTCCCGTAAGTCAGATAAATGGTTATACATCTGTCAGCCTGCCTTCACTGGATCCTGAAAAACTGCATATAAAAATTGATTCACTGAATTTCAGAATGGATAAGGATTTTTTCAGGGGGCGGCTGGAGATGGTTGGACTGAGTGAACCCCGGGTTGATTTAACTGCAGATGCTCAGATGGATTTGCAAAGCCTTCAGCAGGCCATCGGTATCAGCAGCTTTGATATGCAGGGTCAGCTGAACATGCAATTGTCTGCCAAAGGAAAATATGCAAAGAAAATTGTCAAAACATCTTTGAGAAAATCTGATACCGTCGTTGCGAGCATTCCGGCTTTTGACATTCAGTATTCTCTTAAAAACGGATTCGTCAAATATTATAAAGTAGCCCAGCCCATTCAAAACATTTTTGTCAACATGCATGCCGCTTGCCCGGATGCGGACTACCGGCATGCCTATTTTAAAATAGACAGTCTGCATGCAACGGCCATGAAAAATTACCTGGATGGTAAAATCATTGTCCATGCTTCTTCCGGTTTCCCGCTGGACCTCAATCTAAAGGGTTCGGTTGACCTGTCAGAAATAAAACAGGTTTATCCCATGGACAGTCTCAACCTATCCGGGATGCTTCGTTTCGAAATAAAAAGCAATGGAAAATATATCCCGGAAAATCATTTGTTTCCGAAAACCAGTGCTTTATTTTCCCTGAAGGATGGGTTTATTCAAACCAGATACTATCCGCACCCGGTAGAAAAAATAAATATTGAATTAAACGCGGATGACGCCGGCGGCAACCTGAGCAGTTTGCAATGTTCGGTGCGTCCCGCCAGTCTGAGTTTTGAGGGAAAGCCATTCAATTTCCAGGGGACGTTCAAAGATTTTGACGACCTGAATTATGATATGTCTGTAGATGGTGAGCTTGACCTGGGAAAAATTTACCAGGTTTTTGCACAAAAGGATTTGGACATTTCAGGATTCATCCGTGCACATGCGGAATTTAAGGGAAGACAGAGTGATGCAAAAAACGGGCGTTATGATTTACTGAAGAATTCGGGCCATCTCGAAGTCAGGGATCTGCGGGTTACCAATGAATTATTCCCACAACCTTTTTTCATCCGGCAGGGACATTTCAGGTTTGACCAGGATAAAATGTGGTTCGAAACTTTCCAGGCGACTTATGGAAAATCCGATCTTCAGCTCGATGGATTTGCTGTGAATGCAATCAACTTTGCATTGGGTAAAAATGAAATCCTCAAAGCCAATTTTGACCTGAAAGCAAAATTGATTGATGTAAATGAATTCGCTGTATATGCGAAACCCGCATCCGTCCAATCCGAAAATCCACCGGCGGCAGGTGTGATTCAGGTCCCCAGGAATCTTGACCTGACGATCAGGGCAGCATCCGACCGGGTTTTATATAGTGATATTGTGTTAAATCATTTCCTGGGCGGAATGAATATCCGGAACGGCGAAATAGAATTGTCAGAAACCGGGTTTGAACTGATCGGTTGCGGGGTATCCATGAAAGGCAAATACAGTCCGCAGAACCTGACGCGTGCAGGATTTGAATACCAGTTGCAGGCGAAGGATTTTGATGTACAGAGGGCCTATAAAGAAATAAAAATATTTCATGACCTGGCAAGTTCGGCTGAACATGCATCCGGAATTATCTCGATTGATTATTCTCTTAGCGGTAAATTGAACGAACAAATGTTTCCCATTTATCCTTCCCTGAAAGGAAATGGAGTGCTGAGTGTGAAAAATGTAAAGTTTAATGGCTGGAAATTATTCAATACCGTTAGCAGCCAGTCCGGGAAAACCGAATTAAAAGATCCGGACCTTTCAAAAATAGATGTCAAATCGTCTATTAAAAATAACCTGATAACCATTGAAAGAATGAAATTCAAAACCGGGGGCTTCCGGATTCGTTTCGAAGGACAGACCTCTTTCGACAATAAGGTGAATTTTAAAATGCGAATCGGCCTCCCTCCTCTCGGCATTATCGGCATACCTCTGCACATCACGGGTAATTCCGAAAATCCAAAAATAAAAATGGGCAACTCGGATACAGATCCACTGGAGGAGAAGAGGGAGGAGTAGAAGTGTGGTAGTGTGGTAGTGTGGTAGTGTGGTAATGAAAATAATCATACTACCACACTACCACACTACCACACTACCACACTAAACCATTATACTTTTTACCTATATTGAATCAGCGTCGGTTGTGTAAGGGCGAATATGGGGAAGTTAAATGGCGTTACGGAAGTTATGAAAATGAAAATACTCTTAGGACCGTAAACTGCCTGGTATCCCTGACCAACAAATGGCTGGTAGCTCGCTGATATCTGCAAAGTGTTGAAGGATAAATTTTCATTTCGTATCTGGCACCCGACTGTGAAACCTGTGTATAAGGGTCCGTTTAGTATAGATTCATTATAGGAGGAAAGCAATGAAGCCTGCAGCAAGAGATAAAAATTAAATTTAAACCCATAGATGCTGATCGGGCTGTAGTAATTGGTCTGCGCGCTCAGGTTGAGTCGCTGGTAGTCGTTATATTGGGTATTTCGATATCCGAAAATCCCGTTTTCCCGATTAATATTAACGGGCATCGATTCATATATGTGGGGGTTGAAACAAATCAGGTAATCCGCATGCAGAAATTCGCGCAGTTTCGGACCATGCTGCCGAAAAAGGTTGCTGTAATAATCGGCCGTTACATGTAATACCGCATCCTGCGACTGCTGGTGATACCAGAAAGTTCCCAAACCTACTGTCGTGCTGATCAGGTTTTTTCCCAGGAACCAGTATTTCTGTGCCTGGACAGCCGTATACGGCCTTTTCAACGTGTCCCATTTGTCAAAAGCAAAACTTGCCGCATACGTATAGCCCATTGGAATATCTTCTGTTCTGCCGAAACCGAAAAAATAATTGGTTTTGAAGAAGTCCTGGTGATAAACTACAAATTGACCGAGCAAAAAATTATGCGAACTGTATTTGGGATTATTCAGTAATTCTTTCTGGGTTGGCTTCTCGGTGAAGTTCATATTGAATGTCCTGAACTCAATACCAAAATTTGGGCTCATGCTGTTATATCCCGTTCTTTTATATTGATTCGTAAAATTATAACCGCCCCACAAATCAATCAGATTGTATTTATAATCCCGGTATGTACTCGGTGGCAGATTGTAAATATTTATAGATTTATTTGCCGATAAAGTCAGGCCTCCGGTAAATTTTGCCCAGGTGCTGTACAAAGGCCGGTTAATGATCAGGTAAGCGGCGTTTTCATATTGCCCGGAATCCGCATCCGGCTTATCGTTCAGCATGGTATATCCAACGGAAACGTCGGCAAATGAACCGGCCACATTGTATTTGGTATAACTGGCACCCGTGCGCCATTGAGGCATATAATTATTATCCCAGCTGAATCCAAAAGCCACTTTCTGACCTGCACCAAAAAGGTTATTATTGAAAATCGTAGCCGAAGCCTGTGTATTGTTAAAGGATTGGATGGTACCTCCATATTCGAATACATCCTTCGTCAGTACAACGATATCGATCGAATCATTATTCTCATGACTGTTAATAACATAAATACGGGCATCCTGGATAAATGGCAGCCGGCGCAGGTATCTTTCATTGTCCACCAGTTTATAGGCGTTGACCGTATCTCCTTCCCGGAAAAAAAGCGATTGTTTGATCACCCAGGTTCGCGTGTTATAGTGGAGGTTGTTGGCAAAACGGACGAGCTTATTGGGTACCACCGCAGTGTCTTCGATCGTGGTACCAAAAACCTTCAGCTGGTTATAATATACAAACCGGATTTGTTTCCCTCCGTAAACATCAAAAGAATGTTCCCGGTTTTTCCACATTGCACTATCTGAAATAGTAATCTGCGGCGTATTTGACCTGGATAGCTGGGAAAACAGGGAATCCCGCTGTTGCTGATCCGTGATGATATTCAGGTAACGCGTGACATTGCTCCGTTTCTTCGGGGTTATTTCTTTGGGAACTGTATCAGTGAGGTTGACAATACCCGTATAGATCGCGGCTTTCCCGGTTGAAAAAAAACCCAGGAAACAAAATAGCAAGACAAGTCGGGAGATATTATTCAAAAATGGTTTCAAGATTCTACGCGCTTCTCATTTATCCGGGTTGCTGAGTCATTTAAATATTTTTTCACAGGAAGGTAAATCAAAGTCGCTGGCTCTTGAAATTCAATCGAAATAAACGGAAATCCGGGGATTCCCAAAATTATTTTGAACCATCGGCGCACCTGTTTCGTTTTCAGAATCTTAGCATGTAATAATCATGCCCCGGCCGCGTTACAATTCTGGCCGATTTTAATCAATATTTCCGGTTGTTTTCATTGATTCCGGCTTAAATTATTCCCAATGCCCAGAGTGCTGATCGCCTTCCTTTTGATTATAATACTGGGACCGGACTCATTTGGACAGGTGTTTCATTCTAATCCTATGTTAAAAAATGGTCGCCTGAAGACTGAAAACAGTCTGCTGGGTCGTAAAATCAGTCATACCGGCTGGCAATCTTCCCGGTTTGGAGACAATTATTATGTACTTATTCAAATGGACCGTCCTACGGATTCTCCCGGAAAAGAGAAGCTGGCAGCGCAGGGGATCAGACTGGAACAGTGGATTTCAGGAAACAGCTGGCTGGCCGTGTGCAATAGCGGATTCATCCTTAAGAATCCGGCCGCTTCCGGAATAAAAAATATATATGCGATCCCGCCGGCGCTAAAGATTGATCAGCGGCTGAAGGAAAACCTGATCCGGGCAACCAGCCTCCATGATCTGATAGCAGTTACCTGCTTTCCTGTGGAGAAAGCCGCGGCTGAAAAGTTTATAAAAGAATCAGGTGCGGAGATTGTTGAAACTAAAATAAAACCAGCCAACACCTGGTTCATCAGGGCTTCCGTCAACAGCATCGATAAAATCTCCCTGCTTCCTTTTATCAGCTCGATCAGTCCGATCCACCTCGAGGATGTTCCATTAAATTACAATAACCGCGCAGTACATGGCGTGCAGTCGCTTTCCGCGACGGTAGGCAGGAATCTCAGTGGCAAAAACCTCATTATCGGTATCGGGGACAATGCGAACCCGTCCGGCCATATCGATCTGGCTGGTAAACTTATTTTGCGAACAGATGAACCGGTAGACAATCATGGTACGCATACCAGCGGAACCATATCGGGAGGAGGAATTTCAAATCCGCTTTATGCCGGCATGGCCCCGCGAAGCCGCCTGGTTGTAAATGATTTCAGCAATATCATTGTGAACAGTCCGACGTATGTTGGCGATTTCAACATGCCGCTGACAAATAATTCCTACTATAATGGTGGCGTGGGTTGTACCGGCGACGGGGATTACAATGTGTTAAGTAATTATGTGGACGATCAAATGCTGGCCTATCCCCAGCTGCTTCACGTTTTCGCAGCGGGTAACGATGGATGGCTTTACCTGCTCGCCTTTTCCAAAATCTTTTTCCACCATCAAATCGGGGTTTCAATCGGCTAAAAATATTTTGACGGTGGGATCCATGTATAATGTGGACTATACCATTGGCGGCAATTCAAGTCGTGGTCCTACTACGGACGGCCGGATCAAACCTGAACTGGTTGCCGGCGGCGTAAATATCACTTCAACTGTACCCGGTAATCTGTATAATACCTTTACCGGCACCAGTATGGCCAGTCCAACGGCGACAGGCATTCTGGCGCTGATCGTTGAAAGATACAGGCAATTGCATGGTGGCCTTAATCCTGACGGTGCATTGTTGAAAGCGTTGATCACCAATAATGCAGTAGATCTGGGAAACCCGGGACCTGATTACACTTTTGGTTTTGGAATGATCAGCGGACGGCCTACGGTTGAAGCGCTGGAACAAAATCATTATTTCATTGGTTCGCTTGCAGACAGCACGAGCCAGTCATTTACGATTCCCTCCGTCCCTGCCGGAGGCTTCCAGATAAAAGTTTTGCTTTACTGGCCGGATGCCCCTGCACTCCCCTTTTCGCCAGGTGCATTGGTCAACGACCTCGACCTGGAAGTAACCGATCCGGCGGGAACCGTTCACCTGCCAATGGTTTTGGACCCTTCCGCTGCTAATGTGAATAACAATGCAACGGAAGGTCAGGACCATACCAATAATATTGAACAGGTGCTGGTGAATAATCCGACTCCGGGAAATTATTTATTGAAAGTAAAGGGTGGGAATATTCCGGTCGGCCCTCAGAAATTCTATCTCACTTATGAAATTATCCAGTCTTCTGTAACCGTAGAATATCCTTTCGGATCGGAAACCTGGGTACCCGGACAAACGGAAATCATCCGTTGGAGCGCCTATGGTGGAGAGCCGAACGGATTCACCCTGGAATATTCTATTGACGGGGGAAGCAGCTGGACAACTATTGATAATGCAGTTTCTGCTACAGCAAGATCCTATAACTGGACGGTTCCTGCAGCGGCTACCAATAATGCGCTGATCCGGATAACCCGCAACAACACGAGTTACTCAGATATAAGTGATTACCCGTTTACTATCCTGGGTCAGCCCACACTAACGGTCACCAATACCTGCCCCGGATATGCGCAGCTCCAATGGGGATCCGTAGCAGGCGCCGACTCCTATGATATCATGAAATTCTCCGGAGACACCATGCAGGTGATCGGTCATACAACCGATACCACCTGGCTGGCGACTCCGCTGAATAAAGACAGCAGTTACTGGTTTTCTGTCAGGGCCTCGCGTGCCGGGAGTCCCGGAAGGCGTTCTATGGGACAAAATATCATTCCCAATGGGGGTGCCTGTACGGCTCCGGTCCTGAATAACGACCTGCTGACAGATTCCCTGCAGGCGCCGGTGAGCGGAAGGCAATTCACCAGTTCACAGCCCGGTAACCAGCGCATAAGCATTCGCGTTAGAAATGCCGGCAGCCTCCCTACTTCTTCCCCGGTTAGCTATTCATACCAGGTTAATGGCGGAGTTGTTATAACGGAAATTTCCGCTGCTGTTATACCTGCCAATTCCAGTATCGTATTCACATTTTCACCCGGCAACAGTTATGATTTTTCAGCCGCTGGTAACTATGATATTAAAACATGGATCCACTATGCCCCTGATACCATTCCGGCAAATGACACACTCAGAACAATTGTCAAAAACCTTCGTAATGATCCGCTGGTCTTAAATCCGACATTCATCGAAGGATTTGAGACAGCAGCGAACCAGACATATAACAATCCGCTGGTGGGTCTGGACAGTCTGGACCGGGCCGATTTTTCAAATTCTTCCCCCAACGGAAGACTGAACAGTTTTTTCAACAGCGGCTTCGCCAGAACCGGCAAGCGCAGTATGTTGCTGGATGTGGCTGTACAAGGCACGAATGCAGCTGATTCGCTGACGAATACTTTTAATCTTTCGAATTATTCAGCCTCTGACCAGATCTGGCTGGATCTCTATTTCAAAAAACAGTCCGTCGTTGCCGCTCTGCCGGGAAACCAGGTTTGGGTTCGTGGTAATGATCAGGCTGCCTGGATACCCGTAAAAAGCCTGAGCGATCCTGCAGATCAACCCGGCGCTTATATCAAATTAAACCTGGATGTAACCGGCACTCTGGCAGCTGCGATCCCCGCACAGACTATCAGCAGCAGCTTCCAGGTTCGATGCGGTGCAGAAGGTAAAACGCCAGGTACTTCTTCCGATCCCATGGCATTACCAGGGGGTGGAATCAGTTTTGATGATTTTATGCTCACGAATGCACAGCATGATGTGGGTATGCGAAAACTTATTCAACCGGGATTGAAAAATATTTGCGGACTCAGTAATGCTGAAAAAATCACCATTCTGATCCGGAATTACGGTACGGATTCCCTCCTGAATATCCCCGTCAGCTATGCCATAAACCAGGATACGGTGACCGAAATCCTGCCAGCCCTGCCTCCGAAAGATAGTCTCCAGTATACCTTCACTAAAACTGCAGATATGTCTGTTTATCAGCTATATCACATTAAGACATGGGTAAGCAGTCCTACTGACAACTACCGGAATAACGACAGTTCCGGTGACTATACTATTCAGACCACTCCCCTGATCAGTCAGTATCCTTACCTGGAAGGATTTGAAAACAATAATGGCTACTGGTACAGTGGCGGACAGAACGATAGCTGGCAATGGGGCAAGCCGGCCAAACAGGTTATCCATAAATCGGCTAATGGAGCGAACGCCTGGGTCACCAGTCTGACAGGTAATTATAACGATAATGAATATTCGTTTTTATATTCTCCCTGTTTTGATCTCACGGGTCTTACCAAACCTGTTTTGTCTTTCAGTCATATTTTCCAGACAGAAGACAATTGCGATTGCGACTATCACTGGGTGGAATACAGCCTGAATGATTCGTCCTGGACTTTACTGGGATCTGCTGCAGCAGGTATCAACTGGTATGATGATACATCTGCCAAAGCCTGGCAATTATCCGGACCGTCCTGGCATGTTTCCAGTTTCGATATCCCGGTTATCGCCCCTAAAATCAGGTTCCGGTTTGTCATGTATTCTGATCCGGGAACGAATTACGAAGGCGTTGGAATCGACGACGTACATATATTCGAAAAAGCGCCGGTTTTCGCAGACAGCCTGAACACTTCGCTTTCCCAGCCGGTGAGCGGATCCAACTGGATTGATTTTGAAGAAAACGGGAAAAAAATATTCTCTATACAACCCGCCGGGCAGAATCTGGGTAACACCCGGCTGATGCTTTACACGGACACTGCCGCGATCCGCGATACGGCAGGCCAGTATTATGGCCAACGGAACTGGGTGGTCCAGGCTGACAACCCCCCAACTGCGGATATCCATGTACGTTATTACTTCACTGATTCAGAAGCAAACAAACTGATCCATGCTACCGGATGTTCTTCATGTTTGAATTTGGAAGATGCGTATTCAGCGGGAATTACTCAATACAGCAGTCCGGCTGCACCGGAAGAAGACAGCAGTCTGAAAAATAACCGGCTGGGAAATTACAGGTTTCACAAACCAGGGTCTGATGTGCAGATTATTCCCTACGACAATGGATACTATGCCGAGACGACCGTATCCGCGTTTTCGGAGTTTTGGATGAACGGAGGTGGCAAAAATCAGGATCATCCACTCGCTGCCTGGCTAAAAGATTTTACGGCTGTCCGGAACAATACGACCGGCTCATTGGACTGGAGCAGCTGGCAGGAAAGCGGGTCGATAAAATATATCATTGAAAAAAGCTCAGACAGTACCGTGTTTTCCATGATTGGCGAATTGCCCGCGCTGTATCCATCCGATACTACCCAGGCATATCACTTTACAGATCCGAAACTTGCAGGGGGAAACAACTATTACCGGCTGGTTCTCTATATGCAGAATGGGGACAGCCTGATTTCACCGGTCAGGAAAATATTCTATGACCCGGTCCCGGCTTACGTCCAGGTATATCCGAATCCGACAATCGGGGATATTACTATTAAAACCCCCGCATCCTGCCGGGAAATACAGATATTTGATGTGCTGGGCAGAAAACTGCTGGAAAAGAGTTGCCAGGGCTATACTCAACAGCTTTCCCTGGCCCGTTTTCCGAAGGGGGTTTATTTCCTTAAGTTGTTCACAGACAGTGGAAATAAACTCATAAAACTGGAAAAAAGATAGGCAAAATGTGCTTAAAACACACTACCTTTGCCGACTATTTAAAAAAGTGCTCATGAACAGCCGCAGAGAATATGAACTTGCGTTTGTGGGACTAAAGCCCGGTATTCATGCGTACGATTATGAAATAACAGACAGGTTCTTTGAGTCATATTCACAGCAGGATTTTTCGGACTGCCATGCCAGCGTGAAGCTTTTCCTGGAAAAGAACCTGGGATTCATGTTACTACGATTTGAAGTAACGGGAACTGTACAGGTTTTTTGTGATCGTTGCGGTAATCCCCTGCCTTTAGAACTCTGGGATGAATTCCAGGTCATCGTGAAACTGGTGGATGATCCGGAAACGATGAACAATGAGGAAGAGGATCCGGATGTATATTATATATCCAGAACCGAGAGCCATCTTCACCTGGCCGACTGGATCTATGAATTTATCAATCTCAGCATACCTGTACAGCGGATGTGCCGGGAAGATGAAATCGGGGGACCGAATTGTAATCCTGAAGTGCTGGCGATGCTGAAAAAGATGGATGCCAGCGCCAGCAATGCCGAGAACCCGTTATGGAAAGGACTGGAAAAATTCCGGAACCCGGAATAGATTATAGATTTTTTTAAAAATTGAGTCATGCCAAATCCCAAAAGGAGACACTCGCAGCAACGGAGTGCAAAAAGAAGGACGCATTACAAAGCTTCTAAACTGACCCTGAGCAAGGATTCAGCCACAGGCGAACTGCACGTACGTCACCGTGCACATGTAAGCGAAGGAAAATTATTTTACAAGGGCAAAGTAGTTGTAGAAAAAGCACCGTAGAGTAATTTATTCATTGCTTATAATGTAGTCACGCGGATGAATATTGCATTAGATATGATGGGCGGAGACTTTGCACCGGAAGAACTGGTGAAAGGCGTACGCGATTATATATCAGAAAAAACCCCTGCACTGGTATCGCTGATTGGTGATGAGCAGCAGCTCCTGCCATTGATGGAACAGTACCAAATCCCCGCGCACACATACCGGATTATTCCTTCCACCGAAGTGATCGGCATGCACGAGCATCCGCTGAAAGCGCTGAAGGAAAAACCCAATTCTTCCATCGCCATTGGCTTCGGCCTGCTGGCGAAGGGCAAAACAGATGCATTTATCAGCGCGGGTAATACCGGTGCCATGCTGATTGGTTCACTCTTCACCATCAAACCCATTGAAGGTATTCAACGACCAACGATCGGAACCATCGTGCCCATGGAAAACGGGTCTACGGGATTATTGCTGGATGTAGGTGCCAATGCCGATTGCAAAGCCGAACACCTGGACCAGTTCGCCGTGCTGGGATCTCTTTATGCGCAGTATATCCTGGGAATAGAAAAGCCCAGAGTCGGACTGATCAATATTGGAGAAGAAGAAGGCAAGGGCAATGTGCTTGCCCAGGCCACATATCCTTTGCTTAAAGCAAATACCCAGATAAATTTTATCGGTAATGTGGAAGGAAGGGATGTTTTCCTGGATCACGCGGACGTGCTGGTCTGTGAAGGATTTACAGGAAATGTGATTCTTAAACTGGCAGAATCACTTCACGGGATCATGGAAAGACAGAATGTCCACACTGAATACTTCGACCGTTTCAACTTCGAAGACTATGGCGGCACGCCCGTACTCGGCGTTAATAAGCCCGTGATTATTGGTCATGGTATCTCCCGCGCAAAAGCATATAAAAACATGCTTCTCCTCGCGCAGAAAATGATTGAAACAAAACTTTTGGAGAAGATGATGTCTTCGTTTAAGTTATGAATTATGGGTTATGGGTTATGGGTTTTTCTCAACCCTTATCCCATAACCCATAACCCATAACTCATAATCAAAAAAGGCTACCGGCTCATAAGCCGGATTCTGTTCTACTGCCATCATTTATCTGGTCCCTTCATTACTGAAAGGATCTAGCTGCCTACCCATCACGCAAAACATTGCTGCTTTATGAACGGACCGCCCACATCGGCCTCCAAAGCTTTAGCGTCGGAGATCTCAGCGTGATTTACATGGCATTTCAGCATGCAAGGTTTACCCGCGACATGCATTACTGCATGAAGCCGTAGGCTTTTACCCTACGTTTTCACCCTCACTCGCCCGCCGAAGCTTTAGCGCAGGCGGGCCGCACTATAGCATCGACGAACAAGTAGTTATTTTCTGTGGCACTATCTGTATCATGGGCCCATGCCAAGATGACCCCGGCGATTAACCGGTACATTGCCCTTTGCTGTCCGGACTTTCCTCCACCCCTGTTAAGAGATAGCGATGGCCCGGCCGGTAGCCTGTGCGAATTTAAAGAAATATCTCGGTTGCGCCGTATCCGTATCGGGGATCGTATTGATTGATGAATGAACGCACTTCCCTTTTTGCTTTCAGAATCTCATGAATTTCATCCTTTAATTTTCCGGTACCGACGCCGTGAATAACAATCAGGTTGTGCTGGTGATGTGCAATAGCAAGTTCCAGATATTTTTCAAATGTGTTCAGCTGGATGGTCAGGATTTCAAAATTGCTCAGGTGTTTCCATTCCGGAACCAGTTTCTCTATATGCAGGTCCACTTCATATCTGGCGGGTTCCAGGTGCTGGCGGCCCTGTTTCGCATCATAGAGTTTATTTCCTTCTTTCCCGGGAGGACGGTATTGCGGTATTTCTTCATCCTGCGCTTTATCCGGATAGCGGTCGAATAATTTAAATGCAAAACTGGCTTCACCTTTTTTCCGGATCTCTTCTATTCGCAGGAAAACCTGCTTGGCCCTCAGTTTTAATGAAGATTCATAATGTGGCGCTTTGGATTTCTCCGGCTGTAGCAAATCGAAATCAAAATCAAAGACCGGGGAATCGTTGAGATTTTCGAATGGAATATCGTGCAGGTAGAAATCCTTTCCTGCAGGAATTTCATTGTTCAGGCTGAAGTCCTGTCGTGCCGCATAACTGAGCCGGTATTGAAAATTCAATCCCTTCTCTGTATGGTTCACCAGGTAAATCTTTAGACTTTCAACTACTTCATCGCCGAATTCATCCGTGTCAGAAACAGGCAGAAATCTTAACCAGCAGCCATCGAGCGGGTTGTTCGTTTTTTTAGATTTGTCGACGGGCAACTGATCTACAAAAGTTTTTGTTTTTTTGACCGGGAGGATTTGCTTTTCGGTAAATCTTTTGAAATAGGGGAAATCCAATTGATCGATATAAGCAGGAAATTTAACACCACGCACTTCGACCATTACCATTTTGTCGTTTATCATCTCTACTACTTCTGCCTCTTCGTTGGAGTGCAGGACAGTAACCTTATCGCCCACTTCGAATTTCATTTTTTACGCTTAAAGCCATTTTAGGCTCAAGGCTTAAAGCCTAACGCCTAACGCTTGTTTGCTATTTGATTGCAAAATTAACAGCGTTTTGCTTCAATTAGCAATCAAAATATATCTACTGTTTAAAGATTTAACGCTTAACGTACGCTTAACGCTTAACCTTAATACTTAAAGCTTAACGCTTAAAGCCTACGGACCATTTGAATGGTATCAGAGAATTTAAACCGCGTTTGACAAACCTGAATAAAAAATCAAATGAATCTCTGTTGCACAAAGTCAGGCGATAAAGCGTGAATATGGTATTCGTCATAAAAAGCCAGTTCAGCTGGACGGCGGGGCAGCCCTTCGCGCGAGAACCCATTGGTCTTTGGGCTTAATCCGCTTTCGCACAAGCTTCAGCGGATCCACTGAAGGGCGTTCGGCTTTACGGACACCCCCTGTATCAATTACGTACAATTTTATCGCGAACCAGAAATGTAAAAATCTGATTCCGAATACTTTAAAAAACGGCACCACATTAGTTAAGTATGGGAGTAAGGGAATATGAGACTGTGGGAATATTTCTTTGTAATATCCATTTTTTATGAAATAATTTATTTTGATTTCAAGGAATATTATAATCCACTCTCACACCCCCATACTTCCATACTCTCATACTTTTACTTTCCATGCTTTCCACTATGCTAAAAAACTACCTTAACATCGCCTGGCGCAATCTGTTAAAGAATAAAGCCTTTTCCTTTATAAACATCAGCGGACTCGCCATCGGTATGGCGAGTGCTGTACTAATTCTTCTCTGGGTACAGAATGAACTGAGTTATGATCGCTTTCACACGAAAGGGAACCGCATCTATGAAGCCTGGAACCGGGGCCAGATGGATGATAAAATACAATGCTGGAACAATACGCCGAAGATCCTTGCACTGACTTTGAAAAAAGATTATCCGGAAGTGGAAATGGTTGCCAGGACTGTGACCACCTGGTTCGTGACATCTGTCGGCACCAAAAAAATTTCAACGGAGTCCATGATCGTAGATCCGGAATTCCTGAAGATATTCAGTCTTCCGCTAAAACAGGGTAATCCGAATACCGCATTGGACAATCCAAATTCCGTGATCATCACAGAGAAAATGGCAAAACGGATGTTCGGGGATCAGGATCCGATGAATAAAACACTACGGGTTGACACCATGAATTATATCGTTTCCGGAATTCTCAAAGATCTTCCTTCGAATACCCGGTTCGAATTTGATTTCATGGTTAATTGGAATATGGTCAAAACGCTTAGATGGGATGATAATTTATGGGATAACAATTCCGTAAATACTTTTGTGCTTCTCAAACCGGAGGTCAATCCTGCCAGCTTCAACGCCAAAATAAGAACCATCAGCCAGGATTATTCAAAGGGTCTGGTGAAAGAAGAAGTTTTCATGCATCCCATTGATAAATGGCATTTATATTCCAGGTTTGAAAACGGAAAACTTGCAGGCGGCGAAATAGAAACTGTCCGTCTCTTTATAGTCATTGCAGCGTTTATCCTGCTGATTGCCTGCATCAATTTTATGAACCTCAGCACGGCCAGGTCTGAAAAAAGGGCGAAGGAGGTTGGTATCCGTAAAGTATCAGGTGCTTATAAATCCGCCCTTGTTTTGCAGTTTCTCGGTGAATCCCTGTTTATCTCAGCTATTTCAGGCATACTCGGACTTTTCCTGGTACAGGCATTTCTGCCTTCCTTTAATTTAATGATCGGTAAAGTACTCGTCCTGCCCTACGCAAATTTATATTTCTGGCTGTATGCCGTCTTATTCATATTCATCACCGGGCTACTGGCCGGAAGTTATCCGGCTTTTTTTCTTTCTTCTTTCAAACCGGTTTCTGTATTGAAAGGAAAATTTAAGAATGCACAATCACTGGTTACGCCGCGCAGGATCCTGGTGATATTGCAATTCAGTTTTGCAATTATCCTAATCATCAGTACACTGGTGGTCGTTCAGCAAATCAGGTATGCGCAACAAAGAGATACCGGCTATAACAGGAGTCAGCTGGTCTATCATTATATGACCGGGTCGCTCAATAAGAAATATCCGATGTTGAAAAACGAACTCCTTCAATCCGGCGTTGCATCCATGGTGAACCGTACCAGCTGGCCGCTGACCCAGGTCTGGAGCGATACATGGGACATTATCTGGCAGGGCAAATCTCCTTATGATAAAACAGATTTCGATCGTTTCAGTGCAGATGAAGGACTGGTGAAACTGGCCGGCCTGAAACTGATCATCGGCCGGGATGTGGATCTTTCAAAATACCCGACCGATTCAACGGCAGCCCTGTTAAACGAAAGCGCCGTAAAGACCATGGGATTTAAAAATCCTATTGGCCAGCTCATCACAGATGATAAAATCACTTACCATGTAATCGGAGTAGTAAAAAATTTCATTCTCACTTCACCCTACAATCCTGTTAAACCCATGATGATTGAAGGCGTCGCCTCCAATTCAGGGTTCAATGTCATTAATATGAAACTGGCTGCAGCCACTAACGTGCAGGCCAGTCTTCAGAAAATTGAACAGATCCTCAAAAAATACAATCCGGACTATCCCTTCGAATATCATTTTGTTGATGAAGATTATGCGAGAAAATTCGAAGACACCCAACGCACGGCCACTTTATCGGCTTTGTTTGCCGGCCTGACGATCCTCATCTCCTGTCTGGGATTGTTTGGGCTGGCTTCCTTCATGGCGGTGCAACGTACAAAGGAAATCGGCGTGCGCAAAGTGCTGGGCGCATCGGTGCTGAATCTCTGGCAGCTATTGTCGAAGGATTTTGTGGTGCTTGTTTTGATTTCCTTGTGCATTGCTGTTCCGGCGGCCTACTATTTCATGCATAACTGGCTGTTGGGATTTGAATACCGCACAAAATTATCCTGGTGGATCTTTGCATCCGCCGGTCTGGGCGCGATCGTCATTACCTTGCTTACGGTGAGTTACCAGTCCGTAAAGGCGGCGATTTCGAACCCCGTCAACAGTTTAAGATCAGAGTAGTGTGGTAGTGTGGTAGTGTGGTAGTATGTTCGACATTTCACTACCACACTACCACACTACCACACTCAATGTAAACGTAAAAATAAAGTATGCTAAAAAACTACCTCCTTATCACCTGGCGCAATCTGACGAAGCATAAATTCTATTCTGCGATTAATATCATTGGCCTTTCCATTGGGATGACAGCCTGTATCGTGATCATGCTCTTTGTCTTTTATGAAAAAAGTTTTGACCGGATGCACAGTAAGAATATTTACCGGCTGAATGAAGTGCAGAAATTTCCCGGCATGCTTTCTTCCCAAAAGGTGGCGCTCTCGATGTTTCCCATGGGGCCCGCTTTAAAAAATGATTTTCCCGAAATCATCAACTATACCCGCGTGAGCTGGAACGATAATTACCAAATCACGTTCGGTGAAAAAAGAATTTATTATGCGCACACATTTTTTGTAGATACCTCTTTCCTGTCCATTTTTGATTTCCCCCTGGTAAAAGGAAACCGGCTCAATGTATTGCTGAAACCAAACAGCGCGGTTCTGACGGAATCAGGTGCAAAGAAACTATTTGGAGATACAGACCCGGTCGGAAAGACGATCACTCATTATGCCGGTGATACCCTGTCTTATACTGTAACGGGCATCATGAAAGACATCCCGGATAATTCCCAGTTTCAATTCGATGCGCTGTTTTCTTTCAATACTGTTTACAAACCCGACTGGTTGAAAAACTGGGGCGGGAACTGGCTCAACACCTATTTGGAACTGGCTCCTGGCACGAGAACAGCCGTGCTTGAAAAAAAATTCCCGGCATTTCTCAAGGAACATATGACGACCTATGACCGATGGAAGTTTTATGAACTGTTCCTGCTTCCTTTACAGGCCGTTCATGCAAATTCGGCAGATATCGGCCTGGACTATATCAATTACCAGAAATTTGATAAAAACTACACTAATATTTTCATAGTGATTGCCCTGATCGTACTGGCCATTGCCTGTATCAATTTCATGAACCTGTCCACTGCGCGATCCACCGAAAGAGCCAAGGAAGTAGGTATCCGGAAATCCGTAGGCGCCCAGCGATTTCAACTGGGTACCCAGTTTCTCGGTGAAACAATTCTTCTCTCGCTGATTGCTTTGACACTGGCGATCGTATTTGTTTTCCTCGCACTACCCTATGTAGAAAATCTCAGCCAGCGACGGCTTCAGCCGATATTTTTAGAACATCCGGGCATCATCATTTCAATAATCCTTGGAACGATTCTCGTGGGCTTGTTGTCAGGTATATACCCGGCTATTTATCTTTCTTCTTTTCAACCGACAAAAGTTTTGAAAGGAGGAGCTGTTTCAGTCAGCAAAAAGGCGAACTTCAGAAATATACTGGTGGTCAGTCAGTTTGTAAGTGCCATCTTCCTGATCATCGCCACCATCTTTGTCTTCCGCCAGTTTAACTACATGCAGCAGAAGGATCCGGGATTCATCCGCGATCAAATGGTAACGATTCCGCTGGATGATATCACTTACAGGAAATATGATTTATTAAAAACTGAATTGTCAGCCAGCGCACTGGTAGAAGGCGTTACGGCCAGCAGAGATCAGTTGGGTGGTCACCTCGATCAGACAGGAGTTGAATTTACCGGTGATGGACCCAAGCAACAACTGTCCAGTACTTTTCTGATGGTGGATCCCGATTACATGAATTTATACCATATCCGGCTGGTTTATGGAAAAGGTTTCTCGCGTGAAAAACAGGCCAATGGAAAAGAATATATTTTAAATGAAAGGCTGGCGGAGGAATTGCTGAAAGGCAATCCGAAAGCAGGATATGGATCGCTAATCGGAAAGCAATTCGGATTTGATTCCCTGGGCCGGATCGTAGGAATTGCAAAGGATTTTAATTTCAATTCGCTGCATTATAAAATTGAAACCATCTTCCTATACAACCAGAAAGAATGGGGATTCGGAACAATGTCCGTAAAAATAAAGGGCAGTCAGGCTAAAGAGGCGCTGGCTTTTATTCAGAAAACATGGCATGACAATTTCCCGGATCATCCCTTTGAATACCAGTTTCTCGACGACCATTTCAGGGATGTTTACCGCACCGATTCACAGATCACTCAAATGGTGGGTGTGCTGGCTTTTCTCGCCATCCTGATCTCCTGCCTGGGTTTGTTCGGACTCGCATCTTATTCCGCGGAGAGAAGAATCAAGGAAATTGGTGTTCGTAAAGTACTGGGTGCTTCGATAACGAGTATTGTATCTCTTTTGTCACGGCACTTTATCAAGCTGGTCCTGATCGCTAATGCGATTGCCTGGCCCATTGCCTGGTTTACACTTAACCGGTGGATGCAGAATTATGCGTACCGGTTGGATTTGAGCTGGTGGGTATTCATTATGGCCGGGCTGGCAGCGTTGCTCATTGCACTGCTTACGGTAAGTTTTCTTGCCATGCGTGCGGCGAGAGCTAATCCCGTGAACAGTTTGCGCGCAGAGTAGCGAGTGTGGTAGAGGAGTGGTAGTGTGGTAGTGCGTATCAAAAATTCACTACCATACTACCACACTACCACACTTTCAGCCCGGTCTGTTGGCGAGCTTACTCTTCCTCCTTCCATAAACAATATAAATGGCCAGCCCCACTCCCATCCAGCCAAAGAATACCAGCCAGCTCTTCGCGGGGATTTCGATCATGAGATATAAACAGAATAAAACCCCGAGCACAGGAATCACAGAATAATTCCGGATAAAAGTCAGGACGGCAATGATGAAGGCAGATACAATAAATAAAAGAAATAATATTTCCTGGTAAGATTCGCCATTCAGGTTGGATAGTGCATTTCCGATGCGGTGCCTGGCAAAAAAGATAAACAGAGCCAGGAACAGAGGAATAAGATATTTTCCATTCAGGTAAGGGATACTGAATTTTCCCGGCACCCGGATCAGTTTGGGCAGGTACAATACACCACCGCAAACCAGTACAAAAGCAAAGAGGGTTCCAATGCTGGTCAGGTCGGTCATGAGTTTATCGTCTACGACCAGAACAGGAATTCCCACCAGCAATCCGGTGATAATGGTTGCAAAGCCGGGAGTTTTAAATTTTTTGCTGATTCTTCCAAATGCCGGTGGTAGCAGGCCGTCGCGGCTCATGCTCATCCAGATTCTCGGCTGACCGATCTGGAATACCAGCAAAACAGAAGTGGAAGCGACTACGGCACTCACGGAAATAATGAAGCCGATCTTATGCATATTGATCTTGTCAAAAACATAAGCGAGCGGATCGGCGATGAATTCAAATTCTTTATAATTCACCAGCCCTGTGATGACGAGAGCCGTAATAATATAGATGACCGTGCAAATGATGAGTGAGTACATCATGCCCCTGGGCAGATCCCTTTGCGGATTCCTGCACTCTTCGGCAGTCGTGGATATGGCATCAAACCCGATATAGGCAAAGAAAACGGAAGACACACTTTGCATCACACCGCCCATGCCTTCGGGAAGAAATGGTTTCCAGTTGCCCGTCGTGCCGGTAGAAAATATCAGCCAGAACCCGATCACCGCGATGAAAGCCAGGACAACGAGTTTCAGGCCCACCATGAAATTGGCGCTCTTGCGGCTTTCGTTAATACCAATATATGCCAGAGCGGTAATCAGCACGACGATAATGAAAGCAGGCAGGTTAATGATGAATTTAATGCCTGCGATTTGCGGAGCATTTAAAAATACAGAATCAGCAACCGGCTTATTGGCCGCTAAGGCTGCCTGGTAAGTCATTTTCGCTGACTGGTAACCGGTAGCCAGCCAGTCGGGCAGATGGATGCCCATATTCCGCAGGATATTATTGAAGTAAGCACTCCATGAAATGGCCACCACCACATTACCGATGGCATATTCCAGGATCAGCGCCCAGCCGATCACCCAGGCGATTACTTCACCGAAGCTCACATAAGAATACGTATAGGCGCTTCCGGCAACCGGAACGCGCGAAGCGAACTCAGCATAACAGAGGGCGGTGAAGCCGCAGGTGATGGCTGTGATCATGAAAAGAAAAATAACACCCGGTCCTCCATGAAATGCGGCGATTCCGATGGTGGAAAATATGCCGGCGCCGATAACGGCTGCAACGCCCATGAAGGTAAGATCACGTACACCCAGACATTTATGAAGATGGTGTTCATGTGCATCCCCCAACCCCGCTTCAGCATCCCTTAAAATTTTATCGAGCGATTTTCTCCGGAAGATGGATGAAGCCATATTTTATCAGTGTGGTAGTGTGGTAGTGTGATAGTGTGAAAATGGAAGGTAAGTGTTCTGTATATAAAACAGTCCACTGTTGTTCATTCCTTCCATTTCAGATTTGTACATGGGTGTTTATTATACATTGGCCGAAGGCATCAGGCTCTGGGCCTTGTCCGTTTTCGCGGAAGCGTCGGGGGATGAGGGCTTTAAGCCGGATATGTATTTCTTTAATGCATCATGATAGGGCTTACTGAGAGGAACAAGCGGCAGGCGAAGTTCGTTTTGTATAAGCCCCAGTTCCGACATGGCAGCTTTCACTCCGGCGGGATTGTTTTCAACAAATAAGAGGTCGTATCCTTCTATCAGGCTGTCATTTAATTTTTTTGCTTTTTTCAAATCACCTTTGAGTGCCGCGCGGATCATGTTCGTAAATACCTGCGGAAAACTATTCGCGGCCACACTGATGACGCCCTGCATACCGATGGCAATCTGCGGGAATGCCAGCGCATCGTCACCACTAACCACCAGGAAATCTTCCGGGCAGTCGCGCAGTATCATCGCACATTGTGCCATGTCACCGCCGGCTTCCTTGATTCCGGATATGTTCGGCAGTTCCGCGAGTCTCAATACGGTGGATGCATTTACATTACGTGCTGTTCTGCCGGGTACATTATATATTAATATCGGTTTTGGAGAAGCTTCTGCAATGGCTTTATAGTGCTGGTAAAGTCCTTCCTGTGATGGCTTACTATAATAAGGGCTGGCACTGAGAATCGCCAATGCCCCATCCGTAGGAAGCTTTTCTATTTCCCGGATCACTTCACGGGTGTCGCTCCCACCGGCTCCGATCACAACCGGAACACGCTGGTTCACCACTTCAATCGTAAATCTGGCAATGCGGATTTTTTCTTCTCTCGACAAAGTAGGTGTCTCACCGGTAGTTCCCAGTGTAACGATATATTCAACCCCACCGGCTATTACAAATTCGATCACCCGGGCCAGGGCCGCTTCATCGATGGATTTATTCGAGCTAAAAGGTGTTACCAGCGCAACACCGGTGCCGGACAATTGAGAGATCAGGTTACTCATGGTTCACGGGTATGATTTCATGTATTTCGGGTTCCGGTTCACCGTGATGAATAATATCCGGAGAATCAGTATACTCATCCCAGAATCCCATTTTTGTAAATTTCTCTATGCGGTTATTTATGCGTTCCTCCGGTGAAAGTTTAAATAGTTCCCGGATGGTCTGGGTAAGTCGCGGTTTCAACAAAGCGGCTGCTTCATTATAATCCCAATGGGCACCGCCGATAGGTTCCGGTATGATTCCGTCGATGAGCCCGAAACCATACATATTATCCGGGGTAAGCCGGAGTTCTTCGGCCGCTTTTTCCTTCTGATCCCAGCTGCGCCAGAGAATGGAGCTGCAATTTTCAGGAGAGATCACGGTGTACCAGGAATTTTCAAGCATAAAGACTTTATCCCCTACTCCGATACCCAGGGCGCCACCGGAAGCACCTTCGCCGATGATCGCACATATAACGGGCACCTTTAACCGAATCATCTCATAAATATTACGTGCAATGGCTTCTCCCTGTCCGCGTTCCTCGGCTTCCATACCGGGGAATGCACCGGGTGTATCAATGAGAGTGACGATGGGCTTATTGAATTTTTCCGCGAGCCGCATCAGGCGGAGTGCCTTGCGATAGCCTTCCGGGTTGGCCATACCGAAATTACGCATCTGCCGCATTTTGGTATTGGTACCCTTTTGCTGACCAATGAACATAACGGTTTGCCCGTCGAGTTGGGCGAACCCGCCCACCATGGCTTTATCATCCTTCACGTTCCGGTCCCCGAAAAGTTCAATGAAATTATCCGTCATTTTCTCGATATACTTCATCGTATAGGGACGGTCGGGATGGCGGCTGAGCTGTACTTTTTGCCAGGGTGTGAGGTGGGCGGTAATGTCCCGCCTGCGTTCCGTGACCTGGTCATATAGTTTGTTGATGGAATCGTTTAGATTAACCTTGGTTTTTTCGGCCGTCAGCCTGAGTTTTTCGATCTCGTCAAATAATTCCTTAATCGGCTTTTCAAAATCGAGGAATTGCCGGTTTTTATCCAGGGGCATAAGCGTTTGAATAAGCTGTAAATTTAAGCTAAGCGCAAAATACTGGAAAGTTTAATTCCGGGCGGTTTTTTATAGCTTAAATCCGTGTTTTTTAAACCTTTATGCTGGTTTGTGGCTGTAGAAAGTCAATTATCCCTATACGCCTGGAAATCCAGAAGAGCGGATCCACAATTTTAGATTTCTACATTCCGGTAATCTGCACAGGTAGACGAGTCCGGGAATTCTTTCTTTTGTATTTGAAGCATGTTTACATTTTCCCTGAGTGAGCCAAAATATTTTTATTGATACAGGTTTATTCCTATCCTGCTGATTTGAAAATTCTGAGCCGGTTTGTAATTCCTTGATCTGACCAGAATTTTGTAGCACCCGATTGCGTCGTCTTTTTCTGACTCTTCCAGGGTTGTGAGGCTTTTGATCCGGATATCGTATAAAACATTTAAGTCCCTTTTCATCGTGATCTTTTTCGGATCCAATCTTTTCCTTTCGGTTAAATTCTTTTTCTGATTCATTTATTAAAGGCTCAATATAGGTTCTGTTAAGGGTTTCTATGATGACCCGGGTATCCAAACCCTCCTTGATCATCTTCAGCGCTTCACCTGTTAATAAGCGATAGATGCTGTATTGTTTGGTTTCTGCGGGAATCAGTCTATACAATGAGGCCGCAATAGGCGATGCCTGTTTCATCCGGTTGCCACTTTCGCGAAAGCCCTTAAATGCGTTATCAGTCTTCACCCGCTTACCAGTTAGCGAAGTGGTTTTTCTAATAATGTTATGACCAAAGAAGGGAGAATAATAAAAATATAGTCCCAACCTTTTGTCGCTGCCGGTAATTACATTATTTGTCAGTCTTTTTGCCATGATTCAAATAAGGGGAACGAAAAAAATAAGCCGGAATTATATTTCATGCGAATTATGTTTTTTGCCGGAAATATGCCTGATGCTGGTCATGTAGAATCCGTCCCGGCCTTTATTAAGATTATGACATAAAGCGCAGTTTTGAGAAAGCGCAGGATTTACGGGAAGTTTTTTACCCTGATTCTGCATTTTTCTATTTATTTGATTTATAGCAACTTCCGGAAAAATGGCGGGGGAAAGATTTGATTAAATAAATGGAAATCCGTTATCTTTGCCCTCCTTCGGGCAAAAAACGGGGGCTGATGACCGGTAAACGGCAACTACACTAAAAGCGTAGTCTCATCAAAATAAGGATCGGTAGTTCAGTTGGTTAGAATGCTGCCCTGTCACGGCAGAGGTCGCGGGTTCGAGTCCCGTCCGGTCCGCCACAAAACCCTCTCCCAGAGAGGGTTTCTTAATTATAAACGAGCTATAAAACTAAAATATCTACAATTTCTTACGTGTTCTTACCCTTTCATACCATTTTGTTACACAATAATTCCCCCCTTTCTCTATGTTCTCCCCTTTCTTAAGTTTTTTTTGGAGATTGAGTTTTAAAACAAATTGTAAGTAGCAGAAGTTTAATGAAAACCCTAAAATTATTATTCCGGGGAATAAATGATTCTGCTAAAAAATTGATGGTTGAGTTGTTTTCGCTCGTTATGCCGGAAAAGGTATCACAGGAAGTAGTAAATAAGTATGTGAAACTGACATATGATTCTTCAACTAAAGAACTGATCCAGTTAGTCATGCCATTTGCGACCGCCAGTGAAGTTGCCACGATGCGTATTGACAAAGGTTGGGTTACTTATGCTGCAGTTGAAGACACCAAATTACTTCCAGGTGTTAGTACACCAATGTTTCGACTCGAGGGTGGAGATTGGGTAACACGCGAGGTGGTGAGATCCATTAATAGTGGAAGGGCGAAATTCATCGTTAATACCGGGGACATGGTATGGTGGGGTCGTCAGGCAGACAAACCTTCTGACAACCCTTACTGGGGACTAGTGAACGAAGAAGTGATAAAACAACTTCCAAAACCCGACAAGCAATTACTGAATGCAGGCTTGTATGGACGAGTTTTCCCCGCCGTGGGGAATCATGAAGTATGGGCGGACTCCGATGTAGAAGGTTTATTGAACGCGTTCCCTTATTTGAAAAAAATGGGCATTTCAAACAAGAATCTCATTTATAAATTCGATTACCAGGGTGCCCGATTCATTTTTTTATGGACCGGCAAATACGATTATCGTAGTCCGACGGATTGGGGCGCTACCCGGCCACCACATGAAGAACAGATGGATCAGATGAAAGTTTGGTTAAACGAGGCAAAAGCTAAGGGGATCAAGAAAATATTCATTTCCTTTCACAGTCCTGTATTTGCAAGAGCAGGCTTTGGTGCCATTCCGGACAATCAGAACCCGCATAAAACAATTGCCGCTTTTGCAAAGGACCTCGACATTGTAGTTTTTAACGGTCATGTACATACGACAGAAATTTACGAAGTGGACGGCGTAAAATATCTGCTTCTGGGCGGTGGTGGAGCCGAACAGGATCCCATATTGCCAGGAAGAACACAAGTGCCCAACCTGCCTACTAATTATCCAAAGGATCAATACTGGATGGGCGCTCCTCCGAAAGAAGAATATAATTACCTACTCGTGGATGTAAAACCAGGTCAGAAAACCCGTTTTACATTAAACCGGTTCCGGCCCTGGTCATCAAAACCATTCGAAACTGTAACCTTGTTCAATAATTCGAAATGACGATGCAGAAATTTAAAAGTTCCGGATGGGTACTACCTCTCCCAGGATTTATTTTCAAGCCTCTGACAGCCGCAATTATTTCAGCTGTGCATGTTTATCTTTCTGCGGAGCACTTATTTAATTTAGCTTCGAGTGAAATTACCTGGACAAATATTTGGAAAGGTTTTGGGGCCCTTGGCGGGTGCCTATGTATTTGCTGCCCTGGCGAGCAGACAGTTTGATCGTAGACTTAAGGAATCCAAAATCAATAGCCCAATATATACCGGGAATTGAACAACTTATTTACAATACTTAAAAAGCTAAATTCTGTTCAAAAATTCAATGATCGATCCCGATTTTGGGATCTGGCGGGGACCCGAACTTTTGTGGAAAAACTGCTTCAACAATAAAGTCATGAATTAACCTATATCTCCTTCTGTTTGGCGTCATATTCAGCTGTTATCAATATTGAAAAATCATATTCTTTATCTCCATTCAATAAAAGTCTTCCTCTCCTATTTAACCGTTTTTGAAAAAAGCCATCTTCAGAAGGAACCTGTATATTATGAATATTAACAGTTATGTCCGATGATCCATGTCTTCTAAGTAAATTGAGATCGGCACTTTTTCCCTGGTTAATATCAATATAGGGTACAATTCGATCGCCTAATTGTTTTGACCATGATAATGTGAGTTGATGGGCACTGCGACTTATAGCATAAATTTGAATGTTGCCTGCAAGTTTCCAGCGACACTCCACAAATTTCAAACCTATGGACAAAATATTAATTTTAGGTGGCACTCATTTCATAGGAAGAAACCTTATTGAAAAGCTTTTAGAAATCGAGGCATACGATTTAACTTTATTTAACAGGCAGAAAACATTTCCAGAGTTATTCCCTGAACTGAAAAAAATCAAAGGTGACAGAGAAACTGATGATATAAACAAAATAACCACTACAGATTGGGATTTTGTAGTTGATTTATCTTGTTATTTTCCTGACACTTTAAATAATTTTATTGGAAAATTAAAAGGCAAGGTAGGACGTTACATTTTCATTTCGACAATTGCTGTTTATGAACTAGAACAAAATTTTAAGTCAGAAATTATTACGGAAAACTTTAAACTCCAAAAATGCAGCGAAGAGGAGGCTAAAAATAATTCACCGGAAACTTATGGCAAAAGGAAAGCGGAATGTGAAAGAATACTTAATCAAACTGAATGGCTCGAAAAAATTATTCTAAGGCCATCAATTATTTATGGAAAATATGACACAACAGACAGACTTTACTATTGGCTTGACAGAATTAAGCAAGGGAATACGTTTATTGTTCCAAATTGTAAATCTGAAAAAGTGACCCTAACTTATGTAACAGACTTAGTAAATATTATGATAAAGTCTTTGAAAATACAAAATCATTTAACAACTTATAATGCTTCGACACATCAACCATTCACTTTGAGTGAAATGATATTAAGAATTTCAAAGTTGACTAATAATGAAAATGAAATTATTGAAATCACAAGTAAACAACTACTTGACAGTAATATAAAACCTGTAGAGGACATTCCACTTTGGTTCAATTTACCCTTATCAATTAGTAACAACAAACTGAATAGAGATTTTGAAATTAACCTTACTTTATTTGACCAAAGCATTAAAGACACGATAAAATATTATGACAATTTGAATTGGCCCTTGTGCAACGCAGGGTTTGACTACCATAAAGAAAAAATGATTATCTCAAAATATAAAAACAAAATAGTAATTTAAAAAAGGAATATCATTGCGGAATAAAACATGCAGGCAACATTCGGTTTGGTTTTTCTTTGCATCGTTCACTCAAATTAAAACTTCGCATTGATAACCGTTTGCGTTTACAAGTTCAATTATTTCTTCGGGTGAAATACTTTTTCCCTGCACTCTTAAAACTTTGTCACAATCGGTCAAGTCAAAATTTATTTTGAAATCGTTGAAGTGCCCTTTGAGCATTTTCAAAAGTGTTTTTGCCTGACTTTGCTTCTTAACATTTGTTTTAAAAACCTCAATCATACTTTTCACAACTTCTATTTACAAGTACCTTGACTTAGATCGGGATGGCAGGGATCGGGTTGTGCGGAGATTGCGACGGAGAATAGTCGTAGCAGCGCAGCGAGACCTTATATCCGGTAAGTGTGTGCTACGATTCCTCCCGGGAAAGACTTTACCTCCATCAACTTCAGGTCCAGCGGTTGTGTCACACCATTGAAGATCGTCATGCCTTCGCCCAAAACCACCGGATGAGTAATCAAAATGTATTCATCTATAAGCCCCGTCGCGATCAGGCTCCGCATAAATCCGGCACCTCCAATCGCCAGGATCGGTTTACCCTGCCCGGATTTGAGTTTACTAATCTCTTCGATCAGATCACCGTCGAAAACCCGTGCCTCTGCCCAGGAAGCCGCGGCGCGCGACTGCTCCGCTGTTGTCGTCTGCACCGGATCGACACCTTTGAATCCTTTTTTGGTAAAGACTGCCTTGGGGATCTCGTTCATCGGCGCGGCAAAAGGCCCGGTGGCAGTCGGCCAGTAAGGGGCCATCGTCTCAAACGACTTCCTGCCCATGATGGTCAGGCCTGCCCCCCGGTTATGTTCGACCGCCCAGGCCCTTGAAGTTTCATCGGAACTCCTGAAGATCCAATCGGCCTCTCCATTGGGGCCGCACACAAAACCGTCGATCGACATCGACATCTTCATCATCAACTTTCGCATAAGGATAGATTTATTTTTCCCGGTATCATTTGCTGACGACCAGGGTCTTTAAAACTTCGTCCAGATTCTTCATGCCAGCGGCAGTGCCTTGTTCATAACCTAATGCGACGAACTGTTCAAGTTCGGCAAGGCTCGCCATTTTTTTGGAAATATGAACAGTGGTTTTTTCATCCCCGGCCTGTGAAAGTGTACCTGGTTATAGAAAAAGTGAAACCCGAATTGACGGGATTGCCATTTTCGTCTGAAAAGGAATTCTTTGTGGTGAAACTGGTTTTGGGTTGGATTTCGACATACTCCGCCAGGCTATAACGGTTTGGCGGGACATTATCGGGGCCGATCATGGAATACAACCAGCGACCGCCTTCCCGGAAATCCATTTCCTTCGTTTGAACCCGCCAGGGTTTGGGACCCATCCACCTGTCCAGTATTTCCGCTTTTGTAAAGGCATCCCATACGATATCGGGGTCGGCTGCGAACTCCCGCGTAATGTAAATGGTTGCCTTGTCTTTGTCGACTTTAAAATCAAATAGGAGGTTCATTTTTTCTTATTTTTTATGGTTAACAATACTTCATCGAGTCGCAGGAAACTTTCTTCCATGATCTTCCGGAACTGGTCTACCCAGATATCGATCTCTTTCATTTTTTCGAATTTTAGTCCATAATAGATCTCCCTGCCCTCCTGCTTTTGGGCCAGGAGGTCGCATTCATGCAGGATGCGCAAATGTTTGGATATGGACTGACGGGTGATGTCGAAGTGCTCTGCAATGGCGTTAGGCGTCATTGCCTGCACGGCGACCAGGACGAGGATCGCCCGCCGGGTGGGGTCTGCAATAGCCTGAAATATGTCTCTTCTCATAACTAATAATTAAGAAGCCGTTCAGCTGCAAATATACGTGCAACCGATTGGCTTCGCAAAATTTATTTTTTAACAGGGGATTTGTCCGGCAACTTCGAAAACCAGGTATTAAATACTTTTTTAAAACATCGCTGATGTTATGGATAACGAATTGATTAAATCATTTTTAAAAAGTGTTTAATCAATTTGATATATTAATTATCAATACATTACGAACGAGATAAGTTCCGTCCGGTCCGCCAGGTTTTAAGAAATCAGAATCTTTTTTAATGCCATTCCCGGTGGCTTTATGACAAGATTGTTATATATTCGGTGAAGACTCTTTTTCTATCCTGCTTCATGAATTGATGCAAATCCGGGAGCCTTCAATAGACTGTCAGCATATAGCCCGAGGCATCTATTGTTGCATTGAAATGACAGGATACGTTACAAGATTTCTAATCCATAATCATGATCCTTCCTTTGGGAGGAATCATTGCCTTTTCGAAAATCAGACCAATTTTGATGACGGACCTGGGCCCACATCTCACTGATTTAAGGTTACGCAGCCTTTGCTATTTCCGTTACCCCATTTCGTATACCTTCTGAGTTCTACCGGTTGATCAAATTGATTACCCCGGACTGATTAGCGCCAGGCCTCACCAAAAAAAGTTCTTACAATTCCACTTCGAATGTCCTCAGCCAAACCCATGGAAGGAATGATTGTTGTAACGGGATCATTTTTATAATATCTAAAAAGTAAAAAAATGGTAACAGCAATTATCCAACACGAAGTCAAGGACTTCAAGGAATGGAAAAACGTATTTGATCAGGATGTCCCGAATCTAGGAAAGGTAGGGGTAAAACTTATTAACCTTTACACATTGGTAAAAAACCCCAACCATGTGACAATGATTTTTGAAGCACCCAACACAGAAATTTACGATGTGCTCATGAGCGACCCCCACCGACAGGAAGAAATAAAGCGGGGTGGAGTAATTGGCGCCCCAAGTGTAACATTCTTCAACAAAGTAGGCTAACGGATCCTGCGAGGGTATCGATTATTAAAATTGCACCACCCCGCATAAATTTATAAACTCACTAATCAAATTGAAGGCAGCTTCGAGGACTTGTCATCCAATTCGAAACTATCAGTATATAACTTCAAACATGGTGTTAAACAGGGATGCTGAAAACTGTATAGAGTAGGCGCAAATTTAAAAAACCAAAAAAATGCCAAAAATCGTCTACACCACAAAGTCGGAAACTTTGATACCTGGATTAAGGGTCATCAGGACCGCGTTGATATATTCTCAAAATTTGGATCAGGATTTCAAACTTTCCGGGATGTTGATGATCCAAACTCAGTTGTCCTTGTAGCTGATGTTGATGATATGGAGGGCCTGCAAGCAACCATGGCCGATCCTGAGGTTATGGAAAAGACGGCAAAAGAGAAGCACACTGTACTTGATCCAATTACCATTTCGATGCCCGTAACAGTGTGAGATTGCTGTTGTTCTGACAGTCTATAGATCGTTACACCAGTTTTTTCAGCGTTTCAGTCTTGCTCCAGTTGCTGATAAAACTGGTTTATTATCACGCCATGCTATCATTGATAGATCAAAATTTTTAGAAATTTTCAAATTTTACAGCAAAGGTGTTAAAATTGACACATTTAATACAGGTGCTTATTCGTAACTTCTCCAAAACAAATTAATTATGGAAAAGCGAATATCAAATTCACCCGATTGCAGTCGACTTCTAAATAAATATTTTCTTTTTTATCACACAAAAAGAATGCTGAATCGGTTGAATTTCCTTCAAACCATTTCTTGTCATTTAATCGCTGGCTCGTACCATGTTTTGTTGCAGGACCTTTTGATCTGCTACTGCAAGTTGAGGAGGCCCAAGATTTATGGTTAGTTTATTCAATTTGCCGGTAAATTTAAATGGGACCTGGTAGTCTTTGTCTTCGACAGGTGTACGCAGATCAACCCCAACATCAAAAGTTTCATCGATAGTCATTAAAAAAGGAATTGTGTGTGGCATTTTATTTGTAGCGACTACATTCCCGTCCACTTTGAATACACCTGTTCCACCTTTTCCAAATCCCGGTCCGTCATAAGTAAATTCAAAATCAATAGTGTGTTTACCGGGCGATAGTGCCGTCTTACTCTCCCAACGGAATCGGGTCAGATCGAGCATGTTATACACAAATACAGGTCTTCCTTTTAATAAGTAGAGTCCGTAGCCTCCAAAACGACCGCCCAACGTATTGATCATTCCCTCTGCACCACCCTGGGGGACTTCAATATCTGCAGTAATAGAGTAAGACTTATCCAATATGCTGGGTGCATCGCTCGGAGGGATACCCGGCAATATTCCTGAATAAGTAAATATTGATCGTCCGGCTGTCGCACTGGGTCTCGGCGTAATAATACGTTCAAGCACGGTATTGTCCAGCGGGAAGACATTATATTTGGTTGCTTCTACGAGAAATCTTTCCTGCATTTCCTTTAGTTTGTCAGGCATCTTTGCTGACAAATCATTGCTTTCAGAATAATCTTCAGTGATATTATAAAGTTCCCATTTATATCCGTTCACTACATCTTCCGGCAACTTTACGGTGCCGAGTAACCAGGGCGCAGCAGGTGGAGTGGTACAGGCAACCCAACCATCATGATATATTGCCCTGTTCGCAAACATTTCAAAATACTGCGTGCTGCGTGTAGACGGTGTGTTTGTATTTGCTTTGTCCCAGGTGTAGGCCATACTTACACCTTCTATAGGTTTTTGAGTAACTCCATTCACCGACTCCGGAGCCCGAATACCCAGAGCCTCTAAAATAGTTGGAACAATATCAATCATATGATGGAACTGGGTCCTGATGCCACCGACATCCTTGATCTTATTGGGCCACGCAATGCACATACCCTGTCGTGTTCCGCCGAAATGGGAGGCAACCTGCTTAGTCCATTTAAACGGAGTGTCAAATGCCCATGACCAGGCTACCGACATGTGTGGATAAGTTGCTTCTGATCCCCATGCATCATAAGCCTTCATTTGATCCTCAATGGGAAGTTCAAGAATTCCATTGTATGCCGTCATCTGATTAAACGTGCCTCTTACCGTTCCCTCAGCGCTGGTACCATTGTCCCCACTGATATAGATGATCAATGTGTTTTCCAGCTTACCCATATCTTCTACAGCCTGAATTACTCTTCCTATTTCATTATCTGTATAGGCAACATAAGCAGCATACACTTCTGCCTCCCGGGCATAAAGTTTTTTCTGTTCGGGCGTGAGAGATTCCCATTTAGGTAAAATATCTGGCCAGTCTGTTAGCTTGGTTCCCGGTGGAATAACACCCAGTCTTTTCTGATTCTCGAAAATTTGTTCACGCATAGCATTCCATCCCATATCGAATTTACCTTTGAATTTATCAATCCATTCCTTTGTGGGCTGATGCGGTGAGTGAGTTCCACCAGGAACATAGTATAAGAAGAATGGTTTATCAGGCGCAGCAGCGTTGAGTCCCTGCATATATGAAATAGCCTCGTCTGCCAGATCAGTTGTCAGATTATAACCTGTTTTCCCTATCCATGGAAATACCTGTGTAGTATTCTTAAAAAGATACGGTGTCCATTGATCTGTTTCTCCACCCATGAATCCATAAAAATATTCAAAGCCCATACCTATCGGCCATTGATCAAATGGACCAGCCGTACTGTATTGATAAGCCGGCGTATTATGATTCTTGCCGAACCATGAAGTAGAGTATCCATTGTCTTTAAGAATCTCCCCAATCGTAGCACATTCCGGTGCAATGACAGAATTGTATCCGGGATATCCGGTTGATTGTTCAGAAATAATTCCAAATCCAACAGAATGATGATTTCGGCCCGTGATCAGTGCCGCCCGTGTAGGAGAACATAGAGCTGTGGAATGAAACTGAGTATATCGTATACCCATTTTTGCAACTCTGTCCATGGCTGGTGTAGGAATGACTCCTCCAAAAGTTCCGCTTACACCATATCCCTGATCGTCAGTCATGATAAGCAGAACATTAGGCGCACCTTTTGGAGGAACTATTTTGGGGGCCCAATACGGCTTTGAATCCCTTGCGCTCAGATTTATAGTTCCGCCGAATGCTGGTGCAGTTGCCGGAATATGCTTTCCCTCAATGGTTGTAGTTGCGCTCGGTGAACCGGGTGTGCCTGTGGTTTGCTGGGCAACACCATTTTTTACGCTAAGGATTGCTAAAATTAAAAAGGTGATAAAAATGGACCGGTTTAAAATGGAGGTTTTGATAAACATACCTTCAAGTTTTATTTTTTTATGAAAGATAAAAACAGGGATGCCATTTGGTTGATCTTCTTATTCCGTTTAGAAAAATTCCAAATTGAAGCGTACGGCACAAACAGATTAACCAGGATGCTTAAGAATTAACAGATTAAAAAAGGAGGTAAATTTTTACGGATTGGTTTTTTTTAATTCGAATCCTTCAACATGGCGGTTATTTAGGGAAGTTAGTATTTCAAATCTGACATAGCTCCAATTCACGTCATTTAACCGTAAAACATAAGAAATTATACAAAGCACCATAATTGTCCTGATGGTGATAACTATTCTTTTTGTCGGATTCAATATGTATTGTATTTTTGCTAAATATTTTAGCATTCATGTCTACCGGAAAATATAGAAAAAGCTCCTGGATTGACGAATTCAAGGAGTCGGATAAGTATGTCGGTTCATTTCAGATTGAAGTGAAAATGGAAGATGGCAGGATTCTGCAAGCCTGGGTAAGACCTTCCGACTATAATCAATTTTATTCTGTTGTCCTGAACAATGTTTTTCTAGGTCATTTGAAGAAAGACCCCGATTGGCAAGACCTGACAGGAAAGAAAACTGAAATCATTAAAATTGTGGGGAAACAAATTGACGATCATGTTAAACGATAGCTTGTTCTATAAGAGAAGCCAGGGTGTCGATGGAAACATTAAATTCCAAGGTTTTTCCTCCGGTAAAATGTATCACTGTCGCACCAGCCCCCTTTTGTTCCAAGAAGGTAATGTTATTTACAACGATGAGCTGGTTTCCTGCTTTCAAAATTTTAATTGATGCCATAATTTTAATTTAGAATATTTTAGTTGCAAAAATAAGAAGTATATAAGGCCGATTTTAATTGGTAGTTCTGGTGTAATGGAAACAAAAACACTCCCGGTGTTAGGAAAGTTTCTTATTCGACTCATCTTTAAATTTCCACAGTGCGTCCAGGATCCGATCCTGCTCGTCTTCAATTTCCTTTTTCATTCTTTCCAATTCCACTGATTTCATATCTCCCGCCAGCAACATAACCTTATCCATTAGTTCTTCCAATTTTTTGGAATTCGCTCTCAATCTTTTCATTATTTGTTCGTGTGTTTCCATGTTAAGATGATTTAGAAATACAACTCGACGCATTTGCCCCTTTTGAATGTCGTTTACTATACCATTTGAACAAACAAAGCTCGCTAGTTTTACAAAAAAAAGATCATGCGAAAAATTATAGTTACCGAATTCATCACCCTCGATGGTGTTATCGAGGCACCCGGTGGCAATGAAACACCTCATCCTCATGGCGGTTGGACGCCACCCTCATGAAGCCTGTTCCAATAATAATCGACCTCTTCCTGAGAGCTACAGTTGACGGTAAGTGAGATTGCATCGGTCAGTGGATGACCAGGGCCGCCATTCATCAAATTAATTTCCTGGCCTAACAAAACCGGCAAACACAGACATGGTTGGGAAATATGAACATGTTTATCTTCGATTTTAAATGATATATCAATAAAAGTTGTAACCGTTGATGAAGCAGAAAATTTTGAGCAGGAATTTCATACCAATCATAATTATCGGTATGATGTTCTTTGTATTTGGCTTTGCCACATGGATCAACGCGATGCTGATTCCGTATTTTAAAATTGCCTGCGAATTGACGCACTTTCAGTCATACCTGGTAACTTTCGCTTTCTATATTTCCTATCTGGTCGTGTCTGTTCCTTCATCATTCCTGTTGAAAAAAATTGGGTTTAAAAAAGGGATGATGATAGGTTTTTGGGTAATGGCGGCGGGCGCCTTTGTTTTTATTCCAGCCGCTCAGACCCGCACTTACGGCCTGTTTCTTTGCGGACTGTTTTTGATAGGTATTGGTTTGTCTGTTCTTCAAACAGCCGCCAACCCTTATGTTACCATTCTCGGGGCAAAAAACAGGGCAGCTCAAAGAATCAGCATCATGGGTATTTGCAACAAGACAGCGGGCATTATAGCACCGCTTCTGCTTGCTGCAGCTATCCTCAGGCCTGGCGACAATATCCTGTTTCAAAGTATTCAGCACATGGATACAATTGAAAAAAACAAAGTACTCGATGTTTTCATCAGGAGGGTTATTTTACCTTATGCCTGTGTCGGTGGCCTGCTGACCATTCTTGGTTTTGCTGTACGGTTCTCTCCTCTTCCTGATATCGAGAACTTCAAAGATGGAGATGTTCCGGTAAGTAATTCCCTGCACCATAGCATTTTTAGTTATCCTCACTTAATACTGGGAGGCGTGGCGATATTTTTACATGTCGGTTCCCAGATTCTTGCGGTCGATAGTATCATTAGTTATGCTCAGGGAATGGGAATTTCTATTATGGAAGCCAGGGTATTCCCTTCTTACACACTTTTTGCAACGATATGTGGATACCTGTTGGGGATTACCCTGATTCCATGGCGTATCTCCCAGGTTAATGCGTTACGGTTTTGTACTTTACTTGGAGTCGTACTTTCCCTGTTAGTTGTAACAGCCAGGGGAAATACTTTTTTTTTCGGTCATCATGCTGATATTTCTATTTGGTTTTTGGTCCTGCTGGGATTTTCCAATTCAATGATCTGGGCAGGTATATGGCCACTTGCTTTAGACAGACTGGGAACTCACCTGAAACTGGGTGCCTCCATACTGATCATGGGGCTTTGTGGGAATGCAATCATTCCGTTATTGTATGGTTATTTTGCAGATAAGTATAGCATGCAAACGGGCTATTGGGTTTTATTACCCTGCTATACTTATCTTGTTTTCTATGCCTTTTATGGGTATAAAATAAAAAGTTGGAGATTGTTGCGGTAATTTTAAACGATCGATATGAGAGTACGACAATTATTACTGATCGTCTTTCTTCTTTTTAGTAAAATATCGCATGGCAAAAACATTCGGTCGGGAAGATAGTTTTCATATCCGCGGTTTTCACCTGGATCTTCGGATACAGGTGATGAAAATGCAGGCGCTTAAAAATTTTACGCTTAGCTTAAGCAAACAAGGGATTAATACCCTGGTAATGGAATGGGAAGGCACTTACCCTTTTCAGGAAGACCCCCTGATTCCGAACCGGTTTGCTTACTCCAGGCAGGAAGTAAAAGATTTTATAAATTATTGCCAGACCCTGCATATTGATGTTATCCCTCTTCAACAAAGCTTTGGCCACGTTGAATATATTCTGCGAAATTATAAATACGCTCAGCTGCGTGAAGATGATAAGGATTTTTCACAGGTATGCCCGAGTGAAAAAAAGTTAAACAGGGAGTTGTTCACCCGCCTCTTTAAGGATATGGCTGCCATGCATCCGTCACCCTATTTTCATATTGGTGGTGATGAGACTCATCTTTTGGGTCATTGCGAAAAATGCAAAAAAAGGGCGGCTGATAGCGGGATATCACGGCTATATTTTGACCATATAAAAATGCTTTGTGATATTGTCGTCTCACTTGGTAAGCGACCCGTGTTATGGGCTGATATTGCTTTGAATTATCCGGAATACATCCATTTGTTGCCAAAGGAAACCATTTTTGTAGATTGGAATTACGGCTGGGCGCTGGACAGGTTCGGGGCACATGAACAACTCGTAAAAAGTGGTTATGAAATCTGGGGAGCTCCGGCCATCAGGAGTTCACCGGATAATTATTTTTTAACAAGATGGCAATATCATTTCAACAATATCAGGGATTTTATTCCCATTTGCAAAAATTTGGGATATAAGGGAATCGTGATGACATCATGGTCTACCTCCGGGGTGTACTCACCTGCCTATGAGTCTGAAGACGATTTGGTTGAACTGTATGCCTTACGCCATGTGTACCCGATAACCGGCTTTGACATCCTGATAAGCGCTTATATTAAGGCGATATACTCCGATCATCCGCTTAACATTGATCAATTTATACCAGATTATTGCAGATCTGAATTTGGGTTTGACAAGAGACAATCGGAACAATTTCAAAAAGCCCTTTTTACCGCACCCTATACGATTACAAACGGGAAAGTTAACTCTCCCGTCCACATGACCGTGAACGAATTATCAGATAGTGCAGTCCAGGCCTCCAAAATATTTCATGTGCTCCGGCCGGAAAAAAATATCATAGAGTTTAACCATTTTCAATTAATGGCAGACATCAGGGTATTCTACCTCAGCTACATGGTAATTGAAAAAGAAGTGAATGGCGATCACTTCAGCCGGGAAAAAATACCCTCCTACCTTAGCCGTTTAAAAGCACTGATGAATAGAGAACCTGAACTGGATAAAAGATTCAGGATATTAAATCAGGATGTACTTTACGCAGCCGCCATAGATGAAGAAAACAATCTGAGAAATCAGAAAATTCATAATTTATATAATCGCTTGTCGGGAATCAAATGAAACAGATCTATAAACTTCTTTTCAAGGTGTATGTCATTTCCATGCTTATTATATTAAGCACAGGATATTCAAAAGCCCAGAACCTGAACCTCATACCCTACCCCGGCCAGGTTGAATTATTAAAAGGGAATTGTGTTCTGTACAATTCGCAGCTTTATACTAATAATAAAGAGTTATCCGGTTTACTTCATTATTTCAATAATGAAACTGGCTTGCAGAAAAAAAACAATCATACTCCAAAGCAGATCATTGACCTGAAAATCCAACCTTCTTCGAATGTTTACGGCTCTTATGAATTGGTAACTTTTGAAAAGAAGGTGGCCATAACGGCTCCGGATTCTGCCGGATTATTCAATGGTCTGGTCACCCTGTTACAACTTTACAAATCAGCAAACCTGATAAATAATAAACTGGTATTGCCGCATGTGGTTATTCATGATCAGCCGAGGTTCGGCTGGAGAGGTTTTATGCTGGACGAGTCACGCCATTTTTTTGGAAAACAAATAGTAAAAGAGTTACTGGACTGGATGGCTTTCTACAAGCTGAACCGTTTTCACTGGCACTTAAGTGATTCGCATGGCTGGAGGATAGAAATAAAAAAATATCCTTTGTTAACAACCGTTGGTGGAAAAGGAAATTTTACAGACTCGCTGGCAAGTGCAACCTATTATACCCAGGAGGAAATCCGTGAAATCGTTGACTATGCAAAAGACAGGTTTATTACCATTATTCCTGAAATAGACATGCCCGGACATGCAACTGCAGCCAACCGTGCTTACCCGAAGTTTTCCGGTGGCGATGCACCGGGGTATCCTGCATTTACGCTTGATCCGGCCAATGAAGAAACGTACGCTTACTTAACCGATATTCTTAAGGAAATCAGAACCCTTTTTCCGTCCGGAATCATACATTTAGGCGGCGACGAGGTTGCGTTTGGTATTGCTGCATGGGAAAAGAATTCCGGGGTTGCTAAATTAATGGCGGCAAATCAAATGACCGGTCTGAACCAGGTAGAACATTATTTCCTGAGAAGAATGGGAGATAGCGTTTTAAAATTCAGTAATTACCTCATGTGCTGGGATGAAGCAGTTTCTGCAGGGTTACCTGTAAGCAGAACGTATGTTTGTTGGTGGCGACAGAATAAACCGGAAAGTTTAAATGAAGCCATTTCAAAAGGTTATAAGGTGGTTTTATGTCCACGATTACCTCTTTATCTTGATTTTGTACAGGATAGTTCACATAAGTCTGGCCGGAAATGGGACAAAATAAAATACAACTCATATCTGGATCTTTATCATTTTCCCGAAAATTCAATAGCAGCCGATTTGTCCGGGAAGACTAACATTCTTGGCCTGCAGGGAAATTTATGGACGGAGACTGTTATCTCAAAGAAGAGACTGCAATATTTAATATTTCCAAGAATGGCTTCGCTTGCGGAAGCCGGCTGGACTGCCGGTTCGGCTAAAAATGACAGCCATTTTAATACAAGATTAAAAGCTCATCTTTTACTATACGATAAGGAAAACATCTACTACTATAATCCATTCCAACCAGATCAGCATCCTGAAGTGATAGATGTAAAGAAGAGGGGCGATCAGGACTGATATCAGCGCAATCAGCATACTGATATCAGCGCAATCAGGCAATTATCCCCATACATAATTTCGTCCCGTACCCTCCTTATTTCCAGGATTCCCTGAACCTTAAGTTTTGCCTTTAATCATATTAAACCTACCGTTCGGAAATTATAACAAGGTCGGAAGTTAACTAACCGGCAAATAATGTTAATTTGGCCGGCTCAAAAACCGGCACCTGCTATCTGACTCTAAATATACCAGTTAACAATGCATCACCTGGATGAAATAATACATACTGTTAACAGCATGTATAGCAAAGCAGAAACCACCCTGCTTTCGCTTAAAGATGAAAAAGAAGGGTTGATCCGTGTGAGCACCGCTGCAGAAAAATGGTATATCGTTTTGAACGGAACCTTTCGCAATGTCAGCCGGATCTGCATTTTACGGCGGGTAGGCAACACGCCGTTTATCATGATGTATTTTCAGCTCAAAGGCACGTCCACCTTTGCTACCAATACCCATGTGCGAGTAAGCGGCCAGGTGCATTCCCTCAATTATTTTCCTTCATTCAAATTCAATACCCGTATCAGGAAGAATACGGTGGAAGAATTTTTTTGTGTAAAAGTATTTCCGGACCTGTTGCTCCGGCAAATGCAGGATCAGGATGAAAATAACCCGCTGGTCAATTTTTGCAAACGAAAAGATCCTTTCGTCACGCTGGATGCACCGCAGATAATAAAACCAGCTATTTACCAATCTATTCATGACTACCTGAATTGTCCTTACACGGGCGCGTTGGGCGCTGCTTATAAGGACAATATTATTCTCAACCTCCTTATTCATCAGCTGGCCGCCTTTACAGGAGCCGAACATGAAGCCGGAAACAGCGGAACCAGGCTCAGCAGGGCAGATATGGATTTGCTGAACGACATTAAAACTTACCTCGATCAGCATTATCTTGAAGTGGGATCGCTGCAACAGCTTACCCGTAAATTTTATATCAACAGTTTTAAATTAAAGCACGGCTTTAAACAGCTCTTCAGTAATTCCGTCATGAAATATGTTGATGAACATAAAATGAACTACGCCCGGACAAAACTACAGCAGGGCCGGGTAAACATAACAGATGTAGCGGATGAATTGGGGTACAGACATTACAATAATTTCAGCGCCGCCTTTAAGAAAAGATTTGGATATTCTCCCGCAGCAATGCAAAGCTGAACAGCCGTCCTTCTCCCCGCAACAAAATACTTTTTGCATATAACAAACTGCTTTTTGCAGAACTGCTTTCTGCCAAACCAGTCGTTTTTTTGTATCTGAAATTTTAAAACAAAAAGTATGGAACAGAAAAGCACAAAAAAAGTATTGACAGTAAAGTACAATTACAGTATGCCGACAGAGGATTTTAAAAAAATAACGTCCTCAATAGCACCTCAGTTTTCAGAAATTCCCGGCTTATGCTGGAAAATATGGCTCATCAATGAAGATCGCAAAGAAGCGGGTGGTGTGTACCTGTTTGAATCGGCACCGGACCTGGAGCAGTTTCTGAACAGTAAGCAGCTTGCGGGACTCAGAAACAACCCGGCTATCAGCAATGTGCAAACTAATACATTCGGTGTTGCGGAAGCACCAAGTGTGATAACAAATGCACCCCTGATGACAATGCATGTCTAATGGCGATTCCGGCACATTCGCCGCCCGGACCGGCTCAGGGTTACCGGCCCTGACCGGTCATACGGGTTTCTGATGTTGCCCTCTTTTACACGGAGCCAGCAGCGCCAATACTGAACAGATAACAGCCCACATAGACCAGTGTAATAATGGACCCTTTGAAAAAATGAATACTAACAAATACCTTTCAAACCTTACTCCGCTTCGCGGTATTGCTGCATTGCTTACTGTTCTCTTCCATGTTGACCTGGTCCTCTCTTCTTTTGGCGGACATCTGCTGGATGGTAAGGTTTCATCCATTCTCAACCGTATGTACTTAATGGTTGACTTCTTTTTTGTATTGAGTGGTTTTATATTGTGTTATGTATATGCCAAAAATTTTGAAGGTCCGGTTAATGGACAGGACTTTAAAAAATTTACGATTGCCCGTTTCGCAAGGGTATATCCCCTGCACCTGTTTTCATTGCTATTAACAACATTATTTTTGTTTCTGTTACACCATTGGGGCGCAAAAGTTCCTCCGGTAATAGATGCCGAAAATTCAGTTTATTCCTTTATCACGAATCTTTTCCTGCTCCATTCGATGAACCTCCATCAATGGTTTACTTTTAACCATGCTTCCTGGAGCATCAGTACTGAATGGTGGATGTACATGCTTTTCCCGTTCCTGGTCAGCCCGTTTATGAAATTATCAAACCCTGGCAGGCTTGTTATTTTTGCCTTGTGTGTTGTGGGGTATTTAGTGATTGGCTACGTACTGGTTCCCCTGGTGACAGTTCCCGATGCATTAAGCTTCTTTAAGGTTCGCTGCCTTCAGTTTGAATGTAGCTTATCAATTTGGCTTTTTCCGGTGCATGTTTGGCTTTATAATTGGCATGATGGTGTATTTCGGATATAAAGAGGACTGGGGCAAACAATTATTCTCATCAGGTTATACTTTTTTAGTCCTTATATCAGGCCTGGCGTTATGTCTGCATTTCGCCGTACTGGACGTTTTTACCGTTCTCTTTTTTCCATGTATTATACTGTCTGCGGCTTATGGCAATCAAAATCTCAATACCATTCTGGCATCAAAACCACTGCAAAGACTGGGCGACTGGTCATTTTCAATTTATCTTATTCATCAGCCATTTTTATATCAGGGCGCAGCATTTATGGGAAACCCGGATAAAACCGGCATCGAGATTCCAAAGATGAATTTGCTTATTAGTTGGTCAACCTGTTTAATATTTGTTGTATTTATCTTATTCATCTCTTATCTCACATACCGTTTCATAGAAGTCCCGGCGAGGAATTTCATCAATGGAAATTGGGGTAAACAAAAAGCTTATTCGGCTATAGAATTCAACCTGGGACGAGGTACTACAGCCAGCATCAGGAACAATAATCGAAAGTCTCCGCGAAATGCCCCGCATTAAAAAGATATTTACCGGGACTTAAGATTATACTAATTCGTTACCAGTTGAACACGCCGACGGACAATTCTGATAAAACATCACCGCCCGCTATTCGTTTTCAAATAAGTTACAGGTATGATGTCATGATCCGCAAAGCCTGTTATTTTGCCGGCAGGATTCTTCATAAATGTAACGGGAGAAGGAAGTCCTGATCCGTTAAATTCGTTTTTAGCCACAGGGGCGGATGACCCGGACGGGTTGTGTCTGCCGGCGCATGACAATGAAAACATCTTAATACCCCGTTTGCAAGATACTGACCACGCTGCAGCCTTCCCTGGGAAGAGGTAAAATGTAGATTTCTTAAGGGTCTTGCATATTTGGACATCAGCACGGGGCTTACCAGTTCATGTTTCTTTGCCTGTTTACATGTAATAAAAAAAACAACAGAGCAAAGAGCACGATGATAACGGCTATCTGTTTTTTCATGATGGCTGGGTTCAGGGTTGGTTTCTTCCGGGGGGTTTCTAAATATATATCATTATATACAACTCCAAAAAAATTCCTTGGGATGACCTCAGGAAATGTATACGTTTGCGTTACCAACCTCATTCATCCGGAGGTTTTCTGGTAAGACGAAATAGTGAGCCCGTGGATAGTTCGTCCCTCCGTGTCGTTTAATCCTAAAAATAAAAAACATGAATACAGACAACATTACCTTAATGAAGGCGTCCCGGGAGTCCCTGAGAGGAAAATGGGGATTAGCCATTCTGACATTTTTTATCTACACACTTCTCACTACAGTTTCGGGTTCCATGAGATTGCACGGCTCATTCCTGACAATCAGCTCTATGCTGACTTTAATCATCGGAGGCCCGCTGGCATTGGGTGCAGCCATTTTTTCCCTTTCGATGTCGCGCGGAAAAGAAGCTATGTTAGAGCAAATCTTTCAGGGCTTTAATAATTTCTCAACTGCTTTTATTACCTACCTGCTGTTACTGGTTTATGTATTACTATGGACTCTCCTCCTCATTGTTCCGGGAATTATTGCTGCATTAGGCTATTCCATGACCTTTTACATCCTGGCTGATGAGCCTCTTACCAAACCACAGGATGCTTTAAAGAAAAGCAAGTCCATGATGGATGGGTACAAATTGAAATTATTTTATTTGTGCCTCCGGTTTTTCCTGTTGGGCTTACTATGTATACTTACTCTGGGTATCGGATTCCTTTGGCTAATCCCATATATTCATGTAACCATGGCGAAATTCTATGATGATATAAGAGGAATTTAGGGGCAGTTCATCAATCTGCTAAAAGCCATATTGCAATATGATTCGCGGGAAACATTTCAAAACATCTTTATAAACCTGCTCAATTCATCTTCGCGCTCACGCAACCAGAAAAGGATCATCGAAACTTTTTGTGGAAGATTTTTTAATTCGATGGTCTTGATATCCATATTTGCACCACGGACGGAAGACAGCGGCTCAATGGAAATGCCGAGACCGGCTTCTACCAGCCGCAGTACGCCCATGGAATGCGCCGATTCATGCGCTACTTTTGGTTTAAATCCGAATGAGTGGCAAATCTGCAGTATGGCTTCCACATAACCAACACCGGTGGAAAACTGCGGTAATATAAAAGTCTCGTTTTTTAATACAGATAGGTCGTTGAGTTTCTTCTTCGATAAGGGATGATTTCCAGGCAGGATCAAAACAAAATTTTCCCTGTATAAGATTTTAGAGCTCACTTCCGGCGGTAACACAATATTGGGTGCGACACCCAAATCCGTTTTCCTTGCCAGCAGCATTTCAATTTGCTGGTAGTTGGAGGTTTCCTGTGCAATCGTTTTCAGGTCGGGCCATTTATGCTTCACGCTCACTAAAAAAGAAGGCACGACAGTGTTCATGGCAGAACTTGAATGCGTAATCCTTACTTCCCCGGCTTCGCCTTTATGCACTTGTGCCGTCCGGATAATTGTTTTGTTCAGGTCCTGCAAAATCCGCTGCGCTTCTTTTTGAAAAAATATTCCTGCCTCCGTTAAAGTAACGGTTCCCGTACTCCTGTTAAATAACATCGCACCGATTTCATTTTCCAGTAATTGTATCTGCCTGCTCAAAGCAGGTTGCACAATATTTATTTGTTCGGCCGCTTTTCTGAAATTGAGTGTGTCGCATAAAACCAGGAAATTTTTAATCTGTTGTGTACCCATATCAATCAAAATAAGTTATCAGTTAATCAAAATTAAGTATTTTATTTTATCAGCTAAACAACCTTGCTTTGCATAAGCATATCCTTGGTACCATGAAACTTTGGGAATATGAGTATAAGCAAACCAAGCGGACCGGCCCTGATTCTTATTGACATTCAAAAAGGTTTTGCGAACGTTAAATATTGGGGAGGACAACGAAATAACCCGGATGCTGAGTTAAGGGCAAGTGAATTGCTGGGCGTATGGCGAGATAACAGTCTGCCTGTTTTTCATGTGCAACATTGCTCTACCATACCAGCTTCTCCACTTCATGAAACCCATGAAGGAAATCAATTCAACGAGCTGGTTGCTCCTATGGAAGGGGAGCCAATAATAAAAAAGAATGTGAACAGTGCATTTATAGGAACTGATTTACAGGCTCAACTTGACAATGCCGGGATCACCACACTGGTCATTGCCGGCCTGACCACCGACCATTGCATTTCAACCACTTCCAGGATGGCCGGGAATTTAGGGTATGCAACTTTTATCGTGGCGGCCGCAACGGCCACATTTGATAAGAAAGGATTGAATGGTCAAATTTTCCCGGCTGAACTGATTCATCAAACCGCATTAGCCAGTTTAGATAAGGAGTTTGCTACCGTTATCACCACCGATGTTATAAAACAATCCATCGTGTTTAATCCAGTCCAAAAATTAAGAATGTTCAGACGGACAAAACGAAGCTTGTCCCTGCACAATATGAACAAATAAATTATTCCATGTCCTTTAGTAACCGATCATGCAAACTGCAATTTTTAAATCACACACTTAATAGAGACTCTGCGATGAAAAATCCATTTAAGTTTTATTTGCTTTTGCTTTTTCTTCAAATGGCAGTAACAGGTCTGGTGAAGGCCCAGCTGACCAGTATCCCAAGGGGAGGCAATAAGACGGCTTCTGTCAGCGAGCAGATCGGCATTACCAACATCATAATTCACTACAGCCGTCCGGGAGTTAAGAAAAGGGAAGGCCATATCTGGGGCGAATTGATTCCCGTGGGTTTCACCGAGCTTGGATATGGTGCAAAAAAACCAGCCCCCTGGCGTGCCGGCGCAAATGAGAATACCACCATTGAATTTACAACCGACGTAAAAATTGAAGGTCATGAGCTGTCCGCCGGCAGGTATGGATTTTTTGTAGCCTACGATCCCGGCGAGTGTATCCTCATCTTCTCCAAAAATTCCACTTCCTGGGGACATTTTTTTTACAACCCGGAAGAAGATGCTTTGCGTGTGAAGGTAAAGCCTGTAACAACCGATAAAAGTGTGGAATGGTTAAAATATGAATTTGCTGATCAAACCCCCGCCAGCGCTACCGTTCAATTGCAATGGGAAAAGCTCATGATCCCTTTTAGCATTGAGGTGGATGTGATTAAAACACAGATCGCATCATTCAGAAAAGAATTACGTGGCGATAAAGCCCTGCCGGGAAGCTGGCAGGCATGGAACCAGGCAGCTGCTTATTGTGCCGCCAACAACACCAACCTCGATGAAGCTTTGTTGTGGGCAGACAGCTCACTGAGCCCTATTTTCGGCGGAGCAGGTAATTTCACTGCATGGCAAACCAAAGCCGCGATACTGGATAGTATGGGTCGTAAAGCAGAAGCCGCTGAGGTCATGAAGAAAGCCATGCCCCTGATGGATATGATACAGGGTTATACGTATGCATATAGCCTGATCGCCACCAGTCCAAAGGAAGCTTTCGAAATATTTAAAATGGTCTACGACAAATATCCCAATACCATGTTTAGTAATATAGGTATGGCAAGCGGGTATTCGGCATTTGGCGACTACAAGAAGGCGCTATACTTTGCACAAAAGGCGCTGCCCCAGGCCAAAGGAGGCAACAAAACGGAAATTGAAAGAAATATCAGGGATCTGCAAAACGGGAAGGATATGAATTATTAGCGATCTCAGGACTCTTTCTGCCGGCTGATATTGCCGGGTCTCCAGGTATTCCGGCCCATGCGCAAACGGAAACGTGTCCGGAAATTATGCAGGCAACTCTTAAGCTGAATTCGTTCGTACATCTGCACAAAAGGATAAATCATTTGAAGGAGCAGGTTTTTTGGAAGTTGTGAAACCGGAACCTTGTCTTCCGTCGGAAAACGCGCGTCGGAGATACCTGTCTCCGGATAAACATTACGGGACTTACAGGCTGTTCCAAACAGGTAATCATAGATGCTGAAATAAACTCCAAAATTCTTGTCTAAATGCGCTGGTTCCACAGAGTGATGAACCCGGTGGAATTGCGGCGAAGTGAACAAACGGCCCAGCCAGCCTAAATTAATTTTTAAATTGGCGTGTATAAAACGATTATGAATGGGTTTATAAATGCCGATTAAAGTGACAGCATACAGATTGGATACATGGAAGATGAAGAAAGGAATGAATGTCAATAGCGATCCGATCAGTAGATCGACAATATGGGCCCTGTCATCTGTAAATACATTCATTTCTTTCTGCGAGTGATGAACCGCATGAAAGTACCAGAGCGTACGAATTTTGTGACGTACATAATGATTAAACCAGATAAAGAATTCAGCTAAGAGCATGGCGGCAATGATTTGCAGGTATGCCGGCCATAATGTTGCAGGGCCCAAAGCTAAAAATCCCAGGTATTGATCGAAGAGGCCGCGAAGAAATCCGGCAACCGGGAAAAGGATTATGATCGAAAGCGGCGTATCAATGATATACCATAGCGCATCCTGTAAGAATCCTTTCCCGATCAGCGGCTGGGAAGGATTGCAGGGGAACAGGAATTCAAGGAATAGCAGGAATGGCACAACCATATACATGGCTATATTTCCGTAAAGGTTTGCAAACAGGTTTCTGACCTCGGGGGGAAACAAATTGTGATAAGCTGCCCGCAGGTTAATGAATTTAACTATAAGCGGCTTCGAATGTGGGACTGCTCCGAGCGTTTCCACCATCTGGCTTTGCCCGTGCATTTCGGAAGCGCTGATAATAAGTCCTATTGATATACAGATCCAGGTAAGTCCTGCTACGGCGATGGCGTTTGGGAGCAAAGGATTGGCATCCGTAAACCGGAGCCACCACCCTGGCAGTCGCCGGGGTTTGAAAAATGTGTTATATATTATCACTTCTAGTCAAATCTATAGTTCTAAAATACGATTCAAAGTGATCAACAACACATAACCAAGCAAGTAATCACAAACTTATGGAGAAAATATCAAATTTTAATGAATATAAACTAGGTAAATGCTCTTAATGTGGCAAAGGTCAATTACCTTAATTATTGCTGGAATAATTTCATAATACTATGTTTTATAGCATTTTAACACGTTTAATTGGCATTTTTAGTTGAAGAGTCCTTAAGTAATGGCATCACCATTCAAAATGAATTTGGATTTACTGCACCCCTGCCCGATTTGGGCGTTGGGGTGGTTGGGCAGTAGGCCAGCGCTGGACGCACTAAATAAATGTCTAGTAAAGAGAATATGTACTGATCCCCCTTAAGGGGTCTTCCCCTTAAACAAAGCATAAATTGCCATGGCGTGACCATGCCCGAGGTCAAAATCCTCCTTCAGCCAGGCTACGATTTGTCCGGCTTTTACTCCCTTCACTATTTTCCCTTTTTTTAGAAAACCCTTTTGTTCGGCCAGTTTTTTAAAGTCCGCCGGAGTCTTACCCGTTTTGGTTTGGATATTATCCAGGTATGCCTGAAATGACATGGGTTGAATTTTTGGATGAATGACAGGAGTACAACTGCAATTTATTGTAATCATTTAAATCACTGCAGTTTTCCTCCCAATGCATTTCGGACTGATATTTATCAACAGTACATGTGATTTGTATCATGGAGTGAATTACGGCCTTGTTCGACCTTTAATTTACCATTTTGCAATCAATACTGATATCAGTCAAATGAACATAAGGGTGTTTTAGTTCTATATCAGCTCATCTCAAAAAAACCCTACTGTGAGCCAGACTCATTTACATTTAATGATTTCACACCTTCCAATTTTTGGCTCCATACTGGGAGCGCTCATTTTGATGTTTGGATTATGGAACAAAAGCAAGCAAACTTACATTGCTGCCTATTTTCTGTTCATCATTTCCGCCGTCGGAGGAACGATCGCTTATTTCACCGGTGAGTCCGCAGAAGAATCGGTAGAAAGACTACAGGGGATATCAAAAAACACGATCCACGTTCATGAAGACTCTGCTTTACTTACGTTGGTAAGTATACTGGTGTTGGGAGCACTCTCTGTTTTTTCCCTGGTTGCCACATACAAGGAGAATTTCCTGGCAAGGAAGGCTGCAACTGCCACATTGATCATTTCGCTGATCAGTTTTGGATTCGCTGCAAGAACCGGATGGCTGGGTGGTAAGATCCGGCATTCGGAAATTGTAAAAAGTTCCGTTCAAAACACCGGCGCCAGTGAAAATAATGATGATTAATTTTTGCAGAATTATTGACCAATAAATAAACTTGATCATGAAGAATACCCCTGTCAAAAATCTTCAAACTGAAGTTGATGCCTGTTATTTATATAACAAATTAGCAGAAGCTGAACAGGATAAGACAGTGGCCAGTGTATTCAGGCAGATGAGCGAAATTGAGAAGGGGCATTCAGAAGCCTTTTATAAGAAATTAAAAAACCCACCTGTTAAAATTCCTCCTCCGTCGCTAAGAGCAAAAACACTCAATACGATTGGAAAGATCTTCGGGTATGACTATGTGCTGGGCGTGTTAATGGATACAGAAAAAAGTATTTCGTCAGCTGTAATCAATGCAAAAAATAAAAATAGAATAGCCTTATCGGGTAATGAAACAAACCATGTTACCATTCTACGGTCTTTGCTGGAAACCGAATCAAAGGTCACCGGATCCAATGTAGCGAAATTTGAAAGCAGGCACCGCTCAGTTGGTGGAAACGCATTAAGGGCGGCTGTGTTGGGTGGCAATGATGGATTGGTATCCAACTTTAGTCTGATTATGGGTATTGCCGGCGCGACCGCTGGCGGGGCGGAAGTATTACTGGCCGGAATTGCAGGATTACTGGCAGGCGCCTTGTCTATGGCATTAGGTGAATGGATTTCAGTAAAAAGTTCCCAGGAATTACACGAAAACCAGATGCAGTTGGAAATGGAAGAACTGGAAACCAATCCGGAAGGAGAAAAAACGGAATTGGCACTGATTTATATGGCAAAGGGTATCCCTGAAATACAGGCTCATGAGATGGCGGCCGAAATCATGGTGAATAAAAGCCATGCCCATGAAGTCCTGGTTAAAGAAGAACTCGGTATTAATATAGAAGAACTCAAAGGCTCCGCAATGGAAGCAGCCGTCTATTCTTTTATTTTATTTGCAATAGGTGCTATTATCCCGGTAATTCCGTTTTTCTTTACATCCGGAATCACTGCAATTACGATTAGTGTAGCCGGAAGTGCAGTGGGATTGTTTTTGATAGGATCCGCCATCACATTGTTTACAGGTAAAAGCATATTGTTTTCAGGTTTCAGGCAGGTGATATTCGGTTTGATTGCTGCAGCAATCACTTTTGGCATTGGAAAACTCATTGGTGTATCATTAGCAGGCTAAATTTCATTTAATTATTAGAAGAAAGGGCCAGGTAGACAATAAGATTATTTTCCCTTTCGGCTCAACAAAATATTTAAAGGCGCCCACTCCTCTACTTTGTCACTGATGATTTTTAAAATGGCAATAAACGGTATAAACAATACCATCCCTGAAACGCCCCAGATAATTCCACCAGCTGTCAGTGCAACCAGGATGGCCCAGGTGCTCACATTCAGTTGCTGTCCCACCACTTTGGGAAAAATGACGCTGCTTTCGAGATATTGGACAAACGAAAAAATAGCTATGATACCCAATGGATAGATCAATGAATCTTTTGTTGCCCAGGCAACAGAAACAGGAAGCAGGGCGCTGAGAATAATACCTATGTAAGGAATAATAGTCATAAAAGCGGCAAGCATTCCAAAAAAGACCGCATGCTCAATTCCCAGCACCAATAAGCCAATACTGTTCAAAGTTCCAACGATCAGATATACTTTGATGACTCCGATAACATATTTATAATAGGCGTAGGACGATTCACGTAATACGATATGAAGCCTGGAATGATATTTCTCACCAAAAACAACATTTAAAAACAGAACGAATTGTTCCCTGTGATAGAGAAACAATGCAATAAAAACAGGAACAATAAAAAGAGAGAATATAAAATTGCCTGCGCTTTTAAAAGAAGACTGTAAAAAAGAACTGATATTATTACCGGAATTCCGGACGATCTTTTCCAACCAGTCTGGCTCCAGACCCATAGAAACACCTATATCCTCATTGATCGATTTTTGCGACTGTTGAAGGAGGCCTTTAATCTTTTGCACAATGAACGGAAGATCATTCTTCAGATAATTTAACTGCCATAATACTGCCCAGAACAAAAGAATAAATAAACAAATCACGATCGCCACGGATATGGCAGTTGCAAGGCTGCGGCTCATTTTGTGCTTTTCCATCCATTGGCAGATCGGGTAAAGAATTAATGAAATTAAAAGTGCAAAGGATAGAGGAATAAACAGCGTCTGACCGAAATACATGAATACTATTGTAAAAAATATTATTTGCAGTAAGCGGAGAGGAGAATTAAAACTGCCAGGGTTGGGAGTCATGGGCTAAATCTTAAAAGATAATGCTGATAAATATTTCTTTCCTTAAATAAATGCCGCTCTTAATCCAATACCGGCCCTTCTCCTGATAAATGACTTATTGATCTCAACCGCAAAATAAACTACCGACGAGGCCAGGGTAACCAAAATAAATTCGAATATTGTCAAAGCTTCCGTTTTAAAAACCTTTTGCAGTACCGGAATATAAGTGATCATAAATTGCAGGAGTAAAGTTATCAATACTGAACCGATTAGAGGTTTATTGGAAAATATACCCACACCCAGCAGGGACTGGCCTGCAGAACGAATGGCAAGCACATGCCCCATTTGGCTCAGGCATAAAACATTGAAGACAATGGTTTGCCAATGCAGGCCATGATCAATCGCCCAACCCTGGGCCGCCAGTGTGATGCCGGCCATGAGTATTCCAACCCAGATCATGTGAAAGCCCCGGCCATTGGCGAAAACACTTTCTCCCGGCGGGCGGGGCGGCCGGTTCATAATATCCTTCTCCGCCTTTTCAAATGAAAGCGAAATAGCAGGTAGTCCATCCGAGACCAGGTTAATCCACAGGATATGGATTGGTAACAGCGCCACGGGCAAACCAATTACGGGTCCCATCAGCAGGGTCCATATTTCTCCCGAATTACTTGTCATGAGGTATTTAATAAACTTGAGAATATTATCATATATCCTCCTGCCCTCTTTCACTGCCTTTACGATAGTTGAAAAATTATCATCGAGTAAAATCATGTCAGCAGCCTCCTTGGAAACATCGGTTCCGGTAATACCCATGGCGATACCAATATTCGCACTCTTTAATGAGGGCGCATCATTTACGCCGTCGCCGGTCATCGCAACATAATGCCCCTTCCTCTGCAACATCTTTACGATCTGCAATTTTTGTTCAGGTGAAACACGTGCGTAGACTTTTATTTTCTCCACTTTATCAAAGAAACTCTCCTGATCCAGCGCGGACAACTGCCGGCCGGTTATTACAATATCATCTTCCCTATCCAAAATTCCAATGCGCCTGGCAATTGTTCTTGCTGTAACCGGATGGTCGCCCGTAATCATAACGGGAACAATACCGGCTGTTTTACATTGAGCCACTGCATCGAATACTTCGTCCCGGGGCGGATCTATGATGCCGCATAATCCTAAAAAATTCAATCCTGATTCATGAATCCCGCTTTCAGGGTTTTGCGGCCGTGAATCCCAATAACGATAGGCAAATCCCAGTATCCGGAGGCCCCTGCCTGCCAGTTCATCCACCTGTTTCAGTATCCTGGTCATGTCGACATTTACACATCGTTGTAACAGGATATCCGGTGCTCCCTTTGTAAAAGAAATAATTCTGTTTTCATGTTCATGAAAAGTGGTCATCAGTTTCCGGTCCGCATCAAACGCGATTTCTGACACGCGTGGCCAGCCATCTGTCCGGATTTTCTCTTCCCTTGAAAGTTCCATCAGCGCAATCTCTGTGCTGTCGCCATTAATAATTTTATCGGCGTTTTCAGCCGCGTCGTTATTGAGCGCAAAAGCCTCTAACAGCAATTGAACTTCCTCCTGCTGTCTTACGGTAGCTAACTGGCTCCGATCGTATAATTTTCCATTCACAAATATGTTTTCTACATACATTTTGTTCCTGGTCAGGGTGCCGGTTTTGTCTGTACAGATATAAGTGACCGACCCCAGTGTTTCTACTGCGGGCAATTTTCTGATAAGACTGTTAAAACGAATCATTCGTTTTGCAGCTAATGCGAGTGATATGGTAATGACAGCAGGCAATGCTTCGGGGATCGCCGCCACGGCCAGCGAAATACTCGTAAGAATCATCTTCACTATTTCCTCTCCTCTTAACCAGCCTGCAATAAAAAACAGGATACAGAGGAATAAAACCAATAAGGATAGTTTTTTTCCAAATGAGGCCATCCTTTGCTGCAAAGGCGTCACTACATCAGTTTCCTGCAGCATTTTGGCGATCCGACCAAGCTCTGTCTGCATGCCCGTTGCGACCACAACGGCTGTTCCCCTTCCATATGTTACAAAAGTGCCTTTGAATGCCATGTTTTTTTTATCCCCCAATGGCAGATCATCTTCTTCCATGGAACGACTCAGTTTGTCTACTGACTGGGATTCCCCGGTTAGCGCCGCTTCATCTATTTTCAAATGAACGGATTCGACGATCCGCAGATCAGCAGGTACTGCATTTCCGGTTTCCAACAGCACCAGGTCACCCGGAACCAGAAATGTTGCCGGCAGCCAGAGATTGTTTCCATCCCGCACGACCCTTGCCTGCGTCACTGCTAATCGTTTTAATGCCTGCATGGCTTTTTCTGCACGATATTCCTGAAAGAATCCGATAACAGCGTTCAATACAACAATGACCAGGATCACAATGGTATCGGTCAGTTCACCAATTATACCTGATATCACAGCGGCCGCTATCAGTATCAAAATCATCAGGTCCTTAAACTGCGCCAGCATCATGAGGACGATGCTGCGCTTTTTGCTTTCTTCCAGTTCATTCGGCCCGGATTCCTTCAATTTCTCTTCGGCAGCAGTTGTGCTCAATCCCTGCCTGCCCGTACCGAGCAATTCAAAAACTTCCCGAACACTTAGTCTGTGCCAGTTCATTTTCCAACCGGTTTATTCCAATTAAATATACGAAGGGACTGCTCAGGAAAGACGACCATTATTAACCCCGTTTTTCGTATCTTATAAGATGATCAGAAAAGTAAATTCAAAGGGTGATAGAGTCGCAATCTGGTTCAGCAGCATACTGCGCTGGGCACTGGGAATATTAATTGCCGGACTTGGATTTATTTATTTGAGGGAAGACTACGCTTGGGTGATGATTCTTTTTGGAGCGATCATTTTTGCCACCGGATTTTTCAAACCAAAACGCTGCCTGGATGAAAACCAGGATCAACGAACAGGAGCCTGAACGTACCAATGTAACTGAGTGTCAAAAGTCATTTACTGTATTTCAACACTTCTTTGAAAACCTGCTCCCTGACAGGGTTCAGGTTATAGTATTCACCTTGTGATGACAATCCGGTGTGCTGCCTGTTTACGAGCAGAATTACAGAAAGATGCAGGCGGGGAATAACCACAATACTGGTGCCGGTGAACCCGGTATGGCCAAATGTTCCTTCCGGCGCTCCTTTCATAAAAGAATTCTCGGGATCCATCATCCATCCGAGTCCATTATTAAACTGGTCTATTGAAAGAAATTGGTGGATCGTAGTTTGGGAGACGAATCTTTTCCCTTTGGAGACTCCCCCGCTTTTAATCATATCAACCAGCCGCTGGATATCTTCCGCATCTGAAAAAATTCCGGCCGCGCCGGAAACACCCCCGCAGGCATACCAGGCGTTTCCATCATTCACTTCACCGGACAGTACATAGTGCCGCCATCCGTTCCAGCTCTCCGGATCAATTTCTTTCCGGGTAAATCCAAGTGAGGAATCATACACCATTCTTTTTTCATAAGGATTTCCATATGAAGTAGCTGCAAATTTTAAATTCCTGTCATGTTCGAGCGGATTATAAGTGGTATGATACATCCCCAGCGGTATAAAAATATTTTTTTGGACGAATTCTTCCAACGGCATACCGGAAACAACTTCTATAATCTGACCGAGAATCGTAAATCCCAGGTCACTATAGCGGCGTTGTTTGCCAACCGGGTACTTCAGGGGTAATTCAGCAATGAGGGCATATGCCTGCTTTCTATTCGAAGCCCGGTAATACATGGGATACCATTCAAAGATTCCTGCAGTATGTGTCAGCAGGTGCCGGATCGTAATGGTTTTCTTTTCAGGTGTGTTGAAGGCCGGAATATATTTACTTACGGGATCGTCCACCGATAGCCGGTGCTTATCTGCCAGCCACATGATCCCGGTGGTCGTGCCAACAACTTTGGTGAGCGAAGCGATGTCGAACATGTGGCCGGTAGTCATTTTTTCCGGCGGGATCAGATCATGATGGTCACGGTCATACTTACGCGCATAACCATAAGCCTGTTCGTAAACCACTTCATTATCCTTTTTTATGAGGATGACTGCTCCCGGGATCAGGTTGAGATTTACCTGCGATTCCAGGATACTGTCGATCGTTTGTTTCAATCCTTTTTTCGCTGCCACTTGTCGGGCCGGCTGCACAATGCCCCACAGGCCGAACGTCAAACTCAGAAACAATAATTTCAGCCTCATATCTGTTTAATACTTTGCTTTATATCCGCTGATGGGCCCGACGGTTTTACGGAGCAGTAGTTCGGTATAACCCTCTTTCACGAAATTCTCCAGTTCCCCGATTAATTTAAAACCCAAATTCAGGTAGAGTTTGAGTGCTCCTTTATTAAAAGAAGAGACACAGATAAATACATTGGGTGAAATTTTAAGAACCCGCTCCTCGCAGAATTGCAAAATTTTTGTTCCCAGGCCCTGCCCCCTGAATCGATGTATAATACAAATCGTCTGGATATAACCCCTGAAGGTTCCGCATACCTGTAAAATGGCAAAGCCTACTAACTCGCCCCCTGCTTTCACAATATAAATTTCCTTACAGGGACCTTCAAAAGCGGCCAGGCATTTATCGAAATCAAAACCCAGTTTCATCCAGGGGTCAGTTTCAGTCATCATCCGGGCACATTGCTCAATATCTGCTTGTGCAGTCGTAAGATGGATTTCAACATCTGGCATCATACCCGGCTTTTTTCTTTGAAGATAAACAGAAATAAAATCGTGAGAAATGCATTTAACGCGATATTCATGAATCCAAAATCGAATTGAAATACCCGGTCAAAATAATTATTCAGCAGCCAGGTAAACAGGGCCGCTGCCACGCATGCCAGCGGAACCCATTTTTCTTTTGGTTTTATTGCGGAGAATAATCCGGCCAGGTATAGACCCAGCAGGGGTCCGTAGGTGTAGCCGGCAATTTTAAAAATAGTATTTATGATGGCTCCCTGGCTGTTCCAGAACATCATTACAATTAAAAACATGATGATATTCACAGACAGAAGAACGCGGTTCTTGATTTTTCCTTTCGCCTCGTGCATCTGATTTTCGAAATCCAGGAAATCATAGCTGAGCGCTGTAGTCAATGCCGTGATACAGGCATCAATGCTGGCAAATGTGGATGCAATGACACCAATGAAAAATGCAATGGCTCCCACCTGGCCGAAATAATGCAGCGTAAGCAGGGGGTACACTTCATCCGTATTTAAAAAGCTGCCGTTATTCAGAGGCAGGACAATGTTTTTTTCTTCCACAAACAGATAGATTAGGATACCCAGTCCAAGAAAGAGGGTTTGTGCAAAGGCAATAAAAAAGCTAAAGGTCAATACATTCTTCCTTGCGTCCCGTACATTTTTAACCGTCAGGGTTTTCTGCATCATGCTTTGATCCAGGCCCACGAGTGCAATCGTGATCAGCATCCCGGAAATGAATTGTTTGAAGAAGTTGGAGCCGGCATGGAAATCCCAGTCGAAAATCTTTGCATGCGGACTGTGCAGAACGGAGCTGATCATTCCCGTAACCGTAAGGCCGAGTGAATTCTTGATCGTAATAATGGATATAATGATCACCGAAATTAGAAAAAAAGATTGCAGGGCATCTGTCCACACGATGGTTTTGATGCCTGATTTATTGGTGTAAAGCCAGATAAGTACCAGTACCAATATAATGGTAATGAAATAAGGAATGTGCAACTCATCAAAAAATGCAGCCTGCAAAATTTTTACGGATAAAAGGAGCCGAAGTGCGGCACCAAAGGATTGTGAAACCAGGAAAAAAAGGGAACCTGTTTTGTAAGAAGTGGCCCCGAATCTTATCTTCAGATAGGTATAGATCGAAACCAGTTGAAGTTTGTAAAATAAAGGTGTTAAGATGAACGCTATAAACAGGTAACCGGCAATCGTGCCCAGGATGAACTGGAAGTAATAAAGGTTATTGTTTCCGACATTTCCCGGAATGGATACGAGCGACACGGCTGATATGCCTGAACCGATCATGCCAAATGCCACCAGGAACCAGGGAGACTGCCTGTCTCCGTCAAAATAGGTATTATCCCGGGTATGCCTCGAGGTTTTCCGGGAAATGATCATCAGAAGTAAAAAATATACCAGGATGATAAAAAATAATAGCGCAGAACTCATTATTCAATTATTTACTGGCATATCTTAATACAGAAGATAGCGAACGACACATTTTAACCATGCAGTTGTCCAGGTAAACTTACTATTAAATCATATCTATGTTTGAAAATTCAATAGAAAAGGCGGCAGGATTCACCAGACCTATTAACAGTATTCTGAGAACCTATGGTGGTAACCAGATCGTACCCGGATCTTCAACGCTTTTCTTTGTGAACGATGAAGGATATGCGGTAACCTGCAGACATGTTATTGATATCATCGCATCGGCCGATAAAATCAATC
>CAVUHS010000006.1:0-554259 GCA_963741345.1 uncultured Bacteroidota bacterium
GTTACAACCACCGGCTGGATATCGGAGCATCCGGCAGCGCTTGTTCCCACGATATAATAAGTGCCGCTTGTTGCAACGGCGTTTGGTGTTCCCAGTGCAATCGTTCCTGCAGCATCCGTGAAGTAAGTGAATGTTAATCCGGCAGTGGATCCTGCTGTTACTGCCCCAGCCGTCAGGTCAACCGTGCCTGGTGCGCAGATGGCAGCAGGGTTATTGATTACAACTGTTGGCTTGGCATTGATCGTTACAACCACCGGCTGGATGTCGGAGCATCCGGCAGCGCTTGTTCCCACGATATAATAAGTGCCGCTTGTTGCAACGGCGTTTGGTGTTCCAAGTGCAATCGTTCCAGCAGCATCGGTGAAGTAAGTGAATGTTAATCCGGCTGTACTACCTGCAGTAACTGCCCCAGCAGTTAAATCAACTGTAGCAGGAGCACATACCGCAGCAGGGTTATTGATTACAACTGTTGGCTTGGCGTTGATCGTTACAACCACCGGCTGGATATCGGAGCATCCCGCAGCGCTTGTTCCCACGATATAATAAGTGCCGCTTGCTGCAACCGCGTTCGGTGTTCCCAGAGCAATCGTTCCCGCAGCATCCGTGAAGTAAGTATAAGTTAATCCGGCAGTGGATCCGGCTGTTACTGCAGCAGCAGTCAGGTCAACTGTTGCCTGGTGCGCAGATCGCAGCAGGGTTATTGATTACAACTGTTGGCTTGGCGTTAATCGTTACAACCACCGGCTGGATGTCGGAGCATCCGGCAGCGCTTGTTCCCACGATATAATAAGTGCCGCTTGTTGCAACGGCGTTCGGTGTTCCCAGAGCAATCGTTCCAGCAGCATCCGTGAAGTAAGTATAATGTTAATCCTGCAGTGGATCCGGCAGTTACTGCCCCAGCAGTCAGGTCAACTGTTCCTGGTGCGCAGATCGCAGCAGGGTTATTGATTACAACTGTTGGCTTGGCGTTGATCGTTACAACCACCGGCTGGATATCGGAGCATCCGGCAGCGCTTGTTCCCACGATATAATAAGTACCGCTTGTTGCAACGGCATTTGGCATTGCAAGTACAATCGTTCCCGCAGCATCCGTGAAGTAAGTATAAGTTAATCCGGCTGTGACTACCTGCAGTAACTGCCCCAGCAGTTAAATCAACTGTAGCAGGAGCACATACCGCAGCAGGGTTATTGATTACAACTGTTGGCTTGGCATTAATCGTTACAACCACCGGCTGGATATCGGAGCATCCGGCAGCGCTTGTTCCCACGATATAATAAGTGCCGCTTGCTGCAACTGCGTTCGGTGTTCCCAAGTACGATCGTTCCTGCAGCATCCGTGAAGTAAGTATAATGTTAATCCGGCTGTGCGACCTGCAGTAACTGCCGCAGCCGTCAGGTCAACTGTGCCTGGTGCGCAGATCGCAGCAGGGTTATTGATTACAACTGTTGGCTTGGCGTTAATCGTTACAACCACCGGCTGGATGTCGGAGCATCCCGCAGCGCTTGTTCCCACGATATAATAAGTTCCGCTTGTTGCAACGGCGCTTGGTGTTCCGAGCACAATCGTTCCAGCAGCATCGGTAAAGTATGTGAATGTTAATCCGGCTGTAGCTACCTGCAGTAACTGCCCCAGCAGTCAGGTCAACCGTGCCTGGTGCACAGATCGCAGCAGGGTTATTGATTACAACTGTTGGCTTGGCGTTAATCGTTACAACCACCGGCTGGATATCGGAGCATCCCGCAGCGCTCGTTCCCACGATATAATAAGTGCCGCTTGTGGCAACGGCGTTTGGAGTTCCAAGTGCAATCGTTCCAGCAGCATCCGTGAAGTAAGTATAAGTTAATCCTGCAGTGGATCCGGCTGTTACTGCAGCAGCAGTCAGGTCAACCGTTGCCTGGTGCGCAGATCGCAGCAGGGTTATTGATTACAACTGTTGGCTTGGCGTTAATCGTTACAACCACCGGCTGGATGTCGGAGCATCCCGCAGCGCTTGTTCCCACGATATAATAAGTGCCGCTTGTTGCAACCGCTTGGTGTTCCGCAAGTACAATCGTTCCCGCAGCATCCGTGAAGTAAGTATATGTTAATCCTGCAGTGGATACCGGCAGTAACTGCCGCAGCCGTCAGGTCAACTGTTCCTGGTGCGCAGATGGCAGCAGGGTTATTGATTACAACTGTTGGCTTGGCGTTGATCGTTACAACCACCGGCTGGATATCGGAGCATCCGGCAGCGCTTGTTCCCACGATATAATAAGTGCCGCTTGTTGCAACTGCGTTCGGTGTTCCCAGCGCAATCGTTCCAGCAGCATCGGTGAAGTATGTGAATGTTAATCCGGCTGTACTACCTGCAGTAACTGCCCCAGCAGTTAAATCAACTGTAGCAGGAGCACATACCGCAGCAGGGTTATTGATTACAACTGTTGGCTTGGCATTAATCGTTACAACCACCGGCTGGATATCGGAGCATCCCGCAGCGCTTGTTCCCACAATATAATAAGTGCCGCTTGTTGCAACGGCGTTCGGTGTTCCCAGAGCAATCGTTCCAGCAGCATCGGTGAAGTATGTGAATGTTAATCCGGCTGTGGATCCGGCTGTTACTGCCCCAGCCGTCAGGTCAACCGTGCCTGGTGCGCAGATCGCAGCAGGGTTATTGATTACAACTGTTGGCTTGGCATTGATCGTTACAACCACCGGCTGGATGTCGGAGCATCCGGCAGCGCTTGTTCCCACGATATAATAAGTGCCGCTTGTTGCAACGGCGTTCGGTGTTCCCAGTGCAATCGTTCCCGCAGCATCGGTAAAGTATGTGAATGTTAATCCGGCTGTGGACTACCTGCAGTAACTGCCCCAGCAGTTAAATCAACTGTAGCAGGAGCACAGACCGCAGCAGGGTTATTGATTACAACTGTTGGCTTGGCATTGATCGTTACAACCACCGGCTGGATGTCAGAGCATCCGGCAGCGCTTGTTCCCACGATATAATAAGTTCCGCTTGCTGCAACGGCGTTCGGTGTTCCAGAGTACAATCGTTCCCGCAGCATCGGTGAAGTAAGTATATGTTAATCCGGCTGTGCTACCTGCAGTAACTGCCCCAGCAGTTAAATCAACTGTGCAGGAGCACATACCGCAGCAGGGTTATTGATTACAACTGTTGGCTTGGCGTTAATCGTTACAACCACCGGCTGGATGTCAGAGCATCCCGCAGCGCTCGTTCCCACGATATAATAAGTGCCGCTTGCTGCAACCGCGTTTGGCGTTCCAAGTGCAATCGTTGCCCGCAGCATCGGTGAAGTAAGTGAATGTTAATCCGGCTGTACTACCTGCAGTAATTGCCCCAGCAGTTAAATCTATTGTAGCAGGAGCACATACCGCAGCAGGGTTATTGATTACAACTGTTGGCTTGGCATTGATCGTTACAACCACCGGCTGGATATCGGAGCATCCGGCAGCGCTTGTTCCCACGATATAATAAGTGCCGCTTGTTGCAACGGCGTTCGGTGTTCCGAGTGCAATCGTTCCTGCAGCATCCGTGAAGTAAGTATAATGTTAATCCGGCTGTACTACCTGCAGTAATTGCCCCAGCAGTTAAATCTATTGTAGCAGGAGCACATACCGCAGCAGGGTTATTGATTACAACTGTTGGCTTGGCGTTGATCGTTACAACCACCGGCTGGATATCGGAGCATCCGGCAGCGCTTGTTCCCACAATATAATAAGTGCCGCTTGCAGCAACCGCATTCGCACCTGCAAGTACGATGGTGCCTGCAGCATCGGTGAAGTAAGTATATGTTAATCCGGCTGTACTACCTGCAGTAACTGCGGCAGCCGTCAGGTCAACTGTGCCTGGTGCGCAGATCGCAGCAGGGTTATTGATTACAACTGTTGGCTTGGCATTGATCGTTACAACCACCGGCTGGATATCGGAGCATCCGGCAGCGCTTGTTCCCACGATATAATAAGTGCCGCTTGTTGCAACGGCGTTCGGTGTTCCCAGTGCAATCGTTCCTGCAGCATCGGTAAAGTATGTGAATGTTAATCCGGCTGTGCTACCTGCAGTAACTGCCCCAGCCGTCAGGTCAACAGTTCCTGGTGCGCAGATGGCAGCAGGGTTATTGATTACAACTGTTGGCTTGGCATTGATCGTTACAACCACCGGCTGGATATCGGAGCATCCGGCAGCGCTTGTTCCCACGATATAATAAGTGCCGCTTGTTGCAACGGCGCTTGGTGTTCCCAGTGCAATCGTTCCGGCAGCATCGGTGAAGTATGTGAATGTTAATCCGGCTGTGCTACCTGCAGTAACTGCCCCAGCAGTTAAATCTATTGTAGCAGGAGCACATACCGCAGCAGGGTTATTGATTACAACTGTTGGCTTGGCATTGATCGTTACAACCACCGGCTGGATATCGGAGCATCCGGCAGCGCTTGTTCCCACGATATAATAAGTGCCGCTTGTTGCAACGGCGTTCGGTGTTCCCAGTGCAATCGTTCCTGCAGCATCGGTGAAGTAAGTGAATGTTAATCCGGCTGTGGCTACCTGCAGTAACTGCCGCAGCAGTTAAATCAACTGTAGCAGGAGCACATACCGCAGCAGGGTTATTGATTACAACTGTTGGCTTGGCATTGATCGTTACAACCACCGGCTGGATATCAGAGCATCCGGCAGCGCTTGTTCCCACGATATAATAAGTGCCGCTTGTTGCAACGGCGTTTGGTGTTCCAAGTGCAATCGTTCCCGCAGCATCGGTAAAGTATGTGAATGTTAATCCGGCTGTGCTACCTGCAGTAACTGCCGCAGCAGTCAGGTCAACTGTTCCAGGTGCGCAGACCGCAGCAGGGTTATTGATTACAACTGTTGGCTTGGCATTGATCGTTACAACCACCGGCTGGATGTCGGAGCATCCCGCAGCGCTTGTTCCCACGATATAATAAGTGCCGCTTGCTGCAACGGCGTTCGGAGTTCCAAGTGCAATCGTTCCTGCAGCATCGGTGAAGTAAGTGAATGTTAATCCGGCTGTGCTACCTGCAGTAACTGCCCCAGCCGTCAGGTCAACAGTTCCTGGTGCGCAGATCGCAGCAGGGTTATTGATTACAACTGTTGGCTTGGCATTGATCGTTACAACCACCGGCTGGATATCGGAGCATCCGGCAGCGCTTGTTCCCACGATATAATAAGTGCCGCTTGTTGCAACTGCGTTCGGCAGTTCCAAGTACAATCGTTCCTGCAGCATCCGTGAAGTAAGTATATGTTAATCCGGCTGTGCTACCTGCAGTAACTGCCCCAGCAGTTAAATCAACTGTAGCAGGAGCACATACCGCAGCAGGGTTATTGATTACAACTGTTGGCTTGGCATTGATCGTTACAACCACCGGCTGGATGTCAGAGCATCCGGCAGCGCTTGTTCCCACGATATAATAAGTGCCGCTTGTTGCAACGGCATTTGGTGTTCCCAGTGCAATCGTTCCCGCAGCATCGGTGAAGTATGTGAATGTTAATCCGGCTGTACTACCTGCAGTAACTGCCCCAGCAGTTAGATCAACTGTAGCAGGAGCACATACCGCAGCAGGGTTATTGATTACAACTGTTGGCTTGGCATTGATCGTTACAACCACCGGCTGGATATCGGAGCATCCGGCAGCGCTTGTTCCCACGATATAATAAGTGCCGCTTGCTGCAACGGCGTTCGGTGTTCCCAGTGCAATCGTTCCTGCAGCATCCGTGAAGTAAGTATAATGTTAATCCGGCTGTACTACCTGCAGTAATTGCCCCAGCAGTTAAATCAACTGTAGCAGGAGCACATACCGCAGCAGGGTTATTGATTACAACTGTTGGCTTGGCGTTGATCGTTACAACCACCGGCTGGATATCGGAGCATCCCGCAGCGCTTGTTCCCACGATATAATAAGTGCCGCTTGTTGCAACCGCGTTCGGTGTTCCCAGTGCAATCGTTCCCGCAGCATCGGTGAAGTAAGTATATGTTAATCCGGCTGTGCTACCTGCAGTAACTGCCGCAGCAGTTAAATCAACTGTAGCAGGAGCACATACCGCAGCAGGGTTATTGATTACAACTGTTGGCTTGGCATTGATCGTTACAACCACCGGCTGGATATCGGAGCATCCCGCAGCGCTTGTTCCCACGATATAATAAGTGCCGCTTGTTGCAACGGCGCTTGGTGTTCCCAGTGCAATCGTTCCTGCAGCATCCGTGAAGTAAGTATAATGTTAATCCTGCAGTGGATCCGGCTGTTACTGCAGCAGCCGTCAGGTCAACAGTTCCTGGTGCGCAGATGGCAGCAGGGTTATTGATTACAACTGTTGGCTTGGCATTGATCGTTACAACCACCGGCTGGATATCGGAGCATCCGGCAGCGCTTGTTCCCACGATATAATAAGTGCCGCTTGTTGCAACGGCGCTTGGTGTTCCCAGTGCAATCGTTCCTGCAGCATCGGTGAAGTATGTGAATGTTAATCCGGCTGTGCGACCTGCAGTAACTGCCCCAGCAGTCAGATCAACTGTACCAGGAGCACAGACCGCAGCAGGGTTATTGATTACAACTGTTGGCTTGGCATTGATCGTTACAACCACCGGCTGGATATCAGAGCATCCCGCAGCGCTTGTTCCCACAATATAATAAGTGCCGCTTGTATGCAACTGCGTTCGGTGTTCCGAGTGCAATCGTTCCTGCAGCATCCGTGAAGTAAGTATAAGTTAATCCGGCTGTACTACCTGCAGTAACTGCCCCAGCAGTTAGATCAACTGTAGCAGGAGCACATACCGCAGCAGGGTTATTGATTACAACTGTTGGCTTGGCATTGATCGTTACAACCACCGGCTGGATATCGGAGCATCCGGCAGCGCTTGTTCCCACGATATAATAAGTGCCGCTTGCTGCAACGGCGTTCGGTGTTCCGCAGTGCAATCGTTCCGGCAGCATCGGTGAAGTAAGTGAATGTTAATCCGGCAGTGGATCCGGCGGTTACTGCCCCAGCCGTCAGGTCAACAGTTCCTGGTGCGCAGATCGCAGCAGGGTTATTGATTACAACTGTTGGCTTGGCATTGATCGTTACAACCACCGGCTGGATATCGGAGCATCCGGCAGCGCTTGTTCCCACGATATAATAAGTGCCGCTTGTTGCAACGGCGCTTGGTGTTCCCAGTGCAATCGTTCCTGCAGCATCGGTGAAGTATGTGAATGTTAATCCGGCTGTGCTACCTGCAGTAACTGCCCCAGCAGTCAGGTCAACCGTGCCTGGTGCGCAGATCGCAGCAGGGTTATTGATTACAACTGTTGGCTTGGCGTTGATCGTTACAACCACCGGCTGGATGTCGGAGCATCCGGCAGCGCTTGTTCCCACGATATAATAAGTGCCGCTTGTTGCAACGGCGTTCGGTGTTCCGAGTGCAATCGTTCCTGCAGCATCGGTGAAGTAAGTATATGTTAATCCTGCAGTGGATCCCGCTGTTACTGCCCCAGCAGTTAAATCTATTGTAGCAGGAGCACATACCGCAGCAGGGTTATTGATTACAACTGTTGGCTTGGCGTTGATCGTTACAACCACCGGCTGGATATCAGAGCATCCGGCAGCACTTGTTCCCACAATATAATAAGTGCCGCTTGCAGCAACCGCATTTGGCACCTGCAAGTACGATGGTGCCCGCAGCATCGGTGAAGTAAGTGAATGTTAATCCGGCAGTACTACCTGCAGTAACTGCCCCAGCAGTTAAATCAACTGTAGCAGGAGCACATACCGCAGCAGGGTTATTGATTACAACTGTTGGCTTCGGATTAATAACAATCGAGTTTGTTGTTGTATTGGTACAAGTTCCATTTCCAAAGCTGTAGGTTACAATATATGATCCAGGAATACTTGTTGTTAAGTCAACCGTGCCTGTTACGGCATTCAAACTCAAACCAGGTGTGGAGGTATATGATCCTCCATTCTGTCCAGTTTGAGTAACCGCTGCCGTACCAGAATTACAATATGGACTACCCACATAAGAAATTGTTGCTGGCGGCACTGCATTAATAGTCACCGATGCTGTGGCAATATTATTACAGGTGCCATTGGTAAAACTGTAGGTTACGGTATATGTTCCTGCTATGCTGGTTCCAAGATCGATGTCACCATTTGAAGAATTTAAATTTAGACCCGCTGTTGATGTATAAATGCCACCACCCTGGCCAGTCTGGGTAACATTAACAATTCCACTTACTCCACAATATGGACTACCCGGATAGTTAATTGTTGCAATTGGTAGCGCGTTTATTGTAATCGACGTCGTGGTTGTATTACTACAAGTGCCATTGGTGAATGAATATGTAATTGTATATGTTCCAGGAGTGCTTGCTGATAAATTGATATCACCTGTTGAAGCAGTTATAATCACTCCTGCAGGAGCGGTATACGTACCGCCTACTTGGCCGCTCTGAGTTACTGCGGCTGTTCCGGTCGCACAATATGGTGAGCCGGCATAAGCAATCACTGCTGACGGAAGCGCATTGATCGTAACAACCACCGGCATCACCGATGACGCACATCCGCTGACTGTTGTTCCCTTGATATAGTATGTTCCGCTCGTAGCAACGGCGTTTGGTGTAGCAAGTACAATGGTTCCGGCCGCGTCGGTGAAGTATGTATATGTCAGACCAGCAGTACTACCCGCAGTTATTGAAGCAGCAGTTAAATCAATTGTTGCCGGTGTGCAGACCGCAGCAGGATTTGTAATCACTACTGTTGGCACCGGGGTAATTGTCACCGATGTGGTTGCAGTCTGTGCAGCACATCCACCGCCTGCTGCCATTGTGTAAGTAATCGTGTAAGTTCCTGCTGTGCTCGTGCTTGGTGTGATGGCACCTGTCACTGCATTGATCGTTAAGCCTGCAGTGGATGAGTATGTTCCACCTGCTGTCCCTGTCTGTGTTACAGCCTGCGCTCCAACCAGTGAAGTACAGAATGGTGTGCCTGCATAACTGATCGTAGCTGCTGGTAATGTAGTTATGGTTACCGATGTAGTTGCTGTCTGTGCAGCACATCCACCTGCAGCAGCCATCGTATAAGTAACCGTATAAGTTCCGGCTGTGCTTGTGCTTGGTGTGATGGCACCTGTTACCGCATCGATCGTTAAGCCTGCAGTGGATGAGTATGTTCCACCTGCTGTCCCTGTCTGTGTTACAGCCTGCGCTCCAACCAGTGAAGTACAGAATGGTGTGCCTGCATAACTGATCGTAGCTGCTGGTAATGTAGTAATGGTAACAGAAGTAGTCGCTGTCTGTGCAGCACATCCGCCTGCAGCAGCCATGGTATAAGTAACCGTATAAGTTCCGGCTGTGCTTGTGCTTGGTGTGATGGCACCTGTCACTGCATCGATCGTTAAGCCTGCAGTGGATGAGTATGTTCCACCTGCTGTTCCTGTCTGTGTTACAGCCTGCGCTCCAACCAGTGAAGTACAGAATGGTGTGCCTGCATAACTGATCGTAGCTGCTGGTAAAGTAGTAATGGTTACAGAAGTAGTTGCAGTCTGTGCTGCACATCCACCTGCAGCAGCCATTGTATAAGTAACCGTATAAGTTCCGGCTGTGCTTGTGCTTGGTGTGATGGCACCTGTTACCACATCGATCGTTAAGCCTGCAGTGGATGAGTATGTTCCACCTGCTGTCCCTGTCTGTGTTACAGCCTGCGCTCCAACCAGTGAAGTACAGAATGGTGTGCCTGCATAACTGATCGTAGCTGTTGGTAATGTAGTAATGGTAACAGATGTAGTTGCTGTCTGTGCGGCACATCCGCCTGCAGCAGCCATCGTATAAGTAACCGTATAAGTTCCGGCTGTGCTTGTGCTTGGCGTGATGGCACCTGTCACTGCATCGATCGTTAAGCCTGCAGTGGATGAGTATGTTCCACCTGCTGTTCCTGTCTGTGTTACAGCCTGCGCTCCAACCAGTGAAGTACAGAATGGTGTGCCTGCATAACTGATCGTTGCTGCTGGTAATGTAGTTATCGTTACCGATGTAGTTGCTGTCTGTGCAGCACATCCACCTGCAGCAGCCATTGTATAGGTAACCGTATAAGTTCCGGCTGTGCTCGTGCTTGGTGTGATGGCACCTGTCACTGCATCGATCGTTAATCCTGCAGTGGATGAGTATGTTCCACCTGCTGTCCCTGTCTGTGTTACAGCCTGCGCATCCTACCAGTGAAGTACAGAATGGTGTGCCTGCATAACTGATCGTTGCTGCAGGTAATGTTGTTATGGTTACCGATGTAGTTGCTGTCTGTGCAGCACATCCGCCTGCAGCTGCCATCGTATAGGTAACCGTATATGTTCCGGCTGTGCTCGTACTTGGTGTGATGGCACCTGTGACTGCATTGATCGTTAATCCTGCAGTGGATGAATATGTTCCACCTGCTGTGCCTGTCTGTGTTACAGCCTGCGCTCCAACCAGTGAAGTACAGAATGGTGTGCCTGCATAACTGATCGTTGCTGCAGGTAAAGTTGTAATCGTAACAGAACTTGTTGCTGTTACCACTGCACATCCACCCGATGCTGCAATCGTATTGGTGACAGTATATGTCCCTGCTGTGCTCGCTGATAAATTAATCTGACCCGTAGCCGTACTTACAAAGACAAGTCCTGCTGTTGATGAGAATGTTCCTGCTACACCGCCTCCGCTAAATGTCGGACTCGGGTTCGCTGCATTCTGACAATATGGTGTTCCCGCATAACTAAATGTAGCTACCGGTAATGCTGTAATCGTAATAGAACTTGTTGCTGTTACCGCTGCACATCCGCCCGATGCGGCAATCGTATTGGTGACTGTATATGTTCCTGCTGTGCTCGCAGATAAATTAATCTGACCCGTAGCTGTGCTTACAAAAACAAGTCCTGCTGTTGATGAGAAGGTTCCTGCTACACCGCCTCCGCTAAATGTCGGACTCGGGTTCGCTGCGTTCTGACAATACGGTGTTCCCGCATAACTGAATGTAGCTACCGGTAATGTAGTTATAGTGACCGATGTAGTCGCTGTCTGTGCAGCACATCCGCCTGCAGCAGCCATTGTATAAGTAACCGTATAGGTTCCGGCTGTGCTCGTACTTGGTGTGATGGCACCTGTTGCCGCATCGATCGTTAATCCTGCAGTGGATGAGTATGTTCCACCTGCTGTGCCCGTCTGTGTTACAGCCTGCGCTCCTACCAGTGAAGTACAGAATGGTGTGCCTGCATAACTGATCGTAGCTGCAGGTAATGTTGTTATCGTGACCGATGTAGTCGCTGTCTGAGCAGCACATCCGCCTGCTGCTGCCATCGTATAAGTAACCGTATAAGTTCCTGCTGTACTTGTACTCGGTGTGATCGGCACCTGTTGCTGCATTGATCGTTAATCCTGCAGTGGATGAGTATGTTCCACCTGCTGTACCTGTCTGTGTTACAGCCTGCGCTCCAACCAGTGAAGTACAGAATGGTGTGCCTGCATAACTGATCGTTGCTGCAGGTAATGTTGTAATGGTAACAGAACTTGTTGCTGTTACTGCTGCACATCCGCCTGCTGCTGCAATCGTATTGGTGACAGTATAGGTTCCTGCTGTGCTTGCTGATAAATTAATCTGACCCGTAGCCGTACTTACAAAAACAAGTCCTGCTGTCGATGAGAATGTTCCTGCTACACCGCCTCCGCTAAATGTCGGACTTGGGTTCGCTGCATTCTGGCAATATGGTGTTCCTGCATAACTAAATGTAGCTACCGGTAATGCAGTAATGGTAACAGAACTTGTTGCTGTTACCGCTGCACATCCACCTGATGCAGCGATCGTATTGGTGACAGTATATGTTCCAGGTGTGCTTGCTGATAAATTAATCTGACCCGTAGCCGTGCTCACAAAAACAAGACCCGCTGTTGATGAGAATGTTCCTGCTACACCACCTCCGCTAAATGTCGGACTCGGGTTCGCTCCGTTCTGACAATATGGTGTTCCCGCATAACTAAATGTAGCTACCGGTAAAGTTGTTATGGTTACAGAAGTAGTCGCTGTCTGTGCGGCACATCCGCCCGCAGCAGCCATTGTATAAGTAACCGTATAAGTTCCGGCTGTACTTGTGCTCGGTGTGATGGCACCTGTCACTGCATCGATCGTTAAGCCTGCAGTGGATGAGTATGTTCCACCTGCTGTTCCTGTCTGTGTTACAGCCTGCGCTCCAAGCAATGAAGTACAGAATGGTGTGCCTGCATAACTGATCGTAGCTGCAGGTAATGTTGTTATAGTGACCGATGTAGTCGCTGTCTGTGCAGCACATCCGCCGCAGCTGCCATCGTATAGGTAACCGTATAAGTTCCGGCTGTGCTCGTACTTGGTGTGATGGCACCTGTAGCTGCATTGATCGTTAATCCTGCAGTGGATGAGTATGTTCCACCTGCTGTGCCTGTCTGTGTTACAGCCTGCGCTCCAACCAGTGAAGTACAGAATGGTGTGCCTGCATAACTGATCGTAGCTGCTGGTAATGTTGTTATAGTGACAGATGTAGTCGCTGTCTGTGCAGCACATCCGCCTGCAGCTGCCATCGTATAGGTAACCGTATATGTTCCGGCTGTGCTTGTACTCGGTGTGATGGCACCTGTAGCTGCATTGATCGTTAATCCTGCTGTAGATGAATATGTTCCACCCGCTGTACCTGTCTGTGTTACAGCCTGCGCTCCAACCAGTGAAGTACAGAATGGTGTGCCTGCATAACTGATCGTTGCTGCAGGTAATGTTGTAATCGTAACAGAACTTGTCGCTGTTACCGCTGCACATCCGCCCGATGCTGCGATCGTATTGGTGACCGTATATGTTCCAGCTGTGCTTGCTGATAAATTAATCTGACCCGTAGCTGTGCTTACAAAAACAAGTCCTGCTGTGGATGAGAAGGTTCCTGCTACACCGCCTCCGCTAAATGTCGGACTCGGGTTCGCTGCGTTCTGACAATAAGGTGATCCCGCATAACTAAATGTAGCTACCGGTAATGCAGTAATCGTAATTGAACTTGTTGCTGTTACCGCTGCACATCCACCCGATGCTGCAATCGTATTGGTGACTGTATATGTTCCAGGTGTGCTCGCTGATAAATTAATCTGACCCGTAGCTGTGCTTACAAAGACAAGTCCTGCTGTCGATGAGAATGTTCCTGCTACACCGCCTCCGCTAAATGTCGGACTCGGGTTCGCTGCGTTCTGGCAATACGGAGTTCCCGCATAACTAAATGTAGCTACCGGTAATGCGGTTATGGTTACCGAAGTAGTTGCTGTCTGTGCAGCACATCCGCCGCCTGCTGCCATCGTATAAGTAACCGTATAGGTTCCGGCTGTGCTTGTACTCGGTGTGATCGCACCTGTAGCTGCATTGATTGTTAATCCTGCAGTAGACGAGTATGTTCCACCTGCTGTGCCTGTCTGTGTTACAGCCTGCGCTCCAACCAGTGAAGTACAGAATGGTGTGCCTGCATAACTGATCGTTGCTGCAGGTAATGTTGTAATCGTAACAGAACTTGTCGCTGTTACCGCTGCACATCCGCCTGATGCTGCAATCGTATTGGTGACTGTATAGGTTCCTGCTGTGCTCGCAGATAAATTAATCTGACCCGTAGCCGTACTTACAAAAACAAGACCTGCTGTCGATGAGAATGTTCCTGCTACACCGCCGCCGCTAAATGTCGGACTCGGGTTCGCTGCATTCTGACAATACGGTGATCCCGCATAACTAAATGTCGCTACTGGCAATGCTGTAATTGTAATTGAACTTGTTGCTGTTACCGCTGCACATCCACCCGATGCCGCAATCGTATTGGTGACAGTATATGTTCCAGGTGTGCTCGCTGATAAATTGATCTGACCCGTAGCTGTGCTTACAAAGACAAGACCTGCTGTTGATGAGAAGGTTCCTGCTACACCGCCTCCGCTAAATGTCGGACTCGGGTTCGCTGCGTTCTGGCAATACGGTGTTCCGGCATAACTAAATGTAGCTACCGGTAATGTTGTTATGGTTACCGATGTAGTTGCTGTCTGTGCAGCACATCCGCCTGCTGCTGCCATCGTATAAGTAACCGTATATGTTCCGGCTGTGCTTGTGCTTGGCGTGATGGCACCTGTCGCCGCATTGATCGTTAATCCTGCAGTGGATGAGTATGTTCCACCCGCTGTGCCTGTCTGCGTTACAGCCTGCGCTCCAACCAGTGAGGTACAGAATGGTGTGCCTGCATAACTGATCGTAGCTGCTGGTAAAGTTGTAATCGTAACAGAACTGGTTGCTGTTACCGCTGCACACCCGCCCGATGCGGCAATTGTATTCGTGACAGTATATGTCCCTGCTGTGCTAGCTGATAAATTAATCTGACCCGTAGCCGTGCTTACAAAAACAAGTCCTGCTGTTGATGAGAAGGTTCCTGCTACACCGCCTCCGCTAAATGTCGGACTTGGGTTCGCTGCATTCTGGCAATACGGTGTTCCCGCATAACTAAATGTCGCTACCGGTAATGCTGTTATCGTAATAGAACTTGTTGCTGTTACTGCTGCACATCCGCCCGATGCGGCGATCGTATTGGTGACTGTATATGTTCCAGCTGTGCTCGCTGATAAATTAATCTGACCCGTAGCTGTGCTTACAAAAACAAGTCCTGCTGTTGATGAGAAGGTTCCTGCTACACCGCCACCGCTGAATGTCGGACTCGGGTTTGCCGCATTCTGGCAATAAGGTGTTCCCGCATAACTGAATGTAGCTACCGGTAAAGTTGTTATAGTGACCGATGTAGTCGCTGTCTGTGCAGCACATCCGCCTGCAGCAGCCATCGTATAAGTAACCGTATAGGTTCCGGCTGTGCTCGTGCTTGGTGTGATGGCACCTGTCACCGCATCGATCGTTAATCCTGCAGTGGATGAGTATGTTCCACCTGCTGTGCCTGTCTGTGTTACAGCCTGCGCTCCTACCAGTGAAGTACAGAATGGTGTGCCTGCATAACTGATCGTTGCTGCAGGTAATGTTGTTATCGTAACCGAAGTCGTTGCTGTCTAGTGCAGCACATCCGCCTGCAGCGGCCATCGTATAGGTAACCGTATAGGTTCCGGCTGTACTTGTACTTGGTGTGATCGCACCTGTGGCTGCATTGATCGTTAATCCTGCAGTGGATGAATATGTTCCACCTGCTGTGCCTGTCTGTGTTACAGACTGCGCTCCTACCAGTGAAGAACAGAATGGTGTGCCTGCATAACTGATCGTAGCTGCAGGTAATGTAGTTATAGTGACCGATGTAGTCGCTGTCTGTGCGGCACATCCACCGGCTGCTGCCATCGTATAAGTAACCGTATAAGTTCCGGCTGTGCTTGTGCTCGGTGTGATGGCACCTGTCACCGCATCGATCGTTAATCCTGCAGTGGATGAGTATGTTCCACCTGCTGTCCCTGTCTGTGTTACAGCCTGCGCTCCAACCAGTGAAGTACAGAATGGTGTGCCTGCATAACTGATCGTAGCTGCAGGTAATGTAGTTATGGTAACCGATGTCGTTGCTGTCTGTGCAGCACATCCGCCTGCAGCGGCCATCGTATAGGTAACCGTATATGTTCCGGCTGTGCTCGTGACTCGGTGTGATCGCACCTGTCGCTGCATTAGATCGTTAAGTCCTGCAGTGGATGAGTATGTTCCACCATGCTGTCCCTGTCTGTGTTACAGCCTGCGCTCCTACCAGTGAAGAACAGAATGGTGTGCCTGCATAACTGAATCGTAGCTGCTGGTAATGTTGTTATGGTAACCGATGTAGTTGCTGTCTGTGCAGCACATCCACCTGCAGCAGCCATCGTATAAGTAACTGTATAAGTTCCGGCTGTACTTGTGCTTGGTGTGATCGCACCTGTAACTGCATTGATCGTTAATCCTGCTGTAGATGAGTATGTTCCACCTGCTGTCCCTGTCTGTGTTACAGCCTGCGCTCCAACCAGTGAAGTACAGAATGGTGTGCCTGCATAGCTGATCGTTGCGGCAGGTAAAGTCGTTATTGTTACAGAACTGGTCGCTGTTACCGCTGCACATCCACCCGATGCGGCAATCGTATTGGTGACAGTATATGTCCCTGCTGTGCTCGCTGATAAATTAATCTGACCCGTAGCCGTGCTCACAAAAACAAGTCCTGCTGTTGATGAGAAGGTGCCTGCTACACCACCGCCGCTAAATGTCGGACTCGGGTTCGCTGCATTCTGGCAGTACGGTGTTCCCGCATAACTAAATGTAGCTACTGGTAGGGCTGTAATCGTAATAGAACTTGTCGCAGTTACCGCTGCACATCCGCCTGATGCGGCAATCGTATTGGTTACCGTATATGTTCCAGGTGTGCTCGCTGATAAATTAATCTGACCCGTAGCTGTGCTTACAAAAACAAGACCTGCTGTTGATGAGAAGGTTCCTGCTACACCGCCTCCGCTAAATGTCGGACTCGGGTTCGCTGCGTTCTGACAATACGGTGTTCCCGCATAACTAAATGTAGCTACCGGTAATGTTGTTATGGTGACCGATGTAGTCGCTGTCTGTGCAGCACATCCGCCTGCAGCAGCCATTGTATAAGTAACCGTATAAGTTCCGGCTGTGCTCGTACTCGGTGTGATGGCACCTGTTACTGCATTGATCGTTAATCCTGCAGTGGATGAGTATGTTCCACCTGCTGTTCCTGTCTGTGTTACAGCCTGCGCTCCAACCAGTGAAGTACAGAATGGTGTGCCTGCATAACTGATCGTTGCTGCAGGTAAAGTTGTTATAGTGACCGATGTAGTTGCTGTCTGTGCAGCACATCCGCCTGCAGCTGCCATTGTATAGGTAACCGTATATGTTCCGGCTGTACTTGTACTCGGTGTGATGGCTCCTGTCGCTGCATTGATTGTTAATCCTGCAGTGGATGAGTATGTTCCACCTGCTGTGCCTGTCTGTGTTACAGCCTGCGCTCCTACCAGTGAAGTACAGAATGGTGTGCCTGCATAGCTGATCGTAGCAGCAGGTAATGTTGTTATAGTAACAGAACTTGTTGCTGTTACCGCTGCACATCCGCCTGATGCAGCAATCGTATTGGTGACCGTATATGTTCCGGCTGTGCTCGCTGATAAATTGATCTGACCCGTAGCTGTGCTAACAAAGACAAGACCTGCTGTCGATGAGAATGTTCCTGCTACACCGCCTCCGCTAAATGTCGGACTCGGGTTCGCTGCAGTTCTGGCAATACGGTGTTCCTGCATAACTAAAGGTTGCTACCGGTAATGTAGTTATGGTGACCGAAGTAGTTGCCGTCTGTGCAGCACATCCGCCGCCTGCTGCCATCGTATAAGTAACCGTATAGGTTCCGGCTGTGCTTGTGCTTGGTGTGATGGCACCTGTCACCGCATTGATCGTTAATCCTGCAGTGGATGAGTATGTTCCACCTGCTGTTCCTGTCTGCGTTACAGCCTGCGCTCCAACCAGTGAAGTACAGAATGGTGTGCCTGCATAGCTGATCGTTGCTGCAGGTAAAGTAGTTATGGTAACAGAAGTTGTTGCTGTTACTGCTGCACATCCGCCTGCAGCAGCCATTGTATAAGTAACCGTATAAGTTCCGGCTGTACTTGTACTCGGTGTGATGGCTCCTGTCCCTGCATTGATCGTTAAGCCAGCAGTAGATGAGTATACTCCACCCGCTGTGCCTGTCTGTGTTACAGCCTGCGATCCTACCAGTGAAGTACAGAATGGTGTGCCTGCATAGCTGATCGTAGCAGCAGGTAAAGTGGTTATGGTAACAGAACTTGTTGCTGTTACTGCTGCACATCCGCCCGATGCTGCAATCGTATTCGTTACCGTATATGTCCCTGCAGTGCTCGCTGATAAATTTATCTGACCCGTAGCCGTGCTTACAAAAACAAGTCCTGCTGTCGAGGAGAAAGTTCCAGCTACACCGCCGCCGCTAAATGTCGGATTCGGGTTCGCCCCGTTCTGGCAATAAGGTGTTCCTGCATAACTAAAGGTTGCTACCGGTAATGTGGTTATGGTGACCGATGTAGTCGCCGTCTGTGCAGCACATCCGCCGCCGGCTGCCATGGTATAAGTAACCGTATAAGTTCCGGCTGTGCTCGTGCTCGGAGTGATGGCACCGGTCCCTGCATTGATTGTTAACCCGGCAGTAGAAGAATATGTTCCACCTGCTGTTCCTGTCTGCGTTACAGCCTGCGCTCCAACCAGTGAAGTACAGAATGGTGTGCCTGCATAGCTGATCGTGGCTGCAGGTAAAGTAGTAATAGTAACCGAAGTCGTTGCCGTCTGTGCAGCACATCCGCCGCCTGCTGCCATCGTATATGTAACCGTATAAGTTCCGGCTGTGCTCGTGCTCGGAGTGATGGCACCGGTCCCTGCATTGATTGTTAACCCGGCAGTAGAAGAATATGTTCCGCCTGCTGTACCTGTCTGTGTTACAGCCTGCGCTCCAACCAGTGAAGTACAGAAGGGTGTACCTGCATAGCTAATCGTAGCTGCAGGTAGTGTTGTAATCGTAATAGAACTTGTCGCTGTTACTGCTGCACATCCGCCCGAGGCAGCGATCGTATTCGTTACCGTATATGTTCCCGCTGTGCTTGCTGATAAATTAATCTGACCCGTAGCCGTGCTTACAAAAACAAGACCTGCTGTTGATGAGAAGGTTCCTGCCACACCACCACCACTAAACGTTGGACTCGGGTTCGCCCCGTTCTGGCAATACGGTGTGCCCGCATAACTAAAGGTAGCTACCGGTAGTGCCGTTATTGTAACAGAAGTAGTCGCTGTCTGTGCCGCACATCCACCGCCTGCTGCCATGGTATATGTAACCGTATAAGTTCCGGCTGTGCTTGTACTCGGTGTGATGGCTCCTGTCCCTGCATTGATAGTTAAGCCTGCAGTAGAAGAATATGTTCCGCCTGCTGTGCCTGTCTGTGTTACAGCCTGCGCTCCTACCAGTGAAGTACAGAATGGTGTGCCTGCATAGCTGATTGTGGCTGCAGGTAAAGTTGTTATTGTTACAGAAGTAGTCGCTGTCTGTGCCGCACATCCACCGCCTGCTGCCATCGTATATGTAACCGTATAAGTTCCGGCTGTGCTCGTGCTAGGTGTGATGGCACCTGTCCCTGCATTGATCGTTAAGCCGGCAGTAGAAGAATACGTTCCGCCCGCTGTGCCTGTCTGTGTTACAGCCTGCGCTCCAACCAGCGAAGTACAGAATGGTGTACCTGCATAGCTGATCGTTGCTGCGGGTAAAGTAGTTATGGTAACCGAACTCGTTGCCGTCTGTGCAGCACATCCGCCCGAGGCAGCAATCGTATTAGTGACAGTATATGTTCCCGCAGTGCTCGCTGATAAATTTAATCTGACCCGTAGCCGTACTTACAAAAACAAGTCCTGCTGTTGACGAGAAAGTTCCCGCTACACCACCTCCGCTAAATGTCGGACTCGGGTTCGCCGCGTTTTGACAATACGGTGAAGCTGCATAACTAAATGTAGCTACCGGCAAAGTTGTTATGGTTACAGAAGTAGTAGCCGTCTGTGCAGCACATCCGCCGCCTGCTGCCATCGTATATGTAACCGTATAAGTTCCGGCTGTGCTCGTGCTCGGAGTGATGGCACCGGTCCCAGCATTGATCGTTAAGCCTGCAGTAGAAGAATATGTTCCGCCTGCTGTGCCTGTCTGTGTTACAGCCTGCGCTCCTACCAGTGAAGTACAGAACGGTGTGCCTGCATAACTGATCGTTGCTGCAGGTAATGTTGTAATCGTAACTGAACTTGTTGCTGTTACCGCTGCACATCCGCCCGATGCGGCAATCGTGTTGGTGACAGTATATGTTCCTGCTGTGCTTGCGGATAAATTAATCTGACCCGTAGCCGTGCTCACAAAAACAAGTCCTGCTGTTGATGAGAAGGTTCCCGCTACACCGCCGCCACTAAATGTCGGACTCGGGTTCGCTCCGTTTTGGCAATACGGTGTTCCCGCATAACTAAAGGTCGCTACGGGCAGTGCAGTAATGGTAATTGAACTTGTTGCTGTTACAGCCGCACATCCGCCCGATGCGGCAATTGTATTCGTTACCGTATATGTCCCAGCTGTGCTCGCTGCTAAATTAATCTGACCCGTAGCCGTACTTACAAAAACAAGTCCTGCTGTCGATGAGAAGGTGCCTGCTACACCACCACCGCTAAATGTCGGACTCGGGTTCGCCCCGTTCTGGCAATACGGTGATCCTGCATAACTAAATGTAGCTACCGGTAATGTAGTTATGGTTACAGATGTAGTCGCTGTCTGTGCCGCACATCCGCCGCCTGCTGCCATCGTATATGTAACCGTATAAGTTCCGGCTGTGCTCGTGCTAGGTGTGATGGCACCTGTCGCTGCATTGATCGTTAATCCGGCAGTAGAAGAATATGTTCCGCCTGCTGTTCCTGTCTGCGTTACAGCCTGCGCTCCCACCAGTGAAGTACAGAATGGTGTGCCTGCATAGCTGATCGTTGCTGCAGGTAATGTTGTTATGGTAATAGAACTTGTTGCCGTTACCGCCGCACATCCGCCTGCAGCTGCAATCGTATTGGTGACAGTATATGTTCCTGCAGTGCTCGCTGACAAATTAATCTGACCCGTAGCCGTGCTAACAAAAACAAGTCCGGCTGTCGATGAGAAGGTGCCTGCTACACCACCGCCGCTAAATGTCGGACTCGGGTTCGCCGCGTTCTGGCAATACGGTGAAGCTGCATAACTAAATGTAGCTACCGGCAGCGTTGTAATGGTTACAGATGTAGTCGCTGTCTGTGCAGCACATCCGCCGCCTGCTGCCATGGTATAAGTAACTGTATAAGTTCCGGCTGTGCTCGTGCTTGGCGTGATGGCACCTGTCGCCAGCATTGATCGTTAATCCTGCAGTAGAAGAATATGTTCCACCTGCTGTACCTGTCTGCGTTACAGCCTGCGCTCCAACCAGTGAAGTACAGAATGGTGTGCCTGCATAGCTGATCGTAGCTGCAGGTAATGTTGTAATCGTAACAGAACTTGTTGCTGTTACCGCTGCACATCCGCCCGATGCAGCAATCGTATTCGTGACCGTATATGTTCCCGCTGTGCTCGCTGATAAATTAATCTGACCCGTAGCCGTGCTTACAAAAACAAGTCCCGCTGTCGATGAGAAGGTGCCTGCTACACCGCCGCCGCTAAATGTCGGACTCGGGTTCGCCGCATTCTGACAATACGGTGTTCCCGCATAACTAAATGTCGCTACCGGCAGTGCAGTAATGGTAATTGAACTTGTTGCTGTTACCGCTGCACATCCGCCCGATGCTGCAATTGTATTCGTTACCGTATATGTCCCAGCTGTGCTCGCTGATAAATTAATCTGACCCGTAGCCGTACTCACAAAAACAAGTCCTGCTGTTGATGAAAAGGTGCCTGCTACACCACCACCGCTAAATGTCGGACTCGGGTTCGCCGCGTTCTGACAATATGGTGATGCCGCATAGCTAAAGGTTGCTACGGGTAATGTTGTAATTGTAACAGATGTTGTCGCTGTCTGTGCAGCACATCCACCGCCTGCTGCCATCGTATATGTAACCGTATAAGTTCCGGCTGTGCTCGTGCTCGGCGTGATGGCACCGGTCCCCGCATTGATTGTTAATCCTGCAGTGGATGAGTAAGTTCCTCCCGCTGTGCCTGTCCGGGTGACAGGCTGGGCCGCGACAAGTGTACTACAGAAAGGTGTACCTGCATAACTGATCGTTGCTGCAGGTAAAGTTGTAATCGTAACAGAACTGGTCGCTGTTACCGCTGCACATCCGCCTGATGCAGCAATCGTATTGGTGACAGTATATGTTCCTGCTGTGCTCGCTGACAAATTAATCTGACCCGTAGCCGTGCTAACAAAAACAAGACCCGCTGTCGATGAGAAGGTGCCTGCTACACCGCCTCCGCTGAATGTCGGACTCGGGTTCGCGGCATTCTGACAATACGGTGATGCCGCATAACTAAATGTAGCGACCGGTAATGCGGTTATGGTGACCGATGTAGTCGCTGTCTGTGCAGCACATCCGCCACCGGCTGCCATTGTATAAGTAACCGTATAAGTTCCGGCTGTGCTCGTACTCGGTGTGATCGCACCTGTAACAGCATCAATCGTTAATCCGGCTGTTGAAGAATATGTCCCCCCTGCTGTGCCTGTTCTCGTTACTGCCTGGCCAGCAACCAGTGTTTTACAGAATGGTGTCCCAGCATAGCTGATCGTAGCTGCAGGTAAAGTTGTAATCGTAACAGAACTTGTTGCTGTTACCGCTGCACATCCGCCCGCAGCGGCAATCGTATTAGTGACTGTATATGTTCCTGCTGTGCTCGCTGATAAATTTATCTGACCCGTAGCCGTACTTACAAAAACAAGACCCGCCGTCGATGAGAATGTGCCTGCTACACCACCTCCGCTAAATGTCGGACTCGGGTTCGCGGCGTTCTGGCAGTACGGTGTTCCCGCATAACTAAATGTAGCTACCGGTAATGCGGTAATTGTAATTGAACTTGTTGCTGTTACTGCTGCACATCCGCCCGATGCTGCAATCGTATTCGTTACCGTATATGTCCCTGCTGTGCTCGCTGATAAATTAATCTGACCCGTAGCCGTACTCACAAAAACAAGTCCTGCTGTCGATGAGAAGGTTCCTGCTACACCACCGCCGCTGAATGTCGGACTCGGGTTCGCCGCGTTTTGACAATACGGTGTTGCCGCATAACTAAATGTAGCTACCGGTAATGCTGTGATCGTAACAGAAGTAGTGGCCGTCTGTGCAGCACACCCGCCGCCTGCTGCCATTGTATAAGTAACCGTATAGGTTCCCGCCGTACTTGTGCTCGGCGTGATAGCTCCGGTCCCTGCATTGATTGTTAATCCTCCCGTAGATGAATATGTCCCGCCGGCTGTTCCTGTTCTCGTTACTGCCTGGGCAGCAACCAGCGTTTTACAGAAAGGCGCACCTGCATAACTGATCGTTGCTGCAGGTAATGTCGTTATGGTAATTGAACTTGTTGCTGTTACTGCTGCACATCCACCACTTGCTGCAATCGTGTTAGTGACCGTATAAGTTCCCGCTGTGCTCGCAGACAAATCGACCTGACCTGTCGCGGTACTCACAAATACCAATCCGGCTGTTGAAGAGAATGTTCCTGCCACACCGCCACCGCTGAATGTCGGACTCGGGTCTGCACCATTACTGCAATATGGTGTGCCCGCATAACTAAAGGTTGCTACCGGTAGCGCCGTGATGGTGACCGATGTAGTTGCTGTCTGTGCAGCACACCCGCCGCCTGCTGCCATTGTATAGGTAACCGTATAAGTTCCCGCTGTGCTCGTACTTGGTGTGATGGCTCCGGTCCCCGCATTGATAGTTAAACCTGCAGTGGATGAATATGTTCCTCCCGCTGTACCCGTCCGTGTCACGGCTTGCGCCGCAACCAGCGTTTTACAGAATGGCGCACCTGCATAGCTGATTGTGGCTGCAGGCAGGGTAGTAATGGTAATAGAACTTGTCGCAGTTACTGCTGCACATCCGCCCGATGCGGCAATCGTATTCGTGACCGTATATGTTCCTGCTGTGCTCGCTGATAAATCAACCTGACCCGTTGCCGTGCTCACAAATACAAGACCTGCTGTTGATGAAAATGTTCCGGCAACACCACCACCACTAAATGTCGGACTCGGGTCTGCACCATTACTGCAATATGGTGTTCCTGTATAACTAAATGTGGCTACAGGCAGCGCTGTTATCGTGACTGAAGTAGTTGCAGTGTTGCTGCAACCACCACTGGTAAAACTATATGTTACTGTGTAGGTTCCGGCTGTACTGGTACTCGGAGTGATGCACCCGATACGGCATTGATCGTTAATCCGGCAGTAGAAGAATAGGTTCCACCTGCAGTACCCGTCCGCGTTACAGCCTGAGGTAGCGATAACCGTTTTACAGAAAGGCGCACCCGCATAGCTGATGGTTGCTGTTGGTAAAGCAATTATTGTTACAGACGTGGTTACGATATTGTCGCAGTTACCCACAATAGTCTCATAACTAACTGTATAGGTTCCGGCTGAACTGGCTGTCAAATTAATGGCACCAGTAGAAGCATTAATGCTCAACCCTGCCGTAGAACTGTAAGTTCCACCAGCTGTACCGGTCCGCGTTACATTAGCAGTTCCCGTTGCACAAAAGGGGCCTCCCGCATACGAAATAGTTGCCGGAGCAACGCTGCTCAGACACATGTCGAATGTTCCCGGACCTCCAAGTGGATCGTAATCGTCTACTTCAATGTAATACGTATTCCCAGGGGTGAGACCCGAAGTGCCGAGACATGAATTTGTATTAGCGCCCGCAGCAATCTCGCAAGCCAATTCATTAAGGCTCGCATCGAAGATTGCCATGTGCGGCCAGGTCATCGTCTCAGCAGCAGTGCTGACTAAAATCTGGGCATTGATAAAGCCACTGGCCGGAGCAGTAAATTTAAACCAGACATTATTGGTCGGACCCGCCAGCCAGCAGGAAGGTCTTGGCTGATCCGCAGTTGCACCTACATTCGTATACACTCCCGTGGTTGCGCAGGCTGCATTGATTAAAGCCGTAATATTCGTTGCGTTCGCAAAATTATCATTGGCAGGGGGCGCTAATAAATTGCCTGAACCGGAGATATTCGTTGTATTGGCAACATTGTTGCCAGGCGGTGCTAATAACTTACCTGCGCCAGAGGCACTCCTTGCATTGACAAAATTATCATTGGCGGGAAGTACTTGTAAATGACCTGCATCAGTGGTATTCGTCGTTTTCGCTGAACTATCCTGAGTGGAGGGATCCAGAAAATTTCCTGAACCATTACTCTTCGATGCGTTCGTTAAACCATCATTGGAAGAATGCGCAGGGAGATAGCCCCGGGCAATAGAATTTATATAGGCAGTGTCCGGACTGCCCGATAAATTTTTAGCTTGACTCTGCGTCAATGCCGATAACATTCCTAATATGCACAAAAACGCAGCGTACAGGTTTTTCATCGGTATCCGGCTAGGTGGTAACGCAAGCCGTCCTTCCAGGATTTCGGCTATTGGATTTTAATTTTTTGTTCCGGAATTACAGCTAGCCGGCCTCTTTTGTACGTCTGATTGGGAGCTAATGAATGATTAGTCATAATCAGAATTGCCAAAAAGTGGTTCACTTTCTGTAATTGAAACTATGCTTCAGAGGGTAGTAGGATGCTAAAACTGCCGGAGTAGTAATCCTAATGGTTAATACTTAGCAATCAGCTTCATAATAACTGAAAATGTGCTCATTTATTGTTATGATAAGAAGTACTTTAGTATAGTTTTTTCCCACATAAGGCTGAAAACAGATGTGTGAATGAATAATTTGCCAGACGCATGAAATATTACGGTCTGTTCATGTTCCTGATTTGCCTGGGTTGCCGTGAATATTATGAGTCGCCAGCCCTGAAAAGTACTCCGAATCTTCTGGTAGTGGAAGGATTCCTGACAAGTTCGCCCGATTCCACGTATATAACGCTGACTCATACCCGCAGCCTGAAAGATACGGCTCCCGGTATCCCCGAACTAAATGCCACACTTGTAGTGGAAAGCGATCAAAATACCGTGGATCCGTTGCCCGAAGTCGGGAACGGGCGCTATGGTAACCTGCTGACTTTGAACCCTTCAGCAAAATACCGTCTTGCCATATCCACCATGGATGGAAGAAAATATCAGTCTGTCTTTATCCCCTTCAAACAAACCCCGCCCATCGACAGCCTGACCTGGGAACAGGATACTTCGCAGGTAAAATTTTATATCAATACGCATGATCCGCTAAATAAAACCTTATACTACCGCTGGCATTTTGAAGAAACCTGGCAATATAGTACCTACCTGACGTCAAATTTTGACTATATAAACGACACCCTGGTGCCAAGAACGTCTGACCAACAGATTCACAATTGCTGGAAATCTAATAATTCAGCAACAATCCTGTTGGCAACTACAACGAGATTGAGCCGGGATTTGGTCTCTCACTATCTTTTTAATATTGTTTCCAAGTCGACCGAAAAAATATACAAATTATATAGCGTCCAGGTCAATCAGTATGCTTTAACGGAAGATGAATATGAATACTGGACAGAATTGAAAAAAAACTCCGAACAGCTCGGCACCCTGTTCGATGCACAACCTTCCCAGCTGAACAGTAATATTTATTGTCTTACAAATTCGGAGGAACCAGTATTGGGCTATCTGTCTGCTTCCACCGTACAAAAAAAGAGGGTCTTTGTGGGGATCAGCGAAATGAATAATATGAATTATTTGCCCTACTACCTTCCCTGTCAGGATCTGAATGACTTCACTACGGCCTTTTCGCCCTTTGATACCAGGCGGGCTTATGAATATCTGGAATCACCCGAACACCTCTTTACTTTCTGGTACTACGACGGGGTCTATCATGTTGCCCAGAATTTCTGTATAGATTGCAGATATCATGGAGGGACGAATAACAAACCGTCATTCTGGCCATAATAAATGAAAAGCGTTTATTAAATCGACTGAAGGCGAACGGACTACTGAATTCATATCCCGATATAGCCAATATAACGCTCACCTGTACCCGAAATATTTCCGATTCAATATTTGAGTTCCTGAATAAAATGTACGGGCTGCCTGGTACCGGATAACACCCGAAATTGTCCAGCGACTTATTCCGCCAGATGAACAAAAAGTATTTAATTACCCCGAAGCATCAGGCCATTTTCAACCTTCCCTTATTAAAACAACGGAAGACATCTGATTGCTTTCAATTTCTATGCTGATTGAGGGAATACAGAAGTGTTAACCGTTAGACCCCATTCTGGCCAAAAGACCAAAATTGTATGAATTATTTATGTTCATTCCCCAAAAAGATCTTAATTTGATCGGCATTAACTGCTTGTCAGAATATGTGCGTACATAGACCTTCCCGTCTCAATTTTTTATGGTGTGGACTGATTCTTGTGAAAGTAGCCGGGGCACAGGAACTGATTAACGATTCCTTAACCAATTCTCTCTACAATTCCTATCCGGTAAGTCTGTATTTCAATTCCCTGGGTGAAAATGCGCATATATATACAGGTTATGAATATGCAACACCGGACAGAAATATAAAGGGATCCCCCTATTTTCTCGCAGACGGTCCTATTCCCGCAAGAGTATTTTACGACGACAGTTATTATCAGGATATCCCTGTTTTATATGATCTGGTACTTGACCAACTGGTAATTAACCGGCTCGGACAAAACTTCAAAATAAGCCTGATCAACGATAAACTCACTTCTTTTAAGATCCGCAATCATGAATTTATCCGTATCGCCGGGGACAGTGCCAACGGGATTGAACTGGCCTCAGGATATTATGACCGGATGTATGCGGGGAAAACAATCGTTCTGGTAAAACGAAAACGGCGATTACAAGAGGTCTTTAATTACAATACAACCGCTTACGAATACAAAGATGAAAATGCATACTATGTAATATCTGCTGGCCAGATCGTTCAGGTCGACAGCAAATCAGGCATATTGGATCTTTTCAAATCGAAAAAGGCCGAAATAAAGTCCTTCCTCCGAAAAAATAAATTGAATTTTAAATCGGATTTCGAGAAAACACTTGTCGCCATTGCTGCATATTATGATCAACTAACGAGCTAACATGCAAAATATTTTTCGAAATCTTTTCTGTCTTCTGGCCGGTTCCTTTCTTTGTCTGGTGGTACAGGCGCAAATCAAAAAAACGTTCAGCGGGGAGTTCAGGGGCATGAAACTGGAACAGCTAGCTGATTTGATTGAATCCCAATCAGACTATAGGTTTTATTTCAAGGCAAGTGAAACTGACAGTATCGTGCTGGATTTTGCGGTTCAGGACCAGACACTTCCTTCCATTTTGGACAAGGCCCTGGCTCACACTGATTTTCATTATGCCATCGATGATGACGATAATGTCTTTATAACAGAAAAGTTCACCATACAGCCCGGCCTGCCGACAGACTACTTCAATACCAGACACCCTGTTAAAGACTCAACGCGTGAATCGGCGTTCTCCGTGGATAATTATCTGGACAACCAGCGAAATCAGAAGCTCAGGTCCTCTCTCGAAAATAAAGTCTTCGTGATCGGTCCAAAAACAAATACCTATCGTTCAGGAAAAGGCACAGTGACCGGATATATCCGTGATGCAAAAACCGGTGAAACCCTGGTAGGAGCAACTGTCTCGCTCGACAATCCGCCGATTGGTGTAAGCACGGACCAGTTCGGATATTTTTCTCTCACTATCCCCCTCGGTCCGCACACCCTGCATATCTCGAGTATTGGCATGAAAGAAACGGTTCGTCACATTGCCCTTTATTCCGATGGAAAACTGAATATTGAAATGGAACAGTTTATTCCGGGATTAAAAGCAGTTACCGTCACTTCTGAAAAAAATTCCAACACAGGGAGGCTCCAAATGGGCGTGGACCGGCTAAATATTAAAACGATCCGGCAGATGCCGGTTGTTTTTGGCGAGGCAGATATCCTGAGGGCCGTACTCACGCTACCGGGTGTAACATCTGTTGGTGAAGCGACCACCGGTTTTAACGTAAGAGGCGGATCCGCGGATCAAAACCTGGTATTGTTTAATAACTCCACGATCTACAACCCGACCCACTTCTTTGGGTTCTTCTCTTCATTTAATCCGGATGTTGTAAAGGGTGTTGAATTGTATAAAAGCAGCATACCCGAAAAATACGGCGGAAGATTGTCATCTGTTCTGGATGTTACGACCCGTGACGGCAACAAAAAGAAAATCTCGGGAGCAGGTGGAATTGGTCCTTTGGATGCAAGACTCACTATCGAGGGCCCGTTGTTTAGCGAAAAAACAACCTTCCTCATAGCAGGCCGCTCTACGTACTCAGACTGGCTCCTGAAACAAATTCCAAACGATGCTTACCAGCACAGCACTGCGGGATTTTATGACGCAAACCTCCGCCTCACGCACGAAATAAATTCAAAAAATAGTCTTTTTCTGACCGGTTACCTCAGTGACGACCGCTTCACCCTTAACAGCGACACGCTGTACACCTACCAGAATAAAAATATCAATCTGCAATGGAAACATGAATTCAATAACCGCCTCAACGCCGTATTTATGGCAGGCATAGACGATTATAATTATTCCATTTCGAGTACAGGCAATCCGGTGAACGGATATAAGCTTTCATTCAAAATCAACCAATATAATTTTCATGGCGATTTTACTTATAATCTGAACGCAAAGAATACACTGGATTTCGGAATTAGTTCCATTTACTATAAACTATATCCCGGATCCCTGGATCCACTGGGCTCAAAATCCCTGGTGGTGCCGGATCATGTACCCACTGAACAGGCGCTTGAATCAGCTGTTTATCTTGGAGACCGTATAAACTTCGGATCAAATTTCTCTGTCAATCTGGGAATACGGTATTCATACTATAACTACCTGGGACCACAGACTATTTATAATTATGCCCCCGGCCAGCCTTTGGAGTCTACCAGCCTGATCGATTCAACCTACTATGGCCCTGGCAAAACTATCACCACCTATCAGTATCCCGACTATCGGATTTCTGCCAGGTATATTCTGAACGAAATGTCTTCCTTAAAAATAAGTTACAATACTTTGCACCAATTTATTCACCAGCTTACCAATACAACAGCTATTTCACCGACTGACATATGGAAACTCAGCGGGCCACATATTCAACCTCAGGCTGGTCAGCAGCTTTCCCTGGGCTACTACCGCGATTTCAAATCCCACGCGATAGAAACTTCGGTTGAAGTTTATTACAAAACGCTGGACCAATATCTTGACTACAAAAGCGGCGCATCATTGGTTTTGAATCACCATATTGAAACGGATGTACTGACAACCCGGGGAAAGGCATACGGGGTCGAATTCCTTATCAAGAAAACTTCGGGCAAACTGAATGGATGGCTAAGCTATACGTATTCACGCACTTTCCTCCAGCAAAATGATCCGAATGCGGGGCAGCTCATTAATAACGGCTTATACTATCCGGCCAATTATGACCGCCCCAGCGTTTTAAATTTTATCGGAAATTACCAGATCAACCATCGATTCAGCGTTTCGGTAAACGTGAACTACAGTACCGGCCGGCCAATTACACTGCCAACGGCCATTTATGATCTTGGTGGTGGTGAACGTGTCTATTACTCAGAAAGAAATGCTTACCGGATACCTGATTATTTCAGAATGGACCTGTCACTCAATATCGAAGGCAATCATAAAATTAAAAAGTTCAAACATAGTTCATGGTCTATTGGTGTTTATAATCTGACTGGTCAGAACAATCCCTACTCCATTTATTTTACCCAGGAAAATGGCGTGATCAAAGGATATAAGTTGTCCATATTTGGTTCTCCTGTTCCTTCAATCACGTATAACTTCAAATTCTAAATGAGGAAACTGAACTATTTGATAGGAATATTTTTCATCCTGAGCCTGAGTGGACTCAATTGCAAGGAGGTTTATAAACCTAAGGCGGTTCAGACCAATCCAAACCTGCTCGTTGTGGACGGAATTGTAGTGAGCGGAAATGATTCAACTATTATTACACTTTCAAGGACGCGCAGCATTACCGATGACTCGGCATCAATAAAAGAACTGGGCGCCCGGGTTTCCGTCGTAGGTATATCCGGAGCGGAATATCCTTTTGCCGACCGGGGAAACGGAAGATATGTGATCGACCAGTTGATTCTCGATACATCAATGCTGTACCAATTGAAAATAATTACGGCAGACGGGAATGAATTTCGTTCGGAACCGGGAAAAGTACATATCAGTCCCCCCATTGACTCGGTTTACTGGATCCAGGACTCATCCAGCAATGTTCGTGTTTATCTAAATACGCACGATCCTGCCAACAATACACATTACTACCGGTGGGAATATTTAGAGACCTGGGAATACCATTCAAATTATACTTCCGCACTGGAATATGATAAAGCCACCGGAGTTATTGATTACAGACCCAGCAATAACCAGGTATACAGATGCTATCAAACACGGTCATCTTCATCCATCGAAGTAGTTTCGACTAAACAATTGTCAAGTGATGTGGTCAATAAATATAATGTGACGACTGTGCCGGTGGGATCAGAAAAAATCAGCGCCCAGTATAGCGATCTGGTCAGGCAATACGCACTTCCGGTGGAAGCATTTAATTTCTGGCAAAACCTGAAAAAAAATACTGAACAACTGGGGTCACTTTTTGACCTCCAGCCATTCACTGAACTGGGTAATATAAAATGTGTAAATGATCCAAATGTAAAATGTATTGGATTTATCAGTTTCACAACTCTTCAGGAAAAAAGAATTTTTATTTCGAGAAATGATCTCTATAACTGGAACTATAGCCCTTATTATGGAGAATGCGCGATAGACACTGTAAAGCCGGCTGATATCGATAAATATTTCCCACCGGGAGGTCCGTATTTTTATGAACTGATCGGAACCTTAACCGGAAGTGGTCCGGTGCCATATTTGCTTTCAAGTACCCTCTGTGTGGATTGCACGTATCACGGAGGTTCAAATATAAAACCACCTTACTGGCCATAAACCTTTGAACATGCAGCGATATTCGCGGATAACATTTCCGGTTATATATAAAAGGTTTCTGGCACCGCTTTTCATTTTTGCATACGTGGCAGCCCGGGCACAGGATCCGTTTCTAAATACCGTAAAGTCGAACCTAAGCCAGTATGAATCAAAAGAACTGAGAGAAAAAATCTATCTGCAAACAGATAAATCCTTTTATATATCCGGCGAAATCTGCTGGTTCAAATCCTACCTCGTGGATGCTTATCTGAACAGGCCATTTTCATTAAGCAAAGTGGCTTATGTTGAAATATTGAATCGTGAATCCAAACCGGTATTACAGGGAAAAATTTTACTTCAAAGGGGAGCCGGCAACGGATCTTTCTTTATACCACTTTATCTTCCTTCCGGCTCATACAAAATCCGTGCATATACCAACTGGATGAAAAATTATGGGCCGGAATACTATTTCGAAAAAAATATAACGATCGTAAATACGCAGAAAAGAGACCGCGATAGCGCAATTCAAAAAACTGCTTCATACGATATCCAATTTTTTCCCGAAGGAGGAAACCTGGTGGAAGGAATTTCTTCCGTCGTTGCCGTAAAGGCAGTCGATGAAACAGGAAAAGGAATAGATGTGGAAGGGGATATAGTTGATGGGGATAAAAAACCGGTCGGCCACTTTAGGACAGGCTTGTTCGGCATGGGGCGTTTTGAAATGAATATCCCGGCGGGGAAACAATATAAAGCGTATGTCAGAGCTGGGGGAAATCAACTGACTGTGACAGATTTTCCTGCCGTATCCCAAAAGGGATATTCCTTACGTGTAGCAGCGGATCAGAATAACCAGCTTACCATTGCTGCCATTTCAAATTACGAAGGAGATTCCCGGCCATTATACCTCCTGATTCACACCAGAGGAATCATGAAACTGGCTCAAACCCTGAGCCTGGTGAATGGAAAGGCAAGTGTAACAATTCAAAAATCCATTCTGGGCGAAGGCATTTCCACTGTAACATTATTCAGTGCAAACCAGCAGCCCGTTTGCGAAAGACTTGTATTCGTAATGCCGGCAGGTCTTCATATTACAGCGCAATCTGAAATGGAAGAATATCATCCCCGTGAAAAAATAATCACTCATATACGACTCGACAATAAACAGACTGATTCAATGGGGACTAACCTGGGTCTTTCTGTTTACCGGGTGGACAGCCTGCAGACCGGTGAAGGTCCGGATATCCGTAGTTATCTATACCTCAGTTCAGACATCCGCGGATATATTGAACATCCGGAATATTATTTCAGTCATTCCGGTGAGCAGGTTGATATCGCGATGGACAATCTTATGCTCACACAAGGTTGGAGAAAGTTTAAATGGGATGATGTTTTACAATCCAGACAACCTGAATCTGAATTTATTCCTGAATGGACAGGACATTTGATCAATGCAAAAGTTACTGACCGCATCACCGGCCAACCGCTCGAAAACCAGATCGTTTACCTGGCGGGGCCCGGAATCAAATCACAACTCGCCGGCTGCATTAGTAATAAAAAGGGTCAACTATTGTTTGACCTTCCGCACCTGCTGGGATCCAATGTAATTGTATTGCAAGCAGAAAACAGGAATGACAGTAATTACCGGCTGGATGTGCTAAACCCTTTCAGCGAAAAAAATTCCGGTAATACTTTCCCTGAATTTAAGCTCAACGAGGGTTTCAAAAATGACCTTAAGTTCTACAATGTCAGCACGCAGGTGCAGAATGTGTACTCCCTCAGCAGTCTCATAAAATTCAGGGCCCCCCGATATAGCGACAGCAGTTCATTCTACGGGGAACCCGACAAGAAATTTTTCCTGGACGATTACACCCGTTTTAATTCGATGGAAGAAGTGGTACGCGAATATGTTACCGGGGTGAGCGTTCATAGGCGTCAGAACCGGTTTTATTTCCGTATCCTGAATGACCAGCAAAAACTTTTCTTCGATCAGGATCCCCTGATTGTTCTGGATGGTGTTCCGATTTTTGATGCAACCGAAGTGATGAATATCGATCCGCTGAGAATTAAGAAAATTGAAATCGTAAATAGGAAATTCTTCCTTGGATCCCTCGTCGCCAGCGGAATATTTGCATTGTACTCATATAACAATGACATGGCCGCACTTCAGCTGAATAACCGCGCACTGATCCTGGAATATGAAGGCCTGCAACTGGAACGCGAATTCTATTCTCCTAAATATGATAATGCACAAACGGGATCCAAAAGAATACCCGATTTTAGAAATGTACTCGCCTGGGAGCCGAATATTGTGATCGGCAAAACCGGCGAAGCGCAAATCAGTTTTTATTCTTCTGACAGAAAAGGAAAATATATGGGTATTGTAGAAGGTCTGAATCAGACGGGACAGGCAGGCAGCACCCGGTTCTTTTTTGAAGTAGAATAACGGCAAGTATGAAAGTATGAGAGTATGGGAGTGTGGGGGTGTGGGAGGGAGTTCTGTAAGTCGTTAATCGTGGATCGTTGACCGCGTAATGTTGATCGCATATTGTTGATCGCATATCGTTGATCGCATATCGTTGATCGTGTATCGTCGATCCTAATTTGTTTGCAGTACACTCTGCATTACGCGCCTGCCGGCAGGCAAGTTAAGCACTTAGCACTAAGCATTACGCGTTAAGCGTTAAGCGTTGCGCGCCTGCCTGCCGGCAGGCAGGTTAAGCGTTAAGCTTTGGGCTTTAAGCTTTAGGCCTTAAGGGCTACCTCCGTGAAATATTCCGCAGATAGAGAAACGGCGGCGCGGCTCCCCAGGGAATTAGGGATTTTATAAATGCAGGGGCCACAGAAAAATTACCCAGTAAAATATCCGGTTTCCCGTCACCATCGAGATCCCCGACATCCATCGTCAGCCATCGGCCCTGTTGTGTCTCCTTCATAGAATGTGGTAGAAATTTATAATCTCCCAAATTCTCGAGGTATACAAATCCCTCTTCCGGTTGTTTCTGATAGTCCGCAAAAAAAGAAATAACAGCCAGGTCCAGGTCACCATCACCGTCAAAATCGCGGGCCATGGCTTTATAGCACCCATTAATCGGAAAAAAATATTGCTGGTTGAAATTCCACTTTCCATCGTTGAGGAAAATATAAACACCATGATAAGGTTTCAATACAAGGGAAAAATCCGCATTGTCCCCACAGGTGTAAACAATATCCGGATATCCGTCCTGATTGAAATCATCCAGTTCGAAAGATGAGGATCCATAAGAAGGCGGGAAGCGCAGAATCTGCCGCTGGTCAAATTGCCCATGACCGCGATTGGTGAATAAAAAAATTCCTTCTTCCCCCTGTGCAAATAAAACAATCAGATCGGGAAGACCATCCTGGTTATAATCACGCACATAGGCCTTTATAGCGCCGGGTACAGGTCGCAATACATGACGGGTATAATGATTGTTACCCAGGTTTTCATACCAGCTTAAAGCGCCTGTAAGATGCCCGAATTCGCAAACCAGTTCATCCGGTTTATTGTCACCGTTTAAGTCAACACGGACAGATTGCACCGGTCTTTGTAAAGAATCTATTTGCATTGCAGAATCCAGTATCATTTTCCCATTTTCACCCTGTTGCAGAATTTCCAACTTTCCCAATTTAGCATTGGTCGGATTGAGTTGGCCGATATTAGTTACGACCTGTGGTATTGAATGAAAGTCAATATCAATTACGGGACCGGATGATGAAAGAGAATCCAAGGACTGAAGTTTTTCATTAAACCGCATGATTGATTTACGAAAAACATCACTTTGCAAAACAGTATGCGGCAAATGGGTGGTATCTACCTGGATATAACAGGTAGTCGGATTGGGATGGGTAATGACCGGCGAAGAAATACTAAAGATGGACAAGGTCGTTCTTTATCGGGGCAGCTCTTTGCTGGGGTGGCATTTCATCGGGCGCAGTAGCCGTATAATAATAAAGAATGTTCTGCCATTCTGCAGGAGTCAGCAACGGATTGGAAGGATAATACCCCGCTGGTAAATGGGGGTCCCGCCGCATGGACGGATATTCAGTAAAATTGAAATTAAACAATCCCAGCCGGGGTCCCATATTCGGTAATACTCCCTTTTCCCAGGAGTTTACATCCAGCAGGGAAGGATCCGGAAAAGCATGACAGCCCTGACAGTATTTTTTCGCCAACGCTTCACCGGCTTCTACGGAAGCAGTGGGTATTTGCCTATGGGATTGATTTCTGTTATACTGCTTGCAGGAAAATATCAGGAGAGTGCAAAAAATAATGAAATGCCGCAAGATTAAAGATTTATTTTCCGCTTAACACCTTTATTGTCGGTCAGCTCCACTTCCGTCACCTGGTCTGATATTCTTATAAACCGCCCGGACTGGGACAAGAATGAACTTCCATAATAAAATTCCTGTTCGATGGTCTTCCCATTCTTATACCGGATAAGTGCTTTCACATCCATCGGCGATAAAGGAAGAATTTTCTGATTTTTCTTCAGGCGAAAAACTTTTAATGGTCCCCGGTTCTGACTGGCAGCCAAAAGGTATTGGTTATTGGCACCACTTAGTTTTACAAGCGCTTTACCATTGCCCGGAATAAAGATTCCACTCTGCAAAATGGATCTTGCCTGAAATCCGTTATTACCGTCACCGTTTAGCAACAGGCCATTCAATGCATCATATCTTCCTACAGAAACCTCGGTTCCAAAATCATTGCCATTCAGCACCAGGTCAAGGTTCCCATCCCCGTCAAAATCATCTGCCACCATACCATTGATCATCGAGAATTGTGCTTCACCGGGCATCGGTACCAATGAAAATACGCCGTTACCATCATTCCGGAGAAGCACCGTTTCAAAATCATTGGCTTCCATGATGAGAGCATTTTTCCTTTCCGCCTCAGTCAGCACCTGGTCCATACCTGCCACTGCATAGGATTTATATGACGGAAATTTCCTTCTCATCGCATTGATCTGTTTTAAAAGGTCATCCCTGCCTTCTGCAGGAAATTCCTTTTTCTTACCGGTTTGATCCGGAAGATAGACAGAAGAGATCATATCGAAGATGCCGTTGTTATCAAAATCTTTCGCATACACATGTACGGGATATTCACTATTCGCGCGGTAAAAGGAATTCTTTCCGAGATTTCCCACGATATAGTCCATATCCCCGTCATGATCAAAATCGCCGGCTGTTATACTGTTCCACCAGCCGTGCATATTGCTGACACCGGTTTGCGGAGTTACATTTATGAATTTTCCGTGATCATTCTTAAGGAACGCCAGCGACATCCATTCGCCGGCCATGATCAGGTCGGGCCATCCGTCATTATTGAAATCCGTAAACACCGCATCGCAAACCATTCCGCAGTTTACCAGATCTGCGGCAACTGTCTGCGTTACATCCGTGAACAATACATGTCCGTCCTTTGAATCATTTCTCCATATAAAACTGGAAACCGGTCTGGGAAAATTTGCCGGGTCCACGCGACCTGACACAAAAAGATCCAGGTCCCCATCATGATCGAAGTCGGCAGCCCGCACGCAAAACTTACTCGTAAGATTTTTCGGAATCGATTCCGGATGGGCGCTGAAATTTCCTTTCCCGTCATTCAGGTAAAACCGGTCCTGGTATCCCGCGGAATATCGTTGCATTTCATATCCGCCGGATGCGATATATAAATCCAGATCCCCGTCACCGTCCGCATCAAACAACAACAAACCCATATCATGACCTGTCTTTGCTGACGAGTCTGCTCCCATCAATGATTTCTGAATGAATTTGCCATCCGGTTGCTGAAGAAAAATCCTTTCGCTGTTAAAGGAAGGAGCACCCATAATAAGATCCTCCAGACCATTTCCATCTATATCTCCCACAGCAAGTGCCGGACCATAGTCGGATAATTTGTGCGGAAGCAGCTTCTGAATATTGAAATCGATATAGTCTTTCTCCAGGTCCTTGTATTGCATACCCAGGGAATCCGTTATCTCTGTAAATAAATTATCTTCTGCCAGCGGACTCTTTTTAAAATCATACGGTCCCTGCGCATCTTTTTGATTTACCTGGAGCAGCTGATCCGCTTTCACCTGTTTGAGAAGCTCCAGTCTGCCACCCGGCCAGCGAATCATCACCGTATCTACTGTGCTTACTTTACCCAATCCGAAAAAAGCGATATCCTCTACAGTGGATAAATAACCCCGGTAGGGAGTATTCTCATACACCTGTTGTTTACCATGATCGTAGTGCAGTTCAATCCTCGCACCCAATCCGTTCCGGTTAAGACTGTCTCCCCTGCATTTTATTTTCAGAAAGTGATTGGCTTCCTTTTGGTTTTCCCTGGCTTTGTTCCGGTATATGCCTGCTACATCATTAATATTATTGACAACCAGGTCCGGGTAGCCGTCATTGTCGAGATCCGCATAGGCAGCACCGTTAGAAAAAGTAGGTTGTGTCAGACCCCAGTCTGTAGTGACGTCTGTAAAATGAAGGTTCCCTTCATTATGATATGCATAGTTGTGCAGTTTAACCACCGGAATCTGTTTCAACAGGTCTGCTGTGGAAACCAATGTGCTGGACAGGTTCCTGAAGGCAATAAAATCATGATCGGTAACATCTTTCGGAAATCCATTCGTAATAATCAGATCACGGAATCCGTCGTTGTCAAAATCCGTTAACAGGGGTGTCCAGCTCCAGTCAGTTTCAGCGACACCTGAATAAAAAGATATATCACTGAAAATGGGCGGCCCGATCGAGTCATTACTATTTATCCTCGGCCCCTGGTTCAACTGAAGAGTATTCCGGACATATTGGTAATTATAACCGAAATAATCACTGTTCTGGTAAGTGAGGTAATTGCCCGGATTCAACATCATTTTCTTCCTGAAATTGTCTTCCGGATTCATATCCAATACCATTACGTCCTCCAACCCGTCATTATTTACATCGTTGATATCAACACCCATTGAATTGGAAGAAGTATGTTTGAAATAATCAGACAAATGATCCGTAAAAGTTCCGTCATGATTGTTGATCAGGAGCAGGTCGTTGGGCAGATAGTCGTTGCTCACATAAATATCTTTCCATCCATCCTGGTTGAAATCATAAATATTTACGCTGTGTCCATATCCTTCGATGGCAACACCGGCCTCCCTGCTTACATCTTTATAAACGGGATGTTTTAATGAATCGTTCCAATCATTCCGGAATAATTTCCCACTGCTGGGAAAGGACCCATCGCGCGCCAGTTTATGAAAAACATTCGGAACAGATGCGTTCACAATTTCATTTACCACCAGGTACATATCCAGGTCACCGTCATTGTCATAGTCAAAAAAAGCAGCCATGGTAGAAAAACTGGAATCTGCCAGGCCATACTCTGCAGCCATCTCTTTAAAAAATGGGATACCATCTTTATTCAGGCCCTGGTTGATATAGAGTAGATTTTTTCGTTTTTCCGGATTGGGGTCAATAGTTGCAGACACGTAAATATCAGGCCAACCGTCATTATTGATGTCCACTACAGAAACACCCCGGCACCATTTTCCATTCCCATCTGCTCCTGAGGCAGCGGTTATATCTTCGAATTTAAAATCTCCTTTATTCAGGTACAATTTATTCGGCACCAGGTTACCGGTAAAATAAATATCCGGCAACCCATCCTGGTTAAAATCTCCGATTCCGACACCACCCCCATTATAGATATTAGATACACTAAGGACGTTCAGAGAATCGGTTTCTTTTATTTCATTATTAAAGTGAATTCCTGATTGCTCCGGAGAAATAGTTTCAAATAAAGTTTTGTGCCGGTTACAGGAAATACAAAAAAAAATCAGGGGGCAAAGAAGAATCAACCGGGGCCTGCAGATCATTTCAAATTTTTTCTGGTGCAATTTAAATGATTCATCCATTAATGCATTCATGTAAAAAAGCAAAGTCCTGTCTGGCGGTAGCCGAGACAGGACTTGCATGAATTTCTATTAACAAAAGACGATTAGTATCCGGGGTTCTGTGTAAGTGTTGGCTTACCTGCATTGGTACTTGCATCAATTTCCCCTTGAGGAATCGCAAAGTAAATCGCAGTCGGCTTAAAAGTTGCTCCTGAAAGCAGATTATATCCATAAGATACCTCTTTGGCAACATAAGCATTCAGTTCGGCAGCAGCAGTTCCGTAACGAACCAGGTCAAAGAAACGATGACCTTCCATAGCCAGTTCCAGTCTTCTTTCGAATTGAACATATTTCCTGGCACCTGCCTGTCCCTGACCCGCAAAGAATCCGGCTGCATATGGTTTGATAAAATAATTTGCCGCTTTTTTTGTCGTGTCAGCACCCAGCAATGGTTTTGAAGGATCCTTGTATTTATATACGAATCCTGATGGATTTGCAGCCCTGGTCCTGACCATATTTACATCTGTCTGTGCATTGTCCAGGCTACCCACTTCCACTTCGCATTCTGCAGCCCAAAGAATGATATCTGCAAAACGAATGAGGTTTATGTTGATAGCGGTATAACCGGCTGTCCAGGAAGATTTGTCTGTTAATGCGCCAACCTGTGATGCATATGGTGCATTTTTGATACACTGGTAAGGACCGCCACTGGCCTGGTTACGAACAAATACGAAACCGGGCATATTACCCCAATCCAGGAAAGGTATCCCTCTTCTTCCAACCGTCCAGTCTAACCGGGGATCCAATGTAGTAACACTATCAGGGAAGAAAGGATCTGTTGACTTGATCCCTTCATCATTTTTCAGATTGGAATTATTATAGGTATCCGGCATGGGATATCCGGTAACCGGATCTGTTTTGAAAGCATTGACGAGGCTATAAGAAGGCTGATAGAATCCGCAGCAGGATACCGGTTTTGATGGATCATAAGAAAAGTTCAAAACATCTCCGGCATTTGCATTCGCTGCAGTGGAACCGTCATTTACTGAATTCTGCACAGAGAATACGTTTTCACTGTTATTTTCTGTAGCTGCGTTGAACATATCATTGAAATGGTCAACCAGCTTATACTTCAGTCCATTGGATGTTTTTCCACCGGTGATCAGGGCGTTTAAAATAGGAAGTGCGGCAGCATATTTATGCTCGTACATATAAGCTTTAGCAAGGTATGCGTTGGCTCCCGACTTGTTTATGCGTCCCACCTGGCCCTGTACATCGGGAAGAGCCGCAATAGCATAATTTAAATCCGCTTCAATCTTTGGCCATACTACTGCATCATTTGCTGTTACATCGGCACTATTTGGGACTCTCCAGTTGCCGGCTACATAGGTTACTGATTCGTCTACATAAGGAACATTTCCAAACACTTTTTTCAGTTCCATCATGTAGTGTGCACGAAGGAAACGGGCTTCCGCAGTAAACTGAGTGCTGTCTACCGGTGTGATATCTTTCGCCTGGCGCATTACTCTCAACACTTCATTGGCGCGCTGCACACCATCATAACAGGCTTCCCATTTACCTTCGAGGTAATTGTTAGTGGATGACTCAGACCAGGTCATAAGTGCAACGATATCAGGCTGATCACCCGGATCAGAACCTTTATGCGCATCATCTGCACATACACCGCCATATACCCAGTTGCTTCCGGCAGTAACCCAGTCTCCACCACCGGGAACGGCAGTACCGGCACCACCCTTGCCGTCAAGCATCGAGTAAGCGCCGATCAGCAGACCAGCAACTCCCGCTTTGGAGGCTACCACATCCGGGGTGTAACTACCGACCGGTGGTTTTGATAAAAAGCTTTTACTACAGGAGAACACCAGTCCTATGACCGCGAACCCTAGGGGAAGATATATTTTAAAATTTGCTCTTTTCATATGTTTTAATTTAACAGATATTCAATGAGTTAAAAAGTAACGCTCAATCCGACGGAATAAGACTTCTGGTTGCCAGGATAAGATCCGTAGTCAATACCAAAGTTTGAAGATGATCCGCCAATTTCAGGATCAAGACCTGTATAATTAGTAATTGTAAACAGGTTTGAACCCTGGAGATAAACCCTTAACCGATCGATACCTACACTTTTCAAGGTCTGGGAAGGTATGGTGTAGCCGATTATCAAAGAACGCATTTTGAAGAAGGAACCGCTTTCTTTATAGAAAGAGTTCGGAACCGTGTTTGTACTGAAAGTTGATGCGTTTTCAAGGATCGGCGCTTTAGGATTCAGGTTAGTAGGCGTCCAGGAATTGTAGAGCAGGTTAATACTCTTGTTTCCCTGGAAGGAAGCCCACATATCAGTCCAGTAGCGTGTGTAGTTAATCAGGTCGTTTCCGTATGATCCGTAGAACAATACCGTAAAATCAAAATCCCTGAAAGTTCCATTGACATTGATACCGTATGTAAATTTCGGATTCGGATTACCAAAGAATGTACGGTCATTTGCATCAATTTTTCCGTCCGCACCAGACTTTCCTGTTGAGTCCGCAAGATCTGCATATTTAAAACGACCCGGAGCAGCATCCTGTTGTTTGGGAGATGCTTTAACATCCGAAGCATCCTTAAAATAACCAACCACCTGGTAGCCATAAAACGATCCTATCGGATGTCCAACCTGGTTGCGAACAAAATTACCGATACGGGAACCACCGGCAGTAAAATAGCCCCCCGCATTCGGAATACTTACAACCTTACTGGTATAGGTGGTGAAGATACCGGTGACATTCAATTTAGAAACCGGGCTGAGATTTGCATGATATGTCAAGCTCATATCAACACCATTGTTCTGGACGTCTCCGATATTAACCGCCGGGGCCTGTGCGCCGGGTTCTGCGCTTGAGAAAGCACCAGAAGTTGCTGCTGCATTGTCCTGAAACAGAAGTCCCTCAATTTTCTTTTCGTACCACTCAACGGTAAATTCTATTTTATTCTTAATTAAAACCGCATCCATACCGATGTTCGTGATCACATCCTGTTCCCAGCCTGTGTTCGGGCTGCCGTATTGTGATGCCCTGAATCCCAGCACTGTGCTGCTATTTGTTCCGGCGATATCATAATAAGAAGTTCCTGCACCTGCTGAATAAAGTGTGAACTGGTTTGTCGGGTTTACATTACTGTAATTACCCAGTTTACCCCAGCTCGCTCTGAGTTTTAAGAAGTTTAACCAGGATACGCTGCTCATGAAATCTTCCTGGGTTAGGATCCAGCCTGCAGAAAATGCCGGGAAATATCCATATTGCTGATTGGCACCGAAAACTGAAGCACCATCACGACGGATCGTGGCAGTGAACAGATAACGGTCATTATAAGAGTAGATACCCTGTGCAAACAGAGAGTATAAAGATCCCTGTCCTACACCGCTACCATTGGTCTGTCCTTTAGGATCCCCGTTGCTCAGGGTCCAGAGGTTTGTGTTGTCTGAGAAGTAATTGATACGTGTACCGGTGATTGCTCTGCCGTATTGATCGATGGCTTCTGATCCGACAAACACTTTTAGATTACTCTTACCGAATGTATTGCTATAGGTAAGGGTATTGATCCAGTCCCAATAGCTACTATAGGATGCTGTTTCTGTAAATCCATTGGATCCGTTGTTTTCAGCATTCTCGTACGTGTGATAGGTAAACGCCCAGCTGTAATTATTCTGTACCTGGCCTCCTATACTCGTTCTGAAAGTAAAATGTTTCAGGAAGTCAACTTCACCCCAGGCATTACCCATGATATTCCACTGGTTACCCCGGTTATCTTTCGTTCTTTCCTGGTTAGCTACCGGGTTCGGTGAGTTCCCTAATTCAGGTCCGTTTGAACCACCCCAGTTTCCCTGGCTGTCATGAACGGGGATGATTGGTTGTTCACGATAATCATAGTTGATCTGATTTTCACCGAAATAAGAAATCTGCGGGTTATTCAGGTAGAAAGCATAGAAATTTTCACCCACCCGGATTCCCTTGGTCAGGGCAAACGTGGTATTCATTCTCGCCATATATCTCTTTAGATATGTATCGATCAAAGTTCCCTGTTGGTTGAAATAGCCCATAGAGAAGAAATAAGTTGAGCGGTCACTTCCACCGGAAAGACCTACATTATAACTCTGGATGGGAGCATTCTTAAATAATTCATGGAACCAGTCCGTACCCGTGTTTGTTGGCAGCAGTGATCTGGTAAATCGGACCCTTGCTATAATCAACATTATACTTGGCAGGATCTACAGCGGGTGAACCAGCTTTGGCACCGCCTGGTGTGATATAATCAGGTAATACCGGAGTGGCACCTTTACCATATTGCTGTGAAGATGGTAATTTGGTGGCAGTATCTACGTTTCCGGAAGTAATATCAGCCTTCCAGAGAGCGTTGGCCAGTTCCTGTGAATTCAGGAGATGGAAAGGATTACCGGATAAAGGCACCTGGACACCGGCATAACCGTCAAATGTAAGTGTTGGCTTCCCAACTGACTTACCCCTTTTTGTGGTAATGATTACAACTCCGTTTGAACCGCGTACACCAAAGATTGACGCAGATGCATCTTTCAATACCTGCACGGACTCAATGTCGTTGGCATTGATATCATGAAACGGTAACGGAACTCCATCAATAATATACAATGGATCGGTATTACCAAAAGAGGTTACACCTCGGATGAACACGTTGGTCGGTCCGCCGGGTGCTCCTGAAGTGATTACCGTGACACCGGAAGCCTGCCCCTGCAACATCTGCTCGGGACTACCTGCCTGGATGCTTTTCATGTCTTTTACATTCACAACGTCTACAGCACCCGTCAGATCTTTTTTCTTCTGGGTGGTGTACCCTGTAACGACTACATCGTTCAGGGATGTGGCAGTCGTGTTGAGAAATACATCTCCCACACTATTCCCTTTTACCGGAACCTGCATCATTTCATACCCTACAATCGTAACGATCAATGCACTAACCTTCTGAGAGGATGTAATGGTAAATGAACCATCCGCTCCGGTTAAAGTGGCTGACTTGCCTCCCTTGACCTGCACAGTTGCTCCAACTATGGGTTGCTTGTCTGTGTTACCTAAAACACGTCCCGTAATTGTTGTTTGAGCGAAAAGACTAAAGCTAAGGAGAAGGAGGAATGCGGTGTTCAGCCCCGCGAGGAGTTTAAATTTTGTTGGCATAAGCAATTCGTCTTTTGGTTTAACGATGTTAAATTATAACCAAATTTATGATTTCCTGAATGCTGACCTAATATTTTTTTAACTTTTAATTGTGTTGAATTAACTGGGGTGAGACGCTGGAATTCAAATTGATATCCTATGTGTTCAACGAACATATTCTGTCATTTCATTTCAAAAAAATCAAATCCGCTGTTTTCTTTTTATTTATTTTGCCGTCATGTATAAAATATTCCGAAACGCTTTTCTGGTCATATTCAGCAGTTTTATTTCATTCTCCTGCGTCAAAAAAGAGAGTAAAAAAGATGTGGAGGAAAACCTGAAAACCGCTATGGGACTTTATTTGAACCATAAACCCGGTATGGATACCTCGCGGGTCAAATTCAACATACTTGAAGTGGCTTATTTTGAAGACAAGACAGGTTATATCTGCGACTTCAAAGTGACTATGAAAGAAAAAACCGGCAACCAGGTAAGGGACACTACAGGTATGATGGGCGCCACCATATCAAAGGATTACAAGGATGTTACGCGGAGAAATTAAATATGGGTAGTACATTTTTTCTCAAAAAATTGATTTAAAGCAATATTCGGGTTGCTTCTGCCCTGTCCGGCTTTTAATTTTGGGTATGCATGACTATCAACGAATCGAAGAAGCCATCCGTTACATACGCGAAAATTTCCGTGACCAGCCCGACCTGGATGAAATTGCCCGCCAGATACACCTGAGTCCTTTTCATTTTCAGCGCCTGTTCAAAGAATGGGCCGGTGTGAGTCCCAAAAAATTTCTGCAATACACCAGCATCGAATATGCCAAGCAGCTACTGCAGGAACAAAAGACACTTGCCACAGTAAGTTTTGAAACCGGATTGTCGGGTACAAGCCGCCTTCATGATCTGTTTATACATATTGAAGGCATGACCCCGGGTGAATATCAGCAGGGTGGGAAGAACCTGCATATATATTATAGCCTGGCCGAAACGGTATTTGGCAATATCCTTATTGCTTCCACCGATAAAGGCATCTGCCATATTTCTTTCGTAGACGAAATCCCCGATCAGCCGGAGGCAGATGTCAGGATGCGATTTCCCGCCGCAACGCTGGAACAGAAAACGGATCTGCACCAGCAACAGGCACTGAAAATGTTTCGTGATGACTGGTCAGACCTGGACCGGGTAAAACTACATCTGAAGGGAACTCCCTTTCAGATTAAAGTATGGAATGCCCTGCTCCAGATTCCCATGGGATCCCTGAAATCTTATCTGGACATTGCGAATGAAATCGGCGATCCACAGGCATCCAGGGCTGTCGGCACAGCCATCGGAAACAATCCCATCGCGTATCTGATCCCTTGTCACCGGGTAATCACTTCATCCGGTAATTTGGGCGGATACCATTGGGGCATCGACCGGAAATCAGCCATGATTGGTATGGAAGCCGTTAAGAAAAATCTTGTGCATGATTTTTAGTCTGATGCTTCCATCATAAATAATTAATTCGACAGTATTAGTTTTATTTTTGCAGATTCCGGAGTGAATAAAATCCGGTGCTTTCATTTTTATTACAAAAAAAATTCTGATGCGTTTTCCACTTTTAATCTGTATCATTTGTAGTATGACCATTGCGTGTAACCAACATTCGAAATCAGCGGTGGATGAAGCAGCTGTGAAGAGCACAGATTCAATGATGGTGAGAACGGATACTACAAAAGTAAAATATACAACCGCGATGGTGGACAACAGGAAGGATCCGAACTGCGGCATGCCCGTAACTGCCGGCATTGAGGATACGGTTCACTATAAAGGGAAGGTTTATGGTTTTTGCTCCGAAGAATGTAAAGCAGCTTTTCTGAAGAACCCCGTGGAACTGGCAAAAAACGCGGATCTAAAGCCTTAAAAAGCCGAAAGCCTAAAGCCGAAAGCATAACGCTTAACGCTTAACCTGCCTGCCGGCAGGCAGGCGCGGAACGCTTAACCCCCACACCCCCACACTTTCCCCTCATCCTTCCCCATGTTTCAGAACTTTTGCTTCAACATAAAAAATCGTTTCCTCCGCGATATTCTTAGACTGGTCGCCCACCCGTTCGAGTCTCCTGATTACAGATAAATTGATGAGGGCCTGGTATCCATCCTTCGGATTTTCTTCCAGGTATTTGACGGTCATACCGGTCGCATTGATATTGATCTTATCCAGGAATTCGTCTTTCTGGAAAATACTTCTGGCCAGCGCCGTATCTTCCCTTTCAAAAGCATTGAGTGTATCTTCCAGCATGTTGATGGCTTCATCATACATCGCGATGGTATCAGTCATTTTCAGCAGCTCAGGATTGAAGGGTTTGTCCGCACTGAGTATATATTTAGCCACTCCTTCTGCTATATCACCGATGCGCTCGAGATTGGAATTGATTTTTAAAACCGCCAGTACAAACCGCAGATCCACTGCCACCGGCGTAAGAAGCGCGAAGATATTCTCACAGTCACGGTCTATTTTTAATTCGAGACCGTTCACTCTTTTTTCCCTCGACACTACTTCACGTGCGAGGTTCTTATCGAAATTGACCATGGCAATATTCGATTTGACCACCTGGGAATGCACGAGGCTCCACATATTGATTATTTCCGCCTTTAACTGCTTCAGTTCTATTTCTAATTGTGACATATATCTTGATTAAACGTGAATCCTAACTAAATCTTCCGGTAATATAGTTCTGCGTTCGTTTATCCTGTGGATTGGTAAACATGAGTTTGGTATCGTCATATTCCACCAATTCACCCAAATAAAAAAAAGCCGTTTTGTCACTCACGCGGGCAGCCTGTTGCATATTATGAGTCACGATAACCAGCGTATAATTTTTTTTCAGCTCATGCAGTAGTTCTTCAATACTGGATGTGGATATCGGATCAAGTGCTGATGTGGGCTCGTCCAGCAACAGTACTTCTGGTTCCATAGCTACTGCCCTTGCAATGCACAAACGCTGTTGCTGTCCACCGGAAAGAAAAGTTCCCTTTTTATGAAGAGAATCCTTTACTTCATTCCAAAGGGCTGCCTTTGATAAAGACTCTTCCACTTTCTGGTCTCTTTCTGCTTTCGGCAGTTTCATTCCATTCAATTTATACCCGGCTATTACGTTATCATAAATACTGAGATTGGGAAATGGATTGGGCCTTTGAAAAACCATCCCGATTTTCAGGCGGACGAATATGGGATGCATTTCGTATACGTTATCGTTGTTCAGGATCATTTGACCATTGCAAGTTGCTCCCTGGATCAGTTCATGAAGGCGGTTTATGCAACGCAGATAAGTGGTCTTTCCACAGCCCGATGGCCCCATCACTGCTACAATATTATTTTTCGGGATGTCAATATTCACATTCTTCACCACATGATTGGTTCCAAAATATGCATTGAAATTCCTGCTCTTTATAATTGTACGTTCCATCTTTTTGTTGTCAGCTTGGTAATAATGTTTAATAACAATACCGTAAATAATAAAATCAGGGCCGCACCCCAGGCCATATCGTGCCAGTCGTCATAAGGACTGGTCGCATAATTGAAAATCATCAGGGGCAGACTCTGCATGGGTTTACCCAGGTTGGTATTCAGGTATGGATTTCCAAAGGCAGTAAAAAGGAGCGGAGCCGTTTCACCGGCAATACGCGCAATAGACAACATGATCCCCGACAGGATTCCGCTGATTCCACAGGGCACAATAACCTTTAAGATAACCCGGTGATAAGGAAGCCCCAATGCAAGGCCTGCCTCTTTTAAGGAAGAAGGAATCAACTTCAGTGTTTCTTCTGTGGAACGGATCAGGATGGGCAGCATCATGATCGCCAGTGCCACGCTGCCGGAGAAAGCGGAGAAAGTACCGATGGGTTTGACTATCCAGAAATAAACCACGATCCCGATCACAATGGATGGAACACCCTGCAAAACATCCACACACAAACGGCTCCAGTAGGAAAGCCGGCTGGTTTTATTTTCACTCAGGTAGATCCCGCAAAGGATTCCGACGGGGATTGACATAATGGATGCGGTTAAAACAATCATGACCGAGCCAATCAGCGCATTGACAATACCTCCTCCGGATTCGCCGACCGGCTTAGGGATTTTCGTCAGAAAGGTCCAGTTAATTTTTGTTATCCCTTCCCTGAATATATAAATGATGATCAGCAGCAGGGGCACCGTAATCAGAAATGCAAAAAAGACGATCATTCCCTGTGCGAACCTGCTTTTACCCACCCTGTATTTTACGTTTGCGTTCATAAATCATTCATTGGTAAATCGCTTGATTATTCTTTTTCCGACCATGTTGATGACTACCGTTACCAGGAACAATACCAACCCGAGTTCAATGAGTGCCGCCAGATAAATGGTGTGATCCGCTTCGGTAAATTCATTCGCAATCACACTGGCCATGGTATTACCCGGTCCAAATATACTATCCGGGATCAGGCTGGTATTTCCGATTACCATCGTAACTGCCATCGTCTCTCCGAGCGCGCGACCCAGGGATAGCAATATACCCGCAAACAATCCGGACTTGGTATAGGGAAGCACCACATTCTTAATCACTTCATAACGGGTTGCCCCTAAAGAATATGCCGCTTCCTTTAAGGACGATGGCACGAGCCGGATCATTTCGCGGCCCAACGACGCTGCATAAGGAATGATCATGATCGCCAGAACGAGGGATGCTGTAAAAATGCCAATACCATAAGGAAGAACACCCAGTTTCATTTCGAGCGATCGCACGAGCGGAACGAGCACCAGAAGTCCCCAGAATCCATAAATCACAGAGGGCACGGCGGCAATCAGCTCGACCGTATTTTTTAGAAAATTAGAAAGCCATCCCTTGGGGTTATATTCTCCGAGGTAAACAGCTATTGCAAATGAAAACGGAATAGAAATGATCAGGGCCAGAAAAGAAGTTAAAATTGTTCCCAGCAAAAATGGGGCTGCGCCGTATACATTGTTAACCGGATCCCATGTTTTTCCCCAGAGATATTTTATGCCCAGGTGCCTGATTGACGGCATTGCTTCGATAATAAGCGTAATCAGGATCCCCAGCACCAGGATAACCATGGCGACACCTATACCAACCAGTGATCTCTTAAAGATTGATTCCGCCCTTATCTGACCATAGGAATTCCTGATCTTTTTCATTTTCTTCAATAGTGTAAGGTGGATAATCAAAAGTGTATGGCAGGGTGGAACCCAAACCATACACCTTCAACCACCAGTCAATTTACAAAATTGTCTTGCTCCCGTAAGTAGCCGACTTCAATATCTTCTCTGCCACTTTCAAAGCTTCCTTGGATAGAGGGGAGTAATTTAAAGGCGCGGCGAAAGCCTGTCCTTCATGAATATTCCACCAAAGCAATTTGAGCAGTTTGGTCGCGCGGTCTTTGGAACGACCGTTATAATTCTGCTCTTTGTAAATAATTACCCATGTAAATCCCGCGATCGGATACCCGTCTGCTGCATCAGTATCAGTAATAAATATTTTAGAATCATCCGGTAATTTCACATTTCCTGCGGCAGTAACAGAGGCAAGGGAGGGCACTATGAATTTCCCCTTTTTATTCTGGACTTTTGCATAGTCCATTTTATTCTGGAGTGCATAGATCAATTCGACATATCCAATGGCTCCGGGTGTTTGTTTTACCAGACCGGCGACTCCTTCATTTCCCTTTCCACCCAAACCTGCCGGCCAGTTTACTGCACCGCCACTTCCGACTTTGGTTTTCCACTCAGCACTCACTTTCGATAAATAATTTGTGAAAATATTCGTCGTGCCGCTTCCGTCCGAGCGATGCGCGACTAGTATCGGAAGGCCCGGGATTGTTACACCCTTATTAATTGAAATAATACGCGGGTCATTCCAGGCTTTTATTTTTCCGAGAAAGATATCGGCAATGATATCCGGCGTAAGACCGATATTATTGTTTTCGCCCGGAAGATTATAAGTTACCACGACGGCACCGGAAGCCTGGGGGATATGCAATACAGGAACTCCGATCTTAGTCGTTTGCTCATCATTGAGCGGACCGTCAGATGCGCCAAAGTCTACCGTCTTATTAGTCAACTGCAATATTCCTCCGCCGGAACCAATACTCTGATAGTTTACCTGTATACCGGTTTTGGTGTTGTAGTCAGAAAACATTTTTGAAAACAACGGATAAATAAATGTACTGCCGGCGCCCAATAATGTTTTATCGTCCTGGGCAGCCAGTTTTGTCTGAATGCCTGTCAGCGCCGCAATAACTAAAGCACAAAAAGCAACGCTTTGTTTCAAGGTTATTAAAAACTTTTTCATGATTTTTTATAGTTTATGTTGTATTTGAGATTTCTAAAAGCCACCATTGTCATAGTTTTTACCAAAAGAAAAGAAGAATGTTATTCTCCATACCAGGTCATAGTCTTTATTGGAAGCTATCTGCGATGAATAACTATTATACCAGACATTCGGCATAAAGTGTACCCGGGCTACTGGTTTCCAGTCCAGGCCGGCAGTCATAAACTGTTGTTTGTAAGTCTGGTCGCCGGTAGATGTATAGGTAACCTGATTCTGGCCTCCCGCATTGGTGCTATAAACAGTGTGGAAGGAATTATCGTTATAGTTTCCGGTATTACCACTATATGATTTGTATACTGCTTTGTTCACCTTGTTATTTGGGTTGTACATATCATAACGGGCAAAAAATCTGAGCTTGTTTTTTACGATATCCCCATGAACAAAAAATGATATGCCATTGGGCGCCGTACTCAAAGTATCTGTACCGCCTGCGATCTTGGGAGCAAAGTTGTCCTTATACAGGTTATTGACGTAACCTTCCACGCCGATTGTGTAACCGGTTCCCGGGTTCATAGTCTTTTCTGTTGCCGAGCTATTCCAGGCTAAAAAGCCCTTAAACATTTGTCTGGAATGTTTCCATTGAGGAGTCCAGTTTAATTTTTGATAGTCAGCATATAAGTCAAATACAAAATGCTTGTGGCCAAAATATGCATATACGTCTCCGTAAAACCATTTGTAAGGTGTATTATCAGGTCTGTCACCGGTACCATTTCCAATCAGGAAATCATAACCAAAATTCTTGGTCTCCGGATCGAACACTCCCTGTAATCCAACTCCCAGATCATAAGATCCGGTACGACGGATATCAATGATCGTTCTTTCGATGGATCTGTAACTCCAGACTTTTTCTGACATGTCCGGGAAGGAAGGCGTATTAAACTGGCCGATGAGGAGATCGGTTCCTTTCCAGATCCCCTTCCAGCGGAGGAACATTTGTTTAATATAAAATGTCAGTTTGTTATTCAGCGTTAAATCTCCAGTTGATCCCCCATTGGAATTTAATACAACTGTGCCATTGGCAGGCGGACTGCCGGCAGGAAAATTGTCTTCAGCCGCGAGTAAAATGCTGGCCGAGAATTTTTTATTGATATTATAATCATACCCAAGATAAATACGACGGAAAGCGAACTCATCTCTGTGTGCGGGTATACCCGTGTACTGGTTGGCATTCCCGCGTGTCAGGGAATCGGCGTGGCCCTTATAGGCAAAATCGCCGAAGGCGTACCCCCATAGACGGCCTGTGTTTTCCTGGCCCGCCTTAAAGGCTGAGTCGTTACTAAATACAAACTGGGCATTGGTTGACTTCATGGTTAAAAGAGAAATAAAGATCAAAGCAGTAAATCTGACGAAAGTCCTGGTGATCCAATTTTTCATAAAAAGTTTTTTACAATTTGATTGGAAGCAAAAGAAGTTTAGTCCTGTGACTGGAATGTTACGGGAATATGACCAAAATGTTAACAGATCCCAAAACTGACGTTTATTACTGTGATAACGACCCCTTTACAAATACTTAATGATTTGGTAACCTGTTTTTGCAGCCCGTAAAGGATATGAAGCGAATGTTATATTTGAAAAAATCAGCGCCTGTAATAAGATGAAGTTTTTTTCAGAAAATCAGATCCCGGGTTTACATGCGGAATTTAAAAACCAGAAGAAATACGTTGATAAATTAGCGTTTTTCGACCGCTTGTTTGGAATTATTCCATTTTCATTTCCGGACTTCGATCCGCAGCTCCGCTACTTCTTTCAAAAAGAAAATATAGAAGCACTGGAGACCCTTTTTCGAAAAGAAAGGAACAATCCTTCGCTGGCTGAGAAAAAATTTTTTATCGGAGAATCTTTTACATTCAATATCAAACCGGCCAATTCCAACAGTGCAGTTTATAGCAATTATATTTTAAGCAGTTTTCTTTCACGCAAACCGAAATTTGAAGAGTGGCTTCCCGAAAAAATACCAGCTGAAAAATCTATCGAGGTTGTTTTGGATGAGGCAAACCGAATGATAAACAGTATTGAATACGCTTTGCAAAATGACTATGACAAGAGCTTCCGTCTACAATGTATGTCCGTATTTTATAAAGGCTTCTATGAGGCTTTTACAAACCGTGTGAATCTGCCTGGCAAGAAAAGAAAATTTACAGAGCTTTATTTATATGCCCAGGGAATAATATACGCGAATTATATCAGCGTTCTGAAGGCAGCACTGGCCGCATCCCGCGTCCCTGCTGGTTTACGAAGGCCCCAGACCCTTGACCTGGCAGCCAAGCTGGCATTGCTGGAAGAACTGGAGATAATTGATTTAATTAAAAAAAAATTTGCCGGGCAGGATCCCATTTCATCTGAAAATAAAGTCGTGGAAACGGTATGCCTGATAACAGGAGAATTGGAACAGAAAGAGCTGATCCGTCAATCGCTGATAAAAGAGGAAACGAAAAAGAAAAACACGATAGTTACTAAGACGGCAGTTAATGTACACTCATCCAGGTGGTAAAAAATATTGAATAACCTTTTGGGGGTGGGAAATTTGCTGAAAGCCGTTAAACAGATAATTTTTTATTTTGCGCATGCTGTGCGTCAAAAGCATCCAGCACCGCTTTTAATTCCTTGTTCATTTCAGGAATGCCGAATTCCGGAGAATTTAATTCAGCCTCTTCCGAATAAGATTTATCGTACCATTTCCCGTCAGAAACGGTTTTATAAAATTTCAATTTCAGCTGATCGCCTTTTGCGGGGCTGTCGAAAAATACATAGTATTCCACCAGTGGCAGTTTGTCAACGGAAACAGAATACAATCCTTCCCGGAGGATGACCAGGGAATAAGGAGATTTTCTGATTTTTGCGTTCCTGTTCAACAAAGGAAAATGAAGGTGAAATTCTTGTTGCATAAAGGCGGGTTGTAATTAATCCGATGCAAAATAGTGCCGCAATCCCACAAGCCATATTAATTTAATGTTACCAAATTGTTTCCTCTGCCCTGTTTGCGGCATAATTATGTAATAATTCATCGGATTGGTAGTCTTAACCCCCATTTTTCAAGATTGGCCAGCCATTCTGATATGTGCGCGGTCTGATTGCTCTCAATATCCCTATAAATAGTCTCGCTTTTCTTCCCAGGCACAGCATAATATAACCGGTCTACCGATCCCGGATTGGTAGCCGGCTGAAGACTGGGATAACAGGGGGCGGGTTGAGAAATTACAACTTATCCTTATAAAAAAACGCAGCTAATGGCATGGTTTTTTGGTTCTTAACCTAAGGTAGCCGCTATAAAAGGATTATGGATCAGGAAGAAATTGAGAAACACGCAAAAAAACAAAGCCGTCAGCCGGGCATTGAAAAAAACATGAATCCGAGGCCTGAATTCATCAAACCGGATTATAAGGCTTGCGGGAAGCTGGCGGGTAAAACTGCGCTGATCACCGGTGGTGACAGTGGAATCGGGCGGGCAGTCAGTGTTCATTTCGCGCGCGAAGGTGCCGATATTGCAATCGTATATTTAGACGAGGACCAGGATGCGGAAGAAACCCGCGAACTGGTGGAGGCAATGGGACGTACATGCCTGCTGATTAAAGGCGATGTAAAACATGCATCCTTCTGCAAATCCGCTGTAAAAAAAACGATCGACACGTTTGGTAAATTAAATATACTTGTAAACAATGCGGCCATTCAGATTCCCCAGGATGATTTGCAGGATATCAGTGATGATCAGCTGGAAGCAACTTTTGATACGAATATTATCGCATACTTCCGTTTTTCCAAAGCAGCCCTTGATTATTTGAAGGAAGGAGATTGCATAATTAATACTTCTTCAGTAACTGCATATCGTTCATCACCAAACCTGATTGACTATTCTTCCACAAAAGGTGCAATCACTACTTTTACCCGTTCCCTCGCCACCAACCTCGCAAAAAAGAAAATAAGGGTGAATGCCGTTGCCCCCGGTCCGATCTGGACACCACTGATTGTTGCTACATTTGAGGAGGATAAAATAAAAACATTCGGCAAAGAAACGTCCATGGAAAGAGCCGGACAGCCTGCAGAACTCGGACCTGCCTATGTTTTTCTGGCGAGTGATGACGCTTCCTATATTACCGGTCAGGTGATTCATGTGAACGGAGGGGAAGTAATCAACGGTTAATTATTAGTTGTTAGTTGTTAATTATTATTTTGAAGACATTAACGCTTTATGGATATTCCGGTAACGAATAATACAGTGCAACAACAGTTTGAAGTGCATCAGGACGGAGAACTGGCAGTACTGCAATATCGTTTTCATGAAGGAGTCATCTGGCTAATGCATACAGAAGTACCTGAAAAGCTGGAAGGCAAGGGGATCGCCTCTGCGCTTGCACATTACGGTTTGGAATGGGCGAAGACCAATGGAATGGCCGCCAAAGTTATTTGCCCCTTCGTGGCTTTGTACCTCAAACGACATCCGGAATACAATTCTATTTTAGTGAAATAATACGCAGACGGTACGACCATGACCTTCAGTCCTTAACTTTAAATTCACTCCAGATCAATGAACAAAATCTTTATTTTTTTCCCGCTGATCCTCACGGTGATGGTCATGGGAAATATTGGCTTGCTGCATGCGCAATCTGATTCACTGGTGATTCCTTTATGGAAGAATGGTGCTCCCGGATTCGAAAACAAAAAAACCGAACCTGAAGAAGCAAAGGACTATTGGGTAAAAAATATCAACAACCCTTCCATTACCGTTTTTTTCCCGGCAAAGGAAATCGCAAACGGAACAGCCGTGTTGATCTGCCCGGGCGGCGGCTTTCGTCTGCTGGTATTCAAATCAGAAGGAATTGATCCGGCTAAGTATTTAAATAAACTTGGCATCACTGCGATCATATTAAAATACCGTTTACCCAGGGAAGAGCATTCTCCCTATTCACTCGATAAACAACCAGCCGAAGATGCGTTCCGTGCCATGCGACTGGTGAGAAGTCATGCACAGGAATGGAAAATTGATAACAGCCGTTTGGGTATGCTTGGATTTTCAGCCGGCGGCGAAGTTGTGGATGTGATTTCTTTCAGTTCGGGACTGGGAAATCCGCAGGCTCCTGATCCTGTTGACCGGCTGAACGGCCGGCCCGATTTCATTATGCAGGTATATCCCGGACCTTTATTTATTCCGGATTCTGTTCCGGCTACTGCCCCTCCGGCCTTTTTGATCGCCGGCAACGAAGACGCCTGCTGTTCAATGACGGTAATCAGTCTGCTGGAAAAGTACCGGGCGGCAAAAGTATCTGTGGAAGCACATATAATTGCCCGTGCGAATCACGCATTTAATATGGGATACCGCTCCGATCTCCAGTCTGTAAAAAACTGGCCAACTCTTATGACCTACTGGTTGTTTGACAACAAACTAATTCCGAAGATCCCGTCGAAATAAATTTTATTTGGTATCCAGTATCAGTGGTGCTCCCGCTTTACCCATGATAATGACTTTGGCATTGGGCGATTTGGCCACTTCCAGCTGAGCTTTAATACTTTCATATTGCAACTGGCGGTCGGTCAGGCTTTCGCTGATGATATGCTGATAGTCTGAAATACCCTGTGCTTCCACCCGTTTGCGTTCTGCCTCCTGTCTTTCTTTTTGTAACACAAACTGCATCTTCTGCGCATCCTGTTCGGCAGAGATTTTTTGTTCAATACTTGTCCTGACTGCCTGGGGCAATGTGATATTCCGGATCAGCAGCTGCTCCAGCAATAATCCACGTTTGTCAAAATCACCTTCAATACTTTTAAATATACGGGCCTGAAATTCGTCGCGTTTTGTAGAGTACAGCGAGACCGCATCATAGTATACGGCATTGTCGCGAATTTTTGTACGCGTTAAAGGCCGCACAATCTTATCGGTATAATCTATTCCTGTACTCCGTAAAATGTCCGGCGCCGAAGAGGGCACAACTTTATAAAGCACCGTCAGATCCATCACTACTTCCAGACCATCAGCCGTCAGAACGCGGATGGCATCATCACCCTCTTTAGACCCCTCGTTATGAATCGCACTCATGGTATAATTCTGTGTTTTAACATCCAGGCGTTGTACGTCTATCAGTGGATTGATAAAATGCAGGCCGCTGGAAAGGGTTGTATTCTGCACGCTTCCAAAAAGGACCTGAACGCCGACTTCACCCGTTCCGATTTGTACGATACAGGAAGAAAGAAGTCCGATGAGAAATAATACCAGGCCGCCGGCACGCAGATAAACGGTGAAGGGAGAAAATGGCGAGTCATGGCGCCGGATCACGAATCCCGCAATGAGGATCAGCAATCCAAAAATGATCAGAGTCATATTTACTTATTTCGTGAAAAGGTAATACTATTTGGTTGACGGTTGGCGGTTGACGGTTGACGGCAGATCGTGGATCGATGGGCGTTCCGCGCCTGCCTGCCGGCAGGCAGGTTAAGCGTTAAGCATTATGCTTTAGGCTTTGGGCTTTAGGCCTAATTCTGCATATTGTACTTATTTTTATAATCCAGGGGCGACAGGCCTGTGATTTTTTTGAACATCGACCGGAACGCTTTCGTATCTGAATATCCGACATCGTACATCACTTCATTCACATTTTTCCGGCTCGTTTCAAAATATTTTTTTGCGGCTTCAATCTTTACGCGCTGGATATACTCCACCGGCGTGTTGTTGGTGGCTTTCTTGAATCGTCTTTCGAAATGCCGCCGCCCGATGGCGAACCGGAGGGCCAGCCCGCCGACAGAAATTCGTTCTGAAACCATCGATTCAATATAATTCTGTGCTTCCTTAATCGGTTCATCCACATGTTCCTTCTGACCATTAAACATAATGAAAGGAGACTGGCTCTTCCGGTCTATTTCCAGGGCATAAACTTTGGAAGCCATGATTGCCATTTCCCTGCCCGCATATTTTTCCACCAGATGCAACAGGAGGTTCCAGTAAGAAGTTGCTCCTCCGCTTGAATAGAGTCCGTTCTGTTCTGTGACCACACGCCCGTCAACCAGTGTTATTTCGGGAAACATCTGCCGAAACTCGTTCGCAAATAACCAGTGTGTCGAACATTCTTTCCCATTTAATAATTTGGTGGACGCTAATAAAAAAGCCCCCACACATAGGCTGGCTACATCCGCCCCCTTTTTATATTGTTTTGAAATCCATGGAATAAATGCCGCATTCTTTTTAATCGCCGATTTCATGTCCCCGCCCAGCGCCGGTATAATGATCAAATCTGCTTTTTTCATGTCCGCCAGCAAAGTATCTGCATGAACCGTAAAGATTCCGTTATATAGTTTAACTGCTTTTTTAAGACCTACCAGATGGATTTTGAACGCTGGGGGTTTACCCGCATTTCTTAAAAAATCATTTACCCCATTAAACATGATACAGGGATCGGCTACAGAGGCTGATACCGCGTCATTCAGAGCAAGGATGGCAACCTGTTTCATAAAATCACTTTTAAGAATATTTGAATATTGAAATTACAAAATCTAATGTCGCAAACAACCTCACCCCAGTCGTTTTTGCACCCAGCCCCTTAAAATTTTCCTGATTAATTTTGAATCATAAAATTGAAAAAATTGCAACATGAAAAAAAATAGAATTTTTTATTGGATTACTACCGGATTATTCCTGTTGATGATGCTTTTCTCTGCCGTCTCCAGCTTTGCCTCAAGCGCTCAGGCCGTCGAATTTTTTAATACACTCAAAATGCCTTCCTACCTGATTCCTTTCTTAAGCATCGCCAAAATGCTGGGAGTTATCGCGATACTGGTTCCGGGATACCCTAGAATCAAAGAATGGGCCTATGCCGGTCTGATATTTGATCTGGTCGGAGCCACCTGGTGCAACTATGCCGTCGGAAAGTCATTCGCCGAATGGGCCCCGATACTGTTATTCATTGCACTCGCCTTTGCTTCTTATTTTCTTTATCACAAAAAACTTGCCCTGCAGCCCAGGTAATGCGAAAATTAATTATTTCGATGAATCTGAGCCTCGACGGGTATTTATCAGGACCCCGGGGTGAATTGGACTGGCATTTTGAAAGCTGGAATGAGGAGATGAGCGAAAAACTGCTGGCACATCTGGATAAAGCAGACACTATTTTGCTGGGGAAGAAATCTTATGAAGCGATGGCAAACTACTGGCCCGTGAAACCGCGGGACCCTGATTTTCCGAGGCAGGATCTGGCAATCGCAGATAGGATGAACGGACATATTAAGATCGTTTTTACAAGATGCGAAGCAAATCCTGTCTGGAATAATTCATTTTTTACCAGTGGTGTTCCGGAAAAAGAAATTACCCGGCTTAAACAGCTGAAGGGAAAAAATATCATCTTGTATGGAAGCGGCAGCCTGGCCTCCGACATTATCCGAACCTGCCTCGTGGATGAATACCTGCTTTGGATCCATCCGGTAATTCTGGGATCAGGAAGATTACTTTTCAATGAACTTACCTGCCGGGTGAACCTCCAATTACAAAGCTCTATAACTTTTAAATCAGGAGTGGCTGCCTTTTGTTATGAAGTGGTACACTGAATCAAAACCTTAAGCTTGAAACTTCATATAAAAAAAATTGCCCCATACGGGGCAATTGGTTGCAAAGGGACAAGGGTTAATGGTTTATTCCTTTGACAGGTCCTGCAGAATTTCATATTCGCCCTGATCGTTGGCTTTTAAAATCTTGATATTTGATTTGTCTTCCAGGTGTACAATGTAAACCTTGGATTCTGTGGTCTGAACTTCTTCAACCAGGGTGATTGACATATCAAAATAGGTAGATTTTATAGCTGCTCTAACGTCGCGGGGAAGTTTGTCTTCAGAATAAAAGATCAAAGCATACTGCCAGTGACCTTTCTTATCATAGAAAACTCTGTCACCGAAACCGTCTTTTACAAAGTAGGATACAAAGCCGTTGGCATCTGAAAACCACATGGCATTGTTGGCATCTGCAAAACGTGTCTGAAAATCTTTCATGGCCTTTGTGTTGATCTTTTTTTCATCTGGCACATAAGCACCCATGGTGGAAAAGCTTTCCAGGGCAGCCATGTCGCGAACGGATAACTTAAAGGCCTTTGTGTCGTTGAAGGCAACCGGCTGGGCAGAATTCTGCGCGTAGGAACGGTTGCTGAGCGCTGCAATGGATATGAATCCAATGGACAGTGCGAGGAGGATTTTTTTCATTTTTGTAAGGTTTAAATGATGATGAACGATTTTGATTTGCTGGGTGGGTCAGCGTGTTGCCGCTTTGCCATTTTAGTTTCATAGGTTCGGGATAACGGGTCGATAAATTAGGGTAAGGTTTCTTAAAAGTTGATTCCGGAATGTGTTACGAATGATTTATCGGAAGATTCTGAAAGAGGGAAACATAAATTCGGGAACTAACCCGTTTTTTTCATAAATTGGATGAAAGACCCACTATAATGGATAGCGCTGGTTCTATTCGATATACAGACCAGGAAATAATCGAACAGCTCAGGCAAAGTGGGATTGATAAAAGAAGAAGCGAAGACGAGTTATTCAACCGGTTCGCCTATTTTGTCCGGGAAGGCATAACCAAACATGGCCTGTCGGAAGATGATTCATTTAATGCCTATTCCGATACGGTGCTGGCTGCACTGGAAAATATCAGGAACACCCATTTTGAAGCCCGGGCCTCCCTGAAAACCTACCTCTACCAGATTTTCCACAATAAATGTGTTGACCTTCTCCGGAAAAAAACGACTAATAAAAATAGCGTGCATCGTTCCGAATCGATTTCCGACCGGCTGATGCAATTATCCGATTCCGCCCGTTCCGTAGTACAAAAGCTGATTGACAAGGCTGATTGGAGCCGGCTCCGGGAGAAACTAAATGAAATGGAGGAAAAGTGCAGGCAGCTATTGATGTTTTGGGGTGAAAATTATAGCGATAAGGAAATCGCAACCCTCCTTCAATATAAAACTGCAGATGTAGTAAAGACAAGCAGGCTCCGGTGCCTGGACAGATTGCGAAAGCTGTATAAAGTTGAATAAAAGATGGACAACCTGGACTATTTAGATGATTTTTTTACCCGCGAACCGGATTCAGAACGAACCCGGGAATTTGAGGAAAGAATAACGTCGGACCCTGCTTTTGCGGAAGACGTGGCATTTTACCTGAGTGCAAAGAATACCAGCGAAGAAGCATCCTGGATTGTAAAAAAGGATCATTTCAGGGAGATTTATCAAAAGAGCCGGCATATCGGTCCGACGCCGGTCAGAAAACTGGTATATTATATCGCGGCAGCGGCCGTAGTAGCCGGAATTATTTTCGGAACCTATACAATTTCAAACTCCAGATCCCCCAGGGAACTGGCAGATCAGTACATAAAAGAAAATCTGCAGACACTGGGTGTGACCATGAGCGGTCGCAGCGATAGTCTGCAGGATGGTCTCCGTTTATATAATGATGGAAAAGCCGGTGAAGCGCTGGTCATCTTTGAAAAGATATTGATATCCGATACCTCGAGTTTTAATGCGAAGAAATATGCAGGACTGGCCGCCCTGCGAATGAAAGAATACGGAAAGGCGATGTCTTATTTCGAACAGCTGGAAATCTACAACGGCCTGTATTCAAATCCCGCCCTGATCTTACAAGCAGTAACCCTCATGGAACGCAACCAGCCTGGTGATGCGGCAAAGGCAAAAATACTCCTGCAAAAAGTGGTCGCAAATGACCTGGAAGGAAAAGAGATTGCGCAGGAATGGCTTAAGAAATGGTAACTATTTTCTGTTTGTCATAGCTAAACTATTTGTGGAAGTGGATGAAATGAATTCAGACTAAAAGGATGATACCCACTGATCGCGGCGGCGGGATTTGCCCCGCCGATGGCAAAACGTATGTCGATCAAATAAACCATGAACCCGCCGGACTTTGCAACTGTTGAATGTCTGCCCTCGTATAGTTTAGTGGTACCTGCCTGAGGACAGGTTGCGGCGGGAGAGCCGGGAAAGGGAACTTCGTCATTCAAGCATTTCAGTTGTAACTGTCGGTTTTGCCCGCTGCGCCGGAATGAATTTTGAAAGAATCGGGAGAAATGGGTAAATTTAAAAGTCAGGAATTTCTTTTCCTTCCCGATTACACAAGGACTCAATTATAATCCGCACCTGTAGTTTTAATCCGACCGCTTTTAATCTGTGCCAGAAAATTTATTCAGCAAGTCTTCTCTTCATTTGTAAACCTTCTTCTATGAGAAAGATAATATGTCTGGTCTGGGCAGTTGCATTCTTACTATTTTTTGAATCCTGCAGCAAGGAAAAGGTTCAGCCTACCGTAAATAACAAAGGTAATACCACAGCGCAGCCGGCCAATGCACCATCACAACCTGAAAGTCCTCCTGCTTCACAACCACCCTCCTGCCCGCATGCTTCGGGAAACCCGACGAATGCAGGCTGAATTTAAAGCTTCGGCGCCGCCGGCTTAATGGGCTTTTCAAAATTATTGGCTCCCCGGGTTTTGAATCTGCGGCTATAGACTTTATCGCCTGCTGTCAGATAAACGATATCGAAATTTTTCCCTCCAAAGCAAAGATTGGAGGCCTGTCCTGCAGGGATGGGAATAATTGCGTTCACCCGGCCAGCCTGGTCAAGGATCTGTAATCCCATTTTGGTGGTCACCCATACCCGGCCTGCCGTATCGCAACGGAGGCCGTCGGACCAGGCATTTTCATCGTTATCCCTCACATGCAGCCAACCATATTTCTGCTTATACGCCAGTTTCCCATCCGGCTGAATCTGGTAAATCCAAACCCAGTGGGAAGCGGATTCGGTCACATATAGCTGGGTCTGATCGGGAGAAAATGCCAGACCGTTAGCGAATTTCAAACCTTCATCCACGACTTCTTTCACACCACCCGGACGAATCAGGTACAGTTTACTTGGTTTATCAATTCCATCCGGTGATGTCACATACACGTTACCGTTATACGCTACTGCAATATCATTTCCCGGGATACTGTCTGCGATGATTGTTTCCCGACCGCCTGCATCATAAGCGATTACCTGTCTGGTGGCGCCCGCGATTACATACCGCCTGCCATCCGGACCAAAGGAAGTACCACTCGCACGTTTGGCATCCAGACTTAATTCAGCGAGTTTGCCTTCCGTACTAACCTCGTACGTTTTTGAATTCGGTATATCCTGGAAAAAAGATTCTCCCGCAGCATTAACAGCCGTGCCTTCTGTAAACTTATAATTTTGTCCAACCAGTTTCCATTCCTCCCCCGGAATAAGTATGTCTGACAAAAACTGGTTCTTTGTAGCTCCTGGAACAATTGTCTTTGGCCAGTCCTTCCATAACCAGCGCATTGCTTCCGGGAAAACAGCCGTTCCCTGTTTCCCGTTATGCTGTCCTTCGCCCCATATATGTTGCACGTTATAACCGGAAAAAACCAGTGACCGTTCCATGGTCTGATTCGCCATCCACCAGTCGCCCGCATAAATATTCAGATCATTGGTTCCATCCTGTAAAAAAATTCTGAGCGGCCGCGGCTCATATTTCCTGATCAGGGTCGGATATCTCTCCGCACCGCGTAATCCGATATAGGTACCTATCGCTGAAAAAACCTTTGAAAATTCGGCGGGCCTTTCCCAGGCAACCGTAAAGGCACAAACTGCTCCACTGCTGGATCCGCCAATGGCCCGGTCATTTCCGCTTTTCGACAATCGAATGGCACGGCCATCCGTCGTATGCTGCTTTTCAACTTCAGGCAAAATTTCTTCCAGGAGGAATCGGGCATATGCATCTCCGAGACCATCATATTCAAAGCTCCGGTTGAAACGGTTCAGCGCACTTGAGGGATTCTTAGCTTTTACCACGCCGGGAGTGATAAATACACCAATCGTTACCGGCATATCCTTCCGGTATATCAGGTTATCAAAAACAACAGGTGCATTCCATTGTATCCCGTCCTGGTTCACATAGACACAGGCGGGATGATCCGGGTTATACTGAGCAGGAACATAGATCCAATAGTCCCGGGTGGTGCCGGGAAATATCTTAGAGTTTTCAAAACTCAGTTTAATTAATTCGCCTTTTGGCACTCCCGCATGTTCTATGGAAGCAGAATCCAACGGATAATTTTCAGAAGGCAATTGCGAAAGGCCTGAAAATCGGTAAAGCAGCAAACTTATAAGTAAAAATTTTTTCATCGATGATGGATAGTGTTAAGATAGCTTTTGAACAATCGCTGAAGAGTTTCCTTTTAAAATTACGATGATTTTATTCACTACAGAAGGCCGTGTCTTTATTCCGCAGGGATGACAGGATCTGCCTTTGGGAAAATAACATTAACCCTATTCCGTAGCACCTCTGAATGCACGATATCTGTCTTAATTTCATTTTAACTTTGGATCGATTATTTTTAGCGACTTTAAACTCCCCATCGAACCGCCAGATGAACACATTAACAACCAACCGTATCAAATCCATTGATCTTTTAAGAGGACTGATCATGATTATTATGGCCCTCGATCATGTGAGGGATTATTTTCATGCGGATGCATTCGTGTATGATCCGCTGGATCTGGATAAAACGACGGTCATCCTCTATTTTACCCGTTGGATAACCCATTTCTGCGCACCCATTTTTGTTTTGCTGGCTGGCACTTCTGCCTTTATTTCGGGGCAGCGCAAAACAACCAAAGAACTGGCGGGATTTTTAGTGAAGAGAGGTATCTGGTTAATTATCCTTGAGGAAACCGTTGTGAATATAGCGTGGTTCTTTAACCCCGGGTTTTCATTTTTTATTTTCGGCGTAATTTGGGTTTTGGGTCTTTGTATGATCATTCTTGCAGGCCTGATTTTTTTACCCAGAAAAATTATTTGCGCAATCGGGCTGATCATGGTGTTCGGACATAATCTGCTAGACCCTGTTCACTTCAATCAGAACGATACGATGGGTTTCCTATGGGGGCTTCTGCACGACCGGAAAGTTTTTTCCTTTGGCAGTATTCACATCGGCGAAGCCTATCATATCATTCCCTGGGCGGGCGTCATGGCTTTGGGATATTGCCTGGGTGGGATCTACGCCAAAGGCTTTGATCCATTAAAAAGGAAACGGATACTGCTTCAACTTGGAACAGTCTCTCTCTTGCTCTTTGTCATTATAAGAGGCATCAACCTGTATGGCAATTTGTATCCCTGGACCAAGCAATCTACAATTATGTTCAGTTTTCTTTCATTTATTAATATATCCAAATATCCCCCATCATTGGATTATCTGCTGGTAACGGAAGGATTTGCATTTATCTTCCTGGCCCTTACGGAAAATGTGTCCGGCCGCCTCAGTAAAATCATATCGGTTTATGGAAGGGTTCCCCTGTTTTACTATGTATTCCACATTTACCTTATTCACCTGATTGCACTGACAGCAGCAGTCTTAACCGGCTTCCGCTGGACTGATATGACATCGTTTTACACATGGATCGATGGGATGCCTAACCTCAAAGGATATGGATTCAGTCTTGGGGTCGTATACCTGATATGGATAGGGATCGTTGCATTTCTTTATCCATTCTGTAAATGGTATGACAGGTATAAATTCAGTCACCGGGAAAAATGGTGGCTGAGTTATCTATAATATTTCACTTCAAATAAACTTTTCTTGAATTCGAATGACCAAAATATGCATCCGCGACCTATGTATAGGCTGCGTCAGCTCGTTGGATATTTTTTTAAATTAGGATATAGCGGTTTCGGCGGTCCGGTGGCGCTGGTAGGTTATATGCACCGGGACCTGGTTGAAAATAGAAAATGGATTTCGGAAGCAGATTATAAGGATGGGCTTGCACTTGCGCAACTGGCCCCGGGACCGCTGGCGGCCCAGTTAGGCATCTACCTCGGCTTCGTGCATTACAGAGTACTGGGCGCCACTCTTACTGGTATTGCTTTTATACTGCCTTCTTTTCTGATGGTTGTTTGTCTTGGAATCGCCTATAAATTATTCGGCGGTCTGCCCTGGATGCAGGCAGTCTTCTATGGGGTGGGCGCTGCTGTTGTAGGCATAATCATTTTGAGTTCATACAGACTCACTATAAAATCAATTGGTAACTTAAAATTAAAGACACTGCGTGCAAACTGGCTGCTTTGGATTTTCTACCTCGCCGCACTGGTAGTAACTGTTATTTTCCAGACCGAGGAGCTATTGCTTTTCATCCTTGCAGGCCTGCTCTATATGGTAGTTAAATCGCCTCCCGGCTGGATGACTTTTCCAAAATCCACTTTATCTATCTTTATTTTTACGGCAACCGGGTTTTGGGATTATCAGCCGGGTGTACTGGGAAAGATTGCAATATTCTTTTTAAAGGCAGGTGCTTTTGTGTTCGGCAGCGGTCTGGCCATCGTGCCTTTTCTTCACGGTGGCGTGGTGAACGAGTATCATTGGCTGACAGAAATCCAATTTGTTGACGCCGTCGCAGTCGCCATGATCACACCGGGGCCGGTGGTCATTACGGTCGGATTTATCGGATACCTGGTGGCTGGTTTCCCCGGGGCTACTGTCGCCAGCCTGGCAACATTTCTTCCATGCTATTTATTTACCATTATTCCCGCACCTTATTTCAAAAAATATTCTACGAACAAATCCATAAAAGCATTCGTAGAAGGTATTACGGCTGCCGTTGTGGGAGCACTGGCTGGCGCAGTTATTGTAATAGCATTTAGAAGTATAAAAGATATACCAACGGTGCTCATTGCAACCCTGACTTTGTTGACACTTCTTTATTTCAAAAGAATAAAAGAGCCATTCATCATCCTGATCGCAGCTGTCATCGGTATCGCTATTAAAATAATTTTCTGACAATCACGAAATTCTAAAACGCCTTTTATGATAATGAAATACAAAAGCTGGATGCTGGCAGGTATCCTGTTCATTAGTGCAAATATTAGTTTCGGACAAGTCGACTCCGTAGGATTAAATAATATTTTCGGCAAAAAGGGAACCGTTCAGGGATCAGTCTATAGGACGACTTTCCCCCGCAGCGATTTAAAAGTGATGGTAAATCAATTTGCCGTTTCGCCGGGACTGGCACTCAGTTCCTGGATCGGTATTCTTTTCATGGGTCATGAATCCATGATGATGGGCGACCTGGTTTTGATGGATTCGGAAGAGGCATCGGTCGTTGCAAAATTGGTCGCATCCAATCTTTCGATTACCGCCATCCATAATCACCTGACCAATGAAAAGCCCGCCATCAAATACATTCATTTCGCGGGCAGCGGTGATCCGCTCCAGCTTGCTGCATCCATTAAAGCGGTTCTTGCCATTACAGGAACACCGTTGGCTGCGCCGTCTCCCCAGGCGCAAATGGTAAATCCCGACTGGTCAAAAGTGGAAGCTGTTCTGGGTAAGTCCGGAAAACACAATGGAAATCTTCTGCAATATGGATTTCCCCGGAAAGAAAAACTAATGGAGTCCGGTATGGAAATGCCACCAGCGATGGGCATGGCCACCGGAATTAATTTCCAGATGGATGGAAATACCGCAGCCATCACGGGAGATTTTGTGCTGTTGGCAAATGAGGTAAACCCGGTTATCAAGGCTCTCACAGCGAATGGAATCGCCGTCACAGCTGTTCATAATCATATGCTGTATGACGAACCGAGATTATTCATGCTTCATTTCTGGGCAGTGGGTGATCCGGAAAAATTAGCCTCGGGGCTGAAGGCTGCCCTCGATAAGACCAATTCTAAAATGTAAGGCAGGCAGGTTAAAATAGCAGGTTGATCGTTTCATGCATTCGCCTGAGTTTATAGGAGTCGTAAATTAAAACTGCTCCCAGGCAGATGAAGAATGCACCGATGATTTTTGTAATATCATTTGCACGGTTTAGGGGTGCATAAATAATCACCAAAGCAAATACTATTGCCAGAATACCCAGCGCCAATACGAATTGCCACCCACTGATCTGCCTTTTCAAAGAGAGGGCGACAATAATTTTCATGACGCCTTTGCAAAGAATCCATGACCCGATTAGCAGGGGGAATAAAATAAATGTGAAGAAGGGATTAAAAACTAAGAGTATGCCAAATATCATATCCAGGATACCATCAATCCGCATACTCGTTTTTTCCCTGCGAAAACTCATATGCGCGAATGCAGATGAAATCTGCAGTATGATTCCATTCAGCAGCAAGGCAATTCCTGAAAACCTTACCAGGTTCACATAGGCACGCAAAGGACTTAACAAACAGAATATCCCGGTTAGTACAAAAAATATCCCGCCAATCACCAACAGGCGGCTGGATTTGATTTTATTCATGTCGTTGCTTTTATTCTCACTGCAGCCTCCTATTAATTTTTCAGATCACGGTATCCAATGAGCAGGATACCTTTTTGCTTAATGAGTGCCTTTACTTTTTCATTTGTATATAAATCGGTAACCCCCTGCCTGTCTGCACAGACGTCTTCATAACCAATATGGTAAACCGCTCTTAGTTCGTCGTCACAGAGGCCGGGATGATCAATAAAAATATAGGTTTCCCCGGGTTTTAGTTTGTCGAGCATATTGATAAAGCTCTGTATTTTTTCTGCTGAAGTTTTATGGGGGCCTTCATAGCCAACCATGCTCTTATGATCCCATTCCGGGTCAACCGGAATCTTATATTCCCTGGCCAGCCGTGCAGTGAGTGTGCGGACAGCCGGTGAAAGGCTGGTGCAACCCATATGCGCAGAAAGATGGCTGATCCGCGGAATATTTTTTAGTGCCAGTTCAATCTGGGCACGGAATTCCATTTCAACGTCTTCTATTTTCCATTTATTTTCAGTGATGGATCTGCCCGGATAATTCTTGTTCGGAAATACCATGGGGAAGAAATATCCACTCGTGTCTTTCAGACTTTTGCAATCTGAGAGCGGGCGCCATTTTATATTTTCCCACTCACTGGTTAGATCCAGGTGTAGCCCGACATCGATGCCGGGATTCTGGTTGATCAGTTTAACAGCTTCCGGAAACCAGGGCGAAGGCACCAGCACTTCGATAGATGATTCAAATCCCTCTTTATAACACCTGATGAGTGCTACGTTTCCAGCATGTGTATATCCCATATCATCGCCCCGAACGATGAGTCTGGGTGCCGCCTGCTGGGCCGAAGCCGCCTGCAGAACTGCACTTAAGATGAATATAAAGCATAACTTTTTCATGAGAACATTATTGCAATTGATAAACGCGGGCCTCATAAGGTCTTAATTCAAATATAGAATTCCCCTTCTTTGCATCTGGAATTATTTCATAATTCGCCAGCAATAGCGTCGTGTTAGAATGATCAACATCGGTTTCCACAGTAGCAGTTGTGCTGGAAAAATTGAGCAGGATCAGGATTTTTTTTCCTTCCTCTTCTCTCAGGTATGCATAAACTTTTGGATTCTCTTTATCCAATAACTGATACGTTCCATATACGAGTACAGGATTATCCTTTCGCAGTTTAACCAGCTTCCTGAAATAATTCAAACAACTATTCGGATCCCTTTCTTCCAGGGCAGCGTTCACACTTTTATAATTAGGATTCACCGCGATCCAGGGCGTGCCCGTCGTAAATCCGGCATTCGCCGTGCTGTCCCACTGAAAGGGAGTTCTGCCATTGTCACGGCTTTCGGCACTCACTCTTTCCAGGTACTGAATGGTATCACCATGGATATCTTTTTGATGCCGGTATTCATTGAGCGTGGGCATGTCCCGGAAATCTGATATTTTTTTGAACCCCGCGTTTGTCATAGCCAATTCATCGCCATTATAATAATAAGGCGTACCGCGCATCGTGAGAATAAAGGTCGCAAGCATTTTGGCAGACAGGTCCCTGAAGGCCGGACTGTCATTACCAAACCGGCTGACCAGCCTTGCCTGGTCATGGTTGGAAAGAAAGATGGATAACCAACCCTTAACCGCAAAAGCACTGTCCCAACGACTGAATACATCTTTGAAATGCAGCAGGCTATATCCCCTGGGGGTTGCGATCCCCACACCGTCAAATGGATAAGCCATATTCAATTCATTTCTATCGGGGTCAACCAGGTTATGTGCATCTTCCAATGTATTTCCCGCCCCTTCTGCCACACTCATCACATCATAGTGGCTGAATACTTCATGATTCATTTCCTTCAAATAGTCGTGGAGATGCGGCCCCATGGCATAATATAACTGGAAATTTTTTTCCAGACCGGGGGGGAATGCCGGGAATGAAGTGTCTTTTGCCGCAAATTGAAATGCATCCAGCCTGAAACCGTCTATTCCTTTATCAGCCCAGAATTTCATAATATCATACACTTCCCTGCGCAGTTTGGGGTTTTCCCAGTTCAGGTCCGGCTGCTTTCTTGAAAAATAATGCAGGTAGTATGCATTGGTTTGTGAATCATATTTCCACGCATCATGGTTTATGTCAAACAAACTATACCGGTAAGCGGGCTTACCCCGCTCCGCGTTCCACCAGTGATAATAATCCCGATAGGGACTGGTTCGCGAACTGCGGCTTTGCTTAAACCATTCATGTTCGTCGCTGCTGTGATTTACAACCAGGTCCATCACCAGTTTGATACCACGTCCATGCATACCTTTTACCAATGAATCAAAATCATTCATGTTACCAAAATCCTTCATGATATTCCGGTAATCACTTACATCATAACCGTTGTCATCATTGGGGGAACTATAGATCGGATTTAACCATACCACATCGATTCCCAGACTCTTTATATAATCCAGCTTAGAGATGATCCCGTTCAGGTCGCCGATGCCATCTCCGTCACTGTCTTTGAAACTCCGCGGATAGATTTGATAAACGACCGCCTCTTTCCACCACTTTCTATCCAGAACCCCTGATGAAGGCTTTTTCTGATCACAACCACTAATAATTGAAATGGAAATAAAGATTAATAAAACTGAAGGGAATATCCTGAACATGGATGTTGATTTGAATCCTATAAAGTTAGTGCAGCGGGTCTGAATAGATGACGAGGAATAACCCCCGAAATTGGCGAATTCACGCTGCCGAATACCAGCGCGGCACAGATGCAGGAAAAAGCGAAAGGAAAACTAAAGGAGATGGGATTCCTGGCCGGTATTTTCACGAAGGGTATTCCCCATCTCGAGCGCTGGAAAAATAAATAGACGGCATGCTTCCATACCGTCTATTTTACATTCACGATTATATCTATTTTTTTGTTGCGGCATTTATGGGTGCCCTGTCGAGATACTGGATCATCCTGTCAATTTTGTCATTGGCATCAAAATGCATATCGGAATGAATCCACTGACTCATGATCTTGCCCGTTTTATATTTAGCCATTACCTGGTACCAGCCTAATAACCAAATGCCCGGTTGTTCTACCGATTGTGGCTTATTCACTTTAATCGGCAGCCAGATCTGGTTCTTGAATGTGATCGACTCAATGACCTCGGTTCTTCTTTTTTTCCAATAGGCAGTGATGGCTGGTTTGCCGGCGAGGCTGTCCCCACTGTTCCATAAATAAACTGCGTTATCAGCAAAACTGTTCATCCAGCCATCTATATCCCCGGAAGATAGTCCGGCAAGGCCTTTGTTTCCAATATCAGCATATTTGGCATCTGCAAATTCTGCCGGCTGGGGTGTTTTCGGAGCGGCCGCAACAGAATCCGTCGTTGCTGCTGCTTTGTTTTCGGTTTTTTCGTTAGAACATGCGAACAGGAAAGTGGTTGCAAATGCAACAGCAATCGCTTTTTTCATAATTGAAAATTTTGAAGGTTAACTAAATGCACAGGGCAAAGAAGGAGAGGAGTTAGCGCGGGTATGAATAGAAATTAAAATTAGTATTAAACCTCACAATGGCAATATTTTGTTAACGTGTTGTGAACCGCCGGTTATTCAGAATATTCCCGATACAAAGAAATACAATCCAAAACAGGAAATACCAAGGCTGATAAACCAAAGTAACCTCTTTTTCGTAAGGATCGCAATCGCGGAAATGGCGATTGAAATCTGGAAAAGTGTGACCGCTCTTGCAAGAATCGAATGATGTTCCAGGTGGGCACGGGACGCTGATTCGGATTCCCTGGCTTCCTTTTGTATTTCCGCCTGGTCTGACTTGTATTTGGCACTTTTAGACTCTTTATCAGGACTGGTTGAAAGCGATAAGATTTCATCTTTAATTCCCTTTGCCTGGTAAAAAGCCCATTTATCCGAAGCCCGGATCTGTTCTATTACGGCTTCATCCGCATGATGACCGGCCAACAGGCTCGCCATAGCTGCGAATACAGCCATCAGCGCAGTAGATATGGCAATTGTCATTCCGCCTTTACGTTCTTTTTTTTCAACGGCCTCTTCCACTCTTTCTTCAATAGTTTCATGCAATTTCTCGGTTGGATCTTCCATTTCTTCCATCGTTTCGGAATTTTAATTTCAAAAGATATATTATAGGCGGATCACCCGCAGGTTATCCACCATGGCCTGGTTTACCACTTCGTTCATGTTTTCATTGTAATCCTTAAATACAATAGAAAGGTTATTCAGTCCCTTTACCAGTTTAACTTTTACGTCATTACTGTATCCCCAGTTTGACCATTCATCCCTACCTCGTTGTGGCATCACCAGGGTGCCGGCAAATTTTCCATTTACCGTAAGCGTCCTGATCGCACATTTATTCTCTGTATTCACAGGTCCGTTTCCATTTGAATAGCGCAGATCAATAGCATACAAACCGGTTTCATTGACTGTCACAGGCATCGTGATGGATAGATTGATATCCTTACTGATCTCAATAAACCCATCTCCTGTAAATCCTTTATAGCCCAGATTTGATTTAGTTGCATATTTCTCTATTTCATAAATCTTTTCGACTCCTGGTCCCGTTATTACATAAGGCTCACTGGCAAATGAAGTCAGACCGTTTTTGTCCACCGCAATTACCTGGTAAGCAGCGTAACCGTCAGCGCTTACCGGCTGGATATTTGTCTGACTCGTTTTCTTTACTGAAACTCCATTCTTCAATACATCATAATACTTTGCATTTTCCACCGGCTGCCAGGATAAGTTGTCCGGGGTATAACTTACCGATGGTGTTGACGGAGTAAATGCATTCGAGACCTCATTGATCCGGCCTCCACTCAAATTATTATTGGCCATCAGCACCCGAATGGTATGCACACCTGAAATCCCTTCCGGTATAAATGCTTTCTTCAAACGAAGGCCATCCAGGTAAAACGCGTTGATCTGATTACCGTAGCCTTCCATCTCTATGTTAAGTAAAGCATTGCGATACCTGAAATTGGTCAGCGATCTTTTTCCATCCAGGGCCCTGGGAACAAATGGCTGGAATAATAGGCCCCCGGTTGTGAAATGAATTCCAAAGATCACTTTGTGTATAATGCTGATATTGCCCGAAAGACTCCAGAGCATATTGCTCGAATTAATCTGTGTGCCCTGAAAATCACCATTATCAGCCACAAAATTTTCCTTGTTTGTCAGGAACATTGCCGCAGGCCGGTAAATATCGGTGATACTCTCCATCACAGACTTTTCATTGCCCGTTTTTGCTGCAGCCCATAACCAGTAAGTCTGCACGAAAGGCCAGACCGCATTGTTATGATATGGGGGGATACCGGGTATCTGCGGGTAGATGCAGGAAATTCCAAAGGATGTTAATGGTGTACGTTGAATAATTTCCCGTTGTCTTGCTGAGTCGGCAATGTCAAACAATATTGTCAACGCCTCCCCCAGGGCTTCAGACCGCGGTGATAAAATATTGTAATTCCGCCCATACAGGTACTGGCCGTAATACCCTTTTTCCGGCTGCCAAAAATATTTATTAATGCCTTTCTTAATATTATCGGCAATGCTCCTGTATTTGACAGCGGATTTTTCATCCTTTAATAGTTTTGCCATTTGGAACAGGACCATATTCGCCTGGTAGTGTACGGCATTCGTACCCAAATTTTCTGAATTATATATGTCTGCCGGCTGCATCCATTTAGGATAGGTTTGTTCCCGCCAGTCGAGGAAGGATGATTCCCCCTTCGCCAGCCCGGTTTCCCGATCATAAATATTATTCAGGTCATCATCTATTGAATTCCTGATAATCCGGTATGCCTGTTGCAGCCAGGCCTTATCCCCGGTTGCTTTATACAACTCAAAAGCTGCCACCGCCCAAATCATTCTGTCCGTCGACACTGGCCATGCCCCGCCGCTGCCCGTGTCCTGGATGATCTTTCCTTTTTTATTTACCTTTCTAAGCAGGCTGTTTTTTGCAACCCTGGGCTGCAGGTATGCCATGGACAATATGATACTATAGCTGATATCCCGGGTCCAGACCCCGGCCCATTCTTTACCCGTCCTGAATGTGCTATCGGGTTCAATGGCATTCTGCATTTCTTCAAGGGATAAATTATAAATGGCATCCGCGACCGGATACTCCGATTTGTACTGGGGGAATGCCGTAATATCTTTTGATAGCTTCCAGCTGGGAGCTGTCTTCGGTTGTTCCTGCGCAACATTCAGGGTTAAAGTGGTTTCATAGATCCCGTCTCCGTCTTCATCCTTTAGTTGTAATGGCGGGTGGTTTACCAGGTTATCAAAATCCCAGATCAGGGGTGCGGTATTTCCGGCAACATATACCGCCTTCAAATCCTCCTTGTAAATTTTATCTCCTTTGAACGTGGTGAAATATCCTTTCCCCTTCAGGTCGCCGATCACCTGGCGCATATCCAGCCTGATCTTCAAACGGGTATTGGGAGCCAGGGAAACATTTTCGGGAACAGGGGAAGGGTCTTTATATTGTTTTCCAAAAACGATCAGGGGTGTTTCTGCATAACCGCTGGTGGCTAAATCGTTGTAATGATGATCCTGACCAGAGGGCATTTCGTTGTCCTTCCCGTTGATGCTGAATTTGAATATGATCTGCGGACTGATGAAATGATTCGCAGGACTTTGGTAGTCCGATACCAGCTCTGTAGACGAGAGGGCCCTGGCAACAAATTTATTCTGCTGGACAATACTGTCCCGGTATAAAGAAAATTCCTTTGACTGCCAGACGGGTTTTTGAGCAACGCATGAAAATGCAATTAGAAAATTCAACAGCTGAATGATCAATATATTCCTGCTCATTTCAATATTTTAAGATTCTGTTATACATCAAATGGTCTTCAGAAAAGTTTCAAGACGTTTTTTCACAGCCAGCCACTCCGAATCCAGAATAGAATATCTTGCTGAATCGCGGGGGATATAGTCGTTTGCCATGCGGTGGGAACGAAGCGTGCCTTCAAACCTGGCACCCAGTCTCTCGATCGCAGTTCTGGAACGTATATTCCGCATATCGGAATGAAAGCATACACGGAAGACTTCCCATTTTTCAAACGCATGTGTTAGCAGAAGCAATTTTGCCTCTGTATTCGCGCCGGTCCGGATGGCTGAACTATCCAGCCAGGTATAACCAATTTCGGCGGCATCCGGGTAAGCCCGTTCAAATCTCAAATGACCGGAAGGCCATGCCCATCGTTCAATATTAAAAAACCGGGTAGAACCTATGACAGTATCATCTTTTTTCCTGATTATAGCAAAGGGTTCGGCCGTTCCTTCTTCCCGCCAGGCTATAGCGGTCTGTATATATTTATTTGCCTCTTCCATGCCCTGTGGCACCGGACTCCATTTATAAAGCTCCTTATCCGAAGCTGAGGCATTTTTAATTCCCTCCGCATGATAATGTTCTAACGGTTCCAACCTGACAAGATTACCATAAAGTATTTCCCGTTCCATCAGGAATAAAAGTAAGAAAACTCAGTACCATTTATGTGGTGAGCCGGTTCGATTCATGGGAAATGAATAGATCATTCTATTATTTTTGTTTGGTACCTATCAAAGAAGACAACTGCCACACCTGGGATATTTTAAAATTAAACAGCCTGAAAATCGGAAATAATTATTCCAAAAAAATTATAATTTAGTCTGCCAATTATAAGTAGATTGCGAAAGATACGGGGCGAATGATTTGCATTTCCTGTTAATTCCTACTCTGTCGACAGCCCCGTTCCCTCCTGGTACGCGCGATTTCGTTTTTTTTAACTACAAAATATGCTAAACATGAGAAAAGTTCTCGCTATTTTTCTGCTTCCCCTATGCCTAGTCGCATGTTCGGGAGGAAGCACTGAATCTACAACTGCTGCTGCCACTAAAGACAGCGTAACAGCTGCGCCCGCACCGGCTGTAGACCTTCCTTATAAGGCAGATTACTCTTCGAGTTTTGTTCCAGGGAAACCAGCGGATGTGGCAACGGTACTGAATAGCTACAAAGCATGGGAAACAAACGACATGAAAGCCATGCGGGCCACTTATGGCGATTCCCTCACCATGTATTTTCCCAGCGGCTTTATATTTATGGGAACCGGGGACAGCGCGGTAAAGATGGCTACCAAATACAGGGACAGTCTTTCCAAAGTGGTTCTCACTTTCTATGCCTGGACTTCCAATCACAGCACGGATAAGAACGAAGACTGGGTGAATGTCTGGTACAAGGAAGTGGATACTTACAAAACCGGAAAAATAGATTCAACGGATTATGAGGACGATAACCGTTTAAAGGACGGCAAAATAGTCTGGGCTTCTTCCCATGAACAGAGATATGCGAAGAAGAAGAAATAATTTACTCCCTGAATGACCCCTGGAGCTCCCGAGAGTATTTCCGGGAGCTTTTTTATTTATTCGGTTAAAGGTGCGGCAGGCATTAGTTCTATGGGTTGAATTTTGATTTGCCTGTAAAATATTTCCGCCCCTTCGGACTGTATTTGGATTTTGCCTTTTGTAAGGGGTAATTCGCGGCCATTATCCATTTGTTTATTGTGGTAAAGAATCATGACTACTTTGCCGTTTACCACATGCATGCTGGTATCCCCATGGCAATACAGATCCAGTGTATTCCATTCTCCTGTTGGATTTTCCGCATTCATGCTTTTAAAACAACGCCTGCCAACCTTACCCCCTTCTTTGAATGTGATCATTTCACCCTTCGGGTTATAATCATATTCCGTATCCGATTTTTTGATGACGGGCATATCAGCCATCCCGCCGGCAACACCCCAGTAGTCACCGGTATTGGTTTCTTCAATCTGAAATTCCTGCGAACGCATCCACGCACCATAATCCGCCCCGTATTTGCCAACAGAATGATAAAGTAACCCGCTATCCTTCTTTTTATATTTTTTCTGCCCCCAGGTCAGTGCCCCCCATTTAAATTGCAACTGGAGATGATAATTTTCATATTCCTTCACGGTTGAAATCGCCCCCCAGTTTTCTCCTGAAATCCGGATCAGATTTTCGCCCATCTGATTTTACAACGGTAAAAACCTGGCGGGGATCTTTATTTAGGCCAACGGGCTGGCCGGTTATGAATTTTCCGCTGTCGTTCAGATCAGGCCCGATATATGTATCCCATCCTTTGAGATCTCTACCATTGAACAGCATTTCCCATTGACCGCTTTGTCCGGTTCCGGTAAAAGCAACCGTTATCAAAAAAAGCAGTATTGAAATGGAATGCCGGGCTGGATGCATAATCAGGTAGTTTAATCGCGTGAACAGATCTGCCATTCAATGTATTAATCAATATGTGACTAAAATCATCCTATGTTCAGATTATACACGCTAATTTAGTAACTTTAAGAAAGCTATATGGGCGCAGCATCTTTAATCATTCTAATTTTCGCAGCCCTCGCTTTTTCGGCAGGCGGAATACTCGTCTCAAAGATTTTCGTTAAAGGATCTAAGAACCTGCAAAAAGGGCAGGCTTATGAATGTGGCATTCCCGCCAAGGGCTCCCCCTGGAACCAGTTTAACGTAGGATATTACCTGTTTGCACTGATCTTCCTCATTTTCGACGTGGAACTGGTATTTATGTACCCGTGGGCAGTCGTAGTTAAAAAAATTGGCATGCCGGCACTGGTGGAAATACTCGTATTCCTTTTCATCTTGTTTATGGGATTTTTATACGCACATAAAAAAGGAGCATTGAAATGGATGTAATTGAAGCCGGCAGAGATCCGAAAGATTTTCCCGGTAAAATTCATGAGACACCGGGAGGTGGGGTTGTTCTAAGTAAACTGGACGATGTGATCAACTGGGCACGCTCCAATTCACTATGGCCGCTCACTTTTGCCACCAGCTGTTGCGGCATCGAAATGATGTCCGTTGCTTCAGCAAAATATGATTTCTCGAGGTTTGGTTTTGAAGTGGCAAGGGCCACTCCCCGGCAGGCGGATGTGATCATCATAGCCGGCACGATTGTTAACAAAATGGCCCCCGTATTAAGAAGGCTATATGATCAGATGGCTGATCCAAAGTATGTGATTGCGATGGGCGCCTGTGCAATCAGCGGCGGCCCCTTCTTTTATAATACCTATTCTGTGGTGAAAGGCGCAGATCATGTCATACCCGTAGATGTATATATCCCCGGTTGCCCGCCCAGACCCGAAGCGTTATTACATGCGCTGATTACACTTACAGGGAAAGATAAAAGCTGGATTAACAAGAGAGCAGATCAAAGAAAACTCTTTTTTAAATCCATAAATATAATCCGGACGTTCCCCATGACGAATGAAGAGTTAAAAATTAAGTTTGCCGATCTGCTTCCCTCTATCAGTTTTGAAGAAGGAGGAGAATGGCTGAATGCATACGTATCACCGGAAGAATTTAAATCATTTGCCAGGCAACTTCGTTCATCCCCCGGTTTGGATTTTGATTATTTATTTTGCCTGACCAATGTGGACTGGAAAACCCATTTCACCATGGTCTATCATTTTACGTCTACCATCCACCGGCACAATATTGTTATAAAATCAAAACTCGATCGGGATAATCCTGAAATAGAAACCCTGTCAGATATCTGGCGGACCGCTGAGATGCTGGAAAGGGAAGTGTATGATCTTTTTGGTGTAAGATTCCTGCACCACCCCGACCTGAGGAGACTGATAATGCCGGATGACTGGGAAGGATGGCCGTTGAGAAAAGATTATGAAGACCCTGTTAATATGATCAAGTTGTAATACCGCAAGTTCAATTCAGCATATGTTTGAGGAAATAGGCACAACAACAGAGGGAGATCTGATCATCAACGTAGGACCGCAACATCCTGCCACCCATGGCGTGCTGCACCTGGTATTAACGCTGAACGGGGAAACAATCAAAAAAGTGGAACCGCATCTGGGTTATATCCACCGTTCAATCGAAAAAATGTGCGAAAGCCTTTCTTACCGGCAGTTTATTTATGTAACCAGCAGGATGGATTATCTGTCCTCCCATATTAATAATCACGCCTGCGCACTCTGTGTTGAAAAAGGTCTGCAGCTGGAAATCCCACAACGTGCACAATATATCCGGGTGATCATGGATGAACTCACCCGCATTGCATCGCACGAGTTATGGTGGGGAGCAATGGCCATGGATCTGGGTGCATTCACACCATTCTTTCATGCTTTCCGGGAAAGAGAAACCATCACAGATATCATGGAAAAGACCTGTGGTGCGAGGCTTACAATGAATTATATGGTGCCGGGGGGCGTTATGGCTGAACTGCATCCCGATTTTCAAAAAGACGTAAAAAGTTTTATTCAATTATATAAATCAAAATTTGAAGAGTATAATGAGCTGGTGACAGGTAATATCATTTTTCAAAACAGGATGAAATCTGTTGGAATTATATCAAAAGAAGATGCGATTTCGTATGGTTGCAGTGGGCCGGTGGCAAGGGGAAGCGGAGTTCACTGTGATATCAGGAAGCTTTACCCTTATGATATTTATAGTACGGTAACATTTGATGAAAGCTTAGAAACGGCGGGAGATTCTTATGCGCGCTATTTAGTAAGACTAAAAGAAATGCAGCAAAGCATTCGCATCATCGAACAATTGATTGATAATATTCCCGAAGGAGATTTTCAGGCAAAAACTAAAGCCGTATTGAAATTGCCTAAGGGTGAATTTTATCAAAGAGTGGAAACTGCAAGGGGAGAATTGGGCGTCTATATTGTCAGTGAAGGGGGAACGACACCTTACCGGATTAAATTCCGTTCTCCCGGATTTTCCAATCTTTCCGCCCTGGAACATATGGTGAAGGGATTAAAAATCGGTGACCTGGTGGCGGCCATGGGAACACTCGACCTCGTTATACCGGATATTGACCGATAAATAAGAAATGCATGTTTAGTTTGGAAGGCATTACTGGTTTAATTCATGAATGGTTGTACAATCATTTCAATCCGACGATTGCACTGATGACTGAATTTGTACTGGTCGGCATTGCAGCCATTGCTTTATTTGCCTTACTGGGACTGAGCCTGGTGTGGATGGAGCGCAAAGTGGCTGCTGTTATGCAAATCCGGCTGGGTCCGAACAGACTAGGGCCCAAGGGAATTTTTCAGACAACCGCAGATACATTAAAGCTGATCATGAAAGAAGGGCTGGTTCCCGATGGTGCAGATAAATTAATATTTAACCTCGCCCCCTTTGTGGTTATGATTGTAGCCATGCTGATCCTGGCTCCCATTGCTTTTGCAAAACGTTTTCAGATATGGGATATTAATATTGGAGTCTTATACCTCTCAGCCATTTCGTCCCTGTCTGTCATCGGTGTATTTATGGCCGGCTGGGCAAGCAACAATAAATATTCATTGCTGGGAGCTATGAGGAGCGGGGCGCAAATTGTCAGCTATGAACTGTCGGCAGGCCTTTCCGTTCTCTCCATCGTCGTGATGACGGGCAGTCTGAGTATAAATGATATTATTGTTTCCCAGCAAAATGGCTGGTGGATATTTAAAGCGCATGTGCCGGCCCTGATTTCATTCGTGATATTTATCATTGCTGTAACTGCTGAAACAAACCGTGCGCCTTTTGATATGGCCGAGGCGGAGAGCGAATTAACAGCGGGCTTTCATACAGAATATTCGGGAATGCGGTTTGCGTTATTCTTTTTGGCAGAATATATCAACATATTTATCGTTTGCGCGATCGGTGCGACGCTATTCTTTGGAGGATGGATGCCTTTGCATATCGGCCAATGGCAGTCATTCAATCATGTGATGGATTATATTCCTTCTTCTATCTGGTTTTTCGGCAAGACGATCGGGTTGATTTTCCTGATTATGTGGTTCCGGTGGACCTTCCCGAGATTACGAATAGACCAGTTGCTGAACCTGGAATGGAAATATCTATTGCCGATCAGCATGTTCAATTTAATGTTGATGACCATCGTGGCCATCATGGGATGGCATTTTTAAAGAAGTATATGTTTTTAAAGGATTATATAAAGGAAGTATACGGAGCCGTGAAATCACTGCTGAAGGGCATGCGGATGACGGGCTATTATTTTACGCATCACAAAGAAATCATTACGGAACAATATCCGGATAACCGTGATACCCTGAAAATGGCGGATCGCTTCCGCGGGGAAGTTGTTCTGATCCATGACGAAAATAATGAACATGCCTGTACGGGATGCTCTGCCTGTGAAATAGCCTGCCCGAACGGGACCATCAAGATCATTAACAAATTCGATATATCTCCGGAGGGGAAAAAGAAAAAGGCCATTGACACTTTTGTTTATCACCTGGAACTGTGCACTATGTGCAACTTATGCATAGAAGCCTGCCCAACCGATGCAATCAAAATGGCACAGACATTTGAACACAGTGTTTTTGACAGGAGTAAACTCACCAAAAAATTAAATAAGGAAGGATCAAAACTAAGGGAGGGTATAGAATAATGAATGCATCAGTAATAATATTTTATATCATCTCCGCATTTATTTTAGCAGCCGGCCTGCTGGCTGTAACCACCCGAAAGATTTTCCGCTCCGCTATATTCCTGTTGTTTTCCCTTATTGGTATTGCTGCCCTCTTTTTCTGGATGGGCGTTGAATTTATCGCAGCGGTACAAATTATTATTTATGCAGGTGGCATTGTTGTACTCATTATTTTTTCCATTTTCCTGACTCAGAAATCAGGAGAAGAAATGCCCAGGCCGGTTAGAAAACGAGCCATTTTCTCCGCCCTGGCTGTGATATTGGGCTTTGCGTTCACCTATAACCTGATCCGTGAATATGGTTTCAGCACAGACGACCATGGTTCTTTTGATGTTAAAGTGTCTGATATAGGAACCCAGATGTTAAGCACACGGGAGCATGGCTATGTATTGCCTTTTGAAGTAGTGAGCATATTATTACTGGCTGCGATGATTGGCTGTATTGTGATAGCCATGAAAACCAGACCAGCAGAGCAGGCAGATCAAATAAAAATACCGGAAGAAGGAAAGCCAAACCTTTTGTCATGAACGAAATATCGATCACTCACATTCTTTTTGTCAGCACCGCGTTATTTTTTATCGGCATGTATGGCCTGTTCACACGTCGTAATATGATCACCATGCTGATGGCAGTTGAATTGATCCTGAATAGCGTCAATATCAACTTCGTAGCGTTCAACAAATACCTGTATCCGGGAAAACTGGATGGTGTGTTCTTTGCCATTTTTGTGATAACGATTGCCGCGGCAGAAGCTGCCGTGGCCATTGCGATCATTATCAATTTATATCGAAGCCATCATTCCATCGATGTGGAAGACGCCAGCGAACTGAAATATTAAATTATGGGTCACTACGCATATACTGCTTTCATTCCGCTCCTGCCCCTGCTCACATTTGTGTTGCTGGGATTGTTTGGCAGAAAATATTTTAAGAGATCCTCCGGTTTGATTGGTACAGTTTCCCTGCTACTATCAACCTTCCTTTCTCTATATACGGCCTATCAGTATTTTTTTAGTGACGGCAAACAGAATGGGGTGTTTCAGAAACTGATTGCGTTAAAGTACACCTGGCTTCAATTCTCACCCAATGTTTCAATCGATATGGGAATCATCCTGGATCCCATATCCGTGATGATGATCGTTATCGTAAGCTTTGTTTCTTTGATGGTACATGTTTTCAGTCTTGGATATATGAAAGGGGAAGAAAGGTTTGCTACTTACTTTGCGTTCCTTTCATTGTTCACCTTTTCCATGCTCGGACTTGTCTTGTCATCCAATATATTTCAGATTTACATGTTCTGGGAACTGGTGGGCGTTTCTTCTTTCTTATTGATTGGATATTATTTTGAAAAGCCTTCTGCTGTCGCTGCCTCGAAGAAGGCGTTCATCGTCACCCGTTTTGCAGACCTGGGTTTTCTGATTGGCATTCTTATTCTGGCATTTTACAGCGGCACACTCGATTTCGGTATATTGATCGAGAGACTGACTTCTGTTCAGTCAGCTGAATTCATTATTATTAGTTCTGCTTCTTTCCTGGGCGCTTCCATGCTAACCTGGGGACTTGTCCTGGTATTTATCGGTGGTGCCGGAAAATCAGCCATGTTTCCCCTGCATATCTGGCTGCCCGATGCCATGGAAGGTCCCACACCGGTTTCGGCGCTGATCCATGCAGCAACCATGGTGGTAGCCGGTGTATACTTAGTTGCAAGACTCTTCCCCGTATATTCCATGGATACGACTGCTTTAGGTGTGATTACATGGGTGGGCGTTTTCTCGGCGATGTTTGCTGCAGTGGTTGCCTGTACCCAAACGGATATTAAAAGGGTGCTGGCATTTTCAACCATGTCGCAGATCGGCTTCATGATGTTTGCTTTAGGTGTGTCTAAATATGGCGGCGAAGCGGGTCTGGGTTACTCAGCTTCCATGTTTCATTTATTCACGCATGCATTTTTTAAATCACTCCTGTTCCTCGGAGCCGGTGCCGTGATTCATTATATCCACAGCAATGATATGCGGGAAATGGGCGGGCTGAGAAAATCATTGCCTATTACCCATATTAGTTTTTTAATCGCCTGTTTAGCCATAGCGGGGATACCGCCATTTTCAGGCTTCTTCAGTAAGGAAGAAATTTTGCTCGCGGCCTATCATTCCAATAAGCTGATTTACGGAGCAGCGGTGGCGACTTCCGCACTAACTGCATTCTATATGTTCCGTCTCTATTATTCCATATTCTGGAGCAAGGAGGCGCATGTTCACGAATCGCATCAGGGAGAAGGAACATCTTCCATGAAGATCACGCTGGTTATTTTGGGAGCCTGCGCTTTCGCCGCCGGATTTGTTCCGTTTTCTTCTTACATATCTTCTGACGGTGTTCCGCTGGAGTCGCATATTGATCTTGCTTTTTCTACACTACCTGTTTTGCTTGCCCTTGGTGGAATTGGACTGGCCACTTATTTATATAAAACTGAAAACAACCGGCCACAGGCGATTGCTTCCTCCCTGGGCGGTTTATATAAAACCATTTACCACAAATTTTATATAGACGAAGTATACCTTTTCATTACGAAGAAAATCATATTTAACCTGGTGGGTAAGCCCGCAGCCTGGATTGACAAAAACATTGTGGATGGATTTATGAACCTGCTGGCAAATATTACTGCGAAGATTTCTGAAATGATCAGGGGATTGCAGTCGGGAAAATTACAGAATTACGCTATATACTTCTTTTGTGGCATTCTAGGGCTGGCGGCGTTGTTTATTTATATGTTGAAGTAGATTTGGGTTAGGGGTGAGTATGGGTTATGAGTGATGGATTATGGGTGATGGATTATGAATGAGAGAAAAAGTATATTAAAAGAGGAGAGTTTCAAATTTGCTTTTGAGATTATCAAGATGTATAAGTTTTTAGTTGAAACTAAACAGGAATTTATTCTGAGCAAACAATTGTTAAAAAGCGGGACGGCTGTTGGTGCGCTGATAAGGGAGGCGCAAAACGCAGAAAGCAAAAATGATTTTATCCATAAACTCGCAATTGCTCAAAAGGAATGTGACGAAACCATTTACTGGCTTGAATTATTGAAAGACGCATCGTATCTGGATTCATTAGATTTTACCAAAGCGCATAAAAACGCAACATCAATATTAAAAATGTTAAAAAGTGCAATCCTAACCACAAAACAAAAAATCAACAACCCATAACCCATAACCCATCACCCATAACTCATAACCCCTAACCCCTAACCCATAATGAACCTCTCCCTGCTAATCATACTTCCCCTGATCACTGCAATTGCAGTTTTATTCTGCAAAGGATTGAGGCAGGTAAGGACAGTTTCACTTACAGGAGCAATTGCCCAGTTCATATCTGCTTTCGGTCTGTTAATTGTTTATTTCAGGGAACGGGCTGCGGGAAACAATTCCCAGTTTTTATTTGAAACCAACTTCACCTGGTTTGCCCCACTGGATATACATTATCATATCGGCGTGGACGGGATTTCAATCGCAATGATTTTATTAACTGCATTTGTAGTCCTGGCAGGTGTGCTTGTCTCATGGACACAGGAAACACTTAATAAAGAATTTTTCTTCCTGTTATTATTTTTGAGCGTAGGCGCCTATGGCTATTTTATTTCGCTGGATCTGTTCACTTTATTTTTCTTTTTAGAAGTAGCTGTCATACCCAAGTTTCTTTTAATCGGCATTTGGGGAAGTGGTAAAAAAGAATATAGCGCGATGAAACTTGCCCTGATGCTGATGGGCGGGTCGGCCCTGGTATTTGTCGGACTGATCGGACTATATTTTAATACCAACATAAACGGGGCACATAGCTTCGACCTGGTGGAGATTTCCAAAATGCATATTGATATGGCCGCGCAAAACCTGTTCTTCCCCTTTGCATTCATCGGCTTCGGCATATTTACGGCTCTCTTTCCCTTTCACACCTGGGTGCCGGACGGACACTCATCCGCACCAACAGCTGCCTCCATGTTTTTAGCCGGCATCTCCATGAAACTTGGTGGCTATGGTTGTCTGCGTGTGGCCACCTACCTGATGCCCGATGCCGCACATCACTATGCTCCCATCATTATTTTACTGGCTACCATTGCAATCATTTACGGGGCTTTCGCTACGATGATGCAAAAAGACCTTAAATATATCAATGCTTATTCTTCCGTTAGCCATTGCGGGTTTGTCTTGCTGGGTATTGGCATGCTTACCCAAACATCTATCACGGGTGCCGTATTGCAAATGGTGTCTCATGGATTAATGACGGCTCTTTTCTTTGCTGCCATTGGCATGATATACAGCAGAACACATACGAGAATGGTTGCGCAATTAGGCGGTTTACTAAAAGTGATGCCATTCATCTCTACCGTATTTGTGATTGCCGGTCTGTGTTCTTTGGGCCTTCCCGGCTTCAGTGGTTTTGTTGCAGAGATGACCGTTTTTATGGGCAGCTGGCAAAATCCTGATCAATGGTACAGGCTGGCTACGATACTGGCCTGCGCATCCATTGTGGTTACAGCTGTTTATATCCTGCGTGCTGCAGGTACTTCTGTAATGGGACCGATTACTGAAAGTCATTATAAAGTCATTACCGATGCAACATGGAATGAAAGAACGGCTGCCGGTATATTAATTATCGGCATCGTTGCAATCGGCATTGCACCGTTCTGGTTATACCAGTTGATTACACCCGGAGCAGAATTTATTATACGGCATATAGAAGCGGCAGTTATACTTAAATAGCGTAGAAATGGGAAATGATTTTTTGATCATGATGAAACAGGAGTGGATGGTCATTGCGATCCTGTTCATCCTGCTTTTTATTAAAGTGGGAAACAGAGAGTGGAAAAATGAAAGCATTCTGAACCTGGTAAACATCCTGTTGCTGGCCAATTTTATATTCGGATTATTCTGGAACCGGGAAGGCATTTTGTTCAATGAAATGTATAAAACCAACCCGCTTATCGTTACTGAGAAAAACATTCTGAGTCTCGGTACCTATATTATTGCATTGCAGTCCCATGCCTGGCTTAAAGACCACAAGCATGTTCTCGAATTTTATATGCTCTTGCTTTCCACCCTGCTGGGAATGTTTTTCATGATTTCTGCCGGTAATCTGTTAATGTTTTACCTGGGTTTGGAATTATCAAGCATCCCCCTGGCAGCCATGGCCAACTTTGATCTGGAAAAAAGAAAGTCGTCAGAAGCGGCATTGAAATTCATCATTTCCTCAGCGTTCTCATCCGGATTGTTATTATTTGGCATATCGCTGGTTTATGGTTTAACCGGTACACTGACCTTTTCGGAACTATCTCAGCATTTGGCAGTAAATCCCTTGTTAATATTTGCTTTCATTTTACTCATCGCAGGATTTGCATTCAAGATTTCTGCTGTACCGTTTCACTTATGGACAGCCGATGTGTATGAAGGGGCACCCGTTACGGTTACATCCTATTTTTCAGTTATTTCAAAGGGTTCAGTCATATTTGTATTCGCCACCGCATTGTACACCGTATTCAAACCGCTCGCCGAAACCTGGTACAATATTCTATTTGTCATCTCACTCCTTACGATGGTTATCGGAAACCTGTTTGCCGTTCGCCAGAATAACTTAAAAAGATTCCTCGCCTTTTCGTCGATTGCACAGGTGGGATTTATATTGATTGGTATTACGGGAGCTTCCCGGTCCGGCACGGCATCCGTCGTTTATTTTGTATTGATATATACATTTTCCAATCTGGGCGCATTTGGAGTCATCGGCCTGGTCAGTGCCATAACCGGCAAGGAAAACATAGAAGATTACAGAGGTTTTTATAAAACCAATCCATTATTGTCCTGGGTCCTGGCTATCTCCTTGTTTTCACTGGCGGGCATTCCGCCAACAGCCGGTTTCTTTGGTAAATTTTTTCTGCTAATGGCCGGTGCCGGGCAGCGAAATTACCTGCTCATTACCATCGCCGCACTGAACATGATCGTCTCGTTATATTATTACCTGAAAGTTGTGAAAGCAGTCTTTATGGATCCAAATGAAAATCCAATTGAAAAATTGACGATACCATTATCTCCTAAACTGGCCTTGTACATTTGCATGATGGGGATCGTTTTGACCGGATTAATGAGTTATGTATATGAATACATTTTTTCTATAAGTACAGGATTTTAAATTTTTAGTTATGGCCATCAACCAAAATCATGTATCGGAAGAACTAAACGGAGTAAAGTGTGCTGTTGTTGAAAAAAATGTATCGAAAGAAAGGGCTGACTTTCTTCAGCAACTATTGGTGTTCAATAAATACCATGTTGAAGTGGCGCCCTCACCTCCGCCAAAGGCCTTGCCGCCCAAGGCCCTTGCAGAGGGAGAAACCCCGCCACCCCCGCCACCACCACTTCCTGAAACATTTACGGTCGGAGTAACAGATATGATGTTCAATCCGATCAATGCTATTTTCGGGAGAGTACTGCATACACCCGACCGACATGTGGTCACACAGGCTTACTGGTACCAGAAGGAAAAGACATCGCACGACGAAATACCTTATTACGAAAGGAAGGACCTATAGCTCAAAAAAAAGAGGAACCCTGGTCCCGGGTTCCCCTCATTAACCTAAAACAACCAATCATCAAAGTCCTTTCAGCGTAACCAGCCGATCCCATTTTGACTGTCTCGCGGTTTCTGCCTGGTGCAAAAAACGTTCGGCCAATTCAGGGTCCTTGGCCTTGATCACATTGAAACGATTTTCATGATACATAAATTCACTCAGGGGCATACTGGGTTCTTTGGAATCAATTACAAATCGCTGCCCTTTTTCTTTTAGCGGGTTATAGTGGAAAAGTGGCCAGTATCCCGATTTTACAGCGAAATCCTGTTCCTCTGCGCCATGTGCCATATCAATACCATGGGCAATACACTGACTGTATGCAATGATTAAAGATGGCCCGGGATATGTTTCCGCTTCAATAATTGTCCTGATTGTATGGGCGTCATTACCGCCCATGGCAATTTGCGCAACATATGCCGTACCATGTGCAATAGCCTGTAATGCCAGATCTTTTTTGCCGGTGGTTTTTCCATTCACGGAAAACTTGGCACTCGAACCCAATGGGGTGGATTTGGATTTCTGGCCACCGGTATTTGAATACACTTCCGTATCCAATACCATAATATTTACATTTTCACCGGTGGAAAGTACATGATCCAATCCACCGTATCCGATATCATAGGCCCAGCCATCCCCGCCAACAATCCACACGGATTTTTCCGCAAGGAAATCGGCCAGGTGATATAAATTCAGTGCGGCGATTGTTTTTTCTCCCTGCAGCCGGTGCTTTAATTCTTTAATCAGGTCATGTTTTATATGAATTTCTTCTTCCGTAAGTTCCGGGGCATTCAAAATGCGATCAGTAAGCTCATCACCGATTAAAGGCCTGTATTCATTCAATAAAGAAATGGCGGTAATTCTTTTTTGGTCGTTGGCCATTTTGATGCCCAACCCGAATTCCGCATTGTCTTCGAAAAGTGAGTTTGCCCAGGCTGGGCCAACCCCCGCCTTGTTCTTTGACCAGGGCGTGGTTGGCAGGTTTCCTCCAAATATTGAGGAGCACCCGGTTGCGTTCGCTACGATCATCCTTTCCCCAAATAACTGGGTCAGTAATTTCAGATAAGGAGTTTCACCGCAACCGGCACAGGCGCCTGAGAATTCAAATAATGGCTGAAAGAATTGAGATCCTTTTACCGTATTGCGGTTTACCCTGGAACGTTCCACTTCCGGTATGGACAAAAAGTAATCCCAGTTTTGCTTTTCGTTTCCCTGGATTGGAGTCTTATCATACATGTTGATGGCCTTGTGACCCGGATCCGTTTTACTGGTGATGGGACAGAATTCAACACATAAAGTGCAGCCCGTGCAGTCTTCTGTAGATACCTGTAATGTATAAGCTTCCGTGGTCTTATCCCATTCCTTACCCACCGGATCCATATGTTTAAATGTGGCGGGTGCGCCTGATAATAATTCCTTGCTGTAAACCTTTGGGCGAATGGCTGCATGCGGACAGATCAGGAAACATTTACCACATTGTGTGCAGAGACTGGTATCCCATACCGGCACAGCATCAGCAATATTCCTTTTTTCATATTTTGTAGTGCCTGAAGGAAAAGTTCCATCCACAGGCAATGCACTTACCGGCAGATCATCCCCTTCTCCCGCAATGATTCTGGCCAGTACATCTTTTACAAAATCAGGAGAATTGTCCGGGACCAGCTTGTCCAGGGACCTGTCTCCAACAACAAGACTGTGGTAGTCGATTTCATACAGGTTTTCAAGCGTGCGATCCACGGCCGCGTAATTTTTTTGAACAACCGCATCGCCTTTCTTCCAATAAGAATCATAAATGGCTTCTTTAATTTTTGCGATGGCCTGTTCTCTCGGAAGCACATTGCTGATGGCAAAGAAACATGTCTGCAGTATGGTGTTGATTCGGTTTCCCATACCGGCTTCCTTTGCCACTGTATAGGCATTTATGACATAAAACTTCAATTGCTTTTCAATAATTTCTTCCTGAATTTTTTTGGGTAACATGCCCCAGACCTTATCTTTTTCATAAGGCGCATTCAGTAAGAATACCGCACCGTGTTCGGCGTCTTTTAGAATATCATATTTAGTCAGGTAGTTAAAATGATGGCAGGCTACAAAACTGGCAGATTGAACCAGGTAGGTGGAGCGAATCGGCTTTTCGCCAAATCTTAAATGGGAAGCGGTTAAGGATCCTGATTTTTTTGAATCATATACAAAATATCCCTGCACAAAATAATCCGTCTTATCGCCGATGATCTTGATGGAATTTTTGTTCGCACTTACCGTACCATCAGCTCCGAGTCCGAAAAACAGACCACGGAATTTATGCTGGGCATCCAGGTTGAATAATTTATCATAGGGCAAACTCAAATGTGTCACATCATCGTCTATACCAATGGTGAAATGTGTTTTCGGGTGATCTGATTTCAATTCATTGAAAACAGCCATCACCATGGCAGGTGTGAATTCTTTGGAAGATAAACCGTAACGACCCCCGATTACATGCGGGTGCCGGTTTTCCTGTGATTCATTCAATGCATTCACCACGTCCATGAACAGGGGTTCTGCCATACTTGTCGGTTCTTTACAACGGTCAAGTACGGCAATACTTTTGACTGATTTAGGCAGTGCCTGGATGAAATGAGGAATCGAAAAGGGACGGAAAAGACGAACATTGATCATCCCCACTTTTTCTCCCCTTGAATTCAAATGATCTATCATTTCCTGCACGGCGCATCCTCCGGAGCCCATAATAATGATTACGCGGTCAGGAGCTTCATGCCCGTAGTAGTCAAAGAGTTTATATTTCCTTCCGGTGAGCGTACCAAATTTCTCCATCATTTCTTCCACAATACCGGGCACTTTATCATAATATGAATTGGCCGCTTCCCGGTTCTGGAAAAATACATCCGGGTTTTGCGCCGTTCCGCGGATAAACGGATTATCCGGAGACAACGCTCTTTGGCGGTGGGCATTTACTTCTTCCCGGTTAATCATTGCTTCAATCACATCATCTGGTATGATATTTACCTGCGATAATTCATGGGAGGTTCTGAAGCCGTCGAAAATATTCAGGAAAGGAACCCTTGCTTTCAAAGTGGCCGCCTGCGCAATCAGCGCCATATCCATCGCTTCCTGGGCGGTATTCCCAAACAACATGGAAAAACCTGTTCCCCGAACGGCCATCACATCACTGTGGTCGCCAAAAATTGATAAGGCGTGGGTTGCCAGTGTTCTCGCAGCTATATGAAAAACGGTAGCCGTTAATTCGCCTGCGATTTTATACATATTGGGAATCATCAACAGCAGTCCCTGAGAAGCGGTAAAAGTGGAAGCCATCGCACCACCCTGCAAGGCTCCGTGAATGGCGCCCGCTGCACCTGCTTCACTTTGCATTTCCATTATACGGGGTACCTGTCCGAAAATATTTCTCATGCCCTTGGCACTCCATTCATCCGTCCATTCACCCATGGCAGAAGAAGGAGTAATCGGATAAATTGCACAGACCTCGCTGGTTTTATAGGCAATATACGCGGCTGCTTCGTTCCCGTCCATGATGGTCAGGGATTGGCCATTTTTAGTCAATGTAACTTCTGCTTCGGGATTGGTGGATGTTTGCATGAGATGCATATTTGGGCTGCTGTGAAACCAATGGCCCAAAATTAGAAAGACAGCCAGCTAAAGATTATGACGCAAATCAGTCGGCTGTATGACTAATATCGGGTTATTGGGTTTTAAAATGTTGCAATAGAATTACTTATATCTGCCATGCCGCAGAGGACCCCGGAAGCCTGTTTGCTGAACAACCTCTTCATCAAATTTTACTAAATTCAACTATACAATCAACGCTTCAGGGCAAAAGGCTTGTTCAGTTATGGCTCCTGCGAAGAAAATATCTTTTCTTTTGATTTACCTGCTCATAAGTGCGGCTGCTATTGCACAACAGGATTTCAATGATAGTATTGCCAATCGCCGCAATCATATTACAATGACGGCGATGAAAACACTGGGTGCCTGGGCCGCGGTCAATATTGCAACCGGCTTTATCATCGCCGGCCAAACTCAGGGCGAAGCAAAATATGCCTGGCAGATGAATGCTTATTGGAACCTGGTGAATGGAGGGCTCGCCGTGATGGGCTATCTGGGAGCGAAAAAAGCAATGGCCAAAAAATATGGGTTCGCTGAGAACGTAGCAGCACAACAGTCCATTATAAAAATATATGCTTTCAACTTCGGTCTTGACCTGGCTTATATTGCCACCGGTCTTTACCTGAGGGAAAAAGGAGTTAATTCGGGCAGCCAGAAATCCATGGATCAATTGATGGGATATGGCACCAGCATTATCATTCAGGGCGGTTTTCTTTTAATTATGGATGGGGTTATAATTAGTCTGCATCAAAAAAATTCGAATCGTCTCAACAGTAAATTAAAAAATATCGAACTCGGCGCGGGTCCAAACGGACTGGGATTAAGATATAGTTTTTAGCACTTGTAATTTTTCAACATACCCATAAGGCCGTAATTACATGATTCATTGCATCAGAACAAATTCCGACAACGAAGACTTCCAAAAACTGGTAAGGGAACTGGACAAAGATTTGAGTATCCGGGATGGGGCCGAACATTCCTTTTATGCCCGGTTCAATAAAATAGATAAAATCAAATATGCGATCGTTGCTTACGAAAATGAGGAACCTGTTGGTTGTGGTGCCATTAAAGAATTTTCTCCTGAAGTAATGGAAGTTAAAAGAATGTATGTTCCGTTAAAAAGACGGGGAGAAGGAATTGCCACCATCATTTTAAAAGAGCTGGAACGATGGACCTCAGATTTAAATTACAAAAAGTGTATGTTAGAAACCGGGAAGAGACAACCCGAAGCAATCGGACTATACAAAAAGAACGGATATGCGATTATACCCAACTTCGGACAATATGAAAATGTAGATAATAGTGTATGCTTTGAGAAAATATTATAAAGCCAGTAATGACTGGAACCATCAAAAAAGTCTCACCGGTTAATTTGATACAATACATGAAGGCATAGCGAGGTCCCTTTGTCAATTAAAGGATGGTCAAATTCAGCTACATAATTCATCCCAATTCTTCTCATCAATTTCTCAGAATTTACGTTCAAAGAAGAAGTGAATGAAACGATTTTTGTAAAGCCAAAAGTTTCAAAACCATATTTCAGGCATGCCTTGGCAGCTTCTGTCGCGTAGCCACTTCCCCATACATCTTTTTTAAACCTCCATCCGATTTCAACACAGGGTGTAAAAAAGGATTCAAAAGTTGGAATGCTAAAACCGGTAAAGCCAATAAAGTCCCCGGTCATTTTATTTTCCACTGCATATAATCCAAAACCATTCTTATCAAAATGCAACCGGATCCTATGTACCATGGCTAAGGTTTCCTCCTCAGAGTACGTCTTTGGGAAATACTTCATTACTTCCGGGTCCCTGTTCATTTCTGCGAAAGCCTTAATATCTGAATCAATCCAGTTTCGCAGATTAAGTCTTTCAGTAGTCATAATAAGAGAATTCATGTCCAATCAATTTTACTAGTCTCATCTTCAACTAATAAAAACAAAGTTATCATCTTTCAAACAGCCTTAATTTTGGGAGCTGTTCCGAAATGTGAGAAATTATTCACCATTTCAAATCGTGATATGAAAGAGATCATCAATTGCGCCGCTTATTCACAAGGTAACCGGGTTGCTGATGTTGATCTGAATAATGTGCATGAAGCGCTCAAAGAAGCCAACCAGTTTGTATGGATCGGCCTGCATGAACCATCGGAGGCAATCCTCAGACAGGTACAGCAGGAATTCGGATTACATGATCTGGCGGTTGAAGATGCACATATCCCGCATCAGCGATCCAAAATCGAAATGTACGGCAATTCTCTTTTTGTGGTACTCCGGACCGCACAGATAAATCAGGAGCACCATACTGATTTTGGCGAAACACATTTTTTTGTCGGAACGAATTTCATAGTAACCGTAAGGCATGGCTCATCTGTTTCCTATTCAGATGTCCGGATCAGGTGTGAAAACACACCGCATTTACTGAGTAAGGGCCAGGGATTTGCGCTATATGCCGTTATGGATTTTATTGTTGATAAGTACTTCCCGGTGGCCCAGGAACTGGAGCAGCAACTGGAAGCCATAGAAGACAAAATTTTTAAGGAAAAACCCACCCGGGAAACCACCGAGCAGATATACATGCTGAAAAGGGAATTACTCGAAGTAAAAAGAGCCGTTTCCCCGCTGATAGATATTTGTAACCGCCTGATGCGATTTGATATCAGCTGCATATCCACAGAAATGAGACCCTATTTCCGCGATATATATGACAATGTGGTACGGATAAATGAGATATTGGACAGCACGCGGGAATTACTCAACGCGGCCCTGGAAGCCAATTTCTCCCTGATTTCCATTTCCCAAAATGATGTTTCGAAAAAATTTGCAGGATGGGCAGCCATCATAGCCGTGCCTACGATGGTTACAGGATTTTATGGAATGAATTTTAAATTCATGCCTGAAGCAGAATGGGAGTTTGGATTCTACGCAGTGATATTATTTACAATAACTACCTGTACCCTGCTCTATTATTTCTTCCGTAAATCCGGATGGATCTGACTTAACCTTCAGGGATATTTTTTTAGAAACTGCTCTGGCTGCAGTCAGATCGGACCGTTTGGAATTAACTGAACTCTGGGCTGATAATTGCCGGAAATAAAATTTCGCCTTTTCTTTATCCCCCGATTTTTCTGCTGCCAACCCTGCCCCATAGAGCCCATTAAAACGGTTTGGATGAAGCCTCAGATCTTCCTGATAAGCCTCCAATGCAGTTTTGTAATTCCCCGCCTGTAAGAGCATATCACCCAACAATTCCCGGGCAGGGATCACGTCCCCGGGTGTTACAGGATGCTTTTCTGTCGCATCTTCCATATCCGCAGCAGCATTCATTAGCTCCAATGCATTTGCCTTTTTCCCTTCTTTAAACAGAACCCAGGCTTCAGATGTTTTGACTTGAATCTCTACCAGATTGGCTCTGTATTTATCTCCTTTATTAACCAGTGTATCATGAAGCGTGTTTAGTTTTTCGAGTTCTGTTCTCGCAGCATTCAGGTTACCCGTATGAGCTGAGCCCAGTGCCCGGGCAAAATAAATAATCGCGTTCTCCCAGGGAAACTTAGCCCAGGGGAAATTAGCAGGCTGTGTTTCGAGACGGGCAGCTTCTTTCCACATCCTGTTTTCGAGTAAATAACGGGCGGGAATAGCCGCAAAAGCATACGCATCTTTGAAACTTACCGGATACACTTCCTGCATTGAATTAAGATAATCCCATTGCTCTTTCGCAAGACTATCTTCCGCCTTTTGTAAATAGGCATATACGAGGTAATCCATGCCATGAAGCTCCTCATCCCAATGGCTCTTCATACCCGCATTTTCTGCGTAGCATTTCGCGGAAGATGTAGAAATCAAATTTGCTTTTATGGATTCGTCCCAAAGACCCAGCCTGGTAAAAATATGGGAGGGCATATGCTGGGCATGCGCGGAGCCAGGCGCAATAGAAGCATACCTTCTTGCTGCAGGTAAGGCCATTTCTGCCAGGCCGGGATAATCGTAGGTGTGAATAATATAGTGAACAATCCCCGGATGATTCGGCTCACCCGGATATACAGCATTCAAGATTGCTCCTGCCCTTTTCTGATCGACATACAATTTGTCTGAAGGATCAGCGGCAGCATCCAGGGCAAGTGCATAAAAAATAGCGGCTTCCTTATCTTCCGGATACTTTTGATAGATTGATTCCATCGCCTGTCTAAAATTGAGGCAGCGGGTATGATTGTCAGACTTGTCCCAATTTTTGTAATACATGCCGATGGCATCTATATATTCAGTCTCCCTTACAGATTTCAGATCCAGGGATTTTGCTATCTCAATAACCCTTGCACCTTTTTCAAGTTCCGCCGGCGTGGAGGGTGCCCATAAAGGATGAAAATTGCACATGGCCACACCCCAGTATGCCATGGCGCATCCCGGCTCTGTATCAATAATTTTTGCAAAAACTTTTTCCGCTTCTTCATATTCAAATGAATGCAGCAATGCCACGGCAAGATTAAAATCCCTTTTCACCTTGTCCGGGCAGGAAATGTCAAATACAATGGTACCGAATTGTCTATCCTGCGGGCCGCACAAAACAATCTCACCCCTTTTTAGGTTGATCGTCTTTATGGCTTCCGCATTACCCCGTTTATCTTTTGATTTACATGCCCCGGCTAATAATAAAATGAACAGGACCGTATTAGGAAAGCATATTCTCCCGAATTGTTTGAAAACTCTTAGATATTCATTCTCTGCCTGGTTCATAACAGCCTATAAATATTCGGTAACTTCTTTTGCAATAGCCTGCAGCTCGTCGAAGGAAGTGGTGCGGGTAATTTTGTTCACCTTCATCCGTCCGGCTACGTGTCGTCCGAAACCTGATTATCCGGTATCCAAAATTATAAATACTTTGCCACAGCGGGGGATATAATCCCTCAAATTAAATTACATCGAATTGCTTACCCGTTTCGTCGAAAAGAATTCAGTTTTAATTTGATCCTGGGTAGTTTTGCTTAGTGATCTTACCTTTTTCAGCCCTCCGCCCCTTCAAAACTAACTATCAGGCTATTTATCATTCGATTTTTGTCCACCCGTAAAGCACTGTTTATGGAATACGATAACGACAGGATTGTAAAAGGCACATACAAAGCCGAAGTCTTTTGCTGGCTGATCTTTGTACTTATCAACCCGCTGGTGTACAGCCTGGGACTCTTCCCGCACCAAAAATCAATCTGGATCGTACTGCTGGCAGTAAACGGGTTAATGCTTCCTTTGTACATTTTCTATTCAAGACTCATTGTACCCAAATTCCTGTTTACCCGTAAATATCTTTTATACGCCATCATAACTGTATTTTTCTGCCTGATCGTACAGACGCTCGTTTTTTTAACTTATAAGATTGTCCAGTCCATTCTCTTTGGCGGCGGTCAGGACTATTTCTTAAATACGCCAATCAGTATCGCCCGGGAAACCGCCTGGATACTCATCCATCTTTGCCTGGCCCTTTCAATCGCCTACCTGCGAAAAAAACTGGATGAGGAAGACACGATTGAAACAGTGCAGAAAGAAAATACTTATTATAAGCTGCGCTATTTCCGCACCCAGCTAAACCCTCATTTTCTTTTTAATACGCTGAACAGTATCTATTCCCTGAGCCTGAATAAAACCGACAAGACGCCCGAAGTAGTCATCAGGCTGGCTGATATCATGCGCTTCCTGATATATGAATGCAATGAGGAAAAAATCCCGCTTGACAAAGAAATCGAATTCATCAGGAACTATATTGAAATAGAAAGAATCCGGTATGATGCCGACATACAATTCAACGTAGAAGGGGCTACAGAGGGTGTTATGATTGAACCCTTCCTGTTCATCTCATTTATTGAAAACGGTTTCAAGCATGCGATCGATAATTCCTTTGCAAAACCGTTTATTTATATCACGTTGAAAGTAAGCCCGGACCGTATCGCACTCAACGTTATAAACAATACCAGCCTCGAGCTGGAAAATCAGGCCAAGAAAATTCAGGGGAAGGGACTTTTAAACAGTAAAAGTGTACTCGAACTTCTCTACCCGGATGCCTATTCACTCGATATTATTCAAACTGAAAAAAAAGAACGGAAGGAAAGTAAAACGAGGTTAAAAAATGCCCAGGAAAGACTCCAGCAGCTCTACCCGGATACTCATACGCTTGATGTAATTTTGAGCAACAATACTTTTACAGTTTCATTGATCCTATTAACCGGCTTACTTGATAAGATGTATCATTATAGAAGATGAACCGCTGGCTCAGGATGTTATAAAGAGCCATTTGCAGAAATCCGGCCGGTTTAACCTGGTGGGAACCTATCGAAATGCACCGGAGGCGAAAGAAGCCATTGAAAAGGAAGAGATCGATCTTATATTCCTCGACATACAGCTACCCGGCATGACCGGTCTCAACTTTCTTCGTTCCCTAACCAACCCGCCATTGGTGGTATTTACAACTTCCTATCCCGAATATGCATTGGAGAGCTATGAATTTAACGTGATTGATTATCTATTGAAGCCGATTTCCTACGAACGGTTTTCCAAAACAATTGACAAAATCATTGACGGTAAAATATTTAAGACGTCAGACGAAAAAAAGCCTGCTTATCGTGAATACATTTTTATCAGGTCAAATAACAAATTTTTCAGAATCAGCTTTACGGATATTATATATATAGAGGGGATGAGAGATTATCTGAAAATTCATACCCCGGAACATATCATCGTCACTCATCAGACGATGGTCGAAATGGAAAATATTCTTCCTCCGGGACAATTTATCAGAATCCAAAAGTCCTATATCGTTTCCATCACCCGAATCAAAGCCGTATCCGGAAATTCTGTAGACATGGGGAAGGCACTTATTCCCATTGGACTAAACTATAAAGAAAGGTTGATGAGTTTCATCGCCGGCAAATCTTCCGGGTCTTAGTAATAATTTTACTCATTTTAAACTGTAAATAATTTCCCTTACATGGAACAGGAACTCGAAAAGGAAATGTATCGCCGGGCTATTGAATTTATTCCGGAAAGATATCCGACAGGTTGGGGAGGGGTGGCCATTATTCATACCGAAGACGGCCGGTTCTTAAGTAGCGTGGCCATTGAGACAGCCAACAGCAGCGTAATTCTTTGTATTGAAACGGGTGCGATGGCAGAAGCACATAAATATAACGTGAAAGTCACCCACTGTTTATGTGTCATGCGGGAGGATGAAAACAGCCCCTTTAAAGTGCTCTCTCCCTGCGGAGTCTGCCAGGAGCGCCTGAGATTTTGGGGTGTCGAAGTAAAAGTGGGTGTAACCACGCCTGATAACAAACTAAAGTTCGTCCTGCTGAACGAGCTGCAGCCATATCACTGGACAAATGCCTATCAAACTGAACAACTGGAACATTTCGGAAAGCCGAGGACGTAAGGAAACCGATTAATACCCCTCAGTTGCTGGCCACCAATTTTTTGAGATTAAAGAATTTATATCCATTGCCCCATTCCTTCGTTTGCCTGATTATTTCACAAAGGCTTTCTCCATCCCTGGTAAGAGAGTAAGCAGTTTGCAGAGGATTATTATCAGTTATTTCCTTTAAGACAATGCCGTCTTCCTCCAGTTCATTCAATTGTATTGCCAGGAGCTTGGTGCTAATGGAAATTTCTTTTTTTATCTGGCCAAATCTGCTGAATCCCTCATTGATTTTAAGAATGATCCCTGCCTTGCATTTTCCTTTCAAAACATTAATTGTTGTATCAATGGGGCAGTCAACAACAACCGAAAACTTTTTCATATAATCTATTTGAATTCACAATACAGTAGTGTAAAATTTTACACCGGCTTAAATCAGCAAAGCGCGGGTTCTAATTTTACAAAAAATAATCGCCAATGCAGCTTGTCAAAATAATCCTCTCTTTGTTACTTATTATTTCAAGTGCCTTTTCGCTTTCCGCGAAATCAAAACCAGGTGTTTTTATCATTTCAAAAATGACCAATCATATTTATATCGCTCATCCCGGCACTGTTAAAAGAATCAATAGTACTTCAACAATTATAGTGGGACGGCATTTTCTCACAGTTATTGAATCACAGACCGATATATCCATGGCAACTATGCTTATCAGGGAAATCCGTCAATCCATTTCAAAACTTCCAATTAAATATTTGATTTTCAGTCATTTTCATTCTGACCATATATTAGGAGCCGAAGCTTTTATCAGGGAAAACCCCTCCCTTATAATTATAGCGCATCAAAAAGCGGCAGAACATATTGCTTTGCATGGCTATGATGAACAAAAATCATGGGGAGCAACGATTCAACAGAAATCTATCGAAGCAAGGCGGCTTTCCCTTTTAGCCAAGACTGCAGAAGAAAGAAATTATTTTACCAGGGCTTCTGAAGAATTTGATGCCTATTACAGGGATATTCAGGCTTCCACCATTGTGACTCCTAATCTTACTTTCAGCGATTCCTTATGTCTGTACGATAGGGATCTTAAAGTGCAATTATTATTCTATGGCGCAGCCCATACACCCGGCGACATCCTCGTATTTGTGCCTGAAGACAGGGTTTTAATAACCGGCGACATCGTGCACGACTTTGAACCGCTGTTCTGGGATGCGGACCCCGATTCCTGGATACATGTATTGGATAGAGCAAAGCAGATTGATTTTGATTATTTTGTAGGCGGTCATGGTGACGTGCATACAGGAAAAGAAATTATCTACGCCTGGCAGAATTATATGAAGGAGCTTAAATTAAAAACGATCAGTGCAATCAGGGAAGGTTTAACGCTGAAGGAATTTCAAAATGAAATAACCGTTGAATCATTTACTTCACTCCAAAATGGATACGGCAAACGAATTCAGAAATTCCGCAGTTCCTATATGGAATACTTAACCGGTCCTTTAATAGATGCCATCAGAGATGAAATTGCGTATTTATGGAAGTTTTATAACAAAGAAGACCGATAAAGCCAAGGCCCGCTCTTCCATGAGCCCATTATTTTGACTTATGAGCCCATTATTGGACCGGTTTCATCATAAATGTGCCTATTCCATAATTCAGCGCTGTCATGAAGGCCTGACATATTTTATGACTTCGGCAGAAGGCTCACTGACCTGGTGTGATTTTTGGGGAAACAACGCAGACAGACGAAGAAACCGGCTATTAAGGCTATTGGATTTATAATTCCCCTGTCTCTCAACATGCCTGTTCTTCCTATCGACGGATACTTTTAACTCCGGTCATCATGACGGATTCAGGCAGAAAAATCATTCAATTTTGAAGTTTTCTCCTTATCCTTCGTCATTCCTTCGTAATGATCCTATTTATATTTAAGTTATAGTACTCCCGGACGCTGATTATTGGTTTATTTTGGGAACTTATTACCTGAATAAAATTCAAATAACGTGTTGCTCCGGAATAAGAATGCGGTTATATACGGAGCCGGCGGCTCCCTGGGAGGTGCTGTTGCCAGGGCTCTTGCAAGGGCCGGTGCAAGGCTGTTTTTAACTGGACGGAACATCCAATCAGTTCAAAAAGTGGCGGATGAGATTCTCGCTTCCGGAGGCCTTGTGGAAGTGGACCAGGTGGATGCATTAGATGAGAAGGCGATAAACAATCAGCTTGAAAAGATTGTAAAGAAGTCAGGCAAAGTGGATATATCGTTCAATGCAATCGGGGTTAAGGTTGTTCAAAATATCCCATTGACAGATATATTGGTGAATGACTTTATGAGCCCCATCACTGCTGTTATGCAGTCCCATTTTTTGACAGCGACTGCCGCGGCAAAGGTGATGATGAAGCAGGGTTCGGGAGTTATTTTGTCTCTTACAGCAACACCCGGAGGTATCGGCTATCCCTATACAGGAGGATTTGCACCGGCCTGCAGCGCGCTTGAAAGTTTTTCCAGAAACCTGGCTTCAGAGCTGGGTATTTATGGTGTGCGGGTTGTCAATATGCGCTCGGGGGGCTCCCCGGATTCAAGGGTATTTAAAGAAGCAATTGAAAAGATGCCCAATGAGATGGCCATCATTCTTCGAAAAATGGAAGGCGACACCATGTTGAAAAAACTTCCTTTGATGAATGATATCGCCAATCTCGCTGTATTTCTCTCGTCCGATTTAGCCGCCAGTATAACCGGCGTGACGGTCGATGTAACCTGCGGTACGACCGCCGGATTGAACTATAAAGTGGATCGTAAAGATTAAAACCGGATACAGGAATTTATTTCTAACTATGCATCAAATGAATACAAAAACATTAATGTTTGCAAGCGCCATCCTGATGGGAATTACCGGGATCATACTTTCCTTTGCCCCGCAGGAATTTGCAACATACTTTGATTTAGCGGGTACAGATACGATCATCTTGCAACTTCTGGGTGCCCTCTATTTTAGTTTCGCCCTGGTAAACTGGACTGCGAAAGCGAATCTGATGGGTGGAATATATAGCCGACCGGTTAGTATTGGAAACCTTGCACATTTTACGATTGGGGGACTTGCACTTTTAAAATATGCAAGTAGCCATACGACTGCGATGATCGTCTGGATTGCGGTAGTCGTTTATATCCTGTTTGCTATTCTATTTGGAGTCGTCTTCTATACAACGCCTGTTTTGAAAAACAAGCCGGTTTAGATTCAGGCAGCTGCCGGGGCTGCACCGTTAGTGTTCTTGGAGGCGCCGAAGCCTTTCCGGGCAAAGCGAAAAAAACCCTTGTAATAATTAATCAGGTTCTATGTTTCAGTACCTTTAAAAGATCTGTGCATTCGGTGTACTTTTCTTTTAGAATATTTTTTTTATTATTATTAAACAAACAACTTGACTATGAAAAAGTCTCTACTCTTTATTTTCTCCGGCATTCTTTTTTGGGGGTGCGGTAGCAACGAGCCGAAACAGGCGGAAGCTAAAACGGACAGCACGGCAAAAAAGGAAGTCCTTAATTATCCTTATACAGCTACATATTCCCTCAACTGGCAACCGGGTGATGAAAAGAATGCCGTTGTAGTACTAAATTCTATCAAAAAATATATGGACGGTGATATATTAGGATCATTCAGTGACGTCGGGGATTCTGTTACTTTCCTGGCGGATGAATTTCATTTTGTTGGAACGAAAGACAGTTTAATGAAGCTGATGACTCCGATGCGTGCCCAAGTGTCTTTAATGACTTTTCAACCCGACACCTGGCTCACTGCCTATTATCCCGACAAACAGGATACATGGGTCACCGTTTGGGGAGTTCAAAAATGGACCCTTAAAACCGGGATAACGGATTCTTTTTATCTCGCCGAGGATGTCAGGTTGAGAGATGGTAAGATCCTTGAAATTGATGAAAAAATGCGGGCATATCCGAAACCAAAAACTAAAAAATAATTCGATATATGGTTTTGATTAAGGTTCCCTCTTTTGAGGGAATTTTTTTTTGTCGCTAAAATCTTTACCATTGGAAGTTCTACTGAAACCCATATGAGTTTTGTAGTCCCGGCAGGAATCTTAAAACCTTTATCAGGTTTTATTGTTTTTGCTGATTCTTTCATAGGCAAACGCTGTTTCCATTGGGATCTAAAATCGACTTTTAAAAATTAGTAAATAATCAGAAAGAATTAGAAACATTTTGCGTCAACCATTATGTCAACCACAAAAGAAGCGATCGCGCAAACGCTGTAGAATCGGCGCTTTTTTGAAGAAGATGTAGTCCTCTATAGCCGTGGGTCTACAAGCACAGTCGTTCGAAATTTTGAACCAGGCCCCGCGAATTATAACCCTTTTACAATCGCCAGCGACTTTTCAACGTGGTCAGTAGGTGAAATATGGTCGGTTTCTGATGAAAAGACTGCTGCAATTTTACCTTCTTTATCAATAACAAAAGTGGTTCGTGGAATGAAGCCGTGTGTAAGGTCCTGGCCGCTAAGGTCTTTAATTCCAAGCTTTGGAGGTGACATTGTCAGGCCGTATTTTGCTGCAATTTCGCCTCCGGGATCTGAAGCGACGGGGAACTTGCCTGCACAGTATTGCGGATCGGAAGAAAATGCATTTAGCCGCTGAATATCGTCTGCAGATACACCGATAATCGTAGCTCCCGCCGCTGTAAATTTATCCTTGAGTTCAGCGAAGGCATGTGCTTCCGCATCACAGCCGCCGGTATAGGCAGAGGGATAGAAATAGACCACAACGGGCCCTTTAGCAAGAGCGTTTTTTAATGAAAAATCAAATGCACTGCCGGCCAGGCTAGCCTTGGCAGTAAATATAGGCGCTACATCTCCTTTTGACAACTTCATTGATTGGGCAAAGCCAGACCGGGCTATCAGGAGTGAAAAGCTGAAAATTAAATAAAATAAGCAATTAGTATTTCTATGAACATGGCGGATGTTTTGACTTATTAATGAATGGCGTTGCCATCAAATTTACAATAGTCCTTAGAGAATCAACTCATACGTCATCAAATTTTTTCTGTATTCTCCGAATGGAAATTGCTCAATTAATATTTTTGATGAATAATAATAACAAAGATTATTTAATAAAAATTGATGAAGATTCAAGCCAAGAATAGAATTTAAATTGGTTTAATAATCCCCCAAAATTTATGTACCCTTTATTATTATCATATCGAAATAAAAAATTGGGAAATGATTTGTCAAATCAGAAGTATAAAGCTGCGATCAATTTTATTCAAACATTATAGTGAAGTGAAATTTAGAGTTATTGTTTGATGAGTTAATTGAATTAATTACGTTATATTTTAGTTTAATTGAAATCTTAAGACAACCCACAGGACAACAACAAAAGAAGGATAGCAGAAACGCCGCAGAATCGGCGCTTTTTCGAAGAAGATGTAGTCCCAAGTAGCCCAGGTTCGAACTTTTTTAGAGAAGATCTGGCGTTAATCAATTCCTTGTCAAGTACTATATTTTAAACCCAATTCTTTCCCTTTCCTCCCATTTTCTTTGGGCGGCCTTTTTATCTAACAGGTTTTCCAGGGCATCATATATCTGGTTTAATTGATTATCATGAACTCCAAGCACTTCTTTAATTTCCTTCAACTGGGTTTTTAAATCCATGTCCTGAAATGCCAATCGCCTCGTATCTACAAATGCTCTCATAATGGCAATATTCATATTAATCGCCTTTTCAGAATTCAAGACCCCACTTAACATGGCAATTCCTTGTTCAGTAAAAGCATATGGCAAATACCTGGCTCCGCCGCTTCCTTTTAAAATCAAAGATGAAGGGTCTAAATTCTCCGACTTTTTTGAGGTCACAATTTGTGACCTCAAAACAAAATCTTTTGAGCCTGCCAAAACCTGCGACCGTAAAAGTTCCCATTCAACGGAATTTAGCTGGAACATAAAATCAGTTGGAAATCGTTTTATATTCCGCTTTACGGACTGATTAAGTGCTTTAGTTGCAACTTCATACAATGCAGCAAGATCAAAATCCAACATAACACGTTCACCCCTGATTTCGTATATCCTGTTTTGAATACTTTTTATGATTTCCATTCAAATTAAGTAGATGAGTCCTGTAAATTAGGATTTATCCTATTTCATAATCCAGGGAATTCATCACATTTATGTGTTTTTTTAACTGCTTTTTGTTGCCGGAATTATTGGATGGAGACTTGATGAAGCAGCCGTTACTTATTCCAAACAAGTGTAGTCCCGGCAGGAATCGAACCTGCATCAAAAGTTTAGGAAACTTCTATTCTATCCATTGAACTACGGGACCAATTTTTTTAGTACTCTTTGCCTATTCCTGATTTAAAATATTTTTCTCTTGTTCGCCCTGTCCTCCATTGAACTACGGGACCGGTTTCAATTGAAGGCTGCAAAAGTAAGATTTTCTGAAACAAGAATCCCTTTCCACTTAACTTCATAGTTCAAATCGCTGTCAATGAAAAGTTTGCTCAAATATGCCTGTTTTTTAATAGTCTTTGGTCTCTCCTTAAAAAGCCAGGCCCAGGATAAACCCCATTTCAACCATACTACCATCTACGTGACCGATCTGGCTCGCGGATCAGATTTTTATTCCCGGGTAATGATGCTGGAAACCATTCCGGAGCCCTTCCATGACAACCGCCATACCTGGTATAAGATCGGCGATCATTGTGAGCTTCATGTGGTAAGCGGTGCAAAAGAAGACATTGCCCATGATGTTAATATACACCTGGCATTTTCAGTTAGCTCCTTGCCCGATTTCATGAAACACCTTGACAAACTCGGTATTAAATACGGGAACTTCGCAGGTGAAACAGGTAAGATCGCCCTCCGGCCCGACCAGATCCAGCAGATCTATTTGCAGGACCCGGATGGTTACTGGATCGAAGTAAACAACGATAAATTCTAGGTCCCGGCCGGAGCAGGTAGTTTTAACATTCGCCACTATATGGTCGAATGGTCCCTCGTTCGGTAAACGCTCAAACTAGGCTATCTTTGCAGCCCAAATTTGAGGTTATGAAGTTTTACAGCATTATTATTAAATACCGCCTTTATATAGGTCTTGCCCTGATTGCGATCGGCATACTCACCAATATATACAGTAGTTTCTGGCCGGCTTTTCTGCCCTATCTCATTGGAGTGGTCCTCATTGCGGGGCATTTCTTTTTCGGTCCCCTGCGCCTGATTCAGGAGCATATGGAATCAGGTAATATGGAAGGTGCAGAAAAAGTGCTTTCGACCATCAAGTTCCCCAACCTTCTTTACAAACCCATCCGCTCGGTTTACTATACACTTAAGGGGAATATCGCCATGATGAAAAATGATTTTGATGGTGCAGAAGTAAATATGCGCAAAGGTCTGGACCTGGGTATGCCTATGAAGGAAGCCGAAGGCGCGAGCCTGCTACAGATGGGCATGCTGGCTATGCAAAAAAACGATATCCGTAAAGCGGAAGGTCTGATTCGCCAGGCCCTCAGCAAAGGCTTACCTGACAAGGAAAACCAGGCTGCTGCCTATCTGCAGCTCTGCTCCATCATGATGACAAAAAGGGAATTCCGTGCTTCAAAAGAATTTTTCAGAAAGGCAAAAAACCTGAAACCAACCACACCACAGATCGTGGACCAGATCAAACAAATCGAGAAGTATATTTCGAGGATCCCTGGTTGACAGGCGTAAGGCATAAAGCTTAAGGCGTAAGGCTTCACAAAATTACATATTGATCTTCGCCTGCAGCAATTGCTTCAAAAGAGCAAATGATTGTTCCTTCTTCTCCAGAAAATCAAAGGATCCGTAACGCTGGCGATTTTCATTGCTTTGAACTTCTTTCTGGCTTGAAAACAGAACAACAAATATGGATGGATCAAATTTGCGAATTTCCTCCAGCGTTTCCAATCCATTGATCTCACCATCGAGGTTATAATCAAGTACAACGATTGAAGGACGCCGGCATAAGTTGGCAATACAATGTTCACCGGTAGTGTAGAAAAAAAACTGGCCGCCAAATGACTCCAGTTCGCGGGCGATCAACTGCTGATAAAGCAGGTTGTCTTCAACTATGAATATGCCCGAAGAAGCTTGCAGATGCATGGGTTAGTAAATTATTATAGCATAGCATTTCTAAAAGAATGCCGGATTTTAAGTAATTCATTTTCAAAATTTTACAAATTAGGCCCGAAAGGCTTATTCCCGAAATGGGAGGAGTAATTCGTGTTTGGGAAAGATGTGGATAAGTTATGGGTTATGAGTTATGGGTTATGGGTTACTCATAACCCATCATCCCTAACCCATAACTAACTTAACTCTTCCCGTAACTGCCGTATACAAAGGGAAACCACCGACTCTACCTGTCTGACCATATCAGGCATGCGCTCCAGTTGCTCCTTATTTTTTGCATTCATTTCCACGGCGCGGATCTGATCGTGGATGCTCCGTATTCCCATGGAATCAATCGTGGATTTTAATTTATGAGCCATCTTGGAAACATGTTCCCAGTTTTTTTGTTGCGTGGCATCCACGAGTTCCTGCACATTCTGCGGAACCGTTTCAATAAAGAGCAGGATCATTTTTTTAATGAAAGCCCCGTCACCACCCGATACAGAATGGATCATGTTGAGGTCATAGAGTTTATTTTCAGTGGAATCTCCATTACGTTGGGCGGAACCGCCTGAATTACTCAGGATCGTATCGAGCAAATGCGCTTCTGTAATGGGTTTGGCAAGATAATCATCCATGCCAGCCTGTTCATATTTCAACAGGTCTTCCTCCTGGCAATTCGCCGTGAGCGCAATAATGGGAATGGCAGCCAGCAGAGGATCTTCCAGTCCACGGATATTTACTGTAGCCTGAATGCCATCCATCTCCGGCATCTGCACATCCATCAATACACAATCAAATATTTTTTTTCTTACCTGCTCTAGCGCCTCTGCGCCATTTTTCGCAATCACTACCCGCGCGCCACTGGACTTCAAGAATATGCCGGATGAGTTGTTGATTCATTTCAACATCTTCAGCAACCAGGATGGTTTTTCCATACAGTTTTTTATCTGTTACCGGGGTTGGCATCATTCTTTTTTTCTACGGCAGCACGCACTCCATTACTTACTCTTCAGTTCGCCATTTTGTATCATGCGGTAAATGGTGCTCTTGCCGATATCTAATTTTCGCGCAACCAGCAAAACATCCTTGTTATATTTATCAAGATAATGCTGTATGATCTGGCTTTCAAATTCCTTCAGCGTGGTTTCGCGGTTCAGCAAATCATTGATGCTGGTGGAAGAATTCAGGGTGATATGTTCCGGCAGGATATTTTCCTCATCGCTCATCACTACGGCCAGTTCCATAATGGATTTCAGCTCACGCACATTGCCCGGGAAAGGATAGGCGATGAGCTTTTGCTGGGCTTCGGGACTGAGGGATTTCCTGTTAATTTTATTTTCCTTGCAGAAACCATCCACAAAACTTTTCGCAAGAATGGCGATATCATTGCCCCTTTCTCTTAAAGGCGGGAGCATGATGGGTAAACCAATTAAACGATAGTAAAGATCTTCCCTGAATGTTTTATTTTTTACTTCTTCCAATAAATTTTTATGCGTTGCTACGATGATCCGCACATTGATAGGCAGCACGCTGTTGGCTCCCACACGGGTGATTTCTCTTTCCTGCAACGCACGTAGCAGCTTCGCCTGCAGATTTATATCCAATTCCCCGATTTCGTCCAGGAACAATGTTCCCTTATCAGCTTCCTCAAATTTTCCGATTCTCCTGGTTACGGCTCCGGTAAACGATCCCTTTTCATGACCGAAGAGTTCACTCTCCAGCAATTCCTTGGGTATGGCTGCAACGTTCACCGCAACAAAAGGCAGTGCATGCCTTTCAGAATTATAATGAATGGCTTTTGCCACCAGCTCCTTACCCGAACCGGTTTCTCCGGTGATGGAAACGGTAATATTTGTCTTGGATGCTTTTTCAATCAGCGCAAAAACCTTTTCCATGGGTTCGCTGTTACCTACAATGATCTGGGAGAAATCATATTTGCGACCCACCTGTTTTTTCAGGCTTTCCACTTCCTGTTTCAGGGTGCTGATTTCCCGCAAGATGCAGGATGCTGTTCCAAAGCCGGTCCTTGGTATCATCGTCTTTCACGATATAGTCAAAGGCCCCGTTCTTTAAAAGGTTAATAGCAGTGGCTACATCTTCCTGGCCGGAGATAATAATCACCCGTATGTCGGGATTAAATTCCTTGATCTTTCTTAACACTTCCGTACCGTCACTATCCGGTAAGGAATAATCAAGGGTTACCACATCGGGAACTTCATGGAGATGCGAGAAGAAATCACCAGGTGATTCAAATCGTTTAACTTCATATTCCGGATTCAGGGATAAATAATGTTCCAGCATGGAACCGTACCACATATCGTCTTCAACAATGAAAACTTTGAACGACTGGTTGTTCTTCATATTTCGGATTATATCGGATTATACCGATCTATAACGCGAAATCAGCAGGAATAATATTCCGGAATCAAGAAAGTTTCCAAGTTTTGAAACCATTTTCATACTGATTATGAACCAAAAAGACCAATTTCAGCAGCTTTATCAAAATCTCAACCCGGAACAGAAACAGGCCGTGGACACCATTGAAGGGCCCGTATTGGTTATTGCCGGTCCCGGAACGGGAAAAACGCAGATCCTGGGAGCCCGGATTGGCAAAATATTATTGGAGACCGATACCGATCCCCGTAATATTCTCTGTCTTACCTATACGGATGCAGGTGCTATTGCCATGCGCAGGCGCCTGATTTCCTTTATCGGGCCTGACGCTTATAAAGTGAATATTTATACATTTCATGCTTTTTGCAATGATATCATCCAGGAGAATCTTTCGCATTTCGAGAAGAACAGCCTGGATCCCATTTCAGAGCTGGAACAAATTCAATTATTAAGACAGCTGGTGGACAGCTTCCCGCAGAAACATCCGCTGAAACGCTACCGCAGTGACGCTTATTATGAAGTAAAAAATCTCCGCTCCCTGTTCAGTACGATGAAACGCGAAGGATATACTCCTGCTTTTATTGAAGAAAAAATCAACGAACACCTGGCCAATATCCAGACCAGCGATGAATACACGTATAAGAGAAACGGTCCGGGATATAAGAAGGGTGACCCGATGCGGTCCAGGCTGGAAGAACAGACCGAACGAATGGAAAAACTTCTTGCGGCCGTGAATGAGTTTGACCGCTACCAGCATCTGATGCTGGATAAGGGACGCTATGATTATGATGATATGATCAACTGGGTAATCCGGGCTTTCAGGGAGAATGAAGACCTGCTGCGACGATACCAGGAAAAGTATCAATATATTCTGGTGGACGAATACCAGGATACCAGCGGTACTCAGAACAGGATTGTGGAACTGCTTATCAATTTTTGGGATAATCCGAATGTATTTGTGGTGGGTGATGATGACCAGTCCATCTACCGTTTCCAGGGTGCCAGCGAAGACAATATGCTTGAATTCGCCAATAGCTATTTGAAGGACCTTCAAATTATCGTACTCACCAATAATTATCGATCCACCCAACCCATCCTTGATGTGTCGAAACAACTGATCGGCAGAAATACAGGCCGGCTGATTTACAGGATGAAGGGACTTTCCAAAGAACTGCTTTCCTCAAATAAAAAAATTTCCCATATAGCAGAGCAACCGGTGATCAGGGAATATGAAACCGAGCGGGCGGAGATGATCAGCATCGTTTCACAGATAGAGCAGCTGATAACAAGTGGTGTGCATCCGGGTAAAATTGCCGTAATCTATAAGGAAAATAAATACGGCCAGGAATTGCTCTCTTATTTCAAATTGAAGCAGCTACCGGTTTACAATAAACGCAATGTTAACCTTCTTGAAGATCCGTTAATCGGGCAGCTGCTGCTGATCATACGATATCTGGCTTCGGCTCATGAATATGAAGTACCGTTTAACGGAGATGAAATGCTTTTCGAAATTCTGCACGCAGAATGGTTTCATATTCCGGCGATTGAAATCGCTACCCTGACAGCGGAATCAGCCCAGAAAAATAAAGATGGCGGAAAAAATACTTTACGAAAATTACTCAGCGAAAGAGCCAACAGGCCGGCAAAAGATCTTTTTTCACAAAAAACACCGCTGGAAATAACCGGACAAATACTGGAATCTCTGATCAGCGCGGTGTCCAATAAAACACTTCAGTCCTTATTTGAAATGATCTATACGGAGACCGGGCTGCTTGAATTCGCTATGCAACATCCTGATAAACGAAAGATATTGGATACCCTGACGGGCTTTTTTGATTTTATAAAAGAAGAAACCCGCCGACAGCCGACGTTAAGTCTGCAGGATCTGGTCACTCATCTCGACCTCATGGAGAAAGAAGAAATTGCATTGCCCATGACGGAAGTGAATGGTAGTGCCGATGCAGTCAATCTTCTTACCGCACATGGATCCAAAGGGTTGGAATTTACCTATGTGTTCTTTGCAGGATGTAATTCGCATAACTGGGAGAAGAAAAAAAAGCCCGGAGGAGGATTTCATTTTCCTGAAACGATGTTCAGATCAAAGCCCCTGGAGGACGAGGAATTACGCCGGCTTTTCTATGTAGCCATCACCAGGGCGGAAACGCATCTGCACCTCTCATACAGCCGGTTTCGAAATAACGGAAAAGAAGCTGAACCCTCCGTATTCATTGAAGAAATCCGCACGGGATTCGACCTGCCGGTTGAAAAAATGTCATTGACCCTGCAGGAATCCGGCGATTTTCAATACCTTCTTTTAAGGGGCCAGCAACCGCCGGAAATGGAACGCATCGAAATGGAATTCATCAACCGGGTGCTGGAAAAATTTCAGATGAATGTGACGGCACTCAATAATTACCTGAAATGTCCGCTTGAATTTTATTTTAAAAATCTCATCCGTATCCCTTCACCCAAAAATGAGAATACGGAATTCGGATCGGCCGTGCATGATGCACTCGAAAAACTTTTCCGCAACATGCAGGATAACCAAAACCGGTTCCCGGATCTTTCTTTCTTTGTTGGTTCCTTCGACCAGTATATGTACCGCCATCGGGAAAGTTTTACAAAAACGCAATTCGCAAGGCGAATGGAATACGGGCATATTGTTTTACCAGCCTACTATGAAAAATATATCAACAGCTGGAATAAAATTGTAAGTATTGAAAAAAATATCGGGAACGTAGTGATAGAAGGGGTGCCGGTGAAAGGCAAACTGGACAAATTGGAATTCGATGGTAAACAGGTGAACGTGGTGGATTATAAGACGGGGAATCCGGAAAATGCCAAATTAAAAATAAAAGGACCCACCGATAAGGATCCGATTGGCGGCGACTACTGGCGCCAGGCCGTATTTTATAAATTACTGGTGGATCGCAGTTCGAACGGATGGCAGGTGATCAGCACCGAGTTTGATTTTATCGAACCGGACAGCAAAAAAAATTACAAAAAGGAAAAAATATATATCACTCCGGAAGATGAAGCCATCGTAACCCGCCAGATTACAGAAACCTGGACAAAAATCCAGCATCATGATTTCTATACGGGCTGCGGAAAAGAAGATTGCCATTGGTGCAATTTTGTCAAAACCAATAAACTGGACATCGCTGCGCAATTGCAGGAAGAAGAGGAACATCAAAGTTTATAAAATCATAAAACTTCCCAAATCCCGTTTCCCTCCTGTAAGTTTGCAGACCAAGCACATGAAGCGATTCCTCATTTTTTTTCTGGTCTGTACTGCCCTGATGCGCGTTCCTTTTATTACAGGTTGTGCGAATATCGTTCCCCCGACCGGCGGTCCCAGGGACAGCCTGCCGCCTGTATTGCTGAAGGCGGAACCCGGCATGAATGCCCTGCACGTGAACGGGAAAAAGATCGTTTTGAATTTTGATGAATATATTGATTTGAAAGAAATCCGGAACAACCTGATCGTTTCACCGGTTCCGAGAATTATGCCTACGGTAACCTCTCATCTGAAAGTCATTACCATTGAAATGAGAGACACCCTTCAACCCAATACCACCTATGCACTGAATTTCGGCAGGGCCGTGACGGATGTGAATGAAGGAAATGTTCTGAAGAATTTTACTTATGCTTTTTCTACAGGTTCCTTTGTTGACTCCCTGACTTATAGCGGTCGTGTGATCATGGCTTATACCGGTAAGCCGGACAGCACATTGATCGCGCTCCTGCACGATAAGCTATATGATTCTGCTGTGGCGAAGGAAAGGCCCAGGTATATCGCGCGTCTTGACAGTTCAGGAAATTTTACATTCGCGCACATAAGACCCGGCATTTATGCTTTGTATGCATTGAAGGACGAAACCGGCATGCATGAATACACTTCAAAGGCCCAGATATTTGCATTTGCCGACAGCCCGGTGGATCTGAGAAAAACTGCTGTGCCTCAGCTGCTCTATGCTTATGAGGATACCACCAATTCATTCAAAAAACCGAAAAAATTACTGCTTCCGCCGGCGCCAAAAAAAGAGGATAAAGACAAAGCAAAACGACTGCTCATTGCAGCGAATATTCCGAGTGGTTTGCTGGATCTGCATGACCAGTTTGTATTGAGCTTTAACACACCGCTCAAATATTATGATTCGTCAAAAATCAGTTTTACGATCGACAGCTTCCAGAAACTGACACTTTATCATTGGAATGCTGGACAGTACCAGCAAAAAGTTAACGCTTACACATGCCTGGAAGCCCGGCACCCATTATCATCTGATACTCCAAAAGGATTTTGCAGAAGATACATTGGGAGATAAGTTATTGAAAGCTGACACGATCAATTTCAGCACGAAAAAAGAATCTGACTACGGAAATCTACGCCTGCGGTTCAGGAACCTGGACTTGAGCCGTCATCCCATTCTGCTGTTTTTCCAGGGTGACAAAATCTTTTTATCTTATAAGATCGGCCCGTCGCTACGGTATAATAACAAACTGTTTGAACCCGGGGATTACCAGTTGCGCATCCTGTACGATACCAATCAGAACGGCATTTGGGACCCCGGTGATTTCTATAAACATCTCCAGCCGGAGATCGTGGTACCCTTGAAAAATAAGATATCTGTGACGATCGAACTGGGACAATGAAGTGGATATAACTTTGTAATTTTACGCATGCAATTTTCTTCGGCTCTGTTGGAAACGGCAGTCAATGAATTCGCCAAACTGCCCGGTATCGGTAAGAAAACCGCCCTCCGGCTGGTGCTGCATTTACTGAAACAGGATCCGTCTGCGGCCCGGTCTTTCGGTGAAACCATCCTTAAAATGCGACAGGATATCCGGTTTTGCCACCGTTGCCATAATGTAGCAGATGCCGACATCTGTTCAATCTGCGCCAATTCTATGCGGCAGGAAGGATATGATCTGTGTCGTGGAAACCATCCGGGACGTGATTGCCATTGAAAGCACCCAGCAGTTCAGTGGTACCTATCATGTACTCGGTGGCGTCATTTCCCCCCTGGACGGGATCGGCCCGGATCAGCTTGCCATAGAGTCCCTTGTGGACCGGATTCAGAAAGAAGGAGTTACAGAAATCATATTCGCCCTCAACCCCAATATCCAGGGAGATACCACCATTTATTATATCCAGAAAAAACTGGCAGCCTTCCCGGTGAAAGTCACCACCATCGCAAGGGGTATTTCCTTTGGCGGCGAACTCGAATATGCCGATGAAATGACCCTGGCACGGTCTATTTCCAACCGGCTTCCGGTAGAGAGCTATGTTTCCCATCGATAGCAGTATTCGGTTATGGGTTATGGGTTGATGGGTTATGGGCTATGAGCGTTAAGCTTTCGGCTTTAAGCTTTAAGCCTTAGGCCTTAAGCTCTCTTGGCAATTCCCCAATTATGCAGTAATTTTGCCGCCTCATCAGGCAGATTTGTTTATTGTTCGGCCTGACAGTTAAGAGGATAAACTGAACTAATAAACGACAGGTAAGTCCTATATACTTTTCCTTCCGTTTTCAGTCCTTCCTTTTCGCGGTCTGCCTTCAACTATCGATCTGCATTAAAATTTTACCACCATGTCAAATATTGAATCGGCATTGGAGTCCCGTATACTTATCATTGACGGCGCCATGGGGACGATGATCCAGCGGTATAAACTGGAAGAAGCGGATTACCGCGGTGAGCGTTTTAAAGACTGGTCTTCCGATTTGAAAGGGAATAACGACCTGCTTTCCCTAACGCGTCCGGATATCATTAAGGCCATTCATCTGGAATACCTGGAAGCCGGTGCAGATATTATTGAAACAAATACTTTCAGCAGCACGGCCATTGCACAGGCCGATTACAATATGCAGTCACTGGCCTATGAATTAAATGTGGCTTCCGCAAAAGTTGCAAGACAGGCCATTGATGAATTCAATGCAAAACGATCAACGGTCAACGGTCAACGGTCAACGGTCAACGGTCAACGGTCAACGGTCAACGAAAACTAACCGTCAACCGTCAACCGTCAACCATCAACCAAAAATTCGTCGCCGGCGCCATCGGTCCGATGAACAAAACACTTGTCACTTTCTCCTGATGTGAACAATCCGGGATTTCGTTCTGTGAGTTTTGATGAAGTGTCGGATGCATATTATGAACAGGTGAGCGGACTGGTAGATGGCGGAGTGGACCTGCTCCTGATAGAAACCATTTTTGATACGCTGAATGCGAAGGCAGCCATCTTTGCCATTAAAAAATATTTCCGCGACACGAAAAAAACGGCCCTGCCCATCATGATCAGCGGCACCATCACCGATGCCAGTGGAAGAACCCTGAGCGGACAAACCCTGGAAGCTTTTTATACTTCCGTTGCACATGCCAGACCGCTGAGTGTCGGTCTGAATTGTGCACTGGGCGCGGCAGAAATGCGACAGCATATTGCCGAACTTTCTAAAATCGCATCCTGTTATACTTCTGCTTATCCGAATGCCGGTCTTCCGAATTCCATGGGCCTGTATGAAGAAGAACCTGAAGAAACCGCCCATTTCCTGGAAGAATGGGCCAGGGAAGGTTTTGTAAATATTGTAGGCGGATGCTGTGGCACCACACCTGATCATATCCGGCATATTGCAGAACAGGTTAAAAAATTTCGCACCGAGAAAATTACCGGTTGTTGAACTGGTCGCATAAATCTGTAGAATTCAAATGAGTGAAGCAAATGTCATCTATCCCTATCTCCGTCTTATCCGGTCTCGAACCGCTGGTAATCCGGCCGGAATCGAATTTTGTAAATGTTGGAGAAAGAACCAATATCACCGGTTCCAAAAAATTTGCAAGACTGATCCGTGAAAATAAATATGAAGAAGCCCTGGCGTTGCCCGTCAGCAGGTGGAAAATGGTGCCCAGATCCTGGATGTGAATATGGATGATGCATTGCTGGATGGCGAGAAAGCCATGACCCATTACCTGAACCTGATCCAGAGTGAGCCGGATATTGCGAAGATTCCGATCATGATCGATTCTTCCAAATTCAGTATCATCCAGGCCGGTCTGAAATGTGTGCAGGGAAAATGTATCGTCAATTCCATTTCCCTGAAAGAAGGAGAGGAAAAATTTATCGAGCAGGCCATCATCTGTAAAAGTTTCGGAGCGGCCGTGGTCGTTATGGCCTTTGATGAAAAAGGTCAGGCAGATACCAGACAACGAAAGGTGGAAATCTCCCATCGTGCATTTGAGATATCTGACCAGGCAACTGGATTTCGATCCACAGGATATCATTTTTGATCTCAACATATTTGCCATCGCTACCGGTCTCGAGGAACATAATAATTATGCAGTAGATTTTATCGAAGCTACCCGGGAAGTAAAAAAAATGCATCCACTCGTGAAGATCAGTGGTGGCGTGAGTAATCTCTCATTTTCATTCCGGGGAAATGAACCTGTCCGCGAGGCCATGCATAGCGTTTTCCTTTATTATGCCATCAAAGCCGGCATGAGCATGGGAATTGTAAACGCCGGACAAATGATTATTTACGATGATATTGAACCCGGCCTGCGGCAACTTTGCGAAGATGTGATCCTGAATCGTAATAACGACAATAATGAAGCGACCGAAAAACTCCTGGCCTTTGCAGAAACTGTAAAAGGGAAAGCAAAGGAAGAAAAGAAAGATGAAACCTGGCGGCTGGGTTCAGTAGAAGAACGGCTCAAACATGCACTCATTCATGGAATAACAGAGTATATCGAAGCAGATACTGAAGAAGCAAGACTTCAATATGATAAGCCGCTGGAAGTAATTGAAGGTCCGCTGATGGCAGGCATGAATGTGGTGGGAGATCTTTTCGGCAGCGGCAAAATGTTCCTGCCACAGGTAGTAAAAAGTGCCCGCGTAATGAAAAAATCCGTGGCCGTGCTTACCCCATTTATCGAACAGGAAAAAATAGACAACTACAACAGAAGAGTAGCCGCGAGTTCCACCGGGACCGCGAGTGAAGAAAAAGGAAATGCAAAGATTTTACTCGCAACGGTAAAGGGTGATGTTCACGATATCGGAAAAAATATTGTAGGAGTTGTACTGGGTTGCAACGGATACGATATTGTTGATCTGGGTGTAATGGTTCCGGTTGATAAAATCCTGGATACCGCCATTAGGGAAAAAGCCGACATTATCGGACTCAGCGGATTGATCACTCCTTCCCTGGACGAAATGGTGTATGTAGCCCGCGAAATGAAAAGAAGAAATTTACATCTTCCGCTCATGATCGGCGGCGCCACCACATCCCGCATGCATACGGCTATCCGTATAGCACCGGAATATGAACATGGCGTGGTCCACGTACTCGATGCTTCCAGGAGCGTAACGGTAGCAGGTAGTTTGCTGAATGAAGTCCTCAAGAAACCTTTTCTTGAAAATATTGATACGGAATATTTTAAACTGAAAACAGATTTCGCCAACAAAAAATCCGGCAAGCAATTATTATCATACAAAGAAGCGAGGGCCAATAAAACGAAGATTGACTGGTCAAAATTTGAACCCGTTAAACCTTCTTTGACGGGTGTGAAGGTTTTTGATTCTGCAGATTTGAATGAAATCGCTCAGTACATCGACTGGCAACCGTTTTTTATTGCCTGGGAAATGCATGGGAAATTCCCGCAGCTATTAACCGATGCTTTAATAGGCGAAGCGGCTACCCGCTTATATAAAGACGCCAAAGCCCTGCTGAAAAAAATCATCGATGAAAAATGGCTGACGCCACGGGGCGCTATTGGCATCTGGCCCGCCAATGCAACGGCTGACGACACGGTAACTATCGCCCCGGATGAACCCGGCGGAATACCCGAACCGCTTGAGTTCCTCAGACAGCAGTCCAGGAAGGCAGCAGGACAGGCGAACAATTCACTTGCAGATTTTATTGCACCCCTTGACTCGGGTAAAACCGATTATATCGGTGCATTTGCCGTTACGATACAGGGCATCGAAAAACATGTTCAGCGATTTATGGAGGATCTGGATGATTATAATAAAATCATCCTGCAGGCACTGGCTGACCGGCTCGCTGAAGCGTTTGCCGAAATGCTGCATAAGAAAGTCAGGACAGAATACTGGGGTTATGAAAAAAATGAGAACCTGACCAATGAACAACTGATCAAAGAAGAATATACAGGTATCCGCCCGGCGCCGGGTTACCCCGCCTGCCCGGATCATACCGAAAAGTATAAATTATTCCACCTGTTGGGTGGCGAAAAAACAACCGGTATAACCCTTACGGAATCCCTGGCAATGTACCCGGCTTCTTCCGTGAGCGGATGGTATTTTGCGAACCCGGAAAGTAAATACTTCGGCGTAGGAAAAATCAGCAGGGACCAGGTTGAAGATTATGCCGCAAGAAAAAACATGGAAATTGCAGACATAGAACGCTGGCTGCGTCCTGTTTTGGATTATGAATCATGAGGGAACCGACGCTGAACATTAAAAAAAACCTCGTAAATTGCGACCTAAAATGATCCAATATCTTTTCCAATATCATGAGTAGACAAAAATATCTGCTAAGAAATATTGCTTTTGCATTCATCCTTCTTCCATTCTTTGGATTATCCCAAAAAACAAAAAAAGAAAGGTCAGGAGAATTTTATTTCTCCTGGGGTTACAATACCGAATGGTACACGCACAGCAATGTAAACATAGATCAACCCTCGCAGGGCAACGCCTATACTTTTGTGGGAATCAGCGGCCATGATCACAAGGGATGGGACGAAGGATTATTCAGCAAAGCGCTTACAATACCGCAGTATAACTATCGGATCGGATATATTTTCAACAGGAAAAAAGGGTTGGGAGTAGAAATCAATTTCGACCACACGAAATTTATTTTCGGGGATAACCAGATGGTCCATATGAAGGGGAAATTCAACAATAAGCCCATTGACCGACAGGTATTATTTGCCGATAGTTCGGAGGGAACTACTTCCAGTTCTTATTATTATCTGAACAATGGCGCAAATTTTTTACTATTCAATATTGTTAAACGCTGGACTATTTATATCAATAAAAAAGAAACTATCCGCATTGATGGCCTTGGAAAATTTGGTATCGGACCGCTGGTTCCGCATGTGCAGAATAAATTTTTTGATCAGCCCGAAAATGATCCGCACTTTCAGATTGGTGGATGGAATATCGGAGTAGAAGGCGATCTGCGGGCCACATTCTTCCATTATGTCTTCCTGGAATATGGCAACAAGCTGGACTATGCACGTTATTCCGGTTTAAAAATTTATGAGGGGACGGCCAAACAGGCTTTTGGTACTTATGAAATGATTCTTAATCTTGGCGTAAGTTTTCCAGTCGGAAAAGTGATTAATTAGCTTAACGTAAATTCTCCTTTTTGTAAGGATCTTCAATCCAGTTTTATTTAGTAATATAAACGGTCACTGCGTTAAGCGTTAAGCGTTACGCCTTAAGCTTTAGGCTTTAGGCTTTGGGCCTTAGGCTTAACCGGATATTTGTTTTCAAATAACCACCAGAAACGCCGGCGCTTCTTCATCAGATTATAGTTGCTCGCGATATAGGTGCTGATGTGATCCATGGCTTCATTCACATCGTCTGTAATCAGCAGCAGATCAAGGTCTGAAGATAAAATTGTTTCTTCAGCCACCATTTTCCGGATCATATCAACAAGTGGCTGGTAAAAGGATTTACCGAATAGAACAACAGGGAACTGGGTTATGGATTTGGTCTGAATAAGAGTAAGTGTACTGAACAATTCATCCAGTGTGCCAAAACCACCCGGCATCGCAATAAATGCATAGGAGTATTTTACCAACATCGCTTTGCGAAGAAAAAAATAATCGAATGTGATCCAGATGTCCATGTACTTGTTGGGCTGCTGTTCTTCCGGCAGAAGAATATTACATCCAACCGATTTACCACCCTGTTCGAACGCGCCCCGGTTCGCCGCTTCCATGATCCCTGGTCCTCCTCCCGTCATGACCGTAAATCCCATGTCAGAAATGCGTTTCCCAAACTCTCTTGCAATCCCATAGTACGGATGATCTTCTTTAAAGCGGGCTGAACCGAATACCGTGATACAGGGTCCTACAAAATAAAGCGCCCTGTTGCCACGAAGGATCTGGCCAAATACCTTCCAGGCAAATTTCAATTCAAAACTCCGGCTTTGCGGCCCGTCGAGATAAAGTGGTCTCTTTGCTTTTAGAACCGGCGGTTTTCCTGTATCATTTTTTAATTTGGAGACAGTGGGTGTATCTGACATGGATTTATTTTCTTAATAAACAAGAGGTAAATTGCATACCGAATATAAGCAAACCTATATGGCTTCCCTGCGCATTGTGAGTTATAATGTGAACGGCATTCGTGCCGCCATCAAAAAAGGATTGATAGACTGGATAAAAACAGATCCGGCCGACATCATATGTTTACAGGAAACTAAGGCGGAAAAAGACAATGTGCCGCATGCAGAGATCACCTCTCTTGGCTATCATGATTTTTGGTTCAGCGCACAGAAAAAAGGGTATAGTGGAGTGGCCGTATTTACAAAAGTTAAACCCGCCAATGTTGAATACGGTACAGGGCATGCTGTGAGTGATGAAGAAGGAAGAGTTCTCCAACTGGATATTGGCGATATCCGTATCATTAATGCATACTTTCCATCCGGTACTACCGGAGAAATCCGGCAGGGTTATAAATACCAGTGGCTGGATGAATTCTATTTGTACCTGGATGAACTCAGGAAAAAATATCCGCGCATCATACTTTGTGGGGATTATAACATTGCACACCGGGAAATAGATATCCATGATCCGAAAGGAAATAAAAATTCATCCGGCTTTCTTCCTGCAGAGCGAGCCTGGATGGATAAATTCCTGGAAAGTGGCTGGACAGACAGTTTTCGGGAAAAACATCCTGAGCCACATCGATACAGCTGGTGGAGTCAGCGCTTCCCTTCCGTAAGACTGAATAATAAAGGATGGCGGATCGACTATATTAACGTGACTAACAACCTGGCCGGACGGATTCTGAAATCTGAAATTTATCCGGATGTGAAACAAAGTGATCACTGTCCGGTTTTTCTTGAGTTGAAGAAATAAGAATAGTGAAGTTGGATCCCACTGATGACATCCTGATATTTTAAAATCTGTTTCCGGGTCTTTAGAATTCGACAATCGAAATTTGGCGAATGAGCCTGTGCAGTATTTGTGGAAAAGTATAAATTAACATTCCTGTGCTTGAGAAAATATATTACATTCCTCTAAAACCCTTTATCAGCGTGGCTTTTATCCATATGGGCTGAAATCCTTTACCAACAGGCATTCCCGCCCTTTAATATCTATTATTAATTGACAATTATCAATTAATAATTCTCCGAAACCCTTACCCGTGCTGAATTATACCCGATCAGGCCGTTTCGAAATATTTTGATGGGAATATAAAGCAGGTATATTTGCCGGACAAAATATTACACTATGAACAAAGCAGAACTAATTTCAAAAATTGCCGAAGATGCCGGCATCACAAAAACACAGGCTAACGATACACTCGATTCATTTGTAGAAGCAGTTGCTAAAACACTGAAGGGTGGAGGAAAGGTAACACTGGTTGGTTTTGGCACTTTCTCTGTTTCCAAAAGAGCTGCCCGTAACGGCCGTAACCCGCAAACAGGTGCTGTGATTAAAATCAAAGCCAAAAAAGTAGCCAAGTTCAAAGCAGGTAAGGAACTGGCCGCCAAAATGTAATTGCTGCCTTTAAGTTCATTCGAAAGCTCCGGTTATCTGATTATTAATTAGCCGGAGCTTTTATTTTTCCGGATATTTGCACTCTTAATAAAATAATATGGGCAAAGGAGATAAAAAGACTAAAAAGGGTAAAATTTTCAAGGGGTCATTTGGAAAGAGCAGACCAAGGAATGAAAAGAAAGTAGTGGTGAAGAAGAAGGAAGCTTAGGAGAGCATCACCCATCACCCATAATCCTTCAACTTCCTAAGGCGCTAATCTCTCGATGGACCAAAGTCCATTTTCCTGCAAACTATATTGAAGCCGGTCGTGTAACCGGTCCGGTCTGCCCTGCCAGAATTCCAAAGTGACCGGCCTCACCAGGTATCCGCCCCAATGAGGTGGCCTTGGAATGGGAATTCCCGAATATTTTAATTCAAGCTTCTCTGCCTGTAGGTGCAGCCATTCACGGCTTTCAATCACTTCGCTCTGCGGTGAGGCCCATGCCCCAATCCTGCTTCCCTCAGGCCTGGAGTTGAAATAATCATCACTATTCTTGTGACTAAGTTTTTCCACCAGGCCGGTAATCCGTATCTGCCGTTCCAGTTCTTTCCAGAAAAAAACCAGGCAGGCTCTTGGATTTTCCTGTAGCTGTTTTCCTTTGAAGCTCTCGTAATTAGTGAAAAACTGAAACCCTTCATTGGAAAAACCCTTGAGAAGTACAATACGTGCTGAAGGCAATCCATCTGCTGAGGCCGTAGCCAGCGTCATGGCATTCACTTCCTCTATTTCACTCTTAAGTGCATCATTCCACCAACGTTCGAACTGCATCATGGCATTATCGGAAACTTCATCTGTGACTAACCGGTGCATCCGGTATTCTTTTCTGATATGAGCCAATGATTCCATGATATAAAAATACGAAACGTATGCTGAAAGCATAACGCTTAACGCTGAAAGCATAACGCATAACGCTTAACGCATAACGCACAACGCTTAACGCTTAACGCCGCTCATTTTTTTGTAAATTGCAATTCCCAATCGTCAACCCTGCCTGCCGGCAGGCAGGCGTCAACCGTCAACTAAATAATCGGCTGATTCGAAGAAGTGGGAGGAGGAGAAGAAGGTGGAGGATTTTTCGGGAACGACCGCGATAATATAGATTCCATTTCGCTGATACGTCGCAACTGGCTCTCCATTTTTTTATGTTGCTCAGTGGCCTCCTGCAGGTCGCGGTTCAGCTCTTCAAGGAAAAGCATTTTTTTCTGGTATTGCTGACGCTGGAAATTAGCTTCTTTCAACTTATCCTCGGTATCGGCCAGGATCCTGCTCAGGCGCTGGTTTTCGTCAAACAGGGCCATTTGTTTTCCCTTAACCACGTCGAATTCCCGGTTAAGTTTGAAATAAGTTTCCTGCAGCTGCTCATATTCTATTCGTTTACTATGAGGCTGATCAAGGTATTGCTCGAGCTTCCGCAGCTTCTCCTGCATCTGTGTGAAATCTGCATAGGCTTTATCCATGCGTTCATTCATCTCGAGAACCAATCTCTGTTCCTGCATGATTCTTCCGATTTCGGCGTCTTTTTCTGCCAGCTGACGGTGCAGGCCGGATAACTGGTTGTTCAGGGCATTGTGCTGTTGAAGCAGATCCTGGTATTTTTTCTCAGACTCCTTGAGCAACTGAATCTGCTGAAGAAGTTTATTAATATGCTGGTTGTATTGAAATAAATTTTCCTGGGCTGTTTTCAGTTGTGACAAATAGTCTTCCGTAACCGTGGGTGGTTTTACCTGGGCCTCTGCGCGCGAATATTTCTCTTTCAGGAGAGCCAGTTCTTCCCGCAGTTCTTCCGTTTCAAGACTGTAAATTTTTTCGTTTTCCTCAGACTCCGAGAGACGATCGCGCAGTTGCTGGAGCGTCTTCTCCTGGATTTCCATATCTGTATAATACTTCAGCTTCCAATTGTCATTGTCTGCGATCCCTTCGTCGGGAACCTGTTTTTGTATACGTATCGTTTTACGGGCGGTCCAGAAATAGTGGATGGTTATGCCCAATATGAGGGCACCCAAAAGAAATATGATTATTTCAGGCAGTCTAACGGTTAGGGTGTAGCCCATTATTAAGGGGAATGTCTTCATATTCATCGGTACTCATAACAAAGGATTTCCCTCGGGGTTTGGAAATTGATGGGATACGGGATGGAGACAGAACACCAGAGAAAGCGATGATTTCCAGCGTTACAAAATAGGGATATCCCTGCATAAATACAAGCTGGGCGTGAATTTAAAGTAGAAATACGCGTTTAAGCGGATACCAGGGTGCCTACCTGATCCCCTGTGACGACCCTTTTGAGATTACCGGGTTTATTCATGTCAAAAACAATAATCGGAAGGTTATTTTCCATACAAAGGGTAAATGCCGTCATGTCCATCACTTTCAGGTTACCGGAAATGCATTCCTGGTAGGTGATATTACTGTATTTTTTAGCATTTTTATCCTTTTCAGGATCAGCCGTGTAGATACCGTCCACCCTTGTTCCCTTGAGTATCACATCGGCCGTAATTTCGATGGCCCGGAGGGATCCTGCCGTATCCGTTGTGAAATAGGGATTGCCGGTTCCGGCGCCAAAAATGACCACCCGGCCCTTCTCAAGGTGTCGTATGGCGCGGCGGCGGATATAAGGTTCAGCTATTTGTTCCATTTTAATGGCGCTTTGCAAGCGGGTAAATACACCAATTTTTTCCAGTCCGGCCTGCATGGCCATACCATTGATCACCGTTGCAAGCATACCCATATAATCCCCATGCGCTCTTTCAATGCCGGTTTCCTTTTCATTCATTCCCCGGTAAATATTTCCGCCGCCGATAACAATAGCCACCTGAACTCCCAGATCCACGATTGTTTTGATATCTGCAGCATATTGGGCAATCACGGCATTATCAAATCCAAAATTTTTATCACCCATCAGGGCCTCCCCGGATAATTTCAATAGCACGCGGGTGTATTTAGGTAACATAGGCAGTTTGATTAATGCAAAGAAAAGAAATATAATCTGAGAAATTTGTTTTTTGGAATTCTGAGAATACCGGGGAACATATTATTGAAAACATAAACCAGAAGTCCGGAACTGATCCACAGATTTTCATTCTCTAAATTCCTGATTGCACCTTCCCGTCCGGACAAAAAAATATCCCGCTAAAAGCGGGATACATATTATCCGAGTTGCACTCTTTTAAACTGCGTTACTTTCAATCCGGGGTCAACGGATTTCAGATGGTCACCAACTGTTTTGGACGCGTCCTTCACAAATGGTTGGGCAGTTAAAGTATTTTCTTTGAAAAAAGCATTCAGTTTACCCACGGCGATTTTCTCAATCATTTCATCGGGCTTCCCTGCCATTTTTGGATCATTGCGTATCTGATCCGTTACGATGGCTTTTTCTCTTTCTATCATTTCTTTGGAAACTGAATCCTGGTCTACTGCAACCGGATTCATGGCAGCAATCTGCATGGCCACCTCTCTTCCGGCTTCCAGTGCCGGAGCAGAATTTTTGTTCAATCCAACCAGCACACCCATTCTGTAGGCACCATGAATATAAGATGCAACCGCATCCGCATCGATCCTTTCAAATCTTGTCAGTTGAATCTTTTCTCCGATCTTGGCTACCTGGTCATTGATCCTGTCTGCCACCGTTGCATTATCCAGTTTAGTAATCTGCAGTTCTTCGAGTGATTTTACATTATTCTTAATGGCAACATCCATGATGCTCTGCGCAACAGCAACAAATTCTGCATTCTTCGATACGAAGTCGGTTTCACAAGCCAGTGTGATGATCAGACCTGTTTTGCGGTCGGCAGTTGTTGCAGCGACAATAACTCCCTCCTTTGCTTCACGGTCGCTGCGCAGTGCAGCTACTTTCTGTCCTTTTTTTCTCAGGTAATCAATCGCTTTTTCAAAATCCCCGTCACTTTCAACCAGGGCTTTGCGGCAGTCCATCATGCCTGCGCCTGTTGTCTGGCGAAGCTTGTTGATTTCTGCTGCGGTGATGGTAGTAGTTGTTGACATGTAATATTATTTTAAATTAAGAAATAGCAGTCAGCTATCGCTTATTGATCTTCATTTGAAAGAAACTATCTCGCTCCGGTACGACGGCCACTGTTCGGAACACGGCGCTTAGGAGCACCAGGTGTCCTGGCTGTTTTATCTACACCTCTTCCGCGAGCGGCTTCACTTTCTGCTTCAGCCTGGATACGGGCTGCCTTCTTTTCATTGTCATCCAGGTTCACTTCTTCCACATCATCATCTTTGGCAGCTTGTCTCTCAGCCAGACCATCAGCAATGGCAGCAGCTATATAGTTTACTATGATCGCGATGGATTTGGTTGCATCGTCGTTGGAAGGAATTGCAAAATCGACTTTATTGGGATCCGAATTCGTATCCACCATTCCAAAAGTGGTAATGCCGAGTTTTTTTGCTTCAGCCAGTGCGATATGTTCGTGCCCGATGTCGATCAGAAAAAGTGCAGCCGGTACACGTCCCAGCTGGGCGATACCACCGAGTACCTTTTCCATCTTATCCTTATCACGGGCCAGGGTGAGGCGTTCTTTCTTGGTAATGCTGTCGAATGTTCCGTCAGTCAGCATCTTTTCAATGCTCTGCATCTTCTTAACGCTCTTACGAACGGTATTGAAGTTGGTAAGCATTCCGCCCAGCCAGCGTTCAGTAACGAATGGCATGGTCACTTTTTTTGCACATTCAGTAACGATTTCCTTTGCCTGCTTTTTTGTGCCGACAAACATGATCTTCTTACCGGATTTTGCAATTTGCTTCAGAGCGGCAGAGGCTTCCTGAAGCGCTTCCGTGGTTTTATTCAGGTCGATGATATGGATGCCTTTCTTCTCCGCGAAGATGTAGGGAAGCATTTTGGGATTCCATTTTTTCTTTAAATGCCCGAAATGCACACCGGCTTCCAATAACTGTTGCTGAAGTGAAGTATTCTGTTCCATATTGATTAAACTTTAAGCCCTGGTCGCGGAACCCGGCTTTCAACTGATTTGAATTAATAGAATTAACGTTTGCTGAACTGGAAGCTTCTTCTTGCTTTCTTGCGTCCTGGTTTTTTACGTTCCACAGACCTCGGATCACGACGCAGCAGGCCGGCTGCTTTCAAAGCCGGACGAAATTCAGGATTCACCTCCAGCAGGGCCCGGGCAATCCCGAGTTTACAGGCTTCTGCCTGACCCTTGATACCACCGCCGGTCGCGTTGATCTGAATATCGAATTTGTCGACAGACTCAATCGTTTTCAAAGGAAGATCCACCTGGTTCTGTAAATAGGCCAGGGAGAAATATTCTTTGTAATCCTTATCGTTGATAACGATTTTACCGCTGCCCCTGGTCAGAAAAATGCGTGTTACGGCTTCTTTCCGGCGTCCTGTGGCAAGTTTTTGTTTTTCCATTATGAGAGAAAATTTGAGAATTTGGGAATTTGAAAATTTGAAAACATCCGGTGCTGTTTGAACAGCAAAAGAATTTCATCTTTTCACTCAATTAAAACTTAAGTTCTTTCGGTTGTTGTGCACCGTGAGGATGCGCAGAACCGGCGTATACAAACAATTTCTTGTACATTTTGCGACCAAGCCTGTTTTTTGGCAGCATTCCTTTCACCGCTCTTTCAAGCACGGCTTCCGGTCTGCGTTTCAACAGGTTCTTTGCTGTTTCTTCCTTTTTCCCTCCCGGATAACCAGAGAAGTTGATGTAAATCTTGTCTTCCAGCTTGTTTCCTGAAAACAACACTTTGTCTGCATTGGTAATGATGACGAAATCACCGCAGTCAACGTGGGGAGTGTAATAAACTTTATTCTTGCCGCGCAGGATGGCTGCGATACGGGCACACATGCGGCCGACGGTTTGATTAGTACCGTCCACAACGTACCAATCACGTTGTACGGTAGCCTCGTTGGCATGCTTTGTAACGAAATGTAATTTGCTCATGATTCTGTTTTTTGATTTACTGCCGCTATCCCGGCAGTTCAATTAAAGGACGGCAAAGGTAGGTGGATAGAATGTGTATTCCCAAAGTTTCCAGGCTTATTTTTTATAGCCACCCCCGTAATCTATTGATTATCAATAAAAAATTTGACACTAATTTTATATCGACCTTTTCTGCCCGCTGTATTTCTGCTTATGAGTTATGAGTTATGGGTTATGGGTTATGCGTTAGCGTTCAGCGTTAAGCCTTAAGCGTTAGGCTGCTCGGCAGGCAGGTTCAGCTTTAGGCTTCAGGCTTTAGGCCCCAAAATCACTTCGTCCTTTGAAAAATCAGCAAATCATCATTATTCCTGGCCACAAGCAGTAAGGGGTTCTTACCGCCCGGATTCAGCATCCTGGCATCCCGCACTTCACCCCGCACAAATAAGCCGGATTGCCTGGGATTTTCATAATGGAAATGATGCTGCGGGTCGGCCACGAGTAATGTGCCATAACTGGCATCGCAACGGCCGGTCTGTGGTTTCAGTCCGAAAAAATTACCTCCCATGAATATATCATTTATCCCATCCCCGTTCAGATCGTAAACAACCGCAGCAAAAACCGGTGACAGCTCTGCTTCAACCGGAAGAGGCTGCATGGTGAAATGCCCTTTGCCGTCATTGATAAAAACTGCCGTACGTGTTTCATTCACGGTGAGTATCGTGGCCTGTTTCAATTCCTCCGGGCTGTATATCTCACTGAATTGTTTGCCCGCATAGGACTTAAACTGCAGGAATTTCTTTTTTAATGAGGGGATTTCCTTTTCCATCTCCCCTTTCATCCAATAGGGATATGCCTTCCCGTCGGTTTTATAATAAACAGGAATACATTCTGTCTGCCCGTTTTTATTGAAGTCAGCCGTCACGAGCATCGCCGGATGCGCACTATCGGCTTTGATCCTGGAATTCAACCCGAAATTTCCCCCCACGAGGTCCGGATAACCGTCCTGATTGACATCAGCCACCAGTAATGAGTTCCACCATCCTGAAGAATTAGGCAGTTCCCCGGATTTTTGAAACCTTCCATGTTCATATTGCATAAATGTTACCGGCATCCAGTCCCCTACAATTGTCAACTCCGGTTTCCCATCGCCGTTAATATCGGCCCAGGCGGCATCGGTGACCATACCCAGATCCAGCAGCTGTGGTGCAATGGATTTGGTTACATCGATAAACCGGCCCCCGCCTTCATTCTTCAATAACACACTGGCTGGTTTCAAACCATAGTGTCCCGGGACCACACGTCCGCCGATAAATAAATCGATTAACCCGTCACCGTCAAAATCAAGTGTCCTTACACAGGAAGCATTCAGCATGACCTCCGGCCACCCATTGGTGCCCCGGCTGAAATTTCCTTTTCCATCATTCAGGTATAGCCTCACCAACAGGTTGGCTGAACCCGGAAATGCCTGATTGCCTCCGGAGCAGACCACCAGGTCCTGATCGCCGTCACCGTCCGCATCCAAAAAAACGGCTCCGATACTTTCAAAATGTTTATCAGTTATGAATACGGGTTGGGGTTTTTGTACAAAGTGACCGTTTGCCTGCTGAATAAATATTTTCGCAGTGTCTGCAAAGGCATTTCCGAGATAAAAATCTTCCAGCCCGTCGCCGTTCACATCTCCCACAGCCACCCGCGGACCTTCCGTGGAAATCATTTTCGGAATCAGCTTCTCCCTGTTAAAGTCGATATATTCATTTTCTGAATGATGAATATTCCCACGAATAATTCCGGCGGTCACATTATGATATAATGGTCCTGGCTGTTCGGGATAACCGGGGAAGAGTGATAAAGCGTCCTTCCGGCGTAGCGTTACCGTTGTATCTGCCGGCGGGTTCTTTAAAACGGCGTAATGCCCGTCCGGCCAGCGAATGCTCAGACTATCAATTTGATTGTTGTTCCCGAGACCGAAATTCAAAACAGGGTCCACGCTGCTCTGGAATCCGCGGCTGGGCATCTGCTCCAGCGTTTGCACAACCCCGTTAGCAAATAACTGCAGACGGGCACCCAGGCCAAATGTATTCATTGAATCCCCTTCGAGTTTTACTTTGAGGAAATGATGGTGCAGCTTCTCCGTACTCATGTTCCGGTACACGAAGGCCTCCATATTCTCATTATTGATCACAAGATCCAGGTCACCATCGCCGTCCAAATCCGCATAAGCGGCACCGTTACTAAAGCTTGGCCGGTCAAACCCAAGCGCCGCTGTTTCATTTTTAAATTGAAGGTTTTGTTTGTTGAGGAAGGCGTAATTCGGAATCGGCACGGATGGCATATGCTTTAAAATATCCGTGAAATCAAATCCGTTTTCTTTATAGCGGTTCAGCGTTTCAGGATTACTGAAGAATTCCAGGAAATCCTGGTCAGTCAGGTCCCTGCTGATTCCGTTACAGACATACAGATCCTTCCATCCGTCGTTGTTAAAATCAAAAATCAATGCACCCCAGCTCCAGCCCGTTGCATCGGCACCCGACAACTGGGCGATATCGCTGAAAGTGCCGTCCTGGTTATTCAACTGAAGACAATTGCTGGTGAACTGATGATGATAGTCCAATTGGTTTTTTGCATTCACCACATCGTATTCATCGAATTTGATGGTTGTCTTCAGCCGGTAATCCGTTTCAGGAAGCATTTCTGTGGTAAAAATGTCCAGCCATCCGTCGTTATTGATATCTGCCATGTCCGAGCCCATGGAGCCCTGGCTCATATGCCCCATGGCATCCCCGATCACTTCTTTGAATGTCCCGTCGTGCTGGTTGAGATAGAGATAATCCCGCTCAAAAAAATCATTGGAAACATAGAGATCCTCCCAGCCATCATTATTCAGATCACCCACTGTGACTCCGAGTCCGAATGCAATAGCGCTTCCGTAAATGCCGGCCTGTTGGCTCACATCATTAAAATGTCCCTTATCATTTCGGTATAAACGGTCTCCGTTTTCAGGATCACGAATATTCCGAAGCTTACTGGAATACCCGAAACTTTCAACGGATTTATTACTATTGTTCAATATGAAACAGTCAAGATCGCCATCGTGATCATAGTCAAAGAAAACGGCCTGGGTGGATATTCCGCGATCATCCAGTCCATAGGCGTGTGCCTCTTCCTTAAATTGCCCGTTTCGCTGATTGATATACAATTCATTCGCCCTGTCATCTCCCGGAATTTCACCACCGTTACATACATATATGTCCAGCCACCCGTCGCCATTGATATCGACCATGGTTACACCCGTATGCCAGTGGTGTGTGCTTGTTAATCCTGATTTCGCTGCAACTTCTTCGAATTTCCAATTGCCTTTATTGAGGTACAACTGGTTTTCATGCTGGTTTGATGTAAAGAAAATATCCGGGAGGCCATCGTGATTTACATCTCCGATAGCAACTCCGGCACCATTATAAAAATTGCGGTATTTAAAAATGTTGAAATCCTTGGTGTCCTCTACCTGGTTGTTAAACCGGATCCCGGTTTCCGACGCAGGCAATAATTGAAACAGGGTATCGGGTATCATCGTTACGGGATTTACATGCGGCCAGGAGTAGAATAGGGCAAACAAGCAGAAAGAGCCGGTTAGAGGGAATAAACATAAATCAAAAATTGGCTACTTTGCGCCACAATTATTTATCAAGATATGAAGAAATGGATAGTCTGGTTGCTGGTGATAATCGTTTTAACGGTTGGTTGTATTTACTTTTTCATTCCGGCAAAGATCGTATTATCCAATATATCCACGGCTCAGGCAACCATTAGTGGTGAATTCCGTTATATTGGCCAGGAAGAAAATTGGGAGAAATGGTGGCGGAATGACGACGGGTCATCCCATACTGCAGGAATGCCTTTCACGTATAATGGCACTATATTCCGCCTCAACAGGCAGTTCAATAATGTTGCCGGGATCGAAATACAAAGGGATGGAATAAAAATTCAGAGTGTTCTCAACCTGATTTCTTTCTCACATGACTCTACCGGCGCTGTCTGGCAATGTGAAATTCCGGCGGGAAGTAGTCCATGGAGCAGGATCAGGAATTACCGGATGGCATTGGAAATCAAAAAGAATATGAAGGGTGTGCTGAAAATTTTCTCTTCCTTCATTTCAAATCCTCAAAACATATATATTATTCCAATATACAGAACATCGACCCGGGATACGACATTACTTTCGGCAAGATTCACGAGTAACACATATCCTGCAACTGCAGAGCTGTATGGCTATTTTGATGTGGTTGAAAAAAGTATCCGGAAACAGAAGGGAACGGTATCAGGCTATCCGATAATGAATGTGCGGGTGCTGGAGAATGGACTTTATGAAACACAGGTGGCGGTACCAACCAACAAATTGCTGAATGATGACGGGCCGATACATCACATGAGAATGGTACCGGGAAATTTTATTTCCACAGAAGTAAAAGGGGGACTGTATACGGTGAATGGAGCAATGAAACAACTGGATTATTTTATTTCGGATAATAATAAGTCAAAAATGGCGACCAGTTTCCAGATGCTCGTAACCAACCGGATCAGTGAACCGGACACGTCCAAATGGATAACGCGGATATTTATCCCCGTGGTTGAATGACCCGCTTATGTAAAACATCTGTAAAATCACTGTTGAGGGGTGATTGTTACTGGTTTTTATGGTAAATTACTCCTCACTATTAACTAACGAACTCCCCTGGTGTTCTGCTTTGAGCGATGGGAAAATGTGCTTTAAAATGAATTTTAACCGCCTTGTCTTTGCCGGAATATTTTCCCTCACGCTTTCCAATTCTCCAACATGGGCCCAGCAGGCTCCGGATTCCCTTCTCAACGATCAGTCCCTTGCCAATGTTAACCAGTTTTATCTGAATGAAATTAGTGACAACGCGCAGATATATCATGGAAGGGAATTTATCCGGAATGGACAGAAGGCGGTCGGTTTTCCCTTTTATGAGTCAGACAATATGATGACCGGCTCCCTGTCATACCAGGGTGAATTATATACCGACAGGAATATCTATTATAACCTGGTTGATGACCAGCTCATCACAAATAATTATTCTCATAGTGCACTTATAACACTTTCGCCAGAGAAGGTGGATTCTTTCTTCATTGGGTCACATATTTTTATTCCGCTGATTGCGGGCAGTTTCCAGGGTCTTGAAAAAGGTGGTTATTACGACCGGCTGGTCTCGGGTGAACCGGCCCTGTATGCCAGGAGGGAAAAAAAACTGGTTGTCGGAACCGGCAGCGAAGAAACTAAATATATACAGTACAATAGCTATTTTATCAAATTGAACAATGTATTTTATCAGGTTGACGGTAAGAATGCATTGCTTGACATATTTAAGGACAAGGAAGATATAGTAAGGAAATATATTCGCACCAATAAACTCAACTTCAGGAAAAATCTGGAATCATCCCTGGTGCTTACAACGATCTATTATTCCCAGATAAAGCACTGAAATGAGGCTATCCCGATTCTGCATTTTTGGTTTTTTCTGCCTTTCCAGCTTTTCTGTATTCGCCCAGGATCAAAAATTAATAAGTGGAAATTTTTCCGGTTATCGCTTTCCCCAACTGGTACGCGAAATTGAAAAACAAACCCCCTACCATATTTACTATGATTCCCTGGATACTGATAGTCTTGAAATTAACCTGAACGCGAATCAGCTGACCCTGCAGCAGGTCTTTGATAATATTTTCAGGAATACTGATATTCATTATGCACTGGGCAGAAAGGATGAAATTTTTGTCAGCAAACGATACACCATTCAGACCTCGCTGCCCAAAAATTTCTTTGACCCGGGAAATGCAAATGGTGACAGCAGCATCCAGACTGCCTTCTATGCGGAAGATGCAATCGTTGCCAAATCAAACCTGAAAATTTCAGCAGACAATAAACTATATGAGATCGGAGCCAAAAACGGAAAAACAGCCTCGGCCCGGCCAACGGTCGCCGGATATGTCCGGGATATCCGGACAGGCGAAGCGATCATGGGTGCTACGATTTCGGCAGATACCCTTTCTATTTTAAAAACCACTGATCAGTTCGGTTATTACACACTCACGTTGCCCAGGGGCCGGCATATTCTTCGTATTAGCAGTGCCGGTATGAAAGATGCCCGCAGGCAGGTGGTGGTGTATAGCGACGGGAAACTGAATATTGAACTGGAGGAATTCGTTGCCAGCCTGAAGGCAGTGATCGTCTCGGCGGAAAAAACTTCCAATACCCGGAGTGTGCAGATGGGCGTTAGCAAACTGAATATACAGTCCATCAAACAGGTGCCGGTTGTTTTTGGTGAGGCCGATGTGCTGAAAGTATTGCTCACGCTGCCCGGTGTAACTTCTGTGGGAGAAGGCAGTAACGGATTCAATGTGAGAGGTGGCGCAGCCGATCAGAATCTTATTCTTTATAATGACGCGACCGTTTATAATCCAAGCCATATGTTTGGATTTTTCTCTGCCTTCGATCCGGACCTGGTAAAGAGTGTTGAATTATATAAAAGTGCCATCCCGGAAAAATATGGAGGCAGATTGTCCTCTGTTCTGGATGTGGATGTAAAAGATGGTAACATAAAGAAGTGGACCGGTTCAGCAGGTATCAGTCCGCTCACCAGTAAATTCAGTATTGAAGGGCCGATCCAAAAAGAAAAAACTTCAGTCATTGCCGGTTTCCGGACCACATATTCGGACTGGCTGCTCAATCAGATACCCAGTTCTTCCTATAGTAACAGCACGGCTAGTTTTTATGATGTAAGTCTGCACCTGAGTCATATAATCAATTCCAAGAACACGCTTTACCTGATGGGTTATATGAGCAGCGATAAATTCAACCTGGACGGAGATACCACTTATGCATACGCCAACAAGAATGCCAATATAAAGTGGAAACATAATTTCAGCAATACCTCCTACGCGGTATTCACAACCGGCATCGATCATTACCAGTATTCAGTTTCCAGTACCAAGGTTCCCATAAACGCCTATAAACTCAATTTCGATATTAACCAGTTTTACCTGCGGGCTGATTTCAATTACTCTCCAAATAATAAACACAATATCAGCTACGGTTTGAATTCCGTTTATTACCAGCTGCATCCGGGAACCATCTCACCCGATGGTTCTAAATCGCTGGTTCAAACAAACTCAATGCAGCAGGAACAGGCACTTGAGACGGCTCTTTTCCTGGGGGACCAGTTTACGGTTTCCCAAAATTTTTCGATCAATGCGGGCATCCGTTACACGGTTTATAATTATCTCGGACCAAGTAATGTATACCAGTATATTCCGGGCCAGCCCAGGGAACCATACACCATAATTGATACAGTATCCTATCCCAAAGGAAAAATTATAAAAACCTATGCACTGCCTGAAGTAAGATTTTCCGCCAGGTATTCACTTACGAACAGCGCTTCACTCAAGTTCAGTTTCAATACAATGGCGCAGTATATACATGTAATCTCCAACACAACCAATATTTCACCCACCGATATCTGGAAGCTCAGTGATCCGAATATCGCACCACAGCAGGGACAACAGATTTCTTTCGGATTTTATAAAAATTTCAGGCAGAACAGTATTGAAACTTCCGTGGAGGTTTATTATAAAAGAATGCAGGACTACCTCGATTACAAAAGCGGGGCCAGCCTGTTGCTGAATCCTCATTTAGAAACGGATGTTTTTGAAACCCAGGGCAAAGCGTACGGTATTGAAGTTCTCCTGAAGAAAACGACCGGCAAATTAAATGGCTGGATCAGCTATACATATTCCCGGACATTCCTTAAGCAGGATGATCCACTTGCCGGGCAACTGGTAAACAATGGCAATTATTACCCGGCGAGTTTCGATAAACCCAATATGGTCAATTTTATTGGGAACTACCGCTTCTCACATCGTTATAGTTTATCCCTGAATGTCATTTATAGTACAGGCAGACCGATTACACTGCCTCTGGCCATTGTACATGCCGGCGGTGCTTCCACCTTATATTATTCCGACAGGAATCAATACCGGATACCTGATTATTTCAGAACGGATATTTCGGTTAACATGGAAGGAAATCATAGGACAAATAAAGTGACACATAATTCCTGGTCAGCCGGTATATATAACGTTACCGGGAGACAGAATGCTTATTCAGTCTATTTCGTCCAGGAGAATGGCAAAGTGAAAGGTTACCAGTTGTCCATTTTTGGTGCCCCGATTCCATTTATTACTTATACGATCAAATTTTAGATTCATGCGTGAGGGGCGGCTGAAATATTTTTTAGTTATTGCGGTTATTCTCAGTTCAACCATGTGCCGCAAAGCATATGATCCACCTGAAATCACAGCAAGTAATCATTTCCTGGCTATTGACGGGATCATCAATACCGGGCAAAATAGTTCTTCCAGTTTCATTGTTTCAAGGTCTCTGAATCTCAGCGATACCGTTACAGACTTACCGGAACTTGGTGCACAGGTCATGATTCAGTCATCTAACGGTATCGTGTATCCGCTGTCCGATACATCAGGTAGCGGTACTTATGTGAGCGCCCCGCTGAATCTTGATCCGACCCAAAAATACCAGCTTTCGGTTACCACCCGGGATGGCAGTAAATATCTGTCTGACCTGGTAACACCCAAACAGGCACCACCCATAGATAGTTTAACCTGGCAGATCGTTTATGATGCCGCGACTGCTGAAGATGCGGTAAAAATATTCGTGAATTCCCATGACCCATCGAACAATACCAGGTATTACAGATGGGATTATACAGAAACTTATCAGCACCATTCCGCACTTCAGTCATATTGGTTCAGGGTGGGCGATATGATTGCGCCGATAGATAATCCAAGTCAGAGTACCTACAATTGCTGGACTACTGGCAATTCCACCTCGATTCTTTTGGGTTCCACGATCACCCTCAGCTCAGATGTGATCAGCCAGGTCCCCATCGCCGGTTTTGCAAAAAACGATCCGAGAATGGACGTGAAATACAGTGCTCTTGTGAGGCAATACCCGCTTGATCAGGAAGCATATAATTACTGGCTCACGGTTCAAAAAAATTCACAATCACTCGGCGGTCTTTTCGATCTGCAGCCTTCGCAAATCAGGGGCAACATCCATGGCATTACAAATCCAAATGATCCCGTACTGGGATATGTTTCAGCTTCTTCCGTCCAGGAACTCCGGATATTTATCGACAACAGAAATCTTCCGGGCTGGAAATCGAATCATCCATACAATTGTCCTATAACCATTATTCCAACAGATCCCCTGAACACATTACATTGGAATTATGCTGATACCAGTTACGATGTTTATTATTTCAATTCCGGGCCTCCGACAACTATGAATATTACATATAAAGACTGCCTTGACTGCCGATACCAGGGTGGAACCAATATTCAACCACCGTTCTGGCAATAAATTATTAGAAATGAAAAGATGTGCTGGTCTGATTATTTTCTTATTGTGCTGCGGTCTTCTCCACGCGCAGGACCAGGCGGTGGATGACCTGCAGCAGCAATTCCGTAATTACCAGTCCATTCACCTCCAGGAAAAACTCTTTGTGCATACAGATAAAACCTTTTACCTGGCGGGAGAACCAGTCTGGTTTAAAATTTATTCGGTGGATGGGTCTTTTCATAAACCCCTGGCCGCGAGCAGCATCAGTTATATAGAAATCCTGAATAAAGATCTAAAGCCAGTGGTTCAAACCAAAATTTCCATGTTGAAAGGAAGCGGTAGCGGGTCTGTTACGCTTCCGGGATTTTTAGCGACCGGAAATTATATATTGCGCGCGTACACCAGCTGGATGAGAAATTTTTCCCCCGATTTCTATTATGAACAGACCATTCACATCGTTAATACGTTAAAAATTTCCGCAAATCCACCTGCATCGAAATCCGCCGCATCCATTCAATTTTTCCCGGAGGGTGGAAATGCATTGTACGGGTTCGCGGGTAAAATTGCATTCAAGGCAATGAATGGTGAAGGCCACGGATTAGAGTGCAAAGGTGTAATCATTAATCAGCGTAATGATACCATTACCAGTTTTATGTCCCTCCATAACGGGATGGGCAGTTTTGAACTACGGCCGGAAAAAAATTCTAACTACTATGCACTGCTGAATCTTAATGACAGCATTGTCAAAATAAAACTACCAGACGCAGCAGACCGGGGATTTATGATGAGCGTGTCGGAATATGAGACGGGCAGGTTAAAAGTAACCGTGCAGGCCACGGGCGACTTTAATAATACCAATGCCTACCTGATTACACATACCAGGCAGCAGATTAAAAATGTACAGGCAAATATGATTAAAGATGGGAAGGCTGTTTTCATCCTAGATAAACAGGCACTGGGCGATGGTATATCTTCTCTCACGCTCTTTAACAATCTGCGTCAACCGGTTTGTGAACGCCTGATATTCAGGCGGCCCGCGGAAATACTTTCCATTCAGGCAAAACCGGATCAGGTTATTTATAATACCAGAAAGCCGGTTAATATCGAACTTTCAACCAGTAATGCAAACAATCTTCCTGTTACCGGAAACCTCTCTGTATCCGTATTCATGATCGATTCACTGCAGCATGTGCCGGAACAAAATATTGTGTCCTGGTTATTTCTGGGTTCGGATCTGAAGGGAAGAATAGAATCCCCCGAATACTATTTCAGCAGTCCGGATAAATCAGCCGACGAGGCCCTGGACAATCTTCTTCTGACGCAGGGCTGGAGAAGGTTTAAATGGACGGATATTGCGGAAAACAAAAAACCAAATTTTGAATTTCTTCCTGAAATAGAAGGACCCGTTGTAAACGGCAGGATTGTAAATAAATTAACCGGTAGCACGGTGGGCGGCGCAGGGGCCCTGCTGAGCATTCCCGGAGCTGATTATGCATTCAGCAGCGGCACCAGTGACGCTCAGGGAACCGTCCGCTTTGCATTTAAAGATATCTATAAAAACAATGCCCTTGTGGTGCAACCTGCATTAGCGAAAGATTCCAACAACCGGGTAGATATCATTTCCTCTTATTCTGACAAATTCTCTTCCAGGCCATACCATGCGTTGGTCTTATCCCGTTCACAGGAAAACGCCCTGCTGAACAGGAGCATCAGCAACCAGGTTGAAAACACGTATGGCATGGATAAAAAACGGCAATTTGTAAAGTTCACTTCAGATACAACTTCTTTTTATGGCAAGCCCGACAGAATTTACAACCTGGAGGAATTCACCCGCTTTCAGACAATGGAGGAAGTGATGCGTGAATATATTGAAGATGTCCGGGTGCGGAAAGAAGGTGAGAAGTTTAACTTCAAAGTCAGGAACAGGTTGTTCAATACTTACTTTGAAGAAGACCCCCTGATTTTACTGGACGGTATCCCCATTGCAGATGCTTCCAAAATCATTGCCCTGGATCCTCAAAAAGTCAGAAAGATCGAACTGGTATTGTATAATTACTATCTCGGTTCCTCCGTATTTCCGGGGATCGTCAATGTAAAATCATATAGCGGTGAACTGGGCGCGGCACAGATTGATCCGAATTCACTGGTCGTAGAATATGAAGGTTTGCAACAGCAGCGCGAATTTTATTCTCCCAATTATAGTTCGAGGGAAGCAGAAGAAAGTCATCTGCCGGATTTTAGAAATGTATTGTATTGGGCTCCACGGATCAATACCGGCACAAGTGGCAAATCCAGGCTGACTTTCTATACTTCCGATTTAAAAGGAAAATTCGCCGTAGTTGTTCAGGGAATAACATCAGAAGGTCTGCCTGGAAAAACGACAGCGTTTTTTGAAGTGGAAGGCTCCAATTAAAGAAGACTCTATTTCCCGAACCGGATCACCATCGTGCTATCATCGTTGCGGGCCAGGACGAATGCTTCCTTTCCACCGGCAGTCAGTTTTTTAATATGTCTTACCTGGCCCCTGACCTGTACGCCGTTCAAACTTTCAGTACGAAATGCTCCCTTCCCCTGGTTCAATAGCAGGGTTGCATAGTCAGCATCATATCTTCCCATCTGTATATTGTTATCATAATAGTTCCCTACAAGAAGAATATCCGGCAGACTATCCCGGTTCGCATCCACCACGACCGCATCGCGATAGGAAGACAACTGCGCTTCCCAGGGCATCGCGATCACATCGAAATGTAATCCGCCACGGTTCATTAAAATGGCATTTGAAAAATAATTAGCGGTCAGCACCTGCGCTTTATCCAGATCTTCGCGGGAGAAAATATCTGTAAACCGGGCTTTCGCAAAGTCTTCTGCATATAAAAACTTCTTTTTCAAAACCGGAACCTGCTTTTCCAATTCGTCCTTATTTGCAAATGGTAACTCGCGACCATCCAGGTAGTAGGATAATATCTGATCTTTTTTACCATTTCCATCGAAATCATAATAGTACAACCGTACCGGTTCCTTTTCTGATGCCTTTAACCGACTATTCAGACCAAGATTGCCGGCGATCAGATCTATTTGTCCATCACCATTAAGGTCAACAGGCAAAACAAAATTCCACCATCCCTTCTTATCAGTGAGTTCTCTTTTCTCAAAAACGCCTTTATGATTTAGATAAGCCTCTATACCGCCCCATTCGAGTGAAACAATCAGATCTTTCTGCCCGTCCCGGTCAATGTCAAACCAAAGCGCATTGGTGATGAATCCGATTTTTGCCAAACCGGGTGCCACTTTATCTGTTACATCGATAAATTTCCCATGCCCGTTATTTAACAACAGGTACGATCTTGGTATCTGCCCGTAGTTAAATGGAACTGATCTCCCCCCGATAAATAAATCCGGGAAGCCATCTCCGTTAAAATCTATGGAACAGACAGTACTCGCGTTTACAAAGAGGCTGTCAAATGCCGAGACATCCCTAGTGAAAATTCCTTTCCCGTCATTGAGAAAGATCCTGGGCCTGAGCTGTTCGTCCGATCCATAGAATTCATTGCCGCCGTTGGCCATCACAAGATCGGGGAATCCGTCATTGTTGATATCTGCCACGCAGGTAGTAACGTTTTCAAAATTCGAATCCTCTTCCAGGCCCGGCTGTACTGTTTTCAGAAATTTTCCCGACTTCTGCTGCAGGAAGACCACGCTCTTCCCGAGCCTTGAAGAACCAATAAAAATATCATCCAGCGAATCATGGTTCAGATCGGCAACTATAAGGGCCGGGCCCTCCGTGGACAACATATGAGGTATCAGTGGTTCGCGTTCGAATTCATGAAAGGCATTTTCCTTATGCCTGTAAAGTATATTGGTCTGGGCAGTAATATCATCCACAGGCCTGGTGGAGTTCTTCCAATAGCTCTTCAGGATCTGATAGTCATACTTCGGAAGTCCGCCCTGGTAAGTGAAGCTGATGATTGTATCCCGGGGTTTTAATTGAATGGCCTGAAAACTATTATCCGGCCAAACGAGGAAAGCCGAATCAACGACTGTCTGGTCCAGTCCGATATGCAGGGGACCTTCCATGCTGGAAAGAAATCCCCTCACCGGGTATTTTTCGTAAGTACGTATACCGCCGTTTGCAAACAGAATTATCCTGGAACCAATGGCATTGATATTCTTTTCCGGACCCTTTAGTTTAATTTCCACAAACGCTTTATCCTTTTTGTCATTACTTTTATTTTCATAGAGCAGGGCAGGATCTTCAATATTATTGACAAGCACATCCAGGTCCCCGTCATTATCAAAATCCGCATACACGGCGCCGTTAGAATAGGTATCCCGGTCATTCCCGATCCGGGGAGCCATGTCTGTAAACTGCAACTCCGGACCATTCTTAAAGAACCTGTTGGGAATTTTTATCTGGGGGAAACGGTCAATCAGGTTCATATCCTTCTCATCGAGTCCGGTTGATCTCATTTTCTCCTGCAGATCCACGTTGGATATGAAATTGATATAGTCAATATCATTCAGCCTCTTTGGAATACCATTGGAAATAAAAAGATCCTTGGTACCATCGTTATCAAAATCAAAGAAAAGCGGAGACCAGGACCAGTCGGAGGCATATACACCTGCATATAACCCGATTTCACTGAAAGTCCCGTTTCGACGGTTCAGCTGCAGATTATTGCGGGTATACTGGAAATTATACCCGTATCCGATTTTAGTATAAAAAGTTTCATAACTGTCTTCCCCTTCCGAGCGTTTCAGGATATACGGATCCGAGGGAAGCATATCCATACTGACGATTTCAGGAAATGCATCATTGTTGATATCAGCCACATCCACACCCATGGTGAACTGACTGGTATGCATCATATGTTCATTCAGCTCCTCTTTGAAGGTACCGTTGTGCTGATTGATATAGAGGTAGTCATTCTCATGAAAGTCATTTCCAATATACAGGTCCGGGTAACCATCCAGGTTAATATCCGAAGCATTGATGCCTAGTCCGTATCCGATTACGGAACTATGAATGCCCGCCTCCTTTGTAACATCAGTAAATTTTTTATCGCCGTCATTTCTGAACAGCCGGTCACCCGATAATGGGTTGGTGACAGCCAGCCGGTCTTTCCTGGGTCCGAATGTTCCATTCTGATGAATCGAGTGATTCAGCAGATACATGTCCAGGTCACCATCTCCATCATAGTCAAAGAAAACAGCCTGGGTACAAAATCCGGAAAAATCCAAACCATACTCTTTCGCTTCATCCTTATAAGAGGGAATTCCGTTTTTATCAATACCCTGGCATACCAGCAGCTGATTATGGCTATGCAATGTTTCATGATTGCCCACCCGGCAGATGTATATATCCATCAGGCCATCGTTATTGATGTCAATAACGGAGACACCGGTCGACCAGGCACTGTCCTGCGGGATGCCGGCTTCTTTTGTTATGTCCCTGAAGTGAAGCCCCCCGGTATTGAGGTAGAGTCTGTTTGATACCTGGTTGGCCGCAAAGAAAATATCAATTTTCCCGTCATTATTAAAATCCGCAGCACCCGCCCCGCCTCCGTTATAAAAATACATGTATTTAAAAACGTTGAATTCCTGGGTTGGTGTGAGCTTATTGGTGAAATCAAGTCCGGTGCGCGTGGCGTCGAGCGCTTCAAATAAAAGTGGCTGCTGAATGGCAGGTGGCTGGTGCTTGCAACCGGTAAGAACAACCAGCCAGCCAGTCATCAATAAATAAATAATGTGCAGCCCTTGCTTCTTCATAATGCAGTTACTTCTTCCTCCTAATTTTTTTTACTTTTTACATTTTTTCCCGTTTCATAGAGCACAGGGTATTCATCATTAATCAGAAACAAAAAACGTGGATTTTTTTGTCCCTTGATGACCGCGATATCCCGCACCATTCCGCGGACATTTAGTCCTGATCTCGCGTTCTCCAGGAATGAAAAATTTCCCTTGCCATCATTGATGAGCACGTCTCCAAAACTTCCGTCAAGGCGGCCAAATTGCGGGAGGAATCCAAATTCATTTCCACCCAGAACAAGATCCGGAAAGCCATCGCCGTTCAGGTCAGTACATTGAATGGCATTAACGGAAGAAAACTGAACCATGACAGGTAGTTTTTGAATTCTAAATTGTCCATTGCCAAGATTGATGGCAACAACGGACGGACAATAATTGAATTTTTTCACCTGCGAGGTTTTTAATAACTCCTCCGGCAACATATCCTGAATGGTTTTCTTTGCAAATTCACCATGTTTTAAATTTTGCTTCTTCAGTATCGGCATCTGGAACTCCATATCATGTTTCAAAAAAACGGTCATGTCCTTTCCATCAATTGTTCTGCTCAGGATATTGTCCATATTTCCATTCTGGTCATAGTCATTCACCCATAACTTTACCGGCTGCGCTGAATCCGGGCGCAGATAGAAATTCTCCCCGATATTTCCAAGAACCAAATCCAATTTCCCGTCCCCGTTCAGATCCGCCACTGCAACGGATTCCCACCATCCAAACATATTTTCCAGGCTGGTATGTATTTCTTCAAAATGATCTTTCTTAAAACTGAATATGCGGGGTGTCATCCACTCACCGGTAATGATCAGATCCTTCTCCGGGCCGCCGCTGACAGCTGCCCAACAGGCTCCCGTAACCATGCCGATATGAGCGATATCCGGATTTTTTGTGGCAGCAATATCAGTAAAATGTCCCTTGCCATCATTTACATACAGGTAGCTTGAAGGCGCGCTTCCGTATTCTCTGGGAACATCCCTTCCTCCCACAAACAAATCCGGGAATCCGTCGTGATTAAAATCGTAATCAATGACCACAGCGGTATTGACGCCATTCAGGTTATTGCCGAAAGCGGCGGGGTCGATGGTAAAGTTTCCATGACCGTCATTCTTGAATAAACGGTTTTGCATCTCCCTGCTCTGGGGCTGACTATTATTACCTCCCGGTCCGATAAAAAGATCCAGGTCTCCATCATGGTCGGCGTCAAAAAACAAAACGGCCTCATCCTCAAATTCCCTGAATGGTAAAAAGCCCTTCTCTTCCTTTTTTTCAAATTTACCCGTTGAAGTTTGCAGGTATAGCTGGCCTTCATGAACAGATGTGCCGCCAATGTACACATCATCCAATCCGTCTCCGTTCACGTCTCCTACGGCCGCCTTGGGCCCTTCCCGCGAAAGCATTTTAGGTACGTTGTGTTCGTAGTAGAAATCGATATTATTATCCTCCTCGTGCCTGTCGAAGTTCGATTTCACCAGAGAAAACAAAGTAGAATCTGGTATCAGTCCGGGAACCATTGGGACTGATGGTTGGGCCGCCTCCGATATATTGTATAGTTTGTTGACGGCCGGATGATCATATTTGATTGTAGATCCATTGGGCCAGGTAATGACCATGGAATCCACCTGCGCAATATTTCCCAGACCGAAAATCTGCTTGTAATCCATTGAACTCTGGAAGCCGCGGCTGGGAACCAGTTCCCGGTAAAAGATTTGGCTGCCCTGGTATAGTTTAATTTTACTTCCGATAGCGAAAGTGTTTTCTCCGGTTCCCTTCAATGTTACACCGATATAGTTATTCTTATTCAGTTCCCTTGCATTATTCTTATAAATAAATGCCGGTCCGTTTTCATTATTAATGATCAGGTCCATATCCCCGTCGTTATCCAGGTCCGCATAGGCGGCACCGTTAGCAAAAGAGGCCTGTGTAAAACCCCAGGAGAGGCCGGCATCTGAAAAACTCAGGTTGCCCATATTCCGGTAGGCTTTATGCAACATAGGATGGACAGGCACATGTTTCAGGATTTCATCTGTCGCTTCCTTTTTGCCGGTGAGCACCATCTTCTGTAATACATCATTGGCAAAGAAATCCATAAAATCCAGGTTGGTCACATCCTTATTGATACCATTGCAGACATAGATATCATTGTATCCGTCATTGTCCATATCAAACATCAGTGCGCCCCAGCTCCAGTCGGTTGCTGATACTCCGGCATAGTTGGCGATATCCAGGAATTTTCCGTTTTTGTTATTTAACTGCAGGCAGTTCTTCACGTATTGGTGATAGAATCCGGCTTTATACTTGGCAATATACAGATCGATATTATCGAAAGCCCCCAGCGTTTTTAAGCGGTAGTCATCCCCGGGTAGCATGTCGGTAGTAAATATTTCAGGGTATCCGTCATTGTTGATATCGGCAATATCTGCTCCCATGGAAGAGAAGCTGGTATGGCCAAACCAGTCTTCCATCTCATCTTTGAAAGTACCGTTCTGTTGGTTGATATATAAATAATCCCGCTCATAGGAATCATTGGATACGAAAACATCCGGCCATCCATCCCCGTTAATATCTCCGACAGAAACTCCCAATCCGAAACTGATCAGGCTTCCGTGTATGCCGGCGTCTTTGGTTACTTCAATAAAATGTCCATTATCATTCCTGTATAAATGATCCCCGCCACCCTTTAAAAATTTCTCAACGGGCCATTCCTGGTCGGGCAAATCCCGACGGTTTGAATTGTTCAGTGTGTTAACCGGAATGGGGCTGTTATTGATCATGAAGCAGTCCAGGTCACCATCATTGTCATAGTCAAAAAAGGATACCTGCGTAGTGTAGGCCGAGATATCGAGTCCGTATTTGGCTGCAGACTCGGTAAAAGTCAGGTTATGATTATTGATGTACAACTGGTTTTTCCGGTGACCACTCGTCATATGTCCTGAGTTGCATACATAGATATCCAGCCACCCGTCGTGATTGATATCCATAAAAACAACCCCGGTGCTCCACATACTGTCCTGCACAATTCCGGATGCTTTGGTGATATCCTCAAATTTGAAATTTCCCTTGTTCAGGTAAATCTTATTGTCACCCATATTGGAGGTAAAAAAAATATCAGCAAGCCCGTCGTTATTGATATCACCCACCGCTACGCCGCCGCCATTGTAAAAATTCCTGAAGAAGAAACTGTTCTCGAGCTTACCATCCACTACCTGGTTATTGAAATCGACACCCGAATTTTCAACCAGTTCAAATAGCGGGTGCGCGTCTTTCTTCTGTTTACAGGAAGGAGTGAAAAAAATACTGACCAGGGTAAAAAAAAGAATAAACCTCGGGATAATGTTCATAATACTCAGGTGCTTGAATGGCGGACAGGCTGATTCAGGCAGGATGGATAAAATTACAAAAGGCCATTATAAAATAATGGCCTTTTGCTATAAATAAGAAAGCTTTAAAGATTAATACCCAGGGTTCTGAGTCAGGTTCGGGTTAACCGCGAGTGCCTGATTTGGAACTGGGAAAAGCAGGTATTTTGGATCGTCGGTAGGTTTGTACTGCCAGTTGGTAAGATACAGACCGAAACGAATCAGATCGGTTCTTCTTACAGATTCCCAGTACAGTTCGCGACCGCGTTCTGCCAGCAGGTTGTTCGGATCCTGTACATTAGCACCAACCAGTGGTAATGATGCAACAGTGGATGCACCTCTTGCTGTTCTAAGTCCGTTCACCAGTACGAGTGCTCCTGCATTATCAGGTGCTGCTTTACGCATAAGTGCTTCAGCAACCATCAGTACAACATCCGGATAGCGGAAGAAAGTCATCCAGTTACCGGAATTTGAAGAATAATATTTATCTCCGTTTGCTTGTGAAAAATCCGGAACATATTTCGCTACGCGGATACCGGTAACTTCCAGGTTGGTACCTGTTTCAATCATTGTCGGAGCGATCACCGGATCAAAAGCAAGTGGAGCACCTTTTCTGTCTTTTAGTGGTACACCGGCTGCAGAGAACTGCTGACCTACCAGGAATCCCGGACGGATACCTGACATAGCAGTGGTTAATGAATCTGATAATCTTCTGCGTCCGATACGTGTGTCTACCAGGGTATCATTCAGAGAATAGTCAATTGTTCCACCGAGAGCGAAAGTCTTATAGAAATCGCTGGTTGTAGAGAAACCATTCCAACCTGCATTGGGAGCCTGACCTGTCCATTCGTTATAATGGAATCCCATCATCCAGCGGGCATTCACACCCGGGTTGTTTGACGTTTGACCAGATGCGGAAGGAAAACCCCAGATCAATTCTGTTGAACTACCGTTCGTTCTGTTGAAGTTTCCAAAATATTTCGGCATGTAAGAATATTTAGCACTGGTAATGATTGCATTACCCAGGGAAACTACTTTTTGCATGTCGGCATCATCAAAAGTCGGATGTGCGCGGTTATTGAACGCTCCCCTGTTCAGGTAGCATTTCATCAGCAGTGTTCCGCAGGCTGCGGGATTTGCCTGTGTGTTGGAATTAGCTGCAGACAGATCAGGCATTATAGCAGTCAGTTCGTCGATAATAAACTGTATAGCAGCCGGACCTGTAAAAACCTTCGGTGCGTTTAACAGGGTATCTCCCGGATTCCTGAATGGATATTGATTATATAGATCCAGCAGGGTATAAAGAGACCAGGCTCTTAAGAACCTTGCTTCAGCGGCCTGTTCTTTGGATGGTTTGAAGTTCAACACATTGGTAGCATCAAATTGCAGTTTGTTCAACTGGTTATACACCTGAAGTACCTGATCGTGATCGGCATTCCAGGTATGGTTATGTACTACACGCCAAACACCGTTATCATCCCAGTCACCACCTCTGGTTGGCACCAGGGATTCGTCGGTTGAATTTTCCTGTAGGGAAAATACACGGTCCTGGTTTACAAATGGTGCGGGCAAATCGTTGTACGCAGACTGCAACAACAATCCAACGCCGGCAGCACCCAGGGCAGCTGCAGCCTGGTCACCAGGTACAGTGGAAGTGTAAGTTTCCGTAAGTTTTGTACATCCAGCAACCCCGGCCAGTGCCAGAAGGACGGATATCTTAAAATATTTTGAAATTCTCATACAATTCTTATTTAAAATTTTTAAAGTGCAAAATTTACTCCTACAACAACACTTACTGGAGTTGGGTAAGGGATATATTCAATGGAACTGGAAGGATATCCTCCTTGTTGCTTATCGATATTCACCTCAGGGTCAAATCCGGAGAATCCTGTGATTACAAACAGGTTGGATCCTGCTACATATACGTTCAGATTCTTGATGTAGTTGCCAATATTTCCAAAACCATAAGTGAGGGAAGCGTTACGCAATTTGAAATAGCTGCCGTCTTCCAGGAACCTGGTTGAAGCACCTACACCACTGCTTGGCTGTTCTGCAGAATTGTATGCATTATAGTCAATGTTTCTTCCGCTGGTGATACCTGAGATATTCGTTACTGAAGTGGCCGTGTTATTATAGATCAGGAATCCGCTGGATCCACCACCATTGAGGGTGAGGGTTAATTTTTTGTATCTCAACGTTGTGCTTACACCAAACAGCTGACCAGGATTTGGATTACCTGCAAACTGGGGATCTTTACCAATTAGCTGGTTACCCTTCTGATCAAATCCAAGGAATGGTTTCAGCCAGAATTCATCAACCGGCTGATTGTTCGTAATGATCTGGGCTAAAGTTCCTGATACACCTTGTCCGTTAATCTGACCTGTATAAATGGCCAGCGGATTTTTAGTACCCGGTGCATAGAAACTAGTGATCAGGTTGCTGTTGGTAGAGAAGTTAGCTGTCAGATCCCAGGTGAAATCCTTATGCTCGATGATGTTACCTGTTAAGCTGAGTTCAATTCCCTTATTCACTAAATGACCGGGAAGATTGATCCAGTAGGTAGCAGCAGGACCAGGCTGGATGGCTGTGCTCTGGAAGAGAATGTTTGTTTTGTCTTTGTTATAGTAATCGAAAGTACCGGAGAGTCTGTTGTTCAACAAAGAGAAGTCGATACCCAGATCCCATTGGTCTGTCTGTTCCCATTTCAGATCCGGGTTACCCGCGTTGATCTGGGAAGCACTGTTATAAGATCCGAACGCGTACTGGTCGATGGAAGCACCTGCCGGGAAGTCCTGGCTACCGGTGATACCCCAGGTTCCGCGAAGGGCCAGTCCATTAATCAGCGTATTGTCCTTCATGAAACTTTCATTGGCGATATTCCATTTAGCACCTACGGAAGGGAAATAACCATATTTGTTATTCTCACCGAATTTGCTGGATCCATCTGCACGGAAAGTAGCTGTCAGGAATAATTTATCGCTCCAGTTGAAATCGACTCTCGCGAAGTAAGACTGAATTTCAGTTGTAATATCCTTGAATACAAATGGTGTGTTCTGCGTCTTTCCGTTCTGAATGATGTCGGTGTACTGAGCATTCAGTAAAGACAATTCATTCAGGTTGAAATTGAAAGTTTGTGCAGAAACGTTTCCGTTATTGTAATTGGATTTCCAGTATTCAAAACCACCCAGGGCGGTAAATTTCAGGTTCTGTCCAAAAACGGTATTGTAAGTAAGGGTATTGTCAAACACCTGGGAAGTAAGCCCGGAGAATGAAATGATACCTAAACCGTTACCATCGATCGGGTTAAAACCTCTAACAAATCCATCCACATTGGTATTTCTGGTACCGTTGCTTTCATTGATTGAATAAAGGAATTTGTATTCCAGGTTCTTTAAGATCTTGTAAGAAGCAGAGATACTTCCCAGCACGGTGTTTACATCAGCCACATCGTTGTAGGCTTTCAATGCCATCAAAGGATTTGGTGTACCATTTCCCAGGTTGACAAATGATCCATCCGGATTGTAGTATGCTGCTGTCGGATTCCACTGCAGTGCTGCACTGATCAGGTTACCCTGTGATCCGGCCGTATTTGAAGCCAGCACGATATTATTAGTAACATGCCCGGTGATCACATTGAAATCAATCGTCAGTTTCTTGTCGAGGAATTTATAAGTACCGTTGAATGTTCCGATATATTTAGCGAGTTTATTATTCTGAATAAACCCGGGAGTGGAAGAAGCCAGGAATGAAGCCCGGAATTTTCCGTTATCGTTCCCGCCGCTCACCGCGATATCGTAATTCTGAATGGCATTGCTCTGAGTAATATCATTTAAAGGATCCACCTTGCTGCCCTTATTCAGGGATTTGGTGCCAGTCAGGGTGTCCAGATTATATTTAGTCAGGGCGCTCAAAAATTGATTATACGAGAGGATGTCGAACTTTTTCATGTAACCGGTATTCCAACCCACAGAAGCATTTGCTTCCAGTCTTACTGCACCGGAACTTCCTTTTTTGGTTGTGATCACGATTACACCATTCGCACCTCTGGATCCGAAGATCGCAGTGGAAGAGGCGTCTTTTAAAATGGTGATATCCGCAATATCATACGGATTGATAAACAACAATGGATTGGATTCCGGCAACTGACCGAAACCACCTGTTCCAAGGTTTACATTTGGTCTGGGCGTCCCTGCCATCCAGGATAACACCGTCCACCACATACAGGGGATTACCAACACCGCGAACGGAACTGTTACCGCGAATTCTCACGGTAGTGGCAGCACCGGGCTGACCGCTATTGCTGGTGACTTCCAAACCGGAAACCTTATTAGCTAATAGCTGGTCGGGTGAAGTGATCACACCCTGGTTAAATTCCTTGGAAGAAACCGTTGTCAGGGAACCGGTAGCGTCTTTACGCCTGGTGGTTCCATAACCGATTACAATCACGTCATTTAACGACTGTGAGGATGAAACCAGCGTGACGGCAACGGTATTATTTACCGGAATGCCGATTTCCTGCTGGTTATATCCAACAGAACTAATAATTAACGATTTGGCAGCAGCCGAAACCGTCAGCGTAAATGCCCCGGTGGCATCCGTGGTGGTTCCACCTTTTGCACCCTTGACAGCAATTGATGCACCCTGGACAGGCGCTCCCTTGTCGTCAGTAATCGTACCCGTAACAACTTTTGTCTGTGAGAATGCTAACTGTGTAAAGGATACACATAAGAAGAGGAAGGAGATCCTCTTAAGCAATCGTTTCATGGTCATAATCAATGGTTTAAGCAATTAAGCAGCTAAAATAGTATTTATTATGCAGATTTTAACAAAAAAGTTAAAAAAAATCTGTTCACTTGAAACAAATACTAGGAAAGCTTAATAACCATCAAGACAGTTAACATAAATGAAACGCTGCAATGGTTGTACGGGTTGCGTCAGAAATCGAGGCGCATGAATTTGCGGCCTTCTTTGGTCTTATACTTTATGTAATTAAACTTGTACAATTTGCCCGGCCGGTGTGGCACATCGAATTCCAGCTCATGGGTATCTTCCAGCACATCCATGGAAAAGAATTTTTTCCTGAAATTTCTTCTGTCCAGTTTTATTCCAAGAATGGCTTCATAAAGGTTTTGCAATTCCCGCAGGGAAAATTTCTGGGGAAGAAGGCTGAAACCCAGGGGATGTTCCTGCACCCGTTTCTGCAGCCATTCATGACAGACATTCAGTATCTGCTGATGGTCAAATGCCATATCCATATCCGCACTGAGCTTATGCCAGTGCAATTCATTGTCGTCTTTTTGCAAGCCGGTGCTGTTGTATATTAATAAGTGAGCAATATGCAATCGTAACAACCCGGGCGGCCGGATGTCGTTCCACATCCCCGAAACTTCTTACCTGCTCCAGGTAAACATCATCCATCCCCGTACGCTCTTTTAAAATACGGTAGGCCGCCTGATCCAGATCCTCATCCCGGTGAACCAGGTCTCCCAGCAGCGACCATTTCCCCTCAAACTGTTTTAGATCCGATTTGATCATGAGTACTTTGAGCTCGTTTTCGTCAAATCCGAAAATCACGCAATCAACAGAAATTCCGATCAGGCCGTCGCTCTCCAGCTGTTTCAGAACTGCTTTGATATCTTTCTTCTTAGCCAGTTTTTCAATGCTCATACACTTAAATTTGTAGTAGCCCTTTCAGTAGCTAAATATAATCCAGATCCGTTAAACTTTCACCGGACACCTTATATATATACATACGTAGTACTTTAAAATAGGTTTAAAACGAATTTATGTATAGTTCCGATCAGACCCGTCATCTGCAGGACCTTAGTAAATCCCTGCTTAAGCAGCTTTCGCAAAAAAATCTGCCATTAAAAGATATCGTACCACTCCGGCAGGTGCTTGTTTTTCATGAATACCGTTATTATATTCTGAATGATCCTCTGTTGACCGACAAGGAATACGATTTATTATACGAGGCCCTGGAAAAACTGGAATCTGAATATCCTGAAAAGATCACACCGGATTCACCCACCCAGCGGGTCGCCAAAGGACTAACCAAAAGTTTTCCGACTGTTAACCACCTGGTACCCATGCTTTCCCTGGAGAATTCCTATAATGCCGACGATCTCGTGGATTGGGATCGGAAAGCCCGGGAACTAACCGGACTGAAAACCATTGAATATTGCGTTGAACCCAAATTTGACGGCGCAAGCATTTCCCTGATTTATGAAAACGACCTCCTGGTTCGTGGCGCCACACGCGGTGACGGTGTACAGGGAGATGAAGTAACCACCAATATCAAACAAATCAGATCGGTACCGCTTTCTGCGGCTTTTTCCCGCTACGGCATCGAACAGGTTGAAATCCGCGGTGAAGTTTTGATGAATAAGGAAAATTTCAAGAAATATAATCAGCAGCTCGCAGAACAGCAGCTTGCACCCCTGGCAAATCCCCGAAACGCTGCTGCGGGTTCACTCCGGATAAAAGATCCCCAGGAAGTGAGTCGCCGCAACCTCGAGGTTTTTCTTTATCATATCAGCTACTTTGCTTCTTCTGAAAACCTGGATATCGGAAAGGGAGAAATGGCGGGAGTCGAAGAAGCGCATGCAGTGCGATCCCGAAAAGCACCCGTCACACATAGTGATTCCCTGGAAATGCTTTGGGACCTGGGATTCCGAAGTCCTAAAAAAGAAAAAAAAGTTTTTAAGAATATACAGGCCGTTATCGACTATTGCCTGGCATTTGAAACAGGACGCGACCAGCTGCCTTATGAAATTGACGGGATGGTGATCAAAGTGAATGACTTCGCCCTGCAGGACAAAATGGGTATGACCACACACCATCCCCGATGGGCCATCGCATTTAAATTTAAAGCCCGGCAGGCAACCAGTAAGTTATTGAAAGTAGAATTCCAGGTAGGCCGTACCGGTAGTATAACACCTGTCGCAAAGATCGAACCTGTTCCCATCGGAGGTGTGACGGTCGGCTCGGTATCGCTGTTTAATGAAGATGTTGTTCGGCAGAAAGATTTGCGCATAGGTGATACTGTTCTCGTTGAACGGGCAGGTGACGTGATTCCCTATATTGTAAAACCACTGGCTGAACTGCGCAATGGAAAAGAGAAGAAAATCATTTTCCCTACCCATTGTCCTGCCTGCGGTGATGAGCTGGTCCGGGTGCCGGAAGAAGCCGTCCTGCGATGTGTAAATATAAATTGTCCTGCGCAGGTGGTTGAACGAATCATCCATTTCGTTAGCAAGGATGCAATGGATATCAGAAGTTTTGGTGCAGCCAATGTGCTTAAATTCTATGAACTGGGATTTTTGAAGGATGTACCAGGCGTTTACCAGCTTCCTTTCGACCGTATCGCTGAACTGGAAGGATTCGGAGAGAAAAGTATAACCAATCTGCAGACTGCCATTGAAGAATCAAAAAAACAACCGCTGCACCGGGTGATCTATGCCCTGGGCATTCGTTATGTGGGTGAAACAACGGCAAAGACACTGGCCAAAGCAGTGAGTTACCTGATGGATTTCAAAGAATTTTCGTTGGAAGAATTAGAGGCGCTCGAAGATATAGGTCCCAAAGTAGCGGGAAGCATTGTGCAGTTTTTTGAAAATAAGGATAATATCAAAATGCTGGCGAAACTCGAAGCCCTGGGACTGAATTTCCGAAGCAGCCGTTCCGAAAGGAGTAAGGGCGGCAGCCTGGCCGATCAGAGTTTTCTTTTTACCGGAACCCTGGGTGAATTAAAAAGGAGTGAAGCGGAAGCCATGGTGGAAGCACAGGGTGGAAAGATCCTAAGCGGGGTAAGTAGTAAACTCAACTATCTGGTTGTAGGCGAAGAAGCCGGATCAAAACTTGAAAAGGCGAAAAAGATTCCTTCTATAAAAATCCTTTCGGAAAAAGAATTCCTCCGGTTTATCGGCTCCGTCGCCGGTAAGTAGTTACCAGGAAATATTAGTTATGAAATATTCATGCGCATATCGCTATTGTTTTTTGTAACTTTAGTAAAACCACAGCCATGATAAAAAAAATTCCTGGCGAAACCTGGAAACCGCTCATGTTTCCGGGTTGGAAACAACTTCGCAAAAAATATGCACTCTCTTCTTCAGGCCGCGTGGCCAGTTATTACGAAGACATATATACAGATGGGAAACTGCTGAATGGCTCCGTAACCACGGGTTATAAAACACTTAACCTGCACCGCCCGGGAAACAACGGAACACTTTACCTGCACCGGGAGATTGCCCGCATGTTTGTGAAGAAAAATTCTCCCAAACAAAAATTTGTCATCCACCTGAACCACAATAAAACAGATAATTCGGTAAAGAATTTAAAATGGGTTAGTCTGGATGATATGATCTTACACCAGCAGAAGAGCCCGGCCAAACTCGCCTATAAAAAAATTCAGTCGAGCAGACCCGTTGGATTAAAACTTACGGCTGCGCAGGTAAAAACGATTAAGAAAACACTTTCCAGCAGCACCCGCCAGCTCACGATAAAAAAACTGGCCGATAAATATGGCGTCAGCGAAATGACCATGTACCGTATTAAGAGCGGGGAAAATTGGAGCAGGGTGTAGATTAGTTGTTAATTATTAGTTGATTAGTTATTAACGGGCACTCTGATCCGTATCTATAACTAACAACTAACAGCTAACAACCCTTCTGGCTCACCAGGTACTCCGCGATTTGCACCGCGTTCGTCGCCGCTCCCTTGCGCAGGTTATCACTCACGATCCACATGTTCAGCGTATTAGGCTGGCTTTCATCGCGGCGTAGCCTTCCGACAAAAACTTCATCCCGGTTATGGGCGTCTTTTGGCATGGGATACTCATGATTCGCCGGATTGTCAACCACAATCACACCGGGTGCTTTCTCCAGCAGTGATTTCACCTCTGCCAGATCAAAATCCCTTTCGAATTCAACATTCACAGCCTCACTATGACCGCCTACCACCGGTATGCGAACCGTGGTAGCAGTTACCTGGATAGAAGGATCGCGCATGATCTTCCTGGTCTCATTCACCATCTTCATTTCTTCTTTGGTGTAACCATTGTCCAGGAATACATCAATCTGCGGAATCACATTCAAATCAATGGCATGTTTATAAGCCATCTCCCCCACAACACCCTTCCGCTCATTCATCAGCTGGCTGACAGCTTTTACGCCCGTACCGGTAACACTCTGATAGGTGCTGACGACAATTCGTTTGATTTTATATTTCAAATGCAGCGGGTTCAGCGCAACCACCATTTGTATCGTTGAGCAATTGGGGTTGGCGATAATTTTGTCCGCCGCAGTCAGCGCGTCGGCATTGAGTTCGGGCACAATCAGCTTTTTCGTGGGATCCATTCTCCAGGCGGATGAATTATCGATCACCGTAATACCGGCAGCTGCAAATTTTGGCGCCCACTCCAGTGAAGTACCGCCTCCGGCAGAAAAAATGGCAATCTCCGGCTTCGCTTTGATAGCATCTGTTGCGCTGACAACGGACCACTCCCTGTTCTTAAAACGAACTTTTTTACCGACCGATTTTTCAGAAGCTACCGGGATCAGTTCGGTAACCGGGAAATTCCTTTCTTCCAGTACTTCGAGCATTTTGGTACCTACAAGGCCGGTGGCACCTACAACAGCAACTTTCATTATTATTTACGGTTTTTGAATGAATAAAAATTAAAAAGCCTTCCCTGTTGGGGGAAGGCTCGTTATCTTGAATATACAAAATGTCAGACACCTTCCCCGGTCAGAGGTTTCTTGGTAGTCTTCTTTGTATATGTTGTAATCACGTTCATTGAGACGTAAAAATAACCTTCCCTTTTTTTTAAACCAAATTATTTTTACGAAAAAGGGGCATTCATGCATTGGAAGGCGGGAACCGGTTTAGTTTTCAGAGCAAGCCCACTGCATTGCCATTTACTCATTTTCCTGATTGCCTGCTCGATATTGCCGTTGATTACTACTGCTCAAAACCGCTATGATATCCTGATCACAGAATTTCTGCCAGATCCTTCTCCTCCCGTCGGAATGCCCGAATCCTCTTTTATCGAGCTGAATAACCGGTCCAACCATGAAATAAACCTGCGGAACTGGAAAATCAGTAATGGCAACAGCACAGCAACCATCAAAACAGATTACCTGCTGAAAGCAGATAGCATGCTGATTCTCTGTCCGGCTTCGGAATCGGCAGCATTTAATTCATTCGGTCCTGCGTTGGGCATCACCGGATTCCCGTCTTTAAACAATGATGCCGGGGATATTATTCTGAGCTCAGAAAATGGCAACGTGATTCACGCCCTTCATTACGACAAAAGCTGGTTCCGTAATACTGTGAAAGCCGCAGGTGGCTGGAGCCTGGAAATGATTGATCCGGCCTATCCCTGTACAGGCAGGGGAAACTGGAAGGCAAGTATTTCATCAGCCGGAGGTACCCCTGGCATAAAAAATTCTGTCAATGCGGAAAATCCGGACAGGGAATCTCCATCACTGCTCAGGGTTCTTCCGGTTGATTCAATGAACCTGTTGTTGATTTTTGATGAAGCATTGGACAGCAGTTCCGCTGAGGAAATTTCAAATTATTTCCTTTCAGATGGAATCGGTTCACCGGAAAATGCAATTGCCATGAAACCTTTTTATGACCGGGTGTCGATCAGACTGAAAGCTCCCCTGGCTGCAGGTAAAATTTATACCGTGATTGCAAATCAGTTGATGGATTGTGCAGCCAATGAAATCGGCCTGCATAACAGCTGTCTTACCGGTATTCCTGTAAAGCCCGGCGAAGGCGATGTCATTTTCAATGAAATTCTTTTTAACCCGCCTCCTTTAGGAACTGATTATATTGAATTATTTAACAGGAGCTCATCAGTTATTTCATGTTCCGGATTATCGTTAGCCGGAAGAGACCTGTACGGCAATCTGAAAGATCCTGTCGTCCTGGTTAAAGAGGAGCGTCTTTTATTCCCCGGAGAATATTTACTGTTGACAGAAGATCCCGAATGGGTTCTTTTTAATTATCCGCAGTCACCTGCATCACAAATAGTTTTTCTTCCCTCCATGCCATCTATGCCCGATGACATGGGAAAACTGGTCCTGGTAAATGCATCCGGAGATTTGATCGATGAACTCGACTATGATCATCACTGGCATTCGCCCCTGCTCGCCAGTGAATCAGGCGTTTCGCTGGAAAGAATTCGTCCGGGTCCACCAACTTCCATAGCCTCCAACTGGGCATCCGCATCCGCTTCATCAGGATATGGAACGCCCGGCTATAAAAATTCTGAATCGTATCCGGACAGAGACTCCATTACTGATTTAATAAAGATCGAACCGAAAATTTTTTCACCGGATATGGATGGATACCAGGATTATCTGTTCATCCATTATCAATTACCGTTACCGGGATTCATAGGAAGTATTTCTGTGTATGATATTTTCGGAAGAATGGTGCGCAGACTGGTGAATAATATTTTATGGGGAACCAGTGGCGATTTTCGCTGGGACGGTTTGGATGATAATATGAATCTGTTGCCGACGGGACATTATATTCTTTATATCGAATTGTTTTTGCCTGATGGAACTGTTAAAAAAAAGAAGCTGGTTTGCACGCTGGCGAGAAATTCTTAGCTGTTACCATATTCACCTGCAAGAAATTCCTGGCCCTACCATATTTTTATCCGGGCACTACATCCCTGTTGTATTCATTTATACCGCAGGCAATCACATTAGCTAAATAGTTCATCCGGTCGATCGTCACATTGCTATAATCCTTCCAATGATCCGGGAACGCGACTTTTTTAGCGAAACTGTTCAATTTTTCTTTCGCCTTCAATTTGGTACTGTCACTCATCCAGTCAAGTCTGGCGATCCTGATTTCAAAAGCCTTCTGCAGGTTATTTACAAGCTCCGTGATTCTTCTTTTTGCATCTTCCGAAAAATATTTCCGGACATACAGTTGGCCCAGCGCCTCTCCCATGGATTCATCTATAACACCATAAACAGTTTCCCATCTCGGTTTCATTTGCTGCTGGCCGCTCAATGTCTTCTTATAATATTCAAAATTAGCCAGCACAAATGCCTTCGGCAAATAGGGAGACAAATCATCGGTCAGATGAAAACGAAAATAAATTTTCCACTCTTCAAGAGGAACTGTTTTTAATAATACATTCAGTTTCCCGTAATAACCAGGTTGCGCAAGATTCACGGAATCTGTTTTTATACGGAGACTACCCAATAATTTGGTCCATCCGATATTCGGCATTTTTTTATCCAGGCTGGCTACAGACATTTTGTTGTAGTTCAGTTGCGGATCTCGCAGTTCCACATTCGTCCGGTGGCTTTGTGCCAGTTGTTTTTCAAGATTGAATACGATCTCTGTATGGCGGGCAGCATGGATGGAATCATCACCTGTCAGAAAAAACAGGCGACTTATATATGATTTATAAGATTGCACCACTTTTTGTGTAGCCGCATCTGTCTTGAAATAATAGTCCCTGTCGGGTAATCCCAGGCCGGTCTGATTAAATACCTGGATATTTTTCGTACTGTTTTTTTCGTCTGAGCCTACATATCCGCCTATCAACAAACTATTCCCATACGTGGTCTGGGTGGCTGCGAACTGCAGGAGGTCGGATATATCCCGGATGGAATCAATTTGATTCAGATATGCACGGATGGGATTTAATCCTGCTTTTTCTATGGCCAGCGTATCCATGCCGCTCGCAAAAAAATCCCCCACTTTCTGTACAATGGTTCCCTTCGGGCTATCAGCTGCCGCTGCTTCGTCCAGCACGGTTTTGATATGCGCCTTTGTAATAAAATCCATCTCCAGCCTGGCACCGGCCCTGGATTCTGTCGGAAGAATGGTGGCTGTATCATACCATTTACCGTTGGCGAACATGTAAAAATCATTCCCGGGTTTAACTGCAGAATCGATATTCTGCAGGGACAAAGTCTTCCTGGCCTCTGCTTTATCAGCAGTAGTGCCGGTGATTACAACTACTGATCACCGTTAGTATAGTGACAGTCTGTATCAGAAAAAGAAAAAATCTCATAAATACAATTGCGTTAAGCCCTAGGCGCCTGCCTGCCGGCAGGCAGGTTAAGCTTTAGGCTTTAGGCCTTAGGCTTAGGCTTTAGGCTTTAGGCCTTAGGCCTTAGGCTTTAAGCCTTGAGCCTAAACAAGCGATATATCAAAATTAACCAGGTCAATAAACTGACGGATCCGGTCGTCTATTTCAGGCTTGGTGACTTCCTTCAGTCTTTCGGGTCCGAATTTTTCCACGCAGAAAGAAGCCATGGCAGATCCCACAATGATGGCTGTTTTCATATTTTCAAATGAAATATCCTTTGTGCGGGCGATATGTCCCATGAATCCGCCGGAAAAAGTATCGCCTGCCCCGGTCGGATCAAACACTTCTTCAAGCGGGAGGGCGGGTGCAAAAAAAACGTAGTTGTTGTGAAATAATAATGCCCCGTGCTCACCTTTTTTGATGACCAGGAATTTGGGGCCCATTTCCATGATCTTTCGCGCAGATTTCACCAGGGAATAATCACCTGATAATTGCCGGGCTTCTTCGTCATTTACCAAAAGCACGTCCACCATACTGAGTACCAAGCGTAAATCTTCCATCGCACTACCGATCCAGTAATTCATCGTATCCAGGGCAATCAGGTGCGGGCGGGTTTTCATTTGCCTGATCACACTGATCTGGGTTGCCGGATGCAGGTTCCCGAGCATGAGGAATTCAGAACTCTGGTAACTATTGGGAATAAGGGGATTAAAATCCGCCAGTACATTCAGGTCGGTAACCAATGTATCGCGGGTATTCATATCCATATGGTAACGGCCGCTCCAGAAAAAAGATTTTTTGTCTTTTACCCTTTCCACGCCTTCAAAGGAAGCGCCCTTGGCCTCCAGTGCTTTTATCTCTGATTCCTCAAAATCATTCCCGATGATACTCACCAGGTTAATGGGTTTCATGAAATTCGCCGCTGCATAGGCCGCATAAACAGCCGCCCCGCCAACGATCTTCCCTCTTTTTCCGAAAGGCGTTTCGATGGCATCATAGGCCATACTGCCAACACAAATAAGTGACATAATATAATATGGATAAAAAAATAACCGGCAGACCGGCAAAACGCTGCAAACCTACAGGATTTTGCCTGCAGCATGAAAACGAATTTAACTAACGATCGTTCGTTTTATCTTTGGACCCGACATGGCAAAGATCCGGAGCAAAAAAAACAGCAGTAAAAAGGATATTATCATCGAAAAAGCCTCCAAGCTTTTCCGCGAAAAAGGCTTTGGTGCAGCGTCCATGCGCGATCTGGCTGAAAACGTCGGGGTGGAAGCAGCCAGCCTTTATAACCATATTCAATCCAAGTCCGAAATCCTGCAGGCCATCTGTTTTAAAGTAGCGAATGATTTTCTTTCGCATCTCGAGGCAGTACAGGCCAGCACCGAACCGGTACTGAAAAAAATGGAGCTGATCATCCGTTTCCATATCCGGATGATGATGGATCAGTACGAATTCGTCTATATCTCCGATCACGAATGGCGGCATCTGCCCGAACCCTACTTGTCGAATTTCCTGAACCAGCGAAGAAATTACCGCAGGAGCTTATCCGATATGATAACGCGGGGTATAGAAAAGGGAGAAATAAAATATATTGAGCCTTATGTAGCCGTGCTCACCCTGCTTTCTGCGATCAGCGGTATTGAATCCTGGCACCGGTCCCGTAAAACCATTCCGCCGGATGTATTGGAGAATAATATGGTGAAATACCTGATAGAAGGATTAAAGAAATAAAAGTGGCAAAACATTTTCGTCCCCTAACGATACTGGATATACGAAACGAAACAGACGAATGTGTTTCCGTATCCTTTCATATCCCGGATGAGTGGAAAGATGAATTTAAATACCTTGCCGGACAGAATATTACACTTCGCTCAACAATCGGTGGCACTGAAGTCCGGAGATCCTATTCCATTTGCAGTAGCCCTTATGAGAATGAATTACGGGTAGCCATAAAGAAAGTGGAAGAAGGATTATTTTCTTCTCATGCACATACTCATTTCAGAAAAGGCGAGCAACTGGATGTGCTGGCACCTACCGGAAATTTTGTTCTGCCCCTTCATGCTTCTGCCAAAAAACATTATGTGGCTTTTGCCGCTGGCAGCGGGATCACGCCCGTGATTTCCCTGCTGAAAACAATTTTGAAAGAAGAACCATTAAGTCGTTTTACACTCATCTACGGGAACCGCAGCCGGACCTCTATGATTTTTCGGGAAGAATTAATGGCATTGAAGAACGATCACCCGGAACAATTTCAATTGATTTCTATTTTCAGCCGGGAAAAAATGGAGGCCCCGGTTTTTGAAGGAAGAATTGACGCCGGAAAATGTGAGCTCATTTTTAAAAATATTATCCCGCTGGCGGCTGACCAGGAATACCTCTTGTGCGGGCCGGCACCCATGATATTTGAAGTGCGCAACTGGCTGCTCGCGCAAAATATCGCCGCGAATAAAATCCATTTTGAATTATTCTCCGATCCGGGAGAAGCAGGTTACGCGATGAAAAAGAGGACTGCTGCTGAAAAAGCAACTTCTTCCTCAAAAAGCCTGGTAACAATCCGTCTCGACGGGATTTCTACCGATTTTCTGATTCCTGCCGAAGGCCCGACCATTCTCGAAGCCGCCATACAGGCAGGTGCAGACCTGCCATATGCATGCCGCGCGGGCGTTTGCGCCAGCTGCCGTGCAAAACTCGTGGAGGGAAAAATAACGATGGACCAGAATTATGCCCTGGCCGATGAAGAACTCGAACAGGGATTTATTCTCGCCTGCCAGTCGCATCCCGCTTCAGAAAAACTGACAATTGATTTTGACATCCGTTAACAGACCCCTTTGATCAAACAGGCCCCTTTGATCAGCGGCTTTCAATAGATTTTTTGTTCGCGGATCTCCAGGCATCAACACTCCACTTATAATTCGGGATCGTCGCTAACAAAAAACTCGCAGCGCTTAGAGTGAAAACAGAATAACCCAGTGGAGATTCAATTCCAGATGAAATGGCCATGGAACAGGCAAATAAAAAACTGAGCAGTCCGCTACCAATGGCCGCCAGCCTTGTAAATAAACCAAGCACCAGCAACAATCCAAAACTGAATTCACCGATAGTCGCGAGTATTGCAAAAATAGGAATTACCCGTTGCGGCAGAAAAGACATCACCTGCGATGCGCCTTTCAAAAAATGCGGCCAGTCACCCCAACCGACATGCGGGCTCCCGTTCGGTCCCAGAAAACCCAGCCGGTCAGCCACGAACCAGAGGTAAGCTGATCCGATGGCGAGCCGCAGGAAAAAAGAAGCGTAATCAGATTTGTTACTGATACCCATAAAAGTATTCTTGTTTTTATTGTAACTTCTGCATGTCCTTCCTCCTATAAAATCTTCGTTTCTAAATATATAAAAGAAAAGCCGTTCCCTCGAAATCTTACGGTCATCTATTATTTACTTCCCTGGATTTTACAGGCTTTTAATCGTTCGGACCAATATTAATTTTGTCAGGCGGGCATTAACTTTTAAATTCAGTAAAGTCATCAAACAAAAAATAATGACCAACACCTGGTGTCTCAAATCGTTCATTCTAATCTCATTGCTAATGGTATTATTTTCGCCTGGTAACGCGTCTGCTCAGGACAAAAACTTAGTTGTCAGAATAGCAAAGCTTCAAATTGATTCAGCCCAATTGGAAAACTATAGAGCGGCACTTAAGGAGCATGCCGAAACGGCTGTCCGGGTAGAGCCGGGGGTTCTTACATTATATGCCGTGTATGAAAAGAATAACCCCACGCATGTAACGGTTTTCGAAATATATGCGAATCAGAATGCTTATAAGGAACATTTGCAAACTCCTCACTTTATAAAATATAAGACCAGTACGAAGGATATGGTTAAATCCCTGGAGCTCATAGAAACCGTTCCTATAGCACTTGAAACAAAATTTAAAAATTGAAATCAGGAGTAATGAATCGTTCGGGTGGTAAGATGAAAAAGGCCATCATTAGAATTTTATTAATCATTTTGGGGTCGGCAATATATTGGGTTGGCTACTATGAATTTCTGACACGTAATGCTGGTGATTTGTTGTCTGCGGGATATCTATTTCTAATTTTCATTGGATTGACTCTTGTCGGATTTAATTCCTCTTATCTGTACCGGGGTAAATAGTTTGGTTACTATAACCAGGTACATAGCTGCCCTGCATCCTTACTAACAACTGTTAGTTTTTTTATTCAATTAAGGCGTAAATTGCGGTATGTCTGCAAGGGAACAGGAAATATTTGATCAAAAGATCGAAGAGGAAATACGCATCGAGCCGAAGGACTGGATGCCGGATGATTACCGCAAAATGCTGATCCGGCAAATGTCACAGCATGCGCATAGTGAAATTGTGGGCATGTTGCCCGAGGGTAATTGGATAACACGTGCGCCATCCCTGCGCAGAAAAGCCACCCTCATCGCCAAAGTGCAGGACGAAGCCGGGCACGGACTATACCTGTATTCTGCAACAGAAACCCTGGGCATTACCCGGGATGAAACCATTGAGCAATTGCACGCCGGCAAGGCAAAATATTCATCCATTTTTAATTACCCCACACTGACCTGGGCCGATATCGGTGCCATCGGATGGCTGGTGGATGGCGCAGCCATCATGAACCAGGTGCCTCTCTGCCGTGCATCGTACGGTCCCTATGCCCGGGCCATGATCCGGATTTGCAAGGAAGAAAGTTTTCACCAGCGACAGGGTTTTGAAATCCTCCTCACATTAAGCCGGGGAAACCAGGCCCAGAAAGACATGTGCCAGGATGCCATCAACCGCTGGTGGTGGCCCTCGTTAATGATGTTTGGTCCGAACGATGACGCCTCTCCCAACAGCCAGCGCAGCATGCAATGGAAGATCAAACGATTCAGCAATGATGAGCTCCGCCAAAAATTTGTGGATGTTTGTGTGGACCAGGTTAAGACACTGGGCATGCAATTACCGGATCCCGATATTAAATGGAATGAGGAAACAGATCACTATGATTTTGGTGAAATTAACTGGGAAGAATTTTACGAAGTGTTGAAAGGAAACGGCCCATGTAATCATGAAAGGACTAGAGGCAAGAAAGAAAGCGCATGCGGAAGGAGCCTGGGTGCGCGAAGCGGCCGCAGCATATGCATCAAAAAATAATTATTCAACCAATACTGTCCTGAATGGAACCCAAACCGCATAAAGAAGACTGGCCGCTCTGGGAAGTATTCATCCGTGCACGCCAGGGTCTTGACCACAAACATGCGGGTAGCCTCTATGCCGCAGATGCACAGATGGCAATTGAAAATGCGCGCGACGTATATACGCGGCGCAATGAAGGCATCAGCATCTGGGTGGTGGAAAGTAAATATATTCATGCATCCAATCCGACTGAGTCGGATTCTTTCTACGATCCTGCCAATGATAAAGTGTACCGCCATCCCAGCTTTTACAATCTGCCCGACGAGCTGAAAAATATTTAAGATGGATCTGATCTCAACCTATATTGTCCACCTGGCCGACAACGCCCTGATCCTGGGCCATCGCAACAGTGAATGGACCGGCCACGGACCCATACTGGAACAGGATATCGCTATTTCCAATATTGCCCTCGACCTGGTTGGTCAGGCAAGAAATTTTTATCAGCTCGCAGCTAAAACATTGAATGAACAGACCGGGCGAAAATATTACGGAAGATGATCTCGCGTACCTCCGGGATGCAAATGAATTCAGGAACCTGATCCTGGTGGAACAACCCAATGGCGACTGGGCAAGAACCATCCTACGGCAGTTTTATTTTAGCACCTATCAGTGGCTCCTGTATAAAGAACTTTTAAAAAGTCTGCACCCGGAAATTGCAGCCATCAGCGAAAAGTCGATAAAAGAAACCAGGTACCATGTGAAGTGGAGCAGTGAATGGGTCCTCCGGCTGGGTGACGGCACGGAAGAAAGCCATGAGCGCATGGTGGATGCTATGCAAACACTCACACCCTGGGTATCTGAAATTTTTATTCCTGCAGATTTTGAATATGAAGCGGCTTCAGAAGATGTGGGCATTCTGCCGGAAAACATCAAAGATGATTGGTTCACGCGTGTGAACAGTGTCCTGGAAACAGCCACCCTGCCCCGGCTTGTTTCAGAAAAGAAACCCATGCAGATTCTTTCCGGAAAAAACGGTGTTCATTCCGAACATCTCGGTTTGCTGCTGGCAGAAATGCAGTTTTTGCAGCGGGCCTACCCGGGTAGTTCCTGGTAGTGTGGTAGTGTGGTAGTGTGGAATGTGAGAATTTGTTTATATATTATTTATGAATAAAGAGGAGATCATACATATTTTATCTGAGGTGAAAGATCCGGAGATTCCGGTGCTCAGCATTTCCGATCTCGGTATCCTGAGATCTGTAGAGTGCAGGGAAGATTCCGTTGAAATAAAAATCACCCCCACATATAGTGGCTGCCCGGCCATGGATGCCATCCGGGAAGATATCCGCGCAGCTCTGGCCAGCCATGGCATAAAAAATGTTGAAATAAAAGAGACACTCTCACCGGCATGGACAACCGAATGGATGACCGAAAGCGGAAAACAAAAACTGGAAGCCTATGGCATTGCAGCACCATCATCACATCCCTGTTCAGCATCAGGCGACGATCATCCGGAATACTGTCCGCATTGTCATTCAAAAAAAACAGAACTGATCAGCCGGTTTGGATCCACTGCCTGCAAAGCACTTTACCGCTGCCTGGATTGCGGCGAACCCTTTGATTATTTTAAATGTCACTAAACACTTATTCCTATGTCTGAAGTCCTTTTTGAAATCCGGGAACAGGTTGCCTATGTTTCGCTGAACCGCCCTGAAAAGCTGAATGCTTTTAACCGTAGTATGGCGCTTGAATTGCAGGATCAGTTACTCGCCTGTGATGAAAATGATACGGTACGAGCCGTATTACTGACCGGTATCGGACGCGCTTTTTGTTCGGGCCAGGATCTTTCGGAATTCCCGCCGGATACCCTGCCCGATTTTGAAAAAGCAATTAATGAAAATTATAATCCCGTCATCCGCCTTTTAAAAACCATCCGCAAACCCGTCCTCTGTGCCGTCAACGGCATTGCTGCAGGCGCCGGAGCCAATATTGCACTCGCCTGTGATATCGTCGTGGCAGTTTCTACTGCCAGTTTCGTTCAGGCATTTTCTAAAATCGGACTGATCCCGGATTGCGGGGGAACTTTTTTTCTTCCCAGGCTGGTCGGTTTACAAAAAGCAACAGCGTTGATGATGCTGGGTGATAAAATTTCTGCACCGGAGGCAGAACGGATGGGCATGATATATGCGAGTTTCGAAGAAAATGAGTTTATTGAAAAATCCGGTCAGATAGCATCAACACTGGCAAAAATGCCGACAGTTGCACTGATGCTTACAAGAAAAGCGTTACTTGGAATCATCTACGAATACACTGGAAGAACAGCTGGACCTGGAGAAGAAATTCCAGCATAAAGCCGGTCACACGAAGGATTTTAGAGAAGGTGTCACGGCTTTTTTACAAAAACGCTCCCCTGTGTTCAGGGGCAAATAAAATAAGGTCTCACTACATAGCCGCCTCCTTGGAATCATTGAGATTCGTCTTCATGGGTAATACGGGTACATTGCCTGCCTTGATTGATTTTTCAAGGTTCACATACTCCATCTGCAATTCAAGTATCTGGGCATGGTTATAAACAATTTCTTTCCTGAGCTCAGAAATCTTGAATTGCTTTTTCTTTAGCTGCCGGCTTCTTAAATAATAGCCGAATAAAAGTGCGCCCGATATCATTCCGATCAGGCTAAGCACATTTAGGGTAAATTCTACATTAAGCATAGTTAGGGATTTAAAAGGTTTATTTGATAATTTCTTCGATGCGGCAAAGTTTTCCGTCCTGGTTCATTCCTTCCACCACGATCCGGAATTTATTGCTGATATCATTATTATAAAATACAAGATTCATTTTACGCGTCGTCTTATCCAGCCGCAGCTTCGGATTCCAGTACAGGGTTGACCTGAAATCGTCGCCTGATAATCTTCCATTTTATTGTTATCATAATGCGTCTGATAAAATTCCCTTACCGGAGTATATCCCTTGATGATGGCAAACCCGGTTTTATTTTCCAGGATATTGGCCTGGTCCAGTGCCTGCCGGCTGGTGATGGCCAGGGTGGGCAGTGATTTCTGATTTGATTTCGGGAGAAACTTGATGAACAGCACTTCCTTCATATTCACGGATTTCAAATCATCCATGGCAACCGGCGTACCGTCGAGCGTAATATTTACATTGTTCCTGGCGCTGCAGTATTATTCACTTTGTAGGAAGCCAGTCTGACCATCCCCCACCGGTGCGTTATCTTTTAAAGTAGCCGGAAACCGCAGGTCGGCAAACATTGTATTCAGGTAATGCGCCGTACTTTCTGAATTCCTTCCCTGTGAATCCATTTTCGGCGTAATCACATAACTCATAGCAGTAGAGGGAACAGAATTATCATGGGTCTCTATCAGGTTTCCATTCATTTCATTTTCGAGGATCACATCCGGCACTTTCATCCAGGAAAAGGCAGGTTCGTCTGCTTTTGCGGGAGTCAGCGCCGGCAGCAGACCGGAATATAAACTGATTTGCGTGTTATTGTTCAGCTTGGAACTATGATTGAATCTGTAAACAACCTGCACGGAATCATAAAAAAACAGTCCGTTCTGTTCAAATTTTCCTGTCTCGTCAACCGGTAGTTTCAATAAATGTTTTTTCCGGTCACGTGAAATCATCAGGAGGGCCATGGAATCCTGGGCATCCAGGTTCACACCATTCCGGATCTCTCCCATTACAGAAAGAAATCCGGCATCACGTGGATATTTCAGTTCCGGATATTTTCCGCTTACTACCGATTCCCAGTTAAATCTTCTCCAACCGTGAGTGAGAAGTAAAAGATTCAATCGTTCATTGGCACTTGCCGGATTTGAAAGCAGGGATGCTGCATCGGAAATATTTCCTTTCAGATCGCCGGCGATCAGAAGATCGGAGAATATATTATTGCTGCTGTCGTAACCCAGACCGGCATCCGTAACAGAAACGGAAAGATTGGTTACCAGGCTATCTGGTATCTCGATGGAAATTTCATTACGCGCCCTTTTATTCAGGCTGACCAATTCCTTTTTCAACCTGATTTTCGAATAAGCCTTCTGGTTATTAACAAAAACAACTCTTTCAGCCAGTGGTGACAGATCGTGGTCAAATGCTGTAAGCTGCATCACACCACTGGGAAATGCAGATACATCCAGGCTGGCCTCGGCTTTATTATTTTCAAGCACCAGGCTGTTTCGGTAAACGACTTTCTGGTTGATGGTGGCGACAATGATGATCCTGGTGAGATTGCTGGCATCTGCTGATCTCTCCAGTTTATAATGTATTTGGTCGTTTTGGTAAGGATCCGCATGCAATACCAGGCCATTTGATTTTGCATCCGGAACCGGGCTGGTATGCGATGCCCCGTTCTGGTCTGTCCAGTAGGCAATATAGTGTTCACCTGAAAGGGGTTTAAATCGTAACATACCCATTCCGTTATAGTCGGTATAGAATGAATCGACCATTGTATTGGCAGCTGTTTTTATAGCACCGCTTACAAAGGCCGGCCTGTCATGCTGGTTCAGCGCTTCAAAGGCAAGCATTGAACTGACGCCGTTTACCAGGTCTCCGCCTTCCGGAAAAAAATTGAGGGTGGTAATTGTTTTTTCAGGCGCCGGATAGGCTCCATCAAGCGGCGTCAGAACAGGAATATCTTTATTATACAGGAAAGAATTATCAAAATTGAGCATCCACTGGGTGTAAGCCTTCACGTGAATAACACCGTTTTTTACCCAGGCCGGGATTTTAAAATAACTGCTCGCGCCTCCCTCCATAACGGGCGAAACGCTGTGCATTAACAAGCGACCGTCGGCATCTGTCCAGTCAAAATAGAGATTTTTACTCACGCCGGAAGGTCGTCCGTCGCTCATTAAATAAGCCTTCATCCAGACTGTCTCTCCGGGCAGATAAGTATCCTTGTCAAAATGAATATGAATTTTTTCCTGCGGAAACCGATTATTATAAGCACTGAGGGAGGAATCGGGTGACTGGCCAAAACTGCTTTCCCTTAAAAGGCATGCGGCACAGATTAGTAGTATCAGTCGGTTCATATCTAAGGGTTTGGATTCTAACAAAAAACAAAATGCTCATCATAACTCAAAAAGGGGACAGTAGAACTGACCCCTTGCTAATTACCATTGATATATCTTAACCATTGATTACGTTGCTATGGGTCAGGTACTTCATTGTCGGGTGATAGATGAATAAACAACTACCGTTTTTGATCGTCTTGATAATCTTAGGACTCAGCACATTCGGCATCGCAGCACAACCCAGGCTTCTTCCCATTTCACCATTGTCCTGTAAATACTGGGGCGTGATGTAATCCGAACCATGTAATACGATATGTCTCTTCGCAGCCAGGTCGTTATATCCCTTCTCAAGACCCCTCACTTTCAACGACAAACCATTTCTTCCAAAATAAGTCTTTGAGGTAATAAAAAATCCAAGACTGCTTTTAAATGAATTCGCTTTATTTGAAAAAGACGAAGCATATTCAACACCTGAATTCATACCATGCGATACATACGTATTAAACAATAATTTTTTATGCAATACATCGATCACGTACAATCTCTTATTGCTGGATTTTTGAGTAAAGTCACATACTGTTAATACATCTGTCTTCTTCAGCATACCAGTTTTCAAAAGATTATGATAACCCCTCCAGGCATATTCAAAAGCTTTTTGATTCAATCCCGATTGATCGAGCTTCATGGAATCATACAGGGTAAGTGCCTGCCTGATCACCATCTTTACTTCGAAAGCTTTTTTTACTTCCGCACTGGCATTCAATTCCGGCGCCTTCTCTACTGCAACAAGCTTTTCAGCGGCTGCGGCATTTAATGAAGGACTGGTATATTTAAAATTTTTGAAATTACTGTTGGTTAAAACAGGAATATGATAAGTAGCTGCCACAACAGCAGTGCTGGTGGAGACTTCAATTTTTTTATGATTGCTGGAAATCAGGACCGGGGATGTTATCACCAACAGCGATACGCTACTGGTTGATACGAGTTTAGACAACGTTTTCATGTCAAAGGATTTAAATAGTTTCAAAAGGTTCGAGTCGGATCAGCTTTCATCGTTACTACACCGGAGCAAAAAATTAATTCATGGATCTCGTTCCCAGCGCAATATGAATGAACAGTCTTGGCTGACATAACGACAATATCTGTTTTCATATTGTATTTTTCCTAGGGGAATAATAGATATGCTATCGTAAAACAGACACTCCAATTATACTATTCGATTCATACCATTTTCGAAGGGCGAATTCAAATCAATTGCTTCGGTATTGTAAAGAACTAAACATATAAATTCAAGCTTGGTACCAATTCAAAGATCGGTTTGCTCTGGAAGAAGAAATACCGCTATACCGGATTAACAATGAAAGATTTAGAAAGAAAATTATAGTTCGGAAACGGGAATCATATTCTGGCATATGATATCAAATTCTTCCACCATCCGGAAAAATTTTCCAAAATTGGGAATCACTAATGATAGCTCTTATCCGAATTTCTCTTGAATCCCGTAGTTTCCATTCCTAAAATTAGTAAATCCACTTTATCATTCAATGCACGGAGCTCCCGCAGAATAATCCAAAAAGCATCCGGATTGCTTTCACCGACCATACTGGTGGCCGGCTCGGGTATTGAGTATAATTTAGGAGACTGACCTTCCTTCGGTGTCTCCTTACCGACAGCCTTCCCCGCCAGGGATTTGACCTCCATGTCTACATATAAGAGTTCCTGCATGCTGACTTTAAAGTATTCCGCAAGCTTCATGAGTTCAGCAAGACTGGGTTCGCTTTTCTGATTCTCCCAATTACCAATAGTATTGGCTTTCTTATTAAAAAGAACACAAACCTGGTCCTGATTAAGATTTTCTTTTTTGCGGAGAAAACGGAGGTTTTTGGAAAATAAGCTCATTTTAAGGGATATTAAAATATCAATTTATTTGGATTATCTCAATTTTATTGTTATATTTGACTAGTGTATCCTAAAAATACTGATAATTCCACAGTTTCGCTGATATTTTTGATTATTTCGGGAAAGGCCGTATGAATCTTCTTCTGCGTTCCCCTATTAGAAGCAGGAGGCATGAATCTTCCACGCACTCCCGATTAAAAAAAGGATCCGTGAATCTTGCCATCGCTCCGGATTAGAAGCAGGATCCGTGAATCTTCCCACCGCTCCCTGATTAGAAGCAATCCTGATGAGTAGTCCGTCTATGACGTGTCAAATCCATTTTTCAACTCCTAATTCTAAATTATGAAATCCAGATACCAGCGGCCCGCTTCAGTCCATAATGATGCCCTTTCATCCATAATCGATGAAATTGTAAAACTCATCAACCCGGAAAAAATATTGCTGACCGGCGCCAGTTACGAACACCATCTAACTGAGAATATCTTCATTAAAAACCCCCTGAAACAATTGATCTGCAGCAGGTATGACCTGCTGATCATCGTCGATAACCAGGAGAAAATATCAGATCAGGAAAAGGAACTACTTCTTTATACAAAATTCAGATACCACCCCGGGCTTCATGTCCGCCTGATGGATATTCATGCATTCAATAAATCGGTGAGGGAAGGGAAGGAGTTTGAAAATTTCATTCTGCTGAATGCAATGATTTGTTATGATAACGGAGTCATTTCATTAGAAGACCCGATAATTGGTTATGAATTATAAGATATGGGTTATGGGTTGATCCCATAACCCATAATTCATAACCCATAACCCATAACTCATAAAAACCGCCGAAGGGAAACCCAATCAGCCCCGGCGGTAATTTTTATTTATCGGAATAGAGAATATAGTGCAACTTGGGGCCTGATTTCTAATATGTTTTCACTGGTCTTGCTGATAATTATCGGTTTCCTGATAGGAATGTTTGGAACCCTGATTGGCGCGGGCGGGGGTTTTATCCTTATGCCGATACTTATTCTTTCCTATCCCGAGCTGAAGCCCGAAACCATCACTGCCATATCGATTGTGATTGTTGCTGCCAATGCCATATCCGGGTCTATTGCTTATGCCCGTTCCGGAAGAATTGATTTTAAAGCAGGGATATTATTTGCCTTATTCACTATTCCGGGATCTGTGCTGGGTGTTTTCTCAACGAAATTTATTCCACGCAGCACATTTAATATCCTGTTTGGGATTTTATTGGTCGCCCTGTCCATTTACCTCTTTTTCAGAACCAATAAAAAAATTCAGCCACCCCTGGTGGTTGAAAATCAAAAACGCTGGAAACACCGGGCATTGGTTGACAGCTCGGGTAAGACTTATACATATACATATAACCAGACCCTGGGAATTTTGATCAGTATCGTTGTGGGATATATTTCACCGTTATTGGGAATCGGAGGTGGGATTATTCATGTACCCGCCCTGGTGCAATGGCTGCATTTTCCGGTATTCGTCGCTACAGCTACTTCGCATTTTATACTGGCTATCATGGCTACAGTGAGTGTGATCGTGCACGCAGTGAACGGAAGTTACAGCGATCCGAAAATTCTTCATATGGTGATCGGACTGATCATCGGTGTAATCCCCGGTGCCCAGGTGGGTGCCTGGCTCTCGCATAAGTTAAAAGGATATACCATCATTCGCGTGCTGGCCGTTTGCCTGGGTCTGGTGGGGATCCGCATTTTATTGAGCTAATGCCGAATGATTAATAGGATCTGTGTCTAACCAAAAAGAGATCCTAAACTGAACCGGCTGATTAATTGCATCTGTTTTTATCCAAAAAGAGATAAGGATCGATTGAAACTTCCTTTTCCTTGGGCCCGGGATATTCATAAAAGTCAAGAGCAAGAAATGAGCGGGTTTCATGTACCTGCCAGAGCCAGAGCTTTTTGTTTGAATCCAGCGTTATATCCAATTCAGGAATCAATTCTTTTACCAGTCCGTCCCAACAGGCTTTTTCTAATTTTTCTATAGCACTCAGGTTGGCTGTACCGTTTACATCTTTGTCTGCCCATTGCTGGTGTGCAAATTGGGTACCTGTATTGAGGAGTATTTCCTGCTGGGTAAAATTCTGTTCCATATACCGGGGTTTAGGTCCTTATTAATTTAGACGCAAAAACACGGTGGAGGTAAACGGCAGGGAGAGAAAATATTGTTAAATAGACGTCAGGGAGTTATGGATTATGAGTTATGGGTTGTGGGTTAAAATCCACTCATAACTCATAACTCATAACTCATAACCCATAATTCATACCTGCCCGATTAATTGCTTTATCAGAAAAAATAATCGCTTCGCCCGACTGAATTTCAGCTTCAGGGTGTCGATCGAGAATTTTTAATTTGACAGTATGATTTCCCTTTGGCAGATCATATTTCCAGCAGAGCTCCTGCCTGCGGGCATTGAAACCGACCGGGAGTATGGGCGATTCGACGAGTTTTTCATCAATATATAATTCGGTCTTAAAACTAAACTGCATTTGATCCGTTTTGGAAACGGCTTCGCCTTTTAAAACAAAACCGGTTCCATCGAATTTAAAACTGATTTCATCTTTTCCCGTCGACCAATTCACCGGAATTTTTGCGACGGGGAAGATCCCTTCAAAACTTTTTTCAAATTTTACGGGTACAGGTACCTGGATTTTAATTTGAATCAGGTTCCCTTTTATACTGCCACCATTTCTTTTTATATTTTCCAGTGCCTGTTTCATCCCGATAGAATAAACTTTACTGAGTGAGATCGAAGTATACTTGAAATCGATGCCCTCTGCCTCGGCCAATCCCATTTTCCAATATGCCGGAATATGATCATAACCGAGGATCGCTCCCAGGATGCCGCCCGCCGTGGAGGGATTGCAGTCAGCGTCCTGCCCGCATCGTGTCGTTATTTCAAGTGTCCTGGTAAAATCCTTATCCCCGTACAGTAAACCAATGACTACATAAGCCGCATTTACTTTTGCATCAATATTAAAAGGTGCAAATATTCCGTCGGGGCATCCTATATCGTTCGCCCACTTTTTTTGAACTTCCAGCCAGGTTTGTTTCCAGTCGTTCGGATATTTCTTATGCCAGCTTATCACATCGGATATACACTGATAAAATTCACTTTGTGCCGGAATGGTTTTCAGTGCGCCTGAAATAATTGTGTGGATATCGTCTGACCCGAATGCCAGCGCATACATGGCGCCGACAAAAACGCCTCCATACCATCCGTCACCATAATTCATGATATGACCGATCCTGTCAGAAATGGCAGAAGCAGTATTGGGCATGCCGGGGCTCATCAGGCCGGCGAAATCTGATTCAATCTGGTAGTCGATGCAATCGGCGTGCGGGTTATTTTTCCAGTACCCGGTTAAAGGCGGACGGATTCCCTGCAGAACATTATAACGCGCCGCCTGGTTTGCATGCCAGAGGCTATAACCTGCATGTGCAAACGCATTTGCGAAAGAATCGACCGGCGCATCCAATCCATATTTTTCGAAAACATCCACGAAAGTCAGGTCCATGTATAAGTCATCGTAAAGACCGGGATTATTCAGCATGGTCTCTTTCAGGTAACCATCATACCATAGCAGGGGTTGGTAGTCCCCGATAAAAGTTCCCTGGAACCGGAATTCATAGGGGCCACCGAATGTGACGCCAATGGTCTGCCCGGCCCATCCCCCTTTTATTTTATTTTCTAATTGTTCCTTTGAAAGGTTGAGGAACTTACCCGTTGAGGGATTTTGTGCAACGGCAAAAAAATAAAATGAAAATAACAGGAAGGATAAAATAGATTTTTTCATCTGGCATTGTTGAAGGGAATATGAATTTACTATTTTCCCGGATCAGTTTTCGTGGATCTTGGTTGACGGTTGACGGTTGGCGGTTGACGGATGATCGGGAATCGTGGGCAGATTTTTAACTCTGTCTCTCGACAAACGATTTACGATCCACGATAAACGAACCACGTTCGTCCGTCAACCGCCAACCGTCCACCGTCAACCGTCAACCGTCAACCGTCAACCGTTCACCGTCAACCATCAACCGTCAACCACCAACCGTCCACCACGAAAGTATTACCTTAGCCTTCTCACGGATACAATGCCTGGAAATATTCTGATCATAGATGACGAAGAAAAATTACGCAACCTGCTGGGCAGGATCATCAGCCTGGAAGGATTTAACGTGAAGGAAGCCGCCGATCTGAAATCAGCCCGGAAAATAATGGACAAAGATTCGCCGGACGTTATTCTATGCGATGTAAAACTGCCCGATGGCAACGGCGTCGATTTTGTGCAGGAATTGAAATCGCGTCATCCCGCAACGGAAATGATCCTGCTGACTGCTTACGGAAATATTGCCGACGGCGTGCAGGCGATGAAGAACGGCGCTTTCGATTACATCACCAAAGGAGATGACAATGAAAAAATAATTCCACTGCTGAACCGGGCGATCGAAAAGATTAATTTACAAAAGCGGGTTGTACAATTGGAAACGCAGGTCAGAAAAGCATACGATTTCGACCATATACTGGGCGAATCCAACCTGATCCGCGAATTAGTTTCCCTGGCGCGGAAAGTTGCCGGAACAGAGGCCACGGTTTTATTAATGGGAGAAACCGGCACCGGGAAAGAAGTATTTGCGCAGGCCATCCACCAGGGAAGTAAGCGCAGTCAAAAACCTTTTGTCGCCCTGAACTGCAGCACACTGAACAGGGAACTGCTGGAATCCGAATTATTCGGACATAAGGAAGGTTCCTTTACAGGGGCATCTAAAGAAAAAAAAGGGTTGATAGAAGAAGCCAACACCGGAACCCTTTTCCTGGACGAGATTGGTGAAATGCATATTGATCTGCAGGCCAAACTACTGCGGGTATTGGAAACGAGGGAATTTATAAAAGTCGGCGATACCCGCCCCACCCAGGTGGATGTGCGCATCGTTGCAGCATCAAATAAAAACCTGCTCGGGGAAGTGGAGGCCGGAAAATTCCGGGAAGATCTTTATTACCGGCTGAACGCTTTCACCATTGTGCTGCCATCCCTGCGGGACCGCAGATCCGACATACCCCTGCTGGCCAATCATTTTCTGAAAATATTTGCTGAAAAAACAAACCCGCTCGTAAAATCCATCAGCAGGGACTTTATGGATGCGCTTAAAAAACACGAATGGAAAGGCAATATCAGGGAGTTGAAAAATATCATCGAAAGATCCCTGATCGTAACCAACGGGACAGAACTTTCATTCGCCGACCTGCCATTGGAATTTTCAATGAACGATTCAAAAAGCAATATTCTGTCTGCCTTTGACCTGGCCAGTGTTGAAAAACTGCATATACAGCGTGTTCTAAATCATACCAGGCATAATAAAACTGAAGCTGCCCGCCTGCTGAATATCGGTCTTTCCACTTTATACAGGAAAATGGAAGAGTACGATATTCAATAACCAACCACTCCATTTTGACAAACCTTCTCATTTTGAGAGGGTTTTTTTATGCCGCGAATTTTCATTTTTAAAATAGTTTACCTCCAAAATACTTACTGGTAAGGGGTTATAGGACCATGCCCGCCGGCAAAAACAAAAAGGCATCTTTTTGGCAATTCCTTCAAAACAAAGAGCCAATGTTTAATCAAAATGCAGCTGACATATATCATCATGATGTATGACCTGCATTTGGTAGTTGTTGGCAAACAGATTTTAGATTTAGTAAATGCTATCATCATGCTGACCATTATTTTGTTTATTGCAGCTTTTCTCTGTTTTGGCATCTTCTTCAAGGCAATCGATTTTTTTGATAAAATTTGATTTCGTAATACGGCATTGAATTTATCGGGAAGATGCTAAAAAAACGACCGGGACCCGGTCGTTTTTTTTAAGTAGTTGTCATATTTTTCATTCATTCCAATCCTAAAATACATAAGTCGCTGCCACTAAGCCACTGAAAGTGTTTTTTGTTGGCGCGCCATCATGTTTGAAGAATCCGGACGAATTAGAATTATCGTATCTGATCTCAGGCATAAAAGTCAGTTTACCCAGGTGGAAGGCACCTGTTAATGTATACTCCATAAAACTTCCGGGAGTAACAACATTATCCTTGTCTTCAAAATATTCTCCCCTCAGCGTGAGACCGAATAATGCTGATGGATCATAATTCAGGTAAACCGCAGCGCCCCACCAGTTCACATTGCTTCCGGATATTTTTCTTGCCTGGTCGGTAGCATTGAATCCCAAACCGAATTTGCCTGAGATGGCCCCGTTCACGACCAAATCAAATTGATTCAGGGTAGTGGTGTCGTTCGATTTACCCCCTTGGTAATTCAAAAAGAATTTCCACGCATTGGTCGGAGTAGCTGTTGACACCTGGGCAATAACCATTTTTTGGGAGCTTGTTGTGGTTGAATTATCTGTCGGATTGGATATACCCACCATAACCGCGGTTTTGCCAGATATGGCAATATCTGCTTTCAAACCCATATTGTAAAAAGGGCCATATGAAAACATGTAACTCATGGAATAGTTTCGGTTTAAGGCGGCATCTACTACTTCATAACCGATATGAGTACCCCATTTGCCAGCTGTCAGTTTAATTTTGTCGGTGATATTATAGTACACAAAGGCCTGTACAACATTCGCCAGTGAAAAATAAGGAGTTGGTGGAGCGCCAACAACACCTCCCTGGTATGCTTCATTGTAAGAAAATTCCTGCGCCCTTCTGCCAAATCCAAGTTCCACAGTCACCCCCGCCTTAGCCCAGTTATGATCTGCGCGGATGGTTGCCATCCCAAGCTCAAAGGAATTTTGGGAATTCGTAAAACTGGTATAGTTATTAAACGAGCTGGGTGGGTTGGCAAAGTTGTACCGGTAGTAAAGATCCAAAGAACCCGAAAATGTTGTAGGTTGTGATGACGCATGCGCTGATGTATCGGTTGCCGGAACAGATGTTTTGGTTGAATCCTGTGCCTTCACTGAAAAATGAGCGATCAACAGAATTAGATAAAGACTGTACTTATTAATCATTTTTTATCATTTAATTGACGGTCATCCCAAATGCATGCCGGATGAAAATTTAATCCCCAATAAGGCTTTCGACCTTTATTGGTATTGAGTTTGACGGGAAGATGACCACTCCGGTGAAATTTTCAGTTCCACAAAATCCATATCAAAATGGAACGAGCCTTTTCAAAATGGCAGGCTTCCTATTACCTGCTTCTCATTGTCCTTCGATTTTAATAAAAGTCAATTCTAATGGAAACCATATCAATTTGGCAAGCAGCCTTTCAAATTGGTATGTTCTTCACAGACAGATTTTATTTCTGCCAGATAAATAATGAGATCTAATATGATGATAATGAAGTTATCACAGCTTGCAAAAGTCATTGACCGGCATCCGGCATCTGCTTTGGTTGGCTGAATATGTGTTTCGAGGAAAAGACCATATTTCAGACAAAGTTGTTATAGTCATTGCATGGTTAATGGCTCTCGGATTAATGTATCTGGTCTTTGAAAAATTCAGACTGTTATTTCATTAAAAGGATAAAATCAATAAAACTAATGATATGAATATTTTAATTCCCCTTGTGGCAGGTCTTGTTTGCTTTTGGATATTTTATAAATCAATTGACTTTTTCGAAAAAATTTAAATCCCATGACCATATTATTTATCATTTCCATCCTTGTTTTTATGTACCTCGTGTTACGTACTTGGTAAAACCGGAAAAATTTTAACCGCTCAACTCAAAATGATTTTATGAACACAGAAATTTTTGGCGTTGTGACAATGTATATCGTCATGGTCTTACTCGCCATTCCATTGGGCAGGTATATCGGTAAAGTCTATGAAGGACAACCTACCTGGCTGGACGGGATATTCAATCCATTGGATAAATTATTTTTTAAAATAGGCGGCATCCGACCTGACCGGGAGATGAACTGGAAGCAGCACCTGGCAGCATTACTCACTATCAACCTGGTTTGGTTTATTCTTTCCATGGCAATACTGATGAATATGGGCTGGCTTCCTTTGAATCCGGATGGAAATCCTTCCATGACGGCAGACCTGGCTTTTAATACAACCGTCAGTTTCGTCTCCAATACCAATTTGCAACATTACTCCGGCGAAACAGGTGTCTCATATCTCGGTCAGCTGACCCTGATGTTATTCCAGTTTATCAGCGCCGGCGTAGGTATGGCGGCCTGCGCGGTTGTCTTCAATGCGATGAAAGAAAGAACAACTGAAAAACTTGGCAACTTTTATAATTATTTTATTAAATCCTGCACACGCATATTATTACCATTGTCTATTGTAGTGGCCGTTATCTTATTATTCAACGGCACCCCGATGACCTTTAAAGGAAAGGACCAGTATATTTCCCTGCAGGGAGATACGGTGAATGTGAGCCGCGGTCCGGCAGCTGCTATGATTGCCATCAAACAGCTGGGTACGAATGGCGGTGGTTTCTTCGGCGCTAATTCAGCCGTACCCTTTGAAAATCCGAATTATCTCACCAACATGGTGGAAAACATTTGCATCATTCTTATCCCAATCGCCATGGTTTTTGCGTTGGGATTTATGCTGAAAAGAAAAAAACTCGCCTGGGTAATTTTTGCAGTCATGACGGTCGGGTTCCTCTGCTTCCTGATTCCCTCCGTTTATTTTGAAATGAAAGGAAATCCTTCTATCTCTCATATGGGAATCACTCAAAACCTGGGTAGCATGGAAGGAAAGGAAATTCGTTTTGGTCCGGCAGCATCTGCTTATTGGGGTATTTCAACAACCGTTACTTCCAACGGATCCGTGAATGCAATGCACGATAGTTTCACTCCACTGACCGGCATGTTTGCAATGATGGGCATGATGGTAAATTGTTTTTATGGTGGGGTGGGCGTAGGGTTTCTCAATTTCTATATATTCATGATCATCGCCGTATTCATATCCGGACTGATGGTAGGACGTACTCCTGAATTACTGGGGAAGAAGATTGAAGCGAAGGAAATGAAAATTGCAACCATCGTGGCTTTATTGCATACGCTGTTGATCCTGGCATTTACTGCCTTATCCTCCCATATGTATGCCACGGATCCAAAGACATATGCAGGCTGGCTGAACAATCCGGGAAATCATGGCTTCTCCGAAATGTTGTATGAATACACGTCTTCTTCTGCCAATAACGGATCCGGATTTGAAGGCTTGGGCGATGGGGTTCCTTTCTGGAATATCACCTGCGGGCTGGTCATGCTGCTTTCCCGTTTCATCCCGATCATTGGTCCGGTTGCTATTGCCGGAATACTGGCTAAAAAGAAATTTGTTCCTGAAACTTCCGGCACATTGAAAACGGATACCGGCACATTTGGGATCATGGTATTTGCTGTGATCGCGATCGTGGCGGCCCTTTCTTTTTTCCCGGCTCTTTCACTCGGACCGATTGCAGAATTTTTCTCAAAGAAATAATATCCGGGGAAATGACAACGGACCCCAATAAGAATTTTTCTCAAAGAAATAATATCTAAGAAAATGACAAAAGCAACTAATAAATTATTCGAACCGGCCCTGGTGAAACAGGCGTTGAAACAGGCTTTCATTAAACTGAGCCCGCGCAGCATGGTTCACAACCCGGTCATGTTTACCGTTGAAATCGGAACGGCCATCATGCTGGCTGTCTGTATCTGGATTTACCTGGGTGAAAAATCTCAGGGAAGCCTCGCCTATAATATAATCGTCTTTATTGTATTGTTTCTTACGCTTCTCTTTGCAAATTTTGCAGAAGCCATCGCAGAAGCCAGGGGCAAGGCCCAGGCCGACAGTTTAAGAAAAACCCGGGAAGATACGCCCGCCAAAAAAGTATTTCCGGTTGGAGAAATTTATGTGGATGAAATAAAAATCGTTCCTTCTTCCCAACTCAGAAAAGGAGATGTATTTGTCTGCGAAGCCGGTGATACCATTCCGATGGATGGTGAAATCATTGAAGGATTGGCCAGCATCGACGAAAGCTGCCATTACCGGCGAAAGTGCCCCGGTAATTCGGGAAGCCGGAGGTGACAAATCCAGTGTAACCGGCGGAACCCGGGTATTGAGCGATCAGATAAAAGTAAAAGTCACCACCAATCCCGGTGAAAGTTTCCTGGATAAGATGATCGCACTGGTAGAAGGTGCTTCGAGGCAGAAGACACCCAATGAAATCGCATTAACCATATTGCTGGCCGGATTCACGATCATATTTGTAATCGTTTGCGTAACATTAAAACCATTCGGTGATTATGCGAGTACGCCGATTACGATTGCCGCATTTATTTCTTTGTTTGTATGCCTGATCCCCACCACCATCGGCGGTTTGCTGAGCGCCATCGGAATTGCGGGCATGGATCGCGCATTGAGAGCCAATGTAATTACCAAGAGTGGGAAGGCCGTTGAAACTGCCGGTGACCTGGATACATTGTTGCTGGATAAGACCGGAACCATTACGATTGGCAACCGGAAGGCAACCCATTTCTGGCCGGCAGCAAATATTGATGAAAAAGTTTTTATTGAAGCCTGTACCCTGGCGTCCATGGCAGACCTCACACCAGAAGGGAAATCCATCATCGAACTTGGCGGAATGAAGCCCGATTCTTTCTTAACGAACGGAGCGAAGTTTATTGAGTTCACGGCAGAAACAAGAAGCAGTGGTATTGATCTGCCCGACGGATTAAAAATCCGCAAAGGAGCTTATGATGCAATACGCCATATCGTGAACAAGGCAGGGAACCTGGTTCCCGCCGAAACAGAACTAAAAGTAAAAGAGATTGCCAGCAACGGGGGAACACCGTTGGTTGTCAGCCAGAATAATAATGTAATGGGTGTGATCGAACTGCAGGATATCATTAAACCCGGCATATATGAACGTTTCGACAGGCTGCAGGAAAATGGGCGTAAAGACCGTCATGGTTACCGGCGACAATCCGCTGACCGCAAAATATATTGCCGATAAATCAGGCGTGGATGATTTCATCGCAGAAGCCAAGCCGGAGGATAAAATGAACTACATCAAAAAAGAACAGCAGGCCGGAAAACTGGTAGCCATGATGGGCGACGGTACCAATGATGCACCTGCACTGGCACAGGCCGATGTGGGCGTTGCGATGAACAGCGGAACGCAGGCTGCAAAGGAAGCCGGTAATATGGTTGACCTGGACAATGATCCAACCAAGCTGATTGAAATCGTGGAAATCGGAAAACAATTGCTCATGACCAGGGGAACACTTACCACGTTTTCGATTGCCAATGATGTGGCAAAATATTTTGCCATCGTTCCGGCACTCTTCATCTGTCCATCCCTGCATTACAGGCCTTGAATATCATGCGGTTGCACAGCCCCGAAAGCGCAATACTTTCAGCGGTGATTTTTAATGCGATCATCATCCCATTATTAATTCCGCTGGCACTGCAGGGGTGTGGCATATAAACCCATCGGTGCAAGTGCGTTGTTACGTCGCAACCTGTTTATCTATGGTCTGGGCGGAATCATCGTGCCCTTTATCGGAATTAAATTAATAGATCTTTTAGTTTCACGTCTGGTTCTAAAAACAATATATTTATGAAACAACATATTTTACCGGCCATTAAACTTACCATCGCCTGCCTGATATTCTTTTCCGGCATCTATACTTTGTTGATCTTTGGGATCGCGCAATTTGCACCGGCACATGGAGAAGGAGAAAACATTCAGGTGAACGGGAAAATTGTTGGCTATGCACTCGAAGGCCAGAAATTTTACCAGTGATAAATATTTCATGAGCCGTCCCTCCGCAGCAGGATATAATGCAGCGGGAAGCGCCGGAAGTAATAAGGGACCTACCAATCCGGATTACTTAAAAGATGTGCAGACAAGAATAGATAGTTTCCTGGTTCACAATAAAACGGTGAATAAGGAACAAATTCCTTCTGAACTGGTAACCGCCTCGGGCAGCGGGCTGGATCCGGATATTTCGCCCATGGGAGCGTAGGTCCAGGTAGCCAGAATCGCGAAGGCCCGGGGGATCAGCAAAGAAAAAATTAATTCACTGGTGGATCAGTCCATTCAAAAACCGTTGCTTGGACTTTTCGGAACTGAAAGAGTAAATGTTTTGAAATTGAATCTTGCCCTGGACAATTTGAAATAACCATGCCGGAACAGGAAAAAAATACGGCCCGTTTTATTGACCTTATCCGCAAGTCCCGGCGCGGAAAGTTCAAAATATATATTGGTATGAGTGCTGGTGTAGGCAAAACCTTCCGCATGCTCCAGGAGGCTCAAACCTTATTAAGAAACGGGGTAGATGTGAAGATTGGTTATATAGAAACCCATGGCAGAAAGGAAACACATGACCTGTTGGAAGGCCTTCCCTTGATTCCACGCAGGAAATTATTTTACAAAGGCAAGGAACTGGAAGAACTGGATGTGCAGGCAGTCATCAACCTGCATCCTGAAATCGTGATCATTGATGAACTGGCACATACCAATATTGAGGGAAGTAAAAATGAAAAACGCTGGCAGGATGTCATGGAAATCCTGGATGCCGGCATCAATGTGATCAGCGCGGTGAATATCCAGCATATCGAAAGTCTGAATGAAGAAGTAAAAGCCATCACGGGTATCGAGGTGGCCGAAAGAGTTCCGGACAATGTGTTGAAGCAGGCAGATGAAGTGGTGAATATTGATCTGACGGCAGATGAACTGGTGATCCGTTTAAAGGAAGGTAAAATCTATGCGCCCGATAAAATCGATCGGGCGTTAAATAATTTTTTCCAGTCTGATAAAATCCTGCAATTAAGGGAACTGGCTTTGAAGGAAGTAGCCAGCCAGGTGGAACGCAAAATTGAAACAGAACTCCCGAGGAACCAGGCTTTTAAAGACGAAAAATTTATGGCCTGTATCAGCAGTAATCACGAAATCGCCCGGATGGTGATCCGGAAAACAGCGAGACTGGCATCCTATTATCATTCTCCCTGGTACGTGCTGTATGTCCAGACAGCAAAGGAAAGCGGTGACAAGATCGGGCTGGCTGCCCAGCGCCATCTCATTAATAATTTTAAACTGGCTACAGAATCCGGTGCCGAAGTAATCAGGGTGAACAATAATAATATAGCCAGGGGGATCATAGAAACTGCGGAAGAACGAAAAATAACCACCATCTGCATGGGAAAGCCGCATCTTAGCCTGATGAAAGTCATATTAAGTACGGCGGTATTCAATCAGATGCTGAATAAATTGTCTGAGGCAAATATTGATATCGTAATATTATCCTGATATGGCAGCAAAATTAAAAACTAAATTAACCACCAGCCTGATTTTCCTCTTTGGGGTGATCCTGCTGTTTGGAATCCTCGGAACATACAATATAAACCTGCTAAGCCGGAACGCTGACCTCATACTAAAAGATAATTATGAGTCCATCCGCTATGGAAATAATATGCTCAAAGCGCTCGAGACCATGCCCGGCAAAAAAGATGCGTTCAGCAATTTTGAAGAAAATCTCAGGAAGCAGGAAGCCAATATTACCGAACCCGGCGAAAAAGAAATGACCGATGAGATCCGTAAAAATTTCGAAGAACTAAAAGCCGATCCGCAGGATCCTTCAAATTATGCGGAGATCCGCCAGCCCATTCATGAAGTGCTGGACCTGAACGCATCTGCCATTTACAGGAAAAATGCAGCCGCACAGGAAACCGCAGCCAATGCCAAGCGCTGGCTCGCCATCATTTTTACCATTCTGACCATGGTATCTTTCACGTTTATTTTTAACCTGCCGGGAATCATATCCAGTCCAATTCAATCCTTATCTGATGGGATCAAGGAAATCGCCAATAAAAATTACAGCAAACGGATCTACCTGAAACAAAAAGATGAACTGGGTGACCTGGCCCTGGCTTTCAATTCAATGGCGGAAAAACTGGACAACTATGAGCACAGCAATATTGCCAAGATGCAATTTGAAAAAAGCCGGATCGAAACCATCATCAACCAGATGCGGGACGGGATTATTGGTCTCGATGAAAAACGAAATATTCTTTTTCTGAATGTGGTTGCCCAAAAACTCATGGGATTAAAAGAAAGTGATATCGTGGGAAAGTATGCACCGGATGTCGCCCTGAAAAATGATCTCATGCGGAAATTACTTCAAACGGACGCCGATAAAAAAGACCTCAAAATATATCTCGACGATAAAGAGGGATTTTTTAATAAGGATGTGCTGGATGTAACCAATAATAAGGAAGTGATCGGCCAGGTCATTGTGTTGCGGAATATTACCATTTTTCATGAACTGAATGAAGCCAAGACCAATTTCATTGCCACTGTTTCCCACGAACTGAAAACACCTATCTCTTCGATCAAGATGAGCACCCGTTTATTATCGGATGAAAGAACAGGACCACTGACTGACGATCAGAAGCAACTGGTCAACAGTATTGGTGATGACGCGGACCGGTTACTGAAGATTACGAGTGAACTGATCAATATGGCACAGGTGGAAACCGGGAATATTCAGTTCAACCTGCAACCCACTCCAATCATTCCCATTGTCGATGAAGCGATGGATGCCGTGCAGGTCCAGGCGCAACAGAAAAATATTTCCATCAAAACAAATATCCCTGCCGAAACACCCATGATTGTAGCCGACAAAGAAAAGACCACCTGGGTGCTGATCAATTTTTTGACAAACGCGATAAAATATTCCTTCGAATCTTCCGCTGTAGAAATATCAGCAAATGCGGGTAATGGCCGCCTGCAAATTACGGTCCGCGATCATGGCCGGGGTATCGATGAAAAATACCTGCCCAGGGTATTCGACCGCTATTTCAAAGTGCCCGGTTCCCATGAACGTTCCAGGACCGGCCTGGGACTGGCCATCTCCAAAGAATTCATCGAAGCCCAGGGCGGAAAAATCTGGGTGAACAGCCGCATCGGTGAAGGCAGCGAGTTTGGGTTTTCGTTTGCCCTTGCCAGTTAGCCGCTAAGTGGAAAAAAAGATTTTTGTATCTTAGTCTCCCGATCAGGCCAAATGAAAAGATTCTTTTCCCCGTTTATATTTATTGGATGCATTGCCTTGCTGTTTCTATTTTCCTGCAATAGCGGTATTTCAACAGACAACATTTTAAAAGACTCTGTCTCCATTTCGAAAGGAGCATTGCTTTTTCATCAAAACTGCAGCGGCTGTCATAATTTCAAACAGTTTGGTATTGGTCCCAATCTTACCGGCATCACGGAAACAGATTCGCTGGACTGGCTGAGAAAATTCATCCGCGACCCGAAATCCATGGTTGCTTCCGGTGATGAACATGCGAAATCCTTACTGGCGAACTATCATTCCCTCATGCCTTCCTTTACGGGATTAAAAGAAAATGAACTCGACCAGCTCATTGCTTATCTGGATACACAAAAAGGAAAAATAAAAAAGGCCGATCCCAATGCTATTAAAAATCCGGTGCCCGAAAAAATTCCTGCATCCAATATCGAAATCCCCCTGCAATACATGGCACAGATCCCGGCCAGCAGTAATAAAGAACCGCTCACACGGATCAGCAAAATGGACTGGGTGAATTCCGCAGGAGCCTGGTTTGTACTCGATCAGCGCGGAAGAATATATAAACTGTCAGGTAAACAGGCGGAAACCTGGCTGGATATCACGAAATGGAAACCAGCGTTTATCAACCAGCCCGGACTCGCAACGGGTCTCGGAAGTTTTGCCTTTCATCCCCGCTATGCGGACAATGGACTTTTCTATACGACCCATTGCGAAGCTGCCCATACAAAGAAAGCCGACTTCGCGATCCCCGATTCTATTCCGCAGACCCTGCAGTGGGTTCTTTGTGAATGGAAGACTTCTGATCCTGCAGCTTCTATATTCAGTGGAACCTGCCGCGAATTAATGCGCATTGACATGGTATCAGGCATTCATGGTGTGCAGGAAATCATTTTTAATCCCGGCACAAAACCGGGCGACGAAGATTATGGATTGCTTTATATCGGCGTGGGAGATGGAGGCAGTACGGAAAATGGTTATGCCTTTCTTACTCATCATCCGGATAGAATCTGGGGCACCATTTTGAGAATCGATCCGCTTGGAAAGAATAGCATGAATGGCCAATATGGAATTCCTCCGGGGAACCCATTCGTAAGAAATCCTGATCCTGGTACGGTGCGCGAGATCTATGCAGATGGATTCAGGAATCCTAACCGCATAACCTGGACACAACAGGGAACAATGATTGCAACCAATATCGGCCAGGCAAATATTGAAGCCATTGATATTATCCTGAAGGGACAGGATTACGGTTGGCCAAACCGGGAAGGAAAATTTCTCATGCATCCTGAAGGAGAGATAAATAATTTATTTCCGCTTCCCGCAAACGACAGCATCTTTCATATAACTTACCCTGCTGCCGTTTATGACCACGATGAAGGAAATGCGATTGCCGGCGGTTTTGAATATGAGGGCAGAACAATTCCGCGGCTAAGAGGGAAATATCTCTTTGGAGATATACCAACAGGACGGTTATTTTATGTCGACATTAAGGATTTGAATCCGGGAAAAACTGCACCCGTTAAAGAATGGTTTGTCTCGCTGAATGGGAAACGACAAACCCTTCGGGAGATATGCGGGCAGGACCGGGTTGACCTTCGCTTCGCAAGGGATGCAAAAGGTGAGTTGCTGATATTCACAAAACCGGATGGCAAAATCTACAGACTGACCAAAGAAAGCGACGCCCCGGTTCATTAACTATTCACCTTTTTCTTTTGGAATCACGCCTGTTTTCTTTTTGAAAATTACCCACTCATTCATCATCTCTTTAAATATCTCCGGATAGGTTTTCGAAAGATCATGGGTTTCTCCCATGTCAACAGAAAGATCATATAGTTCGAAAGACTGTTCATCAAATGGTTCGCTGATATTGGTAATCTTCCAATGCTCCCTGATGATAAAGCATTCACCATCGTGTTCCATTCCAAACACATATTTGTTACCATGAACAGAATTAAGCTTGCCCTGCAAACAGGGCAGGAATGATTCACCCAGCATGGGGACCATTTTTTGATTCTGATAAGTTACCGGGTAATTTAAATGCGCCAGTTCCAAAAAGCCCGGAGCAAGATCCATCACTGTGATGAATGTATTATTCATGCCGTGTTTAACAGAAAGAAATTTTGATGTAATAATAAGCGGTGCAACAACGCCCCCTTCAGTAGCATATGATTTATACAATTTGAAAGGTGCCGCACCGGCCTGTGCCCATTGCGGTCCGTACGAAACAAATGATCCGGCAGTTCCCATGTTTTCATACCGGTTATCATAGTGCGCGCGCAGATAAGGTCCGGGTCCCTTCGGGAGATTATAAAAATCTTCTCCCGCCGCACCATTATCCGACATAAAAACAATGACGGTATTATCCAGCAAATTCGAATCCTTTAAAAATTGTATCAGCTGACCAATATGATCATCCAGGTTTTCCACCATCGCAGCATAGATCTCCATCTTCCTGGATTCAATCTTTTTTTCCTCCGCTGAAAGGCTTATCCAGGGTCTGATGTCCGGATTCCGCGGACCCAGTTCCATTGACTTCGGTATGATACCCATCTCCTTTTGCCGGTTGAACCGGATGACCCGAAGAGAATCATACCCCATATCATATTTGCCTTTATACCGGTCAATATAATCCGCCGGAACCTGCAGGGGCCAGTGCGGAGCGGTATAAGCGAGGTAGGCAAAAAATGGTTTATCTCTTTGCGCAGCCTTTATAAATCCAATCATCTTTTCAGAATACACGTCGGTCGAAAAATTTCCCTCAGGATATCTGACCACCTGACTGTCCTGCCTGTACTGCGAAGGCTGATCGTTTTGAATCCCTCTATTATTAAAATGATTAGCGCCACCGTTCATCAAAGCAAAACTCTTTTCAAATCCTTTTGCGTAAGGGATATAGGCATCTTCTGCGCCCAAATGCCATTTACCTGCCATAAATGTCTGGTAACCGCCATCTTTTAAAATCTGCGCAATGGTTACAATTCTACCCGTCAGGTGTTGTTCATAGCCCGGCTTACCCTCTCTGGTTGTTCCCTTTACGGAAAACATGGAGCCCATGCCGGCCACATGATTATCATTGCCCGATAGCAACATGCTTCTTGTAGGCGCACAAAGTGGTGCGGTATAAAAATGAGTGAACCGTACTCCCTGCCTGGCAAGGAGATCAATATTCGGGGTTTTTATATCCCCGCCATAGCAGCCCAGATCTGTGTAACCCAGATCATCTGCAACAATCAATACAATATTTGGTCTGGGTGCCTGCCTGGATTGGGCATTTAAGAGTTGGATTCCCGCAAAAATCAGGAACAAAAAAGCAAATGATCTGGCGGATTGTTTATTCATACCGCTCCTTTTTACCGTTTACCCGTTATTTTAAAGACTGCAGGAAATATAATTAGTAATTTAACGGAACTTATCCATCCGACGGTTTAGAAACCAGTTTTTAGAAAAATAAACCAACGATGCTTCATTTCCCCTCCCTGGCTTCCAACATATACTTCAAAATAGTATCCATACTGTTTTCGGGCATCTGCTTTTATTTTGGATTCAGTCTCACAGGTAACATGGGCTGGCTGATGTGGATTGCCCCGGTACCTATTTTATTTATTTCACTAAAAGTAAAACCCGGCCAGGCATTCCTGATTGCATTCTTGCCTTATCTGATCGGCAGGATCAGCTGGCTGCCCTATATGCTCAGCGTGATGCCTGCTGCGCTGGCTATTGCTTTCACGATTCTTCTTCCCCTGATTTTTGCATTGATCGTAATCGGCAGCCGGAAAATTGTTTTGATTTCAGACCATTGGCTCTCGGTTTTTGCGTTTCCTGTATTTTTCACCGCCTTCGAATACCTGGTTTTTATTTTGTCCCGGGATGGTACAGCGGCCAGCATTGCCTACACCCAGAGCAATTACCTGCTCCTCATACAGGCTGCGTCCAAAACCGGAATTTTAGGAATTAGTTTTCTGATCAGTTTTATCCCATCATCCCTGGTACTTGCCTGGTATTTCAGAAAGACCAGCCCGGCCTCATGGATTTTAGTTGGCCTTCTAACGATCATAGTGGCTGACACGCTTATTTATGGATGGATCCGTTTAAACAAACCGGCAACCGGTAAGACCATCCGTATTGGATTGGCCTCGATTAATGAGAATGCTTATAAAGGAGTCTATCAACACGACCCGGAAAAGGAAATGCAGCTTACTGAACTGTACCTGCAGGAAGCAACCAAATTGGCCGACCAGGGCGCGCAGGTTATTTTGCTTCCCGAGAAAGCCATATTCGTTAGAGACTCAACAACAGATTCGATTTTACAAAAATTCAATTCACTTGCTGCCAGTCGCCATGTTCAGTTAATTATCGGGCTCACCAAACAAAAAACCGGCTATTACACGAATAACGCCTGGGTCATTTCAGATCAGGGCAAACTGCTGGCAGATTACCAAAAGGTAAACCTGTTTGAAGGAGAAGCGCTGGAAGGATGTAAACCCGGCAACCAGAAGGCAATCTTCAAAACGGATTCCCTGAACGAAGGAGTGGCCATTTGTAAGGATATGGATTTTCAGCAATTTATTTTGGGATACAGCAAACAGAGTCCGGCCATATTATATGTTCCTGCATGGGATTTTGTGACCGACGGATGGATGCATGCGAGGATGGCCATCATGCGGAGTGTGGAAGGAGGATTTTCCCTGGTGAGAAATGCAAGGCAAGGCAGGCTCACTATCAGCGACTGGCGGGGAAAAGTTTTATATGAAGCGAATAGTGAATCCGGCAGCCATACTTCTCTATTGGGAGAACTTACGATCGACCCGCATCCGACAATCTATGCCCGTGCCGGGGATTGGTTTGGCACCGTCAACATGTTCGCCGCTCTGGGTTTGCTGATCTATATGTTTACAAACCGTAAAAGAAAATTGAAACGTGCTCTGCAACCTTAGCAAATTTTCCAATCCCATATTTCAGAATAAAAAAAATCCCGCCGGTTAGAGCAGGATTTACAATAATATCTGAACAATTATTTTTTTGCTGCAGGGACGGGGAAGGCACGCTGTTTTTCATCATATTCCACAATCTTCCCGTTTTTGATCAGCACGTCATCGGTGAAATACAGAGAATCTGTCTTCCCTTTTTTGTCAGTCCATGTTTCGGTATACCATAAAGTTACCCAGGTATCTTTTTTCTCCGGATAGTAAAGGCTTATCCAGGTGTCGAATACTTTGGAAATGGAGGTATATCCGGCACGCTCTGCCGTAATCAAAGAGGCAAGGCTGTCCCTGCTTCCCTTGAAATGAAATTTATCTGCAAAAAATTCAACAGAGTCTCCAAAATCGGCAAACGTTCCTTTTATATCTCCATCTACGTAATGCTTGAGCGCATTCAGCACCATCACCGCATTTTTTTCGTCCCCGGGCTGGTAGTTGGGTGGATATTTAGGCGTGAATGGATAAATGATTGGTTCTTTTGCAGTCATGCTGTCGGTTTTCGCCACTTCAGGTTTGGATTCTGAATTACAACTCAGGAGTGCGAGAATAATGCAGGACAAGAAAATAAAAGGCTTCATGTGCATATTGTTTTGGTGTTAAAATTAAATTTTATTTCACGCGCACATATCTTTCGATATTTAACCTGTTCACGTTTATTTTTTCAATCTTTTCTATCCCGGTCTGCGTCAGGGAATCGTTTTGAATTAAAATAGTAAAACTGAAATCATTTCCCTCCCAGGCGCGATCGTTACAGAATTGAAGGTGTTCCGTATAGCTGCTGTCTTTCAAAGTGTAAGTGCCTGCACCGGAACTATAAAAAGCCAGCGAATCCTTTCCCTTGTTCAAATCATGTCCTACAAAAGCGAAATGGGTTGCGTTGATGATCTTTAAAAATTTTTTGTTTTTAGTATAGTCCGTAACCGTAGTGTCCTTACCCTGGATGGTAGTGCCGGACACAAGTTCCCAGGTCCCGATCAGTGGGTTGGCCGGTTGGACCGGGTTATCGTTATTTTGTTTTGAATCGCAGCCCGTAAGGGTAAAGAGAAATAATACAGCAGCCGTCAGAACTTTCATTGATTTTTTTTATTTGCCCGGGAAGTTATGAATTTATGCCACCCCGCAGCTACTTTACCATTGATAAAACAAAAATCCATACGTACATAACTTTCGTACTATAGAAGAGTAACGTCCGTTAAGTTAGATTTGAACTAACTCTTTATAATATAGTTTAAGCATAATCCCTTGCCCTCCCGGCCGGCCCTCCTGGGCCGGCCTTATTAGTAATATCCCTCCCTGTTCTTTCAATTGCTTACATTTAATTAGTTAACAGCCAGTATGCAAGCCCGCTTACGAAAAGATATTCTCCTGCTTTTTTTCTCGGGGATCTTTCAATTTTCTTCGGGCCAGAACCTGAATCCTTATTATAATTTCAAACACCTGAACGTCCAGAACGGACTGGTTCAAAATATTGTTTACCATTTTTTACAGGACAGCCGGGGTTATTTGTGGTTGGGTACCAGAAACGGGATCACGCTGTTTGACGGGCTACGCACCATTAATTTCCAGCATGCAGATAATAATAAAAGCAGTATCGGCGGAAATTTTATTACCCGCATCCTCGAAGATTCCAATCATATTGTATGGATTGGAAATAATGCCGGTATTGACCGGTTCAACCAGTTGGATAATAGTTTCACCCATTTTGGAATCACCATGGCCGATGGCCACAATGAAAATACCTACTGTGTTCTGCTGGGATTCACGAATGGGGAAGATTTGTGGTTTATTGATGTCAATTCGAAAGCGCTTAAAATTTTTAATACCCGGACAAAAAAATTCAGGTTTGTATTAACGACCGATGCCGTGGATGGAGAACTGAATAGCGATCCATTATCCGGTACCATGCAAATCTGGTCCTACCTGAGCATCGGTACAACGCATTTGGTATTCAAACATGATTCCCTCCTGCGACGCGAACAGTTTTTTGACGGGATCAAAAACTCCGGTCTTCCATCGCTGCTGATCTTTCATGTTTTTGTGCAGAACGATTCCACCGCCTGGCTTGCTACTGCAAAGGGACTGATAGAACTTAACACCAACTCCCTTCATTATAAGATGTATGATCAACTGAACAATGAACCCGTAAATGAAATCCGTTTTATTGCAAGGGCATCCAATGGACTGCTATGGACGGGGACCGGGAACGCGGGCATTTTTACTTTTGATCCCGCCACAAAAAAATTCATCGACCATTTCAGCAATGAGCCACTTGATCCATTCAGTATCTGCAGTAATAATATCGTATCGCTGTATTTCGACCGGGTCGGCAATATCTGGTGCGGCAGTTATGGGAACGGGATCAGTTATGCACATGTTGAAAATAATTTTCTTCTCAAACATCTTTCCAAAACCGAAATGGACCGGTGGAAAAAAGAAAACAATATATCCTGGCTGGGATCCGACCTGCAGGGAAATATCTGGTGTATGGTGCAGGATGTACAGGGATTCTGGAAACTCGACTCCTCATTAAAACTGACTGCATACCGTGAACCCAGACTGAAAAACGGAAAACTCTTTATCGGCTCCGTGTATGCCATGTTATTTGATGGGAAAGTCAGCAGCCTGGTGTACGACCGACCGTGGATTATTTAAGTACAATACAGAAACCAACCAGATCAGACAGGTTGAATATCCACGTTTGTCAAACAGTCTCTTTGGCAGTTACTGGTCGAAAGTCGATCCTGCGCCTGCACGACAGTTCCATACTATTTTCCACTTTCGCCGGCATCTACCGGATAGCCCGGCAGAACGGGAAGGAAACCATCCACCCTTTTTCTGCATTCGATCATCTTCCCGTAAGGGCATTTGATATGCTTTTCGAAGACAGTGCACACCAGGTATATACAAGGATACCGGGGACAGCCTGTATATCCTGGCACCCATCAACGACCAGGGAAATTATATGATCAAAAAAAGGATGGCCTTCCAGCCGGATATTTTTCAATTCCAGGAAACCGGAACGGATATTTATATGGCGACCAATGCAGGGCTGTTTATTTTACACAAGAACAATTTATCAGTAGAAAAATCTCCCATTAATGATCTTATTCCGTTCTACAGTATCAACAATCTGTTGGTGGAAGGAAATAAAATCTGGCTATTCGGTGAAAGGGGTCTCTATCATGTATAATATGAAGGAAAAAACCGGCCGTCTCTTTTCTATCGAAGACGGTCTTCCTTCCAATGAATTTAAAGAATACGCTTTTCTGTATACGTCATCCGGAAACTGTATAGTCGGAACCACCAATGGCATACTTTCATTTTATCCCGAAAAATTACAGGACATTGTCTATCCGCCCAGGGCCCAGCTGATCAATATGTATGTGAATGATTCTTCAACCGGTTTTCTTGCCAACCCGCAGGAATGTTCAGATGTGGTGCTGGCGCATGATCAGAATACTTTTTCATTTGACTATTCCATGCATCGGTTTTCAGCATGCGCAGGCATCTGTGTATGAATACAAACTGGAAGGCTATGATGAAAACTGGATCCGGGGTGGAACGACACATTATACCCGTTACAGCCGGATAGCGCCCGGAAAATATATATTTCCGGATTCGTACGCTCGATGCAAAAGGAAATATCAGTCCCTACATGAAAACCCTGACCATTGAAATCAGGAAGGCATTCTGGCAAACAACCCTTTTTAAAATGCTGGTCTGGGACCCTGCTGGTCTTTTTGATCTGGTTGCTGATTAAATGGTGGCTCAACATGAGAATCCGAAAGCACCAGGTGGAATTTGAAAAACTGCAGGCCATAGAAAAAGAAAGAACCCGGATTGCAACGGATATGCATGACGATCTGGGTGCAGGACTTTCGCAGGATCAAATTTCTCAGTGAAACCATCGGCATGAAAAAACAACTGCAGCAGCCGATAGAAGAAGAAATAGGCAGCATCAGCAACTATGCCAGCGAAATGATTGGAAAAATGGGAGAAATCGTCTGGGCGCTCAATGAAAAAAATGATTCCCTCAGCGATCTCTTGTCCTATACCAGGGCCTATGCAACAGAATATCTGCTGAGTAACGGTATCCGATTGCCAGGTGAATGCCCCGGCTGTATTTCCCTTCTCTTTTTGTGAGCGGTGAATTCCGCCGTAATATTTATCTGACCATGAAAGAAGCCCTGCATAATATTGTAAAACATGCACAGGCAGAAAATGTGATACATTACCATTCAAATAGACAAAAACCTGACGATTACCATCCAGGATGATGGTGTTGGATTTGATATCATGAATATACGACCATTCAGTAATGGATTGAATAATATGCAAAAAAGAATGAAAGATATATCAGGGAAGCCTGGAGATCATCCAGAAAAATGGCACGCGGATTATTTTGACCGCTCCCTTACCGGTATAACTTTTATACTATTGAATCATGCTGCCCATTCAAAACTACTTTCAAGCATTCAATGCCTATTACACTGGCCATAGTAGAAGATCTCGATGAAGTGAGGGAAGGACTAAAAAACTTCCTGGCATTGAGTCCGGATTTTAAAGTGCTGGATACCTATAAAACCGGCGAGGAAGCGTGCTGTAGATATTCCCAGGCTGAAGCCGGATATTGTAATTATGGATATCAATCTCCCCGGCATGAGTGGAATTGATTGCGTACGGCTCGCGAAAAAGAACAAATACCCGTACCCAGTTCATGATGTTTACCGTATATGAAAACGATGAAAAAGTATTTGAAGCCTTAAAAGCCGGCGCTTCGGGTTACCTGTTGAAAAATACCGGCCTGATTCATATGGTGGAGGCCCTCCGGGAACTTTACGAAGGCGGTTCGCCCGATGAGTGCCAATATTGCCCGTAAACTGGTAAAAAATTTCCAGGAGCAATCACAGCGATGAAGCTCCGGCAGATATTTCCCTGCTTGTCTATCCGTGAAAATGAAACCCTGCATCTGCTTTCGCAGGGACTTCTTTACAAGGAAATTGCCGAACAACTGGGCATATCCACCAGCACGGTACGCCAGCATATCCACCGGATCTATGAGAAACTGCATGTCCAAAACCGGACGGAAGCACTTAATAAAGCATTTAAGAAGAATTAATCCTAGACCCGGTTCTGTTCCCTATTCCCGACCGCTTTCCATAACTTTTGTTCTATTGTCCGGCTACCGGGAACTGTAACTTTTAAAAAATTGTATATGAAACCTATATATTGTTTTTTACTGATCTTGCTTCCTGCTGTTGCCTTCTGCCAGCAGGACAGTACACGGACTCAGCTAAAAACAACTGAACCGGAAAAAAAACCACACCATTCCCTGGGCCTTGGCATTAAAGTCGGTCTCAATTTTACAAATATCACCAGCGCTTCTGATATCAGCAACAGCAGTGAAACGGGATACCAGGTTGGCCTGTTCCTGGATCCGCACTCCAAATCAATCCTCGGTTCGCGAACAGAACTCGTTTATTCGCACCAGGCATATAATTATGCAACCGGTCAGACAACGGGCAACGTTTTCCTGAACTATCTCATGCTGGCACAGTTGATGGCCATTAATATCACCCATTTTGTCCAGATCCAGATCGGAACTCAAATCGGCTACCTGTTCAATGCAAAAGTAGACAGCAACAAGTACATCAACCGGCAATGCGCAGGCAGATCAGATACTGGATTATTATAATCGGTTTGATTTTCGGTTTTAGCGGTGGTCTGGAAGTGCGGCCCTTCAAGGGAATCCTGGTGGGTGCGCGTTATAATTTCAGTCTGACCAATCTGTATAAAATACCAACAACAACCGGCAACGGAACAGAATCCACCGTCATATATTCCGAGTACGAGCGATTTGAATTTCAAAAATAATCTGCTGCAGATATATGTGGGCTACCGTTTTTAATTTTCTAATTTTTGATCCGTTAATCATTAACCTTTCCTCCCTGATCCTTAAATAACATTCATGTAGACCTGTCTTCCAGCTCCTCGGAAGCAGGTTGAACCACCTAAGAAAACAAAAAAGAAGATCCGGATGGATTAAAAACCCGGGTCTTCTTTTTCTTTTTGGTCACTATTGGGATATGTGCTTTGGGATTGGACAAAATAAATACGCACGCGATATCCGCTCATTACATCCGGTAACCGATAAATATACGTTCCCGTCTAGAACTGGAAGTAAATAAATGAACTGCTGGCATTCTGGCTCAGCATGATTAATAATAATCATGACGGACCATACGATCCCCAATAGCCACCAGGGCATTTTAGCTGCTACTTTCAGTACCATGGTATTCCGCATCAGCCAGTGTGCAATCACGAGCAGGACGATAATGATACAGACACTTTGATGATCTCCAGGTAGGATAATACCGCGGTTCCTGTTGAATTCCGTACAAACATGGAATGTAGCATCCTCCAGGCTGAAGTAAAATCGCCTGATCTGAAAAATACCCAGGTTACATTCACCAGGAAAAAAGTACATAGCGCCAGGAAAAAATTATAAAGATTTTTTGGATGATTGGTTTCCGGAGGAAAGTCACCTTCAACATGCGGCTTTAGTGAAGGTGCAAAGGAGCTCTTTGTATACTCCACGGTTGCCAATGCAAGCTTACCAGCGGACTTTCTCTTCATGTCACGATAAGCTTTTTCAACCCATAAATAAAATCCGTGCAGTGCACCCCAAACGACAAAGGTCCAGTTGGCTCCATGCCATAGATCCGCCCAGCAGCATGGTGATCATCAGGTTGAAATAGGTCCTCACATTTCCTTTCCTGTTTCCGCCCAAGCGGAATATATAAATAATCTCTCAGCCAGGAGGAAAGCGTAATATGCCAGCGACGCCAGAAATCCGTAAAGCCCACCGCCGCATAAGGGAATAAAAAGTTTTGAGGCAGAACAAACCCCAGGCAAAGTGCCGCGCCAATCGCGCAGGATGAATACCCCGCAAAATCAAAAAAGATCTGGCCCGAGAAAGCGCAGCACGCCCATCCAGGCATCCACCGTTTTCAAGGGATCCGATGAACCAAACACAGTATTCGCCGGACCCGACAACATACCGTCGGCCAGAAATACTTTCATAAATAATCCAAGCGAAAGCAAAAACAATCCCTGCACCAGTTGTTCCTGATTCGCTTTACGCGGAGTTTCAAATTGGGGAACCAGTTGCGGAGGTCTCACAATCGGACCTGCCACGAGGTGCGGAAAGAAGGTTACGAACAAAGAAAAATCCAGTAAGGTTTTTACCGGCTTACTTTCCTTTCTGATACATATCGATGGTATAACACAATGTCGTGAAGGTGTAAAACGAAATACCGGCCGGCAGAATGATATTGGGTTTGGCGGGATGATAATTAACGCCCAGCGCATTCACCAGGTGTGTAAAATTTTCCAGCAGGAAGCCACCATATTTGAAAAAGCATAACATGCCCAGGTTGCCGATCAGGCTGATGACCAGCAACAATTTTTTCTTGTGCTTATTTTCCTGCGTATACAGCGCCCTGCCCACAAAAAAGTCCACCAGCGTAGAGAGCCATAACAGCAGAATAAACGGCGGATTCCAGGCGGCGTAAAAAACATAGCTCGCAATCAGGAGGTTGATTTTTTTCGTCTTCCAGGAAAACGGAAGATTGTGCAGGATCAGCACGATGATGAAAAAAACCAGGAAGGTATAAGAGTTGAAGAGCATTGTTGATATATTAAGGGTTAAAAAACATTATGTTAAATTGATTTTTGGTGAACTTCCATCCTTGTTCTTCTGAAGGATTTTGACCAGATTCCTGGTAAAGATTGCGCCTGTTCCGGTGTCAGATGCGACCATTCCGGACAATCAAAATGTGCAATGGCAGGGTAATCTTTAAAATGAATACCGGGGCAGCCGGTAAAGGCTAATAAACGGTCCCAGTAGACTTCCCTTGGGAATACTTTTTTGTCAGACTCTTCAAAGGGACCGCTGGACGGGACACGAAGAAATATTACCTCTCCGCCCCGGCTCTTGATTTTGTCTGCGTCTGCTTTTGCGTATTTTAAAATGACCTGGAGGGAGTCTGCAATAAGTCGTGACGGCGACCCGGGGCCATCTCCAACCCAAATCGTTTTCACCTGGTTTTGCAGGTTGGTATCCGCAACAAAATTCGGAGTCATAAAGGACTGTCGGTCAAAGCTAACCGGAGCAAATTCAACCGGAAATACCGGATTCGGCCAAACTCCCTTTCTTCTGGGAAGATTCCATTTACTCAACAGGGCGTTTATGGAAAAATTATCCTGATCGAGAAAAATAAATCCAGGATTCCAGGACATGATTGATTTGGAAACTGACTCTTTGTGTAGGTGTGATATGATGGTAATAGGCAATATTTGCCCTGACCTTCGATCCATCACCCCGGTCTCTGAGAAAAAAAAGCCCTTCCGCAACATCTACAATCAGTTTGCCTTTGAAATTTTTATCATTGGCAAGGTCATCAAAAGAATCCCAATCGGGTTGACCTACCAATGGCAAGTTGTACGGCATGATCTCCTGTTTCTGCTTCCCAGGTAGGAATATCAAGGGCAAATTTGATACGCGAAGGACCGATGAATACAGTTGTATGATCGCTCGGCTCATACACCATGGCTCTTTTGTCGGCCCATAATGCGCTATTATCATCATAAGAAATTTTCAAATCCTTATAGGTCTGGCGTAAATAAATCTCCCATGAGATTATAAAAACCACAGTTAAAGATGCTGCAAGTATTCCAGCCCGGACCATGTTGGATTGCGGCATATTTTATTAATTATTTATAAGTCTTGTCATCTTTAAGAATTTTCGAACCCTGCTTTTTTACCACGTTATTGTCGCCCGGGCTTCCTGTTGAATGTCCATCCTTTTTCTTTCCGGAGAATTTCTACGAGGTTCTCCGTATAAATTCTCGCATCATCCAGCCTGAGATGGGACCACTCCGGACAGATAAAGTGGGCGATCGCAGGATAGTCTGCAAAATAAATCCCCTGGCAGCCGGTCAGTTCCAGCAGGCGGTCCCAATATAATTTCCGCGGATAATCTTTGTCTTCGCGTTCCTTGTAATAGCCTCCGGAAGGTGTGCGCACAAAGATCACCTGCCCGCCACGCTCTTTAATTTTGTCCACGTTTGCTTTTACCCGGAGGATCAGACTATCCAGCTTCTTTCCGGTTACCGGTGTGTCGGGATACTCTTTAAAAAAGAACAGCCAGTTGGCCTTCGTCATGTTTGACATAGTGCTATCCGTCAGGAACGCGGGCGTAAAATATTCCTGCCTGTCGAAATTGATGATGGTGCCTACGGTGGGCCACACCACAGCGGGAATGACGCCGGGCCTTCTCGGGAATTTGATACGACCGAGCATGATGTTCAGGGAAAAATTATCCTCGTCCAGGAAATCAAAATGGGATTCCAGGAAACGGTTTACCCGGAAACTGAACCGCTGGGTTGGTGTGATGTCATGATAATATTTAATCTGCCGGGTTGTTTTCGGTTCATCGAAATAAAAAAATATTCCTTCGGTTACATCGATCAGCAATTTCCCTTTGAAATTTTTATCGTTGGCCAGGTCTGTTAAAACCGGTCTGGGGTCACCACCATCCTGCGCCAGCTGAATCACATGTTCTCCCGTCAAACGCTGCCACAGCGGTATATCAATATCAAATCTCATCCGGGATGAACCAATAAAAACCGTCGCCTGATCTGCCGGTTCGTACACCATCGATCTCTTGTCGGCCCAAAGTGCCGAATTATCATCATAAGAAAATTTCAATCCGTCGGGAAGCAAGTAATAAGCCTGTCTTAAATATAATTCCCATGACAGCACTGCTGAAATGGAAAGAAGTATTGCTAGTATACCTGCTTTGACAATGTTGGCTCTCTGCATTTACCGGTAATTAAGGTTAACTAAAGAGCGGCTGTTTTTTTATTGAAAGACCAACCTTTTTCTTCTTCAAGAATTTTTATCAGGTTCTTTGTGTAGATCACGGCATCCGATGGTTTCAGATGTGACCATTCCGGGCAAATGAAATTCGAAATGGCGGGATAGTCTCCATAATAAATTCCGGGACAGCCGGTAAACGTTAACAGGCGGTCCCAATATTTTTCCCTCGGAAAGCCATGAGCTTCTCCCTCCTTTGCGGGGCCGCTGGATGGTGTGCGCACAAACAGGACCTGGCCCCCGCGGGCTCTTATTTTGTCCGTGTTGCTCTTTACTGAAATTAATATTGAATCCAGGGTGGGTCCGGAAGCAGGCGGTCTCGTATTCATTCTTGCAAACATCATCCAGATGGCAGTCACCTGGTTTTGCAGGTTGGTATCTGCAACAAACCGGGGCGTCATATAAGACTGCCTTTCAAAACTTACCTGTTCAAACTGCATGGGAAAATATATTCCGGGGAAAACACCGGGCCGGGGTGGCAGGAGGCGCGCATTATCCAGCATGGCATTGATGGAATAATCGTCCTGGTCGAGAAAAAGGAATTTGGATTCCAATACACGGTCTACCTGGAAACTGAAACGCTGGGTCGGTGTGATGTCGTGGAAATAAGCAATTTTTTTGAGCGTTCTCTTGTCGTAAGTAGCACTGCCCGGATTAAAAAATAAACCTTCCGTAACATCTACAATCAGTCTTCCTTTGAAATTCGGATCATTGGCCAGGTCGGTCAGCACTGCCCTCGGGCTGCTGCCCACGTTGGCAAGCTGTATAGCCTGATTTCCCGTGAGTTCCTGCCAGGTTGGTATATCCAGATCATATTTAATCCTCGACGACCCGATAAAAACCGTGCACTGGTCGGCGGGCTGATACACCATGCCTCTTTTATTGGCCCAGAGAGCTTCATTGTCATCGTAGGTGATTTTCAGATCATCATTCCGCAAATGGATTTCCCAGCTGATTGCAGCGACGAGTGCGAGGAATATGGCCAACAGGCCGGCTTTAATAAAAGGGGTTTCTTGCATATGTCGGGGTTAAAAAAATTGAAAAAATGAATTGGGGGTAGCGGACATTCCGGGGTGCTTCAGAAAATGACAGGACGCTGTTTCGCTTTTCTTTTGGGGTTTCTGAAGTTCCTTGAAAATATAGGTAAATTCTAAAGTCTACAAAAATATAAGTGTATAATTGGCAGTTATCCGCTTTGAAGTTTTTTATTAATCTTTTGTAAACCACCTTCTTCCGGCCAAATCGTATTTCTACCCAATTTAGAAAATGGCAGCCCGCGCCCTCGTAAACGGGTCCCCGGATATTATCTTCCATACAAAAAGAAAAAGCTATCCAAAGGATAGCTTTTCTGTTAACCGAATCACCAATCAATAATCACTGATTCATCACTTCGGGCCAGTTCTGATCTGCCTTCTTTATCAGTGGCTGCTGGTCCGCCAACCACATTTTTTTCACATCTGCATTGTAATTAAAATACAACTTGTCGCCGACAATTGTCCAGGTACCGGCTTCTGTAGGCGCTTTATGTCCCTGTGAGGTTCCATATGCACAATACCCGCCATATTGAGGTGCATATTTTCCAGGGTTGCTTTTAAAACTTTCCAGGTGCTTGCGCGAAACAAATAACCATTCTACCCCCTGCCATTTGTAACTCAGGCTGTCAACGCCCTTCACGGGTTTTGCGTCCGTAAAAAAAGCAACCGCATCATATCCTTTAATGGCTTTCCCGTCCGGCGCAAACACCGGAGACTTCTGTGCCAGTCCACTTAAGCTGACTGCTAAACAAAACAATAACACAACTGATGACTTCTTCATTTTTCTTTTTAATTATAATTGGATAGAATGGCCGGCACGGATGTCCGAACCCGGCCTGTTAACTCATAACCTCATAACCCATAACCCATAACTCTTGACTTCCCTAAAAGTCCATCTCCCGAAACATTGAAATATTACTGCCTGAATGCAGTTTAAAAAAACGGCTGAAATGAGCCGGACTCGAAAAACCGAGTGCATAGGCAATTTCTTTGGCCGATTTATCTGTATAGTGCAAATATCTTTTTGCCTCCAGTATGATTCTTCGCTGAATCAGCCGCGAGGGAGAAGGATGATTCAGCATGCCGAATAAATTTGTCAGCGTCTTGGGAGATTTTTTCAATGCCCGGGCATAGAACTGCACTTCATGCTCCTGCCTGAAATATGTTTCCACCATCAGGTTAAACATGCGAACCAAATCCAATTTCTCATCTGAAAACTGCCGATAGAATTCTGTTTGTTTTTTGGCTATACGCGTAATCCGGATGATCAGGCGCTTCAACGCGGTCCTCAACATTTCTCCCTGCATCTTATCTTTTATTTCCATATCCTCCTGACATAGATTTTCAATGACGGTCATACTTTTCCGTTCATCCGGCGAAAGGTGAACAAATAAGGGATGCTGAATGCCGTAAAACAAAAAACCCACACAACCTACTTCGGCATCGTGATCTGCAATGCAATAAAATTCCCGGTTGAATTGCCATGCGATCAGATTTTCCGGATGTTCGAATTTAAAATACTGGTTGGCAACCAGCGGAAGTATGCAGCTTTCGGGCATTGTATAGGGAATATGATCGATCGTAACGGTTTGTTCGGCGCCGGGATTATAAACGATGGTACTGATGGTTGCATTCCCACCGTTTAACACCCCCATACCCTGCAACCGGGCATCGTACACACTGATTTCAAACATCCCCTGGGACTGATTATCCCGATAATGCATTTTCATAGTCGCTGCTTTCCACTTTTACCGCTGTCACGAAATTATTCCACCGAAAATTCTTCAAGTGTATATTAGCGGACATGTAAGGAAAAGTTTCCCGCTGTCTTTTTAATTATTGAAGCGTAACACGAATGATATTTTTAATAGCCGGCAGCGTTGTAAAAGGATTTGGATTCGGAACAGGAACAATGGGCTTACTTTCTGCCAGCGGTGTACCGGCCAGGTTAAACTGGGTAATACCCGCACCCGGAAACTGGTTCAGGGCCGTCCCGTCGTCATACAAAGCGATCCCGTCTGAGATATCCCCCTTCGTTGTTGCATCCACTCCATTACCCGTTGACGCAAAAAACCAATCGTTGGAAAATCCATACATCGTGGCAATGGCCAGGCGGTCGCCCTTCGAAACAGTCAATTGCTGACTTACCATACCGCCCGGCTGTTTGTCAGTCGCCGGAAGTAAAACATTGGTATTGGGAGCAGGAAGCACATACACATATTTGATACCCGGCCTGCCTCTCAATGTATCCGCCAAATGATTTGCATTACCCTTCTGAGCCAGATCCTTGAGTCCTTCCATCCGGTCGTTTTCGCCAACCTTGAAAAAAGGATTCTCATTCCCGTTATAAATCACTACCAGGATGGGAGAAAGAGGTGTGAAGATGCCGGTGATACTTTTGATATAATTTCCCAGATCGGTATTGTCGCCCTGCTCGGCTATTTTAGTCAGACCATTGGCTGTCGGCTGGTTCTCTGTATAAAGCGGTGCGGCATTCAGCAAAGTTCCGCCGACAATATAGGATATGGCCCAAACGCCCGGACTTAGCGGTGTCTGGTTCGCTGTTCCACCCGAAATATTCTTCAGGGTAAGTGTAAAAGTTGAATTCCCATTATATTTCAGTGAAGCATTTACCAGCTGGGCGGCGGGGAGGTAGTGGTTTCCCTGGGCATCTGTTCCTTTCACTTCCGTAATATTCTGGCAGTCTGCCGTTCCCAGGGTGAGAGACAGAAGCACCGGGTGCCTGGTTGATCCGCGTTCCGTTATCCCATAATCTGATCTGTCCGGAAACATCTCCTTCAATGGGATTACCGTCTTTATCGTAAACGGCAATACCCGGATTGGCCGGAGCGAAGAAAAGATCATTTGACCAGCCATACATGGTTGCAAAACTAATTGCCTGTCCCTTTGCAGCAGAGAACTGGATGGTTACCGATTGTCCGGGCAAAATCAACGCCGGTGTGCCGGTACCCTGAAAAAGACCCGATTCAACAAGCGGTTCAGAATTCAAAACATTTTCTACTTTGATGGTGTTAGTTTCTGGCGGCGGCGTGTGGTAATCCTTTTTGCAGGACAACAGGGCGGCGGGTATGATCATCATGATTGACCATTGGCGGATTTTTTTTTCGTTGAACATAAAATGCATTTAGAAAAATTAGAGACCATTTTTTTTAACGAAGCAAAAATATCCGCATGCGGGTTCCAAGGAAATGACCGCAGTTCCTGATTAAATGCCTAAATCACCCGAAGGCTTTAAAATAGCGTTAAATAAAAGTGAAGGAGGTATGCGATGACCATTACACCATCATACGAAATATTCCGGCAGCTGAGCCAGTTTACCGAATCCGGACTCCGGGACGAGATGACTGAGCAGTGCCGATGTCTTTATCGGCCTGCTTTTTCAATAATGAAAGTCCTTCGCAGGCTGTTGCGGCAGTTAATACAGAAGCATTGACGATTCCTGCGGGACTGGTAATCAAATGGCAGAAGGAATAGGGGAAGTCGATATCTCACACCAGGCCCTTGCCAACGAATTAGGTACAACCCGGGTGGTTGTGTCCAGAATTCTCAAACAATTTGAAATGGATAAACGCGTGGAACTTCATCGCGGTTTTATTAAAGTCCTCTAGTTTTTTTCTACCCGTGTATCTTTTGATACCGTTTTGATTGCGACAGTTGATTTTCATTTGCTATCAAACAAAAACATAGTAAAATGAATACACAACAACTGATCGCTGAATTAGAACACGAATTGATTTCAACTTCAAAATTGCTTGAGCTGGTTCCTGCAGATAAACTGAACTGGCAGCCTCACACGAAGGCAATGTCCCTGGCCATGTTGGCCAATCATGTGGCGGCCATCCCCGGACGATACATGGATTTTGCGGAAGATGGCAATACGACCTTAGAAACCCTGATCGATCACCCCCTGCCAAAAAACAAAGAAGAAATTCTCGAAAATTTTAAAATAAATGTTGCGAGGGCAAAAGAACTTCTGAAAAGAGGAAATACTTATTGGGAAGACCGATCCTGGAACCTGACGAAAAACGGCGCTACCGTTTTTACCCTCCCCATTCCCATGTTCATTAGGTTGTTGGTGTTTAATCACCTCCTGCATCACCGGGGGCAGCTCTCAGCATACCTGAGGACCCTGGGTGTTCCGATCCCGTCCATTTATGGACCTTCGGCAGATGAAAACCCTTTTCAATGAGAATTGCGGTGTTTTAATAAAACAGGGATAAAAGACGGATCAAACACAGATAAAAGACGAATAAAATACGAGAAATATTTATGTTTTTACCATCTTTTTTACCTGTTTTATATTTATTTCTTACCTTAATATAGCGAATTCTATAATTAATGGGCAGACTAATTAACGGAATCAATGGACCGATCTGGGGAAAAGTCGGAACCGCAATCGGGTCTTCCCGGAATGGCATTCCCTATGTAAAAGGTCCCTATAGTAGCCGCACAAAGACAGTCAGTGAACGGGAACTGGCTAACCGGAAAAAATTTGCAGCGGCACAGGCCTGGCTCAAGCCCCTTTTAAATTTTGTGCGCATCGGTTTCAAAGGATATAGCCAGCGTTCCTATGGATTCATTGCTGCCAAATCATGGCTTTTGAAAAACGCGTTTGTTGAAGATGGTGAAGGTCTGCGCATCGATCCAGCGCTGGTAAAAGTTAGCTCGGGAACCCTTCCCCTGCCTGAAAATTTAGCTGTGAGTCTGACAGAAGATGGTCATTTCAGATTTACCTGGAATCCCGTTCTAAAAAATGATTCAATAGCAGCTCATGATCAGATCATGATGCTGGCCTATGACGTAGAATCTGAATATGCAAAGTTTAGTACGACCGGCCAGTTCTTCGATGCCGGAGCTGATACCCTTACAGTAGAGCAGAACCGCGGAAAAAACTTTCATGTGTATGCTGCCTTCAATGCCTATGATCGCAGCCGGCAATCGGATAGCGTGTACCTCGGTGAATGGAAAATCTGAGAACCTATTCAGACCTCAGACTTCTTACCGGATTTGTCAGTGCCGTCTTAATAATTTCCTTGCTGATCACAACAAGCGCCAGTGTAAGGATCACGAATACCGGTATCAAAAACATCCACCAGCTCAATGGTACATGATAGGCATATGATGACAGCCACTTATTCATCATATATCCTGCAACAGGCAGCGCTATAAATACGGACCAGAGTAGAAGTTTTAGAAAATCCTTTGTCATCAGGGAAAGCAGCTGCTGAACAGTGGCACCCAATACTTTTCGGATTCCGATTTCTTTCATGCGCTGAATCGCAATCAGGGTGACCAGGCCATATAATCCGAGGCAGGAAACCAGGATGGCCAGCATGGTGAATGAATTGAACAGGGACATCGTGATCCTGTCTTTCGTGTATTGCTTTTCTACGATTTCATCCAGGAAGGAATAATTGATGGGAGTCTCCGGCAGGTTCTTCTTAAAAAGCGATTTCACGAGGGGTAAATCCGCCGGTTTAATTTTTACGGTCGTTGTATTAATGGGCGTTGTGTTATAAATCATTACGACCGGTTCGATCACATCATGCAGGGATTTAAAATAAAAGTTCTTCATCACACCCACGATCTTACCCTTGTGTCCCCAACCTTCCAATGATTTTCCAACTCCGGAATTCCATCCCATGAATCTTAGAAAGGCTTCATTCACCAGGAATGCCTCTTCTTTATCCGTTGCGAAATTGTCCGAAATATTTCTTCCCTCAACTAAAGGAATTTGAAAGACCGGCAAAAACTGCGGGTCAATCGGATAATATATACACATGAATTCCCTTCGGTTCCCTTCAAAGTTCGTGACGGTGGAACTCATGGTGGCGGAAGTCAGCCCGCCGCCAACGGTAACGCCCTTTATTTCCGGCCGGTTCCGCAAATCATTCTGGAAGGATTTTACGGAACCCATACTGGCCGAGTCTCTGGGAAGATATATATCAAGCAATTGATCCTTATTAAATCCAAGATCCTTCTGCTGAACAAATTTCATCTGGTTATATATCACGGTCGTTCCCATGATCAGCGCAACCGCAATGGCAAACTGTGTAACTGTAATAGCTTTTCGAAGAAAGACTCCCCGGATGCTGTGCCGCCAGTTTCCTTTCAGGACGGTTACCGGTTTGAAAGCAGACAATACAAAGGCCGGATATAAACCGGCCAGTAATAAAGTGACCAAAAATATGATCCCGATGAATAGCAGAACATCGGCCCATTTCATGGACAGATTCGTCTGCATGAACTCATTAATGAACGGAAGACCAATAAACACAAGTCCGATGGCGAGGAAACAGGCGATGGTCAATAGAAAAAATGATTCGAATATAAACTGTCGCATTAACTGAAAACGGGAGGCACCGCTCACCTTCCGGATTCCTACTTCCCTGGCTCTTTCCGTTGATTTGACAGTGGACAGGTTGATATAGTTAAGCAGGGCAATGATCAAAATGAAAACCGCGAGTAAGGAAAATACATAATTAAACTGCCGGTTCCCCTTGGGCATATCTGCCAATTTACCTTCGCTGAAATGTACCGCGCTGAGTGGTTCCAGTTCAAACTCAAGTTTGTATCTGCCCGCTCCGCCGGGTCCTCCCCCTGCATCGAGTTCAGGCTGGATATATTTCCGGCTCAGGTCGACGAGTTTATGCTGGAATTGAGCGGAGGTTGGGTTTGCCTTTAAATAAAACAAAAGTAAAACAGTCAAAATCATCGATCCATATATTGGCTTTTGAAAAGTCGGCATATAACAATGCATCGATCTTCATATCCGAATTCGCCGGCCGGTCTTTTATCACACCGCGTCACCTTCAGGTCTTCTCCATTGCAGCGCAACAGACTACCCAGGGCAGGTTTGGCTCCGAAATATTTTTTTGCCATGGCTTCTGTAATGACAACAGACCCCGGATTTTGCAGGGCCGTTTCCGCGGATCCTTCCAGGAATTGAAAACTGAAAACCGAAAAAATACTTTGATCCGTTTTATAAAAAGATGTCTCGGCAAATACTTCGTTGTTGTGTTTTACGGATGCTGTCGCGTTCTGCAATCTGGCGACTGATGCTACTTCGGGATAATCCTTTTCTAAAGTTTTTCCCAGCATGAGGGGACTGGTGGCAAGAACCAGGTCCGACGCGGGCGTATGCATACGGGTAGTGACCCTGGCTATGCGATCTGCTTTTACATTATATAAATCGAATGTGAGTTCATCATACACGTAAAGGAAAATGACCAGGCAGGCACTTATGCCGATCGCCAGTCCGAGGATGTTGATGAATGAAAAACTTTTATGCTTGAGCAGGTTGCGCCAGGCGATCTTCAGGTAGTTTTGGATCATAAACCGGGGTTGAAGTGATCGAAAATTGAACAGCCTGAGTACGAAACTTGGAAATTAATTTCAGATTCCGGTACCGGAAATCCCTTTTAACATTTTTATATGGGGGAATATAAGGGTGAATTGTGGACGACTGCCGATTCCGGGTAAAGTACCGTGCCGGTAATGGAAAACCAGCGCCGCTTATGTTCACTTAATTATTGATGAACTCACTCATGAGTTTTATCTCATTTCTGTAGAGTATTATCTTTTTATCATTCTCCAATTGCTTAAGCAGTCGTGAAATAACAACCCTGGATGTTGCGAGTTCATCCGCAATCTGGTAATGAGACACTTTTATGATAGTGGATCCGGAAAGACGTTGTTTCTCCTTGAGGTAGGCGATCAGCCGGTCGTCCAGTTTATGGAATGCAATGGTCTCAATGGATTTCAGCAGTTCCAAAAAGCGTTCGTTAAAACTTCGCATGATGTAATTCTTCCAGCTGGGATACCTGCAAAGCCATTCGTCCAGCTTGTTATGTGGTATGGCGAGCAGTTCGACGTCATCTTCTGCGATGGCTTTCACTTCACTTTTTTTTGCCTCCACACAACAGCTGTAAGCCATAGAGCAACTTTCATTGCTGGATAAATAGTACAGCAGAATTTCCTTACCGTTTTCATCCATGCGCAATACCTTAACCGTCCCACTGATAATCAGCGGCATCATGCGGATGTATTTACCATAGTCCATAATCACATCGCCTTCCTTAAAATTCCTGATTTCGCCGAACTGGTGCATTTCTTTTACCAGGGCAGGCTCGAAAATGGAGTCAAAGATTGATTTATTTATCATGGAGTGCAAAACGCCGGGTTAGAGTAACAGAATGAATTACTCCGATCAAAATTAGCGTTTTAAACCCGTTATTCTACCGGACAACATCCGCCCTTTTTACGTAGGCCTTTGTTGCCAGCAAATTGACCAGGCCTGTCTTTGACACCGATCGCGTTCAATATGTTTTCCATCGGGCAGAATTTCGTAAAGGAAGACTGCAATAAATTAGCGCCGACAAAAACACCCAGCCAGATCCAGTGTATATTAACAAACCAGGCAAGCAATGCGCTGGCAAGGACCATCGAACCGGCAACAGCACGAACAATTCTTTCTCTCATGTCATTTGATTTTTATGGTTTACACCCCGGATTTTTCTACCGGAATAATAAAAGAACGTATTGGAAATTCGGTTCCCGTTGACTCATTAAATTTTTTGATCAGCTCCATGCCAACATCCGCATTCTCCGCGGTAGTAAAACTGAACAGCATCATCGAATCCATTTTCTCATCGCCGCTGGCGAACCAACTGTCCATCATGTCCATCGCCTGATTGTCCCTGGACCCGATGATCTGAGTCGCACTGAATACATGGATATTGGCCTGTTTAAATATTTTCGCGACGTCGTCCTGAGATTCTTTCAGGCAGGTGACTATAAATAGTTTCATCATAAGTCTGTTAATTATTTGACAGGATATTTTTTTCTCATCATTTTAAAATACAATAATGGAACAACCAGCAACGTCAGGAAGGTGGATGTAATGGTTCCTCCCATCAATGAAATAGCGAGTCCCTGGAAAATCGGATCAAATAAAATGATGATCGCTCCCAGCGCAACCGCACCCGCTGTTAAAAGAATCGGTGTAGTCCGCACGGCTCCCGCTTCAATGATGGCCTGCTTTAAAGGAATCCCCTCCCGTAAACGGATATTAATAAAGTCGATGAGCAGTACCGAGTTCCGGACCATTACCCCGGCGAGGGCGATGAACCCAATCATGGATGTTGCTGTGAAATATGCACCGAGCAGCCAGTGTCCGAGAACAATGCCTATCAGGGAAAGCGGGATGGCGGCCAGCATTACCAGGGGGACGATAAAGTTCTGGAACCAGCCAACAATCAATATATAGATCAGTAAAATGACCACCGCGAATGCAATTCCCAAATCACGGAATACTTCGAAAGTGATCTGCCATTCCCCATCCCATTTAACGGAATAATTGTCTTCCATTTCGGGCTGGTGCGTATATTCCTCTTTTAGAGAAAACCCTTTAGGAACCGAAACATTTTTCAGGTTATCCGAAATATTTGCAATGGCATAAGAAGGACTTTCCAGTTTTCCGGACATATCGGCCAGTACATAAACAACTTCCTTCTGGTTTTTTCTGTAGATGCTTTTTTCTTTTATTTTCCGGGTTACCGTTACCAGGTCACGTATGGATACAGCGTTTCCCTGCATACCGGTCATTTTTAAATCCAGGATATCATCTATACTGGTTTTATCTTCATCCGCTAACTGTAGTTTAATGGCTGTCTGGTCGTAGGAGACAGGTTCATAAACATTCCCCGCCGGCAATCCGGATAAGGCTGCCTGGATGGTTGCCGATACCTGTGCAGTCGTTATTCCATTACGCATTGCCTTTTCCTTATTCACTTCTACATGATACCCGGGCTGATCTGCTTCCACCATCCAATCGACATCCACCACATCGGGCGTTTTTTTAAATAAATTTTTAACCTGGTTCGCGATGCGGATCTGTTCATTATAATCCGGCCCATAGATTTCTGCAACCAGGGTAGACAGGACAGGAGGTCCCGGCGGTACTTCCACGATCTTCACATTGGCATTATATTTTTCGGCGATGGCCTGTATGGGCGCGCGCATCTGTTTGGCGATGGCATGGCTTTGCAGGCTTCTTTTCCCTTTGTCAACCAGGTTTACCTGGATATCCGCTACATTTTCGCCTCTTCGCAAATCGTAGTGACGCACCAAACCATTAAAACTAATGGGCGCTGCTGTGCCGATATACACCTGGTAATTCTCCACCAGGGATTGTTTCGAAACATAGACGGCAATATCTTTTGCAACAGCCTGTGTTTTCTCGAGCGTGGTTCCTTCCGGCATATCAATCACCACCTGGAATTCATTTTTATTGTCGAAGGGCAGCATCTTCAGGGCCACGGACTTTGTATAGAAAAGCATCATGGATCCCAGTAGTATGAAGACGATGCTGATGATAAACGTCCACCGTTTCCACCTGGTTTCGAGCATCGGTTGAATGAAAGCGCGGTATATTTTATAGATCCGGCTTTCCTCCAGGGTCATGGGTTTGCTTTCTGTATGATGAGCCGGTTTTCTTATCTTTTTCCCGGAGGAAAATAAAGCCGAGATATGGAGTAAGTGTCAGGGCAACCACCAGGGAAAGCATCATGGCAATGGAAGCTCCGATGGGCATGGGACTCATATAAGGACCCATCATGCCGGATACAAAGGCCATGGGTAAAACAGCCGCAACAACCGTGAATGTGGCCAGTATGGTAGGGTTGCCTACTTCATTGATGGCATAGATGGCCGCCTGAAGTGGCGGCAGCTTTTTCATCTTGAAATGACGGTGCATGTTTTCCGCAATGATGATGGAATCATCTACCACAATACCCGTAATGAATACCAATGCAAAAAGAGTAATACGGTTCAGCGTATAATCCATGAAATAGTAACTGAACAGGGTCAATGCAAACGTGACAGGCACGGACAGAAACACGACAAGTCCGCCGCGCCACCCCATCGCAAGCATTACAAATACTGTAACCACTACGATGGATATAAATAAATGGAACAGGAGTTCAGATACTTTATCTGATGCCGTTTCGCCGTAATTCCGGCTCACGGTTACCTGCACATCGCCGGGAATTAATTCTTTTTTCAGGTGGTCAACTTTGGAAATAATCTGTCGGGATAATTTCATGGCATCGGCGCCTTTCTTCTTGGCTACACTTAACGTAATGGCCGGATAGTTCGATTTGAAAGTATTTGCTTTTGAAGTATCGGCTTTCCCATATCCAAAGAGCACGTATTGACTGGAGGTTTCAGGTCCCTCTTCCACGCGGGCAATTTGCCTGAGGTAAACGGGCTGTTGCTTGTCCACGCCCACCACCAGGTTTGCGACATCATCTGAACTGGTCAGAAAATTTCCGGTTTCAACAGAAAACACCGTATCCTGCCGCAGGATATTACCAGTTTGCATCTGCGTGTTGGCGCTTTGTATCTGCCGGCTGACAGACAAAAAATCCACATGGGTTTCCGCCATTTTATTTTTATCCAGGATCACTTTCACTTCACGGCTGCGGCCACCCAATATTTTAATATCTGAAACATCTGTTATCTTTTTTATTTCGTTGGTCAGTGTCTGACCGATTTGTTTTAACCGGTAGTCGTCATATTTTTCGCTCCATAGTGTCAATCCCAGCACGGGCACATCGTCGATCGCCCTGGTTTTAATCAATGGAAGGCTGATGCCCTGCGGCATTTTATCCATGTTCTTCATCAGCTCGCTGTACAGTTTTACGAGGGAACGTTCAACATCTTCGCCTACATGAAACTGTACGATGATCATCACCTGTCCCTTCATGGAAGTGGAATACACGTACTCTACGCCCTTTATATTGGAAATGATTTTTTCCATCGGGGCAGCCAGTTTGGTTTCGACATCTTTTGGCTCTGCGCCGGGATAGCCGATAAAGATATCTGCCATTGGAACTTTTATCTGTGGCTCTTCTTCCCGTGGAATTAAAAAAGTACTATAACCACCAATCAGTAAAAAGGCGATCATCAGCAGGATAGTCAGTTTTGACTGGAGGAATCCTTTGGCTATATTTCCCGAAAAACCATTTTTCATTCTTTTATATTAATTCGTTTAGTCCTTTCCGGCAGTTTTATTCAGTCGATTCGTCTACTTGATTCTTACCGGAACACCATTGTATAAATTCCCGTCTGCCTGGATGATGAAGGGTTCGTTCTTTGCCAGACCTGCAAGTACCTCTACCCGGTCACCGTAGGTTCTACCCAGGCGTACCCAGCGAAGCAATGCCGTATGATCCGACCCAACTGTATACAGTCCGGTTAACTGGTCCCTGTTTATGATACTGGAGACAGGAACCAACACGGCTTCTCCACCAGCTACGGCGGGAGCAGTATTTTTGGACGGGATGGAAATGTCAGCGTACATACCGGCATATAATCCTTTCTTTTCATTATCCGGTATACTGACCTTAATAATATACTGACCGCCGGTATATTCGGAAGATGAACTGACCTGGGTGACCAGTCCATGGATGGTTTTATCAAGCGCTTTGATACTTACCAGGGCATTCGTTCCGGGATGAATCTGGCTGATGATATTTTCAGGAACAGAAGCAGTTACCTGGTAGGATCCGCTTTGTTCAATAGTTAGAATGGGCATACCGGGACTGGCCATACTGCCGGCGTCTGCTAATTTTTGAGTAACGACACCAGCGAAGGGAGCAGTCAGGATGGTATAACCGAGACTGGCATTTACTTCGTTCCGCATTTGTTTTGCCGCCTCCAGCCTGGCCTGTGCTGAACGATATTGTAGTGTAACATTATCCAGTTCTTTCGCTGTTGCGCTCTGCTGACTGTATAAAATAGTAAACCGGTCAAAATCTTTTTGTGCGTTATTCAATGCAGCCTGTGCTTCTGCAATCATCGCATCGGCCTGGGCTCTTTTGGCGATAATATCCTGGTTACTGATGGATACCAGCAGCTGATCTTTATTAACATGATCCCCGACTTTTACTTTTAACATGGTGATGATTCCCATGACCCGGGTGCTGATATTCGCTGTTTGGGACGCTTCGATCTGGCCAGTGATGTTCAGATCATGCTGCGCGGAGCCGGAAGGTTCGGCAACAGTTACTACAACAGCAGAATCAACATTTGCGAAAGGCTTTTCAGTTTTACCGGAAGAACAGGAACCCAATGCCAGTAATCCCAAACCGGCAAATAACCGGATAACTTTTTGTCTGTTTATGGTCATGCGCATATTCTAAATCGTTTATTTGTTTGTTGAAGCGGTTAGTAATTGTAAATACGCCTCGGTGACATGTGTATTGAATACAGCCTGGGCCAAAGCGAATTTCTGTTGTGAAAGTTGTGTTGATGCCATCAGCACATCGGTTGTGTTAACCAGGCCCTGCTGATAACGGTTTTGCAAAATGAGTAATGACTCTGATGCCTGCCCGACTGCCAGTTCCTGTTGCCTGATACTGAACCGGGCATCTGTGAGATCCCGGTAGGCCTTATCCAGTTCCAGCTGGCTCTGGTCTTTTTGCTGCGCAAGTTCGGTTGACAATTTATTGCGCTCCAGCGTTTGCGTGGCGATATTGTTTTTTGTTGAGTTCCCCTTAAAAATATCCCAGGACAGTTGCACCCCTGCGAAGTAGGCACCCGCTCCGAAACCGAGCATGTGGCTGTCGTTAAACTGGTAACTACCAAAAGCGTTAAGTTTTGGCAGGTAACTCATTTTATTTGCTTTGATCATGAGATCAGAAGATTCAATCGCTTTTTGCATAGCCAGAAAATCGGACCGGTTCGTTGCGATTTGTGCGGGCAGACCGGACGTTCCCGGCTGTGTGGTGACAAGGGTGTCCGCTGTGTAAATCATCCCGTTCTTCCGGTCCATTAAAAGACTCAGGTAGTCGGAAATATTCCGAATATTGGTTTTTGCTTTCGCCAGGTTATTCTCAATCGTTGTTTTTTGAACCTGGGCATTCAGCCAGTCAGATTTCTGAATTAGACCCTGTTTAAAATGATTTTCCGTAAATACATAAACGGATTGGGTAGTGATCAGAGATTCTTCCAGAACCTTCACTGCATCATAAGCCAGCAACAATTGCAGGTAGGCTTTTTTCACTTCAAAGGATAAATATTCGCGGGTACGCTGCGTTTTGTACTGGTATAATTCTGTTTGCTTTTCCGCAGCCTTCCTTTTGTAGAGCAGGTCCATATTCAGGAGCGGCTGCTGCACATCCAGCTTCGTGGCAAAGTCAGGAGTAGCAGAGGGATTATTTAAGAGTTCGGGATTGAAATCATTGGCGGTAATGGATTTTTCCTGCAACTTAAATCCAAAAGCATATAAGGGGTTGTTCGTACTTAGTGCTGAGTAAGAGAAGCCGACCTGTGGTAAAAAAATAGCTTCTGTCTGTTTATAGCGGGAAGCTGCGATGCCCTCATCCATTTTTGCCAGCTGTATAGACTTATTGTTGTTCAGGGCAGCCTGGACAGCTTCACTCATGGTAAGGTGGCTGGTACTATCCTGTGCCGAAACCCTGCATACATGAGAAAATAGAAAACCGGCCGTGGTAATCGCCAACATGAATGAACGTCTCCTGCGCATCAATTTTAATTTGATGCAAAACTAACAGCCGGCAAATCCTTACACGGTAACATTTGTAACGTACAAACGGATTGAAGACTTTGTTATTCGATAGATGAAAAAGCCTGCAGATGTTGGCGCGGATGAGTTGTACGTCTATTTAACAAACTGGTTCACGTGTTCCCAGGTGCCGCCGTTTACCACACCGGTAAATCCATTTTTTTCCAGGAGTAATTTTGCCTGTGTACTTCTTCCACCGGTAAGACAAAATACGATGATATTTTTTTTATTCTCGAATTGGGCGAGCCTTTCAGGAATTTTATCCAACGGAATATTAACAGAACCTGTCACATGACCACAGGAATATTCTGAAGGTGTTCTTACGTCCACCAGGAATGCTCCCTGTTCAATTAAATTTTTCAAATCTGTTATTTGCCCGATTCCGTATAAATGTTGAAAGATGCTCATACATTATGTGTTAATGCTGTAATCCGGATTAGATTTTACAATTGTCGTCAATGCAGCGTTTGGGTCTGATAAAACCGGTGGCGAAAATAATGAGTCCGAAAACCATGACGACCCAGGCGTATTCTTCGCTGGAATCGATATAGCCCATAACCATGAACAGCAATCCTAAAGACCATCTCAGGATGCTGCTAAACCATATGGCCAGCTTATTTTCTTTGGTATCGCTTTTTTTTGCGATCATTTCAGTTCATTTATTAAAACCAGCTGCTCAATTCATTTGCATCCACCAGTCCCTCTTTTCTCAAAACTTCTTTGCCGTTTTTATAAACAATAAAAGTCGGAAACCCGCTTACATTTAATTTGCCGCAGATATCTGTCTGGTCGCCTCCGTTTATTTTTACCAGTACAAAGCGGTTGGCATAAACAGTGGCAAGTGAATCCACAATGGGTGCCATGGTTTTACAGGGAGGGCACCAGACAGCACTGATATCGACCAGCACGGTTTTGTCTTTCGGGATCTGTGCCATGTACTCATCCAGGCTTATCTGTGGAACGGTTTTCGCCTGATCTACCGGTAACCCGGCATTTTTCCAGTCCATGATCCCGCCGGATAAATTATATGCAGTAAATCCATGCTGTCTTAACCAGACTGTTGCCGCGTGGCTTCTGGCACCACTCAGGCAGTAGGTATATACGGGCTTATTTTTGTTCAGGGCTTTTATTCTTTCCCGGAATTCGGTTTCATCATTCCAGTTTGCCAGCAGCGCATTTTTGAGATGACCCGACTGGTATTCTGCTGCAGTACGGACATCCAGTAACTGAATATTGTGCTGGTCAATGGCTTTTTCAAATTCCGATACCGTCAGATCGGTTTTCTGTGCTTCACTGCTACAGGATACAAACAAACTGAAAATGCTCATAACCGGAATTAAATACTTGCTGTAAATAATCATACTTTATATTATTTAAAAATCTGAATCAGCGGTAAGATATAAAGGCATCCTTTACATTTCAGTTACTTTTGTTACATTCCTGAGAATACAGGCGATTGCCAGGGGAAGTCTAATCATTCTTTCTTATAAATGATCTTCCCCCATTTTATCTTATCCCAAATCCGTTCGTGAAAAAAGTAGCCGAGGGTCGTGTAGATCTTGTAGCTTACCGTTTTTACAATTGACCTTTTAAGTGTTTCTGCAGCGTGATGCTCCTGATGAGAAAGTACTTACATATTTATCGGGTAGGTATGACAAATAATGGCCTGGTAGAATGTCTTATAACTTTTTCTGCAACACTTCCCATCAGTAAATGGGAAAACCCCTTTCGTCCATGAGTGCCAATCACAATCCAGTCCGCCTGCCATTCTTCCGCGACTTTTAAAATCACTTCAAACGGTTTCCCTTCTTCGATAAACGTCCAGACCTTATATTCCTTAAATATGTCTTCAATTAGCAGGTTTTGATTTTTTTTTAATTCGCTGCGAATCATATTTGCCATGTCGCGGGGAGTTATGCCCCCATCAGTTGTTAAAGTGGCAAGTGTCAATAACACTTACCAAAGCAATTTCTGCATTTAATTGTTTAGCGATGTCGAAACCATCGGCGGCAACTTTTTCGCTGGTCGGTCCTTCGCCGATGGCAAATAATATTTTTTTCATATTATTCTTATTTGGGCTTGTAAGTTACCATTTAAAATCCTTCCTGTAAACCGGTTCGGCTGTATTGTTTTAGCATCAGGGTTATTGCACATGTAAGAGCAGCCTTTAATCCGGATCCACATGATTAAAATCATGTCCCTGTGTAACGAACGTTACACAGGGTACTTTTTTCTCTATATAAATTTGCAGGAGAGGATATTGGTCAGAACATGATCATTCATTAAAATCAATAAACATCAGTCACATGAAAAAAAATATGGGAGCAGCTGATCGTACTGTGCGCATTTTGCTGGCAATCCTTATGGGTGCATTGTACTTCACGAATACGGTAACAGGCACATTCGGCCTTGTATTGCTGGTGCTGGCCATTGTATTCCTGTTAACAAGCATGATTAGTTTTTGTCCACTATATGCCGCTTTCGGGTTTTCTACCGGCAAGAAAAAACAGCCGTAGCCCGGGTTATATTATCAGTTAAGCAAATGATTTTAGCATTAATAATCATCTGTGCACCGGTTTTATGAAGATGACCGGTGGGTTCTTCGTCAGGAATTTATAAACATCTTAAATTCATTTTTATGTCTGAAATTATAGATAGCGAAATTGCGATAACCGGCCCCAGGCCGATGCCGCGAATCGGTGATATAGCTCCTTCCTTTGAAGCCATCACTACCCAGGGCAATATCAAATTCCCGCAGGATTATAAGGGCAGGTGGGTAATTCTTTTCAGCCATCCGGCCGATTTTACCCCCGTATGTACCAGCGAGTTTATGACCTTCGCCAAAATGGAAAATGATTTCAAAAAATTAAATACTGATTTGGTGGGTCTATCGGTGGATGGTTTATATAGTCATATTGCCTGGTTAAGGACCATCAAGGATAAGATCGAGTTCCGTGGCTGGAAGAATGTGGAAGTAAAATTTCCGTTAATTGAAGACATTTCGATGTCGATAGCCAGGAAATATGGAATGATACAGCCGGGAGAAAGCACCACAAAAGCCGTCCGTGCCGTATTTTTTATCGATCCTTCCAGTGTTATCCGGGCAGTCATCTATTACCCCTTATCTCTGGGAAGAAATTTCGAAGAACTGAAAAGAGTGATCGTTGGTCTTCAGACCGCCGACAAGTTTGCCATCGCCACTCCTGCAGACTGGCAACCCGGCGAAGATGTTATTGTTCCTACTGCAGGAAGTTGCGGTGTTGCTGAGGACCGGATGAGCGGAAAAGAAAATGGCGGTTTATATTGCAAAGACTGGTTTTTTTGCATGAAACCCCTTGCGAAAGAAAAGGTTCTTGCGCAATAACCCGATGGCATTCCGCCTCAAATAACTTTTATCAAAAGCGGTATAGGTTCATAGACTCCTTTTTAGTACCAGGTTTCTTCATCCATGCTTCAAGTGCGGCTAGCAAAATTTCCAGCAATTCTGCAGCGATGCCTTTACTCTTATTTCTCCACAGTGTAAGCCGGCTGTTCAGAATAATCTCCCTCTCATTGTCCGCAAGAAATCCTGGTTGACAAATATCAACATTCCTAAAGCAAATGCCGCTGGATGGCAGCGGATAAGAATATACATTGCAATTTTTTCATATATTCATACGGGATATTGAAATATTTTTTAACCCCTAACCATAACAACCATGAGAAAATTTTTAAAATATCTTCTGATTATTGTCGGAATCATATTGCTGGTTGGACTTGCTGGATTTTCATTTATTGAAATAAGAGGAATTCCAACCTATGAAGTAAAGAAGGTTAATGAGACGGTAGCAGTTACTCCTGAAAGGGTGGAGAGAGGAAAAAAAATTGCACTCTTGCTTTGCGCAGATTGCCACCGAAGTAATGAGACCGGGAAACTGACCGGCCGGCAGATGACAGACGCGCCCAAAGAATTCGGAATAATATATTCCCAAAATATCACCCAGGATAAAACCTACGGCATCGGCACCTGGACGGACGGTGAAATAATTTATCTTCTGCGTACAGGAATTAAGCGCGACGGAAAATATGCGCCACCCTATATGGCCAAGCTTCCGCATATGTCGGATGAAGATATCAGCTCGGTAATTGCATTCCTCCGGTCAGACGACCCGCTGGTGGCTGCCTCTGCCACGCCGGACCATCCCTGCGAACCCAGTTTTCTTACCAAGTTTCTTTGCATGGTGGCATTTAAACCATTTAAAATGCCCACACAGAAAATTGAGATGCCGGATACCAATAATGCCGTGCAGTTTGGTAAATATCTTGTATTTAACCTGGAATGTTTTACCTGTCATTCGGCCGATTATAAAACGGATAACTGGGAGGAGCCGGAACTAAGCAAGGGATATCTCGGCGGCGGGAATAAACCGCTTGACCGGGCTGGCAAAGTAATTATTACACAAAATCTCACTCCGGATAATGAAACCGGTATTGGCGGATGGACCGAGGACAGATTTGTAAAAGCCGTTAAATACGGAACCATGGAAAATGACCGGGCGCTCCGATTTCCTATGAACCCATATATATATCTCACGGATAATGAGGCAAAAGCCATTTATGCCTATTTGAGAACGGTTCCCCCTATTAAAAACAAAGTGCCGCGTTCGCCATTTGATTGAAGTGTGACGGTTTCACCGGGACAATGGATTAAAAAAAGCAGTTTCGAAGGATATATGTCCGGCTAAATATCCGCACTCCGGATATATTTTTAAATTGTTGAACATGAGCGCAATTAGTTGCAACCAAAATATTGCTGCATGGGCTCCCAGTATTGCAGGCCCCAGTGCGTGTTAATGATGTTGCCAAGCGGCGCTCTTTCTCCCGTCGGTTCAATAAACACTTCGTAATCGGGAACATTAATGTGCGCCATATGAATTTCTGAACCGAAGGCTGTTTTCTTAAAATTCAAAACAAGGGTTGAAGGAATTTCAGTAATCAATTCCTTGTTTGTTGCTAACATGAATGGAAGATTTTTCCATGTTTGCACGATCACATGATTTGGTACCAACTCCAAAATGGTCGCTTTTAGATTGTAAACCTGGTTTCCTTTTTCGTCTTTGAAACCCCAGCATCGGAGTTCATCACCGGCTTTTGCCATAGCAACATTTCCTGTACCGGGGCGAAACCAGGTTGTTTTGTCTTCACCTTCGCCGGAACTGGTCATTTTACCGTGTTCAACAGAGTTGAGGTAAGCATTATAAAGTGTTTCTGGAGAGACTCCCTTGAATTGAATGGTTTGAATGAGGTTCATTTCTTTTGATTTTCGATATGAGTGAATCAGATTTCGTTTATGACAACATAAGTTGCGATGAACGGTGCCGCTGCCAGCAGATCGCCCATTGCGGCCAAAAGTACTTTTACATGATCGCCCTGCAGGTGTTTGTCGTGATCCGCTTCCGATGCCCAGCGTTCCAGGCCAACAATCACATTCGGATTATTTTTGTCGCGGAATAAACTGAATTCAACGCATCCCGGTTGCTGCCTGGTAGGGTTTGCAACATCGTTCAATGCTTTCTCCAATTGTTTTTCTTTGCCGGGCTGAGCCATGGCAGTAGCGACGACGATGATGTCTGACTTATTTTTTTTCATGATTTTAAGTTTAAAAAGCTATTAAATCTATTCGTTCGGGCTATTGACAATTGGATTTTTACCAGGAGGACATGGGTCTGGTATATTTTTTTATAAAAAAGGGGGGCAGTTCGCCCCCCTTCGGTATATATTGGTTAGAATGATCAGTTAATTCCTTCCTCGTACTTTATCTGGCGAAGTTCGATCCGGGAGTAGTCGGTATCTTCCAATAGCGGATGAGCTTTTGCAATTTCCTTTGCTTCATCAAAATCCTTTGCACGGAAAAGAAAATACCCGGCAATAACTTCCTTAGACTCGATGAAAGGGCCATCCTTAAATGTATTTCCGTTACCCTGCAAAATGGAGCCGGTCATGGTAAGCGGTTGGGCGCTGATTAATCTCCCCTGGGTTTTAAGGTTATCGATAAAGCGGATTACTTTCTGAAGATGGGTCCTGTGAAGTTCCGGTGCCATTTTTTCGGCACAATCCCCTTCGCTGCGAATAAGTAAAAGAAAGTCTTGCATACTTTATCTTTTTTTGATGGACATATTTTCTAAGGTCAGTTGAACCATACTGCATAACCCTGTCTTCTTAAATCCAGGGCGAGTTTTTTCTCCATGATCAATGCTTCCTGTCGGGTCATCGGTTTCAGATTAATATGGTCGTACAGACTCGGACGTAAATAGGCTCCGTATTTTTGAACAATATTAGCAGATAATTTATGGCCTTTCTTATTTACATATCCGGTTTTATGTTGCCTGAATCGCTCTGCCGGCGTCTTACTGGTCATGCCCACATAGAGGCATTCCAGCACTCCGTTAAATTGTGGATTGGCTGTCCGGAATTTTGCACTTTCAGTGAAGACCCGTTTTGACAACTCTACAACATAAACCTGATACCTCATCTATTTAAAACAATTTTCATCTGACCCTGACATGCAATCGTTTTGAGGTTGATGAAATTAATCAAAATTTCACTGACGGGATTTAATGTCATAAATTAGACGTCCGCAATTTCACGCAATCGTGTTGATTTGATAAACTAATCATCATAAAAAAACGATCACCATGGCATACGTATCCATCTATCTAAACTTTATGGGCAATGCAGAAGAAGCATTCAATCATTACAAAAAAGTATTCAGAACAGAATTCTCCGCACCGCTCATGCGGATGAAAGACATGCCGCCGAGGGAAGGAGCCCCTGCAACGCCAGAGGCCGAGAAAAACAAAGTAATGCATGTGGCCCTGCCCATACTGGGCGGAACGCAGATTATGGCAACCGATATGCTGGAAAGCATGGGGCATAAACTGGTTGAAGGAAATAATTTTACCATCAGTCTGAACCCCGACACCAAAGAGGAAGCCGACAGACTATATCAAGAACTATCCGCGGGCGGAACGGATAGCGTCGCACCCCATGATGAATTCTGGGGATACTGGGGTACCTGCAAAGACCGTTTTGGCATCCGCTGGATGTTCAATGTGATGAAGCAGCAATAATAGGAATGACGGTGGCCTTCCTCTTTCCCAAGAAAATGTAGTGGGTCTTAAATGCAATGATGGTTTCCCTATGCAGACTGGAATAATCTAAATCGGACATGAAATTTATTTCCAAACCAAAGAAAGGAGACTATCCGGACTATGCGGAAATGTATATGAAACTACTGCCCCCGGAAACAGATATCCTCGATTACCTGGGTAAAAGTATTTTGGAGGTGAAGGAGTTTATTTATGGGTTACCACCTGAAAAATTAACCCATCGTTACAAGGCTGACAAGTGGAGCATCAAAGAAATCCTGGTTCACCTGATTGACGATGAGCGTATTTATGCCTACCGGGCTTTACGTTTTGCGCGGAATGACAAAACAGACTTACCGGGTTTTAAACAGGAAGCCTATGCTTATTATTCAGAAGCGGACGACAGGGACCTGGAAAATATTTTTTCAGAATACGAAGCGGTCCGTAAATCGACCATTGCTTTATTTAACGGGCTGCCTTCAGATTCGCTGGACAGGATGGGCAGGGCAGACAATAAAAAAGCTACTGCAAGGGCCCTGTTATGGCATATCGCCGGACACGAATTGCATCATATTCATTTTATAAAGGAAAACTATCTTTGAAACCGGACTATTCTATAGTCACCATCGCCTGGCGCTGAGCCCAGTTCAGGCCGAATATTTTACCGTTGAATACATATTTCAAATTCTCTTGCATAGGCACAGTCTGAACATTGGCTGTCGTGGTCAGAACATTTTTTGCCTCATCGAAATTTGCCAGACCCCCCTGTTTAATACCCCATTGCCCGGTTTGTGAATTAAAAATATATGTCCATTTATCTTTACCCGGGATCACAAACAGACTGTATTTGCCCGCCGCTAATTTTTTCCCGTTAACGGTGATATCCTTGTCTGTGGTGAAAAGAGTAGCTTCATCCGCTCCACCCCGCCAGGCTTTGTCATAAGGAACCAGGTCGCCCCATATCGTGCGTCCTTTTACGGCCGGACTTCCAAATGTGACCCGAAGATTGGCCCCATTTATTTTAGCGGTAACCGTATCATGCGGACTTTGCCTTTGCATTTGTGCATTCCCCTTAAAGGCAAAAATAAAACAGGCCAAAACCAGGGAGAGCCTAAAAAGAAACATTTTCGTTTTCATGATCAAGTGAGTTTAATAGCTGTTTGAATAAAAGATAGGAGTCTGCTAACATACTGCAAAAGGATTGCCAGAAGCGGAAGGCTATGGGCGTGCCGAAGAAGCATTTAACTACTACAAAAAAGTTTTCAGAACGGAATTTTCCACTCCGCCCATGCGGATGAAAGATATGCCCCCGAGGCCGGGAGCAATCGTTTCATAATATCCGTGCTATTTAATTCCAGGGGTCAAAATTGCTGACATTGTCTATACAACCCTGATACATATTTTCCAGGTCATCCGGAACCAAATTGGCAATCCCCTTTGTGTCAAAGATCAGGTCCCGGTCCAGCGCTTTCGTTTTAAACTGCCAGCCGGCTGGTAAGGTGAGTTTGCCAGCCAGGTGGGGGAGATCCAGCATGGTTAGATTCATGTCAGTATGATTAGTGTATGTCTGCATCACCCAGGTGCGCCCGTCGGGTGACCGCAGCAGGTAGACCTGGGAACCCTTGAGATACTCACACTTGTATATGCGCCGGATTTTAAATGGCTGGTATGCAAAGGCAGACTGACCGGTTGAAGGTTCGAAGCCGGCTGGCATTTGCATATTGGCGACATAATTGAATTCAAGTCCGTCAAAGTTCCGGGATTCACCCATCAGGAAAATGGTTAGATTGTCCGTTACCCAAAAGCGCCTGGGGTTCTTCCATACCATGTAAGAACCGGTCTCCTTCGACAGTCGCTTCAAGTCGATGGGATCGAACTGCTCAGGCGGGCACTCATTTAACCCGGTGGTATTATAGACCGCTGCCTGTAGTATTCCCGAGTCTTTATTAATAAGTAAGATTTCACATTGACCATAGCCCCTGGTTTTATCCAGAAAAAGAGAGGGCTGTTTTGGCGCGGAGCCATCCGCCTGCGCATATGCAGCGTGCACTAACAGAAATAAGAATAAAATACATGCCATTGCTTTTATCATAGCGGCCCTTTATTTAGTTGATGGCGAAGTTAGTTTTCCGGCAGCTTCATGAGTAATGTAATTTTTTACTGATTTTTGCAATTGACCATTCAGCATGAAACCCGACAATACAGAAGCTTCACTCGAACCTTTACTGATTTACTTCGACCGTCTAATTCCCTTGAACAAAGAAGAGAAAGATCTGGTCAAAGCAAAATTTCATCCCCGTCTTTTCCGGAAACGACAATATGTGTTACAGGAAGGAGATATAAGCGGGCAATTCTGTTTTGTTATCCGGGGTTGTTTGCGGTTGTACAAAATAGATGAAAAAGGCAACACGCATGTACTTCAATTTGCTCCTGAAAATTATTGGATCAGTGACCTGGGAAGTTTTCACGGCCTAAAACCTTCTATATTAAATATTGATGCGCTGGAAGATACCGTCGTACTGCAGATCAGCCGGGATGACCTGATATCACTTTATACCCAGGCACCCAAGTTTGACCGCATCTTTCGCGTGCTTTTAGAAAACAGCTTTATCCGTTTGCAGGAACGACTTCTGCAAAATATCAGCTCCACTGCCGAGGACCGTTATCAGTCTTTCCTGGAAGTATACCCACAGCTGACTAACCGGCTTTCACAGGTGCAGATAGCAGCCTTCTTAGGAATCACGCCCGAGTTTTTAAGCCGTTTGCGGAACAGGAGAGCCAAGGCACCTACGCCACCAAAATCTTAAACCAGATCAAGACTATTTCTTAATCAGGGTCATTGGAGCGGACTGCTTCCATGACGGAGATTTGTGCTCTAAATCAATCATCTCATTTAAAAGAAATAATCATGACACAGAAATCAAAAATTGCCGTTATCGGTCTTGGAAATATCGGAGCAGCAGTCGCCACGAACCTGGTAAAAGGCAATCGTTCAATTATTATCGCCGACAGAAAAGTAGAAAAGACAAAGTTACTTGCACAGCAATTGGGACAATTAGCAAAGCCATCTGAAATTCCCGATGCCATTAAAGAAGCAGATATTATCGTACTTGCTGTATGGTTTGATGCGATTAAGGAACTGTTCAATACTTATGCATCAGCACTGCAGGGAAAAATTATTGTTGACCCGTCGAATCCGATTGCGCCGGACGAAAAAGGTGGCTTTAAAAAGATCATTGGAGAAAATCAGTCCGCAGGTGAAATTCTTTCTTCCCTTCTTCCCAAAAATGCCAAACTGGTCAAGGCATTGGGGACACTGGGAGTAGCTTCCCTTGCCGGTGCTGCCTTTCAGGAACCTGCTCAGGTTTTATTCTATGCTACTGATGATACAAGTATTAATCCTGTAGTCGAAGAATTAATCCGTGACAATGGTTTCGGGCCCTTACGTGTTGGTGGCCTTGATCAATCCATCCGTATTGAAGTATTTGGTGACCTGCATGAATTTGGTGCGCTGGGAAAAACAGTCAGCCTGGCCGAAGCCGAACAACAACTAGCGCCGGTTTACAATTAGGAAAATCTATATAATAAGATAGCATAACCATGAGACTAAGTTTTGGGCAAAGACCCGATAACATAACTTCGGCCAGATAAACAAATAGTGAAGTTGATGGTTGATGTTACCTCCAGGATGGAAGAAATCTGTCAACGCCAATGCTAACCATTGATTTGTAAAACCAGACGATGTATGAAAATATTCAAATACAAAATGATTCTGTTGCTGAGTATCGCGCTGACATTCGCCCAGGTAAAAATCGTTGCACAATCTGTTATTGTACAAACCAAATATGGTAAAGTAGAGGGTTTGAAAGAAGATAACATACGTATTTATAAAGCCATTCCCTTTGCTGCGCCGCCTGTTGGTAATTTACGCTGGAGGCCACCACAAGGGCCTGCTCCCTGGAAGGAAGTGAAAAAATGTGTGGCTTTTTCTGCAAGTCCTGTCCAACCGAATCCTGTTCCATTTCTATGCTGGACCGCTGAATTTATTGCCCCACCGGTACCGCTAAGCGAAGACTGCCTGTACTTAAATGTGTGGACAGGCGCCTCATCATCGAAAGAAAAACGTCCTGTTTTTGTGTGGATATATGGCGGGGCATTTAGTTCCGGTTCCGCAGCCTGCGTGATATATGATGGAAAAGAATATGCTAAAAAAGGTATTGTGTTTGTGAGCATCAACTATCGCGTGGGTGCCTTCGGATTTATGGCACATCCCGGACTAACGAAAGAAGGCAACGGCTCTTCAGGAAATTATGGATTAATGGACCAGGTTGCAGCATTGAAATGGGTGAATGAAAACATAGCGGCATTTGGCGGTGACCCGTCCAACGTCACTATCGGAGGTCAGTCGGCAGGATCCATGTGCGTCAATGCCCTGATCGCGAGCCCCGCTGCTAAAGGGCTATTCCAAAAAGCAATCCTTGAAAGTGGCGGCCTGTTGGGCGGTTTGAAAACAGGCTCTTTGACAGATGGGGAAAACGCCGGAATCAACCTGCAGGAAAAGCTTGGCGCAAAAAGTATCGATGAAATGAGGGCATTACCCGCAGATAGTATCTTAAGAATCTCCCAGGGTATGGGTACTCTCCGGTTTAGTCCTATTTGTGACGGCGTCTTCCTGCCTGCTGATTTAGATAAGTCATTTCGCGAGGGTAAATTTAATCAGGTGAGTTTTATAGGTGGCTGGGTAACCGGGGACGGCGCTTTACTTGGCAATCAAAAAGTAACCGGTGAAGAGTTTATAAAAATCGTGAATGAAAAATATGGTCAGCGGGGAGCCAGATTACTTGCCCTCCTACCTCATGAAAATACAGATGAGGCTTCCAGGTCACTACTGACACTTAATTTAATTTCATTTGCTGTCCTTAGCCCATACAGACTCTCAAAATACAATTCGAAACCGGTTTATGTCTATGAATTTTCCCATGTTCCTGCCGAAAAACCAGGCTTTCCTGATTATGGCGCCTTCCATACATCTGAAGTGCCATATGCCCTGCATACGCTGCATACATGGGACCGTCCCTGGAAGCCTCTGGATATAAGCCTTGAAGACAAAATGAGCAGTTACTGGATAAACTTTATCAGGTCGGGTAACCCCAACGGTCCCAACCTCCCTGACTGGAAAACGTATAATACCGGCTTTTCAATTGAATTAGGGGACTCTATTCAGGAGAAAAAAAATTTATACAAAGACATATTAGAAGTTCTCTCGAGTGAGTAATATTAAGTTCTGACCTGCATTTTTTTTAAATAAAAATATTTCAATATAAATCGTTGCACCATCGCATACGATAAAGAAATTTTTCACTCCATTTTAATCGAAATCAGGACAAATATTTTTTTATATGAAGCCAATTCTATTCTCCTTATTTGTTCTGTTGTGCTCAATCGGTAATGGCCAGACTACAACGCCGAAGTCTTTAAGGCATTTTATGCAGGCAGGCCCCTCGCCTGCCAATGAAATTCAATATGGCAATAATCCGAACGCCGGTCACTATATCCAAGCAGGGGATGCCAGGATATATTATGAGGTATATGGTAAAGGAAGGCCCCTGGTTATTCTGCATGGCGGGATTTTTGGCTCAACCTACGAGATGTATCAATTCATTGACAGCCTTTCAAGACAGTATCAGGTGATTGCCATTTCCACCCGCGGTCATGGTAAATCTGAACTAGGGACCGAACCCATCACTTACGAACAAAAAGCAAATGATGTCATGGCGGTCATACGAGCGGTAACCAGAGACAGTGTAATTGTATTGGGCTTTAGTGATGGCGGTTATGCCGGTTACAAACTGGCCAGCATGTACCCGCAAAACGTAAGGAAATTAATTGCGATAGGCGCCACGGAATTGTATCCCGGTATCCGTGATTTTGGATTTGACGTGAAAAAAACGGTTGTATTGGATAGTGTTTACTGGAAACAGCAATTGCTGCTCATGCCAGAACCGCAGAGATTGCAGGAGATGTTTACCCTGCTTGGAAATATGTACAACCATCTCATATTGAATAAGGATTTCTTTCAGACCATTCAATGTCCGGTTTTGGTAATGGCCGGAGACCGGGACCAGGGCAACCCGCCACAACGCGTTGTTACTACGGCACAAATGATACCACATAGCCTGATAGGCATTGTTCCCAACTGCACGCATCCTGTCTTCCTTGAAAATTTTCCGGCAGTGTGGGCGAGCATTGTTCCTTTTCTGACATACTAGTACATTAATTAAATTACATTTTCAAAAATGCTACTTAGAAAAAAAGCATGAAACAAATTATACTTTTTACATTCCTTTTAGTGTCATTGAGGCTAACTGCCAATGCACAGGAATATATATCACCAACACAACCTGTTGAAACCGGTAAGGCCCCGGGTGTAAAAGTAAAATTGTTAAGTACCAACGGAGAAACCAGGACTTATGTATTGATATTTTCTCCGGGCGATGAAGTAAGATCAGGCTTGAATGAATTTGCTCAAAAGTACGGCGTAAAGAGTGCTTATTTTTCAGGGATCGGTGATGTCATTTCCGCTAAAGCAGGCTTTTTTGACTATGAACGGAAAATGTTTAAGGTGATCTCGATCGACACATCAGAAATTACTTCCTTTATTGGCAATATTGCTATATTCAATGGCAAAGCCGTTGCTCATACACATGTAAGTGTCGCTACTAAAGACGGCAGTGTTCATGGCGGACATCTGATTGAACTATATGTAGGTCCAACCCTGGAAGTTTTTGTTATCGTTGAGCCCACGGCTTTATATAAAAAACTTGATACCAGGTATAATGCGGGAGTGATCGATCCTTCGTTGGAAAAATAAATCTTTATAATATGTCAATATGAGAAGCTTTTTCTTACCGGTAATCATTTGCCTGGCTGCGTTTACTAAGAACCTCCATGCGCAATCCATCCCCATGGATAAAAACAAATTTGAACCAGTCGGTGTATTTGTATCAGAAGAGAGTCTGATGGGGGAAAAAGCGCTCCGCGTGATTAAAGATTCCAGTGTGAAAGAATTTGACGAACCGACTTTTGTAAGGATCAAAGGAACTCATTTTAAAAACGGCACCATCGAAGTAAAAGTGCTGAGCCGGCTCTTGAAGGATGCGCCGGATTTTGCAAGAGGTTTTATCGGTGTTGCTTTCCGAATCAACGATAGTAATACAAAATTTGAAAGTATCTATCTCCGCCCCGTCAATGCAAGGGTGGATGACCAGGTGCGGAGAAATCATTCTATCCAATATTATTCCTATCCCGGCTACAAATTCGATCGCCTGAGGAAGGAATCGCCGGAGAAATATGAGTCCTACTCGGATATGGAGATGAACAAATGGATCTCTATCCGGATTGAAGTAAAAGATACCCGGGCAAAACTTTTCCTGAATAACAATCAGCAACCGTCATTGATCGTAAACGATCTGAAACATGGCGGAGATTTGTCGGGTGCGATAGGACTTTGGGTTGAAGTTGGAACGGAAGGATTTTTTTCTGATTTAAAGGTTCATGAGGACCGTTGATCGAAATTCAAAAAGGCATGATCAATTTTGCACAAATATTTCTTCCCATCCCATAGATTCCTGAAGCACCATTGGAGGAAGCGAGGTAATATTCAAAATATTTTAACCTGCTTTGATTTGACTGATAGGCCGTATTCAGCAGATTGCTGACCTGCACCTGAAATTGCAATGAGAAGTTCTGACGATACCTGATCGTTGTAAATATTCCCAAATTGATCAGCGTATAAGCTGGTGTAGGTGTTTCCGTATTATCGAGTGCGAGGTAGTGGTTTTGTGCCCCATTGAAATCTGCAGCACCCCTGATCGTCAGCGAAGTGAAGACCAAAGACTTTAGTTTTATCTCCTGGCTTATTGCTGACAACAAACGGGGAGGCGGCATAAAAGGAAGGTATTCTCCATTTACTCCCGTTTGTTTATACTTTTGACTCAGATTGTAGCCCTGAATGACGGAAAAAGTGTTGTCAAAAGAAAATCCTTTCAGCGATTCGGGATGGATATTTACGGTGGCTTCGAGCCCGAATAGTTCCGCTGACGCCTGCACGTATCGAAAAGTTTTATTCCCGGGTACTACAACGACCGGATTGCCCTGTGCGTCTGTCTCCTGTGATTCGTACAAATAATTTTGAATATAATTGTTGAAGACACTCAGATAAACCGAAATATCATTATACGTCATTTCTATTCCTGCATCTTCCTGCAAACTGAATTCCGGTAAGGCATCCCGGTTTCCCAGGTAAACGATATGGGCGCCCGGATCCAGGCCATTGGCGGCGAATTCGGAAATATTGGGTGCGCGGAACCCCCTTGCAACATTTGCCTTTACACTTATATGTTGATTTACCAGGTAAGTCATCCCGGCGCTGAAAGAAAAACCCGCAAAGGTTTTATTAAATGCCGGGAACTGCAGATAAGAACCCGCCGTGTCTGTTGAAAACACCTGCCTGAAGAATCCGGTGACCGAATCCTCTTTTGTATAAAAATTATTTCCTTTGAGGGAACGGTTATCGTATCGTATGCCACCGCTTATTGTCCAACGTTGCCATTTTTTTTGCAGGTAGATATAGGGGCCCAGATCCAGCAGGTTAAAATCAGGAATTGGAAAGTCAGTGGCATCCAGGCTTTTGTTATTCTGATACATGCCATTGATGCCGGCAGTCAGTTCGGCGCCTTCAAATATTTGCTTTGTATACCTGATACCATAGTTTAATGTATATAGCCTGACATACAGTCCGGCCTGAAGAGGATCCGTTGGATGATTATATTCCCTTCTCTGATTTTGTGTGAATGCCAGCTGGCCGTCTAAATATCCCTTTCCGATTTCATAATGATTATTGCTGTAAAATTTATAATCCTGTATTCGCTGGTGAAGCGGGCTTAACAAATAACTGTTCAGCGAGTCGTAGCCAACAACGGGCCTGTCCTTTATGTTATCTCCGGGCTGGCAACCAATCTCATAAACTTGTTTCGTGAATTGCCTGGTCAGAGAATCCCTGCTTCCATCCGGTATCCCCTGTTTGTTATCATACAAATTAATATTCAGTGTCGTAAATCCGGAAGCCGTTTTATATTGAGCAGTAAATGAAGCATTGGCCGTTCTGAAATTGGTGTTGTATACCCATCCATCTACCGGGTCATTGTAATTTTTTGCAATCCTGTAAGATCCCCTCAGCGCGTATGACCAGTTACCACTGCCGTACAACAGTCGCATCCCGTTCCCAAATAATCCATTATTACTTTGATATTCCGATGTGTACCTGCCAACTATTTTCCCCTGGGTGTTGTAAGGCATAACCGGGAAAAGACTCATTACACCCGCCAACGCATCGGAACCATACATCAGGCTGGCTGGTCCTTTTATAATTTCCGCACGGCTGACATTATAGTCGTCCACTACTATTCCGTGCTCATCGCCCCACTGCTGGCTTTCCTGCCGGACTCCATCATAGAGTGTGAGCACACGGTTATAACCCAGACCATGAATAAAAGGCTTTGAAACGCCCGGCCCGGTTTTTACACTGTTAAAACCCGGCGCAGACTGAGCGAGGGCATCAATGATATTTTCTTCCATTGCACGGTCAATGGCCCTGGCTGATATGACTACGATCGGTACGGGGTTTTCCCTGACGGATGTTGCCTTCGATACGCCGGTGGTTACTACCACATCATGCAGATTATTTACTTCAGGAATTAACTGAATCAAATAATTGGCCTGGCCCGGGGTTGCCTGAACGGTATCGGTTTGATAACCGGTAAAGGAAACAATCAATTTCGTATTACCCGGGGGAATGTTCAGCGTAAATGCTCCCTGAGTGTTTGTTGTTGAACCAGCCCCCAAACCTTTTATCCTGATCGAGGCATCAGAAAGATATTCATTGGAATATGCATCGGTGACAACACCACTGACCAATCGCGGTTGGGCATGTACAATACCCGAAATAAAAAAACTACCCAGCAACAAAACCAGTTTCATCGACCCCTCGTTTATTAGCCCAAATATATATTTTTATTTAGTTTAATAGTATATTAATTATTAGGCTTACCTAATTTTTTTAATGAGCCAATGTTTATTACCTTTAAAATATGGCATCCACTCTTTCTCAGACACTATCTGAAGAGAACTACCTGAAAGCGATCTATCACCTTGAAATTCATGGAAGTGGGAAGGTGAGCGCTACAGCGATTGCTGAAGAATTGGACAATAATCCGGCTTCAGTCGTGGATATGCTCAGAAGGCTGACGGATAAGAAACTCATCCAGTACGATAAAAATAAAGGGGCGGTGTTAACTGCGAACGGACATAAAATCGCCCTGTTGATTGTCCGCAAACACCGGCTTTGGGAAGTATTTCTGCATGACAAGCTGGGCTACAGCTGGGATGAGGTTCATGATATTGCAGAGCAGCTGGAGCATATCCGGGATTACGACCTGCCTGACCGTTTGGAAAAATTTCTTGGATTTCCGAAATACGATCCACACGGTGATCCCATCCCCCAATCCAATGGGCATCTTCCCGCGGTTTCATCCAAACCTTTGTCTGAATTTGGCGTTCATTCTAAAGTCAGGATCACCAGTGTATCAGATAGCTCGGCAGACTTTCTGCGCTACCTGGAAAAACAGGGCATTGGAATTAATCAAACCCTTTCAATTAAAGAAATTCAGGAATTTGACAAATCGGTGCTTGTGGAATTAAAAGGGAAGAGAGAAGTTTATTTGAGCGCCGAGGCGGCCCGTAAAATATTTGTGATTTGAAACCGGTTTTGAATATCCCTATTATAATGACCGCCTAAATTAAAACCGGCACGTGAAACCTGTTTACCAGGATTTTGTTTTTCGATCAATTTAATTTCGCGTAACCATTTTTGCTTTGGTCTCTGCTTCTTTAGCTTTTTCACCTTTGATAACAAAATAGATACCGTCTCTTTCCACACCTCCTTTTATTTCAAGGCCTTTCAACACTTTGCTCTTCGGGCAAAGTTCTTTTACTGTCCGAAACCCACTGCCAACACCATAACCAGCATTTGTATTAAATGGAATTACCGTTTTCCCGCGCATGTTATTCTGGTGTAAAAAACTTTTCATCGGCGGAGGCATTTGCATATCCCAGGTAGGGAAACCAATAAATACAATATCATATTTCTGAACGCTATCTATTTTTGTTCTTAGTGGTGGTAAATAACCAGTTTCATTTTCTTTCACTACCTGTTGTACCGTTACCTGGTAGTTTTCAGTATAAGGTTTCTCCAGCTCAAGACCGACTAAGGTTCCTCCTACCATTCTCTCAATAATTTCTGCGATGGCTTTTGTGTTGTTGGTGCGGGACAAATACACAATCAATATCCGTTTTGTTGATATAGGCTGGGCCATTGAGTAGTCGGATAATATGCTCAAAACGAAAATTATATAGAGAAAAATAGCGTTTTTTATACCGGTGATATAAGATGCCGCCGCTAATTATTATTCATTTTAACCGGCCTCATCAGATGCGAGAACGTGAGAGAGCCCATCGTCCATTTGCCGTTTTCTTTAATGTATACCTCGGTTACCATAAAAGGATTGACGACTTCGTGTCCACCAACTACTGCCACCAGGTCGATATCATTTAAAAGGATGGCTGTGTTCCCAAATATATTTACAATAACCGCGTATACTTCGGCTTTTTTATACCATATACCCCCGTCTTTAATGGTAGCAAGTTCCTGGGTTTTTCCCCAACTTCCTCCCATATGAATGAACATAGACTTGTCACTGAATAGCACATTTAAAGAATCGACATTCTTGTCTGCCATCCAATTCCATTTCTGTTTTGAAAGGTTAATGATTTCCTGTTGTTCAGGTGTGGGATTTGTGGCAGTTGTAATTGTTCCGTGTGGCTGTGCGTAGGACGATTGCACACTCATTATTAATAGAAACAGTCCAAAAAGTGATGATTTCATAAAATGGCCGTTTAAAGTTTTACAATTAAAAAATGCTGTTGGAGATGACGTTTATTTCTGTGGTATTCCCTATTGATTTTTTGCCTGGTTAAAAGTCCATTTTCCTTTCTCCCAACCATTTTACCATGGCAGGGTCGCGATGGTCGAAGAAGCTGGTTGTCTTTGTGTCCAATGTTTTGATAGCTTCCATATTTTCGCCACTCAATTCAAAGTCGAAGACGTTGAAGTTCTCTTTCATTCTTTCTTTGCGGACTGATTTTGGGATGGCAACAACACCTCTTTGTATAAGCCACCGAAGAATAACCTGCGCAATGGTCTTGTTGTATTGCTGAGCAATTGAAAGCAATAATTCATTGTGAAAGATGTTGTTTTTGCCTTCAGCAAATGGTCCCCAGGATTCAATCTGGACTTTATTTTCCTTCAGGAATTCCTGCGTGTCAATTTGCTGGTGAAATGGATGGGTTTCAATCTGATTGACTGCCGGAACAACCTCATTGTGAATAATCAGGTCAATGAGGCGGTCGGTTTGAAAGTTACTCACGCCAATTGCTCTTGTTCTTCCTTCTTTATACAACTCCTCCATGGCTCTCCATTCGCCATAGACGTCTCCGAATGGCTGATGTATAAGATACAGATCTAGGTAATCTACTTGCAATCGCTTCAGCGAGTTTTCAAAAGCCCTTTTTGTTCCATCATATCCATTTGACTTTATCCAAAGTTTGGTAGTCAAAAACAAATCTTTCCTTGCAATACCACTTCGTTTAATTGCTTTTCCCACCGCCTCTTCGTTTAAATATGAAGCCGCGGTATCAATTAAACGGTAACCGGTTTCGATGGCATCAACAACACTTCTTTCGCATTCTTCCAGGTCTGTTACCTGGAAGACGCCAAAGCCCAGGATGGGCATTTCAACACCATTATTCAATCTCACATTTTGCATTTCGGATGCTTTAGTGCCTGCTTTCTTCTTTTCACCGCGTAAAGGTCATTGCATTTTTCTGTGTGAATAGTATACAGATCCCGGATATAACTACCATTATTGCTGATTTCAGATAGCTCATCAGATAATCGCTGCATAAAGCAGTAATTTTAACTATGATAAACCGATCGTTATATGGATAATCTGCGTCGATTTGAAACAATACGGGATTACAATGTGTTCAATAATAATGAAACACTGCATCCTCTTATCAGTGTAGTAGATTTTTCTAAAGCAGCTCCCAGACAGGGTTCCCGGATGTATTTCGGCTTCTACACGATATTCTTAAAAGATGTAAAATGCGGGGATATGGTCTATGGCCGGCATACCTACGATTACCAGGAAGGCACGCTGGTTTTTCTTGCGCCCGGGCAGATCGCCGGCATGAATAGCAACGGAGAAACTTATCAGCCGAAAGGCCATGGACTTGTATTTCATCCTGACCTGATACTCGGCACTTCCCTGGGAAGACATATCCAGGATTACACTTTTTTTAGCTATCAGTCGAATGAAGCACTTCATGTATCCGAAAGGGAAAGAAAAATTGTGCTGGATAGTTTTTCAAAAATTAATTATGAATTGGAACATGCGATTGATAAACATAGCAAAACATTAATTGTATCCAACCTGGAAACCCTGTTAAATTATTGTGCCCGGTTTTACGACCGGCAATTCATTACCCGTGAAAACGTTCATAAGGGTATTTTAGAAAAATTTGAGAATTTGCTGAACGAGTATTTTCAGACCGAAAAACCAGTAGCCATTGGATTACCTTCCGTAGCTTATTGTGCGGGTGAATTAAATTTATCATCAGGTTATTTCGGTGATCTGATAAAGAAAGAAACCGGTAAAACGGCGCAGGAATACATACAATCGAAGTTGATTGATGTGGCAAAAGAAAGGATTTTTGATAATAGTAAATCGGTTAGCCAAATAGCTTATGAATTAGGTTTTAAATATCCGCAGCATTTTACACGTCTGTTTAAACAAAGGGTTGGACATACCCCCAATGAATACAGAACATTGAATTAGTATAGCAGCGTGCGTTTAGAAATTATGAGTTCCCCTGTAATTTTTCTGCAAAGTGTTTGATTTCCGATTGGGAACAGACGAGCCCCACGGTTTGTTCCGGTATTGAGATAACCAATCTCATTCATTGTACTGGTCCTAACAGGATTTCCAGCCGCGAATGGCTTTCTGCATTATTATCATGGACCTTCCCCATGCGACAAATTCTTATTTATCTTTATGAGACTTACAAAACATTTAAAAACGACTGCGCATATGAAAAAGGCTAAAAAAATATTGGTGATAACCGGTGATGCCGGTGAAAGCTTCGAAATCCTTTATGCTTCACACCGCCTGCGCGAGTCCGGATATACTCCCGTGATCGCAGCTCCGGCTGTCAGAAGCTTAAATCTTGTAATACATGATTTCGAGCCGGGATGGGACACTTACGTTGAACGGAAAGGATACCTGGTTGAATCAGACATTTCATTCGCCGATGTCAATGTGGACGATTATGAGGCCGTACTGATACCGGGTGGACGGGCACCGGAATACCTGCGCAATGATCCAGCAGTCATCAGCATCGTGAAAAAGTTTTCAAAAGAGAATAAATATATTTTCGCTATTTGTCATGGCGTACAGATCCTTGTCACCGCGGGTCTCGTCGATCATAAAAAAATCGCCTGTTACGAACATGTAAAATTTGAAGTGGAAGCATGCGGTGGAATTTATGTGACACCCCAGGAGGCTGTCATGGATGGCAGAATCGTTACGGGCAAAACCTGGCAATCGCATCCTGAATTTTACAGGTTGGTTTTTAGCTGCCTGCAGAACCCGGATGAAAAGTTGGCAGATGCGGCGGAATTGCTGGGCGTATCATGAATGTCTACAAACAGTATAACCAGGAACAGTTAAATGACCAATATAACACGCGGCTGCAGGTAGCAGACTATACGATTTATTTCGAGCGCTGGGAAAGACTAAGCAGGCAAACAGAACAACTTAATACGATTCTGAAAGACATCCCTTACGGAGCGCACCCGGAAGAGCGCCTGGATATTTTTCCTTCAAAAATTCATCGATCCAAAACACTGGTCTTTATACATGGTGGATACTGGCACCTGCTCGACAAGGCTATGTTTCATTTCCTGGCGGGGCATTTCCTGAAGTATAACGTAACAACTGTTTTAATGAATTACCCCCTTGCCCCACAGTCTTCCATAGATGAAATCGTTGCTTCATGCCGTAAGGCCTTGCGATGGCTGCATGATAACATAATTCGTTTCAATGGAGATTCAAAGGAACTTTACCTGCTGGGGCACAGTGCAGGCGGCCATCTTGCTTCTATGATGCTGGTTGAAAAGGAGGCAAAATTTGTACGGGCCATGATCTCCCTTAGCGGCTTGTTCAGACTTGAACCTGTGATGTTATCCTATCTGAACGATTCGATTGGTATGGATCGCGAAAATGCAATAAAAAATAGTCCTGTCCTTTTAAATCCGGCAACCGATTGCTCCCTGTTACTTGCTACCGGATCGGATGAAACAGATGAGTTCCAGGCTCAGAGTGAAGAGCTCTTCCACTGCTGGAAAAACAAATGCAATAGTATAGAACTTTTAAAAGTCCCGCAAAAAAACCACTATTCCATTTTGGATGCAGTTATTGACAAAGATTCCACCCTCGGGGCTGCAATGATTCGCCTGATGGATATTGATCCGGTAAGCGCCTCAGTCAGCTCCCTTTGAAGTATGACATGGATGGAAAATAATTCGACTTAAATAAATCAGATATCATTTATCGAACCATTTTTAAAGAACCAACTGCTGAAAATGTTTATAAATAAGTCTTCGATGTGAATGATTAGTTGAAGAGGCTTCACTAAATTATCTTAACTTCCCTTTACATTCATCCGGTTTTTATACGCCTTTTGAAATCCATATTCAAATTTCAGGCAGGTTGCAGTCTTACGTAATAGATCCTTTCAATATCCTCCACAGATCCTGACTGAAAAGAAAAAATCCCTGTTATTTTATTCATTTGTTTCCAATCCTATAAAAAATTTGAAGCAGCATTTTGCCAGGTAAATTATAACCCCGTAAATCCTAAGATCATGCCCTCAAATTTTTATGGAAGCAGGCTTCTGTTGAGCTTGTTAATTGCTGTTATACCTACGTTCATTTCATGTAAAAAGATTTCTATCCCGTTTTTTAAAGAGGGTAATTTTGGAGACCCGCCCTCAGTAATAGTAGTTGGGAAAGAATTTAACGGGACCAATAACGTCGCCAAAGCCTGGGCTGATGGAAAGGAAATAGATCTGTCCGACGGGACCCGTGACGCTTCGGCGAATTCGGTTTCTTTATCCGGTAACGATGCCTATGTAGCGGGTAATGATGCAGGACCCGTGTTCTGGAAAAATGGAGCTGAAAACCACCTTTCGGACCCCTCTCTAAGTGTGGGTCTTGCGCATTCGATCTTTGCATCCGGAAACAGAGTTCTTATCTGCGGCGGCGAAGGTAAGGCAGCCTATTGGGACAATGGCGCAGAGACCATTCTGGATCAGACCGATTCTTTTAGCTCCGCAAACGCGATTACTCTTTATAATAATGACATCTATATAGCCGGGCGGCGCGGGTACAATGCTGTCTACTGGAAAAACGGGATTATAAATTACCAGACCCATGATGCTATTCAGGTAAGTCATATATGGCATGTCAATTCTATAGCCGTCTCTAACGGGAATGTGTACGAGGTCGGATGGATCAACGCGGCAGGAGCTGTGTTTCCACAGCTGGCGCTATGGAACAATGGAGTCCTTAACCAGGTTACCAGGGAGTTCGGCACAGGCTGGTGCATTCTGAACGACGTCATTGCGTCTGGTAACAGCGTCTATATAGCCGGGATGACGGACACTTCCACAAACAGACTTTATTACAACGCTGCCTACTGGAAGGACGGCAAGCAGTTCCTTCTGCCGAACAGTGCGAAAAACTCTTATGCTACTTCCATCGCCGTGAAAGGAAACGATATATATGTAGCCGGTTATGAATACAATGATAACGGGCCAAAGTATGCCGTGTACTGGAAGAATGGCGTCGAAGTGAGACTGACAGACGGTACCAGGGATGCTTATGCGTATTCGATCGCTGTCAGGTAATTGAGGCATCCGTTTTTTTTCAATATCCGCTACAATTGCCTGCAATCGAAAACGAAATGCGGGCAATTGTTTTAATAAAAACAGCCTCGAACTTCTTTCGGGGCTGTTCTGCTTAGCTCCCCCAGGTATAATTTTATCGAACCATTTTATTGAGAACCTGAAGAAGCTTTCAGATGTTTATACATTGATAAAAAATAATTTAAAATAAAAATATGAGAAAACTAATAGCGGCAATCAATATGACGCTTGACGGGTTTTGCGACCACACGGCAATGATTGCGGATGAAGAAATACATCAACATTATAACGAGCTATTAAGTAATGCAGGCATCCTTTTATACGGAAGGATAACATATCAACTGATGGAAAGTTATTGGCCAACTGTCGTAAAAAACCCCACAGGCAACAAACCAATGGATGAATTTGCTGTACTAATAGACAATATTTCAAAGATTGTTTTTTCCCGCACGCTTCAACATGTTGATTGGAAAAATACAAAATTGAAAAAGGAAGTCATTAAAGAAGAAATTTTAGAGCTCAAGCAACAAGCAGGTAAAAACATTTTAGCAGGCAGTCCAGGTTTAATAGCAGCCTTCGCGCAACTTGACCTGATTGATGAATACCAGCTGGGCGTTCAGCCAATTGTTTTAGGAAGCGGCTTACCATTATTTAAAAACGTCAGGGACAGGATTAATCTTAAACTCTTAAAAACAAAAACATTTGGTTGTGGTGCAGTAACTCTTTACTATGAGCCGATAAAAAAATGAGTCGGGCCTGTTTGCGGTAGGCAGGCTGCCGGCAGGCAGGTATAGTTAAAATGTGAGATCTTCGTGACAGTTTCAAAACAAAAGGTCGCCATCGGCGACCTCTATGTGTTTGAATCCTATGCTCCCCCTGCTGGACTTGAACCAGCGACCCTCTGATTAACAGTCAGATGCTCTAACCAGCTGAGCTAAAGGGGAATCTCCTCCCCGGTTTCCCTGAAAGGGCTGCAAAAATACGATTTTTTAGGCTCCGGCAAAATCAGAATAGAAGTAAATTTTCATTTAAAATAATGGCCTTACATGCCGCTGATATGACGCTCATATGCCGCTTATGATATGGCTAGAAAAACTGTTCAGTTCTGTAAGGAAATCGCTCTTTATACAATTCCTTCACCCGGCTAAGCAGTGCATCGCGCAGGCCGTCGATATTGGCGCGTTCGGTGGCTGACATGAATACACAGACAGCCTGGGTTTCGGTCTCCCATCTCTCTTTCAACTCCTTCAGTAATTCCTCTTTGGTTCCTTCTTCCAGCCATTCATCAAAATTCAGCTCCTCATAGCGATCCATCTTATTGAATACATATATAATAGGCTTATCAAAGGCATTGATCTCCTGCAAGGTCTTATTCACCACACCCAATTGCTCTTCATATCGCGGATGGGATATGTCCACCACATGTAACAAGAGATCCGATTCGCGCACTTCATCCAGCGTGCTTTTGAAACTTTCCACCAGGTGATGCGGCAGCTTACGGATGAATCCGACCGTATCACTCATGAGAAAGGGCACATTTTCATATACGAGTTTACGCGTGGTGGTATCGAGGGTGGCAAACAATTTATTCTCCGCAAATACATCGCTCTTACTCAATAAATTCATCAGGGTCGACTTGCCCACATTGGTATATCCTACCAGCGCCACCCGTACCAGTTCGCCTCTTTCCTTGCGCTGGGTCTGCGCCTGTTTGTCAATTTCCTTTAGTTTTTTCCGGAGCAGGGTAATCTTATCGCGCACGATACGACGGTCCGTTTCAATTTCCGTTTCACCCGGACCTCTGGTACCGATTCCGCCTCCCAGCCTTTCCAAATGTTTCCACATCCCGCGGAGCCGGGGCAATAAATACTGGTACTGGGCCAGTTCTACCTGCAGTCTTGCCTGCGCCGTCTTGGCCCTTCGCGCAAAAATATCGAGGATCAGATCCGACCGGTCGATGGTTTTGCAATCCAGCACTTTCTCAATATTGGTGATCTGCGAACCCGAGAGTTCGTCATCAAAGATGACAACCCGGATATCCTTCCCCTGAATATAGGATTTGATCTCTTCGAGTTTTCCTTTCCCGATAAAGGTTTTACTATCGGGATGCGCTAATTTCTGAACGAATTTGCGCATGGTTTTCGCACCGGCCGTTTCGGCCAGGAAGGACAGCTCTTCCAGGTATTCAGTTCACCTGTTGTTCAGTCTGCTCCTGTTGCATCACTGCTACTAATACAGCCCTTTCTTCCGGCTGCATGATATGTCGTTCTACTGCCAAATCGGTAAAATTTCTTTAAAGATAAGTTGGATCCGCTAAGCGTTAAGCGTTTGGCGCCTGCCCTGCCTGCGGTAGGCAGGCTGCCGGCAGGCAGGTTGAGCGTTAAGCTTTAGCCTTTAAAGTCCGCTCAGGACGATACCAAGAGAGTAAGGATTGACGGTTGGTCCGGCCCCGTTTTTAATCAGCGGGGTAAGCTGCAGGGTACCGAAGACGCCGATAAAGCCCCAGCTTACACGGGCTGTACCGACGATACGACCACCGTTAAAGTATTTTTTGGAACTTTTCTTTTCTATATAGTAATTCGTGACCTGCCCGTTTACGTTTTCAAGATCCTTTCCCTTTGTATAGGCACTCATTAAAATACCTGCCCTGAAACCCAGGGCAATCTTCCAGCTCTTATTGGTGTTTGCGGGATTAAAAGCATAACGGAGCTCTAAGGGTACATCGATATTAGTGAGTACCAGTTTATATTTCTTGAAATGATCTGTATTAGCCGTGCTGTGAAAAGCAAGTGTCGCATTACTCGGTGCCGCTACCAGTACTTCAGTTTTATCGAAGAAGATATTGCTCGCATCCACCCCGATACCCGCACCGACACTAAAGTGGGGATCACTTTTGAACGGAAAATCAAACATGAAATACATGGCGAAACCTCTTGAAAAACCGGAAGTATTCATGGAATCGGTCTTACCGACCCAGTTATCGTAGCTAAAAAAGATCATAAAATGATCATTCGGACGGTTTTTCAGGTTCAGCGAAGCATAGGACATTTTTTGCTTCTCCTTTTTTGTGCTATCGGCCTGTGCAAAAACAGCATGGCTCAAGAATACCAGCAATGCCATGCTAAGGAGCTTCTTCATATTTTCAATTGAGTGACAAATGTATTAGCCTAGAGGTTAATAAAAGGTTAAAGCAATGGTTTACAAAGCGCTAACCTGCGACTTTCGGCCGGGCGCAAAAATAATGTTTGTTCTTCGTTGTTCATCAAAGATTCCAATAAACCGGAAAAGCAGGCCAGCGCCTCATTGCAGGTATCGGTTTTGCAGGTCTGAATTATGCGGATTTTTATTAACTTACCCACTCATTTCACGTTGGCCGTCCCTTACCCCCTAACATCACCAACATGAAAAAAATTCCCAGCTTAAACGGCCTTCGTGCATTAAGCATTTTATTCGTTCTCATCTCCCATGTATTAAGTCGCGATTTAGGAATGGACCAGGCACCTGCAGGCCAGCTGGGTGTAACCATTTTCTTTGTCATTTCCGGGTTCCTGATCACGCTGCTCCTCGTCGGTGAAGAACAGAAATACGGGAGAATAAGTCTTAGAAACTTTTACATCCGCAGGGCCATCCGGATTTTTCCCGTTTACTATGTGTACCTGATCGTCTGCGCCATTCTGGCTCTCTTCCACGTGCTATCCTTTTCATTACTTTCCTGGATTTCTTCGATCACTTACACCAAATATCTTTACAGAGGTGAATGGGAGACATCGCACTTCTGGTCTCTTTCGATCGAAGAATATTTCTACCTGGTATGGCCCATTGTGTTTAAATACCTGGGCAATTACAGAAAATTATTCGCCGTACTGATTATCCTTATTGTACCGCTGGTCCGCCTGACAACCGATTTCGTGTCACTGCATCTTTTTACAAGATCGGATGGGCTGATGTGGGGCTGCCTGTTTGCTCTTTACTATGAACCGATACTGCAATTCTTAAAGAGACAGAAAAAACTTTTTCTGGCCATGCCTTTTATTGTGATAACCGGCTGCATTGGTTTAAGAACCGTGGTGAAATATTTTCATTGGGCGATTCCGGATAAGGTCATCCTGGCATTTTTTGGTTCATTCGGAACCCTGACCGTGCTGGCCATTGCCTTCCTGATAGTTATCTCGGTTAATTTCAAAAACAATGGCTGGTTTAAGATGCTCAATCTTGCTTTTGTCAATTACCTGGGTATCTTATCATATAGTATCTATATATGGCAGCAAATGTTTTTCTCGACAAAGCTTGGCTGGTTTTCGGGGTTTCCACAAAATCTTGCCTGGATATTTATCGTCGCCAATATTTCATACTACCTGATTGAAAAGCCTTTGCTGAAGTTGAAAAACAAATTCAAGGCGAAAGGCAGAGGGAACAGGAACCTGGTGTCAGCGGCTGTCTCTATGGGGGCAGGTTGATTGACGCCATATCCTTAATATGACTAAAATCACGCACTGCATTGATTATCCTCAACTTTCATTTTCCGGGATAAGGATATTTTCATTTTTATATTCAGATTTAATCCCGGGTTCCCACCGTACACCCACGTGAAAGCTTTTTTCCAAGTTCCCCTTGACAGTTGTTGATATGAGATTTTTTTTAAGAATTGAAAAACCGAAATGGTTTTTGATAATAGAGAAGAAATAGATTTCCTTCACACATAAAACTTTAATCCTAATAAAAAACAACAAAATGCCTTTCAAATTTACATACGCCGGCTCTTTACTGCTGACGGTTGTCGTACTGATATTCGCTTGCCTGCCAACAAGAGCCCAACAAATTAACGGTACGCCGGGTTCGCCCAACGCAACCACCAGCATCAACGGAAAGCGACTTCCGGCACCAGCTCCAAAATTCGGCGGCGTGATCAAATTGAAAGCCTCCGAGTCAACGCCATGGTGGGCGCCACGGGTTGTGCCGCCCAGAGGTGCACCCAATGTGCTACTCATTATGACGGACGATTGCGGGTTCGGTTCGCCGGCCACTTTTGGTGGCGTCATTCCTACTCCGGCCCTGGATCGCATTGCAAAGGCGGGGTTGCGTTACACAAATTTCCATTCCACATCCCTTTGTTCTCCGTCCCGTGCTGCACTGATCACAGGACGCAACCATCATGTAGACGGATTCGGAGTGGTAGGAGAAATAGCTACGGGATATGATGGTTACAATTCTGTCATCAAAAAGGAGAATGGAACCATCGGAGAAATCCTTAAGTATAATGGGTATGCAACTTCCTGGTTCGGCAAAGACCATAATACACCCTTCTACCAGGCAACGCAGGCCGGTCCGTTCGACCAGTGGCCAACTGGTATGGGTTTCGATTATTTTTATGGTTTTGTAGGCGGTGACGCCAGCCAGTGGCAACCGAACCTGTTCCGGAATACAACACCTATCTATCCTTTCGAGGGAAAGCCGCCAGGCACCTGGAACCTAATTACAGAAATGGCCAATGAGGCGATTGACTATATGAGGCGACTCAAAGAGGTTGCACCCGATAAACCATTCCTGGTTTATTATGTGCCCGGTGGCGTTCATGCGCCACATCATCCAACCGAAGAGTGGATCAAAAAAATTACCGACATGCACCTCTTCGATAGTGGCTGGAATAAATTGCGCGAAACCATCTTCGCCAACCAGAAACGGCTTGGCATCATGCCTGAAAACGCTCAACTGACGGCCTGGCCAAAGGAATTGCCACTTTGGGACACGCTCAGCTGGGACGAAAAAAAGCTCTTCATCAGGCAGATGAATGTGTATGCCGCTTACCAGGCATATACCGATTACGAAATAGGTCGTGTCATCCAGTCTGTCGAAGATCTCGGCGAGCTCAACAATACATTGATTATTTACATCAGCGGGGATAATGGTCCGAGTGCTGAAGGGATGCTCAACGGCACGCCCAATGAGTTCACCACATTCAATGGCGTTCCTGTGCCCGTCAAAGCCCAGTTGCTTTGGTACCCGTTTTGGGGATCAGACAAAACTTTTCCACATTATGCGGCTGAATGGGCATGGGCGATGGCCACGCCTTTCAAATGGGTGAAACAGGTGGCATCGCATTTCGGCGGTACGGCTCAGGGAATGGCCATGTCCTGGCCCGGTCATGTCACCGATGTAGGCGGTGTCCGCCGCCAATTCCACCATTTCGTTGACATCGTTCCAACTATTCTTGATGCGACCGGCATCCCACAGCCCGATACGATTAATGGAATCAGGCAAAGACCCATGGATGGGGTAAGCATGACTTACACCTGGAACAAAGCGAATGCGAACGACTCATCCAAACGCAGCACACAATATTTCGAGATGCTCGGCAACCGGGCCATTTATCACGAAGGGTGGGTGGCATGTACGACCCCCGCTACCCTGCCCTGGGAACTTAGCAGTGGAATACCTCCCGATGTGATCTCCGGGTACCACTGGGAACTCTATAATATTGCCGTGGATCCTACCGAATCCAACGACCTCGCCGCAACAATGCCGGACAAGGTAAAAGAGTTACAGGATCTTTTCTATTCCGAGGCAGCGAAAAACCAGGTGCTGCCACTCGACAATTCGTCGCTTGCACGCTGGAATGCAGCGCGTCCAAACCTAACCGGCGGAAGAACTGATTTTACATACTCGGGAACGCTGAGCGGAGTGCCCAATAGCGGCGCTCCCAGTATTCTGAACAAGTCCTATACGATCACTGCAGATGTCACGATCCCTTCAGGTGGCGGGGAAGGAATGATCGTCACGGATGGCGGACGCTTCGGCGGCTATGGTTTGTTTCTGAGTCCCGCCTTCAACTGGTGGTCTAATGCTTCCTTCTTCAGAAATCTCGGACTCGGATTCCTGTTATTCGGATTGTTACTGGTATGGCGCGGACGAAGCAAAAACTGGTCACGGTTCAAAATGATTTTGAGTTATATCATATTGATCCCCGCTGCACTGCTGGTGTTTGCAGTATTTATTTCCCATATAATTAATATTGGCCAGGGAAGACCTGTATTTATATACAACCTCCTTGACCTCAAACGTACAACCTGGTCAGGACCTTCCCTGGATGCAGGTAAGCATACCATTGTTTTTGATTTTAAGTCCGATGGTCCGGGCCTTGGTAAGGGAGGCACCGGCATACTTTCCGTGGATGGCAAAGAAGTATCCCGGAATTACATGGAACATTGCACCCCTATTACCTTTCCGGAAGATGAAAGCTTCGACGTGGGCAGTGATACCCGTTCCGGTGTCTCTATGTTGAAGTATCGTTATGAAAGTCCTTTTGTGTTCACCGGTACCATAAATAAACTTTCCTTCCACCTGGAGCCGTTCAGGGAAACCGTGAATCCGAATACGAAAGAGGATGATGCCCGATTGAAAACAATTGCTGACTCGGTAACCCGGGAGGAGAATTAAATAAAAAAGCACCTGGAGTTTTTATCTTCCAAGTGCTTGATTTTCAGTGGACCCTGCTGGGCTTGAACCAGCGACCCTCTGATTATGAGTCAGATGCTCTAACCAGCTGAGCTAAGGGTCCCGCCTTTTCAGGCAGTTGCAAAAATATAGTTTTCATGGCCAGAATTAAAATATTCTCCGCCTTAACATAGTCTGTGCAGCAATTAAATTCGGACTTTGGTCCATAAATAAGATATCTTGTCCGGCTTGTCTTAAAAGGATTTCGAATGCCAGCGATTGATGCCACCAGAATACAATACCTGCAGAACAGGATCAGCAGGGCCGACGATTACCTTGCCTATAAGGAACTTTTCACCCGGTTGTATCCCGCTCTTTTTCATTTCTGCACCGGTATTCTTAAATCCCGCGAGGCTGCTGAAGAAATTGTTTCCGATTTATTTATGAAGATCTGGGAGAAAAGAAAGACCCTGGAAGAGATCGATAATCTGCGTGTTTATTGTTTTGTGATGGCCCGTCACCTGAGCATCAACCAGCTGGAAAAGCAAAAAAGACATCGTGTTGTTGGCGACGCGGATGATTATTTAAATCAGCTGGTGTTTGCCGGTCCCAATCCGGAAGAATATATGATCAGTCTTGAAATGGTCAGGCGAGTGCAGGAAGTGGTGGAAGAACTTCCGCCGCGCTGCCGGATGTCGTTTAAGCTGGTGAAAGAATATGGATTCAAATACCGGGAGGCTGCTGAAATTCTACAGGTTTCTGAAAAGACCATCGAAAACCAGCTCGCCATCGCCCTGAAAAAAATAAACGCCACCATTCATTTCGACATCCAACGCAGTATCCCGGTCATCGCCGGCCAACACTAACCCACTCCCCAACCATTACCACACTACCATACTACCACACTACCACACTTTCTTTTGGGGGTAAAACCTAAATTTCCTGTCCTATATAAAACGATTGATTGCATGGACAAGGAGCGGATCTGGAATCTGATCGCGAAAAAACTTGCCGGAGAAGCATCTCCCGATGATCTGAAGGAGCTTGAATCCGTATTGCGCCTGGAACCGGACCTGCACTATTCCTTGGAAGCCTTGCAGGATATATGGAAAAAACATGAAGAAGCCGATGAAACCCTGGGTGAACTCGCTTTTCAAAGGCATATGGACAGAATGCAGTCCATGGGGATCGATATGCCTACCCGGGAAAGGGAATCATCAATAGATGAATTCCAAGAGGCTGCGAACCCGATCCGGAAAAAGAAAATCCTCGTATTCACCATCACATGCTTTTTACTGGTCTTCTGCAGTTATTATTTTTTCAATAACCGAAATCCATTCGCGCCTGCGCTCAAACCGGTTACAGAAGTCGTTACCCAAAACGGTTCAAGAACAGATATTTCGCTTCCTGACGGCAGCACCGTCTGGCTGAACGCCGGCAGCACCCTGACCTATGATTCTCTGTATGGCAACAAACTCAGGGAAGTAACCCTGAGCGGTGAGGGTTATTTCGATGTCGTCAGGAACCCGAATAAACCCTTCATCATTCATACCGGCAAAATTAATATCCGGGTGCTGGGCACAATTTTTAATGTAAAGTCATATCCGGGAGAAGGCACGATCGAGACGAGCCTGATTAAGGGCAGTATCGAAGTAAGCTTTTTATCCATGCCTTCTAAAAAAATAATTCTCAAACCCGATCAGAAACTGGTGATCGATAAAGAAGAATTGAACGGCGGCTCCAGTGCCGGTCAGGCGAAAGTGCAAACCCAAATGATCACCATTCAGCCACTCCGTCATATTGAAAACGACAGCTCTCTAGCTGAAACCGGGTGGATGCAAAACCGGCTTTACTTTAATGATATGTCCTTCCATGAATTGCTGAAGAGTATGGAAAGAAAATATGGGGTATCCTTTCAAATGTCTGATGATGCATTGGACACCATTCATTTTACAGGAAGTTTTCAGGATGAAACGGTCATACAGGCTCTTGATGCATTGCGCTTAACGGCAGCACAATCGTCCTACGATTTTAATTACGAAATGCAGGGTAATCAGGTATTTATTTATAACAGTAATAAAAACAACCATTCAATTCAGCCAAAATGAAAAACTCATCATGCATGAAGTGTAGTTTTCTGCTGGTCTTTGTTACGCTGTTTTGGTTTACCGCGAATGCTTCCGGACAACCCCTTGTTACTATTCATTTAAAGAACGCAGAGATCAACCAGGTTTTGTCTACAATTGAAAAAGAAAGCGGTTATCATTTTTTATTCAATAGCCGCCTGCCGGGTATTCACAAAATAGTGGATGTGGACGTGGATAATACAGATATCAGCGTAGTGCTGAACAGCATTTTCATGGGCACCAGCCTTCAATATAAAATACTGGATAATAAACTGATTGTAGTCAGTTCCAACGAAGCAGTGCAGGACATTGGAGTGAAAGGCAAAGTTACCAATGAAAATAACGAACCACTTTCCGGCGTCTCCATAGTCATAAAAGGAAAAACAACGGGCACTACGACAGATCAGAATGGAAATTTCAGCATCTCCGCTCCCGATGATGCTATCCTGGTAATTTCATATGTTGGCTATGCTACGCAGGAACTATCCGCGACGGCAGACATGAGCATTAAACTTTCTCCCGCAGTGACAACCATGGACCAGGTAGTAGTTACGGGATATGGATCCCAGCGCAAAAAAGATATTACCGGCGCAGTCGCAACAGTAAGCGGACCTGAAATGGTGAAGCAACCTGTTCTTACTGCCACCCAGGCTGTCCAGGGAAAAGTTGCCGGTGTGCAAATCATCAGCAGCGGCGCACCGGGCAGCTCGCCGCAGGTGAGAATCCGTGGTACCGGAACGGCACTGGGCGGAACTGCCGTGCTCTATGTAGTGGATGGTGTGCTAACCGATGATATTACGAATATTAATACCGGAGATATCGTCGATATGAGTATCCTGAAAGATGCATCAGCTGCTGCCATATATGGTTCACGCGGAGCAAATGGCGTTATGATCATTACTACCAAAAAAGGCGCAGTCGGGCAGATGAAAATAAATTACAATGGCAACATCGGGGTACGCACGGCTGCCAACCTGGTAAAAATGGCCAATTCATCTGAATACGATAACTATTATCAGGCATCTACAGGCCAGATACCACCTGCCTCGGCAGTATCCACCGACTGGTACAACACCATATTAAGAAATGCATTTGAACAGAACCACAATGTTTCCATTTCAGGAGGAAGCGATAAAATACTTTACTTTTTCAGTGCAAGTTATTATACCGATGAGGGCGTTCTTGTGAACAACGACTATAAGAGGTTTACCATCCGTTCAAATGATGAATTTAAAATCAGCAAGGAAGTTCAGTTCGGAATACAGTCTTCCTTTTCGACCAGTAATAACCAGAATGGATTTAATAATATAAATATAGATCCGAATGGTAATATCGGGTCAGCATATAACGATGCCTATCGTGCCGCGCCAATTATTCCCAACATCGTAAATGGGAAATATGGAAACACTTCAACCTATCAGAATGTCGGCAATCCCCTGCTTGATTTATCTGATAACAGTGTTCTCGTAACAGAAAATCGCATTCAGGGAACGGCCTATCTGAATATTAAACCGGTGAGCTGGCTGACATTCAGATCGAGCATTGGTGGTAATTATGATAATTCACCCGCCCGCGTCTATAATTATCAGTTCAATGCCGACAGTTCAACCTTCCTGGTTGCGGGCGGCAATCAATATAATACCCACAGCAGTTTACAATCACAAAGTTCCCAGAGCTTTCAATGGGTATGGGATAATATTCTTACTTATTCCAAATCCTTTGGAGCGCACTATGTAAGCCTGATGATTGGTACCACAGCTGAAAAATTCAAATCAAGTTATATATCCGCCTTCCGGAAAGATGTTCCGGCGGATCCTAACTTATGGTATATCGGCGTCGGTGATGCCAGTACTTCCCAGAATAATGGGGGTGGAGACGAATGGGCAAGAAATTCCTACCTGGCCAGACTGAATTATTCATTTGAAGACAAATATTTATTAACCGCAACCATAAGAAGAGATGGAAGTTCACGCCTTCCGGAGCAGAACCGGTGGGGAAATTATCCTTCCGTAGGTGTAGGATGGGTTATCAGCAAAGAAAGTTTTATGGACAACCAGAAAATTTTCAACTACCTGAAATTACGCGGAAGCTGGGGTCAGGTCGGAAATGATCAGATTCCAACCGACGCATTTACGACAACAGTTGCACTGAATTTGCCTTATGCCTTTAATGGTAGTGGTGGTGCAGCCACCAATGGCGCACAGATCAATCAGATTAAAGACCCGAATATCAATTGGGAAGTTACACAGGAATATGACGGAGCCTTAGAATTCAGCACGCTGAATTCACGGCTGTCGGGAGAAGTTGACTATTATAATAAGCTGGTAAAAAATGCATTGATCTTTGTTCATATTCCATCCACCGTGGGAGACGCAGATGCGCAGGTATTAACGAATGCTGCTTCGATTCAAAATGTAGGCTGGGAAGCACAGTTAAACTGGAAAGACAATATCAACAAAAATTTTTCCTACCGTATTGGTGTCAACGCAACTTTTAATACCAATACCGTTACCGGACTAAATGGCGGGCAACCGATATCGGATGCCGGGATCGGTGCGCAGCAGGGATTTATCACACGTACGGACAACGGTCAGCCGGTAGGCAGTTTCTATGTTCTGCAGATGCTCGGCGTATTTCAGTCTGATGCAGAAGTGAACAGTTATGTGAATAAAAACGGCGTTGTTATCCAGCCTACAGCCCACGCAGGAGATTTAAAATATCAGGACACAAACGGGGACGGCAAAATAGACGATAACGACCGTATATATGCCGGAGCTTACCAGCCAAAAGTATATTTCGGTTTCAATTCCGGATTAAATTACAAGAAATGGGATTTCACTTTTGATATCTATGGAAATCTGGGCAACCAGGTATATAATGGCAAAAAAGCAATCCGGGTTGCGGGAACAGATAATATTGAGACGGACATAGCGTATAACCGGTGGACTCCTTCCAATCATTCACAAACACAACCGGGGGCCAATAGCGGAAACCAGTTGGCTTCTACCTATTTTGTTGAATCCGGATCTTTTATCCGGTTAAACAACCTGACTATTGGCTACACGTTTGCATCTGCCGAACTGGAAAAATTAAAAATTGTCAGTTTGCGTGTATTCGCAACTGCTCAGAATTTATATACCTGGAAAAAATACAGCGGGTTTACCTCCGAACTTCCCGGATCACCCACTAATTCAGGTATCGAATTAAATGCTTATCCGACAACACGAACTATCACCGGGGGAATTTATTTAGCTTTTTAAAAAAATTATATGAAAAAGCGACTCATATTTATTAACCTGATTCTACTAACAGCTGGATTATTCTCTTGCAGCAAAAGTTTTCTGGATGTTCCCGTTCAGGGAGGCGAAACAATTAATGCAGATCCCACTCTGGCCCAAAAATTGGTAACAGGTGTGTATAATAGCCTGATGCAGGGCGATTCCTGGGGCAATGGTGATGTTCATGGATTTGCCTTTCTTTCGGTTACCAATATTATGTCAGATGATGCAGATAAAGGTAGTTACTTTGGAGACCAGCAAAGTGTAGTAGCACCGCTCGATGATTTCACATTGACTTCTACCAATGAATTTGCGCAAACGCTCTGGAGTGGTCATTATAATGCGATTGGTGCGGCTAATCAGGCATTGCAGGCATTGGGTACAGCTGTTATGGACACCAACACAAAAGTTAAACTAATAGCGGAAGTGCGGTTTATTCGTGGTTATCTTTATTTCAATCTGGTGAGAATGTATGGTGGTGTACCGCTCATCCTCCGCGTTCCAAAGGATGCAACAGATGCGAATACGGATCCTGTTTTCCAGACAAGGGCTACTGATACTGCGGTTTACAATACAATCATTGCGGACCTTCAGTTTGCCGTTGATCATTTACCATTGAAATCCGCGGCCGCAATTGGTCATGCTACCAAAGGCTCAGCAGAAGGCATACTTGCGAAAGTGTACATGTATCAGAAACAATGGAAGAAGTGTTTTGACTTAACCAACGATATCATTTCCTCCGGCCAATACCAATTGCTATCCGACTATTCACAAATTTGGAGACAGGCTTCAGAAAACAGCACCGAATCACTGTTTGAAATCGAAACCGGTGCATTTAATAATGCAAATCTCCATGTTGCCAACTACACGGTTTGTCAGGGACCCCGCGTGGGTGGCGCCGGTGGCTGGGATGATCTTGGATGGGGATTCAATGATCCCACGATTTCATTGATAAATTCTTATGAACCGGGGGATGTACGCAAGAATGCAACGATTATATTCATAGACAATTCCGGCACTCATAAAGGAACTGTTTTATGGGATGGATTTCGCATTCCCAGTTCCGATTCATGTCAGAACCTGTATTATAATTATAAAGGCTATACGAGCAAATCAAAAGAAACTTATGCGGATCCGGCAGACAAAGACCGGCCTAAAAATATCCGTATTCTCAGATATGCCGACGTACTTCTGATGAACGCAGAAGCCGCCCTTCAGCCTGAAGTCAATCAGGCTTCGGCTGCTGTTGCAGATGTCGCGCCACTTCGCCAGAGAGCCCAGCTTCCACCGAAGGGAAGCCTCACCATTGATGATATCTGGCAGGAACGGCATGTAGAGCTGGCAATGGAACATGATCGGTTTTGGGACATTGTTCGCCAGGGAAGGGCGGCCCAGATTATGCATGCAGTAGGTAAAACAAATTTTGTGGCAGGTAAAAATGAATTGCTTCCCATTCCCAGTTCACAGATTCAGCTAAGTGGGAATAAACTGACCCAAAATCCAGGTTATTAACGAACGATATAAAAATTTAATCTCTTTCAATAAAAATCAGCAAAAAACAAACTCAAAATTTTAACAAACAAAATCTAGAATCATGAAACGATCTAAAATCAGACTGGTAGTTGTCTCAGTTACCGCGCTACTCGGAATTATTATTTTCAATGCATGTTCAAAAAGCAGTACACAGTCATTACCTCCCGTAAATGGATATAATACGTCGAATGATGTTGCTGCAGCCAGCCTGCTTGCTCACTGGACTTTCGATGGCACCAATAATGAAACCATTTCCAATACCGCACCAACCAAATCAAACGGTGCCAGTTTTGGTACCGGTGTAAAAGGTCAGGCGTTGGTGTTAAACAATGGTTACCTGCTATTTCCCACCATTACAAAATTAAGCGCGGCCAATGCATTCCCCAGTGTATCCGTCAGTTGCTGGGTAAATACAGATAACCGGGATTCCCTTGCCAGCAGCGTAATGGCCATAACAAAGGCGACCGGTGCACAAACAGACTGGAACGATGGCCCGGTAAATGTTTACCTTGAAACCGGTAAGAAGCATCTGACCTACGATGATACCCTGGTATTGCATTCCGCATTTTCAACGTATCCCGGTGGAACGCGCATGGGTGGAGATAACATCAATGACTATGGCGTTCGCGGTACAGATTTCCAAACTGTGCTGGGTACAAAAAAATGGGTTCACTATGTGATGAGATATGATGGATCCGGATCCAATATCGATCTCTTTGCAAATGGTGTCCGCGTGTCCAACAATAATTTCAGAAACAGAACTACGGGAACTCCCCCGGTGGGTCTGGGACCGATCATAAGCCCGACTCCAACACAGGTAGTCATTGGTGGCTGGCCGAATGCCGCCACTGGTTATACCCTCTCAGCTGCACAGGCATGGCAGGGATTATATGTAGGATCTATTGACGAGATTCGTGTTTATAATACAGCATTAACCGATCTTGAAATCGGTTCATTGTACCAATTGGAATCAGCAGGCAGATAGATTACATCAGGGAACGAACGTTTGTAACCAGACGTTTGTTCCCTAATTTTTTTGTGGTGATTAACGACTCAAAGTGAAAAAGATCTTTTTTGCAGTCTTTGTATTTCTATGCCATTCCTGTTCCAAATCCAGCAGTCCGAATCAAAATTCCGGCAGTTTTAAAGTAAAATCAAATACTGTAAACGGCGAGTTTAAAGGGAATTCATATTCCAATATCAAAAACGCGGTCCTCAGATTTGAATTTGCCGGAGGGGCAATCGATAAGACCACGGTAAGTGGAAGCGTTTCGTTAAATACATTTAACGGTACCAATGTCCCGCTGACCATTACTTATGACAATGACAGCACACTCATCGCAAGCCCAACGGCAAATCTCCTGCCGGTTACGGGCTATCGGTTTGCGATTACAACTGCACTAAAGTCGGAACAAAAAGCAGCGCTGGCGGATCCGGTTGCAATCAATCTTTTCACCTCAATCGATTCTGCGGATAAATTCCCGCAGATATCGGACAGCTCCCTGTTGACGCTGGTGGAACAACAAACATTTAAATACTTCTATGATTTCGGTCATCCGGTTTCTGGTCTCGCCCGGGAGCGTAATACTTCGGGTGATGTAGTGACTACAGGTGGCAGCGGATTTGGTGTGATGGCCCTGGTGGTTGGTGTGCAAAGAAATTTTATTACCCGTGCCCAGGGACTTGACCGCCTGAACCTGATCGTGAATTTCCTGACTTCGAAAGCGCAGCGGTATCACGGTGCATTTCCTCACTGGATGAATGGTGCAACCGGTGCCACCGTTCCATTCAACAATAATGACAATGGAGCCGATCTGGTGGAAACATCTTATCTGATGCAGGGTCTCCTGACAGCCCGCCAGTTTTTTAACAGCAGCGATCCGGCTGAAATTGCACTCAGGACAAATATCAATACTCTATGGAACGCAGTTGAATGGAACTGGTTTCGCCAGAATGGGCAGAATGTACTGTATTGGCACTGGAGTCCTACTTTAAGTTTTATCATAAACCAACCGATTAACGGATGGGATGAAGCCATGATCGTTTATGCGCTTGCTGCTTCTGCACCTGTAGATTCCAACCGGATTCCGAAAATAGTGTATGATAATGGTTGGGCCCTGAATGGCGGGATCAGGAACGGCAAATCCTTTTATGGTATTACGTTACCGTTGGGTCCTGATTTTGGCGGCCCTTTGTTTTTTGCACATTATTCGTTTCTTGGTGTGAATCCTAATAACCTGGGCGATTCCTATGCCAAATACGATACGCAGGTAGTAAACCATTCCCTCATTAATTATTCCTACTGTGTGGCCAATCCCCAGAACTTTTATGGATACAGCAGTGCATGCTGGGGCCTGACGGCGAGCGATGATAATAATGGCTATGTTGCTCATTCTCCCACGAACGACGACGGAGTTATAACACCGACGGCAGCCATTTCTTCATTGCCCTATACACCGGTACAATCAATGAGCGCCCTGCATTTCTTTTACTACAAGCTGGGAGATAAAATCTGGGGACAATATGGATTCACAGATGCGTTTAATTTGCAGTACATCTGGTTTGCTAATTCATATCTGGCGATAGACCAGGGACCGGAAATCATTATGATTGAAAATTACCGGTCCGGGTTATTGTGGAATCTTTTCATGAGTTGCCCCGAAATAAAAACAGGTATGAAGAATCTGGGCTTTCAAAGTCCGAATTTGAATTGATATGCACTATGCCATATTCACTTTTTAAAAAAGGAATATTAACGCTCCTCGTCGGCGCGATATCTGCCGTTTCCTGCAGCCAGGTAGCAAAACCCGTTGAAAAAAAATCGGGGCTGAGTGCAGAAACCGAATATAGAAAAGTCATATCCGACAGTGCCCTGCTCGACCTGGTCCAAAAACAAACTTTTAAATATTTCTGGGATTTTGCCGACCCGGTCAGTGGCCTTGCCCACGAAAGAAGCAATATCACTGCATCATATGGACATGAAGTAGTGACCACCGGTGGCAGCGGGTTCGGCGTCATGGCAATCATTGTTGCGACCGACCGTAAATGGATCACCCGCGATACCGCAGTGAAACATCTTCTGAAATCCGTCAATTTTTTATTGAAAGCAAACAGCTACCACGGAATATTTCCTCACTGGATGAATGGAAGCACGGGTGTTACCATTCCCTTTTCACGGAAAGATGATGGCGCAGACCTGGTTGAGACCGCTTACCTGTTTGAAGGATTGCTTTGTGCAAGACAGTATTTCAATCAGTCAACACCTTCCGAAAATGAATTGAGAAACCGTATCAACCGGCTCTGGACGGCTGCGGAATGGAGCTGGCACCAGCGTGACCAGGGAAATTCATTGTACTGGCACTGGAGCCCCAACAACGGCTGGAGCATGAATCATGAAATCCGGGGATGGAATGAATGCCTGATCACTTATGTGCTCGCCGCTTCTTCGCCCAGTTATCCGATCACCGAATCTGCTTACAGGAAATGCTGGGCCGAGAGCAATCATTTTATAAACGGCAAAGAATATTACGGAATCAAATTGCCTCTTGGCTTTCCCTATGGCGGTCCGTTGTTCTTTGCCCATTACAGTTTTATGGGGCTTAACCCGAAAGGGTTGAAAGATGAATACGCCGACTACTGGGAACAGAATTATAATCACACGCTGATCAATTACAAACATTGTGTTCTCAATCCTTTTCATTTTAAAGGATACGGTGAAAATTGCTGGGGCCTTACAGCCAGTGATACTTATGACGGATATAATGCACAATCACCCGATAATGATTTCGGCACCATCAGTCCGACAGCGGCACTTTCTTCTTTTCCTTACACACCGGAGTATTCCATGAAAGCGCTTAAACATTTTTACTACGACCTGGGAAACAAAATCTGGGGTGAATATGGATTTGTAGATGCCTTTAATGAAAGTAAAAACTGGTTTGCCGAAAGTTATCTTGCCATCGACGAGGGTCCTATTGTTGTAATGATTGAAAATTACCGGTCCGGATTATTGTGGAAGCTTTTTATGAGTTGTGAGGACGTTCAAACGGGTCTCAAAAAACTGGGCTTTCAGTATTCCGGCAGGAAGTGATCTTTTAAAAAAACGGATATCTTTAGCGTCCGAATGCGCATGAAAAAATTATTCCTTTGCTTGTATTTTTTTATCATAACGGCTTTTCAAAGTACCGCATCTGCCCAGCAAAGAACCTACTGTAACCCGCTCAATCTCGATTATGGTTACACGCCCATTCCAAATTTCTCCGAAGCGGGCAGGCACCGCGCAACTGCCGATCCCGTTATCACCATGTACAAGGGTGACTATTATTTATTCTCCACCAACCAGTGGGGATACTGGTGGAGCAGTGATATGCTGCACTGGCATTTTATCCACCGGTCATTTTTGAAACCCTGGCACCATGTGTATGATGATCTCTGTGCGCCGGCCACCCTGGTGCTCGGTGATACGCTGCTGGTAATCGGCTCAACCTATGCAAAAAATTTCCCGCTCTGGATGAGCAGGGATCCAAAAAAAGATCAATGGAAGGAAGCCGTGGATTCTTTCCAGGCAGGAGCCTGGGATCCGGCATTGTTCCTGGATGACGATGGGCGGATTTATTTATATCACGGATCCAGTAATCTATATCCATTGTACGGCTGGGAGATCGACCGGAAAACACTGCAACCTGTCGGAGAACACCGGGAGCTGATTAAACTTCACGATGATATTCATGGCTGGGAACGGTTTGGAGAATACAACGATAATAATTTCCTGAGTCCCTTTATCGAAGGTGCCTGGATGAATAAACATAACGGTAAATATTATCTGCAATATGGAGGACCAGGTACAGAGATCCGCGGGTACGGCGACGGGGTTTATACATCTGATCATCCCCTGGGTCCGTTTACTTACCAGCCAGCCAATCCCTTCTCTTATAAACCGGGAGGCTTTGCCCGGGGTGCAGGTCATGGGTCCACTTACCAGGATCCCTTTGGCAACTGGTGGCATGTATCAACCATGGTCGTGAATGTGAAAAATAATTTTGAAAGAAGGATCGGCATCTGGCCGGCAGGCTTTGACCGGAATGACCTGTTATATTCAAATACCGCTTTTGGCGATTATCCGCAATTTCTCCCTGCGGAAAAAAAAGATCATCTCAACGGCAATTTCACCGGCTGGATGCTGCTGAATTATAATAAACCGGTACAGGTCTCCTCTACCTATGGAGGTTATTCCGCCAACAATGCCGTGGATGAAGATATCCGTACTTACTGGAGCGCAGCCTCCGGGAATGCGCACGAATGGATAGAAACAGATCTCGGGAACCCAAGCACATTATTTGCAGTACAGATCAATTATGCGGACCAGGATGTGGACTCCTCTTTTCTTGGAAAAATACCAGGTATATATCATCAATACATTTTATGGGAGTCCGCTGACGGAAAAAACTGGAAGATGCTGGTGGATAAAAGTCATAACCAAACCGACATTCCGCATGAATATCTTGAATTGGAGAAGCCCATCCGCACCCGCTATTTAAAATTAGAAAACATTCATATGCCAACCGGTAAATTTGCCATCAGCGGGTTACGCGCCTTTGGAAAGGGTGGTGGGGAAAAACCGGACACCGTGAAACAGTTTATGGTGTTGCGCAGTGAAAACGATTCGCGCAATGCGCTCATCAAATGGATTCCTGTAAATACAGCGACAGGTTACAACATTTACTGGGGCATTGCGCCGGACAAACTGTATAATAATGTAATGGTATATAATGACGACCAGTATTATTTCAAACCCATGGACCTGGGAAGAACCTATTATTTTTCAATTGAAGCTTTTAATGAAAACGGGATTTCAGGGAAAACGATTCCCATTGAAGTAAAAGCACCCGCTCCAAGACCCTAGTACCGGCTCACCGTTTAATTAAACATTATGAAATGGATTAAACAGCTTTTTTTCGTTGTATTTATTTGTTTTTCCGTTCAGGCTTTCGCGCAGCCGTTTGCGGACGAGATCAGGGAATTCAAAAAACAGGACAGTTTAAAACCACCTCCTGCCAATTCCATTCTTTTTGTCGGCAGTTCGTCCTTTAGAAAATGGACTGATGTCAGCAGTTATTTTCCCGGCCATAGCATTATCAACCGCGGCTTCGGCGGTTCAACGATTCCGGATGTCATCCTTTATATCAATGAGATCATCGTTCCTTACCATCCTAAGCAAGTGGTAATATATTGCGGGGATAACGACCTGGCTTCTTCTGATGCAGTAACAGCGGATACAGTATTTGAAAGATTCAAGGTTTTATTTGAAGGTATACTTGCCCGGCTTCCCGGAGAGAATATCGTGTATGTTTCCATCAAGCCCAGCCCGAGCCGTGCGAGGCTAAAAGAAAAAATGGAAAAAGCAAACCTCCTCATTCAAACTTATCTTTCCCTGTACCATAACACTTCTTTTGTGGATGTATATCATAAAATGCTGAATCCCGACGGGACGATCATGACGGATATATTTTTAGAAGACAACCTGCACATGAATGCGAAAGGTTATGCGATCTGGCAAAAAGCAATAGCTCCTTATTTATCTAAATAAACACATATGAAAAAAGTCATCGCGATTTTTCTTGCGCTGATCATTGTTGGCTTCGTCCGGGCACAGGATGCCAAAATGAATGCGTTCATCAATAACCTCATGAGTAAAATGACGGTTGATGAGAAAATCGGTCAGCTCAACCTGGTTATTCCCGGCGGCGCCGTTACGGGTTCCGTGGTAAGCAAGGACGTGGACAACAAAATACGCCAGGGCATGGTGGGCGGGTTATTTGGAATTACAGGACCCGATAAAGTAAGAAAGGCCCAGGACATTGCTGTAAAAGATTCACGATTGCATATACCCCTGATCTTCGGGCTGGATGTTATTCATGGTCACCGGACCATTTTCCCCATACCATTCGGACTTTCATGCACCTGGGACACGATCCTGATTCAGCAGTCAGCCGGGATCGCTGCACGCGAGGCAAGTGCCGACGGACTGGCCTGGGCTTTTTCACCCATGGTGGATATTGCCCGTGACCCGCGCTGGGGAAGGGTTTCAGAAGGATCCGGGGAAGACCCCTATCTCGGGTCACGAATCGCTGCAGCGGTAGTGCGCGGTTACCAGGGAAAGGATTTGCGTAACAATGAATCGGTGATGGCCTGTGTAAAACATTTTGCACTCTATGGAGGGGCCGAAGCAGGACGTGAATACAATACCGTGGACATGAGCCGCATTAAAATGTATCAGTACTATCTCCCTCCCTATAAGGCAGCCATTGATGCCGGAGCGGGATCCATCATGAGTTCCTTCAATGAAATTGATGGTATACCGGCTACGGGTAACCGCTGGTTGCTGACGGATCTGCTTCGCAACCAGTGGAAATTTAATGGCATGGTCGTATCGGATTATACCTCACTCAGTGAGATGACAAACCACGGCGTGGGAGACCTCGCAGAAGTTTCTGCATTGGCCCTGCATGCGGGCCTTGACATGGACATGGTGAGTGAAGGATTCCTTAAAACGCTGAAAAAATCGTTGCAGGAAGGAAAGATAGCGCAGAAGGAAATTGACCAGGCCTGCCGCCGGGTGCTGGAAGCAAAATATAAACTCGGGCTATTCACCGATCCTTATAACCGGATGAATGCAGAAAGGGCGTTAAAAGAACTATTGTCGGCCGATAATAGAAAAACAGCGCGCGAAATTGCAACCCACAGTTTTGTACTGTTGAAAAATAATGACCAGTTGCTTCCGTTAAAAAAATCAGGAACCATTGCACTGATCGGTCCGCTGGCCGATAACCATCGCAATATGCTGGGCACCTGGAGTGTGTCAGGTGATCCTTCAAAATCCGTCACGGTGATGGAAGGAATAAAAAATGTAGCCGGAGATGTTCATATCGTATATGCCAAGGGGGCGAATATTTCGGACGACACCATGCTCGTAAGACGAACCAATAAACTGGGTGTTGAAATAGAACCTGAGACAAGAACAGCCCAGGCCATGCTCGATGAAGCGGTCACTGCGGCGTCTCAGGCAGATGTCGTCGTGGCGATTCTGGGTGAAGCGGCTGATATGAGCGGCGAATCCTCAAGCAGGAGTGATATCAGTCTGCCTGAGAGCCAGGAGAATTTACTGAAAGCGCTTGTCAAAACCGGAAAGCCCATTGTACTTGTACTATTCAATGGCCGTCCGTTAATATTGAAATGGGAAAATGATCATGTGAACGCCATCCTGGATGCCTGGTTCCCGGGTACTGAAGCCGGTAACGCCATAGCAGACGTGCTCTTTGGCCATTACAATCCTTCCGGAAAGTTGTCGATGACTTTCCCATTGAGCCAGGGCCAGATTCCCATTTACTACAACGCAAAAAATACAGGGCGCCCGTATACAGCTGGAGATTCCAGTACAAAATTCAAATCCGACTACCTGGATATTCCCAATGAGCCGCTCTATCCTTTTGGATTTGGACTGAGTTATACAAAGTTTTCTTATAGCGCGCTTTCGCTTAGCAGCGCGAACATTTCACCATCGCAGCCGGTCGTGGTTAAACTAACGGTTACCAATACCGGAAATTTTGACGGGGAGGAAACGGTACAGCTTTATATCCGGGACATGGTGGCGACCGTCACGCAGCCTGTAAAAGAGTTGAAGAAATTCCATAAAGTCTTCTTGAAGAAGGGGGAAAGCAGCGAAGTCAGTTTCACGCTGACAACGGATGACCTGAAATATATAAACAGCGATTTGAAATGGGTTTACGAGCCGGGGGCTTTTAAAGTCTTCGCCGGTGGCAATTCACGCGATGTGGTGGAAGCTAATCTGATGGGCGTTCAGGCTGCAACGCCCAAGGGGTCGATGATTAAGACGCAGAAGAATTAAGCTGCTGAACGCTGCAAGCCCAAAGCTTAAAGCCCAAAGCCAAAGGCTTAAAGCTTTAAAGCCAAAAGCTGAAGGCTGCAAGCCCAAAGCTTAAAGGCGAAAGCTTAACGCCTAATGCCTAACGTTTAACACTTTTTTCAAAATCAAACTAAAGATGTATTTAAATATTTAATATAAAAATAGACTGAGGCACTGAGCTTTTCGCTTTATGCTTTAGGCTTTCGGCTTAAAAATGGAAAACATTTCAACCATCATTTTCGATCTCGGCGGTGTAATTATGGACATCGATGTCAGACAGACCCTCAATGCATTTTCGGGGTTGGGAATAACAAACATCCATGAATATTTCGGTCATGGGTTCGCAGCATCTTTTTTCAGTGATCACGAAGCAGGAAGGCTTTCAGATGAAGATTTTCTGAAGGAAATAAAAAAACTGCTTTCGGGGGAAGTGAGTGATGAGGCGGTGATCGATGCCTGGAATGCCCTGCTTCTTCGATTTCCCCCGGAGCGGATTGATTTGCTCCGTTCCTTAAAATCTAAATACCGGCTATTTCTCTTCAGCAATACCAATGCGATTCACTACGACAAGTTCAGTGAGATTTACCGGCAATCTTTTGGGAGTAACCTGGAGGATCTTTTTGAAAAAGCCTATTACTCCCATTCCCTGGGTCATCGCAAGCCGGACCGTTCCGGATTTGATCTGATCATCCGGGAAAATGAGCTCGATCCCAAACAAACCCTTTTCGTGGATGACGCGCTGATGAATGTGGAAGGTGCTATAAAAGCCGGATTAAAAGGACTTTATCTGCCGCCGGGGGTTTTTATTACGGATATAAGATGGTGATGTTTCGATGGGTTATGGGTTATGGGTTATGGGTTATGGGCTATGGGTGACGGTTGGCGGTTGGCAGTAACCCATACTACCACACTACCAGACTACCACACTACCACACTTAATTTCCGGCTTTGGCCGGAAATTACTTCACTTCCTCAAAATCAATGTATTCTCCGACTTTGGATGTGCCGGATTTGGGCGTTTTCCCAGCCTGGCCAGACCCGTTTGATCCCGGACCGGCGTTAGGCGGGGGACCTGTCTGGCCACCGTTTTGCGCGTGCTGGTTCATATCGTGAAACTGCTGACGCATCTGGCGACTGGCCCGGAACAGGGGTATGAGGAATCCGCCGATAAACCGGTAGAGCAGGTAAAAAAGTATGGCGAGGACAAAAACATTCATAAAAGACAAAGTTAGAACAGGCGAGGCAAAGTCAGGACAGGCGCGAACTACAAAATTAGGACAGGCGCGGCAAAATCACTGTTAAAACCTAATGGCAATTTAAATACCATATTTGGGAGGAATCGAATAAATCCGTTAAATTTGCAGCCGGTATAGTGATACAACAGGAAGGGAACGCAATCGTTCCCTTCTTCTTTTCGTATGGATAAGGAAACCCAAATTGAAAGCATCGGGCAAATGATCGGGGAGATCCTAAGGGAGGAGCCGGTTTATTTCCTGGTGGACCTGCGGATCAAGCCGATTAATAACATAAAAGTTTTTTTGGACGGGGATTCGGGTATTACGATTGAAAAATGTGTACAGGTAAACCGGAAACTATATAAGAAGATCGAAGAAGCTGCTTTTTTCCCTGCGGGTGATTTTTCACTGGAAGTGTCTTCCGCAGGTCTGGATGAACCCCTGAAATCGCTGCGCCAGTATAAGAAAAATATTGGCCGGCCCGTGGAAGTTCAGCTGCAGGACGGGACACAGAGAGAAGGCGTGCTGACAGATGTTAATGAAGAAGGGATCGTGCTGGAAGTGGCCACAGGCGGCCGTCCGAATGGAAAATTGCCTGCCAGGAAAAGGGAAATCAGTTCACATAGTTTTTTATTCAACAATATAAAATCAACCAAGATCCAGATAGTTTTTTAACTGGACATAAAAAGAACGGTTATGGCAAGTATCAATTTAATCGAAGCTTTCCAGGACTTTAAGGAAGCCGAAAATATTGACCGTCCCACCATGATGAAAGTGGTGGAAGACGTTTTCAAAACCCTGCTGCGTAAAAAATACGGCAGTGATGAGAATTTTGACGTAATTGTGAATGCTGAAAAGGGTGACCTTGAAATCATGCGCAGGCGCACGATTGTGGAAAATGGTGCAGTCGAAGATCCCCTCGCACAAATTGCCTATAGTGATGCCGTCAAGCTGGAACCGGATTATGAAGTGGGTGAAGATCTTTATGAAGAGATAGAAATCCTGGATTTTGGCCGTCGTGCTATTCTTGCAGCAAAACAAACTTTAGCAAGCCGCATCGGTGACCTGAAGAAAAACGTATTGGTTAAGAAGTATAGCGAAAGGATCGGGGAAATCATCAGTGCGGAAGTCTACCAGGTATGGAAAAAAGAAATTTTACTACTGGATGAAGAAGGTAATGAACTGATCCTTCCGAAGTCTGAGCAAATACCCCAGGATTATTTCAAAAAAGGAGAAAGCATTCGCGCAGTGGTGAAGAAAGTGGACATGAAAAACAATTCTCCCGTGATCATCCTGTCCCGCACCAGTCCTTCTTTCCTGGCCAAGCTCCTTGAAATTGAAGTGCCGGAAATATTTGATGGTCTGATAGTAATCAAAAAGATCGTTCGCGAACCCGGAGAAAGGGCCAAAGTGGCTGTGGAATCTTATGACGACCGGATTGATCCCGTAGGCGCCTGTGTGGGTATGAAGGGAAGCCGTATCCACGGAATCGTGCGGGAACTGAAGAATGAAAACATCGACGTTATCAATTACACTAATAATATCCAGTTGCTGCTCCAGCGTTCATTAACGCCGTCCAAAATAACCAGCATGGATATAGACAGCGAAAAGATGCATGTTAATGTCTACTTAAAGCCTGACCAGGTTTCGCTGGCGATCGGAAGGAAAGGGGTAAATATTAAATTGGCCCAGGAGTTGACAGGTTATTCCATTGATGTGTTCCGTGATAATGAAGGCGAGACCACTGAATTTGACATTGACCTGGATGAATTCAGCGATGAAATTGAAACTTGGATCATTGATGAGCTGAAAAGGATTGGTTGTGATACGGCCCACAGTGTTTTGGATTTGTCGGTGGAAGAGCTGGAACGCAGAACAGACCTGGAAAAGGAAACGATTGAAGAAGTTCGTCGTGTACTCAAAGAAGAATTCGAAAAAGAATAACCCTGAATCATGATTTTATGATTAAGGTTGTTCTTCATTATAAATTAAATATAACAACATGACGACGGTCCATGGACGGACCGGCAGTTCATGGACTCAATTCATATGGCAGAAACGACAACACCACGTTTAATGGCAGCAGCCAAGGAATTCAACATCGGCAAGGAAACGCTGGTGGACTTCCTGGTGGGAAAAGGATTTAGTAAGGACGATCTGAAACCAACCGCTAAGCTGACTGATGATATGTACCGGTCCCTCCAGTTGGAATTCCAGGGAGACAAAGTGGCTAAGATCAAGAGCAACCAAATCGATCTCCCGAAAGGCAGTGTAGAAGCAAAACGCAAGAAAGAAGACGAAACCGTTCTGTTCCGTAAAGATCCAAACAAGAAACCGGCAAAGGAAGAACCCGTGGTGGTTCAGGAAGAAGTTAAAGCACCGCCGGTAAAAATAGAAGAGCCAAAAAAAGAACCGGAGATCATCAAGATCGAAGCGCCGGATATCGAAGGACCTAAAATCATTGATAAGATAGATCTCTCCACAATTGACTCTTCCACCAGGCCGAAGAAAACCGTTAAGAAAAAAACAGAAGAACCTCCGGTTGTTCACGTAGAACCTACCCCACCACCGGTTATAGAACCGGTAGAAATTTCGTTGCAGGCAGAGGAACCCGAAGTCGAAAAAGGGGACGACGCAACCATAGAAAATATTTTAGTAGACAAGATTGAAGGCCCAAGGATTCTGGGGAAAATTGATCTGCCTGTAGAAACTGAAAAGCCCAAACCCGGCGACGAAAAGAGAAAGAGAAAGCGCATTCCTATTGAAAAAAGAGAGGGCGGTGGAAGTAATGGAAAGCCCTCCGGAACGGGAACGCCTGTACAGCGCGATCCGACGCGCCCGAGCAGTGGTGCCAAGCCCATTTTAAGACGCGACCTGCGTTCACCAGCCAGCAATACAAACCGGGCTGGAACCAGTCCACGCGACCAGAAGGAAATCGACAAGAAAGAAATTCAGGAAAAAATACGTGAAACCCAGGCTAAGCTGGCAGGTACCGGCGGTCGCGGGAAGAGCAGCAAGGCCAAATACCGCCGGGCCCGCAGGGAAGAAAATGCGGAGCAGAGCGGCAGTGAACAACAGGAAAGCAGTAAGCTCCAGGTAACGGAATTTATCAGCGTGAGTGAACTGGCCAACCTGATTGATGTGAGTTATGCAGATATCATCAGCAAGTGTATGAGCCTGGGGATGATGGTTTCCATCAACCAGCGCCTGGAAGCCGATGTTATTGAACTGGTGGCGGGTGAATTTGGATATACAGTGGAATTCATCGGAATTGATGATGCCCTGGAACTGGAAGAAGAGGAAATTATAGATACCCCTGAAGACCTGATACCCCGATCTCCTGTGGTTACCATCATGGGTCATGTGGATCACGGTAAGACCTCTCTTCTTGACTTTATCCGGGAAGCCAATGTGGTTGCGGGTGAAGCAGGCGGTATCACACAACATATCGGTGCGTACCAGGTTACCACGGCCAACGGTAAAAAAATTACATTCCTCGACACACCTGGTCATGAAGCATTTACGGCTATGCGTGCCCGTGGTGCCAAGGCAGCGGATATCGCCATCATCGTAATTGCGGCAGACGATGCGATCATGCCCCAAACCAAAGAAGCCATTTCGCATGCACAGGCAGCGAATCTTCCGATGGTTTTTGCCATCAACAAAATTGATAAGGACGGAGCAAATCCGGAAAAGATAAAAGAGCAGCTCGCCGGTATGAATATCCTGGTGGAAGACTGGGGTGGAAAATACCAGAGTCAGGAAATCTCAGCCAAAAAAGGCCAGAACGTTGATCTCCTGCTGGAAAAAATTCTGCTGGAAGCAGAAATTCTGGATCTCAAATCCAACCCTAGCCGCGAAGCTTCGGGAACGGTCATTGAAGCCTCCCTCGATAAGGGAAGAGGCTATGTGGCTACCGTACTCGTACAGGGTGGAACGCTGAAGAGCGGGGATCTGGTAGTTTCCGGTCAGTACTTTGGCCGCATCAAAGCGATGTTCAATGAAAGAAATAAAAAAATTGAAGATGCGCCTCCCTCATCACCTGTATTGCTGCTTGGTTTGAACGGTGCACCGCAGGCGGGGGAAAAATTCAAGGTGTTTGCTGACGAAGCCGAAGCCAAGGAAACAGCCAACCGGCGCGGTCAGCTGGCGCGTGAACAGGGTATACGGACCAAGAAACATATTACACTGGATGAAATCGGCCGTCGTCTTGCACTTGGCAACTTTAAGGAACTCAACTTGATTATCAAGGGAGACGTGGATGGATCTGTGGAAGCCCTGAGTGATTCACTCCAAAAGCTTTCTACGGAAGAAATAGCCGTTCGTGTGGTACATAAAGCTGTCGGTGCGATCACGGAAAGTGATGTACTGCTGGCAACCGCCTCCGATGCGGTCGTGGTTGGATTTAATGTGCGGGCATCTGTCCAGGCCGGAAGACTGGCTGAGAATGAAGGTGTGCAAATCAAGACCTATTCTATCATTTATAATGCCATCGAAGAAGTGAAGAGCGCCATGGAAGGAATGCTGGAACCCAAGATCCAGGAAAAGGTCGTGGCCAATGTGGAAATCCGGAATGTATTCAAATTCGATAAGGCGACGGTTGCGGGTTGTTATGTGCTCGACGGAAAGATCTACCGCAATTCGAAGATCCGGCTGGTTCGCGATGGTATCGTGATTTACCCCGTCGGCGAAGGTGCAACAGCCGAGCTTGCTTCCCTGAAAAGGTTTAAGGATGATGCGAAAGAAGTGCCCTCGGGCATGGAATGCGGTCTTGTAATCAAAAACTTCAACGACTACCACGTCGGTGATATCGTTGAAGCATATGAGGAAGAAGAGGTGAAGAGAACATTGTAGAAAGTGTGGTAGTGTGGTAGTGTGGTAGTGTGGTAGTATGGTAGTACGGGTTACTGATAGATATCAACGATCCGCGATCCGCGATCCACGATTAACGGTCAACGGTCATCGATCCACGATCAGCGATCAACGGTCTCCCATCAATCATAAAATGGCCGGCAATTTTTTGTTAAATCCCCTCTGCCAGTCGATGAAAGGGGTGAATCAGCTTATTTTTACCGTCCCAGATTCCCGTTTATGAAGAAATTACTGTTTGCTGCTTTTTCCCTGCTGATGGCGTCTTGCGTCATGGCCCAGCAAAAAGTTGTTGCCGATAAAATTGTCGGTATTGTGGGCGACAAAATCATCCTTAGATCCGAGATCTTTATAGCCAATGAGGATATCAAACGCCAGGGCGGCCAGGAACAGGATCCATGTACCATCCTGGATGGTATGCTTGTTCAGAAAGCCCTTGTATTACAGGCTGAAAAAGATTCTATCCCGGTGACGGAGGAAGAAATCGATGCAGAAATCGACCAGAAAATCCGCTATTTCGTCGCCCAGTACGGGAGCAAGGAAGCCCTGGAACAAATAGCCGGAAGAACCGTTTACCAGATGCGCGATGAATTCCGGCAGCCCATCAAGGAGCAGCGTATGGCGCAGGGCATGCGGGCAAAAATAGTTGAGGGAATTAAAATAACCCCGACTGAAGTAAAAGAATATTACGACAAAATTCCCAAGGATAGTCTGATGTATTATGAATCCGAACTCCAGATCGGACAAATCGTGGTGTACCCGAAACCCAGTCGGGATATTGAATTGCTTGACATAGAGGAGCTGAATGGATACAAGGAAGAAGTTGAATCCGGGAAGAAAAAATTTGAAACCCTCGCATCTCTTTATTCTGACGATCCGGGAAGTAAGGATAAGGGTGGCATGTACCAGGTAAACCGCCTTGAAAAACAATGGGACCCTGTCTTCCTTGCAGCTGCTTTCCGTTTAAAAGACGGACAGGTCTCACCGGTTGTAAAAACAAAATTCGGATATCATATTATTCAAATGGTTAGCCGCAATGGCGACGACGCTGTCATCCGGCATCTCCTTCGTATCCCGCAGATTACGCAGCCTGAAATTGTAACTGCAAACCTGAAACTGGATTCAATACGTCAGCAATTGGTATCAGGCACCATCGGATTCGGTGAAGCTGTGGCAAAATACAGTGACGATGAAAACGCGAAATTCACGGCAGGAATCATGATGGCCCGTGACGGATCGAACTATTTAAAGATTGATGAACTGGATAAGGAAACAGTGCTCCTTTTAAAGAAATCAAATCTGAGCTCCGGACAATATTCACAGCCGACGGTATTTACTGATGAGAGAGGAAAGAAAGGTGTTCGCATCATCTATGTCATTTCCAAATCAGAACCGCATCGCGAAAATCTGAAAGATGATTACAACCGGATTGCACAGCGTGCTCTGGAGCAAAAAAAGACGAAAGCCCTGCAAACCTGGTTTCAAGCCAGAATTTCTACCTACTATATTATGATTGATGGAGATTACCGCAACTGTGGTAATCTTTCAAAATGGCAAACCCGCCAATTCACAAGCTCAAATTAATGAGCTAAAACAATAATTTATAATTATCAGCACCCGGCCGTTTTAATTTCCGTGCACTTATAGTATATTACGATTGGTTAATCCATCTGGAATCCATTCACACTATTTGAAAGCCCCGGATATGATCAGCATTTTAATAGCAGACGACCATAAGTTAATTAGAGAAACATGGACTTATATTCTGAACCGGGATTCCCGGTTTAAAGTAATCGGGTCCTGCTCCAATTCAGAAGAGGCCGTAGAGATGAGTGAGTTGAAACATCCCGACGTTGTGCTGATGGATATCAATATGGTGCCTTTTTCAGGCATCGAAGCAACCCGGCGGATCAGGGAGTCCTCTCCTGACACGAGGATTATCGGGGTAACCATGCATTCCCAGCCAGCTTATGCCAAGAAAATGATGCAACTCGGCGCCAGCGGGTATGTTACCAAGAATTCTTCCCGGGAAGAAATGGTGAATGCTATCGTGGAAGTATCCAAAGGAAACAAATTTGTTTGCGAGGAAATGAGAGAGCTTATTTCCGAAAGTGTTGAAGATCCGGCCGCCGTCTCGGCTATCAATAGTCTTACAGAAAGAGAGATGGGCGTGATCAATCTGATACGCCAGGGTTTTTCCTCAAAAGACATCTCGCTCAAACTGGAAATATCAATCAAAACAGTGGAAGTGCATCGTCATAACATTCTGAAAAAGCTGAAACTCAAGAATGCGGCTTCGCTGATTCACTTTATGAATACCAGTTCTACGCTTATCTGATATTTCAGCATCGGAGGGCCAAAGAAGGCTTAAGGCCTAAAACTCAAAGCCTAACGCTTAACCCATAACCCATAACCCATAACTCTTAAGGCTTAACGCGAGGGGCAAAATCTCCATCAACAACATTACTACCACACTACCATACTACCATACTTTTCTTGCTCTCACACATTCCATATTTTTAAAAAAAGGCCTACCTTTGCGCTTCACTTTCGTTCAGAGGCCATCAATCAGGCGATTGAGGGCGCAAAAAGCGGAAAATTGAACGTTGGATCTCCGGCTCCGGCGTCCTAAAATAGAAAAAATTGAGCGACGAAATTAAACATGAATGCGGACTCGCATTCATCAGGCTTCGCAAACCTTTCTCTTTTTATCTCCAGAAATATGGTACGGCATTGTATGGCTTAAATAAGCTCTACCTGCTAATGGAAAAACAACATAACCGTGGTCAGGATGGTGCGGGTGTTGCCTCTGTGAAGTTGAATATTGAGCCCGGTCACCCTTTTTTGCACCGACTGCGCAGTAATAATAATCAACCTATTGCCGATATATTTTCAAAAATCCATGATGAGGTCAAGGACCTGGAAAAATATCAACCCGACATCATTAAACATCCTGGTCTGCTAAAAGGACATATTTCTGTGATGGGTGAACTGCTGCTCGGGCACCTTCGTTATGGCACACAGGGAAAAAATAATGTTGAATTCTGCCATCCGTTTATAAAACGAGATACGATCCCGGCCCGCAACCTCGCACTGGCAGGCAATTTCAACCTGGTTAACACCGATGAACTCTTTGCGCTGATAAATATCGAGCCCGGTGAATTCCAAAAGCAGAGCGACCTGGCTGCCATGATGGAAGTGATCCATCATTTCATTGTTCAGGCAGACGAAGAAATGCCCGGTGAACTGGATTTGAAAAAAGTATTGCAAAGAGCCCTTCCACTCTTTGATGGTGGATTTACTGTCGGAGGACTGGTGGGAAATGGTGATGGCTTTGTATTTCGCGATGCGCATGGCATTCGTCCGGCTTACTATTTTGCCAATGACGAAATCATTATTGCGGCTTCTGAACGTTCCGCCATACGTACTGTGTTTAATGTTGGCGAGAATGAAGTGCTGGAACTGATGCCGGGCAATGCGCTGATTGCAAAATCAGACGGGAGGTTTTCGGTAGAACAGATTATTCCGGCCAGGGAACGCCGTGCCTGCAGTTTTGAACGGATCTATTTTTCAAGAGGAAGCGATGAAAAGATTTACCGCGAACGTATTGCCCTTGGTTATAACCTGAGTGAACAAATTCTTAATTCCGTAAATCACGATCTTAAGAACAGTATATTTTCTTTTATCCCCAATACCGCTGAAGTCGCATTCTACGGGATGTGGAAAGGCCTTGACGACTATCTGAAAAAAGTCATGATCGAAAGGATCCTGTCCTGGGGCAATGATCTGACGGAAGAAAGGCTGTCACAGATGATCAACCGGAAAATCCGGATTGAAAAAATTGCCATTAAAGATGTCAAGATGCGCACATTCATTACAGCGGATGTAAGCCGCAATGAAATGGTGCAGCATGTGTATGACATTACTTATGGTACGGTACAAAAAGACGTGGATACGCTGGTTGTGATCGACGATTCCATTGTTCGCGGAACCACGCTAAGGGAAAGTATTGTGCGCATGCTGGCAAGGCTCGAGCCGAAAAAAATCATCATTGTTTCATCCGCCCCGCAGATACGTTATCCCGACTGTTATGGCATCGACATGAGTAAGCTGGGAGATTTTATTGCCTTCCGGGCCGCTATAACGCTCATGCATGAGCGCGGAAAGTCAAAATGCCTTACTGACATGTACGAACACTGCAAGGAGCTCGAACGAATGGGACAGTTGCATACCGAAAATATAGTGCGCCAGGTTTATAAGCCATTCTCCACCCAGGAAATCTCCGATAAAATTGCAGAACTGATTACGCCACCGGAAATCAAAACACCTGTACAGGTCATCTACCAGACCATCGAATCACTTCATAAAGCCTGCCCTACCAATACCGGTGACTGGTATTTTACGGGCAATTATCCCACGCCAGGCGGCAACCGCGTTGTCAATAAAGCCTTCATTAATTATATGGAAGGGAAGAACGTACGCGGGTACTAGAACAGTGCTCAATTCCCGATTTACCACATCAACAAAAAAAAGGTCCCCAAAAATGGGGACCTCTAAAATGATTTCGTATGTAGCTTGCTTAGCTCTTTTTGGTTTCAAGCAAATTGAAGAACTGATCCAGCTGTGGAAGAATCACGATTCTTGTGCGGCGGTTGGCGGCACGGCCTTCCTTGGTGTCGTTCGTCATTAAAGGAACGTATTCACCACGACCGGCGGCGGTCATTTTCGCTGGCGGAATACCGTAAGTTTTTGAGAGTATGCGAACAATGGAAGTAGCACGTTTGCAGCTAAGATCCCAGTTGTCAACCAGATCAGCGTGGCCACGGTATACTTTGTTGTCTGTATTTCCTTCTACCATGAATTCAACATCCGGCTGGTTCTTAAGAACTGCGGCCACTTTAGCCAGAACGTCCTTAGCACCCTTGGTTACAGTAAAGCTTCCGCTTTTGAAGAGCATTTTGTCAGAAATATCGATGAATACAACACCTTTCTCGATCTTGATATTTACATCGGAATCGTTTGCATTACCGACAGCGCCCTTGAGATTCATAACAAGCGCCATGTTCATTGAATCCTTGTGAGCCATAGCAGACTGCAGATCGCGGATATAGGCATCTTTAGCACCTATATTTTCCAGGGATTTCTTGATGCTTTCAGCCTGTGCACCGGAGATAACAGACATATCTTCCAGTTGCTTCAGGGCCTGGGTATTGTTTTCCCTGAGGAAAGAAATTTGTTTGTTTAATTCATCAATCTGTCCCTGTAAACCGGTGTTTTTGGAGGTCAGGGCAGCAGTATTGTCGTTACAAGTCTTCAGTTCTCCCTGGAGTTTTGCGTATTCAGCGCTCAGAGAGTCGAAACGGGCCTGCATGTGGGTCTGCATTTCGTTAAATTTCTTTTTGCTCACGCAGGAGAAAAGAAACATAGAAGAAACTGCGAAAAGTAGAATGTACCTAAGCTTCATAAAAATCATTTTAAGAAAAATTAGTGAATAATCGGTTATGCTATAAAAATATATAACGCAGACAGCAATTGTTGTACCAATCCCCTGTCAGAGCGACTTTTATTTAAATAAAAACGGTTTTGATGAATACGAGATCGGGATGCATAAGGTAGGGCATACAGCCGGGATAAGCAGCTTTAGTCCGGCGAAGATATGTGAAAAAATAAATTCCTTGCATTCTGTTGTGAAAAATATTTAGATCTCTATCCTGCAAACACGAATTGCTTAGCTTTATTTCCCAAATTTATCTGCATGAAATTTTCTTCATACGTACTCCTATTGATCTATTGCATTTCTTCTTCCTGTAAACTGATGCATTCTAACCGCTCTATCCCTGACAACAAGGCTTTCGGACGTGTTCTGGACGGCTATTATAAGGACCGGATGAAGCATTACCCCCTGGAAGCCACCCAGAATGGCTATAAAGGCTACAATGATCAATTACCGGTAGATTTTACGGATAGTTACCTTGATACCCTGCGGAGTTTCTTTGGTTCCTATCTTGAGAAGGCCCTTGTGTTTGACCGGGAAAAACTCAACCGGAATGACCAGATCAGCTATGATATTTTTATAAGGGAGATGAAGATGAATCTGGAGGGGATCGGTCTTCATTTCGCCATTAACAATGTCACGATGCCCAATATCCAGTATATGCCTTTTAACCAGTTTGAAGGCGTACCTATCTTCCTGGGCCAGATGGGCAGTGGCAGCGGAATCCAGCCATTTAACACCGTTGCGGATTATCAGGACTGGATCAGGCGGGCCAGCGGCTTTCAGGCCTGGGCCGATAGCGCAATTGTTTATTTCAGGAGGGGTTTGCAGAACGGGTATATTCTTCCCCGGAGCCTCGTTGAAAAAATGATTCCACAAATGAAGGCAATGGTTACGCCCGATATCACCAAGAGCATTTATTATACACCTGTAATACTTATGCCTGCTTCTTTCAATGAAGCAGATAAAAACAGAATAACATTCGACCTTTCAAAACTAATTGCGCAGGTGCTGGTGCCTTCGTACAAAAAGCTTGCTGATTTTCTGGAAAACGAATATCTGCCCAAAAGCCGCAGCAGTATAGGTTTTGATGAATTGCCCAACGGGAATAAATTGTATAACTACCTGATTCGTTATTGGACAACTACCAATAAAACTCCGGAAGAAATTTACCAGACAGGTCTTTCTGAAGTGAAAAGAATTCGGGCGGAAATGGAGCTTACTAAAGCCCAGACAGGATTTAAGGGCGACCTGCCTGCCTTTTTTGAATATATGAAGAATGATCCCCGGTTTATGCCGTATAAAACGGCAGACGAAGTATTGGGAGCATTTAAAAAGATTCAACGAACGATTGATCCGAATCTGCCAAAGTTTTTCGGACACACTCCGAAAATGAAATTTGAAATCCATCAGACAGAAGCCTTCCGGGCAGCCAGTGCCAGTGCTGAATATATAGCAGGTGATCCGGGTGGAACAAGGCCAGGCATATTTTACATACCGATCCTGGATCCGGGCAAATTCAATACAACTTCAGGGATGGAATCCCTTTTCCTGCATGAAGCGATTCCGGGTCATCATTATCAGAATTCACTTCAAATGGAAGATACGCTCCTTCCCCTGTTCAGGAGATTTGCCTGGTATGGAGCGTACGGAGAGGGATGGGCACTCTATTCAGAATCGCTGGGCAAGGAACTCGGACTTTATACCGATCCTTATCAATACATGGGTGCACTCGGTGACGAAATACACCGCGCTATTCGGCTGGTAGTAGATGTGGCGATGCACCAGAAAAAAATGACCCGTGAAGAGGCTATCAGATATATGATGGAAAATGAAGCAATCAATGAACAGGGTGCGACTGCAGAAATTGAGAGGTATATCGCCATTCCTTCGCAGGCGCTCAGTTATAAAACCGGTTCCATGGTGATCCGCGAATTGAGAACACGTTATGCGGATGAATTGGGAAATAAATTCAATGTGACAGCTTTTCACGATGAAGTGTTGAACGACGGTTGTATGCCACTTGAAATTTTTGAAAGAAAAATGGATGCCTGGGAAATGGCTCAGTAAATTTTTAGTTTCCCCGCTTCATATATAGGAAGCACATTGGCCAGGTTGGGCTCCAGGCAATAGCGAATATCTTTTTCAAGGCCGAACCCCATTAAACGATTATAATGGGAAGCGTTATTTTCTTTCATAAATCCAAACAGGTCGCCGGCCGCCCTGTTATAGAGATTAACGGCGATGTGACTGGCATCGCACTCAATGATAAAATGCCCGCGGATCTTATCAATGACGGCGCCGGCAAATAATGTGTCTTCAATATTAATCCGGTCCTTCCAGGCCGCGCAGGCAAGAATTACATTATTTTTCTGTTGAATAAGATAGTCCGTGACTGCATTCAGATTAGCGAAAGAACCGGTCACAATTTCGCGCGCGCCCTTGTCCAGTGCCATATGAAGCAGGCGCGTGCCATTTGTTGTAGTGAGTACCAGGATTTTCCCGTTGATAAATTCACGGGTGTATTCAAATGGCGAGTTGCCATAGCTGAGGCCTTCTGCAATTTTCCCGTCCCTTTCACCTGCTGTGATACAATTGATCTGCCGGCCCAGTTCGATACATTTTGCAACGCTGTCAACCGGCACAATATGCCTGGCACCGTTATATAAGGCAGTTGCAATCGTGGATGTGGCGCGCAATACGTCAATAATCACTACAGTGGCCTGAGACACGTTATATAAATGCAGCAGAGCCGGCGACATGGAAGTGTATAAAAATGGTTTTGCGTTCGGCATCAGTTGAAAATAAAATCAGTTAAAAAATTATCCTGCTATCCCAAATGGCGACGGGCGTTCAGGATAAAAATGGAAGTTTGACAACACGCGCCTGTAAAAGTTTATCTCTTATCTTAATATATATTTTCGCGTCGAGGGCTGTAAAAGGTTCACGTACATATCCCAGACCAATGGCTTTATTCAGGGAGGGTGACTGGGTGCCCGAAGTCACTTCACCAATTTGCATGCCTGTAAAATCTTTGATCTCATAACCATGACGAGGTATTCCCTTCTCCATCATCTCAAAGCCCACCAGTTTTTTTTGTACACCTTCTTTCTTTTGCTTTTCGATGAGTTCCCTTCCTACAAATGGTTTAGTGAACCTGGTGATCCATCCAAGTCCGGCTTCCATTGGCGAAGTGCTGTCATCAATATCATTGCCGTATAAACAATAACCCATTTCCAATCGCAGTGTGTCGCGGGCAGCGAGGCCTGCAGCCTTTAGGCCCATCGGCTTCCCGGCAGTAAATATGGCATCCCAGATGATGTTGGCCGAGTCATTTTTGTCTTCAAAATAAATTTCAACACCTCCGGCACCTGTGTATCCGGTCGCACTGATCAGCACATTATCCACGCCTGCAAAGGTTCCTTTTACAAAATTGTAATATTTCAGGTTCATCAGGTCCATGGAGGTGAGCGGCTGGAGGATACGTGTTGCATTAGGTCCCTGAACGGCCAGCAGGCAGGTTTTGGATGAAATGTCTTCCATCCTGACTTCCGTATTATGGCGTTTTATCCAGTTCCAGTCTTTTTCAATATTGGATGCATTCACCACCAGCATATATACTTCGTGTTTACGGATGCAGTAAACCAGCAGATCATCTACAATACCACCGGTTTCATTTGGCAAACAGCTGTATTGTGCCTGACCGTCGGTTAATTTGGATGCATCATTGGAAGTAACACTTTGTATCAGGTCCAGGGCCCCGGGTCCTTTCAGAATAAATTCACCCATATGACTGACGTCGAAAATACCTGCATTATTCCGCACTGCCTGGTGTTCCTCATTAATACCTGTGTAACTGATCGGCATATTATACCCTGCGAATTCAGCCATTTTTGCGCCTAGTTCCTGGTGTTTATGTGTAAAAGGAGTGCTTTTCATATACCGTAGATAGTTTAAGAAACCGGGGGCGAAATTAAAACTTGCGTTGCAGGCAGCCAATAAATAATAAGGCCACCCGGGAGTGGCCATATTATATTTTAGATTTTAGCAGCGGTATTAACTCAGATTTGTTAAAAGAACCAGGGTTGCAATGGATTCAGAATGCTGGCTCTCTGTTTTGCTGGACGGATTCTGTGCATTGGCTGTTTTTGGTTTATGATACCGGTAGTCTCCTTTGGGATTGTCGTTTTTCTTCTGACTACTATCGGGAACTGAATTCCTCTTCTGATCCTGTTCTTCACTTTCAGTTTTCAGGCTATTGGACGTCCTTTCCAATCCATGTTCAGTCATGATATATTCCACATTGGAATCCCAATTGTTATCATGGTCGTCGGTGTATTCCCAATCCACATTTACTCCGTTATTGCGCCATTTTCTGTTCATAGTGAACCAATGATAATCGTCCAGGTTTTCAGAAAGGAAAATCCTTTTCCCAACCGGCATTTTAATAACAACCAAAACCTGCTGGTTGCGGAACTGTTGTTTGGGAGTTATTGAGAATCCGCGACCGAGTGTAAGAAGACTGTCTTTCTGATCTACCTGGAAATTGATTTCTTCCGCTGTTTTCAATGCTTCTCCGGCTGTATTTCCACGACTGAGTTTTTCAAGATCAAGATGCCACGCGCTATCTTCACTTTTAACAACGTCTATTCTCACATTGTTCATGGTCACACTGTCTTCGGTAATATCGAAGAATGGTCCTTTACGATGCCAATTGATGCCCATCCAATCTGATTCATAAAAATCAGGTCTTGTTTCATCCATTTTCACAATTAATTTTCCATTCACCGGGGCGGTTATACCGACTTCGTTTTTCACACCATTGCGTGAGCTGAAGTTTCTGCTAAAAGTTGCAATCAGAAAAATAAAGCATATCAGTCCGATTGTCCAGAGGCTTCCGAAAATATATCCCAGGTAATTACTCCCCCTGCGTACGCCAATGATACGGCGGATCAGCCAGGTAAGTATTCCTATTACCGGCAAAATCAGGAAAAGAATCAATACACCCCATACCATGAGGTTCTGCCAGAAGCCATGGATGAAATAATTTTTTAGTGGAAGCACCCCCGCGCCTGTAAATATCAGTCCGATGAGTGCAGTGACCATCGCAAAAGTCACAATCACCGCTATAAATAAAAAGAATGCCTTAAACAGTACGCCGATCGCATGACCGATTCCACGATGCGGAATATTTACAGATGAAATATCCTTTCTGATTCCACTGGATCTGTCCTTGACTTCGCTTCCGAACTGTTCCGCTTTTTGTTTCATTTCTGAACCAACAGCAGTAGCTTTTTGACGGAAACCTTCCAGGTCGCTCTTGATTGTATTCTTGATTGAAGCCAGGTCAATTTTTTCACCGCGCATTTCCAGTTTTTCCGATGCGGTGGTGGCTTCCGGCAGAACAATCCAGAGGATGATATAGGTAACAAACAGGGTTCCACCGAAACCGCCTGTAAAAAATGCAGGACCATCAAAATCAAACCATGCGCGACGGAAAATAGAAGTCAGTGCGCCGGCGATCAGGGGAAGACAAAATATCAGGCGTGGAATCCATACTTCAATATTGAAATAGGCGGCCAGTCCGCTGGCTACCCCACCGATTACGCGATGGTCGGGATCCCGGTACAATCTTTTTTTTACAGCTGTAACCATGGATTTTGGAGGCAGTACAATCCATAAAATAACATATAACAGTATGGCGGTCCCAAAACTTCCCAGCACAAGTATTGCGTATATAATTCGCATTACTGACGGATCTATTTTGAGGTAAGCTGCAAGGCCTCCACAAACGCCACCCAGCATTTTATCGTTTTCAGAACGATATAGTCTGCGGGAGGATTCGGTTGCCGCTTCTTCCGTATAGGAGGATGACTTTGTGCTTCCTGCGCCGGAGTGAACGTTTTCGTCCTGATCAAAATCTTCAGGACGGCCCATGCTCGTGATAATTTCGTTCACATCGGCATCAGTGATACAGGTGGCTCCTTTTTTGAGCCGGTCTGAAAAAAGTTCTGCAAACCGGTTTTCAATATCGTTGACAATTTCATCGCCGCCTTCTTCGCCTGCAAAATGATTTTTCAAACTCTCAACGTATTTGCGCAATATGTCATAAGCCGTTTCTTCAATCGGTATTACCCGGCTGTGAAAGTTTATGTTGATGATCTTTTTCATTGTTTGCTTATTTGGAGATTGTTAAGGTTTGATTATGGGTTATCGGATATTTTCTCACTGCGGTTTGCAAGGGCATCGACAGCATCGGCGAGTTCTTTCCAGGTTGTTTCCAGTTCCCGGTAAAATGCCAGTCCCTTTTCTGTCAGGGAAAAATATTTACGGGGAGGTCCCGAATTGCTTTCCACCCAACGATAGGTAAGCATATCCGCGTTTTTCAAACGGGTAAGCAAAGGGTATAAGGTTCCTTCCAGGATGTTCAGATTCGCAGATTTCATTTCTTCTACGATATCAGAGGGGTAGGCCTCTCCACGCCGGATGATGGAAAGGATACAGAATTCCAGAATTCCTTTCCGCATCTGGCTCTGTGTATTTTCAATATTCATGGTCTTGCTTTTTAAATACAGTACAAATGTAGGGAACTATTTAGTACTATGCAAAACAAAGTACCATGGAAAAGTCAATACTTTTGATAGCTGTGGAGGCTATACGCCATAATTACCTATATATCAATTATATATGAAAATGATCGTGTGGAATAAAAAATGAAAAAAGTGATGAGCGGCAAAAAAAGCTTAAGGCTGTAAGGCCTAAAGCTTAACGCAATTGGAGAATGTGAAAATTAAAATGAGATAAAAGCCTAAAGTAATTACAGAGGGCTAATATTATTAAGATATGAATAATTTGCGGCGCAAAGATATCAACGCTTAACGCTTAACGCTTAACGCTTAACGCTTAACGCTTAACGCTTAACGCTCAACCGTCAACCGTCAACCAACTAAAACTCCGCATTTTTAGGTGTTCGCGGAAAGGGGATCACGTCACGGATATTGGTCATTCCCGTCACAAACTGAACCATCCGTTCAAAACCCAGTCCGAACCCTGCGTGGGGGATGGTTCCAAAACGACGTGTATCCAGATACCACCACATCTGCTCTACGGGGATATGCATTTCGCGCATTCTCTTTTCCAGCATATCCATCCTTTCCTCTCTTTGGGATCCACCCACGATTTCGCCTATGCCAGGAGCGAGGATGTCCATGGCAGCGACCGTTTTGCCGTCCTCATTCTGTCGCATATAAAAGGCCTTAATTTCACGGGGATAGTCAGTCACAATCACTGGCTTCTTAAAATGTTTTTCAACCAGCCAGCGCTCATGCTCGCTCTGCAGATCGGTTCCCCAGGAAAGATCATATTTGAATTTTTTCTTTTTATAAGCCGGAGATTGCAGCAATATATCGATGGCCTGTGTATAAGTGATCCGCTCAAAATCCTGGCTGGCAACGGCTTCCAGCTTTTCTATCAGGCGGGTTTCACTGCGCTCCGCCTGTGGTTTTTGTTTTTCTTCTTCCTCTAATCGCTGATCCAGGAATTGAAGGTCTGCCTGATTATTCTTCAGAACATATCTTATGAGATACCGCACAAAAGATTCCGCGAGATTCATATTATCCTCCAGATCATTAAAAGCAACTTCCGGCTCAATCATCCAGAATTCTGCCAGATGCCGGGTGGTATTTGAATTTTCAGCCCTGAAAGTGGGTCCAAAAGTGTAAACATCCGACAATCCCATCGCCGCCAGCTCTCCTTCCAGCTGCCCACTTACGGTAAGGTTCGTGGCTCTTCCGAAAAAATCTTCTTTAAAATCCACTTCTCCCTGCTCATTATGCGGCGGATTTTCCAGAGACAGAGTAGTCACTTTAAACATTTCTCCGGCTCCTTCTGCATCGGATGCGGTTATAATAGGGGTATGCAGATAAATGAAGCCCCGTTCATTAAAAAACTGATGCACAGCAAAAGCCAGTGCGTGCCGAAGGCGAAACACCGACCCAAATGTATTGGTCCGGAATCGAAGGTGGGCAATCTCACGCAGGAACTCCAGGCTATGCTTTTTTGGTTGAAGCGGGAATTTCTCTGCATCACAAAGACCCAATATCTCCACCCGGGAGGCTTTCAGTTCTACCTGTTGTCCCTTTCCGGGAGAAGCAACCAATTGCCCGACTGCCCGGATCGAAGTCCCGGTTGTAATTTTTTTTAACAGGCTTTCGTCAAATGAGCCCAGTTCCAGCACTACCTGCAGGTTTTCGTTGGAAGAACCGTCGTTTAATGCTATAAACTGGTTATTTCTCAGGGTTCTGACCCATCCCATAACGATCACTTCTTCATTTCCAGCAGCCCGTCGGAGGACATCTTTGATTTTGACACGCTTGTTAAACATTTGATATATCAGCTTGCAGGTGAGTAAAGACGGCAAAGATAATCCTTGAAATATTTTTTTAAATTTTCCGTTTTTATATTATCATTGCAGCGGAATCAGGCTGATTCGTTCTTATCCTTTGCTCGCAAACGTCAGTTTTAGTCATTCCGCTCGTCCTTAATCAAAATACATTCACAAATTCTTTTTCTACAGGTCAGTATTAACTGCTGTAATTCTCAAGTTTTACTATGTACGACATTCTCCAATTAAACGACATGCTCGTTCCTGAACTGCTCGATATTGCAGAGCAGTTGAAAATCCCTGCCGCCAAAAAGCTCGATAAACAGGAACTCGTCTATAAAATACTGGATAAGCAGGCACTTGCGCCCGCTGATAAATCAGACAGTGATGGCGATGATAAACCCAAACGTAAGCGCATCGTAAAAACAACAACTGCTAATTCCAGTGAAGAAGCGTTTGTTGAAAGTGGTGACCCCGCTCCGAAAATGAAAAAGCTCGAACCAAAAAAAGACCTTAAAAAGAAAGACGAAAAACCAATCGTCAAAAAACTCCGCAGGAAAGAAGATGAGCCAGGGAATGAAAATCCCGTACCGGTTGAATATCACAAACCACACGCTCATCCCCGACCTGCCCCTGTCATTCAAACACAATCAGAGGAGTCGGAGGAATCGGATGGTTCCGGCGGCGATATTCAGAACGGGAACCAGGAAATGGGGGGTGAAGAAAACGGTGCCACACCTGAGCAGAATCGTCCGGGAAATGGCGACCAGCAGCAAAAAGTTTATCCGCAGCGACGGAATGAAAATTTCAATATTGAATTTGATGGCGTAATCCAGGCTGAAGGCGTTTTGGAAATGATGCCAGACGGATATGGATTTTTGCGCAGCAGTGATTACAATTATCTCTCTTCTCCGGACGATGTATATGTGTCTCCTTCCCAGATAAAACTATTCGGTTTAAAAACCGGTGATACTGTTTACGGTTCTGTTCGTCCTCCTAAGGAAGGTGAAAAATATTTCGCTCTTCTCAAAGTAGAAACGATCAATAATAAATCACCTGAAGAAGTCAGGGATCGTGTTCCTTTCGACTACCTGACGCCGCTTTTCCCTTTTGAAAAGCTGAATCTTTTTGTGAGTCCTTCAGATTTTTCCACCCGCATCATCGACCTCTTTACGCCCATCGGAAAAGGGCAGCGTGGCCTGATTGTTTCCCAGCCAAAAACGGGCAAGACCATGCTGTTAAAAGCGGTTGCGAATGCCATTGCCATCAATCACCCGGAATGTTACCTGATGATTGTGCTTGTGGATGAGCGCCCGGAAGAAGTGACCGACATGGAACGTTCCGTTCGTGCAGAAGTGATCGCTTCTACCTTTGATGAACCGGCTGAAAAACATGTGAAGGTTTCCACAGTGGCTTTACAAAAAGCAAAACGACTCGTAGAATGCGGTCATGATGTAGTTATCCTCCTGGATTCAATTACCCGTCTTGCCAGAGCACATAATACGGTTGCCCCCGCATCGGGTAAGGTACTGAGCGGTGGTGTTGAAGCCAACGCCATGCAGAAACCGAAGCAGTTTTTCGGTGCTGCCCGTAAGATAGAAAATGGCGGCTCACTGACTATTCTCGCGACAGCCCTGATTGATACAGGATCCAAAATGGATGAAGTAATTTTTGAAGAATTCAAGGGAACGGGCAATATGGAATTACAGCTTGACAGACGCCTCGCCAACCGCCGGATTTTCCCCGCGATCGACCTGGTTGCTTCTTCCACACGCCGTGATGACCTCCTTCTTGAAAGGGAAATCCTGCAGCGCATGAATCTCCTGCGCGTCTACCTCAATGATATGAACACCGAAGAAGCAATGAATGAATTGCTGAAACGTATGCGTGGAACCAAGAGTAACGAAGAGTTTCTGGCAAGTATGAACAGCTGATTATAATTGTTAATTATCAATTATTAGTTATTAACGGGAGTATTTGAAGGGTTCCCATTGAAGAACTAATAATTAATAATTGACAATTAACAATTAGAAAATGAGGTGTTCCCTGTGCTTAATCTTCGTGTGGGTTAATTCCGTTACGAGTTGTACGCCAGTTATGGACCGGATGGAGTCCATCATTTCATTTAGCATCGAATCCGAAACCGAATCTCCTTTCAATAGCCAGAAAAAATCCAGGTTCCTGAATTCAGGCAATAGAAACTCCCCGTCATTTTGATTATTATATAAATAATGAGTGATGGTTTTATGCGGCTCGGGGCATTCATACACTGTAAAATAATATTGCCGCTTCTTCCTGATCATGGGTATTTCGATCTGATTGGTAATCCTGAAGTCAAGCCGCATCTGCCGGTTCAGCTGCCAGCAGAAACGGTAGCCCTTCAATGGGGCAACGATACCCATTAAACGGGAGCCTTCAAAAAAGTCTCCCTCCATATTTTCCATGTCCAGCTTGAGCGGCTTCATAGCATCATTTGAATTGTACAGCTGCCTTCATCTCTTCTTTTCCTCTTATAAATTCTACCGTCGTCTGGTCGCCGCGGTTAAATTTAGACAAGGCCTCCATGTAAGTCTGAAGGGATATCACGGAATAGTCTCCCATCTTTGTAATGATATCGCCGGTTTTTAATCCTGCTATCTCCGCGGGCCTGCCTTCGCTGATGGCATCAATGCGCAAACCAGAGCCCGGAAAACTATAGTCAGGCATAATGCCGAGCGTAACATTAAATGCGGGAGCCACACCAAACTGCCTGTCGCGTGTTTTTGCAAATGCAGGTTTATCTGCCCCATCCATCTTTTGCGTAATGGAATAAACAAGGCGTATCACCTGTAACTCACCTGCATAATTTATTTTTTCCGCCCGGTCCGTTGGTTTGTGGTAGTCTGAGTGAATACCAGTAAAGAAAAAAAGAACGGGAATATTTTTTATGTAAAAAGAAGTGTGATCGCTGGGACCCGTACCACTGGAATCTATATTCAATACGAATATTTTTTTGTTGAGTGTGACGCTAATCAGGCCGGCCCAGAGAGGCGATGTGCCATAGCCCCCGATTGTAAGAACATGCGTGCTGTCGTTCAGCCTTCCGACCATATCCATATTTACCATATAGCTGATATCGGATAAAGAAACGGGCGCATGACCTGTAAAATACTTAGACCCGATCAATCCGGATTCCTCACCGGAAAAAGCAACGAATAAATAGTTCGATTTCAGATTCTTTGTTTTTTTCAGCAGCCTGGCGAGCTCCAGGAGTGCTGCCGTGCCGCTGGCATTATCGTCGGCGCCGGGATAAAATACTCTTTCCGGACCATGGTATAACGTATTGCTGTCTTCTCCAAAACCTAAATGATCATAATGGGCACCGATTACCACTGTGTAGGGTGCTCCGTTGTCCATCCAGCCGATTACATTATGCCCCCAGCGCTTTTTCTCTTCCATCTCCACATCAATTTCCACGTCGAGGGATTGGGAAATATCTTTCAGGTATTTTTTTCTGCCGGCTTTTGTAATGTACAGAACGGGAATCTTTTCAGGCTTGATGCCTTCAGCAGGATCAAATACAATTCCGTCATCTGTTTTTGAACTGTTATAAAAAATGACTGCACTGGCTCCCTTGCCCGCAAACAGCCGTGCTTTGTCCCTTAATATTTTTCCAATATCAAAATGAGGATTTGACTGCGCTGCATCCATGATTTCTTTCAGATCAAAAAACCAGGGCGACCCGCTCTCCTGCAAGGCAACAGCCGAAGAGCCCTCCAATTTACCCGATGCACTAAATGGGAGTGGAAAATATTCTGTGGTCAGAGTAAGCGCTGAACTATTAATCATAAAAATAGTGTGGCTGATGTCTCTCCCATCGTAAATCTCAAACCGTTGAAGCCAGGTGCCGCTGTCACCCAGGGGTTTTAATCCTGACTTTGAAAATTCTTCGATTATATAACCCGAAGCCAGGTTTTCCCCGGTCGTGCCAGATCTTCTTCCTTCAAGTTTGTCGTTGGACAAATAATTGATGTCTGTCTGCAGTTCGGCAATAATTGCCTTGTCAGCCTTACGAAGCTTTTGGGAAAAGAGGGATGGAATAAATAGATAGCTGAAGATCAGGAATAGTAAAATGCTTCGTGTCATGAAAATCGGTTTGCAAAGGACCGGGTACAAAGTTATACTGACAAATGCCATTCCAAAATGGATTCTCCCCTGACTGCACGCGAACCTGAAATTACAGTTACTTTATTAAAATCCTGAGGCCCTGTTGGAAATTTGTTTTCACTGGCCCACTGAATCTTTCCGGGCCGTAACAGGCATAATTTGCCGGACCCGGCCGGCTCGAATAATAAAATTCAGCCCCCCATGTCGTTTACGGGCGGCTGGAGAATGTTTCCCGGTTTAACCGCCCGATTTGTTCAGTTATTTCGGCAAAAAAGTACCGAAAATCCCGAAAACACAGGTTATCCTTTCAAGTCATAATATTTTTCCTTTACTTTTGCAGATTAGCCTTTTCCGAACGGACATAACGGGCACAGCTTATACGAAAACAGAATAGTTGAATGGCCTTACCGCACCTTATTAAATACGTTTACACGAACGGGACCGATGAAGTTATCCGCAGAGGGAAAAAAATCCATGCAATAGGATTTGTTGAACTCATTGAATACGACGAACTGTTTGAAACGGTTACTTTTCGTATCAAGGATGACAGTTATTCGACTTACTATAAAGTTTTTGTTCAGAAATTCCGGGATGCAAAATCCCTTTCTGTACGTTGTAGTTGTCCCTACAACCTGGGAGATATTTGCCGGCATGAAGCTGCCGCTCTGATTCAACTGCAGGAACTGCTGGACCGCAATATGCTGAAAGCAGAAGAAATCCGGTATGATCAGACGCATACCGTTATCAAGATGAAGTCCATCGATCTGAAAACCATTCGCCTGCTCTGCTCCCGGGAAGTGTATGAGGAAGCGGGGAAATTCTTACAATCCAAAAAAGCAAGCATCCTGCTCTCCGCGGATGAAACGGTTAAAGCAGATGTGGAGCTGGACGGAATAAATTACCCGGTACTGATCCGCAAAAATGAAGAGAGGAATTTTGATACCAGTTCAACCTATCCCGACACAGATCATCCGCTTTGTTTGCCAAAAGTGATTTTATTTCTTCAGTTATTACAGGCTCATGGTTCCTATTATTTCGACTCCATTCGTAATTGGGACAAGGAAAAGAATAAATTGCTGGAGGCCTACGGATATTCATTATCCGATGACCTGAAAGGAAAATTTGAATTCTCTTATAAGGACGGCAAACCTTTTCTCCGGGTGCTGGATATGTCCATCAAACGCGTGAACCCTGCGGCCTTATCACGACCGAAACCTGAAATTGAAAATGAAGTCATTGAAGAGATCATGGAACCGGAACAAAAAGCGGGTTCCGTTCAACGGCTCGGGGTGGTTTTCAATTTCAACCATGATTCATATCCCGGTTTTCTGCTGGATGCTATCAGCGGCGAAAGCAATGAACAGCAGACTGCGTATATCGGCAAGGTCGAAAAACTGGAACTGGCAAAATTTGTAAATACGGAGAAATTCAATGAACCTGACAGGCAATTGGTTCTTTCCTTACGCAAAACACAGGAAACCGAAGTCAATAAATACCTAAACCGCAATTCCCCGTTCAGCGGGATGTGGGAAAATATTATACATACCGAAGGAGAAGAATTGCCCGACGATACCAAGGCGCTGATCATCGAATACCTGCATCCACGATACCGCAAGTTATTCAGCGAGCTGAGTGAAAATCCCTTTATCTTTTTTCTAAACGGACATAAACCTTTCAAAACAGCCAACCTGCAGTCGGTAAATCTTTCACCCGATCCGGTTAGCCCTTCTTTTAAAGTATCCGCTGTTAAAAACAATATTGAGATTCGTGCTTATACACGGATCACCGGCCAGTCTATAGACCTCACGCAGAATAAGTGCAATAGCCAGGTCATTTTATTTTTGAACAATTGCCTTTATCTCTGGAACAAACCAGAAGATATTGCTGTGATTTCTAAGTTCAATGATGGCCGGATGACTATCTCAAAAGCTAACTGGCCTGAACTACTTCGCAGTTTTGTTATTCCCCTGCAGAAGGAATACCATGTTGAGTTCGACAACGAACTCGTACGGGAAGTGAAAAGTGGTGATCCCGAAAGAAAAATCCTGCTGCAGGAAAAAGGTGACTATCTTTTATTCCAGCCTGTATTTTCATATAAGGGTTTCGAAACCACTTCTATTGGAAAAGACCAACTCGTGGTACCGGATTGGGATAAGGTTTTGCTGATCCAGAGAAACAAAGAAAAAGAAGCCGCCTTTATCGCCCAGCTTCAATCCCTGCATTCACAGTTTATACAGCCCCAGGGCTCATCCGGGCTGGCTTTACGTGGGAATGATGTTTTGAAGAATAACTGGTTTTTCCTATTTATGGACGCGATGCAGGAAATGAAAGTGACCGTCCAGGGATTTGAAGCGCTAAAAAATTTCCGATTTAATACATCCCGTCCGCAGACAAAAATTCATATCAGTAGCAGTACAGACTGGTTTGATGCGCGCGTGGATATTATTTTCGGTGATCAGAAAGTGACCATAGCAGACGTAAAAAAGGCGCTGGCCAATAAACAGCAATTTGTTCCCCTCAATGACGGCACGCTGGGTGTTCTTCCGGATGAATGGGTAAAACGATACGCCCTGCTCTTCCGGGTTGGAGAAGGGAAAAGCAATGAACTTCGTTTATCCCGCTACCATCTCAGCGTGATAGATGAACTATATGAAAACAGAAATGAGGAAGAGCTGATCATCCACCTGGAAAAAAAATATGAACAGCTTAAGGAATTTAAAAAAATCAAGGAGATTGATCCGCCAACGCACCTGGCGAAGGTTCTCCGTCCTTACCAGATACATGGGTTCCACTGGCTCAACTATCTCCATGAAGTGAACTGGGGAGGTATCCTGGCTGATGATATGGGATTGGGTAAAACAATCCAGGCTCTTTCCTTCCTGCATCATTATAAGGAGCATTATGGTCATCTTCGTGCTCTTGTCGTATGCCCGACTACCCTGATCTTTAACTGGGAAAATGAAATAAAAAAATTCTCCCCGGATCTCACATACCGGATACACCATGGCGGCGAGCGGTTGAGAAATAAAGAAGCCCTTAATAATTTTGAAGTCATCATCACAACTTACGGCACATTGCGCAGTGATATCAAACTGCTGATGGATATGCCGCTTGATTATGTGGTACTGGATGAATCGCAGGCAATTAAAAATCCAGCCAGCAAAGTAACCAAGGCCGCCTGCCTGTTGCGGGCAAAACATCGGTTATGCATGAGCGGTACACCGCTTCAGAATAACACATTTGACATTTTTGCTCAAATGAATTTTCTTAATCCCGGCATGCTGGGAACCATTGAATTTTTCAGGCAGGAGTTTGCCATACCCATCGATAAATTCGGGGAACCGGATCGCAAAGACCACCTGCGTAAATTATTATACCCATTCATTCTTCGCAGAACTAAGGAACAGGTCGCCCGCGATCTTCCCGAAAAAACTGAAACTATCCTGTTTTGTGAAATGGAAGATGAACAACGCAAAGTATACGATGCTTACCGGAATGATTACCGGGATAAAATTCTGGGCACGATTGAATCGCAGGGTATTCAGAAATCCCAGCTTACGATTTTACAGGGCCTTATGAAACTCCGGCAAATTTGTGACTCTCCCGCTATCCTGAACGAAACAGAAAAATATCCGAATCATTCCATCAAGCTCGATGAGCTGGCCCGCGAGATTTCAGAAAATATCGGGAATCACAAGGCGCTGGTATTCTCCCAGTTCCTGGGCATGCTGGCCCTGATCCGGGAAAAACTGGTTGAATTGGAAATTCCTTACGCCTATTTCGATGGCAGTACAACTGCAACAGACCGCGAAAAAGCCATTCGGGAGTTCCAGGATAACGACAGCTGTCGCGTTTTCCTGATTTCACTCAAAGCAGGAGGAGTGGGTCTTAACCTTACGGCGGCTGACTACGTTTACATTGTGGATCCCTGGTGGAACCCGGCCGTCGAACAGCAGGCAATCGACCGGACGCACCGTATCGGCCAAACCAAGAACATTTTCGCTTATCGAATGATCTGTAAAGACAGTATCGAAGATAAGATACTTCAATTGCAGGATCGTAAGCGGATTCTGGCGAAGGATCTGATTGCCGACGATGACGGGTTTGTCAAGAGCCTTTCCCGCGAGGATGTGGAATACCTTTTCAGCTAATGCAGGTAATTGGGCAAAAAAGGGCCAAAAAAGAGCCGTATTTTCCCTATTGCACCTACATATATTTTGTATTAATTTAGTCCCCAAATCCATTGCTATGAAAAGCATATACCTAACCATTGCTTTCCTGCTGAATGCTGCCTGGCTTTTCTCGCAGGACGATGTGTTTTCCAACAAGACCAATGTGGCACTCGAAAAAGTGATCCGCGACTATCCCAACCGCTTTCATAATATAAAGGGTGAAATGATTTCCCAGCACGCACAGGTGGCTGAATATAAGTCAACCATTTCTGTACCCGGCGCCAGTTATTGCAGCATATGGAAATACAATGTAGCCAACAATGAAGTCTATAACTGGAACTGCACGACCTTCAATTCACCCAATTTTATGCAGGCCCGTGCCAAGTTTAAAGAAATATATGATCAGATAGAAAACACGATCATTAAAATTGACGGACAGAAGCCCTTTATCCTCAATGCCCAGTACCGCACTCCCACTGAACTTCATAATGTGAATTCGATCAGTTTTGAGTTACTTCCTCTTGTTGATGAAATGAGGAATCTGAAAATCGACCTCAGCCTCGAAAAGGAATCCAATATCTGGAAGGTTAAGCTGAATGTCTATGAAGGCGAACGCAAATTAAACGGTGTAACGGCGGCAGTACAATAATAACTATACCAGCAATACATACTCTCTCAATACTGCTTCTATCTCCTCGAGTTTAAAGGGTTTGGATATATAATTGTTCATACCGGAATCCAGGCATCGTTCCTTATCGCCTTTCATGGCGTCTGCTGTAAGGGCAATGATGGGAATCCTTGAATGGGTTGTCTGCATCTTTCGAATGATCCGAGTAGTCGTGTATCCGTCGAGTTCCGGCATATTGACATCCATAAATATAATCACCGGATCATAATGGGGTAGCGCTTCAATCACTTCCCTTCCATTCTGCATCTGGATAATATCAAATCCCATTCTCTTCAGCACCTCAGAAATAAGCATCATGTTAATCGGGTCATCATCCACCACCATGATGCTGGCAGCCTGCGTGATTTTTTCGATGACTCCGAAGGAGGGATGCAGTGAGTCATTCTGCATGTTTTTTTCAAAAAGGGTTAGTAAAGTACTGTTGAGCTCATGTAATTTCACCGGCTTTGAAATGAATTTATTTATCCCGTTTTTATCCGCTTCATGCTGGTAGAGATTTTTTTCCAGGGAAGAAAGCATCAGAATAATTGGCTGGATGATACCGGGCATCGATTCTTTGATCTGTTTCACCATGCTGATGCCATCCATACCCGGCATATGGTGATCCGTGATGATTAAATCAAAAGGCTGCCCCGACAGGCGGGCAGATTCTAATTTTTGCAAAGCGTCGGGCCCGTTAGTCGAGGACTCGCTATAGATCTGGAAATAACCAAGGGTTTCCTCCATGAGGTGCAGGTTAGTAATATTGTCATCCACCACCAGTACTTTTTTGAGTAATGGTTTGGGTTGCAACTGGATTTCCGGCTGGTCGTTCGCTACTTCAAGTGGAAGACAAAGAGAGAATGAACTTCCTTTTCCGGCTTCGCTTTCTACAGTGAGGGTTCCGTGCATGAGTTCGGCGAGGCTTTTTGATATCGCCAGTCCCAGTCCTGTACCGCCATATTTTCTGGTCGTCGAATTGTCTGCCTGGGTAAAGCTTTCAAAAATCTTTTGGAGTTTATCTTTAGGAATTCCGATACCGGTGTCTTTAACCTGGATAATAAAGTCCAGATATTTTTTCCCTTCGTGCTGGTATGCTTCGCCCTGCCTGCGAATCGATACATAAATTTCCCCCTCCCTGGTAAATTTGATGGCGTTCCCGAGGAGATTTACAATGATCTGTCGGATGCGCACGGGGTCTCCCAGCAGCTGCGATGGGATATCATGATCAACCCGGTAAAGCATTTCGAGTTTCTTTTCAAAAGCCTTCAGCGTCAGAATATCAATTGTTTCCTCCACCAGTTCATCCAGCTTGAATAATGTGTTGTCGATAATGAGCTTACCAGCCTCAATCCGGGAGAAGTCAAGGATATCATTTATGATTTCCAATAATCCATATGCCGATTTCTTTACATTCTTCAGATAATCACGCTGGGTCTTTTGAAGTTCTGTAGTAAGAACCAGGTCGGTAAACCCAATGATCCCGTTCATCGGAGTTCGCAGTTCGTGGCTCATATTTGCCAGGAATTCGCTCTTGGTCCGGTTGGCCGTTTCAGCAAGCACTTTTGCCTGAATGAGTTCGTCTTCAATTTTTTTACGCTGTATGGCAGCACCCAGTGAAGATGCAAAAGATTGCAGAATTGAAAATTCCCCTTCCGTCCACTCCTTCTCTTTTGTAAATTCATCGAAGCCCACAAATCCCCAGAAAAAATCATTTACAAAAATCGGTATGGATAAAGTGGCTTCCACCTGATACCTTTCAAAAATACCAATAAGCCTTTCATCGGTTTCTTTCCAGCGGTAACTCACGAACGGAAGATGTTGCATGAGGGGTCTGACAATGGGGTCGATGGTTTCGAAGCTCAGGTTGGTCATACGCGGATCATCCAGCCTGGATGCCTGGCTGCCAGCATTCCATTCATGAATAATGGAAGTAGACCATTTACCAGATTCCTCCTCATATTTATTTTTAAAAACATAGACGCGATTTACCAGGGTTTTCGCTCCGAGGATTTCAATACCTGAAGCAATAGCCTGGTTAAGATCGGTATTACTCAATAATAAATGGGTTGCCTGGGAAACTGCATATAGCAGCTGATCCTTCTTTTTCAGTTTTTCCTGCGCAATACGCTGGCCAGTGATATTCCGTGAGGTGCAAATCAGTTTGATTACTTCATTGTGGTCTACAATAGGCTTGATGATTGTCTCCAGCCACAAATAAGAATTATCCTTTTTACGGATCCTGTAGCGAATGATCAGCGATTCCTGATTGTATAACTCGGGGCCTTTATCTGATTTGAAAAATTTATGCCGGTCATCGGGATGGACATAGTCCAGCATGGCGGTTCCGATTACTTCTTCCACTTCGTATCCGAGCACGTGTGTCAATGAAGGGGATAGATACCAGATGGTGCCGTCGGCAGCATGTACGCTGATAATATCTTCAGAATTTTCAGCCAGCAGCCTGAATTTTTGTTCACTATTCACCAGGGCATTCTCCGATTCCTTCTGTGCCGTAATGTCCTGGGCGATTCCAAAACACCCGTTCACATCCACAACCTTACCTTTTAGAAACAGGTACCGCATCCACCCCTGACAGGTGATCACGCGAAAAGAAAATGAGCTTTCAAAACCCAGGTTTTCCCGATTGAGAAAGATCTCGCCAAATTCGTCATTTACCCTGTCAAAATCTTCCGGAACGACAAATTGCTCCAGAAATTCATTCAATGAAAGCTTTCCCGCGTCGCTTTCTTCCATCACCAAAAGTTCCTTGAATTCATTTCCAAGAATAATCTTACGGGTTTCAAAATCCACTTTCCAGGATCCCATCCTGGCGTAGGTCATGGCATAGGAAAGGGTCCGGATAGCTTCTTCCTTCACTTCCTGTGCAAGAACTTTATCAGTGACATTCAGACCAATGCCCTGTATTTCTTTTACATGGCCGTGTTCATCGCTTAATGCCAGGAGTTCCCAGTCGGTCCATTCAAATTCCTTTGAATTTTTGAATGGCTTACGGATCAGGAGTTTTATAATTTTTCCAGGATTATTCCAGCATTCATTGCCTACTTCCCGGCAGCGAACCCGGTCTCTGGGAAATATAGTCCCGAGAAATAATTTGTTCAACACATCCTCATCTTCGTAACCAAATGCTTTGAGGAAGGCCTGGTTGGCATAACTGAAATTTCCATTCCGATCGATGCGTATCAGGTAATTTGTCTGGGACTGAAGCAGGGAATCCAGTAGTTTCTTTTCGACCTGCAATTCATTCTGGGCCTTTTGAAGGTCCCTGAAATTTGTTTCGCCTCTTTTAAATGCCGGTTCGAGAACCAGGATAATGAGGCAAATGATGGCAATGACAAGAGACAAAAATTTCCCTACTTCAATTGCAGATGATTCTGCATTTTTTTCGTTCAGGATAATCGTAAACTGGTTGGTAATCTCACGCATGAGCGGGAGAAATTTGTTTTCACTTTCCATCAGTCGCTGCAAATAGAGGCGTCTGTTAATTTTGAAAATCACGGAATCCTCCTGTATGATGTCCAGGCCTATTCGCTGAATACTATTGTAATATGGGTTGATGTAGGAAAAGAGAATTCGTATTTTAAAAACCTGTGCAGGCAGGGGCGTTTTTGTTTGCTCTACCCGTTTCAGAAGTTGTTCCTGCTGAGATTTGAAGGCGGCCAGAGTAACCGCGAGACTGTCTCTGAGCTTGTCGGTCTCCTGTTGTCCATAAAGACCCCCAGAGATGAGAGCCGCCTGTTTTGCAATGACCTGGCTAAGTGTCTGTTGACGGCCAGACAATGACCTGGCGGTTATAAGTTCTTCATTCTCAGCTGATTTTTTATTTACCAGGTAGTAAGCAAAAAAATTGCACAATAAAATGGTTGCAAATAAAACAATGGAAATACGCACTAATTTCCGGAAAGGGCTCTGCATAGTAAAGGATTAACCTTTTAACGCAGAAATCTGGATTTTAAGTTGAGGAGGTCCATAAAAAAAACACTTAGTTCAGCTTAAGGCTTAAGGCATAAAACCCAAAGTTTGATTAGCTGTTTGTAAACAGACGATGAGATCAACGGATCATTCCAAAAACTGCGATCCGGTGTTTTGAATCCGGTTTTGGGCATTGAGCCTAGTAATCGATTACCTGTTCCTCCATAAAAGCCGGAAGTTCCCGGAATTCATATTGCTGGTTTCTTAGTTGGGGAGTAAAGCCGGCTTCTGTAATCGCGGCCTGTATTGTCCTGCTGGTAAACCGGTGCGGGGCGCCGGCGGCACTTACAACATTTTCTTCCAGCATAATACTTCCAAAATCGTTGGCACCCGCCCGCAGACATATCTGGGCAGTTTCTTTCCCGACCGTCAGCCAGGAAGCCTGAATATTTTCTATGTTTGGAAGCATAATCCGGCTCATGGCAATCATCCGGATATATTCTTCCGGAGTAGTCAGATTGTGAACGCCCCGGATACGCGCCAGCAGCGTGTCTGCATCCTGGAAAGTCCAGGGAATAAATGCCAGGAACCCTTTAGCGGTTTTTGGTTTCATGGCCTGCACCTCACGAATTCTTACCAGGTGCTCAAACCTTTCTTCTATCGTCTCCACATGCCCGAACATCATGGTAGCTGAAGTAGTGATATGCTGCTGATGTGCTTCTTTCATAATATCCAGCCATTCCTGTGCTCCACATTTCCCTTTACTAACGAGTCGCCTTACGCGGTCAATCAGGATCTCGGCCCCGGCTCCCGGAAGTGAGTCCATGCCGGCCTCCCGCAAAGCAGTAATAACTTCCTTATGGGATTTTTTTTCGAGTTTGCAGATGTGTGCAATTTCCGGCGGCCCGAGTGTATGCAATTTTAAATGAGGATACCGCGATTTAAGTTGCCGGAATAAATCTGTATAAAAACTCAATCCCAGTTTTGGATGATGTCCTCCCTGGAGTAGTAACTGGTCACCACCCCATTTGAATGTTTCTTCAATTTTTTTAATGTAGGTATTGATATCCGTTATATAGGCATCGGGGTGACCCGGAACCCGGTAGAAATTGCAAAACTTACAATTCGCGATACAAACATTGGTAGTATTTACATTCCGGTCAATCTGCCAGGTAACCTTTCCATGCGGCACCTGCTTCTGTCGAAGTTGATCCGCTACAAACATGAGCTCGGCCAAGGGCGCTTCATTAAATAATTTCACGCCTTCCTCTACCGAAATGAATTCTAATTGCAGTGCCTTCTGATACAGGTGCTCCAAATCCATCTTTGTTTATATTAAGACAGTGCAAATTTAGCACAGCGAATTTTCAAATCAATAATTATATGAATGGGGGGAAAAGCTGCTCAAAAATCAGTAGATTTATCCGGCAGGTTATCACTGTTATCTGCACCAGACTAACGATCGCTTTTGAATCATGAATACTGCCAACAAAACGAATCCAGTTTGTTCGATTGCTCTTATGCGCAAATTTCTCTTCTGTATAACTCTGACACTGGCCTGCAGCACCGCGATTTCTGCACAAAAAAATTCTGCTTCCGCTGCGAAACTGATTACCCAGGTTCCTTTCACAACTTTTACGGGCGGTGTCGTCGTTATCCGGGCGCAGCTAGTGGGTTTTCCGGATACATTAAATTTTATTATGGACACGGGAAGCGGAGGTATTTCTCTGGATTCCACAACCTGTATACGCCTGAATATTGTACCTGTTCAGACTGATAAACTCATTATGGGCATTGGGGGCATCCGCCAGCTGAGGTATGTAAATAACCGGTCGCTGAACCTCGGCTCGATGCGCATCGACAGTCTCAATTTCCATGTGAGCGACTATGATATTTTAAGCAGTGTGTATGGGGACCGGATCGATGGTATCATCGGGTACAGTTTTTTTTCCAGGTATATTGTAAAAATAGACTACGATAGCAGTCAGATGTATGTCTATTCCAAAGGGAATATAAAGTATCCGCGGGGAGGGTATATGCTGAAGCCTTCGATTGTGAGCCTCCCGGTGCAGGGGGGTATTTTGAGGGACAGCCGGGAAGTGGATTCGCGTTTTTATTTCGATACGGGGGCTGGCCTGTGCTTATTGCTGAATTCTGATTTTATCAGGGATAGTTCGGTCCTTAATCCTGACAAAAAACCGCTGCCCACCCAGGCGCAGGGCATGGGGGGGAAGGCAAATATGCAGGTAACCGTGATGAAAGAATTCAGGCTTGGTCCTTACAAGTTCCGTAACATCCCAACCCATGTTTTTGATGACGAATACAATGTCACTTCTTATCCTTACCTGGCCGGATTGATCGGCAATGATGTTCTACGCCGCTTTAATATCATATTCAATTACGAAAAGAGGATTTTCTACCTAATGCCAAATTCCCATTACCGGGACCCGTTTGACTATTCCTATACGGGACTTGGGTTATATTGGATCGAAGGCGAAATCAGGGTGGGAGATGTGATGAAAGATTCTCCAGCAGAAAAAGCCGGCTTCCAGGTGGATGATGTGGTAGTTGGTGTCAATGATAATCTGACTCAAAATTTACAGCTTTATAAATCTATGTTGCAGAATACCGGAGATAAGGTCAAAATCCTGATCCGACGTCCCACAGGCACTTTGGAATTGAACATGAAGGTGAAAAGTATCTTCTGAATTCTTTGTGATTCCGGTTATTGAACTCTTATTACCTTGCACTTCTTTTTAAAAGAATTGAACCATTATTCCATGCACATTGATTATAAGAAGTTTACACTTAAGAATGGTCTGCGGCTCATCGTACACGAAGATCATTCCACTCCTATGGCCGTCGTAAATGTGCTTTACGATGTCGGTGCCAGGGATGAAGACCCTGGTAAAACAGGTTTTGCTCATTTATTTGAACACCTGATGTTCGGCGGATCGGTAAATATCAAGGATTTTGAAGGGCCACTATTAATGGCAGGCGGAGAGAACAATGCCTTTACGACAAACGATCTGACAAATTACTATATCCAGCTTCCGGCTGAAAATATCGAAACGGCGTGCTGGCTGGAAAGCGACCGGATGTTATCACTGGCTTTCAGTGAAAAAAGTCTGGATGTTCAGCGTAAAGTGGTGTGCGAGGAGTTTAAAGAACATTATATAAACAGACCCTACGGAGACGTGGCTTTTAAATTGAGGGATCTCGCATATAAAAAGCATCCTTACCGGTGGATGACTATCGGTCAGGAACTTTCACATATTGAGAATGCAAAACTTGCTGATGTGAAAGCCTTCTTTTTTAAACATTACTGCCCCGCAAATGCTATCCTGGTGATGGCTGGCAACATACAGACAGATAAGGCCCTGACGCTTGCAGAAAAGTGGTTTGGCAATATTCCTGCAGGTGAAAAATATATCCGGAAACTTCCAACAGAACCCAAACAGGAAGCAGCACGTGTACTGGAAGTAAAGTCAGACGTTCCCCTGGATGCGCTCTATAAAGCTTTTCATGTGGGATCCAGAACCGATAAATCATATTATGCGATGGACCTGATTGGCGAATTGCTTGGCGGGGGCGGATCATCGCGCCTTTTTCAAACCCTGGTCAAAGAGAAAAAACTGTTTAGCAATATAGAGTGTTATCATTTTGGTTCTTCAGATCCGGGGCTGCTGCTGATTGAAGGAAAACTGATTAAAGGAACACCTATGAAATCAGCTGACCAGGCTATCCGGGAAGAATTGGACAAAATCAGCACTGCCACTATAGAAGATAAGGAATTAATGAAAGTGAAAAACAAAACAGAGTCAGCCATACTTTTTGAAGATATGAGTCTGATGAACCGTGCTTCAAATCTGGCGATGTATGAACTGATGGGAGATGTTGCTTTCATGAATACAGAACTTGAAAAATACCTGGAAGTCACAACCAGGGACGTACGGGATCTGAGCGCTTCTATATTTGATGAAAAAAACAGCAACAGCCTGTTTTATTACAGCAATAATTAACCTTGAACTTTTCACATATGTTGAATCGCAAATCTGCACCGGAGATCACAGATGCAGTAAAATTTCAGTTAAGCCTTCCCCCCCATCAGAAGATATCCCTGCGCAATGGGGTTGAAGTATATCTTGTGGATATGGGAACCGTGGACACCCTGATGATGAATGTGACTTTCTACGCCGGTAATTGCTTTGAATCGAACAACCTGGTAGCGGCTGCCGCCAATTTTATGCTCAAGAGCGGAACACGATCTAAGAACGCTTATCAAATCAATGATTTTTTTGAATACTATGGAGCCTACCTGACCCGTCAGAGTGGCCATGAGACTGCGGAACTCACCCTGCATTGTATGAAAAAACATTTTGCAGAATTATTACCGGTGGTTTCCGAACTTATTGTTGATTCAGTATTCCCCGAAGATGAGTTGGCGATATATAAAAAAAATATGCAGCAACGGCTGCAGGTGAATCTGCGCAAAAATGATTTTATTGCCGGAAGGCTGATCGATACATACCTGTTCGGACCGACTCATCCTTACGGCCGGTATAGTTCCCTGGAAGACTATGATGCGCTTACCATAACCGGAATAAAAGAATTTTATAATAAATACTACCTGAATGGCCGTTGTGTAATTTTCATTGCCGGTCCACTGCCTGCCGATATTCAGTCACTGGTTGAAATAAATTTTGGGAGCCTCCCGCTGGGTGGATCCCGGAAGCCGGACTCGGCCATTGCAAAAATTCTCCCCGCGGCTGAAAAACATTACCGGTTAACCAATGATCCTGATAGTGTACAGGGCGCAATACGGATTGCCCGCAATTTTCCCAACCGGCACCATCCGGACTTTCAGAAAATGCAGGTCCTTAATAATATATTAGGCGGCTTTTTTGGATCCCGCCTGATGGCCAATATCCGGGAAGATAAAGGATATACCTACGGGATACACAGCTACCTGACCAATCTTATCCAGGAGAGCGCTCTGATGATTTCGACTGAGGCCGGAAAAGATGTAACCGAAGAAACCATCAGGGAGGTTTACCTGGAAATGAAAAGACTTTGTGATAAACCCATTCCGGAGGAAGAATTAAAGACAACGAAAAACTTTATGATTGGTACCCTGCTGGGTGATCTGGATGGTCCTTTCCAGGTAGCCGGGCGCTGGAAAAGTCTGGTCCTTAACGAACTTACCGAAGATTATTTTTATCGGGGTATTGAAACCATAAAGGGTATTCAGCCGCGGGAACTACAGGAGCTGGCCAACAAATACCTGCATGCAGATGATTTTTATGAGCTGGCGGTATTTTAAAGAAACGGATTCAGTATTTTCACAGGATTAAAAAACCTGCAGTTATGAATATCGTTTTAAGAATCGTCATTTCTGCCATCGTCGCTTTTGCGCTTTCATATATTTTAAGCGGCGTGCATATTCAATCCTTTGTTACCGCGCTTATTCTGGCCATCGTGCTTGGACTGCTGAATCTTTTTGTGAAGCCCATTCTGATCATTCTCACCCTGCCCATTACCATATTTACTTTTGGACTTTTTTTATTTGTTATCAATGCCCTCATCATTTTACTGGCAGCAAAATTCGTTACCGGTTTCCGGGTGGATGGATTCTGGTGGGCCCTTCTTTTTAGTCTTTTGCTTTCGATCCTGACTTCTTTTCTGTATAAAAAATCTACCCGGACGGAAAACTAAGCCAGATCCGGCCGCTCATCCTTATTTAATATTGGTGCCATGTTTTTTGACCGTAAAGATTTTTCCGACCAGATATTGATGGATCTCTACAGAACCCTTCTTTTCCCAAGGATGATAGAAGAAAAAATGCTGGTTCTTTTGCGCCAGGGCAGGATCAGCAAGTGGTTTAGCGGCATAGGACAGGAAGCTATTTCTGCGGGGGTCGTATCTGCGCTCGCTCCGGATGAGTGGATCATGCCGCTGCACCGCAACCTGGGTGTATTTACCGGCCGGCAAATGCCCCTGCACAAACTGTTTTTACAATGGCAGGGAAGTGAAGAAGGATTTAGCAAGGGTCGGGAAAGAAGTTTTCATTTTGGTTCCCGCGAATATCATATCTGTGGTATGATCTCCCATCTGGGGCCGCAGCTTGCACTGGCAGACGGTGTAGCACTGGCTTATAAACTCAGGAGTGAAAAGAAATGTGCGCTGGCATTTACCGGTGAAGGAGGCACGAGTGAAGGTGATTTTCATGAGGCATTAAATCTCGCTGCGGTCTGGGATCTGCCTGTCATTTTTGTAATAGAAAACAATGGGTATGGCTTAAGTACTCCTGTCACAGAACAGTTCCGATGCAACCGTCTCGCCGACAAAGGAATTGGGTATGGGATGGAATCTGTGCAGATTGATGGTAATAATATTCTGGATGTTTATGATACCATCCGGGGAGTACGGGAATACTGCATACGTGAACAGAAACCATACCTCGTTGAGTGCATGACTTTTCGCATGCGGGGACATGAAGAAGCCAGCGGCACCAAATACATTCCTGCTGAATTATTTGAAGCCTGGGGAAAAAAGGATCCTGTTTCCTCTTATGAGGGCTGGCTGGTCGATACCGGTCTTTTGCATGACGAGAAAATAACCGAGATCCGGAACGAGTTCCGGACAATCATAGAATCCGCTGTTTCTGTAAAAGAGAATCCCCTTGTTCCCAGTACAGAAACAGAAATTAAAGATATGTATGCGGTCTCCCCGCAGCAAGATATCATTTTGGAAACGCCTTCTCCTGATCCTGAAACAACGCCAACAAAACGATTTATAGAGGGGATACGTGAAGGGCTATGGCAAAGCATGGAAGCCAATGAAAATCTGATCATGATGGGGCAGGATATTGCGGAGTATGGCGGTGCTTTCAAGATCACAGAAGGATTCCTTGAAAAATTCGGAAAAGATCGGGTTCGCAATACTCCGCTATGTGAAAGTGCCATTGTGGGAGCGGCGCTGGGACTTTCTCTGGAGGGTTATAAATCAGTGATGGAAATGCAATTTGCGGATTTTGCTACAGTTGGATTTAATCAGATCGTTAATAACCTTGCAAAAATTCACTACCGGTGGGGCCAGTCTGCCAACACCGTTATTCGTATGCCAACAGGCGCCGGAGTGGGTGCCGGTCCCTTTCATTCACAAAGCAATGAAGCCTGGTTCACTCATGTACCCGGGTTGAAAGTAGTTTATCCCAGCACGCCGGCCGATGCGAAAGGTCTTCTGAATGCCGCCATCATGGATTCCAATCCCGTCCTGTTTTTTGAACATAAAGTTCTATACAGGAGTATCAATGGTCCGTTACCCGAACACTATTATTTTATTGAAATCGGGAAAGCAAAACAAGTGAGAAGTGGAAGCGATATCAGTATTATAACATACGGAGCGGGAGTGCATTGGGCCACAGCGATGGCAGACCAAAACCCGGAAATTTCTTTTTATATACTCGATCTGCGCAGCCTGCTTCCTCTCGACTACGAGGCCATTCGCGAAGCCGTCGCAAGGACCGGTAAAGTGATCGTGCTTCATGAAGATACCCTCACGGGTGGTATCGGAGGAGAAATCAGTGCGTGGATCGGGGAACATTGTTTCGAACTGCTCGATGCTCCGGTGCTGCGTTGTGCATCCCTTGATACGGCCATCCCTTTTAATATCGAACTCGAAAAAAATTTCCTCGCCAACGCCAGATTGTGGGAAACCATAGAGAAGTTACTCGCTTACTAATACGAACCGGCCTGTCAGATGAGCCTGTCAGATCATTGAAGCAGTTTACATCTGCATTTTAAATTGATCTGGGTCTTACGCCTCCCGGTTTTCGGGTCAGGTCTTAATGATAGTTGTCATTTGCCCTAAAGACCCGCAGGAAGTTACCTCCCAGGATTTTCTCAATATCTTTCTTACTATAGCCCCTACTCAATAATCCTGCAGTGATTTTCGGAAAATCTTCCACTCCATCCAGACTCACAGGTGCCGAATCTATTCCATCAAAATCTGATCCCAGTCCAACATAGTCTACCCCCACCAGCCTGACAATATAATCGATATGATCGAGCAAAAGAGAAAATGGAGCCCGCATGGTTTCATATTCCTTTCGATATGTTTTTGAAAAATAATCTGCTATTAAATATTCAGGTATTTTGAGAGAAGTCATTGAATCGTGCTCCGTCTGATGTTGCTTGATAAACGAATCCATTTTTTTAGAGAAGGTCGAATCGAGAAAAGCCGAATAAAAATTTACCTGGATCACTCCCCCATTTTTAGCGATGGCCCGGATCTGATCGTCTCTCAGGTTTCGATAAACAGGACATAATGAATATACCGAACTGTGAGAAGCGATCACGGGTTTGGTGGTGGTTGACATTACATCCCAGAAAGTTTTTTCTCCGATATGGGAAACATCTACTATCATTCCGAGATGGTTCATTTTTTTTACAACCTCCCTGCCAAAATCGTTCAGCCCATAGGGTGTCACCTTAAATGCCTGTTGGGTTTCTTCCATTGCGGAAGTGGACCATGACGTACTGTTATTCCATGAAAGGGTCATATAACGTACACCCCGTTGATAAAAACTGTCCAGGTTATCCAGGTTATCCTCTATCATATGACCACCCTCAACACCTGACAGGCAAGCGAGTTTGTTTTTTTTTACCGCCCGCATAAGTTCTGTATATGAGCGGACAATCTCCATCGTCCCGGGATTTCTGGCCACTATAGCAAATAAAGTATCCAATTCCTGATTGGCAAATCTAAAAGCAGATCCCCTGCCATAATGCTCGTCACAGAAAATCGAAAACACCTGAACTTTTACGCCACCAGACCGCATACGAGTCAAATCGGAATGTGTTATGCCACTCAGGTTTGTATCAAAGACAACGTGTGATTCTACCGCCTTACTCAAAAAGTCGTTGTGCGTGTCGACCAGGATTGCATTAAAATGAATTTTTTCATAGGACTGGGCCAACGATGCCTGTACGAACAGCATCATGAATAAAATCAGTAAATACCTCATATTTTTGATACAGTTTGGATGCGCCCTAAAAGTAAATCATTCGGTTTATGGATTTGGAAACCATCAGAAAATATTGTCTTGAGAAAAAATCCACTACCGAATCATTTCCATTCGGTGAGTCAACGCTGGTATTTAAAGTACGCGGGAAAATGTTTTTATTGATTGCGCTGGATAATATTCCACTGCGGTTTAATGTGAAATGCGATCCTGAAAAAGCGGAGGAACTACGGGAAAATTACAGCTCCGTTATTCCTGCATTTCATATGAATAAAAAACACTGGAATACGATTATCCTAAATGGACAGCTTAATGCAAGACAGATCCGCGAGATGATTGATGAATCCTACCTGCTTGTGGTGCGTTCTCTTCCTTTGAGTGAACAAAAAAAACTCAATCCCTAAAGATAATACCTGTTCTGCTCTATTTCCTCTTTCACTATATCCGGTACCAGATAGCGGATAGACTTCCCCTCTTTAAGAATATTGCGTATATGTGTGGCCGATATTTGTAACAGGGGGGCCTCAAGTATATGTGCGTGCGCATTTTTATAGTCGGGAATGTTTTCAAAGCCGGCGCGTACATAAATATAAAATTCTGTTGTCTTCAACAATTGTTCGTGATTCTTCCAGCGGGGAAGGTTTTGATAACTGTCGCTTCCCATAATTACGGAGAATTCATGCTGCGCATATTTTTCCCGTATATAGGTAAGTGTGTCGATGGTATAGGAAGGTTTGGGTAATTTGAATTCGATATCCGTAGCCCTAAGGTGATTTTCTCCATCAATGGCGGCTTTGATCATAAAAAGACGATGATATTCATTCAGCAGTCCCGCCGCAGGTTTCAGTGGGTTTTGGGGAGAAACAACGAACCAGACCTGATCCAGGGTCGTAGATTGAACCACATGATTGGCGATAATCAGATGGCCATGATGAACCGGATTAAAAGACCCAAAATACAGTCCAATTTTCATTTATATATCTGAATATCAATGTTTTATGAGTTAGGTCGGAATTGGATCCACGAATATATTGTCCGCTTCATCCAGCCGGAGGCTTAGTTGATAGCCTGCGACAGCAATGGATATTGGATCTCCTAAAGGGGCTATTTTCTCTACTTTGATGATTTCACCCGGGACACATCCCATCTCCATCAGTTTTAGGAAAACATCGTTTTTTTCGAAGGAGTGGATTCTTGCGCGCGCTCCGGTTCTAAGCTCGGAAAGTCTTTTCATTGTAAGAACAAAAGTAGTTTTGTTGCATCAATTGGCTTTACGATTTTCGGAAATGACATGAGTAAAAAAGCGCCTCCGGTACAGTTTCATTTTATATCTCCCTGTAGCCTTAGGCAACGCGGGAAACTTAAGTATTTTATCAGTTCGGTTTTCAGAAAGGAAAAGCGGTCCCTCGAAGGAATAAATATTATTTTTTGCGATGACCGGACCCTGCTTAATCTCAATGTTCAATTTCTAAAACATGATTACTACACTGACATTCTCAGTTTTCCGATGTCAGCAAAGGGCAGGCCGCTGATTGCTGAAATATACATCAGTGTACAAAGAGTAAAGGAAAACGCTGCTAACCTGGATACAAGTTTTAAGGAAGAACTTCATCGTGTTGTTTTTCACGGGATACTTCATTTTTGTGGCTATAAGGATAAAACTCAGGCAGATATCCGGCAGATGCGAGAAAAGGAGGATAGATATCTCAGGGCTTACTTTGGATTAAAGACCGGAAAATAATAATGAACGGAGGACACCGCTTTTGAGAACCATTAGAAGATTCCCTGGAGGATCTGGGAATTGACCATTCAGTGTTATTATTTTCCCTGATTTCCATGTTCAAGCATCATTGTTTCACGTGGAACACCGCTAATATATTTGGTTGTTTGAGTTGCCATCGTGACAATTGTTTCACGTGGAACCATTCCATCCAAAGGATGTTCCCTGATTGATTTTAACCATTAGTCATATTAAGAGTAATTTTGCCCCATGTTTTCAAAATATGATGTGATTGTGGTGGGCGCTGGTCATGCTGGCTGTGAAGCAGCGGCTGCTGCGGCTAATATGGGATCAAAAGTGCTTTTAATTACCATGAATCTGCAGACCATTGCCCAAATGAGTTGCAATCCGGCCATGGGTGGCGTGGCAAAGGGTCAGATTGTGCGGGAAATCGATGCAATGGGCGGTTATTCCGGCATAGTGACCGATAAAAGCCTGATACAGTTCCGAATGCTCAACAAGTCCAAGGGGCCCGCCATGTGGAGCCCAAGGGCCCAAAACGACCGGATGCTTTTTGCGGCCACCTGGCGTGAAATGCTGGAAAACACGATCAATGTCGAATTTTATCAGGATATGGTTAATGGCCTGATCATCGAAAAAGGGGAAGTCAGGGGTGTGATTACCGGTATGGGTAATCGTATTTTTTCAAAGTCGGTGGTCTTAACAAATGGCACATTTCTGAATGGAATTATACATATCGGCGAGAAGAAATTTGGAGGCGGTCGAATGGCAGAAAAAGCAGCTACCGGCATAACAGAACAATTGGTCAGCGAAGGATTCGAATCCAGCCGGCTAAAAACCGGAACGCCACCCAGAATTGACGGGCGGAGCCTGGATTTCAGTAAAATGGAAGAGCAGAAGGGGGATGAGTATCCGGTGGGATTTTCCTATCTGAATATCCCTTTACCCGTCAAACAAAGGAGTTGTTGGATTACCTATACAAATTCTGAAGTTCATGATATTCTAAAAACAGGGTTTGACCGAAGCCCCATGTTTACCGGTAGAATTGATGGAATCGGTCCGCGTTACTGTCCAAGTATAGAAGACAAACTAAATCGCTTCGCAGATAAGGAACGGCACCAGCTTTTTATTGAACCGGAAGGCTGGAATACAGTTGAAATATATGTGAACGGTTTCAGCACTTCACTCCCTGAAGATGTTCAATACGAAGCTCTTCGTAAAATCCCCGGATTTGCGAATTTTAAAGCCTTCCGTCCGGGTTATGCGATTGAATACGATTATTTCCCGCCCACCCAGCTGCGCCATAGCCTCGAAACTAAAATCATAAAAAACCTGTTCCTTGCAGGGCAAATCAACGGTACAACAGGATATGAAGAAGCCGCCTGTCAGGGGTTGATGGCAGGTATTAATGCTCATCAAAAAATCAATTTTCTTGAGCCATTTATTCTTGACCGGAGTGAGGCCTATATCGGAGTGCTGATTGACGACCTGATCAGCAAGGGCACCGAAGAGCCTTATAGAATGTTTACTTCACGCGCGGAATTCCGAACGCTACTCAGGCAGGATAATGCTGATATACGTCTTACTGAAAAGAGTTTTGTTCTCGGATTGGCATCGGCCACCCGCCTGGATGCAGTAAATCACAAGAAAATGGAGATTTCAGAAATCTCCGGTATACTGCAGAATTTTTCTGTGGATCCAAAGGATGCGGAAGAAATGCTGACAGAAAAGAAAATGTCTCCCCTTATTCAAAGACAGAAAGCTTCCACCCTGCTTTTAAGACCTAACCTTGACCTGACAGAAATTTGCCATTCCATACCCGAATTAGGGGATAAACTCCGTCATTTCGCACCGCAGGCCCTGGAGCAGGCGGAAATTCAGATGAAGTATGATGTTTACATCAAAAAAGAAAAAGAACTCGTAACCCGGATTTCTCAGTTGGAACAACTATCCATTCCGGAAACCTTTGACTATGACCGGCTTTCCGCACTTTCCATGGAAGCCCTTATCAAGTTTAAAAAAGTAAAACCCAGGACGTTGGGCCAGGCCAGCCGTATCAGCGGAGTGAATCCGACCGATATTCAGATACTTATGGTCTATATGGGTCGCTGAAAAATTGCGTATCACATCTCAAGTGCAATAAAACGGTTATAACCCATATTGCCGGCTGATTTCCAGCATGCGTTCAATTGGTTTGCGGGCTTTGACCAGCAAATCAGGCCGCATCAGGATTTCCGGAATCTCGTATTCCATGCAGATATAAAGTTTTTCCAGTGTGTTGAGTTTCATGTAAGGACAATCATTGCATGCACAGTTAGTTTCAGGTGGCGCAGGAATAAAAATTTTATCCGGCGATGAAATCTTCATCTGATGCAGGATGCCGGATTCTGTTCCAACAATAAATTCCTTTTCAACACTGTTTTGTGTATACTTCAGCAGGGCGGTGGTAGATCCAATAAAATCTGCCATGCGCAATACGGGCTCTTCGCATTCCGGATGGGCAATAAATTTCGCCTGCGGATGCCTGGTTTTCAATTCTGTGATTTTTTTTACACTGAAAATTTCATGAACGATACAGGCGCCATTCCACAACAGCATATCGCGCCCGGTCTTTTTTACAAGGTATGCTCCTAAGTTTTTATCGGGTGCAAAAATTATTTTCTGTGAGGGCGGGAGACTTTCAATAATTTTTTCTGCGTTGGAAGAAGTGCAGATGATATCACTCAGCGCCTTAATTTCCGCAGAACAATTGATGTAGGAAATAACGAGATGTTCCGGATTCTTCTCCCTGAATTCACGGAAAAGATCCGCCGGTGCAGAATCTGCCAGAGAACAGCCTGCCTTCAAATCAGGCAATAAAACCTTTTTTTCCGGATTTAATATTTTAGCAGTCTCTGCCATGAAATGAACTCCTGCAAATACAATCATATCCGCCCTGGTGCGGGCTGCCTCCTGCGCCAGGCCCAAACTGTCTCCGATAAAATCAGCCACATCCTGGATATCTGCGTCCTGGTAGTAATGTGCCAGCAGTACCGCATTCTTTTCTTTCTTCAGTCGTTCGATTTCTGCAAAAAGATCCAGCGAAGGATCCGGAGTTATATCCAGGAAACCTTTCCGGGTCACTTCCATTTTTGCTTTTTCAATGTTAATAACTGCCATAGTATTTAATAATATATTATTTATATAAATAGATCTATTACTATTATAAGGCGGGTTATGTGGAAAACAGCTCTTCTAATAAGCAATTTCCATTATTTTTTTTATTGTGCACCGGTATACACATACTCTTCACAGAGCTAATTACACGCTGTCACTGTCTATCTTCGAATTCCACATTCTTTCAGATCGATCCAAATCTGGACAAATACTTAATAACAGTTTTAACATTTAAAACCGGACAACCGGTTCTTTGTTCACGCCCTGACCCGGCTGAAGTCAAATTAACAAATCTCTTATCATTCCTTTCACAGAAAAAACGTTTGAAAATAGGTGGTTTTCCACCAAAAAAACGGGTTATACCCCGAGTCTTGTGTGGTAATGTTCCACTCTTCAAGGGTTGTTTCACGGTACAGTTAATTTCTTTGAAGACGGATGACTTCCTGAAACAAAGAAATGCCATTTAAATCAGTGTCCGCGCGTGTTTGCTTGTTTTCCACAATTTGTTCATAACCATTTTTCATCTATTTTTGCCATCCTCTCAAAAAACCGACTATATATATATGTCTATCATTCAGAAAATAAGAGATAAAGCAGCCTGGCTTGTTTTTGGACTAATTGCAGTGAGTTTGATCGGATTTCTGCTCATGGACGCCCGTTCCATTGGTGGCCGCGCTGCGGCATCCACTTCCGGAACAATAGGTTCGGTGAATGGTGAAAAACTGGAATACGCCGATTTTCAGAAACAGGTCTCCGAACGCGAAGATCAGTATAAAAGCCAGGGGTATCCGGTCAACGACATGTTGTCCCAGAATATCCGGGAGGAAATATGGAAACAGTTTGAAGAAAACGCAGTTCTTACCACTGAATATCAGAAACTCGGGATTGAAGTCAGCGATAAGGAACTGAATGATATGCTGGTCGGTGCGAATCCCCTGCCGGAAATAAGGCGGGCTTTTACGGACCCGAATACCGGCATGTTTGACGCCCAGCAGGCGGCCGCAAGAATCAACCAGCTCAGATCGATCTATAATGCCAATCGTAAATCGGATCAGAATTACGCAATGGCTCAAAACTTCTTCGAACAGGCACAACCGCAATTCATAAAAATGAGGGAGCGTGAAAAATATATTTCACTGATTGCCCAAAGTTCATACGTTCCAAAATGGATGATTGAAAAGACCAACGCAGACAACAGTCAGATTGCCTCTGCGAATTATGTGAAAGTTCCTTACCAGACCATCGCTGACAGCACAATAAAAATTTCAGATGCGGATATTCAGGCTTATCTGGATTTGCACAAGAATCAGTTTGCTCAGGAAGAAGCCCGCACGATCAGTTATGTAAGTTTCAGTGCTGCTCCGACTAGTGGCGACAGCACGGCCATTTTTCAACAGGTTCAATCACTGAGACCAGAGTTTGTTGCCACAACAGATGTGGAATCTTTTCTAGCCAAAAACGGAACTGAAATAAATTTCACGGATACCTGGGTTGCGAAGTCAAAACTGACTGGTGCCCGCAAAGACTCCCTCGCCAATTTATCGACTGGCGCGGTGGTAGGACCCTACCTGGATGGAAGTAATTATGTGCTGGCAAGGATTATAGATATTAAAACCCTGCCCGATTCAGTCAGGGCCCGACATATCCTGGTTGCCTTAAATGATCCCAAAACGGGGCAACCAAAAATGGATGACAGCAGTGCAAGGCATAAAATCGACAGCATAAAAACATTATTGGATCATGGTCAGCGTTTTGACAGCCTGGCTTTTCATTTTTCTGACGATGAAGGCAGCAGAATCAGGGGCGGCGATTTAAATTATTTCGGCCAGGGCCAGATGGTCAAAGAATTCGGCGATTTCACTTTCAACGGAAAAAAGGGAGAAATAAAAATTGTCAAAACCCAGTTCGGGTATCATCTCATCGAGATCATGGATCAGAAGAATTTTGAGCAGGCATATAAGATAGCTTATTTTGCCCGACGGATCGAGCCGAGTCAGGAAACTGACCAGAATGCATCAGGACTCGCGAGCCAGTTTGCCGGTGAAAACCGCGACAAAGCTTCCTTTGAAGCAGGTGTAAAGAAGGGAAACCTGCATCCGGTAGTACCTCCGGATCTCCAGCCAACAGATTTTACCATTCAGGGTCTTGGATCCAGCCGCTCGCTTGTAAGATGGGTGTACGGATCTAAAGTGGGAGAGGTATCAGAATCTTTTTCTGTGGGTGATAAATATGTCGTGGCCGTGGTTACGGAAATAAATCATAAGGGCACGATGAGCCTTTCGAAAGTAAGGCCCATGATTGAACCCATTTTAAGAAACCAGAAGAAGGCCGAAATCATCTCCGCAAAAATCGGATCAGCAGCTACCCTGGAAGCCATTGCCTCTGCAACGGGCCAGCCGGTGAGCCATGTAGACAGTCTACAATTTTCATCCCCTTATATCCCAAATGTGGGACCGGAACCCAAAGTGGTGGGTTATGCATTCGATAAACAACTGGCGGGGAAAGCGGTTTCCGCTCCTGTAGGAGGAAATGAAGGGGTATTTGTTTTGAAGGTGGAAAATATAAGTGCAAAAGCCAATTATAATGTGGATGTTGAGCAAGCCAGACAATCCATGCTTCAATCTCAGGAGACCCTTATTCAGCGTGGCGGCACAGATGCACTGAAGAAAAAAGCCAAAATCGAGGACGATCGCGGAAAGTTCCTTTAAACAATTCTTTGGAAAAATCATTATTAAAGCGGGACGGCCCGCTTTTTCTTTTTGTAATATGTGAAGCGGATTAGTTGCCATGGACGGTTACGTCTTTACTTGCCATAACTACGCCCGTTTCTATTTCTTAACTTTGCCCAAGATTCTATGTCGGAAGAAATCATAAATAAAGTAAGTCAGAGTGCTTTGACTACCATTGATCTGGAACAGTTCTTTCCAAAAGAGCCCATAAAGATCTTTGATCTGAAGCCTTATCTTTTTATGGAACTGATTCTGAAAGAAAAAGATTTCCGGTCCGCTTTATTGACTACAGACTGGACCATTTACCAGGATAAAATTGTGGGGGTTTATTGTTCGGCAGACGCCGTCATTCCGGTATGGGCTTACATGCTCGTCACTAGTTACCTGCAACCTTTTGCCAAAGAAGTAATTCTGGGAAATGAAGCAGAGGTACTGCGACAACAGATTACAAATAACATCCGGTCGGTTAATCCGGCTGAATACAAAGACAAACGCATCGTCATAAAAGGTTGTGGTGAGAGGCCAATAGGCGATTTTGCTTTTCTGGAAATTACAAAATTGTTAAGGCCGGTCGCCAGAAGTATAATGTATGGAGAACCATGCAGTACGGTTCCGGTATTTAAATCGGAAAGAACCAAGTAAGGAAACCTTAATCGGGGTTGTTAGAAAATTTTTTACCCGGATCTGATTTTTTCGCGATCTAAAGCAGAGTGCCCTTCAGAATCAGGAAGGCAACTGAAAAATATATGATCAGGCCGGTTACATCAACCAGTGTTGCCACAAAGGGAGCGGAGGATGCCGCCGGGTCAGCACCGAGTTTTTTCAACAGTATGGGCAACATTGAGCCCGAAATCGTCCCCCACATAACAACGCCCAGCAAAGAGAACCCGACAGTAAAACCGACCAGCATCCAATGCTCCCCATAATTGTATAAATGGAAATGCTGCCAGAAAAAAATGCGGAAAAAACCAACCAGCCCGAGGATAGAACCCAAAACCAATCCGGAAAAAATTTCTTTACGCATCACATAAAACCAGTCCCGGAATTTTATTTCACCCAGGGCCATTGCCCGTATAATAATGGAAGAAGCCTGGGATCCGGAATTTCCACCACTGGAAATAATCAGGGGTATAAATAAAGCCAGCACCACAGCCTTGCTGATTTCTCCCTCAAAAAATCCCATTGCTGTAGCAGTTAACATTTCACCCAGGAACAGGATGACGAGCCAGCCGGCTCTTTTTTTCATAAGGTGCCCAAATGAAATGGTCGTATAAGGTTCTTCCAGGGCCTCTGAACCCCCGATCCTTTGTATTTCCCGTGTATTTTCCTTTTCTGCCAGTCTCAAAACATCATCTGAAGTCACGATACCGAGTAAAACACCGGCTTCATTGATAACAGGGAGCGCGAAACGGCTGTTGTTTTTAAATATCGCAATAGTTTCCGTCTGCGCATCATTTACAGAAAGGGCAATATATTGGTGATCCATTAATTTTTCAACCGGGGTTGCAGGATCGACAACCAGGAATTCTTTTATATTAATATCATCTATGAGAACGCCGTTTTCATCAACCACAAAGAGAAAATTAAGCGTTTCGGCTGCCTGCCCTCGCTGGCGGACGACATCCAGGACCTGTTGAACAGTATCGGTTGCTTTTACGGTACAGTAATCAGGAGTCATTAAACGTCCGACGGATCCTTCAGGGTATCCGAGGAGTTTTAGCGTTTCTGCACGGGTTTCCGGGGCAAGAATTTTTAATAATTCTTTTACCGCATTGCCCGGCAGCAGACCCAGGAAAGCGGTTCTGTCATCGGGTTGCAGAGCGTTTAACAGTTCTGCCGCTTTTTCATCAGGCAGCGATTTAATGATAATCTCCTGCTTCTTTTTCCGCAGGTATTTAAATACACGGGCAGCATGTGTAATATCGATATGCTGAAACAGTTTGCCCGCCCAATTGGTATACTTGTTTGTAAATTCAATGATATCCTTGGAAGAAAGTTTATTCAGTTTTACAAACTCTGTAATCTTATTATTCTGCAGCAGGTTTTTGATATCATTTAAACTTGGCATAATCCCTTGAATGTATTTACAAATTTCTGGGTTTCAGATTGGAAAAAAACATATTACCATTCAAAAATCGCACCCTGCTGCCGGCTGGACCAACTACTCACGGAAGCATGCGTACCGTGACCGTGGAAACTATAAACCAGGCGGCCAGGATGATCCGTTATTTCTTTAATAATCATTTTCCAGGAAAGAGCAGGGCCCTCACAAAAAATTATTTCTTCTTCAACACTGTTTTCATTTTCTGTAAAAGGGATATGTTTTTCTGCCAACTTCGAATGCAATTTGTTCTGTGCATCGGGATCCCCCTTAACATAGACCCTGAGGACTGTTTTTGAAATTTTTTCTGACCTTCCAAATGGAATTAACAAATAAAACATCATCTGATGCAATCGCATACCCACAGTCGCGAATAGCCGCTGGAAAAATGAGGTTGTCCCTTTGAAATGTTTTTCCATAAACAAGCCCATCGCGTCATAGAATATCTTTGCATAACGGAAATCCTTCCTCGTGCTTTCTCCCTTAAAATGAATGATGGTTGTCTTGGATAGATAATAGTTCTTAAATCCGGCCTTCTCAAACCGGTAGCTCAGGTCAATATCCTCAGCATACATAAAAAACCGTTCATCGAACCCTCCCACCTTATTTAATACAGCATGCCTGACCATCATGAATGCGCCGGAAAGAATATCTACCTGGTGTGACTGCTCCTCATCTAAATCACCCATATAATAAGAAGCAAACTTTTTTGATCGGGGGAACATCCTGGTAAGTCCGGTCATTTTGAAAAAGGACGCCCGGAGATCAGGGAACCCTCTTTTCGATTCCTTTAAATATCTGCCTGATCCGTCAACCATTTTTACTCCAAGGGCCCCAGCTTCAGGCGTGGATCGAAAAAAAGAAACACAAATATCCAGGCTGTCTTCCGGCAGGATGGTATCCGGATTTAAAAACAATACAAATTCTCCGTTGCAAAGTGCGATACCCTGGTTACAGGCTTTTGCAAAACCTGTATTTTCATTATTACGGATGAAATGAAAAGCCGGAAAAAGCGGCTGCAGAAATTCAAGACTTCCATCAGAAGAAGCATTGTCTATAATTATAACCTCTGCCGGTGTCCCGGACATAGAAAATCCCTCAATGGCCTTTCTTAAAGAAGAAAGACATTGTTCCAAAAAAAATTTAACATTGTAGCTAACGATTACTACAGAAAGAATCATCCCGGCTGTATTGTTACGAAGTACGATTTTTTCAGGTACCCGGCAAAATGTAAGTCCTTACTCCTCTACCCGGCTGAACCTGCTTTATTATCTTTGCACCATGTTAAAAGCCATCCTGATCAAGGCCGCCGAACACGCGGGCGGAATCCTCAAGCAATTTTACGGTAACCAATTCGAAATATCCAATAAGGAGGGTGTAAACAACCTCGTTACTGAAGCGGATCACGCTGCTGAGAAAGCTATTATGGAAATCATCCGAAGCGAGTATCCTGATCACTATATTCTGAGTGAAGAATCCGGCGACATGCCGACGGAATCACCATATAAATGGATTATCGATCCTCTCGACGGAACAGTTAATTTTGCCCACGGACTTCCCCTTTGCTGCGTCTCCATCGGACTGGAACAAGACGGAGAAATGCTGATGGGCGCTGTTTACAATCCTTTTTTCAACGAATTTTATTTCGCGCAGAAAGGATATGGAGCAACCTTGAATAACCAGCTCATTCAGGTATCGCGGGAGACCAGTGTTGTGAAATCCTGCCTGGTTACGGGATTTCCGTATACTTACCTGGAGGAACCTAATGGACCACTCGAGGTTTTTTCCAGGCTCATCAGGAAGGGCGTCCCGGTACGACGTCTGGGTTCCGCAGCGATGGACTTGTGCTGGGTGGCGGCTGGCAGGTTTGAAGGATTCTTTGAACACAAATTAAATGCCTGGGACAGTGCAGCCGGTTTTTTAATTGTAAAGGAAGCAGGTGGAAAAGTTACGGATTTTAACGGTGCACCTTATTCGCCTTACCAGCCGCAAATTGTCGCGACTAATGGGAATATCCATGCGGAATTGCTTCAATGGATTGCAGGAAGCCTACCAAAATGACCAAGTCTTATGATTAAAATCTATAAAAATGGAACCCCGTACTGAAATCTCTTCGCTGGGCGAGTTCGGCCTGATCGATCATCTTACAAAGAATATCGAAATAAAAAACGTTTCCTCCATTCTTGGAGTGGGTGATGATGCGGCTGTGATCGATCATTTCGGAAAGCAAACTGTAATTTCAACCGATCTGCTGATAGAGAATATACATTTCGATCTTATTTATACTCCCCTCCTGCACCTGGGTTACAAGGCGGTCGTGGCTAACCTGAGCGATATTTACGCAATGAATGCCACACCTACGCAAATTCTTATTTCGCTTGGATTCAGTAATCGTTTCAGTCTCGAAGGTCTCGATGAGTTTTATGAGGGTGTCTATGCTGCCTGCGACAAGTATGGAGTTGATCTGGTCGGCGGGGATACTTCATCTTCACAAAAGGGGTTTATTATTTCCATCACAGCCATCGGTGAGGTAACGCCCGATAAATTCGTACAAAGATCTACCGCTAAAAGGGGCGATCTTCTTTGTTGCAGCGGGGACCTCGGAGCGGCCTACCTCGGACTCATATTTCTGGAAAGAGAAAAAAAGATTTTCCTGGAAAACCCCAATATCCGTCCCGACCTGGAAGGCGAAAAATATGTAATTGGCCGCATGCTTAAACCGGAAGCTTCAAAAAAAACGATAGAGTATTTTGAGCAGGAAGATATTTTGCCCACATCAATGATGGATATCAGCGATGGCCTGAGTTCGGAAATCCTGCACATCTGCAAACAGAGTAATTTGGGTTGTGTCCTGTACGAAGAGAAAATTCCCATCGCCGAAGAAACCCGCAATGCAGCATACAAATTTGAATTGGATCCTACAGCCTGTGCATTGAGCGGCGGGGAAGATTACGAACTCTTGTTTACAGTGAGACAGGAAGATTTTGAAAAGCTGATTTTGAATGAAAATATCAGCGTGATCGGTTATATGACCGATCCGGAAGAGGGTAAAAAGATCCTTACCAAAGGAGGAAATAAATTTGATATTACAGCGCAGGGCTGGAACGCATTTACGAAATGAGAACTTTCCAAAGGCTGAAGTTGATCCGGAATCTGAAAACAAATTTCTTGATTTGCGCGGGAATTTATCTCGCAGTCTCCTGTTCCTCATCAGCAAAAACATATAATCCCCAAAAAAAATATCCGGCGGCTGTGCTGCAGGCAGATTATACTCTTTTCCGCCAAATTTTGGAAAAATCCCACCCAAGCATATACTGGTACACGACGAAAGACAGTATGGATTTTTATTTTGACATGGGATATAAATCGATTGAAGATTCGATGACTGAAATGCAATTCCGCGATCAACTGGCCTGGGTTATATCGAGAATTGATTGTGGTCATACAAGTATGAAGGGGTCAAGGGCATTTAGTAAATATATCGATACCGCCACTTCTCTGGCTTTTCCTTTTGCGATGAAATTCTGGGCCGACACCATGGTGATCACTGCGAATCTCCGGAAAAATGATCCGACTCTTCAAAGGGGCACGGTGGTATTGTCTATAAATGGATACAACGCTAGAGCGCTGACGGATACGCTTTTCAATTATATCACAACGGATGGGTACAGTATAACCGGTAAATATCAGAGTCTCAGTACCGGGTTCGCTTTTGCAAACCTCTATAAGAATATAATCGGACTGACCGATTCTCTCGATATACATTATATAGACAGTTTAGGGATGGAAAGGCAATCCTTTGTCAAACCTTACGATTTCAAGGCAGATACGATGAATAAGAAATCTCTTAGTCATGGACCGCCTGAAAAGGGTTCGGGGAAGAAGAAAGAGAAACCTGCATTTTATCTTTCATCTGTAAGCCTGCAGTTGGATACCGTAATGAAAACAGGGTTCATGACAATCGCAACTTTCGATCGGACCAACCACCTGAAGAAATTTTTTAAGAGGTCGTTCAAAGTAATTGAGAAACAGAAAATCAGGGATCTGATTATAGACGTCAGATCCAATGGCGGCGGAGACGCCGGACTATCTACCCTTTTGACGAGGTATCTGATCGATCATAAGTTTAAACTGGCCGACTCTTTATATACAATCAAACCACCCTCGGAATATAAAAAATACATGCAGAAAAGTTTTTGGCATGGACTGCTGGTTTCAGCAGTAACCAAGAAGGAGAAGGACGGCAAATATCATTTCCGTTATTTTGAAAAGCATTATTTTTCACCTAAGGAAAAATATCATTACAATGGACAGGTTTTCATTCTGATCGGGGGGAATTCTTTTTCTGCCACTACCCTGTTTGCAGGTGATTTGAAAGGACAGAAAAATATTACGCTGGTTGGGGAGGAAACCGGAGGCGGGTATTATGGAAATACTGCCTGGATTATCCCGGACGTTACACTACCGAATACCGGAGTTCGTTTTCGTCTCCCGCGCTTCAGGATGGTGGTTAATAAAGACCGCATTAAAGATGGAAGAGGGATTCTTCCCGATGTATGGGCACTTCCTACCTCAGATGCGATACGTGAGGGGGTGGATTTTAAGGCAATGAAAGTTAAGGAGCTCATTGCACAGCGGGAAGCCCTTTCTGCACAACAGGCAGGTACCAAACAGGAACGATGATAAAGGGATTGCTTTTTTATTTTATTTTATTTTCAGTCACCGCGGCGGGACAAGATTCTCTTCAGCAGGCAAGACTCAAATCGCTGCAGGGTAAGATTGCACCCTTCTCTGTTTTTGCAAAAAAAGATTCGCTTTTTCTGATTTGTTTCTGGTCAGTTGCTTCCGAAGAAAGTATTACGGAATTAAACTCCATTAACTCCAACCTGGAGAATTGGCAGAAAATGGCAAATTTTCGTTTTATGGCGGTATCAATCGATGAAGGTAAGGCCGCCAGCCGGCTGAGGCCGGTATATAATCTGAACAGCTGGACCTTTGAAGCCTATACTGATTTATACGGGGACCTGCGCCGATCACTGCATTCTAACAATCTTCCACAGAGTATGATCGTATATAAAAACGAAGTTATTTATGAACAGTCTGGCTGGACAGAAGGGTCTGAAAATTATTTAGTCCAGCGTCTTCTTTCAATAAAACACTGAGGAAACGAGCTCCAGGGTCTTTATATTGATGATATTGAAATCGGCTGTCTGCCCCATCTGTATCTTTCCCAGGTAAGGATCCTTCAATAATCCTGCGGGATATGTGGAGCACATTTTTAAAGATTCTTCAAAACTGATTCCCGCCTGTTGAACTGCATTTCTTAAGGTAGACATCATTGTCATGCATGATCCGGAAAGCGTTCCGTCCGGCAATGTGTACCGGTTGCCTTGAAATACGTGATGATAATAGCCCTCTGTTATGGAGGTTACAGCATCCGTAATAAAAAACAAACGTTCCCCCATTATTTTTTTACTGATGCGTACAGAAGCAAAGTCAACATGCACACCGTCACAAATTATACTCGACATTACATTCGGATCGTCATAAATGGCCCCCACCATACCCGGCTCCCTACCCTGCAATGGGGACATGGCATTGAAAAGATGTGTGGCTGCGGGTACTCCCATTTTGAATGCATGCGAAGCCTGACTGAAAGAAGCATTGCTATGCCCCGCAGAAACGATAATACCATTATCCATTAACATTTGAACAACTCTATCATCACATTGCTCGGGGGCCAGGGTAATCATTTTTACGATTCCTTTTCCGCGGTCAAGTATGAGTTCTGCTTCTTTTAGACTCGGCTTCTTAATAAATGCTTCAATATGTGCCCCTTTTTTGGCCGGACTGATCCAGGGTCCTTCCAGATGAAGTCCCAGCAATCCCTTTTTTCCGGAAGCAATATATTCGCCCGCTGCATCAATTCCCTTCATGAAATTCTCCATCGAATTGGTAGCCATTGTAATCATAAAGTGCGAACAACCTCCTGATGCGCAATAGGCATATGTTGCATCCAGCGATTCAGTATCCAGGGAATGCGAAAACAATTTTCCGTTGCCACCGTACAATTGAAGATCCAGGAAAGCCGGGGTAATGATACATCCCGGAAAAGTTTGAATCGAAATGCCGGAAGGCAGGGAAGCTGAAGGAAGGATTCCTGCAATTTTTTTATTTTCAACAATCAGTACCTGGCCGGTCAGCATCTCATTGCCTGTAAATATTTCATCTCCCAGAAATGCCTGCTTCATAAATTAAGGTTGAATGAAAAACTCATCTGCATCACGCCAGAATGGATATTTTAAACGGACTTCCTCCAGTAGATTATAGTCAAGTGTAAAAGATAATGTTTCTTCTTTTGCACCCAGTATCCCGATGATTTCACCCAACGGACCGATAATCATGGATTCCCCCGCATATTGCAGACCGTTTCCGTCGGTACCCGTTCTGTTGACGCCGGCTACATAACATTGATTTTCGATCGCTCTTGCCTGAAGCAGGGTTCTCCAGGCCAGGCTCCTGGCGGCGGGCCAGTTCGCTACCACGATCATGAGATCGAACTCAGGCTTTTCCTGTGTACTGCTTGTTTTGGATTGACGAAGCCATACGGGGAATCGAAGGTCGTAACAAATCTGCAGAGCTATCTTCCATCCTCCTGCCTGCGCAACCAGTCTTTTGCTGCCGGCGCTAAAATGCCGGTTTTCTTTTCCATAAGCAAACAAATGACGTTTATCGTAGATCCCGTATTCACCATCCGGTAACATCCATACCAGTCGGTTATAGTAGCTCGTTATACCTTCCTGGTTTTCCCTGGCAATAATACTACCGGTAATGATCGCCTTTTTTGATGCTGCATTTTTTTTCATCCATTCAACGGTCGTTCCATCCATGTCCTCAGCCAGCGATTCCTTTTCCATGCTGAATCCGGTGCTGAACATCTCCGGCAGAACGATCACCATGGGGTTGTCCGGGATCGCGGTAATTTTTTTTTGCAGCATTTCCAGATTTGCCGCTTTATCTTCCCAGTGAAGAATTGTCTGTATGAGTGAAATCCGGAGATCGCGCATATAATTGATTATTCCATAAGTCCGCCGTTGGTTTCTTCCGGAAAGGACCAGCTCCGGATGATGGCAGGCTCAAAACCTCTTTGTAAAAGAAATTGCTGCCATTTATTTTTCTTTGCAAAAATATCCTTTTCGGTCTGTAGCGCCTGCCATTTTTTATCAGCCTGACGTTTGAAAATGGCCAAATATTCCTGCTCATCCAGTGATTTGATGGCTTTTGAAATCAGTAATTCGCTGATTCCCTTCCGGCGCAGTTCATAACGGATCTTGGTTTTTCCCCATCCCCTGATCCGGCATTTTCCCAAAGCAAACTGGCAGGTGAATCTTTCTTCGTTGAGATATTCTTCTTCGATCAGCTGCGAAATCAGTTCTTCCACCTCTTTTTTATGCAGACCCAGGGAATAGAGTTTTTGTTTGACTTCCGCCTGACTGCGTTCCCGGTAACCGCAAAAATGTTTGGTTTTCTGAAGTGCTTTTTCAGACGTCATTCTGCCCCGGAAATATGTAGAACCCGAAGTATCCATGGTGCCAAATATAAAAAAATACACAAGTTATTCTAAGGATATTCACCCTTGCAGAATCAACTCCGGCTCTACCAAAAAAATCAGTAGTTTCGTTCCAAAGTCCCGATTCATGAAGTTTATTGTTTCGTCTTCGGCTTTGCTAAAACAATTGCAGCAAATCAGCGGTGTTATCAGTGCCAATACGGTTCTGCCCATTCTGGAAGATTTTTTGTTTGAAGTGGAAAAGAACAAACTAACCATCGTTGCCACAGACCTGGAAACGGTCATGAAAGTTCACCTGGATGTGGAGGCGAAAGAAACCGGAAAGGTCTGTATCCCTGCCAAGATCCTTTTGGATTCACTCAAGAATATTGCCGATCAGCCACTGACATTTACGATTGATAAGCAATTTTCGGTTGAGATTACCAGTGATAACGGTAAGTATAAAGTAATGGGAGAAAACCCGGATAATTTTCCGAAAGACCCTTCCGCGGATGAAACCACTTCATTTGAAATCCCGGCTTCGGTTCTTTCGACGGCTATCAGTAAATCCTTATTTGCCGTCAGCAATGATGACCTGAGACCGGCGATGACCGGGGTATTGGTAGAAATGAGTCCCGCGGCTATACAGTTTGTTGCAACAGATGCGCACCGGCTGATCCGGTATAAAAGGTCCGATATCTCCTGCGCCAAAACCGAATCTCTGATTGTTCCGAAAAAGCCACTAAACTTGTTAAAGTCGGCGTTGCCTTCCTCTGATGAACATGTTAAACTCACTTATAACAGCAATCATCTTTTTGCAAACATCGGTGGGTTGCAAATGAGTTGTCGCCTGATCGATGCACGCTTCCCTGATTATAAAGTGGTGATCCCGGCTGATAATCCATATAAGCTAACCGTGAGTCGTAGCGATTTCCAGGGAGCACTCCGTCGCGTAAGTGTTTTCAGTAATAAGAGTACCAACCAGATTGTATTGAGCATTCACGGAAGCGAACTGCAGCTGGCTGCACAGGATGTGGACTTTTCATTTGAAGGAAATGAAAGAATGAAATGTCAGTACACAGGAGAAGATATGTCCATTGCTTTTAATGCAAGATTCCTGATAGAAATGCTGAATGCAACCGCATCTGAGGAAATCAGGATTGAATTATCTACACCTACAAAAGCCGGAATTATTAAACCTGTTGAGCAGGACAAGGCTGAAGACCTGCTGATGCTGGTAATGCCGTTGATGCTGAACAGTTAGTAGTCGCTTAATTCTTGTTACACAGAAACTGGAAAGGTTTTAGTTCCTGCTGCCGCACAACACGTTGTATATAGCGGGCACCTCTTAGAATTTTGTAGCTGTTGAGATCAAAAACTTCGTGGGCTGAACAAAATGTTTCAAGCGTTTCGTACTGGTAAAGAAGATCATTTAATTTTTCGAGTTCATAGGCCATGAACTGCTCAGTAACGAATTCGTCTTTCATCAGGACAAGCAAATCTCTATCCGGTGTTTTCATTGCAATTAGATTTTAGTATCCGACCATACCCTTATTGACTCCGCAACCGCATTTTTTGCTACTGCCTCCAATCCGATTGCTCGAAGTACAACTTGTGCTTACAATTGTAATCATAAATAGTAAAAGGATCAATAGGGGAAGCGGATTTTTCATAGATTTCTTTGCACTAATTTATAAAAATTTGCGGTTAATTGCAGGTTTTTGTCCCGGTTTTAGAAAATTAACATGAAGCAAAAAGAGCCTGTTTCCGTGCTCGTTGCGCCACTAGACTGGGGCCTTGGACATGCAACACGCTGTATACCAGTCATTAACGAATTAATCCAACAAGGTGCCCGGGTATTAATTGCTGCTTCCGGGAGTCAAAAGGCCCTCTTAAACCAGGAGTTCCCCCAGCTTCAATTCCTTGAAATTCCCGGCTATAAAATCTCTTATAAACGGGGCATCTTACTAAAATGGGCCTTGATTTTAAGGGCTCCTTATTTCCTGAGGCAAATTAAGGAAGAAAATAAATGGCTGGAACAAACATTGCGGGATCATACAATACAAATTGTGATATCTGATAATCGTTATGGCTTATACAACAAAAGTCTTTTTACGGTATTCATCACCCACCAATTAGCCATACAGTCGGGCATTGGCGCCTATGCCAGGACAGGTGGTTTACGATCGGCGATCGATGGGTGGGTTGATCGTCTGTTTTTAAAATGGAATTATAAATTCATCGAAAAATATTCATGCTGTTGGGTGCCAGACCTGGAAATTTTTGATTCTCTTGGAGGCCGGTTATCTCATCCGGCCCTTCTGCCGAAAATCCCATTGAAATATATCGGCATCCTTTCCAGATTTAAATATCGGGAAAATATTCACCGAAGAAATTATCTGCTGATCCTCCTCTCCGGCCCGGAACCTCAAAGAACCCGCTTCGAAAATATTTTATGTAAGCAATTGTCAGGAATGGACCTGCAAGCATTGGTAGTACGCGGATTACCTGATAACGCTGATTCCATGCCTTCATTACGGGAAGGAATTGTGTTTGTCAATCATCTTTCAACAGACATCCTGAATGAAAAGATACTCGAGGCTGAATATATTATTGCCAGGAGCGGTTACAGTACCATCATGGACCTGGCCAGGCTTAAAAGAAGCGCTATTCTTGTTCCCACTCCGGGACAGACCGAGCAGGAATATCTGGGGTTCTATTTAAATGAAAAGAAATGGATGTATGCAGTTTCGCAAAAAAAATTCGACCTGGTAAAATCGCTGATGGAGTTTACAAAACTGAAAATGACGGCTCCGGATATCCGGGAAGCAGGACTGAAAGATTTTGTTGGGGATTTGCTAAATAGCCATATAAAAAAATAAAAAATTTTCAGGGGTTTAACTTTATTCCGGTTTATAAAAGAATAAAAAACTCTTAACTGCCCTGGAAAAATCTTTCCAGGAGTCGACGGGAGCCGTCACTGCAAACACGCTGCAGGTGGGCATATGTGAGATTTGGGTATTGGTCAGGTTTGATGCAAAATCTGTAATTCCCGGGTTATGGGAAAAAATTGCGACATGATCAAATTGGTCGCCAAGCTGGCTGATTACTTCATTGAACTGATTTGGATCTGAATGATAGAGCGTCGGGATTAGAAGAATTTCTTTCATCTTTCGATTGTATTCCGCTACAAATAATTCTGCAGTAGTTTTTGCGCGAATGGCAGGGCTCGAAACAAACTGGTCAATTGCGGTATTTTTTTTGAAAAGTTTTTTTCCCATTTCAGAAGCTTCACGGAAGCCGCGATCATTTAATGGCCTGTCAAAATCAGAGGACACTCCGAAACTGTGCGAACTCTTCGCATGCCGCACCAGCATTAATGTTTTCATGTGCTATTCTTTTTATTGATTTTCCCGGCTGCTCTTTATATATACGTTGTATCAGTAAAAGCGTGCCATCTGTCAGTGGCTATTCATTTGTTTCCGTCTCCCTTCCGTGAAATTACGTGCTTGTTCAATTAAAATAAGGTAAAAAATCAGGCCATGTCCGGGATTTTCCGTGGACTTTTACGAAATCCTGCTTAAATATTTTATTTGTGAATGATACAATAAAATACTTAGGCTAAATCATTGTATAAACGGGAATCTAATAATATTTTAGTGTCAGACCCGTTTATAAAAAACCCTTGAAAAACCCAACCATGCGAAACAATTATCGTGTGTTATCCGTAGCCCTGTTATTGTCATTCTCCCCCATTTTACAATCCGGAAATGGTCTGATGGCAACACCCCTGAAAAAATTTCCGGCTCCGATAACACTTTCCACCGCCTCCCTGAAATTTGAAGCCGAAGTAAGTAATTTATACTGTGAAGCCAACCTGGAAGAATCCGGTCTTCGCCGTGAAGTGTTTGCTTATGCGTATAAAGGTTATCTGAAACTGCTCGAAGAGCATAAAATCAGCAGAAGTAATGTCATTACGATCTGCGATTTCAGCCAGTCGTCCAGAAACCGCCGCCTATATGTGGTGGACCTGGAATTAAGAAAAATTCTGATTAATACATATGTTGCCCATGGCCGTCGTTCCGGGGGTGAGTATGCGAAGTCATTTTCCAATAAGTGGAGTTCCCATAAAAGCAGTCTTGGTTTTTATGTAACCGAAATGACCTATACAGGTAAGCACGGTTTTGCCATGAAACTGCATGGATTGGAAAAAGGATTTAATGACAAGGCTGACAGAAGGAATATCGTGATCCATGGATCTAAATATGTCGGAGAGGATTTTTTGAAATCTAATAAATTTAACGGAAGAAGCTTCGGTTGTCCCGCCATTCCCAAGGCAGATGTGAATGAGGTAATTGAGGATATGAAAGGCGGATCATGCTTCTTTATCTATCATCCTACAAAAAAATACCTTACAGGATCAAAAATACTCAACGGTTAACCGGACGTAAGCTCCGATGGTTTGAAGGTGAAAAAGTCCAATTTAGGTTCGTACCCTATGATTGGGCTTTTCTTTTTCCTGCCTTGAATGAATTAAAATAGCCAGGCAATACATTGCGCAAGTATCCCGACCAGGAAACCGGAATTCATTTCAAACCGGGTGTGAGCGCCAAGCAACAACCGGGATGTACAGACCAGCCCACCAATAAGTACGGGAACAGTAAGATAGAGCCCGGAGACAAACGGATCCCGAATGCCAAACAATATAAAAAAACTGATCAGCCCGCCCATGGCTACAGCGTGCAGACTTATTTTATAAAATATGGTACACATCCAGGCACCGCAAACGGCGATAAATGTTCCCAGTACAAATCGGGCAGCGACAGATGGCGTATCGGGCAGGCTTCTGAATACATAACTCGCCCAGAAATAAAAAAACATGGTTACAATAAAACCCACTAATCTGTCCTGGCGGCTTTCCAATGATAGTCTCCTGACCAGCTTCAGACGCCAGGCCAGGAATACGCTCAGTGCTGGAAAAAATATCGTGAACAATGCCATACTGAACATGCGCAGGTTTTTGGTATGGATATCAAAACCTTCGAAAGCAGCAGGGTGGATATAGATCAGAAATGCCATCACATACGCACTGATCAGCAGCGGATGAAACAGGATAGAAAAGAAATGTGCAAAAAAACGAACCAGGCCAGAGGGGTGAGGTTCTGTTTCTGAGGGGGGCTTCATGTATTCGTATGGTGCTATATTCATTGTAGGCTGAAGGCGACGGACACCAGTTTATAATTCTCTCCTTAATCTGGCTACGGGAATATTCAGTTGTTCACGATATTTTGCGACGGTCCGTCTGGCAATATTATATCCTTTTTCCTGAAGAAGCTCGGTTAACCGCTCATCGCTGAGCGGTTTCTTTTTGCTTTCTCCCTCTATCAGGTCGCTTAGAATTTTTTTCACTTCACGTGTGGAAACCTCTTCCCCGCTGTCGGTACTCAGGGACTCACTGAAGAAAAATTTCAGCCGGTATGTTCCGAATTCTGTCTGCACAAATTTGCTATTGGCTACGCGACTGACGGTAGAGATGTCCAGCCCGGTCCGTTCGGCAATATCTTTCAGTATCATCGGCTTCAGCGAAGTCTCATCGCCTGTAATAAAAAAATCATGCTGGTAATTCATGATGGTTTGCATAGTATTGATCAGCGTCTGTTGTCTTTGCTTGATCGCGTCAATAAACCATTTGGCTGCATCGATTTTCTGCTTGATGAACAAGACAGCTTCCTTTTGCCTTTTATCTTTTTTTGCGCCCCGGTCATAGTCTTTCAGCATATCCCGGTAGCCATCGCTGATTCGAAGATCAGGGGCATTCCTTGAATTCAGCGTTAGTTCAAGCATGCCGGCATTGTTGAAGATAAAGAAATCGGGCACTACATAACCCTCACCCTTGCCCGCCCCGCCCAAATTCCCGCCAGGCTTTGGATTGAGTTTGATTATCTGCCGGATTACATCCCTGAATTCTTCCTCGGTAATATTTAATCCGCGCTGAATCTTATCGTAATGTTTTTTTGTAAACTCATCAAAATATTCAGAAAGAACACTGATTGCCAGGGTAACACTTTTACCATCCGACTTTTTTCTTTCCAGCTGGAGTAATAAACATTCCTGTAAATTTCTGGCAGCTACTCCCGGCGGATCAAATTGCTGAATCCGCGAAATAATGGATTCAACTTCACTTTCCGTACTTTCAATATTCTGACGGAAAGCAAGGTCATCTACAATAGAAGCCGTTTCACGACGCAGGTAACCGTCATCATCAATACTACCCACGATTTGTTCGGCAATCTTACGATCCCGGTCATCCAGTTTTAATAAACCCAGCTGATCCAGCAGCAGTTCATAGAAGCTCGTTTCCAGTTTGTGCGTTACAGTTTGCTTGTCTTCAGCATCGGGATAGTTATCATCCCTCAATTTGTAATCAGCCACATCATCATCGTGGTCGCTCACATATTCACTTATATCAATATTGTCGTATTCATCCTGGGTTCCCTCTGGTTCAAACTCTTCATCTGCCGTCTCAAATTCATCCTTGGAATCATCCGTTAGTCCATCATCATGATCTTCTTCCGCCACTTCCAGCGCCGGATTTTCTTCCAGTTCCTCTTTAATTCTCTCTTCCAGATTGGCAGTAGGTACCTGCAGCAATTTCATGAGCTGAATCTGCTGCGGAGATAATTTTTGGAGTAATTTCTGCTGTAATGATTGACTTAATGCCATCTTTGAGGGGTTAATGCCGGGAGGAGCGAATTTTCAAAAAATCCGCCCATTCCACAAAAATCGCGCCGTAAATTTACATTTAATTATGAAGAATCGGCCTCAACGTCAAATTTCTTTTCTTGTTGTCTGGTTGACAATGTTTTCCTTCCACACAGGATGGGGACAAAAACCTTGGCCGGAGGGGCTGAAAAGGGATTTTTCAGGCCTGATCCCACCGGGAACAAAACCGGAGAAAAAGACCCATCAAACCGGTTATACCGCAGGGAAAAACCCGACTTCCGGCGTTAAATTGGAATGGCCGCCAGCCGGTAGGCCTTATGGCGGTTATCCAGTCAACATGCGTATAAATGACGGGTTGCCAACCGCTTTTTTCTGCAAAATGGAGTGGGAAATGGAGAAGACAACCCATATACCCCTTAGATTCAGGCTAGGCTCGCTTGCTGATTGTGATGCGCTTGAGGGGAAGCATTAGCCAACACTTTCTTAATTGCAGATACGAGACGGGAAGCTTTTTCCTGAAGCTGCTCATCGGTCCATGACAAACCAATGGCCGTACTGAGGCAACAACTCATTATTGTATCACTTTTTGTAAAATCCTGGGTATTCAGTTTTTTCACTGCTTTCGACTGGCCTTCATTGAGTCTGTTCAGTGATTTCTCCGTCTTCAGGTGATCCCATTTCCTGATATAATGCCAGTTATGATCGAACCAGTAGAAATTGCCCGCAAAAATCTGTTGGGACTTGAGTTCCGCAACAACTGCCTCTGTCAGTTCGCGTGTGGGCATAAACCAACTGAGAAAGGTATGACTGTCGCCCGCAGGATCGGGGATGGTTCTGAATTTGATTCCGGGAATCTTCGCCAGCTCAGACTGCAGGTACTGATGGTTTTTTTTCTGAATGGCAAGAAATTTATCCAGTTTGCGAAATTGTGCCAGGCCCACAGCGGCATGTAGTTCCGAGATCCGAAAGTTATAACCGAGAAAGGGATGCTGTTCTGCGCCCCGGTCATTTCCGACATGGTCATGTCCGTGATCCGTATAGCCATCACAGTTCGTGTAAATTTTTTTGTCGTTTGTGAGAACTGCTCCACCCTCAGCACAGGTCACTGTCTTGACAAAATCGAAAGAGAATGTTCCGGCGTGGCCCATGGTTCCCAGATATTTTCCTTTATAGGATGCGCCAATACTCTGACAGGCATCTTCAAGCAAAAGCAGTTTATGATCGCGGCAGATTTCAAGAAGAATATCCATTTCGGCCATGCCTCCGCACATATGCACGGGCATAATGCAGCGGGTAGCCGGAGTCAGCGCTTTCCGTACTGAAACCGGATCCATGGTCAGCGAATCATTTACATCCACAATCACAGGGATGGCACCCACACTGAGCACGGCTTCAAAGCTTGCAACAAACGTAAAGGAAGGCATAATAACTTCATCCCCGGCACCAATGCCCAATGCAGCGAGGGCCGTAGTCAACGCCGATGTTCCACTGGAAGTCAATTGTACAAAACCACAGTCGAACCGTTTGCAGATGGCCTGTTCGAGCTCACGTGATTTCCATATATCTTTACGGGCAGCATCAAAACCGTAACGCATGAGTATTCCCGTAGACAAAACTTCGTTTACCTCTTTACGTTCTTCTTCACCAAAAAATTCAAATCCTGGCATGATTGGGTATGATTATGGATGTACAAAAAATATGTCCACAAAGTTAAAATCTTTTATACTGATGGCGCTATTATTTGCCCTGGTTTCCAACCTCTCCGCTCAACAGGCGCAAGCAGATTCAGTTAAAACACCTGACGGCATCTACGGCAAAAAAGCCGGCTGGAATTAACGCACTCAAAGGGAAATGGTATTTATTACCCGCCCTGGACAGCGATACGGCAACAGGCCGTGTGCCGGAAATAAGTTTAGACATAGCCACCAGTCATTTTTCAGGGAACACGGGCTGTAACCGGATGTCGGGCACTTTCCTGGCTACTGATTCAACCCTCAGCTTCAGCGATAAAATGATCACCACGCGTATGTTTTGCGCCGGGTATAACGAATCTGCGTTCCTGCAAAACCTGCTAAGAGTTGACAGCTATAAATTCAAAAAAGGATGGTTGGTTTTCATGGTAGAAGGAATTGAAGTCTTCCGCTGGACGCGGAAACCTGCTGTACCGAAAAAAACCGGGAAAGCCTAAGTTATTTGAACAATCACTGCATAATTTTATCGGTGGATCTGCCGCCGGCAGTTCGTAAATTGCAAGCATGCAGGATTATTTAAAAGGATTGAATGACGCGCAGAAAGAAGCTGTTTTGCATATTGACGGACCCCTGATGATCGTGGCCGGTGCCGGCAGTGGAAAAACAAAAGTACTTACTACCCGGATTGCCCACCTATTGACAAAAGAGGTGGATGCGTTTAATATTCTGGCGCTGACCTTCACCAACAAGGCGGCCAGGGAGATGAAGGAAAGGGTTGAACGTATTCTGGGCAATAATGAAGCGAGAAACCTCTACATCGGCACTTTTCATAGTGTTTTTGCCCGGATCCTGCGTGCAGAAGCCCCCAAGCTGGGCTATCCTCATCATTTTACTATTTATGATACTGACGATGCAAAGAGCGTGGTAAAAACGGTTGTAAATGAACTCAACCTCGACGACAAACATTATAAGCCCAATATTGTTTACAACCGGATTTCACAGGCAAAAAACAGTCTGATCGGTCCGGCAGCATATGCCACTGATTATTATATCCAACAGGAGGACACACGAAGCAACAGGCCGGCGATTGCCCAGATTTATGAAGCGTACGCCAAACGTTGTTTCAAGAACGGATCTATGGATTTTGACGATCTGTTGCTAAAATTTTATGAACTGCTGAAAAATTTTCCTGAAAGTCTGCATAAATACCAGCACAAGTTCAAGTATATCCTGATCGACGAGTTCCAGGATACCAATCCCGCGCAGTATGAGATTATCAAACTATTGGGAGCCGTTTATGAAAATGTATGTGTGGTGGGCGATGATGCGCAAAGTATTTACAGCTTTCGCGGCGCCACCATTGAAAATATTTTACAGTTTCAGAAAGATTACGATGATGTGAAAGTGGTGAAATTGGAACAGAATTACCGCAGCACACAGAGTATCATAACAGCGGCCAATGAAGTAATCAAACGAAACAAAGGACAGATTCCAAAAAACCTTTGGACAGAAAATATAGAAGGGGAAAAGATCCGGCTGGTGCGCACACAAACCGACAACGACGAGGGAAAATATGTGGCAGATACAATCCAGGAGCAGAAACTAAGAAATCATTTCAATAACCGTGACTTTGCCATATTATACCGTACCAATTCACAGAGCCGTGCATTTGAAGAGAGCCTTCGCCGGATGGCCATTCCCTATACCATATATGGAGGAATCAGTTTCTACCAAAGAAAAGAGATAAAGGATTTTATTTCCTATCTCCGGGTTATTGTAAATCCCGACGATGAGGAATCACTAAAAAGAATTATCAATTTCCCGGCGCGTGGTATTGGAAAAACCACGTTGGACAAAGCAGTACTGCTGGCCAATGAAAATAATATTTCTATGTGGGCGGTGTTGAGCAATGCGTCCTCTATGGGTTTTAAGGCCGGCACACAGGAAGCCATTGACCAGTTTGTACTGATGATCAGAAGTTTTGCGAGCATGCTGAATACGAAAAACGCCTATGAAGTAGCGACGCATGTTGGTAAACAAACGAATATTGTAAAGGAATTATTTAACGATAAAACCACCGAAGGCCTTGCGCGCTATGAAAATATCCAGGAATTATTAAACAGTATTAAGGAATGGGTGGATGACCAGCAAAACCGCAGTATCATTGATGAAGACGGTATCCTGATAGATAATATTAAGACGCAGGAAACTCAAAAGGGGCAGGCCGGGCTTTCGGGATACTTGCAACAAATTACGTTACTCACTGACACGGATCAGAAAGATCCCGAAGCGGATACGGTGAAGCTGATGACAATACATGCCGCCAAAGGACTTGAATTCAGTTGTGTATTTGCAGCGGGATTGGAAGAATCACTTTTTCCCAATGCCATGTCAATCAATACAAGGGAGGAACTGGAAGAAGAAAGACGTCTCTTTTATGTGGTAATCACGAGGGCCAAACACAAACTCTGGATTACCTACGCGAACTCGCGTTATCGTTTTGGAAGTGTCATTCAGAATGATCCCAGTCGCTTTATTGAAGAGATTCCGGAAGACCAGCTCGACAGAAGTTACGCCGGAGGAGGTATAAAGAACCAGCTCGGTTCATGGGCCGGCCGACCGGCTTATGACCGCTTAAACCGCGGTTACGGGGGCAGCGATGAATCAGTTACAAAAAATCAGACTTCTTCCAAACCTACATATATATCTTCCTCAGCCAAGACACCTGCACCGGTGCATATACCTTCAGTGGATTTTTCACCCAGCGATACCAGTAATTTGGCTGCCGGAGATCAGGTGGAACACCAGAAATTCGGTTTCGGAGAAGTCGTAAAAATGGAAGGCTCGGCGCATAATCCGATTGCAACGGTCAACTTCAAGTTAGGCGGGGAAAAAAAGATTATGCTGAATTACGCCAAGTTGAGAATAATAAAAGGCTGATTGTTTGGATAACTAATCTCGTTAGGCCACGGACCGGGCATTGAAAGTCACAATAACTTTTATCAAAAAAATTGATTTTTAAGGGCGAGGCGGTTATGGAGCTTATATAGAAGGGATAACGCTAGGATATAGAAGTCGAATCAAACTTGTGCATTTGGGTATTCAACTGATGATTTAATCAGGAAATTTGATATTACTGCACTGTTCCATTAGCAGCTACTTTAGCTTCAAAAGTTCCACAACCGTCTTTTTTTCACTTCCTGAAAAGATCTTCTTTCCCGAAATAATCACCGGCCTTTTTAAGAATGTATACTCCTGCAGAATCAAATCCCGGTAATCCTTTTCAGTCAGTTTTTTATCCTTTAACCCCATGGCTTTGTATTTTAGTGCCCTCCTGCTGAACAGTGCTTCATAACTGCCTATCATGCCCTTCATTTCATCGAGCTGCTGCGGGGTAATTTTATCTTCCTTGATATTTTGATAAGCATAGCCCTTTTTGATCAGGTCAGAATCCTTCATGATCCGTTGGCAGGTGGTGCAGGTGGAAACACAATAGGCCTTTTTCATTGTATAATTTTTCAGTTTAACAACAGTTTGCGGAACTCCAATGAATCGCCGTTGAATACATTGAAGTCAACGATCGTATAGCAGCCATTCACGCGCCCTTTTTCACTATGTTGCCAGAAACTCCAGTTTCGGTAAATACGTGGCTGAGACGGCTGAAGATAGTGAGCCGCCCACAAAAGATAGCCATCAAAATCATCCTTCAGGTAATGTTCGTAAAAATCAACATTCGTATAAATAATAGGAGCCGTTCCATAATATGCCTGGATCGTTTGTAACCATTCCTTTGCACGTTGTCTCAATTTTTCCGGGGGCACTCCAAATGTTTGTTCGATGTCCAGAACGGGAGGCAGGTCTCCCGACAAAAGGGTTACTGAATTAATAAAATTTTCCGCTTGTGCCTTACCGCTTTTGGTAGCGATGAAATAATGGTAAGCCCCGCGAACCAGTCCGGCTTCCCGGATTTTTTTCCAGTTCCGGCTGAACAGCTGGTCTTCATTTCCCAGCCCCTCTGTCGCTTTTACAAATACGAAACTGATATGCACATTCTCTACGCGCATATTTTTTACCGATTGCCAGTTAATGACATCCTGGTATTTCGAAACATCGATACCATGAACCGAATAGTTCACCGGAATCTGTATCCCAAATTCGCGATACTCTATAAATGCAGTCCTTTTGTCAGCAATCCATTGATATAACATCACGAGGAGCATGATAATTATAGCGGTACTGAATATAAAAACGCTGATCTTCCATATCCTGCTGTTCTTTTTGGCCATTTCAAAAGATAAACGATTGCAAATATATCCGCTGGCGGTCGAAATATCGCCCCGGCTTCCCGCTTTCCGTATTTAAAACTATTTTTACTGGTGATATGACAAAATTCAATTGGAATGATACAATCAACCTCCTGACCAAGCTGAGTGTTCGACGAGCCTGGAATGGTATTCTTGTATTATCCAGTTATTATATCAGCAAGTGGTCACGTAAGCCGGTTCAATGGGGATCGCCGGTTTCCATTTCATTCGAGCCAACGACCAGCTGTAATCTGAGATGTCCGGAATGCCCCAGCGGGCTCCGGTCTTTTACCCGCCCAAGGGGCATGCTCGAAATGAATTTTTTCAGGCAGATGATCGATCAGCTGGCACCGGATTTACTATACCTGACATTTTATTTCCAGGGAGAGCCTTATCTGAATTCCGATTTCCTCGAAATGGTGCAGTACGCAACATCAAAGAAAATTTATACGGCTACATCAACAAATGCCCATTACCTGGATGACGAAAACGCACGAAGAACCGTCGAAAGCGGTCTCGATCGTCTGATCATTTCATTGGACGGTACTACCCAGGAAGTGTACAGCCAGTACCGTAGAGGAGGTGATCTGGAAAAAGTATTGACAGGCGCCGCCAATATCATAAAATGGAAAAAGAGATTGCAAAGCAAAACACCGTATGTTTTTTTTCAGTTCCTTGTCGTAAGACCCAATGAGCACCAAATTCAGCAGGCGAAGGAACTGGCTGAAAAAACCGGGGTAGACGGTATCCGGTACAAGACCGCGCAGATTTATGATTATGCCACGGATCCGAATCATCTCATACCGGAACATTCTACGATTTCGAGATATCGAAAGAAACCGGATGGGGGCTATGAATCGAAGAATCGCCTGCAGAATCATTGCTGGAGGCTCTGGCATTCTCCCGTTATCACCTGGGATGGTCTGGTCGTTCCATGTTGCTTTGACAAGGATGCAAAACACCGGATGGGAGATTTGAAAAAAAAATCTTTCAAAGAAATCTGGAAACAACCGGAATACATCGATTTTCGCAGGAAAATACTTAAGGGACGGGCAGAAATAGATATTTGCGCCAATTGCAGTGAGGGGGTAAAAGTCTGGGGCGACTGACCGTTTATCCGGTGAAAATAAGTTTGAACGTTTAATTATGACCTTAGAACAAGATATCAATCAGCCTGTATTCCGAACGGAATATCAGAAATCAATCATTAATCTCATTTACACTTTCAACTGGGTGAATGAAAAAATAAACAAACGATTTGAACCATTTGACATTACCCAGCAACAATTTAATATATTACGCATTTTGCGCGGCGCCGGCCAGCCGCTGTCCACGTTGCAGATCCGGCAAAGGATGCTTGACAAAATGAGTGATACCAGCCGTATTGTGGACAGGCTTGTTAAAAAGGGTCTGGTTAAAAAATCCATCTGTCGTGAAGACAGGCGACTGGTAGACGTATTGCTGACAGACAAAGGGAAAAAATTGTTACTATCGATGGACGGAATGAATGAAGAATTAGATTCCATTTTTAAATATCTCAGCGAGGGGGAAGCAAGGCAGCTGAATACCCTTCTCGACAAAATCAGAACCACTGAAAAAATTTCAGAGGAAAACCCAACAGAAAACTCCATTACCGGCCAGAGCGTATGAAAAGATTTCTCCTGGTTTTCCTCCTGATTTGTACCAAATATGCATTTTCTCAGCCCAAATATGAATTCAGGGCTGTATGGGTTGCTACCGTTGACAATATCGACTGGCCAAGTGCGGGCAATTATAATACCGAATTGCAAAAAGCTGAATTCATCCGTCAGCTCGACATGCATCAGCGTAACGGGATGAATGCGGTTATCGTGCAGGTCAGGCCTGCCTGTGATGCTATTTTTCCCTCTTCTCTCGAACCCTGGAGCCAATGGTTGACAGGCGAGCAGGGCAAAGCGCCCATTCCATTTTATGACCCATTGGAATTCATGATAAAAGAAACCCATAAACGGGGCATGGAGTTTCATGCCTGGTGTAATCCTTACCGGGCCGTATTTCAGATAGGACATTATACTACAACGCTGGTAAAACACGGGAAACATAAACGCCGGAAATCTGTCTGGCATAATGGTTCTTCCATATCAGCGAACCATGTAAGCCGTAATCATCCGGATTGGATTTTAACCTACGGGGATACGAAATATCTGGATCCCGGAAATAAGGAAGTGCAGTTATATGTGAACGCTGTGATTAAGGAAATGCTTGGTCGTTACGATATCGATGCCATTCATTTTGACGATTATTTTTATCCATACCGCATCGGTGGGGTTGAGTTTCCCGATAATGTCTCATATTTAAAATACGGCCAGGGTATGGATAAAGAAACCTGGAGAAGAAGTAATGTGGATTCAGTTATCCTGATGCTTCACCACACTATCCGGGATGTAAAGCCAAACTGCAAATTCGGAATCAGTCCTTTTGGGGTCTGGAGAAATTTTTCAAAGGACTCTCTTGGGTCTGATACAAGGGCCGGGCAGACCAATTATGATGATCTGTATGCTGATATCTTATTATGGATGAAAAATGGCTGGATCGATTATGTAGTACCGCAGTTATATTGGGAATTTGAACAAAAAAATGCACCCTTTGGCGTTTTGCTCGACTGGTGGAGTAAGAATCATTTCGACCGGCCTTGTTTTATCGGCCTGGGCTATTTCCGCGCCGGATCAAATGAGTACTGGAGAGATAAAAATCAGCTTCCCCGGCAGCTACGCGCTATTCGCAATCTTCCCCAGATAGGAGGTGAGGTTTATTTCAGCAGTGTTTCATTTTATAAAAATCCTTATGGGTGGAATGATACCCTGAGGGAAAATTTTTACAATTATCCGGCATTGATTGCGCCCTTGCCCTGGATTGACAGTGTTCGGCCATCCATCCCCGTTATACATGTCAGTAGCAGCCACGACTCTCTGATCATTCGCTTTGAAAAGGGAAGCGAAACGGATAGTCTCCGGGGGTTCGCAGTTTATAAGGCCGAAGGCGCATTTAATATTGATTCATCGCGTGCTTATCGCTTTATTTCAAATTATCAGACCGCGCAGATGATTTTCAGTTACAGCGAACTGCTCAAAGATCCCCAGGGCCGATATTTTGTCACGGCCATTAGCAGGACGAACAACGAAAGCGATCCGATATTAATATATCCGCTGAATGCTCCAGCGAGGACTCCGTGATTTCAGTTGCTTGGTATAATAGGCTTTATAGTGGATGGAATTGAGATTATGAGAAAACTACCTTCCTGATAGCTTATACAATAAACCTGTGACAGAAAGTGAGGCTTTAGGCCTTCACCTTAAAAAAGCTTAAATTTGAACACACTAATATCCCCGATCCTCAATGGCGCTAATTGATGTACAATTACCCAATTCTCTTGCGCGGGCATTGCGTTTACCAAAAAAATCCCCGCGGCGCCAGCAAATAAAAGTTCTGAAAAAATTATTGAAAAAGGCACGATTTACGGAATTCGGCCAACAATATCATTTCGACCGGATCCTGCTGAACAAACAACTGGTAAAGAGTTTCCAGGAGAATGTACCTGTTTTTGATTACAGTAAGATCTATAAGGAATGGTGGTATAAAACCCTGGAGGGGAAACCGGATATCTGCTGGCCTGGCAAAATAAAATACTATGCACTGAGTTCAGGCACATCCGAGTCTGCCAGTAAATATATTCCGGTAACGAATGATCTGTTGCGGGGAAATCGTATTGTGATGGTGAGACAACTGCTCAGTCTCCGCAATTATCAGGATATTCCTGTTAAAAGTATTGGCAAAGGATGGCTGATGATCGGAGGCAGCACAGACCTTCAGAAAGGACCGGGATATTACGAAGGAGATCTCAGCGGTATTTCCGCTAAAAAGGTTCCCTTTTGGTTCAGTCCTTTTTATAAACCCGGAAAAAAGATAGCCAAAACGCGCGACTGGTCTAAGAAACTGGAGGAAATTGTGGAGCAGGCGCCCAACTGGGATATCGGATTTGTGGTGGGTGTGCCAGCATGGATACAGATGTGTGTGGAGAAGATCATTGAGCGATACCATCTGAAAAATATTCACCAGATCTGGCCAAACCTTGGTTTTTTCGTACACGGGGGTGTGTCATTTGAACCTTATAAAATTGGATTTGAAAAACTGCTGGGCAAACCCATTACATATATTGAGACCTACCTGGCTTCTGAGGGGTTCATCGCTTACCAGGACAGGCAGGACGAGCGGGGAATGCGGTTGGTTACCAGTCAGCATCTTTTTTTTGAATTTGTGCCCTTCGACAGTAAAAATTTCGACGCAGACGGGAACATCGTGAAAAATCCGGAGGCATTGGAAATACACCAGGTGGAAGAGGGCCGTGATTATGCGCTCCTGATCAGTACGGCTGCAGGCGCCTGGCGTTACCTGATCGGGGATACGATTCGGTTTACCGACAAAGAGAAAAGCGAAATCATTATAACCGGACGCACCAAACATTATCTGAGTCTTGTCGGGGAACACCTGAGCGTAGATAATATGAACCAGGCCATCCAGTTTGTGAGTGAAGACCTCAATATATCCATACCGGAATTCACGGTCGCCGGCGTGCCGCACGGACTTTTCTTCGCCCATCAGTGGTATGTGGCTTCGGATTCGGACATAGATCCGGTTGTTTTGAAAGAGAAACTTGACGAAAACCTGAAGCGATTAAATGATGACTATGCCGTAGAACGGAAAAGCGCTTTAAAAGATATTTTCGTAAATGTGCTGTCGCCGGAAATTTTTATCGATTTTATGCGATCTTCAGGGAAGGAAGGCGGGCAGCATAAATTCCCCCGTGTTCTAAAGGGTAAATTGTTAAAAGACTGGCAAAATTTCCTGGAGAAGGCAAATGCGAAGGCTCATTATTGATTAATAATTAAAATGAGAAATATTCTTCTATTTTCCGGGTTCCGTTATTTTCGTATACCGACGGTAAAATTTATATCGCATGGTCGAAGCCATTTTGAAAGGATTAGCGCTCGGAGTTGTGCTTGCATTGTCTGTCGGCCCGATCATTTTCACTATTATTAAGCAGAGTATTACAGTAGGTCACAAAGGTGGTTTCTGTTTTGTAGCCGGTGTCTGGCTGAGTGATATCATATTGGTGGTACTTAGCAATGTATTTACGGCATGGGTGGCCATGCTATTACAATATCAAAAAATGATTGGCTATGGTGGCAGCGGATTCCTCATAGCTATGGGAATCTATTTTTTCTTCTTCAAGAAAGTTCTCATCAAGTCAACGGGTGGAATGGAACATACAGACCATTTAAGCACGTATGAAATGTTCAGGATCTTTGCATCCGGATTTATCATTAATACCCTGAATCCTGGTGTGCTTGTTTTTTGGCTGGGCAATGCCACCGTGCTCGCTTTAACCCATACTCTGAAGGAACGGATCACCATATTTTCAGTTTGTCTGCTGATCAATATGGCCGCGGATGTGGGGAAAGTAATGATGGCCGGCAATTTGCGTAAAAAACTGACAGTGCACAATCTTTCCATCATCAATAAGATCTCCGGAGCCATCCTTGTGTCATTCGGAATTGCATTGTTATATGGCGTGATTGTTCTCAAACACCGGATACAGTAGGACGGGTATGTTCATTTTTTAACTATGAAGAAAATCATCTTGGCGATTCTGTACCTGATGCCGGTTGTTTGCTTTTCACAAACAGATGTATTGATTCTTCAGAAAAACGGCCGCAATATAAAAACCTACGCTCCGGGAATGCCCATTATGCTGCATACAGTTTATGATCAGTGGTTCGAGGGAACGCTGACAGATTTGAAGAATGACAGTGTATATGTGAATAATATTCCATTTCACGTAAAAGAGATCGATGAATTGCGAAATAATTTTTCCAAATTGCATTTGCAGTCAGCAGGAACGATCCTGATTGTAGCCGGGGTTGGCGTTCTGGCTTTGAATGTGATCAACGGTCTGTACACCAATGAATCTGCCGGCGAGTGGATAAAGGCATCCGGATGGATTACTGCCGGCGCCCTTATTATTACCGGTATTATTTTAAGAAATGCTAAATATAATAATTACCCCATCGGCAAAAAATATACTTTGCACTACTTAAACCTGCGTTCACAAAATGCGCCTTCGGATACGCCCTTGAAACCCATTGAACCTCCAACGCCATCTGATGCCCATTAAAATGAAAGGAATTGTTCCGCGTACCTGGAGATGGATCAAGAAAATATTCCTGTTTTTATTTCTGCTTCAGTTTTTTTATATCCTTATCTTAAAATGGATCAATCCCCCCATTACACTGACACAACTCAGCAGTTTTTTTCACGGCTACGGACTAAAAAGAAATTATGTTGCTATGGATGAAATATCGCCTTATGCCAAACTTGCTGTGATTTCATCGGAAGACCAGTTGTTTCCTGATCACGACGGTTTTGATTTCAAATCCATTGAAAAAGCAATGAAGCATAATCAGAAAAGTAAATCACTGCATGGAGCCAGTACGATATCGCAGCAGGTAGCCAAAAATGTATTTCTCTGGCAGGGTAGGAGTTGGTTCCGTAAAGCACTGGAAGTTTATTTCACTTTTATGATTGAGAAATGCTGGAGCAAAAAACGAATTCTTCAAATGTACCTGAACATAAGTGAAATGGGGAAGGGGGTTTTCGGTATTGATGCGGCAGCCATGTATTATTTTAATAAACATGCAAAATCCCTGGGTCGAAGTGAAGCAGCGATGATTGCCGGGTGTTTGCCCAATCCAAAAATATTTACCATTAGGCCACTTTCAAGACATGTGGCCGCACGTTATCCCTGGATCATGAACCAGATGCATCATCTGCAGGATGATCCCGATGTCATTAAATTGTTACAATAGACAGCTATTTTCCAGTTAAAGTCAATTGAATGTAACTACTGTTCACTGTGGGCATTTCAGGTACGACCGATGGGATAGCAAACCGGGCCAGGTATTGACCATCCGGAAGGTCAACCCGGAAAGAAGTAATAAAAATGCTTTCACCAGATACCAATTGATCTAATGAGATGCCGGTGTTAATTATTTTGGATGGCTGGTTAGTCCGGTCAATCCATAATTGCAATTCAGCATGATTTAAATCCGGAATAGAAGATAGTCGTTGCGGCAATTTATTAACCGCAACCACCAGTTTTATGTTATGTGCCTGGCCGTTTACAATTGATATTGCCTTTTTCGATTCGATATCAATATTTGAAAACGATGCATAGCGGGGTATAACGATGCCTCCCAAAAGACCTTTTGGGGTTGCAATGCTATCATATAAAAATTCGGGATTATAGGAGCCTACTACATATACCGGTTTGTTCTGAAAAGAATCCTCGACCGGCCAAAAATTATAATTATTCCGGTGATAATGGGGAGTATTCAAGGAAAAGGAAGGTCGGCCGGTATAAAACCAATACAGGGAAGCGTTTTGATAGGAATCGAGAAAAACCACCGGCAGACCGTTTGCATTTTTTTGTATATCATTAACCACATTACGAACATTATGAACTTCATCCTTTGCAATCCAGCCAGACGACTTAATATCCAATACCAGATAAATCCTTAAAGCCATAACGCAAACAAGAGTAATCTGAGCCAGTCGGAAAAGCAGCCTGGAGATTACCGGTTTTGTCTTGAGATAATGATAACTTAATAAAAACAGTGGTATAAAAGCCGGAGCAGTCCAATTTGCCTCAACCCTGCCCTTCAATGTCATCAGTAAAAAAAAACCGTAGACGCCTGCCATGGTATATTTCAATGATTTTTCAAAAAGATCCCGGGGATGATATGCAAAGGCGGCCCATAAAAGTAAGAACCCTGCAAAGGGACCTACAAAAAAAATTTGCCCGACCAGGTATTCAAGTGTATATGACAACTTGTAGGAATTCCCGGCATTTCGTTCCACCAATTGGTATTGCAGAGAAATGAATCCATTCTGTATTTGCCAGAATAAATGCGGGAGGTAACAGGCCAGAGCAATTAAAGCAACCAGGTAACTCTGATATTTCAACAAAATTTTTGGGTTGGATGTAAGTGTAAATACGATGATGAGAATGCTTTGGTATTTGCTGTAAAGCATCAGCGCGATCACCAGGCCCATCAGTATTGTATTAAGAGGATTCGCAAATTGAATGAACCGGCGGTAACTTAAAAAGAAAAGAGTTGTAAAAAGCATCATCGGAATGTCTGGCAAAGCCATGAAACCTCCAAGTTGCAAAACGGCCATTGAGCAGGCGATGGCGTAGAAAAGCGGATCATTTTTTTTGGGCAGCATGGCCTCAAGGATAAAAAGAACAGCTGTACTGGACAGCACTACAAGCAGCCGTACCCCCAGTTCATTTTTCAAAAATGCATAGCCAATCCTGATAAAGAGAGCGATCATTGGGGGATGATCAAAATAACCCCAGGCGGGATATTTGGAGTATACCCAGTAGTATGCTTCATCCTCGAATAATCCGGTCATTCTGGCCTGAACAAGGTTCAGTAGAAACCAGGTGCCGAAAAAGATCAAGCGTCGGTTATTCCGTATAGGCGATAATATGGATGCAGGTGCAAGCATCTCATATGTTGTTCCAGAACAAAATTACTAATAGTTTGACGGGGATAATTTATTTACCGTTTCCTGCGCCAGATTCAGCCTCTGATCGTAGTCACCGCTGATTTCTGTCCAGGGAGTTTGTTGATTGATCATTAGATCCCGGTAAATATGATAAAGTCTTTCACGCGATTCGAGATCCGGGTACTCGCGCAACTCATCTGCCACCCAGGGCAGATCCGTATTACAAAGAAGGTAAGAATCGTATTTCCTTCTTACGATTTCATCCAATATAAAAGGATGACATTTCCCGAATACAAATTCACACCAAACTTTCATTACATACATATCCGTATCAATAAATATCAGTGGGTTTTTTGCAGCGGTAGACATGAGATCTTCGGCTTCAAGCTGTCCCCGGGCGATAATCAGCAGGTCATCATAATTATAGGGGCGACCCAGTGCCAATAGGTATTTGCGGGCGAATTCCGGAACCCATTCGGTTTTAAAATTTTCGGCCAGCTGTTCGCAGAGTGTGCTCTTGCCTGTGGATTCGGGCCCGATTACCACAATCTTTTTAGGCAGGGGCATGAGAGATTTTTTTTCTCCAGGTAATATAACCCATAATCGCAAGTATCAGGAATACCAGGTACTGAAAACTGGCAAAGACAAGGTGTTTGTAAAAATTCAGCGGTATGGAAGCCAGATCAGTGATGATCCACCAGGTCCAGTTTTCCAGCTTTTTTTTGTTCATCAACCACATACCGGTAAATGCAGCAGCCGATGTAAAACTATCAGCAATGGGCACGGTGCTGTCAGTAAACCGGCTAAGAAGTAGGTATAACGTCATCCAGCAGGTTGCAAAGAAAACAAGGGAATTTCTCCAATCCCTTTTTGAAGATGCCGTAATGATTAAAGCTGCCTTTCCGTCCGTTTTTTTTGACCACATCACCCAACCGATGATGCTCATCAGGGTATAGTAGAAATTTACAGAGGCATCTGCATATAAACCATGGATGATATAAAGCCAGATAAAAATACCGGTGCTGATCATGCCCACGGGATATACCAATATATTTTCCTTACGGGAAAAAACAACACTGGCAATTCCGGTGACGACAGCTATGAACTCAAACCAGGAGGTTTGATGTATATCCGTGAAGAACTGCGATATGATTTGCTGCATTATTCGGCTTCAGCAACCACTTCCCTGACTTCGGGAATCATGCGTTTCATCATACCCTCAATACCTGCTTTCAGGGTGATCATGGAAGAGGGACAACCGGAGCAGGATCCCTGTAACATCAGGTTTACCACTCCTTCATTATAGCTTCTAAACTGAATGGCACCACCGTCCATCTCAACAGCGGGTTTAACATAGCTTTCCAGTAATTCCTTGATTCTCTTTACCACATCGTCATCGTCTGCACCAATGGCATTGCCATCAGAATGCGCGACAGTGATTTCCTCTTCGTTGATTACGGGCTTGCCGTCTTCCAGATAATCTTTCAGGAACTGCCGGATGGAAGGTATCACATCTGCCCAATCCGTATCAGAGGTCTTCGTGAGCGTTACAAAATTGCTGGCTATGAAAATGCTCTTAATAAATGGAAATCCAAACAGTTCCGTTGCCAAAGGGGATGGTTTGGCAGACTCCACGTCAGGGAAATCGATGCTTTTACCCGGATACAATAGTTTGTTTGCGACAAACTTCATCGTTTCCGGATTAGGGGTCATTTCGGTGTAAATACTGATTACCGGATTTCCTGTTTTTATCATAACGCACTTATTTGAATAGCAAAATTAATCATTTTTACGCCCAAAGCCGTAGGCCCACAGCTTTAGGTGTTTTAAATTTCCAATATGGTAAACTGATCACCTGACTTCCGTACTCCCATACTCCCACACTTTCCTCAGTGTAAACAACCATTTTCCACCAATTGTTCCCGGCTCCTGCTAAATTTCCGGGTAAACCGGAAATTTGAAATATGGGCTGAAATGATCAAAATAACCGCAAAAGGGAGCAAAAACAGCTCATAATCGTGCCAATATTGCTTAGCAAACAGGAAAAGCATACCTCCCGCAAAAAGCAAAAACGGCACCGGACTGCGGTGATGCAGCCTGAACCCATGCCTGAGCGACAGGGTACCAACCATGAAGGCAAGCCCAATCATACCCGTTTCAAACCAGAAATTATGGATGATATTTACTCCGAATACTGAGAGGCCGGAAAGAAACAGCGGTAAAATAGCACAATGCACTGCACAAGCTACAGATGCGCCAATTCCCACCAAATCTATATTGATCCCTTTCATGAATGACCTGCAAAGATAGAATATAAGACAATACTTTTTGCACCCGCTTCGTCAGCGTAATTTTGCCCCATGTCAAAGAAAATCTGGTTCTATTCCCTGTTTTTCCTCGTCCTGATCCTCGGATTTTATTTTACACTAACGAAACTTATCCCCGGGTACGGCAAGGTGGGTTTACCACTGCTGAGTAAGGTGCAGGATTTTTCTTTCCTAGATCAATATGGTACCCGGATCACGAATAAAGATGTGCAGGGCAAGGTTTACCTGGCAGAATTTTTCTTCACTACCTGCCCCGGTATTTGCCCAAAGATGAATACGAACCTCCGGCCGGTATATGACAAATACAAAAATGAACCGGGTTTTCTGATTCTTTCCCATACAGTGAATCCCTCTACAGACAGTGTTGCCAGATTGAAAAAATATGCCGATTCACTGGGCGTCGACGAAGGAAACTGGTTTTTTCTGACCGGGAAGAAAGATTCTCTTTATCTGGCAGCAAGACTTAGTTATCTCCTGGATGATCCGAAAAATACAATTAACCCGATAGAAGAACAGTTTATCCATACACAGTTCTTTGCGCTTGTAGATAAAAACGGATATGTGAGATCCATTATTGACGGACTGAAAAAAGATGAGATTGCGGAAATGGAAGGAGAGATTGATAAATTATTAAAAGAATGATCGGATTAATTACTGACCGATGGCTGCAGACAATTGAAAGGGGAACAATCAATTATATCAAAAAAAGAAAGCCCCGATGTGGAAACACCGGGACTTTTGGTTAAGGCTCTGATTAGTAGCTATATTGAATAAATTGACTCAAGTATTGGACTCAATGCAAATATAAAGGCCTCCATCCAATCCTACAAGAAACTTCCCTACCATTTTCGTGGTATATATACGAGCAATTTTCCTATTGATCGTTTAGCAACATTTTCATCTCCTGTTCCACAAATTCCATCAAATCTCTGATATATGCGCCGGAAAAATCAAATTTTAAACCGGCTGATTCATATAATTCCGGAAGTGTTTTAGTTCCCCCCAGTGAAAGAGCCTGTACATAATGGTCCAGTGCCACTTCTTTATTTTTCTTGAATTGCATCCACAATCCAATTGCTCCGAGTTGGGCAATCCCATATTCAATATAGTAGAATGGAACTTCAAATAAATGTAGTTGCTTTTGCCATATATTTTTTTGGAAGGGTTCAAGTCCTTCCCAGTTGATGGTTTTCGAATTGAACTCGTTAAAAATCCTATACCAGTTTTCAGTACGCTGCTCCGGATTATGGTTGGGATTTTCGTACACCCAGTGTTGAAATTTGTCGATGGTGGCGATCCAGGGAAATATCGTGATGACCCGTTCTAATTGCTGAATTCTTGCACGACGCAGGTCTTCGGGATTCTGAAAATATATTTCCCAGTAATCCATACTGAAAAGTTCCATAGCCATGCTGGCCACTTCTGCAATTTCCATCGGGTATTCCTTGAACGCACTGAGCTCAAGATGATGGGAAAGAAATGAATGTACCGCATGACCACCTTCATGAACCATTGTCGTAACATCATGCATTTGCCCGGCGGCATTCATAAAAATAAATGGAGCTCCGGTTTCTGCCAGCGGACAGTTATATCCGCCGGGGGCCTTACCAATTCTGCTCTCCAGGTCGAAGCGGTCCATTTTCTTCATTGTCAACAGGCAGTCTGCAAAAAACGGCCTGAGTTCACTGAAACATTTTACAGTCTTCTCCAGTAATTCATCACCGGTTCTGAAAGGATTGAGCGGTTGTTGATTGGCCGGCTCTGCATCAAGATCCCAGGGTCTTAAAGTATCAAGGCCAAGCTTACGTTGTTGGTATTGATGAATTAATTCGACCAACGGCAGTATATACTGCTTTACAGAGTCGTGAAAACGGAAACAATCTTCTTTAGTATAATCGAAGCGTCCCATTTCGACAAACTTATAATCGCGGTAGTTGGCAAATCCGGCATTCAGTGCAACCTGGTTTCTGCGTTTAATGAGTTCACTAAACAGATTATTCAATGTTTCCTTATCCTGTAATCTTCTTTCCTGCACTTTACGATATACTTCTTCCCGTAAATTCCGATCCGGGTTTTCAAGAAACTTCATCGCCTGTTGAAGGGTGTATTCCTGGCCTTTTACTGTTACTGTCATTTTCCCGGAGATAGACCCGAACTGCTGGCCCAGTACACTGAGTTCAGATTGAATCGGAATATTTTCCTCGCGGAAAAGATCAATATTCTTTTTTACAGAACGCAGGTAAGTAAAATATTTTTGCTTATCCAGGGATGCTGTTAAAGGTGAGTCCATCAGCTTCCGGTTCAGCTCATCGGCGTAAGGCTGAATCTTGGGCTGAATCTCCATCATAAAGTAGGTAAAATTGTCCTGGAGTTTTTTGTCCTCTGTATTACAAGTCATTCGAATATGGCGCCAGGATACATCCTCACTTACCACGGCCTCCAGTTCACTCATATCCTTTAACCATTTCTCCAGGTCCGTGGCGGTTTGCAAGGATCGCTCAGCCAGGTCCTTAAAGTATGGGAAGATGGAATTCCAGTCTGTGATGATAAAATTTTCGGGTAGAAAAACGCGCACCGGTTTTTCTATGTTTGCAGATAAGGTTTTCATTATATAAAAGATTTTTGGGCAGGATCGTTGACCTGTTACACTTAAACGCTATTGATTATTTCTTTTTGGCGGCTGGCTTTTTATCTGCAGGTTTGGCGGCAGATTTTTTTGCTGTTACGGGTTCTGCTTTTTTCGGAGCGGCTTTCTTTGCGGGTTTTGTTTCAGTGGATTCTTTTTTCTCAGCTTTTTTCACCGGTTTCGCTTCAGCCGTTTTTGATTCGCCTTTTTTCTTAGCAGCCTTTTTGTCCTCAGCTGATTTTACTTCAGCTTTAGCAGGAGCCGATTTTTTAGGTGTCTTTTCTTCTTTTATTTCAGCAGGAACCTCTTCCTCTATTTCTTCCGCAGCTGGTTCTGATAATTTTATTTCAACCTGGTTCTTAGCCAGTACAGAATACCATTTTACCATTTTTTTCAGATCGCTGGCGTATACACGGTCAAAATCCAATTCCGGATAAACTTTTTCGAAATAAGATTTTAGCGCTGCGGCGTCCTTATCATCGGGCAGCTTTTCTTTACTGGCTTCCATTGCTTTCAGTACGTCAACCAGGTTCACATTAAGACGTGTTGTGTAAACTTCAATGCTTTCGAGGTGGGAAAACTGGTGTACCCGGCTGGAAACAAAACGTGTGCTTTTGTCATCCAGGGAGCGAACAATACCACCGTCTGATTTACTGCTGATCAATTCGAAAAGACCCGGAAGCCCGGTTATAGCAATGATCTTGGAATATTCCATAAACGAAAACTAAATTTTTAAAAGTGGTGCAAGTTAAACATAAAAAGGGAACTATAGGCCTTTGGCCATAAAGTGAAAATAGGCAATTCGGGAATCACCCTGCCATGGTATGGTTTTTTCAGCAGTTCATTAACCTAAATATTATTTTATGGAAAAATCAAAGGAAGTAATTGAAGTTTTGAACGACCTGGTAATGATCAACAATGATCGTATCACGGGGTACCAGCGCGCTATAAAAGAGTTGAAAGACGATGATAAGGATTTGCGGACATTATTCGATCAGATGATTGTTGAAAGCCAGAATATTAAATCTGACCTGACTCACGAAATCCAGGTTCTGCACGGAGATGTAGAAAAAGGAACTACGGAGATGGGTAAAATTTACCGCGCCTGGATGGATGTGAAGGCAGTTTTTACGGGCGAGAACAGGCATACCGTTCTCTCAAACTGTGAAGCAGGTGAAGATGCTGCGCAAAAAGCCTACAAAAAGGCTCTGGAAACAGAAAGGCTCCCGGTTTTTTTAAGGGACCTCTTGAAACAGCAGCAGTCAGCCCTAAAGGACTCACACGATCAAATCAGGGATCTAAGGAATCAATATGCTTAGGAGGAAGGAAATTTTTTGCAAAAGGGTGGTTTCTATGAAAAAAACCATGCATGGGTAGTAATCATGTAAATGGTGGTTTTAAGCAAAGACCTGGTAAATTTTACCAGGTCTTCCTTTTTTATTGAATGACTCCTGTACTTATCTTCCTCGTCCACCGCTGGACCTTGAACTACCACCTCCGCCGCCGGATGATGGTCTTGCTCCACCACCTCCGCCTCCGGAAGGATGTGATCCACCACCACCTGATGATGGCCGATATCCGCCCGATGAAGGACTGGACGGGATTCTTTGAAAATTTTGGGCGCGCATTTCGCCACGGCTGCGGTCCATCTGTTGACGGTTAAGATTCTGAACCTCGGGTCTGTTATTAGTGATTGGCGACCAGGATCTATTCTGTCTTTGCTGCCAGTTACTGTTTGGTTGCGCGCGCTGATAAATATTCCCCTGTCTGTCTGAATAGACTGACGGGCGTGTGGCGCCGGTCGTAGGATTATTCCCGCTGCCTGGTCGTCCATTTGAGTATCCGTTATTGCCAGTACGATTATAAGAATTGTTGTTTTCCGGTCTTGAACCGGCATTGCTTGGTCTTGGACTATTATTTCCTCCTGTGCCTCCCGAACTTAGTGTAGGACGATTGTAGTTCATTGTCCTGGTTGCAATACCGCCGGCACGGTAATAACTCTGACTGTATACCCCACCCCGATTTCTATACACGTTGTTTGCATAATTCACATGAATATTGTTATGTACATAGAAATTGTTTCCATAGAATCCATAAGGATGGACTCCGCCATACCAGCCACCCCAGCAGGCGGGGTGATAAAAGGAAGGACCCCACCAGCCACAACCACTGTAACCATATCCATAATATCCATAGCCATATCCAAAACCAAATCCTATACTGAACCAGCTCGGGCCATATCCCCAACCAAATCCCCACCCGAAATAAGGCGTATAGGCAAAGTTGAATCCCCATGACCAGGGCCGCGGATAATAATAGGCACCATACCAGGGGGAATAATAATAGCCGGTTCCATAAACAACTGTCGGTCCATATACATAACTGTTCAGGTAACCCGGCGTGTATCCCATATAAACATAGTCCGGGTCCACATCATAAATATTTACATATTTGGAATTATAAACAGGATAGCTGGGTGGTATCAGATCAACATCTGCCGGTTTAACAGTGCTCACTTCAAACGGACCTGTAGCATTGTCTGAAACAAACCATACCCCGTTATCGACAACATAAAAACGTCCATCGCCTCCATTTCTTAAAACAGTGGAAGAAGTGTTTACAGCATATTGAAGATTGGTTCCCTCAATATCTGTAAACTTGGGACGTCCATCATAAGTAACAGTAGTCGTTGTTGTATGACGGTCTACTTTCGCAGTTTGCGGAATTTCTGCATCCATCACCGCATCCCTGGCAGCATCTGTTCCAGCTACACTGGACAATACATTATCTTTCGGTGAACCGGGAGGAATATTCGCGAAGTCTGCAGGTAGCTGATCCGAAGCAATATATTTCCAGTCGTTGGAATTCAGATTTCTCGTCTGAAACCATCTGCCCGAAATCAGAACAAAATATTGTTGGGAGTTTTCATCCATAAAAATATCGTTGTCCGAATTACTCATATAGAGCAGGTTTGTTCCCTGGATCGGAGTAAAATTCGGTTCACCCTTAGATTGTATAAGTTCTGCGGGAACCGTGCTGACAATGACATTTGGAATCACGGCGGGATTTGGATCAGAATTCGATCTCGAATTATCCGCATTGTTTTTTTGAGACTTGCTGGCAATCACTTGTTCTACATAGCGGATATTGTCCGGAACGGTTCCATTTGTATAGAAATAAGGGCCGGTGGCAGATTTTGAAACATACCAGTGTTTCGAGCCGTATAGATAAAATTGCCCATCGTTGTTTTTTACAATCGTGAATGGAGTATTTACGACAGCCTCGAGCTTTAGATCCTTATTGCTTTGAAGTTTGGGTTCACCATCTATCAACACCAGCATCGAGGGCTGGGTAACAAACATCACTTTGGGTGGTTTATTGGAAATACCCTGGGATAGTTTTGTCTCCTGTTGATTCTGATTGAGAGTAGCTACGATTTCATCCAATGAAATGAGTCCGGCTGCTTTTGGAAAATTTGTTTCCAGGGCATCGTCAATATAATCGATGGTATCCTGACCTTCTATCGCGGGTATCCGGATGGAAGTCACATCCAAACTATTGATGAGCAGCGTCCGGTTATCCCGGTCTGTTTCAACCTTGGCAGTACCCCAGAATGCGCCGAAAACCGGCTCAGCCGTTCCTTTTTCAAGGACGGAAATGGCTGACCGGAACATCAGCGTATTACCCTTAAACGACTCAGGTTCAGGTTGATATACTTTAATTTGTGTTCCATTATTCGTATTAATAAGCTTCGGCCAGTCATCCGATGCACGGCTGAAACCAAAGACCAGCATACTGACAGCAAGCAATACGAAATAGTGTTTAATTTTTTTCATATGTAGTTTTTAGAGGCTTAAGGCTTAAGAACCAATGCTTAGCGCGGTTGGCCCGTTCCAAAATGGTTACCGGTAATAAGACTTTAGATTCACTCCAAAGTTTAGTCCATTACGTTAAAGAAAATGTTAATTAGGCCTTTCAGTCTGAACGCTTAACGCTAAAAATGGGCAATATCATATGGTCAATATCCATAAAGCATGCACTCTAATGCGCTTCCAGCCAGTTTATACCGGATCCAATTTCGGCTTCGGCAGGAACGCCGTTGGGTAGGAGCAGAGCCGTTTGCATACAATCAATAATAATCGGTTTAATTTTCTCCACTTCATCCCGGTGTGCATCGAAAACCAATTCATCGTGCACCTGCAACAACATTTTTGATTTGAACCGGTACATTTTAAATGTTTCGTGAATTTTGATCATGGCCAGTTTAATCATATCCGCTGCTGTTCCCTGAATCGGCGAGTTAATGGCATTCCTTTCCGCAAAACCGCGCACGGTGAAGTTGCCGGAATTAATATCCCTGAGCCAGCGTTTACGACCCATCAGCGTTTCAACATATCCGTTTTCACGGGCAAACTGAATCGTGTTGTCCATATATTTCTGAATATTCACGAATTGTTTTTTATAGTTGTCAATAATCTCCTTGGCTTCTGTGCGGCTGATTCCCAGATTATCCGCAAGGCCAAACGCACCCTGTCCGTAGATGATTCCGAAATTCACACTCTTGGCACGGTATCGCATTTCTTTTGTGACGTCCTTTTCCTCGACTCCAAAAACTTTTGCAGCAGTTGCCGTATGAATATCTTTTTTTTCTTTAAATGCGAGGCACATATTTGGGTCACCGCTGATGGCTGCCACAATGCGCAATTCGATCTGTGAATAATCTGCGGAGACGAGAAAATAATTTTCATCCCGGGGTACAAAGGCTTTGCGGATCTCTCGTCCCCTTTCGGTCCTGACCGGAATATTTTGCAAATTGGGATTGTTGCTGGACAGTCGACCGGTGACAGCCACCGCCTGCGCATAACTCGTATGCACGCGTCCGGTCTTTCGGTTTACGATGGCAGGTAATGCATCCACATAAGTGGATTTCAGTTTGGTGAGTTCGCGGTAAGCCAAAATATCATCCACGATTTTGTTCTCGTGGGCGAGTTTTAATAGGACATCCTCTCCTGTGGCATATTGACCTGTTTTTGTTTTTTTTGCTTTCGGATCGAGTTTAAGTTTATCAAATAATACTTCACCCAGTTGTTTGGGGGACGAGAGATTGAAACGCACTCCCGCATCACGATAAACATTGGATTCAGCCTGTATGGCTTCCTTCTCCAGTTCTTTTGAATATTCTTTCAGGAAATCCATGTCCACACGGATACCTTCAAACTCCATATCGGTAAGTACTTTCACAAGCGGATTCTCCACTTCTTCAAAAACCTTTTGTACAGATTTTGTTTTAAGGAGGGGCTGGAATTTATTCCTTAACTGCAGTGTGATGTCTGCGTCTTCCGCTGCGTATTCTGTTATTTTTTCCAGCGGCACATCCCGCATATTACCCTGGCCTTTTCCTTTTTTTCCGATGAGGTCTTCGATGGGAACAGGTTCATACCCCAGGTATTGCACGCTTAACAGGTCCATGCTTCTTTTTCCTTCCGGATCGATTACGTAATGTGCCAGCATTGTATCAAATATTTTTCCTTTGATCTCAACACCGTACCACTTTAATACCAGCATATCATACTTAATATTCTGTCCGATCCAAAGCCGGTCGGGATTTTCGAAGAGAGGAAGAAATTCAGAGAGAATAACAACCGCCGTTTCACGGTCTGGGGGCACCGGAACATAAAAAGCTTCACCCGGTTTCCAGGAAAAGCTGAGCCCGACCAGATCAGCGTTATTGGCATCAATTCCTGTGGTCTCTGTATCAAAAGAAACTTCTTTTTCGCCAAGCAACTGGGTAATCAGCGATATTCTTTTTTCAGCTGAATCAGCACAGGTATACTGGTGTATTGTATTCGTGATATTTTTTTCTGCATGGGCCTGGGCAGTTTCGGGTTCTTCTGTTTCTTTTTCCACCGGAGCGGCAACAGCATTTCCAAACAGGTCCTGTTGCACACCCTCGGGTACAGGTTTCAACCCGTTAGCTCCGGGCAGCTCTTCTCCGAGGATCCTTTTAGCAACGGTTCTGAATTCTAAATCGGTAAAGATTTCACGAAGTGCATCCTTATTCCAGTCTTTGAGTTTAAAATCCTCTTCATGAAATTGCACCGGCACATCTGTGATGATGGTTGCGAGTTTTTTACTCATCATGGCCAGTTCTTTTCCGGCTTTCACTTTTTCTCCCACCGCTCCTTTGATTTTTTCCGCATTTGCCAGAACATTTTCCAGGCTTTCATATTCGGCCAGCAATTTGGCTGCGGTTTTTTCGCCGATACCAGGTATACCCGGAATATTATCAACGGCGTCTCCCATGAGCCCGAGAATGTCTATTACCTGTGGGATACTTTTTATATTCCATTTTTCAAGCACTTCGGAAGGGCCGATGATCTCTACAGTACCGCCCTGGTAGCCGGGTTTATAAATCTTTACCTTTTCACTAACCAGTTGGCCATAATCTTTATCCGGAGTTACCATATATACTTCATAGCCTGCTTCTGCGGCCTGTTTACTGAGTGTGCCAATTACGTCATCGGCTTCATATCCGTCAAGTTCCATGATTGGGATGTTGAATCCGCGCACTATTTTTTTTATATCCGGAATAGCAATAACAAGATCTTCCGGGGCTTCCTGCCGGTTGGCCTTGTAATCACTAAAGTCTACGTGACGGTCCGTAGGTGCTTCCGTGTCAAAACAAACAGCCATGTGTGAGGGCTTCTGATTATTGATGAGTTCAACCAGCGTATTGGTAAATCCAAATTGTGCGTTGGTGTTTTTACCCGTTGAAGTGATACGCGGAGCGCGGATCAATGCATAATAAGCGCGAAAAATCAATGCCATTGCGTCGAGCAGAAACAATTTCTTGTTCATAATCCGTCTTAGTTTTTCAGTTCGGTTAATTTCTTCTGAAGGGTAAACATACTGTCGCGAAGTCGCGCTGCTTCCATGAAATCAAGATCCCTGGCGGCTTTTTCCATTTCCTTTTTGATCTTTGAAATGGCTTTTTCCATTTGAGGAATGGTTTGGTATTCAGCTTCTTCTTCTGCGGCTACTGCAACCAGGTCCTGATCCCTGGCAATAGCATATGGGTTTTTTTCATCGAATCCTTTAATATCAAGCACTGAAGTAGAAGCGAAAACATCCTGCCTGGATTTTAATATGGTTCTCGGCGTGATGCCATGCGCTTCATTATATCGTACCTGCTTTTCCCGGCGGCGGCTGGTTTCATCAATTGTGCGTTGCATACTTTCCGTCATCTTATCCGCATAGAAGATAACAAGTCCTTCCACATTTCTGGCGGCCCTTCCGGCAGTCTGGGTAAGTGAACGTTCATTCCTCAGGAATCCCTCTTTGTCCGCATCGAGAATGGCAACCAGGGAAACCTCAGGCAAATCAAGACCTTCCCTTAGCAGATTAACACCCACCAGAACATCAATTTCTCCGAGCCTAAGCTGGCGCAGTATTTCAACTCTTTCAAGTGTATCCACTTCGCTATGTATGTATTTGGATTTAATATTGAGCCTGTGAAGGTATTTGTCCATTTCTTCAGCCATACGTTTTGTCAGCGTGGTGACCAGGACACGCCCCCCTTTCGCAATGCGTTTGTCTATTTCATCCAGTAAATCGTCTATCTGGTTTGCGCTTGGCCGGATTTCAATCGGGGGATCCAGCAGTCCGGTTGGTCGTACCACCTGCTCCACCACGACGCCACCACATTTTTCCAGTTCATAATCCCCCGGAGTGGCGGAAACGTATATGGTCTGGTCAGTCATGGTCTCGAATTCATGGAAATTAAGCGGACGGTTGTCTAATGCTGAGGGTAGACGGAATCCATAGTCTACCAGGATCAGTTTTCTACTCCTGTCTCCGCCATACATGCCACTTACCTGCGGAATGGTCTGGTGGCTTTCATCGATTACGCATAAAAAATCCTTGGGAAAATAATCAAGCAGGCAAAATGGTCTGGTACCAGGCTTTCTTCGGTCGAAGAACCGTGAGTAATTTTCCACTCCATTACAATAACCCAATTCCCTTATCATTTCAACGTCGAAATTAACACGTTCACTGAGTCTCTGGGCTTCGATAAATTTTCCGGCGCTCTTGAAATAACTTACCTGCGCCGCCATTTCATCCTGAATTTCGGCGAGTACCTGTGTAATCACATCTTTTGGAGCCAGATAAAGATTGGCGGGGAAGACGGCCGCATTGTCCATAGCTGCTATTCGTTTACCCGTCTTCATCTCAAAACTTTCAATCTCTTCAATTTCATCACCGAAAAAAGTGACCCGGTAACCATAGTCCAGGTATGGCAGGTTGATATCAATAGTATCTCCCTGCACGCGGAATGATCCACGCTTAAACTCGAATTGATCACGTGTGTACAGGGAGTTCACGAGTGAGTGCAGAAATCCCTGACGGGATAAAGTTTGTCCGCGTTTTATCCGGACGATACCATTTTCGAATTCTTCCGGGTTGCCAATTCCATATATACAACTCACGGAAGCTACAACGATAATGTCCCGCCGTCCGCTAAGCAATTGTGTAGTAGCCTGCAAACGGAGTTTGTCGAGTTCTTCATTGATGGAAAGATCTTTTTCAATGTAGGTATCACTTACCGGCATATAGGCTTCCGGCTGGTAATAGTCATAGTATGATACAAAATATCCCACTGCATTGTCAGGAAAGAATTGTTTGAATTCACCATAAAGTTGTGCCACCAAAGTTTTATTATGAGTAAGTACCAGTGTAGGTCTTTGCACTTGCTCAATCACTTTGGCAATGGTGAAAGTTTTTCCTGATCCTGTAACACCGAGCAGGGTCTGGTATTTTTCTCCCTCCATCAGCCCTTTGGTCAGGTGTTGGATTGCCTCCGGCTGATCACCGGCCGGATCATATGTGGAATGGACTTTAAATTCCATTTTTCTTTAAATTTTTGGGATCTGTAAGTTACGTATTTCTAAGTCCAAAGCCCAATACAAGTGTGGTAGTTTGGTAGTGTGGTAGTGTGGTAGTTTGCCGCAAGTCAGCGTCAGTGGTAAACGAAAATCTTAGCTCTTAATCTTGGAGCTTTGCGCTTTCTTCATTTGTTTGGTAGCTTTATTAAACGGATCCCAGCTGATTTTTACCTTGCCGTCTTCCCCTCGTTGAGCCCGGAGGCGCGCACTGACACCGGTTTTACTGTCAATCCCTTTGTTTACAAGTACAGAATCTTTGTTTTTTTTCAGGTTACTAAGTGGTACCTGTATACTGAGATCGGGACCGGTTTTCATATTGTACATGCCTTCAACAAACATGGTCAAAACGGTGGAGCGGATTTCCATGCGGTTTACAGTAATGTTATCGCCGTTTATTTCGAGTAGATCATGCAGGTCGGCAAACTGAATATCTGAAAAGTTCCGGTTTTTAAAAACGAGTTGTTGGATTTTTTGTACAGGCTCAAAATCGATCAGCTTGCCATTTTGCAGGTTAAATTTTACAAAACCCTTAAGCTCTCCCGGGATGAGCTGCGCTTTGGTGGTAAATCCACCCTGCATGGTGATATCAGCAGTTAACTGACCTTCTATATTTTTGTCAGTAGGTGATTTCAATCCAAAATTATTGAAGGAATAAAATATTTTACTCACATTCACATTTCTCAATTGTGTCTTGAATGAAAAAGGATTGGAGCTCGCTTCATTGCGCAGAATCCCCTGAATAGCCATACTGCCACCGGAATGCTGAAGCTTGATATCTTTGAGGTTGATAAAATTATCGTTCATATCCATTTTTGCAACCAGGTTATTCGCGTAAAATTTTTTATAAATCAGTTGCCCGGCATTGAGGGACAAATTGAAATCGGCCGTCTCCAGCAGACTGGTGAACTCTGATAAGGTTTGGGCAAGCGATGATTTCTTCTTTTTAGAAATTGTGGAAACCTGTTTTTGTTTCAGGTAGACAATAAAATCATTCAGATTTAATTTATTTGAGTGAATGTTCCAATCCAGCGTCAGCTTCCTGTTTTTCTGATTGATGAGGTAAAACATATTCTTCACGCTACCACTCATAATCAGATCTGTGCTGCCGGAATAGAGGTTCAGATTGTCAACGATCATATCCTTCCCGGTAAATCTTATAACTCCTTTACCCTGGGTAAAAACCAGATTACGCGGGACATAATTGATGGCGGCCGAATCCAGGGTAAAGTTTCCGGTAAGCATTCTCAGGCTATCATAGCTCTTTTCCAGGGAGCCGTTGTATATTAAATTTATTTTACCGGAGCCTTTTGTAAATGACATTTCATTCTCATTGAGATAATCATTTATGTTCGCCAATTGGAAATCAGACATGATATGCATTTTCATCCTGGGATGAATCAGATTACGGATAACAACAGAGTCGCATTTGAAATTCAGTTTTTCCAGACTGCCTGTTAAAGGAGAAAAATGCATTACAGTATTGGAGTCCTCGTGGCCAAGACCTTTTATTTCTTCATTATTAAATGTGGCTGTAAACGAAGCATTGTTTATGCTGACGACGGGCGTGTTGATTTTCCTGTTTTTTACATTCAGACGAAGATGGATAAGAGGTGTTTTGTATTCGGGTTCAGAATTATCCAGGGAACCGGTAAGATGCGTAATGTTGTCTGAAATATCGTAGGGTTCGAGTTTGACGCGGATATTTGGGGAGAGAAAGGACGCTGCTTTTCGAAAGGGAAGGTTATCAGTTTCCCATGAAAGAATAAAGGGCGTGGGCACTTCTGCCAGGAAGAATTTCCCGGTGAAGACAAAAGGTTGCTGGTCTACTGCCAGTTGTATCTTTTCGAACTGGAGAATTTTGGAATTTTTATTGAAATGAACCCGAAAATCTCCTTTCACATTTTTCTTTTCCAGGAAAGGGCCCTTTTCCTTATTGAAAGTCAGTTTTTGAACCATACAATTGAGTTGGGCATCTATTTCCAGTCCGGGATCGATAGAATTTCCTTTGATGCGGCATTTCAGAGAAATGTCATCGAAGTCAAAAATTTTCAGTTTATCCTGTTTGTCCACAGCAAGACTGCCATTTTGAATTTCCAGGACTGGATATTCCAGATTTTTTGGGGCTTCTTTGTGAGGAGGTTGATTTTTTTTAAAAACCGAAGTATTGGTGTATCCTGATGAATCGGTAAATATGTAGAATTCCGGGTAGTCAAGTTCTACCCTGCCAATACTGATCTTACCCACAATGAGTTTGAAAAAATCCAATGTAGCGTAAGCTTTTTTTACATTAATCAGATCGTGGTGGTGTTGAGACCAAAGACTATCCCGAAGAATAAGCGTGTCAACGGTAAAAGCGATACGTGGAAATGTGTGTTTAAAGCCGATACTGATATCCCCTATATGAAGGTTTCCGCCATTCAGGCCCGATTTTGCCTCCGATTCAATGAAGGAAATGACCTGCTTTTTATGTTGTTTCAGGTAGATCCATCCACCAATAAATGCGAGCAGTATTAGAGAAACGAATACGATCAGTACACGTAAACTGACTTTAAGCCATTTTTTTTTCACATATCAGGTTGTAATCCGCTAATTGATTGAATTAAAGATAGTAAGATTGGACTATCTGGGTGCTCTTTTAAGGTAGAGTGAATAATCGGGCTGTATCACATCGTAATCCTGGTGCATAAGAGGAGAAGTCAGAAGAAAATCGGCTGTCGAGCGGTCGCAGGCGAAAGGAATATTCCAAACCACGCCGAGCCGGAGCAATGCCTTGATATCAGGGTCATGGGGTTGGGCTTCCATGGGATCCCAGAAGAAGATGAGAACATCAATTTTCCTCTCAGCGATGCGGGCTCCTATCTGCTGATCCCCTCCAAGGGGGCCGCTCATAAATTTCGTGATGGGCACACCAATGGCTTTTTCTAACATTTTTCCTGTAGTTCCTGTTGCAAAAAGGCGGTGCATTGATAATACGGACTTATTATAAACAGCCCATTCGATGAGCTCGGTTTTTTTATTATCATGCGCCACCAGGGCAATTCGTTTGCTACTGGCCATCTTGTAAATACTCATGCAGGTTGGTTTTACACAATTTAAGATTAAAGGGGATGCCCGAATCAGACTGAAAACGAGAACCCCGTTCTAACTAACCTAGGATTTACAACCCTAACCCGGGTTTATTCATTTCGTTCTGTTCTACTCGCAATCCTCTGTTGCCTCATTGTTCGGAAAGAAATTGCTCACGATTATTAATTTCTTAGTCTGGTAGGAACAATCACGGCAAACCCTTGCCTGTATTGCTTTTCGTAAGGGGATTTTATCCCGGAGCATTAAAAAGACGAAGGCTGCACCGGCAGGATAATAACAGAAATTTGGGAACGGCATGGATTTTGTTCACAGGTTATCCACATTTACTATCCCATGAAGGAACTTCAGTTATGGCTTGCATCGGCATTTATTTGCTGTGCATTGATGGCTCAGTCGCCGGAGGAACATGCTGTTTCTACGGCTTCCGCAGAAACAAATCCTGCGTTTAGTTTTTTTACTGTTACCGCTCAAAACGGCCATGCAGTTTTAAGGTGGGCTGCACCACCGGTTAAATCCGAAGATTTTTTTATTGTAGAGAAGAGTTCTGATGCATTGCATTTTGAAGTGCTGAGTGCTATGGATGCGTCCGTAGGTATCGATTCTGTTTATTCCCTGGAGGACAATTCCGTGGGAGCCGGAATAGTTTCCTATCGCATTCGCATTGCCGGTAAAGATGGAAAGGAACTTTGTTCAAAAACAGTTAACATGAATTCCGGCCCTGTGGCTGATTTTAAGTTTTACCCCAACCCGGTTGATAAACTATTGATTGTTCGCTCTTCCCATGCGCTGAGTATCCAGGTAATGGATGCTTTTGGTGCAGTATGGTTCGGTCAGGATGTGGATGCAGGAATGCAGATCATTAATGTGTCTGCCCTACAAAAAGGAAACTATATTCTGAAAGCAACAGATAAATCGACGAACACAGTAATTTCCGAACAGTTGGTAAAAAATAATTAGATATTCCGGGGTAAATGTTTTGGCTTGTTGCAGATATCAATGATTACTTATACCTTTACCTCGGTTTTTCATAGGATATTGGATTTTAAAACGGGGTTGAATTTTTATTCTGACCCCTTTTTTTATGCCTCTTTTGAAAAATGTGAATTCGATCGCCTGGCTCTGCAATAGCTATTCCCAAATGAGCCGGTAACGTCCTTAGCTAACCGCCAATTCAGTCATCCGTTATGGGAAAAAAAATAAGGCCGCCTTTTCAGACAGCCTCTATACTTACCAACCCAAGTATTTAATTTCCCAACTTATTTTTCTGCCACCCCTTCCTGGGTTTCTTTGATTTTCGCGCGGATCTTAGCTTCTATTTCTGCGGCCAGTTCCGGATTGTCGTGAAGTAACTGACGTACCCCGTCCCGGCCCTGCCCGAGTTTATCGGATCCGTAGCTGAACCAGCTTCCGCTTTTCTGAACAATTCCGAATTCAACACCCATGTCAATGATTTCGCCCATTTTTGAAATGCCTTCACCAAATATGATATCAAATTCGGCACTGCGGAAAGGGGGCGCCACTTTATTTTTAACGACTTTCACCTTCACATGATTACCGATGGCTTCTTCGCCATCTTTGATCTGTGCCATGCGCCGGATATCCAGCCGCACAGAAGCATAAAATTTCAGAGCATTTCCCCCCGTGGTCGTTTCTGGATTTCCAAACATTACCCCGATTTTTTCACGGAGCTGGTTGATGAAAATACAGATGGTGTTAGTCTTACTGATCGTGGCCGTTAGTTTACGAAGTGCCTGAGACATTAACCGGGCATGAAGTCCCATTTTGCTGTCGCCCATTTCTCCCTCCAGTTCTCCTTTGGGAACCAGGGCGGCGACTGAATCGATCACAACCACGTCGAGGGCGCCGGAAAGGATAAGCCGGTCGGCAATTTCCAGTGCCTGTTCGCCATAGTCGGGTTGGGAGATTAGAAGATTATCTACATCCACCCCCAGCTTGCGGGCATAATTACTGTCAAATGCATGTTCAGCATCTATGATCGCACACATGCCACCCTTTTTTTGCGCCTCGGCAATCACATGGGTGGCAATGGTTGTTTTTCCGGAAGATTCAGGTCCGTAAATTTCAATCACCCGGCCTCGTGGCAAACCGCCGATACCCAGGGCCACATCAAGACCGATGGAACCGGTTGATACGACTTCCATTGGATCCGTACTTTTTTCATTCATCATCATCACACTGCCCTTACCAAAGTCCTTATCTATTTTATCTATAGTTAACTTAAGCGCCTTTAATTTTTCTGCGTTTGACATTGCGTAATTTTTAGTCGTTTAAAGTAGTTGATTATTCAAAACTAGGATAAATATTTTATACACACTAATTATTTTAGTAAATAAAACTAATTATTTTGGTGGGCCGTTTTGATCCGTGCCCGGCTGGTCCCGTCCCGCTTTAGGCGGGACGGATAGATCGGCACCGGTGGTAAAAAGACTAAAATTTCGAACTCAAGTCAATACCCGAATGAGGTAAATTTGAATTATGAACCGGATCGACCGATTATTTGGAATCCTTACTTTATTGCAGTCCAAAAAATTTGTAACCGGAGAAAAAATTGCAGAGAAGTTCAATATAAGTGTACGTTCAGTTTACCGCGATATAAAAGCGCTGAATGAACAGGGCATTCCCGTCAGTTTTGAACCGCACCGGGGTTATTTTATAGTAAATGGATATTTCCTCCAACCGGTGTCATTTAGCACGGAAGAAGCCAATGCCCTCTTATTAATGGAATCTATCGTTTCAGCGTTTTCTGATAAATCCATTCATCATCACTATTCTTCAGCATTGACAAAAGTAAAATCCGTTTTACGTTCAGCCCAGAAAGATTCGATAGAAAGGCTGGCCGCGAACATCAAATTGCAGGTTCCGGTTTGTTTCACCCAGCCCTTTGATTACCTGGCTCGTATTCAGCAGGCCATTTCTTCCCGGAAAATACTTGAAATCGGATATACAAATAAGCAGGAGGAAGTTTCCGTCAGAAAACTGGAGCCTATCGGTCTTGTATTCTATGCCTTCAGCTGGCATCTGATCGGCTGGTGCCATAATAAAAGAGATTATCGGGATTTTCGCGTTTCACGCATCCAACGTCTCCAGTGTACAGATCAGGATTTTACAATTTCCAAACATATGCCCCTGGATGAGTACATGAATCTGCTGCCGGTAAAATATTAATTTTTAGTCTGCCATAGGGTTGTCAGTGGGTGGTATTTATTTTGATGTAACAAAACATCTTATATGAATATCATCATTCTGTTTTTTGAAAAGCAATTAAAAGAAGAAATAACCAAGACCCGTAAAATGCTGGAAATTGTTCCTGATGATCAGTATGACTGGAAACCGCATGTTAAAAGTATGTCTGTCAGGAGCCTGGCAACCCATATTGCTGAATTACCCACATGGATTCCGCTTGCCATTGATACAGATATTCTTGACTTTGCGACGGGTGACTATAAGCCAACGCATATCGATAACACAAAAGAACTTTTGAAAGTATTTGATGAAAATGAGAAAACAGCATTTGAAGCACTTTCCAGGACAACGGATGAATACCTGCAGAATCCATGGACCATGCGAAATGGCGACCAGATTTATTTCACGATTACAAAAGAGGATGTTGTAAGGATGGCCATTTCACAAATGATTCACCATCGCGCACAGTTGGGAGTTTTCCTGCGACTGCTCAACGTGCCTATTCCGGGTCCTTATGGACCAAGCGCAGACGAAATGATGTGATCCGTTGCAGACTGTCAACTGTCATCCCCAAGAGATTGTTAAAACGACAAGGTGATTAAACCCGGATTCCATAGTCTGGTCTATAATTCCGTGCGAGTGCACAAAAAATAAAAACTATGAAATCAAAAATTTTATTCTCCGCAATGTTTGTTGCATTTCTTGGAATCGCAAATATTTCTATGGCACAGGACGGACGCTATGAAAAAAATCATCCGCGCCGCTCCGAGGTGAATCATCGTTTGAACAATCAGGACCGTCGGATCCATAATAAGGTGAAACATGGAGATATGAGCCGCCATGAAGCGCATAACCTGCGCCGTCAGGACCACAGGATTCGTAAAGAGGAAAGAAGAATGGCATACCGGCATGGGGGTCATCTCTCCAGGCACGACTACAATAGGCTCAACCGTCAGGAGAACAGAGTAAATCACAGAATTATCAGATCTTAAACGCAGACCCTCTCCAAAAGTTTTATGTGTTTTTTGTTTGATTGAAGGAGTGAACTCCCCCGCAAAAAGGGGAGTTTTTTTCTTTGTATTGCACGAGGCAGATCTGGTCGTTTAGGCTAAACTCCCGAATGCTGGTCTTATCCAAAACTAAGATTAACTTAAACAAAAATTCAACAGCCGCTCTGTAATTGGCCCGATCCGGACCGGCATCTAAAAAGAAAATATGCAGCAAGATCAGGATCTCACACGAATCCCATTAAAAAGGGAAATCGGACTACCCACCGGCATTTTACTGGTAACAGGAATTATGATTGGTTCGGGTGCTTTCAAAAAGATTGCACCAATGTCCAGGTCATTGATGAGTGAACCCTATATTCTGTGGGCCTGGATTGTGGCAGGCATTATCACGATTTTTGGAGCTTTTACTTATGCGGGACTTTCCAGTATGACAGATAAATCGGGTGGATTGTATGAATACCTGAGGCTGATATATGGAGAATTCATGTCGTTTTTACTGGGCTGGAACTTTTTCACCATTGCCGGCAGCGGATCGATCGCTGCTTTGGCATTTGTATTTTCAGAATCTGCGGACGCACTTTTTCATTTCCCGGTGTTGTTGCCTGCATTGCAGGATATTTCCATTGCAAATTTTATTTACCCTTTCAGGGGTTTGTCTGTCAAGATACTTGCCATTAGTATGATCATACTGCTTACCTGGTTTAATATTCGGGGAATTAAAAATGCCGGTATCCTGAATAATGTTGTAACAACTGCAAAGATTCTGGGCATTTTGCTTCTCATTTCAGCCGGAATATTTTATGTTGGAGATCCTGCCAATATGCTGAACAAGGGAAGCTCCTTTCATCCACTTACCGGCGCCGCTCTCTTCAGTGGGTTTTTTGGTGCGATACTAAGCGCGGCCTGGGCTTACGACGGATGGGCAAACATTACTTTTGTCACCGGAGAAATTAAAAATCCAGGAAAGAACCTTCCGTTTGCCATTGTCGGTGGGGTGGGAATTGCCATGATCCTCTATGTCCTGTTGAATTATATATACATGAAAGTTCTCCCTCTGGAACAGCTGGCATCCATACCTGATCATAAAATAGCTGCGGCTGTTGTATCCGAAACGTTATTCGGCCGGGCAGGGTCATCGCTCATTGTCGTGCTCATTCTCACCTGCACATTCGGCGCATTGCACGGCTGCGTTGTAGCATACCCCCGGATAAGTTTCCGTATGGCGCAGGAAAAAGTCTTTTTTAAAAGAGCTGCGTATGTACATCCCGTTTTCAAAACTCCATATATGGCCATTATTTATTCTTGTATATGGAGCTGTGTACTGGTGATTACCGGAACATTTGATATACTGACTAACCTGGTCGTGTTCTCGGGCTATTTCTTTTTCGGCCTGGCTGCCGCCGGATTGATCCGTATGAAGATGCAAAAGAAAATTACAAAAAAAGTGATCGGTTATCCGGTTGTTCCGGGTATCATCATTATTTTTTCAATCGTGCTGGTGACAAACACACTGATTACACAAACGCGCGCTTCCCTGATGGGATTACTGCTGATGTTTTCAGGCCTGCCATTTTATTTTTGGTTCAAAAGAGTTAAACCGGAAAACAACTAAGATCCTTGGAGCACCTTCATAAATTAATTATGTGAAAATTGTTTTTATTATTCTGTTGCTGATTCCCTCTCTAACACATTTGAATACCCAGCAAATTTCAAAGGTTATTGAAGGCAAGGTAATTTCGGTTAAAGACGGGGATACTATTGTAATTTTATTTGATGGTAAACCCCTGGTAATTCGCCTCGCCCATATAGATTGTCCGGAAATAAAAAAGAAGCAACCTTTTGGAAATGCAGCAAAAAAATTCACTTCGGATTTTTGCTTTGGTAAAATAGTGAAGGTAGAAAATGATGGGAAATTTGATAGAAATCAGCGTTTAATCGCTGTTGTTTACGATGAAAACGGGATCAATTTGAACCGGCAATTGGTTAAGGCTGGGCTTGCCTGGCATTTCAAAAAATATTCGTCTGATATTGTTTATTCACAATTGGAAATTACCGCCAGAAAAAACAGAATCGGTCTATGGTCTGAAGACAATCCCATACCCCCATGGGACTGGAGAAAACCAAAGAACTAACCTGGACCTAAAGACGAGAAATCTCTCAGGTTAGTCTTATTCACTTCTCAGACTTTTAACGGGATTCAAACAGCCGCTCTTACGGTTTGAACGCTCACCGTTGAAAGGGAGACAATGTTAGCCGTCGTTCATTGGGTTTTTATTAAACTGATAACCAATAACTTAATTGGAATTTTGCGAATGCTGTGTTCGTATTCACTGTAAAAACTATCCGATATTATATATGTTTAAAAACAGAAGAGCAGATGTCCAAATTCTTTAATCCAATTTGTTATAACAATGATATTCCAACCGGCATAAAATCAAAAAGGCGATGGAAAAAGCAGTCAGACTGATCAATCTATTACTGATATTTATACCGCTGCTATTACTCGCAATCATAGCAGGAACGATTGGCATCTTCTTTTTATTAATTGATTTTGGGAGGAAGGATATTTTAATGATAAAAAATTATTAGTATGGACGAATTCATTTTAATTTTCAGACACCAGGACGGTAATCAAATTGCTTCTCCTGAACAGATCCAGATCTGGATGAAACAAACGATGGATTGGATTGGTGGTATTACCGCTAAAAAAAAATTTGTTGGAGGTAATGGCCTGCCCTTTCAGGATGCCAGAGTAGTAGGACATAAGGGGGTTGTCACAAATGGACCTTTCGGTGAAATAAAAGAAACTATTGGTGGCTATATCATTCTAAAAGCTGATTCTGTAGAGGAAGCGGTGGAATTTGCAAAAGGATGTCCCGTTTTACAGGGTGAAGGAAATACCGTGGAGGTCAGAAAGATTGCGAGAGGAGAAGGAGTTCATTAAAGTCATGGGCCAACAGGAATTAATACCACATTTGTTCCGGACGGAGTACAGGAAAATCGTTTCTGTACTCTGTAAGCGATTTGGCTTTGATCAGATAGAAATTGCTGAAGACATAGCCAGTGATACATTTTTAACAGCGGCACAAACATGGGGAATAAAAGGATTACCGGAAAATCCAGTTGCATGGCTTTATTTTGTTGCCCGGAATAAAGCAAAAAACCACCTCCAAAGGAACACCGTATTTGAAAAAAAGATAGTTCCTGAAATAAAAAATGAACTGGCCGATAAATACTTCCAGGAAATAGATCTTTCTCCCCAAAACATCAACGATAGCCAGTTGCAAATGATGTTTGCGATTTGTAATCCTTTGATTCCTGCCGAAGCTCAAATCGGCCTTTCACTTAGAATCCTTTGTGGGTTTGGTATTGAAGAAATAGCAGATGCTTTTCTCACGAACAGGGAAACGATCAACAAAAGACTATTCCGCGCCCGGGAGAAACTACGTTCGGAAAAAATAAAAATTGAAATGCCGGATCTTTCCCAAATAGAGGAAAGGCTGGAAACAGTGCTGACTACTATTTATCTGCTGTTTAATGAAGGTTATTTTTCAACCAGCCAGAACAGCACGATCAGGAAAGATCTTTGTCTTGAAGCTATGCGGCTTTGTAATATGCTTGTGGAAAATCAAACGACCAACAAACCGACTGTAAATGCTTTACTTGCTTTAATGTGCTTTCAGGCTTCAAGGTTTGAAGCAAGGATTGACAAAAGAGGCCAACCCGTTTTATATGAAGAACAGGATATAGATTTGTGGAATACAGAACTAATCAGCCGGGGCGGCTATTTTCTGAAAATTTCTTCAACCGGAAACACAATATCTAAATATCACCTGGAGGCAGCGATTGCCTATTGGAGCACACAAAAAGCAGATACTACGGAAAAATGGGAAGCCGTTTTACATCTATATGACCTTCTTCTGCAAACAGATGATTCTCCCATAGCAGCTCTGAACAGACTATATGCGCTTTCAAAAGTAAAAGGGAAGGTCCAGGCAATTACTGAAGCCATGAAACTGAACCTGACTGATAACCAATTCTATTTTATGCTGATGGGGGAGCTTTATACGGATGTTGACCGGGAGAAGGCAATCCAAAATTTTCGGCGGGCCCTGATAATGACAAGAACTGAAACAGGAAGACTGGCTATTCAAAGAAAAATAGATGGAATCTGATCCGGCTACCCTTGCTATTCTGTGATCACTAACATTCAGCAAGTTACAAGGCTGAAAATTTATTATTTATCTTGTGTTTTTTATTGAATTGAGGTTACAAAATGACGGTTTGTACGTACTATATAGTAATAGCCAGGTATGAAGAACTGCTACCGGATTTCATTTGTCGTTTTAGGTCTCCTGAGCCTGCTTTTCTCCTGTAAAAAAGATAATAGCAGTGGTCCGGGAAATACTGTTCCTCCACCCAGTTTTAGCTTAACTTATGGAGACTCAGTGTTTTACATCAATAGCCAATCTTCGGACTATCTGATTAGGCCCATAGAAACCAAACCGGGAGCATTCAGCGGCTTTCCGGACGGCATCGTCATTGATACCAAGACCGGAGAAATTAATGTCACTAAAAGTGAAACGGGTCTCCGTTATCGGATCTCTTTTCTTCCAGACGGTTCTACAGATACATTATATACTACACTCGTCATTTCGGGGATAAATTTTCTGGATGGGTTTTACAGACTGAACACAGCGGACTCTATCTTGAAACCGATTTATAATGCCAGCCAGGGGAATGTCATTCCAGGAGTAAATAACGGCACCATCTTCGATGACGGAGCGGGTTGTAATAGCGCAGGATGTAATGTGAATACGTCATTGGGGTCCATCAATCTGGCCCAGACAGTGCGCAATGGAGTTTTTGGTTCCACGCCAACCAATAACGACCGGCATGAATTTGATTTGAACTATCGTATTAATGATAAAAGCGGCGAGACACTCAATACAATTCGTGTTAAACTTTACTATTTCAATTCTATCAATGATGTTACACCGGAAGTTTACGATATCATCTCCTCCAGAGAAGGTGCCATATTCGGCTTCAAACCGAAAATGGTGCCTTTCCAAAATTTAATTGCCGTAAACAGTACAGATCAGACCGGGCTATTGACAAAATCTCTTCCCCAACCTCGCCCCCCCTGCATTTTTATTCTGGGCAGGTAAACTCATTTCAAGTCTCGGAACGATTTTGTAATTTACTTCATGGGTAGAATTCAACCATCCCGGAAGTATCGTCCTGCCCTGCTGATTTTTATTTTCCTTCTGATCAATTCATCTCCATATAGCCAGGATAAATATCGCGCACAGAATTACAATCAGGTTTACAAGTATGCTGAAAAATTATTCAATTCGGCAAACCCGACTGCCAAAACGGACAGCGAGGCCCTGGGAGCATACCTGAAGGCGGCAGCCATTTTAACTAAAGAAAACAGACTGAATGATACTTTGATAGACTGCTACCTGAAAAGTGGAATTCTGGAAATGTCCGGCAATCAATCGTACCAGGCACTGGGATATTTTCAATTGGCCATTTCCTTAGCAGGCAAAAATATTAACCTGCCGGATTCATTGTTATTCAAGCCCTATATCTATACGGGTAGTATTCATTATAACTTAAACAATCTCGATAGTGCAGTTTACTATTATAAGAAAGCTGAAGTCGTAAATACCAAATATGGTGACCTAAATGAATCGGAAAGACTTTTTAATAAATTCGGAGCTCTATATTATGAGACGGGCGATTACAACAAAAGTATCAGCTATTTCGAAAAAGCCCTTTCTCTTGTAGAAGCAAAAAAGCCGTCCAATATTTTTTTTATCATTAACTATAAAAATAATATTGCCACGGCTCTTATGAAGTTGGGAAGGTATAATGAAGCGCTTGGTATTTTCAATGAATTGCTGAAATATGAAAATCCGGCCGACGAGTTATTATACAATACGGGCAATACATATTATGAAACGAAAAATTATTCATATGCATTGAAGTATCTGAGAAAAATCCGAAATATGGATTTTGAAAAATACATCAGCCTGACAAAAATATTTATCCGGAATCAACAGTTCGATTCCGCCTCGATTTACCTGAATAGGGCCAAAAATGTATATCAGGACAGAAAAAATATTGTGCCACTGGTCACATATGGCATTATCATGAAATATTCCGGCGACCTCAAGGTTGCCGCCGGAAAGACCCTGGAGGCGCTTCGGGATTATCAGTCTGCCATCATATCTCTGGATCCGGGATTTACTGATACAGCGATTGCCAAAAACCCATCTTCATTCTCCGGGCTTCAGAATTTTTTATTCCTTTTTGATGCATTGGTGGCAAAGGCTGCGACTTTTGAAGCCATGGATAGTGCCCGGTCCAATACTCAATATCTCCTTCAATCAGTGAACACATACGGGTCTGCACTCTCATTGTCAAAACATATTGAAAAAACCTATTTCTCTGATGATGCCAGGTTATTTCTCAAGACAAAAGTAAATCCTGCCACACAACGGGCAGTCAGTGGGGCAGTCCGGTTATACAATAAAACAGGCGATAAGCAATTTATTAATATGGCTTTTGGTTTTGTGGAGAGCAATAAAGCAACAGTTCTGCAGGCCGGACTTAAGAACCTGGAATTGTCTTCAATCCCGGAACTGCCGTCTGAATTGGTTTCGGCGGAAAAAAAATACAGAACGATCCTGGCCAGGCTAAATGTTCAGTCTGCGCTGGTTAAGGACAGCACCCAACTATCCGATCTGCAGACTAAAATTCATGAAAATGAAATTTCACTGGCAGCCGTGCAGGACAGGCTGGAAGAGAACGTAATTTATCATGAACTGAAATTCAGCAGTTCCCCGGTCAGCATGGATAGGGCGAAGGACCTGCTAAAGGGAAATGATGAAGCAATTCTTTCCTACTACTATACCTCAGCAGAGCTGATATGCTTTTTTGTTACCCGGGAAGAAATTGGCCTATCCGCCATTCCTCTTCATGAAAACTTGTTCTCGTCTATCGTTGCATTGAGAAAGGAGCTGCAGTCTCCTTCGGCGGCGGGCCGGAAATATCTGCGGGAAAAGGGTGAAGCGCTATTCCGGGAACTCATAGCTCCTGTATTTGAGAATATAAAAAATAAAAATCGACTGATAATTATTCCTTTCAATGAAATTGGATATGTGCCTTTTGAAATGTTGGTGAATCCTGCAGACGGCTTTCTGTTAGTAAAGAAATATGCCATTTCCTATAACTATAATGCCGACATTTTGAGTGAAAAGAAGGGAATAAAAAGAATTAAATATCAGGTATTGGCTATGGCACCCTTTTCCGGAACAGACAACGATCAATCTATTTTGCCTTCACTGCCTTCCTCTGTATCGGAAATAGAAATGCTGCCTGGCAAAAAATTATCTGGACCGGAGGCTACGAAACAGCAGTTCGTATCATTATCCGGACAGTTTCCTGTTATTCATCTCGCCACCCATGCCGTTGCAAATGACACCAATTTGTTGGGTACTTATATTGAATTTTACGGGTTAAAAAGGGATTTGGATACTGTACATCGTTTGTACGAACAGGAAATTTATACGCTGGATTTGAAAGCTTCCCGACTTGTTATTTTAAGCGCCTGTGAAACCGGAAACGGTCTTCTTGTAAATGGTGAAGGGATTATGAGTTTATCCAGAGCTTTTTCTTATGCGGGTTGTAAGAGTGTGGTCACTTCATTGTGGAAGGCGGATGAAATTTCCACTTCATTTATTTGTAAGCGGCTACACCATTATTTGCAAAAAGGATTGGCAATCGACGAAGCGCTGCAAAAATCTAAAATTGATTACCTGGATACGAAAGAAGTGGAAGAGAGATATAAAAACCCCGCCTACTGGGCGAACTTGATACTAATAGGCGACTATCACCCGGTTCTGGGTCCGGGAACGAACTTGTTATTACTATTCATCGAAGCGATTGTATTGTCCGCTCTCTTTCTTTTCGTTGTCTGGAAAAAACTAGCCGGGCACAAGAATATGCCCGGCTGGTAAAATTAACTGTGATTATAGATGAAGGGTCACAGTAGGTACATGCACGTCTTCGGTTCCGCTGACGACAACATTATTTGCAGTAGCATCAACATAATTTCCGGCGGTTGCATGATAGATTAATGAATATGTTCCAGGTTTAAGGCCGATGAATTTGAATTCACCTGAATCCTCCGGTTTGGCAGTGGCAGTATCAGTCCCATTAACAGCCATTACGACGGCCTGTGCATTACCCGGAAGGACGATACCTTCTATACCACCTGATTTTTCTTTGCTGAAAACTTTACAACTGGGCTTCAATTCAAAATTATTTCCGTGCAGCCGGATAGAACGACCTGCATCAAAATCTATCCAAAAATTGGTCAGTCCGCCTGAGTTTATTGCTACTACAGATTCATCCAGTTTAAGCACGATGATATTGTCGTTACTGTTGGTGGTTAGTGGGAAACTTGCTCCATTGATCATAACATGGCTGTTGGTCCCCAGGGTAATCCTGACTTTTCTTAAAGCCCTGGCTGCATCGAATGTGGCCGTTCCAAATAGTGTATCTAATCCATTCCGGAATTGCAGGATATCATATACACCGGGATGAATCGGTACTGCCATCCAGCCCCCCGATAGTTCCCCGTGATGATCGTTGTCATCCACTTCACCCTCATGTTCACTTTCGTGACGCAATTCAGAATCGTCTTCTGCTTTTATTTCCACTTTGGTGATATCCAGAAATACCTGGTCGAATACCAGTGAGGGATCGTCGGTCAGAAATATGTTTACCGATGATGTCCCTTTTGTACCGTTTGATCCATATCCGGAATTGCCGCTTTTTTGACATGCAAGGCTAAATATGCATATGGAAAATAAAATTAATCCGGATCTCATTCCGCTGATTTGACTTGTTTTCATAAATCGTGGTTTTACCTGTTAAAAGTTGTTATTAATCCCCTTGAACCAGAGGTGTCATAAATGGGTCAATCCTATGTTTCGGAATGTAACCGGGGGAGGGGAAAAAGGGAAATTAAATTTTACCGCTCCTGAGTCTGTTTACTTTACGTAAAAACCAGGCGCTGACTTCTTTATTATAGGGGTGAGCGGCGTCAGCATGAATTTTTTCAAATATCGGGTAAGCACGGTCAGGCTGTTCATTTGCGAGATAGCTGAGCGCCAGATAAAATTCGGCGTCTTCTTCAAAGGCATGTGTATTTCCGGATTGATTCGCTTGTTGCAGGGAAATAAAAGCTTCTATCGCTTTTGAAGGCTGATGTAATGCGAGGTATGCATTGCCTGCTAAAAAATAGTCTTCCGGCCGGGGAGTTTTTATCTGGCTGAATTCCTGAATCACCGCATCCATATTATCTTTCTTGTATGCGTCTTCCAGGTTAGTACCTGTACCACCTCTGGTTTCATGCAACTCAAAAGAATGAAAACTTTCAGTAAATAATTTATCTGGGGTAACGGTTAAATACTGATAAGCTGCAGACATGCCGATCAGCACAAAAAGTACGGCAGCAACACGGATAGCGTACTGAAATATCATTTTCCTGATGCTGGGTTCCTTCAGAGATTTTCCTTTCAGTCCCGGCATCATTTCGGAATGAATGAAACTAATTTTTTCTTTTAAACCATAGCTCATAACGGCCTGCTTTGCCAGGGCCAGATTTTCGAGTTCGTCTCTGAGGGCCTCACTTTCGGCAAGCTTTTTTTCAATTGCTTCCAATTCTGTTCCACGTAGTTCGCCATCCAGGTATTGAATCAACAGTTCAGTATTTGTAGAATTTTCATTCATAAAATAGTGATGATTTGAAGGTTTTTGCGAGTCCGGGCTTCTTGGCGATTATTTGCTCAAGTTGTTTAAGGCATTTATATTTTTTATTTCTTACCACCTGTTCATTTTCATAGTCAAGCCTTTGCAATATTTCTTTCATTGCCAGGTTGTCAAAATAGAAAGCCACCAGTATTTTTTTACAATTCTCACCCAGCTGTTCTACGAGTTGCATAAGCTGTGATTTTGTTTCACGGTTCACAATAAAGTGACTTACATCCATCATCTCCTTGTCTTTACTTTTTTCAAATATTTCATCCCGTAACTTTGATTTACCCCTTTTCTTCAGTTCGTTCAACCAGGTATTGCGTGTAAGTGCATATAAAAAAGTGCTCACACTGCTCTCTCCTCTGAATTTATTATTTCTCAGAATTTCTATGAAAATCAGCACCACCTCCTGGAAAATATCTTCGGCATCTTCAGTCGTACCGCTGTTTTGTCTAATAAAAGCTTCTGTCATCTGATATTGTGTCCGGTATAAATGCCTGATGGCTTCATCCGGATTTGCCTCAGAACATAAAGCCTGAATTAAACTTGAATCTGTAAACAGTTTCCTGGATTCCATCTCCGCGTCAATAATTGGTAAATTGTAATAATGGTTTTGTAACCATGATCTGTCACTAATCTTAAACGGATTCAAATATATTTGAATTTGGGCCATTTTACTATGACCTGTATCAGTACAAGATTCTGAATCTGTTGTGGTCCAGCTATTTAAAGAATTAGTGTTTCAGGCTCTCCATTTGATTGGCAAACCTCCAGGCTCCAGATACGCCTAACTTTTGTTCTATTGGCATCCCTATGTGATTTTCTTAGATTGGGCATCTGATACAAGGATAGAACTATAAAATATTTTTATGAAACCTCTTGTCATCGGGCTAATACTTTTTGGTTTTTTTTACCACTGTGATGGCCAAACTCATCTTTCTTCCAGCCAGATGTATTTAAACCATATTTATTATTTCACGGCCGATTCTCTGACCAGCCTGGAACAGAATACAGCCAGGATGGAATCAAAAGGAAGTGAGGGATATTTTATCATGGATGGAGAGAAATCGACAATTAGAATAAAAGCAGGAGATTCGCTTCATTTTACTGTAAAGTTTGCTATGACGATGATGGATCCTTCCATGATGATCAGGTTGTATAAATTTGATTCAAAAAAGGGAAGTCGGGTAGCGATCATCAGCAGTCCGGGTGGCAAGTCTAATAAGAAGAATTCGGGAAACGCCAATGAAATCAATTTCAATGTTCTAAAACAATCCGATGATTTCATTCTGTCACCTGCTTCACGGCTGGTACCGGGGGAATATGGTTTCCTGAATATGATGTTAGTGAATGCATCTTCCAACGGCAGGAATATGTCATATACAATTTTTGCTTTCGGGATAGACTGATCGCACAGCGAAATGAATCCACGGCCTGCGTGGATTCATTTAATTCCTGGGTTTAATATTTATTTTTTAGCAATGGCCGTTTTCACATTCATCAGGAACCAGTCGCTTACATTGCTGTTATATGGATTGTCTGAATTGGCGTAAATTTTTTCAAAAATTGGCATTGCCATATCAGGTTGCTGGTTGTTCAGATAGCTCATGGCCAGATAATACTCAGCATCATCTTCAAAATAATCGGTTTTTGATTGTGCATTTTTTTGAATCATAATTTTAAACATCTCAATCGCTTTTGTTGGCTGTCTGCTTTCAAGGAAAGCAATGCCGGCCAGTAAATATTCTTCCGGTTGAGGTGAATTCAGGGAATTGAAATCCCAGATCACCGAATCCATATGTCCTTTTTTATAGGCTTCCTTCAAGGGAGTATTTTCTGAAAAGCCTCTCATTACATGCAATTCATATGGCTGATAATTTTCCCGGAAGATTTTTTTCGGACTCAGAGTCATATAATGATACAAGGCAAAAAGCTCAAACAGTATGATGAGCCCGGCTATCACCTGAAAAGCAACCGGAAAGGCCAGTTTTAATAAGAGGGTTTTGGAAGATTTGTTTTTTTTGCCTCCCGTTATATCAGGATGACTTGCATTTGTATTCATAATAATACGGATTGAGGGTTTTTGAATCTCGGGATTACTGATATTAGTAACCGCAAAGGAGCATCTTGTAACCAGGCTAGCATTTTAATAATCTGTTGAAATTCAACATGTTCAGCGCGTACTTCATGCTCTGGTCTCAATGGAGTGCCCGCATAGCCCGTCCATAGTCTGAGTCGTTACCAATCGTTGCGGCGGTTTTCCGGTAGTTTTCTTTCAAAGTTTCTGTTTCCGGCATTCTTCGGGCAATCGCGACCAGCAGGTTGGTCTTGTCCATATCAGAACTTAGTTCTGAGGCTTTATTTATAAAGTGCGCCCATTGTATTTCTGAAATCCCATTTTCATGTACGAGTTTGTCGTATAAATTCAATTTATCCATATCGGAACTCAAATCGGAAGTGTAGTTCAGAAGGGTGTCGAACAAAGGACCCTTGATCAGACCTTTTTCAATCATCTTTTCAAAAAGACCGGCTTTATCTATATCAGAACCAAACTGGCTGGCCAGACGTATTACTCTTTCTGTATTGTCCGCAGACAGTGAATCTTTGGCGACTAAATTTTGAAGGGCATTGGCTTTTTCCAAATCAGAGCCGATTTTCATTACAACTTCAAAATAAGCCGAATCAATAAGTGGATCTCTCATTTGTTCATTGGAAATTCTTCTTAAGAAATTTACTTTATCGGGATCGGATCCGAGAGAACCAGCTTTGGCGATCACACGGGCAAGGTATTCAGGCAATAGTGAATCGATGGCAAACAGGCGATTTATATATAACAACCTGATGGGATCCGATTTCATACTATCCACTTCATTGAGCAAAGCCTGTACACCCCCTTTGCTATAAACACGTTCCATTCGGGCTTCTGCATCAAATCCCCAGGCAACCATTTCGCGGATGGCTTCCGCCAGGAGTTTTTTACCTTTCTCGTCCATAGGGACATTCTTGCTACCCTCGTTCACCCTGTATTCAATTGTCCCCTGTAGATTGCTTTCTGCCCTGATCAGGATTTCGTTTTTGCGAAATTTAAAATAACCTCCCGGAGAAATGGATTTAAAAGCGGATTCATCATCAGTAAGCTGGAATTTGCCGGAATATTTTATTTCCTCATAAAAATTGTCAGAACGGATAACCATATTACTCTGGCTTTCTCCTCTTTTCTCCTTATCCTTTCCCGACCAGGAAAAATATACCCGGATACTCACCAGCGAAAAAGCAATCAGAAAAAAAATAAGCTTCATTGAAAAGAATTGAATAATTAAACCCGCCCCACTATTAATACCACTTCCATACTCCCACACTCTTATTCTATGCCTCCGACTGTCTTGCAAAATAATAATAGGCCCCAAAACCGGCCGCAATGCTAAATGCCATGATAGCGAGAGAGTGGAGACCAAATGGTCGGATCAGGTTAACCAAAAAGAACCCGGCCCCGATGGCCGCAAGCATGCAGAACCATTGCAGGATGTAATTTTTATTTTCTTTTTTATCGGGCTGCAATAATTGCCGTACAATGTTTTCTTCGGTTCCTTTATCAAGAATCCTGTTTTTAATTCTGAAGCTGTAATGATTTCTGATAAGTTGCAGGATAAAGGATGAGATTAGGTATACAGCCGCTAACACGCCACAAATGTTCAGTACGTCGAAATACAATTGTCTGTCCTTCAGCGGATCGAAATTTTCCTGCGCGCGGGCGGCAAAAGCGAAACATAAGATGGCAGAAGTGCTGATAATTTTTTTCATTTTTATTATTTGAAGGGATGCAAAACATTTGACTGGTCAGTTTAATAAATGTTCCAGAAAAAACTAATTAAAATTCAAAAAACTTAATTGTCTACGGTATTTACGATACGATTCGAGTGTCTTGGTTACAATGAAAATTGCGGCACTGGCGACAATAGAATAAATAAAGAATGGAGATATACCGGAGAACATATTTAGCAGGTAAATCCTGAACAGATACAACGGTATGCCGATACAGGAGAATATAAAGAAGATCAAAAAGCCAGCAACGAAACGATCCGCGGCACTCTGCCTTGGTCTGGAGGGGGTCAACTTTTTTAACAACATCGTCTGGACGTCAAAATCAAAGACAGGTTTGTCTTGATCTTCAATTCCCGAAAAGACCATTTTGTAGAGACTGACCTGCTTCCGGCAAAAAGGGCAGAATTCTATATGGCTGATTACCGTCGTAGTGCAGGTGGTTTTGTCCAGCGTGTATTGCTGGATATCCATTTCAGCCGGGTGACTGTTATTCATAATGCCTCTTTTTTATATTTTGACAATAGATTTTCTTTCAACATTTTTCGTGCCCTGAACAGGTAGCTCTTTACGGTACCCGGAGGCAGGCCGGTGACATGGGAAAGTTCTTCATAGCTCATGGATTCCTGGTGAAACAAGATGATAAGGGTCTGAAATATTGTTGGCAGATCTCCTATTTCCTTCCTGAGAATTCCAGAAAGTTCTTTCTCGAATATCCGCGATTCGGATTCATTGCTAAATGACGAATGATTAAATAATGAGGAATAATGCTCTTCTTCATGCAGGTTGCCCGGAAGTGTGTATTTCTTTTTCTCAATCCAGGACAGACATGTATTGTAGCTGATTTGGGCAATCCAGGTTGACAACCGGGACTGGAATTTAAACCCGGGAAGATTGTGAAAAGCCTTTAAATAGATATCCTGCGCGATATCCTTCCGGTCCTCAGGCACGGGGATCATCCTGCATACTATTTGAGCCACCAGGTTTTCAGTATTTTTTACGATGGTTCCAAATACCCGGGTATCCCCTCGCAATACCTGGTTAACCAGGTTTTTGTCTGAGGCATTATTTTCCGGGATATTATTCAATGAAGATTAGACTGGCCATCAATTGATATGTTGCAATAAAATTAAATTAATTAGACAGGAAATAAAGATCCGGTTTATCAAGGAATCTTTCATCCCCCATTCCTGACCGGTTAAACATGATAGCCGTAGCCATTTTTTGTGCCGGATACATTCTCATTTCACAATAATATCCGCCGCCCGCACCGGCATGTGCAAAGTAATCAACACCGTTTAATCTGCCGGTGAACCAGCCCAGGGTCATTTCCACTTCTTTACCATTGCAAAGTCTTTGCTTTTCGAATAATATTTTCTTCCATTCATCTGAAAGTAATATCGAACCGGACCTGAAGAGTTCGCGGAGAAATTTTGTAAGCGTATAGGCATTGGCAATCAATCCGCCGTATGATCTTCCGCTCACGTAATATTTATTAAACTTAATCCAGGCAGAATCAGATGAATGGGTCGTGAATTTTTTCTTGTCAATAAAAAAGCCGAGTATCATATTGATTGCCGTGAATCTTTTCTGATATCCCCGGGCATAACAGGCATCGTCGTGTACCAGGAAATCCATTGTGTGACCATCCAGGTCAATTTTATTAAGGATATTTTGCCTGATATAATCCCTGTATGGCAGGCCGGAAACTTTTTCAATAAGCTGACCCAGGGGCAGGTAATTTAAGTTGCTGTAGGAAAATTTTTCTCCGGGCGCATATTTCAGCCTTGCGTGCTTTTTTAATACAGATCTTACAAACCCGTGGTAATCAAAAGCCGGCTCTTCCTCCTGCAGGTGTGCCCAACGCAGGGGGATAGGATTGGGCAGGCCTGATGTGTGGGAAAGCAGCTGTGATATTTTTATTTCCTGATGAAAGGGAAGATCATCCAGATACTGAGATATAAAATCATTGAGATTTATTTTTCCTGCTTCTGCCAGTTGCATAATGGCCAGTGAAGTAAGGGTTTTCGTAACAGAGCATGCGTTGAAAAAGGAATATTCTGTCAATGCCTTGTTCATTTCAAATTCTGCCAGACCCGCATTTTGTGAATAGATGATATTATCATCCTTAACTACCAGGTATTGGAGTCCGGGTGTTTTTCCGGTGGAAACCAAATTGTGAAGCAATGTACTCAGCTCGGTATGATTTTTCATTTCAGTCCTTTTAAAATTGAGTCGATATGAAAATCATAGAGATTGGTTTTATTCTTTACGCCATTGATATGTGCCACCAGGGCGGTTCCATAGAACAGGCTGGTTATTAGCTGTACAACTCCCTTGACATCTGTTTTCCGGTTTATCTCTTTCAAAACAATAGCCTCCAGTAAATGCTTCTCAAACACCTGTTGTATAGTGAGAATTTCTATTTGCTCAAGGTTTTTTGCTTCGGGAAAAAGGAGTGATCGTTCCGCCAGCGAAATTATATGACGCGGGGGCGGTTCATTGATGGAAGTGATATAACTGATCAGCGCAAGCATCAGATTAAAATGTTCTTCTACATCCTTGTTGATAAGGCTGAAGATATGGCGTACTGCATGTAGCCCCTGGTATTTCTTAGGATTAAAATTTACAATCAGTTTGAAACACCATATCTGCATGAAGTAAACCAGAATATCTTCTTTCTGCCTGAAGTATTTGAAAAAGGTAACTTTTGAAATACCCGCTTTCGCACAGATTTCATCTACAAATAAATTCCTGAAGGAATTCTCCCCAATCAGATCCACCGTGCTATTGAGTATGTCCAGTTTAATACCGGCGGATTTGAGTTCTCTTCTTGAAAGTTCTGTTTTCATAATCTGCAAAATTAAATGGAGCTAAAATTCATAGCCCAGGTGGATGGTGCCGATGGGAGTCAGGCTGCCGGGTTGTCTGTTTAAAGATGTTTTGCCTATAATTGCGTTTCCGTCCGACCATATCGTAATACCTAGTCCTACTGCCGGCATTAAAAAGAATCCGTTTCCCTTGAAGGGCATCCAGCGCCAGCCGATATTGGGAGTAATTCCTACCTGTTTTACAAAGGCTTCCCCCGGCAACTCATCCCGGGTGAATTTTGTTTTTTCTGCGTCCACTTGCAAGGCCAGGTAGAAACCCACCTTCTTCCAAAACTATAACCGAGTGCAACCGAATAGCCCTTCATACAGAAAGCCATCGGGTCAATTTCTATCGAATAGCCCTTCAGCCAGGATGATTTTCCTGCATTGGACCGGGGCGCCTGCTGCGCCAAAGCTTGATTGTTTGCGGCGGTTATCCATGTAATGAATAGCAATGCCGCCATTGACTTTTTCATTTAGTTTGTTTTTGATTGGGTACAAACTTAACTCGAGTAAACTTATTTCCCAAATAAATCTTTACCTGAGTTAATTTATTTTGGATGAACGGCTGAAGCCCAGTGCAGGCGGAAGGAATATTTTTTTGGCAGGGAGGGATTCACTTACCTTTAGTACTTAACCTAAAAACAAACACATGAGACGAATTATTTTAACCGCCAGCCTCTTCCTGATGGCCTTTGCGGGTTTTTCCCAGGAAGAAAGAAATGGAGATATTTATATCAAACACCCGTACATCGAAGTGGTAAAGAAATCGGTAAAGGCTTACCTTGACCGGGACATCGCCACCAACACGGCGATTTTTTCGGACACTGCCAAATTCTGGGTTGTCGGAATGCCGAAACCAATGCCCATTGCAGAAGCGATAAAAATGTGGTCGGCTGATTTTAATTTTTTTGATAGTATCCGTTTAAAAGTAGTTGGTTATCCGGATTACCTGGCATACAAGGACCAGGACGCCAAAATTGTGCAGTCCTGGTATACCTGGTACGGCAAATCAAAAAAATCAGGAGAAACGATCAAAGTGGATTTTGTTCAGTTCGACAGCTTTAACAAAGCAGGTAAAATTGATTTTGAAAGCCTTTATGGTAATTTCGACAAGATGATGGCGGAGGAAAAATGACCAGTTTTCAATATTGCGACCCCCGGAAGTTTAATCCGGGGGTCTTTTTTTTGAATGTATAGTTCTATAATTAAATGACGCGATCCGAACCAGCCGGGTCGTTGCTGACAATAAATAATGCCTTGTTAAAATGGCAGGTCATCGTCGTTGTTTGTATTTTCCGGACCCAGATTGCCGGTAGTTTTTTCAGTGACCGTCTGGGAAGTACTGCCCGCCACTTCTATTTTCCATGCTTTCACATCCGTGTACCAGCGGCCATTAAACTCCCTGCTTTCCACATCAAAATCAATTTTTAGCAGATTACCGGGTTGCAGGCTCGAAGCATCAATTTTATCTCCCCATATTGAAACGCAAACTTTCTTTGGGTAAGTTGCTTCAGTTTCCACAATAATATCCTGTTTTTTCCATTGACCATTCTTTCCTGTTCCGGACTGTAATGGTAACAGTTGCACAAGTTTGGCGGTGAGTTGCATATGGATCCCTGCTTTAAAAGATCTAAATTAGTTATAAAAAGGGCATATCCGGTCGTGGTAACCAAAACTTTTAAACATCAAATGCCTATAAAATTTCATCAGAAGCAAGCAGTTTTATTTTGCATTTTATTTTTCCTCTCCCACGAGATTTTGGCACAAGATTCAAAACTCTCTCCCGAAGCCGTTCTGGCCCGAAGTATTTTCAAAGAACTGATCGAAATAAACACCACACATTCAACAGGCAATACTACAGTTGCCGCTGAAGCAATTGCAAAACGGTTAAAAGAGACAGGCTTCGACGAAAAAGACGTGATAGTGATCGGACCCGCTTCGCGTAACAAGAACCTGGTAGCCCGGTTGCATGGATCCGGGAAAATGCCGCCTATTTTATTTTTGGCCCATCTCGACGTAGTGGAAGCACGAAAGGAAGACTGGTCCTTTGACCCCTTTGTATTGACGGAAAAGGATGGATATTTTTATGGGAGGGGAAGCCTGGATGTAAAAAGCGGTGTCGCTATCCTTGTAACCAATTTTATACGGATGAAGCGGGAAGGATACCTGCCGGACAGGGACCTGATTCTGGCATTGACAGCCGGGGAAGAAAGCGGAGGTGAATACGATGGTGCAGAGTGGTTGGTGAGCAACCAACGTCCTTTGATTGATGCTGGATTTTGCATTAATGTAGACGCGGGCGAACCGCAAAGGAAAAATGGCAAACGGATTATCCGACCGGTTCAGATCAGTGAAAAGGGAATTTTTTATATGACGCTTGAGACGAAAAGCCCCGGTGGACATAGTTCTCAACCAGCTGAAGACAACGCGATTTATCGGCTTGCCAACGGATTGGTTCACATGGAAGCGTACAATTTTCCCGTGCAATTTTCGGAAACAACGAAATCATATTTTACGACGATGGCATCATTCGAAAGTGGTATCCTGGCGGAAGACATGAAATCGGTCGCCGGAAATTTCCCGGACAGCATGTCTGTACACCGATTGGCGAAACTACCTTATTACAATGCTATGATGCGCACCACCTGTGTTGCTACGATGGTGGATGCCGGTCATGCTATCAATGCATTACCGCAATCTGCAAAAGCCACCATTAACTGCCGGCTATTGCCGGGAACTACCCAGGAAACCGTGGTAAAAAAAATCAAAGAAATATTGGCCGATTCGCAGATCCTTGTTACTGTCACAATTCCCTTAATAAATGGTTCGGCTTCCCCGCTTACAAAGGAAATCAGACAGACAGTTGAAGAGGTCACCCATAAATTATGGACCGGGATTCCGGTTTTACCCGTGTTGGGTGTCGGTGCTTCAGATGGAAAATATTTGCGTGCTGCAGGTATGCCAACCTATGGTGTTTCAGGTGTATTCCTGGATGTGGATGATTTCAGGATGCATGGAAAGGATGAACGAATCCGTACAAAAGATTTTTACGACGGCCTGGAATATCAATATGAATTGATCAGGGCGTTTTCTTCAGACAGGGTTAAAAAATAGATACGCAATACCCGTTTCGAGACAAAGACTTTAGCCGTCCCTTATCCGGGTAAATTATAGACCTTAATAGCCTGATTCTGATCTTTATTAGTGTAAAATATTTAGATTCGGCGAGGATATGAATCAACATGAATTATTCGAACGAAGGATCAGATAAATCGATCAGACAGAAAAAATATTATACGGCTGTCTATATATTTCCCTTACTGGGTGCACTCCTTATTTGTGGGATGGTCTATTGCGCAGCTGCAAAACACTTTGTCAGTCAGACAGACAGTTATTACGGCTATTTCGTATCCTTCACCATTTTCTTTCTTTTTATGGGTCTAAATAAACGAAACTGGGTGAAAATGCCGGACGGAGCATTCCTTCAGACAAAACATTTTGTTCCCGGAAACATAGCAAACCGAGATGAACCAGCACATTATGAAGAGGAATATTTCATTTCCAGGAAAAAGATGACCAGCCAGGTATTGCTCGGAGTCACGGCTGTTGGCCTCGGGATCTTCCTTGCACTTGATTTGGAAAAATCAATTTTGATACCCATGGGTACCATGGCCACGGGACTGTTCTTAAGCTATCGGGGCTTAACGGGATTTCTTAATTACGGCCCACAGTTAAAACTGGCAAAAAAAGGGCTTTGGACCAGAAAACTCGGATTTGTCGATTGGAAAGATATCAGCAGGGCAGAGGTGGTTGAAGACAGCAATGGTAAAAAATCAGAATATATTCTCGATATTTTTTTAAAAGGAACTAATTTGACCGACGCGAACCAGCCAGATGAGAGACTTAACATAACGCAGTTGGAAAACTACCAGTACATCGAAATGGCAGTCGAAAATCTAATCAGTAAAAGATATGAGCTGAAAAGATAAACGGAATAAAAGCAATTGTAATTGACAATATTTAAGCGAAGCGACTGCCAGCTCCCGCCAGATCACCCAAGAAGTGATGGTGTCCCTGAGAAGTAGTCACCGTATCCCGAAAAACCTGTGACGGATATCAGTTTCTCCCCGGTTTCTCCCCTTTTGGGTCCCCGAAATCCCCCTTTGGGTCCCCGAAATCCGGGGTAGTAATGGGGTCCCATCGGGGTAGCATTGGGGGCGTTTAACAGACGCCGGCAGAGAATTGATTTTTAAAGTTGCATTATTCATGATATAAATACCTGTGTCGGGCTAATTCATTTTCGGTAGAAAATCGGCGAAACTTTGTTTTTTTAAATGAATTGAGGCCAATTTAGCAGTCGCAACCCACGCAGGGTTTAAGTTTTATTAGAATAAATTGGCTTTAAGTTCGTCTATCGGACGTGGGAATCCGACTGCCATCACAAATCATTACATCATGGGGGTAGGGAATAATAAACCTGAAAAAATAAAGAAAAAGGGAACGGGTATCAGTAGACTGCTGAAGCCTTATCGGGGCATGATCTTCCTGCTTATGTTCTTTGCATTATTAAGCAATGGTATTAATTTGATTCTCCCCAGGATCATTGCAGCCGGAATAGATTCCTATCCATCTTATTACATATTGGACAAGATACTCCTGGAATTCTTTTCGGCTGCAACCATCATTTTTATTTTCACCTACCTGCAGAGTATTATTCAAACAAACACGGCCGAACGCGTGGCGAGGGATCTCCGATCCAGGCTGGCCGCAAAGATTTCCACGCAGAGCTATTCGGTCATCGAAAAAGCCAACCCATCCAGGTTGTTGACAAACCTGACTGCTGATGTGGATTCCGTTAAGCTCTTTGTTTCACAAGCCATCGTTACAATCGCTTCTTCGCTTATCATTATATTCGGCGCCAGTTTCATGCTGTTCTCTATCAATTGGCGTTTAGCTTTCGCCGTTATAGCGATCATACCTGTTATCAGCTTTGCATTCTACCTCGTGACCAAAAAAGTCCGTCCTATTTTTCTGAAAGGGCGGGAAATTCTTGACCGTCTGAATAAAGTAATTAATGAATCCATTCTCGGTTCAGGACTGATCCGGGTGATCAATTCCCAGCAACCGGAGTATGAAAAGTTTTTAATAGCGAATACCGACGCAAAAAAAATGGGGCTGGGTATCGTGCGTCTTTTTGGCTGGCTGATACCTGTAATTGTATTGACAGCCAGTTTGGCGGGTACTACAATCCTTGCACTCGGCGGTAAGTTCGTAATAAATGATACGATGACCCTTGGCGATTTTGCCGCATTTAATAGTTATCTCTCGCTTCTGATCTTCCCGATTATTCTGATCGGATTCATGAGCAACGTAATCGCGCAGGCTACGGCCAGCTACCAGCGGCTTCAGACCGTATTGGACATGCCGCCCTTGCCCGGTGAAGGCACTATAAAAGATGCATTGAAAGGTCATGTGGGTGTGCATGATGTTTCTGTTATATACGGACAAAAACCCGTCCTGAAACACATAAACTTCTCAGTAGAGAGGGGATCAACGTTGGCTGTAATTGGTCCCACAGCAGCAGGTAAATCACAGCTGCTTTACCTGTTGACCGGATTGATTAAGGCAAATGAAGGAACAATTGAATATGACGGGAGAAATATCGAAGAATTTAATAAAGAAAATTTTTATAGTCATGTTGGCTTTGTATTCCAGGACAGTATACTATTCAATATGAGTATTCGTGAGAATATTGCATTCAGTGACCAGGTGACGGATGAGTCATTGCAAAAAGCAATTGAGACAGCAGAATTGAAGGATTTTATTAACACCTTGCCGGATAAACTCAACACCATCGTATCAGAAAGAGGTACCTCGCTTTCCGGCGGACAGAAACAACGCATTATGCTGGCCCGCGCGTTGGCTATAAATCCCGGCATCCTGCTCCTGGATGATTTTACCGCCCGGGTAGATACGCAAACCGAAAAAAAGATATTAAAAAATGTGAAACGAAATTATCCCGGTATTACACTGATTTCTGTAACACAAAAGATTGCGTCGGCAGAGCAATTCGACCAGGTGATCGTTCTGATGGAGGGTGAGATCGTTGCAAACGGTACACATACCGTTTTGATGGCAACCAGCCCGGAATATGTTCAGATTTATCAATCACAACAGAGCACGCATGAACTACAACCTCAATAATCTTTCTGCGAAGAAGGAAAAATCTTCCAACCTGGTCATATTGCAAAATCTTTTGCAAATGATACGGGAAGAAAGAGCCAATCTGTTGCTTGCCCTGATTGCTATCCTGGCCAATTCCGGCCTGACACTGCTGAGCCCTTATATCGTCGGCCGTACCATCGATAATTATATAGTCCATAAGAATTATCATGGTGTATTAATGAATGCAGGTTTATTGGTTTGTATTTCATTGGTCGCATTTGCTGCCAGCTTCACGCAGACACGGATGATGGGCGGTATTGGACAACGGATGATGTTCAAACTCCGCAATACAGTTTTTAATAAGCTTCAGGAATTACCATTGGGCTTTTTCAATCAGAACAAAGCAGGCGATCTGATTTCACGGATCAACAACGATACCGATAAAATAAACCTGTTCTTTTCCCAATCGCTCATGCAGTTCATCGGCGCACTGGCTACCATGACGGGTGCTGGCATATTTTTACTGGCTATTAATTTCCGTCTGGGTATTGCCACGCTGGTGCCGGCATTGCTGATTTTTATTTTCACTAAAGTCACTTCGCGTTGGGTAAAACAAAAAAATGCGTTAAGCCTGAAGCATACCGGAGGCCTGAGCGGTGAGATCCAGGAAAGCCTGGGTAATTTTAAAGTCATCGTCGCCTTCAACAGGCGGGATTATTTCAGGAAGCGTTTTGATGAAGCCAATGAACAGAATTATAAAGCGGCGAAGGCCGCAGGGGTTGCTAATAATATCTTCATTCCTTTCTATGGTTTTTTTGCCAGTATGGCTCAGCTCATCGTACTGACTGTGGGTATTTACCTCATTGCGAATAACCGTTTTTCTATCGGCTTGTTGGTGAGCTATCTTTCTTATGCCACCAATTTTTATAATCCATTAAGACAAATGGCAGCACTCTGGACAAACTTCCAGGTTGCCATGGCAGGTGCCGATAGAATTTCTCATATCCTGAATATGGAATCGGACCTGAAGATCATTTCATCAAACGGTCAGCAAAATACCGGTGCCCTCATTGAATTTAAGAATGTGCATTTTGGTTACGGCGACGGAAAAGAAATTCTCCATCACATCAATTTTACACTTGAAAAAGGTAAGACCTATGCCCTGGTTGGTCCGACCGGTGGCGGTAAAACAACTACCGCTTCCCTGTTGGCGCGACTATATGATCCACTGAAGGGTGAAGTGCTGCTGAATGGTAAAGATATACGCAGTTATGAAGCGGGTGAGAGAACCAAAAGGATCGGATTCATTTTGCAGGAACCTTTTCTCTTTTCCGGCACAGTGCGCGACAATGTTTTATATGGCAATGAACAATATAATTCATACACAAATGATCAGCTGGAAGAAGTTATCGGAAATGCAGGTCTGAAAAAACTGCTGGCCAGCTTTGAAGACGGACTCCAAACCAACCTGGGTTCAGCAGGAGAAAGTATCAGTCTGGGGCAGAAACAATTGATTGCCTTTATACGTGCCGTATTGCGAAACCCTGATCTGCTGATCCTGGACGAAGCCACCGCCAATATTGATACTATCACCGAGCAGATTCTGCAAGAGATCCTGAATAAACTGCCTAAAGAAACTACCCGCGTAATCATTGCACACCGTCTTAATACGATCCAGAATGCAGATGAAATTTTCTTCGTGAATGCCGGTGAAGTGATTCGCGCCGGGTCCTTTGACCATGCCGTTGATATGCTTTTACAGGGCAGGCGGGCCAGCTAGCGGATGGCTGTTGAATTATTTCATCTACATATATTATTGATTTTGTGCCACTTATATTCTTCCGCTTCTTCTGACCAGAGCACTTGCAACTGGCCGGATTTTTGTGTACTTTAGAGAAATAGAAAACCTGTTTGTCCGTTATAATTAGAGTCTTTTTGTAATCAGACATCCGGCGGATTTTATAAAATTCAAAATCAATATCATGAAAAAAATCTTTTTGTCCCTGTTCATTGTCGTTTTACATCAAAAGATCGATTTCCTTCAGAAAATTATGCATGTGGCCGAATTTTAATAACCACATACTCAATTGAATAAAAAAGCCGCGGGTCTCCAAGCCCGCGGCTCTTTTATTTACCTGTTCTTGTACGATTGAATTATTTTTTGATATTCATAGAAGCTATTCTTCGGGATTCTTTCCTGTGTCTCAAAATTGACATATACGATGCCGAACCTGCTGTTATATCCGGAGACCCATTCAAAATTATCAAAAATACTCCAGAGCGTATATCCCTGTAAATTGGCACCGTCCTTTTTTGCCCGCATAGCAGCTTCTATATGCCTTTTCACATAATCAATCCTTAACCGATCATTCACAACATGATTCACCAGCGTATCATCCTTCGGGCCAAATCCCGCACCGTTTTCTGTGATGATCATATAGGGATTTTTATATTCGTCTTTTAACCGGATTAGTAGTTTATACAGGTATTCCGGTCTGACGGGGCCGTTAAACATTTTGACGGAATCCGGATTATCACCAAAAATATTTACTCCAAAAGCCATTTTGTTATTGGCGCTCACGTAGGCAGGCGCATAAAAATTGATACCAAGAAAATCGGGTTTGTTGGCAGCAAACAAAGCGTAGTCCGCATCAGAGGGTTTAAGCTCCTTGTTGTGTTGCTGGTATATCGTCAATATATCATCCGGATACTTGCCTTTGAATAATGGATCCAAAAACCAGCGGTTATGGAGACCGTCCACGATGGTGGCGGCTTTTACGTCTTCGGGATTATCCGGATTCAGCGCAATGGCAGGAGACAGGCTCAGTGTAATACCAATCATGCCCTCTCTTTTGTCGTGGTGAAAATCCCTGATTACAGTGGCATTGGCCTGCAATAAGTGATGAGTTGCTGTAGCCCGTTCCGCCAGCTGTTCACTGGTAAATGCAAAGGGTGGATTTTTTTTCTGAATAATATTATTGACGAGTGGTGTGATTAAAAAATTCTCAATGAATGGTTCATTGAAGGTTATGAATTTTTTCACTTTTTTTCCGAAGCGCTGAAAAACAAGATGGGCGTATTCTTCAAACCATTGAACTGATTCGGGATTCAGCCATCCGCCTCTTTCCTGCAATGTTTGAGGAAGGTCCCAATGATATAAGGTGATCATGGGCTCAATCCCACTGGCCAACAGATCATCAATGAATTGATCATAATGTTTTACTCCACGTTCGTTCACCTTTCCGATACCTTCCGGTAGTAATCTTGTCCATGCAATGGAAAAACGGTAAGCCGTCACACCCAACTGTTTCATCAGGGCAATATCTTTGAGATATTGTTTTCTGTCATACGCGTTAATAGCTATGTTGCCGGTCTGGTTTTTTCCGGTGAAGGCCTCCGTAACATGGTATTGATTCGTATAAATATCCCAATTGGAAAGTCCTTTCCCGTCTGCCTGATAGGCGCCCTCTACCTGGTAGGATGCGCTGGCAACAGCCCAGATAAATTTCCCGGAATCAGGGTTTTGGGTGAAACCCTCCGTGACATTTCCAAAAATTGAAATGGCAAGTGCAAGGATTGGAATTCTCATGAGTCAATCGTTTTGTGGGATTATGAATATACGCATTATTCCTTTTTGAAGAACGAAGGGAATGGATGACAGGATTAAGGTATGGAACCGGAATGTCTTTTGGACTATGATTTTATCTGAGTAGTACTTTTACAGCGACATTTTCAAATTTAAATCTTGCCATGAAATATTCATTTAAAAAAGTAATAATACGGGAATTCGAAGTAGCCTTCTCCAAAAAAGCCCAGGCACCCATATTCAGAATTCTAAAATATTTGGTGATTGGTTTATTAGTGTATTTCTTCTGGGATTCTGCCACGCTCTGGTGGATCCTGGGAACCGCCGTCATTCTATCGCTCGCCCTTCATTTCTTTGTCAGGTATAAGACCAGGGGCTGGACAAGAAGTTGGGGTAAGTGGAAATATGAGAAGAGTAAATATGATGATCCCTAGACTATTCAACCGGTCTGAATAATTCAGCCGCCTCAACTGAATAATCCTATAAACAACTGGGATATTCACCTTTTCACAGTTACAAAATCATTTGAACGATGGGCATATTTGAAAAATCCAAAGGAAATCAGCACCGTAGCCACCAGGATGGCGATGTAATTTATAAGCATAATGGCGTCGCCCTGTATAATATTTAATTTCAGGTATCTTGAAATCAGTACAATATCAACACATAATCCGTAATAAAAGATAAATCCGGCGAATACGAACACCAGCACGGTGTCTTCTGCGGTATGTTTCACTTTTTTCAGGTACTTGCTGATTCCCCAGATATTTAAAATCAGGCAAAGCAGACTGCCAACGCCAATGATGATATTATTGGATTGCATATTAAATCCCTTCCAGGCTATGATGCCCGCTTCGAAGGCCATGAAAGCAAGGATTATCTGAAGGAATATTTTCTTTTCGAAGGCATAGTAGAAGATCATACAAATGATGGGCGCATCGATCAGGTTATAAAATAAAATAATTCTCAGCGTAACCGGCTCATACCAGTTCCAGTGAAAAATGTCCGGCAGATACAATATGCCATTGATCATCCAGAATATGGAAATGACCATATAGGACTTGTTTTCGGCCAGTTGTTTACACCAGTAAATAATGAGTGGCAGGAAAGATAAGGGTACAGCCAGTAAAAGAATCAGTTGAGTTATTCCTGGAAGAATTCCCGATTTCAAATTTTATCATTTAGCCAATAATAGCGCTGAAAACGGAAAATTATTATAAGTATAAGTACTTGGATTTTTACGAATGATGACCTTTATTGGGATCTGGAAAATAGTCATGACGGAAGGCGTTCTTTTTTATGCAGGGTGATATGATCTTTATCTTCCTCCACTTCTTTCACAGTTACAGCATATTTAGCTGGCTGGATCGGCTCGCCATTCTGTAGAGCATAGCTCATGGTAAATTCGGCTCCGAAATACAGAATTACAGAAGAATAATAGATCCATAGCAACAGCACGACGAGAGATCCGGCCGCACCGTAAGTGGATCCCACATTACTTTTGGATATGTAAAAGGAAATAGCAAATTTCCCCAGTAAAAACAACCCGGTTGTTACCAATGCACCCACGCTCACATCCTTCCACCTGATTCGGGCATCAGGAAGTACCTTGAAAATTACCGCGAATATCAATCCGGAAATGCCAATAGATACTGCAAGGTTAATGACATACAGTAGGATGGTGGAAATTCCGGAGAACATGTTCTTCAGGTGGTTTCCAAAGGCTTCTACCAATGCTGATATGACCAGTGAAACGAGTAATAAAAACCCCAGTCCGACTATGATGGAAAAAGATAAAAAGCGGTTCTTCAAAAAAGCAATCCATCCTTTTTTGGGTTTGGGCTTTAGCCCCCAGATCATATTGATTGAATCCTGGATTTCCGAAAAAATGCCCGTAGCTCCAATGAATAGGAAAACGATTCCGATGATCGTCGCCAGTTGGCTTTTGCCACTGATGGTTGCATGTTTGATGATCTCCTGTAGCTGGTAGGCGGTATCATGGCCTAAAAATCCTTCGAGCTGGCCATACACCCTCCCTTCTATCGCTTCACGACCGAAAAAAAAGCTGCTGGTGGTTATGATGATGAGTATCAGGGGCCCCATGGAAAAAACCATTGTATAGGCCAGCGATCCGCTTAGTTTCAGCACTTTGTCATCTGAAAATCCCTGAAAGGCATTCTTGAAAATTCCGCCCGCGCCGCGTAAAAATCGCCTGATATTCATAGAATATCAGCTTATCAAAATTCGTTCCCGCTCATTATAGTCCAATATTCAGTCGCTGCATTTTACACTATTCGCATAAAGAATGAAGCCATCTTCATCTTTTTCGGTCAGCGGAACCTGGTTCTTGCTTTCTGTTATGGCTTCGTCCAGCACCGACCTGTTTATCTCCTCATTGAAGGGCTTAAACTTTGCGTATACATTTCCTTTCATTTGTTTTTTAATATTCAAAACTTTCGAAACTGCGGGACATTTGAAATCAAAAGCGTTGAAGGCAACGGATTTGATTTATAAAAAAACCACCGGCGTTCGCTGATGGTTTTTCGGTTTTTCAACATCGGGTTCGGATAAACCTAGTTTTTAAACATAACTGCATCCACCGCATGGATCACTCCGTTTACCGCCTGCACATCATGGTTTAGAATTTTGACACCATCAACGGTTGTTTCGCCATCTTTCACATATACCATCAATTGTTTTCCGTTCACTGTTTTAAGCTTTTCGCCATCTTTCAGTTCTTTGAAATTTATTTTACCTTCCACAACATGGCGATTTATCAGTTCGGCCAGTTTGGTTTTGTTTTCCGGCTTTAATAAATTATCTAAAATCCCCTTATCTAATTTTCCAAAGGCAATATCTGTAGGTGCAAAAACTGTAAAGGGACCTTTGCCGCTCAGTACTTCGTTCAGGCCGGATGCATGAACACTTTTTTTCAATGTTGTCATGTTCTTTTCCTCGTTTACTAACTGCGCAATGTTTGACATTTTGTTTTATTTATCTGCCGGTAGAATAACCGGCAACAGTGTAATGTAGCAGTATAAGAAACCAGTCTGCTGTTAAAATTTTGTGTACAGGTCTAACAGCTCATTTTTAGCTGTTAAAATAATTGGATGGGGTGATTAATCCTCACTATCGCTTATCTATCATAATTTACTTTCAACGAAATACATATCAATCTCGCCTTTATTTTTCGCGGGGATTTTATTTCTATAGGTAAACTGGAAACTGTTTTTCACCATCTCATAAGTACTGCCACTTATATTTACTTTTCCTGCCTCACCGGAAGATTCCATTCGCGAAGCTATGTTAACCGTATCTCCCCATATATCGTAGGCAAATTTTTTAAACCCGACGATGCCCGCTACAACAGGCCCTGAATGAATGCCGATCCTGATCTCAAAAGGTTCTTTCCCGGCTTTCATTCTTTCCTCTGAATAGACATTGATGTATTGTTTAATTTCCAACCCGGCACATACTACATCCATTGCATGGGTTCCGTTCGCAACCGGTAATCCGCCTGCACACATATAGCTATCGCCGATGGTTTTTATTTTTTCAATATTGTGTTTGATTATAATGTTATCAAAGGCCTTAAAACAGGTGTCAATTTCAGCCACCAGTTCGGCAGGTGAGAGTAGTTCCGAAATACGGGTAAAATTTTTAAAATCGGTAAACATAACCGTTACTGCACTAAAATATCTTGCCTCTGCTCTTCCTTTTGTTTTTAGTTCTTCAGAAATTTCTTTGGGAAGGATATTCAGCAGGAGAGACTCGGATCTGGCCTGGAAGAAGTTTTTCTTACCGACAAAATAGTAGAACATCACGAAAATCAGGGCACCGGCACCGAGAAGATTGATTGTAAACAAAAGACTGATCTGTTCTCTGGTGAGTTTATTTTCGGTTCGCAACCACGGCTGCAGAATACCGGCAACAGCCACCAGGCAAAGAAATGCAAAGAGCCATCGCTGGGAATTTGACTGTTTGTCAAATAGCATAGCGCCAAGAGGAGAAATCAGCCCCCATAAAATGACAGCACTTCCGTTAATGAAGCCACCCAATTCAATCATCAGGAGAAAGGGCAATAGTAAAATAAGCAGAATCTGGCTGAATCGAAACACGCCGAATTTCCGGGTATATCCGAAATAGATAATACTAATGAGTGAAAATACAGAATAGCTGAGAGGGATCATGGCCGCACGCCTTTCTCCAAACCACATATACATGCTTCCCCATATAATGCCGGAAAACACAAAGGGGAATGCACAAAGCACCAACAGTGATTTTTGTAATTTTAATTCCTCACTGTCGCCCGCTGAGGCACCAATCCCGGAAACGAGAATTAATATTTTTTCGAATATGTTGTTTTTCATGACTCCGTACTATATACGAATTGATAAATGAGCTACGGATCATTGCTGCGATACGAAAATTCAAGGCATAGTCAGGAAGTCTGGATATGATTTCACGGGGTTAGGGTTGCAAATAAATAATAAACTCCGCAGAAACGCTTTAACCTGGGACCGATTGATTCAGGAAATATAGTTCAATAAATTTAAATCAAATTGCGAAGTATCGAGTCCCTAAATTGTCGGGATGATGACTCTCTTTATGCGATGGAATTAACTGAAATAGATTTGGTTGATCGCCCTTATCTCTGGAATTTAAATGTGGAAAGGGGCAAAAAAATAGAGGGGCTGCCCGGCCCCTCCTTCAACGATTGCTCAATATCCAAAGATCAGTTTTCTGAATAGGCTAACTGTTTAAATTAAAAATGGAGTATCTAAACTCAGATCAAAGATAATTTTCCATTTTACAATAACTTATGATGACCGTCATCTGATTTTATGATTATTGTCATGTCGGAGTAAATCCGCGCCTGCAACCAGAACGCGGTAAAAGTTTCTACTTTAAATTCGCAATTACGTGCGGCACTCAGCTGCACGAATGAATAGAGGCGCAGACATCCGTTAATCTTTTCTATGACAAAAAAGAAAAGCGCCGGCATACTGGCTTTCCGCAGAATTGCGTCCGGACTGGAAATATTCCTGATGCATCCCGGAGGACCATTTTGGAAAAAGAAGGACCTGGCGGCATGGTCCATTCCAAAAGGTGAGATCGGCGAGAACGAAGAGGAAACCGAAGCTGCGAAAAGAGAATTCAATGAAGAGACGGGCATGAAAATAAAGGGAGAATTGATCCCCCTGCAACCGGTCATTCAAAAAAATGGGAAGACCGTGATTGCCTGGGCTGTTGAACAGGATATCGATGCGACAAAAATCATTAGCAATCTTTTCGAAGTGGAATGGCCGCCTAAATCGGGAAAGTTTCAGCAATTTCCTGAGATGGATCGGGCTGCATGGTTTTCCCTTTCAGACGCAAAGAAGAAGATTATACAAGGTCAGTTCCCACTGATCGAGGAACTAATAAGCATTTTGAAAAAGGACCGATCTTGAAATTTGAAAATCAACATGAAATACCCCCGTTATTTGTTTAAAGTTGTAATGTTATAATTCACCCTGAAGGGGCATGAATTTAAAAAGAGTGAGTTGTAATTCAATTCCGCTAGGCTATAATAACTAACTTTCTATTCTTTTCCGCATATATGAAGCGAACAGGCCTTTTTTTCTTCATGTGGATCATTGTGTCTGCAGCATCTGCGCAACGGGAGGCTGCTGCTGAACGGGCGCGCGTCGTTGCGCTACGGGATAGCCTTTCATCGATTATTAACCTGCAGAAAGAAGATACCAATGAAGTGAATGCTTTAGCAGAGATTGCTTATCTGCATAGTTCTCCTGATTCGGGTCTTATATATGGAGAACGTGGAATCGCACTGGCAAGATCCCTCCATGATGAAAAAGGCGAAGCGGATTGTTTATATGCATGCGGCTTTCTTTTTGGTTCGCTCGGAAATTACAGTCAATGCATTTATTATACTTTAAGGGCTTTGGAGATCTTTGAAAAACTACAGGATTTCAGAGCGATTGCGGAAGTGAAGCTGATTTTGCAGGGTACTTACCGGGACCTCGGAGATAGTGAAAGCGCCCTGGCCTACGCATTGTCCGGCGAAGAACTGGCAGAATCCCATAACCTGATTTCCAAATATAATTTCCCCGGCCACCGGATGGCCCCCTTATTTCTGGCCGAGATAGCCAAGACCTATCTCGATATGAATCAGATTGATTCATCCCTTTTTTTTACCAAAAAAGCAATTCAACAAAATGAATTATTCCAGAATACGGTCTGGAATTTTCCTTTGTATTTAATGGGCAGGATTCAGCTGGCCCGGGGCAATTACCCCGAGGCATCAAAAATCTTTCGCCAGGCGCTTTCACTGGCAGTAAGTAATCATTTCCCATGGGATACCCTGCAGATCTTCAGTGGACTGGCAAAATACTACTTGTTGACGGGCAAGCCGGACTCGGCTATATATTATTCGAAAATTGTAATCAGGAACAGGAATGACGGCGAGACTTCCTATGTGCTGGAGACAATCGATGACCTTGCCAGTGCATATAAATTGAAAGGAGAAAAGGACAGCGCCATCAGGTACATTGAGTTCAGGGACTTTTATTGGGATAGCATAAGTAGCAGCAAGAAACTAAGAGATATCCAAAATCTGGCTTTCAATCTGAAGTTGAAGCACCAGGAATCCATAGCCACCCAGAAAAGATACCAGGAGCAATTGAGATTTTATTTTCTCGCAGCAGGTTCGCTGATCATTCTGCTGGTGGCGGTCTTCCTATGGCGGAATGTCCGGCAACGGCAAAAAGCCTACGCATTGCTGCAACAACAAAAGAATGAAACAGAGCAACAGAAGTTAAAAACAGAAAAGGCCCTGGGAGAATTGAAGGACACACAAACACAGTTAATCCAATCCGAAAAGATGGCCAGCCTGGGGGTGCTGACATCCGGCATCGCACATGAGATTCAGAATCCCCTGAATTTCGTAAATAATTTTTCTGAAGTGAATACCGAGCTTATCCGGGAATTGCAGGAGGAAATGAACAAAGGCAATCTGGAGGATGCAAAGACGATCGCCGATGAAATCGGGAAAAACGAGGGAAAAATAAATCAGCATGGCAAGCGGGCCGATGCCATTGTGAAGGCAATGCTTCAGCATGCCCGTCCGACCACTGGTAACAAGGAACCTACCGATATCAATCAACTGACTGAAGAATATCTCCGGCTCGCTTTCCTCGGCATGAGAACGAAGGAAAAATCATTTCATGCTACTATACAGACTGACTTCGACCCCAGCATCGGGAATATTGATATCGTTCCGGGAGAAATTGGAAGAGTGCTGTTGAATGTATTTAATAATGCATTTTATGCAATGAATGAAATGAGCGGGATCAGCAGTAGTTCCTATGAACCCACAATTTCGGTTATCACCAGAAAGCTGACTCACAGTGTTGAGATCAGGGTGAAGGACAATGGGACCGGCATACCACAAAATACTCAGAACAAAATATTCCAGCCTTTCTTCACCACCAAATCGCCCGGACAAGGAACCGGACTGGGATTATCGCTCAGCTATGATATCATTAAGGCACATGGAGGTGACATTAAATTAGAAACCAGGGAAGGGGTATATACTGAGTTTACAATCATATTGCCGATAAATAATGTGAAAAGTTCTGTTACAAATTCTTCTGATTCTTAAGTCCGCAATGATTGCAGTCGCTGTCAGCGGGATCATTTAATCTGAACAATATCCGGTTTGATGGCCGGAAATCGGGAGAACACGGCTGCATCGTGACCTGGAAGTATATACTTAGTATCCGGGACCTGTGTTTTCATCCGCTGCATGGATTTTACATAAGCCGTCGTATCGAATGTACCATCCGGGTAGGGAGAAGATTTCAGATGATCCAGGTTATAGTAGATCCAGATATTATCAGAGGCAATGATTACTTTTTTGGCACCGGTCTGCACCAGTACATATTGTGAATTGAATGTATGCCTGGAGCCGGTAAATACTTTTATTCCGGGAAGGATTTCCCGGTCATCCCCTGCTACCAGTGTTAACTTCCCTGCTATATTGAGGCTGATCAGGGAATCTACATTTCTTTTATAAAATCCGCCATGTCTGCCTTCCTTTTGCCAGGCTTCCCCGACAAAATAATTATAATCTTCTTTCTGGATCCATATATGTGCTTTGGGGTAAAGTGATATTCCGTCAATATGATCCCAGTGGGGATGTGTCAGTATGATATCGGTTATTTCATCTGCCCGGATATTCATTTCCAATAAAACGGAATCAGGCCGGATATAAAAGGGGGCATGCAAATCCTTTACAATATCCAGGTCGTTTAAAAATCCTGCATCCACCAGGATATTCTTCCCATTGTTGCCTTTCACCAGCCAGAACATAAAGTACACATTCAGGGAATCCTTTTTTGAAGCGCCCAATGATAATTCAGAAACGGGAACCGAGTTCATGCCGGAGAATTTCAAGGCATAGACGTCATATACAGGAGGAACCTGGGCTCTTAAAGCTGTTAGTACTACAAAAAAAATAGCAAATAGCAGGAAGGATTTAATCATGAGTATTTTTTACTCAGTCAAGTTAATAAAGATTTACCGGCCCCGACCAGGCAAAAATGAAAACTTCGGATTTCTGATCAGCTAAAAAACCGCGTTCACGGAACGACCGAAAAAAAAACTATTTCCCAAATATATATCCAACTGTAAACATGACGCCGTAGTCGAAGTTAGAAAGTGATCCTTCAGGAGGACGGTTATCATACGAATAGTAAAATACCAGGCCGGTCTGGAAATCCTTGAAAATTTCCACACTCGCATTTAAGTCAGCCTGCATCCGGATTCGCCCCCAGTCAGATATGCCAGGGTAAATCAGGTAGTCCGCATTAATAGAAAGTTTAGGTGTGGAATAGTAAAATCGCTTATAGACAACTTCAAATAAGGCGTCGAGGTTACCCGTGAATTGCCCCGTTTCTATGGATTGTTCCTGATTGTAAGATAAGCCGCCTGATAACAAAAAACGATTGTGGTTATCCGTGATGGGTTGCCAGCCGGCTGCTCCACTCAACAAATAACGACTGGCCAAACCCAGTTCGGTGTTTTGCTGCCAGCCCAATGTAGTGGCCCAGAAATAACTTTTATCAAAATCCCACTTGAAACCCAGGCTGATATCCTGTTTCTTGGTCAAACTCGTGTCATTCCCATAGTTTGTAAGTACAGAATTCAATTTTAATATGAATTCTCTTTTAGGTATGGTATACGATACATTGCTGCTGAAGTTGGACTGGAGAATGGAGTTGGATTTAGTGTAATTAAAACCCAGATTCACGTCCCCGATCAGCCGATTTAAAAAACGGTCTTTAATTGGAATAATTTCTATAATGTCATCCAGGTTGGTCAGGTGGTGTGATTTGAATAGAGAATCCAGGGTGCTTACAATAATTTCACCATTCCGCAGGGTCAAATCGAATATTTTGTTTGAAGCTATTCCTGTTACATATTCCCATTTTATGCTGATGGTTCCCGGTCCATCCATTTTATAAGTTAGCATACCCAATTTCATGTTTAATATCTCGCCGGTAAGAGTATCACCGTTCTTCAAACTCACTTTGTCGGTTTTTTGGGCCTGGGTATTAATGGATAGCCCGGTCAAAAAAAATATAAAAATAAACAGAAAGTATATCTGTTTTAGTGAACCTGTGTGTTGATTATCATGCAGGATCATATTTATTGGTAGTCGGGATAAAATTCTCATAAAACCGGCCAAATAAATTTATTACGCAAAGATGGGGTGTTTTATGTATGTCTTTGCGGGTCGACAATATTCATTTTATGCAAGGACAAAAATCATTTTAGCCTCATTTCTCACTTCGCATAAAATGAAAAATGAATTCCACAACAGAATTCATTTTTTATAAACTGAAATTTAAATTCGCTTATTCATCTGCGACTGTAGTCTGATACGACATCAACAAATTACAATTGACAGCGCTAGGCCGGAATCATTTCATGTTTAGGAGCAACAATGATTTTTGTTTCTTCAATTGTAGTTTTTGGAGGCTCCGTCAATTCGAATATGTGATAACCCCATGCGGGCAGGTCCAGATAAATACCGCCGGACAAAAGATCGTTTCCATTCCGGTCGTACAACGCGTTACTCATCTGATCAGTGAACCGGACTGTTTGTTCAGCGAGCTCTAAAAAGGGAAGCCGTATATAACACTGGCTGGCGTGTGGCGCATAGTTAACCGTTACCACTGCGCGCCCGCCATTCCATATTCTCCCATGCAAAGGCCAGGAATGCATCCCAACTTTCATTTCCGTTCCATGCCGGTCTGCATTCCAGCAATTGCCATTTTCCGAAACGATAAATGGGTTTCTTTAAAACACTGAGGAGCTCTGAATAAAACAGTTGTATTTCCGCATCCGGCAGCTCATGGGGAGCGCGAATTAAATGCGGTGAGATGCGTTTCCTTCTTCCTTCAAACTGGCCCTGATGAAAAAATCGCAGACCGGGACATAAAAAACTGATCACAGCAGCTGCTTTATGAACAGGGTTTTCGAATGTAGATGCAGCACGCGGTTCATCATGATTTTCGAGGAAGCGGGCCAGCTTATTCTGGTAATCCGGTTCCGCATAAAAATGTTCGCGTATGGCTCTGGTATTACCCTCACGCAAACGATCATAGAGTCGCTTATCGTATGTATAATCAAATCCTTCTTGCTGAAGCACCCACTCCAGGTCCCAGTATACTTCTGCCATAAATAAAAAACCTGGAACTTTTTCGCGAACGGTCCTGGTGGCTCTCGGCCAGAAAGGCTGGGAACCGCGGCCCCATGTTTTCTCAAACACATCCGGTAAAACCAGCATCGCCATATCACATCTGACTCCGTCGCATTGATCTGATATACGAAGCAGTTCCTGGATCATGGCATCCTGGGTTGCAGGATTACTGTAATCAAGCTGCAAAGTATCTGGCCATCCGGGAAAATAAGGATCACGGCCATAGGCAAAAATCAGGTCGCCTTGTCTGCATTTAATTTGAGTATAATTTTGAGGTGATCTTTCGTGGTCCCCGACTGTTCCCGGAACAAAATAGTCAGGATGCTCGTCCACCCATGGGTGGTCGGGCGCCATATGATTAGGCACAAAATCAAGCATCAATTTGAGTCCACGTCTCCGGAGACGAACACGAAGTCTTGCCAATGCCTCGTCACCTCCAAGATCCGGATGCACGGTGTAAGATGTGATCGCGAATCCGGAACCACCAATATCATCCTCGCAAAGATCCGGCAGTGTTTCTTCGAATTCCTTTCGCCAGCCGGCATTTTCGCAGGAAACCTTTCGTCCTGCTTTTCCCGTACACCAAACGCTCAGGAACCAGATCCAGTCAAAACCTTTTTCTTTTAATTGGTCCAAACTGATATCCGGAATATCGTCCAGCGTAGCCCGCCGACCCAGACTTTGCGACAATTCGGTTAACCAAACCCTTGTGTTAATCTGATAAAGCGACGGATAATTTGGCTGTTTCATCTTGTTTTTTTGTGTTGTCCTTGTTAATGAATAGAGATACTTTTCCTCCCTCAAGTGTCTGTTTTGCATCTAACCTTCCATAAAGCTCGATGAGTTTTGCAACGACTCCTGTCCATCCGGTCTGGTGACTGGCACCAAGTCCGGCCCCATTGTCACCATGGAAGTACTCGTGGAAAAGAATATAGTCACGCCAGTTTGGATCATTTTGAAATTTCTCCATACCGCCGTAAACAGGCCGTCTGCCTTCTTCATTTCGGGTAAATATGCTCGTTAGGCGGTCAGCAATTTCCCTGGAGACTTCAAACAGGTTCATCATCTTTCCTGATCCGGTAGGGCACTCAATCTTAAAGTTATCACCGTAATAGAGGTGGAAGTTCAGCAGGGCACGGATAAGCATCACGTTTACCGGCATCCAGACAGGACCTCTCCAGTTGGAGTTGCCGCCGAACATACCGGTATTTGACTCTGCCGGCAGATAATCAACCCGGAATTCCTGTCCCTGTACCCAGAAAACAAATGGGTGATCCTGATGAAATTTAGAAATTGAACGGATGCCGTGAGGGCTGAGGAATTCATTCTCATCAAGCATCTTCGTAAGGATTCTCCGAAGCCTGTCAGGATTCACCAGGGCCAGAATGCCTCTATTGGCCACCCCATAATGGCCTTCCCCGGTCGGATGAATGGTTTCAAATAGTTCAGGCATCCGGCGAAGGCGTTCAGTCACAGAAGCCATCGCCTGCGGGATGCGCTCCCGCTGCCATTCTTCAATGACCGTGTTTGCACACAAAGGTAGCAGTCCAACCATTGAGCGCACTTTAAGACGTTGACCACTGCCATCTGGCAACCTTAGGAGATCATAATAGAATCCATCTTCTTCGTCCCACATGCCGTCGCTCCCTGGCCGGTTCATGGCCAAAGCTATAAAGTAGAAATGCTCGATGAATTTGAAAACCATATCCTGGTAGCCGGGATCCTTTGCTGCAAGTTCGATGGCAATTTCCAGCATATTCTGACTGAAAAGCGACATCCATGCCGTGCCATCCGCCTGTTCCAGGTGACCGCCGGTGGGCAGTGGTGCGCTACGGTCAAAGACACCAATATTATCGAGACCCAGGAATCCACCCTCGAAGACATTCTTGCCGAACCGGTCTTTCCGGTTTACCCACCAGGTGAAATTCAGTAGCAACTTGTTAAATGCTGATTTCAGGAACTCAGTATCTGTTTCACCTGTCAGGGCCAACTCCGTGCGATGCAGAAACAAAGTCGCCCAGGCATGTACAGGTGGATTCACATCGCTGAAGTTCCATTCATAGGCAGGCAATTGTCCGTTCGGATGAAGGTAAGAACCCCGGAGCATCAGTTCCATCTGATTCTTGGCAAAATCAGGATCGACGATGGATAGGGGTAGCGTATGGAACGCCAGATCCCAGGCCGCATACCAAGGGTATTCCCATTTATCGGGCATGGAAATGATATCCTCATTCAGCATATGATACCACTCCGAATTCCGCGCATTTTTATAACCCTTGTGCAGGGGATTGGAATTATGTTCGTCAAGCCAGTTGTCGCCATCGAAGAAAAAGAATTGTTTGCTCAATAGCATCCCGCCCAGGGCCTGTCTCATCACATTGGCCTTGTCTTCATTTACTGACGGTGGTGTAACAGATTTATAAAACTCGTCGGCTTCGCTGAGCCGGTCGGCAAAAACTTTTTCAAATGCCGGTCCGAAAAAATTGCCACTGAGTTCAAAAGGATTTTTAGTCAGGCGGAGACGGATTACGGAAGTCTGACCCGCACCGATCTCCAGTTGGAATTGCGCACTAACCTTCGTGCCCTCCTTTTCGGGATTTATCGCAGATTGGTTACCATAAACAATATAGTCATTGATTCCATCCTTCACATGGGCACTTTCGTTTTTGATTCCCGCGAAAAGACGTTCATGGTTAGTTTCGTTTTCAGTGAATAAGAGTGGCACAGCTCCATCGCAGAACAATACAAATTCTCCCAGTTTCGGATGGGTAACTGCGACAGAACTAACACCTGGAAATATTTTTATTTCTTTCAGGGTCGGCTTGACACGGCTCCGGTTTGATTCACCGATCCACTTTGACCAGTCGTTCCTGAACCAGAGCGTGGGCAGAATTTGCAGTTTAGACGCTTCAGGACCACGGTTGATTGCTGTGATTTTCACCAGGATGTCCTCAGTTCCGCCTTTCGCGTATTCGATAAATACATCGAAATACCGGTCTTCATTAAATACACCGGTATCCAGCAATTCATATTCCATTTCATTTCGCGAACGCCGGCTGTTCGTTTGCACCAAGTCGCCATAGGGATAGGCTGCCTGAGGGTATTTATATAACGTTTTCATGTAAGAATGCGTAGGCGTACTGTCCAGATAGAAATAATATTCCTTCACATCCTCACCGTGATTTGCCTCGCTGTTCGTTAGTCCGAAGTATCGTTCCTTAAGAATGGGATCCTTACCATTCCACAGTGCCAGGGCAAAGCAAAGCTGCTGCTTGTCGTCAGAAATTCCCGCGATACCGTCCTCACCCCAACGGTAAGCACGTGAGCGGGCATGATCATGCGTAAAGAAATTCCAGGCATCACCATTTTCGCTATAATCTTCCCGCACGGTGCCCCATTGACGTTCGCTCAGATAAGGTCCCCATTTCTTCCAGGGGATATTTTTTTCCCGGGCTTCCTGAAGTCTAAGTTTTTCTGTGTTCATGGCGTTCCTCCTTTGATTTAAAATTTATCAGATGATTTTCAGATGTCCAATGTTCTTGACTGTATCATCGATTTCTTCAAATCCATCCCACCTTTTCAATCGATATTAAATGTACTATTAGAAAAGCCTGAATAGGACAACGGGACTATAATAAAGTTTGTGCATAACACAGAAATAATGAATGATTAAAATGAGGTGCCGGCATGATGTTAATCATCATATTTACTCATCTAAACTCATTCATTTTCCAAAGGGGGATTTTTATAATGTTGGTCCTCAGCCAGAGGCCAAAGAAGCTGGCGAAGCGGATTTTAACAGGGTTTTATTAAAAAATCGTCAGTCAATACGTCGTAAACTTCTTTAAACCAATGTCTTCCAGTCGATACCCGGTTCGAAGCGCCGCCAAAGCCGCATGTTGCCAAATATCCACAAGGCCGGGACCGGAATTTGCCTTGTACAGGGTATCAGACAGGAGAACATTTATACACCTTAAATGGTCAGCTATGGAGACGCGCATTATACAATCTGAAATAGAAACAATACGCCTGCAGTTAAAGGCAATGAGTGAAAAGTTTGACAAGGCGATCGAGAATGATGTTGAACTAAAAGAAGCAAGAAAATTCATTCACGAAATAAAGATCTTAAGAGAAAGACTCGAACAACTAAACAGGGATTATGGTAATAACTCCAATTAACCCGGCATACAGGGTCAATGAATTTTTTCCTGCACAAGGCGCCACGAATCATTTTTGTATATGACCGGTGTCATGGGAAGTTATTCTTTGCAGGAATAGATTTGTTGAAATTTTACCATCATGCCGGCAGTTGTTTCGGGGAATGGCTCGTTGACAAAAGTCCTGCTCATCTGTGGCATACTCTCTTCGCTGCTCTATATCGTTATGAACATTTTTGTGGCCAAGCAGAATGAAGATTACAGCAGTTTTTCCCAAACAGTCAGTGAGCTGTCGGCGATCGGTGCTCCAACCCGTACACTCTGGGTTTCGATGGCCATTCCTTATACCCTGCTGGTGGCAGCTTTCGGATATGGCATATGGCTCTCAGCTTATGGAAACCGCCCTTTGCGCATTGTGGGCATCGTTATGATCATTTACGGAATCATCGGCCTGGCCTGGCCACCGATGCACCTTCGTGAAGTGCTCGCAGCGGGCGGGAAAACGATGACCGATACTATGCACCTCGTTTTTGCAGCCGTGAGCGTACTCCTTATGATGCTCGCGATTGGTTTTGGCGCTGCATCTTTCGGGAAGCGGTTCAGGATATATTCTATTGCAACCGCGGTGATACTTTTCGTTTTTGGTGCATTAACCGGATTGCATGCTCCCGGTGTAGAGGCGAACCTGCCAACACCCTGGATAGGCGTCTGGGAACGGATCAATATTGGTGTTTTTCTGTTGTGGGTGACTGTATTGGCAATGATACTCCTTCGAATGGAGAATTTAAAGACACGGATCAGGACCAAGGCAGTCCTGTAGCAAATCCTCACGTGTTGTAACAAACCTGGCCACGCTTAATTTAATCCGATGCGCATTAAGGACTTTTTCTTTCCTACATTCGCAAAAACAGTATCATGGGAATCGCAGATAAATTATTTAATTTGAAAAACGAAAAAGCAACTGCCAACCTGAAAGCGGGACAGGCTTTTTTAGATACCAACAAACAAAAGCCCGGCATTATCACGCTACCAAGTGGTTTGCAATATGAAGTAATCACTGAAGGCAGCGGCATCAAACCGCTGGCACGCAATAAAGTTACCTGTCATTACCATGGTACATTGATTGACGGCACCGTATTCGACAGTTCCGTAAAACGAGGCCAGCCTGCAACATTCCCGTTGAATATGGTCATCAAAGGCTGGACAGAAGGCCTGCAGCTTATGGCCGTCGGTAGTAAATGGCGTTTCTTCATCCCGCCGCAACTGGCTTATGGCGACCGCCAGACGGGGGCAGAGATTGGACCCAACAGCACATTGATTTTCGAAGTTGAATTGTTGGATATCAGTTGAGCGGACGACCGGAGTTATCCGAGCCAATCTGGTCATCGCCTGCCGCGGTTCGCCTTGGCTAAGTAAATCAACACATGACCGATTCCCCTTTTGGGAATTTTTCCTTTCTGTGCCCAGTGTTGAATAATAATGCAGCTTTTCATTAAAGGAAAGGCCGGCAATCACTATTCTGGCAGCCCTTTTGTATTATTTACCGGGTCAGTAATCCAATACCTAAAAACTATGAAATCCAAAATCCTGAAAATTACAGGGATTACCCTGTTCATTCTCGCCACATTTGTTTGGGCCGCACCATGGCTCGTGAAAGGAAAGATCAACCACCTTCTTAGAGCGCAAATCAATAAGGACCTGAAGGCCCATGTCAGTTACTCCGGCTTGGATATTTCACTGTTCCGGCATTTTCCGAAAATTTCTATCGGACTCGATAACCTGCAGGTAATATGCGTGGGCGAATTTCAGGGCGATACCCTGATAACAGCAAAGCAGTTTGATATCGCCTGCGATATGGCGAGTCTTTTTTCCGGTGATAGTATCCGGGTTCATTCTTTCACAATAAATGAACCCCGCTTATATGCGCGCATCCACGCAGATGGTCACACCAACTGGAATATTATCAGACAGGATGCTCCGTCAAATGAAAATATTGATTCATCATCCAGGCCCTTTGAATGGCAACTGCATCGCTATGCAATTCATAACGGGTACCTGGACTATACGGATGAAAAAAGGAATTTGCATATTGTCGTCAACAATGTCGAACATGCAGGAATCGGCAATTTCAGTTCCGGACTCTTTGCACTAAAGACCAGGACAACCGCAGACGCGATTCAGTTTAATTACAATGGCACAATCCCCTGCCGGCTTTCTGCTAAAACCAGCATAGATATGGCATTCAATGTCGATAACAGGACCCATACATGGTCTTTTAATACCGACCAGCTGTCATTTAATGATATGAAATTACACGCTGAAGGATTTTTTCAATGGATAAACGACAGCAGTTACAATATGAATATCAAATACAAACTGCCATCGACAAATTTCAAAAATTTCCTTTCGATGCTGCCCTCCGTTTACAGTAGGGATTTCGCCAGCATAGAATCAAATGGTCAGGTAAATTTCAATGGGTTTGTAAAGGGAAAATATGATGAAAATCATTCTCCGGCTTATCATACCAACTTATACGTATTGAACGGTTACTTTAAATACCCCGACCTGCCGGTTGCTGTCGAAAACATCAATCTGGGGTTCCAGGTAGATAACCCGGATGGGATGGCGGACCACACAACGATTAACCTGATCGGTGCACATGCCGAGATTAATAATGACACCCTGGACCTGCATCTGATGGTGAAGAATCTCAGGTCCAAACCATTTATTGATTTTGCTTTTGTCGGAAAGCTTGACCTGGCCAATATTTCAAAATGGATGAAACCGGAACCTGGCACCAGCCTGAGTGGCTTGCTGACCACCGATATACATGCGAAGGGGAATATTCCGGAATCTGAAAAACAAAAAAAGGACATTTTCAAATCATGGGGTGATTTTGACCTATCGGATTTTTCATACACATCCAATAATATTTCGGGCGGAATAATACTGAATGAATTGTGCCTTGAATTCAATCCTAAAAATGTTCTGATGAAGGAATTGAGGGGACAGTATCTAAATACCCATATCACTGCATCCGGCAGCCTGAATAATCTGTTTGACTATGCATTGAGAAATAGTCCCCTGAATGCTTCCATGGATGTGAGGACCGACGAATTGAACCTCCGGGAATGGGTGGGAACGGGTCATGCATTGGTGGTACCCGAAAATATAAACTTTGCCATCAGTGTGGAAGCTGGAAAACTCCACTACGACAACCTGGACCTGCAAAATCTTTCCGGTAAGATGATAGTGGCTGACCAGACGGTCCAGTTGCATAATGTCAAAGCAGGTGCGCTCGATGGAGAGATCGCCATCGAGGGTACATACTCCACACTGGAAAGCAAAGAAAATCCGGAGATCGCATTCATTTACGATGTAAAAGGACTGGATATTCAAAAGGCTTTTTTTGCTTTTAATACCGCGAGAAAAATAATGCCCGTAGCCAAGTTCATGGCGGGAAACCTCAATGCACATATGACCCTTGGCGGCAGACTGAACGATGATATGACGACAAACCTGGCGACTTTGCAGGGAGAGGGCACTGTACAACTGCTGATGGGATCCCTGAAGGATTTTGGACCCCTGGATAAACTTTCCCAGTCACTCGATATTACGGGTTTAAAGGATATTCCGTTGAAGGATGTAAAGGCAGACTTTACATTTAAATCAGGTAAAGTGGTGGTGTCTCCGTTTCTTGTGCATGCAAACGACATGGATATGTTGATCGGCGGTACTCACGGCTTCGATCAGTCACTAGATTATGATGTCAGCCTTAGAGTACCACGCAGCCAGCTGGGAAGCAAGGGCAGCATGTTTGTAAAAAATGTCGTAGAGCAGGCTGCTGACAAAGGCATTCCGGTTAAACTAAGCGACGCAGTGAACATGAATGTTAAGATGTGCGGCACGATCAATAGTCCGGATGTGAATGCAGATATGAATACCGCCGTTAGCAATGCTGCGACCGATCTGAACAAAGAAGTGAATGATTTCGTAAACGCCAAGCTGGACAGCGCAAAACAGCAACTGCGCAATCCGCCATCCGCCGGCAAAAAGCAGTTATTCGTGCAGACGGTATATAAATCGAAATCAAATTCAAAAGTAAAGAAGCATTCCAAAACCGTACATAAAAGCACAGCGCATTCGAAGTCAAAAAAGAAAAAGAAAAAGTCAACTAAGCACTATACCGCATCATTGACAAAAGACAGGAGCACCGCAGGCAATGTCAGCAGGAAGCACTCCGTGCATTGAGGCCGGGAAGTTTTAACTTCGCTGGCAGATTTCAGGAGTAAATCATAGATCCATGCTGGACATAGTGATTGAAGCCCGCGATGCAGCTATCAGTGAATCCATGAAGGTGAAACGCATTCTTCCGTTCCGGCTTCGCCGAATGGTCGGGCCATTTATTTTTATGGATCATGCAGGCCCCATAGCGGATATGCCTTCTAATCCTTCTTCTCTCGATGTATTACCGCATCCGCATATCGGTCTCTCTACGGTAAGTTATCTTTTTGGCGGTCAGGTAACACACCGGGACAGCCTGGGTGTGGAACAGATCATTCGCCCCGGTGAAGTGAACTGGATGAACGCCGGTAAGGGTATTGCCCATTCAGAAAGATTTGAAGATCCATCCGCGCTCGCAGGAGGACAACTCGAAATGATACAGACATGGGTGGCGCTGCCTGAAAAAGATGAAGAAGCAACTCCCAGCTTTAATAATTATACGCCCGACCGGCTTCCGGTATTTACTGATAAAGATGTTTGGATGCGGCTCATCGCAGGGAATGCTTACGGTCTGCTCAATGATGTCAAGACAAACTCGCCATTATTCTACCTTCATGTCATGCTAAAGCAGGATGCGAGGTTTGGCCTTCCCAAAGAACATTCTGAACGTGGCTTTTACATTGTCAATGGCAGTGTGGACGTTTCGGGAAACAGGTATCATGCAGGACAAATGCTGGTGTTTACCAAAGGCGCCGATCCACTTATCCTTGCAAAGGAAAATACTACACTCATGCTTTTGGGAGGTGAGCCGTTAGGTGAAAGATTTATATGGTGGAATTTTGTTTCATCTCGCAAGGAACGAATTGAACAGGCCAAGGAAGACTGGAAGCAGGGGCGGATCATATTACCGCCAAATGATAACAGGGAATTTATTCCGCTGCCCAAAGACAAGTCAGGACCCGCCGGCAATCCACCAAAACCCGAACCACTTTCATAAAAACCCCTTTACTACCACACTACCACACTCACTTCACACTGTCTATGTTATAGACAACGCTTTCCAGGGAAAACTTTCCGTAAACAAATTCTCCTGATGGATAATGCCATGCAGCCTCTCCGTAAGTAGGAATATTTCTTCCCTCAAAACTTTTGTATTCCTTAACCGGAGTGGAGAAGCGGACGGGTTTACCCTCGTCGATCGGAGAACGGTCGTCGGAGATGAAATTCACTAATTGGCCGGCTGGATTGAAGAAAAGCGTGGCCGAAATTTTATTCACTCCATTGGTGAATGTTGCCCGGACTGAACTGCTGTCGACCGATTCCCACAAGATTCTTTTATCGATTAGGGCTGCTGGTGCAAACAGGCAGAGATCATTAAAGTAAGTAACTGTTTCCGTTTTGTCCAATTGGGCTCCTTCTTCCTGTATCACCGGAATCAGACCAAAGAGTTTAATATTCATCCGGTCTGTTCCGTTTTGATAATCGTGATAGCCGGGAACATAGAGCCCATACATTTTTCCTTTTATGAAGAATAATCTCGCCGGATCCTCAAAAAAATTATACTGGAGAGATCTGAACGGGAACCAATCTATATTCTTTCCACGCATTTCTCCCTGAAATGCAATCCGCATATTGTATATTTTAGGTTTTCCCAACGCACCGCAATATCTCAGGTATTTTTGAACGGGTATCGGCAGGGATTGAATATCGGTTTCGCTGAGCAAATCTGTTTTTGAATGTTTATTTTTCTGCAGGTGATGTTTTACATCCAGGACGAAGGACGAGTCAAACTGATTGTTACTCCAGGTAGCAATGGCTACCATTAAAATGATCAGGTTGGCAATGGTCCCGAACTTCGCGTCTTTCCAGCTTTTAAAAATGACTACCTGCGAAACGGTTACAGCAAAAATCGCGATGACTGGCCACCAGGCGGCATTTAACAGATAGCCAGTGGCTGTAATGATAAACAACATGCCTGCAAACAACCAGAAACTGCCGGTCCTTCTTGAAATATCATTTTTGATTTGTGTGATTTTGCCATAACCGTAAGCTTTGGCAAAACCCATTCCGTGAATGAGACCATGGAGCAGAAGGATAAAAAAGAAGATATATTTAAACATAGGAGCTATAAAATTTCGACCTCCTTAGGTCCTTTTTAATTGCCTTATTCATTGCTTTCCCAAAAGGAATGCTTATCACAAGGTATATTATAGCGGGAAACACAAACCAGAAGTACAGGGTTTCGGGATATTGAAAACTGATCCGTTCCCCGAGCAGACTAAATAGCAAAAAGTAAAATATCGTCAAGAGAAGGACAGCGAGCACGCAACTAATGACAATTGCTTTTTTTGCACTGCATTCCTGGTTGAACTGCAATAAAGATTTTTGGAGTACCACTGCAACAATTGCTCCGGTAATGGATGAAATAATGGCCATCAACAGGGAACAGACTGCAACGGAATAAACCATTGCCAATCCGTTAGCCCATAAAATACCGGCCCTTTCTCCTGCAGGCATTACCTGCAAAATAGTGGCAGAGGAACGGATGGTCACGTATATCATCACAATCAAAGAATAAAAAAAACTAGCCGCAACGGCAATCCATGCACCGTAGCAGGCTGTTTTTTTATTGCAAATATCTGTTCCGGATTTCTTCATTTGCGGTTGAGGTTTTCTGCCCGCTGTTTAATGCCCATCATCATACCTGCTTCCATCGTAAAATGAAGAGATTCAAAAAGACTGTAGTAATAGAACGAATTAACCAGATGCTGCTTCACTTCCATGGATGGATAGCGGACGATCAGCCTGGTATGGGATGCATCGAGCGGTTGAAGAAAAAACATCCATCCATTCAGAGAGTAATATTCATTCTGTTTCACCAACCTGACCAGATCATAGTATTGATTTTTTCCATAGTAGACCGTATCGCCCGGCTTTGTAGCTTGCCATTCAGGGTGAATGACATGTGCATTCACCATCCTGGCTGCGAATATATTTTCTAACCATGAATAACTGTTGAACCCTGCCCGGTTCTGGCCTGTCTGTACAATCCAGGGAAATATAGATTCTCTCGGTGCGTTGATATTGATGGCCCTTGTGGACACAATAGTATTGGGCGGAATGAATTTATCTCCTGGTAATTTCATTCCGATCTCTGCTTTTGTTGCGCCCCAGTTAAAATAAGCCGGCCTCACGATGGTCCAGTAAATCAAACCGATCAGTGCATAAAAGATCAGCGTATATACAATATATTTTCTTACCTGTTCCATAATCGACGGTCAGGTGCAATAGTATTTTCTTTTAACGGCTGTTAAAATGATGAGGGTCACCGGTTGCCATGATGTTGGTCATTCGTCTGAACTGCCATCTGTTGCGAGAGAACGACGGAACAGGTATTTGTTGTATCTTAGAAATTGGATGACTCCTTTATTATCTATAAAATCATGAAAAAAGCTTTTTTGCCTTTTCTCGTAATAGCGCTGAGTTTTATTAGCCTGCCTGCCCTTTCCCAAGCAAAGCAGGCAACTCAGGATACAGCATCATTGGGCCTGGCGGGAGATAACCTTGACCTGTATGCCGTTTTGGATCTTTTTCTAAAGTCAAAGACCATTGAAGACTTTGAAAAATCGCTTAATGAACAAAAAACAGGAATCAATAACCTGGATCTTGGATCTGGATAAGAAAGTTGATTTTATTAAAGTGGTTACTAAGAAAGATGGGGATGCTTATACTTTTATACTTCAGGATGCAGTCAGTAAAACTGAAACACAGGATGTTGCGGTCATTTTAGTAAACAGGGATAAAGATAAAAAAGTTACGGTCCAGATAGTAGGTGATGAAGAGTTGTACGGTAAGGATTATGTGATTGAACCAAAAACTAAGGCAAGTTCTTCAGTTACTGCCAATCCCGCATATACGGGTCCGGAACCAGTTACCAAGGATGTTCCGGCATCAACTACGACGGTCGTGGTTCAATCGGCACCGGTCGTACAATATGTCTATTCACCTGCTTATGTGCCCTATTATCCGCCTTATTATTACGGATACTATCCGCCCTATTTTGCAATGGCTACTTGTATAGCAGTTGGTATTTATCGTGCCAATAATTGGGGTTACCATGGAGGTTATTATGGTGGACATTATGGTGGAGGCAATACCGTAATTATTAATAATCGAAATCAAATTAATCATTACAATAATTCCAGAAACACTTCCAACAGGGTGCAGCATAATAATGCCAATGGCAATTACGGCAACGGCAACAGGGGTGGTGGATCCGGCAACCGTCCGTCTACCGGGGGACCCTCAGCTTCAACTCGTCCGGCAAACGGGGCTTCCGGGTCAAATCGTCCGTCAAACGGACCTTCTGCATCAACACGTCCGGCAAACGGGGCTTCCGGGTCAAACCGTCCTTCCAACGGACCCTCTGCGTCAACTCGGGAATCAGGCGGAGGCGGGTTTTCAAATTATCAGTCAAACGGAGGAGGTCGTACCAGGGATGCCGGCGGCGGGAGCTATGGCGGCGGAGGAAGCAGAGGTGGAGGTTATAGTGGCGGTGGAAGCAGAGGTGGTGGCGGAGGCAGACGACGCTGATTAACGGGAATTATTTAATATTCCGGCAAATAAAAAGCGGCTGTGCGAAAAATATTCTTCGACAGCCGCTTTTAAAATTTATTTTACTCGTCTTATTTAAGGGGCATATCGGAAGCGCTCATATCTCTCACGCTTACATATTTGCCATCTCTTTTTTCAAACAGACTCATATAATTCCCGGTATTAATAGAAGTATTCGTGGAGTCAACGACCTTAAAATAGCCAATTTCCACAACCTGATTCCCATCATTTGATACGAAAACCTCGTTCGTTTTAAATGAAATGGTATTGGAATTTGAAATCGCATCGGATTTTAAAAATTCTAGAATTGCTTCCTTCCCTATTAATGGTGCCCTGTTTTGATAATAGGATGCCGCATCATCTGCATAATAGCCTATATTTTTAAGTACTCCGGCATTGAAAGTTGCAGCAAATTCATCTTCCTTGGCCTGGATTTCTTTTTTTATTTGTTCTTTGTCAATCACCGCTGCCGGCTCTTCCTTCTTACCATTACATGCGATGAGTACAGACATGATAAGTGATAGTAAACAGAATCCCTTAATAACTTTGATTTTCATAATTAAGCGTTTAAAGCATATTTTGTCCGATATCAACTGACCGGCGTTTAAAATTAGCAAGAAAAAGACAGAATTAAAGATGATATTTCTCATTTCCCTAAATGATGCATAATTCAAACGGCCCTGTATGCGCGCACGTCTTATTCAATTTACATCAACCTGCCATTAACATACAAAGATGTAAATTTAATAAGCTGACCAGATATTGCAACGGACGTTCATCCTGACAGGGACTCCGGACTTAGCTTCAAAACGCTGACTTCGGTTTTCAAACTGAGACGAACCAGGCATCGGGGCCCGGATTATTATGAAAAAACTGAATAAAATAACTCCGGCAATCATTAAAAAACTAACAGGATTGTTGGGTAGCGAGGCTGTTTTCACAGATGAACACAGGCTGAAAGAACATGCACACGACTTCACGATGGATCTTCATTTTCCCCCCGAAGTCGTCGTCACTCCGTCCAATACCGAAGAAGTATCCAAAATAATGACTTTCTGCGATAAGCACCGCATTGCCGTAACCGTTCAGGGCGCAAGAAGCGGCCTGACAGGGAGTGCCCTGCCAGTCTACGGTGGTGTGGCACTCTCGATGGAACGCTTTGACAAAATTCTTGAGATAGATGAAAAAAACTACCAGGTTATAGTGGAACCCGCCGTTATCACGGAAAATCTGCAGAATATCTTGCAGGACCGGGGTTTGTATTATCCGCCCGATCCGGCAGGACGTGGCTATTCCCATATCGGCGGCAATATCGCGACGAACGCCGGCGGACCGAGATGTGTTAAGTATGGCGTCACGCGCGACTATGTATTGAATCTTGAAATCGTGTTGCCCAATGGCGAAGTGATGTGGACAGGTGCGAATACCTTAAAAAATTCATCGGGTTACAACCTGACCCAGCTAATTACAGGGAGTGAAGGCACACTCGCGGTTGTCACCAAAATCGTTTTAAGATTGATCCCCTATCCACCTTTTAATTTGCTGATGCTGGCACTGTTTCGGAAGGCGGAAGAAGCATGTGCAGTCGTGGCAGATATTTTCAAATCGGGAGTTATTCCATCTTCTTTGGAATTCATGGATAAAGTGACCATGGACTATGCCATCCGCTATGTCGGAGCCTCGCCTTTCCCTATTTCTCCCGATTTCGAAGCCATGTTGCTGATAGAAGTGGATGGTAACAATATAGATATCCTGCACCAGGATTGTGAAAAAATCGCAGAGGTCCTTTCGCAATTTAATGTGGGTGAAATTCTTTTTGCAGACAGCGAGTCACAAAAGAATGAACTATGGAAACTACGGCGCAACGCCGCCAATGCAATCACCACTTTGTCATACGCAATGGTCACGGAAGATACCGTCGTACCCCGGACAAAACTGCCCGACCTGTTGAAAGGCGTCAAAAAAATCGGGGAGGAACTGGGCCTGAAGACAAGCAATCTCGGACATATCGGCGATGGCAATATCCATTTTTGCATCATCAGCGACGATCCCCTCACCGAGGAATGGCGGCTCAAAAGCATCGAAGGCAAGCGCGAAGTTTACAAATTGGTTCGAGTCTCTGGGCGGCATGCTTTCAGCAGAACATGGAATCGGCTATCTGCAAAAACCATTTATGGAATTATTTTTCAAGGAGAGTCATCTGGATATTCTTAGGGGAATCAAAAAAGTTTTTGATCCAAATGGAATTTTGAATCCGGGTAAAATTTTTGACTAGTCGCAGTTAAAATGAGAAATCAGGACGAAGACTGTAAATATTAGATTCATGGAATTTGTACCGGTAAAGAGAACGTTGGAAGAAAATGGCGAATTCATTGCCAATCCGGAATGCCGGGAGACAATTTATATGACCATTGACTTTTACAAAAAGGTTGGATTTGAACCGCCATGGATCGGCTATTATGTAAAGAGGGATGCGAATATAGTCGGGTGTGCAGCTTTTAAGGGCGCACCGGTAAGCGGAACGGTAGAGATCGCTTATGGCACAATGGAGAAATATAGAAAACAGGGAATAGGAACAATTATTTGCAGGAAGTTGGTTGAATTTTCTATAAAAACAGAGCCACTGGTAAAGATTACCGCAAGAACATTACCGGAAGAAAATTTTTCTACCAGGATATTAAAAAAAAATAACTTCAAATTGATTGGCACCGTTCTGGATCCGGAGGATGGTGAGGTATGGGAATGGCTTTATCAATTAACCATATAACAGAAAAGCGATTCGAAATTGCGGACTGCCCTCTTTCGAATCGCCGGATACTGATTTATTCGGGGATTTGATTTGCCCCGCCATACATCATAGGGATATCTTACGACAGGTTGACTTTCTTACTACTGAGCACATACACTGTTAAGATCAGTGAAACGATACTGGTTAAGGTTAGCAGGGCTGAAATGTCATAATGAGATTTCATGAAAAGTCTGCAACTCACAATGCTTGCAACGGTAATAAGTACCAGCATGGACAGACTGAATAGCGTTTTCATTTTAGTAGTTTTATGTATTTACAATCTTTTTATCCAGTTCCTTAGCTACACTATAATAGACTGGAATGAATGGTAGAGGTTTAAATTGGACTATCACATAGAAGTTAAAGGATTGTTAGAGTCTAATTCGAGTCTGAAGCAATAGATTTCCCCGGTGATCGCAATGATCCCCCTTTAACTATTAACCCTTAACCATTAACTTTCCTTAATCCTTATTCCGAACACCAGCCAGAAAATCCAGGTCAGGGTGGAAATAATTGCAATGGTCAGTGGAAACCACAATGCCATGATGGCGAGCAGGGAATAAATGACAAATGCAAAATATCCGTTTCTCCGGTTTGTATGCATTTGTGCATTTGATTTTTCATTTTTGGTCAGGTGGCCATTGATAGCGGACCCACATAGACAAATCCAGGAGATGCCCTGTACGGCTATGATGGCATTATACAGAAACACCGCCGGACCGGCATGATCGGTTAAAAGATATTCACCCATCAGGGACGTAGGAAAAGGAACAAAAACCACGGTCAGCAATAAGAAACCATTTGAATAAATAAATGCAGCGGATGATTTATGGACCAGTTTCAGACAGGCGTGATGATTCACCCAGGTGATCATGATTACGACAAAACTTAAGACAAACGCATATATGGAAGGAGAAATGTGCCAAAGTGCAAACCATAGATCATGGGTGCTTTTAATTTCTGTTGTTGGAGAGATCTTAATATCGATAATTAAAAGTGTCAGTGCTATTGCAAATACGGCATCGCAAAAAGCTTCTAATCTTGCGATGGGGTTTGATTCTGACATTTTTTTCAGTTGTCTGTACTATATTGGTTGCGGGGTTAAACTCAATGAGTATTTATGTCTTACTAATGTATGCCATTAATTGCAACCCCTGAAATGGGAGTCTTAGCTTCGTTAAATATCCCGATCCCGGGTCGGTATGATCAAATCGAACTCAGGCTGCGATGGTTATTTCTTATGCCATGAAGTCAGTCTGGTAACTATTTGATCTTAAGTGTTTTCCCTTAACACGATTTATAATTTGAAAAGCCCCCCGGGAAAGAAGTAAAAATGGTCCGGAAGGATTTGAATAATTATCGTTTAATGAGTATTTTTCTTTTGAATTAATTACCGGTTTATTCGAAAGAACCTGCTGTAATATCTGTGCCCATGATCCGAATTCTGCTGACTAAAATTTTAATTCTCAGTTCCGTATTTTTATTCCTTTCTGCAGGAATAAAAGCCCAGGCAAAAGAAGATCGTTTCAAATTGAATTACTTTGACAGAATTCCCCCTGAAGTGGACGGTTGCAACGGGCTTTACACTTACGATACGGTTTCCCTGAAAAGCAAAAAATACATTATTGTAACTGACCTCAGTGAATATGCAATGATTAATGTGAACGGCAACCAGATTCAATTGAAATATTCCGGCAATGGTGCACTGGCAGGCGTGAATGCACAAGCGAAGAAAATTTTTAACACGGTATACAAGGGGAAAAATTATCAGGTCATCCTGAATACAAAACCCGAAAAGAAAGCCGGCAAGAACTGGGAAGAATCAGAGACCTGGCGGGACAGGGGAACAGTAGAAATAATTGTCGGGGACCGGCACGTCAAAATCAGGGTGCACGGTATATCAGGCTGCTGACCACTTGTGGGTTTATTCTATTAATTTTACTTTCCATTTAATATAAGGCTGGAGGGTCTCAATCCGCGGCGGGATGTACAAAACTAAATAGTTTCCCATGACACGCTGCTCAATCATATTTCTAATTGCCCTTTGTTCTGCATCTACATTTGCACAGAAGATTGATTCGGTAAAATACGGCAATGGTTTTCTCTTTTATCATGAATATGGAAAAGGAGAGCCTATTATTTTGTTAGCGGGTGGGCCGGGCAACAATTGTTTGCAGCTTGCTGATATGGCTCGAAAATTGAGCAACCATAACAGGGTGATCCTGTTGGAAGAAAGAGGAACCGGGTTATCTATTCCCAACCCCCTGGATTCGACGACCATCAATTTGGCGGCATCTGTTTCTGATATCAACCTTTTATTAAATCACCTGGGTTTAGAGGAAGCAATTATTTGTGGTCATTCCTGGGGCGCCACTTTGGGCTTGCTTTACACATCTTCCTTCCCCGAAAAAGTAAAATCCTTAATTCTGATAGCACCCAGTTCGCTGCTGATGGGTGATGAGTTACGACGGACAATCCAATATAATAGAGACGCAAGAAATGAGCGGTAGTGAAAAAAAACGATTGGATATTTTGAGTCAGAAATTGATGACATCAGCACTTACAGGAGATGAATATAAAGAGTACATGTACCTTTTGACGTTGGGCTTTATTGCCAACAGGGAAAAAATCGACAGCATTCTCCCAATGATTAATGTTCCAAGAAATCAAAAAACCCTCCAGTTGACTTTTAAGGATGTATATAAATCAAAAATTGATTTAAGAAATGCGATGGTTTCATTTAAAGGACCCGTATACATCATTGATGGCAGGCAGGATGTCCTGGATTTTGTCGGTTATGAATTTAAGATATTGTTTCCCTCATATGAACTATACTGGATTCAGGATTGCGGGCACTTCCCGATGTATGAACAACCGGAATCTTTTTATAATATAATTTTCAGTATCCTTAGCAAGCAATAATAGACTGTTTAAATCAATTATTCTTATATATTAAATAGCGCCGAAGATTTGGCCTGTTAACCTGGGTGGAGGGAGCCGAACTCGATTATATTCATCAACAATTATAAAATAAATAAGTAAATTTAAAAGCCCGATCAATCATTAATCAACGCTCTTCCTGAAATGACCCCGCAACAACCTTCGATAATAGGAGACATTCGTCACAAGCGCTGGGTGAAAGCATCTCATTGGATTGTGACGTTGAGTTTTTTTACTCTCACGGTTACCGGTTTTGTAATTCTCATGGCGCATCCCCGTCTTTACTGGGGTGAGGTAGGAAATGACCTGACCCCCGCACTATTCGAATTGCCTATCAGCAGAAATTACCACCATGGAGGTTGGGAGAAGAGCACGCCTTTTTTCCGGGAAGCAGGTTCGCCTGTTAGCGCAAGCCGGACCTATGAAATCTTTAATCAGAATGGTTGGGGTCGGAGCCTCCACTTTCTTTCGGGCTGGTTTCTGGTTCTTACGGGTGTAATTTATTTGTTGGCAGGAATTTTCTCCGGTCACTTGCGAACCTATTTGGTACCCGGGATAAAGGAATTCAAACTGCATTTGTTCTGGCAGGATCTGGTCAATCATTTTCGCATGCGCATTCCACATGCAGCAAAAGGCCCGCAGTACGGATTGCTGCAGAAATGCACCTATATCATCGTTATATTTTTCCTGCTGCCTGTAATGATATTGACCGGTATGACCATGTCACCGGCTATAACGGCGGCCTATCCATTCCTCTTGAAAATTTTCTTTGGTGCCCAATCCGCCCGCACGATTCACTTTTTTGCCTCCGTTGCACTCATTCTCTTTCTACTCTTACACGTGGTGATGGTGATCATATCGGGATTCAAACAACAAATGCGTTCTATGACCTGGGGAAAATAATATGAAAAAGAAAAACGTCATTACCCGGCGAAATGCAATTATCACAGGAGTGTCTACAATTGGCGGGCTGCTCCTGACAGGATGTACCAAAAAGTTGCCCCCCACATATGGAAACATCCTGCGTATGGGTGATGCGCTTACCTATGTTGCGCAACGCACCCTGCTGCCCGGACAATTGCTGGCAAGAGAGTATCAGTACAGCGAAATTTCTTCTTTTCCCGCCACCGGCACCACAAATCCGGCTGACGCATCAAAGCCCGATCATAGTGAAGTGTATGGTCAATTACATAGCAGCGCATTTTCTGGATGGGGTCTGTCTGTCGAAGGGAAAGTAGCAAAACCACGAACGTATTCACTGGCAGACCTTCAGAAATTTCCACCGCGGACGCAGATTACACGCCATACCTGTGAGGAAGGCTGGACCGCCATTGCACAATGGACCGGTGCGCCCCTCGGCCAGGTGCTCCAACAGGCGGGGATTCTTCCAACCGCGCGTTTTGTAAATTTTTACGCATACGATGGATACATGGAAAGTGTTGATATGCTTGATGCGTTTCATCCACAGACAATTCTTGCTTACGCGATGAATGGGCGCGACCTACCCGTCCCTCATGGCGCGCCCGTGCGCCTCCGGGTAGAAACTCAAATAGGATACAAAAGCGTTAAGTATTTACAACGCATCCTTGTCACCGATGAATTTGTTGACACAGGAGACAGTGGATGGTCCTGGTATGTAGGTATTTAATCAGGAAGTAAATACAGCCAGCTTATAAATGTTATCATCATTCGGCGCTGAAGATTTCAGCCAGCTTTGACGTGCAACTTCCTCCGTACAGGGACCGTAAGTAATGATCTTTATTTTTCTGTCAACGGATTCTTTTTTCAAAAGCTCTAATACGTCCAGCAGAATCTCGCCTCTGAAGGGTGTGAACATAAAAAATACAGTTCCTTCAGAATAATCTGCTTTGCGCGCGTCCATATTCATAAATCTCACATGGGTTAGATGAAGATCCTTTGCGCAATCCGCTGCATATGTACAAAAAGCCGGCTCGAATTCTATACCCGTGCACGGAATCCCGGCAAGCAGATTTACTAAGATAACCACCTGACCCAGACCGGCGCCTACATCAAAAAAGACATCGCCCTTCCTGAAATGAGATCGTTCCACCAGCTCAAGAATAATTCTTGCGGGCGTTTTTTGAAAATAAACCATATCATGTTCCAGATCCCTCGTCTGAGCCGGCATCTTCTGAAAGGAGAGTAGTCCATTGATAAAGATGTCGAAGTTGTCATAACCAGGTTGTTCCAACGGTACGTTTAATTCTGCATCGAAAGCGAAATATTCACGAACCAGATTTTTAAATGCATCCCCGGTAAATCGCCCCGATCTTATTTCTGTCCGAAGTCTTTGAAACAGGTTTATATCTATTTCTTCCAATTCAGTCTTTAACCTTTCTGCTCGCTGTTTCAGCAAAATCAATTTATCCGGATGAACCGTTCTTCCCTGTAGCTCGTCCATGGGCTCGATCAGTTGGAACTCTATGAAGTCGATAGCTTCTCTGCGCCTGTCAAAATTCCTCTCATCCCGGAGTGCTGTATTTTTCCCAATTGCATCCAGAGAGGATTTAAATTCAAAAAGGACAGTCTTTGCCGGGAGGTCACTGGTCATAATAACTGATTCCTTTTTTGACCAATTTGATATAAAGACTTTAGTTTGGCCGAACACGCCGAATCGTTCAGCGAAGTTCGAATTTTTCCGCCGGAGTATAATAAGCCAGATCAGAACATAGTCAAAAGTCTATCCACCCGGGGGTTTTCACACCTGAATCATATAAGATAAATAATAATATGTAACTTTCTTATTCACTAAACCCCTCACAACATGAACAGTCAAAAATTTGTAATCGGCTCATTGGCCGGAGGAATCACACTCTTCTTTCTTGGTTACCTGATTTATGGTATGGCATTATCCGGTTTTTTTACCCAGCATTCCCTCGCACCGGCCGGGGCCATGAAAGCAATGAGTGAACTCGTCTGGTGGGCATTGATCTTAGGCAACCTGGTTTCGGGTGCCCTGCTGACTTATATCTTTCTGAAGATTGGAAGTATTAATTCGTTTGGAAGTGGCGCAACGACCGGAGCAGCCATCGGATTCTTCATGTCACTGGGCATGGACTTAATTCGCTATGCGACCGAAAACGCTTTTGACCTGACTGCCCTGGTTGTCGATGTGATTGTAGGTGTGGTGATGACCGCAATTGCAGGTGGGGTAATTGCTGCTGTGTTGGGAAGGGGCGCAAAAAAGGCCTAGAGAAATTATTTCTGGTATTGAAACAGCCGGCGGCCGCGAAGACTTTCAGGGTTATTGTTGCCCCGGCTTTTTATTTAAATGCAGGCGAGATTAATGGTATCAATAAATCTATTAACCCGCATCAGCCGCCAGGTTACCTGATCTCTGCGGATATGAAATGATCATTGGTGACTGGAAAAATTGATCATATCCTCTTTTTTGAATTTTGTCAATTCCACAATACTGGCGTTATGCCGTAAAAATGGGGGAATCACTTTGAGAGCATCTTCCTTATTGTCAAAATCACTGACGAACCATGCTTTGTGCACCCCATCCTTACAACCCCAGTCGGCATTTGAAAGTAAGTGGGACCCTGATTCGACAAACAATTTAATCACCTGCTTACATTCAGTCATATTTCCTGAATGTGGAATTTCAATTAGGTAAGTAGGCATCTTGTTTAGGTTTAATGAAGTGAAGAGCGGATGTTTGGTTACATATTCTGTTGCTGCCGGGCATCTGCCTTATAAATATACTAAATACCCCTCTTGTACTATTCGTTCGTCGCCATGCTAACCATTCCACTCTCCCTTTTGCCGTCAGAGTCCCGTCATCCGTTCGATATGTTCCGGATATCGTGTGCCTTCCACTTTTATTTTTGATGAAGCATTTTCAATTTCACGCAAATCATCCTGAGTGAGTTTAACCGAAGCAGCGCCCATATTTTCTTCCAGCCGATGCAGCTTCGTAGTTCCCGGAATCGGCACGATCCAAGGCTTTTGTGCAAGAAGCCATGCCAGGGCAATCTGGGCCGGTGTCGCATTTTTCTCTTTTGCCACTTTGCCCAGCAAATCAACCAGGGCCTGATTTGTTTTTAGCGCTTCCGGAGTAAACCGGGGAAGTATGTTACGAAAGTCAGTGCTGTCGAATTTTGTATTCTCACTCATCTTACCTGTAAGAAATCCTTTACCGAGCGGGCTGAATGGAACGAACCCGATTCCAAGCTCTTCAAGCGTAGGCAGTACCTCCACTTCAGGTTGTCTGGTCCACAATGAATATTCACTTTGCAATGCCGCTACTGGCTGCACGGCGTGTGCACGACGGATTGTTTTCACCCCCGCTTCAGAAAGTCCGAAATGTTTCACCTTGCCTTCGCGGATCAAATCTTTTACGGCTCCTGCTACATCCTCTATAGGCACAGTCGTGTCGACACGATGCTGATAAAACAGGTCAATGACATCAGTCTTCAGTCTCTTCAGCGATGCTTCGGCAACTTCTTTGATATGTTCAGGACGACTATCCAATGCTGACCACTTGCCGTCGGTGGGCGAAGGCTTCCAACCGAATTTAGTTGCGATCACCACTTTATCCCGGTAAGGAGCCAGTGCTTCACCAACCAGTTCTTCATTGGTGAACGGGCCATACACTTCAGCGGTATCAAAAAATGTAACACCCATTTCCACGGCCTTATGAATTAGGGCAATCATTTCCTTCTTATCTGCAGCGGGGCCATAGCCAAAGCTCATACCCATGCAGCCAAGTCCAAGGGCTGATACTTCCAGACCGCTGTTGCCCAATTTTCGTTTTTGTATTTTATTAATCATAGCGATGCATTTTAATTATAGAGCAAATTAATCAGACCCCTGAAAAGGAAATAACGAAAATGAAATAACTTTCTACGAAATTCAAATAGTGGCTAAATCAAAAGGCAGTTTTCTGATACGCTTTCCGGTAAGGTCATAAATAGCGTTGGTGAGAGCAGGAGTAAAAGGAGGCAAACCGGGTTCTCCAACACCGCCTGCATCGGCGTCATTCTCCATGATATATACTTTTACAGGAGGTGCATCCATGATCCTGGGCATTCTGTATGAATAAAAATTTCTTTCGACAGTCATTCCGTCTTTGAAGGTGATTTCATGAACAGTGGCTGCACCGAGGGCCATTACAATACTTCCTTCCACTTGTGCACTGATAATATCCGGATTAACATACCAGCCGCAATCCACCACCGCCCATACCTGGTCGATCTTCACTCTTCCCCCGGCATTTCTGGATATTTTTACCACCTGGCCCACCGTCGTTCCAAAGCACTCCGTCATGGCCACGCCAAAACCTTCGTTTTTCTTCCTGCTTTTCCAGCCGGAAACCTCCTCCAGTTTATCTATCTGGCGTTGCAATCTTTCGTCTTTCAAATATTGCCTTCTGAATTCAAGCGGATCCTTACCCGCTTCAATGGCTAATTCATCCATGAAACTTTCATAAGCAAATCCATTGGTGGATGCATAGACCGATCGCCACCACATGGTGGGTATTGGTGTCTCAAAAGGAATATCCTGGATGCTGATGTTTTTTATCGTTTCGAAATAGGGCTTAAGAAGTCCTTCTGAAGCACTGCGATTGGGTTCATCTTTTTTTCCTCCACGCCAGTGATTATTGTTTTGACCTGCGAGTTTTACTTTGTAGGCACTGATTTCTCCATTCGCAATCACGCCCTGGCAGCGATAGGAGATGCCGGGACGATAAGGTCCCTGCGTCATGTCATCTTCACGGGTCCACACAACATGCACAGGTGCGTTCATTTCCTTGGAGATGACGGTCGCCTCATGTGGATAATCCATGAATGCTTTCCTTCCGAAACCACCACCGAGAAAAGTCATATTCACAATCACTTTTTCCCGGGGTATATTCATTTCCTTGCTGATAAAATCCTGCACCCAGTCAGGCGCCTGTATCGGTCCCCAGATTTCTAGTTTGTCTGCCTGCCAATAAGCAATGCAGTTTACAGGCTCCATACAACTATGCGACTCATAGGGAGTCTCATAAATGACATCGATACTCTTTACTGCATGCGCGATGATGGGTTCTGGATCGCCTACTTTACGGAAAACCAAACCTTCCTTTGTTTTCAGAAATTCTTTCTGACGGTTATAAATTTCGTCGGTACTGAGATGCTCGAACCCATTATCATCCCATTCGACTTTAAGTGCCCTCTTTCCCTGGATTGAGGCCCAGCTTGAATTGGCTACAACAGCAACGCCTTCACGATAGGTACTGAAAACTCCCATCCTGACTTTGAAAACTTTTTTGACGCCGGGAATTTTTAGCGCGGCTGAATCATCAAAACTTTTTACCGTGCCGCGTAGCCGGGGATTGCGTTCCACTGCGGCATATAACATGCCCGGAATTTTTTTATCCAATCCGAATATCGCTGAGCCGTTTGTTTTCAAAGCTGCATCCTGGCGATGCAGTGGTTTGCCGATGAGTTTGTATTCGGAACGAGCTTTGAGTTTGACATCTTTCGGTGTTTCCAGTTTGGATGCATCAACAACAAGCTCTCCGTAATGAAATTTTCTGCCGGAAGGTTTGTGAAAAACATGCCCTGACTCGGCATAACATTCCGATACAGGCACTTTCCATTTGGCCGTAGCGGCCTCTATCAGCATCACCCGGGCAGTGGCACCCAGGTTCAGCAAATTTTTATAGGAGCCACGAACCGTCGAGCTGCCGCCGGTCACCTGGTTCCCGTATTTTTTATTGTCGCCCGGTGCAAAAACAATGTTGACCTCATTCAGGTTCACTTCCAGTTCTTCAGCAACTATCTGCGGGATCGCCTGGTATACGCCTTGCCCCATTTCTGCACGATGACTGAAGATGGTGACTTTCCCATTGGTATCAATCCGTATCCACGCATTCAGTTCAATCTCTGCAGCTTCCGAACCTTCCGCTTTGATAATCTTTGCTTCTTCGGCGCTTGCGGGGAAATAGATTCCTAAAAGGAATACCGTCCCGGTTAAGCCGGATACTTTTAGAAACTTTCTCCGCGATACCGCTTTATTATCCATCTTGACTGACATGTCAGAATGTTCTTTTTGCAAAGTGTAATTCAATTCACTTGGGCGCATACGCCCCTTTATTGATCCAGGTGACCCATGCTTTTTTAAATTCCTCATGGCTCATCGGTGGCAGGGTACGGCCTTCCCCAGGATTCCAGGCTCCGACCACCAGCCCGTCTGATGCATGTGCGATTAATTGTGTCTTATTCTTATATCCATTCTGTTTCGGATCCATGATTTGTTTGGCTAACTGATGAGGGGTTCTGCCTTCAAAAACCATTTTCATATCGGCCGGAGGCAGGTGCCAGTTTGGATTTCCCGGAGGAGTGTGTAGTCCGGGCGTATTGGCAGACTGATGGCAGTTCGCACATTTCATTGCATAAACACCTTTACCATCCAAGCCCCGCTTTGGAAACATCGTGTGTAAATGGCCGTCGTCTCCCTGTGTAGGGATATCTCCTGCAGGATGACAATTCACACAGCGTGGACTTAGTAGAACTTTATAAACTTTCAGAAAAGCCTGAACTGATTCAACACTATCCTTGTTGACATTTTCAGATGCAGGATTTTTTCCGGCAACATCATGATTAACCTTAAACCCGGAATTTACAATTCCAATAAAGGAAAGAATGATCACTAATACAGTGATCGTTTTTACAGTCAGAAAGTGGCGTCCCTTGGTTTCCGAATGCTGTTTCATTACTAGAAATAATTTTAATTCTTTTACAGCGCCTCCACGTTCCTGCTCTATTTATTTACCCCCTGCTTTTGCTGCATCTCCGCGGCTAAGTGAATGGCTTTGCGAATGCGGAGATATGTCCCGCACCGGCATATATTGCCTGCCATGGCATTGTCAATGTCCTGGTCTGTCGGATTCGGATTTTCACGGAGTAGAACGGCTGCTGACATCAACTGACCCGAATGGCAATATCCACATTGCGGAACATCAATCTCCTGCCAGGCCAGTTGTAAAGGATGGTTGTTATTGGCTGACAATCCTTCAATCGTTACAATCTTCTGCCCTTCAGCCCGGCTGACTTTGGCAACGCATGAGCGAATGGCTTCTCCATTCAGGTGAACGACGCAGGCGCCACACTGGGCCACCCCGCAACCATATTTGGTTCCCGTCAGACCAAGAGTGTCGCGGATCACCCATAATAGTGGCATGTCCGGATCCACATCCACCTGGTAGTTTTTCTGATTGACATTTAATGTAATCATACGATAATGAAAGATTGGAAATAACCAAGTAAAGTTATTTGAGTTAGCTCATCCGATTCTTATCAATTTCAAACCATTTATTACGATTTTCAAACTGAAATACTGAATCATAATGCAGCAAAAACTAAGCCTGCCCAAAATCCCGCCACCCTTCAACATCAAAGCCGGGACACCATTTTATACATTAGTTATGTCAAAGGGTAATTTACGTATCCGTTTTCCGGTAGCGGCAAACACCGCATTGGTTAAAGCGGGCGCCAGCGGAGGCAACCCGGGCTCGCCGACTCCTTTTACTTTGCCGCCCTCCGCCATTATATATACTTCAATTTCAGGTACTTCATTGATACGTACTACCGGATTGTTATAAAAATTATCCTGCATCACGATTCCGTTTTTCAAAGTGATCCCTGGTTTGATAGCAGCGGAAAGTCCCATCACGATGGCTCCCTCCACCTGATTTTTTACATTGTCGGGATTGACCATTTCACCCAAATCAATCACGGCTACCACTCTGTCAACCCTGATGGATTTGTCTGGTCTATAAGTTACTTCCACCACCTGGGCACATAGCCCCGCAAAAAATTCCCATTGTGCAACACCCCATCCCTTGCCCGGTCCCAAATCCTTTTTCCAGTTGGATACTTCTTTGAGTTTCAACAAAACCCTTCGGGTATCGGAGGGCTTTGTCAATAGTTCCAAACGGAATTCCAGGGGATCTTTCTTTGCTTTATAAGCGAGTTCATCTATAAAACATTCGTGCGCATAGGCAACAGTCGAACTGGTTACAGACCGCCAGGCAGCGATCGGAACATGATAATCCGCCCTTACATATAAGGTCCGGAGATTCGGAATTTCATATGCCTGTTCACCGATCCCTTCCACCATGATCCCGTCCACCTTGCTCTTATCAAATACCGTTCTGACCGATTCCAAATATGAAGGACTGATCACTTTGTGCTGAAAAGCAACCAGCTTTCCGTCTTCAGAAAAGCCACCCTTCAATTGGGAGAAGGTCATGGGCCTGAATGGACCCTGCTTGGTGGTGTCTTCCCTTGACCAGATTACTTTAACCGGTTTACTGGTAGACTTCGCGACATTAACCGCCTCGATGATGAAGTCCAGGTAGAGTCTTCGTCCCAAACCACCACCTATAAATTTTGCCTGAAGCTTAATATTTTCGGGAGCAAATCCAATATGGGTATGCAGGTCATCCGGTCCTGTGCCTGTTAAGGAACTGGGTACCTGGGTGGAAGTAAATATTTCAACCTTATCTCCCTGTACCCACACTACGCAATTCATCGGTTCCAGTGTATGATGGGCAACCATCGGGGTTTCATAAAATGCTTCGACGGTGTTTTCAGGAAGTAAATGAAGACTGTCAATGGAGCCTGTGTTCTTATCAAGCAGCCCTTCCTCGGCCGCCATAGACCGTAGTTTATTTTCGTAGTCGGAAGAATTGAATGTATCATATCCCTTGTAATCCCATTCAATTTTAAGTTTCTTTCGCGCCTTCATAGCAGTCCAGTAAGAATCCGCTATGACTGCTACTCCTTTAAAATGATACCGGCCGACAATCCTTTCGACCTCCACTACTTTTTCAACGCCGGGTACTTTAAGTGCGTCGCTGGCATCAAAACTTTTTAAGGTCCCTCCGATCACCGGGCATCTTTCAACGGTGGCATATACCATACCGGGCAACCGGACATCAATGCCAAACTCCGCTTTGCCACAGGTTTTCAGGGGTACATCGGGCCGATTCGCTGATTTACCTAATATTTTAAAGTCTTTCGGATCCTTGAGTTTCGGTTCTTTGGGCAATTCAAGTTTGGATGCTTCTTCCACCAACTCACCGTATGTAAGTGATGTGTTGGTGGGTCTGTGAATCACTTTTCCATTTTCTGCATAGCAACTGCTGGCATCCGCCTGCCATTTCAGGCAGGCTGCCTGAATAAAAACTTCCCTTGCAGAGGCACCTACTTTTCTTAACGCGGTATAGCTGGTCCGGATAGAAGCACTTCCTCCCGCCCGCTGGGCAGGGCCCAGTTCTTTTTCGCCGTTCGATTGTTTGATGGTAACCTGGTCCAGGGAGACTTCAAATTCTTCCGCAATCAGTGCCGGGATGGATTGAAAAGTTCCCTGTCCCATCTCGGGCTTGGTATTGAAAATGGTGATGCTTCCGTTGGATTCAACCAGGATATAGGGCGTGAAGTTTTTGGCTTCGGCGATATTCCTTGTCTGTATCGTCCCGCCTGTATTGCCTTTGGCAGAAATCCCCAGCCAGAGCGCCACGCCGGCTCCGCCTGCGTTCTTAATAAAACTTCGCCTGGAGAATGGTTTCACGATGATTGCATTTTATTGAAATGAAAAGCATGACAAAACATGTGGAAATCCGTATTGAACGCCATTCACGATCGTTACATTCTTCTACTGCAAAGTTCAGTCCGGCATAGTATGGAAAAAACGAAATCCAAACAATTCATTACTCAATTCAAACATTCCTGAATTTCAGGGGACTTAGCCGCGCATGTTTCTTAAAGAAATTGTTGAAATGCGTGACTTCCGTAAAACCCAGGGCGTAGGCGATTTCCGAAACGGACCAGTTGCTATGTTTCAAAAGGATTTTTGATTCCTGTAAAATTCGTTCTGCAATAATTTGTGAAGTGGTTTTTTCGGTGGTATCCTTCACCGCCCTGTTCAGATGATTTACATGTACGTTTAACTGGCGTGCAAATCCGGACGCAGAACGAAGGCTGATGGCGGGGTGCGATTCATCGATGGGAAACTGTCGTTCCAGCAACTCCAGGAAGAGGGTGGAAATTCTCTGTGATGCGTTGATCGGTTGTTTATCAAATATTGCAGTTGGCTGCATTTTCATTGCAAAATGCAGCAATTCAAAAGCACTGTTCCGCAACACATCGTATTTGTGTATATAATCAGAATTGATTTCTTCAAACATCCGGTCATAGATAGCGCTGATCTTCCCTACCTGCTCGTCAGTCAGTTCAAATATATGGGTACCCTCCGGTTTGAAGACATCGTATTGATTGAGGTTGCCATACTGATTGAAAAAGTTCCGGTTAAAAATACAAAATACACCACGGCGGATATTGTCCAGGTGTTCCCATTTATAAGGGATCTCAGGGCTGGAAAATGACAGGGCCTGTTTTTGTACTTCAACTACTTTATCGGCAAAATGAACCTTGCTGTTGCCGATCACCAGCATGATTTTATAAAAGTCTCTTCTCTTATACGGCACGGGTTGTGCCTTGTCGCCCACAAAGGGCTCCAACCGGAATACATTAAAATGCCCGATCTCATTGCGGATATTATCCGGCATCCAGTCGAATTTACTTTTATAAAATTCTTCTAATGTTTCGACCTTGCCCATATTCCACAAACTTACAGATTTCATTACAGCGGGGTATTTTACACTGTTTATTATTGAATAATACGATCAAAGCTGCCGAGCCAGGAGAGCTTGACCAAAGCGTTTACTTCCAAGACTTCGGCTTATAATGTTCAGTCTGTAAAGGACTTACATTTGATTGTAACTAAATAACGATAATCAAATCAATAATTACGATTTTCAAATAGAAGGCAATTGAACGGACTCCATAAAAAGAAAATGATCAATTTTGTAAAAAAGATGAAAGATAAAGACAGGCTGATCCGGGAAGCATTTGAAATATCCGGATCTATCCGATACGTCGCTGTATATGATCATGAAGGCCTGGCCATGAGGCAACGTAGTGATATCAGTCATGTCAGCTCTGGTGAATCGGATAAATATGAAGAACTCCTGGTCAATCCCACATTAATTAAGCTGGCTTCACAACGCGGTAATATAGATTGCGGGGGACTTGAATATTTTATTATCCGCTACGGCAATTTTTTCGTTTTATTGTTCCCCTGCAGGGATGGTCATGTTAATTTTGGGGTAGAGCCTGGGATGAATCCCTTTTCGTTTATTGAACCTATTAAAATACTATTGAGAAAATATGATCTCAATTAGGAAGACCATTGATTTGTGAACAGGTTTAGGCTCTTTCTATCCGGGTGATAAATATCATTCGCTGTTCTAATTAAGATCATTGATTTCCGCCTCCTTTATCCTGATCTTATAGTATTAAATAAGGTCTATGAGAAGGCTATATTGTTTGCTATTTCTAATGGCCTTTGGAATATTCACCTATTCACAGCGAATACCTGCTGACACGGTAAGAAATAGAGAGTATTACCTGGGGAAAAGCAAATCCCAGTTAACAGCAGGATGGATTTTATTTGGAGTCGGAGCTGCGGCAACTTTAACAGGTGCTATTGTCAGAGCGGCGCAGGTTTCATTCTATATAGTTACTATCGGAACCTCATCCAATAATTCCGATGCACCGGTAATAATAATGATTGCAGGTGCGGCCTGCATGCTGGGAAGTATTCCTTTGTTTATTTCTTCTCATGATAATAAACTAAAAGCGATTGAATTATCAATAAGTCCGAAAATGGAGGAAAACGGCGAGCTAATCCAAAGGTGTGCCGGTAAATATCAGCCGGCTATTTCCTTTAGATTAAGCCTGAGATAATTAATTCATCCTATCAGGTTTGTAGTTCTTTTATTAAACCTTTTGAGTTTCAATAAACTCAATAAATCCATTGGTTATATCATCCAGAAATTCCTTAGGTATCGGATGCGCACTCATGATCTTTTCGATCGACCATTCGCCTTCCGAAGTTTCGTTGAAATGTACAGACCCTTCGACAATACTTTGAACATTGGGAAAGGAGATTTTATATTTTTTAGGGCCATTGACAATGGGATTGCACTCAGCCCGGGCTTCGTATTGCTGGTCGCAGTAGGTAAAATGAAAGATACCACCAGGCATATGATTTTTAAAAGAAATGGACCAAATATAGTGCCCGATGGCATTAACTTTAAACTTTAACATTTAACAGGTCATGAATATGAGACATGAAGCGAACTCAATCAGGGCTTTTATTGGAGCTAAAAATTTTGAAGAATCGAGACGGTTCTATCAGGAATTGGGATTTGTGGAATCACCGATATTCCCAGACATGTCGTTCTTCAGGGTCACAGATAAGCTCGGATTCTACCTGCAGAATGCCTACGTGAAAGATTGGATAGACAATACCATGATATTTCTTGAAGTAGATAGTGTGGACAGGTATTGGAAGGACCTGCAGGCGCTGGGGCTACATCAAAAGTATGAAGGAGTAAGGCTGACACCCGTCAGAGTGGAAAGCTGGGGAAAAGAATGTTTTATGCACGACCCCTCCGGAATACTCTGGCATTTTGGCGAATTCCGTTGATGGGAATATTTTTATATTTTAATTTCTTCAACCCTGGTTCGAATTCTTTGCCGGCAGGTTTGCCGGGATTCGTTAACATTTAATCAAATGAAAATTCAATCCGAGGCTCCATGAATAAATTTACATTCCTGGTCATTTTTTTGTTGTCATTGTTTGGTGTCTCTGCCCAGGCTCCTGGTCCTAATCTGATGATATCTCATTTAACAGGGGACTTTTACGTTTATACGACTTATGGATCTTATAAAGGCAGTCCGGTTCCCGCAAACAGTATGTACCTGGTCACTTCAAAAGGGGCTGTTCTGTTTGACACACCCTGGGATAGTACACAGTTTCAACCTTTACTGGATAGTATAAAAATCAGGCATAACAAAGATGTTGTGCTCTGCATTTCCACGCACTTTCATGCAGATAGAACGGCAGGTCTCGAATATTATAAACGAAAGGGCATTAGAACATATACCACAAAACGCACGGACGAATTGAGCAAACGAAGAAATGAAAAAAGGGCTGAGTTCTTAATTTACCGCGATACCCTGTTTACCATGGGTCAGTATAAATTCCTGGTTTACTATGGTGGTCAGGGACATTCTCCGGACAATATTGTTATTTGGTTCGACAAAGAAAAAATCCTTTACGGCGGCTGTCTGGTGAAGAGCACGGAAGCGGAGGACCTGGGCAATCTTTCGGATGCGAACGTACAAGCATGGTCGGTCACCATTAAAAATATTCAGCAAAAATTTATAAACCCGGATTATATAATACCCGGCCATTTGGACTGGCATAGTAATGAGTCTTTAACGCATACCCTGGATCTGATTCAGCAATACGAAGGGAAAAATGAACGATAGTCTATTTTTTAATCCAAGCACGGTAAATCTGGACCAGGCCGGAGCCGTTCTGCAGATTATTCCAATCAGGCGGAGTATCAGTAGAACATATCCGGAATATTGAAAGGTCTTCGCTGTAACCGAACATATTCTTTAGGTTGATAGCGGTTGGAGTCTTCCGTTGAAGAAATTATTTCATTACCACCTGGTTTTTTATTGTTGCAGCTAAGGAAGAAGACCCAAAAAATGCCAATAGAAATGATAGAAATATTTTTATGCATTTCTATGATTGTTTTCGATGGAAGTGTTCAGGCCCGTTTCAGATAGACAATTGCCCCCAGCCCTTTCGGTATTCCCTTCGCACGAATTGATTGGCGGGCTCAAAATTCGTCACCTTCATATTCTTAGCATCCCATTGCAACGCGATATAACGGCCGCTGAATTTGTACGCATCCATTTGACCATATACATTATCCGTCCGCTTTATTTTTTCACGGAGATTAAAACTCTGCAACAGGAGATTGCCCAGCAATACGGTTTCAGTCAATGGTCCTGCGTAACCCACAAACGGAGAGTCAACTTCTTCCTTGCCATAACCCGCAATGCAGGCATTCACCCATTGCCACCAGTGACCATCCATACCGCCTTCCACGCGCGGATACTTTTCCGGAACATTCACGTCTTTATTTAATGAAAGTGGTAACAGTCTCGGATGACTGCCGCCCCACCCGCAGGAAACTTTTCCTTTGGTGCCGATAAACAAAGTGCCTCCTTCAAAATCATTTTCACCGGGCCAGTCGCTCAGCGCTGTATTCATATTCAAATCCGGATCCAGCGATGAAATGCGTTCGGGCGTAATGCCTCCGTCCATCCAAAACAAATCAAGCGGCTGACCGTTTTTTTGTTTGAAATTGAATTTCAGGGAACTGGATACCGGCCCGCTCTGTGGATAAATTCCTTCTTTGAATATCCCACTGTAAACGGTGCTGGCGCTGCCTGAAATTTCTGAGGGATATCCCAGTCCCAGTAATTTAAATGGAGGACCGATGATATGACATCCCATATCGCCCAGTGCGCCGGTGCCAAATTCCCACCAGCCGCGCCAGTTAAAGGGTACGAGGTTGTCGATATAGTTAGTCTCGGCGGCAGTTCCCAGCCACAGATCCCATTTGAGTTCTTTGGGAACCGGCGGCTTGCTATGCGGCCAGGGAATTCCCTGCGGCCAAACCGGCCTGTCAGTCCAGCAATACACTTTTTCAATATCACCGATCAGCCCGGCTTCAAACCATTCACGCATCGTGCGCATGCCATCACAGGAAGCACCCTGGTCGCCCATCTGCGTCACTACCTGGTATTTCTCTGATGCCTCTGTTAAAAGGCGGGCTTCGTAAATATCATGTGTCAGGGGCTTTTGCAGGTAGAGATGTTTTTTCAGTTGCATGGCACTCATCCCGACAATCGCATGGTTATGATCAGGGATGGCTACCGTTACAGCATCGAAATGTTTGTTTTCTTTTGCAAACATTTCGCGCCAGTCATGATAGAATTTTGCATTCGGAAATTCTTTCCGGCGGGGAGCCGCCTGCCGGTCATCCACATCGCAGAGAAAAGCTATCACGGCATTTTTTTTCGGCGCCTTGGCATAATGATGAATATCATTCTCTGCCTCACCGCCGCATCCGACGGCCGCAATATATAATTTATCACTTGGTGCTGTGTATCCTTTCCCACCCAAAACAAAACGCGGAACAATATAAAAGCCTGCGGTAGCCATGGCCGCCTTCTTAATAAAATCCGCCCTGCCAATACCCGTTGGTGCCGGGCCCGCTTTTTTATTTTTCATAAAAATGATTTTATTTTTTTATAAGGGGCTTTACGGATACTTCCTTAAAGAACACAATGTCTTCATCCCCGTGATTTTGCAATCCGATATAACCTGAATTGGGTCGTATGCCGCGAAAGGGCTCAAAATCAAATTTGCGTTCGGGAACGGGATCGCCTTCCGTGTAATCCGTTACCTTTTCTCCATTCAGGTAAACGATGGTGCGTGGCCCGTCCAACGTGATATCCATGGTATTCCATTCCGGACCGGGTTTGCCCGATTTGGCGAGAGGCTTCGTGAGTGAATAAAGTGTGCCGGTAATATGGTAGTCATCTTCGTTGGAAGTTTCAGGATGATTATCAATCTGCACCTCATAACCATAGTATACCGGCATCCATTCCTCGAAGGGTTGGATGGGAATGCGGACAAACACGCCGGAGTTACTATTGAATTTCTGCATTTTGAAAACGACGCGGATGGTGCAGTTCTCAAATTTTCCTTTGGTAGAATACAACAGCCCCATGCCGCCCGAGCTTCGGATCAGTCCGTTCTCCACGGTATGTGTTCCTTTTCCAACCTGTTTCCATCCGGTCAGGTCCTTTCCATTAAATAAGGGAGTCCATTGATCATTCTGGGATTTGACAGCGGCGGGTTCTAAGAAAAATAATAAGCACCAGAAGGAAACCAGCAGAGCTGGTCGTACATCAATTTTCTTAGGCATGGCGAATCGTTTAATTGGAATACAAATTTACTCTGAAGCAAGGATTTGGCACCCTAATTATTTTAAGCTAAGATTGTGTGCCCATACCCCATCATCCCGTTGAACGATACTGCATGAAAAGAAGCTATTACATGGTCGGTATTGTGATGCTGACTTTTTTCGTCATCTCTTTTTTAACGAATATCATCGGTCCGCTGATTCCGGACATGATCACAGGATTCAGCCTCAGCCTGACCCTGGTGGCCATCCTTCCCTTTGCGTTTTTCATCGCCTACGGTGTCATGTCCATTCCCGCGGGTATGCTCATCGAAAAATACAATGAAAAGAAAATCATGGTGGCGGCATTCATCGTCGCGTTCTTTGGCTCACTGATCCTGGCCGTATTTCCGAATTACCTGTCGGCCCTGGGTTCCCTCTTCCTCATCGGTTGTGGCATGGCGATGTTGCAGGTCGTGATCAACCCGCTGCTGCGCACTTCCGGCGGCGAAGAGAATTATGCATTCTATTCCATCCTGGCTCAACTCATATTCGGTCTCGCTTCATTCATCAGCCCGTTGGTTTATTCAAATATTGTTATCAACCTCAAACAAAATAATCCTGGCAACCTGTTCATGAAGATTCTTGCTAAATCCGTCCCCGCAAATCTTCCGTGGATTTCGATGTACTGGCTGTTCACCATCATCTGCCTGTTGATGATTGGGATTCTTTTGTTTTCCCGTTTTCCGAAAGTGGAGTTAAAGACCGAAGAAAAACCGGAGGCCCTGAGGATCTATATCCAATTGTTCAAAAGAAGAGTGGTGATCCTTTTTTTTATTGCGATGATCAGCTATGTCGGAACCGAACAGGGTATTGCCAATTGGATCTCCCAGTTTTTATCCACCTATCATGGTTATGATGCGCAGAAAACAGGCGCTGAAACAGTGGCTTATTTCTGGGGACTGATGACTGCCGGAGGCGTACTCGGACTTTTATTGGTGAAACTTATGGACAGCCGCAAGGTGCTGGTGATTTTTTCGATACTGGCGATACTCAGCCTGACCGCAGCATTGTTTGGCGGCGGCTCTACGGCACTGATCGCTTTTCCCATGGTCGGTTTTTTTGCTTCCGTGATGTATCCTATTATTTTTTCCCTGGCGCTCAATTCCATGGATGAACACCACGGTTCTTTTTCAGGCATCCTGGTCACGGGCATCATCGGGGGCGCCATTGTACCGTTGATCATTGGCTGGCTGGGCGATCATCTCGGTTTACGTAACGGGATGTGTTTTCTTTACCTCACCATGGGATTCATCCTGAGCATTGGTTTCTGGGCAAAGCCAATCATTACCAATAAGACCATCCGCCTCGGAAAGAAAAAAGTTCAAAGCGCTCAATAGATTCCCATATGGATAATCAGAAAGTAATAGGAATGGACCTGGGAGCCACCAATATCCGTGGTGGGTTGGTCCATGGAAGCAATCTTTCACAGTTACATTCCAGGCAGATCAAGAGTGAAGGCACCGTAGAGGATGTGCTGAACGATATATATTCCATCGTTGATCTGTTAATGGATAAAGAAGTTGTTGCCATTGGGATCGGTGTTCCCAGCGTAGTGGATGTTGAACAGGGAATCGTGTACGATGTGCAATACATTCCTTCCTGGAAAGAGGTGCACTTAAAATCTCTTTTGGAATTGCGATATCATGTCCCTGTATTCGTAAACAATGATGCCAATTGTTTTGTGCTGGGCGAATATTATTTCGGGAAGGGAGCCGGTATCGAAAACCTGGTCGGACTGGCCATTGGCACGGGTCTTGGCGCAGGGATTATTATCAATCATCGTTTATATGCAGGTCCCAACTGTGGTGCAGGAGAATTTGGTATGGTCGATTACCTGGATCACTGTTTTGAATACTACTGCAGCGGGCAATATTTCCAGAACGTGTACAACACCGATGGTCAGGTGGTATTTGAAAAAGCAAAGGCCGGCGATCCGCAGGCGCAGCAATGGTATGCGGAAATGGGAACGCACCTGGGCAATGCGATTAAAATGATCATGTATACCTACGATACCCCGCTGATCATCTTCGGCGGATCGGTTCGTCATGCTTATCCATATTTCAGCCAAACGATGTGGGAGCGCATCGACACCTTCGCGTACACTAAGTCCCTCGCGAAATTCCGGATCGAATTATCTGAGCTTGAAAACAGTGGCATCCTGGGCGCCGCCGGATTATATTATAATGCGAACAGATAAAATTTGGTTTAATCACGACTTTTAAAATTCGGTCAATGTACAAGATCAATGAAATCGCTCCCGACGTTTATCGTATATCGGTATTTGTTCCTGAAATACAACTACAGTTTAATCACTTTCTCGTAATAGACGACGAGCCTTTGCTTTATCATGCAGGCTTAAAACATATGTTTCCTCTTTTGCTGGAAGCCGTTAAAACGCTGATGGACCCCAGTCGGATTATGTGGGTAGGCTTCAGCCATTTTGAAGTGGATGAGTGTGGGGCATTAAATGAATGGCTGGAGGTCGCACCCCAGGCAAAAGCAGTATGCAGTGAGGTGGGCGCGCTAGTAAATATGTCTGACTTTGCTATTCGCCCGGCATTTGCCATGAAAACGAATGATATATTACAAACCGGCAATCGTAAGTATCGTTTTATTCGCACGCCCCATCTCCCGCATGGATGGGATGCAGGAGTCATGTTTGAAGAAACAGATAAAACACTTCTTTGCTCTGACCTGTTTCATCAGAATGGTGATCTGGTCGCTCTGACAGATAAGGACATCCTGGATGCACATAGATCGTCCATGCTGTTTTTGGAAAAGGGACCATTGATGGATTATACACCTTATAATCATAAAACGAAAGCATTGCTTTTTGAACTGGCGTCTTTAAAACCGAAAACACTCGCAACGATGCACGGCTCCTCTTTTTTCGGGGATTGTTCAAAGGCGTTGATTGAATTAGACGAAGTAATGAAATCGGTTTGGGGTGAAAAGTGAAAGCTAAACTGAGCCGAAGAAATTAATCCTGTTTGATAGCAGTGACTTCAATTTCAATTTTCATTCTTCCATCCAGCAATTCAGCAGATATCATGGTGGCGGCGGGCCTGGTTTCGCCAAAATACTTTTTCAAAACCGGCCAGCAAAGCTCAAATTCTTTTGCATTTGGAAGGATGTAGTTTACCCTGACTACATCTTTCAACGAAGAACCGGCTTTTTGTAACGCAGAATCGATATTCTTCAATGTTTGCTCCGCCTGCTGCACAACGTCATCTGATATGGTCATCTTTTCGTAATCAAATCCAGTGGTACCTGAAACAAAAATCATTTGACCTGCTACAACCGCCCTTGAATAACCGATTTTATTCTCGAATTCAGATCCGGAACTAATTAGAGTTCTTTTCATTTTGATTGAATAATGAGTGTTTGAAATTAAAGTTGACGGCCGCTGCTGTTCCGGCATTTAATAAAGTTCGGCCTGGAACTGAAGCTGGTGGAAAAGGAATATGAAGTTAATAACAAATGATGAACGGAATTCCGTTACCTCATCTGTTAGGAAATTTATAACTTAGCCGTTCACTGATATCCCCGTCATCGACAAAGAACTTGCGACACCTGCTAAGCTGTCGCAGTGCTCCGCACCCGGACTTTTAAGAATTGATTTTTAAGTTTTGGTAAAAGAAATTCAATGACCAGCACAGAATTTATCGAATCGGTGAATGCAAAATATTTTGCGGGTGAACTTTCACCATTGCAGATTGCACTCCTGCAGGACCTTGACCCAAATAATACCGAAGCAGTTGAGTTCGTTGAACATGCCATGGCAAGGATGAAGCGGATCGAGGTAAGCGCGAAAGATAGTGCAGCATTGTTATTTTGGGAGATGGCCAGTATCTGGCCCAATATACTGCCGGGTGCCTGGCAGGGCATCGTGCCTCCCATCACTTTTTCCAACCGCCATATATTGCTGGAATACTATATGGAAAAAAATCAATGGTGTCCGCTGACTCCCGGTAGCCAGGTCCTCGACATGGGCTGCGGATTTCCTCCGCTTACAGCCATTGATCTGGCAAAAAGATTTCCGGAGGTTACCATTATAGGTGCAGACCTGTCCTTTGGCAAGTATACTTTGTCAGATCCGGATGACAACTACGCCTGCATACTCGCGGACGAAACCATTAAATATTTGCAACCGGCGAGCGGTAAAACAAATCAATGGAGGAGAATATTTGAGGATCTGAATGCCGCGCGACACCAGTTTGCAGAAAAATTCCTTGAGCTCAAAAGGGATTTGCCTGAAAAAGAAAAAGAAAATGACTTTGAGGAAGTTCTACGCGATGGCTGGTCCCTTGTGCGGAACCCAATGAGAAAATATGCCAGGCAAAATCTCTCTTTTATTGAAAAAGCCATTGGCGACGATGTGTTTTCAACCAGCCTGGATATGATCCGCTGTATGAATGTGCTGCTTTATTTTGATCCTGCTTTTCGGATACGCGCTTTGGACTGGGCTTCCCGTCACCTGAAAGAAGGCGGCTTATTTTTTTGCGGCCTGAACTGGTCCGAGTCTATCAATTCCCGTATTTCGGTTTATCAAAAGGAGCAGGGTATCATGCAACTGAAAGAGTTTTCTTTCGCCACGGAAAATATCCGTCCTATGGAAGGGGTACCTTATTTTTCTTTCCGTGATGACGACTTCGACCAGGAACAGCTGCTGCAGCATGTTGACATGATTCGAAAGGACAAGCCATTTATGGATAAGCTCAATCCGGGTTTTGATACGATTCTTTCTCAAAACGCCGTATGCGGCCGGGATGAAGCCGGATATCTTGGATTCCCTGACCCGGCATTTTCTCCCCAACAACTATTGATCAATATGAGCAGGAGCTGTGCGCAATTAAGTCAGCAGTTTGCGGAAAAGGCTGTTGCTGTATTAAAAGAGCTTGGTAAAAAAGCCTGGGTCAATGAAATTGGATTTATCAGCGTTGGGATTGCGGAAGAAGGTTGAATGGATTGAATCACAGCGAGGACTTATAAAATTCCCACTTTTTCTTCATATTCTTCATAAGAGAAATAAATGCCGGATCATTTCTCAGGTTCCGGAGGTTAGGATCCTTCATAAATAAAGGATAGCATGGAAAACCGTGTTCGGAAGCACTCTTTAACCATTCCACAGCAACTGTTGTGTTCCCCATAAGTGCATAAGCCGAAGCTATCAAATGTTCAGCGTGATGAAAATGGGATAGTCCATGTCCATATTGAATGGCAAACTTAATTTTTTCTTCGGCTTCCTTCTTTCTTCCAACTCCGGCGAGCAATACAGCATAAGCCGCTGCCAGATCAGCTTGCTGGGATACTGATATTTTCAATGTGGCTAAATGATCAAGTGTTTTAAATGCTTCATTTGTCTGGCCCATATCCCATTGAACGAGAGCCTTTTCACGAAGCCAGTCCGGTTGATTAATCGCGGAAAATTCGATTAGTGCTGAATCATATTTTTGCTGGTACCAGTGAATCCGTGCTATTCTCGGTCGTGCAAATCGACTGGCGGGATCAATCGTTAATGAAATTCTAAGTTCGCGAAGCGCTTCATCAAACATTCCAATATGAAAATAAATGCCACCCAAACCTTCATGTGCTTCAGCAAGATTTGGATTGAGCGCAATGGCACGTTTAGATTCATTGATTGCTTTTTCGTGCGGGAATCCATTTGATAAGGTCCACAACAGATTTCCCTTGGCAATATAGGCCTCGGCCAGCCCCGGATCAAGACTAAGTGCTTTATCTATAGCGACATAGGCTTTCGTTTCCCATTTTGGATCAGTGTCATAAATAAAAAAAATGCTAGCGCATGCCTTGCCCAAAGCTGCGTAAGCAAGAGCAAAATTGGGGTCAAGTGAAATGGCTTTTTCAAACATGGTAATTGCGCTATCGATCTGACTCTGTCCACTACCGCTGTTCATTCTGAAAATGTAATGTCCACGCAAATAATAATCATATGCCTCCAGGTTTTGAGTGGGCGCCGGCTTCAATATGGAGTCTTCTTTTTGTATCGCTATTTTTAATGCCTGGATGATATTTTTTGAAATGTCATCCTGCATCAGGAAAACATTTTGCATCCTGCTGTCAAATTTATTCCCCCATACATTGAAACCTTTATTTGTCTCCGTCAACTGAACCGTAATACGGAGAATATCTCCCGCATGTTGTACCCTGCCTTGTAAAATGTATCGTACGTTGAGTTGGTTCCCGACCTCCACCGGACTGATAGATTTTCCCTTGTATTGAAATACACTGTTTCTTGCAATAACCAACAGCCCCGGTACCCGGGCAAGGTCAGTAATGATGGACTCCGTCATACCATCACTGAAATATTCCTGCGAAGAATCTGCACTCATATTTACAAAAGGCAGAACGGCTATTGAATTTCCGATGGATTCAACTCTGTTCGTATTCTTAAATTCCTTCCCGGTGGAAATAAATCTCCAGATAAAATATCCCGGAACCAAAACCAAAATCAGGATCCCAATAATCAGAAGGATTTGGGGCCTGGGTTTTATTTTCTGGCCAATTTTTGTTCTCGGCGCTAGGGTGATTCCTTCCGCAATCACCTGGTAAATTCTTATGGTATCTTTTACATTTTTAAGCTTTTCTTCTTTAACATACTTTGTATGAAAATCTTTCTTATTGGAAATACTGTTATGAACCGGTTCGGAAATATAAATACTGCCCGGGTTCGCAATCGCCTGTATTCTGGAAGCAATATTCACCCCGTCACCAAACACGTCCTCATTGTCGAAAACCACTTCCCCCAGGTGAATACCTATTCTTAATTGGAAATCTTTTGCTTTATTACATTGTTCCTGAATTTCAATAGCAGCGCTAATAGCGTCGGAAACGGCATGAAAACTGGCCAGCACTCCATCACCGAGCTCTTTTATCCACCTTCCATTAAATTTTTCAATGATGGGCTTTTGTAATTCCCTGTTTTTTTGGAGTAGGTCAAAGGCTTTTTGTTCGTCCCTTCCCATCAATGCCGTATATCCGACGATATCGGTGAACATGATGGCTGCAAGCTGACGGGACTGGGGCATGAGATCGGGATATCATTTGCCTTTAAAGTTATCTATTTATATAAACAGTTAAGGAGGCGTTCCGCCCCCGCGGGCTCCATCCATCAATAAAAAAACCCTGCTTTTTGTAAGCAGGGTTCGATGTTTTTTAAAGTCCCATCCTATTTTACTCTCGTAATTAACCGGCTTGTACCACGACAACCATATCCGTCATGATAACAAGAGGTCAATAAAAATGTTCCAAGGACCAACAGAGCAAAGACTAATTTTTTCACGATGTTTTTTTTAAATGATGAAACTTAATGCCATTCAATCGTTCCGTACAGACACTATACAAGTTTCATATTGCATACCAAGAACTAACATATTGGTCCCCAATCAATTACACATTCATTCTTCTCCCCGACATTCCAAAATTAGGAAACTCTATCTATTAGAGAAAATATTTCCCCGGATATAACAGGATTCTAACGGATACCCTAAAATCTCCGGTTGTAACCGACCTGCAGATAGTAAGGCACGGTTGCACTCGTTTTGAAATCCTGTGTCACGGTTCTCCCAAACTTTAAATACACATCATTGCTTTTAAATGAATACCCTGATACGATACCGTAGTTAAAATTACCACCGCTAGGAACATACCAGCCATCCCGGACATCCGGATAGATTGTTTTCATCTCATCCTTATTCTTAATGTTCGTTGCAATGGCTTTGTCAAAACCAAATTCCCCCGCTACATACCAGTTGCTTTTGTAGTAGCCGAAATTCGTGGAGAATTCCGAACCGAAATCAACCAGTCTTACCATGCTGCTTTCATATCTCCTGAATATGCCATACACTTTCACAGAAACAGAAAGATTATCCATTCTAAAGACCTCTGCCTGGCCGCCCAGTTTTGTTTTGAAGTCATCAAATATATTTTCACCAAAGGGGAATGAATATTCAACGTTCAGAACGATAGGGAATGTTGTTTTGAGTTTTTGCCCGTAGCCTATACCGGCTACAGCGGCATAGTCCCAGCCCATATTCACATTGACGATAAGTGGCTTGCTGTCATTCAGATTTCTCCAGTTTATTTGTTGCGCCGAGCTGGTTTTGGAAATCATTAGAATCATAAGTATGATGAGTGCGCCTTGTAAATTTTTCATTGTTGTAATGTTATCTCTGTGAGTTTAAATAAGTTTTGACAAGTGGATAGAAGTTATTCCATCCGAAATAGAGGATCTCGTGTCCGGTTCCTTTAATCATTTCTAATTGAACATTCGGGTAAGCGGAAGACAACAATTGGGCATGCTCAGGTCCGTAAGCTTTGTTGAGTTCGCTGTAACAGAACAAAACCTTTGTTGTATAATGGCTCAGGTTGGTAGTCCAGTCAAAGCCATCATTACTCCCAATATCAAATAATGCGTTTCTTGTAACAGCACCGAAGCGCCAGAAAGGGTATGCGCCCGCATTGCCGAGGGCATTGCCTTTTCTGCTGTCATAGGCAGAGGAAACGGCCATTTTGTAATCCAGCACTTCATGTTCATTTTCCTTACCGGTCAGTACCTGGTCCGGATACAATGCATCGTTGGAGTCTTCATTAAACGGACTCAACTCTCTGGTCCTGCTGATATAATCCCTGGTTTGATTCCAGTTGAAACCGCCGGGCTCAGCCAGAATAACACCGTTGATGGCGGTCGGGTAACTGTTTACATAAGCAGTGGCCAGCATGGCTCCCCAGGAATGTCCCAACAGAAATATTTTCTGACCGGGCGACCTCCGGTAATGACCAATCACAGCCGTAACATCATCCAGCATTAGCTGTAGGCTGTACGTGCTTTTGTTATGTCGTTGTGACAAGCCCGAGCCCCGTTGATCATAAAAAATCACAAAATAGCCGTCGTTGGCCAGGGCTTTGGCATTCAACAATGATCGGTAGTCAGCACCGGGCCCACCATGTAACATCACCACCATCGGGTCGTCCGGATTCCCGAAAGTCTCAGCGTGTAGCTGGGTGCCGTTCACTGAAATAGCCGGAAGGGATGCATCTTCAGTGACTGTCTTGGGAACCAGGTTGCCCGGCTCATTTAGTTTTAATTCTTTGGTACATGCCGTAACCGCAATCGCGGCAATGAGTACCATACTCATAATGCTCAATTTCTTTTTCATGTTTTTATTTTTTTGTTGAATGCAAGATGGCCACGAATTTTCTTGCAGTCGCCTTACCTTATAAGTTGAGACCTGGTCGGAGGCAAAAGCATTAATTCAATAAAATGCATTGTGAACCAGTCAGATATAAGTATGACTGAGGATCGCGCGTGAGGGATGATACCTGTAAGTCGGGAAGAAGGCCTGAGTCGCTAACGAAAACGGCTAAGCTGCCTGCTCAACAGGCATATTATTCAGATATTCTGAGGGAGATTGTCCGGTGACTTTCTTAAAATTTTTATTGAATGAAGATTTGGAATTGAACCCGCAATCGAATGACAGGCTGAGCAGGGTGTACTTTTTGCTTTCGGGCAGGGAAATCAGCCTTTTAAACTCCTCAACACGGAGCATATTGATATAGTCATAGAAGTTTTTCCCTTCTTTATCATTGATTACCTGGGATAAATAGTTAGGAAGCGTATTCAGCCGATTGGCTAATTCGGAAAGAGAAAGCTCGCTTTCAGTATATATCTTCTCTGTCTCCATCAGATTTTTCAGTCTGCTGTGAAGGTTATCTGCCATCTCGGGACTAAGTCCGGATTTTAAATACTTCTTCTTTTCTGAATTGTCATCGGGCATACCGGTATGCTGTGATTGCTCCAAGGCTCCAGGATTCAGGGAGACGGAAGCCGAAAGAGTCGGGAGTCGGAAGGATGGGAGCGGAAGAGTCAGGATCCGGAGAACCGGTATCCGGCACCTGCAGATGGGAGTTGTCTACATTAGAACCTTTAATTAAATGGAGTCCGGGCTGAACCTCCGCTGATTTTTCATATCCGGATGATTGAAAGAATTGGGTGTTCAGTGGTTGAGTTAGAAAAATGCCCGGCTGTTTGATGCCAAAATATCCGATTAAAATAACAAATAAAACAACGCCCATAAACAGCACTTCATCCGACTCAAAAACCAATAACCAGATAAACGCAATTCCGTAGATCAGGAATTGCAACCATCGTAAATTGATTTTTTCCGTATAGGAAAACTGGTTCATAATGGCGTTTCTATGCCGTCTTAACAAAATAAGGCTCCAGGTAACATAGGTTATCCCGGATATTATAATGGCAATCAGGTTGATCAGTACGAAATCTTCAAAGCCTTTCCCCTGGTGTTGAAAAACATAAATCTTTTGTTCAGCGGGTAAAATATAAAAACGGATAAGATATAACCAACATAGAATGGCCGGGATAAAATGAAGCAGCCATAACTTTTTTTTGTCAGTGAGTTGATTAGTTAAGGAGGCGGTATACAAAAGCATGATGGGACCGTGGAGCAGGGGGAGTGGGATAATCAGCCCCAGCGAAAAAGGATATTGGTAGGATAGGCCCGAAAAAAATAAATAAAATAAAAGAAGATGAACGCCCATCAGCAAAAGCCAGCCGGTCAGAATTTTATCTGCCTGCGTTTTTCCTTTCTTGCCCAACATCAGCAGACATAGGAAAAAAGCAATACTTATTCCAACTATATAAATCATCTTTTGTGCCCTGGTTCAAAAATAAGCACAAAGTTCCTGATCCGATTATCTGCTCAGATCGACGGAACAATTCCTCCGCCTGACTATTGGGTTATTTCATGCCTGACGGGTATTTTCTGCACATAATCAGTTACCGAACTGAGTCTGAACGGAAATACCTTACGGGTTTCGGTCATATCTATATTATCTCCTTCAGCATAAGCAAGCATAAGTGAGGCAAATGATTCACTAAGAGATTCCATGGCCGAGGATTTCTGAGCCTGAAGAGCGGCGACAGGTACATAGCTGATAGCAAACGGATTTCCGATATGGTTTTCGAAAATTTTAACCACTTCCAGAGGACTCATTGCCACGGGTCCGCAAACCGGGAATACAGCATTCCTGGCAGTCTCATTATCCAGAGACGCTACGGCGATGGCCGCTACATCTACCAGGCTGGTCCAGCAGATTTTATTTTCCCCCTCGCCATAAATGGTCGCTTTAGAATTGGGATAATCAAATCCAACAGCCGGGCTAAGCCATACTTCCATGAAAAAGCCTGGCTGCAGAATTGTATAATTCAATTTACTTTCCATAAGCTTCTTCTCAACCTGACGCTTGGCAGTTTGCAAAGGAAACTTTTGGTTGAAGGGGAAAAATGAAACGAAAATAAATTGCTTCACCCCACTGTCTATCGCTGTCTGAACCAAATTCAGCTGACCCTGGTCGTCGACAGTTTCAATAGAATCACCTTCCTGGCGGGACAGCGTGGAAGATGCGGTTGAAATAATCGAATCAACACTTTTCATGGCTTTTTTTATTGAATCGGTATTCTTCAAATCACCCTCTCTGGTCTCCACACCTATCCGTTGGAGTTCTTTTACTTTTGCAGGGTCAGAACTCGGACGTACGAAAGCCTTTACTCTCTTACCTGCATTGACCAGCTGGCGACAGATTTCCATTCCCAGAAAGCCTGTTGAACCAACGACCAATACGTTTTGGTGTTTTGAAATTTTTGACATGACTTTAAATTTAGAGATGATCTAATAGAAAGTACTGGGTAAGGATGACGCTCTGGCGAGGAAATTTGGAAGGGATGAGATTAACAGATGTCCGACAAATTGAAAAGCATAAAAATTCTTACCAAAATTATAAAATATTTCTTAACACACTGACAACAGATATTACAGTCAACTAAATCAATAATTAAATGGAGAGTAGGAGATTTATTTCCGGAATAACTCGATTGGTAATATCCGAATAAGAATTATTACACAGCCATTAATTAATAATAATAATTACTATTGCAATTCATTTAAATCAAATCATGACCAAACAAATCGAAATCGTTAAAAAAATAAGGGCTTTTCTGCTCGAAGGCATAAAAGACCTGAATGTCGATCAGTTAAATAAAATACCCGCCGGTTTTAATAACAACATCATCTGGAATCTGGGCCATCTGATTGCCGCCCAACAGGGAATATTTTATAAAAGAGCGGGTGCGAAACTTTTGATAAGCGATGAGTTTTGGGAACGGTTCAGATCCGGCAGCAAGCCGGAAGGAACGATCGACGCCGCGGAGATTGTAAATATCAAAAGCATGTTCCTGAGCACGATTGACCAGTTAGAGATCGACCTGGCCACTCCGCTGTTCGACAACTACACCCCCTGGACCCCCCGATACGGATTTGAATTAGCAGGTATAAATGATGCGATCAGTTTTATACCCTTTCATGAGGGATTACATTTGGGTACCATCACAACGATGAAGAAACTGGTGTAATGTTGAGGCAGCAACCGACATGCTTCTCGCCAGCCAATGCTTCAAAAAATGCTGGGTTAAAGCGGCAACTAGCTTACATTTAACTAGCGTTCATTATTCTGGTTTCTAAATATAAGGCCATGAAAAGGAGACAATTTATCGGCAATGCGGTTAAAGCATCTGCTTCAACCCTTTTATTTTCTTCCGAAGTATTTAAAACCAGTCCGCTGCTGGAGAAAATAGGCATCCAGTTTTTTTCCGTGCCCAGGATGTTGGATAGTGATATGCCCGGTGCGCTATCCATGCTGTCGAAAATTGGATATAAAGAAGTTGAACTATACGGTCCATACCCTTTTAGCAGTCTTTCCGCGATAGAAAGGTGGAATGCGGTTACACCTTCACTCGGTTTTAAAGGCAGTGGTTATTTTGGACACAGCGCCAATGAAATGAAAAGGCAGCTGCTTGATTATGGCTTTAGGGTTCCTTCAATCCATACCGACCTGGACACATTGCAGGCAAGAATGGATAAACTCGGAGAGGCGGCCCAGATTTTAGGAAATACTTATGTGGTGCTGCCGGCTATTCCGCCTGAAAATAGAAAGACCCTCGATGATTATAAAAAAATGGCGGACTCCTTTAATAAAATCGGGGAATCGGCAAAAAAGGAAGGGGTCAAATTCGCCTACCACAATCATGGTTATGGATGGAAGGAAGTTGATGGACAAATTCCTTTGGAACTGATTTTTGCCAATACGGATCCTTCACTTGTTTTCTTCGAAATGGATATTTTCTGGACCACTGCAGGTGGTGCGGATCCGGTCGCATTACTGGGAAAGTATAAAAACCGCTATCCCCTGATGCATGTAAAAGACATGAAGGAGAAAGTCCATTTTTCGGGTGATGGCGGAGACTCCAAACAATGGATAGAATTATTTCCTTACATGACTACGGCGGGGAATGGTGTTCTCGACCTGAAATCAATTATTTCAAAGGCAAAAGAAAATGGAGTGAAACATTTTATAGTAGAACAGGATATGGTGAATGAACCTCAAAAGGCGCTGAAGCTGAGCTACGATTACCTGGCTTCTTTATAAGCTCAGGAGCCGTTCGCAATTAAGTCATACCCTGCCCAGCCCGGCAATGCGGTTTATCATATTCCTGAAAATAAAGTAATGGAACGGTAGCATTAAATACCAGTAATTTCGGCCGACAACTCCGTGTGGCCTAAAGGTTGCTGTTTGTGTTAATATACATCGGTATTTGTTTCTTACAATTGAAAATTCAAGCCATGCCTCGCCCGGCAATTTCATTTCTGCAAATAAAAGGAGGCGGTGATTCTTGCGATCAACAAGCAATACACGCCAAAAATCAAGTGCATCTCCCGGTTGAATTTCAGATTCGCTCCTTCTGCCTCTCCCCAAACCAACACCTCCGAAAAATTTATCAATTACACCGCGTATGTGCCATAGTAAATCGGCATAATACCAGCCATTGCTTCCTCCAATCCCAAAAAATCTGTCCGCTACTTCTTCTATTTTGTTTTCATCAATTTCAACCCACTTCCTGTCGGTATAACAACCGTAGTGCGGTACTTCAATATATTCGTTAATATCAAGATTAGTCAGGCTGCTTGATGCAGCATCCTTCCAGGAAGAAACAACCATGTTCTGCTCAATTTTTTTAAAGGCCATTTCAATAGCTTCCTCGTAGGTGTATAAATATTGAGGAATAATATCCTGTACAGAGATGTCTTTGACAACCATACTATTTTGCATGCTCTTTATAAGTTGCTTTGCCAAAGCGAGGTTAGCAGATGTGACAAAATATATAAAGTAAGCGGATGTTGTATTTGAGGATATCGGAAGTGTTATGATATAGCGTTTAATGCCGCGGACTTTTCCAAATTCAAGTAACATTTGTTTGTAGGTAAGCACATTCGGTCCGCCAATCTCAAATATTTTGTTAAGCGTTTTTTCGTTAAGCAAACAACTGCTCAGGTAATTGATGACATTGCGAATAGCAATTGGCTGACACAGGGTGTTCAACCATCTGGGTGCAATCATCAACGGCAATTTTTCCACCAGGTCGCGGATGATTTCAAATGATGCACTGCCTGAACCTACAACAATACCTGCTTCAAAAATTGTATAGGCAATTCCCGAATTACATAATACGTCCTTCACTGTTTTCCTTGCTGCAAGATGCGGCGATAAATGCTCGGCATTGGTGATGCCGCTTAAGTAGATGATTTGTTTTACCCGCGTAAGGCTGCAGACTTCAACAAAACTCTGTGCTGAGTGCTTTTCATTTTCAACCAATGTCCCGTGCTGATAGTTCAATGAATGAATGAGAAAATAGGCAGCATCAAATTGTTTTCCTTTAAAAACAGGAGTAACTTTTTCATCCTGCAGGAAATCGAATTCAATAATAGAGATTTTATCAATCAGATGAAGCTGGGGTGTAAACCGTTTGCTGTCTCGAACCACACAAGTTACCTCATGACCGGCCTCAACAAGGACTGGAAGAAGGCGCATGCCTATATAACCATTTGCTCCTGTAAGGAGGATTAGCATGATACATAAAGTTAGCTGTTTACATGAGATGGAGTTGAAAACGAACGACATGTAAGCATGATATTAGTCACCTGTTCAGTTGATTGTTATCACCAGCAGTGCGGCTTGTAATGTTTAATTTGTCAATGGCACCAATAACAAATAGACAGAACGATTATTGTCTTGCCAGACAAGATGAGCAGTCTGTTGAAAATATGGTTGATATTTTTCATGGTATGCCTTGCAATGGTTACAGCTTCAGCGCAAAAGGAAAAATCAGAAAAAAAAGGATCCCTGGAATTTTTAATTGGATTTAACGTGATGGGACCATCAAACCAAATGTATAACCTCATGAAAGATTATCACTTTGATGCCACTACCAGTGATAATTTCTTAGGAGGAGGAAGCATTACACATCCATTCTATGGTTCACAAGCCCCTTTTACTTTCCAGATTAGTTATTCTTATAAAATGGGGGAAAGGAGTAAACTGGGCCTTCTGTTAAGCCATTCAGATTTAAGGGAAGTGCTTGGCGTTTCGACTGAAACCGGATATGAAGACTTCCTTTTTGTAAGTTTTTCAAATTTCTCAATCATTCCGATATATACTTACCAGGTATTTAAGGTACTGGATGTGCAGGCAGGGCCTGCCCTGATGTTTAATAGTGCGAAAGAAACCAGCCTTCCGTCGAATGACAACTACAATAAAATTTCCGCAGGCTTACTCGCAGGGCTTAATCTGCGAATTTGGAACACCCGGGTTACCTATGGTAAGTTAAGTGCCAGCTACCTGTTTGCCACTTATAACAGAATGGGTCCGTTTACTGCCGATTCTTTCAGCCCAACCAAACCATATATTCCCGAAACCAGCATCGGATTTGGTCATTTTATTTTTGGGTTTGTTATGGGGTTTCATATTTGATGGTGTAAATGGAAAAATATTTTATTACGGAAATGATTGCGTCAAGCAACACGGACGATTAGAAAAAAATTAGTAAATTTAATAGTAACCAATAATCCTGTTATTACAGAACCGGACTTTAACCTATCATTTCAGGAATGCAACTTTACCGCTCGGAACTATCGGATCAGTTCGTCAACTTGTTTACAAAAACCATTGGCCTGACGGAGGCTCAGTTTGAAAACGTTATCTCTCATTTCAACCGGGAGTACCTTCCTCGAAAATATTTTTATTTAAGAGCCGGGGAAACCTGCAAATACATTACCTATATCAATAAGGGAAGTACAAGAACATTTATTACGGATGATAAAGGTGGCGAGCACATTTTGTTCTTTGCATTTGAAGACTGGTTCATTGGGGACCTGGAAAGCCTGCACACACAACAACCGGGTAAATTGAATATTCAGGCCATGGAAGATTGCGAACTGTTGCGCATTTCTAAAAAAGATATGGACGGGTTGGAAGAAGCAATTCCCCGTCTTAAAGAGTGGCACGCAGCCAAGCAAAGTAAAAGCCATTTTGCTATGCTCAACCGCTTGGCGGAAGTAAAAGCACTGACCCCGGAAGAACGATACCTGAACCTGATCAAAATTCATCCGCATATATTCCAGCGCATACCATTACAGTATATCGCGTCCTATCTGGATATCGAGCCCCCTTCCCTGAGTCGCCTCCGGAAGAGACTGTCCACTAAATAATTTCTTAACCTGGGTTAAGTAAGGTTTTTAACCGGGGTTATTGCAAATCGATTTTCATTCGTATAATCTTTGCTCATAAAATACATAATTATGAGCAATCAACACTACTCCACCGCCTCCGGCCCAAATGATGCAATTAATTACCGGTTTCTGGACTTCATGCTGCATTTACAGTGCAGCCAAGCTGGAAATTGCTGACCAGCTGGCCCTGCGTCCGCAAAGCCTGCTTCCCAGTTAGCCGAATCCACCCGTTGTCATGCTCCCTCTCTGAACCGGGTGATTGCGTGCATTGGTGAGCGCCGGCATTTTTAGTAAAAATCAACAGGGAGAATTTTGCAACAATGTGCTGAGTGAAACTTTAAGGAGCGATGTGCCAGGTTCGATGAAAGCCATGGCGATCGCTCAACTTGGAGATCATTATAATGCATGGGGCAATTTGATTTATAGCATTAAAACAGGAAAAACTGCATTTGACCAGGTAGAAGGTATGCCGGTGTGGAAATATTACGAAACGCATCCTGAGGAAGGTCAGAATTTCATGAAAGCCATGACCGGTCTCACCGGTGCGGTCATCAAAAATGTAATTCCTGCTTATGATTTTTCTGCGATGCATACCATTGTTGATGTGGGAGGTGGAAACGGCGCTTTGCTGATGGCCGTTTTGAATGCAGCTCCGCAGGCAAAGGGAATTGTTTTTGATGAGGAGTATGTGGTGGAAAAAACCAGGGAGGAGTTAACTAAAAAGGGATTTGATGGCAGGTGCAGTACTGCTGCAGGAAGTTTTTTTGATTTTATTCCAAAAGATGCAGATGGCTATCTGATGAAAATGGTTTTGCACGATTGGAATGATGAACAATGCCTGCAGATTTTAAGCAACTGTCATAAGGCAATGAAACCCGGCAGTAAATTACTGGTAATTGATTCCGTAATTCCGGAAGAAGATTCGCCCCATCCCGGTAAATATATGGATATCAATATGCTCGCAATGACCGGCGGTATGGAACGCACAGAAAAGGAATTTGCCGCACTGTTTCAAAAAGCAGGTTTGAAACTATCTCGCGTGATCCATACCCATTCTCCCTTATTTAGTATCATTGAAGCAACGAAGGAATAATTATATCATTGACGGGCGCATCTTTTATTCTTTTTCAACCAGCGATAAATAAATCCAGAACACCCATAAAGCAACACTAATGATCAGCGCAGTGTATGGAAACCAAATCGCCAGCAGGGCTGTAGATGCGTAGATAATGATAGCAAAGCGGTTACCTGTTTTTAATTTATTGTACTCCACAGAGGAATAGGCATCATTAAGTAGTCGCTTTGGCTTGATGATGGAGCGAATAAATAAAAACCAGGCCATAGAATTGATAATAGTTGCTATGCCATAAAATACAATGGCGGGCATCGCATAGTCCGTGTTTATATATTCCGCTAAAAGGGCGGTTGGGAAGGGGAAAAATACAATGGTGAACAGCAGAAAGCCATTCGCATATAAAAACGGACGCGAGGTTTTATCCAGATGATTAAACGTGTTGTGATGTAAAATCCACTGAATGAGAATGCCGCCAAAAGAATAAGCGAAGGCAAAGTATGATGGCCATAAATTAACAAGAGCCCGGACAAAGCCATTTACTGAATGTATTGAATCAACTGGCGGAACTTTTATTTCAAGTATTAAAAGTGTGATGGCGATTGCAAATACGCCATCACTAAACATCTCGATCCGGGCAAGTGATTTGTTTTCTGTCATAATAAACATTCAAAACTATGTTATCAGGCGCATCACTCACCCCCCAAAATCCAGATCAAATATCAGCAATTACCTTTTGGGCTATCAATTTTTTGTAACCTTCAGGTCTTATTTTTAAATACAGTTGTATTTAAAGATAATCATAAATAATTCGGTGCAATGCGGTTTGAAGAAGGAATCGCTGGTTTTGAATATGGATGTGCCCGAAGTTTTCATTGGGCACATTGTCTATTTGTCTGGAATTAGAAGTTTTTAATAAAAGGGAAGCTTACATTGACATATTCCGGCTTTTTTATAAAGATTTTCAACTTTTTAAATGTTTCAAAAGGACCGTACATGGCAAACCTGTTGACTAACCAGATAGGTATTGAACCGGCCGGGTCAGCAAATAAAGTAAATTCTATATTAATGTGCTCTTTTCCGGAAGGCCTGATCACCCATTTACATGAAGATTGCAATACCCGGACGTAATTTTTTTTGGATGAAATATAATCCGGGACATTTTGAACATTCATTGTGATGATTTTTGTAATCGGGTCCTGGGATAAATTTACATGTTCAACAAAATCCCGGTCGCTAAAAGGAAAAGGAAAGTATAATTCTGCATAATAATATAGTTCAGACGGAGAAACATCCAGGAGGACTTTGCTTTTTGTATGATAGAACCATTCATCCTGGCTCTTGATATTCAATAGAACGGCAGTTATTTGCGAAAGAGTGGCCTCTAGTATACAGGACACCCTTAATGAATTTATTCTGGAGTCGCCACTATTCCTTGAATAAATCTGAATGCCTTCTTTATCCATTTTTAATTTCCAATCCTCCTGCGCATGGACAAAAAAGGTGGAATGTAATAGAAATAATGTTAGTATATAAATTCTTTGCATCTGCAATTTCTCTGCGTATTAGTCGCCAATATCAGAAAAAGGTAAACAATTAATTTTTAGAACGGAACCAGGACTTTCAATTTTTCCAAAGGGTGAGGCTGTCCTGCTAAATGATTCAACGGGAGGGTTAAAGCGGAACCCTGATATATATGGGACGAAACCTAAATGGGTAGAGACATTCAAATACTTAGGTTATACTGGATTGTTAGATAGAAGGCCATGCTGCATAAGGTGCAGTAATATTAATCCCGTTCTTGGATCTTTTTTTGTAGCCCTTGAATTGTAACCTGTTCGCAAAGAGTAACAAATAATGAAATGGTTAATCTCTGAGGCAACGAACAGAATACCCAATTTGCTTAGTGGTGGCGTATCTGCCGAAGATGCTACCATAGAAACCCAGGTAGCTGGTCCAGGCCTCCGTTGCATCTGACACACCAAGGCCACGACGGCTGGATGGGAAAAATTATTCTGACTGTCCGTGAATGATGTTATTTTTATTCAATCAAACCTCCTATAACATGAAAAAGTTTTTAATTCTCTCCTTTTTATTGGCTATCTCCGTTTCTGCCTTCTGTCAGACAACAAGTACTTTTTCTGCCGACGCAGATAAAGCGTTCGGACTTATAAAAAATGGGGCTTATAAAAACGGTTATAAATACCTGATAAAATTTGCGCTTACTAACCAGGCAGCTATTAGCGTTACACCCAGTACCAGTTATCTCATTTTTTATGTTTATGATAATTCCAATCATCCGGCACCCGATTTCAAAGCTCATTTAATGACCCCTGACAGTGCACAAATGAAAAAATATACGGTTAGACCCTTCGACCGTGCGCAGATCGGCGTTGCGAGGGCTGCACAATTGGAATTCCGCACGCCAGCATTTACTTCCGGTAAAACTAAACCGGTGAGGCTGGAAGCCAATCCGCAGGCACTCATCTATGTTTTTTATAAAAACTAATTGACTATTGTCTCCCGCCGCCAGACCATATTGATAGCGTATTAAATTATCTTCTTAGTAGCACCCGCAATAACAAAAGCAATTCCGCTATAAGCAAGCGCCAAAAATGCACTGGGAACCTCACCTTCTAAGTCGGCAACAGGAGCAGCGATCACCCTGGGGATGTGGAGAATAATAAACCAGGTAAAAATCATTGTCCCTAAAAGGGCAGCAATCAATCCGGGCTTGATTTTTAAAATAATCGCAACGCCTGAACCAAATAGCCCTATGCCTGCTAAATAAGTCCAGAATACAGGTCCCGGCACCCATAGCGGGACCAGGGTCGATACATCTTTTGCATATAGAAAATGAAGTGTACCGAAGCAGATGATAGGTATGGAATACAAAATAGCACCAAAGGGAATTACCTTCCTCCAAAACGGATTAGCGGGATTTTCATTTTTATCTGAAAAGCATCCGGCAATAACAAATGCGCCGCCGGCCAAAGCCAATTCTTTCCCTGGATTATCCCATTCCACCAAATGCATATAATTGGGATTAACCATAAACTCATAGGGAAGATAGTATAAACAAAAAATCAGCAGAAGCAGGCATCCTAAAAGAAGAGAAACCAGCCTGGTCCTTTTTTTAAAAGCAATACATGCACCTGTCAATATAATCAGGATTCCGAAAATAAAAGCGAGAGCGGTGGTGAGTAAATGTTGAGTAGGCAACAACATATAAGGAAGACTCTTATAGTAAATTGTAGGAAATCCCATACCGGCGATGGCTAGACCATAGAAAATGCGGCCTGTGTTTGAAAGATTTCCCATAAAGATTGAATGGGTTTATTTTGGAAATTTGACTATCATCATTGTTAAAGCTGCTAATGGAGTCAGCAATGCAATAAAGCCCCAGATTTCCCACGCTAAATATAGTTTATCAAAATTTTTCCAGTCAAAATCAGTTGGTGATTCCTTATCCAGTGTAAGATGGTAGATTTTCTTTTGCAGGGGTACGACTTTGAATGCAAAAGAGTGTCCGGAAAGTGAAATCATGATTATAGACCATAATATCCATTTGGTGTGCAGAATGGGATAGTGCCCTAAAATAGCGGTTAAAAGTCCTCCTGCTACAATAAAAATAACTCCCGGAATCGTGAAGTATCTGTCTGTGACCCGGATGCCTTTCATGGTAAAATGGATGATTTTCGGATCTCTGGTTCTTACAGCAATCCGCATCCAAAAAAACCCGGTAATAATATTTCCTAAAAAAATCACTACCGCAAGAAGGTGGATTAATTTAAATAAGGCGTAACCCATGTCAATTAATTATGAAAAGTTCGCGATACTCATGGCAATGTTCGTCCTGAATTCCCTATTTTTTATTGAATGCAGGCAAAATATATTTTCTGATCAATTCGTCTGACGGGGATTGTGTATTATAGTTTCCCCCTGTTATTACGGTCACCATATTTTGTTCCTGCCAAATGTAAATTTTTTGACCACCATTACCCTGGGCAGCCTTGCCATAATATTTAACCCCACTGGCATCCAGATATTTAATCCACCACAAGTAACCATAATCAATTCCCTGCACAACGGAGTGTTTTTCTAAAGATTGTTTCACCCATGCCGGATCTATTATCTGTTGACCATTCCAACTGCCGTTTTGCAAATACAGCAATCCGAACTTAGCCATATCCCTGGGTCTCAGGTAGAGCTGGCAATAGTCTTCAGCATTTATCTTTTCAGGCTTAAAATTCCATTTCAAATGGGAAATGCCCAAAGGAGTAAATAGATTTTCCCTGGCAAATACAGGTAGTGGCGTATTTGTTGCCTTTTCGATAATACGCCCCAGCGTGATGGGATTGCCGGAACAATACATTCCTTTTCCACCAGGGCTGTCTATCATTGGAAGGTCCAAAGTGAATTGGACCCAGTCGTCTGAATAATCCATCTTTGTTTCATTGCCTGCCGATTTGGAATTGCTTATATCACAATCAAGCCCGCTTTGGTTGGTAAGCAGGTTTTCAATCGTAATTTGTTTTTTGGCAGGTGCGTTATTTTGTATGGTATATTCCGGGAAATAAGGAAGTACGGTTGCATGGACGCTTTTAATATATCCTTTTTTAATAGCAATTCCGGTAAGGGCAGACACAAAACTTTTAGTTGCAGAACGCAACTCATGCAGACTGTCTTTATTATATTCATAGAAATACTCTTCAAATACAAGCCTGCCATCTTTAATGATCAAAATGCTATGGACATTCGGATAGTCGCCGTCGATAATTTTTTTCATCATTTCTGCTAATAAGGCAGTGTCCAAACCCGAGTAAATGATACTACCGGTTTGTAATCCATCGTTGAAATTTTCGGGTACAGTAAAATGATTTGAATTTTCATTATCCGGAAGTCTTGGATACCACATTGTTTTAGGAAACAATACATTTTTGCTCAGCAAATTGAATGTGTCTTTGCCGGAGATAAATCCGGTGACCCGGTCAGATTTATTCCTAAAAAACCGGACTTTTTCTTTTGATACATTTAGGAAATTATCCTTCTCATACGGTGTCAAAGGGTAGCTGCTTTTATTGATAATGGCATATAGCAGGGGTTCTTTAGGTGAAGCGGCAATGGCCAGTGTGTTATGGTTTAAAAACTCATATATCCCTTCGTATTCTTTAAGTTGTTCATAGCTTGGTTTGTACCCGGGTTGCGAAAAGCTAAACAACACAGAAAAACTCAGAACAAAAACTAAATAGATTTTCAGCATATCATTTCTTCTTAATCGGTTACCAGCGGATAAAAAAATAGCGACTCTTTTAATCAGGAAATAGGCGAAATACTATTTAGCATCCTTCTTTGGAAGATGAGCGATAAGTTCAACCTCGATTTGGGCATCCGCTCTTCCTTCGTACAGTCTGCTGATCTGAACCCAGGTGGCCGCCGGATAGTCCCCCCGGTAAAAAACCTTTCTCACGGAATTATTTGATTTCACGGCTTCCATGTCTGTTGTAAATAATGTCTCCTTAACCACATTCTGGTAGCTGGCACCATAGGCCGTTAAAATTTTCCCCAGGTTGGTGTAGATCCCCTGAAGCTGTTCCGCGATAGTTCCCTTATCAAGCCATCCTGAAATGTATAATACATTGTCAACTAAGACTGCTTCCGTATATCCAATGCTGGAATCCTGTTGATTGAATTTGCCGCCATAATATTTTTTTTTCGTTATCTGCCCTGACTGGGCAAAAGAGTGAATTGTAAAAAATGAAATACATAAAAGGATTAAGAAGCCTTTCATAATAATTGTTTTAATTGGTTAATAGTAAATGTAAGATATTAACCATATCCTGTAAGGGCGGATGATGAATATAGGAAGGATGGGTTAGTCTGTGAAGAAGTTCCAAAACATAGCCCTGTATTTAGGAATAACCCCGGGTGGTTGTGTACACTATCGGAGGCATTGGAATGAGAGGTTTTAATTTTTTGGTATATTCGAATCCCATGTATTATTTAGTATACGGCTTTTTTTACTTGCTTTCCCTCCTGCCGATGCGCATATTATATATCATTTCGGATGGAGTATACGGGGTTGTTTATTATTTAATTGGCTATCGGAGAAAAGTGGTAATGGAAAACCTCGAAATAGCCTTCCCGGAAAAATCAACTGCAGAGCGGGTTAAAATTGCCAAAGCGTTTTATCATAACCTGCTGGATTCCTTTATAGAAACCATTAAATTGGTAACCGCTTCCAGGCATTTTCTCGAAAAAAGGGTAACCGCTAACTGGGAAGTGCTTGACACTGTATATAAAACCGGTAAAAGTTGCCAGATTCACCTCGGACATACATTCAACTGGGAATGGGGTCATCATGTGTTGGGCAACCATACAAAATACCAGGTGCTCGTCGTGTATATGCCGCTGAGCAATGCGCCATTGGAAAAATTGATGTATAATCTGAGGGTTCGATATGGGAATAAATTTATTGCTGCGAGCAATATGAGTAAATCGATGGAAACATTTAAAGATACCCAATATCTCCTGGGCCTTGTTGCCGATCAGAGTCCGGGCAACCTCAACAATGCTTATTGGATGAATTTTTTTGACAGGCCTACAGGGTTCGTGTCGGGTCCGGAAAAGGGAGCCAGAGCGGGTAATTTACCCGTGTTGTTTACATCAATTGTGAAACCCAGGCGTGGCCACTACCAGGCTGTTATAGAAGTTGCCTGCGAAGATCCACGTGCTTTGAAGGAAGGAGAACTGACTTTGCGATATGCCCGTTACATGGAAAAATCAATACGCCTGAATCCTGAAATGTGGTTGTGGAGCCATCGGAGATGGAAACATAGTTGGAACCCGGCATATTCAAAGAATTGGATTGGAGAGAACTTACCCGAATAAATATTATTTTATGACAGGCACCAATCCCTGGCTTAATATTCCATTGGAAGACTATGAACGGCATATGTCTCATCACTTGGTCGGACAGGCAACTCTTTTAAATTCACTGACAAAAAAATATCTGGATGAAATTAAACCTGAAACGGCAGTCTTTTTAGGGATTGCCGGCGGAAACGGTTTGGAACATATCGACAACAATATTACCCAACGGGTCATAGGAATTGATATCAATCCCGATTATTTAAATACCGCTCATATCAGATATCAACATACCATTCCTTCTCTGCAACTAATGAATCTTGACATAACCAAGCATACCGAAAGTATTTGCAAAGCGGATTTCATTTGGGCGGCATTGGTATTGGAATACACGGGAACGGATAAAGCCCTTGAATTTTGTACAAACAATATTTGTAGTGACGGACACCTGGTGATCTCGATTCAATTAAATAATAATAAACAATCTGTTAGCCCCACGGGAATCGAAAGTGTAAAAAAAGCAGGGGAAATATTTTCCATGGTCGATCCGGAAGAGCTATTACTCAGAGCAACAGAAGCGGGGTACAAACTTATTGGGAGAGAAGAAAACGGCCTTCCAAACGGCAAATCAATAATAACTTTTCACTTTGTTATTTGAGGAGATTGGCGAACCGTTATGATAGTGGAAATCTAACAATAGGTAGAAGATCGTATTCTACCTGTAATTAAAATTTGCTGATAAGATTAACTATGCCATTCGTAAGTCCAGGCACACTAATCCAATGGAAATTAAAAACTCCTTATTCCTGTTTAATATTAATACCGCTGCACAACACGATACAGAAAACGGTCCGGTTCACCGATCACACCACCTGCCGCTCTTCTTTTTTTCAGTGCATCTGATTTATAATAAGCAAATGCCTTGGCAGTATCCAATAGAGCCGTTACCAGCACTATCTTTTTATCATTATCGGCAACGTGGCCATAAGCCCTGACGGCTATGCCATTGTCTAGTCTTTCCTGCTTACCGTCTGCAAAGTTTTTTTCCCAGGCAGCCCAGTCTTTAACGGTGAACGTTGTTCTGGACCGGATGTCTGAAGCAATAGTAGCGGTGTCCTGGAAGACCATCGTAACAAGGGCAAACGTTGGCATGCCTGTTACGCCACCCTTTTGCATAGCTTTTTTCAGTCCGGGGTCTTTGGCAAATGCTTTTGCCTTCGCTGTATCATCTACTTTCACAGCTACTAATACCATATTGGAATCCTTCAAACCACGACCAATTACATAACTATGTATGCCATTCGCCAACCGGGCAGAATCATGTCCATCGTAGGAGGTTTTCCATTTTGCATAATTGGACACTTTGTGTGTTACTACCATCATATTTTGCGGAGTAGTAATTGTAGTTACGGGAGGTGTAACCACGGCTGTGCTGGTATCGACAGTGGCGGAGTCGGTGCTTGCTTTCTTTTCACTTTCGCCGCCTGAGCATGAGACCAGGAATAATATCATGGAATAAAAAAGCAAGCCGGAAAATCTGGACTGTTTCATGGATTTTGCTTTAAATGAATAATAATGGTAAGGGCCGGGGGAGTGTGTTACAAGAGGTAGGGACGTAAATGTAGCTTATATCAAATCGTTTGCCGAATTCATATAGCAAATACTTGCTATATTTTGCCCGACCCACAAGATCACAATTTGTGATCTTTGTGATATATCCTGCTGTGGGACAACTATTTGTGAATGGGATCTAAGGTCACAAATGGTGACCTTATAAATAAATCCTTGGTTACGCGGGATGCCAGGAATAAAATGACCGGACGTTTGGCAACTTGCCGAAGGCGGTCCATAGTTATTATATCTTATCCAGGTTAAAGGGTAACATGCGGATTCTGTTGCCGCACAAATTAAAAATTGCGTTGGTAAGCGCCGGTGCAACAGGTGGCAGGCCAGCCTCACCGGCTCCTTCAGGAGGATAGTTATTTTTCATAACGATCACTTCAATTTCCGGGCATTCATTGATGCGCATCATCTGATAGTTATGAAAATTCTGTTCAGCTACCCTGCCTTTTTCAATGGTCAATCCGCTTTTATAGGCAGCCGTAAGCCCCATTACCACACAACCTTCAGTTTGTGCCTGTATGGTATCGGGACTGATCACCACACCGCTATCTATAGCGACGGTTATTTTGACCACCTTCACTTTCCCGTTTATCCTGGCAACTTCGGCAACTGCTGCAGTAAAAGAACCCGAACGCTGAACAATGGCCACCCCCATACCTGTATTTTTTTCCCTTGGTTTGTGCCAGCCCGTCTTTTCGGCAACTGAGTTCAGCAAGGCCGTATAGCGTGCATGATTTTTCAATAAGGAAAGCCTGAAATCGAGCGGGTCCTTATTAGCTGTCACTGCCAGTTCATCTATAAATGATTCCTGTGCAAAACAGTTGGTGGAGTGATATACAGAGCGCCAGTAGGAAATAGGGATGTAAAATTTGCGCAGCACGCCTTTAATAGACAGGTTAGGAATATCATATTCAGTATTTATTCCCCCCGCAATAGCATCACCGGCTACAGTGGAATCGCCCGTTTGATTGTTGATTTCCTGGCAAACCACTTTATGTTCGAGTGCAATCAGATTGCCCTCGTGATCCAGCGCGCCTTTGCAAACATTGAGCGAGCAGGCCCTGAATGGTCCCTGCGTAAGGTCATCTTCGCGGCTCCAGATAACCTGAATTGGCTTGCCGGTTTTCATAGAAAGGTCGGCAGCTTCTTCAGGAACATCCGTCAGACTTCTTCTGCCAAATGCTCCGCCCATATAGGTATAATGAATCGTGACATCGTCCTCTGCCACACCGCATTGCTTTGCCAGATAAGAGCGGAAGCCATTTGGGTTTTGTGTTGAACCCCAGAATTCAACACCTGTTTTTTTTGCATGTACAGTCGCATTCATCGGTTCCATGGGAGCATGAGCCTGGTAGGGCGTTTCGTATGACGCTTCAACTTTGATCTGCGTCGCATTAAAAACGGTTTTGAAATTTCCTTTTTCCTTAAAAACGACACCTTCCTGTTCTGCCGCTTTTTTATAGTTTTCTTTAATTTTATTTGTTGACCAGGTATCCAGTTCACCATTATCCCATTTTACTTCAAGTGCATTTCTCCCCTGTACGGCTGCCCAGTAACTGTCTGCAACCACCGCGACACCCTCTCTGTTGTGCCCCCATACATTACGCTGGGTTTTGAGCACCCATCTTACTCCTTTTACTTTTTTGGCTTTTGTGTCGTCAAAACTTATCAGCTTGCCTAAAAAAACAGGCGACCTTTCAATGGAAGCAAACAGCATTCCTTCTACCTGGCAGTCCATACCGAATACTGCTTCCCCATTGATTTTTGCCGGGATATCTTTTCTTGGAGGTGAAGTGCCGATGATGGTAAAATCTTTCGGGTCTTTTAATTTTGGACTTTGGGGAGGAGAAATTTTAGAAGCATCTGCCGCCAGTTCTCCGTATGTCAGTTTTTTTCCGGATGGCCGGTGAATCACCGTGGCATCATGAGCATAACAATCTTCCACAGGCACACTCCAGCGATTTGCTGCAGTCATGATCAGTATTTCTTTTGCTGAAGCGCCTATCTTTCTCATCAAATCGTAATTGCCGGATATGCTACGGCTGCCCACCACCATCTGGTCACCATATATTTTACGGCTTGCAGGCGATTGCAGGATGTTCACTTTAGTAATATCCACTTCCAGCTCTTCCGCGATAATCATGGGGATTGATTCAAAAGTTCCCTGCCCCATTTCCGGGCGATGATTATAAATGGATATCCGGCCGGAGCTGTCAATAAAAATATATGCATTCATTTTTTCACCGAGACTATCTTCGCCGGAAAGGTTTGCGATTTGGGGTGCCCGGCCTTTTACCTCGAGATATCCGATTACAAACAAGCCTGCACCTGCCATAGCTGTAAGCTTGATAAATGCTCTTCTTTGAATTGTTTGGGAGGTCTTCATGGCGATTCATTAATAGTGAAGAGGAAGAAGGAATGGAAATGCCGCCAGGCTCTATAAAGTTAGTACTAAAAATTAGCTGAGGCGCCTGACAACCTATCTGAAATTCCTGCCCTTATAAAATATATCTCCCTGCACAGTTTCCTGGGTAGAAGGCTTTTTCTCCTGCGCATGCGCCGGAATGGATGTTTCATCTCCCCGCGCGAGGGTGAGCACCGCAGGGTCTTCTTCAACTGAAGAGAGTTTATGCAACAACCTCGTAAAATCGTAACAGCGCTTCACGATCACGTGAATTACTTCTCCTTCCACCTGCAGCTTGCCTTCCACCATCAGCAGTCGCGATTGCAGGATCTCTTTACGGTATTCATCGAACAGACTTTCCCAGACTACCAGGTTAGCACAACCCGTTTCGTCTTCGATGGTGATAAAACATACTCCCGCTGCAGTACCTGGCCGCTGACGGACCAATACCAGTCCCGCAACTTTTACTATATCTCCATCCCTTGCTGAAGATAGCTCAGAAGCAGAAAGGATATGAAGCAGGGAAAGTTTCTCGCGAACAAATGAAACCGGATGTGCTTTTAAAGAAAGGGAAATGGCAGCATAATCATGCAGCACATGCTCTGAAGTGCGCATCTTAGGAAGTGATACTTCAGCTTCGGAAGGATCCGCAGACGATTGACCGGCAAACAATGCAACAGGCCGGTCATTGCCCGTAGAAATTTCCCATAATGCTTCCCGGCGATCCAAACCAATGGAGTTGAAGGCATCCGCATCAGCGAGTTTTTCCAACACAGCCTGTGAAACACCCGCATCCCGCAAATCATTTATGCAATTAAATCTTAATCTTCTATTAGGAATCCCTCGTAATGAACCCACACTTCCAGACTCCCATACTCCCACACTTTCCTCCAGACTCTCATACTCCCATACTCCCGTACCTTCTACCACACTACCACACTTCCATTCTACCACACTTTCTTCCCGAAGCCCTTTCACTTGTCGGAACCCTAGACGTAACGCGCAGTATGAACCATACTTGCCTTCCAACGAATTGTCCCACTTCGAAAAGTTAACATCCACTGGCAACACAACCACTCCATGTTTCCGTGCATCGATCACGATCTGCGCAGGCTGGTAAAATCCCATGGGCATACTATTTAGCAAAGCACAGGCAAAGACATCCGGGTAATACCATTTGATCCAGGAAGAAATATAGACCAGCAGGGCGAAGCTCGCCGCATGACTTTCGGGAAATCCATAGCTCCCGAATCCTTCCAGCTGCTTGAATACACGCAATGCATATTCGCGGGTATAACCGTTGCGCATCATACCGCTAACGAGTTTTTCCTGAAACTTCGTGACCAGCCCATGCGTTTTGAATGTCGCCATGCTGCGCCGTAGTTCATCAGCTTCACTGGGTGTGAATCCCGCTGCCACGATGGCGATCTTCATCGCCTGTTCCTGGAAGAGCGGCACACCGAGCGTGCGGCCCAGAATATCTTCGAGTGCATCAGACGGATATTCCACTTTTTCTTCTCCGTTGCGACGGCGCAGATAGGGATGCACCATATCGCCCTGTATGGGCCCGGGCCGCACGATGGCCACTTCAATCACAAGGTCGTAGAATGTGCGGGGCTTCAATCGCGGCAGCATGGATTGCTGCGCACGACTCTCGATCTGGAAAACGCCGATGGTATCCGCATGACAAATCATTTCATATACCGCCGGATCATCCTGCGGAATATTGGCGAGGGTCCAGTCCAGACCATAATGTGTTTTCGCAAGTTCAAATGCTTTGCGGATGCAGGTGAGCATGCCCAGGCCGAGCACGTCTATTTTCAAAAACCCCAGTGCATCGATATCATCCTTGTTCCATTCGATGCGTGGTGCGTTCTTCCATGCGGGCATTCATCACCGGACAGAGATCAGAAAGTTTTCCTTGCGTGATCACAAAGCCGCCGGTATGCATGCCCAGCTGGCGCGGGAATCCCATGAGTTGTTCCGTGAGCTCCAGCGTTTTTCGCAATAAAGGATCATGGGGATTCAGTCCCTGTTCGGAAATATGTTTTCCTTCGAACCATTCTTCCGTGAACTCCCAGACCGAACTCGAGAGCCGGTTGATCGTATCCACCGCGAGTCCCATGGCTTTCCCTACATCGCGGATGGATCCGCGTTGTCTTTCCTGAGTTACGGTTGCTACGATGGCTGCGCGGTCGCGGCCGTATTTATTATATATATACTGGATCACTTCTTCGCGGCGCTCATGTTCAAAGTCCACATCAATATCCGGCGGTTCATTGCGCGCAGAAGAAATAAAACGCTCGAAGAGTAAATCGAATTTGGTGGGATCCACCGATGTAATGCCCAGGCAATAACAGATGGTGGAGTTGGCTGCCGATCCACGGCCCTGGCAGAGGATTCCCTGCGACCGGGCAAAGCGAACGATGTCGTATACGGTGAGAAAATAAGCCGCGTAGTTCATTTCTTCTATAAACTCCAGCTCATGAAGAATGCCTACGCGGATGGTTTCGGGAACTATCTTCACCATATCTTTCATGTGCGCCCTTCCAGGCGAGAAATTCGATTTCCTCCTGCGGCGTTCTTCCTTCTGTGGTGATCTCTTCCGGGTAGACATATTTCAGTTCGCTGAGTGAGAACTGGCAGGCTTCCACGATTTCCTGCGTGGCGTTGATCGCTTCGGGATAATGACGGAAGAGGCGCCACATTTCTTCTTTGTCTTTGAGGAATCTTTCGGCATTCTGGTGAAGCCGGTAGCCCGCATTATGGATCGTGCATTTTTCGCGTATGCAGGTGAGGATATCCTGCAGTTGCCGACGCGCGGGTTCGTGATAGTGTACATCATTGGTGGCGATCAATGGAATATTCAATCGCTTTGCCATCTGTGCAAGACGGAATAATTGCTTGCCATCATCACCAAGATATCGTTTGGCTGCGGCGAGATAGATACGATTGCCAAAAATATTATAGTACTCTTTTAAGTTTTTTTCGAAAGAAGGTTCAAATTCAAATTCCGGATTCAATTCAGATGGCGGCACAACGATCAGCCGCTGGTCTTTAAGTTGGGAGAATACATCTGCTTTATATAAATCACATTTACCTTTTTCTGCCCGGAGATTACCCGTGGTCAGCAGGCCGGACAATTGCGTGTAGCCATCCATGTTAGTCGGATAGGAGAGAAGGGAAGGACCGTCCAACAGATCCAGGCGTGCAGCCGGAATTAAACGGATACCGAATGTTTTGGCAGCGACATGTCCGCGCACGATACCCGCCAGGCTATTGCGGTCGGTGATGGCGATCTCGGTATAACCCATGCCCGCCGCGGCTTCCACGAGTTCTTCCGGATGCGAGGCGCCGCGGAGAAAACTAAAGTTCGATGTGCACTGTAATTCGGAAAAATTCATCATAAATATTTCAACTAAAAAATCCATGGATAAACCACTGGGGCGGATCCTCCTCCGCATAATGGCCGGCGCGGAATAGCCAGTAGCGTTTTCCTTCCTCATCTTCTACGGAATAATAATCCCGGTGCAGGCCTTCAGCGATCCACCATTCGGGTTCGATGCGTTCGGGCCCGTCTGCTTTCACGATCTTATGCAGCTCGCCCTGGTAGCGGAATAGCATGGGCGGATAATCGGGAATGGGTGCAGTCACTTCGATGGGTTGCGGTTTGGGTAATAAAAGGATGGGTCTCGGACGATCCACGATCCACGATGATTCGATAGATGCGTGTAAATCCGATGCAGGTTTAAACGATCTCTCGGGCCAGTGATGTTCGTCGGGCATATAACGGTGAATGGGTGCCGGACCGAAGCGGTTCATTAATCTGTCCATCAGTTCAGAGACCGCATCTGCTTTTAAACCACTCGCTGAATCCCAGAGCTTTTCCTGTTTGGGTGAAAGTTTTTCTGTCTTGATGGCTTCGAGCATAAAGAGTTCAATGCCGAGTGCGGGCTCGATGTCGGAAATTTTTTCTGCGAATAGTTTGAAGAGATGTTTTTGATTATGCGTGGCGCGGTTGGTGCCGATTTCTATTTTCTCAATTTTATTATCTACGCGATAACCGGAAAAAACAGCTTTGCGGATTCCCTTTCCTTCCTGCATCAACCGCTTACAAACCTTTTCGAGTAACCGCTCTAAGGCAATTTCGATTCCGGTGAAAGTCACGATGGGTTCCAGGCAGGGCAGTCTTTCGCGAAAGGGTTCTATGGGTTGAACTGTTTTGATGGGCTCCTCTTCATTGCCCAGTGCCTGGTCGAGTTTGAGCAGCAGGTCCGGACCGAAGCGACGACGCAATGCAACGCGTGGCATGTGGATGAACTGGCTGATCTTCCGCAGACCGAGTTTCATTAAACGATCGGTTATTGGTTCTTCCAGTCTGAGTGCGGAGGGTGGGAGTGGGAGGATCGCTTCCATTTGTTTTCCGCTTTCAACAATCGGAGATATATCTCCATAATGCGCAATCGCCCAGGCAGCGCCGATCGTATCGGCTATCGTTGCACGCACATCATAACCACGGTTTATTAAACGCGTATTGATGTCTTTGATATAATTTTTTTCTCCGCCCCAGAGATGGGCACATCCGGAGACATCGAGGATGAGTCCATTCGGTAGATCAATAGCAACAGCATCTGTATAACGGATGCACCATTTGGCGATTGACTTCAATATTCTTTCAGCGAGTTTGGGATCGTCGTCGAGGATTTTCAGTGAAGGGTAGATGGCACGTGCATCGGAAACCACCATTCCGGTTTCGATGCCTCTGCTGATGCGCAATATTATTTAAGGCAGTGATAATTAACCGACCGTGATCGGGTGATGCAAGCACGAAGGGCATCTCGCGGAGGGCGGGCTGGCGGATAGAATGCCAGTCCGTCTTGAGGTGACGGAACCATATGGTGACGAAGCGCGCCATCTCATCCTGTTTTTCGTTTGGGTTCGAGGAGGATGGAAGGCAGCGATGTGGGATAGCTCGTGGAATTTGCCGGTTCTCCATTCTATATCCCAGGAGCCGGGCCGGCCGTTACGGATTTTTTGAAGCTCCACCTGCCAGCGGGGAAAGCCGAGACCGGGAAGTCCTTCTTCAGAAAAACCCGGGAGGGATCTGATCTTCCATCGCGCGATGCAGGAATTCGGGTGCAGGTTGCGCGGGTTGGAACGAAGGATGAAACCGGTGACCCTGGATTGTTCCACTGCCAGCTGAAATCTTCTTGACGATGTAAAACTGAGTATCGGGCAATTCGCCGATCACGGCTGCGAGGCCCCCGCATTTTAGCGCTTCTTCCATTGACCATAAGATGTCTTTTTCTTTTTGGAGGTCTATAAATATGATCTGGTCTGGCTGGATGCCGTATGCTTTGAGTGCGGGTGGAAAGAGGATTCTCGATTGGCCGATCCAGACTGCCGCACTACCGTTCTTCATCAGTCCGGATAAGATGCCCGCCGTAAAGCCGGCTGTAGCTGCGGCGGATTCTCCTTTTTCACTAATCAATTCATGTACCGCGCCCAGAGGGAAAGTCCTGTTTGGAAAAGCGGCCGCCATGAAACCCAATCCCGTATCATCGACTGTCTCATTCCTGGGTGTATAGAGTCCTTCCAGGGGAAGAATTTCCCTTCTCAGGCGGGTGATAATATCTGATTTGGCGGTGAGCATGGACGGTTTTTTCAGCCCATATCATGAAAATGAGGGGCGTTTCAATTAACAATTTACTAAAATATTTAGTATTATATATATTTTATTTTTATAGGGGATATAATCACCAGATACCTGCAACACTATCAATTATTTAAGGATAATCTTACATGAAATAGCAGGCTGATATCTTCCCGCATACATTTTGATTAATTGCCCGTTTTCTTCCATTTTAGGACCTATAGACAATTGAATGGCTTTTAGATTATTCTTATGGGAAGAAACAAAAAAAGGAATACTTGCCAACATAGTAACCATACCACCAATTGTCATAAAATAGGGCGCATCTGAACTTTTGGAATTGTCTGCCGTCCATGAAAATGGATTCGGTTGGGTAGAAGCCCAAATGATACCCGATATTGTCAAGGCACCTCCGACTCCAAATAAAACCCATCCGGTTGTTCTCTGAGATTTTCTTTTTTCAAGATAATATTCTTTATTTTTTACCACCGTGTCAGCGGGAATCTGTTGTGCATAGGTATACAATCCAAAAGCCATTAGAAGTAAAAAACTATATAGCTTTTTCATAACCTCTATTTTTAATAAAGGTTAAAAAACAATAATTTCAAATTCAATGATTCTTGTTGGCTGACTATATGATACTGATCACTTAAACAACTGTATCTATTATTTCCGGAAATGGCCGATCAAGAAGACAAAATTCAACTATTTCAGATTTATTTTTAATGAAACAGCTGCATGATACCTGCCTGCATACATCTGAATGAGTTGCCCATTGTCCTGCATTTTTATCCCCGCAGATATTCGAAGCGCTTTTTGTTTATTATTATGAGATACAATAAAGTATGGAATGCTGCCTAATGTGCATAAAGCCCCCGCTATAAATAAACCAGCTCCTGTGTAAAAATTTGAACCGTGTGGAAGACCAAAGTTACCACTCATATTCTCTGTTATTCAATAAAATTCCTCCAATAGTTGCCATCACAACACCTCCACCCAGCAATAGCCAGGCTGTCGTTTTTTGGTGTTTGACTTTTTATCAAATACTCTTCTTTGGTCATTGAAGTATCAACGATATTCACTTTATTCATTGTTAAAAAGAAAGAAGACTTTATTGAAGATGCATGGTAAATTATTTGATCATTTTGTTGTTGTCCTTTAGTGGAGCCAATGGTTAATAGTACCCCAAACACTACAAAAGAAATTTTTTTCATAATTCTTTTATTAGAACGAGTCAGTGCCACCGTTAAAAAAACTGCCACCTGGAATGTCATTTTTTTGAACAGGAAGTCATTTAGAAGATTGATAAAAGTAAAATGAGAACCAAACAAGTTATTCTCCTTTAAAAGGTCCATTGCTGATTAGGGTCAGTAATAACAATGATGTTTGTCAGTTTATTAACAAGTTGATCCATGTTTGGGGGAAATGCTCTTCTCGCGGAGTTTTCGGACAAATGTCTTATATTTGTGGACAAATGTCTATACTCATGGCGGCAAAAGAAAAGAATCCTGCTAAATCACTCGACCGGAAAACGGAACTCATGCTGAAGGCCATCCAGGGCGGCGGTAAAACAATAAACATTCAGTATAAGGCCCCGGTCTCCTTCGATAGTTTCATCTCAAACAAGATGCTGGTGATTGAAGTGATCCGGCGGGGTGTGCCCTATTCTTTTTTCAATGATATATTGGAACTCGCGCCCCTGAAGTTGGAAGACTGGCTGAAACTCCTGAACATCTCTTCGAAAACGCTGACCAGGTATAAGCAGAACAAACAAAAATTCAGGCCCCTCCAATCTGAAAAAATTATAGGGATGGCAGAAGTCACCCATGCCGGCCTTGAAGTGTTCGGCAGCATGGAGAAATTCAGGTTATGGCTGGACACGCCGAGTTTCGCTTTGGGCAATGCAAGGCCCATTGATCTCTTAAAAGATTCCTATGGAAAGGACCTGGTGCTGACCGAACTGAACAATATTAATTACGGAATTCTTGCCTGATGAAAGTCTATCGCTTATCCAGGGCCGCCCATGCAAATGATCTTTCGGGAAAAGGGGCAGCTATGAGAGGAGCGAGATGGAATTCACCCGGTGTCGAAATGATCTATACGGCCGACAGCCGCGCACTGGCCATGGCGGAAGTGATGGTACATTTTACCGCTGCGATGGTGCCGGACGATTACCACATGGTCGAGCTGGAAATCCCCGGCGATTTAGATATTCAGCATATTGCTGCCATAGGTCTGCCGCGGGACTGGAATGTTTTTCCTTATCTCTCTTCCACCCAGGCCATCGGCGATGAATTCATTCGTGCAAAGCAGTCCCCGGTACTGCGCGTACCCTCTGCCGTAGTACCCGGTGATTTCAATTTTTTATTGAACCCGAATCATCCTTACATTAAAAAGATCAGCATCCTGAAAACAGAAAAATTTCCATTTGACTCCAGGATGTTTCACTAGCCAGGCTATGTAATGGTCGGCCCTTCGGCACCTGCCGGATTACATGCCAGGGATTAACATCGTCTCATGGACTTCGATCGTTGCATCCGGATGCCATCCCGAAATATGAGGATGACCCGTGAGCAAATCCATCAGTTCTTCCCAATCCTCCGCTTCCAATAGCGAATAGCCGGTGACATCTTTCGTGCTCGAACCGGTAGACCCGTTGGGCTGTATCCGCTTCCCGTTTACCAGCGGGGCGCCCAGATCGACGAGCCTGCTACCTGCCCGCTTAGCCCATTCTTTCCACAAGGCCATTCCTTCAGCCATTTCTTCGGGAGAAGCACTTACTGTTTGCTCCATGGCATCGATCGGCGCATGATAAATAATCAGAAATCTTTTACCGGATCTCTTTGGAGGGTTCTTTGTTTTTTTTGTTGCGGCTTTCTTTGGTGCGGTTTTCTTTGGTGCGGCTTTTTTTGTGACTTTACTCGCAGTTTTACGAACTGATTTCTTCGCTGTCTTCTTTGCAGCTTTCTTTTTTGTCTTTGCCATAATATGACATTTAATCGTTAGACAATAAGCACAAAATTTCTTAATAAATTTAGTTTAGTTTGAATTCATCCCAAAATACAGATAACCGCGGACGGGGGCCATTTATGACCAATATCATGCGGGGAAAACGAAAACCCGACCCCTAAACACCGGATCCGGACCCAATTGGGGGAGAATTCCTTTTGAATAGCAAAAAATCACAGTAGCTTTGTATAGGAGGGCGTTTACTCATGGCAAAAGGAAAATTAGTACCAGCTGTCTTTAAGACCTTAGGGAGCATGGCCGGTATATTTTTAATTGGTTACCTGGGATATCATTTTCCGGATGCCATGATCTGGGTTGTTACAGCTGCGATCTTCTGCGCGCTGTTTTATTATTTTTATTCAAAGGAAACTGAAGAAGATTAACCGGTGTAGAATCCGTAAACCATTAAGACAAAAAATACATTTTCATTAACCCCAGGTTCTTTACTTCAAATTGTCCCCGGTATTCACAGGGATACTCATCCTTGATGATTTGATATGTCGTTTCCGACAGATTGATACGGCCTGGCTTGGAACCGACTTCCATCCGTGATGCTATGTTTACCGTATCTCCCCAAATATCATACTGCCATTTCTTTGTTCCTACAACACCGGCTACAACAGGTCCTGAATGAAGGCCGATCCGTATTTCAAAATGACTCAGACCATCTAAAGCATCCAGTTCTGTTTTTACAAGCGCGATCATTTCTTTTGCCGCGAGGACTGCGTTTCCCGCATGTTTTTTATTCGGCGTCGGGAGGCCTGATGCACACATATATGAATCACCAATGGTCTTAATTTTCTCCAATCCGTATTTCGTCGTGATCTCATCAAAGCTTTTAAAGTAAAAACCCAGGCTCTCTACCAGTTGCTCAGGTTCTACCAGTTCAGCAGATTTAGAAAATTCAATAAAATCAGTAAACAACACCGTTACTTCATCAAATTTTACTGCTTCCACCTTGCCGTTTGACTTTAATTCACTGGCTGCCTCGGCGGGTAATATATTTAGCAGCAGGTGTTCCGATCTTTTCTTCTCTCTTGAAATCGTTCTGTAATACCAGTATAAAGTAGTTAACAGGATAGCCGTCAAACCCAGAATGATGAAAAGGGAGATAACCATGATACGCTGGCTGCGCTTTTCCTGGTTGAGCAGATCCACTTCTATCTGCTTCTGGGCAACCTCGTGATTCGTGCGCAGGTCAGCCATTTTCTGTACAGATTTTATATCACTAACGCTATCCCTGTAAAAAATATAATTTTTATAATATGGGAGCGATTTGCCCGGCTCTCCCGCCGCTTCGTACAGTTCTGATATTTTCCGGTTGGCATCACTGATCTGTTCCTTCAAACCGTAACGTTTTGCAAGGTCAAGGCTTCTTTTTGCATAGTTCAGGGCCGTGGTCTCGTCTCCCTTTTGCTCGTAAATATCAGCCATCGCAATCAGGTAAACACTGATGGGATAATAGTTTTCGGACGATTCCAATATCCGTATGGCTTCATTGATGTTTTTTTCGGCAAGATGATTGTCACCGGTGTTGGCATAAACCATTCCGATATTTCCCAGGCTGTATGCCGTCCCGACTAAATAATGGATCCTGTCAAAAATGGCTTCTGACTCCTTAAAATACAGAAGTGCTGAATCATAATTCTTATAGTTCAGGTATTCGTCACCTGCATTTGAAATGGCGGAAGCCAGACCGACTGAGTCAGCTGTTTTCCGAAGGATTTTTATTGCTTTATTATAATAAAGCATCGCATTGGTATGATCCTTAGAGATCGAAAAAATATCGGCAATGGCACCGTAAGCATTTCCTACACCAATGCTGTCCTTTGCCTTCCCGGCTGCTTGCACACTTTTGAAATAAGCTTCCAGGGCTTCCTGCAAATAACCCAGTAATCTTTTTTTGTTTCCCTTTTGAAAATAGCCAATATGCAGGTACTTGTTACTACCTTTTTTCGTGGCCAGGCTAATAAGTTCCTCTGCGTATTTTAATCCCAGGTTGAGATCCCTCATCTCATTATACGACAGGTTCCTGAGTAATTCCAGCTTCGCGGTATCCTCAAAAATATTATTCTGATAAATCCGGGTCAGACTATCAGCTACTTTCTGATCCTGTCCGGAAACAGGACGGACAATAAGAAGGAAAAGACTCAACAGTGAGTAATAGATCTTCCATTTTTTTAACTTGGCCACGCTACTGTTGTATTCACAATTATTTTTGGATCAAAAGGTGGAGGCGTTTTGCCATCTGTGGCTTTCCAATGGATATTATAATTCCATTCGTCGCGAAGTGCAGCCGTTCTTTTAATAGTTGCTGTCCAGTTCGAGGAGTTGCCATCCTGATGCGGCGGATCGGACCATATATCGACACTTGGATCCGCGGGAGGTGAGGGTTTCACCGACATATATGTAATTGATTCAACGCCGCATCCATTTTTCAAATGCCAGCTTATCTTTTCATTTGGAGCGGCGCCCAGATTACCACCTTCACCTAAATCTAACCAGCCGGTTGTGGAATCGCTTTTTTCAATTGTAATAATCTTCATGTTGTAGTGTTTATGAATGTTAAAAACTAGATTTTTACTCTGATTCCGCTTAAATAAATCCAGGTAGGTAACGAATGTACATCCTATGCTATCCTTGGATATGGGATCTCAGAAAGGAAATGAGGGTAGTAAGTTTCCAGGAGGCATCCGGTATTTATAGAAGACATTTTCAGGAACAGGCAGGAGCAAAATGATTTGGGCCCGGGTATATAATGTAATTTAAATGAAAAGTTTTGAAAGGTAAATTTTTAATTCATACTGATTGGGCCAGGGTCTTCCCGGCAAAGACAAATTTGCATTATTAATCACTTATGCGAAACAGAAAAGTAGCCCTCTGATTTGAATGTAGAGTAAGTATCCTATAAGGCATTAACACGGATTTGTTAAATCAAAAATCCTGAATCTCGATATATTTGGCCTCCCACAATCATAAGGATGAAGAGACACATCATAGTTTTCAGAAGGTTAATACTTTTCTCGTTTATACTATTCATAAAATTTATTGGATATGCTCAAAGTCCGGAATTTTCTTTGCGGGAGTTTGCCTCAGGACAGGTTAAAAAAGGCGTGCGTTCCATTGGCATGGGGGGCGATGGAGCTACCTGGGGAAATTATTCTTTGGTATGGAGAGATTCCAGTACAGCGCTGATAGATGCAGGCGCCACTCAATACACGAATAATAATAAATTTGGCTTCACTGCAGTAGGAGTAACACTACCTCCCTTAAAACATGGAATAACATTTTATGCTATTGCTCTGTCCCAATATGCTAGCAATATTGCTGTATCATTAAAGTCGCCCGGAGTGGGAAAGGTCGCTGTTCCGATGCAGGGCGATGGCTCAAACCAGGCGCTGTTTGTGAAAATGGCGATGCCATTAGGGAAGGGATTTTCTTTTGGTTTATTAGTTTCTTATGAAAGGTCAATATTTGATGCGGTATCAGATATGAATCCCCAAAATTATCTCCGGTATCAGACATCTTGGTTGCCCTCAGGAGGTCTTGGGCTCTCCTGGCAGTACTCCAAGCGCATCCTTTTAGGATTCAGGGCGCTGTTTAATAATGACAATGAAACGATATCGGATAATACATCTGTTTCACACGGAGTGAATAGTACGCAGGAATACCGGCTGGGCATTTCGGTAGGAGTATGGAACGGGGCAATCATTGATTTGGGCGGAAATATACGGCATCGGACGAATCAGATATATGGCACTTCGAGCACGGCAACTGAACCAAATATCGGATTCGAACAAAATTTATGGAATCGCCATTTTGCATTTAGGTTCGGCTTGGATGAAACTTCAGAAACTGGCGGCCTGACGCTTAGATTTAATCCCATCGTGTTTGATTTGGCTTATGTTCATAATTTAGCAATGGCAAGAATAGGTGCCCTGTTCGGGACAACCAGTAATTCAATCCTTGCCACTTTTGTATTTGACTTCGGCAATTACCTGGTTAAAAAGAAATAAAGTATAAAGCCACATGCGCCCGCTATTTATTGTAATCGGCATCACGTTAATCGGAGTGAGTTCATATGCCCAGCCCATTCCGGACAAAGAAACCATTTTTACTATTCAGAAAAAGGAAAAGCAACAGTTTGATTTTTCCTTACCCAAAGGATATACCCTGAAAGCGGTCGTCAATCAAATGGGCGTTGACCTGGTCATCAGTATTTATAAACAGGGAGATACCTCTCGGATGGCTTATTTTGATTCTCCCAACGGCGAATATGGTCCTGAGAAAATTCTGTTTGAATCTAACTCGGGCGGCAATTACACTTTACTGGTGGAACCCCTGTCAGATACCGCACAGGGAGGGAAGTATTCCATTCGAAAGATTTCCGTCAAAATAGTTCAGGCTACACACGATTCCTCTTTTGCCGACGGCTCTCATATTATAATAGATCAGCTGTCTGCATCGCAAATTGAGAACCTGACCAACCTGGGCATGATATGGGGCTTTCTGAAATATTATCATCCGGCCGTGGCGGCAGGCAACTATAACTGGGATGCTTCTTTATTCAGGATCCTTCCGAAAATCATATCCGCTAAAACAAAGGAGGATGCGAATAGACAAATGGAAAAATGGGTGGACAGCATCGGGAAACCTGATCCCTGTGCAACCTGTGCACTGGTGAAACCAGACAGTTCTGTTCAGGGCATGCCGGATTATGGCAGACTGTTCACCAGTGGAAACCTGGGACCCGCGCTGATTGAAAAATTAAATTATATCAAAGAAAACAGGAACCAGGAGGATAATTTTTATGTGGGAATGATGACGGGAGTCGGGAATCCGGATTTTGAGTATGAGAACCCTTACAAGAATATGATCTATCCGGATGCCGGGTACCGGCTGCTGGCACTGTTCAGGTATTGGAATATCATTCAGTATTTCTATCCGTATAAATATGTGATCGGTGAAGACTGGAACAAGATATTACCGGAATTCATTCCCAAATTTGTTAAGGCCGAAAATGCCACTCAATATGCATTGACCTGTCTGGAAATCATTGCCCGGATTCATGACAGCCATGCCAATGTCTGGGGTGGAAATAAAGAGCTGACAGAATATTTCGGAAAAAATATAGCACCGGTTCGCGCCGGTTTCATCGGGAACAAATTGGTAGTGATCGGATATTTTACCGACAGCTTATCCATCCGGGAAAAACTGAAAATCGGGGATGTCATTACTGCGGTCAATGGTGTAGACGTCCAGGAACTGGTAAAGAAAAATTTATACCTCACGCCAGGTTCTAACTATGAAACGCAACTCCGGGATATGCCCTTGTTCAGGCTCCTTTGTTCACAACATGATTCCCTGAAACTGGACTGTATCCGGGGAGATCAGGGGATTTCCTGCATTATACCTTGTCTCGAAGTGGGTAAATTAAATTTTATTAAAGCATTCAATTTGGATCCGGCAGAAAGCAGCTACAAAGTGATCGATGGAAATATCGGTTATTTGTTTCCGGGAAGATACCATGACCAGCAGCTGGCTGACATTAAGAAAACTTTTACAGGCACGAAGGGAATGATCATTGACATGCGCACGTACCCTTCGGAATTTATGCCCTTCAGTTTCGGAGCCTATATCAAACCGGCCCCTTCTCCCTTCGTGAAATTTACCAGCGGAGATGTAAATTATCCCGGTCTGTTCCGATACACACAACCAATAAGTAATGGTGAAGTAAACCTCTTATATTATCGGGGGCCGATCGTTGAACTGGTTAATTCCGTCACACAGAGCCAGGCCGAGTATACCACCATGGCCTTTCAGACTGCACCCGATATAACAGTGATCGGAAGTACAACCGCCGGCGCGGATGGAAATGTTTCCGGTATTTATTTCCCCGGCGGAATTTTTACCATGATTTCGGGCATCGGCATTTTTTATCCCGACGGTGGAGAAACGCAAAGGCGGGGAATCCGGATTAATAAAATCGTCAGACCCACCGTAGAAGGAATAAGAGCCGGAAAAGACGAATTGCTGGAAGAGGCAATCAAAATCATCAACTCAAAAACGCAGGGGAAATAAAGAATAAAGTACCATAGACCAGTAAAATTCCATTTTATCGCAATCAACTATATTGGTAATTTAAAAGAGGATATCCCGGCGAAAGACGTCAACTCACTAATTAAGATTATGCAAAGGCGAAAATTTATTCAGCTTTCTGCGGTGGGCGGTGCAGCGATCAGTATAACCGGAATAAGCTGCGGACAACGGCACCCGGCTTCTTATGAAGTACTGACCAAACCCGAAGAGTTGGCGCAGATCTGTGATCTGAAGACACTCCGCGACATCGGAATGACCTATCGCCTGCAGACTGCATCAGAAAGAGAGGGAGATAAACTGGTATCACTATTACTGACAGATGCTGCCGGCAAACGGGTGTCATCCGACTTCCGGTGATTCAGTAATTCAGTCCCTGATGACAAAGAAAATTCAACGAGGATTTTGAGACCGGTCATACGGTCATCGTAAAGGGATGGATTCTTGCCGTAACAGAAGCCCGTCAGTGTGCCCTTCTATTTGTAAATAATCCATAAAACGCATCGCATGCATGCAGACGGAAGACTATTGGAAAACAAAACCCTGATTGAAGGTGACATCTGTATTGTGGGTGCAGGTGCGGCAGGGATCAGCATGGCCCTCGATTGGGATAATACAAAATACAAAGTGATTCTGCTGGAGGGCGGGGGATTTGAATACGATCCGAAAATCCAGGAATTGTATGCAGGTAAAACCACGGGCCAGCCTTACTACCCGCTGATGTCAAGCCGCCTGCATTATTTCGGCGGCACAACAGGTCACTGGGCGGGCTTTTGCTCTCCGCTGGATCCGGTCGATTTTGCAAAAAGAAGCTGGGTGGAACACAGTGGCTGGCCGATTAACCGGGAGGAGATTGGATCCTTACTATGAGCGGGCGCATAAAAAATTAGAGCTCGGACCATATAATTATGATTTGGCTTTTTGGCAGAAAGGAGATCCTGCGATGGCGCCACTGGTTGAAAAACGATTCGGTCGTCCGGAATAAAATATGGCAGTTCAGCCCGCCCACGAGATTCGGAGAGAAGTATAGAAAAAATATTGTGGAGTCGCGCAATATTCATCTGTATACGTATGCCAATGTGGTGAATATAATTACCAATGAAAGTGGTTCATGCCGTCAGGGAACTGATCGTGAAGAATTTTGAAGGCAAACAACATCGGGTCAGGGCGAAAAAATTTATTCTTGCCTGCTGTTCTATCCAGAATGCCAGATTATTGCTGGCTTCTAACCAGCAGGCTCCGCGGGGACTGGGCAATGATAACGACCTGGTGGGCCGTTATTTTATGGAACACCTGGAGATTAAGTCTGCCGAGCTTTGGCTTTTCAAACCCTCGCCCTTAAAATTATATGCATTTGATTTTGGGGTCACCAAAGCCAGGGCTGAATTAGCCATCCATGCGAAAAAACAGGAAGAGTTTGAAATTTTAAATGGTACGGTTTCCCTGACGCCATTGGATATCGCACATAAAATAAAACCGGCCATTGAAAGATGGAACCAGGAGGATCCGAGAAAAAGCGGAGATCGTTTTTTTGGATCATTCGGCGAAGCCGTACAAAGATTCACACCATTCCGGTTTCGGGCAGGAATAAATATGAATGTTTCACCCGTATAGAACAGGCACCCAATCCTTCTTCCAGGGTGACCCTGGATACTGAAAAAGACGGATTAGGAGTTCCCGTGCGCATCCTTACATTGGGAACTTACGCCATTCGAAAAAAGAAGCATCCGCAAAATATATGAATTGCTGGGCGACGAAGTAGGCAGGTCGGGAAGGGGCCGGATCAAATTGATGGATTATCTCGTGGATAAGAATGATAATTCATGGCCTTCATTTACCGGCGGAGGATGGCATCATATGGGCACCACCCGGATGAGTACTGATCCCAAACAGGGCGTGGTGGATTCCAATTGCAAAGTGCATGGAATTTCCAATTTGTTTATAGCAGGCTCTTCCTGTTTCACCACGGCCGGCGCTCCGAATCCAACGCTTACGTTGGTGGCGCTTACCCTGCAGACTTTCGGATCATGTGAAAGCCCTGATGAAAAATAATTCTTCGTAAGGGTGGTTGGAAATTCATTTCGCCGGATTCGTCATGGCTGTTTTGATGGTCGTGCATTCGATTTGATCAGGCCGGCCAGGTCATGGCAAGACTACTCAAATTTGTTCATTCAATATTTTCGAGGTCGTTCAGATCTTTGGCGCGACTGGAACTCAAAAAAGTATTTATGACGATGGAAACTAAAAAGAAATTATCATCAGAACAACGGGAAGAACTACTCAGCACATTAAAAGAACGGTTTGAAAAAAACATGAACCGCCATAAAGGTTTTGAATGGGATAAAGTACAGGCAAGGCTTAACGCCAATCCCGAAAAACTCTGGTCGCTCCATGAAATGGAAAGAACTGGCGGCGAACCGGATGTTGCAGACCATGATAAAAAGACAGGTGAATATATTTTTTATGATTGTTCGAAGGAAAGTCCCGGGGGCCGCAGAAGTGTTTGTTACGATCGTGAAGCGCTGGAATCAAGGAAAGAATTTAAACCAGAAAACACCGCCGTGGATTTGGCTGCTGCCATGGGCATTGAACTTTTGACCGAAGAACAATACCGGGCTTTGCAGAAACTTGGAAATTTCGATGCAAAAACTTCAAGCTGGATTAAAACTCCTGCCGGTATTAGAAAACTCGGTGGTGCCCTCTTTGCTGATTTCCGATACGGAAATGTGTTCGTGTATCATAACGGTGCGCCTTCTTATTATGCTGCCAGGGCCTTCCGTGGCTCACTCAGAGTCTGAAAATTTCAAGACAGTAATCTGAATCTGAGAACGGATTCCATGGGAATGAATTTGCCGAAAGACATTATTCCGACCTCAGACTCTTAGCCGGATTTACCCTGGCAGCCCTGATCGCCTGGAAACTGATCGTGATCAGCGTTATCACAATCGCAGTCAATGCCGCACAGAGGAATACGCCTGCACCAATACTGATCCGGTAGGAATATTTCTGCAACCAGCCATGCAAAAAGTACAAAGCGACGGGTGATGCAATCACACAGCTGATCAAAACCAACCCGATAAAGTCTTTTGATAGCAGATACCAAACCTGCGGTATCGAAGCACCCAGCACTTTGCGGATGCCCACTTCCCTGGTTCGCTGTTCTGCCATATACGCGGCGAGCCCGAATAATCCCAGGCAGGAAATAAAAATGGCGAGCCCCGCGAACAGCCCAGCCAGTTTACCAACCAGCAGTTCAAGATCAAACTTGGCGGCGTAGGAATGATCGGCAAACTGGTAAGTATATGGATAGGCGGGATTGAATTGATTGAATAGTGCAGAAAGCCGGGCAATGGCGTCGGTCGTTTTAATTCCCGGCGACAGCCGATACATGATTTCACTTTCGGGGTGCGGGTCGTATAAAAAAATGGTTGGGTCGGCCGGTGCAAAGGGAGATACTGTCAGGGCATCTTTCACGATACCAATTATTTTTAATGGTGCATCGATAAACACAATGGATTGGCCGACGGGATTTTTCAGCCGCATCAGTTTGATCGCCGCTTCATTGCAAATCACATTCAGGGTATCCGGACTGCCAAGAAATTCCCTTCCTTGCCCGATAGTCATTCCCACTGTTTTAAAATAATCTTCGGACACGCTGATGACGCCCATATCAACGGTTTCACCGGCTTTCTTTCCGGGCCAGCTGCTTACATCCCGATGCCAGCCCGTACCGGTAATGGGTGCAGAAGCCATCGTCACGCTTTCAGCGATACCCTTTTTCAGCATTTCATTTTTTATCAAGGCATAATTTCGCCCCAGGTCTTCATTCATATCGGTCATCATCAGCCGGTTCATGCTGAAACCTGCCGGCCGGTCTTTTCCATATTGTATTTGCTTGTAAATAATAAACGTGCTGATGATCAGTGCAACCGAGCAACTGAACTGCAGCACGACCAATATCTTCCGCGGCAAAATGGTGGCCTTACCCATATGTAAGGAACCTTTCAGCACGTTTACCGCATTAAAAGAAGAAAAATAAAATGCCGGCCTGCTGCCTGCCGCGAGCGCAGTGATGATAACACCGCACAATATGATCAGCCAGAATCTCCCCGAAGAGTACGGAACACTTATTTTACTGGCAGTAAGTGTGTTGAATGCCGGCAATGAAAGCTGGACAATCAACAAAGCGAGCAGGCATGCGATCAGGGTAAGCAGGAAGGATTCTGAAAGGAACTGAATCACCAGGTCTTTTTTCCGGGAGCCGATCGCCTTTCTCACACCCACTTCCCTGGCTCTTTTTTCAGATCTCGCGGTAGCCAGGTTAACAAAATTGATACAGGCGATTAGTAATACCAATATCCCGATGATACTGAACATACGAACATATTCTCCGAAACCGGTCAGCTCCTTACCGTTTTCATACCTGCCCATCAGGTGCCAGTTTTGCATGGGTTGCAATATGACGTTCGTTCGACTGGACATGATATTTTCCTTATCCACTTTTTCAATGTCTTTTATTTTGGATGAAACCTGTGCAAAGGATACTCCCGGTTTTAATTTTACATAGGTCTGAAAACCATTCCACTCAAAATTTGCATGGCGGGCATTCTTCGGAAACTCATTGGTGGCTTCATAATAACTGAACGGGACCAGGAAATTAAACTGAAAGCTCGAGTTGGCCGGTATGTCTTTTAGGATGCCGGTGACCGTTAGATCATTTTTGTTGTCGAAACGAACCCGTTTGTTCATCGGGTCCTGGTCACCAAACAGGGTCCTCGCCGTGCTCTCAGTCAGCACGATCGAGTAGGGGTTCTTCAATACTTCCCCGGGACTACCCTCCAGCAAAGAGTATTGGAACATTTTCAGGAAGTCCCCGGCAGTCTGGCTGCCCGTCATATAAAATTTTTTGTCCCCGACGACCAGACTGTGCGGGGCCGCCCAATCGGTTTCAACAACCCATTCCAATTCCGGTATCTGATTTCTCAGCGCATCTGCCAGTTTTAATGAACTGCCGCCGTAATTGACGATGTCACCATTGCCATAATAATTACGCCTGACCTGGTACAACCGCTGGTAGTCAGGCAGGAACCTGTCATAGGAATATTCTTTATGCACCCAGAGGCCGATCACCAGTGCTACGGCCATACCCGCCGCGAGTCCGAAAATATTCAGTGCACTATATCCCTTACTTCTGATAATATGGCGCCAGGCCGTTTTAAAATAATTTTTTAACATAGTTCTGATTCAATTCAAGAGCCGGTAAAATAGGAGATCTGGGTAAAAAAAGTTTCGTATTTAGCACGAAGCGAATGGTATGCCGAAAGTTACGGCCATTGTTATCAGGGCCTTACGAAATCGTCATGGAATGTAACTGCCCGATTTTGTTACACCGACTGTCTGGTTTCGCCAGCATAGGTATTATACATGTAGAATGGTAAAGGTGTCCATCGCATACATTGAAATGATATACTTCCGGCTCCCGGTCGGCTTGGCTGAATCCGATTACGCAGGTGATTGAGCGAACGAATGATTTGAAACGATCTGTAATGAATCATCAAATCTTTTCAGCCCCAGATTATATTGGAGTTGCTGAAAGTGAACCCAGGCATATACCAGCCGGTTGTCATCGTTGGCCAAATCGATATGACCCTGTCCACATAAGTTCCTGAAATGTTTTGAAATCCGTTTTGATCGAGTCTACGGGAATGGGTTTACCGGCTTCAAAGACCAGCCGCATAAAAAATATGAAGTAAGACATATGAAGCACCTGGCGCATCAGGAAGAACCGCGCATGCTGGTATTCGTTTGCTTCTTCACCAAAATAATTTTTAAGATATTCTTTTTCTTCATCCTCGTTTGCGACAACAAAATTCGCGACAATCGCCAGGTCAATATAGCGGTCGTTTAAACAAGCAGCGTCCCAGTCTGCAATCCAGGGGCGCTGACCATCAAAGAGAATATTCTCCGGTTTGAGATCGTTGTGGCAGGATACCAGGTCCTGGCTAACACGCGGGAAAAGCAGCGGGACCCTTGCGTAGCGGTTAAAAACTTCGCTCGTCATTTCTTCAGGCAGGATCTTCGCATCCTGAAATTTCCGGATCAATCCATTCACAAATTCAATGAAATTGAACCGGGCAGGAAAGGGGGGCAGGGAATGTAAGCGCTTCAGGAGTCCAGGCATCTTCGTTCTCACCTCATTGATCGGAAATGGTTTTGCGTCGACAAAATCAGTGATCAGAATTCTTTCTTCTGCGCTCATATACCAGGCCCGCGGGGCAATCCCCGCTTCTGCGGCAGGCTTCATGCAAGCAAACTGATGCGAAGGATCACCCAGGGCATCCGTACTCATAAAGATCTTGAGCAGATAAGGCTTTCCCTGCACCATCATTCTGAAAACAAGCGCCGACGATAGTCCGGTGGTCAGTTGACTGAGACTATCAAATTCATTTACTCCGAATGCAGTCTGCAGGGCCTTGGTGACGGCGGCTTTTTTTATTTCAGGGATCATAAAAATCGGATGAGAAGTAAGTAGCAGGGATCAAATATATACCGGCTTTCATTCTTCCGACCTCTTCAGTAACTTTATTTTTTTTGATGAACTTTCTTCGGGAAACGGATGTTTTCCATTTATCTCCTGCTTAAGGATGGGTAAAATCAGGTTCCATGCATGTGAATCCCAACAAAGTGTCCAGATGAAATCACGAATTTTCAAAGGAAAATAAATATTCTATTCCGATATTTTACTCTCGTAGAGAATCAAGTTTGAACTATGTTCATTTTTGAATTTTCATATTCGAATGAGACTTTACAGGGCGGTATCAGTAAATGAAAGGCAGTACTATAAGAAATATCAGAAATTCAGCACAGCAAAAAATACACTGGAGGCAAAGCAATTTTTTAAATTTAAAGCGGGCGTATTAGAATTTATCAGGGATTCTGTGATGCGGAATTTTCACCCGTCTTATAAATATTTATTTCTTGTTGAAATAGATGAGGAATGCTTATCGAAAATAGAATATGATGAACAAATATTAGATGGACATGTGGCCATTACAATACAGGAACTGCATTTGCAGGCGTTTAATAATTGTGTTAACTTAGTTGTAGAAAATGTTATCCAATCAGACATATAAATTCAGGGCAAGAATAACGCTGTTTAGTACAGATTTGGGTGGTCGCAGAACGCCGGTCTATAGCGGTTACAAGCCGTCCTTTGCCTTCAACACGGAAAATCATTATTCTGGTCAAATAGAATTGATTGGTAAAGAGGAGCTTCAACCCGGTCAATCCTCCCTTGTTGATATCCAACTCTTGTCCGCCAGGACTTTTCGCAGGGATCTAAAACGAAACGATTCATTTACTATTACGGAGGGGAATAAAACGATTGGTACCGGTGTAATTGAAAAGATAGAGTTGTGAATGAAAGTTGGCCGAATCAATATTTATGCTTTGGTTATTAATTAAGGGAGCGAGAATGAAGGAAGCATATTAATAATTAAATTACCACACTCTCTCACTCCCATACTCCCACACTGGTATATCACTTCATCAATTGTTGATAAGTAATTTCAAACGGCTCCGAGCTCACCTTAAACCAACCACGGAAGGGGAAATCCAAGACGATAATAAGAAATACTAAGGCTCCGATCAACGCACCCAACAGGGCATTCATCAGAATATGCAGTGATTTGTGTGTTACTACGAATAGCCAGGATAAAATCAGGTTGATCAACCCTCCGAAAATTACTACCCACCAGATCATGACGGAAACGCTCTTGGTTACATTCTGCATTCGCAAACGTCTTAGCAGTATATAGTCATTATAACTGCGCAGGGCTGAAGCATGAACAATTTCCTGCGCATCCGTCGTGGGTTCAAACCCGTACAGTGTTTTTTGAAAATCGTTCATCAGATCCACACCGCTCAAGGGAATGACCCCTTTTTCCTGCAGCGGCCAGGCTTCATCGATCACATAGCGGGTATAAGTTTTTAATTCTCCGGTCAGCTGGCTATGGTAAGGTTCAGGATAACTGTTCACATCACGGTATATGGAAGCCAGGGTGGCGGCTTCTTCTTCCACTTTTACATTCACATGATTGTAATTTTCCCAGATACCCACGGTAATCAGTCCCAGGGTAATGCCGTATACGACTCCGGTTGCGTGAATATAATAACTGATTACTGCATTTTGTGCGGGAGGTTTGCCTAGCCAGCGTTCAACCGGTTTCCGGATAAAAAGAAAGCCGGATACCGATATGGCGGCAACAAAACAGATTACCACAAGAAAGAAAAGGAAGGAGGGCACATGGTATAACCAGGATAAATTCATTTTATGAATTTTAAAGTTTAAAAAATCGCTGCCTGGGATATTTATTCTTCATTGCCTGGATTCGCGGGCACCAATTTTCAACGAATTATAAACTCAGGTAAGAATTAAAAAAGAAGACTAAATGTCCAGCAAATAAAAAATATTATTGCTGTGGAGAAAAAATGATTGTTATGCAATCGCAAACAGACTAAAAAATTCGAAGCAAAAATTGGATTTTATAAATGTATGTATAATTACTTATCGACAAATCAAACAAAATAGTTTAACTGTTAAACGCTTTGATTCTCTTATGGCATAGCGAATCCCAACATTGTAAACCGCAATGTAATGGGGACATATTTTTCACCCTTCTGTACAAAAACGAGAGGAAGAAAGATTCTTTTTGGAGTAAAATGGATTTGGCTGATGTGGATTTTGAATTTAGCTATGATCTGGAAGCCTATTTTCAGGAACATGGCTATCTTCGAAAAAGATAAATATTCGACAAAGGATAAATAAATGCCATTCATCATGACACAGGAAAATACACCTCTCTTTGCTAAAGGGGATAAATTACCGGGTAACTGGTTCACGGGCGATGCATTCTTACATCTATTGCTGCCGAAAGATAAAAACAATGAGTTCGCGCTCGGCAGTGTAACCTTTGAACGGGGTGCAAGAACCAACTGGCACACGCATCCAAAAGGACAGGTTTTGATTGTAATTGAAGGAGAGGGCTGGTTTCAGGAAAAAGGCAAGCCTGCACGGGCAATTAAAAAAGGTGATGTCGTAAACATTCCCGAAAATACAGAGCACTGGCATGGAGCGTCAGTCACAAGCAAAATGGTGCACATTGCCATTACGAATTACAAAGGCGACGAAAACGTGGTATGGCTAAAACCTGTGACAGATGCAGAATACAACGAAGTAAATAGTAGTAAATAGGGCAGCTTGGCCAGGAGAACCCATTCTACCGCACGACTAACATTTACTAACCACTACTTGATCAAACAAATAATAAACTAAAGGAAGCAGTTGATCTTACACTGATACTGGCAATTGAATGACAAACTCCGTAAACTCCCATTCCTTGGTTTCCACTTCTATTTCTCCTCCATGTGCCTTGACAATATCGTAGCTCAACGAAAGACCAAGTCCTGTTCCCTGCCCTGTAGGTTTTGTGGTGAAGAACGGATGAAAGATTTTGTCCTTAACTTTTTGAGGTATCCCCGTGCCATTGTCCTTCACCCTGATTTCAACCTTACCGTCTACCCTTGTTGTACTAACTGAAACAGTTGGTTCATAACCGTGAGGTTGGTGCTTTTTCTTTTCAGAAACAGCATAAAATGCATTATTGTAAAGGTTGAGTAAGACACGTCCAATATCCTGAGGAATTATATTAATAGCTCCAATTGTTGGGTCAAAATTTGTCTGCAAAGTAGCTTTAAATGCCTCGTCCTTTGCCCGAAGACCCTGATAGGAGAGGCGCAGGTATTCACCAGCCAATGCATTGATGTCAGCAGGTTCTTTTTGACCTTTGGATTCCCTTGAATGCTGAAGCATGCCTTTGACAATGGCATCAGCACGCTTGCCATGTTGATTGATCTTGGACTGGTTATTTCTAAGGGTCGTTAGCAATTCTTTTGCTTCATTTATGCTTCCTGTATCAATGGCCAATTCTGCTTCATTAATCAGCTCTTCATTAACTTCAGAAAAGTTATTCACGAAGTTCAGCGGGTTCTGAATTTCATGGGCAATCCCCGCTGTGAGCTCTCCCAGCGAGGCCATTTTCTCTGATTGAATAAGCTGGGCCTGAGTAGATTTGAGATCAGCCAATGTACTTTGTATTTGAGTATTTTTTTCATGGAGCAGGAGATTTGATTTCTTTTTATGCCTGATATTGCGAAAGAGAAAAAAAACCCAAAGGAGAATGATACCCAAAATGCTCAACAAAGCAAATATTCTCATTTTATTTCGATCCAAAAGATGTTGGGCATTAAGTTCCTGCTGATGCAATTGATTATTAGCGGCAAAACTTGTAGCCTCTCTTGTTTTTTGTCTGCTGAATATACTTTCGTTTAGATCAGCTGATAGTTTTAAATATTTAATGGTACTATCTTGCATCCCTTTTTTCTCATAAAGATGAGCAAGTTGCTTTGATGCCTCCAGAACGCCCGGGAGGTAGTCGATTTTCTCTGCATTCAAATATGCCTTTTGCGCAAAATATATGGATGAATCCTTTTGTCCAATTGATTCAAACACTTGCGACGCGCCATTGTATAATTCACTTAAAGCCCGGCTGAATCCGTCTGGAGTATTAATAATTATTCCTTTTTTGTAATATTCCAATGCTTTTGGTTGGTTGCCCATTTTTGAATAAACGTTACCTAGCGTAATATATCCTGCCTGCCATTGATTACCCAACTCCAAAGCCTTAAGCCCATAAATTATGGCTGAATCCAGCAGATTTTTTTTCTCATAAATTGAACTAATATTGCCTAGTATTAAATTTGTAATAGCTGAATCAAACGGCAAAAGTTCCTGCATTTCCTTTGCTTTAAATCCTTGTATTAATGCCTGATTATAATCACCCTGATCCCTGTAGGATATCGCTAAGGCAATTCTACTGTTAATTATGTTTGAAGTATCGCGTAAATCCTGAAACAAAGTCAGTGCTTTGAACCCATAATCTAATGAACTTGCAAAATCGCCAGTATACGAATGGCTCACGCATAAGTAAAATAAGAAAAGGCCCTCGCGGGTTCGGTCGTCTAATTTTTTCGATAATCTAAATCCATCCATGGCATACATTGTTCCGGAATCCGGATAGCTCCATATGTATTGTCCGCTCAATTTTTCGAGTAGGTCAATTCTGACACTATCTTCTTTAGCAGATCTGAGTAGTTGCTTTAAGCTATCTGTACTATATTTTTGTGCGTTTACAAAAAGGATAGAGCACAGGAAAACAAAAAGAAGAATTAGTTTAAATCTTGTGATTTTCATTTTATTTGATATGATAAATGAATGAGTAGATGAATGCAACCCCAGCCCTTCACTTTGTTTCGTCTCCACCTTTATTTCTCCGAGATAGGACCTGAGTGCTAATTACCAAAAATGAACGTGGCTATCCTTATAGGGAAGATTGATGATTTAAAGTTAATTCTTTTGGCAATCCGAATTAGAACGAGCGTAAGACTAGGTGATGATTAAAATTTATTATTTGTCCGATCAAATTGTGTTTATTACAACTAACACCCCACACCCCCACACTCTCATACTCCCACAATTTCTTCCGGATATTTTGATTTTATAAACTCAAATATTCTGTCAGGCACATTCGTCAGATCAACGCTTTTGTCTAAACAAATTGAGATATGTCCACCTTTGATTTCTTTTACTAATTGATAAAAGTTACCATAACCCACAATTAAAAACCGAAGTCCGCCACAGTCGATGTTTCCACGTTGTCGGGCAATTGTCAGTAATGTCGGATTAACTAACAATTCTTCATATTTATCTGTGTCCGATGATGAACTGTCAGAAGTCTGTTGCCTTTGCTTAAAAATTAGTTCATTGTCCTTGTAAACAGCCACATAGCGTATGTCAGCAAAGGAATTAAAAAGGTCGTTAATGATTTGGTTTTTGTAGTCCATAATTTCTACTTTTTCAAACATTTAAAATCTTTATGAATTTATGGTTAAAGTGACGCACAAGGTCCGGGACTTTCTATCCTTTTAAATTCTCCATGGCGGGTTTTTCCGGTTATCACCCGCAAAATAAATGATAAGTTGATTGTTGTCGGGGTCTTTCAGTCTTGACTCTCGCCATAGCCACTCTTTGTCAATGGGTAGCTCTTCAAAAACAATTCCCTTATCTATAAGTGTATTTACATAATCATCTATGTTCTGAACTTCAAAATAAACCCAAATTCCTTCAGCATTTTGTCGATTATCAACCTGATGCAGGGAAAATGTAGCGTCACCTTCAATACACTCAAACCTTGCGTAATCAGGGAGTGATTTAACAATTAATCTCAGCCCCAACTTTTCATAAAAATCAATGGATTCTTCAATGTTCACAACCGGAACAGTTATTTGGTTTAGGTTCATCTGCAAAATTATTTAGGTTTCCACGTCGTGTCAAATTTCTTTGAGATGCGGGATTCAATTTATATCGCGCAACGGCCGGCTTACAGATCGTGATGTATATAGAAGATATGGCCGTTCAGATCTTTAATCGCAAATTGCCTGATGTTCCAGGGTTTATCTTCTATGTCTTCAATGATATCGGCGCCCCGGGCTTTAAATTCTGCATAAGTCAGGTCAACATCTTCTGCGAAAATCCAGTGGATATTGGGTACGATAGATATATTCGTTTTGGAAAAAAAATGGCCGTCTCCCCACGCCCCACCGCCCCTATTGACTTGTCAGGGTACGTCCACGCAATTTCGAAACCCAGAATTTCTTTATAATAAATTTGTGCCCTTTCAACATCTTCCACGGGAAGTTGGGGTACAGCACGCCCGATTTTTGTTTTTTCCATAGTTATAAGGTTTTTGTTTGACTTGCAACAAACGTTGAAGTGTTTCTTTAATTCACCCTCCCAAATTGGTGTTTACACCATACTCAAATCTAATCATTTCCTTAAAATTGAATAATTGGGAGTAGACCTTAACGGGGAAAAAAGTAGCAAATTAGCTACTTTGCGTTTGTTAGCTAATTGGCTACTTTGTATATTTATGATAGGCAACCTGAACGGTCGTTATAATTCCTGAATGATGCAGAAACAGAGAAATCGCCTAAAGGGAATGTTGAATGAAAAGTTCGGAGTTGATAAGAAGATTCAGGCAGGCCGGCTGGATAGAAATCAGGCAGACAGGTAGTCATAAGATTTTTAAAAGCCCTAAATCAGCGGAGACTGTACCAGTACCCGATCATGGAAGTAAAGAAGTGCCTACCGGACTGGCTCGAAAACTTTTAAAGAAACTTGAAAATTGAAATTTGCATGAAGGTAAAATCTAAAGGGAAAAATCGTATCAAAATCATCATTGAAAAAAACGATGGTCTTTTATGGGGTCGTGTTGAAGACCAGGGGAATTTTATGCCAACACCTTATGGATCTACGACAGCCAAACTGGTAGAGAATTTGAGGGAACTGATTACTGACTATGTTAAAAATGAAGGGAAGAAAGATTCTTTTTGGAGTAGGATTAATTTGGCAGATGCGGATTTTGAATTTAGCTATGATCTGGAAGCCTATTTTCAGGAACATGGCTATCTTAAAATATCAGCCGTGGCAGAACAGGCGGGTATGAATCCTGGTCTTGTCAGGCAATATGCCAGTGGTGTAAAGTTTCCTTCAGGAGAACAGACAAAAAAAATCAGAACGGCTATTAAAAAAATCGCAAAAGAGCTGATGCAGGATTCAATTTATATCGCGCAATAGAAATGATTATTGAACAGGTATTCCTTTGTCGATGGGTTGCGACAAATAATTCATCTGACCATAATTAAATTATACCAATCATATGAAACTAATAACCTTTTTAATCTTCTTTCCGGCCTTTATGACTACTTGTCTTGGACAACAGTCCATTACCCCTGCAATCGACAGACTGTTTAATAAAATCGAGAGTGATATTTTGACGACTGCCGAAGCGATGCCGGAAGACAAATATAATTTTACACCTGAAAGCCTTCATATAGCAAACAGCGATTTTAAGGGTGTCCGGACCTTCGCCGGGCAAATCAAGCATTTGGCAACTGACAATATTTTTATTTGGAGTGCAATAACCGGCGACTCAGTGCGGACGGATATTGAAGGTGTAGACGGCCCTAAAACCATTACAACAAAAAAAGACGTTATTGAATATCTTAAAAGTTCATTTGCAATTGGACGTAAAGCAATTTCAACATTGACAAACCAAAATGCAATGGACATGATTCAGTTCAGGTGGAGAAAATTGCCAAGGCTTGATCTGGCCTTTTATGCCCTCACACATGCGAATGAACATTACGGACAAATGGTTATCTATCTCAGGATGTGCGGGATTATCCCGCCACCAACAATGAATGAAAAATAAAATAGCACTCCCACACTTACTACCACACTACCACACTACCATACTACCACACTTGAAAAAGTTCCCAAAAAGTTTTAACTTGTCTACAACCCTGTATGCAACCAACCCACCAATACCTCTCCAACCTTACCCCCTTGCGCGGTATCGCCGCTCTCTGGGTATTCGTCTTTCATTTTGAGGGAGTCCTGGTACATTTTATTTCGCCGGGTTCCACCCAGCTGATCGCCAAAGGATACCTGATGGTAGATCTGTTTTTCATTATGAGCGGATTTATCATGTGTCATGTTTATCAAAAAAGTTTTGAGGCGGGCCCGACTGCCAGGAATTTTAAAAGGTTTATCGTAGCCCGCTTTGCCAGGATATATCCCCTTCATTTGTTTGTACTGATTGTACTTATTTTGTGGGTTGCCAGGGTGGGTGTCGGAGATTTAGCCATGATTTATGATCCGGCAGCCATACCAACCAACCTTTTATTAATTCATTCCTTCGGAATCCATAAGGTATTTACCTGGAATGTGCCTTCCTGGAGCATCAGTGCAGAATGGTGGGCATATATGGTATTCCCTTTCCTGGTTTTTTTCCTGTATCAAAAGAAGAAGCTGGCTGCTGCCGCACTACTTTTATTTGTCATCATTTCTTATATCGCGCTCATGTTCTGGTTGCCCCGTAAGGATCCCTTTGATCCGGCGGCGATCGTCCCCCATAACCTGGATATATCTTTTGATTACGGGTTTTTGAGAGGGCTCGCCGGTTTTGTAGCAGGTATGCTGGTGTATAAAATATATGATGCGGGTTTATTCAGGAACATCTTTCAGAAAGACTGGACGGCCCTGCTGGTCATCCTGATTACACTTTTTTGCCTGCATATCGGGATCAATGATGGCTTTTATGTGATTTTATTTGTACTGGTGATTTATACATTCGCCTGCAACAAAGAAAACGTTTATAAGATTTGCAATAACCGGCTGGCACAATACCTGGGTAAAATATCTTATTCCATTTACCTGAACGGCATGCTCGTCGCATTCCCTTATTTTGCGGGCTTCATCAAATTGCCAGGCGTTCAGTATACAAATAGTGGTGCTTCCACAAGTTTCCTGGTGGGTGTCGGTTATTGCCTGGTCAATCTGATGATCGTGACCGGGCTTTCAACAATTACTTACTACGGAGTTGAAAAACCCTGCCGGAAATATATCAACGCGAAATGGGGCAAAGAGACCATGCCGGTTTATGCCTGATCATAAAATAAGGCTACCTTGTCAGGGCACGCATTAAACCTTATCATATGGCTACCATTTCATTTAAGAGGAATATGATCAGCAGGGCCTTTTTATTAACCGCTTGTCTGACCGGGGTCGCCGGCATGATGCACTGCGACGCGCAGTCCATTGTTGGCAAATGGAAACAGGTCTCCGGTAAAATGTATTGCACGCCGGATGCGGTAAAAAATTCTCACGGGCATTTACAGGAAGTGATGGACATGCCAAAAGTGGATGCGATGGACGAATTTAAATCGGATCATACCCTGATTGAAACCATCACAACGGGTACAACAAAGACCAGCAGTTCGGGTACCTGGACGATGGCCGGCAAAACGGTAACGATAACGTTATCCGGCCATCCACCGATGAGCGGAATTGTATCGGATACCGACAACACACTCATATATACCGTTGAAATGCCGAAATCCGAACATATGCAGATCATCAAAAGGCAGTGGACCTATACAAAGGTTTAATTTTTCCCCTTAACTACCACACTACCACACTACCACACTTTTACTTAACAGTCACCTCCCAGTGCAGGGTATCAAGTCTGCTTACTGTCTGTTTTCCCTGATATACGGAATAATAAGAGTGATTTAGTTGTGAGTCAACGGTATCATGATCGATCTCCAACTCGTTGATGGCAAAGGCATAAGTTTTTATAATAATTGTTGTATCCAGATTGTTGGTGGGCAGCGATACATTGTGATATTGAATAAAGGGCTTGGTAAGTGCAGGACCCGCAAGATAGTCAGCTCCAAATCCTACATCAAAATGCATGACCGTATTTACGGTATTCGTGCGATAAAGCGCACTCTTCAGATGAATTTTCAACCAGGCAGCAGGAAATAATCTTGTGACGGCTCTTTTGACCGAGTCCTTAACATATAAGGTATCAAACCCATTTCTCACCCAATAATATTCCTTGCTGAACAAATCTATTGCCGTTTCTCCAATATTTGGCTCTCCGAGGGAATCGGGCGCCTTGATATAAATAATTCCATCTAAATCAGGATACCAGTCACCGCCCGGACGCGGACTTATACATCCGGTATCAGTCAATTCAGTGCAGAAACTCCTCGAATAGTGAACATTTGTTATCCGTTGATTAGTATAATACTCCAGCACCTCAATATAGGTATCACCGGGACCAGGGTTGATACCTGGAGACGAGGGTCCATATGGAATAGTGTAGTTTATGACCGGAGGACGGATAACAATCGGTTCCCCCGTTTTGGCGCAGCCGATGAAAAACATCCATGCAATGATTGCGATTTGTATGAAGTAAGATTTCGGTCTGCTGTTGGTTGTATATTTCATGATCGTTATTTTAGGCGTTATGATTTTATTGCAACCAAAACTACCTCCGGAACAGTCTGATCTCTAATTGGGTAATACTTAGAGATTCCGGCAGTAAGTATGGAATATCAGGATAGTAAGAGGGAATCAGATTTATTCTCACTAATTGCTAAAAGTCCGGAGCACATAGGCTCCAATTGCGCTAATTGCAAATGATGGCTACAGGTATATGCAATATTTGCCAATCTTTTATTTTATCAAAGCCCTGGATCTTCACAGTGGGCAGAAAGCGATTTGATAATTTATTAGCTTAGAATATGAAATCGTTTCTTAAGAACCGGTTCTGGCAATGGACAGTCCTTTTTATCATTATTAAGCTCTGTTTACATTTCTTTACTTATAACAACTACGAATTGCACCGGGAAAGAGGAGAAGAAAAAATACCGCTGATGACTGGAATGAGTATAACACCCATCATTATCCGCAATATTTGTCAGGTTCCGGGAAATAGGTAGAAATTAATTATCTTATGGCTAATTCTGGTTTCCCGGAATATAACCACTGACATGCAACCAACACATAAGTACCTGACAAACCTGACCCCTTTGCGCGGACTCGCAGCGCTCTGGGTGGTTGTTTTTCATTTTCAGGATTTTGTGATTAAGTTTTTACCACCGCAACTAGCCCATCTGGTATCCAGGGGATACCTGATGGTGGATTTATTTTTCATCATGAGCGGTTTTATTATTTATCATGTTTACCAGGATGTTTTTCAATACGGCCTGTTTGTCAAAAATTTCAGACAGTTTACGGTCGCGCGTTTTGCGCGGATATATCCGCTTCACTTTTTTACACTTATTTTAGCCATTGTACTGTTTGTGCCGAAATGGGGATGGGATGCTTTTGATGATCCGAAGGCAATTCTATACAACCTGTTGTTGATTCACGCGATGGGCATTCAAAAAACATTAACCTGGAATTTTCCTTCCTGGAGCATCTGTGGGGAATGGTGGTCCTATATGATATTCCCATTTGTTGCCATTTTTCTTTATAGAAAGAAAGAACTCGCAATTGCCACACTGCTCTTGTTAGTCTTTTTATCTTATATGGGTATTATCTACTGGATACCCAGGGTGGATTTTCATAACCCGAAACTTCCGGCACCACATAACCTGGACTCAACATTTGATTTTGGGTTTCTGCGGGGCATGGCAGGCTTTATAACAGGCATGCTCACCTACAGGCTTTACCGGTCAGGAATATTAACAAGAATATTCATGAGGGACATCACGGCTATTGTTGTCATCGCGTTGACCATACTGTACCTTCATTTCGGAACGCATGATGGCGTCTGTATTATTTTCTTTGCGCTGGTCGTTTTTACTTTTGCCCAGAGTAATCAGTTTTTGCATCGGATCTGTAATAACCGGCTTGCACAGTACCTGGGCAATATTTCTTATTCCATTTACCTGGTTCAGTTTTTCCCCCTTTTCCCGCTTTTTGCCCTGCCTGTAAAACTACCTGGCGTGACCTATCCAAAAGATGCAGCACCGGTCGCGGGTTTTTGGACAGGTGCCGGGTATTGCCTGATTTATATCTTTATTTTAATCGGGGTTTCATCCCTGACCTACTACTACATAGAGAAGCCCTTCCGCAAATACATTAATGCAAGATGGGGCAAACAGCGGATGCCCGTTTATGCCTGAGCCCGGCCTGGTTTAAATCCAGCCCGTTTACATTCATTCTCATAAACCAGCATGTAGTGGAAAGTTGATATATTCATAACAGGATAGGTTAATCAGTTATTGATCTGTGATTTCAGTTCACCGCGCCGTTCAAATTAAATGGCAGCGCAACAGAACCCAAAACAATATTTAAGTGGATGTCTATTTAATTAGTGGATTAGGGGCTGACCGAACGGTGTTTCGGAATCTGACATTCAGCAAAACAACAAAAATCCATTATCTCGATTGGATTCCTCCGAAGGCTAAAGAGTCTTTGCGCGACTATGCGCTTCGGATGGCAGAAGCCATCGATCCTTCCCTTCCATTTACCATTATCGGCTTATCTTTTGGTGGAATGCTTGCGACAGAAATTGCAAGTGTGCTTCAACCTCAAATGACGGTTTTGGTTTCCAGTGTTTCAACGAAGAGGGAACTGCCCTGGTACTTTCATCTTGTTGGCAGGATGAAAATAAATAAATTGATTCCGGCCGTTCGGCCAAATAGTGTTCCCCGGTTTATCAGTTCTTTTTTCGGTGTCGAAACAAAAGCAGATGCTTTATTTTTTCAACAGTTGCTCAGGCGTACAGATCCGCATTTTTCAAAATGGGCCATGGATTGTATTCTGAAATGGGATCGCACGGAAACCCCGCCCGGCCTTGTCAGAATTCATGGCGGCAGGGATAAGGTCTTACCAGGCAAATATGTGAACGCTGATTATTTGATCCCGGAAGGTGGCCATTTTATGATATTTAACCGGGCAGATGAGATTTCGAAAATTCTGGCTGAACTGGGTATCAGCTAAGTCCGCCATGAAATCCATTGAATTTCGCATCCATACGATGAGGATCTGTAGACAACCTAGGCTGCAAAGAACAAGAACAAAAAGAAAAAAGTATGGATAAGATAATCAACCGGCGAAAGCCGGTTTTTTGTTTACGGCAAATTCCTTTAAATGGTTTAACTTATATCCGTCGGCACCCTTCTCTGCACAACCCCTTAACAACCCTGTATGCAACCAATGCACCAATACCTGTCCAATCTTTCCCCCTTGCGAGGTATCGCAGATAAATCTTGATCAACATGTTACGATTCAGGAATTTATTATTGATTTTCATCCAGCTGTTATTTGTTTTATCCTCTGTACCAGCCCAGGAAAATTACAGATATGTGCATTGGGGTGCCAATGAAGGATTGTCAGTGGAGGTTCAGAATATGATGTTGAAAGACGTTAATTCATTCCTATGGGTTGGTTCTCCGCATGGATTAAACCGGTTTGACGGAAGCAGTTTCAAAACTTATTTCGCAGACAAAAATAAACCGGGATCCATGATCGCCGATTTTATCTTACAATTTAATAGAAGATAGTCTGCACAATATCTGGATAGGAACACATAAAGGGTTGTCCCGCTACGATATACTGGCCGATACCTTTAGTAATTTTTTACCGGACCCGAATGCCGCTACCCAGGAAATCATTCCTTTCTGGTCAACCCGCGAAGAAGTATTTTGTTTGGAGAAAGGCGATCATATTACTTCCTATAACATACGTTCTTTTAAAAAAAAACAATTAATTCCGATAGGGGCAAATTATCCATCCCCACAGATCCCGCGCCCGGAGCGTTCTGTATTTGATGAAAAGTCAAATAGTATCTGGATGCTGGAAGGCGCCAGCGGGAAAAAAAGCGCAGGCCTCCTTCAGATTAATCTTAAAAACGGGGATAGACAACATTACTCATGGCCCTGTTTTAGAAATATACCGGATCACGATCATTCATCCAGTGACATGTGTTATGACCCGATCAGGCATTCCATCTGGCTCAGCAGCCCGGATGGGCCGGTTGAATTCACGTTGAATGATGAAAAATTCCATGCTGCCGATGGATTGGAAGAAATCCTGAATCGATAAGGGTTTCAGGGATCCTGCCGGCATCTGCCTGGATCCCCGGGGCCGTGTATGGTGGAGTAGTTTTCCGGCATGGATCATCATTTACGATCCTGCAACCAAAACATTCAGCCGGCTATTTTCCGATTCTCTTAAGCAGGCTGAAGTTGCATATACGAACTTAGCCATCTACTGCGACCGCGACAATATGGCCTGGACCAGCTCCAATGATCCGAGGGGGATTTATCAAATCATCCCGGCGTCGATGCCCGTTACACGTTATACCGCAGCTAAATCACAGCCGAACGGTTTATCCGGAAACAATCTTACCAACATGATTGAAGGGGATCATAATAAACTGTGGGTAGGTCAGGGCGATGAATTAAATGTATTCGACCCGCACACGGGTTTGTTCCAATTGGTCAGCAGTGAAAAAGATTTACCTGTTTTTCATGGCAGACTAATCAGCCCTTTAAAAGTTGACACCATCCATCAAAAAGCGCTGTTTGATATCTATGATCAGAAAAAGAATCTCAATGAATTGTATGAGATGGATATTCCGACCAGACAATGCCATCCCGTATTGTTTAAGGACAGTTCCGGTCAAAAAATTACTCTAAACGGATATGACGGATCATACCCATTCAATGATGGAGTCGATTATTATAAGTAATCAGGGGGTTTTCAACGTACATATTGATAGTCCATTTGCGCACTGGTCAGGCCCTGCGATTGAAAATTTTGGCGGTGTATTTGGCACCAACAACCAAAACCTGATTTTTCTGCGACGCCTTTCTTCCAATCTGACCTATTCCCTGGTCAACGATAAATGGATAAAGATTTCATCCCCGATAGACAGTATTGATTGGGGCGCCATTTATTATAATGAAGGAGACAAATCCTATTGGGTGGGTAGTTTTGGTCAGCTTATACATTTTGACAAGGATTTCAGGATATTAAAGAAATACACGGTTGCCGATGGATTAAAGCCGGAAGACATCATGGGTATTGTGCCGGATAAGCCCGGCAATATCTGGATTCAGTTTATCCGGTCCATTGTAAAGATCAATATCCCGAAGTGGAAGAATATCTGTTTTATCTGAGAAAGATGGATTAACAAAGCAATCGTATTCAGGAACACCTGTAGAACTGGATGGCGATTTGTATTTTTCCGGTGGTTGGGTGGGACATGGCATTGACCGGGTAAATCCCAGGAAGCTGACCGAGCATTATCCTCCTTCATACGTGTATCTGAAGTCCCTGGAAATAAATCAAAATAGTTTTCCCTTACCTACAGGCCTGAATAACCTCGGGGAATTATCGCTCAGCTATTTTCAAAATAATATTACCATCGGTACGGGCATCATAGACTATTATTCAAACGGAGCCAGTCAGATCCGTTTCAAATTGGAAGGCATAAATAATAACTGGCAAACTGCTCCTGCCAACTATACGATTCGCTATGATGGATTGCCGCCAGGAAAGTACTGGCTGGTCTATGCAGGCTTCCAATGCTGCCAATGAGTTTAACGGACCCGAAAAAAAGCTGCTCATTCATATTAGTCCACCTTTCTGGCAAACAGCATGGTTCAGGATATTAATGGTATTTATTTTAATGTGCCTGTTATATGGAATTTATCGCTGGCGGACAGCCGCATTGCGAAAACAAAAAAGAATACTTGAACAAACTGTAAAATTAAGAACGGCTGAAGTGGTAGAGGAAAAGGCAGTGGTGGAACGACAGAAAGATGTCATTCAAAAAGAGAAGAACAAATCAGACGAGTTATTATTAAATATACTTCCCGCAGAAGTTGCAGAAGAATTAAAGGAAAAAGGATACACCACAGCGAAGTCCTTTGACGAAGTAACGATTCTGTTCAGCGATATTAAAGGATTTACTCATGTGGCAGAAAATATGACTGCACAGGCCCTGGTGAAAGAGATAGATACCTATTTCAGCGCCTTTGATCATATTATGCAGCAATACGGATTGGAAAAGATTAAGACCATTGGCGATGCCTACATCGCTGCGGGCGGATTGCCGGAGCAAAATCTGGCCACTACGGAAAAAGTGGTTCAGGCTGCAATCGCCATGCAAAATATTGTGGAGGGTTTTAAAAAGGAAAGAACAGATAAGAATTTACCCTATTTCGAATTACGTATTGGCATACATACCGGACCTGTGGTAGCCGGCGTAGTAGGCATTAAGAAATTCCAGTATGATGTCTGGGGAGATACCGTAAACCTGGCAGCAAGAATGGAGCAATCCGGAGTGCCGGGGAAAATAAATATCTCACAAAATACTTACGAAATCATTAAGGAGAAATTTCAATGTGTACACAGGGGGGCTGTTGAAGCCAAAAACAAGGGAATGATGGAAATGTACTTTGTGGAAATGTAAAATATTCACATCTGGCAAGTGCATAATTTTCAGTAATTTAGGAATGTCCCATACCAATGAAAGCCGCAGATCAATCTTAGATATTGAACGCCCCTTTATCTGATTTATCACAGCATGAGAAAACTTGTCTGTTTCTTAACCGGTGCTCTGATACTATTAAGTATAGCCGTTTCTGCTCAGCCAAAGCGGGAATTGACAGGTAAGATTACAGATGCTGCGGGGGTTCCTGTCCCGTTTCTTACAGTAAATATTAAAGGAACCAAAACATCTGTCGTTGCAAACGAAAATGGTTCTTTTACTATCGATGCTAAACCAGGCGACACATTCTGGTTATTACCGGCGTGGATTTAAAACCAAAAGAAGTAGAGATCACTAATTCTTCAGATATAATTGTCCAGGTCGAACGTGTCAATCTGAGTTTATCTGAAGTGATCGTTACTACAGCATTTGGGTTTAAAAAAAGAGAGCAGAACATTAGGCTATAGTACGGCGACCCTGAATTCAGACGTCGTAAATCTTTCCAAGCCGATTAATGCGATGCAGTCATTGATCGGACAGGTATCCGGCGCGCAGGTGAGCATCATCAATAATGGAGTAGATCCACAGGTTCGCGTTCAATTGAGAGGAGAGCGGCATCTCTTTGATGATAATCAGCCGTTGTATATCGTTGACGGGATGGAAGTGGATCCCAGCTATATCGGCTCCATCAATCCCGAAGACATTGATAATATTTCTGTTTTAAAAGGCTCCAGCTCGGCTGCCTTGTACGGCTCCGAAGCAAGTAACGGAGTCATCGTTATATCCACCAAGAGAGGCAGCAGGAATGGCAAACCAGTCATCAATTTTGGCCAGACCGTCACGATTGAAAATATTTCCTATATACCCCCGTTGCAAAAACAATATGGTGGTTTTGGAAATGAAACCGGTTCATTTTTTACCGGAACGCCCTATGCAATCACTGCTATCAATCCGTACACCGGATTTCCCAATTATATCCCCTTTGAGAATCAGTCATTCGGACCTGCATTTAACGGAGCCCCTTCTTTTATCGGGTCCCCGAACGAAAGCGGACAGGTAGATTCTGTTCCTTATGCAGCCCAGCCGGGAAATATTATCCAGCAATTTATGGTCACGGGATTAACCACCCAGACCGATCTCTCGGTTTCTACCGGGGATGCCCAAAATTCAAATTTTCTCGGTCTTCAATATGCGAAGGTGAACGGTACGATTCCAAATGATGAAGCGCAGAGAACCAGTGTCCGGCTGGCCGGTAAAAAAACCTATGGCAAATTTTATTATGATTATTCGGTGAATTATTCTCACCGATACGCCAATACCGTGGGAAATGATTTTACGCAGGGCCAGCCCATCTACTGGTCCTTACTTAATTCACCGGCCAATGTTCCGATACGGGCACTCCAGGATTGGCAGAGTCCCGACTCCTGGGGCAACCTGAACAATTATTACAATGCTTTCTACATTAATCCCTACTGGCAGATCGCCAATTCCAGGAATATCAATAAGCAGGATAATTTCTTTGGTGTTGTTTCCCTTAACTTTCAGCCGAACCAGCTGGATCAATTTGACGTACAGGATCAGTGCACAAGTGAACAATACGATTTTTGAAGGTTACCGGAATGCAGCGGACTTCAGTCCCTGGGCCATCAATAATCCTGCCTATATAGCAACCGGTGGAACTCCTGCAGGAGGAGATATTGCCGGCGCTCTTGTAAACCAGACGGTATTGTCAAAAAGAGTGCAACAGGATATTTTCGCAACCTTCACCCATAAGTTTGGAGACGATATCACCGGCACCCTGCTGCTTGGAAATTCCATTTGGGACAGATATACAAATACACAGCAGCAATCGGTGGGAAATGATGTGGGCACCATGAATGGCGCGCCTATCGTAGGTGGAATGCCCGGTAGTCAGACCAGCGGATTGACCATACCCAATGTGTATAATATCGGGTATCATTTTGGGATTCCCGGAGTATATAATAATGTACAGGAAACCAGGCTGATCGGTTTTTATTCAGATCTGGCATTATCTTATAAGAACTTACTTTTTGTACATGGCAATTTCAGAAAAGATTATTCTTCCTTGTTGGCAACAGAAAATAACTCTTACAATGTTTATGATGTGGATGTCGCGGCTATACTGACGGATATCTTCCCATCATTAACAACCAATGATGTATTGAATTATTTAAAAATAAGAGCCGCCCTCAGTCATACCGGACAAATTGTGATCCCTCCTTTCAGCATTAATAATACTTTCAATGTATCGGCCGGTTATCCTTATGGAGGTCTTTCTTCCCTTTCATTAACCGGCCAGTATAATAATCCTTTCAATGTGCCGGAAGCAACGAATGAAAACGAAGCAGGTATTGAATTTGGTTTATTTAAGAACCGGCTCACCATAGCTGCCACTTATTACCATGAATATAACTATGACCAGCTGTTCCCGATAACCGTTACTTCTTCTACCGGTTATACATCGGCCAATGTAAATGCTGCCAATACCGTCTCCCAGGGATGGGAGTTTGACGCAAAAGCCCTCGTTGTAAAAGGGAAAGATTTTAATTTCGAATTTGGAGCCAATCTGGCCATACAGACCACTACGGTGGTAAGTCTTTATAGCAGCGGAAGCGCCAAAACCCAGCAAACCGATATCGGTAATTTTAATGAAGCCATCGTGGGAAAGGTTTTCCCCCAGTTATATGTAAGCGATCTTGTCCGTGATTCCATCAATGGTAAAGTGATTGTAGATGGAACCACAGGTATGCCCAGTCTGAGTCCCACTTCAGTGGCAGCCGGGAGAACAACACCTGAATATATACTGGGATTGACACCCGGTTTCCGTTACAAAGCGTTTACATTACAAATCATTGCTGATTACCGCGGCGGATATGTATTTTATAATCAGACAGAACAATTCATGGATTTCACCGGCTCTACCATACACAGTACAGAAAACGGCCGCCAGAATTTTATCTTTCCCAATTCGGAGATCATTCAACCGGGAACCGGGAAATATATTCCTAATACAAATGTATATACGCAGAATGGAGGGTCTATTTTTTGGGGATCGCAAACCGCTCCTTTTACGAACGCAGGTACTTCTTATATCCAGAATGCAGCTGCATGGAAAATTCGTACCATCAATCTGACTTATAATTTCAGTAAACTCATCGCCAATCAAAAGATTATCAAAGGCGCAAGACTAACCGCCCTGTGCAATAATGTTTTGATGTTCAGGCCTGCGCAAAACAATTTTACCGATCCTGAATTTAACTATAGCAACAGCAATGGGTATGGGTTTAAATACGTATTTCCAGCTGCCTCCAACAAGGCAATATTCATTTATTCTAAGCCTGACCTTTTAGTGAAATGCACAATCATGATGGCATGAAAAAAATATGGGTCTTCATAATCATCATCATGATCGACGGATGTTCGAAGAGCAGTTTTATTACCAGCCTGCAAAATAATCCGAATGCACCCAGTACGAATGTGGCGACGCCCCAGTTGATCCTTCCGGGAACCATAACAGGTATCACGAATATTATCAATGATGGGAGTACTTATTCTTCCCTGGCAGTATGGGAAGGTTACTGGAACGGTCAGCCTAACGCTGCTTTAATGACCGGTGTTATAACTTATACGATGACCAATACCGCACCGCAGTCCTGGGACAACTATTATGGTGTGTTAACCAATCTGAATGCATTGATTCAGGCTTCGCCCGGCTCAGAGAATGCCAATTATCGGGACATCGCCAATATCCTGGAAACAATTTGTTTCAAAAACCTGGTTGACTTATATAACGACATCCCCTATTCGCAGGCTTTGAAGGCATCCGGAAACTTTTATCCCGGTTATGATCAGGGTAGCGATGTGTACGACAGTCTCACGGCAAAATTAGACATCGCGATCACCGATATCCACAATAATTTGAAGAATACGACGGTTGTTTTACCAACGACCGATGATGTGATGTTCGGCGGCAATATGCAAAACTGGTTGCTGCTCGCGAATACCCTAAAGCTCCGGCTGCTGGTAAATGAATCCAATGTATCTGCTAAAGGATCTTATATCGCTGCTGAAATCAGCAAGACAGCCTCCTTTGGATATCTAACGGATGATGCGTTGGTGAATCCGGGTTACAATCCATCAAAACCAGGCAATATCTGGGCAAATTTTGGTGTAGGCCCTTCCGGTGGCCTCAATGCAGGAAGCCTGCAATTCGGGGCCAATCAGACGGCCATTGATTTTTATACATCCAGCCAGGATTTAAGACTGCCTTATTTTTACTCACCCAGGAATGTTCTTCCAACCAGTGCAGATTTTTATAGCATTGTGTTGCCTCCTGATTTTCCAGACTTTGCCGGGAATTATTGCGGCTCACAGGATAATCTGCCTGATGGTTCATCATACATTGGGCCAGGCATTCTTCAAAGCCCTTCACAATCGGCCGTGATGATGACTGCTGCTGAAAGTTATTTTATTCAGGCAGAAGCAACCGTACGTGGCTGGCTGCCGGGCGGGAATGCAGCAGCTCAAATATTATATCAAAATGGCATTACCAAATCCTATGAATATTTGAAAGTTGGTGGAAGTGCAAGCACAGCGGATACTTATGCGATGGTTTATTATAGTCAGAATCTTCCCTATGTAGCATTCCCTACGGGTGCGGGCAGTGATAGTCTCATTCATACTATACTCACGCAGAAGTGGGCCGCGCTGAATAGCATTAATATTCTTGAGCCATACAATGACTGGAGAAGAACATTTAATGCAGCTATGGCGTCGGGATATCCGATCGTGCCGGTATCCATCAGTTCTGACAATACAGCGCCACATATGCCATTCCGTTATTATTATCCATTGGAAGAGCAGACCGCCAACAATGCGGCCTGGACTGCTGAAGGAGGTGCGAATGTAGATCCGTTTACAAGTAAAATATTCTGGATGCCATGATATCTGAACTAAAATTTTGGAAGAACATATAATGAAGAATGAAAAATATTAGTCAACCAATCATAAGAATGGCAAAGATCCGCGCGATCATCCTTTGGTTGCTGATATTATATTTATTCAGCTCCTGCCTGAAGAACAACAATTATAATGTGCCTTTTTCAACTGTTGGTGCATCCGTTGAACTGCCATTGGCCAATGCAAACAACAACAGCCTGGTTTCTTTTTCATATGTTGAGGGACAACCGGCATACTTCCCTGTTTATATCAACCTGGCTTCTCCCAATACCCTGGGAACGGCTGTAACTGCGGGTTTCGCTTTGGATACGGCTTTTCTCAATTCATACGATTCACTTAATTCGGCCGATTTTCAATTGTTGCCGGATAGTGATTATACTGTTCTGAACGGATGGACAAGATCCATACCCGCCGGTCAAAGACTGGACAGCATGTATGTGATGTATCATTTAGAAAAAATGGATCCTGCGGCGAGATATGTTCTTCCTATCACGATACAAAACGCATCCCTGCCTATTGAACAGTGGAATCACCTGCTGATCAATCCGCAGGTGAAAAATAAATATGATGGCGAGTATGATCTGATCATTAAAACCGTTGGATGGGGCGCATTTGGTATCGCAGACGGACCCCCTGCGCTCGACTATGGTTCCCTGGGTATGGTAACGAACGGGGCCAGCGCCCTTGTGTTCGATACAGGTAATCAGCCGGCATTTACATCTACCGGTAGCCCGACTGGTTTCGGAGCCACTAATCCGCAATTAACTTTCGATCACGTCACCAATCTACTGATCAATGTGACGAATCTGACACCTGATGACGGAAGAGGCAGAATGTTCCAGATAGACTCTACCGTTATGACCAGTCGTTGGGATCCTGCCACAAGAAATATTTATGCTGCGTATTTAATGTTCCAGAATGGCAGACCAACGCAGTATATTTATGATACCCTTATTTACAAGGGGCCGCGTCCATAGCCGCATCTTTAACTCAACACATGAATCGGGTAAGGAATATTTTTTTTCTTTTTTTATGCGCGGCAGGCATGGTTATTTTTCAATCCTGTCAGCATACACCGCGCAATATTCCATTTCCCGCAGACGAAACGGAATTTTCCCAGCCGGTTTCTTATCCATTTACATTCAGCGAAGAAAAAAAAATAAAATGGGCAGAACCAAACCCGGATAGTATCAAAGGAATTACGGAATCGAAAATGGATTTCGACAAACTTCCGTCAGAACCATTTGATATCGGCGAATTCCATCCATTACCCAGGCCCATAGAAGTAAACCATTTTGACCTGAACAATTTGCCGGATACCCCGATTGATATCAACCATCTTCCTTCTCAAAAATTTGCTTTTAAAGTTTCGTTGCTCGGACAGCCGATCCGGACAAAAGCCATGCGGCCCCGTATACGCGATAAAGTTAACCAGGGAATATTTGAATTCGGACAGGATCAGGGATTGTCTACCGGTGGCGGAATTGGCAGCGACCTGTTCCAGGACAGCCGCGGGTTTTTATGGATTGCCACGCTCAATGGCCTTTACCGTTTTGATGGTGAAAATTTTGATCTCTACACGGCGGCCCAGGGATTAGACGCCTTCAATAGTATCGGGAGTATATCAGAGGACCGGGATGGACAGATCTGTGTTTGTAATGAAAATGGTGTCGATATCATTGACTTCGAAGATGGGATTATCAGGCATCTGGGAACTTCACAGGGGCTCGGTGGTAATGCCATTACTTCCATGGTGGATAAACAGGGTATGATCTGGGTTGCCACAGATAAGGGAATCGATATCATAGATCCAAAAAACGCAACGCTGAAACATTTATCAACGGCTCAGGGCCTAAGGAAAAATAATATTGGAAGTTTATTGGAGGATGATAGCGGAGATATCTGGATCGGCGAAATTGGTGCAATAGATATTATTGAAAAGAGTGAAAAATTTCTCCGGCATCTGACCAGCCCTGGAAATTTATTCAATAGATTATATAAGGATGAAAAGGGCAGGGTCCTGATCCGGAATTCCGGAGGAAGTGTTGGTATTGTTGACCAGAAGAAAGGTGTTTTGGAAAAATTGGGCACAGAACAGGGATTAAGCAGTGATAGAATTTACAGAATGACATCGGATCGTCCTGGTCATTTATGGATTTCTTCCCATGCAGGTGTAGATATTGTTGATCTGGATAACGAAGAAATCAGACATCTCGGTAAGTCCGAAGGGCTAAACGATATGAGTTACCTGTTAAAAGATATGCAGGGCAATATATGGATGACTGATGGATATGCGGAAATTAACTTGGCTGAATTGAATAGCAGAATATTCAAAAGACAGGTCGGCCATGGACTGGCCAATGGCGCCGTGAGAACTTTATATGAAGATAAACAGGAGAGAATATGGATAGCCAACAGTACCGATACATTTTATATTGCCGATCCAACATCACGAACTATCAAACATATAAGCAGGTTAAATGGAATGGGAATTCCTCCCTCCGGCTTTTTAGAAGTGGAAAAGGATGAAATCTGGATTAGTTTTTATACAGGCGGAGTTTATATATTTAACCTGAAAGCCGGAACCTTAAGCTTTTTGCAGGTTCCAAATAAGATTAATAGTGGCGGGTCAAGTAGTTTTCTTAGAGATCATACCGGTAATATCTGGTTCTGGGGCGAAGGGGGAGTTACCGTGTATAATCCCCTGAATAAAACATTTAAAATTTTGATGCCTGCAGGGGGAACTGGTAATAAAATAGTTAATGCCTGTCTGGAAGATAACCGGGGAAATATCTGGATTGCCTCAGACTCCAATATTGAAATCCTGGATCCTCGGATGGGCACCAGAAAATATCTAACATCAGGGAGGGGACAGTTTTTAAGAGTTGGCGCTTTGGCCATGTGCGCCAATGGAAATATTTTGTTGGATTCCTATGGATTTGGTATTTACGTGGTCGATCCTGCAAAGAAAACTTTTTTCAATTTTACTACTAAAGAAGGACTGGTCAGTGATCAGGTAACTTCTTTGGTCGAAAAAAATGGTAGTATATACGCCGGGACCTCCGAAGGTTTAACCATTATTTCCCCCAATAATCAGGATAGAAAAACTTCCGGATGGAATGCAAAGACTTATGGCAGGCCCCAGCTTTTTAATCACGTGGATTTCAATCCCATAGTTCTTGTTACAAAAAAAGGCCAATTCTGGTGGGGACTGGGCGCCGACGGTATTCTCATCATGGATGAGCAGGGAAACGATACGATGGTACCTCCCGCATACATTACCGGTATCGATATCATGGAGCAAACACAATATTTTTCTAATAGAAAATTATTGCCATTCAAACCGGGTATTCCAGATACGATATGGAGCATGAACAGAGATACATTTTATGTAAAAGGGAAATTACCAGAAGATACGGGCTACATGAAATCAAATCATATCAGCTGGGATAGTACAGCGGGACAAATGAATATCCCGGTAAACCTGAGTTTACCGTATAACCAGAATTTTGTCAGGTTCCATTTTACGGGAACACATTTGGGAAATACGGATAAAACAAGGTATCGTTATATCCTGGAAGGACAGGACGATCATTGGAGCAATATAACGGATCAGTCATTTGCCAGTTATATCAGTCTTAAGCCCGGAGAATATCATTTTAAAGTTGCCAGCAGGGGATTTAACGGTTTATGGAGTAAACCGGCAGGAATGAGCTTCACCATCACACCGCCCTGGTGGAAAACCTGGTGGGCAAATATACTTTTCCTCTTATCAGGGGGGATAATCGTATGGGGCGCCATTGCTGTGTATCGCTCAAACCAGGTGAAGGCAGAAAACCTTCGTCTTGAAGGAAAAGTGATGCAACGGACCAAAGAACTCAAGCACTCTCTGGAAGAATTGAGAGAAACGCAAACATTACTGATCCAGCAGGAGAAGATGGCTTCGCTGGGTGAGCTCACTGCCGGTATTGCACATGAAATACAAAATCCCTTAAACTTCGTGAATAATTTTTCTGAATTAAATACTGAGCTGATTGATGAGATGGAAAGGGAACTAAATAAAGGAAACCTGGAAGATGCAAAAGCCATCGCAAAAGATGTTAAGGAGAATGAACAAAAGATAAACCACCACGGAAAACGGGCTGATGGCATTGTTAAGGGTATGCTGCAGCATAGCCGCATCAATACAGGTTTAAAAGAGCCGACTGATATCAATAACTTGGCGGACGAATACTTACGCTTGGCTTATCATGGACTTAGAGCAAAAGACAAATCTTTCAACGTCGAATTGAAAACTCATTTTGATGAGGGTATGGGTAAAATCAATGTCGTATCACAGGATATCGGGAGAGTGTTATTAAACTTATATACGAATGCCTTTTATGCAACCGCAGAAAGAATGAAACAGAATCCGGTTGGATATGAGCCAACTGTTTCAGTTAGCACAAAAAAAACAGACGATAAAATCGTGGTTAGCGTGAAGGATAATGGTAATGGCATTCCCCGTAAAGTGCTGGATAAAATCTTTCAACCATTTTTTACGACCAAACCAACCGGGCAGGGTACAGGCTTGGGTTTGTCATTAAGCTACGATATTGTGAAGGCGCACGGAGGAGAAATAATTGTGAATACCAGGGAAGGGGAGTTTACTGAGTTTATTGTTCAAATCCCGGTTATTTAACTTAATTCTCAGCATCTATAAAGGGTTGCGCCAATGCTGGACAAACAATTAAATTTGGCTGAATGGCAGCTTTGCATACCCGGAACTCTCACGTTCCATCGTTAGGTAATGAAACGACTTATTGTTAACATCGACAATAGTTACAAAGAAGCAGTAAAACAACTGCTGAGTAAAAGCTGGGGCTCAGATTTTATGATAACAAAAGGCCAGATACATTATTATGAGAGCCTGGACGGCTATCTGGCAATTGAAGACGACAAAATTGTTGGTGTTTTAACTTTTAGGAAATCCGATGATGAGGTTGAAATAATTTCGCTTGACAGTTTTAAGGAGAATACCGGTATTGGAACAGCACTGCTCAATAAGGTCACAGACTTTGCAAAACAAAACTCAATAAAAAGGTTGTGGCTGATTACTACAAATGACAATCTAAATGCTTTGAGATTTTATCAAAAACGCAACTGGTCAATAACAGCGATACACAAGGACGCTGTAACGAAAGCGAGAGAAATAAAAACAACCATATCGATATTTGGTTATAACGATATTCCTTTGAGACACGAAATTGAGCTGGAATATGAGCCGCTAAAACCCCTTCAGCAATAAAGCATCCCTCGCCAAATCCCTGATATCCATTAGGATCGGGTGCAGTACTTTTGTATCGCGAACCAACCATACTGCACTAATATGGCAAAAATATTCATCACCGGTTCAGCCGACGGTCTGGGACACCTCGCGGCAAACTGGCTGATCAGCCAGGGTCATCAGGTCGTTTTGCATGCGCGTAGTGCAGAGCGGGGAAGGCAGGCACTGGCTAAACTGCCAGCCGCTGACAAAGTTTTAATAGCGGATCTCTCCAGTATCGAAGAGACAAAAAAGTTAGCAGCAGATGTCAACGCATTGGGCGGATTTGATGCGGTGATACATAATGCCGGTCTCTATGATAATAGAGGTCACCAGGATACCAAGGCCTTTTTGCAGATGACGCTTCATGTAAATACACTGGCACCGTATATTCTAACCTGCCTGATTAAAAAGCCGAAGCGCCTGGTCTATCTCAGCTCGGGGATGCATCAGGCGGGCGATCCAACGCTTAAGATTCTAAACAGCCCTCCAAAGTTTGGAAGCGGCTATCAAACCTATTCCGATACCAAGCTGCACGATGTAATATTGTGCATGACTGTAGCACGCAAATGGTCGGATGTATATTCGAATTCACTCGATCCCGGCTGGGTGCCGACGAAGATGGGTGGACCTGGTGCACCTGACGACCTGGAGAAAGGTTACCAGACACAGGTATGGCTCGCTGTAAGCAACGATGTGCAGGCCAAACTGTCTGGCCGTTATTTTTACCATCAGAAACAAAAGCATTGCCACCCTGCGGCCAGCGATATCAGTATACAGGAAAAATTTCTTACCCTCTGTGAACAGCTAACCGGTATTCATTTTCCGGTTAATTAAACGAAATCAGTGTACAGGAAAAAATTCTTAACCTCTTTGAACAGATCACCGGGCCAAAAAACAAAACAATGAATAAATCCTTTTATAAAAATATCGGTTTATCCTTCATTGTCATATCACATGTATTACGGTGCGCGGCGCAAAGCGGAACAGAGGCGCGATACATAGCAAAACTCGATAAGTAGAAAACGATTGAGCGTAGGGCTGATTCTGTAACGTGTCATAAACAAAAGATTAAAAACGCAATCATAAAAGCATCCCTTTCTGTTCTAAAATTTCTAGCAGATGAATCAGCATTAATCGAATCATACAGCAAGCGGTAAGCAATGACAGCCAACATCCAATCAAATAAACCTATCTCCCGCAACAAAACTGTAACGTAAATTTAAAATCTATAAATCATGACAATCAAGGAATCCAATGTTACAATAAATGTGAAGGACTTGGACAAATCCATCTCATTTTACGAATCAATCGGTTTGACAACTAAAAATCGTTGGGGCAATCATTATGCACAGTTGACAGCTCCGGGAATTGCTATTGGATTACATCCAACAAGCAATACTAATTTAAAAGACAATTCGGGGAACATTTCAATTGGCTTTACCACTGACAATTTTGAAGACGTAAAATCTTTATTACATAAATTATCCATCAAGACAACAGACCGACAAGAAGAAGGTGGACAATTTATACATTTTAACGACCCGGACGGAACAGCACTCTATTTTATAAACCCTAATTGGTAACTAATATTATAATGAAACCCACAAATTCCGCTAGACGTCAACGCGGGGTCGCTGGCAATAAGGCTAAACGACCCGCACAGACGGCCCATTTGGGTACGGATTAAATTAATTTTGTGGTTCGCTGTAAATGAAATCGTCCATAACAACCAGGTCTTCGCCACCACCATCAGAAATATCATTCTGTCTTGCTGAAAGAGGAGCGCTGCCACTGAAGATTCGCACGCGGGTCACTTTATCATTGGGGAAGTAAACGCCCAGGAATGAAAAACCACCCGGATTATTATTACCATTGTTAGGCACTTTAAAAGAACCCAGCAATACGTCTCCATTATAAAAATCCATGGAAGTGGATGATGCATTATCTACATCACTAAACACCACTCCAAAACCCTGTACCGTGGCATCTGTGTTCGTGCCCGGAATTTTAAAGAAATTATCGGTGATATTACTGCCGACAGGAATAAATGTCCTTGGCAGACTAAAGGCATTGAACTGGGCCGGGTATGTTGGGTTAATAAACAAAAAATCACTATCACTGATGCTGAAACCGGTACCGGGAGTAGTAGTAATGAGTCCTCTTTTTCTTCCATTGGGCAAGGCAGGATCGCTGGCTCCAAAAAAGTCACCGGGAAAAAGAAAGTTATTGGTTAATGCAGCGGGCACACCATCCCAGTTTATTTCCCTGCGACCAGGTCCTGCACCGGGAGCGGTATTTAACGTGCCAAGTAAAGTACGAAAATGACTCAATGCAGAGTCGATGTCTCCGGATGCTCTGAAAACAAGTGCTTCCGGTTTCTTGTTTTTATCTTGTGAGGATTTGTATCCCGGCTGATCTGGTATCGAATGGTAATCCTTGGAACAGCTGGCAAATGAGGCAATGGCTAACGAAGTCAGGATAAGCTTAAATGACACTTTCATAATAAAATTTAGAGTTTAAAAATTCTGCAAGAAAATCAATGGCGCAACAATAGTATAATACATTTGAGTCGGAATAGACGGTAATTCCCCAATGGCAGCTTCCATGCATTCTTCGGTGTTTGTAACGGACTTCCAACAGCGTGCAAAATGTGTACGCCATACAACAGTGAATCAGGTAAACATCTGCAGTCAAAGCGCCATATATCGTAAATTAGAGTGTTGTGTGCAGGTAAATTGTTCTCATGATGTTTTTGGAGAAAAGCCTGATTTAATAAGTCAGATCGCAACAGACTTTTTTAAATTCCTGACAACATGCTATAAAATTTTTAAGGAATTGAATATTACAAGAAATATTTATCAAAATGGATAAAGAAAGAATTTATAGAATTTTATTTTCAAGTGTTTATCCTTTGTATATCAAAAAGGCAGAGACAAAGGGTCGTACAAAAGAAGATGTTGATACCATAATATTTTGGCTGACTGGCTACAACAAAAAGACGCTGCAACAACAAATCGATAAAAAAACTGATTTTAAAACATTTTTTGCGGAAGCACCGCGAATTAACCCCAATGCTTCAAAAATTACCGGGGTAATTTGTGGCTACCGGGTGGAAGAAATCGAAGACGATCTTATTCAGAAGATGCGCTATCTGGACAAGTTAATTGATGAATTGGCAAAGGGTAGGAAAATGGATAAGATATTAAGGGAGTAAAATGAATGGCAATGCCACACTCAAGCTTCTCGATGTATGAAAAATAAACGAAGGGATTTCCTGAAATATTCCGGACTGGCCGGCCTGGGTATGGCCGGGGGAATCATGAAAGGACTTGCTTCAGAAAAAACGATGGAACATTTACCGAAAAAATCTGTGGGCCAGGCAGGTTCGGAAAATTTTGCAGATGACCAGCTCACCATGATTGGCCTCTATGGTCCCTGGGCGGCATCGCTGACGGCCAATAAATTGCCTTCTCTTTCTTTCAGGGATCCGAAATCGACAGATATTGAATCCTGGCGTCCAATGGCAAGGCAGCGCGTGATGGACAGAATGGCCATTCCGGATATCGGCGGACTTCCGGAAGTACGGGTGATCAGGGAATTTGTGTATGACGGTTTGTTGATTAAGGAATTGGAATGGCAGCTGCCTTACGGCCGCCCTACGGAAGCAACGCTTCTCAAACCTGTAAACGCAACTGCGCCCCTCCCGGGTATACTGGCCTTCCATGACCACGGAGGAAATAAATATTTTGGGAAAAGAAAAATTACAAGGACGGAAGATCATCCGCACCCGTTAATCACTGCCCATCAGAAAGAATATTATTCCGGACTGGCATGGGCCAACGAATTGGCAAAGAAAGGATATGTTGTCCTGGTCCCGGATGCATTTTCTTTTGCCAGCCGGCGGGTGATGTTGCAGGACGTTCCCAGATCCTTGAGACAGGGACTAACTGACGAAGACCCTGAAAATCCGGCCCATATTGCGGCCTACAATAAATGGGCCGCTGACCACGAACCCATCATGGCCAAATCATTGTTCAGTGCAGGCACCACCTGGCCCGGAGTGTTTTTTGCGGAGGACAGGAAAGCGTTAGACATACTCTGCTCCCTGCATGAAGTAGATGCAAAACGGGTTGGCTGTGCCGGACTTTCGGGTGGCGGCCTGCGTACGGCCTTCATGGGCGGGCTCGATCCCAGAATACAGTGTGCGGTTTGCGTGGGATTCATGACAACATGGAAAGATTTTTTATTGTACAAATCGGTAAATCATACCTGGATGATTTATATACCGCTGTTGCCGGTGGAACTCGATTTTCCTGAAATACTTGGCTTACGTATTCCACTGCCAACACTCGTATTAAATGATCTGTCCGACGATTTATATACTCTTAATGAAATGAAAGAGGCCGACAGGATCCTGGCTGAGCTTTATCACAAAGTGAATGCGGATAACCGTTATAAATGTTCTTACTATCCGGGACCGCATAAATTTGATGCCGCCATGCAGACGGAGGCTTTTGCATGGTTCGATCGTTGGCTGAAAATCTGAATCGATGTTGTACTTATACGAAAATACAAGTCGCCTGAAAATATAGAGACCATTAAACACAGACCTGAATAACTGGCGGGCAGAGAATAATCCTGTTATCAAATACGTAACTTCAATTCATCGGCCTTCCCCGGATCGGTATGACCGGCGAATCTTTAACAAAATGGGTCGATCGTCGGATTTTGCCGCTGCTATTTGACATTGGTCGATTTTACCCGGTACATCATGGGCGAAATGGTTTACCTGGGAAAACATTCGTTATATTCAACAGCAGGATGATCCCATCCTCTGTTTCGGAAACGCATTTATTGAACGGATGAAGGAAAAATTTCTCATAGCAGTATTCATTCTTTTTCATGCATTCCCTCTTGGGATCCTGGCTCAAAATGCTGAAATCAAATTCAACCTGGTAGAAGGAAATAATGGAGAACCGCTGGGAAAGATCAATGGAATTACCCAGGATCCCCAGGGTTTATGTGGTTCTCGGGTCAGGGAGCAAAATGCTTATACCGGTACGACGGTGTCCGGATGATCGCTTACAAACCGACCCGCTGAACACAAATCACTGGGACACGGGCGAGAATCTGGAAACTGTTTATGCCGATCCAAATGGAACGATCTGGATTGGATTTTTTGGGGGTATGGAGCAGTTGAGCCTGGCAACCGGGAATTTTCAAACCCTTCGTCATGATTCATCTGATCCGGGAACCCTGAGTGCGGGATAGGTTGGTGCAATTTTAAGGGATCACCTGGGAAGATCTATGGGTGGGGACTTTAAATGGCCTTAATCTGCTGGATGAAAAAACAGGAAAATTCGTCCACTTACAGGCATGAACCGGGAAACCTCTCCAGTCTTAGCAGTGATACTGTTAGGCCATTTATGAAGACCGTAAAGGGGTACTCTGGATTGGGACCGGAAAGGAATTTAACTGGGTACAATCTAATGAAGATGGTGGTCTGAACAGGATGGAACCGAATGGGAACATTTACCCGGTTCTTGCATGATCCCCATAATTCAAACAGCCTTATTAATAATAAGGTTAAAGCTATTTTTGAAGACAGCAGGGGCATATTCTGGATTGGTACCTGTGGTGATGGCCTTCATACAATGGATCGGGAAAAGGGTATTTTTCAAAGGCATACCTATAGCGCTGAACGCCCGGAACAATTAAGCAGGCCGCCTTTAACATATGATGGCATATATGATCCTATTTCTTTTATCATCGAAGATTCCAGCGGATCAATCTGGATAGGAACTTACAGATCAGGAATCAACCGGTACGATACCGGGACAAAGAAAATTACCCGTTATGAATCTAATAAAGGATATCCTGACAAAGGATGCTGGAAAGCTTATACATCCCGTGATGGTGTTTTATGGTTGGCTTCCACGGAGGATAACCCGTTTTTATACCGGGTGGATCCATCTATTAAAATGGTCAATAATGTTTTAACGGGAGCCATGGCGAATTGTATTTTCCAGGATGACCAGGGCATAGTGTGGGTGGGAGTTTCAGGGAAAGGTCTTTTTCAATATGACCCAGTGAAAAAGCTGGTTACCCAAACAAGTTTGATTTATCTGACTCTATTTATTTTTTACACAATGATATAAACTCAATTTTTCAAAATCAGCCCGATACCCTTTGGCTATGCACTTCAGCTGGAATAGTCCTTTTCAATAAAAAAACCAGCCATTTATCCTGGCTTCGATATAAGGGAAAACCTGAAGAACCACCAAAAAAGTTTGAAATAAATAATGTCTCACAAATTATTCAGGATAAAACCGGTTTGAAATGGATTGGATCATGGGGAGATTCAAATGGACTGTATCAATATAACCCGGAGAATCAAACGATCAAACATTATCTGCCGGATGAAAAAGACACGGGTACAATCAATTCCATGCATGTTCCAGGTGTTTTGGAAGACCCGTCTGGAGATATCTGGGCAGGTGCATGGACACAACAGGCAGGCATCAACAGGCTGAATATACTTACAGGTCGGTTCAGGCATTACCTGAACGGAGTTAGCATTCTTCATTTATATAGGGATTCAGATGGAATTATCTGGGTGGCAACAGGAATTGGTTTATACCGTTTTAATAAGGAAACGGATAATTTCACTCCTTTTTTTGATCCCTTGTCTGACTTTGGAAAAACCATTGTAAACAGTATTATAGAAGATGACCTGAAGAATTTGTGGATCGTTACTGAATCTGTGATCATTAAACTGTATCCTGACAGGGTCAGATATTTTATTTATGGAAGAAAATATGGCATTAAACCTGGAAGTTTAGCCTATGGCGGAATTGGTAAAACCTCCTATGGAGAGATCCTAATTGGAAACCCGAATGGGTTTTATTCCTTTTCTTCAAGTGAAAAAGACTTCGAAAGCAAACCTCCTCAAATTATTATCTCAGATTTTCTAATAAATAACACTCCGATATTTTCCGGGAAAGGAAGTCCTCTTGAAAAACCCATCGGAGAGACCAGTGAAATCAATTTACATTTTAACCAGAATATTTTTTCCTTCCATTGCAGTGTAATAGACTACCATGCTCCTGAAGCAAATAAGTGTTATACCATGCTGGAAAACTTTGATAATGTCTGGAGGGAAGTCATCGGAGATAAAAGCGTCACTTTTATTAATGTTCCACCGGGCAAATATTTTTTCAGGGTAAAAGCCTATAATATTGATGGAATTCAGGCAGAGAAAAAATTACAGATCATTATCAGTCCACCCTGGTGGAAAACCTGGTGGGCATATAGTATTTATGGATTGATGCTTTTAACTGTCGCCTTTTTCATGAACCGGTATCAAAAGCAACGTACCATAACAAAGGAAAGACAAAAAGCACAGGTAATAGAACTGGCCCAGGCAAAGGAAATAGAAAAGGCATATTCGGAATTAAAGTCCACGCAAGCACAGCTGATCCAGTCTGAAAAAATGGCCTCCCTCGGTGAACTGACGGCAGGCATTGCACACGAGATCCAGAATCCTTTGAACTTTGTCAACAATTTTTCAGACATCAACAGGGAACTGCTTGTTGAAATGAAGGAAGAACTCGATCAGGGTAATATCCCCGGGGCGAAGGGAATCGCGGACGATGTTATAGTAAATGAAGACAAGATCAATCACCATGGTAAAAAAGCGGATTCCATCGTAAAGAGCATGTTACAGCATTCACGTACCAGCTCAAACCAGAAAGAATTATATGATATCAACGCACTGGCAGATGAATATTTAAGACTAAGCTATCATGGTCTGCGCGCAAAAGACAAAACATTCAATGCTTCGATGCGAACTGATTTTGATGAAAGCATCGGGAAAATAAATATTATACCACAGGATATCGGGCGGGTACTCCTGAATTTGTATAACAATGCATTTTATGCAGTGGGGGAGAAGCAAAAACAAAATATCCAGGGGTATGAACCAACGTTATCGGTTAGCACAAGGAAGACAAATGGGAAAGTGGAAATCAGGATAAAAGACAATGGCAACGGTATTCCGCCAAATGTACTGGACAAGATCTTCCAGCCATTTTTCACCACCAAACCCACCGGGCAGGGAACCGGCCTGGGACTGAGCCTGAGCTACGATGTCATAAAAGTTCATGAAGGTGAAATAAAAGTAGAGACCAGGGAGGGAGAATTCACTGAGTTTGTGATTCAGCTGCCTATTTCAAAATCAGTGTAAGCAAAAAATCAAACAATTAGTGGCAGACTTCGAATCCAAAGCAGGGTTCGCTTTCCCCGGCAGATGTTAAGCTGTGCAAGGAATATTTTGAACCGGTTCCGGGAACACATCAAAATATTTATGTAACAACGGCAATCTTAATGCTATTCTTCAATTATCTTAAAAGCAGTTTTAGAATCGGTAATGCCAAAATCAAATGAAATCCCTGAAGAATATCCCCGGTTACAGTCTATTGACGTAGTAAGGGGACTGGTGATGATTATTATGGCTTTGGATCATGTCCGGGAATTTTTCAGCTACACCACTTATCGTCCAACTGATGTAACGCAGGCATCCATACTCTTGTTCTTCACGCGTTGGGTTACTCATCTCTGTGCTCCAACATTTGTTTTTCTTTCCGGCATCAGCATTTTTCTTTACCTCAGGAAAATGGGTAGTCTTAAAAAAGACAAGCGTGTTTCTTCTAACCCGCGGGCTTTGGTTAATAGCTGTAGAAATATTTTTAATCAGTTTTATACTTACACAGGGATATCAGTTAACACTACTGGAGGTAATTTGGACGATTGGCTGCTCAATGATTCTGCTCGCTGGCCTGGTTTGGCTTCCCCGGTGGATTCAAATAACCCTTTCGCTCGCAATGATCGTGGGGCATAATGCTCTTCCATCTATTGGAAAGGTATCAGCTGATAATATGTTACTTGCCTTGCTGCATAATTCGCCCTTCCTCATAAGCAATCCACCGGTCCTTGTGGCCTATACAATTGTTCCCTGGGTGGGTGTAATGCTTTTGGGTTATGTTATAGGGCCCTGGTTTACCTATACAAGGCAAAGGAGAGATGATCTGTTATTAAGGGCCGGGGTGTTAGCGCTTATACTTTTTACTGTATTGAGATCTTTAAATATTTACGGGGACCCGTCTCCGTGGAGTATTCAGCAACGGGGTGCCATCTACACATTTCTTTCATTTATTAATGTAACAAAATCTCCACCTTCATTGCTATTTCTTTGCGTAACACTTGGTATAGCATGCGGGTTGCTTGTGTTGGCAGACAGGATTTCAACGGGTTTCAAAAAAGTTTTTATTACCTATGGCCGGGTTGCCGTTTTTCTTTTTTATCCTGCATCTCGCAGTAGTCAGTTTTGCATCCTTCATATGGACATACATCTCGTTCGGCAAGGGTGTCAATCTTTCTTTTATACCGGCTAAAGATTGGCCAACCGGATATCAACCAAGTTTATGGCGAACTTATTTCGTCTGGTTGCTGCTGATTATCATTCTGTATTTACCTTGTCAATGGTATGGAAAATACAAAACTACCAGCAAGGCCTGGTGGGTATCTTACTTATAAGATACTTATCCCAATAACGCCAGGCCCTGCTCGCAGTATGCCGTTAATATGCGACCCGTACTTACTACCACACTACCACACTACCACACTTTCACGCAAAGGCCTTGTCCACCTTCTTTCCGAAATTTGAGAGATTCTCTGCCAGTTTTTTTCTATGGGCCTGCAACTTGTTTTTACTGTCTGCCGCAGCCGTTTTTATTTTATCGTCAAATGTTTTTATTCTGTCCTCTATTTGTTTTTTTCTTTTAGCCGTTCTTAATTTTAACTTGACAACTTTCAGGTCATGTTCCAGCTTGAGTTTTTCGATCCTGAGTTTGATATTTGCTTTATCCGCTTCCAGGGCTGTTTTCAATGATTTTTCTTCTGCATCAAGTTCCTTGTTGAATTCATCTTCACGTGCCTCGTCATATTGATCATACCGATCAGCGATATCGGTGCGTACAACAGTACCTTCAGAAGACTTCATATAACTGTCCACAATGGATTCTGTATCTTCTTCAACATCCAGTACGATCGCAAATCTTCCTACACCCAGATTTTTGGTAACCTGGTCCAAAACATCCGATGAGAAATCCAGCCTGTTCGCTTCGTCTGCAAGACCCAGGGTTGCTCCCGTCAGCATTCCCATTGCCATGCCCAGCGGTCCTCCTATGGCGCCGATTACTGCACCTCCAAGAGCGCCTGTTGCAGGAAGGACATCGGTATCGGGCCCCTTATGTTCTAAGATTTCAAATTGATTAATACCCGTCTTTTTAATTAGCGCCTGATTGTAAACAATAATATCACCCAGCTGATCCAGATCCGCCAACCTGTTTAATCCTTCAGTAGCTTTTGATTTATCACCGAAAGTGATAATGAGTAAATTTTCCATGATTATTAATTTACGGTTTTAGAAAACAGTTAACCTAATGGTCATTCATCATCTGCATTCAATCATTTTATCATCCGTTCTGATTGAAACCGTAAGAGGGGATTCTTCCCTCTGAATATTTGATGGGGGAGAGCGGGAGCTTCTTGAAGGATGTGATACTAAACCCAATGTTTTATTTTTATTGAGATTAGAAAACAAAAGAGCCGGGGGACAAAATTAGGTAAAATAGAAAGCCCAGCTGTTTATTTGGTATTGTTCACAAATTAATATTATAAGAAATAGTTTCTGGAAATCAACGGGTTGCCAATCCGACTGTCGCTGCCTGGTTTTGGCTGAGAGGAATGGAAATATTCTACGGAGCAGGACTTACCTGAACGTCGACGAATTGAATTCGTCGCCAATGAATTGAACCAGACGCAGACAATCAGGGAGTTACCGGATCATTCGCCGATGACCCATCCACCATTTGCACTGTTTTTTTTGCGTATTCCACTTTTACCACCTGGAATTATTTGCATTTTTTCATGGGCAGCCAAATCCGCGCCCGTGCTTTTTTGCGATAAATACTACCGGACTGATCAAATTATTCCCGGCAATATAGTTATTGCAAACCTGGGAAAGTTGATAGAAGGTTTCAATTATGAACCGGTGTTTTGCAGATATACATTTGAGTAGGCAACATCATAAACCTTAAACCTACGACGATGAAAAATTTATTTACCCCTAAAATCATCAGGATAATTTGGTGTACGGTCCTGATAATTACAACTGCAACTAATTATGCCCAACAAATTCCGGGCAAATTGAACGGCTCTCCCGACTATGACAACTTTGACATTAAGAACGCCAGTTTTTTATTACCCGGCGCACACCCAAGCTGGCATTATTATCAATCCCTGTCATTTTCATACGTAGATATTCCTGCAGCATGGGCATTGGAAAAGATCAATGCACCGTTGCTTACTTACAGTGGGAAATTCAGTCTCCCCGGTGGTTTTGATATGCAGGCAAGTCTGGCAACGATCTATGTTTCAAACAGGCTAAGCTTCGGACCCTTCTGGAATTACTCCATACATAATTATCATTTTGGAGTAGGATACCTGTTTGCATATGATTTCGGGCACCTGAACCAGTCCGGATATAAAACAAAATTAAAAGGATGGGAACAACAGCCTACCATTACGGCCGGCTATAGCTTTAAAAAAGTCGCTGTCATTCTGCGGGGAGAACTGTATCTCACCAAGTCAATCGATTTTGTTGAAGGAGGACATTCGGTCCCTATGTGGGATTCATTCGTAAACGGGTATTCGATTACCGCCAGCGTTGAACAAAGACTATACAGGAATAAAATGGTTAGTGTGGGTATCCGGTTGAATAGTATCCGGTATCATTTCCTGGCATGGCCGGCATTTCCGGTTAACCAGAATCGCTATCTGGTGCCTGAATTTCAAATTGGGATCAGAATTTAAAAGCAAGATCATGAAACACTTCATCATATTATTATTCATTTTTTTTCAGGTGTTGTTTTCCTGTAAAAAAAATAATATCGAACCACCTCCGGTCATTACAGATATTGATCTTAAAAATACGCTATCCCTTTCCGATACTTTGATGGATCATATGGAAGGCATTTATGAACTGGTGGACGGAAGCGCGGATCTGGGGACCGAGTTTGTTTGCAAAGCCTCTAAATCTAAAGTTTCATTTTTTAGTAATACAGGAGGAGGCTGCATTATTTTGAAATACGGATTTAACCCCATTGATACAGCTATTCAATTCACCGGATTCTGGAGATTTTCGGAAAGTACCCTGCAGGGACTGATAAATTTATCGGTTCATGCAGGAGAAGGCGCCTCCGGTTTGTTGGATCGTGGTAATGCCCTGCACCTGACTTTAACCGGAAGTTTTTCCGGGCTCCGCAAGTCTTCCCAACATATCAGCATTCAATTTAAAAGACCATTCACTCAATTTGCTATTGACAATGAGTTTATGATTTTCGCTCATCATGGTGTTCAGACAACAGCGAACCCTCCTTATACAGAAAATTCCCTGAACGGTGCGATACACGATCAGGACTACGGCGTAAACGGGCTGGAATTTGATGTTCACCTTACCAGTGATCACATTCCCATTTGTGCACACGACGCTTCAATCGATACCCGGGTCACACAAAAGGGTCCTCTGTCAGGAGAATATATTCAATATAGTTTCGCATTCCTGGATTCCTCTGTAAGACTCAGTGATGGGGAAAAAATACCCTCGGTAGAACAGGTACTGAATGCATTCATAGATTCGACATCACTTAAATATATGTGGCTGGACATAAAAGGAGATCCTGGCATTTTCAGGTACCTGGAACCTGTGGTAAGGGCGGCGTATGCTAAGGCCGCTGCTGCCAATAGAAAGATCGTCATCATCACAGATTTGACTTCGGATGAAGTCGTATCGGAATTTGAGTCCTGGCCGGATTATAGTTCCCTGCCTACTATGAGTGAATTGAGTCTCGACGATGCGATTAAGCATCATTCAAAATTCTGGGCTCCGAGATATTCTTTAGGACTTCTGCTGGATGAAGTGCACAGCGCGCATCGTCTGGGAATAAAAGTATTGAGCTGGACTTTAAATGACAGAAACCTGATTAAGGACTATTTGGTAAATGGAGAATTTGATGGTTTTATCTCGGATTATCCGGCCTATATAGTATATGATTATTATACACTTTTTTGACGGTTTAACTATGTCTATATCATGGAATGCTTCAATGCTGATTTTTTATGAAATATGCTAAGCTTCTTCCCGTGATTCTCTGTTGTATGTTATTATTGAACCTGAGTGCTCAAAATAATAACCAGCCCGCTGTTAAAAAGCACCGGTATGCTGTTTACGGAGGAGTTGGTCCCAATTATTATTTTAACAATCTGGCCAGCTATAAAAACAATGTTAACCCATGGAACTATTCCTTAGCCGCCCGGCTGATGTGGGAGCCTGAACATTTTTTCAGCCTGGGTCTTGAAACCGGCTACTACCAGTTATATACCGTGAAATTTACGGCTCCGTCTTTTGAGCCCGCCAAAGTAACCAGTATTTCCATTCCTGTTCAACTGGTTGCTTCCATGAGATTTTTGGGGAATTACTATGCTGAACTGTCTGCCGGGCAATCCTATATGATATACAAATTCAAAGATTCGGAAATAGGAAGTTTTAACTCGACATCCTGGTCCCTGTCAGACTTTTTGATGACTGCGGGCTACAGGCATCGTTTTAAAAGCAGGATTTCGATCGGCTCAGAAATAAAATTCTTTTATTCAGCAAAAAACAATGACAGCAATATAGCCATCCTGCTTATGGTCGGTTACAATTTATAAAATGAATTGAATACCTTACCGTTGCCACACTACCACACTACCACACTACCACACTACCACACTACCACACTTGTATTCTAACTCCCACCGCAGGAAACGATTGGTTATTGAACACGGCTCCTTGTAATACAGGCGCATGTTCCATATTAATAAAAACGGAGGCTGCTTTAGCTTTTTGCTTGTTTTTTGATGAGAGAATAAAAAATGGAATGCTGCCTCCGGCCACAATCACACCTGCGAAAGCAACAGCCTCACCGGTGGTTACCGAAGTAATCCCTGCTAAAGGATCATCATGACTATTTACGTAATTGAAATGAGCTATCATGCCGCCTGTAAATAGTGCTACGCCACTGCCCAGCAGTATCCATGCTGCTGTTTTTTGATTTTTACTTGTTTTATAGTATTCCGACTCTTTCCAATCATGCGTTGGAGTGATCTGCTGACCAAAAGAAACTGCTACAAAGGCAAGTAACATCGGTAAAATGATAATCTTTTTCATCGTTTTAGGGGTTTTTCAAATATAATTGAATGCACATATAGTCAAACTTTGTATGCTAATTATTGATTATTTACAAGAATTCTCTATCGGGAATCTGGACGCCTGAATATACCAGCGTCTTTCGGTTGCCCCCATAAAACAAAACTTATCCGGGCTCCGGGAAGTCATCAGATACCCCGGGCTGTGGCATTAAAACGGGCCGTTTCCAGGACTTACCGGTTGACCTTCCCTTCCAAAATTCGTATATTCGGTTATCCCTGATGTTTAAGCCCTTATTTTAGTTTGGATATTCTCTGAGTCACTGAGGAAGTATTGATTTTATTCTTATCAAATTTTAAATTTTATTTTATGAAACACAGATGCAATGTTTATTTGTGGAAGTCCATTCTCTTTGTTGTAATTCTTTGTTACTCTGAATAATGGGGCGATGGCGCAGGTACCATCAGATACCACCAAAGCGAAGGTGGACACGACCACTAAGATGCCGGCCGACACGGCTAAGCCGGCACAAGCTGCTGCGGCCACGACCCCTCCCGCTTCGGAAAAAAAATCAAAACCAAAACAATTCAATTTTTATATTGGCGGAAATTCTAACACCATGTCCGGTTCCACAGCCAGTTACAATGTAAATTCGGCTCTTGGCTACCAGTTTGGAATCGCCTGGAAAAAGGGTGGTTTCACGTATTGGCAGGTTGGACTCATGTATAATTATTCTGCTTGGGGTTTTAACAGCCTTACAACTACCATAGACACGGGTAAACTCAATGTTCAGGCCCTCGATATTCCGGTGACTCTTGGTATTAACTTTCTGTCGTTTGCCAAAATAGTTTCTCTTCGCGCATATGTCAGCGCAATGCCCGCATTTACCCTTGGTGTCGGCAATAATAGTTTTGGCATTAGCAAAGACAATGTCAATTCATTTATATTTTATGTTCAGGGGGGAATCGGAGTGGATATTCTTTTTTTAATGGTTGATATTGGTTACAATTATGGAACACAAAGCCTCCTGAAGAATTCTGTCAGCAGTACGAATCCAGGCCAGGTATATGTGAATTTGGGATTCAGGTTTTAAGAAATTAAGGTTAGTTCTTGCCGAATACCAATCAATGGGCTTCCTGCATTTATAAATGTATTTTAACTCCCACCGTAGGTAAGCGCGATATGAAAGATATAACGGAATGCTATATACGATATATTTGAAAAAGCCTGTCCAAATTCGTATATTTAGGTAGCCCCGATGTTTAAACCCTTACTACAAGCCACGCTGGCTTTGCTGTTTTTATTACCAGCAACCGCCCAGCAGAATTTCCCTTACCGGAAATTATACCGCGACCCCCACCGGCCGGGTCATATGCTCGACTCATCCCAAGTAAAACTCCAGCAGCTAAGGCAGGAATTCACATCAAAGGAACTCGCCCGCATAAATGATTCAATAAAAATATTACAGACACCCACACTACCACACTACCAAACTACCACACTCTCTTCCACACTACCACGCTACCACACTACCACACTTTCCAATAGCTGTGGTACTAAAGCTTCATTCTCGCCTGGCAACGACACAACACTATACGCAGGTCAGTCCATCAGCTTCACGAACACCAGTAAGAACGCCGATTACTATGAATGGTATAACGATGTAAACAATCGCACGACGACGACCGACTTCACCAATTTTGTTCCTGCCGTCGGTGTTACCCAGATCTTGCTGGTAGCCCATCGCGGCACTTGCGCCGATTCCGCGGTCAGCTATATTGTAAGAAACGGCACACCGCCTTCCGATCAGAAGCGGATGATCACCAGCTATGGCCTGCCGGTTAGCAATGAATGGGCGTCCTCCGTCACCAATGCCAAGACAGATGGATACCTGCTCGCAGGCGTCTCGGGCAATTCAATTGTGAATTATTATCCGTCTCCCTACTTTGTGCGGGTTTCGGAAACCGGTTGCATTCTCTGGTCCAGGATGCTGCCACGCGGTACGGAGTTAGCCGTGTGTTCAGTTATTGCAACCTATGATTCAGGATTTGTAGCACAGGTGGTGGACCTGGGGGTTACCGACGGGTCCTACCTGGTTAAATTCGATAAAAACGGAAACATCCTGTGGACCCGTACTTATCACGGCGCCCATGAACTGAACTGGGCGACGGTGATCCGGGAATTGTCAGATCATTCGCTGATGGTCCTGTCTGGAGGATTCGGCGATTACTTTTTTTTGCTGACCAGTTTCGACGAAACGGGCGGTTTCCGATGGCAGAAAAAGTATTTAATCAATGACGAAGATGAAGCTACATTTACTGACCTGGTGGACCGGAACGGATCTGCCTGGGTAACGGGAAGATATATCCTGCATAGGGGCCAGTTTAGCATTTTCCCGATGCTCTTCAAAGTGGATGTTGCTACCGGAAACCTGATATGGTCGAAAGGTTTCACCAGTCCGAATAAAGAATTTTCACTGAGCGATATGGGGATCCATTTTTACAAAGACGGGCTGATCATGAATGGCTTTGCCGATTCGCTGGTCGCTCCTTATAACAATGAATGGAGCTATTTTGAAACCCTGCTTGAAACCGACCTCGATGGAAATATCCGTGAGGGAAGACTGATCTACAATGGAACTGACCTGAATATAGTATTCGGCGATAACCTGATTGTGCATGCAGATAATTCCATCTCGCTTTTTTATTCCGGCGAGCAAATTATCCCCGTCCAGCCGGGCTTTACCGAACGGGCTTATTTTCTCCGTCTGGATGCGAATAAAAATATCCTCTGGCAAAAACAGTTTACTGCCTATGGTGTTGGTCTGCTCAGGCAGGCTGCCCCTGCACCTTCGAAGGGACTGGCGATGATCGGGCAAAAAATAAATAGTTTACAGAACCCCTTCTATGGGTTTAGCGAAAATATGATCCTGGTGAAAGTGGATTCGAATGGAAACGGCCCTGATCCGCTTTGTGATTTTTATGATACCCATAATTTCATGCAGGAGCTAACCGTCACACCCTATTCACCCGGCCCCGTAACCGTAACGGACTACAACTTACAGATGGTGGATCACCCGTTGACAGTTACGAAACCCAATACCGAACTGCGCTATAACTGTCCCGACTACCTGCCACTCTGTTCCTTCATGAGACTCTCGGGCGCAAATTCCGTTTGTAATCTGAAAGATACGTTTGAGTTTATTGCGCATAAGGATCCCTCGTGTACGGATCCGGTGAAATGGACTTATGACAATTCTAATATCAAAACCGTTTACGAAGATGGCGGAAAAACGCGGCTGATTTTCAAAACGCCGGGGACCTATAAGATCCGGGCAGAAAAACCCTTTCCCTGCACAGCGATCACGGATTCGATCATGGTAACTGTTGCTCCATCTTTAATTCCGTTCAGGTTTGGCGGCGATACGACACTCTGTAGCGGCGATTCCATCACCCTGCGCCCGCAGGGAAAATATGATCAATACTTATGGCAGGATGGATCTTCCAGTGATTCATTTAAAGTGAAAACAGCCGGCCTTTATTATTGTATGGTAACGGATTCCTGCAGAAACACGAAGTCCGATACGATACAAATTGATTTCAGATCATTCCTACCGCTTGATCTGGGCCCTCCGCAGTTTAAATGTGCTGCGGATTCACTCACCATCGTTCCGCCGCCAGGGTTTAAAATATATGAATGGACGCCGGATTATAATCTGATTCCAACTTCCGGTTTAGCGGTGATTTTGTATCCGGGAAAGGATACCAGCTACCAACTCACGGTACATGATTATGGCGGATGTGCGGGTACGGCCCGGTTGAGAATAAATGTTTTCCCGGGGAGCGCGGTGGCGCTTGGGAATGATACCGCGGTATGTACGGGTGCACATGTTCTTTTTTCTGCGGGCGGGAATTTTCAATCCTATGCCTGGAGCAACGGATCCCCCGCGGCTTCCATCGATGTGCAGGCGGGAGGAAAATATTTCGTGCTCGTGAAGGATCAGAATAATTGCAAATCTGCCGACACAGTGCTGCTGACGGTTTATCCGCCACCAGGTGTAAATATAACGGGGGGTACTGTTATATGTAAAGATCAGAACCTGGTCCTGGATGCAGGTACAGGATTTGCGAATTATCTGTGGCAGGATGGAAGCCAGCAGGAGCGGTTCACGGTGCCTGACACCGGATACTACCGGGTACAAGTAACCGATCAGCATCACTGCAGTTCAGCCGATTCCATTCATATTACTGCCTATGCCGAATCCCCGCAGGGATTTCTGCCGCCGGATACCGCAGTTTGTTCATACCAGGGTGGCAGGATTGAACCGAAAGGAGATTTTGCAGAATACAACTGGAGCACGGGCGAAACGGCTAGGTCCATCCTGGTGAAGACAGCAGGTTTATATATGTTACAGGTTGTAGACGGGCAGGGATGCCTGGGAATGGATTCGATTAACGTAGCAACGAAAGACTGCGAAGCGCTGCTGGTATTTCCGAATGCCTTTACCCCGAATCATGACGGCCTCAACGATGTATTCCGTTTGAAATATCCTGGCCTGATTGCCGACTATCAATTGCAGATCTTCAACCGCTGGGGCCAGATGATCTTTAGTACTTCCGATCCCTTCGGCGAATGGGACGGCAAATTCACCAACGAACTCCAACCTGCCGGCACCTATATCTGGATCGCCCGGTTCACCGATCGCAGCGGAAAAAAACAGAAGTTGGAAGGAAGTGTAGTGTTAATCAGGTGAAAAAGAAACATACGCCCACACTAAGTTTTACTGAAGATTCACAATTTTTGTAGTCTTACCTGGCAAATTTTCATTCTTCCTTTAAACCTTTTATAACCACATTGCCGGTCCCATTTTTATCGCAAGGATATCCAAATTCTTTTTTTACTGCATTTTCATTATTGATCGTTGCATAGAATTCATCGAGAAACTTTATAGTTGACTTTAGATATTTAGCATCAAGTAATGGGCAATTAGTATAAATGGAATAGATTTCTTTTTTTCGGTTATTATACAACTCGATTGTCTTATCAAATTTTTTCATATCCTGAATACAAAAACCTCGATATCGCCTTTCGCGAACAGACTTCATATTTAGCTCCTCAGCTGGTGTTGCATAAGGCGAATTTACTATCCCGGACAAATCAAAATCGTACGGAACAGTAATGGGGACTGAACTTGAATCAACTGAAATAAGTTTAATGTTTTGCAGGTATTGTACAGACCAATCAGTGTTGCCAATCATATATTCAAACACTGCCATGGTCAAAAAGGAACTGATTTCAGTTTGTTCAGGCCTTAATTTTCTTTTTACTGAAATAGTTCCATTTCTTTCAGCCATTTGTTCTGCTTCTTCCAGAAGCAGTCCATAAAAGGGAGCAGCTCCTTTTTTACTTTTACTATCATCTAATTTTACCTTCACGAGTCTTGCCTTGAAACTATATGGAGTAATAAGGTTGTATACCTTATATACTAGCCATTCATAGATAATATATTGTTCGCCCTTACAGGGCATCCCCAGTTTTAATTTACGATCCTCTTTAAAAATGGATGACTTTAATGTATCCTCTGCTGGAAAATGCAATAGAATGGGTGGATAGTAACAATTTTCCTTAAGCTTTCTGAAATGACCTCTTGTTTTTGCCTCAACAGGCACTGTAACCACGCTGCTGTCCTCCCTTTTATATGCAAGCTTCAAATGATGGTTTTCGGGATGATCGGACCTGTCATCGAATAATTCATGAATATTGCCACTTAATGTAATTTCCAGAAAATTGTCAGATTCAAAAAGACCCATTTCATGAGGTGCCTTGTGTACCGGAAGTGAAACTGAATCTTTGGCATTTTGAGTATTGCCTTTTAACGGGAAGAATAAAATGCACAATGCAGGAACCAGGCAAAGACAAAAATTATTTTTCATGATTATTGATTTAGAGAATACCATATTGAATAATAAATTTTGTTCATCCACATTCACTTCCGATTCTTTTTGTTCGCCCTGATGTTTTTTGAGTATCTGTTACAAAAATGATCTGGGCTGGTTGATATTATTGTTTTGCTTATTTGAAGTTAATGATTTTATATTTCGTCAGACTTGTATATGACGCGGAAAAAAAATTGGATCCTCCATCAAACAATGACTATGAATGACGTTGGTCGACGTTTGTTGGCCTTGGTCGAAATAAATCTCATATTTTCCGGAATCAAAGTGGATTGCTAAGCAACTTCTTATTTCACTTGAGAGACATTTGAGAATTTACTTTGAGAGTCCAATGGCGCATTGTAAGTGGTACAGGTCCTTATGTAAACCTTAAGGGTAATGGATCACTTACGATGCCTCCTAATACAGAGGCAATGACAGGAGTCATTTTTAATAATAATAATTAAATTATAGGAGTTCAACAAGATCGTAGAAGTAATTAAAAATAAATAATGTCAAATCTGGAATTACTATGGAATCGTATTCGAGCTTCATTAAATCGCCTATTTTCTTTTAGTTTGAGTAAGAGGAATAACTATTGCAAACAATAAAGCAAATCTTAAGCTTGTTTCCCAATCAATTACCCACCCAATACCTTTTATAAAATAGTCCCAAATAATAGTAATCAGAATGTTAACAATTAATGCAACTCCAAAAATTAATAAAAATCTTTTAATGAAATCTTTTATTTTCATGACGGATATTTTAGTTTAGGATGAAATTTTAGAATATTAGCAACTCCAGCATTTGTGTATGGTAAATGTACATTAGCTATGGCATGGGTAGTGGATATTCCCGGCAATGCGACCGGATTTCACCCTTTCAGGGGGAGGATTTTTTTCGAGAGTTATAAACATTTTATTCGTACCTAAAGCTCTTAAATCTCACTAAACGCATCAAACTTTTCAATATTATAATTGCTGAGCGTAGAATATTCCCTTTTCATTTTGATATGACCTTAATAAGGAAGCAGGACGATGAATTCTGTATGTTGTCCTTCCATTGGTCTCCACTTTTATTTCTCCTCCATGGGCTTTCACAATATCATAGCTCAGTGACAAACCCAATCCTGTTCCCTGTCCAGTTGGTTTAGTGGTAAAGAATGGCTGGAATATTTTATCCAATATCTTTAGGGGGATACCGTTGCCGTTGTCCTTCACCCTGATTTCTATTTTATTGTCAATCTTCCTGGTGCTTACTGAAACGGTTGGCTCATAGCTGCCATCCACCACCTTATTCTTTTCATTCACAGCATAGAACGCGTTATTATACAGGTTGAGCAAAACACGACCGATATCCTGTGGAATAATATTGATTTTACCGACTGATTCATTGTAATCTTTCTTCATCATTGCATTGAATGATTTCTCTTTTGCACGAAGACCATGAAAGGCTAAACGGAGGTATTCATCCGCCAGGGCGTTGATATCAGTTGGTTCTTTTTTCCCGGTGCTTGTCTTTGAATGAAGAAGCATGCCCTTTACTATGGCATCAGCCCTTTTTCCGTGGTGGTTTATTTTTACTTCATTCTCTTTAATATCATTCAGTAAATCATTTTCGCTTTTGAAATCACGGTTTATTTTTTTGTATTCATCTTGTAATTCTTCAATTAATTCCTTATTGACATCTGAAAAATTGTTTACAAAATTTAACGGGTTCTGTATTTCATGGGCAATTCCGGTTGTGAGTTCACCGAGTGAGGCCATTTTTTCGGATTGGATGAGCTGCTTTTGAGTTGACTTTAGTTCCACAAATGCTTCTTCGGTTTTCTTTTTCTGATGTTCAATTTCCGCTTTTTGCTTCGTGATCTCTTCAAAAAGCGCAACTAATTCTATATTGCGAAGACGATAAATTTCTGCCTCCTTTTGTGATAGTTCCACACGGTTGGATATCTCCAGGTTTAAAACTTTTTGCTTAATACTGGCGTTATGTATTTCTTTTTCAATCAACAAGGATGATTCCAGATTGCAAAGTGCTTCATTGTAATCCCCCGACTTTTTGTATGCTTCATATAAAACATAATTTATTTTTGCGACAAGGTCTGGTGCTTTTGCTTGCTGACCAAGTTCCAAAGCATTATTTAATAGCTTTAGTACCTGTAGATTGGATTGTATTTTGAAATCATCTAATATGCTCAATTCGGCGAGAGACAATAATATTTCAGCTTCACCTTTCTTATCGCCAATTTTCCTGCGGATTTGCAAGCTACGGTTATAGCAAGCAACAGCTTTTTCATAGTCGGCTAAATTTTCATAAATATTTCCTAAATGCAAAAGTGCATTGCCATGACCTTTTTGATCATCTATTTCTTCAGTAATAGCCAGGCTTTGGGTGCAATAGTTAATGGCTTCCGTATAATTCTCAATCTTAAAATAAATGAATCCGATGTTGTCGAGGTTACCTGCTTCGCCCCATTTATCACCAAGCTCGCGACGGATAGCCAGGCTTTGATTATAATATTTCAGGGCATTGGTATAGTCACCTGTTTCAAGGTAAATGAGACCAATATTATTGAGACAATAGCCCTCGACCATCGAATAGTGAATTAATCGCGCTTTCTCCAGACCCTTCAGGAAATAATTTAGTGCCTGTTCGTATTTCCCCAGAAACCTGTAGCTGACACCAATATGATAATGACATTGCGATTCAGATTCTTTATAATTTGTTTCTTCAGCTAAAGACAGGGCTTTTAATGAGTAATCCAAAGAAGCTTCCAAATTCCCTAAACTTCTTTGTATAATGCTATAGTACTGTAAAATATCGCACTGACCACGTTTGTCATTGAGGGAAGTAAATAATTCATAGGATCTATCCAAATATTTTAGTGCTTCTTCATGTTGGGAGATACGAATATAACTGAATCCCAAAGTAGCCAGGCCCCGGGCCAATCCCTTTTCATAATGAATTTCCGTGGCCAGTTCCACAGCTTCACGGCTAATCGTCATAGCTCTTGATGAGTCGTTCACACGTATTTCAAGAGCTAATGCGTTGAGTTTATCGATTTTTCCGTAAACATTGTTTGTATCGTCATCACTGTGCATAACCATTCAATAGAGTAATCCAGAGATTATTTGATCATATAAAATTCCCATTGAATCCGGTCGGGGTCTTTAAAAGCTACATATTTTTTTTGTAGAATTTCATCAAATTTCACTCCTGTATTTTCTATTCCTGAATCAAGCAACCCTTTAGCAAAGCGATTCAGCTCCTCTTCTGTTTCGCAGGCGATCGCTAAATGATCCAGTCCAATTCCAAACGGATTGAATATAGCTTCGCTTTCTGGTTTTAGATTTGCCTTTCTGAAAGCCACAAATACAATGCCCGCCTGAAAAATCATCAGATCAGGGCTGTCCAGCACCAGAGACAGGCCTAAAATGTTTTGATAGAAATTCTTGGTAATATCTATATCGAGGATTCGTAGGCAGATATGATGTATGCCTGGAGTCTTAGGATGTATTGCCATATTTTTGATTTTTAATAAAAATTTAAATATTATAATATACTAATGAAGTCGAATTCAATCTCCAAGTATTACTAATTGTTCTCCCAAGAGCAACAGTTTGGGCAAATCCATGATTTCATCTGTGCTTTCTTAAGATACTATTTTAATAACAAGTGTATCGGAGGGAGTAATACTGACAGTTAGTCTACTTGTTATTTTGAGTATTGGGTAGTGCTATCTGAATGTACAATTATTTTATGACTTTCGGTGTTGTATCATATCGGTTCAATAAATTTCACAGCCTTGAACTGACAGGGGTTGTCTGATGTGCCGGCCCTTATAAATAGGAGAAGCTTCTAATCCTGGTTAGTAGTAAATAGTCACTATTCCGTCACTAATTCCCCGCAAACTCCCTGGAATCGGGGGATGGTATTTTTTGTATGGGAAAGTGACCACGGTAATTATTCAGCGCAATGTGTACCATTAATGCGGCAATTAAAAAGAGTGTTTCCGGAAAGTGGTCAAAACCCACTAAAATAGGCCTGCAATGCTTATTGTATCAGGTGTTTATTTGATTGAACTGATATGAAGTCATATCGAAAGTTATAAAATAATTGTACATTCAAATGGCACAACCCAATTCTAAAATATAACAGGTACAATAACCGTCAGATCACTACTTCCTGTTTACCTGTTATTACATTGGTACCCAAAGAAACGGCAGTTGAATAATAGAAATACAACAACAGGTAACTGTTGAAGATCAAAGTGCCGGGTTTATTATTCAATTACCAACCAGGGAATTGCCCGCCGGGAAACCTGATTTTTAATAGCTCTTTCTCTCAATAAAATTTTTTATAAACTATGCAATCAAATGAAATCCCGTCTTTCAATAATTTCATTTGTTTTTTTACTCCTGATTGTAAAAACCCTCCCGGCATTTTGTCAGCAAATTATCTTTAATAAAGTTCGTCCACCTGAAGGCAAATTTTCTCCTCTGGTATCCTGCATTACGCAGGACGTAAATGGATATATGTGGTTTGCCAGCCCATGGGGGCTCTACAGTTATGATGGCTATCGTTTCACTACTTATGTTCATGATCGTTTAAACCCAAACTCATTGGCAAGCGACTATGTTGAATCGCTTTATGCAGATCCTGATGGAATGATCTGGGCCGGAACATTTGGAGCAGGTCTTGACCGGTTTGATCCTGTAACCGGAATCTTCACTCATTTTCATCATGATGCAAATGATCCGGCAAGCCTGGGTAATGATACTGTTATGGCTATTCTAAGAGATAAACAGGGAATTCTTTGGATTGGCAGTTTTGGCGGGCTGGATCAGTTTGACCCTAAAACAAATAAATTTATTCATCACTGCTACAATGCCAATGATCCCTCAAGTTTAAGTCATAACGCGATTCTGACTATATATGAGGACAGGCAGGGAATACTTTGGATCGGAACAGGCAGCCCCTTTCCCAATGACGATAGCAGTGCAATAGTGAAAGGAGGATTGAATCGAATGAACAAAAAAACCGGCACATTTACGCGCTACCTGCATGATCCAAATAATGAAAACAGCCTGGTAAGCAATTTGGTCAGAACCATATTCGAGGATAACCAGGGTGTTTTGTGGATTGGCACTGCAAATAATGGACTACACAAGATGGACAGGCAGCAAGGGACGATTGAAAGAATCATCTATGACCCGGCACATCCTGAAAAGATGAGCTTGCCACCTTTAATAGAAAAGTCCCTGTTGCATGAACAAATTACTTTTATAACCCAGGACGCTGCAGGAAGTTATTGGATCGGAACTGTTGAAGGAGGACTGAACTACTATAATCCAAAGATTGGAAAGGTCATCCGGTTTAGAGAAACAGAAAATGTTTCTGCCGGGTTTAAAGACAAAGGGACATGGTATGCATTTTCTTCCAGGGATGGTATTCTTTGGATCAGCAGTGATTGGAACGGAGGAAATCTTTACCGCATTGATCCTTTTCGAAGGGAATTCCATCACTATACAATACCCGGCAGTGATATTTGTTTTTATGAGGAACCGAACGGAATATTCTGGACAGGAGGGGAGGAACTTATTCGAAATGATATTGATAAAGGAATTACAAAACGTTACAAGATTATAAACCCCTTAACTGATTTTATAGGAATCATTAAAGAAGACCGGAAAGGTAATTTTTGGGTGGGTACATCAGTTGGGTTAAAATTGTGGAATAAAGAGAAAGATTATTTTATTACTTATAAAAATGATCCTGGAAACAACAATAGTCTTAGTAATAATAACGTAAATACGATATATGAGGATAGGGATTCAAATTTATGGATTGGAACATACCGGGGACTCAATCTTTGGAACAGCAAAACAGGTTCATTTACCCGGTATTTCATTAACCCGGGCGATTCTTCTATAACGGGTCAGAATGCTATAACTGCAATTCTACTGGATAAAACGGGTAAGCTATGGTTAGGTATGTGGTTGGGTGGAGTAAATCTGTTTAACCGGGAAAGCAATAAATTCAAAAACTATTTAGAGGGCACCAAAGTCAGCTGCCTCTATGAAGATGCAGATGGTGTGCTTTGGTTGGGCGGTAATGATGGCCTTTATAAATTTGATCGCCGTGCTGATGCCTTTATACGTTATAAGGATTCAAGTTCACTCTTTGAAATCCCGGATGTTTCACATATGGTGGAAGATGACCAGAAATATTTGTGGTTACAAACATCAGATGGAATGATGAGCCTAAATCCCCAACGGAATGAAACCATAAATTACGGAATCAGTAAATCCATTTTTGATTATACATAATTACTGTTACAAAGGACGGGATGGTAAATTATATTTTACCGAATCCGGGGGTTATTATTCGTTTTACCCAGCCGATTTTACCCAACATATAAAGCCACCGGAAATTATTTTTTCCGGTTTCCGTATTGCAGACCAACTAATCAGGCCGGGCAAACAAGGGCTATTAAAAGAGAGACTTTCACAAACATCTGAGATCCGGTTACAATATCATCAGAATATTTTTTCTTTCGAATTTGCTGTTATGGACTATGCAAATCCCGAAAATAACCGGCATTTCTTCATGCTGGAAAATTATGATAACAGCTGGCACCCGGCAGGTCCGGATCGAAAAGCTTATTACTTCAATATTCCACCGGGCAAATATGTATTTCGTGTAAGAGGAGCCAACAGTGTAGGTGCATGGGCTGAGAGAGATATGACTATAACTATCTTCCCTCCGTGGTGGAGAACCTGGTGGGCTTACTGCTTGTATGGCCTTTTGTTTATGGCTGCAATATTTGGGGCTTTTCAAATACAGCGAAGGCGTTTGCTGCTGACAGAACGGGGACGGGCGAGAGTAACTGAACTGGAAATGGAGGTGCTCCGTGCACAAATGAATCCGCATTTTATTTTTAATTCGCTTAATTCCATCAACTGGTTTATCCAGCAAAACGACCGTGGGAAGGCTTCTGAATACCTCACCAAATTTTCCAAACTGATACGATTGATACTACAAAATTCAAAGTCTTCAATAATTCCTTTGGAAAGCGAACTGGAATCATTGGCGCTTTATCTTGACCTGGAAGAAATGCGTTTTGATTATCATTTTTCATACAAAATTTCAGTTCCACCCGACATGGAAACATCCACACTGAAAGTACCTCCACTAATCATTCAGCCCTATGTCGAAAATGCAATTTGGCATGGATTAATGCATAAAGAAGAAAAAGGGAAGCTGGATATTGAAGTGAGCGAGGAAGATGACCAGTTATTTTTTAAAATAACAGATAACGGCATAGGTCGTAAGCAAGCTGCTGCGCTTGGAAGTAAATCGGCAATAAAACACAAATCAATGGGCATGCAGATTACCGGGGAGCGAATTGCACAGTTGCAGCGACCAGGTAGCAAAGAGTCAACCGTGACTGTCTATGACCTGTCACAAAAGGACGGAAGTTTCGGAGGTACAGAAGTGATAATTAAAATACCTGTTATTTATGATTAAAGCAATCCTTGTCGACGCTGAAGTGAATTGTCTCAACTCAATGAACAGATTGACCTTTGATTTTTACCCGGAAGTACAAGTAAATGACTGTTGCAGATCCGGAAAAATCAATGAACTACCCTCATTTTAGGCCCCGTTTTGATTCCCATCAAAATCGTACGTGCCAACAATAATACAAAATGGATAACACTATTAAAAACTTTATCAAACGACACCCGGTTTCAACTTATTACCTTTTAGTATTTGCCATTTCATGGGGGGGCATACTCATACTTATTGGCGGACCTGACCACATACCTGGTACCAAAGAACAAGCTGAGAAGTTATTTGTGCCTGCACTCCTGATTATGTTTGCCGGGCCCTTCATTTCCGGTATCCTTATGAATTTTCTTGTCGATGGTAAGGAAGGTCTTCGTAGGCTATTATCACGGTATTTGCGTTGGCGGATTGAAGGACGCTGGTATGCAATTGCGATTTTTGCAGGACCAATTCTTGTGGCTACCGTACTCTTCGGGCTTTCACTTTTCAATCAGGAATTTCTTCCGGGAATAATCACAGCGAAAGACAAAATTGGTTCGGTGATATTCGGTGTTTCCTGGGGGTTAATCGGTGGAGGGCTATTGGAGGAAACCGGCTGGACTGGTTTTGCGGTACCCCAACTACGAAAGAAGTACAGCATTTTATCTACAGGACTCATTGTTGGTATTCTTTGGGGCATATGGCATTTTATGATAGCATTTTGGGCAAGCAATTATTTGGCTGCCGCGGATTCAAGGACAATGTTTGTGGCAGGTTTTGTTGCTTTCTATCTGTTAGCGCTTCCGGCATACAGGGTACTTCTGGTATTGGTTTATGACCGGACGGGTAGCCTCCCCGTCATAATGCTTATGCATGCTTTTCTTTCTGCCAGTACTCTAATATTGCAACCATCATCGTCCGGGGAAATCGCCTTTATATGGAATTTAGTGCTGGGGATAATTTTATGGATCATCATTGCTACGATTGTCATAACCAACCGTCTGCATGTTTCGCAAAAGCCAAACAAAAACGCCACATAACATGGGTAATATCTTGTAACTCGAATTAATCTTATAACATGACAAAAGTCATTCAACTTTAATCATGTAGCTGACGAACGTCATTCAATATTCAACATCCGTTGAGTAACTTTCGTTCCCTTGAACTACAAGCGTATCATAGTCACTCACTACGGCGGACCTGATGCACTTCAGGTGGTTGAAGAAGAATGTCCCGAACCGAAAGACGGTGAAGTCCGGGTGAAAGTGCTTGCCGCCGGCGTCTCGATGCCAGACGTAATGGCCCGTGAGGGCGTTCATCCGGAAACACCCCGGGTGCCTTTCACGCCGGGCTGGGATTTGGTCGGTGTCGTGGATCGGATCCACGATGATATCTCCACAACTAAAATGGGACAGATGGTTGCCGCGTTGCCAATTCACGGTGCTTACGCGCAGTTTGTGTGTCTGCCGCAACGTGAATTGGTTCCGGTGCCCCCCGGATTGGACGCCGCCGAAGCGGTCAGTCTCGTGCTGAATTATGTTACAGCTTACCAGATGCTGCATCGTTCCGCGAAGGTGAAACCAGCGCAGCGTGTCTTGATTCACGGGGCCTCCGGCGGAGTAGGCTCGGCGCTCTTACAGCTTGGTCGCCTTGCCGGGTTGCAGATGTACGGAACCTGTTCACCGGGAGGGGCGAAAGCTGTTTCCGAACTCGGCGCTATTCCAATTGATTATAAGGCTCAGGACTATGTAAAAGAAATTCGCCGCCTCACAGGTGACGGTGTGGATGTTGTCTTCGACCCCATTGGCGGGCCCCATCTCTGGCATTCCCGCAAAGCGCTCCGGCGTGGCGGGAAAGTAGTGGGTTATGGGCTGATTTCATCGATACGTGGAAAGGGACTGGCTTCGGAACGTCCGGGGCGCCGGCAACGGTTTCGCGGAACCGCCATCTTCGCGTTATACATCGCAGGCAGCTGGCTTTTGCCTGGCCGGAAACGACTGATCCCTTACAGCATACAGACGCTCAAACGGTTGAAACCGGAATTCTTTCGACAGGATTTAATCGCACTGTTTGACCTCCTTCAACAAAAAAAAATCAAACCACTGATCGCTGAGCGATTACCGCTTACGGAGGCAAGACACGCACAGGAATTGCTTGAAAAGGGCGGCATTATAGGCAAGATCGCGCTCCTGTGCAACGGTTCATCACTTGATTCAGGAGCGGTGTAAGAATGGATTCAGTCATCAATTGCAATTGGACTGATATGGATCAAAAAAAAATGACCATATTTATAGATGGCGAAAATGTCAGACTATTTACAACAGTGTATCCAAAGGAGAATGCTGAAACAATAATTTTACTGCATGGTGGTCCAGGAGTTCCGGATGATTTGGCATTGGTGGCCTATCATTTGTCAGAAAATTATCAGATCATTTCATTTCATCAAAGAGGGACAAAAAAGTCGCCGGTCTTTAAATCAGATTTTACAATAGAAAGTTATATTACGGATATTGACAGTATATCGGCTTATTTCAAACTCACAAAATTTCACTTGTTCGGACATTCCTGGGGGGGATTATATGCGCAGATTTATGCACAAAAATATCCTGATAAAATATTAAGTCTATTCTTAAGCAGTCCCAGTTCAGGTACTAATTACCAGTGGAAGGAAACAGAGAAAGAAGTAATGGCTTTTAATAGATCAAAATTAAGTTACTACGAATGGTTGTCAATGGGATGGAATTCTTTGAAAGGCATATTCGGGAGCGATAGGGCCTATCAAAAACTGTTTAACCGGGTTCTGGAAAATTATAATAAAGGATTTGAAGACGCAACTGAGGGTTCTATTGATTTGAAGAATATCAAAGCAGCGCCAATTAACAAAACAAGAAAGCAACTAATCAGGTACCCTGTTCTGAATGTTGTACAGCATCCGGATTTTAGAATAACTATTACTTATGGGGAGAAGGACATCTATGGTGAAAGTAAAAAATATTCGAGGGAAAGGTATCCCACTGCTGTAATCCACACCATTGAGAAATGTGGTCACCTGCCTGCTTTGCAATGTAAATCAAGGTATTTTGAGTTACTAAACGCTCATTATAAAAGCTGAAATATAACCCCACGAAATAAATAGTCACTAAACCGTCACAAATAAGGTTAAATGTTTAAAGGGATTGCATTTATTCTCTTTCTTGGTTTTTGCTCCATTGAGCGCAGTCATGCACAAGACTCCAAAAGTCCTGACACTATATCCATACATTCCGGTAAATTAATATTGAAAGGGCTGTTGTGGCTTCCTGCTGGTCAGGGACCATTTCCGACGGTTATTTTTTGTCATGGTAGCTATGCCTCTGATGATACGACACATGACCCGGTCATTGAGGCGTCTACTCTGGGACCATTGTTTGCAGAGAGGGGATATATTTATTTTGCCCTTTTCCGCCGCGGGGTCGGGCTTTCAAAAGACCAGGGTTTGAATAGTGCAGATCTGATGGAAAATGCGTTTAAACAAAATGGGCAGGATGGGCGAAACGAGGTGCAGTTGCAACAACTTGAGACAGCACAGAGGCAGGATATGCTTGCAGGTATTAGTTACTTAATAAGTAGATCGGATATTGATAGGAACCGTATTGCACTCATAGGTCATTCCTTTGGAGCCTCTCTCGCCCTACTCGTTGCTGAACACGATTCTGTTTTAAAGGCGGTGATTATTTTTTCGGGGTCTGCGCGAACCTGGGACCTTTCTCCATTGCTTCGAAATCGTTTAATCAATGCTGTTAAAAATTTAACATGTCCCATCATGATTATTCATGCTCAAAATGATTATTCCACAACTCCGGGATATACGCTTGACAGTGTCCTGAATCATATCCACAAGCCCCACTTACTAAAAATCTATCCAAAGTTTGGAAACACGGCGAATCAGGCACATAATATAATTTTTCTTAGTCCCCAAACCTGGGAAGCAGATGTTTTTGGATTTCTTAAAGACAATCTCAGAAGTTGATCCCTGCTTTATATGCAATTTTTCCGTGTAGAGCTTACTACTTATTTAGTAAATTAAGCGCCTCCCGCAACCCATTAGAATCGGGGCAATACTTTTGTATCTGGAAACAAACATATTACACACGAAATGCCTTATAGTGTAAATTTGAGTGTCGTGAGTCATTATAACAATATGCTTTAATCGATTTATGATATCGACCAATTATCAAATTGTCAGAATAAAATCATTCAATCTAAGTATGTTTATCTGAAATGACAGTTATTAAAAATAAAACCCAATTGTCAACGGCAGCGCTTATTGCCGGACTTGGCTTGCTAATTATGGTTGTCGCAGCTCCAATTGCAGAACTTTATGCCTATCCCAAAATATTTGTTGCCAGTAAACCTGGTGAAACGATTAATCATATTTTAGCAAACAGGTCTCTTTTTGTTTTATGCATACTTGGTTATCTGATTACTTTTATTTGCGATATTATTGTGGCCTGGGCATTATACATTTTATTAAAACCAGTAAACGAAAATGTTTCACTTCTTACTTGCTTGTTTCGCCTGGTGTACAGTGTTATCGCTATAATCGCATTACTCAACCTTATTAGTGTTTTAAAGTTGACCAATGCAATAAATTTTCAATCTGCCTCAGAAAATAATCAACTCTCCATTCAAATTGAGACTCATTTTCATACATTTAAAGACTATTTTTCCTTTGGAATTTTATTTTTTAGTATTCATTTATTGCTGCTTTCTTTTTTGGTCTTTTTTTCAAAATACATCCCAAGAATATTTGGCATTTTACTATTTGTTAGCGGGATAGGCTACATGCTGACTTCATTGAGACCACTCTTTTTCCCCGGCGTAAACATAGATTTTGCAGTTTATACTTTTTATGGGGAAATAATTTTTATGTTATGGTTGTTAATAAAAGGTTCAAGGATTAAGATAGCAGCTTAGTGCTCAAAATCCTTTTTACAAAAGCAAAAAACATGTTCTGGACCTCAATTTTTGTTATTAGCATAGCCCAGGGCCTTTTTTTAATATCTCTTATTTTATTAAAAAAGTCCAAGAACCTGCCTGCCTCGCTTTTGATCATTGCGATGCTTTTGATTATGGTGCTGACAAATTTTGGGTATATGGTGAGCAGGACACCTTTAATCCATACTATCCCGTATTTTTTTCTGGTGCCATTTGGTATGATTTTTCTTTATGGCCCTTTATTATATCTGTATTCGAAAAGTATCCTGGACAGTAATTTTAAATGGAAATCGAAATACTGGTTGCATTTTATCCCCTATATCATACAGCTTTCACTCAATTTACCGCTATATACTGCCCCATTGGATTTTTGGGAACGCTTTAATAACGAATTCTTAAGTGGTAATCTTCCAATCAGGCCATTCGAAAAAATTGCCTATGCCATTCAGGTCATTCATCTGTTTGTCTATTTGGTTGTTATCTATTTATGGATAAACGAATCAAAAAAGAAATTTGGCAATGCACAGTTTATTATATCCATTTCGGCAAGGATCACCTGGGTAAAGCAACTCACCTTTTGTTTGGCGGTTTTCCTGGTCACCGTTTTTAGTTTATACCTTTCGGTGTCTGCTGAATGGCTATTATATGCCGGTTACCAACTATATCTACACATTGGTTATATCGTCGGTTATATATTTTATCGCCTACAAAATGATCTTAAAGCCGGAGCTGATCATTTTAGATTTTACAAAAAAATACAAATCCTACAAAATATTTGAAAATGATGAAGGCGATGACTATATAAAGAAGGTAAAAATCCAATTGGAAGAACATAAAATATTTACCAATTCTGAGCTCAAATTGGCAGATTTTGCCGAATTAATCGGTTTACCTCAGCATCAATTATCAAAACTGATTAATGAGAAATTCGGGAAATCCTTTAATGATTTAATAAATGAATACCGGGTAAACGAATTTATCAGCAGAATTAAGGAACCCAGGTTTCAAAACCTGTCCATTTTCGGCATCGCCATGGATGTCGGCTTCAATACAAAATCATCTTTCAACAATACCTTCAAAAAAATCACGGGTAAAACACCTTCTGAGTTCAGAAAGTAGTCCATAAACTCAATTTGGAAGTCCATTCTTATAAATCAGGTCGTTTAAGGCGCTGTGCAGCGATATTTTTACCTGAAAATGAAAAAAATGGAAAATCCTCCCGTTCAAGTAGTCCAGGTTGAGCCTGCCATCACGGCAGTAGGAAAAACCTTTATGGGCGATTATTCGGCCTCCCCAAAATATGCCTCCGAAGTACAAAATTTATTAAGTGCTGCATCCATCCCTTTTATCCCGAATAAGGTAATCGGTGTTTATTATGACAATCCGGAAACCACTCCGGCTGAAGAGCTCAGATGCTTTCAGGGTTTTTTAGTTGAAAATGAACCCCCATTCATTGACCCGCCGTTATCCAGACTGGCTTTAGCCGGGAAATACCTCTATACCAAGGTCACCGGCGACCCGGCAAAAATAATTTTTGATGGGTATAGACGCATTATTCGACCACATTCAGGAAAGGGGAGTTGTCTTAAAATCCAATGCCGGCTACCAGGTTTCAACGGTTGAAAATAATATGGTAACCGTGGAAATCTATATGGAAATCCTTTAAATCTCAAAATAACATGAATAAAATATTTCCTGGATTGTTGTTATTGGTTTTTGCTTTTTACAGCTCATTGGCCCAGTCAAATGGCGTAAAGAACGATTCGGCAAAGATCAACAATCTCCTCCTTCCCCCTGATTATAAGTGTTCATTAACGGGTGCAATACCTCAATACAGTAAGGCCGGCAAAGGTTCTCAAACCTTAATTGTAATCCCGGGGTTGGGTTTTGACAATTCAATTTTTGATGATTTTATTGAGGTCAACCAAAAGCATTACATTATTTACTGTATCACTATACCAGGTTACGGCAATACGCAGGCACCTGCCTTACCGCCAGATGGTACGAGTTTTGGCGAACAAACATGGAATAAAAGTATTCTGGAAGGAATTGAAAAGCTTATCACTCAGCAGAAGGTAAAAAAGGCAATTATAGTCGGGCATTTTGTACAAGGCGCACAGTTGGCTTTAAGAATGGCCATTGATTTCCCTGAATTAGTGAGCGGTGTAATTATTTTAGGTGGTCCTGCAAAGTTTGTCCTGATCAATAATGGCAAACCGGTTGAATATCCCCTGGCCAGTAGTATAAGTTATATAGATAAGGTTATCGCACCCAATTGGTTCAGGTCAATGAGTAAATCCGGTTATGATAAGGGTAATTATTTGCCTGAAATTTATTCATTGGATTCAGTCATCGCCAATTCTTTGTGGGAACAGTCAGCTTCCGTTCCATTACCGGTATCCGTGCATGCACTATGCGAATTTTTAGCTTCAGACATAACACTGGAGGCTGAGAAAATAAAATGCCCTGTTTTAGTATTGCGACCTTCATTTAATGACAGGATTTTGCAAAATCCCATAAACAATTATTTGGTTCCGCAATTTATATCATCATGGGATAAAGCGGCGTTAAAAAACCCACTCATCACGATTAAGGATATTCAGGGTACAGCTACCTGCAGCTGGAAAGACAAACCTGATGAGGTAAATACAGCAATCGGACTATTTATTCAAAACTTAAAATCAAATTGAAATGGACATTTCGACAATCAACTGGCTCGCAGTAATAGTAGCTGCACTTTCAAATTTTCTGATGGGTGGGCTATGGTATTCACCTGTTTTATTAGGTAAGCAATGGATGAAGGAAAACAATTTTACCGAAGGTGATTTAAAGAAGGGAGGCATGGCAACCATTTTTATTTTCACATTTATTTTTTCATTTATAATGGCCTTTAATCTCGCTATGTTTTTAAATGAGCCAAAAACCACTCCATCATGGGGCGCGATAGCAGGATTTTTAGCCGGCTTCGGATGGGTAGCTCCTGCACTTTGTATTATTGCTCTTTTTGAAAGAAAAACAATACGCTACATGCTTATACATGGTGGCTATGTTACTATAAGCTTTGTAATGATGGGTTTAATTTTAGGAGCCTGGCGTTAATTATCCTGGTTATTTATGTAGTTGAAATGAGCTATGAGGCCGCCTGTCTGCAAACTACCATTCATCGTCAATAGACAACATTAAAAGAATGAATCCTGCATGTCTTCCTGTTTTTATAAGCGAATCTATTGTTTGTTCCATTTGGTCTGTTATAAATGAATCAATTTGCAGATTGCATCCCTTTAACATTCACTCCTTTAATTAAAAGCCATAAGCTCATAGAAGTTTCCCCGATAAAGGCGGGAAGTAAAATATATGGGAAAAGAAGTGAAGATATGTGAGGACTAAGAAACATTGCCAGACTGTTGATTAGATAACCAAATCCTGCCAGGGCGTAAATAATGCCCAGAATTCGGGGAAGAAAATTTGACTTATAAACAAGATATCCAATAATAGGAAAATAAAAGGCGAATAATAAAAGGCTTATGCCATAGCCTTGCGATTGTAAATTGAGAAAGAACAGCGAAAATGTCTGTAACTGCTCAATTGTAAATGTTTTTAAATAAATGGTTTTATGCAGGAGCAATAATGGTGCAAGTTGATTGAGCAGGTTGATAGCCATAACTGCACCAGCTATGGTTGAGAATATTAAAGCAAGTAAAGAAAGGTTTCTGTTCACCGGCTTAAACAGGATATAGAATATGAGTGCCAAAATAGTTCCTGCGATAAGAGTAGTAAGATCAGCTACAAAACCAAAACGATACATTTGTTCGGAAGCCAGAATATTGTGTGCAGTCGCTGCTGCATCTCCTGACACGGTTAGTCCTTCCCGAACGAATGCTTCAGCAAAACCACCTGCGATTATTATAATCAGGTAAAGGATTCCTGCAAATCTGGCTAATTTATTATTTGAATTCATTTTTTAAATTCTAATTTACTATTTGAGCTAATTTATAAAAATCATGTCAACCCCAGTTGAATTAAGAAACGAAGTTTCGGACTTCTGGTCGGTCAATTTAGGTGCAATCTGATTTCAGCGGTGGAAAGGTGCTCCCGCATAGCAGTATTTTATTTCTGTTAGCTTTATTTCATCCAGCTTGCTCATTTGCTATTTGATCAATTGCCATTCAGCTTATTATTGTATAGCACCGGGTGGGCAACGATCCTTATTTTCTAAGGATTATCTAAAAGCCGGGTCTTCCAGATGGCTGCCTCATAATTGTATTTTAGTTTTAGTATTTTTAATTATTGATTTCAATATCAGCATCATGGTATTCTTATATGAATATAGCTGTTTACGGAAAGCACAAGGAACCGCCGTCAATAAACTACGGATTATCGTAAACAAACAACAGATTTACGTCAATCACAACGTGTTCCGCCTTATATCATAAATTTGAGTGTTGGCGGCATAAGGAAAAAACAGCCATTTATTTTTTATGAACGTACAGGAACAAATCAAAAAGTATATTACTAAGCCAACCTGAACCAAAACGTACTGACATGCAGGAGTTGCACCGACGCATACTTCAGGTGTTACCAAAATGTAAATTATGGTTCGAAGACGGCAAAAACAGCGAAAATAAAACGGTTAGTAACCCTAACATTGGATATGGATCTTATACAATTAAATATGCGGATGGAAAAACCAGGGAGTTTTTTCAAATTGGTATAAGTGCAAACACAACCGGAATCTCTGTCTATATCCTTGGTTTAAAGGATAAGACATACTTAGCACGGACGTTTGGAAA